>NZ_JBLVRT010000010.1:0-5343 GCF_048286975.1 Bdellovibrio bacteriovorus | reverse complement strand
TTCGCTCTTTGAAAACTGAATAGCTAGATAAAATAGATTTTTGGGCTCTTTGAATACCGAGTAATTGGTATTCACAATTTCAAAAAATATTCGAACAAACAATAGCGTAAAAGCTAGCTGTTTGCTTCTAAACAGAATTTAAACTGGAGAGTTTGATTCTGGCTCAGAACAAACGCTGGCGGCGTGCCTAATACATGCAAGTCGAACGGGGAAAGCTTTCGGGTGAGTACTAGTGGCGCACGGGTGAGGAACGCGTGGATAATCTGCCTTAGAGTGGGGGATAACTAGTCGAAAGATTAGCTAATACCGCATAAGACCACAGGAGCTGCGGCTCAAGGGGTCAAAGGTTTTTCGCTCTAAGATGAGTCCGCGTAAGATTAGCTAGTTGGTGAGGTAACGGCTCACCAAGGCGACGATCTTTAACTGGTCTGAGAGGATGATCAGTCACACTGGAACTGAGACACGGTCCAGACTCCTACGGGAGGCAGCAGTAGGGAATATTGCACAATGGAGGAAACTCTGATGCAGCGACGCCGCGTGAGTGATGAAGGCCTTCGGGTCGTAAAGCTCTGTCGCAGGGGAATAACACAATGAATGTACCCTGTAAGAAAGGATCGGCTAACTTCGTGCCAGCAGCCGCGGTAAGACGAGGGATCCTAGCGTTGTTCGGAATTATTGGGCGTAAAGCGGATGTAGGTGGCTTTGTAAGTCAGATGTGAAAGCCCAGGGCTCAACCCTGGAAGTGCATTTGATACTGCGAAGCTTGAGTGTCGGAGAGGTTACTAGAATTGTTGGTGTAGTGGTGAAATACGTAGATATCAACAGGAATACCGGAGGCGAAGGCGGGTAACTGGCCGAACACTGACACTGAGATCCGAAAGCGTGGGGATCAAACAGGATTAGATACCCTGGTAGTCCACGCCGTAAACGATGGATACTTGTTGTTGGAGGTATTGACCCCTTCAGTGACGAAGCTAACGCGTTAAGTATCCCGCCTGGGGAGTACGGTCGCAAGATTAAAACTCAAAGAAATTGACGGGGGCCCGCACAAGCGGTGGAGCATGTGGTTTAATTCGATGCAACGCGAAGAACCTTACCTAGGCTTGACATGTACTGGAAGATTGGCAGAAATGTCGTCGCCCGCAAGGGTCGGTACACAGGTGCTGCATGGCTGTCGTCAGCTCGTGTCGTGAGATGTTGGGTTAAGTCCCGCAACGAGCGCAACCCCTGCATTTAGTTGCCAGCATTCAGTTGGGCACTCTAGATGGACTGCCGGTGTTAAACCGGAGGAAGGTGGGGATGACGTCAAGTCCTCATGGCCCTTATGCCTAGGGCTACACACGTGCTACAATGGTAGTCACAGAGCGAAGCTAAGCCGCGAGGTAGAGCAAATCGCTTAAAAGCTATCTAAGTTCAGATTGATCTCTGCAACTCGAGATCATGAAGTTGGAATCGCTAGTAATCGCGGATCAGAATGCCGCGGTGAATACGTTCCCGGGCCTTGTACACACCGCCCGTCACACCATGAAAGTCGGCTGTACCAGAAGTCGCTGCGCTAACCGTAAGGAGGCAGGCGCCCAAGGTATGGTCGATGATTGGGGTGAAGTCGTAACAAGGTAGCCGTAGGGGAACCTGCGGCTGGATCACCTCCTTTCTAAGGATTATCCGGTCAATCTTCATCAAGACTTGTTCTTGATAAGTTAAAATGACCCAATCTTAGGTCAACTTACTCTTCCCGAGTAAGTGAGTCCCAAAAATCTATCTAGCTGTTTAGTTTTGAGAGAGTGAAGCCTAACGGGCCTGTAGCTCAGTTGGTTAGAGCACACGCTTGATAAGCGTGGGGTCGGAAGTTCGAGTCTTCCCAGGCCCACCAAGTTCTACTGTACTGGAATGCGGTGTAAGTTAGAGTTTTGCTGAACGGTTTTCGTTCTTTGACAATTGAATAGATTGATTTAGTTGATTTTTAGCGAGGTTAGTTCCATTTTTTTAAGCTACAAAGGGCTTACGGTGGATGCCTTTGGCACTAAGAAGCGATGAAGGACGTGGTAAGCTGCGATAAGCTTCGGGGAGTGGCACACACACTTTGATCCGGAGATTTCCGAATGGGGAAACCCACCATTTATGGTATCACTCAATGAATACATAGTTGTTTGAAGCGAACGAGGGGAAGTGAAACATCTCAGTACCCTCAGGAAGAGAAATCAATTCCGAGATTCCCCCAGTAGTGGCGAGCGAACGGGGAACAGCCTAAACCTTATTCATTAATTTGAATGAGGGGTCGTGGGACCGCAATGTGGGACCGGAGAAGTTAGAGTAACAGTCTGGAAAGTCTGGCAAGATAGGGTGATAGCCCCGTACTCGAAAACTTCGAAGGCCCTAGCGGCATCCCGAGTACCACAAGACACGTGAAATCTTGTGGGAATCTGTGAGGACCACCTCATAAGGCTAAATATTCCTTAGTGACCGATAGTGAACAAGTACCGTGAGGGAAAGGTGAAAAGAACCCCGAGAGGGGAGTGAAATAGAACCTGAAACCGTAAGTCTACAAGCAGTTAGAGACCCTTAAGTGGTCGATAGCGTACCTTTTGCATAATGAGTCAGCGAGTTATGTTTGCATGCGAGGTTAAGCCGTTGCAGGTGGAGCCGTAGCGAAAGCGAGTCTGAATAGGGCGATTTAGTATGCAGGCATAGACCCGAAACCCGGTGATCTAATCATGGACAGGTTGAAGCGAGGGTAACACCTCGTGGAGGACCGAACAAGTTGAGGTTGAAAACTCTTTTGATGATCTGTGATTAGGGGTGAAAGGCCAATCAAACTGGGTGATAGCTGGTTCTCCCCGAAATATATTTAGGTATAGCGTCAGGTAAAAAATATCATGGAGGTAGAGCACTGAATGGGCTAGGGGTCTTTACCGGATTACCAAACCCAAATAAACTCCGAATGCCATTGATATGTTCCCTGGCAGGCAGACTCAGGGTGATAAGGTCATGAGTCGAGAGGGAAAGAGCCCAGACCAACAGCTAAGGTCCCTAAATGCACGCTCAGTGGAGAACGTTGTGGAGTTACTTTGACAACTAGGAGGTTGGCTTAGAAGCAGCAATCCTTTAAAGAAAGCGTAATAGCTCACTAGTCTAGTGACTCTGCGCGGAAGATACAACGGGGCTAAGCGTGTTACCGAAGCTTTGGATTAAGATATTTTATATTTTAGTGGTAGGGGAGCGTTCTAGTGTAGGATGAAGGTTGACCGGTAGGACAGCTGGACGAACTAGAAGTGATCATGCTGACATAAGTAGCGTTGAACTCGGGTGAAAAACCCGGGCGCCGAAAACTCAAGGATTCCTGGGTAAAGATAATCTTCCCAGGGTTAGTCGAGCCCTAAGACGAGGCCAAGTGGCGTAGTCGATGGCAAAACGGTTAATATTCCGTTACCTAGCAAAATGTGTTTAAGGAATGACGGTGTAGGATATCACAGCCTCTTATTGGATTGAGGTGTAAGCATGTAGGAGGATCAGTAGGCAAATCCGCTGGTCGTAACTCTGAGGTGTGAATGCGAGGGACTTGTCCCGGAAGTGTGAAAAGCCATGCATCCAAGAAAAGTTTCGTAAATTTAGTTTTGTTAGCTCGTACCGTAAACCGACTCAGGTGAGTGGGGTGAATATCCTAAGGCGATGGGGTGAATTTTGGTCAAGGAACTCGGCAACTTAACACCGTAACTTCGGGAAAAGGTGTGCCCGCGAGAGTGTAAGGATTTACTCCCCAAGCTTTTTCGGGTCGCAGAGAAATGGGAGTAGCGACTGTTTATCAAAAACACAGGTATGTGCAAAGTCTCAAGACGAAGTATACATACTGACGCCTGCCCGGTGCTGGAAGGTTAAGAGGATTAGTTAGCGTAAGCGAAGCTGAGAATCGAAGCCCCAGTAAACGGCGGCCGTAACTATAACGGTCCTAAGGTAGCGAAATTCCTTGTCGGGTAAGTTCCGACCTGCACGAATGGCGTAACGACTTCTCCGGTGTCTCGACCAAATGCCTCGCGAAATTGAATTCTCGGTGAAAATGCCGAGTACCCGCAGAAAGACGGAAAGACCCCGTGAACCTTTACTGTAGCTTGGCAGTGATTTTAGAGTTGGCATGTGTAGGATAGGTGGGAGACTTTGAAGCAGTGGCGCTAGCCATTGTGGAGTCAACCTTGAAATACCACCCTTGGCACCTTTGAAATCTAACCTGCTGCTCTTTACGAGCAGAGGGACACTGTCTGGTGGGCAGTTTGACTGGGGCGGTCGCCTCCCAAAAAGTAACGGAGGCGCGCGATGGTCCCCTCAGCCTGATTGGAAACCAGGCGTCGAGTGCATTGGCATAAGGGGGCTTGACTGCGAGACCTACAAGTCGAGCAGGTGCGAAAGCAGGCCAAAGTGATCCGGTGGTCCCGCGTGGAAGGGCCATCGCTCAACGGATAAAAGGTACTCCGGGGATAACAGGCTTATTCCATCCAAGAGTCCATATCGACGATGGAGTTTGGCACCTCGATGTCGGCTCATCACATCCTGGGGCTGGAGCAGGTCCCAAGGGTTTAGCTGTTCGCTAATTAAAGTGGTACGCGAGCTGGGTTCAGAACGTCGTGAGACAGTTTGGTCCTTATCTTCTGTGGGCGTATGAGATTTGAGTAGACCTGTCCTTAGTACGAGAGGACCGGGATGGACGAACCTCTGGTGTTCCTGTTGTTCTGCCAAGAGCAATGCAGGGTAGCTATGTTCGGAATTGATAACCGCTGAAAGCATCTAAGCGGGAAGCAAACTACAAGATTAGATCTCACTGGGGCTTCGGCCCCCTAAAGACCCCTTGGAGACTACGAGGTTGATAGGCTGAAGGTGTAAGTACAGCAATGTATTGAGCTGATCAGTACTAATAGGTCGTGAGGCTTTTTTAAAAAACATTCTTCTTAGATTTATCTAACGAAGATTTCGTCTCAGAGACTTCCTTAATTGGAACGAGAGACTAGCTCTCTGAATAAGTAAGAGAGTGAAATGTGGAACTAACAGCGACTCGCTAAAAATCAATTAAATCAATCATTCAGTTGTAATGATAAAAAAGAAAGTAACTTCTCCATTTGGATTGGAAGTAAGTTGCAAAGAACGAAAAGGTTAGTGTAAGAAGCTAACCACTTTGATTAATAAACGCTTTGCTGGTGTTTATAGCAGAGGGGCCACACCTGATCCCATTCCGAACTCAGAAGTTAAGTCCTCTTGCGGCGATGGTATTGCATGGGCGACCATGTGGGAGAGTAGCACGACGCCAGCTCTATTTTACTTGAACCCGGGTTACGAAAGTAATCCGGGTTTTTTTGT
>NZ_JBLVRT010000009.1:0-119755 GCF_048286975.1 Bdellovibrio bacteriovorus | reverse complement strand
GCCGTAGCCACCGCCCCAGCCGCCACCTCCACGAAGATGACGTCCACGACCGCCACCAAAGCGACCCAGGATAGAAATAATGATGAAGAGAATAATGATCACACCAATGGGAATATCGCCGCCGGAGCCATCACGGTCACTTTTTGCAGGAACACCTTCTTGCAATCCGTTTTGTTCAGCGAACTCTTTATCCGCCAGGCGCAGGATTTCATGCGTGCCCAGAACGATCCCGGCCGAAAACTGACGGGCGCGGAAAAGTGGTACGACCTGATCACGAATGATTCTGCTGGCGATCACGTCAGGAATAGCGCCTTCAAGACCCTGCCCGACTTCGATGCGCAGCTTACGATCATTCGCCGCAATCAGGAACAAAACCCCGTTGTCTTTTTTCTCGTCCCCGAGCTTCCATTTGTCAGTGACAGCAATGGAGGCCATCTCGATGGGCATGCCATCCAAGGTAGGAACGATCAAAACTTGAACTTGAGCGACCCCGCGCTTGTTGAAGTCATAAAGAAGCTGCATCAGCTCTTGACGGTCGTTGCGGGAAAGATAGCCGACCTCGTCCATCACAGGACCGGTCAGCGTGGGAACCTTAAACTCAGCCCGGGCGGAAACACCCAGGGCCAAGAAGAAAGCGAAAAAAGAATATGCTAAGAAACGCATGTTCCCTGACAAACTAGAACTTCACTTCCGGTGCTTTTTCAGCAGAAGCTTTTTCTTCCGGAGTCATGTCCCATTGAGGCATTTTTTCGAAGTGATACATGATCGCATTTGTCCAGCTTGTCGGCGGAACGCTGACTTGGTTGTTAAATGCGTTGATAGTCTCGATGTATCTTTGACGAGCAATTGTGATGCGGTTTTCAGTGCCTTCCAGCTGAGCCTGAAGATCACGGAAGTTCTGATCCGCTTTCAACTGAGGATACTGCTCTGACACCACCATCAAACGACCCAAAGCTTGAGACAAACCACTTTGCGCCTGCTGGAATTTCGCCAACTGCTCTGGCGTCACTTTGGAAGGATCAATCTGCATAGCGGTCGCTTTGGCACGAGCCTCTGTCACCGCCGTCAACGTAGCTTCTTCATGCTTCGCATAACCCTTAACAACATTCACAAGATTCGGAATCAAATCAGCCCGACGTTTGTATTGATTGTTCACCTCAGCCAAAGCAGCCTCGGTAGCATTCTTAGATTGAGGAAGAGATTGAATCCCACAACCTGCCAAAAATGGCATCAACATCAAAGCAAGAACTAGAATACGGTTTTTCATAAAAACAAGGCCTCCGTTAGATTCGTTAGAACTTATAGCTGGACATCGACGCGAGTTCCGCAGTGAGGCAAAACAGCCTCAGCGGAGCCACCGCCAAAAAAAACACGAACGAGGACTGTCTGAGCGGCGAGGTCCAGCTATAAGTTCTAACGAATCTCCCAGTGACCCACAATAAAAACCGAATTATAGTAGTCGGATGACACGGATAATTAAGCTTCAACACACCGAAATAGCGGGCTGCATCTTCGTTGACAAGATCGCAGGTCTGAACACCCATACGCCCGAGTATGGTCAGCGCGGCTGTGTCGAAATTTATGAAGAAGAACTGGATCGCAAGCTCTACACCGTGCATCGTCTGGACAAAGCCACTTCCGGCGCTTTGGTCTTTGCCACCAGCTCTGAAATTGCCGCCCAGCTGACTCAAGCCTTTGAGCAGCACAAGGTCGAAAAGAAATACCTTTTCCTGACCGACAAAAAAATCGCCCGCACGGAGTTCACCTATGAATCCTTCATCCAGAAGGAAAAAAATGTCTTCGTCAGCCGCGACACCCAAGAGCCCAATTCCAAAACCAGTTTCAAATGGGTGAAAGCTTTGGGTCCTTACCAGTTGTGGGAAGCCGTGCCCCACACGGGTAAACCGCACCAGATCCGTCTGCATGCTGAAGCCAACGGCATCGCCGTCCTGGGTGACAGTGATCACAATGGCACGAACCACTTCCGCCTGTGCCTGCACTCGCAAGTGTTGGGCTTTGAATTGAATGGCCAAAAAGTCCGCTATGAAACCCCGCTGCCAGGCTGGGCCGAAGACGACTTCACGGCAGATCCGGAAGAACAAATCCTGACAGAAGCCTTTCAGCGCCGCGAACGCATGTACAAGTTTTCAACTTTGACTGATGAGTGTCTGCGCCTTGCCCATCGCGAGCTGGACACTTACCGCATCGATCAGTATGGCGAATATCTGTGGGTCTACTGGTACAAAGAATCCGATCCGACGGTTCAGGATTTGTTGCGCTTTGAAAAAATCGCAAAGAAATATCACAAAAAGATTCTTGTCCGAAAGATGCTCAATCGCGGGGAAGACCCGAATGCCGAGCTGCTTTGGCATATCGGCAACACCGCTTCGCGCTGGCAGGCCAAGGAAAACGGTGTGATCTATGATCTGCGCAGCGATACCGGCCTGTCGCCGGGACTGTTCCTGGATCAGCGTGAAAACCGCCTGTGGGTGAAGAATCACGCCGAAGGCCGCAGTGTTTTGAATTTGTTCTCTTACACCAGTGGATTCAGTGTGGTGTCAGCTTTGGCTGGCGCACGCGAAGTCTGCACCGTGGACGTGTCCCAGAACTTCATCGACTGGAGCAAACACAACTTCACCATCAATGGCCTTGATCCTGAAGCCGAAAATCACGAATTCTGGGTGCAGGATTGCATCCTGTTCCTGAAGGGCACCATCCGTCGCAAAAGAAAATTTGGTATGATCGTCTGTGATCCGCCCTCTTTCGGGCGATCCAAAAACGGGGTCTTCTCCATCAGCAAGAACTTTGATGAGCTGCTGATCAACTGCATGTACTGCCTGCAAAAAGACGGTCTGCTGTTGTTCTGCACCAATTACGAGAAATGGACGACAGGAGATCTGCACCTGCGCCTGAACAAACTGAAAAAAGATTTTTCATTCAAGATTTTGCCGGCTCCGGCACAAGGATTGGACTTTGAGCTCCCGGATCAGGAGCCCCTGATGAAGTCCATCATCTTAAGAAAAAACTAAGGATAAAACTCGTAGCGAAGCTGAATGCGTTCTTCCCCTTGCAGGCCCATTTTTGAACCGCTGGCATAGGGAGGAATTCCGCGTGCGGTTTTCTTCTTTTTAGCCGGGTGGAATTTGTCATTCACGAAACAATCAAAGCGCTTGTTTTTGCAAAGGGTGTTGAATTCCTTTTTGTTCCCTTTGTGCACGTAAAGCTCCACCGCCTTGGTCATACGATCCAACAGCGCCAGTTCCTGCGGGTCCACCACAATTCCGGAATTGCGAGCCATTTCCGCCGGGCTTGCGTCAGCCTTGGGAGCTTTGTCCGTCTTGGACGACTTTGCTGCGGTCTTCTTTTCAGCCGGCAGATCATCAAAATCCAGGTCTTTGGTTTTCTTGGTCGCACAGGCTGACAACACCAGGGCTACAGCCACAATCATCAAATATTTCATCTTAACACCCACTCACCCCAAAGCATGCCCTCTCCATTTGGATGGGCTTTGGCATAATTATAGAATTCAGTAACGAATGCCGCACGCTCTTTCTGATAAGGATACTTCCAGTCCTTTTCATCGGCTGGCACCGTCAGCACGTCATAGTCGTTACTGAGTTCGGTATTGCGCTTGATGATTTCATCAAACGAAACGGTCTTGGCATTTTTCAGCATGTCGTACAAAACCATAAATGTGGTTGTACGACCCTTACCGGCACGGCAGTGAAAATGCACCCAGGCATTTTCCGGAAGGGCACGCACGCTTTCAATAAAACGATCCACTTCAGAATCCACCGGACGCACATGATCGGTCACGGTCAGGCGCACGTACTGATGGCCCCCGGTGCGGATCATGCTTTCTTCGGTTTCAATGCTTTGAATGGCGGTCGCCCCCACCGTGTCCCCCACACGCAGATCCCCCAACAAGCGGCGTTCGCGGCGAACAGCTTCTTCATGATTTAGATCGGCATTGGCCCAGTCACGGTCGGCGTACCAGGTCACCGGAATGTCATTGATCAGACCGTGGGATTCCTGGCGCAGGTCAAAGACGTACAAAGAGGCCTTGTTCTTTTTAACGGGCTTAGCGACTTCTTTCAGCGCCTTCGGACTGAACGTGGCACTGCCGGACATTCGCAAAGATTCGCTCTTGCGATAATTCATGGGCTTTGGCGCTGCATGGTCTTTATCAAACACCAGCTCTACCGGAGTTGTCGGCTGAGGCCTTGTCATGAAAAAAGGAATTTTAGTGCTGACCGGTTTATCCGGCGTAAGGCTTACGGATTTTTGCGCACAGGCAGCGGCCGCAAACAGAACGGGAAGCAAAAGCAGTTTCTTCATGGGGGTCCCCTTTCTTTCCAATAAGGTTATTGGAAATTAAAGGGCGACACAAGTTTGAAGTCAGGATTTAAGAGTGCCCCGGGAAAACATCTCTTCCAGATACTGGGCCGCGCTGTCCTGGGTTCTCATGTAATAGTGAGCCCGCAAGATCCCCTGCTCTTCTTCCGTCAGGGATGCGTTGGTTCCACGGCGTTTCAAGCGGTCTTGGGAAATATGATAAAGCCCCAGAGCCCCGGCCACGGAAATATTGAAACTTTGCACAAAGCCCGTCATGGGAATGATGATCGTTTGATCTGCGGCCGCAATCATTTCAGGGGTCACACCGTCACGCTCGTTACCAAGCACCAGGGCGCTCTTCCCACTGAAATCAACTTCGTGCAGAGGTTTGGCATTCGCATCCAGATGGGTCACATAGATTTTGTAACCCTGATTTTTCAAAGCCTTCACACAGTCCGCAGTCTTTTTCCATTTTTTGACTTCGACCCATTTGTCAGCCCCTTGGGTGACACGGTTGGCTTCTTTGAATTTTTCCTGGGTTTCAATGACGTGGAAATTGCCAAAGCCCAAACCTTCCGCAGATCTCATCACCGCCGAGATATTGCCACGGTCATAGATGCCCTCAAGCACCACGGCCGTGTCAAAATTGCGAAGCGCCACCACTTTTTCGATCTTCTGGCGGCGTTCATCAGTCAGCAGGGGCCCGATCTTCTCCAGCACCAGCTGGTAGTTCACGCGAAGATTGGCATTGATTTCAAGTTCGGGCCCATATGGGAACATTCTGACCTCTGTAGACTGGACTATTTGTAAAGAGCTTCCGGATTTTTTGCCAGGTCGCGAGTGATGTTCTTCTGGTGGGCTTCCAAAGTACCGCCACCGATCTCAAGCAACTTCGCGTCTCTCCAAAGTCTTTCCACCACGTATTCGCCCACGTAGCCGTAACCACCCAGAACCTGGATCGCACGGTCTGCCACATTTTTTGCCATCGTGGTTGCCACAAGTTTCACACCGTCAGAATCCAGACGGTTGCCTTCTTTGTTCAAATCCATACGGCGAGCTGTTTCGTAAACATACGCACGAGCCGCTTTGTATTCAGCATAGGAATCCGCGATATAACGCTGCATCTGACCGAAGTGATTCAAGGATTTGCCGAAAGCCTCACGCTCTGTCGCGTAACGGTTCATGATTTCAATAGAACGACGGGCAATACCCAAACTCATCGCAGCCAGTGTCAGGCGCTCGATTTCAAGATTGCGCATCATGTGCAGCATGGAGTCACCTTCGTGGCCAATCAGTGCACTTGCCGGAACGTGACAGTCCTGGAACACAAGTTCTGCGGTGTTGGAACCACGCATGCCCAGCTTGTCTTTGATCTTCTGACCGACAGCGAAGCCTTTGTGATCTTTTTCAACCAGGAAAGTGGAGATCAAAGCACGCCCGTGTTTTTCACCAGTGCGGGCATAGACCAGAACCAGGTCACAAGGTGTGTTGTTTTCATCGATGGTACCGTTGGTGATCCACATCTTACGGCCATTGATGATGTATTCATCACCTTTTTTTACCGCTGTCGTCTGCATGCCCAGAACGTCTGTTCCGATAGCAGGCTCTGACATCGCCATGGAGCCCACCCACTCACCAGAGCAAAGCTTTGGTAAAATACGGTGGCGCTGTTCATCACTGCCGTTCACAGCAATGTTGTTCACGCAAAGCATGGAGTGCGCCAGATACGCCAGGCAGAAACCCGGATCCGCGGCAGAGAACTCTTCATGAACGATGGTCGCCGCTGTGGCATCCATCCCTGCACCGCCGAACTGCTCAGGAACGGTGATTCCCAAAAGACCCAACTCACCCACTTTGCGGAACAGCTCCAGATTGAACTTTTCACTGCGATCATGTTCGTGCGCTTGCGGCTCGATTTCAGCCTCAGTGAAAGACTTCAAAGTTTCACGCAACATTGCGTGTTCAGGGGTTGGATTGTACAGATCGAATTCTTTCCAATTGAAAGACATATTAGGACTCCTTAAAGGTGCAGTACAGTCTGGTGAATCTATGTAGTGACTGCCTTCGGGGCAAGGTTTTGACCACAATAATGCGTCGCATCTGTGCCATTTAACAAGGGGCCCGGCATTGGTTCTGGACGCAAATCCGGGGGTGGAATACCTTAAATTTCTTCGAGGGAGACCGCAGAATATGAAAGCCGCTGTATTGGGCATTGGAACCGAGCTGACCGACGGTCAGATAGTAAACAAAAATGCCTCCTGGATTTCCAAAAAACTCAAAGACCTGGGACTGACGACCAAAGCCCACCTTGTGGTTCCGGACGAACGCCCCTTGATGCTTGAGGGAATCGAGTTTTGTGCCGCCAAAGCAGATTTGATCTTTGTTACCGGCGGCCTTGGCCCCACCTCTGATGATTTCACCCGTGATGTAGTGGCCGACTGGGCTGGTAAAAAACTGCTGTTTGACGAAAAGAGCTGGCAGCATGTCACCGACCGCCTGACCTCCCGCGGATATATCGTGAAGGACATCCAGCGCCAGCAGTGTTACTTCCCTGAAGGCGCCACCATTCTTCCCAACCGCGAAGGTACGGCCAATGGTTTTTCGGTAGAAGCTCACGGAAAAAAAGTTTTTGTCCTGCCCGGCCCCCCGCGCGAAATCGAAGCGGTGTGGGATGCGAGCATTCAGAACTGGCTTACTGAGCAGGCGCAGAGTTTGGATCCTTACCTGACCCGCAAGTGGGACACCCTGGGCGTTGGTGAATCCGACGTGGCTGTGATTGTCGAAGAAGTGCTAAAAGGCGTTGCCGTGGACAAGGGTTACCGCGTGCATCTGCCTTATGTGGAAGTGAAGGCCTCTTACTACCGCAGCCAAGAATCTGACTTGCAGGCGGCCTTTGACCAGCTGACCGAGGCCCTGCAGTTTTGCACCCTGGCCCGCGACGGTGAAGACGCGGCTGAAATCTTTGCCGACAAACTGAAGCAGATTCCCTCACTTTGTGTGATTGATGAAGTGACCGGCCAGTTTTTGATGAACCGACTGATGCCTGTGCTGCGTGGTTTTATGACGAATCAAATGTGGAGTTTTTCAAAATCCCGCGAGGTGAAAAGCCCTGCCGGGCTGCACCTGCATGTGTTGCCGAAGGATGAGCACAGCTGTGAAGTCAGTCTGGAATACAAAGGCCGCAAGGTGAAGGACTTTATCACCAGTCCATACAAGTCAGCCAATATGAAAGAGCGTCGTCATCAGTACTTTGCCGAAATGGCTCTGATTTTCTGGATTCGTAATCTGTGACTAGCCGGCTTTTTTAAAGCCCGAGAAAAGCTTGCCGAAGAAGCTTTTCTTCGTCCAGTCTTCCGGCGCCTGCACCAGACGGTGATAGTTCTGGTCAGCATAGCGAAGATGGTCATACACCATCGCGCAGGCATCCTGCACGGAGTTGTACTCTTTCGGTGTGATCGCATTACGATAGAAATCACCGGCCACATCTATGCTGCCGTTGGAATTCAGGAACACCTCAATCACTCCGAAATCGAAGTACTTGCGTTGTTCAAGCGGTCGGGCTTTCAGTCCTTCAAATTTGAAGTTCTGAAACAACCAGCGTTCCTTGGCATTTTCCAGAATTTTTGTCTCAATGTAAGACACAATGTTGCTGTTCATATTCCCTCACCCTGATGGACGTTCTGATAGGGCATAAAGCTGCATCTCTTATCGGCTCGTGGAACACTTTTATTTAGGATTAACCAGAAAATTGATGAAAAACTGATTTAAGTCCTAAAGTAAAAACAAAAGCCCCCTGGAGTATTTGCTCCAAGGGGCTTTCCATAATTTCAAATTGTCGAAGAAGATCCGTTAGTTCTTCTTGATGTTAAGACCTTTTAAAGCCTCTGCCATCGCCCCCAGACCGGATGAGGTCGTAGAGTGAGACTTCCAGCTGTGGTCTTCCGCTTCTCCAGGCAACGCCAAAGAAATTTTCTTTTCTTCGAACATGATCTGGTCCACCTGAACGGTCACATCGTCACCGCGTTTTTTGTTTTCGTATTGAGCGGCATCAACAGAATCACGCCATTTGGAGCGAGGCAAAAGACCCGTCACGCCTGGAGCAATAGTCACAAACAGACCGAAAGCTTCCTTCTTTTCCACTTTCCCCTGCACCACTGTGCCCACTGGGAATTTCTGCGGAACTGTCATCCAAGGATTGCCAGCGCCATCAGCTTGTTTCAGGGACAAAGAAATTTTCAGACGTCCGTCGACTTCTTCCATTTTGATCAGTTTCACTGTCACTGGCTGACCGGCCATCACCACTTCTTTAGGGTCATGAACGCGGGACCAGGAAAGCTCAGAAACGTGGATCAGACCTTCAATACCTGCTTCCAGCTCCACGAACGCACCGAATTTTTCCAGACGAACAATCTTGCCTTCCAGCAAAGCGCCCGGCTGATGTTTCAGCATGAACGTGCCTTCGTTTTCAGCTTTTTGCAGATCCAGAACCTTGCGGCGGGAGACAACGATGTTGCGCCCTTTTGGATCCAGCTGAGTGATCATGAAGTCGAATTTTTTACCCACGTATTCATTGGCATCCTGAACAAAGCGGCTGTCGATCTGGCTGATCGGGCAGAACGCCGTTTTACCCTGGATGTTCACGCGGAAACCGCCATTGCAGGTTTCAGTCACGCGGCCTTCCACTGGAAGTTCCATGTCGAAAGCGTCTTCCAAAGAATCTGTGGAGGCATTCATCGAGCCTTTTTTAGCCAGACGAACTTCGCCACCTTTGATGGAAGTGACAACGCAGTCGATGTAATCGCCGACTTTGTATTTTACTTCTTTGTTTTCATCCAAAAGATCCTTGGTCAGGATCATGCCGTCTGTCGGAGTGCCCGTGGCTACGAAAGCCTCTTCCTTACCGATGGAAAGAATCTCGCCATGAACCTGATCGCCCACGGAAAGTTTGGTCTTCATCCCTTTTTCAGATTGAGCAAAAAGTTCTTCGAAACTTGCGAAGTCTTTTGTCTCGTTAATATCATCACCAAAAATATCTTTTTTAGACATAAAGCAGTCCTTAGTTAAAGAGAACAGAGAGAATAAAGGCCCCTCCAAAGTTTGACCAGCACCGCCGCAGCGAGTTGCCCTTCAAGTCTTCAGGAACAACCCACCGTCGTGCCGCAGTTTGGACATCTGTAACAGCCGCTCGTAAGCACTGTGTCACTCCCGCATTCCGGGCATTTCATGGTGAAATTTGGAACGCTGACCTCTTCCACGGCTTTGGCCTTTTCCTTCAGATTCAGAGGCTGACTTTGCTTGCTGCCGTCCCGATAGACTGCAACAGCCTTCACTCCGAGTTTCCAGGCCAGGAAGTAAATGCGGCTGATGTCCTCTTCGGTGGCCGAACTTGGCATATTCACCGTTTTGGAAATGGCCCCGCTGATAAACGGCTGCACTGCCGCCATCATCTTCACATGACTTTCCGGGGACAAAACCCGCTGGCCCGGCATTGCCGTGGCGGTGTCAAAGACCGGCAGGTCTTCCGGGTGCATTTGCGGAGCCCCGACCACCGAGTTGTTTTCTTCCACGTACTTCAAGATCCCCTGACGCTCTTCCTCGGTGTACTGCAAAGCCTCCAGGGCGGCGTCGACGGACTGATTCACAATCTGAATCTCACCCCCGCCCACCAGTTTTTTGAATTTGATCAAAGAAAAGTCCGGCTCAATTCCGGTGGTGTCACAATCCATCAACAGACCGATGGTTCCTGTCGGTGCAATGACGGTGGCTTGAGAGTTTCTGAAACCGTGTTTTTCCCCGTTAAACAAAACACCCTTCCACAGGTTCTTCACGGCCTTGTCGATCCCTGATGGCAGCATCTTCCACGCGACCTGATTCAAAGCACGCTCGTGCATCTTCATCACTTTCAGCATGGACTTGCTGTTTTTGCGATACCCCGCAAATGGCCCCTTGGCCCGCGCCATCTCGGAACTGGTCAGGTACGCCACCCCCGACATCAGCGCGGTCAAGGCCCCCGCCCATGCACGACCCTCGTCGCTGTCATAGGCAACACCTTTTCGCATCAACAGGCTTCCCAGATTGGCAAAACCCAGGCCCAAAGGACGATAGTCATGTGAATTCTGTGCAATTCTTTGTGTCGGATAGCTGGAATAATCCACCAGAATTTCCTGCGCCACGAACAAAGTTCGCGCTGTGTGAATAAAGGATTCAAAATCAAAATCACCGGTATCACCCAGGAACTTCACCAGATTGATTGACGCCAGATTGCAGGCGGAATCATCCAGGAACATATACTCAGAGCAAGGATTGCTGGAATGAATCACGTCAGTTTCTGGGCAGGTGTGCCACTTGTTGATGGTGTCGTGGAACTGTATCCCCGGGTCAGCGCACATCCATGCGGCCCGGGTGATACGCCCCCACACCTCGGCGGCGGGGATTTCACGCAAAACTTTACCGCTAAGTCGTGCTTTCAGTTTCCACGGGCTCTCTTTTTCGACAGCTTTCATAAAAGCATCGCTGACACGAACCGAGTTGTTGGCATTTTGGCCTGAAACTGTGCGATAGGCTTCGCCCTCGAAATCCGCACTCAATCCGGCCGCGATCAAAAGATGCGCCTTTTGCTCTTCACGCATTTTCCAGTCGATGAAATCCAGAACTTCGGGGTGATCGATGTCGACCACCACCATTTTGGCCGCCCGTCGGGTCGTGCCGCCGGATTTGATGGCGCCAGCGCCTTTATCCAGAACTTCCAGGAAAGAAATCAGGCCCGAGCTTTTTCCGCCGGAACTCGTGGCTTCGTACTTGCTGCGAATTTTTGAAAAGTTGCTGCCCGTGCCGGAGCCGTATTTGAAAAGTTTGGCTTCAGTTTTCGCCAGGTCAAAAATGCCCTCGATGCTGTCGTCCACGCTTTGAATGAAACACGCCGAGCACTGCGGGCGCTCATAGGCATTTTTGGTGGCTTGAATGGATTTCTTTTTTTCATCCCAGGCGAAATGTTCACTGGGACTTTGGGACTTGTATGCTTCCCACAAACCGGCATTGAACCACACCGGGCTGTTAAAGGCCCCGCGCTGGGACAGCAGAATGAATTTCAGTTCTTTGGCAAAGATGTCGGCCTCTTTGCGAGTGGCAAAGTAACCGCCCTGGCGAATCGCTGATGCCACAATCGCCTTCACCACCCGATCCACCATCTGCCGCACCGAAGTTTCATGACCCGTCACCGGCACGCCGACTTTGCGGAAATATTTGCTGGCAGCAATATCAATTGCCAGTTGGGACCATCCCTCGGGAGCTTCGACATTTTTCATTTCAAAAAAAACTTCGCCCTTGCGGTTGCGAATCTCGCTGTTCACTTTTTTCCACGTGAAAAGACTCTCTGGATTTTTGCCTCCAGAAACAAAGTACGACGGGCTGTGCAGAGTTTGTTTTTTCATACATTCAGTCTAGAGATTCTTTTCTTCCGAGCCAAGCCCACGATTTCAACAATACAGATGTGCGATAAGACCATGGTCCAAGGGCCTGTATTGTGTTAAGCCTTGGCAATCTATCCCTTGTGTAACACCGACGGCTTGTTTGTTTAGAACAACAAGCCGTTAAGAGAAACATGAGAACGTTTCAAAGGACGTGGGGAATGGATCAAAGCTCGATCAAGAAAAAGCTCCTCATTATCAAATCCAAACCGGCAGGTCTTGGAACCGTCGAAGGTTTTTTAAAAAACCGCGACTGGACCATCAAGTCCACAACGAACCTTAAAGATGCTCTGATCTTTTTGGTTCAGGAACAGCCGCAGTTCGTGATGATCAGCATTGATCATCCCAACCGCAAAGTTAGAAATCTTCCCAAAATTCTGGCGCAGGCCTTTCCCTGCTGCGTGATTATATTCGGCGAGGAAAATTCAGCCGCGAGCTTCAATATGCTGAACACCAGCAACTGCGAATACGTGCTGTATCCCCCGGTGACCGGCCCTGCGGTCGAAAGAACCGTCAACAAATTCTATAAAGACCAGCAGGCCAAAGGTGTCACCAACCCGTTTCAACGAAATGGCGCCGCAGGTGCTGAAGGTGATGGGCTTATCGCCATCAAGGGCGAAGGCGGCACCATGGGCGCACAAAGTGCGCAAAGCATTCTGCAACAACTGCTGGCCGGCGACGAAGGCAACAATCAGTTCACAGGAATGACGGCAGCCGACAGTTCCGCCACGGCCGGTGGCCCTCAGCATGCCTCAAATATCGGTTACATGCCGGGCACCAATTCAGAACTGAATCTGGGGCTGATGCAACCGTCAACTCAGAATAACGGCCTCGGTCCCAGCTGGGCACAACAAGGTCACGGCGCTGGCAACAGTATGGGAAATGGCGCCGATGAAAGCGACGAAACTCTGAATGCGATGCTGATGCGTCAGAACGGCGGCAACAAAGCCGGTTCGGGCTGGGCACCAATGCCCCCCAAAGTGCGCCGCAAGGATCGTCCGACACCCGAGCAGATTGAAAAAAATCCGCTGGCATCAAAGCAGGATTCGATCATCCTGCGTGGAACCAAGGACGCTTTGGAAAAATCATGCCTTCAGACCAACTTTGAGGAATCCGAGGCCATTGAAGATTCCACCAACATTTCCTGCATCGTCATTGAATCCACCCGTTTTTCCGGCTATTTGATCACCGCCATGGGTAAAGATCGCAAGCTGGATGATATTTTCCTGGGAAAAGTGCGTGAACGCCTGTTCCGTTTCCTGAAAGAAAATGGCGAAAACATCGAGGACAGCGAATCCATGCAGCTGAAAATCAAAGAGGTCCCTTTCGAGGAATGGGCTTTGGAACAAGCCGAATTCCTGCGCAAGTCCGTGCACGATGGAAACGAGGTCGCCATGGCCTTCTTCCCTCGCCACGATGTAAAAACCACTTTTGGTGAATCCGCCGACGAGGAAATGGCCAGCATTGACTTGAATGAGCTGGCGGGCGACGTGGCCGTGGAATTCAACGTTTATATTTACCTTCCCAAGAACAACAAATACGTCCTTTACACTCCCCGGGGATCAAAATTCTTCAATGTGCAAAAGCAGCGCCTGCAGAATCAGGGCGTGTCCAACCTGCATATATTGAAAGCCGAGATCCAGGATCTGGACAAATACCGGGCCCAGAACTTCCTGAACGACAAAATCCAGGATTTTGAGTCAAAACAAAAAGACAAAGTCGTTGCCTAAAGACGTCGTTCCGGCGTTTTTCGTTGACCCCAAGCCCGGGCAAGGTTTAGCTCATAGGCACTATGGAAATGAGCACCGAACGCCCTATGGGAAAGACTTTGCAGCAGGACAACGGCATCTATCTTGATTACAACGCCACGACACCCGTGGACCCGCGCGTTTATGCCACCATGGAACCTTACTTCAAAGAATTCTTCGGCAACCCGGCCAGCGCCGGTCATCACTGGGGCTGGATCGCGGAAAATGCCGTTTCCAAAGCCCGCACCCAATTGGCAAGCTTTATTGGCTGCAAGGGCATGGAGGTCACCTTCACTGGTGGCGCCACAGAATCCAACAACTGGGTCATCTTCGGTTTGATTTCCAAACTGCGTGAAGAAAATCCGAACGGCCCGATTCACTTTATCACCAGCAATATTGAACACAGCTCGATTATGAAGGGCATGGCCGCTGCTCAGAAAATGGGTGTGGAAGTCGACTTCCTGCCGGTGAATAAATTCGGCGTGGTTGAACTTGAAGCGGTGAAAGCGGCAATCAAACCACACACGAAACTGATGAGCTTTATCTGGGTGAACAACGAAATCGGATCCATCAACCCGATTCCGGAAATCGCCGCTCTTTGCAAAGCGAACCAAATCTATCTGCACACCGACGCCACTCAGGCGGTCGGCAAAATCCCGGTGAATGTCACCGAGATGGGCATCGATCTGATGTCTTTCTCGGGCCACAAAATCTATGGCCCCAAAGGTGTGGGTGCTCTTTACATCCGCGGGAAAGATCCGAAGGTTCAACTGAATCCATTGATTTATGGTGGCGGTCAGGAGCGTGGTCTTCGCTCAGGCACCGTCAATGTGCCAGCGGTGGTTGGCTTCGGCACGGCTTGCGAGCTTTGCCAGCAAAACTTCACCGCAGAAGTCCAGCACATGAAAGATCTGCGTGATTTCCTGTGGTCTGAACTTCAGCAAAACATCCCGGGCGTAAAACTGAACGGTCACCCGACCGACAGATCACCGGCAAATTTGAACATCACTTTACCTGGCATCAAAACTGAACAGATCCTGCCTCGATTGCAGAAGCTGGGCGTGAGCACGGGCTCAGCCTGCGGCACCGGCGCGATGGTGGTCAGCCACGTACTGAAAGGCCTTGGACTGAGCACGGAAGAGGTTCAGTGCTCGCTGCGCCTAAGCCTGGGCCGTTGGACGACTCAGGATGAATTAAGCCGTGCGGCTCAGATCCTTAAGCAAGCTATTCAAAAATAGTTAATAAATTCATATATTTGAACAATCTCCCCGGAGGGCCTACCAGGGGCTCCCCAGCCCTTGACAGCTGTGTTATACTAGCTGCGACGTTAAAGGAGCTTTCTATGATCACTATTTCACCTGAAGCAGCAACTAAACTGGCTTCCCTAAAAAAAGATGAAGGAAAAGACGACGCGGCTTTTCTGCGCGTTGAGGTGAAAAAAGGCGGCTGTTCAGGCCTGTCTTACAAAATGGATTTCGATACCGTGACTCGGGATGGAGACAAGTTCTTTGAATCCCAAGGCCAAAAAGTCGCGGTGGATTCTCAAAGCATGCTTTATCTTTTGGGCATGACGCTGGAGTATTCCGGCGGCTTGAATGGCAAAGGGTTTGTGTTCAACAACCCGAACGCCAACAAACACTGCGGCTGCGGTTCCAGCTTCAACGTTTAGTTTTATCCTTACATGCAAAAACAAAAAAGGGAGTCTTCACGACTCCCTTTTTCTTTTTCATGCGGCAACGGATTCGCTTAAAAACTCACGTATGAGACGCGAGACTTCTTCGGGCTGCGTTTTAATTGCCAGGTGCCCTGCACCCGTCAAAATCACAACATCCTCACAGCCGATATGGTTGGCAAAATGACGATAGGCCGCCTGATCAAAAAGCAGATCCTTTTCATCAAAGATCAACCGGCATTCGCCACGGTACGTGTACAAACGCGTATGCCAGTAAGCCCAGTCTTCAGAACGCAGGATCCAGGCGAAGTGATGAATCATGTGCGCCACAAACTGCAGCTTGCGGCCCTTCAGTGTTTCCACTGACACGTTTCCTTCACTGCGTTCATCGCGGAAGATCTGCGCTGAACGTTTCAGGAAAGCACGACCCATCGGTGTCGAAAGCATTACATAGACACTTTTCAAGTTGAGCGGAATGGCAAAAAAGAATTTCAATTCCTTTGGAAGGAAGTGGCGAATGGGATCTGTCACCATCGGGTTGATCAAAACGGTTTTTTCAACCAGATCCGGATGCTGCGTGGCCAAACCCCACGACAAAGCACCACCGTAACTCAGCCCCGCAAGACTGACTTTTTCACCCGGGAAGTTTTCACGAATGAACTTGGCGACGGCTTCGATTTGCACGGTGAAGAACAGCTTATCGCTGCTCATATAAATGTGACTGAGATTGAGCACAACCACCCGATAATGAGCCGACAGGGTTTCCGCGATGGACTCCCAATGGTGAACACTTCCTCCATAACCATGAAGAAGTATTAGCAGCGGCCCTTGTCCCCGTTCCCGGAAAGTGATCTTGTGTGACATCCGTGAAACTTATCGGTAAAGATCTGTTTACAGGACACTGCCCACAGGTCCAGACCGCTCGGATTATTGATTATCCTTGCGGTCCTGTTTTGGCTGCTGATTTTGCTGAGGCTTCTGGCCCTGCTGCTGATTGCGGTTTTGATTCTGATTGCGATTCTGGTTCTGCTGTTGCTGCGGCTTTTGATTTTGCTGCTGCTTCGGCTGACCCTGTTTTTGCTGGCCTTGCTTCTGTTGCTGGCCGCCTTGCTTCTGCTGACCTTGCTTTTGATTCTGCTGCTGGTTGCGATTGCCACCGCCACCACCCTGCTGCTTTTGCTGCTGCGGGCGGTTCTGTTGCTGCTGACGCTGCTTTTGTTGTTGCTGTTTTGGCTGATTTTGAGTTTGTTCCGCCGCCACACCTTCAGCTGCCACCTCAGTGGAAGTTTCAGCTGAGTCAGCACTGCGGTCTGCCTGCTGATGCTGTGGGCGGTCTTCCGGCTTTTCAGTCAAAAGCATCGTGTCGTTGACGGCCTTGGATTCAACCTGCTTGTTGGCGCGGAAGCCCCTGATTTTTTTGACTTTGTTTTCACTCTTTTGAACCTGTTCAGTCAGGTCCACGGTGACATCGCCATAACAACGCACCTGGCAGCTCAAACGGCGGCCATCAATAAAGTGACTCGTTCCGATCAGGCTCAACTCGGCTTTCGTCGGGGGCAGAGTGTTGGACTCGCCCTCGGCGATACGCACCCGGCATTCTGCACAGGATGGAACACCTTTGCAGATGGATCGGATTTCCAGTTTGTTCTCCGTTGCAATCTGCAAAAGGCTCTTGTCAGGAGTTCCTTCGACTTCGATATTCTGCGGAAGAAATTTGATTTTCATAACTCGGATCCCCGATCAGTTCTGACTACTTAACAACAATCTTAACGAATTTCTTTTTACCGGCTTTCAGCACGAAGCTTGCGCCGGACTTCAGGTCGATTTTCAAACGAGGGTCGGAAACCTTCTCGCCATCAATCTGCACCCCACCACCCTGGATCAAACGACCGGCTTCACTGTTGGAAGCAGCCAGCTGGGCTTTCACCATCAATGCCGCCAGCCCCACTTGGGTCTCGGCTTCGACTTCAAAGTCCGGTACTTCATCCGGCAGACCTTTTTCCACGAAGATGCGGTTGAACTCGTCTTCCGCCGCTTGCGCTTCAGCCTGGGAATGGAAACGTTTGATAAGGAATTTTGCCAGCTCCACTTTCACTGTGCGCGGGTGCTTGCGGCCTTCGGCCACATCCGCACGCAGCTGATTCAAACCAGCAGCACCGACGTCAGTCAAAAGCTCGTACCAGCGGTACATCAGCTCGTCGGAAATTCTCATGGTTTTTCCGAACATGTCTTTCGGTGTATCCACCACAGAAATATAGTTGTCCAAAGACTTGGACATCTTGTTCACGCCGTCGATACCTTCCAAAATCGGCATGGTCAGCACGCACTGTGCTTCCATTCCGTAAGCGGCCTGCATCGCACGGCCCACCAGAAGATTGAACTTCTGATCCGTACCACCCAGCTCAACATCCGTTTTCAAAGCCACGGAATCGTAACCTTGAGTCAGAGGATAGATGAATTCGTGAATACCGATTGGAGTGCCGGATCTGTAACGTTTGGTGAAATCCTCGCGCTCTAGCAGCTGAGCCACGGTGTACTTGGAAGTCATGGTGATGAATTCCGCCGGTGTCATTTTCATGATCCAGCTGGAGTTGTACACGATCTCGGTTTTTTCCGGATCCAGGATCTTGAAGATCTGTTTTGCGTAAGAGCGGCCGTTTTCCTCGATCTCTTCGCGAGTCAGCATCGGGCGTGTGCTGTTTTTACCGGAGGGATCCCCGATCATCGCCGTGAAATCTCCGATCAGGAAGGACACCTTGTGCCCCAGATCCTGGAAGGTTTTCAGTTTGTTGATCACAACGGTGTGGCCCAGATGGATATCCGGACGTGTTGGATCTGCACCCAGTTTGATATTCAAAGGTTTCTTCGTCTCGATCGAGCGCTTAAGTTTTTTAAGCATGTCCTCGTCATTGATGAAGTCGGCCGTGCCGAATTTGATTCTTTCCAGCTGCTCCTGAGGACTCATCATCTTGCATGCTCCACAGAACGGGTTTCACGAACCACAGTGACTTTCACCTGACCGGCCTGAGGCATCTCGCGTTCGATCTTACGAGCGATATCACGGGACAGCATCACGGCCTGATCATCGGTCACACGGCTGGATTCAACCAACACGCGGATGTCTTTACCGGCTTGCAGCGCCAATGTTTTCAAAACGCCGTCGAAGCTGTTGCCGATGCTTTCCAGGTCTTCCAAACGATGAATGAAGGTATCCATCTGCGGACGACGTGCGCCCGGACGGGAGCTGGAAAGAGTGTACGCTGCATGAACAATCCAAGCCAGGATGGAGTGAGGTTTTTCCTCTTCATCGTGAGCGCGGATCGCGTGGCAAACGTCTTCGGATTCATTGTATTTCTTAGCGGCTTCAGCACCTACGAAAGCATAGCTGCCTTCCACGGTGTGATCGATCGCTTTACCGATATTGTGCAAAAGACCTGCACGGCGAGCCAGCTTCACGCTGACACCCAGTTCAGCCGCCAGAAGACCGGCGATCGTCGCCACTTCCAAAGACTGATTCAAGGCGTTTTGGCCCTGGTAAGAACGGTATTTCAAACCACCGATGATTTTCACCAGCTCAGGGTGCATGTTCGGAATGCCCAGCTCCATCACGTGGCGCTCGCCTTCCTCTTTCATGGATTTCATCAGTTCGTTTCTTTGTTTTTCAGCGACTTCTTCGATACGTGCCGGGTGAACACGACCGTCTTCCATCAGCTTTTCGATGGTACGACGAGCCAGTTCACGGCGAACCGGATCGAAACCAGAGATAACCACCGCCTCTGGAGTGTCATCAACGATCAGATCCACACCGCAGTGGGCTTCCAATGTGCGGATGTTACGACCTTCACGGCCGATGATTTTACCCTTCATCTCGTCGTTTGGCAGAGCCAGAACGCTGACAGTTCTTTCAGAAGTGTACTCGGAAGCAAAGCGGGACAAAGCTGTTGCCAGAATGCGCTTGGCTTTTTTCTCGGATTCTTTGTTTGCTTCTTCTTCGATCTGGGCGATCTTCTTCGCCGCTTCCTGTTTCGCTTCGTCTTCCAAAGCTGTCAGCAACTGGCGGCGCGCTTCGTCCTGGCTCATGGCGGCTACGGACTCAAGCTTTTGCTTCAGCTCCCCAATGTGAGCCTCTCCTTTTTTCTCAAGATCTTTGATGCGATTTTCAGAGATCGCGATTTTTTCCTCGCGGTCTTTCAAAGAGTTCAGATAGCGCTCGTTTTCTTCCATCTTTTGTTTGAACTGGTCTTCGACCTCTTTCAAACGGCGCTCCAGCTGGGATTCTTTGTTTTTCAAAGTGGATTTTTGTTTGTGAATATCCTGCTCGACATTCTTGCGGGCGCGGGATTCGAAATCCTTGGCCTTGTTTTCGGAATCCTTCTTCAGCTTGGCAGCTTCAGAGTTGGCTTTGTTGACGATGCGTTCTGCTTCGAAACGTGCGGATTTCTTTTTGTTGTTGTCCTGCAGACGTTTGATAACGAAGACGACTGTTCCACCGATGAGCAGGCCGATAATGGCGCTGATTACGATCTCCATGATTCATTTACTCCTGATGCTTCTTGCAATCGACCAGTCCTGATTCTGTGATGAGGAAATCCATTTTCACATCATGAGGCTCGGTGGGAAGCAGATCGGCAGTGACTTGAAAATCAAAGCCTATTCCGACTTTCACCCCCGGGAAGGATTCCAGGGTTTTATCGTAAAACCCTTTTCCTTTACCGAGGCGATTGCCATTCTTATTAAAAACCAAACCGGGAACCAGCAGACCGGACATTTCGGCCAGGGATCTTTGGAAAGAGCCGGGTTTTGGTTCCCGCACTCCGTAGGGCCCGAGATCAAAATCCCGGGTCTCATAGAATTCCAAAAGACCCTCGCGCATTTTGGGGAAGGCCCATCTCAGGTGAAGAATGTGAAACACCTCTTCGACCTGAGCCTCTTCGGGCAAGGCCCGGTAGGCTCCCCAAACCCCCGTCTGTGATTTCATAAAATCACGCAGATGGGCGTCGAGCTGCTGTTGTTGTTGAACTAGACCTTGTGCAAACTCTTGGGCACAAAGAGATTTAAAGAAGGACCGGCAGTCCTTTTTAGAGCTCCAGGAAACTGGCATGGACACTCCAAGAAATCAAAACAAAGTCAGTTGTTCAAAACCTTGTTGTTCTTGGAATTTTCCAGATCCATTGAAAGTTGCAAGGCCTTCTCTTCAAGTTTTTCCAACTCGCGGTGGGCTTTGCGTTTCAATAGAATAAGTTCTTCGGCAAGATTCATCGCCGTCAGCACGGCTGCATTCTGATAGGAGCCATTCTTGGTGACACCAAGGGCTTGATTCATTCTGGAATTTACAAATTCAACGAGCTCTTCAACAGTCGCGTCGTCATGAGAGGTTTTTAATTTGTAAGGAACACCCGCAATTAGGAAATTGTAGGTTTTTTTCTCAGATGTCACTAGCACCTCAACAGCTGCAGAATCTATGGGTCTGTATTTCTTGGGACCTTTAAGTCTTCAGAACTTTTTCGACCTCGAATGCCTAAACCTTTTAAAACTCTAGAAAAATCCTAGATCAACACAAGGAAAAGTATATATCTAAAAGGTCGATATTCAACAGATTTATTTTTTAGAACAGGTGCAAATAATGCCGAGATTCTTCTGGTTTTCACAGTGTACGGTGCGCTTGCCTTCCCGGTCGTTCAGGTCGATCTCCTGAATGTCTTTAAAGTTCCGGCGGTAGGTCGAGATCACATTATTAAGCTTCGTGTCATTATAGGAGTATTCGTCTGATTTGATCACTCCATTAAGCAGGAAGTTGTTGATCGTGTCCTGATTAGGGTTCAGACGCTGATTGTTCGTCAGTTTGATATCGGTAATGACACCCTTTTCGTCGACTTGCTGCAGAATAAGCTCGGTCTCGACCTTCTTAGCCCCGGCGAACTTGGTTCGCAGGATCAGGTTCATCAGCTCTTTGTCAGCATTCAGATAATGGATCTTCCTTTGACGCAGCTGCGACTGGGAGGTCACAAACTTTTCGTCCATGATCTCTTTCAGGCGATTGAGGTCGACTTTGAACGACAGCTTTTCATCTTGAAGCTCAGGGAAGCAACGCATGAGGTTTTCATACGAAACGGAGACTGGCTTAACGCCTTGAGCCTCAGCAAAGTGAGGCCCAAAAACAAACAATAAACTTACAACAAATTTATGCATTCCCTTTTCCCATTACATGGGAGTGCAGCTTGATGCGGCAGAACGGTCGCAACCTTCCTGATCATCACTCGTGCAATACGCACGGGATTCAGTTTCCCATGTACGTGCCGATGCGCAATCCCCTTCACCTAGGTTAGTGAAAAGGCCATCCACGTTCAATGAAAAACCCAAAGTACTGCCGGATTTGGAGTAGTTTCCGACTTCAATTGAGACGTTCTTGATTGTGTTGCCTTTGGCGTCTTTGCCTTCTGCTGAAATACGATACGCTCCTGGGAAGACTGACACAAAGGTCGAGCCTTTGATTGGAACTGCGACCAGATAGCGAGGGTGTTTCATAACCAGCATGTCGGAAGGTTGAGAGACCCACATTTGCTTGAAGGAGCCGTCTTTTTCACCGTAGCCAACTCCGAAATCGAACAAACCGCGAAGGTCCATTGGTGATCTGGCGCTATTCCAGGCAATACAAATCTGCTCAGCACGAAGAACTGACGAAGGAGCATCGTAAGGTTTTACAAAGTTGTCGCATGCCTCATAAGTAAAGCGCTGAACATAGTCACGCTCCCACGCGCCTGCCAAATACAGATCATCGAAGTTGTCTTTATCCAAGAAGAAGAAGTGACGTTTCATATGATACATCGACATGTAGATCTTCTGTTGTTCAACAAGCTTACCCATGTCGCGATAGACACGGACGTTGTTGTTCTTCATTACTGCTGGGATATCAATTCGCTCCAACTGCAAAGTTGTAGTTGAACCTTCACGCACTTGAACCAAGTCCGGGTTGATGGAGTTTTCAAAACCAACAATGTACATTCCCGCCGGCACTGCAGTGGGTTTATTCAAATCAAAGAACACAGGGTTATCACAACTCCCACGTTTGGTGGTGTCGCAACGAACGGCTTTTACTTTGCGGAAGCCCTGATTTTCACCACCCACACCATTCACAGCCAGCGATCCCATAGCCTGCGCCCAGGCCGAACCCGCAAACAAAATCACAGACAATGCTGTCCAAAGCTGCTTTTTCATATTCATGGCTCCTTTAGAATAATTCATTGCCATGTCTCACTGTTTTCATTGTTTTTGCCACACGCTCGTCCTGACCATAAACATCTTTCACGAATCTCACCGCACCGTCTTGGGCGCGATCGACTGTCAGGTACATCAAGTAAACTGGAACTGGCACTTTCAAGTGAATGCGCTTTTCCCAGTTTTCCTTAGGAACGTAGTCAATTGAATCTTCTGGCGGAACGTAGGATTCCAACTTTTCTTTTGGCCAGTAGTCATCCGTCTGATTGGACTTCACCGCCACGTTGTCACGCAGGATATAAGCTGCAAAAGTGAACGGATCCTCCAAACGAACACAACCGGAACTCAAGTGTCTCTTGCTATCCTGGAACAACTTGGGATCTTCCGTGTGGTGCAAATAGATGGACCACTCGTTCGGCAACGGGAACTTAATGGAACCCAACGCGTTCTTTCGCCATGGCTCCTGGCGCAGATAATAAGGGAAGTTACTACGGGAAAGGTCCTGCAACATAGCCACACTTGGCGTCACCACCGTATTTTTAACTCGATCCACCAGATGCATACGATGCTTTTTCAAGTAGTCAATTCCTGGCTGCCCTTGACGCAGAATTGGCAGCTTGTCTCTAAATACAATAGAGTCCGGCGCCGTCCATGTTGGGTTCAGCTCAACGAAACTCAACATATTTCGAAGCACTGGCGTACGACGATAGCTTTGGCCATTGATGGTCTTGAAATGCATGACCTTGCGGCCTTCATCAAACATCTGGAATTCTGTTGTCGCCAGATTCACGAACACATGGCGAGACTCCATGGTTTTAGGCAACCAACGAATCTTTTCCATATTTACTTCAAGTTGGAAAACACGGTCAGCCACAGTCGTATTCAGGAAGGTCATTACTTCATTCCCGATGACCCCATCCACTCCCATGTTATTCACACCCTGAACATCCTCAATCACACGCTTTAGATCCGCATCATAAACGTCACCCGTAGACGTCACAGCATAACCCAGACTTTGTAAGCGACCACGGATAGCCGGGATCGCAGCATCCTTGTCGCCGGGACGAAGGCTCTTTTTGTTAAGTTTGATCTGAGACCATCCGCCTGCATTTTGAATGCTGCGGAAGTAGGCCAGAAGCTGTTTTAAATCCACGTAACGAAGATGAGTCGGTGCAAATTTATCCAATCCTGCGACCAGCGCTTTTGCACTGATATTGGACTGAACCGCTCCCAGAACCTGATTCAACTCTGTATATTCTGTGAATTTTTTCTTGGCGATCTTAATGTCAGTATCAATCTCCATCGGGTCGAAGCGGCCCGTAGACAAATGAGTTACATAACGAATAACGGCTTCAGACACAGCCAGCTCAAATGTAGCTCCGAATCTGCCATCTGTATTTGAAGTATAGATGTTTTCAATGATCCGATCCCAATAGTCATCGGGATTCAGACCTTGCAGGTATGCTCCTTGACGAAGAGCTTCGCGAGCGGCGGCCGCCATAGCATTGGGTTTGCCATTCGCGTCGACCCAGATCGCAGAATAACCACGCTTTTCATACAAAGATATCAAAGGCGCTTTATGAAGATAGAAATTGGATCCACGGACAAAGATAACCGGAATTTCTTGAAGGTCCTTATTCAGATAGCCACTGAGCTGCGACTCCAGTGCCGCAGAGGCAAACTGGGGCGCCAGAGTCATCATGGACATACCGATCAGGAAAGTCTTTTTAAACAAGCTCTTCATAGACATAGAAACCTCTTCAGGTCTTTTATATCCAAATAAAGTGCCAGCTGTACGGGGCCTATACTTGCGTACGGGAAATGTTTACTAGACAGGGGCCCCAATTTGTCACCCGTCTCAATTTGAGACAGACGGCGGAGGAAGATCGCCTGGGGCATCCGGATTTGGCAAATCAGGCATATTGTCAAACGGACCGGTTTCTGGAGATTTCTCGTCAGACTCCTCATTGCCTTCAGCCTGCTGGGCGCGCTCAGCTTCCTCTTGTTCTTTAGCCTTGCGCCGAGCTTCCTGAATCTCTTCCCATTGGGACTCATCGAAACTGTCGCTTTCATAGAAACGATTTTCCAGAAGCTGCTGCAACCCGACGGTCCACGGAAGCTTCTCTTCCCTGTACTGAGTAACGCCATTTTCATCTTGATAGGGAGTGCCCAAAACACCATAGTAAGGCACGCGATTCAAGTACATAGATGCATATTCAAAAACCGGATCATGACTCCCTTCCACGCGACGCACCTGCCGAGCAAAGCGGCGATAGCTGCCGACAATGGCACCCTTATTTGTATATACCAATTCAAAACGCGATTTCTGTATACCGGCTTTTTCAGCGAGATAGTCTGCGGGACCAAACTCAAGATCATCAAAGAAATCACAGTTTTTCTGACCCTCCACTGATGGAGGAGGACACACGCCTTCCGCACGGTCCAGATTGTCCGGAGACCAGGAAATCCGCATCAACAATGTCGGAGACATCCACAGACCCGAGTCATCAATATTCCACATAGTCGTTTTTAAATTCGGGCTGTGACTCAAATACCCCAACAAAATTGGATCATTGAACAATCTTTGAAACTGACGAATCAGTTCAGTTTCATAAAGAAGCTGAACCTCTGAAGAAGAAATCTCAGCAGAGCACTTCATCTGCTTCAGGAACTTCACCATCAGCGCAGATTCTTTGATCATATCCGCCTGCAAATCCTGAACAATATGATTGCGCACAAACTGACAAGAAATCCCTGTGCGAGTCATCAAGCCCTGTGCCGCCGCGAAATCTGACTTTGTCACCTGTTCCAGGATTGACTGGGTCTTTTTACCATACTCCGCTGCAAGCAAAGACGCGGACTTGTTCAGTGCCGATCCAACTGACTCAGCACGTTTGACGTGCTTCAAAGATCGCAATTGCTCCTGCAGGCGGGACTTCAATACCTGCCTTTCAAATTTTTCCTGCTCTGCCCCCAGATTAAAGGCGTCCACAGAATGGGCCCACAGCATCTTAACCACTTCCAGGTTGTCGGCCGCGATGGCAACGCCCATGGGTGTCTCTGCAAAGCCAGCAAAGGAAAACTCATGCACTTTTAAATTGGAAATACCTTTTTCAACCAGGGCCAAATTGCCCAGACGGGCTGCTGCCACGAGGTCTTTTTGGTTTTGGGTCATCTCTTTTTCAGCGGAAACCGTTTTAGCCATCGGTGCATACTTGCCGTTGTCGAACGAACAAGCCGCTAAAAACATCAATACACTAAGAACCAGAAGGTGCCTCATCAGTAGGTCCTCCTCTTGGGTTCAGTGCAGATTTCTGCTTTGAATTTATCCAAAGGGACGTTCACAAACTCGCGACGCTCGCCCGTATAAAGAGAGTAAAAGTCTGTCTCGATCAGCTTGCTCTGCGAATTGGCGAAACGGAAGATCGCATACAGACTTTGCACATTGCGATAATAGTGGGAGCAATACTTGGACTCCCCTTGACAGGCGTTCTCCCCCTCCGGATTGTTGTCGGTCATATAATAAGGATGGGAATAGTCCTCTCCAGACTGCTGCATAAGCTCGCGCACGAGCTCCACCCACTCGTCGCGCTGGCCTTCATTGGCAAAGCAATCACGCTTCAGCATCAGCATAGCCAATGGACTGACTTTCACCTGACTTGAAATCAAACCCAGATGATCCTGATGCCAGCCACCAGAAGGTACAACCACGGCCAACGAAGCCCCTTTGCGCATGGACACCAAAGACTTGATAAAGTCGATGGACTTGAAGCTTGATTGGAACTGATAAAGATATTCATACCCCACCCACTTATTAATTAACTCAGTCGAGAAACGCTGAGTTTCATCCGAGCAGGAGGTATCCTTCAACAAGGTATTAAATACTTCACGGGGCTTCATCTGATCAAAGACTTCGTAATAAAGACCCGGCATGGACGGATCTCGATTGAGGTACTCACGCTCCATAAGCATATTCGCGAATTTCTCACAACCACGATATCCAAGCTTGTATTCGTTAATACGATCACGGAACCTCTGCATCGAGGTCTCTGGAGCAAGCCCACTTTGCATTTTCTTCGGATAGCTTCGCAGAATATCCATCATCCCGTCCAGCTGAGCTGATTCAATCAGCTTTCCCATCGCCGCATCGTAGGTCAGTTTCTCTCGGCTTTCCTGATTCAGCACGAACGGACTTTGCCCGCTGATCAGCAGGAATTGCGCGACCTTCTGTTTTCCGTGTTTAATCGCCAGATCCAGCGCACTCACCGCACCACCGCGGGACAGAGCTGCCAGCTCGTCTTTACGCTGAACCAGGGCTTCAATGGCCTTTTCCTCGTCATCCCCGGCGATGACCTCATCCAGGCTTGCCACGTGTTCAGGCAGGGCCTGTTCTTCGATAAAGGTCACTGGAGCATGCCCCTTTGCCGGGTCCTTTTTAAAGGAACACCCTCCCGTTGCGATCAGCAACAGGCAAAGCAATCCAGACATGGCAAAACGAAGTGACACTTCCATCATCTTCGATATTTGCAAGCCCTATACCCGTAATATGAGCTTTTGAAAGGCCTTTGGCCGTCAAGACACTATCCAAAGAGACATTTAAGGGCGGCCACTTTGAAAGTGTCTCAAGATGAGAAAGGGCCCGGAACCGGGCCCTTTAAGTGGCTATCTCAGGGAATTCAGCAAACGGATGATATCCACATCCGGTGGCTGGGCGATCCCGGCACCTGGTTTCGGGCCGGTCAATTCATCCAAAGAATAGTCCATGCGGGCGTCATAGCGACGCTCCCACTGATTGCGCAACCATCTTTCACGGTCGTACCACAGACGCTTGTTTTCATCATCCATGCATGTCGCAAGCTCTTGCGGGGTTTTTGCCCCCCAACGAAGCTCCACACAATGATACGGGTCAAAGCTGATGTCGAAGACACGCTGACGAGCTTCTTCCAGATTCAACGTCACAGAACCACCCGCCGAATTGCGATAGACGAACTGACAAGCGCGGGATTCCCGCTCGTAAGTCGCCAAAAGATCAAGGGCGATATTGGCGCCGCTATATACAATCGCCGGATCGCCTGAACGCTGACGCTGCACCAGCGTGCGCGACTGATTCAAGATATCCATAAAGCCCACTTTCAGACGGGCATCTCTGGACGGAGAAGCATAGTCTTCCCATTCTCCTGTCGTCCCAAAGATATTCGTCGGCAGACGCTCTGGATGCGGCTTGCGATCCACGCCGGCTTTCACTGCCATATCCACCGCCACCACGCGGTCCTTCAAGTTCACGCAGATATCTGCCACCATCGCGCGCATATCCTGAAGCGGATCAATTTTTAAATCACCACTGGCCATCGCAATACGAAGATAGTCATAGTACGGGTACTGCGCTCCACGATACAGGAATTTACCTTTGTTCCATTCCCCGGCTGGGTCCGGTGAATTGCCATAGAACTGTTCAACACTGAAATTGGCAAGCTGCGTATTCAAAGCCCCGACGATTTTACCACCATAGTATTCACCATTGGCTCTGCGGGTTGCCCCCTGCAATGCCAACGGACGGAAGTTTTTAAATCCGGCACCATGACCCGGGAAACTGCGAGTGAATTTCGGCGTGTACATTCCCGAAGTCAGAGTGTTGTCCGGATGAGAGTCGATATAGAAAATCCGTCCGTCATCAGAAACGCGATGGATGATCGCCACATGTCCCGCGGGATCATAGATCACCGTGCCCGGACGAATGCCTTCACGATTGAGCTTAACCGGATAGAAATCAGTAAAACGAGCGGCATCTTTGTCACCCATCATACGGAAGGTCGCCGAATAAGTCATATCCACAATAGTTCGGTTCAACAACTGAACGGCGTTGGGATTGCTGGTGCGACTTGGAATGATGTCATAGCGACCGCTGACGGCATTACCAAATTTTGAATAGCGAGGGTCTTTATTTTCAGATCCCGGCAGCGTATTAACACTGCTGACAAGAGACATGGGAAGCCCGTTTTTCCATGCAAAGTAAGAGCGCAGATAATATGGCAGATCCGCACAGTCAGCAAACAGGCGCAAATCCGCCGGATCTGTCCCCGCATAAGGATTGGCTGTGCTGCGCAGACACGCATCCACCGTCTCACATTCGCGATTTTCCACGGCATTGCCCAAACGGGTGACGAACTCTCCAAAACGCTGTTCATCGGCAGCTGTCCACGATGGCTTGGTAATGCGCCATGCTTTGGAAGTCGTCTGAGCTTCCGCCAATCCTGGCAGAAGAATCAAACTCAACAGCAAAAACTTTCTCATCTTCATGAAACCTCCATGTGCCCAAAAAGGGCTCCGTTGATAAACAGTTTGACGGCTGAAAACAATCCTTTCAAAAATACCGCAGGTCTGGGGGCTGTCACGCTTCTTGCTGAGAGGGTTTGAGTCAATGACATAAGTTTAATAGATATACGTTTCTGGAGGACGTTCATGACAAAAATTACTACACGCCGACTCTGCTCTGCAGTATTGAGTTTGTTGATTGCCAGCTCTCCTATGCTGGGGGTTGCACAGGAAATCAGTTCCAGTGATGCCAATGCCAGTGTTAATGCCGCTGCGGTAGGCTTATCCAAAGCCAGCCTGCAAGTGGGTGGCAGATACTTTATCTCTGCGGATGCACTGAATGTTCGTAGCAGCAATTCGACCACGGCCTCCAACATTGTTGGCAAGTTGTCTATTAATGATGAAGTTGAAATCTATGATCTGCTGAATGAAGCCACGCCGCTGGTTCAGATCAAAATCATCAAGTCCGCCTCTGTTAAAGCGGATGCCGCTGCAGAACTGTTCGTTTCAAAAGACTATCTAAGCGCGAAACAACTGCAGACTGCAGCTTCCAAATACTTTGTGATTCAGAATGTCGCTACGGAAAAGACCCGTGTTTATGAGCGCTGCACAGAATCCCCAAGCTGCGCCCATAAGCTGGTGATGGAAACCGAAATGGTTGTTGGTCGTCCGGAAGAGGGTACTAAAACAGATCCTCATGCATTCAAAACCTGGCTGGGCCACGCACGTATCTCTGAGTGGATTAAATTCTATCAGGATGGTCAAGGTCACTATCCTCACTGGTATAAAGCCGGTCAGGATCTGAAAACGATTCCAGGTCCGATCACAGATGGCATGTCCAAGCTGGTCAGCTCCCGTAAATGGATGGTTGACGACGCTCAGGGCAACTCCACTATTTATGGAGCTTTCGGCTGGTATGCTGCCAAGATCACTCCGGCTGATGAAATCAACGGTATGAACTATCAGTGGATGCACGGAACAATGGGCTGGGGTAAAGACGGCGCAGCAGCGATTGAGCTGACTCGCGGCTTCTTCATGAACATGTTCTCCAACCCGGGTTCTGCTGGTTGTACTCGTCTGGAAAACCGTGCGATCGCTTACTTGCGATCCATCCTGGTTCCGGGCACTGATATTTACCGTGTCTATGCTCGTGAATCCACTCGTGAGGCGGAAGTGATCACTGGTATCTTCAAAAAGAAGACAACTCCATTGCCACGTTATGCGCACAACTTTGAAAAGCCAATGGTTTGGAATTACATCCTGTTGACTGATGGCGCTCAAAGAAGCGGTGGTTTGTCAGCTGACGCGAAAAACATCATCGACAAGGCTATTCCAGTAATTGATGGCCAAAACGTGATCGAACGCGGTACATATGATGTGGACCAGTACCCAAATGCCAACGAGTTGAACTATGGCAGATCAGCGGCTTCCGGCAAATCCGGTGACCGTTACAAAATTGACTCCGGCTGGGAAAAAGACGCTGCGAAAACAAACTTCACCGGTTACTTCCTGGTGGACGAAGGTCGCTTCATCGACTACAAACATCCGGACAGAACACGCACTAAAGGCGTGATCCGTGTGAGCGGTCTGGCGGACTTCAGAGATTCTGTTCCTGAGTTCCTGGCAACTTCAGGCAAACACAATCCTCCGAAGATCGTCTACAGAACTGAAAACGAATCTGATACAACAAGAAGAGGCGGCAACAACTAGTCGTCCTCTGAAAATCAGGAGATGACCGGCAAATGAATTATCCAACAGATATCTGCATTGCAGGTGCAACGGGGCTCGTGGGACACGAGCTCCTTTTGCTTTTAGCCCACCTTGATGAAGTCAGCTCCATCAAGGCTGTCTCGCGCAGCCCAATGGGCCGCATTCCTCCCCACGTCGAAAATATCATTCTGAATTTTGACAGCCTTGACCAGCGCAAGGATCTGCTGAAGGCCGGGGTTTTTATCTGCTGTCTTGGAACCACCATCAAAAAAGCGGGCTCGCAAGAGGCTTTCCGCAAAGTGGATTACGAATATGTGGTCAGCTTTGCGAAGGTCGCCGAAGCCTGTGGCGCCCAGAAACTCCTGGTGATTTCAGCCATGGGTGCTGACGCCGAGTCAGGGATCTTTTATAACCGGGTCAAAGGAGAAATGGAAAACGAACTGCGAAAATTAAAAATCCCGCAGATTGAGATCTTCCGCCCTTCATTGATTTTGGGTGAACGCAAAGAATCACGCACCGGCGAAGACATCGCCCAGAAACTCAGTCCAATTCTGAACAAACTGATGGTAGGACCGCTGAAAAAGTACCGAGCCATCAAAGCCAACACAATTGCCCGGGCCATGGCTATTGCCACCCTGAACTTCCACCCGGGCTTTCATGTTTACAAGTCAGATCATATTCAGCGCATCGCTGATCAGAAATAGTCGTTAAGACTATTCAGTGATCAGAGCAAATGGAACTGTGTATTTCGAAGGTTCGGAGTGACAGGTGTCATTGGTTTGTGCCACTTCAACAGATACATTCAGGGACTGAGGATAAATTTCTCCGTATTCAGTTCGGCCACTCACCATCAGCTTTACTGACAATCCTTCACCACAACCGCTCTGCCAGATATCGACCAAGGCACCTTGAGCTTTAAAATTCAATTTGTCTTCATTGTGACGGCTGGTATGAACCACATCCAGGAATGCCGGTACAGAATAATCCTGGCCCACCAACTCCAGTTGCTTTTCATCAGACGTCAGCAGGACTTTATCAACGCATAGAACAGAGGCAACACCGTCAGGTAAAGCCTCAGTGGCACGGAAGCAGGTTTGAGCCTGGGAAACAGCTGGCAATGCCAAAAGAACAAAAGCAAGAACGACGGATTTCATAAGAGCCCCCTTTTAGGTTTTGAGGCTCTTCTTATAACCGAATTGTTCCGGGAATTACGTCAGGAATTGGTCAGATCCCGGGGGCAATCCCCCGAGCCACGCTATTGAAACAGAGAGTTTACGAACTCTTGCGAAGAAAACGTGCGCAGGTCCTGAATTCGCTCACCCACGCCGATTAATTTGATCGGAATATGAAGTTCTTGCGCAAGGCCCACAGCCACGCCACCCTTCGCCGTGCCATCCATTTTAGTCAGGACTGCTCCGGTCAAAGTCAGGGCGTTATGGAATTCTTTAGCCTGCATCAAGGCATTCTGGCCCGAGTTCGCATCCAAAACGATCAGGGTCTCGTGTGGAGCCTCCGGGATCACCTTGGACATCACACGTTTCATCTTTTTGATTTCTTCCATAAGGTTGGCTTGAGTGTGCAAGCGACCCGCTGTATCCACGATCACCACGTCATAGCCCTGACCTTTGCCCTTGGCTACGGCATCAAAGGCCACCGCGCTTGGATCAGTCACACCTTCCGGAGAGAAAATCTCAACTTGAGCGCGGTCAGTCCAGACTTTCAACTGCCCGCCAGCTGCTGCACGGAACGTATCGCCTGCCGCCACCAGAACCTTTTTGCCTTCTGCCGCCAGCTGAGCGGAAATTTTCCCGATGGAAGTGGTTTTACCGGCCCCGTTCACACCAACAATCATCAGAACTGTCGGGCCTTCCGCCGCGAACTGAATCTTGGAAAGAATGCCTGTCCCCACTGAAGTGGAATGAGAACCCTGGAAGATGTTTTTGATTTCTTCCTTCAATGCTTCACGAACAGTGTCGTAATCCGCACGCTCTTTTTTGGAAAGCTTGTCTTCAATTGCACCCATCAGACGCTGTACTGTCGCCGGGCCCAGATCGCTGGTGTAAAGGATCTCTTCGATCTCTTCCAGATGTTTGTTGCTGGTTTCAGATTTGAACAGGTTGCGAATACGGCCGAAAAGATTTTCTTCGGTTTTCTTCAGTGCCACGGCCAGGTCCACGGCCTTTTCTTCAATCACCACCGCCGCATCATGCAGATCCGGCACGGACAAATCAGAAACCACATTGCCCGTGGAATCTATGTGTGCCAGCGCATGTTCTTCTGATTGTTCAGAAGTTGTCGGCATCTCGCGTTTGGCTTCGTGAGAAAGCTCCTGTGCGCGCAGCTGTTCACGTTTTTTCGCATTTTTCATCATGCCCAAGATCAGAGCACCGACAATCACCGCGAAAATAAGAACGATAGCCCCCACCAAAATTTCCATCTGCTGAGCATGCCCAGGTGACATCATAAATGAACCTCCGCAACAATGTGCGTCATTAAGATAAGAAAACACAACCTATGTACCGCATTTTAGAAGCCGAGACCAGAGCATTTTCCCAGCGTTTCAAAGTCTGAAACACTGTTTACAACATGTCGTTGACCGCCGGAACTGCCCTAAAATAGGTTGGGTCTATGGAAACACAATCCAACAAACACACAAACGATGCGATCACGCTTCTGAAAGATGAACTGGCTCGCCGCAAAGAGCGCAACAGCAACTATTCGCTGCGGGCTTTTGCTCAGAGCTTAAGCATCAGCCCAGCGCAGCTTTCGCAGCTTCTTTCCGGCAAACGTAACTTCACGACTGAAGTTCTGGGCACGATTTCCCGCAGCCTGCACCTGTCCCCCGAAGAAGAGCGTTCGCTACTCACCCGGACACTTTTGGAAAAAGCGCAGACGCCTCCCCAAGAACGCGCCAAAAGACAGTTGCAGGAAGATGAGTTCCGTTTGATTTCGGAATGGTATCACTTCGCGATTCTCAGCCTGGGAAAAATTCGCGGAGCCAAGGCAGATCCTCACTGGATTTCCGATCGCCTGGGGATTTCAGTCAGTGACGCCCGCGCAGCCTTGGAGCGTCTGCGCCGAATGGATATCATCGAAGACGGCAAAGCTCTGAAGCAAAAATCTGCACCGTTGAATGTGGTTAGCGAAGTCCCGTCTCGCGCGATTCAAAGCTATCACCAAAGTGTTCTGGAACTGGCCCTGACCAAGATGCCTCAGACCCCTTTAGACAAAAGAGATTTTTCGGCAATGACCTTCGCGGCCGATCCCGCCAAAATTCCTCAGGCCCGTAAAATGGTCGAAGAATTTCAGGATCAGTTGGCTGAGTTTCTGCAGACCCCGAATTCAAAAGAGATTTTTATTATCGCATGTCAGCTGTTCTCACTTGAAAGGACTCAATCATGAAAAAGTACATTCTTCTTTGCCTTCTGCTGGCTTCTTGCGCCAGTAAGGAACTTGCCATCAAGGGCGAAAAAATGGCCACAGCAGATGCGGTCGATCAGGCCAATCCCTATAATGTGGAAGTGTCTGCCGATATCATTCGTGAATTTTCCGATGACTATAATCTGCTTTTGCAAATCAATTTTGTCAGCAAAGATGGCAAATGGCTGCGAGTGGACAATGCCGAGCTGGATCTGTCCAATGCTGACAACGAACCCTTCAATATTATAGTCGGCAAGGACCTGGTGACCTGGGCCGAAGCCAAAGCTGAAGAACGCCGCATGGGTCTGCACAATAAAAGTGTCGGTGTCGGTTTAACTGCTTTGACCGGAGGCGCCCTCATCGTTGCGGGCGTTATCTCAAATAGCGATGCTTTGACCGCGGTGGGCACCGCCGCCTACTCGGGTGCAGCGATTTACTCGGTAGTCGACGGAGTTCAAGGAGCAAAAGCCAATGCTCAAGGCGTTGCGCGCGTTCCCGAAACTCATCTGTACTCCCCATTCAGCGTCCCGTCCATGAGTCTGGCCAAACGCTGGGTTCTGATCAATGTGCCCGGTGGTCGCATCAGCAAGCAGGCACATCTGAAGCTGAAGACCATCGAAGGCCAGACCCTGGATTACAAACTTACTTTTTGGTGAAGTGATTTATGAAAATAGTCTTTTTCTTCCTGATTCTGGCAACTTCTTTTTCGGCTTTTTCCAGTGGCAACCGCGTCGGCAACGGAGGTGACGTTGTCACCTGTCCCGAAAAAACAGAGCTGCTGGACTTTTACGAGTCCTCTTTAGTCCTGCACGACTTTGAAAGCACCGCAAGTTACGGGCAGATTGCAGAGCAAGTTCTGAAGAATCTGTCCCGCTTCAGCCCGACCCAGTCGCGAAACTATGTCCGTCGTCTGGGTCAGTTTATCGATGAAAGTGATTTCAAATCAGAAGTCACGTTGGCGGACATCAAAGACTCCCGACATCTGTTCCAGCCCAAAGATGAAGCCTGCAAAGTACAGCAGATTGCGATCCGCAAAAAAGAGGCGTCCGCCGCCTCCAAACGGTTCCTGGTAGATCAGGATCTGTGGAACAAACTATCCGAGCGCGGCAAAGCGGGCTTGATTCTGCACGAGATCATCTATGAACATTTCTATAAGCTGGGCGAGGATGACTCCATCAAGGCCCGACAGCTGAATGCATATCTTTTCAGTGAAAATGCCCAGAAAGACAAACCTGCCGAGTACTGGAAGATCATCCGCCAAATGAAAGTGCCGTTATATCAATAGTTGGCCATGCGGCGGCGTTGGACTTCTTCTTTATAGAAATTGCGCTCGAAACGGCGATATGATTCCAGGCGGACTTCGGTACCCAGGACATCCTTCATACGCGACAAAGTCTGGTTTTCCAGCTCGCGCATCTTTTCGATGCCTTCTTTGATAAAGTCCGGATGGATTTTTGATTTCTTGTCGGCCAGTTCCTTCACCAGGGCATTGGCGGATGAAATGACCTGAATGGACTTGTCTTCATCCACACGCCAGGTTTTCAGCAGATACTGGGAAGCCGCCTTGTAAAGCTTCTGCTGGAACTGGGCATCGGTATAGATATCCATATAGTTACGCGTGTAAATAACCGCATCTGTATAAGAGTCTTTGATCTCCTCCGCCTGCGGAGGATTGAATTTGCGTTTTTCCAGATCGTCCTGACGTTTCTTCGCTTCGTTGCTGACCATCGTCTGCATCGGCGTCTGGTCTTTCACCACACGGTCCACGACAATCTGACTGACGAAATACCCTACCGCTCCCATGGCAAGACCCATGGTGACCCAGCGAAGCTTTTCGCTTTTGCGTTTTTTCATCAGATCGACCGGTTTTTCACTCATTGAGGACTGGGACAAGGTCGCCACTTTGCCGTCGATGGCTTCGGCAATATGGTTTTCAACGGACTGACTGATATTGCGCCATTTTTCAGGCTCCATCAGCATCACGATCTCTTTTTCAATAGCCGAGTGGATGTCCTTCACCAGGGAGTTCTTCTTGCGGATCACGTCATCCAGCAGATCGCGCTCCATCTTTTGCAGGCGCTTGGACATATCCAGACGCATTTCTTCCAGACGCTCCTCTTCGGACTTCGCCATCTGGGTCTTTTCTTTTTCCAGCTTTTCGTTCAGGAAGATCTTCTGCGCATCGTATTCCTTAAACAGATGATTCTTTTTGGATTCGATGTCATGCACGTCCATGGTCAGATGGGCCTGCTTTTCCTGCAGACCTTTCAAAGAAGCTTCCAAGGCGGTTTTTTGCTTTTCCAGATCCGCATGGGAGGTCTGAAGCTCTTTCAGCAAAGCCTGGCCTTTCTCCACCTGCGACAGCAGATCGGAATTATCAGTACGGGTTTTGCTCAAATCTTCAGTGGCTTTTTGCAGTTCCGCCGTTCGGGCCGCAACGTTATTCATAAGTTCGTTCAAAACGGCCTGCTTTTCATTGCTGACAGCCGTGATTTCCTGAACTTTTTCGTTCGCCATTTGAATCTGCTGTTCACAGTCGGACTTGGCCTTCTGCAAAAGCTGGTCGGCGGTTTCCTTGGCTGTGGCTATCAAAGAAGCATTGTCATTGCGGGCTTGTTCAGATTCTTCGCGCAAGCGCGCCTCCGCATCGCGAATCTGCATGCGGGATTCATTCAGCAGTCTTTCGGCTTCAGCCTGGGCCTCCTGCAAAGTCCGCTGATTCAGTTCCTGGGCATTTTCCAGATCCGTGCGAATACGGGCTTGAGTTTCCTCGATCTGCAGTTTCGAGAAATCCAGAATACGGTCCGCTTCCTCGCGGCTGGTTTTAAGCAGCGCTTCGCTTTCCTGACGGGCCAGCTCACGACCGTGGGCAATGGCTTCGTCTTTCATTTTCTCGGCCGCAAGTGTGGCTTCCGAAATGATGTCTTCAGTGTCTTTGCGAGCCTTCTGGCGCAGGCTCTGAACGTAAGAATCGACTTCTTCACGCAGTTCCTGGGACATATTGCGCGCCTCATGCAGCAGGCTTTGCCCCTGCTTTTGGAAGTCCGCCAAGATGGCATCCGCTTCCTTGTGCGCTTCTGCCATGCGGGTCTGATAGAACAGCTCAGCCTGAGCCTGAGCTTCGCGGGCTTTCTGATAGATGACCTGCACCCGGCGTTCAGCCTGGGTTTCGCCTTCCATGATGATTTGCGCGGCTTTGCGCTTGGCTTCGTGCAGGATTTTTTCCGCCTGGAAAGGTGCCATGTTAGGTGCCGGCATGGCCACCGTGGCTTCCAGTGGGGCGTCTTCTTCTTCCGGCACGGTTGCCGCGGATTGAGAAATCGACGGCTCGGGTTCTGGTTCCGGTGCTGGCTCTTCGACGAAAAGATCCAGGTTCAGAATGTATTCAGACCGGCCCAGTTGAATACGATCCGAGGGAACCACGTTCACCGGGGTCCCCTGCACAATACGGGTGCCATTGATATAGGTCCCGTTGGAGGAGTTTTTATCCTCAATCCAGATCTGATTCCAACGACGGCTCACAACCAGATGAACCCGGCTGATATTGTTGTCGTTCAAGGACAAGTCACAGTCCAAAGAGCGGCCCATGGTGAACGAGTCCTTGTTCACCTCACGGCTTAGCACCTGATCCTTCCTGTGGATTGTGACTATAAACTTGTTCAATTAAGCTCCTCTGACCACCGCCGCAGTTTTTCCGATTTCCTTGTTCAGGGCATCTTCGGCCAAAGCTTCAACGGCATCACGATGTTCATCAAATGGGCGCTCATGAGCTGGGAAATTATTGTTGTCCGCGCGATACCACAACAAATCCAAAGAGCTCTCGAAACGGTCGATCATGGACACGTAAGCTCTTTCCGGGGAAAGAATCACGTTCGCCACGTGGGCCATCAACGAGAAGATGATCCCCGCAATGGATGTTTTCATCGCGAAAGAGATCTCGTGAAGGAAACGATCCATGATGTTTTTGGTGTTTTCCAGATCCTGCAGATTCATCGTGCCCAGTTCCTGCAAACCACCCGCGATACCGATGAAGGTACCCAGGATCCCCGCCACGACAAACAGACCTGGCAAAATAGAGATCAAGTCGTTCATACCCACCATCGGGATCACGCCAAACACCTTATTGAAACAAGGATTATGTTGCAAAGTCGCCTTGGTGATATTCAAAAGTTTTGGATTGTCATCCGTCCAGCGCAGGAACTTCACCTGTTTCAGGATGTCTTTCACCAGCCAGGCACAGCCCTGACGAACCAGGAACACACGGTCACTGGCGGACATCACATTGTCGGGCTTTCTGCGTTTCATGCGGTCGCGGATTTCAAATACTTCGTAATAGGTTCTTTCCAAAAGCTTTTTGGTCAGCACATAGAAAGACACGTTCTCGACTTTACCGGGAACTTCCGCTTCGATGAAACGATTCACACGTTTTTCAAATTCACGCGCGAAGGATTCATGGCGGCGGACCGTGTAGTAAATAACCGCGCGGAAGAACAAACCGACCAGAAAGACGGCGCCCATCACATACGGCAAACTTATAATAAAATATTCAGCAAATGCCTTCGTTGTCACAACCCACCCCTTTTATTTCTTCTGATCCATGTTAAAGCGGATGATTACCCGCTGCGCCTTCTTACAGTCGTTCTGCTTGCAGAATTCGGCTGCTGTGGCGACGTTGCGATTTTGCACCTTCATGACCTCCAGGAAGCTTCGTCCGGAAACCTTCATAAGGGCCAATAGTTCGCGTTGATGTTCAAATCTCATGTTTCCTTCATCCAGCATGTAACTGAAGATGGAATTCGCACGGCGATAGCTTAGATCCATGTTGTACTTCAAAGCGGCTTTGTCCGCCGGCTTGGAACTGTGTGGATCAACGAAACGGCCCTGATATGTTGGTGACGCAAAACCGATGATCTCCACCGCAGAAATTTTATCCGACACCTTTGGGTTGCCGAACAAAGAGCGGGAATAAATCGGCATCGCTTTTTCAAGGACACCTTTCATCTCGTGTTTCAGGCGGTCGGAGTCACTGTCAAAGTAAGCCTGACCGAAATCCAGAACCACGTCGCCCGTCTGCATATCAATATCAGCTTTGATCCCTGCCTTGGCGAAACCTTTTTGAATCTCACCCGCCACGGATTTACGCGCTTCAATTTCAGCACGTGCTTTCGCCAACTGCCCCTGGGTGTCGCTCAAAGCACCCTGCAACTTTGCCTTTTCCTTGCCAAAGCCAGCAGCCAAAGCCGCTTTTTCTTCCGCAAAGCCCTGTTGCAGTCCTGCGATTTTCGCACCGGCTTCAGCCTTGGTGCGGGACAAAGCGCCCGCCAGATGGGTCGCTTCGTCTTCCTTCTGCGCCAGCAACCCCTGAGTTTTGGAAAGTTCACCCTGCACCTGACCCAATTGCACATTGGCCTGGTTCAGTTGCATTTGATATTGAGCATTGACCTGATTCAGCTGGGCCACCTTTTGGTTGCCGTCAGCACGGGCCTGCGCCATCTTTTGTTCAAACAACTGCTTGGACAGCTTGTTGTTCTTGTAGGCCACACGCAGTTCGGTCAGACGCTTTTGCAACTGCGCCTGTGTGACTGCGATCTTTTGTTCACCCTGCGCGATCAGCTGCTTTTTGTTCTGAATGTCTTTATTCAGATCAGCAATTTCGGTTTCCTGGGTTTCGATTTCCACGTCCTGCTCTTTGATCAGATCATCACGATTGATAAGCTTGGACTTGGCCATCTTGTTGGCATTAAGAACATTGCGCACCATCTGCTGGTACTTGTTCAGAGCCTTGACCTTTTCCCCGTTTTCACGGGCTTCCTGGATCAGACGCTCTTTTTCAGTCTTGGCGTCCTCCTGAAGCAATGTCAGCTTGTCCATAAGCTCTTCATACTCCTGCACCTCATCTTTAGGTGCCTGTCCGGCCAGATACTCATTCTTCACGTTCTCGTACATCTTCAGCTGGCTTTCCAGTTCTTCCACTTTCATGGAGAGCTTCTGGTTTTCCACCTGGCCGCGCAAAGCATCAGTGCCCGTGCGCAAACTGGATGTGACATACAAAAGAAGGAAGATCGTGCTTAAACCCAAGAATAAATCCGAATACGACGTCCAAAAACTGTCGCTCGAATGTTCTTTGTTTTTTTGATAATTAAACGACATACCAACGCACCCCACCTGCACAAATCATAACAGTGACGATCTTCTTTTCGGTGGCTCAAAAACAGAATTGAGTGTTTTTCTTTCGGCGAAAATGCCGAAGGTTTCAACACTTACGTCCGGTCGGTGGGTTCTTTTGGATTTTTCTGACTATTCTTTTTCCATGGGCAATGTCTGCAGCCTGAACCACAGCAGTGACCGCGCTTCAGGTGAAAATACTCAGTAAAAACAGTGTATCCTGTCGCAGGATCGACATAGGAGTCCTTTCCGGACTCGCAAGCATTGCGATGAAGTTCTTCGATTTCGCGATTTTTATCGTTCATCACGGAGTTTGGCGAACACCAGAGTGTCTCGTCTTTGGCCGTTTTCAACAGCGTGATGCCGCAACCGGGCTTCGAATTTGTACTGACAATTTTCAGCTACAGAGCTGCTGCGGCTGTTAAGACCTGAACAATGAATCTCAATTCGATAAAATCCAAGCTCAAACAGGACCTTTTCCAAAGCCAGCACTGCCTCGCGCACATATCCGTGGCCTTCGAATTTCCCGAGGATCCAGTACCCCAGTTCACAGCGGTCGTTGTCCCAGCTGATCGTATGCACGCCGACGTTCCCCATGTAGATGTCGCCATCATTCAGGTACATGCCATAGTCGAACATTTTGAAGTCCTGCCACTGCGCTTGAGTCATTTCGATGTAATCACGTTCATCGTGAACTCCACCGATCAATGGCACCCATGGCAGAAAGCGCCCCAGGCGTTCGCGGTCCTGGTCGACATACTGAAACATGGTTTCAGCCATTTCAATTTTGTGTTTTTTCAGAGTGATCCGTTCGGCGCGAATTTCTTCGGCAGGATAGACGGACTTCATTTGGCGATTTTGGACGTCAGATCAGACAAACGGATCCCGCCCAGATAATCCATAGAGTTGTTTTCAATTCCATCCACCAGCTCGCACATCAGCTTTTTCATTGAGCAGCTGACAACGCAGTTCTTGAATGGTTCTTTGTCCGGAGTCGCAATCAGCTTCTTGTCAGTGATCGCCACATAGACATCACGAAGAGAAATTTCTTTCGGGGTTTTGGCCAGCTTCACGCCGCCCGCCTTGCCTTTGAAGGACGTCAGAAGTCCGGCATCAACAAGTTTGGAGATCAAACGGCGGATCACCGTCGGATTGGTGCGAATGCTCGCGCCCAATTCTTCAGACGTCATTAGATCGCCCTTGTGATAAGCCAGGGCGGTCATAATATGAACTGAGACAGAAAACCTTTGATCAACCATGTCTAGATCTTACCTTAAGCCTCAAAAATAAACAATATCAAGGAATTAAGTCCCATAAGACCCGAGGTTTCCTTAAATGTATCTTTTACTGTTGCAATTAAATTCCAACCACGGCATACTGTGCCTGTATCTGACACAATTAAAGGAGCCCCTCCCATGACCCATAAAACGATTCAAGATGCCCTGGAATGGCGTTACGCCACTAAAAAGTTCGATGCCTCCAAAAAGATCTCGGACGCCGATTGGACAACCCTGCGTAATTCCCTGACTTTGGCGCCCTCCTCTTACGGCGTACAGCCGTGGAAGTTCCTGGTCATTGAAAACCCGGAAGTTCGAAATCAACTAAAGCCGGTTTCATGGAATCAAACTCAAGTGACTGACGCCAGCCACTATGTGGTCTTCCTTTACAAAGAAAAGATGGATGCTGACTTCGTACAAAAGTTCATAAACCGCGTGGCCGACGTCCGCAGCGCCCCTCTGGAAGCTTTGGACGGATACAAAAACATGCTGATTGAAAATCTGGTGAAAGCACCGGAAGAAAAAATCCGTGTCTGGTCCCAGCGTCAGGCTTACATTGCCATGGGATTCCTGCTGCAAACCGCAGCCTTGCTGAAAATTGACGCCACTCCGATGGAGGGCTTCGATCCCGCAGCTTACGACAAAATCCTGGGCCTTGAGGGCACCGGCTGGAAATCCGTGGCCACTGTGGCTCTGGGTTACCGCCACCAGGAAGATGCTTTACAAAATCAAAAGAAGGTCCGCTTCGCTGAAGACGACCTGATCCAATACATCAAGTAATTCCGGATTTTCCGCTGCTCTCGGTGGATCTGCAAAGAGTCTCCCCAGATTTTCCCTTGCAGGTCTCCATCGGCAGCGGAGGTTCCTCCTCCAAGGTGCCTTTGTTGTGATCCCTTCAAAGGCTGTCTTAAAAAAAATCCCCGGGATTCTTTGGAATCCCGGGGATCGTCTTTTTTAGCATTTTAAGATTCTATTGCAGCTGCCAACCGGGTGATTCGCACACTTGCAGAGCCAGAGCCCGCCATCTTTCCATCGCCGACTCCCCTTTCAGCGCCAAAGCTTTGTCATAGTCGAGCAAGCTAGCCACGATAATGTCCGACGCTCCATCACCGCGATAGAACAATCCGTACACCTGGCGAACGGCATCCGCCGTTGGCGCTGCCGGACGATTCGAGATCTTTTCCAGAATCGCGTTCACACCTTCATCCATTCCCAGCACGTTTTCACAAAACTGGACACGGAAGGATTCGCGCACAGTGTTGTCATCGGTCTTAATCGGCAGATTCGCATTTGAAATGTCGCCACCGCAATCACGGCCGCTGTAAGTGCTGTAAGGATTGCAGCCCAAACCATACTGCGCTCCGCGCCTGATAATCCACTGCTCCAGCAGACTTTCAAGATTCGGGACCGGCCCGGAAGAACGGGTGAAAACCTCGCGCATCAGAGAAGCCACGTATTCGCGGTTCACCACCTGAACTTTCTGAGTCGGCAGGGTCACATCTTTTTGACTGGGGTGAGACTGATCCGTGCCGCCGGTTGAACCCATATCCAGATTCAATGACGCCTGATCCAGAACAGCGAACTCGCCCATCTGACCACAGTTTTGATACATCTGAGTCAGGACGGTTCCAAATAATAGCAGCACAAATATTTTGTTCTTGGCTGTGATCATTATTCTTACCCCACCAGCTTCGCCGCTTTAAGAATCTGCAGCTGATCGCCATTCAGGCGAATCAGTGGTTCAGCCAGATTCTCATATGGATTTTTTGGAACTCGCAACAGTGCTGTCACTGTGGATGCCGCCATGGTCGGAGACGGCATGCCTTTTTGGTTGTAACCATCAATCGGTGCCGCACGTCCCTGAGTGCCGACGTAGCCGCCACCGTGACCAGCACGATAGATGTTACCCACAACAAATGGACCGCGCTGGATTGCGCCCGAGAACACACTGGTCACCATCTGATTGAAACCATGGTCACTGCCTGAACCGTTGGTTCTTGCCGTGCGGTTGAATTCAGAAATCACCTGAATCACGGTTTCAGACCACAGGTCCACACCGTTCACTTTGGATTTTTTCAGTTGTTCGATAAGCTCCAGCATGCCGGCACACAGGCCGCGATAGTACGCTGTCGTGATCAACACACCCGGGATAGCCCCTGTTTCGTGCATGTCTTTGATGGCCATATGTCTGGCCGTCACACCATTGCTTGCGTCTTTAAACATAAGACTGTCCGGATCACCCATCTGCAGATTCATGGTGCTGACCAGGCCTTCTTTCAAAACGTATTCAGCCAAAGCCAAACCTTCCGCCAATGAGCCCGGAGATGTCATCGTTTTGATCGAATCACGAAGATCGGAGTCACTGCTGACCACAAGACCACGGTTGCCATCAGCCACATGAACACGCCAGAGTTCATTCTGACTGGAAATCATCGCCACGTCATTGATACCCACCAGGCCCTGTTGGCGCATACTGGCTTCAATCACGGAACGATAACGGGCCACGGCCCCATCCCAGTAAGAACCGATATTACCAATGCCTTTTTTCATCAGATCAGAAGCATTGGAAAGATTTTTGGAAAGAATGGTCGAGCCCGCAAATTCAGACTGCGAATAAGCGCGCAAACGCGCCTGAGCCAGATCAAAAGCTTCACGGTTGCGGTCTTTCAGGCTGCGCCCCTTGGCACGATCTGCCGCAGGACCACCGAACCCCTCCAGCAAAGACTTCAACGGATTGTCGGTCAGAATATTCAAAGCCTTGCCGTTCATGGACGCATAGTTCCCATAAGCGCCCCGCTGCGGCCATTCGACTGCTTCGAAAGTCTTCTGAGAATAGTCCGCCGCAAGCCCCATGACCGAGGACACCCCGCCCACCGGTGCTTGTTGAACCGTGGCATTGAAGGGGTGACCGTCAAAACCGGTGCCGAATCCACGGATCACCAGCATGTTGTTCAATAGTTCCGTCAAAGCCTTGGCACCTGCTGATGTCGTCACAGACTGCGAGAACATGTGCGGAACCATCACGCCGTTATAGTTGAACGTCGCGTATTCAGTTCCAACGACATTATTGCCAGAACGAACAAACTTTGTTGCCACCATCGGATTAAACTCCAAAGGTGCATCGGACGGATTTGTGCGCATCCACGCATCAAACGTGTAGCGCATCGGACCACCGGCAATCAGAATGTTGATATAGTTGCGGGCCCCCAGATTTCCGGTTGCTTCAGCCTGGGCTTGATGAATAAAGCCTGTACTAAGAGCATTCAGAAGTCTTTCATAAGGTGTTGCCACCAGGGCCGCTGCCCCGGCCACCGCACCACCTGCGATAAAGCCCCTGCGAGTCAGATTTTTTCCGTCCCCCATAATGCCCCCGGATTATTTTTCCCGATAATTCACATCACGATAGTACTTGGAAGACATGATCTGTTTCACCATATGGCGCACAGACTGGTTGCGCTGAAGCTCTTCCCCAAGAGCTTCAACGAACTTGCGGTCTTCCACGGCCTCCGTGGATAGTTTTTTATTCAATTCTTCGTTCATCGGATTGGAACGGTCATAAAGAGCAACCGTGATTCCGGTGAAATACTGGAAGTATCTTTTAGCTGCACAATAGTAATAGTCCTTGGTTTCAGCCATCGCCGCACCCAACTGAGCGATGCCCGTCACCGGACGATCAATCAAAGATCCCGTCATGGAGCGGAAGAACAGACGTCCCGTCGGGGTCTGACGATGGAAGTTCGCCACTGGTTCTGACGGCCAACCCGCTACCGAAGAAAACTCGGCACGGTAAGTGGCCAGATGCAAAGCGGTTTTGGAATGAGTTCTGCCGCCGGCACTCAATGCCGCATAGTCAGAATTCCCCACAACCACATTGCGGGCAGTGTACGCCATCGGATCCAAAGTCGCATGGCACATCACGCAGCTACTGGAGTTTCTGAATGGTGCGGAAGAATTCCCCACCACATACTGACGAATATCGTTTTCACGCAAAGCCGGAAGCTCAGCGCAAAGGAAGGATTCCATGTTGGTCTGGGACCAGCGGCGCGGAACCTTGGTGGTACCGTTGGCCTCAAGACCGCGGCCATGTCCATAGTTCAGCATCAGATAAATAGGTGTGCCCAGCACACCGCCACCTTGAGTCTGGAAAAGATTGAAACTGAAATTCAAACCCGGCTGATCGCTGCCGCGTTTGTCCGCCCCCAACGGCTGCAAAGACAGGTTGGGAATGGTCGCATTATCAGTAGCGATGCGCACACCAACCAGCTCCCCCACCTCAATTTTTGGCAACGTCACAAACATTGCTTGAGTGGTGTCCGAGTTGCCGTCAAAACCTCCGGACATCGCACGGAAGTTGAACAGATTCTGATCCAGCCCCCCGTTGTTGCCAGCAATACGACGGCCCGGGAAAGTCACATTAAAGCCGATGCGATTGCGCACGGCCATGTCTTCTTCACGCTGGGCACGCACCCCCTGCCCCAGAGTCAGCACATCACGGTACTGGGCATTGCGGGCAAACATCGCACGCGTCAGCGCCAGACCCGGCTCTGTGGAATCATAAATATCCATGGTCCCGCGGGACATCTCTTCATTGTATTCCTGGATTTGTTCAATCGTGTTGGCGGTGAACCAGGTGCGGTGGAAATTATAGAAAGTATTCAGAACGGCACGGGCTTCTTTGTCAGCACGATTGACCAACGGACCGGAGGCATCCAGTTCGGCCTTGTCCAACAAAGAATTACAGGCGTCCAGCGCCTTGATTTTACCGGCACGGATCTGCGCCATCGTCGCGTGCCCCAAAGGCACCGGTTTCCCGGTCAAATGGGAGTAGCAACGATTGAACAAGCCTGCCTCACTCAAAACTTGAGCAGAAGCAAACGGTGCCATCAGCAACGTGAGTGCAAAGATTAACTTGGTCACGGTCATTCCCCCAAAGAAGTTCCGTTGTTCCTTTATCTTATCGGAGGAATCATCAAAAACACGACCTGGGTTCTCACATTGAGACGCCTTAAAACGTAATCAGGATAAAAAAATGTATCGTGAATTTCGGGAATCGGCGGAACGTCTCAACCCGCAACACCCCGGAAAAAGAAAAACCCCGTTGAGGTCATCAACGGGGTCTTTGGCATTCGTTTTGTTTTCTTCAGACTATTTGATGTCCTGGATGGATACAGAAACCATCGTGGAAACACCGCGCTCCTGCATCGTCACGCCGTACAACTTGCCCGCCACTTCCATGGTGTGCTTGTTGTGGGTAACAACGATGATCTGAGAACGTTTGGCCATTTCACGAACCAGGTCGTTGAAACGGAATACGTTGGCGTCATCAAGTGGAGCGTCAACCTCATCCAGCAAACACCATGGAGATGGTTTCACCAGGAAGATCGAGAACACCAGCGCCACCGCAGTCAACGCCTTCTCACCACCCGACATCAAAGACACGTTCTGGGTCTTTTTGCCTGGAGGACGTGCGATGATCTCGATACCCGCTTCGTTCTTTTCAGTTTCTTCAACAAGCTCCAACCAAGCCTCACCGCCACCGAACAAGACCGGGAATACGCGGGTGAAACGGTCGTTAACCAGCTCGAAGGTTTCTTTGAAACGCTTGGAGCAGATTTTGTTAATACGCTCGATAACCTTGCGCAACTGATCTTTGGCCTCGGTCAGGTCCGCGTGCTGTTTGGTCAGGAATTCGTAACGTTGAGCAGTCTCTTCGTACTCTTCGATCGCAGACAGGTTCACTTCACCGATCTTCGCCAGTTTCTCACGCAGGTCTTTCAGTTGAGCATCCGCTTCCAGGAAGTCACCTTCGCGGTTCACGTATTTCTCAACAACGTCAGGCAGGTTCAGCATGTAGCGCTCGCGCACCTGATCAATCAGGTACTGCTCTTTCATCTTCGCCTGCTCCAGCTTCAACTGGGAGTCGTTCATTTTGTGCTGTCTTTCATTGCGTGCACGCTGAGAAGCGGAAGCTTCATCTTCGATCGCACGGATTGATTCAGACATCACTTCGTATTCGTCTTTCGCGCGAGCCGCCTGAAGCTTCAGGGTCTCGACTTCGTCCAAAAGACGTTCAAATTCAATTTTCTTTTCTTCCAGAGTCACCTGAGTGTCGGTCATCTGGGAGTTGTACCCTTCAGCCTCTTCACTCATACGTGCCAACTGAGCTTCCAGATCCGTCAGGGATTTGGTCACCATTTCAAGCTGTCTCAAAACACCAGTGTATTCCTGGGTTTTGGAAGCGGACTTCACCTGAAGATCCGTCACTTCCGCCTGAAGACCGTCAAAGCCCAGACGAACAGAGTTCATTTCAGAGTTCAAAGTCTCCACTTCAGTCTCAAGCAGAACTTTTCTTTCACGAGCCTCGATCAGAGCCTCGTTCAGTTCTTCAAGTTTCTGCTCTTGAACTTCCAGTTGCTCTGTCAGTTTTTTGACTTCGCGTTCCTGGCGCTCAACTGCCGCCAAAGCGTTCTGAACTTCATTTTCAGCGCGTTCAGCGTCTTTTCTCAATTCGGCAACTTTGATCTCCTGATCGATCTTGCGTTTTTGCGCGCCTTCGAAGTCATTCAATACGTTGGCCAGCTGCTCTTCGGTCTTTTTAAGAGCCATCTGAGCCAGTTGCAGTTTTCCTGCGAATTCGTCTTTTTTCTCGGACAATTCTTTGATTTCACGACGACGCTTCAGCATGCCAGAATCAGCGGACTCCGAAGAGCCCCCTGTCAAAACACCGTCAGCTGTCAGCGTGTCACCGTCAAGAGTCACGAATGTCCAGCCTTCATATCTTGGGCGCAAGTTCAAAGCGGTGCGGATGGAATCCACAATCGCAACGCCATCAAGCATGTAGGTCACTGTATTTTTGAATTTGTCTGCCGCCTGAACCACGTCTTTCAGGATGGCTTGAACGCCGTCCTGACCCATTGGTGCTTCAGCGCGATTGAAAGTAAGCCCCTGACCGTCAGCAGCCATAAAGCTGGAGCGACCGGATTTATTTTCTTTCAAGTGGGAAACAGCGTCCACCGCGATATTGGCGTCAGAAGACAACAACATCTGCAAGCGAGAACCCAAAGCCGCTTCCATCGCCACTTCGTATTCAGCCGGAACTTCAACAACCTCAGAAACCGGCTGGAAGTGAGATACAACAGAACCATCCGCCATCATTTCCTGAGTGCGGGTCTTCTGCCATAGCATGACCTGCTTCACACCCTCCTGGAAACCTTCAAAGTTATTTTGCAGGTTTTCCAGACCGTAAAGGCGGGACGCCACTTCGTTCAGGGAATCCTTGAAGGAATCCACTTCGGCTTTTTTAGTCGCCACGGAATCCTGAAGGATTTTTTTATTGGCTTCGAAAGAGTCCACATCGCTGGCAAGATCCAGCTGCATCTGACGCTCTTTATCCAGCTCAGTGATCACTTTTTTACGGCGGTTTTCGAACTCAACTTGTTTTTCACGAAGTTCGTTCAACACCTGCTGCTCGTTGTCCTGACGGTCTGTCAGGTCCGCGATCTGAGAGGACAGGGAATTCACACGCGCATCCAAAGAGGATTCGGTCTGACCGACGGCGAACAGCTCACGACGTTTCGTCGTCAGGTCCTCGTCCACAGTGCCGATGCGGGAATTGAAGTTCTGGAAGATTTCATTTTTTTCAGTGAAGGCTGCAGACAGAGACTCGGACTCTTCTTTCAGCTCAGTCACCTGCTCATCCAACGCAGCTTTGTCGCGGGCAAGAAGCTCTTTACGGGCTTGCTGCTCCTGCAGGATGGTGCCGGTCATCTGTTCATTGCGGCGAGCCTGTTCGATCTCGAAGCGAAGCTCCTGGATCTCCATCTCTTTCTTTTGAACAGTGGATTGTTTTGTGAAGTACTCAGTCTGCTGTTCTTCAACCGCTTTTTCCTTTTCCAGGATCTGCAATTTCAGAACTTCAAGCTGGCCCTGCAAAGTGGAAAGGTTGGTTTCGCCTTCCACTTCCATGCTTTGCGCTTCGTTGAAGATCGCCTGAGCTTCGTCCGCAGCGCGTTTCAATTCAACGTACTGAGCGGTGGAAAGCCACAGATCCAGATCTTCAATCTGATTTTTGATATTGCGATAGCGTTCTGCACGCTGAGCCTGTCTTTGCAAAGAATCGATCTGGCGTTTCAACTCGCCGATGATGTCCTGCAAACGCACCAGATTCTGATCGGTCGCAACCAGTTTGCGCTGGGATTCTTTTTTACGGGCTTTGAACTTGGTGATACCGGCAGCTTCTTCGATAAGCATGCGGCGGTCTTCAGGTTTCGCAGTGATGATCTTACCGATCATACCCTGAGCGATGATGGAGAAACCTTTGGAACCGGCACCCGTATCCATAAAGATCTCCTGCAGGTCTTTCAAACGAGCAGGTTCTTTATTGATGAAGTATTCACCTTCACCGTTTCTGTGCAAACGGCGGGTCACCATGATTTCAGAATGTTTAATATATTTTGCCGGGAATGGACCACCGTCATTTTCAAGTGTCAGGGACACTTCACACATGCCCAGCGGAGCATAACCTTCAGCTCCACCGAAGATGACGTCAGTCATCTGGGATGCACGCAGATCCTTGGCGGACTGGTCACCCATAACCCACATCAAGGCATCCACGATGTTGGATTTACCGCAACCATTGGGTCCGACGATACCAGTGATACCGGCATCAAAATGGATGACGGTGCGGTCTTTGAACGATTTAAAACCAATTAGTTCAATCTTCTTAATTCTCAAGGTATATCCCCTCTTGAGTACTTCCCCTCAAACACAAGCCCTTGGTCTAGCTAGACCAAAGACCATTAGAATTTCGCGAGTGTTGGGAAGCATGTCAACCATAGGCTCTTAAAAGAAGGCCTAACGCTGAAAACTTAAGCAGACTTACAACCGATTTACTTGCTGCATCATGAAATGCTGCCTAGTTATTTTGCATGGCGCCAAATGCAAAACGGCGCACCGGGTAACCGGGGCGCCGTGGATTGTCGGAATTAAGAAGGAATTTTTCCGCGGGATCTTACAAACACTGTACGGATTGGCCGTACTGGTTTTGCATGATCACACCAGAACAGTTGTGAGTCACACCGCAGTTGTACTGTTGACCACCGTAGTAGTACACGCCGGAGCAAGTCTGGGAAGTCGTCGCACCACCTGTGTTACCCATGCAGTATGTGTAGTTCACCGGGATGTATTGTGTACCGCTGACTTGGTAGCACTGGTTGCCGCTCATCACGTATTGTCCAGTTGTACCACTGTTCGTGCAGTAGGATTGCGCCACTTGCTGACCTGTGGACTTGATCGTGCACACGCCGGCAGAGTTGTAAGCGTAAGTCGAATTCGTAGAGCAGTACGTCTGGTTCACCTGAACCGCCTGCCCGTTTACATTCTGATAACAGATGTTGTTGGCACCCCAGTAATAGATATTGCTGGTACCGCTGTTATTGTCATCCTTGCTACAGTTCGCCAAACCTACAGTCATGGCAGTCAGTACAAGAGCTTTCAGGATCGTCAGAACATAGTTTTTGAATTTCATAAAATTTGTTTCCTTCTCTATGCTGTTCCTTAAAGCAATTCATCGGCCAAAAACCCCTGGCACGCGTTTCACCAACGAATTTCGAACACTTACAGCAATCAGGAAGGATCATGGAATAAGTTCACACTGTCTTTAGGTTAGACAGTGACGACAATTGGCTTTCTGAAAAGCGTCTCTACAAAACTATCACGTACCACAATGAAACAAAGCACTTAGCACTGCACAGTGTTTACACAATCTGGCAGTGCCTTCTCTATATATAATATCAAGCTTCCGGAGTCGGCCGCGACAGCTTGCGCGAGATCAGACGGCAGGCGACCTCCATTGGATCCAACCAGGAGGCCGGACGATCACTTAACAAGGACACCACCTCTTTACGCCCAAACACCCGGGCCAGATCCAGGGCCGTCATGCCATGAGGGTTTTTATCCTCCAGCCGGGCTCCGTTACTTAACAACAGCTCCGCCAGCCGCGTGTGACCTTTAAAGCAAACCCCCATCAAAACCGAGTTCCCCATATCATCGGTGGAATTCACATCCGCCCCGCGTTCGATCAGAAACTCGGCGGCGTCCTCCTGATTGTTATACGCAGCCAGCATCAACAGCGTGTGCCCTTTGAAATTACGAATTTCCAAACCTCCGCCAAAATCCAGGTACTGCTTCAAGGCCTCGCAATTGCCGTTACGAGCCTCTTCAAAAATCAGTGGTTCCACCACCATTGTCTTTTTATATTCTTCCCAGGTCGCCATACATCCCCCGCCCTAATGATGGGCACTGCCACTTTCATATTTGTCTGAATAAACCTTTACACCCATGCGCTCGGCCAAGCCGCCACCGTAAGCAGGATCGCACCTCATAAAGACCTCGATCTGACGGCGTACGATTTCTTCAGGCACATTTCCGCCCTTCATATGTTCGGCGATATTATCCAGCAGCTGCCTTTTTTTATCGGCGTCCATCAACCGGAACAAATCCCCTGCCTGACGGTAATCATCATTGCCCTGATGATGATCAAACCGGTCCATGGTGGCATCATCCAGCTTCAATGGCGGTTCCCGGTACTGTTCCTGCTGAGCAGGCCCCCCGAAAGAGTTCGGTTCATAATAGGCATGATTGTATTCAGGAACATCCAGCCGCATGGCCCCGTCCAGATGATAGTGGTTCACTTCCACTTTGGGTTTGTTCACAGGAAGCATTTCGTAGTGAGTGCCGATGCGATAGCGATGGGCATCAGCATACGCAAAAGTGCGCGACTGCAGCATCTTGTCCGGCGACCAGGAAACACCCGGCACCATGTTGTTCGGGTTGAAAGCCGCCTGCTCTATTTCAGCAAAATAGTTTGTCGGATTGCGGTTGAGCTCCATGGTGCCCACCTCGATCATCGGGAACTCTCCGTGCGGCCACACTTTGGTAAGATCAAAGGGATTGTACCAGGTTTTCTTGGCCTGCTCTTCGCTCATGATCTGCACATACATGCGCCATTTCGGAAAGCTTTTTTCTTCGATCGAATTGTACAGATCCTCCTGATGGCTTTCGCGCGTGCGCCCCACAAGCTCTGCCCCTTCATCATTGGTCAGATTTTTAATCCCTTGCTGGGTTTTGAAGTGGAACTTCACCCAGTGACGGTCCCCCTTGCTATTGATCAGGGAATAGGTGTGCGAACCAAATCCGTGCATGTGCCGATATGACGCCGGCAAACCACGGTCAGAGAATAGAATTGTCACCTGGTGGCAGGACTCGGGACTTAGTGACCAGAAGTCCCACATTGCCGTGGGGCTTCGTAAGTTGGTGCGCGGATCGCGTTTTTGTGTGTGAATGAAGTCGGGAAATTTATAAGGATCACGCACGAAAAAAACCGGCGTGTTGTTGCCGACCAAATCAAAGTTGCCCTCTTCGGTGTAAAACTTCAGCGCAAATCCCCGCACGTCGCGTTCAGCATCTGCAGCGCCCCTTTCGCCGGCCACCGTTGAAAAACGAATCAGCAGATCTGTTTTTGTTCCCGGCTGAAGGAACTTTGCGCGGGTGTATTTGGAAATATCTCCGTTGATCGTCAGCGTGCCAAAAGCGCCGGAGCCCTTGGCATGGACTGTTCTTTCCGGCACCCGCTCGCGGTTTTGGTGCGCGAGCTTTTCAATCAGCGCCACATCCTGAAGTACCAACGGCCCACGAGGCCCCACCGTCAACGAATTCTGATTGTCTGAAACCGGCGCACCAGCACTGGTGGTCAAACCCTTCTTTGATTGAGCCATATCATGCATCCTTTCTTGAATTTTGAACGACCCCTTAAGCATAAGGACAAAGAATATTCCGCCGTGAGTTGTATTTTTCAGCTGTGTCAGACGAAATCTGCGGGTCCTCCCTGGCTGTGGAAATACAAATATCCTGCCTGCATCAAGGGGGTAAGATGACGAAATGAATACACAAGCTCAGCCTCTGACCCTGGCGTTTTCTATTACCGCACTGGTGCTTTACATACCGGCGAACCTGTTCCCATTTATGAGCATCGAACTTTATGGACGCAGAAACACAGCGACCATCTGGGATGGAATTGTCTCGCTGGCGAAAGCGGGTTCATGGCCCATCGCCATTATCGTATTCCTGGCCAGTATTCTGATCCCGCTGCTGAAACTCATTATTCTTTTCTATCTGTCACTGGATTCCTCGGACCGTCAGCCCCGGCTGAAAGACAATCTGTACCGAATCGTGGAGGCTATCGGCCGCTGGTCCATGCTGGACATCTTCCTGCTGTCGATCATGATCGCAATTCTAAAACTTGGAAAATGGGCCACGGTGGAACCCAAACCCGGAGCGCTGTTATTTGCTCTGGTGGTGATATTTACAATGCTGGCTTCGGCTTACTTCGACCGCAGTGCTTTTAACGAAAAGGACCGTGATGGAAAAAGATCTGAAACAGAGGGCTAAAAAGATCGGTTCTCACTGGTATGTCTGGTTGTTCCCGGCTTTTGCCGTGGCGATTTCCGCCTGGCTGCTGGTACAGTATCTGACGTCGCTGGGGCCAGAGATCATCATTTCCTTTGATGAAGGCAGCAGCATTGAAGCGGAAAAAACGCGCCTGAGCTATCGCGGTGTGACCGTCGGCAAAGTCACAGAAGTGGCCCTGTCTGAAGACCAAAAGAAGGTTCTGGTGCACGCCCGCCTGGATAAAGGTGCAAAAAGCTTCGCCCAGGAAGGTGCCAAGTTCTGGATCGTCACCCCCAAAGTCAGCATCCAGGGCATCACCGGCCTTGAAACTTTAATCGGAGGTCCTTACATAGCGGCCCAACCAGGAGAAGGCTCCGAGACGAAAGAGTTCGAAGGCAAACAGGAAAGCGCCACGCAGGATCCTTTGGAAGACACGGTCACTTACCGGCTTGAGACCAACAACGCCGAGTCCATCAACCCCGGAGACAACGTCAGCTTTCGTGGCATGAATGTCGGCACCGTCACGAAGGTGTCCTTAAGCAAGACCGCCCAATCCCTGTATGTGCAGATCAATCTGCAAAGCAAGTACGCCCGCCTGGTGCGCACCAACACCCAGTTCTGGCGCAAGGTCGGCGTGCAGGCCAAACTGGGTCTGTTTAAATCAGAACTAAAAATCAATTCACTGGAAACTCTGCTTCACGGCGGGATTGAGTTCTTCACACCCGACCCGCCTGGCGACATCGCCAAATACAATGCGCGGTTCCCTTTGCAGGGCTCAGCCCCGAAAGACTGGCAGAAGTGGAATCCTTCATTAGAAAGGTAGTTTTATAAAATCTTTATCTGGTCCACACAGGATTTAAGAAATCCTTGAGATTAAAGACGCTAGGATGTCTTTACCAAGGAGGACCTATGCAATACAAAAAGACAGAGGTCGGATACAAAGCATCCGCCACCAATGGCGAGATTGCTTTTCGCATTCTTTTCACCACCATGGTGTTAGGAATTCTGGTCACCTATTTTACAAAGTGAACCGGTGAAACAAAAAAAGCCCTCTTCATCAGAGGGCTTTTTCGTTTTTTGCTTAGTGGATTTTCTTACCCATCAGGGCCGCGCGGGCTGCCGCCAGTCTGGCGATAGGCACACGGAACGGAGAGCAGGACACGTAATCCAGGCCCACCTTGTGGAAGAACTCGATGGATTCAGGGTCACCACCGTGCTCACCGCACACGCCGACTTTCAAGTCAGGCTTCGTGCGACGGCCCAGGTCCACACCCATTTTCACCAAAGACCCCACACCCACCTGATCGATGGACATGAACGGATCTTTCGGCAGAATTCCATGAGACACGTAAGTGCCCAGGAAGCGACCGGAGTCATCACGGGACAAGCCCAAAGTCGTCTGAGTCAAATCGTTCGTACCAAAGCTGAAGAAGTCCGCATGTTCTGCAATGGCGTCCGCGGTGATCGCAGCTCTTGGAAGCTCAATCATCGTGCCCACTGTGTATTCAAACTTCACGTTCTTTTCAGATTGAACCTTGTTCACTTCAGCCACAGCCTGACCGCGCAAAGTGTCCAGTTCCTTGTCTGTCGCCACCAGCGGGATCATGATTTCCGGCGCCAGGGTTTTGCCTTCAGCCATCAACTGAGCCGCAGCTTCCGCAATTGCACGAACCTGCATCTGGTAAATTTCAGGATAAGTGATCGCCAGACGACAGCCACGGTGACCCAGCATCGGATTAAATTCGTGCAGGGATTTTACTTTTGAGCGCAGGCGCTCATAGTCCGTGTTCAGACGTTTTGCCAATTCCTTGGTTTCTTCATCCGTGTGCGGAACGAACTCATGCAGAGGTGGATCCAACAAACGGATCGTCACTGGCAGGCCGTCCATGATTTTGAACAGCTGATAGAAGTCTTCACGCTGCATTGGCAAAAGTTTCGCCAAAGCTTTTTCACGGTCCATTTTGTTGTCAGCAATGATCATCTCACGAACCGCATCGATGCGATCTGCGCCGAAGAACATGTGCTCAGTACGGCATAGGCCGATACCTTCCGCACCGAAGTTGCGCGCCGTTTGCGCGTCCTTTGGCGTGTCGGCATTCGTGCGAACTTTCAGTTTGCGGATGCCGTCAGCGATTTTCATGATGCGTTCGAAGTTGCCATCCAGTTTCGGCTCGATGGTTTTAACTTCGCCCAGATAAACTTCACCCGTGGAACCATCCAAAGTGATCACGTCGCCCTTTTTCAGAACGTACCCTTTCACTTTCATGGTTTCATTGCGGTAGTCGACTTCGATGTCACCACAACCCGCCACACAGCACTTACCCATACCACGCGCCACAACGGCCGCGTGTGATGTCATACCACCACGAGTTGTCAGGATCCCTTGTGCTGCCACCATGCCGGCAATGTCTTCCGGAGAGGTTTCAATGCGCACCAGGATGACTTTCTTGCCTTGTTCTTTCCATTCAACCGCTTCTTCAGAAGTGAAGACGATCTGGCCGTTCACTCCGCCCGGAGACGCTGGCAAACCTTTGGCCAAAGTGGTCTTCGCTGCTTTCGGATCCAAAGTCGGATGCAGAAGCTGATCCAAAGAGGAAGGATCCAGACGCAGGATCGCTTCGTCCTGCGTGATCAACTTTTCATCGATCATGTCGCAGGCAATTTTCAATGCTGCCGCTGCGGTTCTTTTACCGTTACGGGTTTGCAGCATCCACAAAACACCGCGTTCGATAGTGAACTCGATGTCCTGCATGTCACGATAGTGACCTTCCAGTTTTTTATAAATATCAACCAGCTGGCCATAAGCCTTTGGCAAAGCTTCTTCCAAAGACAACACACCCGCAGCGGCCGCTGCGATCTTGGTGATCGGCTGCGGAGTGCGGATACCCGCCACCACGTCTTCACCCTGAGCGTTGATCAGGAATTCGCCGTAGAACGCTTTTTCACCTGTGGATGGATTGCGCGTGAATGCCACACCCGTTGCCGAGTCATCACCCATGTTACCAAAGACCATGGACTGAACGTTCACAGCCGTACCCCAAGCCGCCGGGATCGAATGCAATTCACGGTAAGTGATCGCACGCGGCGTGTTCCAGGAATGGAAGACCGCGGAAATCGCGCCCCACAGCTGCTCCCAAGGATCTGCCGGGAAGGACTGACCGGTCATCTGATGAACCAGGTCTTTGAATTTTTTCACCAGAAGCTTCAGGTCATCGACCGTCATTTCGGTGTCAAGTTTGTAGTGTTTTTCCTCTTTCATGTCTTCCAGAGTCACTTCCAGAAGTGAAGAGTTCATCCCCATCACCACATCAGAATACATCTGAATGAAACGACGGTAAGAGTCCCACGCAAAGCGCGGATTGTTAGAGGACTTCGCCAAGCCTTCCACAGTCTGATCATTCAAGCCCAGATTCAGGATCGTATCCATCATGCCTGGCATGGAAGCGCGAGCCCCGGAACGAACAGAAACCAAAAGTGGGTTGTTCACATCGCCGAATTTTTTGCCAATCTTGGATTCCACTTTGTTCATGGACTCCTGCACCGCCGGGCGAACCCAGTCAGGCAGCTTGCCACCGGCTTCATAGAAGTGAGCGCAGATCTCAGTGGAGATCGTGAAGCCCGGAGGAACCGGAATGCCCAAAGAGGTCATCTCGGCCAGGTTGGCGCCTTTACCACCCAGGATGTTCTTCATGCCTGCATTGCCTTCGGAATCCCCGGCAGCAAAGAAGTAGACGAACTTCTGTGGAACGGCTGTTTTGGATGCTTGTTTGTCAGAGTTTACATTCTGGTGCATTAGTCTCCCCCACCGGAAAAGTAAAATTAGTTGTCCTATCTAGTAGACATAGAACATCCCTAAGCCCTTAATATCAATGAAATTTTGGGGCCCAATATGCTCTGAGTTATAGAGCTTCCATTCCACCCCCGGAAGGGTGTTCCGGGGACTTCTGCTTCCCTTAAAAAACCACACGTTTATCGAGCACTTAGGAGTTTTTACAGGAAGCCCTTCCCGACTAAATCCTAACGGGTCTTTCGGCAGGGCCTGTGCTAGAAAATCGCGCATCCCAAAAACCCAAGGAGAAATTCATGAAAAAGGCCGTTCTTGCCCTGTCTGTTTTGATGTCCGTAAGCAGCTCTTTCGCTCAAGACTGCACTCTTGAAGAGGCTCAAGGCATCGCTCTGGTTTCTTCCGTTGAAGTCTTGAACGAAACTCAGTGCCGCGCCAAAATCAACGGCGTAAAGATGTTCAGTCCGGCTTACAACTGCCCGCTTTCCCTGGATGAAGTTCTGGTTTCCGGCGTGATCATCAATTGCAATCGCGTGCATGAAGGCCGCATCGACGGCATCTTCTATCGCGACAACGGCAAAAACGACTCCAACATCTATCTGTACTAATCCGGCCCCGCCGGGCAGAGCAGAAGGGGCGGCAGCCCCCGCAAGCTGAAGCAGCAGGTATTCCTAAAAAGCATATTAACTTTGATTCTATGCACTTCACACAAACGAATCAGCTTGATAGGAATACCCTCGAAATCGAAACACACGGAGAGACTATGAAACACCAGATCCTGGCTTTAGCCCTGACTTTGACTTCCGCATCTGCATTTGCGGCACCACAATCCTATTCCCTGCCTGCTTTGAAAGAGCTTTGCGCAATGGACGCTGGCAACGAAGATGAATTCGCTTTTGAAAAAGCCTTCGCGGACGTTAGCGAGTTTGACATCAAGGAAGTTCAATCCATCAGCGACAAAGATCTGGCGATGGTGAACGCTCACCTGGTGGATCATGAGTACACAGCCAATGCCCTGACTTTTGCAGAGCTCAAAGCTTTGTTCGGTCCTGGTGGCGACCAGGCCTACAACGATCTGTACGTCATCACTTTCAAATCCAAAACCACCGGCCGCGTTTACACTCACGTGAAAACCTATCCGGGCGACAATCCTTATGGATTGATCTTTGATAACAAAACTTTGAAGCCCGTGGCTCACAATGGTGACGGCAGCATCGTGCTTCTGACCAACAACGGTTCTTACAGTTGCTGGGAACTGGACAAATAAGCTCACCGAGCTTGTGATATCATGGAAATAAAAAAAGGGAGTGCGATGCACTCCCTTTTTAATTTAAAGCAGCTTCAGCTCTGCCCCTGTCGGGCTACTGATTAAAGGTCTTCAACTTGGCTGCGATATATGCGTTCAACTGAGTGATCGCCACGCGCTCTTGAGTCATCTTGTCACGGTGACGAACGGTCACCGCCTGATCATTGATGGTGTCAAAGTCCACAGTCACGCAGAACGGTGTGCCGATCTCGTCCTGACGACGGTAACGTTTACCGATGGACTGGGATTCGTCATAGTTCACGTCGAAGTCTTCAGCCAATTGGTCACGCAGTTTTTCAGAGATAGAGCTTAGCTCCTCTTTTTTGGACAGAGGCAGAACTGCCACTTTGAACGGAGCGATTTCCGGGTGCAGACCCATCACCACGCGAACGTCTTCTTTACCCGCTTCGTCTGTCGTCACTTCCTCACGGTAAGCATCACACAGGAACGCCAGGAACAGGCGATCACAACCCACGGCTGTTTCAATCACATAAGGGATGTATTTCTTTTTGTTCGGTTCGTCGAAGTACTCCAGGTTTTTACCGGAGAACTTCATGTGCTGGGACAAATCGAAGTCCGAACGATTGTGGATACCTTCCAATTCAGAGAAGCCCATTGGGAACTTGAATTCCACGTCCACAGCCGCTTTCGCATAGTGCGCCAGCTTGTCGTGATCTTTGAATTTCAAATTCTCTGGTTTGATACCGAACTTGATATAGAAATTCCAGCGACGCTCTTTCCATTCTTTGAAGAACTGTTCGTCCGTGCCTGGCTCTACGAAATATTGCATTTCCATCTGTTCGAATTCACGGGTACGGAAGATGAAGTTTCCTGGTGTGATTTCGTTACGGAAGGATTTACCAATCGCCGCGATACCGAATGGAATTTTATAACGGGATGCCTGCTGACAGTTCTGGAAGTTCACGAAGTGACCTTGAGCAGTTTCCGGACGCAGATACACCACGCTGCCGGAATCTTCCAAAGGACCCATGTGAGTTTTGAACATCAGGTTGAAGGATCTTTCTTCAGAAAGATTCTTGCTGCCGCAGTTCGGGCATTTCTTTTCGTTGATATAGGAATCCGTGTTATCCGCACGGAAGCGTGTTTTACACTCCTTACAGTCCACCAATGGATCGGAGAAACCATCCACGTGACCGGAGGCTTTCCACACCATCGGGTGCATCAGGATCGCGGCATCCAGACCCACGATATCAGGTCTGCGGGTCATGGCATTCCACCAAGCACGCTTCACATTCAATTTCATCAAAGAGCCCAGAGGACCGTAATCCCAGCAACTTCCAAGACCGCCATAGATCTCACTGGATTGGAATACAAAACCACGACGTTTGCTGAGGCTCACAAGAGTGTTTAGGTCCTCAAGATGCTTAATTTTCATGCAGGGCTCCAAGTTTTGAAAAAGGGACAAAGTCCCGGTGCTTATCGTTACACTTGGGTCCAGAACCAGTCAAGAAATCAGGGTCTTGCCTTGCCTGAGGGCGGGTCCTCGGACAAGCTATTCCTATGCAGCGCATCCGAAAATGGTTCTTCCTTCCCTTCTTGCTGGTCCTTCTGATTCCACAGGCTCACTCCGAGTCTGTGTCCAAATTTGTGACAAAAGAAGAAAAAATCCGCGAAGAGATGATCGTGATCTCCCGCGAACTGGGTGTGACCTGCAATGCCTGCCACAATGTTCAAAACTTCAAAGCAGATGACAAAAAGGCCTTTAAAGTCGGCAAGGAGCATATGAAATTGACTCAGATGCTTCGTGAAAACGGCATGGACGGTAAGAAGAGCGCCAAAGCCACCTGCTACATGTGCCATCGCGGCAAACTGATGCCTGACTACAAAGAACCCGCTAACGCGAAAGCTTTCTAGAATTCCCCGCTTTTTCACAAAAAAGACCCTAGGGTGTGAACCTCACCCTCCTTCATTTCGTCTAAACTGACATGCCTTAATGTCCCCGCATTGACTCCGTCGCCAATTGGGGAAAAATGTATTGTGCGAAAGGACCACTATGAACCTGATTGACCTCTCGATTCGACGCCCGGTGTTTGCATGGGTTCTCATGTTTGCCTTAATTGTTTTCGGTGCCATCTGCATGAACCGCATGGGTATCTCGCAACTGCCGGACGTGGACTTCCCTATCGTCAGTGTTTCTGTGGACTATGAAGGAGCCGCTCCTGAAATCGTCGAAGCCGAGCTGTTGGATCCTATCGAGGAACGACTGCTCGCCATCGAGGGTATCAAGGAAATGCGTTCTTCCGCCCGTCAGGGTTCAGGCTCTGTCACTCTGGAGTTTGATATCAATCGAAATGTCGACGTGGTTTTGCAGGAAGTGCAAACCGCTTTAAGCCGCATGCGCTGGCCGCCGGGTGTGGACCCTGCCACCATCCGCAAACAAAATCCTGAAGAAGACCCGATCATCATCCTTTCCATCTATGGCGAAGCTGAACTTCGCGACATGATCAACTGGACTGAAAACTATCTGCTGGATCAAGTGCGCTTCCTGGAAGGCGTCGGCGAAGTCAGTATCGGGGGCTTCAGTCAGCGCAACCTGCGTATCTGGGTTGATACCAAAAAATTATCTTCACTATATCTGACCCTCACGGACGTGGTTGATGCCATCAGCACACAGCACCTTGAAAGTGCTGCGGGTCAATTCACCGAAGGCGAACGCGAACTGCGTGTGCGCTGGCTGGGCGAAGCCACCAACGTCAACGATGTCGCCAACATTCAGATTCTGCGCCGGGGCGGTCAGCGCATCCATGATCGCGAGATCTTTATCCGCGATGTTGCCCGCGTCGAAGACGGTCTGTCAGACATCCGCCGTGTCGCCCGCGTTGACGGCCGTCAGGCTGTTTCCATTCAAGTTCGTAAGCAGCGTGGCACCAATGAGGTCACCGTTGCCAACGAAGTCCGTGCAAAACTTGACAGCATCAAAGACACCTTCCCGAAAGGCTTCAACTATCGCGTCAACGTCGACTTCACCCGTCCGACCGACGCGACCGTAAATCTGACCATTGAAAAACTATGGGTCGCGGCCTTGATCACCATCCTGGTGTGTTTCCTGTTCCTGGGAAGCATTTCTGCCGCCGTCAATATCCTGTTCTCGATTCCGACTTCAATTGTGGGAACCTTCGTCATCCTGTATTTCTCAGGGTTCACCCTGAACCTGTTCACCCTGCTGGCCCTGACACTGTCGATTTCCATCGTGGTCGATGATGCGATCATGTTGCTGGAAAATATCGTGCGCCACTATCGCATGGGAAAACCTTCGGCCAAAGCCGCCTCGGATGGATCCAAAGAAGTTCTGCCCGCTGCGGTCGCCGCGACATTGGCGGTTATCGCCGTGTTCCTACCGGTCGTGTTCATGGATGGTATCATCGGGAAGTTCTTCTTCCAGTTCGGTGTGACCATGAGTGCCGCGGTATCTTTGTCCCTGCTTGAAGCCGTCACCATCACCCCGATGCGTGCCGCGGCCCTGCTGTCCAGCGAACCGAAAGTTTCCAAACTGGAACACTGGCTGGATGAATTGTTTGAAAAGTTCGCTCACTCCTATCAGAAGGTTCTGCACGGGACTTTGCGATTCAAATATGTGGTGGTGATCGGGTCTTTGGTGTTCTTCGTCGTGTCCCTGTTCCTGGTGGCGAAAGTCCGTCAGGAGTTCGTGCCAGCGCAGGATCAGGACTTTATCATCATCAGTGCGCAGATGCCTCCGGGCACTTCCTTGGAAAAAACCAGTCGTGAGGCTGAAAAGATTGAAGCCATCCTGAAACAGGATGCTTCGGTGGAAGGCTTTGTCGTTTCTGTCGGCGGCGGTGGCGGTGGATCCAACGTCAATCAGGTCTTCTTGCCGGTGGCACTGAAAGCCCGTGCGGACCGCCAACAAGGTCACCTTGAGATCATGAACAAATGGCGCGCCGAATTCCGCAAACTGAAAGACATGCGTGTTTCCATGCGTGATATTTCAGCGCGAAATCTTTCTTCCGGTCGTCAAAATCCCCTGGCAATCAATCTGCGTGGACCGGATTTGAATGTGCTGTCTGAAAAATCCCAGGAGCTGATGGACCGTCTGGAAAAAGAAAACCTGGCGGTGGATCTGGATTCGGATTTCCGCAAAGGGATTCCGGAACTTGTTCTGACCCCGGACCGCAAAGCCATGGCGGCTCGTGGTGTGTCGGTTGAAGATGTCGGCCGCATCCTGTCTGCCGGCGTCGGTGGTTTGCGGGAAGGCCGTTACACAGCCGATGGCCGCCGCTATGACATCCGCTTTAAATTCCTGGAAGACCAGATCCAGCAGCCGGAAGATTTCAAAAAACTTTACGTGCGCAACAACTTCGGAAACCTGATCCCGCTTTCACAGCTGGTGAAGATCGAAGAACAATCCGCCATTCAGGGTATCAGCCGTGTAAATCGTCAGCGTGCGATTTCTGTCTTCGGAAACTTGGCGCCGGGCCAGTCCCAGGCGGCGGTTCTGGAACGTGCCAGTGCGATTGCCAAAGAGATTCTGCCGACGGGTTACTCCTTCGCGCTGGAAGGGGCTTCTGCCGGGTTCGCGGACTCGTTCAAGAGTCTTTATTCAGCGATGCTGGTCGGTATACTGGTGGCTTATCTGATTTTGGCGGTGCAGTTTAACTCGTTCATCCATCCGATTTCAGTTCTGGTCGCCCTGCCATTCAGCGTGACCGGTGCCTTGGTTGCGCTTTGGATGTTTGACGTATCGTTAAACCTATTCAGTTTTATCGGTTTGATCGTTCTGATGGGTATTGCGAAAAAGAACTCGATCCTGCTGGTCGAGTTCACGAATCAAATGCGTTATCACGGGGAAAAGAACATTTCCGAAGCCCTGCTGAAAGCCTGCCCGATCCGTCTGCGCCCGATTCTGATGACTTCCGTGGCGACCGTTGCTGCGGCGACACCGCTGGTGATCGGCCACGGCATCGGTTCAGAAACCCGTGTGCCAATGGGCCTGTCGATCATTGGTGGTACGATCGTTTCAACACTGCTGACCTTGTTTGTGGTTCCGGCGTTGTATTTGATGCTTTCCCCGCTTGAAAGCAAAAAGAAAGAGGTCGAACTGTGAAGCTGATCAAGCAGACAAGAAGAACCGCTTACTTTATTGCAGGCTGGATCTTTCTGGGGTTGGGATTTATCGGCATCTTTTTGCCGCTGCTTCCAACAACCCCATTTCTGCTTTTGACCGCTTTCTGTTTTGCGCGAAGCTCGATCCGCTGGCACAAATGGCTCTTGGCCCAACCTCATATGGGGCCTTTGATTTTAGAATGGCAAAAGCATGGCGTGATTCGCACTCGCGCAAAACTGATGGCCACCGGATTAATGGTGCCTCTGGTGTCGCTGTCATTGTTCTTTGGTAATGTTCCCATTTACGCGAAAGTGTCAGCGGCTGTTGTGTGCAGTTGCGTTCTGATTTTCATCTGGACCAGGCCTTCCCAGGCCAAATCCAGCCGGTCTCAGATGGGTACACGTTCATAAGTTTTACAGCGAAAAAACCCGAGTCTTCACGCTGCACACTATCGTCTGGACAACTCGTTGACAGTCAAAAAAGCTCCTTAATTTTTTCTCAAGATTACAGCCAAACCCCTGTTCTCCCAACTGAAACCGTCCGAAGAGCATCATCCAGGGGGAATCTGAATGCCCAAATTCACGCACTTGTACAAGCTGGCAGCGATATGCATTGGCTCAATTCTGTTGTTTGCTTATCAGAACTTTACTCCCAGCAATTTGAATTCACGCGTCTGCAGTGAATCCAAAATAAATGAAATTCTGGCGCCTGCCACGGCTGAATCCAGTGCCGTGATTGTGGATTGCTCCGCCCAGCTGCCCAAGGGAAAAAGTATTTCCAAAAGACTTCAGTTCCGCGGCACTCAGGCTTCGGGCGTCACCTTTGACTGTAATGGCAGCATTTTGAATGAGGCCGGTGTTAATGCCGGCAAAGACATGATTGCGGTTTTCTCGCGCAAAGTTCAGAAAAATGGTGCTAGCGCGTGGGAACGTCCTTCGGATGTGACCATTAAAAACTGTTCTGTTCTGGGATCAGTACGCATCTATGGAATGAACACCAATGGTGAAGGCGCTGACTTGCGCGCCTCTTCCGTTTCGGAAGGTCACACCGAGCGCGCCCAGGCTGCCGCCCCGACTCGTATCACGCTGGACCGAGTGAAAATTCAGGGAAGCTCACGCATTCCATTATATATTTCTCCGGGGGTGACTTACACTCGCCTGACCAATTCAAACATTGGTGGTTCTTCAAACAGCGTGGCGATCTATCTGGATGCAGAAAGTGCGCACAATCTGATTCAGAACAATTCCATACACACCGACACCGCAAAACGCGAACTTATCGCTGTGGACGGATCTGCCAACAACCGCATCATTGGCAACAGGCTGTCGGCTTTGGATAACGGAGGCATTTACCTTTACCGCAACTGCGGCGAGGGCGGCACCGTTCGCCATCAGACCCCCAGCGGCAATCACATTATCAATAATATTTTCTATTATAAGAAATATGACGGTAAAGACCCGGCCGTGTGGGTCGCGTCCCGCAATGGCAACCGCAACTATTGCAATGCGGATAACGGCTATAACTTCGGAAGCAGCGCCGACAATAACGACCTGGCCCGCAAAAACGTGATCGCCCAAAATCAGTTCTATAAATTCCAGCCAGAAAAAATCGTGCGTCTGAACGATTCCCCAAACTATCTGCTGGCGAACGAAACTGTTTCCGCCGACATCAAGCGGGCCTCCGGGTGCTATCTGAAGGCCGCATTCCCGTCAGAGCTTCTGCAACACGGACAGTCGACGCAGCAATTCATGGTCAGCGGGGCTGTGGTCTGCAAAGAAACGAAATACACCTGTAACGACGGAGTGCTTTCCACCTCCAAGGCCACCTGCCAAGGGGTCAGTGTCAAAACCAAACCGTTTGACTGTCAGGTTTCTGGCAACAACTCCGGCTGCGGAGGTACCGTGCGCTGCGATTCAGGGCAAAGAATCATTGGAGTTCGGGCGGCCTGCAACCTTGAAAACGGCCGGGTGCCGGCTTCTTACATCAACGGCGTCAGCCTGAATGTGGCGTCAGTGCAAAGGGCCTCTGATAACGTCAAGGACGGCCGCTGCCAAATAGATAACGTTGCGATAAGCTCTGGCAGCGCCTCGGTGAGGGCTTCTGTCGGTTCGACCTATCTGAACTATTCCTGCCGCGAATACGACAAAAACGGCGGCGACTGCCACGTCATCGGACAGGTGCTGTGCCAGTAGCCTGACTGTCCCCAATGTCGTCTCAAAGAGCTTATTTGTTTTTTGTACAATTAAATGCTGTAGCGAAAGCCACCGTATCAGATGCCGTAAGAGCTTTATTATTCAGCAAAGTTTCAACGGCCTGAGCAACACTGTACCCATGCTGAGCCGCCAGTGTGCTGGATGTGAAGGGATGCTGACCCCACATGTTATGAGATTTAAGAACCTTCACCAACTTGGCTGTTAAATAAACAGAACCGCCGTCTCTATTCAAATAGCCATAAGTCATTGCACCGGGCTGAACGTCAGGGCCATCTCCTCTGCGAGCAGGACCTTCATTCACAAGATAGTCATGCCCCATAGCAACAAACTCTGTTCCTTGTGTACGATCTGCCACCGGAGTCTTAAGAACCATGGTCATGCTGTAAACATCGGCAAATTCTTTTTTGTAAAGATCAATAGACACGGTCTCGCCATTGAGGATGACCTCAACTTCGCCAGCACCTTTGCTGTTCAAAGGAATCTGCACCACTTGATAAGCTTCATCACTGGATTCAGAAACAAGATTGGCTGCATTAAGAACTGCAACAACACAGCTCATGGACTCTGCATAAACTGCAGATGCAGAACAAAGAACAGAACACATCAGGAACAACGCTGCTTTTTTCATAAATCACCTTTCGATTTGCAGGGACTTGTAGAACAAGTGCCGCCATGTTTCAACACACCGAAGCGTTCTTCCGTTCCTAAATATTCCGCATTTTCCGCGAAAAATTTGGGAACACTTAAAGTGGTGAAACATATGCGCCTGAAAACCGAACTCTGCCCTCTAAAAAACCCTGCGGATCAATTCGAGGTACTCAGAAGGTGTAAGCTCGCTAATCTTATTGGATAAAATCAAAGCATTGAAATAGCGTAATGCCTCAGAGGTTCGGACCTCGGGTCTTAGGGCCGCGACTTCACGGTATAGTAGTTCATGCATGACCGCTGCGGCAGCATCCTGCGGTTCCAGCCACCACCAGTGATCCATCGCAATGATGTAACGGCGATCGTGCGGGAATTTGGGGTCACGCTGAATAACAAGCTGCTTCAGCTCACACCCCGGAGGGATAAACCCAATGCCTGTGTCCGGAACATCAAATAGCTCGGCGTTCCCGACAAAGCGGGATTCTTCTTCGAAAGTCTGCAGCCACTGGGAGTACTTTTCCCAACGGGCTCTGTCGATATCCTTCAGGCGATCGATCAGATTCTGGGTGACTTTAACCGTCATCTCCCATTTCTCCTCGACAGTGTCACCCTCTCCCGCCGGGATGACCGTCAGGAATTGAGGTTTCAGCCCGTAACGCTTTTCCGCCTCATAGATGTCATACATTGTGTATCCATCTTTCTGACAGACAATAACATCGCCACCGTTACCACGGTCGGCCCAGTCAGTCCCAAAACCGGCAAAAGAGACAGAATGGAAAAGAATCACAATCAACAAAATCACTGTTTTATTCATTTCTTTACTCTCGTTACCGGAACCAGTTGAATGTTCAGATTATACACTTCGGCTTTGTTATCAGTCCCCAGCACCCGCGCCATCTTCCTGCGGAATGCCCTTATATGCTCTTTGGCTATGGCCAATTTTGCAGGATCTGCCGGGATCGTGATGGAAGTGATATCCCGCAAGGCAATATCATCTTTCTGCAAAGATTCAGCAGCATGCTCCAGAATCTGCCGATGAGATTCTCTTAAAACCGATGAAGGAATATCGTGAGTTGTAGCGACCTTGCGCTTCATGCGTTCGATCTTTCCCTTTTTGATTCGGATCAGCTGCAGGCGCTCCATGCGCTCTAAAGCATTCTGAATTTTCAATTCAGATGTCTGAAGTCGATCGGCCATCCACTTCACATCACTTTTGAAACCGACCGTACCCAGCAACATCAAAAGGGCAAAGTGCTCCCAGTCCGCTATCAACGAAAATTCGTCTTCGCGCAGCACGTGGGCGCCCTTCTGAGCACCGGACACATCTTTGTTTCTGGACATCAGATGCTTGAATTTGGCTTCTTCGGATTGTGACATCTTCAAAGCCACAATCATACGCTCACAAAGACGCTTTCCCGGAGACCGTCGTCCCGAAATAAAGTCCGACAGGCGCCCTGGAGAGATTCCCAGGTCCCTGGCAAAAGCCCGCAGTGAATACCTCGCATTTTTTCTTTTGCGTGCATCCAAGGACTCCTGAAGGAACAAAGCCAGCGACAGGTTTCCTCCAGTTATTTCTGAATTTCGGGGTGTTATCATCCGCGCCAAAGTATTAGAAAAAGGTCGATTTCGCAACCGGGCCGCCAAGGGAGGGTTCATAAACTCGCACCCATTGATGGTTGGCCCTCATTCGTGAATTTTTTAGACTGCAAACCGGCCCCCTTTTGAAGAGATTTCATCCCCGTCGACAAGTGCCCCGTGCCGCTTATCGGCACATCGACATGTCACTTTGGGAATCGCCCTCTGCCGAGCCCCTTTATCGTGCCTGAGCGAGCACGGTGCTTGCTCCTTCATAAAAGAATGAAGGAGTGTGGATGCACTGGTCTTGTTTGATTCTCATTTTGGGACTGATGGTTTCTGGTTCTGCGTTTGCGCAGGAATCAGCCCCCGCATCTGAAGGCTTGTTCCGCCTGAACAGCGGCACGGACAACTGCCCGTTTGAAATCGAGCGCAGCAATGAATGTGACGGCTTTGCCCTGTATCCATCATCCAATGGCGTGGCTCATGAAAGTGTGCGTTTTTGCCAGATCAATAGAGGCTTCAAGGTTCAACAAAAGCCCGGGCAAAAAATCCTGAGCGAAGTTGTCAGTCGCGACAACTATGTGCGCAAGCAGGAAACCACGATCTATATCGACAAGGACAATTCGCTGAGCCTTATGCAGGAAGACACCGTCATTCAGGATGGACCCGAAAAATTCCTCTGGGAACACAGCCGCAACGGACGTGGGTTTAGCTGCCTCTATTCAAAATAGTCTTGTCATTGCAAATCCCTGCTCTAAAATCAGACCCATCTTCTGCACCTTACAAAGGATGGGTTCATGCGCGCACAGGTTAAACGAATTGACGGTCACCACTTTAAATTCAACGTTCGTGGCATGGAAGGTGACATCGACGTCACAGCTCCCGATCAAACTCCGCAAGGCCCGACTCCGAAAGAAATGTTGCTGGCCGCTCTGTGCTGCTGCACGGGCACTGACGTGATTGATCTGATGGCCAAGTTTCAGGTTCAGTATGAGTCTTTCGAGCTGGAAGCCAAAGCCCCCCTGACTGACAAACACCCAAAGATCTTTTCGCGCATTGATTTAAGTTATCAAGTGAAGGGCTCTGCTGTTGAAGCCACTCAGGTTGTTGAAGCGGCCAAGCGCTCTACCCACCAGTACAGTGGAACAGCGGCAATGCTTTCCAAAGCCTGCCCGATTTTCTATACAGTATGGTTGAACGGCGAAAAAATCGCCGAAGATCAGGTTCACTTTGTTTCAAATTGATAAAAATTAAGGATCTCTAAACAATGTGAGTAGTTATTCCGATCAATAGTTTATGAACTACTCGGAACGTCTTGGATCAATTGGCATTTCATTGTTATTGCTGCCTCTTTTTTTGACCGGTTGTAACATCTCGGCAAAACTTCAGGATCTATTGTCTTCAAAGCCTTCTCTGGCCGAACTCAGAATTTCTGATAAAGATCCCTATATCATTGTCAACGCCAGCAATTTCTCAAACAGAATCATTTCCGGTTCCTGTGCAAACGACGAAGGCTCGGTGCAGATCAAAATTGAATCCAGCCTTCGGGGGACCGCGACCTGCGTCAGCAACAAGTGGTCCTGGACCTATGATTTTTCCGCACTGCCAGACTCAGACACTCTAACCCTCGAGGCAGTCGAAGTCCTCTCCTCCGGTGAAACCCGGATCGCGACCGCTCAAATTCTAAAAGATACGGTTCTTCCCCAGCTCAGCAACCTCAACAATCTGCTAATTCCGGCAGACCCCCAGCCCGTGACATGGAGCTGCCTGGACCCCGCCGACCTTTGCCAATTCCGCTATCTTGACAGCAGTTCCCCGGCTTTCGTGTTTATCACGGAAGCTTTTGCGGGAACCAATAATACAACCCTCACCACACCAGGCATTCGTTACCTTTACCTTCAAGCCGCCGACAAGGCCCAAAACCTTTCAACTCCGCTGCAAGTTCAGGTTTACGTGGGATCGCCCCGCATCTTTATTGGCAGTCTGATAAAATCCACAACATTGAACGGCATAGAGGATCTGAACATCCTGGCCCCGTCTTCGCTGCCAGAAATGGCCCTGTTCAACAATCAAACCTGTACGGGTGCTCCGACTTGGATAAGCACAGCAACTTTTATTGAGGATTGGAATCTGGATGCAGGCGCTCAAGGCGGCACGGCCTATGTCAGCGTCAAATTCCGAACGGCTGCACTGGACGAATCCCCTTGTTACCATGACTCCATTCAATGGCCAACCTACACCACTCATACCATGTGCACTGATACGACTTCCAATCTTGCCCGCGGGCGTATTGTGGACTCGGGTGGATTGCTATCGGGATATCAAAATGACGAGCTCTGTACTCTGGATCTGACACTGACAGGACCCACCACTTTTTATATCGATCTGTTGGATACAGAAAGCGGATATGACTTTGTAAGAATATACGACAACGGCACCGAGGTCTTCAATGAATCCGGGACATCTGAAACGGTGCTTGTAAATACAACGTCCAACAATGTTCGCGTTGAATTTGAATCCGACGGCAGCGTCACTGATTCGGGATTTGATCTTCGTTGGGAAACAACCAGCGCTGCTCCGGCCACACCACCTGTCATGACCCTCAACGGCGGTGATCCGATCGCAGTCAGTGCAACTGTCAGTGTGGCCTTCAATGCCCCGGCCTCAATGAGCCAAACCTATCTGACTGAAGACCCCACCTGTGCCAATGGTGGAAGCTGGGCGGCTTTTGCCGCTAACACAACTTGGACTTTTTCTGACGCCACCTCGGGTCCAAAAGAGCTCTATGTCAAATTCCGAGATCCATTTAACAGCGAAACTTTTTGCTCTGATGCGACGGTGACTTTGGAAGTTCCCGAAATATTCATCGACTATCCTGCCACTACCGACAAAATCGGCAACTCGATGGAGCTGGGGGGCTATTGCTCTGTCCCGAACAAGCAAGTTCAAATCAGTGGAACCCTCAGCGCGACCACTACCTGCACTGTGGATCAAGAGTGGTACTACACCCTCGATACTTCCGCGCTGGCCAACAATTCACCTTTGAATATCACGGCAACACTCAAAGACAGTACTGTCAATCTGGCGAGTGACAGCAAGACCTTCACCATCACCCGCACACTTTCAATTCAATCGCCGGCCAGTGGAACCACTATTGGACCCAACACACAGTTCAGTGGAACCTGTAATGTTGAAGGAGCCACCATCAGCATCACAAGTCCAATCACGGCTTCAACCACCTGTACTGGTGGCGTGTGGTCTTCGACCTTCAGTGTTCCCGGAGCCGACGGAGCCGCCATCACATTCACAGCGCATTTAATGCATAATGCGACCATTCAGGAAACCAAAACCACGAACTACACTTTGTCCACCGCACCCCCCACTATTCAGATCACAGGCGCGCCTTCGGGCATCAGTGTAATGACCTCGGTGACTCTGAATTTCGGTGGGACCAATGTCAGTGCTTTCCGTTATAAATTCGGGACTTCTGTGGATTGTTCATCCTCCACCGGCTATACCGCCGAAGCTGCTGCACCAGCCAGCCGCACGCTGGATATATCCGCCATTTCAAACGGCAATGTCACCATCTGTGCCATCGGAAAAAGTGGTGTGAACGGACTTTGGCAGGATTTTGCCTCTGCGACCAATGTCAGCTGGACAAAAGATTCTGAGGTTGTGGCTTCGATCACCTCGAAAAATATTTCCATTACCGAAGGATCCACCAACAACACAGTGACCTTTACACTGTCTGGCACCAAAACTTACGATGTGAAAGTTTACTATAATTATTTTGGCGATCAGATCTATATGGTCGACCACAATCTTGCCCCCGGATTCGTCACGATCCCGGCAGGCTCCCTGTCTGCATCTCTTTCTTATGACACTTTCGACAACGGTCTGGCCGAAAATGATCGCAATCTCAGAATCTTCATCAGTCACACTGACCAAGCGGCGGTCCGCATCGGAACCACAAGCTTGGTCTATCATCTGATCAAGGACGACGATGCTGTCTTTAAGACCGTGACCAAGATCGTTTCTGCCCGTTACAACCAATGTGCCATTTATTCTGACGGACGAATGTTCTGCTGGGGTGACAACTACAACGGTCAGCTTGGCGTCGGCCACAAAAACCGCGTCAGCACCCAGGTGGAGCCTCTTGCTGGTTTCACGGTTCTGGATGTTTCCATCACTGACCAATACTTCTGCGCCATCACTACAGCAAAAAAACTCAAATGCTGGGGCTATAACTATTATGGACAGCTGGGTAATGGCAACACGACAGAACAGACCAGTCCGGTTGACGTCGACAGCGGCGAAAACTATGTCAAAGTATCTGCTGGGTCTATGGGTGCCTGTGCCTTGACCGAGCTGGGTAAAGTCAAATGCTGGGGCCGCAACAATTCCGGCAGCGTCGGAGACGGTACGACAATCGACCGGAGCATCCCGGTCCCGATTGATGGAGCCGTCACCTACACAAGTATTCACCGAAAATCATCCACCGTGTGCGGCATCACGGATGCTCAAGTGCTGAAATGCTGGGGTGGAAACAGTCAACAGCAAATCATTCCAGGCAGCACCAGCAATGTGCTTTCACCAACAGTTGTGGATTCGGGCACAAGTTATCTGTCCATCGCCGGCGGTTCTACCATTTGCGGTGTGACTACGGGGCAGAAACTGAAGTGCTGGGGCTGGAACGGCAACTCGGTTGTCGGCGCATTGACTGGGACCAATCCAGTCGTCAGCCCCACCACCATCGATGCCGCCACTGACTATCTTGCGGTCTCGGATGAAAGTGGCTATCGCTGTGCGATCACGGCCGCCAATGATTTGAAATGCTGGGGTGAAGTGCGAGGCACTGTCAGCTCGGAACAAGTCACTATTCTGACCACGCCCACCCTGGTCAATGATGGCATCAAATACACACAAATTTCCGCAGCATCCTACGGCGCTTGCGGAATTTCCACTGATGGACAAATCGTCTGCATGGGTGACAATTCCAACAACTGGTTCGAACCTCTGCCGATCTTTGACATGGTTCCTCTGGATCCAAATACCACGATAACCCACTATGGAGTGGGCTCGTCCGGCGCCTGTGCCATCAAAAGCAATGGCCAGGCCGTGTGCGTAGGAGCCTATGCGGGCTCTGGATACACCGTTTCCACACCGGCCGTTGTGGATAATGGCTCCGACTTTACAGGTGGAAAGGCCTCGCCTTCCAACAACGGCAGTTGTGTCATCAATGGCAGTGGACGCATGATGTGCGCTGGTGCCAATGGCTTCGGTGCCGTGGGGAATGAATCCATGGATTCTTCCGTTCAATACATGTCGGTGGTGGCTCCTTCCGTAAGCTTCGCCATGACCGCTCGGGAAACTTTCTATTGCGGCTACGGCCTTTCCACTGCTGGAAAGCTGTATGCCTGGGGAGCAGAATCGAACTGCCCGAATAGAACCCCAACCATGGTGGATGGGGGCACCACTTACAAAACGGACTCTTTGGCTGTTGCCAGCAGTTTGGCCTGCGCCATCACGACCGGCGATCAAATCAAGTGCTACGGCTATGACGACGGCAAAGGTCATCTGGGCGGGGTCTCGCGCGCTACGCCGACGGTTCTGGATAGTGGGACGCTTTATAAATCTATTGCAGTCTCTTATGCGCATATCTGCGGATTAACTTCAGCGGATAAGCTGAAATGCTGGGGAGCCAACAGCCAGGGGAAGGTTGGAAATGGCACCACCACAAATACCAGTGTTCCGTACACCGTCGACTCAACAGAAAACTTCACGAAGCTGAGCGTGGGGAGCAACGCAGTTTGCGCCATCACCAGCGGACAGGTTTTAAAATGCTGGGGCTACTGGGGTGATTACACCGGCAACATGACGGTCACCTCCCCGACGGTGGTCAACGGCAGTGAATCTTATCTGGAAATTCAGGTCGGCACCAATTCAGCTCTGGGATTGACCACAAGTGGAAAGTTGCACTATTGGCCCGCTGCCCGATTTGATTTAGCACCGCTGGCGATCGCTTCAAGCCAGACCTTCACCAGCATCAAAGGTCACGGCGAGGGCAATACGTACTGCACGATGAATTCGTCGGGGCATCTGTGGTGCTCGAAAAACAGATGGGATGGAAATTTCGTGTCAACCCCACGCTATATGCCGTACCGACGACAGTAAAGCCTAGGCGGACTTATTCAAAATGGCTTTGTAAGCTGTTTCCAGAAACTCCAGGGATTCTTTGTCGCTGCGGCGAATTGCAGTCTGATAGGCTTCAGTGACCAGCTTCAGCGACGCTCCGGCCGGAACACCTAAAACCTCATAGGCATCCCAGCTATGGCCGTTGTAATTAAACATCACATTCAGAGACTTGGTTTTTGCGCCAGATAGATCAGGATGCACCTGAGGGGGTGAGGCCTGACGACGCAAAGGTTCAAGATCCGCCTTTTCAGGGGGAGCTGCCTCCATCAGAGGGGGAGCGCTGTCCTTCGCATTCAAGTTCAGCTGCGTCGGCCGACGGCTGCCTCCTCGAGAAAGAAGATACCAGGCAATGAAAGCCCCCGCTCCCACTAGGTTCAATGTCAAAAAGTCTTGGCTATTCATCCAAGTTCTATTATTGGTTGTGTGGACAAAATTAGCAAGGAGTCCCATTCATGGCAGCCCCAAATCCTTTTGAAAAGCAGACCGCGATTCCCGGAGTGAAACATATTATCGCCGTAAGTTCAGGCAAAGGTGGCGTGGGTAAAAGTACTGTGGCAACAAATCTTGCCATGGCTTTGGGACGAAAAGGCGGCAAGGTCGGCCTTTTGGATGCGGATATCTATGGCCCCAGCATTCCCCGTATGTTGGGTACGCTTGCACAAAAACCTCAGATCAACCCGGACACCAATCAACTGGAGCCGGTGGTCCGCTACGGCATCAAACTGATGAGCATCGGCTTCCTGGTCGAGGAAGGCGCGGCCGTGGTTTGGCGTGGACCTATGTTGTTCAAAGCGATGGATCAATTCCTGCGCGACGTAAACTGGGGCGAGTTGGACTATCTGGTTGTGGACCTGCCTCCGGGCACAGGCGACATCCAGCTGACCCTGGCCCAGAAAGTTCCGGTGTCTGGTGCCGTGATGGTTTCCACTCCGCAAAACGTGGCATTGGTGGACGTGAAAAAAGCCGTCGACATGTTTGCCCGCGTGAACGTGCCTTTGTTGGGCATGGTTGAAAACATGGCCTATATGATCAACCCGGCCAACGGCGAAAAAATGCAGTTGTTCCCGAAGGGCGAAATCGATTCCTACGCCCAATCCAAAGGCATCAACAAACTGGGTGAGATTCCTTTCAACCCGTCTGTGGGTCTGGCGTGCGAAGCCGGAATTCCAATCGTTGAAGCCAACAGCAACGGCGCCGAAGCGCAAGCCTTCATGAAAATCGCCGACGAAATTCGCGAATTGCTGCCGGTATAATTAATTTTCCGTCTCCAATTTCAAATTTTCCAATTTCCAATCTCAAAAAAGCCCCTCGATGAGGGGCTTTTTCTGTTTCAAGTCTGAACAAATCCCCGTCTGTTTTCCCACGCTGATACGCAAATATGACGTAAATTGAGAATCGAACGTGGTGCTCTTGAAAATCAAACTTTGGTCGAGCTATCCTGATTTTGTTGAAACCACAGGCTCGGGAGACTTACCTCGGGTAAGTGAACGCTAGTAGGGCCAAGCGAAGGAGGACACGGATGAGAGCACATGACCATCACGATGACGAACTGAAGTGAAGATGCGTCACCAGGATTACTACAAAGAGGTTGGGTTCATGCCTCTGAAAAGAAGAATGGACTGGTTGGATCTGATGAATAACTCATAAGGAGGTTCCTAGGGTTATACTCGTTAGGATATAGATCCTTCCTTTGCCTCAAGGCAAACCGTCGGAAACGGCGGGACGCAAAGCTAAAGGGGTGTCGGCGCAAGCCATGCCAGCCAGCTGCCAAAGGTCATGAGTCACCTGAGGAATCAGAGGTGTGCATATGGAAGGAACAAATACATACAAGGATTGGTTTCATTCCCCTTAGCTAGCGAGTTATCACTGACGATTCCTCGCTAGCACTTTTTTTGGCGAACGAATTTCTTAAGACAAAATCCCTGAAAAACTATTTCTTCAAAGGAACAAGCCAGTTCAAGGCATCCTTTTGAGCGCCACGCTGGATCGCCGTGATCTCAGAGTAAAGCTGCGTGCTCAGAGGTCCATTTTCGTTGTTATTGATTGTCCAGTCTTTACCCTGATAGTGCAAAACACCCACTGGGGAAATAACTGCGGCCGTACCGGTACCGAAAGCTTCTTTCAACTCACCTTTTGCCAGGCGGTCCACAACTTCCTTGATGGTGATGCGTCTTTCAACCACTGGCAGATTTTTAGAGCGCAACAACTGCAGAATCGCATCGCGGGTACCACCGGACAGAATACTGCCATTCAATGCCGGAGTAACGATTTCATTATCAAAGACGAAAAACACATTCATGGTGCCAACTTCTTCAATGCCCTGGTGTTCGACATCAAGCCACAACACTTGAGCATAGCCCTTTTTCTTGGCTTCCAAGGCGGCCTTCAGACTGGAAGCATAGTTAGCCCCGGCCTTCACCGCGCCCAGGCCCCCTGGAGCTGCACGGAGGTACTTTTCCTCGGTCCAAATCTTGATTGGTTTTGTTCCTTCAGAATAATAAGAACCCACCGGAGACAAGAGAATAAAGAACAACGTTTCACGGGAAGGACGAACCCCCAGGAACGGCTCAGACCCAATCAGGGTCGGACGGATATACAAAGACGTGTTCGGCCCTTTCGGGATCCAGCGCTCATCGGCAGCCACCACCTGGTGCAGACCCTCCATGAAAAGATCCATTGGCGGAGCTTCCAGGCACAAACGAGCCGCCCCTTCGGCCAAGCGGTGATAATTGAACTCAGGACGGAAGAAAACCACTTCACCGTCTGCCTTGCGGAAGGCCTTCATGCCTTCAAACAAAGCCTGGCCATAATGGAACACAGAAGCCCCGGGATCCAAAGAAAGCGGTCCGTAAGGAACGACGCTGGCTTCAGACCAGCCCTTGCCTTCAGTGTATTTAGCCACAAACATGTGGTCAGAAAAGTGCTGCCCGAATCCAAGTTGATCAGAGGGTGGAAGGGCTTTCGGAGTGCTGGTCAAATTCTTCGTAATTGTGGTCATAGGTAGGACCTATCGAACATGATGAGAATGGTCAAACATCCATTGTGCTTTTTTACTTTTTAACAGAAAACTCACCTTCTCCCGACTAACGCCCTGCAAATTTTGGCCGGACTGTTTCACTCTGAAACGCTCGCGGAACCTCTTGGTAGAACTTCTCGCATATTAACGAATCGTCATTGTAAAAAACTGGGTTTTTTGGTCAAAAAACCGATAAGAAGTACATGAGAAACGGAACGTCGCTGAGCTCTTTCTTAGTACTCCTTTTTATGGCTGCCTTCAGCCATGCCTCCCCTAATTCCTTGACCTATCAGGGAAGGATTATCAAATCCGATGGGACCGCACTGGAGTACGCTCACGTCAGCTTCCTGTTTGAAATCACAAACCCCACCGGAACTTGTGTTATCTACCGCGAACAAGTCGATGATGTGAATATGCTGAACTCCAAAGGTGTATTTGATGTTCCGATTGGTTCAGGCACAAAATTGTTCCCGGCTTCTCCAACCTTTAAAATGTTAGATTCTTTCAAGAACTCTTTGGCGCACAACTGTTCAGGTGGTTCCACTTATACTGCGGCCTCGGGCGATACGAGACTTTTGAAAGTTCAATTCCATGACGGCAATGGCTGGAAGGTCATTTCTCCGTCCAATGAAATCCGTTCGGTTCCTTTTTCTGCCTATGCTCTTTCGGCGGAATCCCTGGGCGATAAGATTGTCGATGACTTCCTTCTGAAAGCCGGCCTGCCGACGTGTGCTGGTGGAACCTTCCTGACCTGGAATGGAACTGCGCTCACGTGTGCCGGGATTAGCGGCGCCAATGGCGGTACAGTGACGGATGTCACTTCTTCCAATTCTTATATTACGATTGTTAACGGCACTTCCACCCCGGCGCTGACCTTGAATGTGGGGACTTCCGCTGGCACAGTGGCTGCCGGAAATGATGCCCGCTTCAGTGATGCTCGTGTTCCGACGGGCGCAGCGGCGGGCGATCTGGATGGAACTTATCCGAATCCTTCTGTCGCAAAACTTCAGGGCACGGCTGTTTCCAATGCAGCTCCTGCCAATGGAAACTTCCTGAAATTCAATGGCACGGCGTGGACGCCTTCGGCCATTGCACAAAGCGATGTCACGGGTCTGTCGGCGACATTAAGTTCTTATATGACAGATGCGGAGTTCAGCGCGGCTGTCGCCAATGCCGGCTGTGCGGCGCATGAAACGATGTACTGGAATGCCGTAGGCGGCTTTAACTGTCAGCCAATCAACGTATCCCTGGCGGGAGACGTTGGAGGCACGATCGGTGCTTCTTCAGTCAATAAAATCAAAGGTGTGACTGTTGATACCACGGGTCTGGTTGCTGGTCAGGTGCTGAAGTACGACGGCACCAAGTGGGCTCCGGCAGCGGACAATGACGCCAACTCTGGCGGGACTGTTACGAATATTGCGACAGGCACCGGTTTGTCTGGTGGTCCGATCACTTCCACTGGAACTATTTCTTTGGCAAACACAGCGGTGACTCCGGCAGCTTATGGCTCCACTACTTCCGTGGGCACCTTCACCGTGGATGCTCAAGGGCGTCTGACCGCGGCTTCAAATGCGGCGATTGCCTTCCCAGTCACGACCGTGGCTGGCAGAACCGGTGCTGTGGTATTAGATGCCGCCGATATCACCAGCGGCGCTGGCAAATATCTGACTTATCGTCCGAACAACACCGCTTGTACTGACGGTCAGGTGTTGAAATGGGTTGCTGCTAACAGTCGTTGGGAATGTGCCAACGATACGGATACTGACACGTCTTCTGGCGGTACAGTGACTAACATCGCAACCGGCACTGGTTTGTCAGGTGGTCCGATCACAAGTACAGGTACAATTTCCCTGGCAAACACGACGGTGACTCCGGCAGTTTATGGTTCCACCACAGCGGTGGGCACTTTCACTGTCGATGCCCAAGGTCGTCTGACAGCCGCTTCGAATGCGGCCATCGCTTTCCCTGTAACAACAGTTGCTGGTCGCACGGGCGCTGTGACTTTGGATGTGGGTGACGTCGGCAATGGTGCTGGTAAATACTTTGTCTATCGTCCGAACAACACGGCTTGTACGGATGGCCAGGTTCTGAAATGGATTGCAGCGAACAATCGTTGGGAGTGCGGTACTGACACTGACACTTCTTCCGGTGGTACTGTAACCAACATCGCAACTGGCACAGGTCTTACTGGTGGTCCGATCACTTCCACAGGCACGATTGCTTTGGCTAATACAGCTGTAACAGCGGGTTCTTACACTCGCGCTTCGATCACTGTGGATGCTCAAGGCCGTTTGACGGCGGCATCCAGTGGTGCGGCGATCAATCTGGCTTCTGATGTGACTGGCACTTTGCCAATTGCAAATGGTGGTACCGGAGCAACAACAGCGATTGCGGCCTTCAATGGTCTTTCCCCGCTAACAACCAAAGGGGATGTTCTTGCCAATGACGGCACCAACGACGTTCGCCTGCCTGCAGGGACGAACGGTCAGGTGCTGATGGCGGACTCGGCTCAAGCTTCGGGTTTGAGATGGGCTACTCCGACTGTGGGTACTGTGACCAGTGTCACGGGCACGGCTCCGGTTCAAGTTGCAACGGGCACAACGACACCTGTCATCTCTGTGGATCCGGCAACAACCGGTGCTCGTGGGGTTGTTCAAGTGGGTTCTGGTATCGCGGTTTCTTCAGGTACGATCAGTGCGGATCCGGCGAACTTCCCTTCTGCGGTTCCTGTCACTAAAGGTGGTACGGGAGCAACATCACTGACTGCTGATCGTCTGCTGGTCTCCAATGGCACGGGATCTGCGGTGATTCCATTTACCTGTGCTGTCGGCCAGACAATTACATTCAATGCTTCGGGCGTGATGGGTTGCACAAGCTATTCGGCCACGTCTCTATTCTCAAATGGCGGCAACAGCTTTGGCGCTGCGGCGACTTTGGGTACAAACGACAACTATGAATTGAACTTTGAAACTAACGGCTCCCCGCGCATGACTATTTCCAATGGTGGTGCTGTCGGTATCGGGACCACGTCTCCAAGCTACAGCCTTGATGTTCAAAGCGCCGATGCCTTCCAGGCACGCCTGTGGCATTCATCCAACAATCAGTATGATGGTGCAGCTTTAATGATGACTCGTACTCGCGGTACTCTGGCTTCCAATTCGGCAGTTACTTCCGGCGATACTCTGGGTGGATTCTACTTCCGCGCTCACGACGGCACCAGCACAGGCACAACGAACTCCGCCATCGAAGTCAGTGCAGGTCAGAATCACACGACCTCGACTCGCGGCTCAACAATGACTTTTGAAACCACCATCAACGGCGCAGCTTCCCGCTCTGAACGAATGCGTCTTCATTCCAATGGGAATGTGGGCATTGGACAGACCAGCCCAAGCTACAAGCTTCATGTGGGCAACAACTCTGACGCCACAAACGGAATTGCCGTCAGCGGTTCTTCTGTAACTTCGCTGGATCTTTTGAACTCAAGCTTCGGTGGTCTGTGGCTCGGTGTGAACTTCTCCGGAGCTACTGTCAACGGTATCCCTGCCAACGGCATGGGAATGTCTGTTGGAAACAGCACTATCATCTTTGCCACAGGAAGCACGCGCACGGAACGCATGCGCATCAACAACGTTGGTAACATCGGTATTGGTGTGACCAATCCCGCGCAGAAACTGGATCTTTCCGGCGGCGCCATTCGTGCTGGTACTGCCTCCTCCGTTTCCAGCAGTTTACTGCTCGTTGACAACTACTCTAATGGCAACATAACCAACATCGGTACGGAATACTCCAGTGGTGCCCCATCAATTGGTTATGGTGTCTATCCTGCTGGATCCCCCGGAAGCTTCCTCTCTTCTTCGAGCTCAGCTGGTTTGGCTCGCGCGGCGATCAATGTCGGTGGTACTGACGGTATTCGCTTCTACAGTTCCGACGTGCAAACCGTAACTGCGGCAAGCGCCGTCACCGTGTCCGAACGCATGCGTATTGCGAACAACGGAAATGTGGGCATCGGCACCAACAATCCAGGCTATCCATTGCATGTCAGTGGTACGGGCTATATCCACGACGGATCTTCTTATCTGGAGCTGCTTTCCCGCGCAGATTCAGCGCTGAATGTAAATAATAACCACGCGACGAAACGTGGCTTCACGATTCACCAGACCAATAATGCCGCAAACATCGCGCAGTTCTATTACTGTCCAGGTGGAGTGTGTTCCCAGAAATTCTATCTTGATACCGCGGGGAACATGTGGATCGCCGGGAATTTGACGGAAGCGTCTGATGCCCGTCTGAAAACCGACATCCAAATCCTGCCAGACAGTTTGAATAAGGTGCTCGGTCTAAACGGCTACAGCTACTACTGGAAAAATCCGGAAAACAAAGAAAAACAAATTGGTTTGATCGCGCAGGAAGTGGAAAAGGTATTCCCTGAAGCCGTTCGTACCGACAAAGATGGATCCAAATCCGTGGCCTACCAAAAACTGGTGGCACCACTGATCAATTCCATCAAAGAACTTTATCAGATCGTGATTTCTGAAAACAAAAAGCAGGATCGTGAGATTGCCTCACTCAAAGAAAACAACGCCGTTCTGGTTCACAAGGTTCAGTCATTGGAACAGCAGAATCAGGCCTTGAAAGAGGCCGTCTGCGAAGTGAATCCGAAAGCCAAAGTCTGCCGCAAATAGCCGCGCAGGAGCCCCGCAAAGGCTCCTGTTAAGTCCTTAAACACCGAAAACTCTGTTAAAAAGCCCCTGCTTTCAACTCAGCATGGCCATCGTTTTGCTCTGTAAGTGGCCATGCGTCGCTATTTTGGATTCCTATTCAGTCTGCTCGTGCTTTCCCCTGCTATCGCCGGGGCGGCCACCGACGTTTGCGCAAAACCATTTGTCTCAATTCGAGACATTCAGGATGAAGAGATTCTGCATCCCCAGCTGACCGGCATGCTCTATCAGCGATCCTTCCTGAAACTGGCCCAGCGCTTGAGCCTTGAGAACCTGAACACCGTGGAAGCCTATGCCCACACCCTCTCTTTGCGCTTAACCAAAGAACAAACCGAAAGCTTCAAAGCCGAATACACTCGCTTTGCTCAGTTAGAATCCTATGAGGCTTTCCTGCAAATCATCAAAAAAGCCGACTACTGGAAATCAAATCTGCGTCTGCCGAACTCTTATGTTGCATTGGTTGCCGCATTGGCCCGCCATATGGGAGAAATCCATTTGAATACGGCCGAAGTCGAAGCCTTGTGGCTAAGCCAGAACTGGCCCACCCAGGACAACCTGTCCCTGACTCGCCAATTGGCGCAACTGGCAGGAGCCCTGGACAAACGCCGTCACCTGACCGTGGCAGAATATACTGTGTCCCTACGCTCCCTTGGAAAAGACTGCGCCAACATCACCGAGGCCTCCCTGCAAAAAAAACTGCGCGAAGACTTCTGGCTGACACTGAGGAACAAACAGGCAGTTCGCGCTGCCGGTGCAAAAATACTGCTGAATCAACAGACCCTAGCTGAACTTCCCGCTTTACGCTTGCCGGACCAGAAACTGCGTTTGGGAGTTGCCCACGCAGTTCCTTTGAAATCCTATGCCAACGAGGACTTCCGAACTTACATCGGCAAAAGACACGACATCAACCGCAAGGACAATCTGGAAGTGATTCGTTTCTTCCACGCTGAATATGGCGATGCTCCATTTGCAGTTGTGAACAAGAAAGAAAAACTCATCCAGTTCTTCCGCGCCGACGGGCAGGAATTGTCCCGCAATATCATCGAGACCTACCCTGGGGATGAGCTAAACTCGGGTGGCGCTGGCATCTACAACTTCAGCTCCCAACAGGACGGATTCGTCTTCCTGCAGGCAGAACGCGACCTGCAGATCCGCGCAGCCTTTAAAACCAATGCCTCGCTTTCCGGCGACATGGTGGTGTATGTACTGCCTGAAACAGCAGACCATCACTTCCGCATTCGCAATCACCGTCTGACATTTGGGGCAGCCAAGGTCTTCCGCAACCGCATGGCCTATAACTACAGCCCGATGAACCGCGCGTTTAAAACAGTTCAAATTAAAGTGGATCTGAAAGACAGCTTTGCTCAAAGCTATGCCCAGGCCCTGCAAGACGAAAAAGCCACGCTGATGAATTTGCTAAGCATTGAAGATGACGAATACAATATGCTGGCGGAATTTGCCTTCGGAGTGATGTCACCAGAAACCAATTTTGGAAAAAACTGGAAGTACCGTTTGAAGGAACTGGCCCCGGTGGCCATTGCCCTGCTTAAAGGAAACGGTCTGGATACGGATGAAAACAGCCGTGGTCCGACACAGATCAAACGCATCCCGCAGGTCATCATTGAAAAATACAAAATGGAAAAAAGTGATTTGAAAGATCCAAAGTCAGCGGCCATTGCAACCCTGGCCTTCAGTGCGGATCTGTTAAAAGACCTCAGAAACGTATCCTGGCAGCACCCATCCATTGTGGAGGAAAACCTGCAGGACTATCTGTATTACCTTTATCAGGGGCGCCGCTGGGAAATCCGCGACGCCACTGCAACACCAGACAAGAACGCCTCGATCAAAAAGATCAAACAGGCCGTCTTGCTGATGACAATCCAGAACAATTAGTTAGCCGGGCAGGACACAGACAGACGGTCACTGCCTTTTTTCAAAGAAAGGTCCAGACTCCCTTCTACAATCGTGCTTGCAGAGCTGTCACCCTTTGAGATTGTACCGATATAGCGGCCATCCACCAAAACCACGGACACATTGAAGCCGCTTTCTTGAGTGCGCAATACATAAGCCGCCAGATCCGTGTTTTCTTTTACTTCCAAAACCAGCTCTTCGGCGCGCAGGGTGTTTGTGGTTTCAAGCAGGCAGCTTGGAGCCGCAAAAGACACTGAAGAAGACAAGATCACCAACAAGGACAGAATAGCTTTAGTCATAAGAACCTCTCTTGAAGCCCCTTATAATGCACAAGCGTCATAATCGAAATTGAATAATTATTAATATAATAATAAGATATTGTTATTATGTCAGAACCCAATATTTATCATTTGAAGTATTTTTCAAAAGCTGCCGAGTTGCAAAGCCTGGCCGCTGCTGCCAAAGCCCTGAACGTCAGTCAGCCGGCCATCAGCCAGGCTATACGCAAGCTCGAGGACACTTTGGGATGTGAACTTCTTCTGCACACCAAGAACCGCTTCAAACTGACCGAAGAAGGCCGCCTTTTGCTGGAAAAATCCCGGGGAATTCTTGCCCAGCTCGAGGATTTGAAAGCCGAACTCAAGGGGCGATCTGAAATTGTTACAGGCTCTTTGAGTATAGCGACCTCCAGCGCAGTGGCCCACTATCTGCTGCCCGCCCGCCTGAAAGACTTTATGAAGGCCCATGGCGAAGTTCAGCCCGAACTTCACTTTGGTTCCGTTCCCGAAATCGCCGAACTGGTCCGCAGTGGCAAAGCGGATTTCGGAGTCATCATCGAAGAAAATCGTCTGCCGGGATTTGAACACCGTCTGCTGGGCGAAGGTGGTTTCACTTGCGTGATCCGCTCGGGTTCACAGTGGCCCGCAGCCCCACGCTTTTTGGCGACCCAGGAAAGCCCCGGATGGACCGAACTGCAAAAAGCCTGGCGTCGGCATACCGGGACGGATGCCCGTGCGGCTCTCACGGTTGAAAACTGGGAAGTCATCAGCCAGATGAGTCTTTTGGGAATGGGCGTGGGATTTGTTCCGGACTTTATCGCTGAAAATCAAAGCGGACTGAAAGCCTCCGAAGAACAAAATATCTGGGCCGGCAAGATCCGCTATAAGATTTATCTGATTCACCTGGGCGAGCACCAATTGGCAAAACCCGCCCGGGTGTTTATCAAATCTTTAGCGCAGCAGGGCTTCTGATTAAGCGCTGCCTTTGATGGCCACGCGAAGTTCTTCAACCACTTTATTCAAGACGGTGGCCTGCCCAGCCAGTTCCTGGGATGAAGCCGCCGCTTGCTCAGAAGCTGCCGCATTCTCCTGAGTGACCGTATCGAGCTGATTCATCGCCTTGCCAATCTGAGTGATACCATTGGACTGCTCACTGGTGGCGCTGGCGATTTCAGAATTCAGGCTGGAAACTTTTTTGACCGAGCCCACAATTTCTGTCAAAGATTCAACACTTTCATTGGCCCGTTCAAATCCGGCCTGAATACGTTCCACACTGGAATTGATCAGATTGGAAATATCCTTGGCGGCGTCACTGCTTTTCAAAGCCAGGGTGCGCACGGCTTCGGCAACCACTGCAAACCCTTTCCCCTGCTCGCCCGCACGTGCCGCTTCCACTGCCGCATTCAGCGCCAACAAATTGGTCTGAAAAGCCAGATCATCAACCACGCTGGTGATCTCCTGAATTTTTTTGGAATCCAGATCGATGACTTTCATCGCCTCCAGCAGGCCTTGAATTTTCTTTTCGCCGTCTTCCGCACTTCGTCGAGTGCCCTCGGCCAGATCCGTGGCCGAAGCCGCGTTTTCAGCATTGATGCGCACCATGGCGGTCAGTTCTTCGATGGTCGCCACAGTTTCCTCCAACGAAGAAGCCTGTTCGGTGGCGCTTTGTGAAAGGCCTTGGGACGCAGTCGCAATCTGCGTGGCCGTGTGATTCACCTGGAAGGCGTTTTCGCCCAGGTTTCTAAGAACACTGCTGATCGCCGCCGACATTTTACGCAAGGTCATTGCTGCCAGCAGCACACCCAGTAAAATCACCGCACTTCCGGTCCAAATCAGAATCTGGAAAGTTCTGGCAATCGCATCGGCAGACTGTTTTTTCTGCTGTTCCAGCAGGGATTGATGATGGGTCAGAATTTCATCCAGAGCCTTGTCGCCTTCCAGGCGCGTGTCACGTCCCACAGAAGAAATCAGCCCCAGAGCTTTTTGATGGCCTTCTTCCTCGGCCATGATCTTTTGAATTTCCAGATCGTTATCGACCCAGCGGCCGTAAGTGACCAGAAACTTTTCCAGACTGTTTTTCTCAGTCGCATCGGCCTGCTTTAGGCGACCCTCAATGATGCCGCGGATCTCGGTGTCGAGCTTTTTGATCTGCGCTGAATTGTTGGCGCGCTTTTCCAGATTGTTATAGAAAAGCACATAGTTTCTTTCATAGATCATTTGCCCGTGAAAGGCGTCTTTTAAGTTCAGTGTCTCCACAACGCTCTTGAACTGAACATCCGTGACATTGGAAACCACGTCGCCCACCCGATTCAAATTGTACAACCCCACTCCGGCAACGCCCACGATTCCGGCGCAGAGGATGGCAACGATGAGACTCATTTTCTGACTTAAACTCAGTTGTTTCATGAACGCTCCCTTTAATATAAGTGCAGCGTTCTTCGGCCCACAAAACAGGAAACTTCATTACACTAAGATAAGGTTCGAGGAAGACGACAGGATGTCACAATAGAACCTGAGAGAAGATAAAAAAAGACCCCAAAACCTGAGACCGGCTTACTACCAGTCATGATTTTGGGGTCGACTTAAAGACTATTGCGAGAAAAGTCTTATTGGTTCACTTCAGTCGGGATCACAATGCGTGCGCCCACAACCAGGGAAGCCGGGTTGCGGATTTTGTTTTTTTCTTTGATGTCAGAAACAGCCACATTGTATTTCGCCGCGATCACAGAAAGGTTTTCACCTCTGCGAACCACGTGAACTTTGGATTTCGCTTTTTTACTTTGAGCAACTTCAGTAGCCACTTCACGTGCAGACGAGCTGCCTGGAGTTGGGACTTTCAGTTTCATGCCCACTTTCAATGTGCGACCACGTTTGATGTTGTTCATACGCTGAAGCTCAGAAACGCTGGTGGCATACTTACGCGCAATCGTGAACAAAGAGTCCCCGGACTGAACGATGTAGTAACGACCATCACTGCTGATTGTCACCGTGTTCTTAGGAGCATCAGATTTCTTTGCCACCATAGAACGAGACTGGGAACGATCCTTCAGCGGCGTGCGATCCGGAACCTGGATGCGCATGCCCACTTTCAAGGGCTTGCGACGAGGCAGATCATTCAGGTCACGCAGGAATGCCACGGTCGTGCGATAACGACGAGCCACGGTGCTCAGGGTGTCGCCATGACGAATGCGGTATGTCTGAGTGTCGCCAGTGTCGGCCACGAACTGCACGCGGGAAACAAAACTTTCTGCCGCAGCCACTTTGGATTGCTCTGTCGTGCCCGGAGGAATACGCAGAATCAGGTCACTGCCCTTCAGGATCGCCACTTCACCTTTAAACTTGGGATTCAACGCTTTGAAGTCCTCATAGTTCAGGTTCATTTTCTCGGCCATCTGACGCAAGTTCACTGGCTGGGAAACGGTGATGTGATCGAACTCAATCGGCGGAAGATAATCGATATCGTCAAACCCGTACTTCGCCGGATCTTTACCGATCATTTTAGCCGCGATGAATTTTGGCACGTAGTTGATGGTTTCCGCTGGCAGGCGTTTTTTACGAGCCAGCTCCCAGAAGTCACGGGTGTAGTGATTCATCACTTCACGCTTCACGCGATTTTCACCCACGTTGTAGGAAGCCATCGCCAGATACCAGGAACCAAACACGCTATAAAGACCTTTGAAGTACTCGGCCGCAGCCTGAGTTGCAAAGACCGGGTCACGACGCTCATCCACGAAGGCATTGATGTCCAGACCATAACGTTTGCCGGTACCACGGATGAACTGCCAGTACCCCACCGCCGAAGCGTGAGAGGTCGCGCGCGAGCTGAATCCGGATTCGATCAAAGCGATGTAAAACAGATCTTCAGGAAGTCCATTGTCACGCAAAACCTTCTTCATCAGTTTTTCGTAACGAGTGGAACGAGCCAGGTAACGTTCCATGTGCGGGCGACCGCGACCCTGGAAGTAGGCAATCCATTTTTCAACTAGGGGGTTAACTTCAGTAGGGATGGATTCCAATTCCTGATCCACCACCTTGGGGCCTTCGGGGTCAGACAAACGGAACGAGCCAATGTCCTTCAAATCCCCTTCACTGTTGGTAGCTGGTCTGCCAGCTTTTGTGCCCAAATCCTTATGAGCACACCCTGACACAAAGGCCAGGACCAAACTCAATGTTAAAAGTCTCCTCATGAGTCCTCCGACTGAGTTTTCAGGCTACAAAACTCAGAGGGATTTTTCAATAAAACATCGCCCTTATTTTGCCTTTTTGTTAAGCAAATCCTGCCATAAGACGGGATTTACCTCGTAATTGCCCTTCTCTGACAGTCGATACAGCAGGACGTTGCGAAGAATCGCCTTCACATAGAAGCTTGTTTCCGTCCATGGCAGCTCATCAAACCACAGCTCATCCACAGGGGCGGAGCTGGGCTTGGCAAGTAATTCGCTGACCTCAGTTCTTGCATCAATCCACAGCTTCATGCGATAGGGTCCTGCGTTATAAGCGGCCAGCGCGAAAGGGACGCTGCCCTGGAACTGGTCTAACATCTGGGAGACATAGTAAGAGCCCATCGGAATGTTCACTTCAGGACGGAACATGTCGTCTGGAAGCTCCACTTTCATACCCAGTTTCTTGGACACTTCCTGAGCCGTCGGAGGAATCATCTGCATCAATCCCAGCGCGTTTGAAGTGGACACCGCCTTCAGATTGAAAGCACTTTCCTGACGAGTCAGGCTTTTAAACAAAACCGCGTCGATGCCATAACGTTCCGCCTCAGCCTGATACAGACTGGCAAAGGCTTCCGGGTAGCCGATCTTCACAAACTGCTCGCGACGCAGACGTGGATCGGCTTCCATGGCTTCATTGATCCAACGAATGGCAGTCACATACTGATGACGCTCCACCAGCTTTTCTGCCAATTGAACTTTTAGCGTCGCATCTTTCAGGAACGGCACTGATGACAGTTCTTCCTGTGCTTCACTCACCCAACCGGCTTCAGACAGGACTTTGAATCGGTGCCACGCACTTTTTTGCGCGCCCACGACAAAGAATTCATTCCCCAAAGTTGGAGCTTTGTCTTTATTGTCGGGCCAGGATAGTTTGCCTTTTTGCGATTCTGCGCGCAGACGAAGTCCATAGTAAGAAAACGGATAGCGTTCGATCAAATCAGCCGCAGCCTGAGCGGCCCGATCAGACTTGCTTTCCTGCAAAGAGCGCACAAGCCAGTACTGCCCGTTCAGGTCATAGCGATCACGCCCCTGCTGCAACAGGCGCTCCAGCAGCGCCGAAGAGCTTGTATAGTCCTGCTTGCGGAAATAAATCAGACTTGCGCGGAACAATGCTTCTGCGGCTTCATCCGAGCCCAAATGATAGGTGTACAATTTTTTGTAAAGCTCCAGCGCTTTGTCGTACTGACCCAGAAAATGCGCTGAACGGCTGGCGATCCACAAGGCCGATGTTGTGGAAGGTGCTTGCGGATTCTTATCCAAAGCCTTTGTCGCCAAAGACAATGAACCGGAATAATCCGCACGACGATGCATGCTGTGCGCCCACTCCATCAAACGAGTGGTGTCGGCCTCTTCCATTTCATTCAAAGCTTTGACCTTGACCAGTTTTTCGCTCAAGGAATTGTAAATTTCCAGAGGCTTGTCTTTCAGACGACGAGCCGCGCGGCTGCCCGGGTATTCATTCAGTATCTGCACGCTGTCTTTCAAAGCAGCGATCGGATCATTCTGCTTTTGCGCAAGTCTGATGCGCTCTTCAATTTTGGCTTCATCACCAGCCACCTCCGATGCCGTGGTTGCAGCTTTTGGCGGAGGCATCACGGTGGTTTTGGTCTTGGCGATGAAATCCAGTTTTTCCTGAAGATACTTGGAATCCTTTTGATCCTGCGCCTGCTCAAAGAAGAACTGTGCTTGGTTGTAGTTATTGTCCAGCATCGCCAGATCACCCAGCAACTGATAAGCTTTGGATTTCTGTTCGCGATTCAGGGAAGTGCCACCAGACAACAAAGCATCAATGCTGATCGCCGCTTTTTTATTTTTGCGAGTCACCTGATCTTCCAGCTGCACCATTTTGAAGTCCAGGTAGTACTTTTCAAGATTCGCCGACCACGGGCCATTGCGGAAAAGATCCTTATGCGCTTCCATACTGGTCAAAGCACGATCCACCGCCACACGGTCTTTCACCTTTTTCTGAGATTCATCCAGACAGTGCAACCAGCTGACACCGATCCAGCCACGAAGGTCTTTGTTGGCAGTAAACACCTGTGGCGCCAGACGCGCACACTCAGCCCATTTCAGATGGATCTCGTAATCTTTCAACTGCGACAACGGTGAAAGCTTGATGGCTTTTTTCGCGTCGGAGATTTTATAAAGATCCACCACTGGAGCCTTCGGCAGCTCTTTTTTTACATCCACTTTTTGCACTTGGGCAAAAGCAACACTTCCCACAAGAAGGCCACCGGCCATGATCATATTCTTCACGGAGACTCCTCCAACTCGGGCCCCACGATTTGCTTGGGCCCCATGTAATCACTCATATCAAAGTCAGCTTTACGCAGATAAATCAAAGAAGGTTCCCGCGACTGACGGAAAACCACTTCCAGCTTCCAATACGGTTCGTTCAGCAGGCGTTCAACATATTCGCCCACATTGTAGTCACAGAAATAAACAGATGCGTCTTCCAGAATGCGCTTGCTGCAGAGCTCATATGAAAGATTATGTGAATAGCGCAAAAGCCACGGCCATGGCCACTGTTCTTTCATGCCGACTTGCATTCTTTGTTGGGCCAACGAAGGATTTTTCAGGATATTTCCGGTGATGAGGTCAGAAACCTGTACCAGCTCATACGAGGAATTGACGTAAACATAAGGATGCGTCAAATCAATGGGCCTTTGATAAACCGAGATCCACACACTGCGCAGCCCCAGCGCCGCCAATATGACTGCCATTCCAGCCAACACATGGCGGCCGATAAAGCGGGCTTCAAAAGCATTCACCAGTGTCATGGCCAGAACAAAGTAAAAACCCCAAACCAGCGATAGCACACACCATACGGTCTTGTACGGAATCAGCGAATACACCAGCAACTGCACCAGTGAAAACACACTCACCGCACGCAGCTCCCTGCGTTTGGAGAAAACACCCACAATCGCCAGTAAGCCCCCGAACAAAACCAAAGGCTCTGCTGTGTACAAAACCTGCAACCAGTACCAGGCGCTTTTTTCATGACCGTGGCCATGCACTCCGGTTTTCAACCACGGCAGAACGGCTTTGAAGAAATCAATGATGCCCGAAAGATTCTGATAAAAGCCGGTAAACAGCTGCAGAAAGATCAAAAGCAGCAATACAGTAAGAACCGTCAGCCGACCACTCCACGCCAGGCGGATTGTTTCCGGTGAAAACATCGTTCGCAGATGGCCCAAGCCCAAAGTCAAAAAAGCCACCACCCAGGCAAACATCGTGATCACGAATGTTTCCTTCAGCGCCATCATGCCCCACAGCCCAATCAGGAAAAGCCCCAATGCTTTCTCATCCTGACGACCGATCCAGCGCAAAATGCCCATCCCGGCCACCAGCTGGAAGAACACAAAGGGCATTTCATGGATTCCCGAACGGCCAAAAAAGATAAATGCCGGACTAAACAGCACCAGCACCGCCATCACCATGTTGACCGCTTTGGGGCGAAGCGCGCCCCAGGCCAGCACCATCACACTGAGCACGCTGAACACAGAAGGCACCGCCCGCAGGGTTTCCAAACTGCGTCCCCACAAAGCTTCAAACCCCTGCAGCACATAGAAATACATTGGACCGTGATAGTTGTTGGGATCGTACTTATAGTAGCCGAGCTTTGACATCTGCATCACGAACCAGCCGTTGATGCTTTCGTCAAAATGAATGGGTTTGTTGGTCAAAAGAGCAAAACGACTGATCAATGCCAGCAGGAAAAGCCCCGCCCAGAAAGCCGCATGAGAGAAGTTCGTGACCTTGAGAGATTTCATTGTTAACTATCGTAAAGATGGAATCTTCCGTGTCAACCCCGCACTGCTCACTGATTGTTTATTTGGAACAGCCTGAAATGCTTCCGGCGTACCTGCGCGATCTGCGCGGTTTTTTTGCCAAGTTCCCGCTGAACTATGAAGTTATCGTTGTGGCGGAAAAAGGCTGCGTGGTGCCCCCGACCGATGGCCCCGTTCGCGTTCTGCAAAATTCCAAGAAACTGGGCCGTGCGGCCAGTTTGTGGCAGGGCCTGCAAAACAGCCTGGCCCCTTTTTCTGCCATCACTTCTGTCGACATGAACACCCCCTTGGGCGATTATTTCAAACTTCTGCAGAATCTGATGACCGAAGAAAATTTCGAAATTTGCTGGGGCGATCGTTATAAGAAAAAAGACAGCCCCTTCCTGAAAGGCCCGCATCCGCGTCAGCAGATGGAAGACAGCTTCAACCGCATTTTACGCGACAAATTCCCGCAATGCCCCCATGATCCTTTAAGCGAGATTCTGCTGTTTAAAAAAGCTGCGCTTGAAAAGCTGGCCGCCGACCATCCCGGTAAATTCACCGGCTGGTATCTGGGACCACAACTGTTGGGGGGCCTTCGCCGTCAGCAGCTTCGCGTTTTGGAAATTCCGGTGTTTGAGTCAGGACAGACGTTGCCAGGCTTCTCACTTTGGAGACAGCGCTGGAACCTTTTCATTGAGTGTGCCTTCAAGACCTCTTAAAGCCTCGTGCAGATAGTAATCCAGCCAGCGCGTTCCACCCACTGGCAATGACTGGCGGTGCAAATAACCCATGTGGCCACCACGCTTTTCAATATGCAGCTGTACATGTTTGGAAAACGGCGCGCGCAGGTAATCACCAACATCCACAAACGGATCATCCGCAGACGTCAGGGTGTACGTTGGCACATCAATACCTGAAACATACTGGATGGATGAACAGCGCTGATAATAGTCCTCACGGCTGGCAAAGCCCGACGCCGGAGCCGTGTAAATCTGATCCATGTCCCACACTGTGGCCCACTTGGGAATTTCGTACTTTTCTGAAATCAAACCCATGCGATGTTTTTCTTCCACCAGCTTGCGCAGCCGCAGAACAAAACGCATGTCATAGACGCGATTAAAGCCCGTCTTCAAAAGCAAAGAACCTGATTGCAGATTCAAAGGCGCATTGACGGTGATCGCCCCGTCAGGTTTGTTCTTGCCGCCATAACCGCCCAGCAGGCATAGCATGATATTGCCACTCAACGAATATCCGACCGAGATGTGCTTTTTATTCGGGAACATCTGACGAAGTTGCCCCAGCACCACAGACACGTCCTCGGCGCTGCCGGAATGATAAGGGCGCTTGGCAAACGGAGCGCCTTCACCGGCACCGCGATGGTTTACCAGAACCACCGTATGTCCCAGTTGCTGACAGAGCAGCGCGGTTCTTTGCATATAGTCCGAGGTGACATCCCCGGAAAGACCGTGAAAAAGACTGACCACAAAATTCGTGTGGCCCTCGATCCAGGAACAAAAAAGTCGATCCCCGTCAGGAAGATCGACTTCGAATTTTTTGCCGAAATGTGAAAGCTCTGCGGACTTCAGGAAGTGAGCCCACAATGTCTGACCGTGACCGCTGTCGGCCCAAAAAGGCGCTGCACATGGAATCAGGTTCAGTCGTTGCAAGTCTACTCCTTACAGTAGTACTGCCCGTTCACGTACACATATCCATCCGGGCGTCTGCCGCGGGGATCGTGGTGAAGCCAATGAAGCAGTCCACCTTTGTTCGTCCAGATAAATTGCCCGCCCATGGCGATAACGTCGCCCACTTTCAAAGGCACACGTGGGCACATATCCAGATTATACACAGCCTGCATCAGCTCGCCATTGGAAAGACGAACAACCCATTTTTGATGCTCCAGACCACTGTTGTCGTCAGGCAGAACCTTTACAACTGTCAGGCTGCCACCTTCAACGAAGTCCTCGCGACGACGATCATTCACCGCGCGTACCAGATCGGAATCACTGGCAGTTTCATCCAAAGACGCGGACTGCTCGTAACTAGAGTCTTCACTCTGGCGGTTTTTTTCCCAGGATTCCTCACGATTGTTGTGGCGTTTTGCTTCAGCTGTTTCAACGTGAGCGAAAACAACGGCGAAGGCGAAAAGATAAATACTGACTTTAGTGATGAATTTCATAGCTCCCCCTGCTATGCGCGGGAGTTTGCTAAAATGTGCGGACAAAGACAACCAATAAAAAAGGGATGCCATTGAAACATCCCTCTCTGAAACCATTAAAAACTGATCTGAAACGATCTGTAAAATTTACTTAAACTCCACGTTCTCGATAGTTACGAACTCTTCGCCGGCAGGCTTGATGATTCGCACCTCATCTCCCAGTTTTTTTCCAAGAAGCGCCCGCGCCACAGGTGATTTCCAGGAAATCTTGCCCGCTTTAGGATCAAACTCGTCTTCACCGACGATCTGATACACCACTTCATCCCCGTCTTCATTGACCAAGGTGACCGTGGCACTGAAAAGCACCGTTGTGCCCTTCATCTGTTTTGGATCCACAAGCTCGGCATCTTCGATTCGTTTGGTCAGGAAATGCACACGACGGTCGATTTCACGCAACCGGCGTTTGCCATACTGATAATCCGCATTTTCTGAGCGGTCCCCGTTGCTGGCGGCCCACGCCACAACTTCCACCAGTTTCGGACGCTCCACGTGCATCAACGCGTGATATTCCGCCTTCAACTTAGCCAGACCTTCGGGGGTGATGTAGTTCTTATTGCTATCCATATGGCAAGACTCTAGACCATCTTCCAGAAGCCTTCCAGCAAACTTTCCACAATTTCTTTACATCATCCTCGGACCTAGACTTTAGCTCCCTTTAATACTGAGACAGTTACTCCGAAAAAAGGATGAGGAGGAATCGATGAAAAAACAGTGGAAACGTCTGCTTATCGCTGCACTAAGCTCGTCATCCGTTTTTGCTGCGACGTGGTTCTGGTATCAGTCCACGGCTGACACACGCTCCTCCAATTCCAATGAAAAACCGCTGGCGTACGTCGGAAAAGTTGTTGAAGACATTCAGCGCCGTCCGGCTTCACGTCTGTTGTGGCAACTCGTCAATTCGGGTGAGCCTTTGTACAACGGTGAAGCCATTCGTACCAGTGAACGCGGTGAAGTGCGCATTCAGTTCGTGGATTCTGATCGTTATCTGGATCTGGAACCGGAATCACTCATCGTGATCAAAAAATCCGAAGGCGAAATCGCCCTGGATTTGATGGAAGGTAGTTTGTTCGTTAACGCCAAAACCGGCGCCGCTGAGGGGGATGCTCCAGGGCTGGTTCTTAATTCTGCCAACGGTAAAGTCGATCTGTCCCAGGCCTCCGCAAGTCTATCCAAAGGCCGCGGCGATTCTGTCGACGTTCAAGTCCTTGAAGGTAAAGCGTCCATCAAAGGCTCTGACGGTCAAAGCAAAGACCTGACCACCCGTGAAGAAGTCAAAATCCTGACTCCACTGCCACAAAAACCGGTGGCAATGGATGCTGAAAATCCAGACGCCGTGCCGTTCCAATGGCAGGGATTCCCGGCCAACTCCAACGTCACGCTGTGGGTCGGCCCCAGCCGAAAACAGCTGAAACCGCTGATGAAGGCTGCTCCAAATGCAAATCAACTTATGGCTTCACTGCCCTTCGGTCGTCACTACTGGAAACTTGTAGCGACAAATCCGCAAGGGTCGGTGGCTGCCGAAAGTCCTATCTATAAAACAGAAGTTCTGGCCCGCTATGCGCCGACTATGGTCTTCCCGACTGCGGATGCGGAAGTGCCAGCGGTACAGACTCCTTATGATATGTCCTTCAAATGGCAAATGGGTGAAGACACCCGCCAGATGACGTTGGAACTGTGGGCCGATGAGCAGTTGAAAAACAAAATCTCCACCAACACGTTCACCAAGGAAGATTCTTTCACGGCCCGGGGGCTGAAGGCAGGCTCCTATTACTGGCGCATGACCACGTACTTCCTGGATACGGACAAGCCGTCTTTGGGCAAAGTGCAGAAGTTCACGATCAAGCCAGCAAACCAAGTGAATGCAAAAGTCGAATTTGTTCCCGTGCAGATCAACTTCACCATGCCTGAAAAAGACATGGTTCAGTACTATGTTGAAAAACCACGCCTGGGCCTTTCCTGGAAAGTGGATAAGACTGAGAATGTCTCTGCATGGCGTGTGAAATATCACACCGAAGAAGAAGACCCGGCTCTGGCACAAAGCTTTGACGTTAAAGAAGTTCAAAACACGCAAGTGCAGGCTCCGGTGGCCCGCCCAGGCCGCTACATCGCTTCGATCGAGGCCTTAAATAAAGACGGCAAAGTTCTGGGTGCAACAAGTTCTCAGATCCTGACCGTCAGTCCCCTGCCATTGCTGGAAGCACCAAGCTTCACCCCAGCCGAAGGAACGTTGCAGGCTTCTATGGACGGCCGCACACAGCTGACCTGGAACGCGGTGGAAGGTGCCAAGGAATACTGGCTGACCATTCGCAAAGATGGCAAGGAACTCAAACGCAGCAAATACATGCAAAACTCCACGGCATTAAAAAATCTTTTGCCGGGTGAATATGAAGTGGAACTGACAGCTGTCGACACCTATGGAAGAAACAGCCAATCCGGCCCGGCAAGAAAACTGCTCGTACCGGACAAGTCCAATGTGCGAGCCCCTACTTTAAAGAAGATCAAGGTTAACTGATGAAGTTAGGCAGTGCGTTCATTTTATTAATGATCTCTTTCTGGACCTCGATGGTTCTGGCGGCGCCTTATCGCCGTCTGGTGAACTTCGAGTGGGAGGCCATTGAGAACGCCAAGTCCTATGAAATCGAACTGAAACAAGTTAAATCCAGCAAGGAAGAGGAAGCCAAAACCTTCACCTTCAAAGTCACGGAAGCAGCCTGGAACGGTCGACTGACTCCGGGCAAGTACATGATGAAGCTTCGTTCGCGAGACTATCGTGGTGTTCCGGGTGATTGGAGTGAACCAAGTGAATTCAACGTCGGCCTTGAGACCGCCGTGCTGAAATTCCCCGGTGCCCGTGTGAAAATGGCCACCAAAGAAACCGACACCACTTCGCTGGAGTTCAAATGGGCTCCGGTGGGCGGAGCTGATCAGTATCACTTCGTGCTGACTTCGGATGACGGCAAAACCCAGATCACTGAAACCTTGAAGGATCCGTCCTTTAAAGTAAAAGTCCCAGTGGCTTCGCACTACACGTGGAAAGTTTCCTCATCCAACAACGAGGGTATCACCAGTGATGCGACCGCCGTGGGTCAGTTCACCCTGCTGGGTAAACCAATTGAAAATCCGCGTATCGAAAAGCCGGAAAGCGATTTCGTGCGCGAATTGAAATGGACCCGTCCCGATCACGTATCCAGCTATGATGTTTATCTTTTGAAATATAATACAGCTGATAAAAAGTGGGAAAAGCTGAAAGTGTATGAAAACTATCAGCAGGATACATTGCCATTCGATGACAATCTGCCGGGCGGAAAATATCAGGTCGTGGTTCGTGCCAAGTCAGACTTGCGCCCTTCGGCCCCACTGGCAAAACAATCCTTCTCGGTGCGCAGCGGGGATCGTTCTCCAGCTGCTGAATACACGGCGTTGGTTCGTAAGTCCATTGATCGCGTCACCGGATGGTATGCGGTTGCAAGTTATTTGATCACTGAAATGTCCTATCAGGGCGTGAATCCAGAAAAGAACTCGTCCGTGGCTTACAAAGCCCTGGGCGGCACCGGCCGCTTGGGTGTGGGTTGGTTCAATCCACACACGCCATGGGGATTCCTGGGAATCATTGATATGAGCGGTTTTACTTTCAACGGCAAAACCCAGACCTTTGCTTCTGCCGAAGCCAATGCCGTCTATCGTCGTGCCTTGGGTGATCGCGGTGAAGTCCGCTTCCAGGCAGGCCCTTATTACAAGGAACTTCCTGAAACTGTCGGTGATCCATTCTCGGGATCTTCAGAAGATCTTAAAATCAGCTCTGCCGGTCCGCACTTTGGTGCTGAGTACTGGTATTCCCTGACCCCGAAACTGGGTATCCAGGTGAATGCGCATCTGTATATGTCCCTGATGAAAATCAGCACACCGAATGGTGAGCCGATGGAACCCAAGATGTCGACTCAAGTAGGCTTCCTGGGAAGTTATCGCTTCACGCCGCGATTTACAGGATTGATTGGTTATGCCATGCGCGAAGATAAAATGTCGTACAAGGCTAAAACCGGAACGGACAGCTTTGCCTCTGACGGAGACGTCAACGAGTCCACCATTATTGGTAACTATCTAAATGTCTTTGCCGAGTGGAGCTTCTGATCAGGAGAGAACTATGAGAATACCTATTTCGACAAAACTCATTACAGTCACGATCCTGATCCTGGTTGCTGCCACCGGGACCATCACCTGGATTTCATCCTCTTACTTTGAGAAGAAAGCCGCAGAGCAGGTCGATATCGCGAACCTTGAATCTGCTGCCGCCAAAGCCAAAGAGATCGAAAACATCATCGCCAATCTGGTGGACAAAACCCGTGTCACCGCTTCCCTGTTGACCAAACGAACCAACGAACAAGCTGACACTGGCGACAACTTTGATTTCAACTTTACCAAAGACAAAAACTTCATTTCCCTGGAAGTTCTGAAACTGGACGGCACCAGCGTGGAAACCGTGGCTCGTCGTGTGAAAGAGGACGTGCTGAAACCTTACGGCCTTAACTCCACTTACATGATTCACGTGCGTTCATGGCAGAAGTTCCCGATCCGCTCTGTGGCTCAGGGAAGCATTGAAATCAAAAATGCCACTTATCCCAAAGCTCCGGCGATGATCACGATCGGCATTCCGCTGATCCGCGATGAACAAGGCAAGATCACTCACGTGGCTTTGGCCGATGTGACGCTGGCGCCGTTTGAAAAGCCCTTCACCGACCCGTCTGAACGCACGCAGTACCTGATTGACCGTCATGGGGAACTTTTAGCCCACAAGGACGAGCAAAAAGCCATGGCGCGACTGAACATGGCCAAATACCCGATCGTGCAAAAAGCACTGACGCAAAAATCCCCGCAGTTCCAAACCAAGTTCCTGAATCCTGACAACGACAAGGACTACTTCGGAGCTTCCGTAAAAACATCTTACGGCGCCACAGTGATTTCCCAGACATCGGAAGAAACCATCCTGGAAGTTTCCCGCGAAGTAAAACGCCGGGCGATCTTCGTCGCGGGTTCCGCGATTTCCATGGCGATCTTCTTTATCTTCCTGTTCTCTATGACCCTGACCTCCCCAATTGAAAAACTGGCGGAGATGATCAACCTCGTGTCCAAAGGGAACTTCAACGTCAAAGCCCGCGCGCAGGTAAAATCCCATGACGAAGTGGGTGATCTGGCCGAAGCCTTCGATCACATGACCGAGGGTTTAAAAGAACGCGACAAGGTGAAAAGCCTGTTCTCGAAATTCCACGGTTCTTCGGTTGCGGAAGACTTGATCAACAAGGATATCGGTGTCGGCGGTCAGACCAAGGACGTTGTCGTCTTCTTCTCGGATATCCGTGGCTTCACGGCGTTCTCGGAAAAAAGATCTCCGGAAGAGGTCGTTGAGATGCTGAATGAATACTTTGGTGTGATGGTTAAAATCATCAACTCCCACGGTGGGGTTGTGGATAAATTCATCGGGGACGCGATCATGGCTGTCTGGGGTGCGCCGAAAAGTTCGGACCGCGATTCCCACCAGGCCGTGCGTGCGTGTCTTGAAATGCGCCGCGCTTTGGAAGGCCTGAATGAACGCCGTATCGCCCGCGAACAGCCGCCGATCAACATCGGTATGGGTCTGCACGCCGGAAAAGCAATTTCGGGTACCATTGGTTCTGATGAGCGTATGGAGTACACGGTGATCGGAAACACGGTGAATACGGCTTCGCGAATTGAAGCCTCCACCAAAGCTTTCGGTGCGGATCTGTTGATTTCAGACACCGTCATCGAAAAAATCGGTGAAGACTTCAAGACCGAACTTGCCGGTGCCGCCGAGGTCAAAGGACGCTCGGAAGCTTTGAAAATGTTCAAGGTGCGTGGTTATCGAGCGGAAGATGGCTCGATGGTCGAAGTGCGCACGGCCTATTCTGACTATGAAGCGGAAGCCGCTGACAAGGTCAAAATCAAAGATGCAGCTTAGGGCACGCTGGCGGGAGCGCGTGAAGTGCTTGCCGCCGCCACCTGCTTGCGGCTGAACTCTTCTGCCACAGCAACAGTCTGTCTATATTCCGGATATATAAAGGCTTCCGTCACGTGAACCTGTCGGGTGGGATCCTTCGTTCCCACGCTGGCGCAGGATACAACATTAATAAGCAGCAGACACAAAAGCACTAGCTTAAGATTGATACGCATGATTCCCCCCGGAATCCACTACCCTTGCATTTCCCTTGCCGCCTTTAAAGCAACCTATTGCTTATCGCCGTTGATACCCTGGTCACTGTCTAAAAGCTGGTTGACGTTCCCCACCCCCTGTTAGCGGACTGTACATCCCATTCCCATGTTTAAACACTGGGCGCTTTTCAGGTTTATCCCAGACAAATCAAGCATTCACAGAAATTAAGGAACGGTAACGCCACCAAATCGTGAACAGCCCCCTGCATGCGATTTCAATCACTTAAGTGCTGGCCTGACCGTTGCTTTAGGAACATTCCCACGGGGGGGGATGCTATGAAGAAGGTAATGGGCGGACTTTTACTATTCACACTGATCGCACCAGTAAAGAGTTTTGCTAAAGATGGTATCGGCACCGGTGACTTTAATCAGATGATTGAAGAAAACAACGCTGCTGCCAAGAATCTGAACAACACCATCACACGCAATGTCAGTTCAGAAAACACCTTTAAAGGTGAAGTGATCACCGTCGTGCAAAGCACGCGCAATCCGGTGAAATACAACCCCTTCCTGCTGGAGGATGAAGTCGAAGTGAAATCACTGCGCGACCAGAATCACTAGTTCGCAAGTATTCAGTTTTAAATCCGGGGGGATTTTCGTGAATAAAGTAACTAAACTTTCCAAAATTGTTCTGTGTGGAGCGCTTGTTGAGGCTGTCGTAGGTTGCAGCCAACCTGTACGTTTTGCCCCCTCAGTCCTTGAACAAAGCTCTTTGACGGACAACGTTTTCGGTCAGACGCCGGTGATCCCGGAAGTTGAAGAACCGAAAGTCGATCCGTTCAATCCATATAAACACATGTCTGACATCAGCCAGGGTGACGATTCCATGACACCCAATATTGCCGCTGACGACGGCTTGAACGGCAAAGCTGTTTCAAACTGCGAGCGTCAGCGTGCTGACGGCAGTGACCGCTATGAAGAAGAACGCCAAGCGGCCCTGGCGGCGGCGAAAGCGGACACTTCTTTGATTCCAGTGCGCTTTTCCGTGTCTGCCGGCAGTGCCGAAGACGCAATTGCACAGTGGTCTCACGAAAGATCCATCCTGCGTAAAGAATCCAATGGTGTGACACCATTCTATGTTGGCGCGGCCAAAAAAGACAGTGCGGCGGATGCCTGCAAATGGTCCACGAACTGCAATAAAACGGCGGTTAAAACCAATCACTTCCACTATATTGCTGACCACCAGCAAGCCCGTCGTGAATTCATCGCAGGTGAAAAATGCTTCTTCAGCACCGTGCGCGCCATTGCCAGTGTTGATGACGCGGGTGCCGTGACAGTCTTTCAAGAAGGTGCCACCGCTCCAGCAGACGTGCTAGCCGTGCAAAACCATTCCCTGCGTAACTTGTACTATGGTGAATCCTATGAAGACGTCGTTGACTCTGGCAGTCCCCGTCTGTTCAAGAAACTGGGTGATGGAACTCCGAACATCGTTTCTCTGTACGTCGCTGACTTGCGTGAAAACGTTGTCGATAAATCCGGGAAGACCGTCAGTATTCTGACGCCGGAATTTATCAAACTAAGCAAAGGCCTGACCCGTGGTGATGAAGTGCGTTTGACCTTCAAAGAGATCTTCTCTTTAAGAACTATTTGGACCGAGCGTGATTTCGTGACCAACGTGCTTTCCTCCCAGCGAACTTCCAAAGCCGGCACCCTGTCTGCTTACGAAGGTGTGCCGCAACTGATCCAGTGGCTGGTTCATTCCGGTGTCGAGGGTACTGCGATGAGCACCAAGTACACTCCGCTGGTTCTGGATTTGGGCGTAAAAAATGTTCGCACTTCCAGCCTTGAAGGCGGAAGCTTCTTCAACCTTGCCAATATCCAGGCGCCAGTGACTCACATGACGGCTTGGTTGGGTGGTAACCTGGTTGTGCGCGAATCCACAAACAATGTGAACAAAACCCACTTCAGCCGTGAAATTGATGACGGCTTCCTGGTGGTTCCGAATGGGGATGGCAGCATTACAAGTTCTCAGAACCTGTTTGGTTCTCAGATGAAAGTGTCTGTGAACGGCGAAGAGAAAACTTTTGCCAACGGTTTTGAAACTTTGGCGGCGCTGGCGGCAAAAGACTGTCAGTCCGAAGATCCAAAGAAGCATTACCTGGGCCCTTGGGATGGTGAACTGTACAGCCAGAAAATCAAAGTCTGGGTGGACAAAAACCGCAATGCGGTGGCGGATGCCGGTGAAGTGATCAGTCTGGCAGATGCGAAAGTCGCTGCGATCAATGCCTGCCATGTGGTTTATGCCAATGAAAAAGACAAGTACGGCAACAGCACTGAATTGCGCTCTCCGTTCCTGATGTTCAAACAGGGTGAAACAGAACTGGCAGAAGAAGAACTGCTGACCCGCCTGGCAACCGGAAAAGACAAAGACGGCCAGGATGTGGAGTTCCGTCTGATGGTGGATATTTTCTTTAGAGCTAAACCAGGTGTGATCCTGGAAAATGTTGATACGACGGGCCTTCCGGCTGTAGGAGGTGCCCAGCTTGCACAAATTGTTCAGTAGATAATTCCGAAACCTAAGAGACATGAAACCGCAGGTCGCAACGCCTGCGGTTTTTTATTTTTTTAGATACGAACGCTCAGTCCGTCTTTCAGGGCCAGCTTCTGCGCACGCAAAGCCGGAATCAAACCAATCAGCGTCCCGCCAACCAGAGTGATGATCAGATACATCAATTCATAACGAGTGACCCATGGGCCCACCAGATACAGACCAAACTCGGTTTCAATCCACGGTTTCAACACCGCGATCAAACCCCAGGATGTCACAAGCCCCAACGCCACACCCACTGCCGTCAAAAGTGCGGATTCAAACACCAATAGCCCCAGAATCTGATTGGATTTCGCACCCACCGCACGCAAGATCGCCATTTCACGACGGCGCTCATTCAGTGTTGTCGTCAAGGCAATCAGCATGGCCATGAAGCCCACGGCCACAACCATCCAGGAAATCATGCGAAGCACGCCTTCAACGTAAGACAATCCATTCCAAAGTTCGCTCAATGTCGCCCCCGGAATGATCGCCAGCAATGGCTCGCCTTCATAAGTGTTGATTTCGCGCTGAAGCTTCAAGGTTTCGATGCGGGACTTGGCCCCCACAAAGAACGCCGTGATAGTGTGAACCTTCAATTCGTTCGTCAGCTGTTCACGCGGAATCACTTTGTCCATTGCCGGAGCGGCGCCATCTTGCCAGTCCACGTGCAAAGCTTCCATCCCCTGCAGGGACATGTAAACCGCACGGTCCAATGGCGTGCCGGTCGGTTCAAGAATACCGGAAATCACAAATGGACGGTCATCGTGCTGCAAGATGCCTTCGCCCTTGGTCACACCGTGAGCGACAACAATGCGATCTCCCAGACTGTATTTCAGCTTACGGGCTACATCCGCACCGACCACCACATCCCAGATGTCAGCAAACTCTTTGCCTTGAGCAAACTTCACCTGCTGGTCACCACGATAGTGATAATGCTTGAAGAAGTCTTGAGTCGTGCCCACCACGCGGAAACCGCGATGGCCATCGCCCAAAGAATAAGGAATAGTCCATTCAATCGCCGGGTGTGCTTTTACTTTTTCATAGGTTTCATAGGAAATGTTATGAGTCGCATTTCCCATATTGAACACTGTATACAGAATCAACTGCAGGGGACCGCTGCGCGCACCGACGATCAGGTCGGTCTTGCTGATGGTTTGCGTGAAGCCCTCTTCCGCGGCCCGCTTGGCACGCTCGACAGTCAGAAGCAAAGACACACTCAATGCAATGGAGATCACCGTCAGCGTTGTTGCGAACGCCCGATTCTTCAGGGATTTGATTGCCAACTTCAAAAAGACCATCACACAACCTTGTTAATGGATTCTAAGGAGATTGAACGCGTAAAGAGTTTTTCAATGCTGCGGTCATGGGACACAAACACGACAGTCGTGCCATAAAGCTCGGACAGTTCAAACAGAAGCTTCAGGAACTTTTCGCGGTGATCTGCATCCAGGGCCGAGGTCGGTTCGTCTGCCAAGAGCAGATCCGGTTTCCCCAAAAGGGCGCGGGCCACAGCCACACGCTGCTGTTGTCCGACACTCAGTTCCGTGACACCTTTTTCCAGCAAGTCGGAAATCCCCAGATTGCCACACAAAGCGCGGATCACCATTTCGGTATCCACACTGCCCAGACGGGCCTTGCGGGCGGGACTGAGATGCAGCGGAAGTTCTATGTTTTCACGAACCGAAAGATACGGAATCAAATTGAAGCTTTGGAAGACATAGCCCATATGTTCCGCGCGGAAGGAATCACGCTCGGAATCGGACATTTTAACAAAGTCACGTCCCAGAATCTGCACAGTCCCACTGGTCGGACGAAGCACGCCCGCCAGAATCTCTAACAACGTTGTTTTACCTGTGCCACTGGGGCCGTAAAGAAACAGCTCTTCGCCCTTTTTCACCGTAAACTCAGGAACGTGCAGCGTGGGATTTTTCTGACCTTCATAGGTGTAAGACAAATCCCGGATGGTGATCAGATCACTTGAGCTCAAGAGTTTCTCCGTTCTTGCCAACCTCCAGGGACTTTTGCACCTGGTCGGCCAGCACTTCGACCTGCACCTTTTTCAGGCGCGGGAAGACTTTCTGGAAATTGAACGTGATGGTACTGCCTGCCACCGGCGCTTCACAGGAGATATTGAACTCCCCTTCGACGTCGGAATGGTTTTTCTTTTCGATGACTTCGTACATGTCCAGTTTGATTTCACACTTCAAAGCAGGATCCAAAACCACCATCTCGGATATTTTTTCGCCAAGCTTGGACAAAGCTTCTTCTTTTTTCTGCTTGTCCTTTTTGGATTTGGCCGCGTGTTCGAATCCGTAGATGGATTCCGCAGGAGCATGGAACTCCAATTTTCCTTTTTTGCCATCAAAGGCCAGACTGACTTTGCCAGCGCCGTGAACGTGTGCCGCCTGATTGTGAGCAGCGTGATCGGAATGCGCCATGGCCATCAGGGAAAACAGAAGAACTTTCAACATAAAGACCTCCTTGAAAGTTATTTGTAAGGTTCGATCGCCTCACCGATGAGTTCGAACGAGGCGTCCCCGTACATAGACTTCTTAGTCACTAGATTCAAAGTTCCGTGGACCCAGATCGGCCCTACAGCCGCATCGGTTCCGCGTTTCATCTTAACGTACACCATTTGATTCGGCGGTGGTGGTGGAACGTGGATGCAAGCCTGCGGGCTTGGCACCAAAAGGAACTCCACCACTTCGCGCTGATTGTCTTCAAGAGGCACCATGAAACCCGGGATCTTGACAGTCTTCCCGTCCAGCGCCTTCAACTCGGAAGAGGAATTGCCAGTCACATAGTCCATCTCACCCAGCAGACGCCAGTCGACCTCAACACCATTCAATGCGGCGCCACCGGATCCGGCGAACTGATAAATGACGGCAGCTGTGACAGCCACCAGAATGAACGCTCCTGCTAATACCCACTTCTTCATAATTCCATTAAAGACGCTCCCCTCTTTAAAAGCAATAGCTTTGCGCACCGCCCGTGCCTCTGATATAACGATGTTTTGTAGTCAAAAAAGGGCCAATTCCATGAGCAATAAAATTCAACGCGTCCGCGGCACTCGAGACCTGCTTCCTGAAGACAGCATTCTTTTCCGTTTTGTCGAAGAATCAGCCTATGAAAAGGCACTTTTGTACGGATACGGAGAGATCGAAACCCCTATTTTCGAGTTTTCTGACGTTTTTCACCGCACTTTGGGTGAAACTTCCGACGTTGTGAATAAAGAGACTTATGATTTTACAGATCGTGGAGGCGAAAGTCTGACGCTCAGACCCGAGGGCACTGCGGGTGTGGCTCGTGCTTTTATTTCAGAAGGCATGATGCAGAATCTTCCACTGAAGTTCTATTATTCCGGCCCGATGTTTCGTTATGAGCGACCACAAAAAGGACGATATCGCCAATTTTACCAATTGGGCGCAGAGTGTTTAGGTTATGAGTCCCCATTGGCCGACGTGGAAACGATCTCTTTGGCGTGGGACCTGCTGAAAAAAATCGGCATTTCTGCTGACTGTACTTTGGAAATTAACACCCTGGGTGATGCTGAAAGCCGTGCGGCTTACCGCGATACTTTGGTGAATTACTTCACAGCCCATAAGGATCAGCTTTCCGAAGACAGTAAAATGCGTCTGGAGAAAAACCCGCTGCGCATTCTGGATTCCAAAGACGAAGGCGACAAAAAGCTGAATGCCAACGCACCAAAACTTGAACAATCCTTGAATCAGACTTCCCAGGACTTCTTCAAGAAGGTCATCGCGGGCATCGAAAAGCTGGGCATCCCTTACAAGATTAATGATCATCTGGTTCGTGGACTTGATTATTATTGCCACACGGTCTTCGAATTCACGACCACCAAACTGGGCGCGCAAGGCACTGTGCTTGCGGGCGGTCGTTATGATGGCCTGATTGAAACCATGGGCGGACCAAAAACTCCGGGTGTGGGCTGGGCTGCCGGCATTGACCGTTTGGCTGACTTGACTCCGAAAGAGCTGGCAACAAAAAAAGAAGTGATCATTGCCGTGGTGGGTGCCGACGAACAAGGCGAGGACGAAAGCGTCAAAGTCGCTCACGAAATGCGCGTTCGCGGCTTTAAAACGGAAAACTTCCTGTCCGGCAAAATGGGCAAGAAGATGCAAAAAGCCAACAAACTGGGCGCACACTATGCTCTGATTTTGGGTGGCAACGAAGTGACTAATAAAACGGTCACAGTGAAGAATTTCACCACCGGGGAGCAAAAAGAAATCACCCGTGCGGAACTTCAGACCTACCCGTTTTCGATCTGATTTTTCAGATGTGATTTAAAAACAAAAAACCCGCTTCGAAAGAGCGGGTTTTTTATTTCAGGACCAGATTTTCAGAACAAAAGCACTTATTGGATATTACGCAGCTTGAATTCCATTTTCGGGAAGACAATCCCGCCGCCAAAGCCCAGTTTCACCGCGACGTGAAACAGATCATTCACCCGATTTTGCGCAGGCAACCAAGAGCCCTCAAGGCCCAGAAAAGCTTCGGCCACCACCCCGACTCCACGGCCGTAGACCGCGCCGTTAAGTTCGCTCAATGACACTCCACTTGGGATGAAGCTGAACATCCACTTGTAGGCGACCTCAAACTTCAAGCCGCCATTTTTGAAATCACAAAGATACAAACCTGGAACACGCACCACTTCATCTGTGCCCGGCACCAGGAAAGCCGCATCAAAAGCCCACACATCGTGATCCACAAACAGACCGACATTCATACCGTGGGCATACAAATAACCCTTGATAGGAATTTTATCCCCCGGTTGCACATTGAACTGATTTTGCAAAGTAACAACCAGCTGATCGATCTGCTCTTGATTCAAGCGGGTGTTCTTTTTCAAAGACTCCACCAGAACCTCTCGCGACATCCCGGTATCTTTGTCAAAATCCAAAGCCCAAGCCGTAGCCGATCCCAACGAAAGACAACCCAACAACAACATGGACAGAGCAAGTCTGATGATCATGATGATTTCTCCTGTTGGAAAAAGGCTACCGCTTATTTGAAAAAATCAGTAACAAAAAATTTGGAGTTCAGCCACCCCACCCTCAACATGCAAGCCGTCCTGTACCCCTACAAAATAAACGCACCGCTTCGGAAAAAGTAAGCAGGTACCTTTTCCACCAACGCAGAGCTTCTGCAAAAGTAAGCAGGTACCTTTTAGAGAAGCCGGTATGAGGGGGAATGGTTGGGGGCTTTGCAGCCTCCAACCGAGTTCCGCAGCGCCAAGAAAGCGCGGCATCAGTAATCAGAAAACAAAAAAGCCACCCTTGAGGTGGCTATCACAAAACAACCAGAGCGCGAGGACTGTCCGAGCGTTGGAGGCTGCAAAGCCCCCAGCCAGTCCCCCGTGCGTACCGGAGCGATCTATTTACGGTTTAGCTTAATGGAGTGCCCTCTCTGCCATCCCGGAATTTTCAGGGAAGCAGCGCGAGTCCATACGACCATCAGGATCAACCCGACAACAAACATAGCAAGGCTCAACCACTGACCACGAGTCAGACCCAAAGCCTGGAAGCCGATGTGTGCATCTGGCATGCGGAAGTGTTCATCAACAACACGAACCACCGCATAGATCAGCACGAAACAAGCTGCGATAAAGCCCGGCTTGCGTGGTTTTCTCCATAGGAAGAACAAGAACATAAAGATCAACAGACCTTCACCGAAAGCGGCGAACAGCTGGGACGGATAGCGCGGGGTCAACAATGGCGCAATTGCCTCTTTGGCTGCGGTGTTGCCGTCCTGGATGGATTCAATCACTTTGTTCAAAGTTGCATACAGCTGCTCACGGGCTGCCATGTCGAAGCGGAACTTATCAACAAGCTCCAGCCACTGTTCGCGGCCCACGCCGACTTTTTCAACAACCGGAACAAGTTCCGTCAGTTTCGCAGCTTCCTGACCTGGCCAGGAAACGATGTCTTGCGGGAACTTCACTGCCAATGGGTAGGTCGGGTCACAGGGACGACCGACAAGCTCACCATTGATGAAGTTGGCAATACGACCAAAGAACACACCGATCGGGCCCGTCACCGCCACCAGATCCAGCAGGTACAGAGAATTCACAGAATACTTGCGCGCATACAGCAAGCACGCAATCACGATCCCGATGATACCACCGTGGCTGGCCATGCCGCCTTCATTGACAGCAAGCACACCCCAGTATGGAAATTCAGATTTGAATTTCATGAACAAATCCGGGCCATAGAAAAGCACGTAACCCAGGCGACCGCCCACCAAAGTACCGATGGCAGCATAAGTAATAAAATCGCCGACCATTTGGACAGACAGACCGGCACGCTGCCTTTTAGCCAACCAAGTGATCAGTATATAGGCGCAAATGAAACCCATCATGTAAGACAGGCCGTACCAACGAATTCCGAAATCTCCGGAAATCCTTAAAGCAAATGGATCGAAATCATGAACCACAGACGCATCCTTCTTTGAGACATACAACGGTCTCGATAAGAGAATTTTTGGACCTTATGGTAATAAAGCGAGAAAATGGGGGTATGTCCAGATTTTCATCTCTACTTCTACTGTGCATTATTTTGACCGCGAGCTTGTCTCACGCCCAGACCGGCAGTCGCTGGGGCAGCGGTATTGATTTCACCAAACGAGCCACTGCCCGCGAAGGCAGCCGCTGGTCCCTGTCGGAATGGCTCGAAATGAAAAACCGCAACCGCATGATGGATATGTGGCTGTCGGTGAATTCCCCGTCACCGTACGAATTTTCACTCGGGGGCTCTTACAATTCATTCAAAACCGAGGACCCCGACAACACGGCCGTGAGCGATTCTCATGTGTCGTTCATGGGCGAGCTGTCGGCCTATGCCCAGTTCGTGGGCCTGACCGCGGAATATGAAAACAACAGCGAAGAGGAGTTCAACGACCTGACTGGTATGCTGAACATCCGCGTGCTGGGAAATTCGATCCAGAACACCTCTTTGACCCTGCACTACGGGCTGCGCACGCGTGAGGCCGACCAGAGGCTGTCGCAGCAGTTTGGACAGGTGTCGCTGCAGGTTTATTTGACCAAGTACTTTGGAATTGACGGGAAATATCGCTATTTCCTTCCCACCTCCACGGATGAATTGGGAGATGTCGAAGGCAATCGCACCGAAGCCGGGCTTTTTATAGACTTTAAAGCCGTTCGGATCTTCGGAAACTGGTACAAGGAGAGCCAGAAAACAAAAATCCCTGCTGCTGCCGATGACACAGTCACCGATCGCACAGGGATCAGGTCAGGACTTAAGATCTTCTTCTAGAGAAGACAAAAGGCCCGGTTTTGCCGGGCCTTTTTTTATTTAAACTACTCTAGTTCGATCAGCTTGTTTTCGCCGCTTACGAAGTAAGACTCAGTAGCCTGCTCGTGAGCCATTGGAGAAGTCACTTTCCACTCCATGTTCATTTGCATACCAGCTACAGGATCACGCTTGGAGCCTGTGTTGAACACAGACGGGATGATCGCGTTAGCGTCGAAGTTGAAGCCCCATGCAACAGACAGGTTCGCTGGCATGAAGGTCGCGTTAGTGATGTATTTACCAACGCCATCAGCTGAACCACCCGCAGTGTAAGTCACGCGGTAAGAGAAATCGACAACAGACATACCGAAGCCGTTTTCATAAGTTACGTTGTAAACTTTGGACTGAGGAATGTTCCAACCAGCAAGGTCAGACCAGCAAGTCAAACCAGCAGGAAGAGCGTTTGCAGTGTCCAATTTCACGTTAACAACAGATTTACCCGCGTTGATAACTGCGAAGATTTTTTTACCGATATTGATGATTTGATCCACGATCAACTCAATAGCATTCAATGGATTCACGTCGTTAGCGATAGCGGACTCGCCTGTGAATTTCACGCGCAATGGGCGCTGAGAGTTGCAATCCTGAGAAAGACCGTTTGCACCTTTGGCATACGTTTCCATCTGTGGATATTGAGCAGTTACGTCACGAACGATAACTCTCTTGATTTCGAAGTAAGCTTTGTCTGTAGCGAATGCGGATGACGCCATACCCAGTGTCAACGCAGCAGCGATAATAGAACGAATCATTTGGACCCCCTTGTTTCGTTGGCAGGGGTCATATCAAGGCAAATACGAGCTTTCAAATGAAAAAGCCCCGATGCTGACTATTTAACCTTTCGCAAGGCGTTACCACTCTTTGGTGAGCGTAAGCATCGGGAAAATCCAGGATTTCGAATTGGAGGAGCTGGTTTCAGTGCCGTCGACGGTCTTCTTTGTATAATTTGCCAGGTAATAGTTCAAAGACGCCCCAATATGGAAGCCCTCTTTGAACTCGGGCATGACCCCGAACTGAAACCACATGCTGGTCCCCGTCCATTTCTCGCGGTCCGTGCCGTTGGCAAAGGTGGCAGTGCTGAGGATGTTGTAAGCCATGCTCAGGCTGTAGAGTTCATGACGGCCGAACTGCCACTTCACGTAAGGGCCGGTGTCACTGGCAGTGAAGTCGATCGTCGTATCGTCTTTGTCGGTGTGGGAAATTCCGGAATAGTTCCATCCGCCCCAGATGTGCTTTTTCAGACTGAACAGCAGACCGATGTTGTAAAAGTACTTGGCGGAGGTTTTGGTTTCGTCGGTGGTCAGATTGTCTGACATGTAGGTGCCACCCAGTTCCAGCAAAAAGCCGGCATGGGCATTCACGGAAAACAGCACTAAGAGGACCACCAATAGTTTCTTCACAGAATCTTTATCGGTGCCTTTACTTAGGACCCCGAGGCCAGTCGGGGTCCAGTTGCAGAATCTTAATTTCGCTTCAGCAAGGCTGCATAAAAGCCGTCATAGCCTTCTTTGTCCGGACGAACGTGAATTTGCTTGAGCAAAGTCCAGTCTTTCCCGTGTTCAGCCATGAATTTTTCAATCTGCTTTTCGTTTTCACTCGGCAAAAGGCTGCAGGTCGCATAGACCATCTGCCCGCCTTTTTTGGTCATGTTGCAATAGGTGCTCAAGATCTCGTACTGCAGTCCATGCAGACGGTCGATCTCTTCGTTGCTCAGCTTCCATTTGGTGTCAGGATTGCGGCGCAAAACACCCATTCCGGAACAAGGCACGTCCAGCAACACGCGATCCGCAGTGTCGTACAGGCGCTTGATCACTTTGTTGGAATCAATCAAACGTGTTTCGATCACGTCCACACCATCCCGGCGGGCACGGACTTTCAGCTCTTTCAATTTCCATTCATGAATATCCAGGGAGATGATCTTGCCCTTGTTCTTCATCATGGAAGCCATGTGCAAGCTCTTGCCACCTGCACCAGCACAAGCGTCGATCACGCGGTGACCGGGCTCGATGCCCAGAAGTGGCGCCACCATCTGGGAAGCGGCATCCTGCACCTCGAACAAACCCTGTTTGAAGGACTCGGTGATGAAGACGTTTTTACGTTCCACCAAGCGCAGAGCGTTCGGCAGATCCGGAGAAACTTTCGTGGCGTTGATGCCGTCTTTTTCCAAAGTTTTGATCAGCTCATCCGGCGTGGTTTTCAAAGTATTGGTGCGCAGGAACACTTCCGCGGGCTTGTTCAAAGCGCGCATCGCATCCTTCCACTCTTCACCCAACTCTTTGGTGCCACGTTCGTGCATCCAGTCTGGAATGGACTGAGCAATCGCGAACGACGACACGTTCTTTTCACGGGCGATGACTTCTTTCGGATCAAGACCGTCAAGCTCTTCCCAGTCAGGAAGTTCGTTTCCGCCGCGCACCCAGTACGCGCCCCACACTTTCCAAAGATCGTTGTCATCAGCAAGGTGGGACAGCAGACGCTCCCAGCGCACGATTTCGTAAACAGATTCAGCAAAGAAACGGCGGTCGCGGGAACCCCAGCGGGTGTTGGCCTTCAGATGGCGCTGGATGACCTTGTCGGCATAGAAACCCTGTTCAAAGATTTCATCCAGAGCGGTGACAATTTCAGATACGAGATGCTTGTGAATTTTCAAAATGTAAACACCAGGCCAGTGGCCAAAAAGGTTCCGTTGAACTGCCCGGAGGACAGAATAAGAAGGTGGTTTTTTAAACCAGCTTCAATGAAGAATCCAGTGTTTTCAAAGATATTGAAGAATCGTGCCCCGGCGACAACCTGATAATCCAGGGACAATGCAGATTTTCCAGAGGCCTGTTTAAAGAACACTCCCAAACCGGCACCCGCACCGAAATACAGCGGGAAACGTGAGGTCGCATCCGGGAACATGATCATCGGAACAAACGCCAGTTTATTCGTAGTTTCGCCGCCGACATCGTATTCGGAGTAATCAATTCTTAGCAGCATGTCCATGGAGTTGTACCACTCGCCCACTCGGTAAGTGACCCCGAACTGATTTTTCCCCACATCGTCTTCCTGACCATTCTTGCCCCAGTCATAGGATTGCGACGCCATGTAACGGCCAAAGTGCAAAGCCAGGTAATGATCCGACGGACCGCCGCCGGTATTGAATGAAGAGGATGAAGCCGTATCACGCGGTTGGAAGTACTTCGCAGCAGCGTCACGGCCGACCACGGGCTGGGAGTCTTGGGCTGTGGCAATGGAGCTCAAAAACAAGGGCAAAATCAACGATAGAAAAGTCTTCACACGCACCTCAATTCTGGCTTCTATTCTATTCAGTTTTCCCTCTGGCGAGGAAGTCGTTGACACGCAAAGTCATCAACACTAGACCCATTGACTCAAGACAGGCGCCTCCCTAATCTCCGGCTAGCTTTTTGGACGGGACTAAAGACTATGAAATGCCCTTTTTGCGGACATGCTGATGACAGAGTTTTGGATACCCGAGTGCAGAAGGACGGAAGCATCCGCCGCCGTCGTGAATGCCTCGAATGCAAAGCCCGTTTCTCGACTGTAGAAACGATCATGCTCGCGTTCCCGTTCATCATCAAAAAAGACGGCCGCCGCGAACCGTTCAGCAAAGAAAAAATCCTGAAAGGTCTTCAAGCCTCCTGTCAGAAGCGTCCGGTCAGCCTGGCGCAGATCGATGCGGTGGTTGAAAAGATCTCTGCCTGGGTGATCAATCGTGGTGAATCCGAGATCTCTTCCCGTCTGATCGGGAAAAAGGTCATGGCTGAACTAAAACAACTGGATGACGTTGCCTATATTCGCTTTGCAAGTGTATACAGAACCTTCAAAGACGTTCAGGAATTTGTGGAGACTCTGGAAGACGCCGAACTTCTTGATTTTGTCGACGCAAGTAATCCACAATTAAGCCTCACCGCTATGACATTTGTTGAAAGCGAGAAAAGTACGAACCATGAAACTGACAGCAAGACGCCAAGCCCGCGAACTCGCCCTCCAGGTCCTCTTTCAAACTGAGTTTGCTCCGCAGATCAGCTACCAAACATTCCTAGAAGTGTTTGAGCAGAGTCTTGACCCCGAAGTGATCACTTATGCTGATCTTCTCGTGACCGGTGTGAAATCCAACAAAGAAGCGATTGATTCCAAGATTCAGGCCTCCAGCGCCCACTGGAAAGTGGAACGCATGGCGACCATCGATCGCAACATCCTGCGCATTGCCGTTTACGAAATGCGTTTTGCGGCAGACCCAATCAAAGAAAACATCGCCATCAATGAGGCGGTGGAAATCGCCAAAAAATACGGAACTTCCGATTCTGGCAGCTTCGTTAACGGACTTCTAGATCAAGTCGGCAAGGCTCACTAATGGCTCTTAGCGTACTTTCCCAGGCCAGCGCTCTCAACCCGGGTTCCGACCTGTGGATTGTGCCTGATCTGGAAAAGTCGCCGTGGACCGCGAAGCTGGATTGGTACCTGAATTTTCAGGTGTGCAAATCCTCGCGCCACCAGTCCCCGGCACTGCCTGAGTTCTTGGGCAGTGTATTGGAACAGACCGAACTGAACAAACCCGCGATCCCTGCGGTGTCTGATCAGCCGCTGATGATCGCCTCGGACAAACTTCTGCCAAACAAATGGGTCGTGATCCTTCCCTGGAACGAAGACCTTACCCAGTGGACCGCCGAGATCTTCCGCATCTGGAAGAATCTGAACGAACCCACTTTGCGCATCTTCATGCCACCTGGACAAAGTACCGGGAACCTGCAGATCGCCTGGCAGTCCCACCACCCGGTTCAGGAATTCACAGTCGTCCTTGATTAAACAAACGTTTCTCCCCACAATTAAATAAACCGCCAACACCAACATCATCATTTGGCGGAGCATCTTAGTGGGAGCGTTCATGGAGAAATTTTCGCAGTCTTTGGTGTCAACAATCACAAACCTTCAGAAACGACTTGAGTCTGTTCTGGATAATGATTTTGAAGCCAAGGTGGAAGCGTCAGAGCGCCATACGCACTTTGAACCTTCCCGCGATCTGTCTTTGGTGCGCGGCCTTTCTTTGGGTCTGCCGGAAGATCATATTGATCGTGCGATTGTGGTGTTCTCGCGCCTGGCCTTGTTGTTTGATGCCGGCGTCATGCTGGAAAACCACGACGGTCAGTGGAAAGCGCAAGCTTACTTCCATAAAGGTGCGACTCACCTTTTGAAAAACAACTCCAAGTCCTTTGTTAAAATTCCGCCGATGAATCTTCTGTCAGTGATGACCACCGCATCCCAGCCGATGCTGGAAAAGCTGCAGCTGCAACATCTGGATCCGGACAACAAAACGTCCTGCCTTTTGATCAAAGCCAGCCCTGACTTTGCCTTTATTCTTTTCTCGGGCATGGCGGACCTGTGGCTGAAAGAACATGTCGAAAACGTGCGTCGTGCACTGATCAACGGACTTGCTGACTGATGGACGGCGACAACAAAACCTACACCATCTATATTCTTTCCGACAGTACCGGCGAAACCGCCGCCACGATGATTCGTGCGGCTTTGGTTCAATACACCACCAAAGACGTCAACATCATCCGCTGTAAAAACGTGCGTACTGAAACCCAGGCAGAAGCCGTCATCGAAGAATGCTTCGAGCGCCGAGGCATGCTGGCCTACACCGTTGCCAGTCAGGGCCTGCGCGCCAAAATCCGCGAAATGGCTTCCGGCAAAGGCATTCCGTACTTTGACCTTCTGGGCCCGCTGCTTTCCACCTTGGACACTTTCTTTGGTCAGCATTCCGAAGACACTGTGGGGGCTTTGCGTGCGGTGGATGAAAGATACTTCAAACGCATTGAAGCCATCGAATACACCGTGAAACACGATGACGGTAAAACCTTTGCCGAACTGGACAAGGCGGACATCGTTTTGGTGGGAATTTCCCGCACCAGCAAGACGCCGCTTTCCATCTTCCTGTCCCACAAGGGCTGGAAGGTCGCAAACGTCCCGCTGGTATTGGACACTCCCCTGCCGGAAGAATTGTTCAAGATCGATCAACGCCGCATTGTGGGCTTGATCATCGATATGGATTCCCTGCAGCGTATTCGCAAAAGCCGTTTGGAAAAATTTGGACAGGATCCGGGTGGATCTTACGCTTCGATGGCTCACATCGCCAAGGAAATCGAATACGCTGAAAAGATCTTTAAGGTGAACCGCCGCTGGCCGGTCTTCAACGTCACAGAACGAGCGTTGGAAGAAACAGCCAGCGAAATCGTGCGAATCATCGCCGCCCGTCTGGGACTTCCCGACAGCGTTATCTTCTAGTACGACGGCCGGGGCCGCCTTGGCCCGCGCTTTCACTCGGCCTTTGCGCAAAGTTCAATTATTGCTTGGTGGCGGTGTATTCGCCTAGGACGGAGCCGTCCTCGAGAGTGGCTGTGCCGGTGATGATCAAGGGGCCAGTGTCGCTTTGATATTTTTTGTAGTTTTGGGCGTCCACTTTGGCTGTGTAGTTCACTTTGTAGGATTGGCCGTTTTCATTGGCGACAATTGAAAAATTCAGAGCGCACAGTTGGTCCCGGCTTGTACAATAGCCGCTGCCTGTGATGAGTGAAGTAAAGGCGCCTGGAACTATCATTATGCCGACAAATTCGCCTTGAAATTCGCTTAGCTCCATCGGCTTTTCTTTTCCTTTCAAGGTCATCTCGTCGATAAAGACTTTGTCGCCGATGGTAAGTTCCACGCGGTAGTCACCGTCGACAACCTTAGGGGTGATGGTTTGGGACATTCCGTGGCAGGTAAAAAGCAGGATTGCTGAGGATACAAGAAACTTAAATAACATGATCAGGTCCTTTCATCAGTTTGAAGAACACGTCCAAACTACGACGAACGAACACCGATTATTAGTTCATTAAAGTTATTGATGATTAACTTTTGGGAATATGTCTGGAAGCACTTAAAATTTGAATTTAATGGTTTGGATTTTGGCAGTCCCGTTTTCTTTCACGAAAACGACATAGCCATGGGATTCTTTTTTCAGCCCGTCCAGTTTCATGCAATAGGCCGATTCGCGCGGCTGCGGACGCATGGGCTGCACCGGGGCGTTTTCTGCGCACTCGCTGATGTCGGAAAACGAAATCCCCTGATCCAGGAACTGAATCAGCTTGGCTTTTTCAGCGGGCAGCAGTTTTTCAGAAAGTTCATAATTGGCACAACGTAAAAGGTCAGATTCATTGGCTCTTTGTTTTTCACAGGCCCGGAAGGATTTCCATGCTTTGCGGGCTTGGGATGCATCGACTTTTTCCCCTGCCGACCAGGCCAGGGACAGCAACAACAGATACATCATCACTGCGCCCCTTTCTTTTGCTTTTCACCGAAAAGTTTAAACAACAGATAGTCCCCACCACCCGACATCGCCGCCTGGGCGGTATCAATGACATCTTTGGTGGTCATCGGCGAGGCTTTTTCAATTTGGGAATTTCCCGTGCCGCGACACTTCGGATGCAGCAGCAAGGCGGCTTTGTCCGCATGGATTTTTTTGGCCGTCTCGCAGGCATTTGCATCCACCGGACAATTCATATTCCATTTTTTTGTGACCGCGGTGATCCGGTCATGAATTTCCTGGGTGGCGAAGCTGCTGCAATTGATAGTTTCATCCATCGCCGGTTCAAAGTAATTGGCCAGATCAAATTCGCGGTTTTGCACAAACTTTCCGTCTTTGCACACGATCAAGGGGGGAGCTCCATCAAACAGATCACGCCAGAAATAAAGGCCTTTATAGTTGGCCATCAGATCGGCATAGGATTTCACACCGGGACGCTGCAACCCCCACGTCGCATTTTCCTGCATGATCCCAACCTCCAGCGCCTTTTTCACTTTGTCAGCCGGAAGCTTGGGGTCCTGTCCGACCATGTCCCAATACATGGAACCGTGAGAAAAGAAGTGATCGATCTTATCAAACCCCACAAAGAAGGTTTGACCCTTCACTTGTACTTTGGCGCTTTGGGAAAAATAAAGCTGCGTGTAAGGCTTGCCGGATCCATATGGGACCTCGGTGTGAACTTTCGGCCCCGCCTGCGGCACATTGAAATACAACGCTTTGGTGATTTGCGGAAGGTTGCGATCCAGATCGTCTTCCAGATATTTCAAAAATCTTTTGCGATCACAGGATTTGCTGCTGTAGTTGTAGTTATCAAGTGCCATCGTCAACAGAGCGTTCACCACGCGGTTGATTTCCGCATTGGCCACCGCCGCGTTTTTATCACGGCGGGCGGAAAAATTGTCAGGCTCTCCAGCAAAGACATTCCAGGAAAATAAGAAGACTAAAAAAAATGCCATTGGTTTTATTATCCAATGGCATCGTCATTTTTCCCAGTTTGTTGCAAGGCCCTAAACAGAATCAGACCTTGGTACTACGGCTAGGGCTGCTGGCCACGCTTCCCGGCCCACAGTTCTATTCCTTCAGGGGTCAGAACCAGATTGAAGCGGTCTTCCATGGAGCTTTCAAAGGCCATTTCAAAGGACTGCTGGAACTCAGTTGTTGCCACCACTGCCTTCACACTGCGTCCCTGGATTTTCACGATCTCAGACGGCAGGAAACGGATGGTGCAAGTGGCTCTGACATCCTCCCGAGCGCATTCGATTTTTACACTTTCATCGGCACTCAGCCAGCGATAGCGGCCCTCAGCTCCCACGGCATCCATGAACTGCTGGATTCGCCCGTAAGCGCCACGCTCGTTCAGCAGAACGCCGACCTTTTCCGCGCGATGAAACACCGCCACGGAGTCCGCCGCGGCCTGGGCCCCTGCTCCTGCCAATAACATCAAAATCACAACCATCAATGCCTTCATACAGAGTCCTTTCATTTAGGTGACCTTAAAGATCCCCGTGAGGAATACGAGAAAAATCACTGAACCACATAAAAACCAGTCAGACACCATAGAATGCCCCGTCACAATCCTGACAGTTATGGTAATTTTGCCTATCAAGTCCCCACCCCTTTACACC
>NZ_JBLVRT010000008.1:0-125357 GCF_048286975.1 Bdellovibrio bacteriovorus | reverse complement strand
CTTCTGGTGGCGGCGGAGGCGGCTGGTCCGGCGGTGGCGGTGGCTTCAGCGGCGGGGGCTCATCCGGCAGTTGGTAATGCCGTTACTCTCGGTCCTTGGCTTGGGCTATGGCCTTAGAGCCTTGCTCGCTCGGACAGTCCTCGCTCTTTTTGTTTTTTTGTGGCTGCCGCTGGTGGAATTTGGTTCGCTGCGGAACTCGCGCTCAAGGCACTAAGGCCATAGCCCAAGCCAAGGCGGAGTACCGGCTTTCAACCTAGGATTCGCCTTGTTGCTTAATACCGAGCCTTGGGTGTGCTGAAGTCGTTTTGGCTGGTGTTTGGTAGCGGTAATTGATTATTTGAGGGAACTTTATGAGTTGGATTAACAAATATCTTTCTGAGGCGGATCTTGCGCGGATTGAGGCTTCTATTTCCAAGGTGGAAGAAACCACTTCGGGAGAGATTGTTCCTGTAATTGTTCGTCGGTCCTCAGCGGTGGGGCATGTGCCTTTGACGCTGACGTTGCTTTTGACTCTGTTTTTGATCATTGTCGAGTTCCCGTTCAGTGACTGGTTGTGGGTGACGCCTTGGGTTTATCTGTGGCCGGTGATTGTTGTGATCTTTTTTGGTCTTTCGCAAGTGCTGGCCAAGTCCAAGTGGATTCAGAAAGTGTTTGTGCCAGAAAAGGACGAGCTGGATTCAGTTCACCGTCGTGCTCATCTGGAATTCTATCTGAACCGCATTCATCGCACTGAAAGTGGGACGGGGGTTTTGATCTTCGTTTCTGTGATGGAAAAAAAGGCGGTGGTGCTGGCGGACGAAGGTATCTCCAAGAAGCTTCCGAAAGAGCACTGGGACGAGATCCTGGGTATGCTTGGAAAGCAGCTTCATGATGGGAAGTGGGCTGATGGTTTTGTTGCGGCGATTGAAGCCTGTGGCAAGGACTTGCAGACACACTTTCCGACGGGTGCAGGTAATTCCAACCAGCTTAAAAATCATCTGATCGTGAAAGATTATTAATCGTTCTATATTAGTACAGCCACGTTAATTCACCGTAACTAATGCTGGTGTAATTCATCTCTGAAAACTCGCATTCCGAAAAGTAAGGTATGCGAGTCCTTCTTTTGAACGTCCTAATTATAGGTACCGCGCTATTGTCCTTGGGTTGCACCCTGGAGGCCAATATTTCCGGGCATATGCTGCCGTCCTTGCTCCGGCCTGATGGCGGAGATGAAGTCGTTGATGCTCCTCAAATCAGTCAGAAAATCTGTGCGAATGGTCCGGTGTTTTCCCAGGCTCAAATGCCTGGCGGTGAAACCATTCTGGCTGGGGACTTTTCCCGCATCGGTCCCTGCACCAGTCCTTTTTTGAAATACAATCCTGCGACCGGAGCCGTGGTGGCGGTCGGTCCCTTGGATGCCGCTGTCGGGGAAGCCCACGTCATTGTGGCTGATGGAAACGGCGGCTACTATGTCGGCGGAAAATTTGTGGCAAAGAATGGCAATCAGTCATTGTTGCACATCAAAGCAGATGGAACGCTGTCTGACTGGAATCCCAACATTGGATACGGAAGCCTCGAACCCACGGTGATGGCCTTGAAGATCCAGGATGACATCTTGTATGTCGGTGGAGAGTTTTCAACGGCAGGCAGTCCTGCGCACGCTCGATCTTCATTGGCAGCTTTTGATTTGGCGACAGGCGAGTTGGCGTCGTGGGCTCCGCCATTAACTGATGATGCGACCAATGAATTATTTGTGAACTCTATCGAAACCACAGCAGGATCTGTTTTTATCGCCGGGGCGTTTGGCGCCGTCGGGGCCAATGCCCATGTGTCTGAGGGAATCGCTAAATTGAATCTGTCCGACAATAATGCCGACACGGCTTTTGTAGCGACGGGACGAACTGCTTTTTCTGGAAAGTTGAAACTTCACAATGGAACTTTGTTGGCGGTAGACGGCGGGGCTTTTGTGATGTTGAGTTCCAGTACGGGGGCAGAAACAGTATTTATGGCCGGTATTACCACAGTGCCCGTGTGGGGTGGTTTGGCCGACTATGAACTGCACGGCAATGAGCTGTGGGTCGGTGGGATGTTTGATTCGGTCAACGGCCATCCGACGCGCAACCTGGTGAAGTTTAATTTTAGTGGAGGCACCCCGGTTCTGGATACTTCATGGGCTACGATCTATGAACCCGAGGGCTGGGTTTCTATTATGAAGGTCACTGACAGTCATATCCTAAGTTTCACAAATGGAGTTGTTGGCTATTGGAACAAGTCGAATGGAACACAGTATATTCCTTCAGTGGCAAGTCCGGTCGGCGATGCCGTTTATAAAGCGGCGCTGACTGAAGGGGAGGATCTGCTTTTCGTACATACTTCAAAGACTTTGGGCATTCCTGAAACCAGATATCTGGCCATGTATGATGCCGAAGGGGAATTGCTGCCATGGCATCCCAATCCTAATGACTATGTGAAATCCGTTGTTGTGCATGACAGCCGTATCTTTGTTGGTGGCAGGTTCACTGATATTGGTGCGACTCCTTCTGGTAAGGACTATCTGGTTGAAATCGATGCCGCTGGTGAAGTCACTTCATGGAATGCTGATGCCAACGACGAAATCACTGATATGCGTGGTGTGCAGGGAAGTTTGCTGGTGGCCGGCGAGTTTACTGAAATTGGCAGCGACGATATGGGGGCTGCTTATTTGGCAAAACTCAGTTTTGCGGATGCGACAGGGCTGCCATGGACGAGCCAAGTGGACGGGCGGATATTGGGTTTTGATATTGACGGTACAGAGTTGATTATTGGTGGGGGATTTTCAATGGTGGACGGGCAGGCCGTTGATCATTTGGCGAAAGTTGATTTAAGTACCGGGAATCTTATGGGCGGAACTCCGACAGTTAACAACTGGGTCAACGGTGTGGCGATTGTGAATGGGAAGGTTTACATTTACGGGCAGTTTACGGATGTGGGCGGTGAAGCCCGTTCCCGTTTGGCGGCCTTCAATCTGTCCGATGGATCGGTCACCAGTTGGGCACCCACCATCGTTGTCTGGGCTTATCGTGCGCTCAGAAAGGTGTCTGATAAGCTCGTTGTGATGGCTCATTTCAACACTGTTGAGGGCGTGAAATACGCTGATGGCACCTTGGTGTTGGACCCGGTCACTGGGGCCAAGACGACGGATCCGCGAGGTATCTACAGTTCAACCGTCTGGTTTGAAGACTAATGACGCCACGTTGCGCCAGCCCAAACCTTGCGTTCTGCAGGGCTTCATTGATAATCTGGGGCCCTCTATGCAGTCGTAGTTCAATGGATAGAGCACTTGGCTTCGAACCAAGGGGTTGCAGGTTCGAGTCCTGCCGACTGCACCATCTTTTTTAGTTTTTTCCTTTTAATATGGCTTCGGTTGATGTGGCTTGCTCCGGCAGGACGCGGAAAAGCGCGCATCGAGCGCGCTTTTCCTATGCGCTCGACATTTGCCGCCTTCGCGGCAAGAGCCTCGCGCATGCTCCTCACCAAAAAGCGCCACTGGCGCTTTTTGGCGCGGGCACAACTGCCGACGGCACCAAATTTTGCTGCCGTAAAATTTCCTCCAACTTCCAATTTCTACAAGGCGTTTTTTAGTTTTGATTTTAGGAATTTTATGAAGACGTCGGCTCTTAGCGATAGCTGGGCGTTTTTGTAGTAGATGGCGTGGATTTGCTCTTTTTGTTCGACGGCGGCGCCGGGCAGGACTTGAACCAGTTCGCCGCTTTCGCGTTCAGGGGTTGTCATGAAGTCGCCAAGGCAGGCGATGCCGATACCGCTTTTTACCAGGCGAAGAATTGTTTCTCCGCTAGAGGCGTTGAACTTTGCTTTGATGGGGTAGCGGGTGCCACCGCTGTATTTAAGCGGCCAGTGGTTCAGCTTTTGCGGATCGGTAAAACCAATCAGGACATGGTTTTGTAAATCTTCGACGCTTTTCGGGGTCCCATTGGCTTTCAGGTATTGTGGGCTTGCCAGAACTCTGCGGCGGCTTTGTCCCAGGCTGACAGCGTGAAGGGACGAATCGGCAAGTTCTCCAATTCGAATGGCGACGTCGATGCGGTTTTCGATCAGATCAATATTGCGTTCGCTGTTAAACAGTTCCACCTGCACTTCCGGGTACAATTTATGGAACTCATTCAAGTAGGGCACAACCGAATGCAAAATAAACGGAGAAGCGGAATCAATTCGCAAAACTCCAGAGGGTGTACTTTTGGAACCCACAGATTCTTCGGCGTTTTCCAGGGCCTGAATGACTTCCCGAGAGCTTTGCAGAAATCTTTCACCCTCCGCCGTCAGATCCAACTTACGTGTGGTTCTTCTTAGCAGCGTCACTCGCAGCTTTTTTTCCAGCCGGGCCAGGGTCCGGCTGATCCCGGAAGGGGTTTGATTCAGTTCCTCAGCGGCGGCGCTGATAGAGCCCGTATCCACAATCGTAATAAAGGTTTGCAGCTCGTCCAGGGTTGTTTTCATTATTGACTCCGAATCAAATATATTTTGCCCATTCGTGACTAAATGAGCAATCACAATACTGATAGATTGGTGGTTATACAAGGAGGCTCAAATGCCTTTAGCAATATACGCACTGATGATCGGAGCGTTTGGAATTGGAACGACTGAATTTGTGATTATGGGGTTGTTGCCCCAAATAGCCAAGGACCTGGGTGTGAGTCTGTCATCGGCGGGACTGCTGGTCAGCGGTTATGCGCTCGGTGTTGCGGTGGGGGCCCCTGTGTTGTCGCTGCTTTCTGCGAAGTGGCCTAAGAAACGCGCGCTGGTTATTTTGATGGCGATCTTTACTTTGGGAAATCTTATCTGTGCCCTTGCTCCAAATTACTCCGTCTTGATGATCGCAAGGGTTTTGACATCTTTTGCGCACGGAACGTTTTTTGGAATCGGGTCAGTGCTAGCCACCAGCCTTGTTAAACCAAATCAAAAGGCCACGGCGATTGCCTTGATGTTCACAGGCCTTACGCTTGCTAACGTCTTGGGAGTTCCCTTTGGCACTTGGCTTGGCCAAAATTACGGATGGCATGCAACATTCTGGGCGGTGACAGCTGTGGGGCCTCTGGCAATGGCGGCGCTGATCTTCTTTGTGCCGGCAACGAAAGATACTGGTGATGATGCGGGCGTGGCCAAGGAAATCAGCGTGGTGATGAAACCGCAGGTGTTGTTAAGTCTGCTATTGACTGTCTTTGGCTTCGCCGGAGTCTTTGCTGTTTTCACTTATATTGCGCCGATTCTGACGGACGTTTCAGGTTTTGCGGTGGCCTCCGTTTCTCCGATCTTGTTGTTGTTCGGGGCGGGGTTGGTCGTTGGGAACATTGTCGGTGGGAAATGGGCGGATAAAAGCTTGAACAGAACTTTGGTGGGAACGCTGTTGTTGCTGTCTGTGGTTCTATTCGGATTTACGTTCTTGATGGGCTATAAGCTGGCGGCGTTGGCTTTGGTGGCGCTGTTGGGGTTTGCTGGTTTTGCGACGGTGCCGCCATTGCAAATGCGCGCGCTGGAGCATGCAGCTGAAGCTCCTACTTTGGTTTCTGCTCTTAATATCGCGGCCTTTAACCTGGGTAATGCGATTGGAGCCTGGGCGGGTGGTGTTGCTATCGATAATGGAAGTCTGATAACCACAGCCTGGACAGCACTGGGGATTTCATTGTTGGCAACAGTGGTTGCTTACGTCAGCGGAAAGACAAGTGCGGGCGCTGTTGTCGTGAGAGTGGATCGTCGAGCACTGGGCGGAGACTAATTGCGTCTTACAATGAGACTGGCCCCAAGTAAAACATGAGGATCAGAGGGTGCCTCGAGTTTAGCCTCATTTTTTACTTAAATTTCTTAAAGGGTCTTTTGCAGTTTAGGCCTTTAAACATGAGGCCGATAAGATGGTATGCAATTTATCTTCTTGATCGTATTAGTCTTGATAAATGCAGGTTGTGCCATTGATGCCAGCCTGATTGGTGGTTCTACCACGCAGTCTCCCAGTTCTCCGGGATCTGATCCTGGTTTGGGAAAAACCTCTGCATCCACATTTTGTTTAAACGGTCAGTACGAATCCCCGATAGATCTGGGGCAAGGTGATTATTTGCTGGTGGGGCAGTTCACTCATGTCGGTACCTGTGGATTTCCAATTTATGGATCCAGCTTGACCAGTCCCGTGGCGCGCCCGGTGGTTACTGGTGAAATCAGACAGTCCATCGCGGATGGCAATGGGGGATTCTTCATTGCAGGGGACTTTACTGATGTCGAAGGGACCACTCGCCGGGGCCTTGCTCGTCTTAATGCAGATGGTGCCCTGGACAAGGATTTTAAACCTTTCGGCAACCTCGCAGCGGTTCCTGATCTGAGACAAATTAAACTGGCTCTGGGGCAGGGAAAGCTTTTTGTAGGAGGCATTTTCGCCAGCATCAGCAATCCTTATGGATCCGTTGTCGACGCGACGACGGGCGTTTCTAAGTGGCCCTCGGGCGTTCGTTTCGACAATGATATTCTGGCTTCCACCGGCGATGGAGCCGGCGGTCTTTATGTGGCTGTTTCCGGGCAGTATCAGGGTGTAATGAAAAACGGCGTGATTCATTTGCTGGCCGATGGCAGTTTGGATCCCAATTTCCAAGCAGAGATTTTCGGAAAGATCACCGTGCTGGTTCATGATCAAGCCAGCAATACTCTTTATGTTGGCGGATCCAATCTTAATAGCTCTAACGTTACGACGAGCTCCGTTCTGGCGTGCAATGCCGCGACGGGTGCAACAATCACATCCTGGAATCCGGTGCTTGATGCTGTCTACACGGACTTGACGGGTATTGCCGTGTCAGCGACCAAGGTATATGTCACGCGAGTGAATTCATACAACAGTCCGAATGCGGGCTTGATCGCTATTGATAAATCAACAGGCGTCGTTTCGTGGCAGAAGTCCACAACCTTTCGATCCGGTTTCTATGGCGTCGCTTATGATGGAACTTACGTTTATGCCGTAGGCGCATTCACCAAAGTCGGTGGCGTCAACCGTACTTATATGGCGATCTTTGATGAAAGCGGAAACCTGCAGGCCAATCCAGCCAATATTCCGAATAATGAAATCAACAGTGTTTATTATGCCGGTGGGCACTTGTATATCGGCGGACGTTTCACGGCAGTTGGTGCCACCAACGCGCACGGAATAGCCCGATACAATACCAGTGACATGTCGGTGGATGCCACATGGAGTCCGAACCCTGTGAACGCCGCCACGCTGGGTACAGTCACAGGAATATTCAATGGCGGCGCTGGGACTCTTTATCTTCTTGGTGACTTTACGGCGATTGGTGGGAAAAGCATGCCCGGTGTGGCGGCGGTCACCACAGCCGGTGCAGGTACCGTGAAGGATTGGGACCTCATGATTGCCGGAGATGGAACCTCGCTGGTTAAGACCGTGGCGGTCGGGGGCGGTGGAGTCTTCGTTGGAGGTACATTTAAAAGTATTGGTGCTGCGGTCGTTCGTAACCTTGCCGTACTGGATCCTGACACAGGGGATGCTGAAGCCTTTGATTCCCAAATCACGGGTGGAGATCTTCTTTCAATGACTCTGTCGCAGGATCAGCAGACTCTTTATATCGCCGGCGATTTCACTTCGGTGATAGGGCAGGAAAGACTGGGGCTGGCGGCTTTGCAGACCAGTGATCTGTCCTTGAAGTCGTGGGCTCCGGTAACTGACCGCGGAACTTTTGATGAAGTTCGCTTTATTCAGGAGTACGCCGGTATTGTCTACATTCAAGGTTACTTCTCTGAGCCTTTGGGATTGAATCTGCAGGTGCGGGACGACTATGCGGCGATTGATCAAAGTGCCAATGTGATCCCGTGGGTGCCAGCACTGACGAACCCGAATGACATCACGGACTTTGTTATCAAAGATGGCGTTCTGTATACGATGGGGCGTCTGAGTTCTGGAACGAATAAGAATCTTGCCGCCTACGACCTGAACAATGGCGGGGCGCTGATGACCCTGGGCCGTGACTTCGTAGGTGCCTATCCTAACTCGCTGGTTGAACATAATGGCAGTTTGCATGTCGCCAGCGGCGCAGACCTTGTACGACTGGAAACCGATGGGACAGCTACGGTGGTAAAAACTCTGTCCGGTATCATTGGCACTTTGGTGGTCAGTGATGGAAAAATACTGGTGACTGCGAACGATTTGGGCGGACCTGATCGCAACGGCATGGCGATTGTGAATTCCAATGATGGCAGCTTCTCTAGCTGGGTCCCTTCGATTCCAATGCAACCTGAATTCCAGCAAATCAATGCCGCTGCCCGGATCGGGGATTACCTTTATGTCGGTGGTCGTGGCGACAACCCGATGGGCTCGACTGTGGGAAAATTGCTTATTGCCAATATCAAGACGGGTGTTCAGCAGATCCTGGAAGTCGATGGCACCGTCAAAAGTTTTGAGGCGGTCGGCGAGACTATGTATGTCGCCGGTGCTTTTTCCGATATCGATGGTCAAGCTCGATCACATGTTGCGTCCTTCGTGAATGGCCAGCTGACAAGTTGGCAACCGCAGCCGGATAACAATGTCGAATTCATCAAGCACCACCAGGGTGTGCTCTATATTGGCGGTGAATTTGTAGAGGTTGATGGGAATATGCGACAAGGGCTGGCAGCATTTAACGCCTCGACCGGAGCATTGTTGGCTTGGGACCCTTTTGCGGGGCACGACTGGGGCTACTTTGGGCGAGCTAATGTTGTGGGGAATAAGATTTACATCTTGTATGAAGCTGAAAAAAATGGCGATTATGAATTTGGCTTGTTGACCGTTCAGACGGATTCGATGCTGGTCGGCTTATGGGCTCTTCCTGACTCTGCAGGCTTTGATGACTGGTATATTCAGGAAGGAAAATTCTATTACTGGAGTATGGACTCGGAATTCCCAGTGGCCTTGGATATGGTGACGGGGGAAACATCCGAGATATCATGGGAGCTGTCCTCCTATGAGATGAACATTACCAAAGATGGAGTTGTCTGGGGTCAGCCTTCCGGGATGGCCATGATGGATGTCCGGACCGGCAAAGCAAAGTTGGTTCTTCGCGAAGTCAAAGGGGCAGCCCTCGAGATGTAAACGGGTCGACAGCCCGCTGCTGCATTCGATTGCTTATCTTCAGCCTTCATAGCATCCTGTGAAGGCGGGAGGTCGTGATGAGTTCCAAACATCCTAAAGTCGATGCCTTTGTTAAATCCGAGAAAAAGTGGAAAGAGGAAGTTCAGCTGCTGCGCCAGATTGCTTTGGACAGTGGTTTGACGGAGGACTTCAAATGGAGTCTGCCTTGTTACCTGCATGATGATAAGAACATCGCAATCGTCCAGAACTTTAAAAACTCCTGCGCCTTTATGTTTTTTCAGGGAAGCGAACTGAAGGATTCCAAAAAGCTTTTGAAGTCGCCGGGTGAAAATTCGCAGTCAGCCAAACGCTTCGAGTTCGCCAGTGTGGCGGACATCACGAAAGTGAAGGCGGCCATCCGCGCTTACATCAAAGAAGCCATCAAGATTTCTGAGTCCTCAGTGAAAACTGAAAAGAAGCCGGCAAAGATGCCAGCCATGCCTGCGGAATTGAAACAGGCCCTGGATAAAAACAAGAAACTGAAAGCAGCTTTTGAAAAGCTGACTCCGGGCCGTCAGCGCCTGTATCTGATACATATTGCTTCAGCCAAACAAGCGGCCACCCGGGTATCCAGAGTGGAAAAGTGCGTCCCGCGCATCTTGCAGGGCCTGGGATTGAGCGACAGGCCTTAGCGTCGTTTCAGGGACTGGATGATTTCATCCAGCTTTCCTAAAAAGCGGGAGCGGTCTTTTTTATCCATCGGCGCGGGACCGCCGCGCATTTCGCCCATATGGCGAAGATTCTGCATCAGCTCGCGTGTCGCCACGGCCGATCCAATACTGTCTTCCGTGAATTCCACACCCTTGGGGCCCAGGGCACGGACTTGGCCTTTCACACAGCGCTCGGCCAGAAGAATGTCCGCCGTCACGACGATGTCGCCAGGTCCGGCGTGTTCAACAATCCAGTCGTCGGCCGCATCAAATCCCGAAGAGGCCACCACCATCTCCACGCGCTCGCTGGCGGGGATGTTGATGTATTTGTTCGCAACCACAAAGACTTTCAGCTGATAGCGTTCGGCGACCTTGTAGATCTCGTCTTTGACGGGGCAGCCGTCCGCATCGATGTAAATATTCAGCATAAAGCCTTTCTGGCTTAGCAGCCCGAGCCTTCCATGATGATAGTGTATACCTTGCCGGTTTCACTATCAATCACCAGCAAAGCCGCGAATTGGAAGCCGCACTGAACAGCGCCGACCGGGCCAACTCCGTATTTCACAGTTTTGATGTGGCGAAGAAGAGAAAAGGCATTTTGAGCTTTCAGATAAGCTTCAGAGAAAGCCACTTTGTCTTCCGTGGTTTGTTCGCTGTATTCAAGGTTTTGTTCCAAAACGCTGAGGACGTATTCGGAGGCCCCTTTCAGGTCTGAACTGCCCCAGTTGGTGGAATCCCCCTGCCAGGCCGCCGCATTGTCCCCCTGCCAACTGGCTTCAAACTCCTCTGCGGACTCGACTTTGCCCGCCGCGAGTGCAAATTCGCGAACCATGCCTTTGACGTCCGTGGAAGGTTGGACCTGAGTCACGCGGGTCTCTTGGGCGATCTGGCTGAGTTGTGCTACAGCTTGTTGGATGGTGCGGGAGTTATAGTCACTTTTGGCAAAGCTGGAAGCAGAAAGAAGAAGGGTCAGGGTAAACATAAGCGTTTTCAATTTAAGGCTCCAAAGAAAGGTTTATGAACCTGCTTATAGAGCCTGCCCTGATATTTGTTAAATATATAAAAATATAGTTAATATACTATAAATGAATACCTGCTGACTCTAAGGTCAGAGTGGATTGCAGTACCCAGACAGATGCACACGGTAATTTTTGTCGGATGTGAAGATCTCAAACATTCCGTCCTGATAGCCTTCGCGATGGCAAGTCAGGGTCAGACGATAGCGGCAGGAAAGGCCAGAACGCAATTGTTCGGGGCAGTCGCTTGTTACGGTGAATCCATCGCCAGAAATTGTATGTGAAATGTCATAAATTGCGGTGGCATTGTAATTAGTCAAAAGCATATCCTTCGAGCGTTCGGCCCCCACCATCAGCATTCCGAAATCCATGCGCGATTCGATTTGCGCGACTGCTGCCAGCGGTGAAATCAAAGCAAAGAACACCAGCATTTTCATGCACTTCATAAGATCCTCCTTAGGTGACAATTCATTGGGCCTGCCAGCTGATTTTCAGTCAAACTTTTGGCGGGGAAGCAGAAATTTATCTGTTCACACCTTTTTGATGAAACAGGATCTGGTCGTGGGCTCGTTGACCGCTTCAGGGGGATTTGTAATCTGAAAGTCATCCCAAGGAGGATTCATGAAGAGCGTTCTGTTCATCACCGCATTTTTTTTCGTCTTGCTGGCCAAGGCAGCTCCAGCTCCGGACCGCTGCAAGAATCTTACAGAAACCCACAAGGGCGTGCAGCTTCAGCGCATCTGGCTTGAACAGGCGGGGATCTGCATGTTGTCCGTTTCACCCACAGACGGTTACAAGGACATGATTTATCGCGATTATGTGCTGACCGAAGACGGGATGCTTATGATCTTTAACGCCTATGGCACCGACGGACAGTTTGGCGCCCGGGACTTCTTCCTGTTTCCCAGAAAGCTGGCTGTGATCACCCATCAGTGGGTGCCCGAAGCAGACGAGCTGGTCATCGAGCACGTCACTGGTGATAAGTTTGTCTTTGATGTGAATAAAGCCGTGCTGAAGTCGATCTCAGGGGCCGCGAAAGTGGTGGTTGATAAAGTCGCCACAAATAACAAAGGCGGCGTGTCCATCGTCGGCTATCAAGGGCAGATTCTGGATGTGGGCTTTGCGATGAATCAGGATCCGGCGATGATCAAAGGCGGGAAGTCCGTGCTGACCGGCGCACAAAGAAACTGCTCTTTGCGCAACCAGGATATTTTCAATTACATGAGTGACGGCGATGTGATTTTCAAATTCAGAAAGGACACCGACTTTCAGCGTCTGGTGTCCTCGTCCTGCCGTTAGAAGGAATGCATCAGCTCTGTGAACTTGCGACGGTCACGGAGCTGGGAATCAAGGTCGTGAAGGGCTTTGTTGATAAAGCGAACTTCAAGGGAATTGGATTCCGGATTTTCCTCAAGGATGTCGCGATAGATGAATTCGTGCATCACCAAAGCGGCTTTTTGGTTTTCATCCAAAGAGCCCCAAACCAAAGAATCAATTTCGTACAACTGTTCACCGAAACGGGTTTCGTTGGTCTGAACGATGGCAATCTTCAGGCGGCATCCGCGGCCCAGTTCCATATCGCCCTGGTCGTTCGGTCCTTCCAAAGCAAAGGAAGACTTCCAACGGATCTGTTGTGGCCACTGTTTCAGCCATTGCGTGTATTTCAAAGCTTTCTGGGAGTTCACCGGGCGGATGCGCGCGATCAAGTCAGAAACTTTGGCCTGATGGGATCTGGCCGGGGAGTACTGAACAGAAAGCCCTTCTTCCTTGGCTTCAGCCAGTTCCAGAGCGACGGTCGGTTGGTTCAGGCAGCTCACCACGTAGCCGCCGTTGCGAACCACGTACTGGGCAAAGGCGCTGGGCGCCGCCAATAAAACGATAACAGCAATCAGATGTTTCATTGTTCTGTCTCCTTTGGCACAGCTGGCAGCAATTGCATGCCCAGCGTGTAGATTTCAGTGCATTCGCCTTGTGTCAGCTTTCCGTAAACCTTTTTCCAGGCCTTTTCGAGTTCTTTTTTTGCCCGGTCCAAATTTTTCGGATTTACAGCCATTGTCAGGTAAACCATTTCCCTTTTTTCAGTTGGAACCTTCGGGAAAATGTCAGTGGAGCGCTTTAGCGCCTCTTTGTGCAATTTTTGCACGTCAAAATTCGGGATGTCGTTCTCAGAAGCAAGGCTGCGCACGGTTTTCATGTAGGTGGTGGCGCTGTTCATTTCAACCAGGCCCAGTTGCAGAAGCTTGTTCATGACAACTTGAGTGCGCTCGGACGGAACGCCGGTTTCAGCAGAAATCAGTTCCACATCCCATTCTTCGGTGTGCAGGTCCATCGCGGCCAGCACCAGAAAGAAATCCACGCTGGAAACTTCAGAGAACTCTGATTTGCTCAAAACACGCTCGATGGAATGAGTGGCCTTTTTGCGCTTTCTTTCAGAGTCAAACAGGGACTGGGCCTTTTGCATGTCTTCGTCGGACAGGCGCAGACCATTCACCAGTTTGCTGAAGTTGGCAGAGGAAACGGGACGTTTGTTGTTGAAAATTTCAGACAGGTGTCCCGGAGAAATTTCCACCCGCTGAGCCAGGGCACGCAATGAAAAACGCGGATTTGCCGCACGTCTTTCTTCAAACTTTACATGGAAAAACTTGTTCAACGTCTTCATTTGGCCAAGACACTTACCAACTCAAGGTGAACATGTATATGTCAATTGCGAGGTTTGCCCGAGTTTAAGCCTTTTTGGCGGATGAACTGTTCGAAATTTCATGGCGAACACCAAAACGACAAAACCGGCTGTGGTGGCCGGTTTTGTAGGATTTACCTGAACTTGAGGAATGCTATCCGTCCCAGGCTCCGTCGTCCGGTGTGTCGCTGATTTGCAGTGCTTTCCAGACTTCCTCGTTGTCGAAGAATTCCGCCTGTTTCACGTTCAGACGTTTTTCATCGTGGCAGGGGACGTAAGCGCTGACGGATCTTGAGATCTTTTTGGCTTTTCCACTGGCGGCCTGCGGGCGCAGAACATCCCAATAGGACTTGCGGCTGAACAGAGCATTGTCCCGGCGTAACTGACCATTCAGCATGTCCAGGGTGCAGGCAAAGGTGTTCACCGGCGTTTTGCTGTCGCCTTTTTCGCAGGACTTCGCATAGACCTGTTCGCGGCCGACGTGCAATTGCATCAGTCCGTACAGACTGCCGTTCGGCCCCTTCGCGGTGGCTTTCGGGTTGCAGGTGCTTTCGTAGTGGGTCATGGCATTAAAGATCAAAACCCAGAAGTTCGCCTTGTCGGTGGGCTTCATGATCTTATAGTTCGGACACAATTGATGGATGTCCGGAGTACCTTCCGCCAGGTGGGTGAAATTTCCAGCCATGTATTCTTTGCGGATGGCATGGCCCCATTCTCCGATTTTGGTGCCCGTGGCATAGTTGATACAGGATGGGCCCCAATTGTATTTGTCGTTGATATCGTCAAGGACCGAGGCCACGAAGGTGAGGTTGTCTTTCATTCTGAGGCCGTTGGGTGTTTCGACGAAGCAGTCGGTGCAATGACCGGCTTCGGTGCCACTGGCCAGAGCCGGGGAGCCGTACAGGATGGCAGCCACAAGCAAGGTGCTGATGCAGGTTGAAAGGACCGTCATTTCGTCTCCCCCTATAAATACCGATTAGACTTGAAGCGTCATTATGGGGCGTTCCCCAATTCATGACCTTCTCTAGAGTCATCGGCTCTTGGCTGGACCTTCTATACTGAAAAAATGACTAAATGTTCCCGTTGGGCCTAGAAACAGGACTTTTTGGGGAACATCCCAGTTCGAGACAGGGCAAAATCCTTTGAAAATCCAATAGGATTGAACACAATTTATTGACCATTTTGCCGGGATAAGCGATTCAGTGTTTCTGGAATTTGACCGTGGTCATTTCAGGGGTTTATTTGCCCAAAAAGGTGCTAGAATCCTGAGGCCATCTGGAGAGACAAAAAAGAATGAGCAACACAAATATTATCGAAGTCCGCAATCTTGCTGTTGAGTTTAAAACCGAAGACGGGATTGTACAGGCCGTAAAGGGCATCTCTTTCAACCTTCCGAAAGGTAAAACTGTCGGCTTGGTAGGTGAGTCCGGTTCCGGTAAAAGTATCACTTCACTGGCGATCATGCGTTTGATCGGAAATCCAGGCCGTGTTTCCAGTGGTGAAATTCTTTTTGAAGGCCAGGACCTGCTAAAAGTTTCTGAAAAGAAAATGCGTGAAATCCGTGGTGCACGCATCTCCATGATCTTCCAGGAGCCGATGACTTCTTTGAATCCGGTTCTGACGGTTGCTGATCAAATCACTGAAACCCTGATGCTTCACCAAAACCTGAACAAACAGCAGGCTTTGGACAAAGCTTTGGATCTTTTGAAGCAAGTGGGCATCCCGCATGCCGAAGAACGTCTGTACTTCTATCCTCACAAATTCTCGGGCGGTCAGCGCCAGCGTATCATGATCGCGATGGCGATTGCTTGTAATCCGGACGTTTTGATCTGTGACGAGCCAACCACTGCGTTGGATGTGACGATTCAAAAACAAATCCTGGATCTTCTGGCGGACATCCAAAAAAGAACTCACATGAGTCTTCTGTTCATCACCCACGATCTGGGCGTTGTTGCTGACATCGCTGATGAAGTGATCGTTATGAACAAAGGTGAAATCGTAGAGCGTGGTGTTTCCAAGGAAATCTTCGACAATCCAAAACACCCATACACCAAGGGTCTTTTGGCGTGCCGTCCTTCTTTGGATGAAAACCCGGTTCGTCTTCCGGTTCTTTCTGACTTCATGAGCGCGACCGGCGAAGAAATCACGCCAGGCGCACGTGTGTACACTCCAGCCAAAGAAATCATCCGTGAAGACAAAGTCATTCTTGAAGTGAATGACCTGAAAACCCACTTCCCTCACACAGGCGGTCTGCTGGGGCGTGTTCAGAGCTATACAAAGGCTGTGGACGGTGTCAGCTTCAAAGTTAAAAAAGGTCAGACCCTGGGTCTGGTGGGCGAATCCGGTTGCGGTAAAACCACTCTGGGTCGCACGCTGATGCGTTTGATTGAGCCGACGGACGGTCAGATCATCTTCGATGGTCAGGACATCACCAAGCTTGATTACGGTCACATGCATCCGATCCGCAAAAAAATGCAGATCATCTTCCAGGATCCGTATGCTTCCCTGAATCCGCGTATGACTATCGGGACCATCCTGATGGAGCCAATGCAGATTCACAACATCGGTGATAACAACAATCAGCGCCGCGAAATCGCGGAAGAGATGCTGAAAAAAGTGGGCATGAGCCCGGCAATGATGAATCGTTATCCGCATGAGTTCTCTGGCGGTCAAAGACAGCGTATTTCCATCGCGCGTGCGTTGATGGTTCGTCCTGAATTCATCGTGTGTGACGAGTCCGTGTCTGCGCTGGATGTTTCCATCCAGGCTCAGATTCTGAATTTGTTGTTGGACCTTCAGGATGAAATGAACCTGACGTACATCTTTATCTCTCACGATCTGTCTGTGGTGAAATTCATCTCTGACGAAGTGGCAGTGATGTTCGGTGGTAAGATCGTTGAGCACAACACGGCTCAGGCGATCTACGATGCCCCTCAACACGACTATACCAAGAAGCTTCTAAGCGCGATTCCAAAAGGGATCCCGAAAGAGCTGACAGTTTAGTTTTTTAAAACATGAAAAAGAAAAAGGCCGGTGATGAACCGGCCTTTTTTATTTGTTTTGTCTGTAGTCTTATTTTTTTCCGTAAAGGTGGGGCAGGAAGCCCGCGCCGATAACGCCTGCATGGTTCTGAGTTTTGGCCACTTCAATCGGGCATTCAAAGACCGTCTTGCTTTGGCGGATCATCTTTTTGTAGTGATCCTTCAGGTCTTTTAAGTACATGTTACGAATCTTGATCAGACCGCCGCTGAGGAAGATCTTCTCAAGGTTGTAGCCGATAGAAAGGTTATAGCAAAGAATCGCCAATGCCCAGGCCATTTCCTTGAACAGCACCTGGTACTTGGCATCGTTGGCGGCAATAAGTTCTTCCACGGAGTTGCCAGTGAAACCCATCTCGCGTGCGCGACGAAGAAGGCCCGTGCCGGAAGCGATGCCTTCCACTGTGCAGTGGTCGATCTTTTCCGGATTTTTCATAAGCCGCTGGTAATCAACAACGATATGGCCGTATTCAGAGCCCATGCCGTCAGACTGGCCAGGCAGACCGTTAAAGATCACGCCAGTGCCCACACCCGTGCCGATGGTGACAATCGCAAAGGACTTCATTTTCTGTGCGCCACCAACCCAGCCTTCAGCCAAAGCCGCCGCCGTGGCATCGTGCTGGAAGAACACCGGGGTCTTCCAGGTTTTGTGAATTTCTTTGGTCAGCAGATCCAAGATCGGAACGATCTTCCAGCCTGGATAGTTGGCAGGATTCATCAGAGTGCCGGTTTCAGCATTCAAAGGACCTGCGCTGGCCAGACCAATGCCCTTAAAGACAGAGGCTTTGGTTTCGTTCGGGAAACGTTTTTTGAAATCCAGAGCAATGTCCGTCATCAGTTGAATCAGGCGCTTTTGGGCCTTGGGTGCGGACTTCTCGCGGTTCATGTCGACCGGAACCTTGATGAAATCCAGCATTTCGCCGGTATCAGAAAGCAGCGCTGCTGCCAGTTTGGTTCCGCCCAGATCAAGACCGATGGTGTAGGTTTTCTTTTTCATATTATTTTTTAACTTGTGCCTTCACTAAAAGAACCAAGGATGAATAAGGCGCCAGTGTTGCGCGCACTTTTCCGCTGTTGTTGACGCTAAAGCCTTCAGCGCAACTGCGGGATTTCAGGCGATAACCCGAATCCACGATGTTGCAGTATTCGCCGGCGGGAAGATTGGTCTGGAATTCTTTGGTCACCGACTGACCACCAAAGTTCATGGCCACAAAACCAAAGCGCGGACGGGCAAACGAGATCACGTCGCGGCCGTGGGTTGACCAGTTTGATACACTGAAGGCCTTGTCGGTCTGATTGCGGAAGTCCACCATGGCAGCCACTTCCGGCAGACGGTGCTCGCAAGTCCAAGGGGCGCGGCAGTGGTTCTGTTCATCCAGAATCGGCAAGGTGCGAAGGTTGTCATTCAAAGGCGGTCCCTGATCGAAAGAATTAAAATCAAATCCGGAATACACTTGTGGGTAACCAAACGGCCACGCCAGCATAAAGATCTGCGCCAGACGGTACAGGTGCTGTTCAGGGCTTGAATATTTCAAGACGGAATAATCATTCGTGCGTTCGATGTCGTGGTTGGTGACAAAGACGATGGAATCAATACTGCTTGGGAATCCACTGGCAATAAACTGCAAAGCCTCGGTGTTCTTGTCTTTGAAAGCATACCCCAGACGGTGAGGATAATCGTAGGCCGTCACATCACTGAACGGCGTGTATTCGGCGTATTGAACGGGGCCTGCCGGGTCATAGATGATTTCAGAATAGATGTATGCCGATCTTTTCAGACGCTTCAGGATTTGATCCAGATCACGGGCCGGGATGTGTTTGGCGGCATCAATGCGGAAGCCAGCCACACCCAGATCCAGCAGACGGTTTAAGTACTCGGCCTGTTTTTCCTGCACGTAAGTGGATTCGGTTTTCAGGTCCGCTAAATCCACCAGCTCGCAGTTTTGCAGCTCGTACAGATCACGGAAGTCACGGATGTCGTTATTGCCGTTTCTGCCGCAGTGATGGAAATCCTGAGGGGAATAAAGACCTGGGTATTCGTAGTGAGTAAACTGCGTGCCGGCAGAACCCACCCCGCCCGGAATGCCGGTCATGTGGTTCAAGATCGCATCGGCATAGACATCCACACCGGCCTGACGGCAGCGGCGGACCATGTCGGCAAATTCAGCCTCAGTCCCTGAACGGGATTCCAGTTTATAGCTGACAACCTGATAGCGTTCCCACCAAGGGTTGCCCTGCCAGTGAATGTGTTCGTGAGGCGGGGAGACCTGAACGGCAGAAAATCCCGCCGGGCCCAGATAGGTTTCGCATTCACGGGCAACATCATTCCAAGGCCATTCAAACAATTGAACGAAGACGGTGCGCGGAGCCGCAGCTGCTGACAGGCAAGATGCCAAAGTCAGCAAGAACGCTGTAAAACCGAGAGACAAACTGCGGATCATCCGATCTCCTTAAAGCCTTTGATTCAGGCCCGTTTTTTTATCAAACAGGTGGGCCTTTGTCAGGTCGATCTTCAGGGACAGGGTCTGCTTCATGGAAAAATTATCCATGGAATCCACCAGAATGCGTACGTTGTTACCGGCAAGTGTTCCGTGAAGCATCTGCTGGCCGCCCAGGTTTTCGGAAATATCAATTTGGAAGTCCCCCAAAGCAACTTCTTGGGTTCCCAAGGGCCCCTGATTCAAGGCAAAAGCATCCGGACGGATACCCAGAATCTGATCTGCCTTGCGGGCTTCAGGCCAAGGGATCTTTTCCAGAACCGCACCTTCCAGGAAGTTCATTTCCGGTGAACCGATGAAGGTCGCAATAAAGGTGTTCTTCGGACGGTGATAAATCTCAGACGGAGTTCCGATCTGCTCAATCACGCCGTCTTTCAGAACCGCGATACGGTCCCCCAAAGTTGTGGCTTCCATCTGATCGTGGGTCACATAGATCATCGTGCTTTTCGAGTTGTGGTGCAGGCGTTTGATTTCCAGACGCATCTGGGAACGAAGATGCGCATCCAGATTCGACAGCGGTTCATCAAACAAAATCACAGGCGTCTGACGGCTGAGCGCACGGCCCAAAGCCACACGCTGGCGCTGACCGCCGGAAAGCTCTTTCGGTTTGCGATCCAGAAGGTGTTTGATCTGCAAAAGCTCGGAAATTTCATTCACGCGTTTGGTGATTTCAGCCGCCGCCAGATTTTTTAGCTTCAAGCCAAATCCCATATTTTCCGCCACCGTCATGTGCGGGTACAGGGCATAGGACTGGAAGACCATGGCAATGTCGCGGTTTTGCGGTTCGATGTCGTTGATCGTTTTGCCGTCGATGCTGATGGTTCCGGAATCCGCAGACTCAAGCCCCGCCAGGGTTCTTAACAAAGTCGATTTGCCGCAACCGGAAGGTCCGACCAGAACCAGAAATTCCCCCGGAGCGATGTCCAGATCGATGCCTTTCAGGACATCGGCAGAACCAAAACTTTTTTTGATGTTGGAAAACTGAATTTTTGCCATATCAACCCTTCACGCTTCCCATGGTCAGGCCAGAAACCAGATATCGGGAAATACTGATGAACAAAATCAAAACCGGAACGCTGACAATCAATGCGCCAGCGGCATAAAGACCCCATTGGGTCGCAAGACTTGCCTGGAACGAACGAAGTCCCAACGGCAAAGTGTAAAGCTGCGGGTCCTGCAAAACCACGGCAGCAATCACGTATTCACTCCAGCTGCTCATGAAGCTGAACAAAGCCGTGATCACCAGCGCCGGAGAAGACACCGGCAGAATGATCTTATAGAAGATCATCCACTTCGAGCAGCCATCCAGCAACGCCGCTTCTTCCAGCTCGCGCGGAATAGTGTCGTAGTAAGCCTTCATCTGCCAGATACAGAACGGGAGTGCTGTTGATGAGTAAATCAAAAACAAGCCCCAGAAGCTGTCAATCAGGCGAAGCTTTGACAGGATGATATAAAACGGCAGCATCAGCATGGTGGCCGGGAACATCTGGGTCATCAACAGCGAAAACAGCATCATATTGCGCCCACGGAAGCGGTATCTTGCCAATGCATACGCACTGGTCGATGCCAAAGCCACACCCAAAAGTGTTGTCGCCGCACTGACCACCAAAGAATTGCGCATCCAGATCAGGAAGTCGGTGGCGGCAAACAGATCCACAAAGTTCTTAAAGGAAGCATTGGGTCCGATGATTTCCAAGGACTGTGTCTGGAAGGCGTTGTCGGGACGTAAAGACACCGACAGCACATACAAAATCGGATAAATTGAAAACAGTGAGAAAAGCAAAATGCTGATCCAGGAGAAGGTCTTTTTAAGCATCACTTCGTCTCCTTCTTGAATTGGCTTTTCAGTGATCCCAGACCCCAGACAACCAGAATCAGGAAGATGATCACGGACACGGAAGCCGCATAGCCATAGCGATACAGGTTGAAGGCCGCTTTATAAACGTAGCTGACCAGAATGTGCGTTTGATCACCCGGTTCCCCCGAGTTGCTGACCAGCCAGATCACATTCAGATTGTTGAATGTCCAGATGGAACCCAGCAAAGCCGCCGGAGCCATCACCGGCAACAGCAACGGCCAGGTGATATGACGGAAGCGCTGCCAAGCATTGGCGCCATCCAGTCTTGCGGCTTCGTACAGAGAACTTGGAATGGACTGCAAACCTCCCAAAGCCACGATCATCATGAACGGGAAGCCCAGCCACACGTTGGTCAAAATACACGCGGCAAAAGCCGTCGTCGGCTGACTGAGCCACTGAACCGGAGACATGTGCAGGAACTGTTGCAGGAAGATGTTGATCGGCCCATATTCCTGATTGAACATCGCGCGCCAGGTAAGGGCGGTGATGTATTGAGGCACCGCCCACGGGATGATCAACAAGGCCCGCCAGAATCCTTTGCCGGCAATCACTTGATTGATGATCACCGCCAGGAACACACCAATAGAAACGTGGAAGACAATGTTCACCACGGTCCAGATGACGGTTTTCAGGAACAGGGAATAGAAGCGCGGATCCGAAAGAGCCGCGATATAATGATGGAAGCCCACCAGGGACCAGTCCTGGAACGTGCGCAGACTGAAGTTCGAAAACGAAATCGCGATATTATAGAAGAACGGATAGATGATCACCGCAAAGATGCCGATAAACGCCGGCAGCATCATGTAATAGGCAAAACGCTGGGGCCCGCGGAATCCTTTAAAGAACGCCACTAGTGAGTTTCTTGTCAGCCAGATCAACAGCACGATGCCAATACCGAAGATAACTTTCAGCACTGTGGCACCCACACCCGGAGTCAGAACCTCGTTCATGTCGCGGATTTGTTGTTCAGCGGTGATTTGTGCCTGCTCCGCGGCGGCTTGCGGTTGCAGACTGCCGGCTAGAACTTTTTGATACTGAATGCGCAGACTGTCCCAGACCGCACGCACTTCCGGGGTTACCGGCATAGGCGTGCCGACTTCCATGATGTCGGCAGAAATTTTTAAGAGTGGATTGTTTTTGACGATGTCAGATTCACGCGCCTGCAGATTTGACGGCAAGACACCGACTTTCTCAGCGAACAGCAACTGCACTGGCGTCGAAGTCAGATACTTCAAAAGTTTGACGGACGCTTCGTAATGAGCCTCGCTTTTCATGTTGGCGTTCAGGGAATAACCCTTGGTGCCCACCAGCGGACTTGGCCATTTGCCGGTTTCAGAAATCATTGGAATGCGAGCGATGCCGAAATCCACTTTGGCTTGCTGATAGTCACCCCACGACCAGTCACCGTTGATTAACATCGCGGCTTTGTTTTCTTTGAACAAAGCATTGGCGGTTTCATAGTCGCATTCTTTCGGGATGATCTTGTCCTGATCCCGCAGCTTCAGAATGAACTGGAAAGTGTCTTTCAAAGCCGGGGTGTTCAGGTTCGGAGTGACACCGTCGGCTTTTAAGAAGGCTTCGCCAAAAGCGGGAATGAACGGCGCAAAGAAGAACGGCTCGGTATAATTGAACACCAGACCCCAGCGGTCGATTTTGCCATCGCCATTGGTGTCCACCGTCATTTTTTTGCCAATCTCGATCAGTTCCTGTGAATTTTTTGGCGGGGTGGTGATGAACTTCTTGTTATACAGAAGCATCAGATGGTTTCCGACGGCATCACCGATCATATAGTGTTTGCCGTCGTAAACCGGGGCGGCCAGTGGATCAAAATTCTGGAAGTAATCAGAGCCCAAAACTTCGTCCAACGGGCGCACGATGCCCATCGTGGCAAAGGGCCCGACCTGATCGCTGGGGCCGTAAACCAGCTCAGGACCGCTGCCGCCCATGGCGGCAGACTGGAAGCTTGAACGCAGTTCTTCGGTTTCACGGTAAGTGGCCTGAACGGTGATGCCGGGATTTTCTTTTTCAAATTTTTCCAGGGCTTCAGCCAGGACCTGTCGGTGGCCATAGATCATCTGATGCCAGATCTGGATGCGCACGTCCTCGGCACGGGCGGTGAGTGAAGCGAAAATCAGAAAAGGAAGAATCCAGAATTTCATCAGTGACCGGCTTTCTGAATTAGAATCACGGTGCTGCGACCCGGGATTTGAATGCGTTTGTCAGAAGGGGCAAGCAGAACCTGTGACAGAGTGGCGTCGACTTTTTCATCCAGCAGCGGATGCAGTTCCCAGTTCTGGCCTAAGACTCGGTGTTCGAAGCTGCGGGCTTCGCGGGCGGCGTTGAAGAAAATCAATAGACGCTCTGAAGATGACTGCAATTGCATCGCAATCAAACCCGGTTCGGCTTGTTTGTCGTTATCGATAAAGGTCAAAGATTTCTGAATCTCGGACAAAGCGTTCAGCTTGAACAAGTCAGAACTTTGACGGACACGCAGCAGGGCTTTGAAATACTTTTCAGTGCGGGTGATCAGCTCAGGCGTGACTTTCATGCCGGGTTCCTGCAGGCGTGGTTGCCAGAAAGACCAGTCCTCGACGTTTTTCCACGCGGGTGGCAGACCGGCGCCCCAGAAGTTCTGCTGACGGCTCCAGTCGATACGATTAAAGAAATCCCCCGAATTGTAACTGTCCTGATCGCCATTTTTACTGCGCAAAAGCTCAGACCCAGATTCAATAAACGGAATACCCTGACTTAGCATTGGCAATGCCAGGGCCAACTGATGCATGCGCTGGCGATCTTCCGATTTACTCAAAGAAGGGAAGCGGCCGCTGGTATAGAACGGTGCTTTGGCCTGAACGGCATCCCACAAAGTATACCCGTCGTGGGCAGAGACATAGCTGACGGTTTCGATCGCTTCGGCACTGGTGCCGGTCGGTGCCCCACGATAGTGCAGCTGTCCTGCTGTGACAAAAGATCCCCAGTGTTCCTTGAAACGGAAATCACGCAGATTCCCCGCAAGACCCGCTTTAATCACGTCACCCAGATGCAAAAGCTTTTCGCGCTGGCCGTTGATATCGGTCGGAGTGTTGCGATTGGCAGGTTCTTTGTTGAAATCAAAATAAAGCCCCGTCGCAAACCCCTGGTCGGATTTTTCAGCGGAATTGGTCGTGCCTCCACGAACAGCGTCGCGCAGACGGTCGTTGAAAAATCCATAGCCGCTGCCATAGGAATTCAGCATGTGCAGGGACTCAGCGGGATAGCGGTCATAGAAGGAACCAAACGCCCAGCCTTCGCCGTACAGATAGATTTTAGATCCGTCGATGCCGTCTTCTCTTTCCGTCAGGCTGCGCAATTCGGATTTGATTTTCTCCATGGTGTTGCGGGAATGGAAGGACATCAGGTCAAAGCGGAAGGCATCGATTTTATAGGTGCGTGCCCAGTGCAGCACACTGTCGATCATAAGCTTTTCCATCATGCGATGTTCGCTGGCGGTGTCGTTGCAGCAGGAGCTTTTTTGAATGTCACCCTCGTCGTTCACTCGGTAGTAATAAAGCGGCACGATCTTATCAAAGACAGAGTAGGGTTCCAGACCTGCTTCATAGGTGTGATTAAATACAACGTCCTGAACAACTCGCAGGTTCATCTTATTGAGTGCCTGCACCATGTTGCGGGTTTCATAAACGCGGCGTGATCCGTTAGGATCCGTGGCATAACTGCCCTCAGGGGTCATAAAGTGGACCGGATCATATCCCCAGTTGAACGGGTCTTTGGCTTTGATGCGACCAAGATAGGCTTGCGCTTCTTGCAGGTCGGAACTTTCGGAGTCGTAGTTTTCCCAGGCGTCTTTGTTTTCCGGAACCGAACCAAAGTCATTGAACGGCAGCAAATGCACGTGGGTCATCCCGGCGTCTGCCAAAGATTGAAGGTACTTCGAGCTTTCGGTGTTGGTTTGTGCGAAAGCTTCATAACCACCACGATATGGGAACGGCACGGTGAAATCAGCCACGCTGAAATCACGGATGTGCAGTTCATAAATCACGATGTCGTTGAAAGAACGAAGAGCAGGCTTTTGCAAACGATCCCAGCCTTGCGGCTTCAGAGACGAATCATTCAAATTCACGATTTGGGACTTGGCTCCGTCGGCCGTCAGGCTGAAGCTGTAAGGATCTGTGACCGTGTGGGTTTCAACCTGATCGGTCAGTGGCTGATACACTTCCACTTGGTAAAGATAGAAATAGTTGACGTATTTTCCGGGAAGATCCGCGAACCATACGCCTTGCTGGCGGCTCATCGGCAGGACGGCTGCTGGATTCGTGTCTTGAGCATCTTTATAAAGCAATAATTCAACGTTGCGTGCTGTGGGTGCCCATAGTTTTACGCCGACACTCGTGGAACGCACGTGTGCGCCCAGATCATTGCCGTCATAGAAATACATTTGATCCAGAATCCCGGAATATTGCAAAGCCGTGGAATCCAGAACTTGGCCATTTTTATTGGACACAAAAAGACGCAATGGACGTCGGATCAGCTGATCAATTTGTGCGGATGAAAGGTGTTGTGTGCTTAGTTCAACGTGGGAAGAGTCGGTGCGAATCACGGGCAGAAGAATGGAGTCCTGCTGGTGCAGTGAGATGCGTTCTCCGAGTGAAAATACAAGATTTTGGTGAACGCGAAAGCCTTGTGGCAGACGCAAAACAATGCGCGAGTTATCCACCCACTGGGCGCGGGCAGGGGCTTTGGCTTCAGCAATTTGTCCAAGCAAAAGTGTGCAAGAAAGTACGAAGCTGCAGATCAATAATAGTGAACAAAAGCGGAAGCTCTTCAAAGATTTCCCCCAAAAAGTTTGAGTCTTCGTGCGTAAGGTCTTTTCAGGCGCAGACTTTATGGGTATCCCTCAGCTTTTTCAAGGGAACTCGATGAAAACTATTACGATTGCGTTATTGTTTTTGATTCTAAGCAGCACAACTCACGCTGTGGAAACGACTTTCACAGGATATCTGCGTGGCGGAAGCGGACTGAACATGCAGGGTGGTCACATGAATTGCTTTGGAAATGCGGGAATGCCCGGTAATTTCCTTCGTTTAGGCAATGAGTGCGACTTCTATACCGAATTGGCCATGGTGTTCCACCATGTTAAACCCACCGAAACAGATTCCGTATTTTTCAAAACTCAGTTCCGCATGGTCTATAGCTCTTTAGGAACGCGTCAATGGGAAGCCTCTGCAAACAGCGACACAAGCCAGATTGAAGCGTTTGTGAAGGCCGGTGGTTTTACCGAAATCCCCGGGGAATTCTGGGTCGGTAAACGTTTCTATCGTGATGTCGATCTTCATATCTTTGACTGGTACTACTACGCCGACATGAGCGGTGTGGGTGCGGGGATCGAAGGTCTGCCGTTGGGTGAAGGGCGTTTTGCTTTCGCTCACTTGATTCAGGCAGATGATAATTTGAATGACACCAATGTAGGTCGTCCGGTTTTGAATGCGTTGGATTTGCGCTGGACAGCGGTGCCGTCATTCGCTGATCAGAAACTGAATTTCTGGGGCGTGTATGCATGGGCCGCGGGAAGCTCCACGGACACCGAAGAATATGTTCCGACGAATGGTTATTCTTTGGCGACACGTCTTCAGGGCCCGGTGTGGGGTGGTAACAATAACTTTGCCATTTTGTACGGAAAGGGCACGATGCGTGGATTCAACATCTATGCTGACAGCACAGTGCCTGCGACGGATGAAAGCCAGAACCGCGCATGGACCTGGAGATTTGTTGAAGATTATACCTATGATGTAACAGATCGCTGGGCGCTGATGTTCGGTCTGGCGGCAGAGATTGCTGACAGCGGCACCGATACAGACAGCAAAAGTCAGATGCAGGCCATCGGTGTTCGTCCGATTTACTTTGTGTCCGATCGTTTCCAATGGGCCTTCGAAGCAGGGTATTCCCGCATCAACAATGAATCTGAAAAAACCGGTGGTGGTGACTATGTCGGGGATCGTGACCTGGGTCGCGTGACTGCGGCAGCTCAGTTGTCCGTCGGAAAAAGCATGTGGGGTCGCCCCGTGATGCGTGCGTTTGTGTCCCACTCGTTTTGGAATGACGCCAACCAGGGCGCAAGCTTCATCGGAAACCGCGCCCCCGCCTTCAGCGACAAGCTAAGCGGCACAAACTTGGGCTACCAGTTTGAGGCTTGGTTTTAATCTTTAATTTCTATTTTGGTACCAGTTCCATAGGTCTTGGCTGAACTGAGCTGCGCTGGTGCTGCCGTCGTGAAGTGACTTCACTCGGCGCAAAGCCGTGGATTGGTCTTTCTGTTGGATTTTCAGAATACGGAAAAGTTCGGTGACGTTTTTGCCTTTTCCGGCTTTCAGGTCTTTGCCTAAGTTGTCATAGTTGATTGTTGCGAACTGCTGGGCTTCAAGCGCCATTTCATCCATGGCGCTGGTGGGTGCGTTTGTGGCCGCCGTTGCGGATGCCGGAGCAGGGCCGCTTTTCATGATTTCAGCATCCCGGGCGTGGGTTTCCCAGTTCGGAACAAGGGCTTCGTCGCCTTCCGGAGTGGACGGGGTTGGCGTGGTGGCGCAGCCTGCGGCAAACAAGGCCATGACGACAAGTCCTTTTGATTTCTTCAGCACAAAAACTCCTTACCCTTTGTTCGCAGGTTCCGGTGGCAACGGGATGATATCAGTTTCGCCGGGGACTTGCGGGAAGGTCAACTCTCTCCATTGTTTTTTGGCCTCTTCAATTTTTTCCTGTGAAGAGGAAACATAGTTCCAGTAGATATAGCGTGGCTCTGGGAACGGTTCGCCTCCAAGGACGATAACTTGCGTGTCTTCAGTGGCGGTGACTTTCAAGGATGAGCCCTGTTCCAGGACCACAAAGTCATCCGGTGGAATGATTTTGCCGTCAATATCCAGGCTGCCTTTGATGATATAGAAAGCCAGTTCCTGCGTGCCGGGATCGTAGCTGAAGGTTTTACCCTTATTAAGCTTCACATCCATAAAGAACAGCGGCGAGTACGCATCCACCGGCGACTTTTTGCCCAGAGCTTCACCAGCAATCAGCATCACGTCCGCATCATCGACTTTAAAGCGCGGGATGCTGCTTTCAGGGTGATGTTTGAAGCTCGGTTCGCGGTCTTCTTCACTCAGCGGCAGAGCCACCCAGAACTGCAGCAGGTGCAGACGGTGCGCTTTGCCGATGACGTCTTCGGGCAGTTTTTCAGAATGTGAGATTCCCTTGCCCGCGGTCATCCAGTTCACATCACCGGGGGACAGGACTTGTTTGTGTCCCAGGCTGTCGTGGTGAAGAACTTTTCCCTCCAGCAGGTAGCTGAGGGTGGACAAACCAATGTGAGGATGAGGGCGCACGTTCAGTCCGTCACCTGCGGCAAAGTCGGTGGCCGGAAAATAGTCGAAAAAGATGAACGGGCCTACCATTCGCTTTTTGGCGTAGGGAATAAGACGGTGAACTTGAGGTCCTCCGACCGAGACCAGTCTTGGTGCAATTTCCATCAGGATATGATTTTGCGTGGAACTCATGATCGGACCCCTTTTCTTCTGCGAAATATCATGTTAGCTTAAACCAATTTACCAATTGAAGAAAATTATTAGGAGTAGCATGAAAACAAAAAAAGAAATCGTCGATAACTGGTTGCCTCGCTACACAGGCGTGCCGCTGAATGAATTTGGCCATTATATCCTGCTTACAAACTTCGGTAACTACGTGAAAATGTTTGCCGAACAGTTCAACGTGCCGGTGCGCGGTTTGGATAAACCAATGCAAAGTGCCACGGCTGAAAACATCACCATCCTGAACTTCGGAATGGGCAGTGCGTTGGCCGCAACCTGCATGGACCTGCTGTCTGCAATCAATCCCAAGGCCGTTTTGTTCCTGGGTAAATGCGGCGGTATCAAAAAGAAAAACCAACTGGGTGACTTTGTTCTGCCGATCGCGGCGATCCGCGGTGAGGGTACCAGTAACGAATACCTGCCGGCAGAAATCCCGGCTCTTCCATCTTTCCGTCTGCAAAAAGCCGTTTCCACAATGATCGCGAAACACAGCTGCGATTACTGGACCGGCACGGTATACACCACGAACCGCCGTGTATGGGAACATGACGAACAGTTCAAAGATTACCTGACTAAAACCCGCGCGATGGCCGTGGATATGGAAACTGCGACCATCTTTGTAACCGGTTTTGTGAATGAAATCCCACGTGGAGCTTTGTTGCTTGTTTCTGACAACCCGATGATTCCAGACGGTGTTAAGACGGAAGAAAGCGACAAGAAGGTCACAGCCAACTTTGTAGACAAGCATTTGGCTATCGGAATTGATTCTCTGCGTGAGCTGCGTGACTCTGGTGAGTCCGTGAAGCATATGCGTTGGGATTGATTTCAGACATATTGTCCGTTCCGTGATTTTCAAAATCCCCTCGGGTCGACTAGGGTCAATGCCTAGGAGGCCTGCATGGGGAAGTGGTTTATTCTTATTCTGACGATCTTCGCTTTATCAACCGGGGTTGCCGACGACGGACTGCCCTCACCATTGCCTGATGATCCCTATCCTGGGGAGCCTTATCCTGTACCACCTCCGGCTCCACCCAAAGATGTCCCTTATTCGTTAGGGGGCGGGGAAACCGGCCGCTTCGGCACCAGAACTTTTGATTTCTTTCCACGTTATGACCTGAATCGCATCAAACGCATTCGTTTGGTGGGGCTGCGCAACAACCTTGAGATTGTCGAAGTGCATATTCAGTACGCGGATTCTTCCGCTGAGCGCCGCGAGTATCGATTGGAAGGAGAGTTGAAATCCAGTGGAGTGCGTGAGGCCGCTTTGGACGGGCGCCCGATCTATCGCATATCCGTGAAAGCCTCGCCTTCATACTTCTGGAAAAAGCCCGGCGGGTTCCGAGTTGATGTCATCGCCGTGAAGTGAGATGTGCCTATTTTTCGAGCATGAAATTTAGATATGAAAATGCAAAAAGGTCTCGGTTTGAGGGGCCCCTTCCTGTGATTTTCACCTTTTTTCATGCAATTAACATATTGTGTCATTCCGGAAGTTGCGATATAACTGGGCCACTTTAAATCACCTAGACGTTTTAATGCACTATTGGGGAGGCTCGTTTTGATCAATCCAGGCACTAACATGCACGCCGAAGAAATCGACACAGATTTGGATTCTGACCTAGATAACGAAAAAGAGGTGAAGAAATCGGCCTTCGACGTAGATGTCGATGAAGAACAGGAAACCGCTCTATTGGCGAGCCTGTCTGACAACCTTCTGATGGAAGGTGAAGAAGATGACCTGAATCTGGATGACGTTGAAAACATCCTTGAGCTTCAAGACACGAACTTCCCGAAGTTCACTTTGGCTAAAAACAAGGCACGTTTCCTGAGAATGGTGAGCTGGTACCGTGGTAAAGAAGAGTGGATCGAAGTAGCTCCTCTTTCTGGCGTGACCAAACTGTTCAAGACGCAAACGAAAGAGCTGGAAGGCATCCGCTCTTCGAAATTGGATTATGAAATGGAACTTGAGACTGGAACTTTGACTCCATCTCAAAGATCTTACCGCCGTGATGAACTGAAAATGTGTAAAGTTCAGGAAAAAATGGCAGTTCACTTGATCTCTAAACTGCAAGTGAAAATCAAATCCGGCCGCCGCTAGTTCAGCGCCAGTTGGCTTAGCTGAAGCAAATAAAAACACCATCAAAACCCAGCCCTCAAAGCTGGGTTTTGTTTTTTCCAAAAGGTACCTGCTTACTTTTGCGGAAGCACTGCAGCTTACGCGCAGCTTATGCAAAAGTAAGCAGGTACCTTTTTGCCTTTTGTCTGGTTTCTCAGGCGGTGTGCAGCGCTCCTTTTTCATCTATGAGTTTTGGTTTAGAGTTTAGGTCGTAGCTTTTACAGAAAGGTTCCTACTATGAAAAAGAACAACAAGTCCGAAAAGCACGCGAAACCATCCATCAACATTGGCATTCAGGAAAAAGACCGTCAGAAAATTGCTGATGGCCTGTCCCGTTTGTTGGCAGACTCTTACACTCTTTATTTGAAAACCCACAACTTCCACTGGAATGTCACGGGCCCTCAGTTCCAGACTCTGCATGTGATGTTCGAAGGTCAATACACGGAGCTGGCAACAGCCGTGGATCTGATTGCTGAACGCATCCGTTCTTTGGGTGTGGCTGCTCCGGGCACATACAAGGAATTTGCGAAGCTGACCAGTATCGAAGAACCTGTTGGTGTTCCTTCCGCAACAGACATGATCAAACAATTGGTGGAAGGGCAGGAGGCTGTTGTTCGCACGGCTCGTTCCATCTTCCCGTTGGTTGAAAAAGCTGGCGACGAAGTCAGCGCGGATTTGCTGACTCAAAGAATGCAGCTTCACGAAAAAACAGCGTGGATGCTTCGAAGCATGCTGGAATAGTTTTTGGCATTCACAATACAAATAAAAAAGGCCTCCATCGCGGAGGCCTTTTTTATTTGGACAACTGCTGATCCAGCAGTCTTGCGGTACACGCGTTGAGTCCTTTTTAAAGCCGTTTGACCATCGGATAGGTCGCTGAATTTGCGGGCAAAACCGACAAGAATTTGGGCAAAAAAGCAGGAAGCTCGGTCAAGCGGGATTTTCGGACCTACAAAAGTCCAGTGTTTTGGCCTGCTTAAAGTGTCTCAAAAAATATTTGCAACTGGCCCTAAATTCTCAGCGTGATACGCCGATAGGTACAAAGTGAGTCAAATAGGCTTTGTTAATGTTTCAAAAGGGGAGGACTAAATGTCACGTACAGTTATGATCGTGGTGAGCGATAGCCAGGAAACAATCGAAAACACAAAGAAGTACTGGGAGAACCACGATGTGACAGTTCAAGCATATTCATCTGCACAGTTCAGAGAAGGGCTTGATAACGCATTTTTCAGACAACAACTGGTAGCGGGTGTTCCGGCTTTGGCTTCAGGCACAAGCCCGATCAACTCTGACGTGGGTGGTGGTAACGTAATCCAGTTCCCAACGCCAACAGCTACTTCATCCAGCGTTCAGAAAATGGAAGAGCTTGAAGCTCACGCCATCGAAAACGCCATCGTACAATACAAAGGCAACCTGACTGAAGCGGCAAAAGCTTTGGGTATCGGTCGCGCGACTTTGTATCGTAAAGTGAAGCAATACCACATCGATCCTTCTGCGGCTCGCAAGAAGAAAGTGGCTGCTTAATTCTTCCTTTTGAATTGAAAAGCAAAGACCGGATGAACAAACATCCGGTCTTTGTTATTACAGGACCGAGATGACGCGGATCTTTGCAATTCTTCTGGCAGTCTCCTGCGCCTACGGGGCGTATCATTTCACTCTGCAGCGCGGATTCGTGAATCCGTATCCGGCAGTGTGTGATCTTGTCGCGGAAAGAATCTTTCTGGACGACAGCAAAATAAAAAACTGGAAAAAGACCTGCAGTCGGCGCAGCCGTCTGGTCACTCCGTATTCTCCGAAAAAACTGATCATCAAGGACATGAACAATGCGTTGGCGCTGTTGAAGGTGTCGCACCTGGAAGTTTACGATTCTTCTGAAGTGGCCAGCATCTGGCGCGGAGAAAGTCTTGAAACTGGCATTGAAAGCCGTTTTGTCGACGGGGAACTGGTCATTTATAAAATTCATCCTGATTCTCCTGCACAGGATGCGGGTTTGAAACCCGGAGATGTCATTCAAAGCATCAATGCCGAACAGCCCAATCCCTGGGAAGCGCAGACCGAGCAGGGTTCGTACCTGATGCTTCGTCAGGACAAGGAATTTTCTGTGAAAATCAAGCCTCGCTCCATCCAGCGGTCCGAGGATCTTCATCTGGAATTTAAATCCGCGCAAAATGCGGTGCTGGAAATTCCGTCTTTCCGTGCGGCATTCTTTGAAGAAGAAAAGCTGAAAATACTGCAGCAGCAGATCGCGCCGTTGCGCAAGCTGGTGGTGGATTTGCGCGGAAACCCCGGCGGAAATTTTGTGGCGGGTCTGCGCTTTCTGTCGCTGTTCATGTGCAAGTCCGAAGAAGTGGGGCGTTTGGTAAAACCCCGTGCACCGGTGAAGAGGCCTGCAGAGCTTCCCAATGATTTGAGAGATCAGGAGCAACTGGCCGTGCTTGATAACAGCAGCGAGATTTTATTGAAGACTTACGACAACCCCCAATGCTTTAAAGGCGAGGTGCGGGTGCTGGTCGACGGGAAAAGCTCCTCTGTGGCAGAAATGGTCGCGCAGGCTTTGAAAGAGTTTAAGAAAGCGCCGCTGCTGGGAAGCCCCAGTCGAGGTCAGTTGCTGGTCGGTGTCTGGTATCCACTGGAAGAGGTGGGGCCCGGGGTGCAGATATCCATCCCTGAGGCGATCTACTTAAGTCACAAGCAGCATCAGATCGAGGGGCAGGGTGTGAATTTGGACCGGGTCTTGTATTACAGCCTCCCTGAAATGCAGGCGGGGATTGATTCTTGGGTGAAAAAGGCCCTCGACTAGAGTCCCGGATGTATGGCGTTTGTCGTCTCACAGTGAGATGATCAAAACAATACGTCAAACATCTTTTGTACGTCTGTTCAGGCTCTGTGCAGCTAGAATGAAATGAAGTGGTTTATAAACGGCACGCCCTTCGCAGTGACAAAGTTGAGCACTTGCTAAGGGGTAATAAATGAGGAACGCAAACGTGATCGAATTTCCTAAAGCACAATCAGTAAGAAAAAGACTGCAGGACAAAGCGCAGGAACAAAAAGCTGTTCTTGTTCTTTCCATCGCTTCCGTGCTTTTGATGACTGTGTTCCTGAATCAGTGGCTGGTGCGCGGCCCGGATCAAAATCTTGCGAATGGCGGCAACCGTGGTGTTGCGAGCTTTGAACCTTCCAGCTTTGCCAAAGATGTGAAGTGGGAACATGACCTCGCAAAAAGAATGTCGACAGAAAAGTCCTCAATGGCGGCAAGCCTTGCGGAAGCTCCCACATTGCGTGATGAATTGGTGTTTGGCTACCTTGAAGGAAAGTACGGTATGAAGCTGGCGCAAGGCCGTATTGAAAGCCTGGAGTTTATTGATGCCCAAGCGGGTGAACACCCGATGGCTATCGAAGACAAAGCCGGCTTCCTTAAAAAGTATTCTGAAGCTTTCGGTATGAACTATGCCGAAGTGTCTGTGGCGTCCAATGCTGCCGGGGAGCAGGTCTATAGTCTGATTGATTCCTCCAAGCAGATCATCGGCAAAGCCCAGTTTGTTACCGACGATCAAGGTCGCGTGCAGGCGATCAATTTCGGCCACTAATCTCTTTAGTGTTTCCTGTTTCAGGCCGATACGATCTGTATGGTATTTCCAGATCTGTCGGCTCCAGAAGTTAAGCCTCATCATCCAAAATCCAGTACAGTGCCGGTGGCCTTTGTGGCCGACCGTTTTATCGCACTGATACTGGATTTTTTGATTTTATCTCCCATCGTCAGTCTGATGGTTTCAGGCCTGGTTCGTCAGACCAAGACATTCTTTTTGCTGAATGCAAGTTCTGCGGAAGGCGTGGTGGCGGCGGCCCTTGTGGTGCTGGCCGTGGTCTTTATCGTGACCTTCCTGCAGTCAGTGTTTTTGTACTTCTGGCAGGCCACCCCCGGACAGATCTTTCTGCAACTGCGCGTGATTGCGTATCCTGTATATCAACCGCGTCTGTCTTATGCTCAGTGTGTGATTCGTTCGCTCAGTTGGAGCTTCAGCTTTGTGCTGCTGGCTTTGCCGTTTATGGAAATCCTCAGCCATCCGCTGCGCCGGGCATTCCCGGATCGTGCGGCTGATACTTTGGTGATTACACTTAAAAAAGTTCATGACGACGGACCTCATCCGATTGAATCGCGTTTTATCAATTCGTGGATGCGCATGAGTTTGCTTTTCCTGTTGCTGTTCGGAGTGCTGGGTTACTTTAAGACCTATCACAGCCTGATGGCGGGTGAGTATCGCGAAAAAGGCGGCACCCAGGTTGCAGCCTGCAAAGAAATGCGCGGCAGTGCGGATCTTGAAGGTGTGGCGCGCCTGGATGCAGCGTTGTCTTTGTATTTGCTGAATGAAATCTCCGGCGAGTGTCTGGATAAAGAAGCGGAAGTCGCGTTGTGGGGTGACCCGGTCAACGCTCAGCCGCTGGCTTATCTTGCCAAATACCTTTTGGCCGACGGTGAGGCGCAGGAACAATACCTGAGCAAAATATGTGAAGACTCGTCTTCGTCCACGTGCGCTTTGGCGCGCTATATGGCGGAAGAAGGAAACTTCGATGATCTGGAGCAGGCGGATGGTCATCTGTGGACGACCAAATTCCTGAAGTCCGAGGAGCTGTTTGCCTCTAATGACTTTGCCGGCAGTTTGAAAGCGATCTCTGAATTGCAAAAGAATCCGATTCTGCAGTCCGGTCTGGAAAAACGCTTCGTTCGTTCTGTGTGGGCTTTGCGTGATGCCGAGCTGATCCCGCAGGGTGGCAATGGCGGCCGTATGCCGGCAAGTGCTGCTGAACAAGAAAGCTGGATTGACGACTTCAAAGAACGTTACGAGGTTCCATGATCATCCCTTGCCCTGAAGACTTTAAAGACTATTCCAAGTACCCGCTGACGATCACGCTGGCGGTGCTGAATGTCTTTATCTTTATTTTGATCTTCAGCGGAGTGAACTCGGGTCTGACATCGTCTCCCGTTTTGCAAAAAGACGGGCTGGTTCTGACGGGCAGGTTGTATTACCAGTATCTGCAAAACATCCCGGCTGAAATTCTATATGAAAAGCCTGAATGGGTCCATCAGATGAGTTCGGTCAACGCCGAACAGATGGGGATTCTGGGCGCCTATGCGCTGAGAGACCGCAGGTTCTTGAGTGCGGCGGAAGCCGGCGCCTATCGCGGCGACGAAGTGCAGATCGCAACCTGGAAAAAGAACATCACTGAATTCCGCAAAAAGTATCAGGAACAACTGCTGTATCGCTTCGGGCTGAGCTCTGGAGCGAAGGGGCCTCTTTCCTGGCTGACTTATCAGTTTTCTCATTCGAACTGGATGCATTTGCTGTCTAACTTGGGTTTCCTGGTGTTGCTGGGGGCGGCAGTCGAAGTGATGGCCGGAAGCTGGGTGCTTTTGTTTGTCTATATGGTGGGGGGCATGGCCGGGGGCCTGGGGTTCCTGCTGTCAGATACCCATGGAGCCGTGCCGATGGTGGGGGCGAGTGCCTCGATCAGTGCGCTTTTGGCATTTTATTGTGTGGCTGAAACTCGAATGCGAGTGAAGTTTCTATATTTTGCTTCACCGATGCCAGGGCATTATGGCGCGATTTATTTGCCGACCCTGCTGATCATACCTTTGTTCCTGGTCGTCGATCTGGCGAACCTGTGGGCGATTCCTGAAGGCCTTGGTGGGGGCGTTGCCTACGCGGCCCACTTGGGTGGCAGCCTGTTCGGCGCTATGCTGGGGCTTGCTTGTAAATTCTATACACCCGTTGACAGAAACGTTACCGGTGGGACACATTATCGACCAGAGGCTGGAGATCACCCCCTACGTTGAAATGGCGGACCCGAATGAAGCTAAGCAAGCTCATTAAGTCAGTGATTGTTCTTACATTGTTGTCTTTTGTTGGTGTCGCAAATGCGGCAAACCAATCCCAAGCGGTCCCATACTATGGGGAAGAGTTCTATCGCGATCTTCGCGCCGGAGTTTCCGGTGATGCTCTTCAAAACCGAATCAAATCTGTCCTGCAGAATTATCATATCGCTGTAAAAGGCTCTTATGATCTTGTGGTGAAAAACTGCATACAAGGTCAAGGTCATTGCTACCGTCACACGGCGATCGGCTACAAAGCAGCCAGAGTGTTCCTGATGGGGAAGTACTACCTGGTGAAAGACGGCAATCAGTACGCGGTTCGCGATGTCTATTGCAACTCGGATCGTGGTCCGGAGGACTTCCGCAGTTCTCCGCCTTCTCCGGGGGCCATTCCGAACAACACCGTGATCAACGTTGAGCACACCTGGCCACAAAGCCACTTCACTCGTCGTTTCCCGGATGATGTTCAAAAGTCTGATTTGCACCACCTGTTCCCGACGGATTCTCAATTGAATGCCATTCGCGGCAACCATCCCTTCGGTGAAGTCACTAAAGACGTGATGGAGCTGAAATGCCCGGATTCCCGTTTCGGTATCGGCAGCGCCGGTTCTGACGAGGTGTTTGAGCCACCACAAAACCATAAAGGCAATGTGGCTCGTGCGTTGTTCTATTTCTCTATGCGCTATGACCTTCCGATTGATCCCCAGGAAGAAAACGTTCTTCGCAAGTGGAACCACGAAGATCCGGTAGATCAAGACGAAATGAAACGTAATGTTGAGATCTTCAAAGCTCAGGGGAATAGAAATCCGTTTGTTGATCACCCAGAGTTGGCTGATCGCTTGTCAGACTTCTAAGAGGCGGGTGAAAAAGGCCCATCTGACTGCGTTGTCGGGCCTTCTCCTTCTCTTCGACGTGCTTGGAGCACGCCTCCGTTTCGGAGAAAACCCTCCGCCTTGCATCTGAACCTTTTTGACCCACCTTGATTGGTGGGTTTTGTTTTTTTGGGAGCAGTATCGCTGCGCTCGCTTTGGGAATCTCTTTGGTTCAGGGTTGCTGTCGTAAACATAATAAAGTTTTAGGAATTTTGAGTTTTGCTTAAGGACTTGGCATAAAATGGGGGAAATCGTAGGCCCCGGGCATAATTCTTAAAAAATCTGTAATAAGTCGCTTGCAATCGAGTTTTTGTTATGCTGCAATCATTTTTACGGGAGGGGTGATACCAAGGAAGGTACTCGGGGAGCATGATGTTCTCACCTCTATTTTAATTAAATTAAGAAAGGCCACTGGAAACAGTGGCCTTTTTCTTTTTCTAGAACCTTGCCTGACGAACCTGGTGCAGGTGGTGATGAGTGTCTATTGGACCGTTGATATCGCGGCAGTATAGTTTATCCGCTGTGCTCAAGGCGCAATAGGTGTAGTGGTTGGGGGCGGCTTTGACGGACTTGAAAGTCACTCCGGCCGGGGTGATTACGCGAGGCGCGTTTTTAAACAAACTGTCTTCCCAGATATGCACTTCTCCACTGGTAGTGATGGCAATAACGTCGTTCACGCTTACGGCAAAGTCTTTGTATGCCGCTCCGCCATTCATAGTGAATGGAACAAGGCTGTTGTGGGCGGTCAATCCCCCCCAACAATCCAATGTGGTGCCTCTCAGTGCGCAGGTGATATTGTCGTTCATTCCAAGTTTTGAATAGCTGTGACCACCTTGAACGGCGCTGCCTGTGGAGTTCGTCGTGCTGTTGTTACCCAGTTTTCCGTTTGTATTGTCACCCCAGCAGCGAATTTGACTGGAAGTTTCCAGGATGCCGCACAGGCGATTACCGGCAATTTTGAAGTCCGTGTAGCGATTGCTGGGATCCACGGACGTGGGAGTTGATGAATTGCCGGTACCTCTTTTGATAAGACCCAAGCCCCAGCAGTAAATTTCATTGCTTTGACTAAGGGCACACATTGAGTCTGTGCCGTGGCTTCCCAAAACAGGCTTAAATAGAACCGAAGGCAGAATTTTCGATGGTTGTGCTGTGAGGGTGTTCGGACAGGGCATGGCTCCTCCGGAGCCAGAACCCCAGCTTTTTAAATGTCCATCGGTGCCCACCGCGGCGGCGCAATAGGTGTTTGCGGTATACCCCTGGATGGCGATCCCACCAGTTGGTGTGTAGTCCAGTTTCGTACTGGTTGTGGTACCGTCAGCCAGATGTCCGAAAAAGTTGTAGCGTGCGCAGTACGAGGCGGCCGGCGTTAAAACGCAGGACATGGAGTCTGAAGTTTCCAACACCTTGCCACCTGTGAAATTCACGGAAGGCTGGATAACACGAGGAGAGAGTCTTGATATGGCACTGCCATTGTAGCCGCTGCAAACCGCAGCCCCATCATTGCGTATAGCACAGATGGAAGCTCCGCCATTGACAGCGTAGTCTATGTATTGACCGCCGTAATCTATCAGAGTCAGCTCACCGCGGACTCCCTTGATGGCCGTGCGGTAATTGGTGTCATCTCCGAAGCAATAAGCCAGGTCGTCATCAGCAATCCCGCAAATGGTTCCTTCGTTGGCTTGGACCGTTTTCCAGACCAGGTTGGAATTCAGCAGGGTAGGAGTCGAATAAATCTTTTTTTCCTGTGTAGCAGTGTAGCCACCGATGATTTCGCCACCCCAGCACTTCAACTTGAAGTTTTCCGTAATCGCACAGGCTTTGGTGTTGCTGCCGCTGATTTTCAAATATTTCGTCGAGCCGTCAATAATAGCCGGAGTAGTGGTGGCGGTGTTCGTACCATTGCCGACTTGATAGTAGTCGTTGCGTCCCCAGCAGCGCAGCTGTTGGTTGGTCAGGGTGATACCGCAAACATAAGTGTAGGATGTGACATCACTGTATTTCGTACCGCTATCTACAAGTGTCAGTACTCCATAGTTGGCAGTCGCGTTGTTGGCGATCGTTTTATAAGTGTTTTCTCCATAGCAATAAAGATCATCCGTAAGGGAAATCGCACAAATAGTACCGTGGGACGGAGACACCTTTTTGAACTTCACGACGCCGTCGTCAATGTACAAGGTCAATCTTGAGCCGTCAGTGGCCCAACAACGAACTCTGTCATCTGAGGTGATACCACAGCCTATATACTGTTTTAGCGCGATGGACTTGTACTTGATGCCCGGATCATAGTTTGTAGCGGTGAAGTTGCCGTAGGCGGCACAGTACAGGTCGTCCTGATCGCTCAGGGCACAGAAATGAATGCGACTTCCGACAACCTGTTTGAAGCGCATGGCTGGTAAAGGCTCTGCGATTCCTGTCGGGGCTGAAGAACCCAGTCCCCAGCAGCGCAGGCGACCATCTTCCGTCAGCGCGCAAGCAGGTGGCGGATTGTTGTCACTGCCATGGGCAAAGCCGATAAGTTTTTGCGAGCTTCGCACGGGATCACGAAGCATATAGTGTTTGGAGTGATTTTCCCCGACAAAGAACTCAGGTTGATTGGTGTGGGTCAGATACACACCCAGCGTGCTGTCTTTGGTTTCTAGGTTGTTGTTCAGGCTGTCAAACGTGACCTGGGCACTGAGTTGTCCGGCCGGTACTTCAATATAACCCGGATAAAGATTGTGGTCGACCATATACAGGGCGTCGCCATATGTCTGGAAGTAAACGCGGACGGGGGCACTTGAAAGTGCGCTCAGGGTCACACCCAAAGTCACGCCGCTTTCGCCTTCTGCCACCACTTGGCTTGGTCCGGTGAGCGAAGCATAATTCAGGCCTGATTTCTGCCAGCTATGTACTGTCGCTTGTGAATAGTCCTGCCACAGGCCGTTCAAACCACTTTTTCCGACGACACAAAGTGTGATGGTGTCGTTGACGCTGAAGGTGGACTGATTCACGAAAAGACCTGCTTCGATACTTTGTTCTGCAGAGTATCCCGCGAGGGAAGAGCAGGAAATACCCACTCCAAATTTGAATTTGTAGCTGGAAACGCCGATTCCGCCGACGATCATGGACAGATTTGGTATTGAGCTTTTGCCGTTCGGAACCCCGGACACGACGGCGACTGGTGGCTGAGTGCTAAGTTTGGTCTGCAGAGAGAAAGTGTCCTGGATGACATTCTGGAAAGTCAGGTTGCCGTTAATAGTGATGGTGTCGCCATCATTTCCGGTGACGGTTTGAAGAACACTCCATTCTCCATTAGCGCAAGTAACTGTGGTCGCCGAAGGGGCGGTGACATTAATTGTGGCTCCATTCGGAGAGCATGTACCAGATAATGTGAAAGACAGGCCCACGTAACCGTTGTCGATCGGATAGGTCGGTGTGACGTGGCGCTGAACCGTGTAAGATCTTGAAGCCGAAGCCACAGTAGCACCTGCAATCACTAACTCTGCATCGACGTTGATGGTTGCATTGTTGGGAATATTTCCAATTGGGAATGATTTGCTCCACATGCTTTGAGCTGTACAGGTTGTTTCACCCGAATAGGTTCCGGAAATTTTAACAGTGGCTCCGCCGTCACTGCATATGCCTGTAAATTCGACGGTCGTGCCGAGGTATGTTGAATTGGCCGGGCCGACAATGGAGATGCTCGATGGCACATAGGGAATTGCGGACGAGACACATTCAGATTCGTTGCCAAAAGTGTCGCGGAATCGAGCATACAATGTCAGATTTGCATTGTTCGTCTGCGCAGTGAACTGGTTTACTGGGGCCATGGTTTTCCAGGTTCCACCTGCAGTGCATGAAGAATCTTCGGTCAGATAGTATTCTTTCAAGTAGGTTGGAACATTAAATGACACGCGCAGATTTTTAGAGCTGGTTTGGGATGCACCGTCATTAATTGTGATTTCCTGGCGGATGGCATCTTTCGGCATCCAGTAAACAAGGAAACCGGCGTCGGTGTTTTGACCATCCGACTGAAAATTAATTGTGAACGGACCGGGCTGTGTGCTGGTCAGGGGCATTAATCCGCTTGGCACAAATGAACCGGAGAACGCATAGAGGGTCTGACCTTGTTGTTTGACGGACAGAATATCTTTGTCCGTCTCGGTTTGGATAGTGGTGGCCGGAACGATATCCATTGCATCGGTCGTATTGACGGTAAAGGCGCAGTTTTCATTGTTATTATAGCCCGGGGATTGTGGGTAAAGGCTGGCTCGAACCATACCGAAGGCCGCGCTGGATGATCCCCCTGAGCAGATATCATAGTTGGTGCTTACGTCGACAATAGGAATTTTGTCAGTAAAACACTGGCTGACGATTCCTGTTGCTGTTCTGAACTTTGCGGAAACTGCATAAAGTGCCGGTGTGGCTGACGGCAGGCTCCAGAGGTGGGCTCCGGCGACACGGGCCTGCCAGTTTTCAGAACCCGTGCAATCAGCATTATTAAACAGAGTGTAGCTGGCGAAAACCTGAGGAATATAAAATCGCAGAGTCACAGACTGATCCATCGCCAGTTTCATTTGCATGGGATTAAGTAAAATTCCCATAGCGCCGGAATAGACTTCAATTTTTTTAATGGCCGAAAGATTTCCGGCAGCGTCTTTGGCCTGCAGGAACAGATATGACTTTCCGTCGGGGAAGGTCACGTTGCTTTTCAGATTTGTGTAAGGCTCAGCTGCAAAGGTAAACAGGTCCGTTGTCGAGACGAATGAGCGGAACGTGCATTTGTCGTTCAGGTTCTGGCAATCCCAGCTGATATAACCTTTGTCATTCAGAATGATATCGGGCATCGCCAGCAACTGTGGCGGCGTGGTGTCCTTGTTCAAAGTGACCGTGGCAGATTTGATGTTCTTCGTGGCATCGGCCAATTCGACTTGTTCGACAGTCAGGTTGACTTCACCATCGCCCAGGGAAGCCACATCCAGTTGATATTGCCACAAGCCTGTTTCCGGGCAGGTGAGTTTTTCTTTTTCGACGGAGTCGAGTTTCAGGGTGACTGTGCCCTCAGCAACGTCGCAGTGACCTTCAAGATTCAGTGTTGAAGAGTTCACGTCCACATAGTTGGTGTCAGGGTAAGTGAGCAGCTTGAAGTCTTCTTTGGTCAGAGCTTGAATGACGGAGTCCAAAGTACACCCCGTCAGAAGACTGGTCAGCAGGACAAGGAAAAACCTTGTGATCGCTTTTAGTGGACTTGGTGGCAACGTTCCGTGAAAGATCATGATTTCTTATCGGAAACCATGGGTCTTTTTGTGAGTTTTCTTTAAGTAGAAGTGTTCGGTTTTCTTCGGCGAATTCTCACGTTCAACTAATTGAAGCTGGCTGCACCCGAGGTGGGGGAGATCGTCTCAGGCTGAGACAAAAAAACCGGCGGGAGTCGCCGGTTTTTGTTTACTGTTCGAATTGTTTGAAGAAATCCGGATTGTAGCTTTCCACCAGTGGGGTGTCCGCGTGTGGCATGTCTCCGTTGTTCATCCACTTCAAAATGTCCTGAATCAGCATCACATCCATGACATAGGCTTTCGTGTTCAACAGTGTGCCGGTCACGCCTTTGCGGCCCAATGGTGGGAAGAACACAGGGTAACATTTAAGATCATTCGACACGGTTTCAGTAAACTGGGCAACAGTGATATCCGGAATGGACGCCGTTGCTGCGATCAATAGAATCTGTTCATCAGAAAGAGCTTCGCAGTAAAGGCGTTTGTTCTTTGCAGCGCGCTCTTTGTTGGTGACGTTCAAAGTTCTTTGCGCCTGATCCAGAAAGTCAAAAATAAATCGGTCCGAGGTCACAGCCTGAGCCTGGGCAGTCAGTATGGTGGCAATGGCGAAAAGCAGAAGTTGCTTCATATACATCCTTAGTGGTGAGGGATTAAAAAATCAATACCACAAGCAATGCAGGGGCCGGGCCAGCTCTATTGAATTTAGAAAGGGCTTGAGGCAGGGGAGCGTGAAGTCTTTGCCATGGGATGTTTAAAGAATGGGCGTTCCCTGACAAAGCAAAAGGGAAGGGTAAAAAGCAAAAAGCCCCTGGGTGTCCAGAGGCTTTTTGGTGGTTTTCTTGAATTGAAGGAAAACTATTCTTCCGCCGGAGCAAAGCCGCGACGAAGAGTGTTCTCGGTCACGCACGCTGGCTCCATGTACTGTTTCAAGTAATCCGGGCCACCGGTTTTAGAACCGATACCAGACATCTTGAAGCCACCGAACGGATGACGGTCAACCATCGCGCCCGTGATACCACGATTCACGTAAAGGTTTCCGACTTCCAGTTCTTCCTTCACGCGAGCGATGTTTGCCGGACTTCTAGAGAACATACCGCCCGTCAGCGCGTACTCTGTGCTGTTGGCGATTTCCAACGCCTGATCCAGATTTTTCGCGCGGATTACAGCCACCACCGGGCCGAAGATTTCAGCCTGAGCCAGCTTCGCATCACCTGGAACGTCACCAAAGATTGTTGGCGGCGCAAAGAATCCGCCGCCAGGAACCGAGCCCTTGAACAGCAGTTTGTGATTTTTTTCTGCTTCCGCAATCGTTCCCAGGATGCGGTCGTAAGCTTCTTTGTCGACAACCGGACCCATGTAAGCTTTTGGATTTTCAGCCGGGTGGATTTCGATGGATTTCGCTGTTTCCACCAGACGGTCCACGAAACGGTCGTAAACTTCATCCAGCACGATCACGCGGCTGGCAGCAGAACATTTCTGACCGCTGAAACCAAACGCAGAATAGATCACGCCATCAACTGCTTCATCCAGATCCGCATCGTTGTCGATGATCACGGCGTTTTTACCGCCCATCTCGATGATGCAACGTTTGACGTGCTGCTGGCCTGGCTGAACCACCGCTGCGCGGTTCATGATGTGCAGGCCCACGGCTTTGGAACCTGTGAAGGCGATCGTGGTCGTGTACTTGTGGTTCACGATGTATTCGCCAACTTCTTCGCCGTAACCCGGCAGGAAGTTGATCACACCTTGTGGGAATCCAGCTTCCTGGATCATTTTCATCAGACCCCAGGCAACCACTGTGGATTGCTCTGCAGGTTTCATCACCACGGTGTTACCTGCAACAGCCGCCGCAGTCACCATGCCGGCCAGAATCGCCAGAGGGAAGTTCCAAGGAGCAATCACCGCCGTCACACCACGGGATTTGTAGATGTAGTGAGACAGCTCACCCGGCAAGCCACCGACACGCAGCGGTTTTTGCAGCTCACGCATATGGCGGGCATAGTAACGGCAGAAGTCGATTGCTTCACCGATATCACCATCAGCTTCAGCCCATGGCTTACCCACTTCAAGCACTTGCGTCGCAATCAGTTTGAAGCGGTCACGGGTCATGATATCAGCAAGTTTGTCCACCAGGGCGGCGCGCTGTTCGCAAGGAACGTTCTTCCAGGTTTTGTAGGCAGTTTGCGCCGCTTGCATTGCCTGTTCAGCTTGCTCGGTTGTTGCCATCTGGATCTTGCCCACGATCTGATCGGACTGGGACGGATTCACACGGTCAAAGATCTTGCCGGATTGAAGTTCTTTGTTGTTGATCACGATGTTCACGTTCACCGGCAAAGAGGCTTTCGCATCAGCCAGAGCTTTTTGCATTTTTTCGCGATCAGCTTTTACTGCGAAATCCAAAAGCGGTTCGTTATAGAACTTGCCTGGTTTTTTCGGAATAACCGGAGACGTCGGAGTCAAACCTTGAGCCGGATCTTTCAAAAGCTCCGCCATGGATTTGTTGTCGGCGAACTTGCCACGCAGCCAGGATTCGTTGGACGTGTTTTCAAGAAGACGGCGTACCAGGTAAGCCATGCCCGGGATCAGTTCGCCCACCGGAGCGTATTCACGCATGCGGTAGCCCATGTCCACGATTGTTTTTTTGATGGGTTCTGCCATTCCGTAAAGCATCTGGAATTCCAAAGCCTCTTTCGGGATGTTCAGCTTTTCTGCGTAAAGCATGCACGCCGCCAAAGTTCTGACGTTGTGGGATGCAAAAGCAGGGCGGATGAATTTGATGTTTTCCAGAAGGTACTTCGCGCACAACTCGTAGTTGGCGTCGGATTCGGCCTTGTTGGTGTAAACCGGCACCGGCCATCCACGCTGTTCCGCTTCGATGGTTTCGTAATCCCAGTAGGCACCTTTCACCAAACGAACCCAGAACGGAGTGCCGCGTTTTTGCGCGAACTCTGTCAGGGATTTGACGTCTTCGAAGGAATCGCGCAGGTAAGCCTGAATCACGATACCAAAAAACTTGTAATTTTTGAACTCAGGTTCGTTGATCAGCTCTGTGAATACTTCCAGTGTCAGGTGTTTGACAGAGTACTGTTCCATATCCAGATTCACGAACACGCCTTTTTCCATGCCCAGACGGAACACCGGGCGCAGACGGTCTTTCAGGATTTTTTTGGATTCATCCCAGGCTGCATCTTTGATCTGGGAATAAAGCGCCGTCATTTTCACGGACACGTTTACTTTCGGCAAAGCACCTTCATGGTCGCGGTCGATCTGCGGAACTTCGTCCCATTTTTCAGCATCTTTCGCCAGCCAGGTCACAAGCTCCATGTACTTGTTGCTGTAGTCTTGCGCTTCTTTTTCAGAAAGTGTCGCTTCACCCAAAATGTCGACAGTGAAAGTCATTTTGTTTTTGCGGGCTTTTTTCAAAACCGGCAATGCTTCATCCGGGCTTTCGCCAGTGATGAACATCTTTGCCATACCCATAACGTTCTTTTTGATCGCACCCGCCATCAGGCCCGGAGCCAAAGAACCCAAACCAAGTCCCACGTTGAACACCGGAGGCAGGGTGCCGCCGTCTTCAGAGAAGTATTCTTTCAAGTGGCGCGCGACTTCATCGCCCGAGTTGATGGAGGGAAGCACGTCCACGAAACGGAACATGTTGGTTTTGAATTTTTCGTTTTTCATGCTCCATTCCATGATGGAGCCATACCAGAAGTCTTTGGAGAAAATGGAAGCCTTGGACTGGCTTTCCATGCGTTTCAGAATCTCTTCACCACGGGAGACAATTTGCGACTGAATGTCGTTCATATGCTTTTACCTCTACAGAAGGGCCGCATATTCTCACGGGGATATAAAAATTCAAGCGATTAGTGTTCCGGGAATAGGGGTGGAAACAGTGGATTGACGCGAATGGCTAGCGAGCCAGCCATTGGTGTTTCATTTTGCCCACGATTTCGGCTTCCAGAGCGTCGCCGCGGCGAATAGGGCCGACTCCGGCCGGAGTGCCCGTCAAAAGCAGGTCACCGGGTTCAACCGGGAAGTGCTGGCGCACGAATTCGATCAGGTTTTCCAGAGAAAAAATCATCTGGTTGGTGTTCCCCATCTGGCGGGTTTCACCGTTGATTTTTAGAATAATTTCAAGGTTCTTCAGCTCTTCCAGATCGTTCACCGCGAAGAACGCCGAAAGGGGAGTCGCGCCCTTAAAGCTTTTAGCCAGCGTCCAGGGATGGCCTTTGGATTTCAGCTGGTTTTGTTTGTCCCGGTCAGTTAGATCCAGGGCGATGCAGGCTTCGTCAATCTGCAGGTTTTCATCAAACTGCAGCGCCAGTTCCACTTCGTGGTGAACCTCTTTCATCCAAGCGGGCACAACCAGTTCTTTGGCGGCCAAAGTGGCGGTGCTTCCGGCTTTCAAAAAGATCATCGGTTCGGTGGGAACTTCGTTACCCAATTCTTTTGCGTGTTCAGCGTAATTGCGGCCGACAGCCCAGATATTGCGAATCATAGTTGAATCCTTTTTAGCTCGATGAATTCAAAAATACCGTCGGAATTCACATGAAAACCAACGTGCTGGCACGGACTCCAGTGAGAAAAATCCGCATCCGAAGAAAGATCCTTGTCAGCGGGCGCAACCCCCATGGCTTCAACCACCCAGTCATAGTGGGAGCACATGAAAATGGTTGCATCCGTTTTGGTGGCGGCATTTTCCAGAAGCTTGCTGATGCGTTTACGAAAATCACTCAGGGTTTCGTCGCCTTTTTGTTCTAGCAGCGCGTCCTGGGTGATCAGCGGCAGACCCAGATGCTGGGACAGGGGGCGGAAGGTGCTGTGCGTGCGCTTTTTAGGGGACACCCAAAGCTCTGTAGGTCGCGGCAATTCCTCTTTAAGCACCTTGTCGAGCAGTTTGGAGGCTTGCGCATGTCCCTCGGCCGTGAGATCGGGGTCTCCGGAAAAATCCATGGCTTTCTGGGCGTGTCTAAAGACGTAGATCTTCATTGCGGGGGGCTCTCTTCTGCTTGAAATTAGGGTCTTGCTTTGTTAGGTTCATTTTTCCATAAAGTCCGGGAGTTTGTCATGAGTAAAGAACGAGTTCATCGCTTCGTATCCAAAGATCTGACTGTGCGTATTGCCGCAGTGAATGCGACTGAAGTCGTTCGACATATGCAGGGTCTGCAAAACACTTATCCCTTGGCCACGGTGGCTGTGGGCCGCAGCATGGTGGGCGCTCTTTTGATGGCGGCTCAACTGAAGGACGATCAAATGGTCGGCCTGCTTTTCCGTGGTAACGGCCCGTTGGGAAGTGTCTACGCAGAAGCGTCTTATAACGGACACGTGCGTGGTTACACCGCAAACCCACAATACCAACCTGCCAATTATGACAATGGCTTGTCTTTGAAAGATGCCATCGGCATTGGACTTTTGAGTGTGGCTCGACATCAGCCATTCCAGAAACAACCGTTCCAAGGAACTGTTGAATTGGTCAGTGGTGAAATCGGGCAGGACATCGCCCACTATCTGCATCAGTCCCACCAGATCCGTTCCTTGGTTTCGTTGGGCGTTTACCTGGACACGTACGGCAAAGTTCGTTCTGCTGGCGGCGTACTGATTGAAGTCATGCCCGGCGTGGACGAAGCGGTTGTGGAAAGAATCCAGAAAAATTACGAAGACAAAAAACCAAACATTTCTCAAATGCTTTTGGATGGAGCGACCGCAGAACAACTGGTGGCTCCGTTCATGGATGGAATCCCGTTTGAAGAAATCGAACACAAACCCGAAGTGGAATACTTCTGCCCATGCACAAAAGACCGCGTGATGCGCGCTTTGGAGCTTTTGACGGTGGAAGATTTCGAAGACATGATCAAAAAAGCCGAACCAGTTCACGTGACTTGTCAGGTTTGTGGTCGTCCTTACGAAGTTTCCATTCCTGAGGTTCAGGAGCTTAAAGACAAGCTTCACAAAGAGTCCCTTCACTAGTTAGTTCTTCGTAGCGCGGGGTTTGCAGGCCAGCAAGGCCTTGCCCGGCGCTGCGGGAGACACGGCATCCTGCCTCGTCGCTTCCGCCTGCGGCGGAGGGCCATCCAGGCCCCGCGAAGGTCTCCCTTCGGCCAGCCAAGTCCTTCCTGTCCTGCAATCATCTTCGAATTTCTAGAGTAGGGATCTTTGGGATGGTCTCTAAACTCAGCCACAGAAAAAAACAGCGCAGGGAATACCAAACCTGACAATCAACGTCCGCGTGAGATAAACGACATCGCGCGCTTGCGCAGTCGTCTCCTCTAATTTCTTTTTAAGTTATTTCGTTCGAAGGCGGATTGGGGAGGGCAGCGGGATTTACCGACCGCAGTCGGCCTTCGCGGGGCCTGGATGGCCCTCCCACCGCAGGTGGGAAGCGACGAGGCACGACGCCGTGCCGACGGAGTGTCGGGAAAGCCCGGTGACTTCCCCAATCCCCCCGTGTTCAAACCAAATCCCGATTTCAAAAAAGGAATTAGAAGAGCGAATCTCCCCAGTCTATGAGGGTCGAGTTGATCCAGCCTACTTTTTCCTGGGCTGTGATGCGGCGGCCTTTGCTGATGTAATCCAGGGCTTCTTTGCGCATTTCTAGTGCTGTTGGGCCGTGCAAGATCAGTACGCCGCTTTCGGTGTCGTGGATGAAGCTTCGGCGGTTCATGTTGACGCTGCTGATGAAACTCAACTTTTTGTCGATCACCAGAATTTTCGAGTGCATGATCGAATTGGGTTGGGTCCATTCGAAGATTTCGACGTTTTTCAAATGGCGGTTGATGCCTTGTTTGTTCACGTCTTCGGCGATTTTTGGGGTGCCGTCACCAGCCAGGTGAATACGGGTGATGATCTTCACTTTGACTTTGCGCTGAACCGCGCGGTCCAAGGCCGCACTGATTGCCACGGACGGGCGGAAGTACGGTGTGGTCAACAGCAGTTCTGATTGGGCTGAATCAATCATGTCGATATAGAACTTTTCCAGCTGATAACCGTCAAAGTAGGGCATCGAGGTGATGTGACGGACCAATGGTGCGGCATAGGGAAGTGAGCGCAGGCGCATGACCTGATCTACCGAGGCTTCTTTAGGCACGTTGATGTTTGTGGACCTGTGGCGCTGGGTTTCTGGATCGCGCATCCAGAAGGACAGCATCTGGGCCATGACGGATTTTACGAAGGCATAACCACGGATTTCGATTTCGAAATCGTCATAATAAACATAAGCCTCTTCGCCATCGCCGTAGTTCTTCAGGTATTTGTAGGCCTTGTAGAAAGGCGTGTCGCTGAAGATATAGGAATCTCGAATGTTGCGGCCCCCGGTGATCAGGAAGCTGTCTTTGGTGTTTGTGCTGGAATGACCAATGATCAGTTTCGTGTGATTCACACGGTGGAACTTGTCAAACCAGCCGCCGTTGTTTTCATCAGACAGCACATACTTATAGTACTGCACTTTGATGTTGGGCAGACCCTGTTGCAAACGGTCCAGAATCGCCTTGTCTTTTTTAGTCATGGTGACTTCAGGGACCAGAATGCGGATCTGGGTTCCTTGTTGGCCGTGATATCTCAGGGCGCTGGATAGCACCATGCCATAGAAGTCCGCCGAGAAATTCAAAGATGAAACCCAGATGATGTCAAACTTCGGAGCTTTAGAGAAATCCAGCTCTGCCAAAGGGTTCTTGTTGTTGAAGTCCTTGCGGCTCAGCGGGGAACCCGTCAGCGCCAGGATCTTTTGATTGATCGACACATAGGGGTCACGCAGGTTCACCAATTTGTCGAAAGTCTGAGGGCAGGTCGTATAGTTGAAGTCCTGCTTCCAAAAGAAGGCTGTGGTGTCATTGCCGAAGTTGCCATCAGGACGGGCACAGATGTCGATCTGATTGGTTAGTTTGATCCACTCTTTAGAAACGCGCCCCAGATCCACCAGTTGCACACCGTTGGTCCACGTTTTGGACTTTTCTGGATCGTAGAAGGACAGTCGGCAATAGTTTACTCGTGGAGTGAACTTCACCCGTACCTTCTGGCCGTTTTCCTGGTTATAGTACCAATTGAATTCATAGACGCGGCTTTGCTGTTCGCTTGAAAAGATCCAGCCACCCGGGTGAATGATGTCACCATCACACTCCAGTCGGGCTTTCAGATATTTCTTCTGATTGTTGCTTTTTTCATCGCGGAAAGGGCTGTTCTCAACCGGCAAGTCGTTTTCAAAACGCAGGATATAGGTGCTATAGAACTGATGTTCGATGGGAAAGGATCCCTGATGTGATGATCCAAACTTAAAATCATCCATAGAACGAATTCGTAAAACTTCTTCTTTTTCAAACAGACGCGGGCGGAAGGTGGCTTCAAACCACGGGCCCAGGCCGGACCATTCACGCAGATAAAGTTTCGAGGACAGCTGGTTGATTTCGGCGTTGCGTTCATTTAGCAAGGCTTCAACACGGGGCCAGTTTTCATTGGCGTGATCGAGGTCTTTTTGGAATTTCGCGTTTTCTTTCCCTTTTTGGAAAAGTTCCTGATTGTACTTCCAGTCCTTGTTCCAATAACGGGAAAGCTCGACGTCAATTTCCTGAATACGGTTGGCGCGTTCATCATCATACATAACGGAGCTCGGTGCGCGCTGCGGGCCCGTGCATGAAGTCAGTAATGTTATGGCCAGTGCTAGGCCTCCCAAGAGCTTATTCATCAGATACTAAAACGGCTCCTCAGAGGTAAAAGTTAACGATTTTCCTTAAGAAATTTCAAAAAAATAACATCGACCCGGATTCGTCTCCTGAACAATCTTTAGACACCTCTCTGGGGGTCTTGGTTGAGGGCAGGGCGGACCGGGCTTTGCTTGTGTTTAAGGTATGGAAAACACAAGAGCTTCGTCTCAAAATGAGATCCCCGTGAAATGGCTTTCGGTCTTTATGATCGTAAGTCTGGTGGTCGCCGTACTTAGTTTCGGCTACGAAGTTCATCGTGCGAAGGATTCTGTCCGTCAATACGTCGGGATCTGGGAAGACGACATCGCACGTGCCAAATTATTCCAAGGTGATCCAACCCTGCAAAATAAGATTCTGAAGCAGCTTAAAGAAGTTCACACCGCTGTTGTAAAAAGCGAAGTTCAGAATCCTGAGTCTTTGCAGTGTCTTGTTTCCACGGAAGTTCCAATCACTTTGAATTCTTTGCCGGCCGGTAAAATGGCTGTGTGTTTTGGCCCGTCTGAACTGGTGGTCAAAGCTCTGACTTCCCCGGTGTTCATGCTGGGTGTGGTGCTGGGTTTGATCCTGCTGGGCTTCGGTTATCGCCGTGAATTCCTGGCGCGCTTGCACGAACAAAAACTTGAATCCGAACTGGCTCGCAACAAAGAAATCTCGGAAATCTCGCGCCAGGTGGCCCATGATATTCGTGGTCCGTTGATGGCTTTGACGACTTTAAGTCAGCTGTCTCATGATATGAGCACCGAAAAGAAGGAACTGTTTGATCACGCTGTAGCTCGTATCAAAGGCATCGCTGAAGATCTGCTGGCCAAGGGTCGCAGACAAAATGCGGGTTCCAGTGTTCCCGTCACTAAAACATCACAGCAGGATCTGACGACCTTGATGGATTCTTTGCTGAAAGAATATCGTTTCTCGCATCCTTCTGTGAATTTCACCTGGCACAAACACATTCATTCCGATGCGGTGAAAGTGAATCTGGAATCCGTGAAAGTACAGCGTGTAGTCAGTAATCTGCTGAACAATGCCCTGGAGGCGTTGCCTGAATCAGAGGCTTCGGTCAATCTGACATTGATGGAGCGTCAGGATCACTGGCTGCTGCAGATTATGGACAATGGCAGTGGCATCCCTGAGGACATTTTGCCAAAGCTGGCACAAGAAGGCGTGAGCTTCGGCAAAGACAACGGCAACGGACTGGGTCTGTATGATGCCAAGAAAACCCTGGAATCTGTGGGCGGTGACCTGCAGATTCGTTCCCGCGTCGGTGTGGGGACTCAAGTGATTCTGCGATTCCCCAAGCCGGTCGAGGCCGGGCTTGACCGCGCGGTGGCGACTCATCATTCTTAATCCATGTACCGCTCATGGAAATATCTGGTTGTAAAAAATGAACAGGACCTGAAGAACCGCGAACGCCTGCAAAGACTTGCACGGCACCGCGGGCTTCCGGGTTTTTTGATGATCTTTGTGTTCACCGCTTGTGCTCTGATCAGCCTGGGGCTTGCCGGTTTCTTCGCCCAGATGGCTTATTCCCATCAGCTTCCAATGTGGTCTTCTGTGGGCAGTGCGCTGGCGATGTTGCTTTTGGCGGGAACTTTTATTTTTGGTTCTCGTGTGTTTTTGCGGGAACGACGTCTGGATGTATTAAGAAAATTTTTGCGTCACCCGGAAAGTGGATGCTTCGTTGTCGGGAAGCTGACTTCATTCAATTACGTTGCGGGCGAAAGTCGCAAACTTTCCCGTTATTTCGTGGAAGGTGAAGCCGAAGGGCCGCAGGGTCAGACCCTGTTTGTCGGGGAATTTTTTGATGCCGACATCTGGCCCTTCACCACGGAAGAGGACGACCGCCAGATTCAAAGAGACGATGACTGGTTCGATCTGAAAGGCAAACGCAGAACTTTGCCAGTTCCGGCTTATTTTGTCTGTGAGGCGAAGGATCCCAAAATCGGGGTGATGGTCGGCATCGATCAGGCGCTGCTGAATGATGCCCTGAAGCGCAGTGAAATGAAGACGGTCTAGTTGTCGATCTCGATTCCCAAAACATTTTCGATGGTCTTTTCGTAAATGTCCTTTTTCTTGGCTTTGACCGGGACGGTTTCACGACGGCGCTCGCTGCCTGCAGCCGATGGGAACGCGGCAAACAGATCTCGCTCTTTTCCATCAGCACTGATTTCAAATTTGAACTCACGGTCTTTGCAAATCGCAATCAAAGCAGCGCTGCCACTGAAGGTTTTCGCCGCGGTGATTTGCAGTTCGCTGATATTCAGTGTGGTAATCTTGATTTTCAGATCCTGCTCGCGCGGATTTTCAATATTTTCAATCGCACACGGGAAAGTCAGCAACGTCGGATTCTGATGACTTGCAAACACCAGAGCTGGGAAGGCCGGTTCCTGCGGGGTTGTGCCGGTGAATTTCATTTCACTGACCACCAGACCCCAGGGGTTTTCCAGGCTGCGCTCGGTGGTGTTCAGACGGATCTGGGTGGTGGCGAACAGCTGGTTCTTTTGAGTGTCTTCGGTGATCTGCAACTGCAGCAGGGCTTTGTAGCTGCCATCAGAAAGAAGCTTCAGGCTGATCAGGCGTCCGATCTGGGACATGTTTTTCTGCTGCACTTTTTCGCGCAGGCGGCTGACTTCGCGGATGCGCTCTTCACCCAGTTTGGGCGCCATCAAAAATGCCAGCGAGGTTTGGGACTGCCAGAAGTTGTTGGAGTCATAGTTAAAGAAACGTTCCAGATACTGGCGCAAGAAAGTCATGCGCTCCATTTCGCCCATCTGGATGTTTTGCAGGGATTCTTTGCCGGCATCAATGGTCACGGCGACCACACGGGGATTGTTCTTAAGCTGCCAGTACAGGTAAGTGACGACCGAAGCCCAAATCACTGAAGCGGCCAGCAGTGCCGACAAAACCCGCGTCTTCATTATTCACCTTTTTCCAACGGCAGGATTTCGATCATCTGATCGCGGTGGTATTTTTTGTTCGGGCCTTCATCAACCCACTGGTCGATTTTGTAAAGTTTGATTTTGGCTTTGCCGCTTTGGAAGTATTTTTTGTCTGCTTTGCCGGTGGTTTCTTTCAGCAACGTCGCGGGACCATTCTGGAAGAAATCCAATTGTGCCTTCATCTTTTCAGTTTCCAGGCGCATCAGTTCCATGTCTTTTTCGTCGTTATAATAGTAATTGGCAGCCACAGCAGAAACGACACCCAAAATGCCACCCCAGTACAGGGCGTGCAGTTCAGGACGTTCATCTTCAGGAGCGGTGGCAGCACCAATCGCTGCACCCACACCGATACCAATTCCGGTGGCAGCCAAACGGCTTTTTTGGTTGGTGGCACAGGCAGACATCAGCAGGCAGAATCCAAGAAGCAAACACATTGATTTCATGTAACCAATGTTAAGTTTAAAACCGGGATCAGGCAAACTCTACTTCATGAGATGTTTGTAAAGAGGCAGGTACATGTCGTCTTCGGGAGCAAACTGCAGATCCTCACGACGGGGATTTTCGTTGAAAGTCACCGGCGCATTAACGATCAGGGCCAGCGGACAGCGTTCGGCCGCTTCGCCCATCATCAAAACAGCGGAGACAGCCAGACTGTCGGCGAGATTGATTTTGGTCATCTTCAGTTCACGGCCAAAGATGTCCTTTTCCCCCACCATGTTACGAACTGGATCAAAGCCTGCAAAAGACAGGGCGATGCCGGTCACACCATTGCGCAAAGGACTGGTGTGGGAATCCGTCACGATGATGCCCAGGTTTTTAAGTCCTGTGCGCTTGCAAAGGGACTGGCGCAGTTTTTCCGCAGAAAGATACGGATCTTGCGGGTACAGGATATAGTCGCCGTTTTCAGAATTGGATTCATCAATTCCGGCCGCGGGCAACAGCAGACCATCTTTGATGGTCAGGGACACGCCGTGACCGATTTCACCCAGATAGTGATCAGCCTCGCGGCGGATCAGATCTTTTTTGTCGATGCTGTTTAAAGGAACCAGGCGGTTTTCCGCCAAAGAGATAATCTTGGAAGTGATGGCAAGAAGGACGCCTTCCTGCCATTGGGATTTTTCGACATGAGCCAGGATGAACTCCGCCAGGTCCCCACCTTGACGGAAAATCTCTGTGCGGATCGGGGAGATCATCAGTGGCTTCATCTTAGTGACCCAGACGCTGGATGATGGCGTCAGTGAAAGACACCGTCGTGCCTTTACCACCCAAGTCACCAGTTCTTGCGTTGACGTCAGAAAGTGCGGCAATCAAAGCTTTCATGATCGCATCGGCTTTGGCATTTTCACCCACGTGCTGAAGCATCATCACTGCAGATTGCAGCAAAGCTGTTGGATTGGCTTTGTTTTGACCTGCGATATCCGGTGCAGAACCATGAACCGCTTCAAAGATCGCGTGATTAGCACCGATGTTGGCACCCGGAACCACACCCAAACCGCCCACCAGACCTGCGCACAGGTCCGACAGAATGTCTCCGTAAAGGTTTTCCGTCACGATCACGTCAAACTGCTGAGGCTTGGTCACCAGCTGCATGCAGGCGTTATCAACGATAACGTCTTTGGTAGTGATGGTTGGATACTGCCAGCCCACTTCCTGCGCCACTTTCAGGAACAGACCGTCAGAAAGTTTCATGATGTTGGCTTTGTGCACGATAGCCATACGAGGTTTGCCGGTTTTCTGAGCCAGATCATAAGCATAACGGGCAATGCGCTCAGATCCTTTGCGTGTGATGCGCTTGATGCTTTCGGCAGTGTCTTCATCGACCATGCGCTCAATACCCGCGTAAAGGTCTTCGGTGTTTTCACGCACGATAGTCAGGTCCACATCCGAGCAAACGCACTGAACACCAGGCAAAGAACGAACCGGGCGCACGTTGGCATAAAGATCGAACTTTTGTCTCATGGTCACGTTGATGGACTTGTGGCCTCCGCCGACGGGCGTGGTCGTTGGGCCTTTGATTGCCAGCTTGGTTTTGTTGATGGAATCAATGGTGGTCTGAGGCAGCAATTCGCCCAAAGAATTCAGAGCCACTTCGCCAGCTTGGTGCTCTTCGTATTCAAATGGAGCATGGACGTGTTTAAGAACGCGAATGACCTGAGCCATAATCTCAGGGCCGATACCATCGCCGGGAATCACTGTCAGTTTCATCATGGGGGACCTTTCTGGTTGAAAGGTTTTTATTTATCAAAATTGCGGTCCTTTTCCAAGGATTGAACGTCGCGCGCGCGGCTGGCGGGAGGAGCTTTTCTTCAGCTCACCACCAGGGAAGGTAGGATGTGGGATGGGTAGTGTGGACCTCTAAGAGTTCCCCGATTGGGGTGGGGTCCGATTGTCTCTATTTGAGACATGCTTCCTACTAAAGCAATCGGCGGGCCAGTTTGTTTGGGATCCTTTTGCACCACACTTTGCGGCGAAAGGGTGTTCAAAGCTTTTACAGCGAAAACCACATATAAAATCAATAGCTTAGGCGAAATTTAAGGACCTGTCGCTAAACCTGACGGCTTTTCCTTGGCGTTGGCCGGTTTTAAGGCCGATTCCGGCTGGGTTTGAATAGGTCAATGAAAGCAGATATTTACGTTGGTTTTTCCCTGCAAGCCAAGGTGGCCCTTTCCTTGTAATAGCTCAAGGCAGAGGAGGTCGCTCGCATGTGGAAGTGGCTTGGGACCGCATTGGTCCTATCAATAGCATTAGTAGTTCAAGCCTGTGCGCCGAAATCCCAGGAAGACTGTGGTTTCGTGCAAAACGTGTATGGCGAACGAATCTCCTGGAAAAGCGATGCTCCAGTGACGATGCAACTGCATACCTCTATCCCGGATTCTATGGTGCCTGCAATCATGCGAGCAGCAGAAACCTGGGAACGCACCGCCGGACGAAAACTGATCAATATCATTCAATATCCACGTTATAGCGGACCGATTGTTCCCCATAAAGATGGGCAGAACATCATCTATTTGATGGATACCTGGGAAAGCAACCGTGCTTCGGAACAGGGCCGGACCAGTGTTTACTGGATCGGGGACCTTATCAAGGAAGCCGACATCCGTTTGAACGCCTATGACTTTAATTTCTATTGGAATAATCAACGTCTGACGACGGCTGTAAACCCAGCGAGAAAATCGTCGGGCGAGGTCAATATAGAAGCTTTGGTGCTTCACGAGATGGGTCACGTCTTGGGCCTGAAACACAAGGACGGCGCGGGTTCCGTGATGGCGACCTATCTGTCCAGTGGTGATGATCGGGTGAATCTGGCTGAGGTGGACTCTTCAGCCCTGCAGTGCGAGTACTAGCGCCCAGCAGTGTAAAATGTCCATGTAAGTTTATTTAAGTTGTTGGAATAGAAAAAAGCTAACTAGACTTTGATTTCGCGCCTGAGAATGCAGGTGAAGGAGAACAAGATGAGAGTGATCACATTGGATAAAAACGCGCAAGTTGAAGCGGTGGTGACTGAGTCTGTTGTTGAATCCTTCTCTCCTGTGGCTCACAAGGCCTACCACGAAATGGCGGATAAGCCGGTTGTTGAAGTCGATGCGCTAACTCAGTTGCACGCAAATCTTGAAATGCTTCAAGATCTTCAAACTCGTCTTGCATTTGTAATGCGTGAAGTTCGTTATTTGATGAAAGTCTAAGGAACGGTCGTTCCGGTAAATTCCTAGAATTAAAAACAGGAGGCGCGTGGAGGTCATTTTCTCCACCGGGGGAAGATTATTTTCTTACTGCGTACTTCTGTATGATGACAGTTTAAACAAATTCCGATTAAATTTCGGATATGAAACAACATCCCGATGAATTTCAAGCTTACTTCAAAACTCATTTCGATAAATGGGGACTTACCAAAACTGAATGTGAAGTCGGTGGTTTGATTCTTCTTGGCTTGAGCCTGCGTGAAATTGCGGACAGACGGGGCACTTCAGAAACGACAACTCGACAGCAAGCTCTGAGCCTTTATAAAAAGGCCTCAGTGGAAGGACGTCATCAGTTGGCGGCTTATTTCCTGGAAATTCTGCTGGCAGCGCAAACGAGCGTTAAGCCTTTCGTTCAAAGCGGCTCGGGATCCCTTTAGGGATGTGATAGACAACCCAGTCGCCATCGCGCTGACGGGTCATGCCGTCGGTGATGACGGGTTTGTCGAAAGCAAACTCTTCCCGGAAAGTCTGGAAGTTTGAGCTGCTGACGCTCTTATTGTCTTCTTTAATCTTGTCTTTGAAAGAACGCTGACCTGATACGGTGGCGCGATCATTCTGAATCGTCACCTTCACGGAATCCTTTTCATGCTCTGGCACATAGGCGCGCAGGATATAGAAATCAGGATTTTCTTTCATCTGACTGCCACGGTCTTCAACCTTATAAAATGGATCTGATTCTTTTGTGGCATATTTGCCGGCGGCTTTGACGAAGTCCTTGCGGGTTTCAGCCAGTTCCCGCACATAGCGCTGCTTCTGAATGTTCAAAGATTCGCGGTTGGCGTCCTCTGTTTTCATGTAAGTGCTCTGGAAGCGGTCGTTCTGGTTGTCCAGCGCGTTTTCGTAAGCGACTTTCTGATGCTGCAGACGGGAAGAGTACTGTTTGTTCAGATTTCCTTCGCGGGATTCCCATTGGGTCTGTTGCTGATCATAGCGTTTGTTAAAGTCACTGTCCTGGCGAGCCAGTTGTTTCTGCTGCTTTTCGTTTTCCTGAACCAGAACCTTTTCGCCGCGTTCGCGCAGTTCGCCGTATTCTTTTTCATTGCGGGTGCGCACGCGCTCTTGCACGTTGCGACCACGCTCCACTTCGTTTTTCAGGCTGGCATCATTTTGGCTGCGCTGCTGTTCCAGACGGCGGTCGCTGAATTCATTCAGCTGGGACATGTCCTTGTTGTATTTTTCCTTGGCGCCCTTGATGTCATCAGCACTTTTGGTGCGGATGTATTCCACACGTTCGCTGGCATCTTTTTCAATGCTGGTCACTTTTTGGCGGGAATCGTTCTGAGCCTGATGGATCTGCTCGGCGCGCTTTTCACGCGTGGAGCTCAGTTTGTCGTCATAGCTTTTGGCAAGGGCTTGAGTGCGGGAGTTGTATTTTTCCGTCAGACGCTGACGATCTTCCACGGCTTCGGCAGCGGCTTGCTGCTGATTCTTGCGAATGTGATTGATCGCAGCTTCATTCTGTTCCTGAAGGCCGGACTTCTTGTCGTTGTAATAGTCTTTAAGATCAGAAAGCTGGGCTTCATTATCTTTCACGAGCTGCTTTTTTTTGCGCGCGTGATCGGCTTGAAGTTCACTCAAATCCGCTTGCTGGGCTTTTCTCGTGGAATTGTCAATTGACGACATGAAACCAGTGTATCAAATCGACACACAGGTTTTAAGGTGCCGGGGCGGGCTCGGCAGGAATCTGGCCTTTCGGGTTGGGGCAGTGGGGTTGAAAGTCACTGGTGCGACCATAACAGCGCCAGGTGTCGATGTATGTGACCTCTTCATCGGCGGCCACCGGATAGTAATAGCGGTATTGGATATGATCCAATGTGCTTTCAACCAGACGGAAGTCCTGCGTCTCGGGTTGCTGCGCCTGGGGGGCGGCGGTCTTTTTTGTGATCTTCAGAACAAAGACCCGGTACTCGGCCTGAGCAAAGGCCGGCAGCAGAACAAATAAGAAAGCCGATAAGAAGATCCGATATTTCACAGTTCTTCCTATCGGCTTTGCGGTGGGAATCTTGAAAGACACCAAATCCGACCTCTTCAGAATAGCACTCTGTCGGCACATCGCATTAAATAACCGCAGTGATGTCGAATTAATACTCTAAGCTTTAGACGAAATATCGAAGATCCCAAATTGGCTGAAGCAAGTCGGGGAAAGTGTGCAAACTTTAAACGAAAAAACGGGAATTATGAGTTCCCGTTTTCGTTAGTGTGCGTGTTCGTGGTTGGCGCGGACCGTGTTTTCCACGATGTGGAAGTAGGCCCTGACCAGCATCTGATAGGATTCCTGATCCAGAGCCTGCAAATAGGCCATTTTTTCGAAGTAGGTTTTTTTGGCAATCAGCTCTGTCATGACATCCTGGACCTTCTTCATCTTATCAAAGCTGTAGAAGTCCTTATCGTCGCTCACTTCCTTAAGGATCGTGGCGATCGACTTGTTGTCAAAAAGAACATGAACACCCATGGCGGAATGAGACAGCAAAGCTTCCATTCGTTCCAGACTTGTTTCTTCTATGTTGACCAAGAGCGCCTCCTGCTGACGTCTTAAGTTGAATGGTGAGGAATATTGTCCACAGTTGCAAGACCAAAAGCACTTCTATGACAGGGGCCGTCGTGAGTGTCTTTTTTCTAGTTGTTGGCTGAAGGGATTGTCTCAATAATGAAAAGGTGAAGGATACGAAACGAATGGCGAAAACAAAGACCCGCGCAAAGAAGAAACCAAGCACCTCCTCTGAAAAAGAACTCATCTTGGTGGATGAGGCTGCTGGACTGATTTTTGAGAATGAAAAAGACCTTTTTGGCTATTTCCAAAGCGCCATCGATAAGCTGGAAGAAGAGTATATTGCTCTGCGTTCGGCTGAGGATTTCACTGACGAAGAGCAAATTGAACGCGAGCATTATTTGGAGTCCACACTGGACGAACCAGATGAAGTTTGGATGGATGACAAGACTTTCGAGGATTTTGCCATCTACCACTTCATTAAAAGTTTCGAAGAAGGCGTTGATGCCTTCAAATATGTCGCTGTGGCTTATGTGTCCAGTGAAGACGAATATCCATCATTCGTGTTCATCCATTTCCCATCCAAAGACAGCCGCGTTTGGCAGAACTATCAGCGCGGTGAAATGGTTTACGATAAAACCTTTGAAGAAGTTTCCGCAGGATCTGTAGAAGGGGATGCCATGGGCGAAGGGGATCCTTTGGCCATGGGTCTTTATCAGGCGATGCTGAAAGTGCGCGGGGAAAAAGACATTCCCCAGGAAAATTTCAAAGACTACGCCGAACTTCGCGAAGAGACCATCGAAAGCGCTGATGAAATCTGGCGCAAGAACGATCTGGATGGAAATATCCTGGTCAGCTTCATCCGCGAATTCCCGGATCATGAAACCACCAAGGATCTGATCTATATCGCGGTCACTCAGGAAGACGAAGACTCCAACGTGCATTCGTTGTTGTTCTCATTCCCAACGACCGACAAGACGCTGGCAGATCGCTACCGACAAGGCGAAAACTTACAGGCCGAAGAAGTCAGCCAAGAATCCGCCCACTGACGGTCGGTGAAAAAGGCCCATCTGACTGCGTTGTCGGCGGGGCTTCTCGCTTCGACGTGCAGGAGCACGCCTGCGCTGCGAGGACCCACCTCCGCCTTGCATCTGAACCTTTTTGACCAACCGTTAAAATTGCCGGTTTTAAAAACGAAAAAAGCCACTCTGGGGGAAGAGTGGCTTTTTTGCGTTTGGGGGTTGGGACTTATTAGAAGCAGTAGTTGTTCGCCATGGACTGGAACTGGGAAGTAGAGAACTGACCAGACTTGCCATAGAACGGGTGCAGCTTCTGCAGGACACCGGCGCGGGTAGAGCCGTTGTCGTTAGCGTAGTCTGCTGGGTTTGCAGAGAACAGTGGCAACAGACCGTCAACCGTGTTGATCGCTTTGTTGGTGGAGGCATCGTAGTTGGAGATCTTCAATGCATCGTATTCGCCATTTGGATCTTTCAGATCAACCAGGATGTTGACGTTGTTGAAGAAAGTCTGTGGATCTGTGTAACCCATGCCGGAAGCAACAGTCACAACATCAGACCATTTCAAAGTCGTTTTCCAGCCAGTCAGGTATTGACCGTTCGCTGGGTTCATCAAAGCGAAGTTCAAAGCGGAAGTGTCCAGGTTGGTGTAACCGGATGGGTTTGCCAGCCATTTCCACAAAGAGATATAAGAACCGCCGGTTTTGAAAGTCGCTGGAAGTGAAGTCAGGCGCAGGTAAACGTATTCCATACGAACATAGTTGCTGGAATCAACGAAGACCTTCATTTTACCGGTGATGTCGTTGCCAGTTGCCTGATTGCAGTAAGCCAGAGCTTTAGAAGATGCAGAACCAACATCTGTTACTGGTGTGCGGCTGGAAGAATCCGTAGAGCCTGCTACCTGCTGGCTGGATCCGCAAGCTGTCAACATGGACAGTGCACCGAGTGTCAGAAGAGTTGTGAAGATTTGTTTCGCATTTTTCATAAAGCCCCCTAATGCCAATCTATAAAGCAACAGCGGTGCCATAGGTCAGACTGAGACAAAATAAAAAACCACCTGATTTCAGGTGGTTGCAAATTCCATCATTCTCGGACTGATACGTTCCCAGAGTGAAACGTCAAACTTCTAAGAGGGTGCCGCGCAACGCGTGTCACTTTGCGCGCAGGTTTCTCATTCTAGTGCAGTGTCACGGTGATGTGGCCGGAGATATTCAAACCCTCAATCGTCATAGAGCCCATGGAAGGTCCGTTGCCCGCTCGAATGGCTCCGATGTGAATGCGATCAAAGTGAGACGGAAGCTGAGTGGTCGAAATGGTTTTGCCATCCTTGATCACCGTCATCTGCAATGAGCCATATCTTTCACCCACAACTGTGATGTTTTCCAGAGTGATACCGAAAGCTTTGCTGACCGCCTGAAGGTGGTTCATGATTTCAACCCCGGTCATGGGTTGACCGGAAACCCGTCTTACTTCGAACATAAAGAGCAGGCTGCTGGCCAAATCGGCCGAGCCGTAGACGTTCGACATCTCGTCGTCTGTCAGAGGTTGAAGTTTGGCGTGGGAAGGGACAGTGCCAAGCAGAAGACCAGCGATCAAAAGGAACAAGAGGGCTTTCATAAAAACTCCTTGATTGTGAATGGAGAAGTTCTAACGAAAGACCGCAAAAAATAAAAGAGCGCCAGTTTCGTCACTGGCGCGTTTAAGTCTGAAATCTCATTGTTTGTTTATGGTGGATTAAACTTAAGACAGACTGAAAAATCTTCTAAGCCGGCTCGCCGTTCCCGTCGTCTCTGCCGAACACGGGGCCGTAAGATCCTGAATGAACGCGTTCCCACCACTGGCCGTTTTGCCGCAGGTCTTTGAAGTCGCTGAAGCGGTATTCATAGCGTTCAAAACGCAGGAATCTTGGCGAGCTTCCCTTGAAGGGATCCTTGCTGAACAGGGTCATCACATCCGGGGATTGTTCAAACACGCGGGTTGCGAGGTTTTGCAGCCACATGTTTTCGTTGAAGTTCTCTAGAGCGGCGAACCACATCTGCCAGTCCATGCGTGGCTGGTGGGGAGCGCACACCGCGGGCGCTTTTTTAAGGCCGCCGGGTTTGAACTGGAATTCATAATCTTCCCAGTTCAGTCCATCGTTGCTTCCTTGCAGAACCACTTCCGGGCGGGTTTTGGTCATCACTGCGAACAACCCATAAGGATTATTGATGCGGAAAGGGTAAAAGAAGCGCATGTACGGCAACATGAAATTTAATTTCGTGCTGTTTTCAGAAAGTGTTTTCAAAATCCAGAACAGCGATGAGGGAACCAGAATCAACGCGGGAATCAGCATCACCGGGGTGGGCAGGGTGGTGGTTTCCACCCAGTTGATTTTAAATCCCCAGGCCGAATCCGGCAGCACGGCCAGACAAAGACCGATGGTCAGCAGATTAAAGAAGCCATAATTGCCAGTCAGGATGATCAGGAACTGCAGTGATAAAAGCAAAGCCACCGCGACAACTTGAGTTTTTCCGGGAATCAACATCAGGAACGGACAAACGAGCTCAACAAAGAACATGATCACGGTACTCATCTTCTGGAACCAGCGGGGCATCTTGTGCGCAAAGTACGCCGCCGGTGTTGGCAGCGGTTGTGTCCAGTAATGATATGTCAAAGCTGTCAGATCTTTCCAGCTGCCATCCTTATGCGTAAGTTTCACCACGCCAGATAAGAACATCAGTTTGAACAATAAGAAAATCACCAGCCCCAGCATGATCGGATGCAGATTGTGCGCCGCCAGAGGAATCCATTCCCACTGCCAAGGGGCGAAGAACAATCCCAGGAAACCAAGTTCCAACAACAGACTGTCCCACTGATAACTTAAAAAGATCTGCCCGCAGCTGACGAACGAAAGGTAACAGATGAAACAGGTCAAAAACATAAAGCTTTGGGAAAAGCCCAGGAATGCCAACGATGAAGCGGTCATGCCGATAAAGCAGAACAACTTCAGTGTCAGATCGCCCGAAGAAAACCAGAACAAGCTCGGAACATGATAAAAGCGCTCGGCTTTCAGTTCCTTGTCCAAAAGATTTAAAAGATGATCAATCGACAAGATGCCTTGAGATCCATAAAGGCCCAACACCTGCGGCAGCAAAGACAAAAAGGCGACAAAGTAGGACAGCGCCAGTGTCTTTGAAATGATCCAGCTTGCGATGTTGTAGTCTTCAATTAACATATTCATTCTTTCTGTCGCTGATTTCCGGCACGCTTATCTGAAATCAATAGCAAGTCCAAGGTGCTTCCTTTTAGCCTGATCCCGGGTCGCATATATCAATCATAACCCAGGAGAATATATGAAAGCATTCGTTCTATCTCTCTTTGCAGTAGTGGCCTTGTCAAGTGCCACGTCTTTTGCTGCTGAGGAAGTGGTCAATCTTCAGGAAATTCAAGAAAACTTCGTGGTGGAGCCTATTTTTGAGGCCAATCGCCTTAGCTGCCCTTCCGACATGATGCCCATTGCGAAGTACTGCTGGAATACCGGCCGGGGCTGTTTTGTGAAGTGTGGAGTGGTCTGTCATCCGAAACGTGAAACTCCTCCGCCAGTTCCAGAACCTCACTTTGTTGAATAAATAAAAAAAGCGCGCCTTGTATGGGGCGCGCTTGATTTGCTCTGTCGATGTTGGAAGGCTCATCAGCTAGGATCGAGTGACGACCCGGTTGACGAGAACCAGAATCACCGCGCCACCAATGCCGATGGCGATGCCTTCCCAGCTGAAGGCGTTGTATTTGGGCCAGTGAAACACTCGTGGCGTCAGGAAGTTCCCAATAAAAGATCCCGCAAGTCCCAAAAGAATCGTGCGAATCCATCCCATGTTTTCACTTCCAGGGATGATGATCTTGGCAACCACACCCACCCCCAGTCCCAACAGGGACCAAAGCACAAACAGATTAAACCAAGGGTGATTCAAAACCATATTCACGTATGTCATAAAGGTCCTTATGCTTCGCCGATTTCAACCCACGTGATGCCGTCGCCGCCACCTTCTGGTGACCCAGCCTTCCATTTTTTTACATAAATGGAACGGGACAGGTAGGTGCGCACAGCTTTCTTCAAAGCTTCCGTGCCATGGCCGTGGATGATCTTAATACGATCTTCGCGGGCCTGAGCGGCTTTGTCCAATGCCAATTCCAGTTCCTGCAAGGCATCCTCGACCGTGCGGCCGCGCAGATCCAAAGTGCGATCATCGTCAGCCAAAGCCACGGTGATGTTGGAACTTTGACGGATCAGCTGAGACGTTGGGTTGGACGGTTTCCCCGCAGGTTTTAAAATAGTCCATGGCAGTTGCAGGCGCACCGAGCCTGACAAAATCATGACCTCACCCTTGGAGTTCGGCGTGCTCTGGATGATGCCGTCCTGATTCAGGGTCGGCACATACACTTTGGATCCCGGTGGGAACTTCTTGCCAAACTCTTCGGCGGTTTCCGGAGCTCCCGGCTGCGTGATCGGTTTTGCTTTCACGATCTCTGGCAGTTTGTATTTAATTTCCTGCAAAGCGGTGTGACGTTTGAAGGTCTCATCGGCTTTGGCGTGGGCAATGGCTTCTTCCACTTTGCGCTCGGCTTTTTTCACCGTGCGCTGCAGCCATTCGTCCTTGTCCTTGTTGAATTGCTCAAGCATGCCTTCATACTTGCGCTTCATCTCGGTGGCCTTCTTGGTTTCTTTTTTCAGGTGGTCCTGCAAAAGATTGATATCCGCCTTCAGTTGTTCGATCTGCTCAAGACCTTCCAGGCGCGCACGTGTGGCTGGAGCCAGTACATCCAAAGCGCGCTGAACGATGCTTTGAGCAACGCCCACACGTTTTGCCGTCTGAATCGCCATGGAATCCCCGGGAATACCGGCCAGGAACTGATACGTCGGGCGGCCGGTTTTCGGGTCGTATTCCAAGCTTCCGTTATAGACACGGCTTTGTTCGTCCCAGCCGGATTTCAACGGGCCCAAGTGGGACGTGATAACGGCAAAGACGTCGTTGTTCGAGAACTCTTCGATAAAGGCGCGGCCCAGGGCGCTGCCTTCTTCCGGATCGGTGGATCCGCAGATCTCATCAATCAGAATCAGGTTGTCGCGGCCTTTGACGGACGCGGCTTTGCCTAAGATTTTCAAGTGGGCAGCGAACGTGGAAAGCTCTTCGTCCACACTTTGCGCATCACCAATGCCGATCAGGACATTTTTAAAGAACGGCAGTTTGGAAGTTTCGCTGGCGCAAATCGGCAGACCACAGCGGGCCATTTGCGCGGCCAGACCGATGGATTTCAGAAGCACGGTTTTACCACCGGCATTGGGACCACTTAAAAGCAAAATACTTTTGTGACCTTCCAGCAGCACGGTGTTGGCGATGACTTTTTTTCCGGACAATTGCAACAACGGATGGCGAACCTCGATCAGCTCCATGCTGTCATCAGAAAACTCGATCGGGTGGGCCTCCACCTGATTGGCAAATTGGGCTTGAGCAAAACGCACGTCGGCGTCTTTCATCAGCACTTGCGAGCTTTCAATGTCCAAAGACTTGGAAGACAGATAACGGGAAAGCTCGGTCAAAAGTCTTTCGATCTCGTCTTCAATTTCCACCTCGATCTGGCGCAGGCGGTTGTTGGACGGGATGACTTTTTCCGGTTCAATGAACACGGTCTGCTTGGTCTGGGAAGATCCATGGATCACACCCGGCAGATGGTGCTGCATGCCGCTTCGAACCGGCAAGACCCAGCGGCCGTCACGGGTGGTGACGTACTTGTCTTGCAGGACGTTTTCCATCTGATGATCTTTCACCAGACGGTCCAAAGTGCTTTGCACTTCACGCGCCAGACGCTCTTTTTCACGGAATAGGCGGAACAGGGTCTCGCTGGCATCAGAACGGATGTCTCCGCTTGGGGTCAGGATCTGGTCAATCGCGGATACCGGTTCTTCGGCCTTCATCAGGCTTTGGTGAATGCGCTGGGCCCAGTCGTTTTGCACTGGATGCAGGGCTTCTTTCAACGCCAAAGCTTCCAGACAGAAGCTTCTGACATCTTTCATTTCCAAAGTTTTCAGGACAGCATTTTTTTTCAGACGCAGAATCCACGTCGAATAAAGATCCAGACTGGTCATGAACGGGCGGACGCCTTGGTTTAAGACTTCCGTGGCGTTGTTGATTTCCTGAAAGCTTGCGTGCGCCTCTTGCGGAGTTTTCAAAGGCTCCGTCTGCATGATGGCTTCACGACCCATGTCACTGGTGGCGTGGGATTTGATTTTTTCTAGAATTTCTATCCAGTCAAGAACGACGAGATCTTGCATTGAGGGCTCCTCGGCCAATCACTGCTCCCAGCACAAGCAAAATAACAATCCAGTCCCAATGACCCCATTGGACAAAGAAAGTAAGGGGAGCGTTTTTAAGATATTTTATCACGAACTGTCCGCTCCATTCTTCATGGAGTGGTGATTTTTGTAGAACGTCACCGTTTGCCAAAACGGCAGTGCTGACCCCGGTGTTGGTTGAACGCACCAAAGGACGGCGCACTTCAATTGCACGAGCCAGAGTCATGTACAGATGTTGTTGCGGCTCAAAGGTTTTTCCAAACCACGAGTCGTTGGTCACGTTCACCAGAATGTCGGCGCCTTTTTCAGCAAGACCGCGGGTGAAGGACGGGTAAAGACCTTCATAGCAGATCTGACCACCCCAACGAACGGAACCTTGCGGAGTGTCCCACTTCATCACTTCCGGCCCGTGGCCGCGGCCGAAGTTTGAAACAAACGGCAAAAGTTTCAGCAAGAACGGGAACTGTTCGCTCAGTGGCAGGTATTCGCCAAACGCCAGAAGTTCTGTCTTGCGGTAAGGCTTATCCAAGTTGTTACCCAGTGGATCCACCAGGAAAAGGGCGTTGTAAGTGGACGTGTCCTGCTTTTCATCGGCCTTGGGATCTTTGGAATAGGCCCCGGTGATCAATGGACGGCCCAGCGGCTGCAGCCCCGAAATCAGGATCTGTGCGTGTTTGCGGTCCAAAAGATGCTGATCCAGATAATCGGGGAAGGCCGTTTCCGGCCAGATCAGGATGTCGGTCTGTGGATACTTTTGCATAGCAGCAAAAGACAGATCCAGGAACTTGCGGGTGATGACTTCCTGATAAGCGCGGCCCTGTTCGGCATAGATCTTTTCCAGATTGCCGATATTGGCCTGAACCACAGTGGCCTTGGTTTCGCCGTCAAACTTGTTCCAGGCTTTGCCGTGCCAGAAGCCCCAGCCCACCAAAGCAGCAAAAGTCAGTGCCAGCAATGACAGGTGACTTAAGGCTTTTTTGACAAAGCTTTGTTTCAGCCACACGTAACCCATCCAGGCGTTGAAAAGCAACACCACCGCGGAAAGCCCGTGGAAGCCGACCAGATCCGCCAGGTGATACATCGGAATTTTCGACCAGATCAGAGTGTAGCCAAGATGCCACTCAAAGATCACCGGCCAGGTTCGTTCCAAAAGGGCATGCAAAAGAGCGATCGTAAACAGGGTCTGCCCGCCGGAAAGCTTGAATCTCAGGCGCAGCCAGGTTCCCGCCGCCACGGCCACCGGGATATACAAATGCATAAACGCACAAAAAAGCAGCAGCGCCAGATAAGACACGGCCCACGGAAGCTGACCGAATTCATGCGCGGTGTAGGCGATCCAGTGAAAACCAATCAAGGTCAGAATGAATTGTGTAACCCATCCGGCCCAGAAAGATTTCTTCACCGACGAGGATTCTTCGGTCACGTAAATCCACAGAGGCGTGTAGCAGAAGATCAGCGCCCAAGGAGGAAACGGAATGTAACTTGTGCCGACGAGAATTCCGGAGAGAATCGCCCAACGAAAATCGTAGGCTTTATGCTTGAAAAATTGAAACCATCTCTTCATCATGGTATTAGTAACATAAAGAGTGAGTGAGTCCACGTGAAATTGAAGATCAGATGCCCATCATGCGCGAAATTGTACGAGGTTGAAAACGACGACATCCAGACGGAGTCGCCGCTGTTTCAGTGCATTTCCTGCGAGGGTCGTTTCAGTTTCGAATATCCTCCTCAAGATCCGGCGAATGTGATCTGTTTTGCAGTTTCTCTTGAGGCTGAAGAGGCATCAACTGCCGAATCCGCTCCAGAATTGGAGAAAAGTGAGCTTGCTCTTGCTGCTAAGCGACAAGAAGATCATGTGATGGAGCCGGGGGCTCATGAGATGAAGGGCTGCCCAAAGTGTGGGGCATTGAACGGTCGTCGTGCGAAAGAGTGTTACTCTTGCCACGTGATCTTTGAAAAGCTGGAAGGCCTGCCTAAGGATCCTTCCCTGAAAGCTCAGCCAAGCCTTGTGCGCAAGTGGAAGAACCTGGTTGAAAACTTCGACAATGAATCCCTGCATGACGAGTTCATCCGTTCTTGTCATGAACTGGATGCTTTGCGTTTTGCTATTTTGAAGTACGAAGACCTAAAGACCGCTCAAGGTGGCGATCCTCAATGTGATCAGATGATCGCGCGTATCAACTCTTTGATGATGGTGGGGTTGAGCCAAAAACCTACGGCAAAAGATTCAGCGATGAAGCCGAAGTGGAACAAGTACATGTACTGGGGTCCGTTTGGTCTGAGCGCGCTGTTGATCCTGTTGGGCATGATCAACCTGGGGCACCGCAACCTGATCGGGGTGGGCGTGGCGCTAGCGTGTATGGCGGCGGGTTTGATCGTCATGATCAAAGGCAAAATCTCCGCCTCCGATTTCCTGGATTAAAAAAACAAAAGGCTCCCATCGGGAGCCTTTTTAGTTTTTCTTTATCAATTAATTAAAGACAATAGTTGTTTTCGTTGAAGTAGCGGCGGCACAGCGATGTTCCGTTTTGGCAGTCTGATGGCGTGTTGGATGTGTAGGATCCTGTGCGGGAGCAGTTTTTGGTGCCGCCGTCTTTGATCTCAGCCACGAATTCGCCAGAGGCTGTGACTTTGCCGTTGGATGTGATTTTGTATCTGACAGTGTTTGTGCCTGGATCCAGAAGCGGGCGTTGCAGCAAGGTTGCAATCCACAGGTTGATGGATTTCTTGCTTTGGCCTTTGGCGCTGTCGTAATCAACAGTTTTGGTTCTTTGTGATCCGTCCTGGTGCAGAGCTGTCAGCGTGACCGAGTCACCTTTAATGCCCGCCGGGCCGACGAAATAGTCGTATTCTCCCGCTGTCAGAATTTCTTCGCGGCAGATGAAAGAGCCGTGGGATGGACCGCCTGGGTTGTTCCCGAAGCAGTGGACGACGATTCGTCCTTGAGCAAGAACAGCTGTTTTTTGATTTCCGTTTTTGAAGCCGACTTCGGCGTGGGCAGACAGACCTAGCAAGAAAATGAATACTGAAATTACCGATTTCATAAAGTTCCCCCTGTGCAATCAAGTCTGGCACGATCCAGACTTGAATTGCAAGGCAGGAGCGACTTTTACGGCACAGGGCAAAGATTGTCTTTTTGGCAGTGTATGATTCTGTCGCGCAACTGGGTCATTTCATCCAAGTTGTGCTCTAGCTCCACATCAAAGCCCACAGCTTTTCCGCCTTTTTGCGATACAGAGATGAATTCACGCACATACTGGAATTTGTCGTAAGCGTACTTTTCCCCGGTGGAGGTGTTGATGAACTCCAGGGGAGCCCCCGAACCCAAATGAGTCAGGAAGCGTTTGCGTTGTTGTTTGGCTTTGGTCAGGCCGTTTTTCAGGTTGCTGTAACATTTTACTTCGCCCACCATCGCAACTTTCTGAGTGTTGTGATCCATCAAAACCATGTCCAGTTCGCCCACGGTGCGACCTTTCAGGTTGTAGGCAATGCCCACGATCACTTCATATTGGGGAGCAGGGTATTTTTCCGAAAATTCAGCACGCGCGACTTCCTCGCACACGGCTCCTGGATCACGATAATGACGGGCCTGATTGCGGATTTTTTCGAATGTTCCATCTAGGTCTGCAAAGGCAGAAGCGGATGAAAGCAATAACAGCAGAACGACAACAAACTTATTCATGGAATGCCCCCGAATGGCGGCAAGTGTGCCACAGGGTGGGACTGAATCCCAGTGGTGGATGGGACCTGGGAAAAACCGACAGGCCTGTCCAGATTGTTGACAGTGAAAGACATAAAAAAAGGAGCCTCGTGGGCTCCTTTTTAGGCGGGAAGGGAGATATTAGAACCCTTCGGTTTCCTGTTTTGTACCGAGTTTGCTTGGGCGAACTTTGGTGCCCATGGCATCGATCAGAGACCGGCCAAAGTGACTCATCTCTTTGGCGGTGGCATCAACGCCGTCTTCAGCCGCGCGGGAGTTTTTGTCATTGGGATCCCCACTGAAGCTTTTCATATTGGCGGTGTTCACCGCGATCACACCCGTGGCACCCACGCCCTGATCCAGGATGGTCAGTGCTTTATACAGATTCAACTGACGGGATGTGCGGGTCTTGGAAGCCAGTTGTGACTGGGCATCGCCCGTAGCCAGGATGTATTTTTTCACGTCACTGGCAGAGAAAGACTGTTTGTGCGCCATCACCAAAGCAGCTGCACCTGTCACAAATGCGGTGGCTTGCGAGGTGCCGGTCATATAACCGTAAGAGTTCCCCGGTAGGCAGGACAGAATGTTCTGGCCGGGAGCTGCGATATCCACAGTCTCGACACCATAATTGGACGAAGCCAAGACTTGCGTGCTGGGGTCGATTGCCGTGACTGAGATGATGTTGCTCAGTTTATAATCGGCCGGGTAGTAGTGATGCTGATCCGAGTTGGATCTTTCATTCCCCGCAGCGGCGACAAAAAGGATTCCCTTTTTTTCGGCTTCGGCGATGGCATCGTGTTCTTCCTGTGAAAACTCAGTCCCACCACCGGAATAGTTGATGATGTGCGCGCCCATTTTCACTGCATAGCGAATGGAAGCCACTGTGTTTTTCAAGTTGTCCGTGCCCGGAACTTTCGGGTCATAGTATTTTAGAATCATCAGGCTGACTTCCGGAGCAATCCCGGTGATGCCTTTGCCGTTTCCGGCCTCTGCGCCGATGATGCCGGCGATATGAGTGCCGTGTCCGTGGTTGTCATCCAGTTTTGGATTGTTGGAAACAAAGTTCCAGCCATAGACGTCATCCACAAAACCATTGCCGTCATCGTCAATGCCGTTGGTGGCTTTGTCGCGGCCCATGGAATCTTTGCCGGTTTCACCCGGGTTGCGCCAAAGGTTGCCCGCCAAGTCTTCGTGTTTGATGTCGATACCCGTGTCGATCACGGCAATCACGATGTCACGACTGCCTTTGGTGACGGACCATGCGCGAGCCGCATCGGATTTTTTCAAACCCCAGGCCTGGCTGATGGCGGGATCGTTGAAAAGCGCACTCGGTTCATCAATGACCTTGTCAGTCTGAGAGGTGATGAAGGATTTTTCCAGAGCGCGTGTGCTGTCTTTTTTGGAGCTTTGAGAGCGGGAAGGGGAATGTTCTTCTGTGGAGTACAGGTATAGACCCAGTCCCCCAAAGAACACCAAACCGGTACAGCCAGCTGCAATAATCATCTTGCGAGAAAACATGAGGTATGCCCCTTTCGCCACAAACACTTATCGGTATTTAGCTCGGCAGCATAAGGTGGAATTGACAGGGTCTCAAAGTGATACAACTATTCATCAAGTTTGATTTCAAAGGCATCAGCATCCCAGGCCAGAAGCAGGGTGCTGTCGTTCCGCCGATAGAGCTCCAACCCGTTACCGCTGCGGACGAAGTCGGGCCCCCCGGGGTTCAGATCGCTGTGCTGTTGCAGGTCTCCGCCCTTGGTGGCGGAGATTGAATAAAGTTTGTCATTGGATCCGCTAAAGCCCAGGAAGAACAGTCTGTCTCCCAGGATGACCATTTCATCGACATCTTCCATGTCAGTTTCGGCACGAAGATCGCTGCCATCAGAAGCTGTGGAGTAAATTTTGCTTCCGCCTTCTTCGCCGTTTTGGATGATAAAGAACAGACGGTCTCCGGCACTGGCAACTTCGTTTTTCTTCCAGTTATAGCCGTTCCCTTCTGGGCGCAAATCTGCCAGGATTGTGAACTGGTTTTGGGTTGTGTCGAATAGAAAAAGACTGTTTCGGTCGTCTGAAAGGGATTCGTCCATTTTAGCCAGTACCGAGCTTCCTGCGTACAGGACTCCAAAGCTGTAGTTGTCGGCAAACGCGGTGATCTTGGTGATTTGTGAGTGATCGTCACTGACCCAGTGCAGTCCGGATTCAGTGTTCGAAGACCAGTTGACGTAAAGCCGTCCGTTAATGGAATGGATTGAGCCGACATCTGAGTTTGCGGTGTTGCGTGTTGGAAAACGTGAAATGGAAAGATTGTTTCCATTTGTATCGGTTTCCAGGAAGAACAGCTTTCCAGCTCCGGCAGAAGTGGAGGCTGTACGTGCGGTGAAGTACAGCCTTCCGTTATGCACGGTCAATCCACCCACGTCGTCGCTTCCGGTTGTTATGAAGTTTGTGACCTGTTCAACATTTGTGGCATCCAGGTTCATGCGAAAAAGTTTGAAGCGACTGGAACCAGAATAAAGGGTGAAATAAATCTTGTTTCTGTATTCGACAAATCTATAGGAACCAAACATGGGAATGTCATCCAGCGTGGGGTTGACATTTGCGACAAGACGGAAATAAGTCATGGCTTTATCTGAAACATAAAGGCCCATTCGGTCGACTGTTGGTTTGTAACCAGCATAAAAGACCAGATCGATATTCGGCATTACGGCGATTGCCTTTAGGAAGTCATAGTTTGTGGCGCGGCTGTAAACCAGCTGAACTGAGCTGTCGGATTGGCGTAAGTAAGATTTGGACGAGGAGTAGTCCGCAGCGCCGATTGAAATAAGGTCCATCTGATAGGGACCTCCGGATTCCCGAGCTTCGGATTGGCTTCCCACCTTTTTTCCTGCGCTTCCAAGCTGCAATTGGGTGATTTGGTATCTTGCCATCGACAAGTCAAAGGTCTGTCCGTTGTTAAATTGAATGGAAAGTGTGCCCGTCGTGATGTCTTGCAGGGACACCGACACGGATGTCGCGGAGCAAGTGCTGTTTGGCATCGGAGACAAAAATGTGCAAGCCGTTGCAGGTGAGGGTGTAGTGATGTCTCCGGCAGTTGGGGAGAAGGCTACTTCCCCCGCAGGGTTGAAGTTTGGTATCGGTGCGCTCAGTGCAGGTTGGGGCGCATCGTGGTAAGGATGTCGGATGAAAGGTTTGATATCCGTCAACTCGGCAGGGGCCGCTATCGTCGTAACGTCACCAAGACCTTTGGCAGTTGCGGTGGTTATGGCTGCAGGCGACGCCGAAGGAGCGAACAACGGTGAGTCGTTGACGGTAATGGGTGTGATTCCTTCATAAGTGGTGTGGATCAGCTTGCCTTCAAAGTTTAAGGAAAACAGTGTCGGTGGTGCTGTGTTATCCATTTGTGAAAGCTTGAAATTCTGCAAAGAGGCATCCAAGGAGCAGCCACAAAGCGAAACCAAAAAGAGTAATGCCAAAACGATACAAAGTTTACTCATACTATACTTTTCGACGATTGAACGGCTTGTCTTGAATAAAATTCATTTTTTTATGAAAACTTGATCGTTTTTTGAGTGCGTGTTTCAAAATGATATTTGTATGTGAATGGACTGTAATTATACAAAGAGCCCTTCTTCGTAGCAGCAGTAGAATTAAAGCCAGCCCTGTCTAAACCGAAGAGAAGAACATGAAAAAGTTTAGAATGTTTCTGACCTTCAGCGCTTTGTTCCTGATCTCGTGCAATCAGACTGTGGAGTCAGGTGAGCTGGATTTAGGAAGCTTGAGCGAAGACGCCACCTTCCACAGTCAAACCGAAACCGGAACCTCTTCCGGCAGCGAATTTCATTACGTTAAAATGGACCTGAAAGCCAACGGGGACTTCGAGCAAACCGAAGCTTTGTTTGACCAGACGGGGTCTGGAACCAGTTGCCTTCTTAAAGGCACTTGGGCTGTTGAGCCGGGCACCGTGGATTCGGAAGTTGGCAACGAGCTTGTCGTCACGGTGACAGAGCTGAATGGCGGCGCTGTGGCGCTTGAAAAGCGTTACGACCTGCGCGAGCTGAGCTATCAGAGTCTGAAATACAAATGGAACGAAAATTCGGACCTGTTGGATCTGACCAACACCTTGTATGCAGACTATCCCGAATACACAGCCGCTCAAGCCGGTCTTGTGACCGACACTTTCTGCAATCGCTAGTTTTGAAGAGTGATCATTAAAACAAAAAAGCCACCTTGTCGGGTGGCTTTTTTGTTTGAGTTTATCTGGAAAGCTTTAGCAATTCTTCCGGGAACAGCGAGCCTTTGTCCTGATGAAGCAGTCTTTGATAGAAGACGTAATTTCGCATTGTCAGTTTGATGTAAGATCGGGTCTCTTCGTACGGAACCTCTTCAATGAATTCCACGGAATCATCACGGTAGCGGGTTTTCAGCCAGCCGCGGATGGCGCTGTCGTTGGCATTGTAACCGGACACTGCCAAAATGTACTGATCCTTATACTTGCGCATCAGATTCTTCAATTCATAGGCCCCCAGCGGGACGTTGATTTCAGGCTTGTACAGGTCCAGAGCCTCGCCATAAGGCAGACCGTTTTGTTTGGCTAGCTGCTTTGCTACGCTGGGCAGAAGCTGCATCAGGCCGAAGGCATCCACGGGGCTGCGCGCTTCTGGGTTGAAGGCGGATTCCTGACGGATGATCGAGAAAATGAATTCCTGCGGAATTCCGCTTTTTTTGGAAGCAGCAGCAATGATATCGCCATACGCCTGCGGGAACAGCAGATCCGGATGGTCATTTAGCAAACGATCCTTCACCTGAGGTTCCAGCGCCCCAATCGCCGAGAACAGCGGCAGGTAAAGACCGGAGCGGGCATAGCCGGAAGACACTGCAAGCCAAGTCTTTTCAGAAGTGACATTGCGTTTTTTCAGATCGTCCACGGCGATGTTCAGGATTTTTTCCGCGAACGGTTTTTCGTTCACGGCAATCAGCCACTCCGTCGTCAAACGGGTTTGTGCATCCAGTTCTTCAACTGAAAACAGGCTCAATCCCTGCAGTTCGTTCACATCCACTTTCAGTGGCGGGAATTCCCAGCCCAGTTCGCGGTAGGCCAATACGCCATAGTAACCCAGAGGATCTTCTTTGATCAGGGTTTGCAGTTCAACTTGCGCCTCGGGAGCTTGATCCAGCTTCTTCAGCGTGCGCGCCAGCCAGAATCGGGCGCGCGCCTTGTCGGAAGAATCCTTCACCAGATCCTTCATCTGCTCAAGGCTGCTTTTCGCCTCGGGCCATTGGGAAAGCTTGTAGTAGTTCCAGGATTTCAGCCACGCGATCTTGTCACGCAAGCCCGCAAAGCTGACAGGCTGCTGATAGCTGGCTTCAAAGTATTCCAAGGCTTTCTTGAAATCTCCTTTTTCTTCGTCGATGCGACCCAGGATGAAATAAACCTCATCCATCGGATAGGACCCACGAAGCAGGCGGTGAGTTTCATTCAATACTTTCACCGCACGGGACGTTTGGTCTTCGGTCCACAAAGTTTTTGCAAACAGAACTTGAGAGTCATGGAAGCGGGCAATCGAACGGCGGTCTTTTTTGTTTTTCTGGAACTGAGTCTTGGACCAATTCACAACATCGGCCGTCGCATTGATGTATTCCGTGCGACGCTGAGCCACTTTGTAAGTCTGACGGATGTTTTTCAAAGCCTGGAACTGTTCATCCGCAGTGGCTTCTTTCGCCGCCAGAATTTTCTTATAGGTCGCCAGAGCCTGATCAAATTCACGGTGGAAACGATAGTCCGAGGCCACAGCGCTGAGGTCTTTGTACGCCGGAAGCGGGTTCAGGCGCGGAGAGTTTTTATAAAGCTGGGTTTGAATGCTTTGAATGTCCTCTTTCAATTCGAGCTTCTGCGCGATCAAAAGGGCTTTCATGTAGTATTCTTCTTTTTTCTTTTTATTGGATTCAGCGCGGGCTTTTTCGATATACGCCGGCAGGTCGTCCTGAAGTTCTTCAGAAGCCAAAGCCTCTTTCAGTTTGATGTCGATGTAAAGTTCGCGGTACCACGGCGCCACGTTTGCAGGCAGTTCTGCCAGGGTGTTGATGCGCTCACAGGACTCATAGGCACGCAGCAAAGCCAGATCATGCAGCGGGAACTCCGGGATCAGGGAAAGGCGGGTGAAGCCCGCGCAGGCCTCTTGGGGCTGCTTATCTTTTTTGGCCATGGAAACGGTGTAGGTCTTCCACCACAGAATATTATTTTCGTTAGAGCCGACTTCCAGTTTTTCCAGATCAGAAATTGGAGCAGATCTCCACTTTGCCATAAAGTTTGGCAATGGCGGAGTCAGGCGCTTGTCGATACGGGAATCAAAACGCGAGGTGGTCGCGCAACCAAGAATCACAGAGAAGAATGTCAGGGCTAGTACTATACGAGGCATACCAACAAGGGTATGCCCATTCAGAGGAAGAAACAACCCCGCAGGGCGGAAAGCCATTCTAAAGTAGGCTTTCCGCTGCACGCGGTCTTGCAGGTCGTCTTAGAAGCGACCGCGCTGAAGAGCTTCGATACGAACTTCCAGAGGAGGGTGAGTCATGAACAATTTGGCGATTCCACCTTTGTCGCGGTTGGAAATCATCAAAGTCGCAGTCTGACCTTCTTCCGGTGGAATTGGCAGATCATACACGGAACGCAGTTTTTGCAAAGCTGCGACCATGCTGTCGCGGGAGGAATACTTCGCGCCGCCGGCATCCGCACGGAATTCGCGCTGACGAGAGAAGTAGTTCACCACGATAGAACCCAACATTGTGAAGGCGATATCGCCCAGGATCGTCACGGCAAAGCGCACGATCTCGCGGTATTTTTCATCCACGTTGGCAGCCACAAGGCCCGCCAGAATACGAGAGAAGAACATCGCAAAGGCATTCACGATACCCTGGATCAGAGTCATGGTCACCATGTCACCGTTGGCGATGTGGGCCACTTCGTGAGCCAGAACGCCGTCGACTTCTTTTTCATTCATTCTCTGCAAAAGTCCGGTGGAAACCGCAACCAGAGAATTCTTTTTGGAAGGACCTGTCGCAAAAGCGTTGATGTCCACGGATTCGTAGATACCAACCTCTGGCATTTTAGGCAGTTGAGCGCGTCTAGCGAACTCATGAACTTTGTTTACCAAGTTGCGAAGTTCCGGATTTGGATTGTTGGCGTCGATGATTTTCACGCCATGGAACATCTTCGCCATCCACTTGGACATGAACAGGGAGATGAACGCGCCACCCATACCCCAAACGGCACAGAAAGCCATCAGGAACGGAATGTAAGAGTTAAGTCCCGCCATGCCCAGGAAGCGGCTGACGATAGACCAAACAATCCCGATCGTGACGATCACAAGGACGTTCGTTAATACAAATAGACCAATACGTTTCAAAAATGCCATTTATGCACTCCTTCTAGAGTCACCATTAATAATGATAACTCTAAAAGGAATGTCAATGCCATCACGTTGTGACAGGTTGTTTTTGATTTTTTTGACCGCTTCCGCCAGTGGGGGTGGTGCTAAAATGGAACTTGAGCAAATCCTTTTCGAGTTCAACACTTACGCGTCCACCGTCAACAAGACGGCCGAAAAGAAGTTCGTCCACCAAGGCTTTCTTCAGGTTTTCGTCCACGCAACGAGCCAAAGGACGCGCTCCGTAAACCTTGTCATAGCCCTTTTTCATTAGCCACTTAATCACATCTTGAGAAACGTTCAGTTCCACTTTTTTCTCAAGCAAAGTCATTTTCAGCTCGTCCACAAATTTCTGAGTGATACGGATGACCATATCTTCAGAAAGATCGCGGAAGGCCACCACGGCATCCAGACGGTTGATGAATTCTGGCGCAAACGCTTTTTTGATCGCATCCATGGACAAAGACCCACGGTTTTCATCGATCAAACCAATGGTGCCACGGGACGTTTCAAGGGCACCGGCGTTGGAAGTCATCACCAGAACCACGTTCTTGAAGTCAGCCACGCGACCATTGCTGTCGGTCAAACGACCCGCATCCATCACTTGCAGCAAAATGTTGGTAATGTCCGGGTGCGCTTTTTCAATTTCGTCCAGCAACAGAACACAATAAGGATGTTTGTTCACGGCTTCCGTCAACAAACCACCTTCTTCATAACCCACGTATCCCGGAGGCGCGCCGACCATACGGGCGACGGCGTGCTTTTCCATGTACTCACTCATATCAAAGCGTTCAAAGTGAACACCCATGATGGTCGCCAGCTGACGGCAGACTTCGGTTTTACCGACACCCGTAGGGCCGGTGAACAGGAAGCTTCCGATCGGTTTGTTCGGACGGCCCAGGCCGCTGCGCGCGTACTTGATGTTCGCAACCAGGCGGTCAATGGCTTCGTCCTGACCAAAGATAAGGGCTTTGAGTTTTTTATCCAGATCACGCAGCTGCGTTTTTTCACTTGAAGAAATGCTTGCCACCGGAAGGCCGGTCATTTTTGCAATGACCTCTTCGATTTCAGGGACGCCAATTTTGATATCTTCCGCGTTTTCATATTTCAGGCGGAAGTATGCCCCAGCTTCGTCCAAAACGTCGATGGCTTTGTCCGGAAGCAGTTTTCCGTGAATATGTTTCTGGGAAAGTTCCACAGAGGCTTGAATGGCTTCATCTGAATAAGAGACCTGGTGGAACTCTTCATAGGATTTGCGCAAGCCTTTCAGGATTTTCACGCAGTCTTCTTTGGACGGTTCGTGAATGTCGATTTTTTGGAATCGGCGATTCAGCGCACGGTCCTTTTCAAAGTACTGGCGGTATTCCGTGTGGGTCGTGGAGCCAATACAGCTGATATCCCCGCTGGCCAAGGCCGGCTTCAACAGATTCGAAGCATCCATCGAACCCCCACTGGTCGCACCGGCACCCACAATCGTGTGGATTTCATCGATGAACAAGATGGCGTTCGGATGTTTTTCGATCTCTTTGACGACGGCTTTCAAGCGTCCTTCAAAGTCACCGCGGAATTTGGTGCCCGCAAGCAGGCCGCCCAGATCTAAAGAGTAAATAACGGCATTTTTCAGTTTTTCAGGAACCTGGTTTTGCACGATCTTTTGCGCCAAACCTTCCGCGATGGCGGTTTTACCCACGCCGGGTTCGCCGATCAAAAGCGGATTGTTTTTCGTGCGACGGCAAAGCACTTGAATGGTTCTTTCAATGACATCTTCACGGCCAATCAAAGGGTCTAACTTTCCTTGTTTGGCGCGTTCGTTCAAGTTGACGCAGAAACTTTCAAGCGGGGAGCCGCGGGTTTCATCTGCGCCTTCAGCCTGGTATTCGGCCGATCTTGGTGCGGAGGCCGACGGGATGTCGTGATCTTTTCCGTCTTTGGTGATCCCGTGAGAGATAAAGTTGATGATGTCAAACTGGGTCAACCCTTGGCGAGCCAGAGCAAAAGCTGCGTGGGAATCCTGTTCATAGAACAAAGACACCAACAGGCTTCCTTCAGAAATCTGATTGCGTCCGGCGCTTTTCATCTGAATTGCCGCACGCTGAATCAGTCGATGGCAGGCGAGGGTGAACTCAGGGGTCCAGGATTCAAAACCTCCATAGGATCCCAATTGTTCATCGGTAATTTGGGGGATGCCGACCTTCAGGTGATCGCGCAGATCCTGTTTTAGTTTCTGCACATTGACTGCGCAGGCTTCCAGAATTTCCACCATCACGGGGGATTCTGACAGGATGAGGAGTATGTGCTCCAGAGTCACAAATTCGTGTCGGTTGCGTTTGGCGAGTTCCGTGGCTTCGGCGAGCTTGCGCTCAAGTTCTCGGCTCATCATGCTTCCTCCTCCAGTGTGCTCTTTAGGGGGTACTGATTGAGTTGCGCGAATTGGTTGACCTGCATCACCTTCATCTCGGCAATCTCAAGGCTGAAGACCCCTGCGACACCTGCACCCTTCTTATGAACATCTAACATTATTTCAGTGGCTTGCTCTTCTGTTTTCGCAAAAAAGCGACGCAATACAAGGACGACAAAGTCCATGGGCGTGTAGTCATCGTTGAGTAGGATCACCTTATACATCTTCGGAGTGTCTAGTTTTGGGACAAGCTGGACGCCCGCTTCCCCCTCGGGAGATGCAAAAGGATAGTTGCTGTTGCTGTCTTTTTTATTGTTACCCATGTGTTTATTCTACCTTATGACTCAATTTGAGCACTCTTTCGTGTCTGGCAAGTCTAGCAGAGTGAAAAAAGCTGGTTATAGGTCGAGAGTGCTACGTGTCCCTTACATAATAAACATGAAACAAATTACTCAGTCTTATTCGAGACAGGACCTTGATTTCACCATTCGAATTTGACACACTTATGTGGGTAAACAGTTAGTAAAAGAACCATGGAGGTCTTTAAATGTTTTCAGTTAACAGAAAATCTCAAAGCGGTTTCTCGCTTGTAGAGTTGATGGTCGTTGTTGCGATCATTGGTATCCTGGCGTCCATCGCCATTCCGTCTATCAACAAGTACATGGCGAAAGCTCGTCAGTCTGAGGCGAAGACAAACTTGTCTTCTCTTTACACTGCAGAGAAGGCTTTCTATGCTGAATACAATACGTTTGATAGTCGCTTCTCTGCAGTAGCGTATACTCCAGAAGGGCAGTTGAGATATAATATCGGATTCAATGCTGCTGGTATAATTGCCAATGCCGCGAATGGTTTCAATACAACAATTACCAATGCCAACTTTAAAGCCGCTGGTGCTGGTGCTGCTGCTTATTGCGGAGTAAATGGTGCCTTCCAAAATGGTTGTACAGTATTGCGTGGAGCGACTGGGGCGAATAACCCTGATATCGCAGCAGGTATCTGTACAGCAGGTGGTGGCTCTGCTCATCCTGCGGCTTGTACGACGGCAGCAGCAACGTTCCGAGCTGGAGCTGCTGCAGTAATTCAATCGGGTGCTGTGGGTGAAGACCACTGGTCCATTGATGACTCTAAAGTTATTAGAAATACTAGAAATGGTATCTTGTAATTCTACGAAGTATTCTTTTTTGTCTTTTAGGAAGATCCCAAGTCTTGTGCTTGGGATCTTTTCTTTTTCTCTTCTCGTGATTTCTTTGCGGAATTTTCCGCCTCAATCTCTAAATCAAGGTGCTTACATTGCCCCGCCGCCGATGCTTGAGCGGATGTCTTTCGGATATTCTGAAGTGATCGCCGATGTGCTATGGATACGAACGATTCAGGATCTGGATTATTGTGAAAAAAGTGTCGGGGAAAATATCTGTGTGGGAGACTCTTGGTTGTACAAGATGCTCGATACTATAACTGAGTTGTCTCCGAAGTTCCGAATTGCCTATGCGGCTGGTGGATTGGCTCTAACAGTTATTATTAGTGATATCGACGGCGCTACCAAGATTTTTGAGAAAGGGGTTAAGGAGCTTCCCCAAGATTGGCCAATTGCCTATCGTGCAGCTTATCACTACATGTATGAAGTAAAAGACAATAAAAGAGCAGCCGATCTTTTGGTTCAAGCAGGGAAGAATGGCGGCCCTCCTTGGTTTCTTACTCTAGCCGGTCGTTTGTATTCAGATGCAGGCAATCTAGAGCTTGCAGAGTCCGTTCTTCAGGACATGATCAACACTGAGCAAGATCCGGTTTTGATCAAACGCCTTCAAGACAAAATTCAGTCAATAAAACAGAAGTAGACCATTCTACTATCTAGAAATTTTGTATTACATTGCTATGACTTCACACTCGTATAAACATATAAAAGATTATAAATCTAATGATGTTTTATATTGGGGGGCGGGATTCATGAAGATTATAATGATGTTAGTGATGATATTAGGGGCAGGAGATTGGGCGCAGTCTGCTTCGTGCGAGCAAGAAAGGGCAGAGGCAATTAAGTCTTTTCATGAGTTGTCTTGTACCAGTGATCCGGTTTGTCAGGAGAGTCCTGGCTACAAATCCTGTATGTACTATTCCGCTCCGATGATAGTTAGGTACGATGAGGTCAATGAAAAGGTCTACTGCACATATACGTGGACATATGACTTGTGGGATTCTCAAAACAATCCGCCGAGCTTTCCGCCTGTGCATGATTCGGGTGCCGGTGAAGTGGGGATTCATGTCTCTCCATGTATAAGTGAGCCATTAGCCTATCCACGTCGCACCTCGGCTTCTGGTGGCGGTGGAGGGCGGGGTGATAGCGGTCCGCCGGGAGCATGCCAAAAAAGTGGCTCCATTGTAGATGTTGAAAATCAGACTTTGACTGAGGAAGTTCCGGTAACGGGTACTTTTCCAATGGTGTATCACTCTGCTTATCAAAAAGGTATTTCGAGTGACTTCAAGATCCGATTTATTATATCGGAAAGCACTCCTCGTGACTATATACAATCATTCAATGTGGTGCTGAAGAGGGGGGCGGCTACCGTTGATTCTGCTTCCTTCTTAAATAGTGTTGCGAACCAAACATACGAGTACACTTGGAATGGCTTAAATGCCTCTGGGACTGCGCCGGCGATATCTGCAGAGTTTATGCTGCGAGTTTCGGAGGTTTCTCCAGCGGGAAGTTATCCAAATGATTATACGATCGTTCTCAGTCATTGGAATGCGAAAGAACTGGGACTTGGGGGATGGATTCCTAAGCCCTTAAAGAGATATGACTCAACGTCGAAGCGCTTATATAATGCAATGGGGGGATATCAACTGGTCGTCGCGCAAGCTTATGGAAGTGGAAGTTGGCTCGTGCCGGACTCGAATGGTCAGGTTGTTTACATCTTCAATTCCGAAGGACGCCATCTTTACACGAAGACAGGACTTCTTGGTGGCGATATCTTTTCTTTCCAGTATAACGTGAACGGACAGTTAACTTCAATTTTAGAACCATTTGGGCGAGTAACGACTTTCAATCGAAATGCTTCAGGGGAACTTATCTCCATTACAGCTCCTAATGGGCAGAACTCTCCAATTAATCTTGATGCTAATGGTTTCATTGACTCAATTGTAAGCCCTAGTAGTGATACATATGAAATGTCGTATTATAGTTCTGAAGGGCTACTAAAGACCTTTGAAAAGCCTAATGGCGAGTTAAGTACTTTTGAATACGATTCAAATGGCATGATCACCAAAGACATTCATTCTGGTGGGTACTTCTTTACACTTGTGAAGAATTTGAATTCTAACTTTGCCTATGATGTTTCAACCGTAAGCTCTTTGGGCCGGGTGGCTCAGGTCCAAACGACGGTTGGCTCGGACGGGACTGTTGCCCGTACTACAATTTCTGAAAAAGGCCTTGTTGGATCTAGCTCCTTTGTTCCGTCCTCTTTGTCCGCGACGCGTAGCGATTCGAATGGAGGAAGTAGTCGAAGTGCAGTGTCTGTGGATGATCAGCGCTTTGGAAGTGCGGTACGTTTTCCTCAAAGTGAAATTATTAGCCTTTACGGCGGTACTTCTAGTAGAAATATTGACCGCACGCAGAATATATCTTTATCAGATCCTAGCAATCCATTTTCTATTACGGCATGGCAGGAAGCTAGTCAGCTGTCAGGAACAAACACTCAGTCAACGACGGTGTTCAATCCATCCACCCAGCGGTTCACGACGACGACTTATCTTGGAAAGACGTCTGAATGGGGAATCGATACCTACGAACGTATGATTTCTTCAAAAGTTGGTAGTCTTAATCAGGTTAGTTTTATTTATACGAATGAAAATTTGACTTCCATAACTCAGGGGACTCGCACGACCTCTTTGGGATACAATACACTCGGACTGATTGAGAGTATATCCAATCCGCTCAGTCAAACTACGTCATATGTTTATAATTCGGCGAACCGAGTTGTATCGCAAGTCTTGCCTGACAGCCGTGTCGTTGGTTTTTCATATGATGGAGTTGGGAATTTGACATCTGTGATTCCCCCGGGGCGACCTGGACATGTTCTTGCGATTAATGCCCATGGTTTGATGGGAGCGTATGAGCCGCCAGGGTTGAGTGGGGTTTCAGTGGTGAATACCACTTACACGTATAATCTCGATAAACAACTTATGGGGATTGTTCGGCCTGATGGAAGCTTTGTAAACTACAACTACAATGCAGCTACAGGTGTATTGGAAAGTGTCGAAACTCCTGCGGGTTTCTACTATCACAGCATGGATACCGTGGTAGGTCTGCCCTCCTATATCAGCGATCCTTTCGGTAATGGCACACAAATAGGCTACTTCGGTAGAAATCCAGCGTCCTATACGGTATCTAATGCAACCGGTAATTTCTATTATACTCCAACTTTCGGTGCGGGAAATCGACTGGAATCTGACACGGTTGCAGGGCCAATGGGGGCGGCTTCGACTATTGCCTACCTTTATAACGACGACGAAGACCTAAGAAAAGCTGGCGACGTCAACCTAACCTACAACGTTCCTAACGGGCAGTTGACGGGAACGACGATGGGTTCAGGAACCACAGGCTTCACCGATACCTACACTTACAACAACTACGGCGAAGTGACGGGCTATCAAGCAAAACGCGGAACCACGGTCATCTATGATTTGACCCTGAACCGCGATGCTATGGGGCGCATTGACGGCAAAACCCAGGTGATGAACGCGGTCACCGACAATTACGTTTATACCTTTGATAGCACCGGTCGCTTGACTCAAACTAATAAGAACTCTGCGACAGTTGCCACTTACAGCTATGACAGCAATAGCAACCGCAACGGCGGAACCATCGGAGCACAACCAACCACAGCTACTTACGACGACCAGGACCGCCTGCTGACCTATAACACCTTGTTGTTCACCTACAACGCAAACGGTGACTTGCTGACCAAAACCAACAGCGTCACAAGTACGACGACCCAATACGTTTACGACGTGTTCGGCAATCTGACTCAAGTGACCCTGCCATCGGGGGCCGTGATCACCTACGAGATCGATGCCTTGAACCGCAGAACTGGGAAGCTCGTAAACGGAGTCGTGCAGAAACGCTGGATCTATATGGATCAGTACAGAATCGCAGCCGAACTGAACGCGGCGGGGACTATTACAAAGCGTTTCATCTATGGTTCAAAAGGAAATATTCCTGATTACATGATCGCATCCGGAGTGAAATACAGAATCATTTCCGATCACCTCGGATCACCACGTCTAGTGGTCAAACAATCCGATGGTGCAGTAATCCAAAGAATGGACCACGATGAATATGGTAGAGTGATTACTGACACCAATCCAGGCTATCTTCCGTTTGGTTTTGCTGGGGGACTGTACGATCATCAAACGAGCCTAGTAAGGTTTGGAGCTCGTGATTACGATTCAGAAGTTGGGCGGTGGACGTCAAAAGATCCGATTCAGTTCGAGGGCGGCGATACAAATTTGTTCGGGTATGTCACTGGGGATCCTGTTAATTGGATAGACACAACAGGTTTGCATGCAGTTTGTGATGGTGTAAATTGTCCAGTTCCCAGCCGAATTGTTCCCGGTGGTGTCGGAGTGATTTCGGGTAGTATCGGTTCTACATTAGCCGAGCTTTGTAATCCTTCAAGTAAGAAAGAAAAAACTTGTGAGCAACTAAGAGATGAAGGGTATAGGATTTGTGCAGAACGATATCGTGAAGTACATGATGGAAGTCAGGGGAAGTGCTTCCAACAGGTGACTAATGACTATATTCGTTGTATGAAAATGAAATGATAAAAACCAGTTGTTCTTCTATCCATGGCCAGCATATCGTTACTTTCTTTGTCGGTGGGACCAAAGGGCTTGCCGGCACTTATTTATTCTCCGAATCGACTTTATTGTTCGGACAAGAGAATTTGGGAGTAAATCTAGTTGAAATTGAGGATTCAGAGTTTGAAGGGGCAATTTTGGGGCAGAGCCCTCAGATAATTAGTTTACTGAAGAAGCTTGGCGAGCAAGGTTCTGAGAGCTTAAGTGCAATAGAAGTTTTGATTTCGGACGAGCAAGTGGATTTGGTTGTCGAGTTTGATAAAAAGTGGATTCATCCGTTTCGTGTAGTTCTTCTGCGGGACGTAATTGAAGGAAGCTATGGATTTACCCTGGAGGTGCGAGAGTTTGAAGCTCCGACTGGTATGTATGGTTTGAAGCCTGAGTCCGCGTCATTTATACGGGTGAAGGTGGGGAAAGAGTTTCTGCAAAATAGATCTAGGGTATTAAGTCCGCATTTGATTAATCATTTTGATGATAGTCGATACGTGGATACACAAATTCCATTCTTTCTTTTGATGTCTCTGCTAGCAGGAAGTGCTGAGCTTTCGGGCTCAGCAGGGAAAAAAGAGTAGTCGTTGCTCAGTAGCGATCTCCGACTGCAAGTTTGTAGCCGCATTTTTATCTGGATTCTTTTTCTGGCGATAACACACGCTTTATTAAGCAGCTCCAATCTTACTTTAAGCTTTATCCCAGCGCGCTGAAGTTGATCCTGTAAAGACAAGCCGATAAGCATTTTCGGTGAATATCCCAGTTTCTTTGCAAATGTTAGGGCTCTTTCCGATGAAACGAACTTATGACCTTGTGCAAGCTGTGAAAGATGGGCACTAGTGATGCCAATTTTTTTGGCCATTTCGTCGGAAAGGCGAATGGTTTGCAGGGTCGCGCCAAAGCTCGCAGGTTCGCCGATGCTTTTATCCAGAAATTTAAGCGCATCACTTCTTTTAGTACTCATGTTTATTTACCTCTAGGACTTCCACGAATTCAACAGTGCCATCAGTACGCAGAATATAGATGGCCCGAAAGCCTTGTTCGGTCGAATGGATCGTTGCCCAACAGCCGCCCCACGGACACCACGTCTAGACGCCCCGCGCACCCGAAAAACTCCCTTCAGGGCCCTTGGCGCGGAGCTTAGCCCTTGCGTAAGTTCCGCAGCCGAGCCCCTGTCCCCCTGCGCCAGCCACCCCAAAACAAGAACGAGCGAGGACTGTCCGAAGCGAAAGGGCTAAGCTCCGCGCCAAGGGACCGTCTGCCGAGGAAGTTTTTTCGAGGAAGCCTTGACGGGCGTGGTTTTGACACCCTATTTTGTCATATTCATCACGAAAAATAGCGCACAACGTTAGGTTCCATAAACTATGGCTGGCAAAAGAGATTACTACGAAATTCTGGGCGTCGAAAAAGGCGCTGATCAGGACACCATCAAAAAAGCTTATCGCAAACTGGCGATGCAGTTCCATCCGGACAAAAACCCCGGCAACAAAGAGGCCGAGGAAAAGTTCAAGGAAGCCGCAGGGGCTTATGAAGTTCTGAGCGACGCACAAAAACGCGCGCAGTATGATCGTTTTGGTCATGACGCCTTCACTCGTGGTGGTGGCGGTGGTGGTTTCACGGATGCAGAAGACATCTTCTCGCACTTCGGGGATATCTTTGGCGACTTCTTTGGTGGCGGCATGGGCGGCCAGCAAAGACAGCGCAGAAACCGCAATGAACCGCGCCGCGGCTCCGATTTGCGCTACGTGACCGAGATCACGTTGAAAGACGTTATCACCGGCATTGAAAAAGAAATCGAATTTGATACCGACAAAAACTGCGACGAGTGCAAAGGCACCGGTGCAGAAAAAGGCTCGCAAGTCAGCACTTGCGGCACGTGCGGAGGTTCCGGCCAGGTCGTGCGCCAGCAGGGCTTCTTCGCGATGGCTTCGACATGCCCAACCTGTCATGGCCAGGGCACCGTGATCAAAAATCCGTGCAAGCCGTGCAAAGGCAAAGGCCGTGTGGCTGAACACCGCAAGATTCGTCTGAACATCCCGGCAGGGGTGGACACGGGCACACGTCTGCGTGTGGCGACGGAGGGTGAGGGCGGTTACATGGGTGGTCCTCCGGGCGACCTGTATGTTGAAATCCGCGTGAAACAACACAACAACTTCGAACGTCGCAACGAAGATCTTTTCGCCGAGCTGTCACTGCCTTACGTGCAGATGCTTCTGGGCGCAGAAATCGAAGTGCCGACCGTCACAGGCAAAGCCAAGCTGGAAGTTCCTAAAGGCACTCACCACGGTGACAACGTGAAGCTTGTTGGTGAGGGATTGCCTTCTCTAAGAGGCAACCGCCGCGGTGATATCTACTTCACTGTGAACGTGCAGTTCCCAGAGAAATTACATAAAGACGAAGAGAAGCTTTTGCGAGAAATTGCTAAGGCACGCGGTCTGAATGTGACCTCGGAAGGTGGCTTCTTCGGCAAGAAGAAATAGGATCCCGCAAAAAATTGCGGCCCCGGCGCAGAAGGGTTACGCCAGGGCCTAGAGGGGTCTTGTTTTTGTTTTGTTTTAAGAGAGGAGCGAGGTCACATCATGCCTTCAGCTGCCTCATAACACGAGTTAAAACCCTGTAAGACATTGAAATTATTCATTAAATAATTGTCATAAAAAAGTGAGCCCACCAGCTTGACGAAATCACGGGCGGACACACATTTAAATTGCTGAAAACAGCTAATTTTAAGGAGATTTAGGTATGGGTAAAATTATTGGTATCGACTTAGGAACGACGAACTCATGCGTCGCGATTATGGAAGGCGGCGAGCCTAAAGTTCTCGTGAACGAAGAGGGCGCTCGTACCACTCCTTCAGTTGTCGCTTACACCAAAGACGGTGACCGCTTGGTTGGCCAAATTGCCAAACGTCAGGCTGTAACCAATCCAGAGAACACGATCTATTCTGCGAAACGTTTCATCGGCCGCAGATTTGAAGAGATTCAAGAAGAGATCAAATTGGTTCCTTACACTGTTGTTGCCAAAGGCAATGACTGTGCGTTCAAGGTTCAGGGCAAAACCGCTTCTCCGGAAGAGATCGGTGCCGCTGTTCTTGCGAAACTGAAAAAAGTGGCAGAAGACTATTTGGGTGAACCGGTTACAGAAGCGGTTGTCACCGTTCCAGCTTACTTCAACGATGCGCAAAGACAGGCGACAAAAGATGCCGGTCGTATCGCGGGTCTGGAAGTAAAACGTATCATCAATGAGCCGACAGCGGCGGCATTGGCATACGGTATGGATAAAAAGAAAGACGAAAAAATCGTTATCTACGATTTCGGTGGTGGTACGTTCGACGTTTCCATCCTTGAAGTGGGTGACGGTGTTGTTGAAGTTCGCGCAACCAATGGTGACACTCACCTGGGTGGTGACAACTTCGATACAGTGATCCTTGAGTGGCTGATCACTGAGTTCAAAAAAGATCAGGCTATTGATCTTAAGAACGACAAAATGGCTTTGCAGCGTCTGAAAGAGGCGGCTGAAAAAGCGAAGATCGAACTTTCTTCCGCTCAGGAAACTGAAATCAATCTTCCGTTCATCACGGCGGACCAGTCCGGTCCTAAGCACTTGCAGACTCGTCTGTCTCGCGCGAAGTTTGACCAGATGACTGAAGATCTTGTGAAACGCTCCATGGAGCCTTGCCGTAAAGCTTTGGCCGATTCCGGTTTGAAAGCTTCTGAAATCGACGAGGTTGTCCTGGTGGGTGGTTCCACTCGTATCCCTGCGATCCAGAAAGCCGTTAAAGACTTCTTCGGTAAAGAGCCAAACCGCTCTGTGAATCCGGATGAAGTTGTGGCGATCGGTGCCGCAGTTCAGGGTGGCGTTCTTGCGGGTGACGTGAAAGACGTTCTTCTGCTGGACGTGACTCCACTCAGCCTGGGTATTGAAACCCTGGGTGGCGTGATGACGACTTTGATCGAAAGAAACACGGCGATTCCTTCCAAGAAATCCCAAGTGTTCTCGACTGCCGCTGACAATCAACCTGCTGTGGACATCCACGTCCTTCAGGGTGAGCGAAAAATGGCTGGCGATAACAAAACTCTGGGCCGTTTCGAACTGGTAGGCATCCCACCAGCTCCACGTGGTGTTCCGCAAGTTGAAGTGACATTCGACATCGACGCCAACGGTATCTTGCACGTATCTGCTAAAGACATGTCTTCCGGCAAGTCCCAGCAGATCAAGATCACGGCTCAGTCCGGTATGTCTGAGGACGAGATCAAACGTGCGGTGGCGGACGCTGAAGGTCACGCAGAGGAAGATAAACGCAAGGCCGAGGCTGCAACACAAAGAAACAACCTCGACAACCTGGTTTATCAGACTGAAAAACTGATCAAGGATTCCGGTGCTCAGTTGCCAGAATCTGAAGTGAAGTCTGCGAACGAAGCGGTTGCTGAAGCCAAAAAGATCCTTGAAAACAAATCTGCCTCTGGCGATGAGTTGAAAGGGGCCTTCGAAAGACTTCAGAACCTGACGCACAAACTGACTTCCGAGCTTTACAAAAAGCAAGGGGCTCAGCCAGGTGCTGAAGGTCAGCAGGCTGACGCAGCTGACGGCGGCGATGCTTCTGCGAATAAAGGCGGCGACGATGTGATCGACGCTGACTACAAAGACGTAAACTAATCAGGGGTCATTCCTGAAACTAAAAGCCGGGTTGGAAACAGCCCGGCTTTTTTTATGTCGAAAACCCGGTTTTGTGATTTAATGACAGTATGGAATTCAAAGATCTGTTTTCTCAAGCCGTCGCAAAGAACTTCCGCCGCGGGGATGTGGTGTATCGTGCTGGTGAAACCCCTCAGAATATTTATTTTGTCGAATCAGGCCTGGTGGGCCTGGGGTTGTGGGGTGAATCCGGCAAGGATCATCTGGTGCGCTTGTTTCGCGAGGGCCAGATCTTTGGGCATCGCAGCCTGTTTGCCCATGAACCCTATCATGCCACCGCCACGGTGATTGATGACAGTGTCCTTCGTGTCATGAATAAAAACGAAATGCGCCAGCAGATGAAGGGCAACTGTGAACTCGCGGAAAAGCTGTTGGAGACTTTGGCGATTGAACTGCGCCGGGCCGAGGCCAAGCAACTGACGTTGAGTGAAAAAGACGCTCCGGCGCGCATTGCTGAAGCGGTGGTGTACTTAAAAGAACTTCATCCTGAATACTCGTGGACCCGGCAAGAGATCGCCGATTTCTGCGGGACGACCACACCCACCGTGATCCGCACTCTGGCCCGCTTCGTGGAAGACGGGCTGATAGAGCAGCGCGGGCGGGAAATCATCATCCTGGATAAAAAGAACCTACTGGCGCAGGGGTAACTTCAAATACCGTGTGCCATTTTCCTCCGCCGCCGGCAGCTGGCCCGCGCGGATATTCACCTGAATGCTTGGTAGAAGCAGTTTGGGGGCCGCCAGCGTGGCATCACGCTCTTGGCGAAACTTCACAAAGTCTTCCTTGCTGGTGTGACCCTTCAGTTGGATGTTCTGGTTCTTTTCCTCATTGACGGTGGTTTGATACATCAAAGCGCGGCCGTTGGGTTGATAGTCATGACCCACAAAAATCCGGGTGTTTTCCGGAAGGGAATAAATTTTTCCAGTGACCGAGTCGTAAAGATTTTCAGCACTTCCCGCCGGGAAGTCGCAGCGGCCCGTGCCGGAATCAGGCATAAACAGCGCATCTCCGGTAAAGATCGCATCCTCAATCAGATAAGACGCGCACGCAGGCGTGTGGCCCGGAGTGAACAGAGTCTTGATTTTCAGCGATCCCGCCTGCAGGACTTCGCCTTCTTTTAGCAGGATGTCAAAGTCAGAGCCCGAGGTGTTCAGGTCATTCATATTGAAGACCTTCTTGAACACCTTTTGCACTTCGGTGATGCGTTCGCCGATGGCGATCTTGATGTCCGGGAAGAAGTTTTTAAAAAGCTGAGAGCTGGACAGGTGATCCGCATGGGCATGGGTTTCCATGACATAGTGAGGATGCAGTTTCATCTCTTTCACAAACGCCACCACCGGATCCATTGATTTTGTTGAGAGTTTGCCCGATGCCGGATCGTAGTCCCATACGGGGTCAATCACCACGGCATCCCGTGTGTCCTGGTCATAAACCACATAGGTCAGTGTCGAAGTGACGCTGTCAAAGAAGTGCTGAATTTGCAGTTTCATGGAATACCTCCTGCTGAAAGCCTGTCTCAGGTTTCTGGCTATGATTCATTATAGAACAAAGACCTGCCCCTGAGTTATGTCCTGGGACATCAAAGAAGGTTTTTCTTTATGTCCCCGGGCATAACACCCAGACCGAGGATAGCCTTAGGATGAAGTCCTGTGAAGCCAAATAAGCGAGGACTGCTATGCGTGAAATAAGCTGTGAACAACTGAAAGAACGAATGAACGAATTCCGTTTGGTGGATGTGCGCACTCCCGAAGAATACACCGGGGAGCTGGGTCATATTGCGGGCACCGAGCTGCGCCCGCTCGGCCCTGAGCTGCTGGATTTTTTGAAAACCCTGAACCCGTCCGAGAATATTGTCTTTGTTTGTCGGAGTGGGGCAAGATCAGGGCAGACCACACTTCTCAGTGAAGAGATGGGATTCACCAGCACCTACAACATGGTGGGCGGAATGTTACGCTGGAATGAAATGGGATTTGCAGTGACTAAAGGAGCAGGAAAATGATGAACAGTATTTTGATGGCGTTGGCTGGTGGGGCTTTGATTGGTCTTGCGGCCTCGTTGATGTTGATTTTAAACGGTCGGGTCACGGGTATCAGTGGCATCGTGAATGGATTTATCGGCGATGTTCGCAAGGATCTGTGGCGAGGTGCCTTTATCCTGGGGCTGTTGATCGGCGGACTGGTGTTGGGAGCTTTGCAACCAGATATGTTCGTGAACACCTCGGGCCGATCCGTGGGCGTGGTGCTGATTGCTGGTTTGATCGTGGGTTTTGGCACGGTGATGGGCAGTGGTTGCACCAGTGGCCATGGCGTTTGCGGAATAGCGCGCTTTTCTGTGCGCTCGCTGGTGGCGACCGCGACGTTCATGATTTTGGGAATGCTGACGGCAACACTCTTTAAGGCACTGGTGGGAGGCTGATATGAATAAAACATCTATGAAACAAACCGCGGCCGCTTTTGTGGTGGGCTTGATCTTTGCGATTGGACTGGGAGTTTCCGGCATGACTCAGCCCCAGAAGGTCATTGGTTTTCTGCAGCTGGGTGAGGGCTGGGATCCGTCACTTATGTTTGTCATGATCGGAGCTATCCCGGTGCATATGCTGAGCTACCGTTGGATGAAAGGGCATCGCACGCCTTTGTTGGATACTCAGTGGCACGTGCCGGCGTCCAAGGAAATCACCCGGCCCCTGGTGGTTGGCAGTGCTTTGTTTGGTTTGGGCTGGGGCTTGGGTGGATTTTGCCCGGGTCCGGCGCTGACGTCTGCTGGAGCCGGTCAGGAAATGGCAATCTATTTTGTGATCGCGATGTTTGCGGGAATGGGGCTGTATCGCCTGTACGCCCGCTTTACTGTGAAAGGGTGAGGTGTTTTTTATGGAACTGTTGGGTTATTTTGGCGCCAGTCTTGTCGGGATTTCTTTAGGTCTTCTGGGCGGAGGCGGTGCAATTCTGGCAGTTCCGTTGTTTGTATACTTCTTTTCACTGCCGCCGTCTTTGGCCACGACTTATTCGTTGTTCGTGGTGGGGGTGTCGAGCCTGATCGGCTTTGTCCGGAATTTCCGTCAGGGACAGGTGGATGTCAAAGCGGGTGTTTATTTTGCGGTGCCTTCTTTTATTGGTGTGCTCTTGGTGCGTCGCTGGTTGCTGCCCGCCATTCCAGTTCAGTGGGTTTGGGGCCCGGTTTTGTTTAACAAAGAAGTTGTGATTTTAAGCTCCTTTGCCGTGGTTATGGTGATGGCCGCTTTGGCGATGTTGTTGCCAAGAACTTCTTCGGCGCAGGGGCCGGTGGCTCCCGCTGCGTTTGCTTTGAAGGCCTTGGGAGTCGGGGCCGTGACAGGCTTTGTGGGGGCCGGTGGTGGTTTTCTGATTGTGCCTTCGTTGGTGCGTATGTCGGGGCTTCGTATGAAGGTGGCGGTGGGAACTTCTTTGGGGGTGATTGCCGCCAATTCACTGCTGGGTTTCTTTGGCGATCTTTGGGCCCGGACACCGATGGACTTCGGTTTGCTCTTGCGGGTCGGTGCTCTGGCCGTGGCGGGAATTTTTGTTGGCTCCTACTGGTCGCAGCATACATCCGAGGCGCGCTTAAAGCCGGCCTTCGGGATCTTTGTTTTGCTTTTAGGTGGAATTATCATTGTGCAACAGATGCTTAATTAACACATTTAAATACTTTCCTGGGCGTTAACGTTTGACCTCATTCTCAGTTGATTTACGATTAAATCCATAAGAGGTGAGTATGCACAAAGATCTTTATCCCGTAGACGCTGAAGTGGCGAAACACGCCCTGATCAACGAAGTAAAATACAAAGAAATGTATGAACGTTCGATCAAGGACAATGAAGCCTTCTGGGCCGAACAAGGCGAGCGACTGGATTGGATCAAAAAGTGGGACAAGGTCAAAGAAGTCAGCTTCAAAAAACCTGTCAGCATCAAATGGTACCTTGGTGGAAAGCTGAACGTGTCCGTCAATTGCGTGGACCGTCACCTAAAAACCCGCGGCGATAAAACTGCTCTGTTGTGGGAGGCTGACAACCCCTCGACACCTTCACGCAAAATCACTTACAAAGAACTGCATCTTGAAGTCTGCCGCTTTGCCAATGTCCTGAAAAAAATGGGCGTGAAAAAAGGCGACGTCGTCACGATCTATATGCCGATGATTCCGGACACGGCAGTGGCGATGCTGGCGTGTGCGCGAATCGGTGCGGTTCATTCTGTGGTGTTTGCCGGTTTTTCGCCGGATTCTATTTCAGATCGCATTCTGGATGGACAATGCAAATTTGTCATCACCGGTGATGCGGGCTTCCGCGGCAGTAAAGTGGTGGCGCTGAAAGAAAACATCGACAAAGCGCTTTTGAAAACACCGGATGTGCAAAAAGTTCTGGTTGTGAAATATGCCGGCACCTCTGTCGACATGAAACCGGGCCGCGATCTTTGGTATCACGAAGAAGTCAAAACTGTCAGCGACCAGTGTGAACCGGAACCAATGGATGCGGAAGATCCTTTGTTTATTCTGTACACCTCCGGTTCCACTGGAAAACCCAAAGGGGTGATGCACACCACGGGTGGTTATCTGGTTTATGCCAGCATGACTCATCAGTATGTCTTTGATTATCACGAAAATGACATTTACTGGTGCTCGGCCGACGTGGGTTGGGTGACTGGCCATAGCTACATTGTCTATGGACCGCTGGCGAATGGTGCGACCACTTTGTTCTTTGAAGGGGTGCCGAACTATCCGACACCATCCCGTTTCTGGGAAGTGGTTGATAAACACAAAGTCACAATCTTCTATACTTCTCCAACCGCGATACGTTCTTTGATGCGTGAAGGGGATGGTCCGGTCAAATCAACGTCAAGAAAAACTCTGCGCTTGTTGGGTTCTGTCGGGGAGCCGATCAATCCCGAAGCCTGGGCTTGGTATCACGACATTGTCGGTGAAGGGCGCTGCCCGATTGTCGATACATGGTGGCAGACAGAAACCGGCGGCATCCTGATCACTCCGCTGCCGGGCGCGATTGCGCAAAAGCCGGGGTCGGCAACTTTGCCGTTCTTTGGGGTGCAGCCGAAACTTCTGACCAACGAAGGTCAGGAAATACAAGGACCGGGCGAAGGTGTGCTGGTGATTGCGGATTCCTGGCCGGGCCAGATGCGCACGGTGTATCGCAATCACGAACGTTTCGAAGACACTTATTTCTCGAACTATCCGGGGTACTATTTCACCGGGGACGGCTGCCGGCGCGATCAGGATGGGTACTATTGGATCACGGGCCGGGTGGATGATGTTATCAATGTTTCCGGTCACCGTTTGGGGACGGCGGAAATTGAGTCTGCGCTTGTGGCCCACCACAAAGTGGCTGAAGCCGCCGTGGTCGGATACCCGCATGATATCAAAGGGCAGGGGATCTATGCTTTTGTGACTCTTAAGTCTGGTGAAACCGCCAGTGAAGAACTGCGTAAGGAGCTGATTCAGACCGTACGTAAAGAGATCGGTCCTATTGCGACTCCGGATCTGATTCAGTGGGCACCACGTCTGCCGAAGACCCGTTCCGGCAAGATTATGCGCCGAATCCTTCGTAAAATCGCCGAGAACCACCCGGATCAACTGGGGGATACGACAACCTTGTCAGAGCCAGCAGTGGTCCAAGAACTGGTGGACAATCGCATGAACCGGTGATAGCTTGCGCGTCATGAACACACGTATGATGACCCTGATTTTGATGGTAGTTGCAGCGGCTTTCAGCCGTTTGATCCCTCATCCTTGGAACTTCACCGCGATTGGTGCGATGGCTTTGTTTGGTGGGGCTTACTTCCCATCCAAAAAACAATCTTTGTTGATCCCGCTGGCAGCGCTGTTCATCAGCGATCTGGCTTTGGGTTTCCATAACACCATGTTGTTTGTATATCTGGGCTTCACTTTGGTGGTGATGCTGGGTTGGGCTTTGCGCGATCAAAGAAGCGTTTTCAAAGTGGGCACTTCCGCTTTGGTGACAAGCTCGGTGTTCTTCCTGATCTCCAACTTTGGTGTTTGGGTGATGGGCACAATGTACGCTCCGACTTTCAACGGCCTGGTGCAGTGCCTGGTTGCTGGTATCCCGTTCTTTGACAACCAGATCTACGGAGATTTGTTCTTCTCTGGTTTGTTGTTCGGTGGCTATGAAGCCGTCAAAAAATACGCGCCTGAATTCGTCGGCGCTCCTGTAAAATAAGACAGTGAAACTGGGTCTTCATCGTCCGGTTCTGGACGGTAAAGTGAACTTCCCGTTGTGTCTGGCCCCGATGGTGGGTCTGACTCACGTGGCTTTGCGCGAAGTCATGCGCGACTATCTTCCGGCCGAGGCTTACACCATCTGGCCGACCGAGATGCTGAATTCCCGCCGTATTCCCGGCGAAAATCTGCAAACCACACCTGAAACCATGCGCGCTGCTTACGAGCCGGGCCTGGTGCCACAAATTCTTGGCAACGAAGAAGATGCCATCACCGAAAGTGTCAAGCGCCTGGTGGAATGGGGTGCGGAAGCCATCGACATCAACATGGGCTGTCCGGTGCAAAAAGCTTTGAAGCACAATTACGGTGTGGCGTTGATGGGGGACCCGGCCTATGCCGCCGAAGTGGTGCGCATGACCGTCAAAAATTCCACAGTGCCCGTCAGTGTAAAGCTGCGCGCGGTGGGCAGCACGAAAGAGTTCGACGAACTTTTGACGTTTGTTTCAGGGCTTCGCAACTCGGGCGCGGCGTGGGTGTGTCTGCATCCAAGAACAGCGGCCCAAAAGCGCCGGGGTTCTGCCGACTGGGAGCAAATCAAACAACTTCATAAAGCGGTCGATTTCCCTGTGATCGGCAACGGTGATGTGCAGACGGTTGAAGACGCTATCAACATGCTGAAGGAAACTGGCTGTGACATGGCGATGGCCGGTCGTGGCTTGGCTGCGCGTCCGTGGATGATGTGGCAGCTGGGTGAAGAGCTGGGGTTTGCGCCACCAGCGGGGAAAGAAGGCCTGAAGGCTCCACGCACTTCCGAAGAAGAGGGTGCAGAATACGGCAAATGTTTGCTCAAATTGATTGAGCGATGTCGGTTCTATTTCGGTGATGATCTGGCGATGCGCAAAGTGCGTTTCTATGTGCGCACCACAAGTGTGTGGCTGCCATTTGGTAACACGCTGGTCGGTGTCTGTGCGAAGGCCCGCACGGCAGATGAAATGGTCGCAGGGGTTACAAAGTTCTTCGAAGGCTCCGTGGAGATGAGTCTGCGCACGGAGCTTCGTCAGTAGCCGTTACGGACGGCCCGGGAATGGCGGCGTCGGTGGACGAGGGATGTTTCTGAACGGATCTTCCTCACCCCAGGCAGACACCTGCACTTTATAATTCTTGTCAGAAGTCCAAACTTTCAAAGTTCCGCTGGCTGGGCCGGGGAACGTATTCCAGTAAGTCACAAAGATTTTGCAGGCTTTGCCCGGAACAAGCTCTTTCGGGCAGTTGTCCTGAGCGCTGAAACCCATGCCAGATATATCCCAGACAATTTTCGTCAGGTTTTTCTCTCCGGTGTTTTTCAACTCCAGTGATCCACGAGTCACACCGTTGTAAGGTGCGCGGCCCAGGGACATATAGATGATTTCATCCTGAGGGATTACCGCATCAATTTGCTCAGCGTGAGCGGCAAATCCAGTAAGCACTAAAGCAGCCAGTACCAAAAAATTCATGAGGACTCCTTTTGTTAACTTTGTTGATTTTTAGGCGGCTTAATCAGCCAGCATCGGCATCAATTTGCCTTCTTCATCCAAAGCTTTTAAATCCGTGTAACCACCGATCAGTTTGCCATTGATCATGATGATAGGAACGGTTCTCCAGCCGGTTTCGGTTTTGATTCTTTCAATTTCTTCAGGTTTGTCGGTCAGATCGACGATATCAAAGGCAATGCCTTTGTCTTCCATGAAGTGAATCGCGCGATCGCAGTAAGGACACGGGTTTTTCTTGTAGATTAATACTTTTGCCATAATTCTTTTTGACATAGCTAAGAGGGGGAGACAAGGTTTCATCTAAGATGAACTGCCTGCTCTGTCATTCGCCCCATTCAGCGCCCTTCAAAGTGGATAAAAAGCCCGTCCGCAGCTATTTTCATTGCGCAGAGTGTGATTTGATCTTTATGGATCCCGCAGAGCGTCTTGGGCCCCAGGAAGAAAAGCTGCGCTACGATGAGCATGAAAATCAAAGCAGCCCTGGATACCTGGCGTTCTTTGAACCCCTTATCAACAGCATTGAAGAGCATTTTAAAGCCGCGGGTGTCATGGGTTCAGCGCTGACTTCTTTGGATTTTGGATGTGGGCCGACAGCGCTGCTTTCGCAGCTATTGAATCTGCGTGGATTCAAAACTCACGATTATGATTTGTACTATCGTCCGAATCAGGATGAACTTCGTAAGACGTATCATCTGGTGACTAGCACCGAAGTGTGGGAACACTTATATAACCCGCGTACCGAAATCGAACGCATGTTGCGCCTTTTGAAGCCGGGTGGACTCCTCGGAGTGATGACTTCCGGTCATCGTGGTGAGGCTGTCTTCCATGATTGGCACTATCGCAGAGATACGACTCACGTCGTATTTTTCTCAGAGCAGACCATGAATTGGATCGCCCAGACCTATAAAATGCAGCTGATAAAAAGCCGAAGCCCGTACTGGATATTCCAGAAATTGTTCTAGCCTTAACGGGTGATACAATAGTTGCCGACTCAAAATGAGAATTTTTTGATCACCTTTTGACCTAAGACCCATATTCCGAAGAGATAGGTGAGGAATATGAGTTGGGTCTTCACATAATTGTCACCATCTTAACAGTATTCGGGACTAGTCCTGCAAAAGCCGCATCGGATGTGGCGTTGGCGATGGCTTGTATTAGTCAGTCGCAATGTTCTGATCAGGTCAAAAAAGTTCAAAAACAACTGCAGTGGAACTGCGAAGTTGAAATCAAATCCCAAAACTGCGCGAAACTTTCTGAAGAGCATCCCGATTGGGCGCCACTGATGCGCAAGTGTGATCTGAATTCACAGTGCCTGGAACAAAAAGAATACATGCAGAAAAAAGCTCTGGCTTGTTTGCGTGGATATAAAAACGCGATGGTGGATCTGGGAATTTCTTTGAAAGACATGACCGTGTCTCTGGCCGGTTTGGTAGAGGACAGCTGGGAATCCATCAAGAAAAACAACCGCGAGCGCGCGGCGTTTCTCAAGCAATGCAACACCTCTCTGTCCTGCAAAAAAGATCTGGTGAAAGACGATCATCGCTACAACAAGCTTTCTGATGAAGAAATCAACAAACTGCCAGCATCGTTCCTGTACGTGCAGGCTCAGGATATGAAAGCCTACATGTCCTCTTTGGAACGGGTGCGACCGAAACCCTATGTGCCCATTGCCGAGCGCTCTCGTGATGACACTGCGATGACTCCTGAACAGAATCAGAAGCTTGAAAGTCTGATGAACATTGCAAGTTCCAAAATCCAAGAACAGTACGACCGCTATATGTGTTACAACGCTTTGGCCCGTGAAGAGCTGGAGTGTTACGCCATCGGCACAGTGGTGGACCCGACCCTGCTTGCAGGCTATTTCGTCAAAGGGGCCCGAGCGGCCACAGCCGCGGGCCGACTGATGAAGACTGAAAAAGAAGTGCATGCCGCTGCTGAGGTGGCGGCTGGTTCTGCGAAGATTTCCCGCAGTGAACTGACGGGACGTTATATCAGTTATTCTCCGACCAGTGTGGAGCAGAACACCGCCTGGATTGCTCGGGCTGAAAAAGGGGCGGATGCCAAGGTCACCTTCCTGGATGTGGAAAACAGCCAGATGAAATATCTGAACGACAGTCTGAAAGACAAAAACCTTGTGACGGGGCTGACGAATTATCACAAGGAACTGCTGTTTGATAATATCAAGGCGCTGGAAGCTGCAAATCCAGGACTGGTCATTGATAAATACTCTGACTTCAAGTCCTCGCGTTTTGCCTTTTCGGGCAAGGTGCCGAAGGACATTGAAGAACAGCTGGAAAAAGTTTTTGACAAGACCAATGCCGATTTCAATAAAAAGCTGAAAGAGTCCGACGCCCTGAAGTCTGGCACTAAAACCGAAGATTGGTTCCGCGCAGGTATTGGCAACTCGGCGGACGAAGCCAATATGGCGGCAAGGTATTCACGACAGCTCGACAAGAATGAAGTGCAGAGTTTTCGCAAGGATGGTTTAAAAACCACCATGCAACAGAAGATCACGTCCCTTGAAAAGCAACGTCAGGAACTGCGCACGGAAGTCAGCGGCACCGGCCTGTTGGATGGAAAAACCTTTGATCAGGATGTGTTTGATATCGTCCGCAAAGGCAAAGGGGACACCGCTCAAGTGAAGCAGGCTTTGAAGAACCGATATGCATTAAGTGATATCTCTTCAGGCACTGTGCAAAAACTGCAGTCCTATGTGAACGCGACAGACGAGTTTTCACCAGGGATCTATATTCCAAAGCGGGAGATCGCGCATTTGAATGCAGCTGATCAGGGTGGGCTGTCCGTGGATATCATCGGACTTGGTTCGGCCAACTTAAAAGGCACGGCTGAAGCATTGGCTGCTTCGTCCAGCGTGAACAAAGCCCTTGAAACAACCCGTGCAGCGGAAAAGGCAGTCACCAAAAAGTTCAATGATCAAAAAAAGCAGTTCGAAGATGTTCTGACTCGCGCAGTGCCATCTGGAAAATTGAAATCTCTCTGTTCAGGAGATGACTGCGTGGCCGTGGCGGTGAAGCCTTTGAATCAGACAGAAAAGCAGGACATCTTGAAGGGGCTGGCGAACACGGATTACTCGGGGAGCTACAGACTGGCATTCATCCCGGATGGCGTGCGGAATGTGTCTGCACGCAATGCTTTGGCCAATCACGGGGAATCGGTTGAAAAGATCCTGCGCCAGTCCTTGGGCTCTGAAATGGAACCACGAAAACTCAAGGGCCTGACATTCGGCGTGGACATGCGGACTCAGAATCTGAACGAAGGCAGTGTCAAATTACTGATGGGCGAAGCCAAAGGTGTCAACTTGACTGCCAACGAGCGCAGACGCATCCAGGAAGCCTTCAAAGAGGCCATCCAAAAATTCAACGCCACCTCCTCAGCCAACTACAACGCTCTCCCTTAAAAGGTGCCTGCTGGGGCACCCTCCACAGGGGGGCCGTCCCCAGTTTTTCTGGCTACAGCGCAATAACTTGTCTGAAATACATTTATCCTGACAACTTGGACTGAGCTATCGTGAAGGCCTGAGGCCTTGATGAAAAGACTGATCCTGTTGATCTTCCTTGTTGTGAACATGTTTTGCCCATTGGCAGGGGCCGAGGACATCACGTGGATCCGTTGGGATGATCCGCCGATTTTTGTTTTCAGTGGTCCGTTCAAAGGGCAGGGAGTACTGGACACCGTGGAAGGCGAGCTTCGCAAAAAGCTTTCCCAGTATCAGCACAAGACCTTGGAAGGCACGGTGCCTCGGGTTTTGAAGGAAGCAGAAGGTAAAAACCAAATCTGCAACGCCGGCTGGCTGGATACACCCGAGTGGTCCAAGCTGTTCTATTTTTCAACGCCCGTGTTTGTGATTCCCGCCAATGGGATCTTGCTGCCAAAAAGCCGACTGGCCGAGGTTCGAAATTTGGCGCCTTATTCGTTGCAAAAGTTTTTGGATTCAAAGAAATCCTGGAAGCTCGGGGTCGGTCGCCTTTACGGCGAGGGCATCGACGAAGTGCTGATCAAGAACAACTATCAGAAAAACCCTCAGGTGATCACCATTGCCACCAGTCTAAGGGTGCATAAGATGCTTCATGCCAACCGCATTCAGTACACCTTGGGCTATCCGTTCGAGGCGGTTTATTACAATGAGCTTTTAAACAGCAAGACCGATTCGGTGGTGCACATTCCGGTGACCGAAAATTCCGCCCGGGTGGAAGTGGTCGTCGCCTGCCCCAAAACACCCTGGGGAGCCAAAGTCATTGCCGATGTGGATCGGGCCCTTCAAAATAAAACCTTGCTGGAAAAATTTGAAAAAGGTGTGGACCGTTGGCTCAGTGCTGAGGACCGGGAAAAGCTGGCTCCGGCCCGTAAAGAATTTTATCGAAAGAACTATCCGTCGCTCAAGTGATCGACACCGCACAAGGCGTGCAGCTTGGCTTTGAACTCTGTTGGCTTTTTAAGAACTTTGATTTCATCAAAGATCGCCTTGGCTTCCTGATTTTTCAGGGACAGGGCTTTGAGCCATTGTTTGGAGCGGGACACGGCAAAGTAGTCGTTGATGTACAAAGTGCTGGATTCAAAGAACTGCGGCAGCAGGGGTCGGGCGCGTTCCCAGCTCATGTCTTCCACGGGTTGCTGATTCAGGCTTTGTTTGATCTGGCTAAAGATGAACGGATTGCTCATGACTCCGCGGCCGATCATATAGTCTTCGCACTGGGTGACTTCAACGCAGCGGTTGAAGTCCGCCACATTCCAGATTTCTCCGTTGGCGATAAGCTTTATTTTGGTCTTTTCTTTGATCTTCGGGATCCAGTCCCAGTAAGCCGGTGGTTTATAACCATCAGTTTTGGTGCGGCAGTGAACCGTCAGCCAGGTGGCATTGGCTTCTTCCACGGCCTGGGCGATTTCCAGACACTTGGTCGGATCGTCAAAGCCCAGACGGATTTTCGCAGTCACTGGAACATCCGCGGGAACAGCCTTGCGAACAGTGTCGACAATGTTAAACACGCGATCGCAGGATTTCAAAAGGCTCGCGCCGCCATCATGACGATTCACGGTTTTTGCCGGGCAGCCGAAATTAAGATCCACACCCAAGGCGCCCAGTTTTACTGCGCGCTGGGCATTCAAAGCCAAGGGTTCGGCCTGGCCTCCCAAAAGCTGTACAAAGACCGGCGTGCCCCAGCGGGTGCGCGATCCGGTTTTCAGTTCGGGGCAGTTTTTATAGAAAACACTTTCCGGATGCAGACGGTCGGTGACACGCAAAAATTCGGTCACACACTGATCAATGCCGCCCAGGCGCGTGAGAGTATCACGCATCACCCAGTCGACAACGCCTTCCATCGGAGCCAGAAACAGTTTCATTCCTAAGCGCCGCCCAGTTTGGTCAGAATATCAAAATGCTTTTTTTCAACAGGCTGAATGGAAAGGCGGGAGCCTTTTTGCAAAACCAGCATGTCAGCCAGTTTTGCGTTGTCGCGCAGCTCAGGCAGACTGATATAGTTTTTAAAGTGCGCCACGTATTCCACCTGCACACAGAACCAGATTGGTTTTTCTTTGGTGGCTTTCGGGTCAAAATATTCAGATTTTTTATCGAACTGCTCTTTGTCCGGCTCGGCCACCTTGCTGATACGAGCAATGCCAGCCACTCCCGGAGGAGTTGCGTTGGAATGATAGAACAGCACTTCGTCGCCGACTTGCATGTCTTTCATCATGAAGTTGCGCGCCTGATAGTTGCGCACACCGGTCCACCAGGTCGTTTTGTCTTTCTTCAGTTGATCCAAAGAAAAGACATCCGGTTCTGATTTCATCAGCCAGTACTTCATTTGGTTTTCTCCGCTTTGATTTTTCCGGATTTGAAGAACCATTCGCCCGCTTGTTTGCGGAACAGGCTGACTTCGTGATGGATGAAATCTTCATCATCGACATTGTAGTAGGCTTTGAACTCGACGGTTCCTTTGGTGCCCTTTTCTTCGGCGTGAACAATCTCAAGCTTCAGGAACTTCGCACGTTCCGCCCACTCGCGGTTGGCCTCTTCGTCAATTTGATCCAAAGTCTGAGGATCTGTCGTATCCTGCAGGTACTCCATTTGATTCTTGGCAAAGGCGCTGTAACGAGCGCGCATCAAAGCTTCGGCTGTTGGCGCCAAAGCCTTACCAGAGTGATAAACACCACAACATTCAGAATAATTTTTCTCAGAACCACAAGGACATTTCATAGCCCGCGAAACTACCAGAATTCCCCCTAAAAGGTACCTGCTTACTTTTTCCGAAGCATTGCGTTATTTGGCTTGTGGGGGTGCCCTTCCAGAGGGGGGCTGCTATCGTTTTGGGGTGAGGTGAAATGATGGCGAAGTGGGCTTTGATTACTGGGGCAAGTTCGGGAATTGGCTGGTCAACGGCCGAGGCGCTGGCAGCGCAAGGGTTTGATATTTTCGTGACTGGCAGACGCTATGAAAAACTGCAAGAGCTGGAAAAAGCCATCAAAGCCCGTCATCCCAAGACTCAGGTGAAGCTGGCTTGTTTTGACGTGTCGGACCGTTTCGAGGTCAGTGAATTCGTCAAAGCTCACAAGACTGAAATTTCTGAGGTGGAAATTCTGGTCAACAACGCAGGTCTGGCTCGTGGAGTTGAAAAAATGCAGGACGCCTCTTTGGATGATTGGGAGGTCATGATCGACACCAACATCAAAGGGCTGCTCTTCATGACCCGCGCCGTGGTGGAACACATGGTGAAAAAGAATTCCGGTCATATTATAAATTTAGGCTCGGTGGCGGGTCGCTGGACTTATCCAGGCGGTGGAGTTTACTGCGCTACCAAGTTTGCTGTGCGTGCATTGTCTGAAGGACTGCGCATGGATTTGCTGGGCACCAAGGTGCGTGTCACCAACATTGAACCGGGCATGGTGAATACAGAATTTTCTGTGGTTCGCCTGGGGGATCAGGCCAAGGCCGACAAGGTCTATGAAGGCATGACTCCGCTGTCGGCTCAGGATATTGCCGAGACGGTTGCTTGGTGCGCAGCCAGACCGGCCCATGTGAACATTCAAGAACTCGTGATTTATCCCACAGATCAGGCCCATGTCGGCCAGGTCGCTCGCAAAGGAGTGTAGTGATGGCAGAGGGCGGATTCAGAATCGAAAAAGACACCATGGGTGAAGTGAAAGTTCCCGCAGACAAGTTCTGGGGAGCACAGACCCAAAGGTCCACAGAAAACTTCCGCATCGGGGGCGATCGTTTCCCGCGCGAGATGATCCGGGCCTTGGGTGTCTTGAAGAAGTCCGCCGCTATCACCAACGAAAAACTGGGCCTGCTTGATCCGAAAAAAGCCTCGGTCATCGTGAAAGCTGCTGATGAAGTGATCGTCGGCAAACTCGACGCCCATTTCCCGCTGGTGGTGTGGCAGACGGGTTCAGGCACACAGACCAACATGAATGCCAACGAAGTTATCGCCAATCGTGCAATGGACATGATGGGCATCAAACTTCCCAGCAAGGAAGTTCATCCCAATGATGACGTCAACAAAGGCCAGTCGTCGAATGACACATTCCCCACCGCCATGCACATTGCCGTGGGCGAGCAGATTCATCACCGTCTGATTCCGATGCTGGAAAAGCTGCATAAAGCACTGGAAAACAAACAAAAAGAATTCAAAGACATCGTGAAAATCGGTCGCACCCATTTGATGGATGCAACCCCCCTGACCCTGGGGCAGGAGTTTTCCGGTTACAGCACGCAGGTGAAACATTCCATCCAGCGCGTGAAAAACACCTTGCCGCATCTGTATGAGCTGGCTCTGGGCGGGACGGCGGTGGGAACGGGTTTGAATACGCATCCAAAATTTGCGGTTGAAGCCGCTGCTGAAATCGCTCGCGAGACGGGGATTGCCTTTGTTTCGGCTGAAAACAAGTTTGAAGCCCTGGCGGCCCATGACGCTTTGGTGGAGGTCAGCGGGGCGCTGAACTCGGTCGCGGTGTCCCTGATGAAAATTGCGAACGACATCCGCCTGCTGGGTTCCGGCCCGCGCTGCGGGATCGGGGAGCTTCATTTGCCCGAAAATGAACCGGGAAGCTCCATCATGCCGGGCAAAGTGAATCCCACCCAGAGCGAGGCCATGACCATGGTCTGTGCCCAGGTGATGGGAAATCACGTGGCCGCCACAATTGGCGGGGCGACGGGGCATTTTGAGCTGAACGTGTTTAAGCCTGTCATTGTGTTCAATGTTCTGAATTCCGTGCGCCTGTTGGCGGACGCGGCAGAATCCTTCACCGACCACTGCGTGGTGGGCATTGAAGCCAACCGTAAACAGATTCAGAAGCATCTGGAGCAGTCTTTGATGCTGGTGACGGCACTAAATCCTCACATTGGCTATGACAACGCAGCCAAAATTGCCAAAACTGCCCATAAAAACGGCACAACACTGCGCGAAGAAGCCATCAATCTTGGACTGCTCTCTGGCGAAGAATTTGATAAGATAGTAAAACCGGAAAATATGGTCGGCGTCCGCAACAGCGGGCAGAGCTGAAGCGGCGGCAGCCGCGTAAGCTGAAGCAGTACTGGAGTAACTTGAATGAATTCTCTTTTGGCAAAAGCGGACTGGATGAATCGTGACGACATCAGACCCTATGTGTTTGTTCGTCCCGAAAATCAGATCGCTCAGCCGGGTTCTGTGCATCGCAATGACTGGTTCACTCAGTCTCCGGTCTTCAAAAACCCTCTGGATGTGAAAGAACTGGCGTTTGCCGATCGTATTTACTCTTTGGAAGAGCGGGCCTTCGGGCCGTCAAACATGGCCATGCCTCGCTGGGTCTTTTATGACTGTGCGGTGATGCCAGGGTTTGTGGCGGGCTTTGCGGCTCGTCCTTCGGCCCTTTCTAAGGCGGCGCGTGAGGCGCTGGACCCCAAAAAGTTCCCGGCCAGCCTTTCTCCGATCAAATCCTCCGGGGTTCTGAAAGAGGTTGAGTCCCTGGATGACATGGACTGGATACCCTTGTCCCTGTTTATCATCATCCCGACGATGCATAAGGGCGAGTGGGTGGCGCACAATCTGTGCTCTGTGAACTCTCTGTTGCCGAAAGAGGAGCAGTTTTACGGTCTGGGTTTCATGTCCAAGGCCTTTGGTCTTTGGTACGCCAACGTGGAGCAATGCTCCGGGATGACCCAGTGGGGGAGTCCGGCTTTGAAGCTGCACTCGCATTATGGTCATTTAGAGGTAATTGGGGCTTACGCTCCGGTGCATTCTCATGCTAAAACTATTACTTACCGCGTACAGGTAAATACCCAGTGCTGGGAAAAGTTCTTTAACAAGGAACCGGACCTGGCCTTTCTGGAAAACTACGGACCGACGGGCACGTTCATCGATCCGAAGCAGGAAGTGAGTATGTTGAACTTCCAGCAGCGCATTGAGCGCGGAGAGGGCCCTTTCTACCTGAGTGCAGGGGAGATTGCCCAGAAGAAGCTCGACGAACAATTGATGATTTATAGTTTGAAACAACAATACTAGATAGGAAGATACACATGTCCATGAATACCCTGCCACCGGTCGCGAAGTCCTTTTTTGCGTTCTGTAAAAAATGTGATGCTGACAGATACCATGTAGTTCTGGCGCACACGACGGCGACTTCCGCAAAGATCAAGTGCGAGATCTGCGGTTCTCAAAAGACGTATTCTCTTCCTAAAGCTCAGACTAAAACTGGCAAGCCTTTGACAGGTGCTGCGGCGAAAAAACGTGAGCAGACAATGAGCTCCCGCAAGTCCAGCCATCGCAACGAATACGAAATGCTGATGTCCAACGACGCAGCAGCGACAGCGACTTACAACATGAAGGGCAAGTTCGAAAAGAACACCAAGCTGCAACATCCTAAGTTCGGCCTGGGCTTCATCAAGGACGCTTTGACTGATAAAATTGAAGTTGTGTTCGAAGACGAAGTTCGTACTTTGATCCACAACCGTCAGTAATTTTTATAGAATCGAAAATTAATGGATTGGTTTAAGGGGCTCAACCCCGAACAACAAAAGGCCGTGAAGCACAACTTCGGGCCTTTGTTGATTTTGGCGGGTGCCGGTTCAGGCAAAACGACGGTTCTGGTTTCCAGGACAGGACGACTGATTTCAGAGCGTGTGGCACAGGCTCAGGAAATCTGCGTGCTTACTTTTACCAACAAAGCCGCGCGCGAGCTGAAACATCGCGTGGGCGCAAAGCTGGGAAGCTCTGGCTCGGGCATGTGGGCAGGGACCTTCCACTCGTTCGGATTGCAGATTTTGCGCCGATTCCACAAGCATGCGGGGCTTTCTCCGTATTTCGGCATTGTTGATCAAAGTGACTGCAATGCCATCGTCAAAGATCTGATCAAAGACATCAAAAACTCGGGCAAAGACAAGTTCGATGCCGACAAGATCCTGAACATGATCAATGACCGTCGCACGGGCATGGCCCCGCAGACGGAAGCCTTTGACGAATATCACGAGATGGTGGAAGTCCTGACACCGAAATTCACCAAACGCCTGGAGCATCTGGGGGTTGTGGATTTCGAGGGGCTTTTGATCAAGCCTATTACGTTGTTTAAAGAAAATCCTGAAATCCTGGAAAAAGTGCAGGGCATGTTCACGCAAGTGATGGTCGATGAGTTCCAGGATACCAATCGTCTGCAGATGGATCTTATCGCGCAGATCGTGAAAAGCCACAACAACATCGCGGTGGTGGGTGACGACGATCAGTCGATTTACGGCTGGCGTGGGGCGGAAGTGAAGAACATCCTGAACTTCCCCCAGGAATTCACACCGTGTGAAGTGATCAAGCTTGAACGCAACTATCGTTCCTCCGCCGAAATTCTGGCGGTGGCGAATGCGGCGATTTCCAAGAATAAAAACCGTCACGGCAAGATCCTGCGCCCGCAGGTTGCTGAAGACACCGGTCAGTTGCCAGAGTTGTTCATTCTGGATCGTGAAGAGGACGAGTGTGAATTCGTCGTTACCGAAATTCTGAATTTCCAAAGACAGGGCTATTCCTACAAGGACATGGCCGTGCTTTATCGTTCCAACACGCAAGGGGGCTTGATTGAGTCCTCGTTGCGTCGTGCGAACGTGCCCTATCATATCTCAGGGGGCACTTCGATCTTTGACCGTCGCGAGATCAAGGACCTGATGGCTTATCTGAAGCAGGCTTTGGCTCCGAATGAAGTGTCCCTTCGTCGTATCATCAACGTGCCTTCGCGCGGAATTGGTGACACTTCCATCGAGAAATTGAGTGAATTTGCACTTAAAAAACGCATCAACTTCGTCGATGCCTGCCGTTTCTGGCAGGAAGCGGGAGTGCAGGACAAAGCCGGCGCCGCCATTGATGATTTGATGATGTTCATTGAAAATCTTCCGAAAAACATCCTCGATTTCCAGGTGGGTTCTTCACCAGGGGCGAAGATGGTTCAGATCTTCCAGGATATTGGTTACCGCGAATACGTTTATGGAACGGCCGCGGACCCCACCAGTGCCGAAAAAAAATGGATGGTCGTCGAGATTCTGGGGCGCATTCTGGATTCATTCCTGGGCCGTCGTTCTTATGACGTTGAAAACATCAAGTCCTTCGTGGATTGCATGCTTTTGCGGGATGATCTGTCCGAAGAGGAACTGGAAAACAAAGTTCAGCTGATGACCTTGCACGCCTCCAAGGGGCTGGAGTTCCCGGTGGTGATTTTAGCGGGCCTTGAAGAAGACCTTCTGCCGCACAAGAACCTGGGATCTGACATCGATGAAGAACGTCGTTTGTTCTATGTGGGTGTGACCCGCGCAAAAAAGCGTCTGGTGATGTCGCGCTGTCAGCAGCGCAAGAAGAACGGCGCGGTTCGTCCGGTGGCCCCTTCCAGATTCCTGCTGGAACTTCCTAAAGAGCTTTACACTGAGTTTCCTCTGGGCGCTCGACCTGTGGTCGGGCAGGAACGTGAGGATTTAGTTGCAAGTTTCCTGTCGAAACTCGACAGCAAGCTCGGAACCAACAAGAAATAGCGAGTTCCTCTCTAAATATGAATCTATTTTGATCTGAAGAATGAGTGACGGTCACTTTCGTGACCGGGAGCTAAGGATACTGAGCAAAATGCCGATCAAAAAGCTGTAAAAGTTTTCTGAGAGGATTCCATGAAACGTCCAACGCCCACCCAAGCTGAAAGCCCTTTCGGGTTTGATGAGTTCTTTTTCTCTGTCACCGACAAAAGAGGCGTTATCAAGTACGGAAACGATGTTTTCGTTCGTGTCAGCGTGTATCCGAAGGAATCGATGTTGGGGGCTCCGCACAGCTTGATTCGTCACCCCGATATGCCTCGCGCGGTATTTAAGGAGTTCTGGAACTTCCTGAATCAAGGAAAAGCCGTTGGTGCATATGTTAAGAATCTGGCCGGTAACGGCAGTTACTATTGGGTGTATGCTTTTGCATTTCCGATTGGTGATGGATACCTGTCTGTCCGCTTTAAGCCCTCTTCTGAATTGTTTTCGGTTGTGCAGGGGCTTTATGGTGAAGTCCTGGCTTATGAAAAAGAACACACTTTGGAAGAGTCGCATCAGTATTTGTTGTCGAAGATCCAGCAGGCGGGCTTTCCTGATTATGAGAGCTTCATGATGAAGGCGGTGATGGAGGAGCTGAAAGCACGTGCTGCGCAGGTGCTTGAGTCTGAATCACGATCTTCCGGAGCTAATGGCGCCGGGCAAATCGCCGCTGTGACAAATGTCACCACCCGCAAGCTGAATGATGTCTTTGCTAAGCTGCGGGATTTTCAAGGGGCCAATCAAAGTCTTGATAGCGCCATGGGCCGGTTGGATCAGGGGTTTCAACAGCTGAAGTTTATTTCCATCAATATGAAAATCGCGGCTGCCAAATTTGGCGAGATGGCGGCAAGTCTGGGAGTGGTTTCCCACGAATTTTCAGTGTTGTCGGGCACTATTGAAAAGCACCTGGGAGGTCTTTCCGGGTTTGTTGAGGAATTGTCTAGTGTGATTCAAAAGTGTGTCCTGCGTGCGGCGGCCCTGAATGTGCAGATGCTGATGGTGGACTTTTTTGTTCGCGAATCCATCGCCAAGCTGGCAACTTCAGAAAACGCTTTCGACGAGATGCTGCAGAATCAGAAGGCCTTTTCCGATCTTTTCGCCCAGTATTGCCAAAATCTCGATAAAGAGTTTTCCGAACTGAAAAAAAGCCTGTCTGCGATTTCCTATGAGATGCTGGAAGTGGCCAAGTTCGTGACCGGACTTGAAGTTGTTCGTCAGATGGGGGCGATTGAGTCGGCGCGAACAACTGAGATTAGAAACAGTTTCACGCACTATCTGGAAGCAATGGATGATTTTATTCAGTTGCTGCGCGAAAGCACCGGTGAAATCGGCCGGGGTGTGACTTCCCTGGCCTCAAATTCCGAATTCATTGTGTCGTCCATTCGGAATATTTCAGGAAATGTGGACCAGATCTTTGCTCTTGCTTCCTCGCAAGAGCAGCAGAAAGCCGGCTAATCAGCCTTTCATGGCTTCTTTGAATTCCGGCGGCAGCGGGGCTTCAAAAGAGTGTTTATAGCCATTGATCATCACGGTCATGCGCGCGGCGTGCAGGAACATGCGTTTGGTTTGGTAAATATTCGCCATTCGCTCGTTGTACTTGGGGTCACCATAACGAGTGTCACCCACGATGGCATGACGGATCAGGGTCGTGTGCTTGCGGATCTGGTGCTGGCGACCGGTGATCAGACGAACTTCCACGAAAGAAAAATACTTGTTGGCTTCAAGGACTTTGTAAAGCGTGCGGGCATCCACGCGGTCTTTTAAAAGGCCCTGCGGATTTTTGCGTCCTTCAGCCTTGTCGGAAATAGGTGTGTTCCATTCCTGCCAATCGGTGCTGACAGGCAGTTCGCCACGCAAAAGTGCGTAATAAGTTTTTTCAACTTTGTGTTCTTGAAACTGCCCGGAAAGATTGGCGGCGGTTTCGGCATCCAGTCCCACCAGCAAAAGGCCACTGGTTTCCTTGTCCAGACGATGTACGGGGTGAATGTCCTGATAGGTTCCCGGTGTCAGTTGCTTTTTTAGAAGTGTGCGCACATCGGGTGGGTCATTGTGAACAGAAACGCCCGAAGGTTTGTTGATCACCAGCCAGTGTTTGGACTTTTCAAGGATGGGTATTTGGATCGGTGCGGACGGGCGGCTCATGGGATCTCCTTCAGGATTTTCTGCACCTCTTCCGGGGGCAGATCCTGAGTGGTCAATGGACTTTCAAACAGGGCTCTTTCTTTACGGGAGATCGCCAATGAATGCACGGAAATTAAAACAATCAGGTTGAACAGGAAGCCGCCCCAGCTCAGGAACAGGAAAAAAGTTCCCATAAGCAGGATGTTCTTTTCATAAGCTTTCAGGTTCTGCGCTTCAGCACCCTCGGTGAAGGGCTCGACATCCGAGCGGGACTCGCGCCAGTAAAGTCCGACTTTTTGCAGGTTGTTTTGCAGCTGTCGGTACGCAGGGGCTTTGACCTTTTTTCGGTGCATCCACAAGTGCAGTCCGGTGACGGAAGCCGAGGGAATCCAACCGATGACATAGGCGGCGGCAAGTTCGGGTGCCATAGAGGTCCTTTCAAGAGCTTTTAAAGCATATTCCGGTGGCTGATTCTTAGCAAGCCTGGGCCCGGGGGTTTGAGGCAGCAATGGGTTGCGGGGCAAAATACAACAAGGGAGGTTTCTATGAATCCGAACATCAATGAGTTTCTGAATTTTCTGGATAAAGAGGACGATACGGATTATGGCGACTTCAAGCGCGAAGTGGATCTGCATTTAATGCAACTGGCAGAGTCCATGCGACCCCTAACTAATGAGCAGGTCCTGCAGTTGCGCCGAATGCGCGAGCAATTACTCTGGTCTTATAAAGATGATATCGAGGAAATGCGCTCCCTGTTGAAGCAGGAGGTCAGTCACCTTGAGGATTTTGGACCTTCCTAGATTTATCGCGCTGCGTGTTTCCAAGCGGAAAGCCCCCTTGTAGGCTTGAAGGACTGACGGAGGTCCTTCATGTCCACTTTGGCGCAACAGGAGTTTTGTATTACTCTCAGCGATTTGGCCTCGTTTATGGAGATTCCTCCAAATCAGATCAAAGCCAAAGCTGAAAAAACTCTGCAACGAAAGATCAAATCCCCATGGCTGCTTCCCGAAGAAGCCCGTCAATTGCTGCTGGCTGAAGGTTACAAATATCCCCATAAGGTGATTTCCATTCAGATGCTCAAGGGTGGGGTGGCGAAGACCACGTCTGTTCTGAACATGGGCCTGCGAGCTGCGATGTATGGCGCACGTGTGCTGTTTGTGGATTTGGATCAACAGGCCAATTTGAGTTTCGCGCTGGGGGTCGAGGACGAGTCCCTTCCAGTATGGGTGGACATCGTCGAAAAAAAGAAAAGCATCGACGAGTGTGTGCGCTTTATCGAGCCGCATGTTGATTTGATTCCGTCCAGTCTGAACAATTCAGTATTGGACCGGGTGTTGCTGAATTCCAACCGCAACTGGTCTTTGGCGGTGAAATCCCCGCTGGAGAAAATCAAACACCGTTATGACCTGATTCTGATCGACACCGCACCAGCCCTGAGCGCCACGAATACCGCTGTGACCGTGGCTTCCGACGAGGTGATTTTGCCGGTGAATCCGGACAAGTTTGCCTTTATGGGCCTGCAAAAGAACTTAAGCGAACTGGAAGACATCCGCAGCGACTTCAGTCTGGAGTTCTCGCGTAAAGTTCTCTTTACCAAGTTCGATGGACGTGAGAAGTTCAGTCATGAGCTTTTACAAAAGTGCATAGAGTCTTTTGAAGACTCGCTGATGAAGGGTTATATTCGAACCTCAGCCGAGGTGAAGAACACCGTGCGCTCCGGTAAAAGTCTTTATGCCGGAAAGTCTCCGATCAAAGCCGACTATGATTTTGTAACCCGCGAAATGTTGGGATTTGTTTAAAAGGAAGTAAACATGCCAGAGATCAAACATTACGACGCAAAGAAGAAGCATCATCATCCAAAAAAACGCCGTCCTCACCACGAGGCCCAGGCTGAAATCGACGAAGCCACTGAAATTCGTGGTGACGCCGAAGAAATCATCGATGAGGCTCACGCTACGATGAGCGAGGCCCAAACAACGATGGAAGCCGCTGATGAAATCAACACCGAAGCGCAAAACGAAGGCGTAAAAGCGGATGAGTCCATGCGTGAAGCCAAAAAAATGGTTTCCGAAGGCGCGCCGATTTATTCTGAGGACACTGTGGATTCTGATATTCACCATGCAGAAGAAAAAGTTCACCTGGAATTCTACGGCAGTGAAGTGATCCGCCAAAAAGCACCGAAAGTGATGGAAATCGCTGACACCGTGGCTGATGAGTGGAAAAAAGACGGGCAGTTTGAAGGTTTGCCAGTTGGAAACCCTATCGCCCAGATGGCGGCCGCAAAAGCTTTGCGCACAGCCAAGGATGTTGATAAGAAGCTTGAAGAAAAAGGCGTCTATGCCATGGCTAAAATGGGCATCGACCTTATCAAATCAAAAATCGAAAAAAGAAATCACTAAAGAATGTCCCGAGAAAAACGCATCCGTGAAATCCTGACCCAATCCCTGGCTCCTCAAGAGCTAGGGGTGGAAAACGAAAGCCACATGCACTCAGTGCCACCAAACAGCGAAACTCATTTCAAAGTTTTGGTGGTTTCTGACTCATTTGAAGGCAAGTCTCGTATCGACCGCCAGCGCATGGTTAACGATCTATTGAAGTCGGAACTTCAAACAGGCCTGCATGCTCTCACACAAAAGGCTCTAACGCCGACTGAATGGGCAACACAAAAAGACACTCTGAACTTCGTGTCCCCAGAATGCCTGGGCGGCAGCAAGCACGACAAAATAAACTAAGTGCATCGGTTTTTTTGGTGGGGCGTTCTCGCCTCTCTTTAGATGCATACTCCTCGACTGCAAGACCACATCACCAATGTAAGTACTTGAAATACGAATATCGTACACAAGTTCAAAAGTAGTACAAACCACCAATTCCACGGATGTTTGAACTCCGAGCGAGCACGCATGTAAAGTCCAATAGCGGGTAGCATTGTTACGATGAAGGGAATCCAGGCGATAGGTTTACCGGTGATATCTACTTTTAAAATGTCTGCAATATAATTCTCAAGAAACCATATGGATACGACAGCTATGACTATAGCTAAGACAAATCTAAAGGCGTGCGTCCAGAATGGTTTAGAGTTGTATGTTTTCATATAAACAAAATTAGTTTATAACAGAGCCTGGTTCAAGACCAACAAAACATTCTTAGGCGCGAAGGACCCTTTTTTCCTTTTTCTTTCTTCGAAGCAAAATTGCCTTAAGGGCTGGGAGGATCCGGCAGGAGAGGGCCTTTGCCGGCGCCACGATGGCGCGAACCAGGCGTAGCCTGGCGGCAACTGAGCCCGGACGGCGTGCCCCGGAAGCCGGGTTCTCCCAGCCCTTAAGGCAATCCCCGCATCAAAGACAAAAGGAATTGAAAGGGAGTTATTCGTCGAATTGATTCAGTTTGGACTTAAGCTCGCCAAGAAGGCGTTTGACTTCCTGCAGCTGCTCTTCGTCAGGAGAGACTTTGTTGGCAGCCTCTTCCGTCAGAGTTTCCCAAGTGTTCAGGGCGTGCTTCAGGTCGGAGTTCAGGTTGCTGAACAGGGATTTTTTGGACGACGGCTCACGCTTCTCCGGTTTTTCCGGGGAATTCGGCGTGTCAGTATTCGAATTTTGCTGCCGCTCTAGGTTGCCGCCACTCATTAAATGCTTATTTCTGTCCGTAATTTAAGCTCAGTGCTTATTTTTTGTGCCGGAAAACCGGCTTTCTATCAGAAGCGCATCCTGCGCTAGGGGCGATAGTGTGATAAATGGAACTCCATTTGACAAGCGTTTTCGGGCTGGTAAATTACTTCGTTTATAGACGAAGTCAGGGCCGAATCCGGTCTTTTTAGGAGTGTGACGTCATGTCTCAAGAGATTATCTACACAATGAAGGGCGTAAGTAAAGTATATCCTCCACAAAGATATGTGTTGAAGGATATTTATCTTTCTTACTTCTATGGCGCCAAGATTGGTGTTTTGGGTCTGAACGGCTCTGGTAAATCCACTTTGCTCAGAATTATGGCAGGCGTGGACAAGGACTTCCTGGGTGAAGCTTTCCCTTCCAAGACAATGAAAGTCGGCTATTTCGAGCAAGAGCCTCACTTGGATGAAGCACTGACAGTGAAAGAAAATATCTTCGCTGGCATGGGCGAACTGCCGAAAGTAATGAAAGAATACAACGCGATCAACGACAAGTTCTCGGACCCGGATCTGGATCCGGACGAGATGAACAAGCTGATCGAAAAGCAGGGTGCTCTTCAGGAAAAACTGGAAGCCCTGGGTGCATGGGACGTCGATCAAAAGATCGAAATCGTGATGGATGCTCTTCGCTGTCCAGATGGGGATCTGCCGGTGACGAACCTTTCCGGAGGTGAAAAACGCCGTGTGGCTTTGGCCCGTTTGATCATGTCTGAACCAGATATTTTGCTTCTGGATGAGCCAACGAATCACCTGGATGCGGAATCTGTGGCGTGGCTTGAACAATATCTTTCCAAGTTCCCGGGAACTGTTATCGCAGTTACGCACGATCGTTATTTCCTGGATAACGTGGCTGGCTGGATCCTTGAGTTGGATCGCGGTGAAGGTATCCCTTGGAAAGGGAACTACACTTCCTGGTTGGAACAAAAAGACAAACGTCAGGCGAACGAAGCCAAAGATCAGGCTCGCAAGGCCCGTACTTTGGAAAAAGAATTGGATTGGATCCGTCAGGGCGCCAAAGCCCGTCAGGCAAAATCCAAAGCTCGTATCTCGAACTACGAAAACCTGTTGAAAGAAGCTTCTCCGGAGAAAATCCAGGAGATGTCCATCTACATCCCGCCAGGACCTCGTCTGGGCGATATCGTGGTGGAAGCACACAACATCACCAAAGCCTACAACCACAAAGTTCTTTTGGATGACGTGAGCTTCACGATTCCAAAAGGGGCGATCGTGGGTGTGATCGGTCCGAACGGTGTGGGTAAATCCACGTTGTTCCGTATGATCACAGGCAAAGAGCAGCCAGATTCCGGCACATTCAAAGTCGGTGACACAGTGAAGATCGCTTACGTTGACCAGACTCGTGAGACTCTGGATCCGAACAAGTCCATTTACGAGGAGTTGTCCGGTGGCGCTGATGTGATCCAGTTGGGCACGCGTGAAATCAATGCGCGTCAGTACGTTTCGTGGTTCAACTTCTCGGGTTCTGACCAGCAGAAAAAAGTCGGTCAGTTGTCCGGCGGTGAACGCAACCGTGTGAACATGGCAAAAATCCTGAAGCAGGGTGCGAACTTGTTGCTTCTGGATGAGCCAACGAATGATCTGGACGTCAACACCATGCGTGCGCTGGAAGAAGCGCTGCTGGAGTTCGGTGGATCCGCCGTGGTTATCTCGCACGATCGTTGGTTCCTGGATCGCGTGTGCACGCACATCATGGCCTTTGAAGGTGATTCCAAGATTGAATTCTATCCTGGAAACTTCACCGAATACGAAGAAGATCGTAAACGTCGTCTGGGCGAAAATGCCGGTCCGAAACGTGTTCGTTTCAAAATGGTGTAATAGCTGATGAAAAATCAGTGGGTGAGAGCAGGGTTATTCCTGCTCTTTCTTTTTGTTGCATCCAAGGTGGTACCGGCCGGTTCCATCGATCCCTGGGGGCTTTTCCGTCCTCAGAAGATTCTTTTTATGTTTTTTGCCCTGTCAGCGCTGCAGGTGATGGGGAAGGTGTTGTCATCCTTTGTTGGTCATCGGGCCGGAGTTTTGATGACGGGATTCTTGGGCGGGATACTTTCCAGCACGGCCACAACGGTCCGCCTTGTCAAAGACAGTCATGATGCGGAAGGGTCGCAAAGTGTTCGAATTGCGGCAATGCAGGCGGCAATCATTGCGATGTTGTTGCAAGCAGTGGTGCTGGTTGGCGCAGGCAGCGTGGAAGCTCTACAGACTGTGTCTGTGCATTTTCTCGTTCTGTTCCTGATAACTCTCGCGATGGCCGTTATTCTGTGGCACCGGCAAAGTCGTCCGCGAAATATGGTGACTGCCGACGAAAAGGTCTTGGATGTTTTAGAGTCTTTGAAGCTGACAGTTTTTATTGTCCTGATCCTGGCGGCCAGCCGGGGAGCGCAAACCTGGTTGGGTAACGACGGCCTGATGGCGTTGACCTTTTTAGTGTCGTTGTTCGAAGTTCACGGGTCTTTGATTTCCACAGCTCAGCTGCTCGCGGCGGATCAGGTCAGTCTTGCTCAGTATGAAAAGCTGGTAGAGATCTCTTTGCTTGCAAGCTTTGTTTCAAAGCTGGTTTTGATTGCGACCTTGTCCAGTGCGCCGTTCAAAAAACGGGCTGTCGTCAGCCTGATGCCTGCTGTGCTGTTTTTGCTTCTGCATCTTTTGGGCTGGATTCACATTTAGTTCTGACACATGTACACGACGCGAATATCGTAGATTGCATCTCCCGTAGTTGCGAAGTCCGTAGTGAATCCAAAGCCCCCATTCGCATTGGCTGTGCATGTGCCTGGGCATCCGGGGAAAACGGATTCATTTGGATTTAACGCAGCCAGGTTGTTTTCTGAACCCGAAACAACACCTTTCGAAATGTAGCCTACACAGGTTGAATTTGGAACTCCGTTGGTGCATTCCCCGGCGGTCCAGTTATGAACATTGTAAGCCGCCACTGTTGTTCCTGTCTGAGTCACGTAAGAACAGACAGTCATTCGTCCGATAGGAGCACTGGTTCCGATCTTTACCGCGCCGTTGACTTCCAGCTTGGCCGTCGGGTTGGTTGTACCGATGCCGACATTGCCGTTGTGGTTGATGACCATTTTCTCGGAAGCCCCTGTGGCACCATTTGTGGTGGTGTGGAAGGTGATCTTCGCACCACCAGCCGAAGTGGTATGGGCTTCAGTCGCATAGAAGTTCACGGCGGCATTTCCACCGTTTTGGTATTGAGTGCCGTTATAAGCAAAGGCTGTCAGGCTGGTGATGGCCTGGCCGCTGGAGACCGCAAGTGGAGAAGCAAGGGTTCCGGCACTTTGATACCCTGAGAATGTTGCTATTTCCACCGTACTTGCGACCAGAGCTGAAATGCGGCCGCCGACATCGGTGCCTTCACCAATGGCCTGAACACCCGCCCGATGGGGGTGAACCGCAGAAGATGGCACCCGGGTCACGATTTGCAAAGGGACTGTCGGGGTGGTTGTGCCAATACCGACGTTCCCCGCACCTGTGATACGCATGCGTTCGGCATCAGTACCAGCAGAGGCGGTGAAGAATCGCAAGTTTCCGTTCACGGCTGTGGCAAAGTCTGTTTCAGCCGAAGAAGAAATGCGTGCGCTATAGGCGTGTGCGGTATTATCCCATCCGCGGAACGCCAAAGTTCCGATAGTGTCGTTGGCCAAAAGTGGATTTCGGGTCGCGGTTGTACCGCGGGAACGAGTCAGGCTGATTTGCGGAAGGGCTGTTTCGGAGTTGACTCCTTCCAGATAGATGTCGTCACCATAGTCAGTGCCATCACCCACGATATGCAGTCGGCGGGTTGGGGAGGTGGTGCCGACACCAATCATTCCGTCGCTGGCCAGGCGCAGTTTTTCAGTTCCGTTCACGCTGAAGCCCAGTATGTTGGTTCCCGGGAACATTCCTGAGGTGCTGTATCCACCAAAAGAATATGTCGGATTGGCGGCATTGAAAGATCCGCCACCCAAGCGCATCAAAGGCCCGAAAGAACCATTTAAAGTCAGGGAGGTGGCGCTTAAATCCATGGCCAGATTTCCACCGGAAGTGAATTTCATAATTCCGCCACTATTGGAAATGCCTGTGGATGGGCTGCTTGAGAAGCTTATCGAAGGCGCATTCCAGGCACCATCCGCCAGGTATATCTTTCCGGCGCTGGTGATATTGTAAGACGCCATATTTAGATGGGCGGTCGCGGTGTGATTTCCAAGATTGTCACCCACGGACGGAAGCAGTGCCGCCGGGACTTTTCCAGTGCCATCCAGCTCAACCAGATTTCCAGCGGCAGTCCCGAAATCCTTGGTGGAAGCCGTGCCCAAGCCAGATACTTGCGTGTTGCTGATGGCAATATCCGAACACGAGAACGTGTCGGTGATCGCACTCCAGTTCAAAGTCTTATTGGCCGTGGCGCAGGCCGTCGGCATCTGGGCATTGCCGGTCACGGTGGACCGAAGCTGTCCGAATCCAAAATACTGATTGTTCCACTTGGTATTGTCGTAAACCAGAACTTGTCCCAATAGCGGTGTCGCAGAGGCCACCGCCGTGCCTTGGATCTTTTCAACTTTGGTGTTGCTGAGTCCCGCCGTTGAAGTCACATCACCAGCGACATTCGGAATGTCTGTGGCCGTGGCGTTGGAAGCCGCGGTGACAAGTCCTTTGGCGCTGACAGTCACCCGGTTGTAAGTCCCGGCAGTCACGCCAGAGTCATTCAAAGAAATGACCGGAGCGGTTCCTCCCGAACTTGCAATCGGAGCCGTGGCCGTCACACCGGTGACAGTGCCTCCGCTGGAAGTGACGGTTGTCCAGGACAGCTTTCCGGCCCCATCCGTTTTTAAAAGTTGTCCGTTCGTGCCGTCGGCGGCAGGCAGTTCATAGCTGCTGTTGCCCGAAAGAGCAGGGGCTTTCAGTTCCACATAGTTAGCCCCACTGTACAGACGCACACCGCTAGAGGTCTGAATCAGGCCGCTGGTGTTGATGGCGGTGGAACCCCCGATGGTGCCGGAGGTGATCGCACTGCCAGAAACTTTTCCGGCAGTGGATATCGTCGCAAGTTTGCTGTCTGCAATGGCCGCGGCGGCTGAGATGTCTTCATTCAAAATGGTTCCATTCAGAATTTTACCCGTGGTCACGGCATCGTCCTGAATCTTGGCGGTTGCAACCGTATTATCGTTCAAAGTGACTGTGGCCGCCGGACTGCCAGCCGAGGATACCGCCCCTGTCAACGAAGTGATGGCTCCCGCGGTACCTGAGTTGTCATCAGCCGGGGCCCAGTTGGTCCCGTCAAATTTCAAAACTTTTCCGGAAGCCAAACCGGTATTTACAACCGGGGTTCCCTTGATGCGATCCACGGAAGTCGCGCTTTGTGTACCGGACACATCCCCTGTCAGATTGCCAGTGAAGCCCGCAGAGCTGCCTGCAATATTTCCAGAAACATTAGCGCCGGTCACCACGGGCGCTGTGCACTCGAAGGTTCCAGCCGGAGCAATATGGCGAAGGTAAGTCCCGGCACCACAAACTGGCAAAGAGGCTTTAGCCACAAAGTCGCTGGCCACATTTGAGCCCAGCTTCAATGCGCTTTGCGCCAGCTTGGCGTGACCCGCATAGGGAACCGAGCGGATTTCGTTGTCTGGAGTGATCAGCTTCCAGCCCGTGCCGTCGTGGAACTGCACACGCAATAGTCGTTTGTCGTCAGCAACCGGAGTATACGAACCGCCACCTTCACAAGGAATGGCGACCGAGTTGTCAAAGCTGTCCAGTAATTTAAAGCCCGCCGCTGCCGGGTAGTTTTTGGTGCCTGTGCCAATAGGCACATCGAAGACTCCAGAGGAATTGCGCATGTCGATGGCGCTGGAAGTTTCGCGGTAAAGCACGCAGGTGCCGGTGGGGTTGGTGATCGAAAACTCGAATTGGACTCCGTTGACTTCAAGGGCTTCGCCTTGAGCGTTTCGTATGCGTCCCTGATAGGTGAGTGAACCTGGCGTGGCTAGAGCCCACGATGAAAGAAAAAGAACTGTGATTCCCGTGACGTACCGTTTTCTCATGGAATACTTATCGGATCATTGTGTGCACGGATTCAGGAAATTTGTGTAGTTCTTGGCAAGGCGAGGGTTTTTATAGTCTTAAGTTGAGACAACTACAGAACGGTCTTGGCCAGTGGCATCTTCAAAACCACGCGGGTGCCACTGGGGGCAGAAGAGCTGGTTTCTTCATTTGAGAATATTTCAATGGTTCCATCCATCATTTGCAAATATTCACGCACCAGCGGCATTCCATAGCCGGTGCCTTTTTCCCCTTGAGTCCCGGGTCGAGTGGTCTGGGAGTTCAGGTTGAAGATATTGGCGAGGATTTCTTTCGGGATGCCGATTCCATAGTCGCGGATCTCGATGATCACTTCGGTTTCAGTTGGATAGGCGCGCAGATCAATGCGCTCGCCAGGATGAGAGAACTTGATGGCGTTATTGATAAGATTCTGCAGCACTACGCTGCTCAGGATGGTCTTTTCACCATTGATAGGCATGCGGTCGCGGGAGATATCCAGCTGCATCTTGATGCCTTTTTGCTGGGCCGTGGCGACGGTGTTTTCATAAACCTCGTTCAGCACCATGGTCAGGTTCAATGGCTTCAAAGGCATGGCGGCTTTGCCGTCTTTCACGGACTTGAGATGTCGCACCTGTGCCAGCAAGTTGACGATGTCATCCACGGCGCGCTCGATTTTATCCAGCTCCTGGGCGCCGGACAGGTTTTCCTCCCGGTCCTCTTTGGCCTTTACCAGATTGTAGGTCATCGAAGACAGGGTGTTGGCGATGTCATGAATCAGAACACGAAGCAGGTTTTCGACATCGAGGTTCTTTTCCTCGAGGTTCTTCATCAGGGTCTTTTCCCCACGGATGTAATAGTGGGTGTTGAAGGCCGAGAACAGCAGGAAGACAACGACATTAAAGAGCTTTTCGCGGTTATAGTCGCCGTATTCAGCAATGACGTTCGGGCCGAATCCCTGGGCGCGGGCGAACCAGAAGAACCACAGGATCGCAAAGACGATCAGATAGCCGCCAATGGCCCCAGGAACACCGACCAGGATGCCGCAGACCAAAGGGATGGCCGTCAGCCAGAAGATGCCTGGAGCCTCAATTCCGCCCGATAGGTAAAGTAGATAGGCCAAGATCAAAGAGCACATCGTGCCCATAACACAGGCAGAGATCAGATAGTTTTTAAGAAATCTCAGGCACGCTTGTGGAACAATCAGCAGCACCACCCAGATCGGGATCAGGGCTGAGTTGTAGTCGGCGACCTTATATTGGAAATTGAATTTGATTATATAGACAAGCGAGACCAGGAGGGTCAAAGAATAGATGACCTTGAAATAGGTCAGTCGTTTCTTATAGGCATCCTCAGATGTAAAAGTCAGGTCTCGCATGGTGCTTTTTATTCCTGGTTGCTTCCATTATGCAATATCGGCGAGGAAACAAAAGGCCTAAGGGTATTTCAGCAATGTAATCTATGTTTAGCTGAAAATTGTTTGTTCTACAGTGAGACAAGCGGGCGCAAAGTCTCGTAGTGCGCTTTCAACTCTACGAACTGCGGGGCGTTTCCACCATGGTCGGGATGCAGAATCATGGCGGCTTGGCGGAAGGCCTTTTTCAATTCGCCTGCGGTAAAGCCGGCTGGAAGGTCAAAGATCCAGCTTTTCAAAAACTCGTAGGCCTGCTGTTGTGACGGGGAAAAGTTATGAGCTTTGCGTTGTGGACGAACTTTGGGGGCCGGATATTGTCCACGTGGGGAGTTGAATTCTTTGCGACCAACCTGACCCATCAGGAAGGCAAGGTGGGAGGGGTCGGCATTCAAAAGGCTTTCTTCGGAGGCGTTCACGAAGGGTTCGGAACCCATTTTCTCTCTGAGAATTTGCTTGAAGCTTGCCTGAAAACTCATGCTGTTCTTATCGGTACAAGGGGTAAAAGCCTCAGTCCAGAAGGTCACTTCCCAGCGAAAAACGGACTTTTTTAGAGGGGAAAAGGGGGCTTTCCCTAGGGGAAAACACCGT
>NZ_JBLVRT010000007.1:0-194775 GCF_048286975.1 Bdellovibrio bacteriovorus | reverse complement strand
GGAAGTAAGTTGCAAAGAACGAAAAGGTTAGTGTAAGAAGCTAACCACTTTGATTAATAAACGCTTTGCTGGTGTTTATAGCAGAGGGGCCACACCTGATCCCATTCCGAACTCAGAAGTTAAGTCCTCTTGCGGCGATGGTATTGCATGGGCGACCATGTGGGAGAGTAGCACGACGCCAGCTCTATTTTACTTGAACCCGGGTTACGAAAGTAATCCGGGTTTTTTTGTGTCCAAAATCTGCTAGTAGATAAAAGAAAAGCCCGGCAAGAACCGGGCTTTTTTCGTTTGTGGAGATGTCGTTTTAAAGAGTCGTTGAACTATTAAAGGTGCTTTTTCATAACGGACCAGAATGCATTGTAGTCCTCGATGAAAGGCATATGCCCCAGGCCGTTGAGTTCTTCTAATTTTGATTTTGGAATCAGGCGGGTGGCTTGTCTGCCTAGCACCGGATAGTTGCCCATCTTCTTTTTGCTCTCTTCCGGGGCCCAGGCTTTACCGATGGCAGTGCGATCTCTTTGACCAATGATCAGGACAGTCGGTGCTTTGATGTTTTTGAATTCATAAATCACGGGCTGAGTAAATACCATATCGGAAGTCAGAGCTGCATTCCAGGCAATCACTGAATAGTCAGGTCCCAGGATCCAGCCGGTTGGAATTTCAAGCCACTTGTCATATTCCGGTTTCCATTTGCCATCATAGTAACTGTCTAATTGGTATTGTTTGATCTTTTCGGGAGAGCTTGCCAGTTCTCCGCGGAAACCATCTTCGACCGGACGGTAGGAGGTCATGGTTTTCCAGTCTTCAAGACCGATCGGATTCACCAGGAAAAGCTGAGTGATTGAATCCGGGAACATCAGACTCATGCGGCTGGCGACCATACCACCCATTGAATGCCCCAACAGCTTGTATTTTTCTATATTCAATGACTTCAAAAGATTCTGAGTGTTTTGCCCTAAAGCGTGGAAGCTATATTGGTAGTAGGCGGGCTTCGTCGATTTGCCGAAACCAATCTGATCCGGAACAATCACTCGGAATCCTTCGGCCGTCAGGGAGTTAATCAGGGTTTCGAAGTAAGCGCCGGGAAAGTTCTTTCCGTGCAGCAGAACGATGGTGCCCTTGTTACTTTCCTTGGTGGGCCCGACATCCATGTACGCCATCTTCAAGTCCTGGCCTTGGGATTTGAAATTATAGTAGTGCACTGGGAATGGATATTGATAGGTCGACAATACTGAATCGAAGCCTTTGGCTGATTTGATTTCGCTTGCTGGCTTTGTGCTGGTGCTTGCACAGGCGGTGGTCATTAGCAGGGTCGAGAGTATCAGGGCGTTTTTCATGTGATCTCCTTTGCTGTGGGTCTCGAAGTTGCGACGACAAGCTGGGAGTTGCTTTTTTATTCGAGGCCGAAGTTAAAAAATCAGATCAGTGGTTCTAATACTGCCTGAGTTCTTTAGACGGTCAGGCAGTAATTCGGTTCATTTGTCGGAAAACTATTTTGATACTTATTTTGTGCCTTCAGCTGGGGCATTTGGCGCTGGTGGAGCAGTCGGTTTTGCGGAAGTATCCGATTTCGCTGGTTCTTCAGGCTGCGGTGGAGCGACACGATTCAGGTCATTCATCGTATAAGTACGACCGATTTCGAAGATTTTGTTTTTGGATTTAATATCGAACAAACTTGCTTGAATGATGATGCCTGGGTTTTCGTCGTCGGGCAGATCCACGATCTCCAGTTCCAGATAGTTGGCGCCTTCTTTGACTCTTTGGATGTTCGGGCGTTCTTTACCCAGGATTGTTTTTGCCAATACCGAGTTCATGCGCAGCTCAACTGTTGCGATGTTGGACCATTCTGCAGGCAGTTCGCCGTTCGCCGCCAGGTTCTGGAAATCATCATTGATCATTTTGGACAGCTGTTGAGCCGGAGTTAGCTGAACACAGGTGTCGGCTTGTTTGTCGTTGGGCTTCTTTGTGGTGCTTAGTCCCAGGTCGTCCTTCAGGACAATGTAACCAATCGTAAAAGCGGCCAGGATGATGAAGGTGCCCAGTAGTTTTGTGATCATGCAGATGCTCCCAATGATGTGCAGCTTTGGCCCGGCAAGGGCCAGCCCCTTTATTATTGGAAAGAATGACCCTAGCCTCAAAGGCTTTCGCCCCCGGGACCAAAATCGCTCCTTCGGCCTAGGTGACCGGAAGTTTATAAGCCTCTGAAATTGCAGACAAAAAAGTGTCTTTCGGGGGCTCCTGTCCAAGAGATCGACAGGGGCGAGGGTGCCAGAGGGTCAGAATGAAACAGTGAAAGCTCTGTAAAATCATATATTTGTAAAAAACACCCGGCATTGGCACTGACCTTGGATGTATGGAGGTTGAGAGAGGTGTGTCTATGAAAACACTTACCAGAATGGCTGCCATTTCCTTCTTTGTAGGGCTTTACGTGGGATGTTCCCCGGTGAAGTTCTCTTTGGACGACAGCAAATGTAAAGACTCAGGCTGTGTGGTCGAGAATGGCAAATACGCATTCAATTATTCCCAGACTGCGGGCCGCGGTAAGGTCGACATCCTTATAGTAAATGACAACTCTGCCTCCATGTCATTTGAACAGGCAAGGCTGGCGCCTCGATTCCAAAACTTTATTGCTGATCTGGACAACCAGAAAATCGACTATCGTATCGCGATGACGACCACAGATGTGGCAAGATCCGATGCTGGCAGTTTGGTTTCTTTCGGTGGCAATCCTTATATTACCCCGAGCCACAGCAACCGCATGAGTTTGTTCAACAGCACCATTCAAAGACCTGAAACCCTGGCTTGTGAGAAGTTTATTGCCAACTGGATCCGCAACAACGGAGGCAACCTGGCTTCTATTGAGTCCTCAGCTTACTCCCAGGCTTATGCTCAGAACTGTCCGTCAGGCGATGAGCGTGGTGTTTACGCCGCAAATCTGGTTGTTAAAAACAATCCTTCCAGCTTCATTCGCAGCGATGCTCACTTGGCAGTGATCTTCCTGGCGGACGAAGATGAAAGATCCGGTTTGTACGGTAACGGTGGTTATGTTCTGGATCAGATGGATCAGCCAAACTATCTGATCAATAACGTAAAAAGCAGTTTGGGCGCTGACAAGTTCAACTCTTTAAGTGTGCATGCGATCGTGGTGAAAGATAATAACTGTCTTGCTCAGCAAAACAGTCAGACTCTGGATAACTATTCTCCAACCAACGGTCTGGTGACGGGCAGTATCGGGAATGTGTATCTGTCCTTCACAAACAATGGTTGGGGTATGGCTGCAGACATCTGTTCCAACGACTATACTTCCCAGCTGGGACAGATTCGTTCCAAGATCACGGACCGTATCAAGGACATCATGTTGAACTGTTCTAATCCTCAGGATCTGATTGTGACTGTGTCCGGTTCTCCAGTGGGTTATAGTTTGGTTGGTAAAACTTTGAAGTTCAATCAGTACTTGTCCCCGGGCACAAGCGTAAGCATGTCCTACAAGTGTGAATCTCTGGATTAAAAATCAATTTTCAGAGCGTTATGGCAAAGGCAAAGCTTCACGGCTTTGCCTTTTTTATTTTCAGGGGCATTGATCTTTAGTTGGAGGTCTATGCTGTCACTGATTGGGGTGGCTTCAGTTACAAAAGAACTCTTCTCAAAGCGAGACGGGAAGTTTGTTTTTTTGACTAACTTTTTGTCACTACGAATGGGTGATGTTCCATCGTGGAATAAAACTTTTTTGATGTTAAAAATAGCCTCCAGATGTCCTTTAGTCCTGCATTACACATCCGATAATTTACCCATGGGCATGTTAGACAGATACAAAAAAAAGGGCGGCTTCTTTCAACTTCTACAGCTGTTGGAGACATCACCAGCAGCAAAGCGTGAGCAGTTCCTGGGCCTGATCGGTGGCGAAAGCCCGGCTTGGGAAGAAGCACTTCGTAAACGCATCCTGACCATCACACGGGTGTACAGCTGGGACGGGCAGTATCTGGTGGAGATTTTCTCCCGAGTGCAGCCGTTGACGCTGGCCAATGCCCTTCATGGCAATCCTCAAGAACAAGTGGATCAGTTGCTGGCTTGTCTGCCGCCAATTTCAAAACGTAAAATCACTGACATGATGGCGGAGTCCGCTCCGACAGCGGCTGAAAAGTCGACCTGTATTTCCAAGATGCTTTCAGAGGTTCGTGGGTTTGTTTCCCAGGGTATCATCCGTCTGGAAAAGGTGGATCCTGAACTGCACATCCCTGAGAACATCGAAGAGATGCTCAGTGTGAATGCTTTCGCGACACCGACATTTGATTCTGAACCTGTGGCTAAGAAAGATTCGAAGCCCAATATTGTGGGGGATTCGGATCCGGCGTCCCAGCAGGAAAATGAGTTCCTGAAGCGCAAGGTGAATCAGCTGGCTTCCGAAGTGAATGCTTTGAAGCATGAGAACTCGGTTCTTAAGGACAAGTTGTCGCAGATTAAAAAGATCGCTTAGTCTTCGTCATTGAACAGCATTTGGAAACCCCATCTTTTTTGATGGGGTTTTTCTTTTTGGGAATAGACAAAGAGGTTGGGTCAACCTCTTTCGCAAATTTGGCCAATCAATCAATCAATCAATCAATCAATCAATCAATCAATCCTATCTTTCTTTTCATCATTTCATATTGAAACAGTTTGCGCCTGAATTTTGCAAAACCGCGGTGGTGCTTTCATGGAAACTCGTGGTCGTCCTTGGTCTGGATTTCCCGTTATTTTGTCGAGGGTTTAGACAATCTGAATTTTCTCTAAACTCGCTAAAAACCGCCCCCGATAAGCCTTTCGAAGTACGTGAGGTAGTAAAATGTCGCTGCAGATTTTCAGCATGTTTGTTGGGATTGGTATTGCATCATCTTTGACTTTTTCAGCTCAGGCCCAGTCTTTGGCCGATGCGCCGAAAGTCGATCTGGAAACACAATTCTATCAGGAGTTGGCGAAAGAAGCCGGTCAGGACGTTCCAACTGCAAAAGGAATGTTCGAAGAAATTCCGGATGGCTTGAGCACCAAAGAAATCACTCCATCCTGTGATCCGCGTCGTTTTGAAGACAGTATCATTGGCAAGAAGCTTAGCACCGCCCAGTACTATAATGTGGCGCGCGCTTACTTTGCTAAATGTTCAGGCGAACTGACGCAGAAATCCTGGACAGGCCTGCTGGGGCTTTTGAAATTCTCCAAATTCCAGTATCCATTCTTCTCGCACCCTCAGGTGAAAGAGTTTATGGTTAAACTTCCTGATGGCACCCGTGTTCCAGGGGTTTTGGCATTGAAACAGGATGCACGTCCGCGTCCACTGGTGATTGTGAAGTGCGGGGTGTTCTGCTCGGCTTCTCAGTCAGCTTCGATGAAAAGCTATCTGATGCACTTGTTTGACCAGTCTCCGTTCAACGTTTTACTTTTGGCGAACCAGACGGGCATGGACTATATCTATTACAATAAGCGCGTGACTCTGGGCGGTTGGTCTGAAGGTTACGAGGCCATTGAAGTCGGCAAATGGATGATGGAAAAGTGGGAACACAAAGACCGTATCTCCAGCCTGCATTTGATGGGTATCAGTCTTGGAGGTAATGCCGCCGTTATGGGGGCCGCATTCAACGACAAGTATCTTTTGCCAAATGGTCGTAAGGTTTATAACTCTGTAACGGCAATTTGCCCGGTGATCAGTCTTCGTCCGACGCTGGATCATTTGTATGGCACGCAAGTGGTGGGCCGGGCGTTTGCGAAAATGACGAAAGAGCACTTCAAAGAGGCTCGAAACTATGTCACCGACGTGCCGGATCTGATCACGGACAATCACATTCCATCGAACCGCAAGGACATGGCAGATTATATTGGCTCATTGGCTTCAACATCTTTGCAGCGCCGTGGAATTGCCAGTACGACACCAGCCTTCTTTAAAAGTAACAACTTCTGGAACTGGAAAGAGGAAGTCAAAACACCTTTGATGGTATGGGCTTCCAAAGATGACTCTGTCGTGAACAACCGCATCAATGCGGAAGTGATGGAGCATGATGATTTGTATGAAAAGTCTGCGAACGTGGGTGTGTTGAATTTGAAATACGGCAACCATTGTGGATTCTCCTCCTCCTATGGAGCTCAGGCTTCTGCAGCGGTTTTGCGTACGTTTGTTCTGACTCACAGTCCGGAGTTTGTGGACACATACAATACCAAGCAAGAGATGCCTTGGACCTTTGGATTCAAGAAGCTGGGCTCGCAGTATGAACACATCGGCCAGAGCTGGCACTTCTATTCCAATTCCAACCAGGCCAAAGTTGTCTTCCGTCTGTTCAATTGGAATGGGGGGAGTGAGTGCGCTGAAAAGGGCCCATGGTCCGGCAGTGGAACTTGCACCAGCACGCGTGAGTTCTGGGTGCCAATTTCATCATTGAGCAAATTGGGTGCTCGCGTGCCTCGCACCGATGCTGAAGCGCAGGCCTTGACCCGTGAATTCAACACGAAAGTGGAATTCCGTATCAAAGGCCATCCGCTGAATGGTACATATAGCAGTGATTTCTATATGACATGGCGAAGCCACTTCGAATAGGGGAAGCCACTTCGAATAATGAACAATAAAAAGATTCTTCTTACAGGGTTTGAACCATTTCTGGGCGAACCCATCAATCCCAGCCAAATCCTTCTTGAAAACATCAAGAGGGATTTGACGTTTAATGATCAGGTGCACACGCTGCTGCTGCCAGTGTCTTTTGAAAAGGCCCCAAGGCTTGTTGCCGCGGCAATGGCCATGCAAACTTATGACGTTGTTCTGATGCTGGGACAGGCCGGTGGTCGCAAGAACATCTGCCTTGAGCGTGTGGGCCTGAATTGGAATGAAACCGAAAAACCCGACGAAGATGGCAGCACGCCGGTGCGCGGAAGCATTTCCCCGGAGGCACCCTCGGCGCTTTTCACAACGGCCCCCGTTGAACAGTGGATGCAGCTTTTGAAAGAGCATCAGATCCCGGTGGAGATTTCGCTGAGTGCGGGCGGATATGTCTGCAACAATGTTTACTTTAAAACTTTGCAGGTCCTGGGCTCTTCACCCGCGACTGTAGCCTGCTTTATTCATGTCCCTTATCTTCCGGAGCAGGCCGAGGGCAAAGAGGAACGTCCAGCCTTTATGGAGCTGGAGACCATGTTAAAGGCCGTTAAAACGATTATAGGATCGATTTTAGAACGATCCTGATCGTTAGGATCCTAGATAATAATTTTTGAACCTGGTGGCAGACGCCGTCGTCTAAAGATTCAAAACAGGAGGAAACCATGAAGTTTAATCTGGTTTTGGCAGGAGCCCTCGTCGCGACAATGATGTCTACAAATGCCTGGGCTCGTTCAGAGGGGCGTGATCATCACAAGAATGATGAGATCGCCCTGGAAAGTCATTTCAGCCCCAAGAAGATGAAAGAGCTGAATCTGACCGAGGAACAAAAAGACAAACTCAAGGCCATTCGTGAGGCCGCCAAGGCAGAAAAACAAAAATGCCGTGAGGATATGAGAACGGCCCGCAAAGCCTTCAAGGAGGCCCTGCGCAGTAATGCCTCCAAAGAGGCGGTGACGGCCGCTTATCAAAGCATGCTGGAAAAGAAGCAGCAGTTGTCCAAGACTCGTTTGGAGACATTGCTGTCAGCCCGAGATGTTTTGACGGAAGAACAGCGAGCCAAATTATTCAGCCATGGGTCCAAAGGATCTGAGGAGTAGGCGCTTTTGTGAGTTTTTCTGACGCCGCTGACTTTGCGAAGTTCTATGAGGCCCATGCACACAAAGTGCGGGGCCTTCTGTTTCGCTTGGTTGGTGAGTCTGCCTTGAGTGATTTGACTCAAGAGTCCTTCATGAAAGCCTGGGAACACCGTGCAAAGTTCCGGGCAGAAAGTGAAGCGTCGACGTGGCTGTACCGGATTGCCTATAACAGTGCCGTCGATCATCTGCGCAAGGCGGGGCGCAAGGAAGAAGTCAGTCCCGAACAGGTGGAAGAAAGTCTGGAAAAGAATCTTTCCAACCGCGAGCTGGTGGATCTGGCTTTGAGCACACTGGATGTGGATATGCGGGCGGTGGTGGTGCTTTTTTATCTGGAGGATCAATCCTTGAAAGACATCGCCCTGGCATTGGAAATTCCTGAGGGAACAGTAAAATCCCGTTTAAGCCTCGCTCGTCAGAAGATGAGCGAGTTGCTGGAGAAGAAAGGAGTGAGTCTATGAGTGATGGTTCATTCAAAAACTTCCTTAAAGACAATGCGGCCCCGGTGCCGGACGCCCCTTTGGGAGAGTCCTCCCGGATTTGGCGTCACATTGAGGATCGTAAACATCGTCGTCAACGGGTGTGGTGGGTTCTTGTGCCTGCGATTGCGGCGACTCTGGCTTTGGTTATCACAGTGAAAACCCAGAAGCCAGCAGTGGTGGCAGGGGCGGAAGAGGACTATCTTTTCCAGGAATGGAGTGAGTTCTCTAAGGAAGTCGATTCTGACTTTGATCAGGATATGGCCATCATGTTCAATGGAGAATAAAAAACGCGAACCCATCGGGCTCGCGTTTTTGGATCTTTCAGTTTTCAGTTCTTTCTAGCGGATAGTGGAAAGAGCGCGTTTCAAAGCTTCTTCATCTTTCACACCGACAAAGACCAGTTCTGCACGACGGTCTTGTGCTCGGATGCCTGTAGAATCAGTTGCTCCTTTACCCATTGCTTCAACATTCGTGAAGCCGTTTCTTTCCAGGATGTTTTTCACAGAGTCCGCGCGGGCTTGAGAGATTCTTTGATTGACCTCTTCAGTGCCTGTGGCGTCGGCGTAACCGTGAATTTCAACTCTTTCAACCAAGTCTGGATTTTCATTCAGAACTTTGGCGACTTGTTGAAGTTTGCGATTGTCAGCTCCGGAGATCGCATATTGGGAAGAACGGAATTGAATCGCGCTGCCAGCACCGGCAATCATGTTCATGTTCACGTCTTTCAAAGCGGATCCGGCTTCAACTGCGGCCACTGGACGAGCTGGTTCCACTCGTTCTTGATAGGTGATGTCCTCTTGGACTTCTTCCATCACAGTGGGCTCTGCTGCAGCGGTGGATCTGACGGATGTTTTATAAGCGCCAGGGTTCCAGCCAATTTGCAGATCCACCATGTACATGCCGACCTGCTGTTCAGTGTTGTTTGTAAGGGCCTGGGCACGAACCCCCAGACGGGCCAGCCAGCTTGGGCTCATGTTGAACTCTTTTAAGAGTTGCAAGCCCACGAATTGCGCGTCGGCTTGATCCGCGGTGTAGTTTTCACCTTGGTTGAACAGTTGATTTCCGACGACCCCGAACTGCCAGCGATTGTCAGAGACCCAGCGGGCTGCAAATTCCAAAGCGCCATCAGTAATAGCAGTTTCATTGGATGTGCCGGTGGACTGACTGAATTGTTGATTGTTTACACCGTAACCGAGGTCCATGACCCAGGGGCTTTCCAGATACAGGGATCCCAGCAGTTTGATTGTTGAAGGTGTCCCTTCAGTTGCGCCATTGGTTTCATAGCCAGTGTAACCACCGCCCAATCCCAAGAAGGGAAGAACTCCTCGGGGAGTCGTTTGAGCCTCCTCTTTGGAAAATTCCAATGCACTCGTCGTCGCTGAGTCTTGGTTGGCCTGTGCCGTCAGACCGACACTAAGCAAAGCTGTTAGAATGATTGTTTTCATAGTCTTCTCCTTTTTTGTAGAACGTCTTCAGTATTGACCTTATAGGGAATGGGTCAATTTTTAGGAGGTCTGAGAGGGTGTTCTTTGTTGAGATAAATAAAAACCATTCTACTAAAAGTCGGGTGTTTTCTTACTAACGTGTCATACATTGTTAAGTTCGCGTATATGAGACCTGACGCAGAGAGGTGAGGGTTACTTCACTAATTCAGTTAAATAAGGGTTAAAAGAATTCCGATATATATGGAATGAAGAACCACGGAACGTCACTTTTCTTCGTCTTCTTTCTGTTGTCCCAATTCGTGACAGCAGCCCCAAATTCTCTGACTTATCAGGGGCGCATTCTGAAGGCTGATGGAACTCCACTGGAATACAACAACGTCAGCTTCAATTTTGAAATCACAAGTCCTGATGGGTTGTGTGTCATTTATCGGGAACAAGTCAACGGCATCAATCTGGCAAATTCCGGTGGGGTGTTTGATGTTCCCATCGGTAATGGAACCAAAGGGTATCCGGCGGCGCCGACATTCAAACTTTTGGATGCCTTTCAGAACTCCGGAACCAGCTTCACCTGCGATGGTGGGGCCATTTACACTCCGGCCTTTGATGAGATCCGCCGGCTGCGCGTGCAGTTTCATGATGGCTCGGGCTGGAAACTGATTTCCCCTGATTCTGAGGTTCGCTCTGTGCCTTATGCGGGTTATTCTTATTCCGCCGCAAAGCTTGGCAGCAACACCGCGGCTGACTTCGTGCTGAAGTCTGTTTTGCCAACCTGCGGAGCGGGAACATTCCTCAGCTATAACGGAACCAATTTTTCATGTGCAGCGGTGGCAGGGGCCAGCGGTGGCACTGTGACAGATGTGACCTCTGGCAACGCTTACTTGACGGTGGTGAATGGAACTTCAACCCCGACTTTGACATTGAATGTGGGCACGGCCGCAAACACAGTCGCTGCGGGGAATGATTCACGCCTGTCGGATGCGCGTATTCCCACGGGCAGTGCCTCGGGTGACCTGAGCGGCAACTATCCCAGCCCGACGGTGGCTAAACTCCAGGGCGTTGCTGTTGCTTCTGCGGCTCCGACCAGCGGGAACTTTCTGAAATACAACGGGGCTCAATGGACATCTTCTGCAATCGCGACCGGCGATGTCACGGGCTTGGCGGCGACACTGAGCGGGTATGTCACCCAGAGCTCTTTCAATACTGCCGTGGCGGATGCCGGATGCACGGCGGGGCAGACTATGTACTGGTCATCGGGCGTTGGCAAATTCCTGTGTCAGACGTTGAGTGATAGCAGCAAACTGGGAACGACCCTGACTTCTGCGCAAGTATTTGTGGGGAACGGATCCAATGTTGCAACCGGTGTGGCGATCAGTGGAGATCTTTCTTTGGCCAACACCGGGGCGGCCTCAGTGGTCGGTCTTCGTGGAAAAGCGATCAGCGCAACGGCGCCGACGGCAGCAGGCCAGGTTCTTCGTTATGATGGGACTTCAACCTACGTACCGGCCTATCTGTCTTTGGCGGATATTCGTTCCTCGGTTACTGCCACCAATACGATGTTTCCGGCAACAAGCTGTACGTCTTCCCAGACTCTGACGTGGTCTTCTTTGGCCGATACGATGACGTGTTCAAATATCGTTGTGTCGGCTTCAAACTTTGGATCGCAGACGGCAAAAACATTCCTGGCGGCACCGAACGGGGGCAATGGGACTCCGTCTTTCCGCACCATTGCGGCTTCAGATCTTCCCACCAGTGGAGTGGGGGCAGGCACTTATAAATCTGTGACGGTGGATACCTATGGCCGCGTGACGGCGGCGACCAATCCGACGACGGCGGCGGGGTATGGTTTGACGGATGTGTTTATTAAGGACGGAAACTCTTTTGGTCAGGATGCCTTCATTGGAACCAATGATTATTTTGGCCTGGCCCTGAAGACCAACAACCAGTATCGACTTGTGATTGATCGGGACGGAAATGTCGGGGTTAATACGACGTCACCGTCCGCCCCGTTGCATGTGAATAGTAACGGAAGTGGAACTATTCTGGCATCACGGATTTCCAATTCCAATAATGGCGCAGAGATCGCTTTCTATAAATCCCGCGGAACAGATGCCTCTCGTCTGGCTGTTCAAACCGGAGACCGCCTGATGGGGCTTTACGGACTGGGCGCTTATGATGGCACCAACTTTTCCAATAACTCCGGGGCCATTCAAATACTTGCTGCTGAAGATTTTACGGCGACTGCGCACGGAACCTCCATCGACTTTGGGACCACGGCTATCGGCGGTACGGTAAGGCAGACCCGAATGACAGTGAATCCACAAGGCCTTGTGGGGATTGGAACAATCAACCCGATTGCGAAGCTTCATGTGGATGGAGCTGGCGACGGGGATGTTTCCCATTACCTGCTGAATACCGATGATACCAGTGCCAACTCCCGTGCTTTGTTCCTTTTGGGAACAGCGGCGACGGGAGCCCGTTACGGGTATATGTCCCACCAAGGGAGCAACTATTCAGGCATGGGATATACTGCCGCCTCCAAACCTCGAACGACTGTCGTTGCGGGTACAGATACAGGTGGCTTGAATCTTTACGCCAACCAACAGATCGGAATGTGGATCGGCGCTACGGAAGCCCTGAAGGTGAATACGAATGGCTATGTTGGTATTGGGCCGGGAACTCCGCGCCAGCCGCTGGAAATCAACAAAGGCCATATTTTCCATACCGGAGGTGATTTGGTTCACTTCTTTAACAGTTATCATAACGGCACCCAACGTTATGCCGGATATGGTGGTGGCAGTGCGTATGCCGGGGCCATCGGTTATTCCCCGACGACAGGAAGCATGTATTTTGCGACTTCATCGGCGGTGGGGGCGACGGATACCTCGGTCACTGGCAGCGCCAATCACATGACTATCGATAAGAATGGAAACGTGGGGATCGGAGCTACGACTCCGTCTTATAAGCTGCACGTTGTTGGGACTGCGGGATTGAGTACGGGGACGGCCTGGACGAATGCTTCGGATCGTCGCTTGAAGGACATTCACGGCAACTATGAATATGGTCTGAACGAAATCCTTAAACTGCGAACCATTCGCTACAATTACAAAAAAGACAATGCTCTAAGACTTCCTTCTGATGTTCCAATGACAGGGTTTGTGGCCCAGGAAGTTCAACAAGTGATCCCGGATGCTGTGAAGACTCGCGCGGACGGCTATCTGGAATTGAATGTCGATCCGATTCATTGGGCTACGGTGAACGCGGTTCAGGAACTGTATGGACAGATCATGATTCTGCGTCAGGAAAATGAATCCGTGCGTAAAGAGAATGAAGAACTTAAAAAGCAGTTGCAGCAACAGGCCGCCGATCTGGAATTGATCAAAACCCGTTTGGGTATCAAATAGCATTGTGGTATGCTTCCGGGCATGCCACACATCAGAATGCGCGCCGTAAATAAGGAACATGTTCAGGAACTCAGTGACAGCCTTGCCAGGGAATTGGCGCCGGCGATGAAGACCGCTATTGATAATTTCACATTCGAACTGGTGCAGACACAGTTTTTCTCCTCCGGGCGGGAAACCGCTTCGTATCCGTTTGTGGAAGTGCTCTGGTTTGCACGCTCTCAGGAGGTGCAGGATGAATGTGCCTCTATCATCACCCGACAGATTAAGGAGATCGGGCGGTATGAGGATGTGGTCGTGGTTTTCCAGGTGCTGCGGCAAGAGTCTTACTATGAAAATGGGACCCATTTCTAAGGCCTCGCTGTCAAATTTTTAGACACTCCTCGGGCCTTCGTTACAGGGCCCTCATTGAGCTTCGCAGGGTATTTCTTTCATAGGTCCTAATCTCAAACCCGGTTCTATTCGATTACAGGGTGCCAAAACCCATTCACGCTTCTTGCTTTATGGCAGGGTGCAATGAATGGAGATTATATGAAAGCTTCTTTAGTCGGAGTCGCAGCAGCGGTTCTTATGAGTGTTTTGGCCGGTTCCCCTGTTTCTGCCCAGGTTGCGGATGCTTCCGCCCAGGTGGTGAGCAAGAGCCAGTTGATCGTAGGCAAGCGTTACTATATTTCAGCTGATACGCTGAACGTGCGCTCCAGCAACTCCACCACAGCCAATAACGTTGTCGGCAAGTTGTCCAAGAACGACCTGGTGGAAGTGTATGATGTCTTGAATGAGGCGACTCCACTGGTGCAGATCAAGATTATCAAGTCTTCCACTGTATCTCCTTATATCTCTTCTGACTTCTTTGTATCCAAAGATTATCTGAGCGAGCGTGAGCTGACTTTGCCAACGTCTCGTTATTTCGTGGTTCAGAACATCGCGACTGAGAAAACTCGTATCTATGAGCGTTGCACGGCGACTCCGAACTGCCCGCATAAGATGGTGATGGAAACAGACATGGTTGTGGGTCGCCCTGAAGAGGGTGACGGCCAGGATGACAATGCCTATAAAACATGGGTTGGTCATGCCCGCATTTCTGAATGGGTGAAGTTCTATCAGGACGGTAAAGCCTTCTATCCTCGCTGGTACACCCCAGGTCAAAGTATCAAGGATATTCCAGATCCAGTAACAGACAGCATGAGCCTGTACATGGGTGCAAGAAAATGGCTTCGTAAAAATGAACAGGGCAAGACTTCCAACTATGGCGCGTTCGGTTGGTATGCAGCGAAGTTGACTCCGGCAGGTGAAAACGGTGGCGTGAACTATCAGTGGATCCACGGCACTATGGGCTGGGGTAAAGACGGTTCCAAGCCAATTGAAATCACTCGCATGAAGATGATCAACTTCTTCAGCAACCCGGGTTCCCATGGTTGCACGCGTTTGGAAAATCAGGCTGTTGCCTACATGAGACATCTTCTGGGTCCGGGCACTGACATCTACCGTGTGTACGCTCGTGAGGCTTCCCGTGAAGCGGCTCCGTTCTCCAGATACCGTGATTCCCAGCGCCCTCTTCCTTGGGAATGGATGCTGTTGACCAATGGTGCGGCTCAGTCCAACGGTTTGACGGCGGATGCTGCGACGATCCGGGCTCAGGGGATCAGTGCGGTTGCGGGTGTGAATCTGATTGAACGTGGTGTCTATCAGGTGAACCGTTATCCGACAGTGATGCCTTTGAACTATAGCAAGTCAGCGGCTTCTGGTTTGTCTGGTGACCGTTATGAGATCGATAAAAAGTTGAAGAAGGGCCAAGGCACCAACTTCCGTGGTTACTTCCTGGTTGATGAAGGTCGCTTCGTAAGCTACTCACACCCGAATTACAATGCAACAGGCGGTGCGGTTCGTGTGGGTGGCATGACTGACTTCACGAACTCTGTTCCAGAGTTCCTGCAGGCGGGTGCTGGTAACTATTACCCACCAGCGGTTATCAAATAAATTTCACCAAGATTGAGTGAATAAAAAGGCCGAAGGAAACTTCGGCCTTTTTTATTTGGCCCAACGCGCCTTTAGAATAATCTGTCTTGAAAATTGGGAAGCCTCAGTAAGAATAATGGGATGCTAAGAAAAACATCTCTTTCCATTGTGTGTCTTTCCGCAGTTCTCTCTTCCGGCGCGTATTCTGCGACTTTGCAAGAGGCCTATCAGTCCGCTTTGCAGAAAAATGAAACGGTCGGAGTTCAGAACGAACAAGTTCAACAAATTCGTGAGCGGGTGAAGCAGGTGCGCGGGGGAATGTTCCCGCAGATTTCAGCAAATGCCACCTACTTCATGCAGCCAGCACCCTCTGATCCGGTGGCAAAGCAGTTCTTCCCAGAGCGGCAGACCACGGTGGCCTTGACGGCGAATCAGGTGTTATTCCGGGGCTTGCGTGAATTCGCAGCGGTTCGTCAGCAAAAAGACCTGGTGCAGTCCCAGGAAGAAATCCGCAATCAGGCGCTGATTCAGCTTTATCAGGACGTCACAAGTTCTTACTTGAATATTCTGACGCTGGAGCAGGATCTGGACAATATCTCTGTTCAGCTAAAAATTTACGACGAGCGGGTGAAAGAACTGTCGTCACGCGTGCGCCGTGGGGAATCCAGTTCATCCGATGCCCTGACCGCACAAAGCAGTCAGGCTGCTTTAAATGCCGAGTATGAAATCATCACCGGGAATCTGAAAATGGCCCGCGAAGCTTTTGCCTTCCTGACCGGTCTTCCGACAACGGAACCTTTGACCGATCCGGAGCTGGCCAAGTCCGTGACGGTGGCGCCACTGCAGTCTTATCTGGATAAAATTGAAAACCGCTATGATGTCAAAGCGGCCCGCAGCCAGCATCAGGCCATGGAAGAAGAAGTCAGCATCGCCAAAGGGGCGCACTGGCCTTCGTTGGACCTGACCGGAAATTACTATCTTAAAAGACCGGATGGATACAGTGAGGATCTGAACTGGGATGTGCAGCTGAAGCTGACCGTGCCGTTGTTTGAAGGGGGCACCACCCAGTCCCGCGTGCGTGAGGCGGCGTCCAAACGTATTGAGGCGGACCTGCTGCTGTCGCGTTTGCGCAGACAGGCGGATCAGGAGATTCGCGCCTATTATGAGAACTTTAAAACGCGCCTGAAACAGGTCGAGGCGTTGGAAAAGGCCGGGGATTTGTCGGAACGAAACTATAAGGTTTTGCAGAAAGACTATCGCCGTGGCCTGGCTCGCAATATCGATGTTCAGGTGGCGTTGACTGACTTCAGGATTGCGGCGCGTGCTTTGGATCAGGCGCGCTTTGCGGCCCAGATGGAACTGGTGAAACTGAAAGTGGCTTCGGCAGAAATTGAAGCTCCGAAAGTGAAGGAAGACTAAGATGACATTGTCTGATTTATCAATCCGCAGACCCGTCTTTGCCTGGATGCTGATGTTTGGTCTGATCGTCTTTGGTGCGATCAGCTTTATGCGCATGGGGGTCAGTGAACTTCCCGATGTGGACTTTCCGGTCATTTCCATTTCTGTGCGCTATGAAGGCGCCGCTCCGGAAGTCATGGAAGCCGACGTTATTGACCCGATCGAAGATGCCCTGATCAGCATTCAGGGTGTGAAGAACATCTCTTCGGTGGCCCGTAACAGTACTTCTGACATCACAGTCGAATTTGATCTTGAGCGTAACATCGATGTGGCCTTCCAGGACGTGCAGGCCAAGATGTCCCAGATTCAGGATGCGTTGCCTCAGAATATGGATTCACCGACGGTGATGAAGATCAATCCTGAGGATTTCCCGATCATGTGGCTGTCGCTTTCCAGTAACAAGATGCCGCTGGAAGAAATGATGGTTTTTGTGAAGGACTATGTCCGGGATCGTTTGACGACGGTTCCAGGCGTGGGGAACCTGTGGATGCCGGGTTACCTCGAGCCCAACATGCGAGTTTGGGTTCGTAATGAAGACCTGAATCGTTACGCGCTGTCAGTGATTGATGTGACCAACACTCTGCGCACCGAACATGCCGAACCTCCGGCCGGTCGTGCGGAATATGACAAGACCGAATACAGTTTGCGCACCCTGGGTGAAGCGAAAACCATTGATCAGTTTAATAAGATCCTGGTGAACAGCCGTGGCGGGGGGCCGAATTACATGCCGATCCCGCTTGAAAAAGTGGTGGAGTTCAAAGAGGGCATGGTCGATGTGGTGCAGTTTGCTCGCGCCAATGGCAAAGCAGCCGTGGGCCTGGGCGTGGTCAAACAGCGTGGATCCAATGCGGTGACAGTCGCGCACGCAGTGAAAGACCGTATTGCCGAAATTCAAAAGACGCTGCCTGAGGGCATGCAGATCGTCGTGAACTATGATGGTACCAAGTTCGTCGAAGAATCCGTGCACGAGCTGGTGTTGACCCTGATTCTGGCAGCGATTCTGACCTCGTTGGTGTGCTGGCTGTTCCTGGGATCGTGGTCATCGACCTTCAACGTCTTGCTGGCGATACCCACGTCAGTGCTGGGAAGCTTTATCATTCTTTACTTTGCCGGATTCACGCTGAATATCTTTACCTTGATGGGGTTAAGTCTGGCGATTGGTATCGTCGTCGATGATGCCATCATGGTTCTGGAGAATATCATCCGGCATTTGGAAATGGGTAAGAGCAAACGCGAAGCCGCCCTGGTCGGCGCGCGAGAAATCACTTTTGCTGCGATGGCTGCGTCCGTGTCCCTGGTGGCCATCTTCCTTCCGATCGCGTTTATGGAAGGTCTGATCGGACGATTCCTGTTCCAGTTCGGTGTGACGATGAGTGCGGCGGTCATGATTTCCCTTTTGGAAGCCCTGACCCTGACGCCAATGCGTGCTTCTCAGTTCGTGGAATCCGGAGAGCGCACGACTCGTATCGGCCGTGGATTTGAGCATATGTTTGAACGTCTTAAGAGCGCCTATACCCGCACTCTTGAGGTTTCTTTGAATCACCGCTGGAAGGTGATTTTTGCCTCCTTGATCTTCTTTGTTTTGAGTTTTGGATCGGTGGCCTTCCTGAAAGGGGAGTTCCAGCCAGCCCAGGATCAAAGTTCCCTGATGATTCAAATCAGCAATCCGCCGAAGTCGGCGATTTCTTTCACCGACGAGAAGGTGAAAATCATCGAGGACTTCCTGTTAAAACGCTCTGAGGTCAGTTCGACCTTTGTGGCGGCAGGTGGTTTCACGGGTGGTGAAGCGAACAATGCCATCATCTTTGTCGACATGAAGCCCAAAGGTCAGCGTGGCAAGTCAGCTGAAAAGAACAAGGAGTTGAGCCAGCAGGAGTTCATCGAGGTTGTGCGTGATTACCTGAATAAAACCATCCCGGATTCCAAACCTCAGGTGCAGGATCCGTCGACGCAAGGTTTTGGCGGTGGGGGAGGTAAAGGCTTCCCGGTGGAATTCAGTATTCAGGGGCCTGATTGGAACGAGCTGGGAAAATTCTCTGAACAGATCGTGGAAGAACTTAAAACCAGCAAGATTATGACTGACGTCAGTTCGGACTATCAGGCGGGGGCTCCGGAAGTGCAGATCATCCCGAATCGTCAAAAGGCGGCGGATCGTGGTGTCAGCGTGATTGCGATCGGTGAAGTTCTGAACGCGATGATGGGGGGTGTGGTTGTCGGAAGCTATGAAAAGGGCGGTCACCGTTATGATATCCGTGTGAAGATGCTTGAAAACGGGCGTAATCCACAAGAGCGTATCAAGGATCTGAAAGTGCGCAACAACCGTGGCGAGCTCGTGCCGATCGCGTCTGTGGTCGACATCAAGGAAGCATCAGTTGCTTCCAGTATCTCGCGCAAGAATCGTCAGCGTTCGATCATCATCTATGGAAATATCGGACCGGGACTCAGCCAGCAACAATCCGTGGACAAGGCTCAGGAAGTGGCTCGCAGGGTTTTGCCGGCGGAATACAAGGTTTTGCTGAGCGGATCTGCAGAAGAGTTCCAGCAAAGTTTCATGAGTCTTATCTTTGCCCTGGTGCTGGGTTTCATTGTGGCTTACATGATCCTTGCGTCACAGTTTAACAGCTTTATCGATCCGGTCACGGTGTTCATGGCATTGCCATTCAGCTTCTCCGGGGCTTTCCTGGCGCTGTTGATTGGCGGGCAGTCTTTGAATATCTTCAGTATGATCGGCTTGATTCTGTTGATGGGTATCGTGAAAAAGAACTCGATCTTGTTGGTGGATTTCACCAATCAACGCCGGGATTCCGAAAAGATTCACGTGCACCAGGCATTGCTTGAAGCGTGTCCGACGCGTCTTCGTCCGATTCTGATGACATCCTTTGCGACCATTGCCGGGGCTGTGCCAGCAGCCATGAGTCTGGGGCCGGGCGCGGAAGCGCGTCAGCCGATGGCCATCGCGGTAATCGGTGGGGTGTTTGTTTCGACCTTCCTGACTTTGTACGTGGTTCCTTGCGTATACAGTCTGTTTGCAAGGTTTGATCGACGGGAAGTCGCCGTTGATCAGGCAGAATAGCCAGCAAAAGCCTCGCTCATGCGGGGCTTTTTTTATGTGAACTGTCAGATTGAGAGCCTTCCGTGCTTGGGGGACAATGGGGTTTAAAAGTACGGAGGATTCTATGATGAGTCAGATGGAGCTTTTGCGAAAGAAAAGTCACCCGGTTGATCAGGCGCTCACCCCAGAAGAAATTCAGCAATATCTCACTGTGCTGGATGGCTGGAGCTTGCAGGGTCTTCATATTGCCAAGTCCTTTGAATTTAAAAACTACTATCAGACCATCGCTTTCGTAAATGCCATTGCTTTTATTGTTCATACAGAAGATCACCATCCAGAATTGGAAGTGGGTTATAATCGTTGTGTGGTGAAGTTTTACACTCACTCAGTGAATGAGGGATTGGGTGGAATTTCTGAAAATGACTTTATCTGTGCGGCGAAAATTGATGCTTTAGCGGGAAATCAGTTTGCCCCTATGTCTCACTGAGCTTTAATTCTTATTCAGAGGCAACATCAGCCCTTCAGCATCCTGAGGGGCTTTGATTTTTAAATCATTGTCAAAGAAGACGAATACATCCCGGGCACCACCGGTCAATGGCGGCAGCAGGGTCAGACTGTCTTCGGGGTTGTCACCCTGAGCCCAAACCTTGAGTCGCTGAGCCCACCAGCGCAGCTGTTCGGGTTCGTAGCCTTTATTGTAGAAAGTGTCGTCACCGTGCAGACGCAGGTACAGGAAGTCACTGGTGATGTCTTCCATATAGGGCCATTTTCCGGCGGTTTCGGCAAAGACCAGTGCCACGTTGTTGCGGCGAAGAAGGTCTATAAAGTCAGGATTTTCAAAGCTGTGATGACGTACTTCGAGGGCGTGGCGGAGGGGCTTTTTGATTGGGGCTATGTCAGTAGGATATTCCCCATGAAAGCGTTCTGATTTTCCAGCGAGCTGAACGGCGTCGGCAAAGGTGCGGGGAAGCAGTCGGAAGAAAGTCTCAAGGCGCTCTTCTTTCTCGGGATTAAAGACAAAGTTGGGAGGCAGCTGCCATAAGAAGGCACCCAGCTTTTCACGCAGGTGCAAAACGCCCGAAGCAAAAAAGTTTGCCAGAGGCATTTCAACATCTTTCAGTCGACTGATGTGAGTGATGTATTGGGGGCCTTTTACTGAAAAAACAAAATCGTCCGGAGTTTCTGAAAACCAGTGCAGATAAGTGGAAGGCTTTTGATAAGAATAGAATGATCCGTTGATTTCAATCGAGGACAGATGTCGGCTGGCAAAGAAAAGTTCTTTCTTCTGGGGAAGATCCTGGGGATAAAAGGTGCTTCTCCAGGGTGGATAGACCCAGCCGGAGGTGCCGATTCTGTATTCCATGCATTCATTTTAGTTTGCACGAAGTTGTTTTTCATTCGGAAGATCGTCGCTTCTTCAAGATACAAAAACATCTAACCAAATTTCTTTGGATATTTTGATGGATGCTTCTTAATTGTATCATCGTTGACGGTTGCCACTGGACTTCATCAGACTGACTTCACAAAAAAAGGAGTTCTTTATGAAAACGATTCTGATGTTTTTGATCACGGCATCCTCATTGACCGCGGGTGCGAAATTTCTGGAAAGCCACTATGGTAAACTAAGAACCAGCGGGCACGTGCACAGCTGTTCGTTCCACAACAGTACCGGTGGTACACTGGATATGAAGTATGTGGTCTTTACGTTTGCACCGCAGTCGGGTGACAGTGCTGATTACGACGTGCAAGAGCGTATCGATCAGGTTGTTGAAGCCGGAGATACCGCCAGTGCTTCCGTGCGAGAAGTGCGCGGTCGTCCTTTGTGGTGCCGTTTCCTAGCAAGGTAAAGTTCAGGGGCGGATCCTCCATAAAGGTCCGCCCATTTTGTTAAACTCCTATGTGAATTGAGGGTCTCTGAATCTTTCTCTGGCTTCTTGGCACATTTCAAATGCAATGGTTCCCAAGGTTAGGGATTCATAGTTATCTGTTGCGGGATTAACCAAAGGAGGTCCTTCATGAGTTTTAGACATCTGTTTATTGGTTTACTTATCAGTGCCACAGCGTGCACGACGCTTGCAAAGGGCGATGATCACTATACTACCACGACAAAAGAGACAACCACGACAACCAAAGCCACAGATCAGGGTATGAATGAGTCGGATACGACTTTGACCCGCTCGATTCGTGAAAAGATCAACAGCGATGACACCATGTCGATGATGGGAAAAAACATCACCATCGTGAGTCAGAATGGCATGGTGACTTTAAAGGGAGCAGTGGCCTCTCAGAATGAAAAGAAAAAAATCAGCAGAATCGCCAATGAAATTTCCGGCAACAAAGTCTCTGACCAGATGACGGTTAAGAAATAGGGGGATTGGATGGAAAAAGGTCATAATTCAGTATTTGGTATATTTAGAAATCGTGCTCAGCTGGAGAACTGTGTGGATCGCCTGAAGACGGAAAGCTTCCGCAACAGCGACATATCTGTTCTGATGCCGCAAAAGTCCGAAACGCGGGAATTTGCACATGAGAAGGGAACAAAAGCACCGGAAGGTGCCAGTGTCGGGGCAGGGGCTGGAGCCGTTATCGGCGGCAGTCTGGGCTGGCTTGTCGGTGCTGGGGTGATTGCGACTATTCCGGCGTTGGGGCCTTTGGTGGCGGCAGGTCCGATCATGAGTGCTTTGGCCGGTCTTGGTGTCGGCGGTGCAGTCGGTGGACTTGGTGGAGCCCTGGTTGGTGTTGGTATTCCTGAATACGAAGCCAAACGCTATGAAGGTTATGTGAAAGATGGGGGAATTCTGATCTCGGTTCACGTGGATGATGGAGACTGGGCAGATAAAGCCGAACGCATCCTTAAAGAATCCGGCGGCGAAGATATCTCCAAAGCGGGTGAAGTTCGCGGGGATAAATCCTCTCAACGCGATTTGCGTTCTCATCCATAGGGGCATTTAAAATTAGGCCCCGGTTTCTTTCCGGGGCTTTTTCTATTTAGTGAATGGGACCTTCATTGTTTCTTTCAGCCGCGCGCTGGGATGCCGACGTTAAAAAAGACGGCGAGACAGAAGAGTGCGCATCTTTTCCTTCAACGGCGTTGGCCTGCCCTGGTCCTGGCATCACCATGTTTGCCAAGTAAATCAAATCTGAAAACATATTCGGGAAACGCGCCTGCATGGTGGCGGCAAGTTTTGTGGGTAGTGACAATACCAGCTCGGCATCACCACGCACGCATGCACGGAAGATGCGCTGAGCGGCTGTATCCGCACTGGAGCTTACGAGCGGTAAAGAAGCCAGAATTGAAAACCAGGCATATTCTTTTTGTATCTGACCCTTGAACATGGCGTGGTCTATTGAGCCAGTGCGCATGACATTGGGTGAAACTGTCGTGACATAGATGCCTTTGGCGGCAAGTTCAGATCGCAGCCCGCGGGAGTATCCGACCAGGGCATGTTTTCCCACGCAGTAAGCGGCCCGGTGGGGAATGGGAATCAGACCACCGATGGAGGCAATATTCACAATGCGGCTGCCTTTACTCATGACCGGCAGGCAGTGTTCGATAAGGTGATAGGGACCCCAGAAATGAACCGCCAAAGAGTCTTCGTAGTCGGCTTCGGTGACATGCTCTAATGGTGAAGAGGATATGATCCCGGCATTGTTAACCAGGACATCCACTTTCCCAAAGGTGCGCACGACTTCAGCCACAGTTTGTTCAACATCCAGAGGAATACGACAGTCACAAACAAAGGTGTGAACCAGCGCCTGAGGGCAATCCAGCTGCAGAATATTTTGCGCCCGGTGCAGTTCGCTTCCATCCCTCGCTGTCAGGGCGACACTGGCACCCGCACGGCAGAATTCTTTGGCAATCAAAAGCCCCAGCCCTCGCGAGCCTCCAGAGACCAGCACCACAGAACCTTTAAAAGAGCGAGATCTTATGTGGGTTCTGATTTTTCTAAAGAGCAGGGCTGAAACAAAACCTGTGGCGAAACCAGTGATAAGTTTTTTTGCTAGGCTCATATGAGCTCCTTTTCTTCATCATAAGTGACGAAAGGGGGAGCTCAACGTGTAAGAATGCAGGGGCTAGTAGTAGTAAAGCAGGCGCGCTTCGCCACGCTGAACTGAGTTGGTTTCTTCTCCGGACAGACGCAGGCTTAAAGACTTGTTCAGACTGAAGTTCACTCCCAGTGTGTTTTGACGATACTCGTGCTCAAAGCCTTTGTAGTCATAGCGATAATAGCTTTCAACAAAAAGCGCAAACCAGTCACGATTCCAGCGGGCACTGACGGCAGGACCGGCACCGATCTTCCATGTGTCACTGATAAAGTCCGGGCTGGTTTGACCTGTGGCACGCAACCACAGGCTGAGATCCAGATCGTTCCAGTATGATTTTGTGATTCCGGAGCCACCACTCAGTTCGCTCCAGCGGCAAAGTGTGGTGCAGCCATTTTCATAGCCACGTTCCACAGACACTTTCAAGCGCCATGAAAAGCCTTGGTTGAACGCATCTACTGGTGCCAAAGAGATCACTTCATACACGGTGGCTTTGTCCAGTGCGACTTCTTCGTCGTCCGGATTAAAGCTGAAGCTGAAAGCCCCCATCGTGATCTCGGCGGTTGGAGGATAGCCTTTTTTCGGATCCAGCAGATCATGCAGGGACAGTTTGGCGTCGAGCAGATAGAAGCGTTCCGAATTCCACTCGCGATACCCCAAGCCCCAGCGGCGGGACCCTTGTGCATCGTGAGGAGATTCACTCCAAGGAGCGGGCACCGTCAGTGGTTCTGAGGCACCACCCAGTTCGGCACGCGCCAGCAGGATGTCTTTTTTAAACAGGTAAGCGCCTTGTTTGCGCAGGATCTCTTTTGGATATCTGAAATCCAGATAGTCCATGGCGGCATCCAGAGTGTCGCGTTTTTGCTGGATTTCAAGGCCCTCGATCAGTTGAGGCAAAGACTCGGTTCTTGCAAACTGGCGTATGCGCTCTTGTTCGATGGATCCCAGCTTTTTGTAGCGTGTGTCGAAAGTGGCGCGGATGGAAGGACGATAGTGGATGTTCTTTACCAGATCCTTTTGTTGATACAAGGTTCCCACGGTGTCAGCAGGCATCACCTGGGACTTCAAATCCTTGGTAAGGTTCAGCGAAGGACGGGCGGCTTCCAGCAAAGCCAGAATCCGGTAAGAGCAGTTTTCTTTGAAGTAGTGATAGTTAAACTCCGCATTGATCAGTTCCCAAATGTTGGCGACGATCAGTTGGAATTCTTCAGGGGTGAAGTTCAGGTCGTACTCCCACAAATCCCGGGATTCAAAGTCGTTGTATTCGCGAACCTTGTAGTAATACGGATTGATATCAAAGGTTCCGGGCATCAGGCCGGAAACTCCAAGGAAAGAATAGATGAACGGATTGTCAGAAACTTTTACCGCGGCATAACCGACGCCATAGTCAGAAAGCTCGTAACGTTCGCCATCGCGGGACGAGGCGCTCTTGTTGATGCGCAGGAATGTGTGCCCAAACGCGGAGGCGGGATTATTCAGATAGTAAGATGAGAAAACATAGGTCAAAGACTGTGGCTGCAGGATTTCCAGGAATCTTTCGTAGCGTTCGCAAGGCACGGAGGGCAGCTTTTGTCCGCTGATTTTTTCCAGCCACAGTTTGCGCGCCGGGAAAACACAGGCGGCAGATTCGTTGAACTGGCCGTCTTTGGATTTGATTTTATTTTCGGGATTCACAAGGGCCGAGATGGTGGCCTGGAGTTCCAAAGCAGGACTGTTTTTTCCCTCAGGGTGCAGGAAAAAGGCCGGGTTCTCAGCCGGGCTGGTATAGCCGCCAAAGAGGTTCTTATCATATTGCAGAAGGCGCAACCATTGGATGTTGTCGGCCCACTTTTCTGTGGAGGCACGGGAAGTCAGATCGTTGGATGCAAGAGCCAGTGAAGAGACTGTCAGTGATAAAAGCAAAAGCCCCATTTTCATGAGGCTTTTGTTGCAGAAACTCAAAGTCATTAGCCTTGGCAAGATTCAGCCAAAGTAACGATTTTTTCAGAAGAGTTCGCGCCTGGAGCGTAGATCTCTTTGTAGTTCTGTTGAAGAGTGCTGTTGAATTTGGAATCACAGCCCAACATGTTGTTCAAAGTGGACAGAGTCTCACCTTGGCCACGAGCGATGTCGTTTTCCAAAGCTACAGAGTTGGATTCGATGAAGGAGTTAACTTCAGCTTTGGCAAAAAGACCTTTGCCGCAGTTAGAAGTACCGGAAGTGATACCGAAAGTTTGAACACCAGTACCGTTCAAAGTTGCAGCGATAACCTGCATCGCGCCTTCTTCGTTACCGAATACCAAGGAACCCAAACCACAACCTGCAACGCCATAAACGCCAGTGCCTTTAAGACCGGAAGCAGCTTGCACAGATACAGCAGAACCCAAAACAGCCAATGCTACGATGAATGATTTCACGTAATCCCCTTTATTAGTCGATCCGACTTTATTGTCGAAGTCCTGAAAATTATGAAAAACGAAGTGAGACTTGGCAAGAACTCATAGTGTGCAGCCAGATAAACTTGCCTTTATTGACCCTGAAGTCTGGATTTTCTGTCGAGCAGCAGAACCCGAGAAATCTTTTTGCTCAAAAAACAGGCTAAAACAGGACATCCGCATAGTCGTCGGACAGATGCTTTTTAACTTCCTGAATAAAAATTTTCACATTGATGTTCTGTTTGTGGCGCAGCGGGGTGACTGCCCAGATGTCTTTGCGTCCTTCGCTGAAGTTTTCAAGCAAAGAAATCAGACGGCCTTTTTTGATGTCTTCAAATGCATAGGACCCCGGAAGTCTGGCGACGCCCAGGCCCGACAGTGCCGCTTTTTGTAAAACGCGCGGGTTGTTGCATTTGAAGTTCCCTTTTACAGGAACTTGAAAAGACTTTCCCCGTTTGCGGAAGCTCCACGAGGACCTTTCGCCGATGCAGTTGTGTTTTGCAAGATCCTCGGGATCTTTCAGTGCCGGGGACGCACTAAGGTAAGCTTTGGAGGCGACAACGTATTCAACTCGTGAAGCAATTTTAGTGGCCAGCAACGAGGAGTTTTCCAGATGCCCGATGCGAATGGCCACATCGAATTTTTCCTCAATCAGATCGACCACGCGGCTTGAAAAATCCAATTCGATTTTCAGATCAGGATAGCGCTTGGCCATGTCAATCACCACCGGGGCGATGTACTCTTCCCCAAAGATCCCGGCCAGGGTGACGCGCAGGACGCCACGGGGAGTGTCTGACAGATCCAGGATTTCTTTTTTCGCCGAATCCAGATTCAGCAGTGATTGGCGACAGGTTTCCAGAAAGCGCTCACCGACGCTGGTCAGCTGAACCTTGCGGGTGGAGCGGACAAACAGAGCCACCCCTAGGTCGGACTCCAGTTGGCTGATGGTTTTGCTGATATGGGATTTGGAAACCCCCAAGGACTGAGCGGCCGCAGAAAAGCTTCCGGAGTCGGCGATTTTGACGAAAGCTATGATTCCCTGCAACGATCTTATTGTTTCCATGTGGAAACAGTATTGTTCCTTTCGTTGCCTAGTCAAGCGGGGCTTGGGAATTTATAATTCCTTCTTATTCACTAAGGAGAATTACATGAAAATCAAAGCCGCAGTTGCCTGGAAAGCCGGAGCCCCATTGTCTATCGAAGAAGTGGATCTGGAAGGGCCCAAAAAAGGTGAAGTCCTGATCAAGGTTGTTGCCACGGGAGTATGCCATACGGACGCTTTCACTTTGTCCGGAGCGGATCCTGAAGGTTTGTTCCCGGTAATTCTGGGCCACGAGGGCGGCGGTATCGTTGAGGAGGTCGGCGAGGGTGTGACCACTTTGAAAAAAGGCGATCATGTGATTCCTCTGTACACTCCAGAGTGCAAAGAGTGCAAATTCTGTCTTTCGGGAAAAACCAATCTGTGTGTTCGTATCCGTGCGACTCAAGGCAAAGGCCTGATGCCGGATGGGACATCCCGTTTCTCTAAAGATGGCAAAATGATTCATCACTATATGGGTTGCTCCACTTTCGCGGAATACACGGTTGTTCCGGAAATCGCACTGGCAAAGGTCAACCCTGCCGCAGCTTTGGATAAAGTGTGTCTGCTGGGTTGTGGAGTCACCACCGGGATCGGCGCTGTTTTGAACACGGCAAAGGTGGAAAAAGGTGCGACGGTTGCAGTCTTTGGCTTAGGCGGCATCGGTCTGTCCGTGATCCAAGGTGCAAAAATGGCCGGAGCTTCCCGTATCATCGCGATCGATATTAACGATGCTAAATGGGAGATGGCGCAAAAATTCGGCGCTACGGACTTTGTAAATCCTAAGAAGCATGACAAGCCTATTCAGCAGGTGATCGTGGAAATGACCGAGTGGGGCGTGGACTATTCTTTCGAGTGCGTGGGTAATACTCAGTTGATGCGTGCAGCTTTGGAATGTGCGCACCGCGGCTGGGGTCAGTCCATCGTGATTGGTGTGGCTGGTGCCGGGCAGGAGATTTCAACTCGTCCGTTCCAACTGGTGACGGGTCGTGTATGGAAGGGCTCTGCGTTTGGTGGCGTTAAAGGCCGTACGGAGCTTCCTGGCTATGTCGAGCAATACATGTCCGGTGAAATCAACATTGATGACATGGTGACCTTCACAATGCCACTTGAAGATATCAACAAAGCCTTTGATTATATGCATGAAGGAAAAAGCATCCGTTCTGTCATCAAGATGTAGAACGGGCGGGGGATCCATGAATCTGACACCTTTAAAAACGCATAAAACTTTCCAAGGACTGACTCAGTTCTGGGAGCACGATTCTGTTGTGACTAAAACCAAGATGAAATTTTCAACCTTCATCCCCGAGGGCAAAGTCAAAGGCTGCGTGATCTGGCTTTCAGGGCTGACCTGCACGGATGAAAACTTCATCACCAAAGCAGGAGCGCAAAAATATCTGGCAGAGCATCAGCTGATGGTGATCTGTCCGGATACTTCGCCGCGGGGCTTGCAGCTTCCCGGCGAACATGACAGCTATGACTTTGGTTCTGGCGCGGGCTTTTACGTGGATGCGACAGTGGATGGCTATAAAGACCACTACAAGATGTTCAGCTACGTGAATGAAGAACTTTATTCCCTGATTCAGAGGCAATTTGAAGTTTCTGCTGAGCACATTTCCATCATGGGGCATTCCATGGGAGGGCATGGCGCTTTGGTTTTGGGACTGCGCAATCCAGGCAAGTATCGCTCTGTTTCTGCGTTTTCACCGATTGTGAATCCGGTACAGTGTCCTTGGGGGGAAAAAGCCTTTGCAGGATATCTGGGGAACGACGCCAGTGTGTGGTCCCAGTACGATGCCACAGAATTAGTAAATAGTGGTGCCCGCCATCCGGCGAAAATCCTGATTGATCAGGGAACGCAGGATGAATTCCTGCAAAAAGGCCAGCTGCTGACTCAGAACTTTGAAGGTGCCTGCAAAACTGCGGGGCAGCCTTACGAAGTGAACTACCGGGAGCAGTACGACCACAGCTATTACTTCATTGCAACTTTCATTGAAAGTCACATCAAGTTCCACGCAAGTGTGTAAAGCAAAGAGGCCGGTTTCCCGGCCTCTTTTTTTTGCTGAAGCTGCTTACCAGCATCGATGGTGGCAGGTTGACGGAGCGCCTCCCGCATTAACACATTCTTCAATGCACTCTTTGATGAAGTCTCTGCCTCTGAAGCTTCGGGGAGTCTGCTTTGAGCTGACATCCTTTGGGGAGCAGAAAATGTAGTCTCCGGCCCATCCGTCACCGGTGGAACAGATATAGTGATTATCGTATTCGTCGCACGCGCTTTCTGTGTAACTACATACATATTTTGCAGCCTGGGCGGGCAGGGCTGACATTAATAACAGTCCAAATACTAAGACATATTTCATGGTTATTTCCTTTACTGACGGGTTCTGCCGCTAAATTAGTCATATTTATTGTTGAATAAAAGTTCATTAAAGTTATATACAGTTAACTTATGGATATAGGACGAGTTCGTTACTTTCAGGTGTTTGCAGAGACTGGCTCATTAGTAAAGGCGTCAGAGGTGTTGCACGTGTCGCAACCGGCCCTGTCCAAAGCTTTACGTCTGTTGGAGCAGGAAGTAGGCGCAAAGCTGCTGGAGCCGGAAGGACGAGGATTGCGCCTGACCCCAGCGGGCCAACGCTTTAAAAATGAAACAGCAGGTCTGCTGGATCAATGGTTGAAAATCCCGGAAAATCTGCTTCGCTCTGACGCGGAAAAAGCTTCTTATCGCCTGGGTTCTTTCGAGGTTTTCACGACCTATTTCCTGGGTCACTTGATGAAGTCTGTCGATTTAGGCCCTTTGGAGCTGCATGAGTATCGTCCCGGTCGCCTGGAGCAGGCGATCGCGGATGGCGTCGTGGATATTGGTATTACCTATGCTCCCATTCCGAAAGCCGGAGTTGACTTTACCGAGGTCACAAAAATTAAAATGGGAATCTTTGGTCTGAAGAAGTTCAAAGGCCTGAATTGGAGTGAGCTTCCGTTTGTTGTGCCATTGCTACCGACACAAGGGACGCCATCCAAGGTGCAGGGTTTGGATGGCTGGCCCGATCATGAACACACTCGCCAAATTCTTTACCGCGTCACCATGATGGAGTCGGCCATGGAGCTATGCCGTCAAGGCCTGTGCGTGGCCTATTTGCCGGAGTTCGTGGTCAACCTGCACAATAAAACAATGCTTCCGGATTATCGTTTGATCGAGCTGGAGTCTCCGCTTTCCCAGAAAGAGCGAAAGCAGAGTGTGTTTTTAATTCAGCGGAAAAACAATCCGGAAAGCGCATTGTACCGGCATATTGCCAAGAGCCTGCGTAACTTGGGATAAGGGATCACAGTGGCTCTGGTCCTGCATAGGGCTGTGGCGAAAGCGTCGGAGCAATCCGGAAATCTTTTGGCAGTTCACCGGTCAGACTTTGCAGGAAGGCTTTGATCAGGCTGACTTGGTCATCCGTCAGGTCTTTATTGAGCTGAAGCTTGCCCATCCAGCGAATTGCAGTTTCCAGATCCTGTGCCGAGGCATCGTGGAAGTAGGGGGCTGTTTCGTTGATGTTACGAAGTGACGGCACTTTGAAGACATAAAGGTCTTCATCTTTCTTGCTGATCTCCTGGCGTCCCTTGTCCGGAGTTTTTGATTTGGTCACATTCCAGTAGTTCTGAAAGACTCCGAACTTTTGCATGGTTCGGCCACCTATGGCTGTGCCATTGTGGCAGGAGGCGCACCCTACAGTTATAAACTCCCGTAGGCCTTTTTTGGCCTCAGCGGAGATGGCCATGATGTCGCCCTCCAGGAACTGATCAAAAGGCGCCCGGGTGGTCAGTGACCGCTGATAGATTCCCAGCGCCGCGGCGGCATTCTCAAGCGTCAACGGGGACTTGGAATCCGGGAAGGCCTCTTTAAACAGAGGTTGGTAGCCGGCCAGCTCGAATCTTTTTAAAGCCTCCTCGACAGAGGAGTTTCCATAGCTTAAGTGAGTGGTGAAAGAACGCAGGGCCTGATCTTCGATGCTTGTTCTGTCATTGCGCCAATGAACAATCTCCTGGTACTTAAGGTTCAGGATGGATTGAGCGTTGCGTGCGCCTTTGTTGTTATTGAAACCCGCAGACTGCGGCAGTCGGTCCGTGCTGTAGTACTGAGGTTGATGGCAGCGAACGCAGGTGGTGCTGCCGTCCTTGGAAAGTCTGTAGTCAAAAAAGATCTTTCTGCCCAGTTCGATCTGGGCACTGGAGACTTTGTCAGGCGCTGCCGTTTTTGCCGGAATGATTCCAAACAGTGCTTTTGCTGTCTTTGCGAGGTCTTTGTCCGTGCCGAAAGCCACTGTAGGCACCGTCAGGAAGAAGCCACAGGCGGCCACTGACAAGGTTAAGAAACGTATACGAGCTGTTTTCAAGAGGCCTCCATTACCGATTGATATTTGCTGTTTCTATCTGCTCCCAATATTCGCGCAAATCCAGCTCTACTTCGAGCTTTCTAAGTGCGGCAAACATTCCGCCAAGCTTGCGGTGCAGGAAGATCAGCTTGTGTGGCGGCGGAGAATACTTGAGGCTTTGCACAAGCTGTCGGGAGAGTCGGGCATTTTCTTTCGCGAATTTATCATTTTTAAAGTCGAACTTTCTGCCATTGGCATTTTGGAAGAACGGGCTCATGCCAAGTTTCAAAAGTTCGACGAACACCATTTTCGCATCTTCAGATTCGCGTGAATCCAGCAGTCCGAATTCAATGGCCGTTTGCACGATCTTTGCCGGTGAGGTGCTGCGAATAGAATGAAGAAGCTCGATATAATTTTTTCTGAATTCCGGAGGATAGCGTCGGGAGGCTCCAAAGTCGAGGGCCACGACTTCCAACTCGGGGGCTTGGCGGATCAGGAAGTTTCCGGGGTTGGGGTCGGTTTGCACGAAACCCCAAACAAAAAATTCCATGACATAAAGCTCTAACAGGGCTTTGGCAATGATTTCTCGCTTTTCGACCGTGGGGCGAGTGTCGATCCACTCTTTAAGTGTCAGCCCCTGTTCGTAGGTCAAACACAGGATTTTGTTCGTGCTGAGGTGATGCAGGGGCTTCGGTGTTCTGATTCTGGCGGACTTCCAGGCGTGAGAATCAAAGAGCTCCGTAAAGTCTGAAAGAGCTTTGGCTTCGTTCAGATAGTTTACTTCCTGTCGCAGAACTTCTTCAATTTCCACAAATAGATGTTCAAGATTCATACTTCTGCCAGTCAACAGGCAGAGAGCGGACATCAGTCTTTTCAGGGCTTTTATATCATTTTCAATCGATTGTTCAAGATGCGGATACTGAGCTTTGATAACGACTGGATTGCCTGAGACGCTGGCCTTATACACCTGCCCCATGCTGGCCGCTGCAAACGGCTTGTAGTTTATGTTTTGCAGTTGCTGAAGCTGGTCTGGTTTCAGTTCCGCTTTAAGCACCTGGGCAAGGTCCAGTTCGGGACTGTCAAAAGCTTGGTTTTGCAGTTGCGATAAAATTTGAATCGCTTCGGGAGGGAAGTAGTCATCTAAATCAAGGCTTAAAAGCTGACCGGCCTTCATGGCGGCACCCCGCAGGCTTCCCAGAGTCTCAGTAAGAATTTTCGCCTGCTCGATCCTGGACTGAATGTCCCCGGAGGAGAGCTCCTTCAAGCCGATCTTTGTTGCCATTTTAGCCAGTTCAAACGTCCGTTTGAATTGACTGTTAAAGATGGATCCCATGCCGGGCTCTCCTGGTGAATATTGACTTTCAATTTAGTTCATACTACTATGAACTAAATTGGAGTTCAAGATGGAAAAGCAAAAAAGCACGTCTCAATCTGGAATCACCGTTTATTACGATGGCCTTTGCCAGCTGTGCTCGCGCGAAATAGCTCATTATAGGAAACTGAAGGGGGCCGATCGCATTGCATTTATTGACATCACCTCTTCGGACTTTGACGCAATTTCAGAAGGCCTGGATCCCCACAAAATTCATAAGAGTCTTCATGTTCGGGATTCTGAGGGTAAAATCGTTACGGGGGTTGAGGCCTTTATTGTGATTTGGTCTCAGTTGGAAAGTTTGAAGCAGATTGTCCCTTTGGCTTCATTTGCCCCGGTGAAAAAGACACTGGAGGCAGGCTACCTCCTGTTTGCAAAAGTCCGGCCTTTGCTTCCGCGGAAGAAATGTTCTGACAGTCCCTATTGCCAATTATAGGTGACTTTCGAAAACTGGAGAGGGCCGTATGGGAATTTCAAAAGATCTTAAAAAGAAGTTTGCCGGTTTTTCAGAAGAAGATCGTGCAAGACTTGTTCGCATGGGCTGGGAGGATCGGACCACTTTTGATGTGATTGCCGTGCAGTTTGGGCTTTCTCCAAATGAATTCGTTCATTTTATGAGAACCGTGCTGTCAGGGAATGCCTTCGGTCGCTGGCGCCGGCGTGTGTTTGAACAGGGGCGCCTGAAGAACGAAAAAAAACGGGGATTCAAGGTCACCCGTTTTAAGTGTTCAAGACAGTCTGTGGATGGAGTCACGAAAGGCTGGAAGTAGTTCTATGTGTCGGCCTTCATCGCCTCTTCAGTCCAGCAGGCCAGGGATTCTTCGTCACTTTGCCCTATGATAAAATTCAGGGCAAATTGCGCTAAGGTGATCATCTGTCCAAGTTCTTCGACACGCTCGTGTTGAAGCAAGGATTCCTGCTCGCCTCTTTTTTCGTGGATCTTGTGAAGTGTCCCGAATTTTTCTTGTGCGGTCGCGATGATTTTTGCTTCCCGCTCTTTAAGAATGTCTTTGATCACCGGGATGACATTCGGTGCTGCGGAGTACCGTTTTGTCTTCTTTCCATCTTCTGTCATCAGGATGAGGCCATAAGCTTCCAGCTCGGAAAGGGCCGGGCTGATAAGAGCTTTAGATACGCCCAGTCTTTGAGTCAGTTCAGCGCCGCTAAGGCTGGTCTTCGACAAAAAGACCTGAGTCCAAATTTGGCCGTGAATTCTGCGAAAGCCCCAATAGCGGATAAAATCACCAACAGACTCTGACAAGTCGCGGAGTTTGTTAATTTCGGCAGTGCTGGTGGGGATGCTGTTTTTTTGGTCTGCTTTTTTCATTTAGTTCATGCTACCATGAACCATATAAGCCAGCAAGATGTTGAGGAGAGTTTGTTATGAGCAAGTATCCGATGTTCTTTAAAGCAAAGGCCGAAAGCTTGGCGGGAATTCAGACACCGTGGGATTCCAAAGCGATGTCAGTAGATGCCGGTCTTCAGATGGCAATACCCGCAGAATTTGAAGGGCCCGGGGGCGGATTCAGCCCTGAGGATCTGTATGTCATGGCGCTGCAGAATTGTTTTGTGGCGACTTTTAAAGTGTTCGCTGAAAAATCAAAGCTTGCCTATGAAAGTCTTCGGGTGGAATCAGAACTGACTGTGGATCGGGATGAGGCGGGCCGACCGTGGATGGCACGTTGTGTTTTCGCTGTGTATCTTGAGGGCTGTGTGCAGATTGAAAATGCCAAAAGAATCCTGGCGAAGACATCCGAAAGCTGCATGATTCTGAATTCAGTCAAAACTGAAAAGGTGTTTGAATTTCATGTGTCTTAGAGAGGTCCACCCCAGTCAGGCCAGCTTTTGGAATTCTTGCCTTAAGACCTCGCGGAACCAGGCCTTCAGGGGGTCTTTATGAGTCAAAGAATGCCAGATCATGCGAATCTCAATCTTGGGTATGTCGACGGGGCACTTTTGAACCTGAACCGGAAAGTGTTCAGCATACTTCTTGAGTAACTGTGAAGGGGCTGTCAGCACCAAATCCGTTGAAGCCACTGTCCACGCCAGTCCGGTAAAACTGTAAGATCCAAATGTAATATGACGTTCCAGAGTTTTTCCATTCACGCGTTTACGAAGGCCATCTTTGAAATCCCCTTGCAGCGTGATCAGGGCATGATCGCATTCATAAAACTGTGCGGCTTTCAGTGTTCCCTGAATGATGGGATGATTTTTTCTGTAGGCTGTTGAAAAACCGTCCTCGTAAACCTTCACCTGATAAAAGCCTTCAGGAAGATTTTTGTAAAACCCGGCGATGGCAAGATCAAACACACCGCTTTCCAGCTCTGATTTTGGCAGGTCTCCGCCCGTGGGGCGGAAAGAAATTTGCAAACCCGGCGCTTCCCTTTTCAATCTTTTTAACAAGGCCGGAGCCAGAATCACCTCCACCATGTCTGTGGTGGCGATACTGATGCGTCCCTGGGCTTTCTTGGGGTCAAACTTTTCAGACTGCTGCGCCAGTGTGCGGGCTTGCTGAGTAAAGGCCTCGACAGACGCACGCATGTTCTTGGCTGTCTGGGTGGCGGACATTCCCTTGGGAACGCGAACAAATAAAGGATCATTGAAGTGATCACGCAGTTTGGAAAGGGCGTGGCTGGCGGCGGATTGACTCATGTTCAGCTCTTCGGCTGTTTTTGAGATATTCGACGTCCGGTACAAGCTTTCAATGATAAATAACAGGTTTAAATCCAGGCCAGGTTTCATATTGATTATGATTATTTCAGATAGCCATTATGAAAGCTATGAAATTGATAGATTGGGCTGAAACGGGCATCCTTGAGGCTGTAACAAAGGAGATTACTTATGAAAGCTCTGGCAACTATTCTGGCTGTATTGGGACTGTCGGTCGGCGCCCAGGCCAAGGAAGAGGGTAAAACCATGAAGAAGGCATTGATTGTTGTGACAAACCATAACGTAAAAGGAAGCACGGGCCAGCAAACGGGCTGGTATCTGTCGGAAGTGACGCATGTTTATTATCCGTTGATTAAAGCCGGATATAAAGTGGAATTCGCCAGCCCCAAAGGAGGAGTGGCAACGATGGACGAATCCAGCCTTGATTTGAAGGATCCTGATAATAAGAAGTTCGTAGAAGACAAGAAGTTGATGGCGCAAATGCAGAACACTCTGGCGGTGAGCAAGGTCAATGCAAAAGACTATCAGTTGATTCACTTTGCCGGGGGGCACGGGGCCATGTGGGACTTTGCAAACTCGCCTGATATGGACAAGCTGACGGCGGCAATCTATGAAAGCGGTGGTATTGTTTCTGCGGTCTGCCACGGTCCTGCGGCGCTGGTGAATGTGAAGCTTTCCAATGGTGAGTATTTGGTGAAAGGCAAAGATGTCAGCGCCTTCACGGATGCAGAAGAAAATGAGGTGGGCCTTAGTAAAGTGGTGCCATTCATGCTGGAATCCACTTTGCGTGAGCGAGGCGCGACAATGCATCCGGTAAAAAACTGGAATTCGCAGGCGATTGTGTCTGAAAGACTGGTGACGGGTCAGAATCCTCAGTCGGGACACGCAGTCGCGAAGAAGCTTGTAGAACTGTCCAAGACGTTAAAATAGTGTTTTTGTCATGCCCTGGTGTTAAGATCGGGGCATGAAGCCACTTGAAACTATTGTATTGCTGCCGGGATTTTTGTGTGATGAGCGCCTGTGGGCCCCTCTGGTCCCGGTATTTTCCGAACGCTACAATGTTCGCGTGGTGGATCTGAAGCATCCTCAGAATCTGGATGCGATGATTGAAGAGGTGGGAAAGACTTCTGACCAAGCTTTTCATCTGGTGGGTTTTTCTATGGGTGGGTATATCGCCGAAACTTTTGCCACCCGTTTTCCTGAACGAGTTCTGTCTTTGTCCTTGGTGGCTGCCAGCGTTGGTGCCTTGTCTGAAAAAACACGGGCGGCACGCCTGAAGATGGTGGGCCTTTTAAGACGTGGAAAGTACAACGGCATCTCGGAAAAAGAGATGGATCGCTATATCCACCCCGATTTTCTAAAGGACCCGCGTGTGGTCGGCCCCATCATGCAGATGAGTGCCGACTTTTCCTCTGAACAGTATATCAACCAAACCTTGGCCACTGTGGACCGAATCGACAAAGGCGCAGCCTTGCAAGAACTGTCGTTCCCGGTTCTGATCGTGGCGGCGGCCAATGACCGGGTGGTTCCGTTGGAGTCTTTGAAGAATCGTCATGCCCAGATATCACGCTCCAAGTTCCGGGTGATTGATCATTGCGGGCACTATGTGCCTTTGGAACAGCCAGCCGAACTGGGTCAAGCCGTTCTTGATTTTGTCGGGCGGTGAGTGGTGAAACAAACGTGGGGCATCATTGGCTTGGGTTGGCTGGGGCAGAAGCTTTCTGAACACTTAAGTCAAAAAGGCATCGAAAACTGGGGCACCCGCAGTCAGGATTTTGACTGGGGTTGTGATGATTTTCCGAACAAACCCTGTGATGTGCTTTTTCTGAATACACCTCCGCTGGTGCAAATCAGTCCTGAAAACTTTGTTGCCAAAATTCCGACAGGGGACTATCGCCGGATTATTTTTATCAGCTCGATTTCCGTGTATGGCAGTCAAGCCGGTAGCATCACTGAACAAACAACGACTGAGCCCACGACAGACAGTGCGCGTTGGTTGGTGGCTGTGGAAAATCTTTTAAGTGAGAAGTTCACCGGCAAACTGACGGTGATTCGTCCCGGGGGTTTGGTTGGTGGTGACCGGCACCCTGCCAAAAGTTTGTCGCAGAGTCAGCGGCCTTGCGCTGGGAATTCAGCCGTGAATCTGATTCACCGTGACGATCTGGTGCAGATCATCTGGGCGGCGGCTCAGGCAGAATCAGCCTGGCCTGTCATTAATGCTGTGACGCCATTTCATCCTGCAAAAAAGGAATACTATGGTGAGTGGACGAAAACGCGGGGAATGGCTTCAGTTTTATTTACTGACACTCAAGAGCCTTCCAAGATTGTGCGCTCGGATGTTCTTCCCAAGATTTATTCAAGCTGGCTTCGTCCGCGTTTGGACTGATTGGTTTTTCAGCAGCACTGCCGATAGATTTGGCAGTTCCGTGTTTTTATTAGCGATGACATCGGAGGCGTGGTAAAGGGATTGCCTCTTATGCATCATGATGTTTCTCTGACGGATGACCAAAATATACGCAAAGATCTGTTCTTTGCCTCGTCGAACCTGCTTAAGAAAATCCGTCAGCTTGAAAAAGACCACACGGACTTTCTGCTCTGGGATCAAATCCTGTATCAAGACTGGTACAATCTGACGTTCCGAGACGAGCTTCAAGCCGGTGAACTGCTTGAAAAACGTCATAAGGTGCTGACCACCTTCCAAGTGCATTTGAAATACGTCGCCAACACCTCGAACGTTCCTTTGGAGCGTGCCTACTGCATGCTGAAAGAGGAAGAAAGCCAGTACCAGGCGGGTGATGATGTGTGGAAGTTTGTTATCGACAAACTGAGAAAGAACCGCTTCGACACCGCGACCAGAAGTTCCGCTGTCGCCGGGGAGCCACTGCCGATCCCTGAAGATGGACCGGCCATCAACTTTGCTGAAATTTTCTTTAAGGACGATTCGGCGCTGAGCGGTCTTAGACGTCGTGCGCGCTCAGTGTATCACTATCTGAATGATATTGACGATGGCATGATGGCCCGTCACTTGTCCGTTCCAATGGCGGGATATCAGTTGTTTAAAGAGACGTTCCAGATTGCCATGAAGTGCGGGGATTGGAAGCTATTGGGTCGTTTGTGGAAAGCAGCCGATCCCGCCTATCAGCAAAGATACCTGCGCAATATGCCGGTGCATTTAAAAGACTTCCTTCAGCAGATCATTGCCGAAAATGCCAGTGAAGAAGCCCTGGAAAAAGAGCAGGCCGAGGCTGAAAGTCTGCTTCGCACCACCTATCGTAAACTGGCGCGCCTGCTTCATCCGGATAAGCAGATCGGTGTTTCGAAAGAACATCAGGATTGGGCTTCCATCAAATGGCAGCGTGTGCAGGCGGCATACAAAGCCCAGGACCACGATGCGTTGAAACGCATCGAGCTGTTATGCATGGCCGAGCTGGGACAGCTTAATGATTTGACCACCGATGAAATCTATCAAAGCTCGCTGGTGTTGAATGAAGAGTACGAAGCGCTTAAGAAGAATCTGAAGGCCTGTCGCAAGCACCCGGCGTGGAAGTTTTCCAGCCGTCGCAGCTATGAGACACTTAAAAAACAAGCCCGTCTGGAGCTGGAAAAGCGCTTTGGCCCTTTGGAGGCCGAAGTGCACATGCTGGAAAGCCTGCTGAAAATGCTTTCGGCGGCAGAGAAGCAGGCCGTTCATTAGTCCGCTGTGGCGGGCCTACTTCGTTTTACCCAAAGTCATGAATAAAACCATATTTCTGCGGTTGAAGTCGCGGAACGCGCAGATGCGGCTGGAGCGATTCAATGAAGCCTGCATCTGCTTGCTGACTTCGGCAGCGTTCAGGTTGCGATGAAGCTCTTTGGCATACGAGACATTGTACTTTTCAACGTCGGCTCCAGGAATCGGACTTTTTAAAACCGCGTCCTGGCAAAGGCTTTGCAAACCTGTTTGATTCACAAAGGCCAGGCCCTGAATGCACATCTGCGAGCGAACATAGCGGGCGTCATCGAACTCGCTTTGTGGGCCGCTGGTATTGCCGATCGCCGCGTAGCGATCCGAGTTCTTAAACCAGTAGTACAGGGACTTCGGAAGCACCGAGAAAATATTGTGGGCCGGAGAGACCTCTTTGTCGTCGACCATATCCTGCAGAATTCTTCCGTAGCGGCTGAAGAAACCATCAGGTTTTCCGTTTTCAACCTGTTTAAGATCCGAGACGGCAGAAATGACACTGTTTTTCAGAAGGGCTTCCAACGCCTCGATATTCCCCAAATTGATCCGCAGGCCCATGTTCAGGTCATTCTGAATCTGCGCCGGATTGCCATTGTAGGTCTGAAGCATTTTATCAAAGGCCGCCATGCCCGAAGAGACAAACAGCTCTTGTTGGTACTCGGTGAAGTTCACCTTGTTTTTCACCAGCAGAATATAGTCCTGATAGACGAAGTTCACCATGCGGTTGGCAAGGAACCCGGAACGGGACAGCATGACGTTGAACTCGGCATAAACCGTATTCACCAGGGCCTCGTAATTCGCAGACATCGCATCAATTTGTTCCGGAGTCATGTGGGACAGGTCCTGCTTTTGTGCCAGGAGGCGACCTTGATTTTCAACCCGCTGATAGGCATCCAGAATCTTTTTGATACGCACTTGGGTGTCGACCACCGCAGGCAGAATGGAGGCGTCGCCATCGTATTTGGCGGAGCGTTCTTTGAAGTGTTCCAAATACTGATTGATCGCTGTCAGGCTGTCTTTCACCGTGTAGTTGATATCAATCATGGATTCATTCACCAAGGCTGATTTGTCCACGATGTACCATTTGTTGAAGTATTCAATGGCCGAGATGTTGGCCTCCTGAACAATTTGTTTCATGTTGTTGCCGATGGTTTCGGCCAAGACAACGGGGTCTTGAAACATCGGTAAAGAAGTCATATTCGCTTGCAGCCATTCATCATAGGCCAGTTTGGGGAATGTCTTTCCCAGAACCTGGTCCGGGGTGGGCATGCCGATCAGATCAAAAGGGATCGTGATGGGTGTTCGGCTCATGGTAAAGAAGTTGGTTTTTGATTCACCAAAGCGGGACCCGCCGTTCATGCTGGATTCGATCTGGCCAATCAGCTTCAGTACGGCGTTTTGCTTTGCCAGTAAAGTGGGCATGGATTTGATTGTGATGACGGCGGTGTTATAGTCACCCAGCAGGACTTTCACGCCTTTATAAAATTCAGTCACCTCTTGCAGAATCTTGTTTTGAAACTCGGCATCGGTCGGCAGTTTTGGATCCACCCCGATTTGAATTTTTTGAAGCCACTTGGTCACGTTGGGAACATGCGTGTTCAGGACATAATATCCTGCAAAGGGATTTGACGGGGTCACTTTGTTGTTGTCTTCAGTGCGAACACGAACATCCTCCATGCCTTTTTGAAACAGCGACATGCCATCGCGGTTGTGGCAGTAGGATTCGGTGGTGACTTCCATCAGGCAGGCCATGGAAGCTGTGAACTCCTGTTGGTTTAATTTTTTAAGAACGGAAGCATACTTTCCATTTCTCATAACGCCCGTGATTTTCGAGATCGTCGTCGCCAGATTGCTTCCCGAACCACCTTCGCCGGAGGACGCAAAAGAGGACACCACCTTCACCGCGGCCGCGATGTAATTGCCGAAGGCCGTGGAAGAGGAATCTGTCAGACATTCTTCCAGCAAGGGGATGCTGTCGATCACTTGATTGGTCAGTTGCAGTCCGGTATTAGCCCCGCGCTGCAAGCGTGTGTTAAAGTCTGTCATTCCGGTGGCCATGGAAGTGGCGTCCTGCTGGACTTGCGCGCCCAACGTGGCGCTTTCGATTGAACGGTTCATCATCAATTGCAGAACCTGGCTTTTCATATCAGGCGAACTTACGAGAAAGTTTCTTAATGCGCTGATTTCATTTGGAAGTTGAGACAGACGGCTGGCGCGCTGGGGTGTATCGGAAATCATTTTCACTTGTTCCTCAAGGCTGGCCACCGCATTTTGAACAGAAGCACCTAAAGCCTTGCAGTTCGGATCGTCACGCAATTGCAGGGTGATCCGGCGCAGTTCCTGAGTGTTGGCCAAGGCGGTCTGAGTCCATACACCTTGAGAGGCGCAAGCTCCGCCAAAGGAGTAGGCTGACGACATGCCGGATTCGCCGGCATAACTGTTTAAAGTTATCAACAGTACCGATGTTGCCATCAGAATTTTGTTTCGCGCCATTTTTCACCTCACTGATAGTGAATCAAAGCAAGAGATGGGCCAAGCGACGGCGGAGCCTCTTTATTCGGATTGAAATTCAAACGGCAGATTTGTGTATCACGCTGAGCTGTGGCTTGAGCAGGTGCCACATGTGAGAAATCCAGAACAGTAGACACACCGGACAATTTTGGCGTTGGTTTTTCCTGCCAGGTCACGATTTCATTCCGGTCTCGAAGAGGAGCCCAAACGACGAGTTTCCCCCCTTGGAAAATATTCCACTAATTCGAGTGGCGGGTCATAAATAGCCCGTTTCTATGGTTCCCAAGCCCCTGTAATCAATAAAAATTTCGCATTTTGGGGGTGTAAGGGGTTTCTGCTTGCGGAATTCCTTGGGTACTGGCTTATTACCGTCCATGCAAACACAAAGCTTCAAACGTCCTGAACTGTTACTTCCCGTGGGTACCAAAGAGATGGCTATGGCCGCCATCCACAACGGGGCTGATGCCATTTTCATGGGTGTACCGGGCTTCAATGCCCGCGGGCGAAGCTATGATTTCCAAATCGAGGAAGTCAAAGAGATCATCGACACTTGTCACCTGTACGGCGTAAAGGTGAATCTGGCCTTCAATATTCTGATCTTTCAAAACGAACTGCACAAGGCTGCCGAGACTCTGGAAAAAATCCTTCCACTAAAACCGGATGCGTTCATCGTTCAGGATCTGGGCTTGGTCCGTCTGATCCGTCAGATGGCTCCGAATCAGCGTGTGCACGGTTCCACGCAGATGAGCATCAGCAATGCCGAAGCCATCACCTGGCTTGATGATCTGGGCATTCAGCGCTTCGTGTTGGCGCGTGAAAACTCGATCAAAGAAATTCACTCGATCAAACAAAATACCGACAAAGAAATCGAAGTCTTTGTGCATGGCGCACTTTGTGTGAGCTATTCCGGTCAGTGTTTCACATCCGAAGGCATCGGTGGCCGTTCCGCCAACCGCGGTCAGTGCGCGCAAAGCTGCCGCTTCAACTACGAGATGTATGTCGATGAAGAAAAGCGTGACCTGGGTGGGAAGTCCTTCCTGGTGTCCCCGCAGGACCTTTGCGGCATCAACGAAGTGCCAAGCCTGCTGGAGGCCGGTGTGGACTGCTTCAAGGTCGAAGGCCGTTTGAAAACGCCTGAATACGTAGCCACCGCGGCTCGCAGTTTTGATCAGGCGATTGAGTCGGCACAAAATCATCAGGCCTTGATGAATCCGGTGCTTTTGAAAAAACAAATGGCGACCGCGTTTTCCCGGGGCTTCTTCAGCGGCTGGTTCCATGGCGTCGATCACCAGAGACTTGTGGAAGGCACGTTCAGTGCCCACCGTGGTTTTGAGTTCGGTAAAGTTGTTCGCGTCAAGGACAGCTCTTTAGAAGTCGAACTGACCGAAGATAACATCCAGCAAGGTTTGAAAGCCGACTTCATCCAGGCCGGTGACGGTGTGTTGTGGGTTTATCAGGACCGCAACGGACAAAGCGCTGAAAAAGGCGGATTCGTTTTCGCCGTCAAATCCCTGAATACCCGCCGTTTTGAATTGGAATTTTCTCGCGATATCAACATGAGTGAGCACTTCATGGGTGCTCGTGTGTTCTACAATCACGACAAGGACCTGAAGCGTGACGTGGCTTTGAGTGTGGAAGACAAGGAAAGAAAGAAGCGTCTTCCGGTGTCTATTCATGCAGAGGCGTCTTTGGGACAGCCTTTGAAGGTCACTTACACCGATGGTCGTTACACCGTTTCTGCAACGTCAGCAAACGTCTGTGAACCTGCGAAATCCAAGGGTTTGAACTCTTTGGACTTGCGTGAAGAGCTGTTTGCTTTGATGGGTAGCCCGTTCCGCGGGCATGAGTTCACTTGTGAACTGGATGCTTCGACGCCGTTGTTCCTGCCGGCTCGTCAGGTGAAGGAATTGCGTCAGCAGTTGGTAAAAGAACTGACTGAGCTGCGCATTCAAAATGGCGCAGCACCAGAAATACTGACCGCCTTGTCTGTCGGGGAATGGATTGAAGGCAACAAGACGGCTGAAAAAGCTGTACCGGGTGCCAAGCTGAATCTGCTTCTGCGTGAAAAAGGGCAGGTGGAAGACTTCGTGAACGCCATCAAATCCGGCGATCTGACGACAGCGGGATTGAATCTGGTGATCCTGGATTTCGAATTCGGTTTGGATTTTGAGCCCAGCTTGAAGCTGCTGAAAGAAAACGGCATCAAGGTGGGTATTGCCACCACCCGTATTTTGAAACCGAATGAACACCGCAACGTGAAGCATCTGTTCAATTTGAATCCGGACGCGATCCTTGCCAGAAACCTGGGGGCTGTTCAATGGCTGCAGGCCAATAACTATCAGGGCCAGATCCTGGGTGACTTCAGCTTGAACGTGACGAACCACCTGACGGCGCAATACCTGCTGAACAAAGGCCTTCACAGCCTTTGCCTGGGCTATGACTTAAACAACGTGCAAGTCAGTGAGCTGATCCAAGCCGGTCAAGCCGCGCAATTTGAAGTGACGGCATATCAGTACATGCCAAGCTTCCACATGGAGCACTGTGTGTTTGCGGCGTTTCTAAGCAAAGGCTCCAGCTTCAAGGATTGTGGAAAGCCCTGTGAAAAGCATCAGGTAAAACTGAAAGACCAATTCGGCAACTGGCACCAGATCAAACCCGATCAGGAATGCCGTAATACCATGTACAACGGAACGTCCCAGTCGGCGGCCCGCTATGTGAAGGAATGGGAATCTTTGGGCTTGGGTTATATCCGCTATGAAGCCTTGAAAGAGCGTCACTCCGAGCTGATTACAAAAATTCAGGGCCACTTGGATTTCATCAGCGGCAAAAAGGATCTGGAGTCTTTGATCAAGGATCTGGGGAACGTGGAAAGTTATGGTTTGTCAGAGAGCCACTTCCAAAGAGAAAAAGAATACCAAAGTCGTAAGAAGTAATAAAAAAGGGAGTCCGAAGACTCCCTTTTTTTATTCAAATTTTGAGCGAAGATATTTTTCGTATTCCCGAAGGACCGAGTTCATGACCCCTTTCAGGAGTTCATCCATCGCCGGATCCTGGCCTTGTTTCCCATCCATATTGACGAAGTCTTTTAAAATCTGTTCTTCACGTTCGGCATTGAAGAAGGGCTGGCCTTCCTGCTGTTTGATCTTCCACACGGCCATAGTCAAATCACGGCGGCGCAGTAAAAGCGCATGCATTTCTTTGTGAACCTGATCAATTTCCTGACGAAGACTTTGGATTGTTTCCATAGATAAAAGACCTTCTAAATTAGTCCAAGCGGAACAGGGCAAACTTCAGATAACGAAGCTCTTCCATCGCCAAAGGATAAGGGTGATCCACCGGCTGACCGCCGATGTAAACCAGCGTGGCTTTCTTGCGTGCGCGGGAAAAGGCTTCCTGGCAGATATCCATGAACTCTTTGGTCGAGATATGGCTGGAACAAGAACTCGCCGCAAACAGGCCTTCAGGGTTCACCAGTTTGATGGAGTTGGAGAACACCTTGGTGTAAGCGGCCTTGGCTTGCTCAACCGATTTTTCATTCGGGGCAAAGCTAGGCGGGTCGGTGATGACGATATCGTATTTTTTCTTTTCCGTGTTCAATTGCTCAAGATAGGCAAAGGCATCGGTCGCCACATCATGGTGAACTGTCTTAAGGTCGTTGATTTCGAAATTGCGGGCCACGGCCTGAATAGCGACTTTGGCGATATCCACGCTGGTGACTTCTTTGGCGCCACCTTTGGCGGCAAAGATGGAAAAGCCCCCGGTATAGCTGAACAGGTTCAGCACCGTTTTGTCTTTGGCAAAGTGTTGAATCATCTTGCGGTTGTCACGTTGATCCAGGAAGAAACCGGTCTTGGCGGCATCACGGATGTTGGAGGCGAACAAGACTCCGTTTTCAAGGAACTGAACTTCCGGTGCCAAGGTCCCCACGATGTTAACACCTTTTTCTTCAGCATCGTTACGGCGCTTCAGGTACACGCATTTCACCTGGGGGAAGGCTTCCTGGATTTTTTCGGCAATGGCCGGGGCATTCCAGGTCTTTTCCATGATCGGGTGATCGTGTTTGATCACGGCCGTGTCGTTGTAAACGTCCACGATCAGGCCCGGAAGGCCGTCGCCTTCACCGTTGATCAGACGGAAGGAATTGGTCACAGACAGATCGAAGGTTTTGCGAATCTCAACAGCCTTGCGCCACTGGCTTTCAAAGTAAAGTTCCAGGGTGCGCTTCATGTTGTTGCGGCGGAAGATGGGCTCTTCGGCCAAAACCAGAACTCTGAAACGCAATTGGGTGTCTCCCTGCCAGATACCCAACGCCAGGGCTTCGCCCTTATAATTTAGCATATGGATACCGGACTTCAGGTTGCGGCTGGGATCAAAACAGTTGGCGAAAAGCCAGCGATGACCTTGCTTTAAGTGTTTGGTCACGTCACGTTTTAGCTCGATGGTTTCAATGGTGTTTTCAAATGTGACGGCAGCAGAAGTCATAGTTCGGGGTCTCCAAAGCGAGGGCTCTTTTTATGCTAAATCGTCCGTCTTCGCAAGGTGTTAGCAGGGGCTTAGCCGGGGGTACTTAAGGGGGTGGCAAATTTACAGGCCGGACCTTCTATTTGACTCCCAGATCAATCTCAACGACTCTGGCGCCTTCAAATTTCGCTCTTAAAACGGAGTATTCCATGGCGCAAAAAAAGGGCTCCCCCAAGGCTGCATCCACCGTGCTTGATCAGAAGTTCTGGCAGAACTTCGCCAAGAACTATTGGGAGAAAAAGCCCCTGGTCGCCCGCAATGTGAAATCCGGCCTGCTTGAGATGACGGATGCCGAGATCTTTGAGCTGTTGGTGGCCTACAGTGAGCGTTGCCGCGAAATGAATGATCCTGAAGGATTGAAGTTTTTTATCGAGGGCGTGAAAGCCGACCCCGAAGAGGTCTTAGAGCTGCTGCCGGAAAAGTCCGACAAATCCTTGGTGGGATATCACAAACGCATGAACGCCCAGTTCCCGGATTACTGCCTGGTCTGCGATGAGCTTTTGCAAGTGAATCTAAAAAAGCAGCATCTGTTGCAGGACTTTACCGACGATCTTTTCCGCCATGTGGGTTTTCCGAATCGTTTTTCTGAAATCGGACTTTATCTGGGGAACTATCTCAAGACTCCGTTCGGAGTTCATGTGGATTCCTGTGGGGTGTTCAGCTTCCCGGTCGCCGGGGTGAAAAGATTCCGTCTGTGGCCTGCGGCTTACGGCGACAAACATCCGGAGCTGGATCGCACGTTCAACTATGAAAAGCACAAGAAGCATTCCCAGTTGGTCGAAGTCGGTCCGGGGGACATGACCTACTGGCCGTCGTCAGAGTGGCACATCGCCGAGTCTGACGGTTCTTTCAGTGCGACCTGGAGCTTGGGCGTGTGGGTGGATCAGACTCACGGGGATATATTTGGGACGGCATTGAAGAATCTGGTTGATGCGAAGCTGGGCTCAACGGGATTGAAAGTCACAACACCGTTTAAGACGTTGCATGACAAGTCCGGTGAAGTCGGGGAGCTGCCCAAGATTTATCAGGACTCTTTGAAAGCGTTGAAGTCCCTGAGTGCCGCCGAACTGGAAGACGCGTTCTTGAAATCCTGGATGAAGCACATCTCGCTTCAAGGATTTAAGACCGTGCCTGTGTCCGCAGTGAAGGTCACAGCAAAATCGCGTTTGCAGCTTCGCAGTGTTCGTTCGCCCGTGTTGTGGCAGCAGAGTACCGTGAACAAAAAAGCTTTCAGTTTGAGTTATGGCGGGATTTTGGTTCAGAGCTCTTCTGCGGGACTTTTGAAGATGGTGAAGGACTTGAATGCCGGGAAGGTGTGTGTGCCGGTTCAGTACCTGAAGATTCAGGGGGCGAAGCGGGACCTTGGCATGTTGCAAGAGCTGGCGGATGCTGGGGCGTTTCATACCTGACGCTGCGGGGGCAGGACACAAAAGTGGTCCTGTTGCCCATAAAACAGGCAGATTTTCCCGATTTTCCCATGACAGAGGCTTTCAGCGGGTTTAAATTCTTCGGGATAGCTAAATCGACAATCTTTGAAAGGAACCAGCTTATGAAAGCTCCTGTTCGTGTAGCAGTTACCGGCGCTGCCGGCCAAATCGGTTATGCACTTCTTTTCCGTATCGCCAGCGGTGCGATGTTGGGTGCAGATCAACCAGTGATCCTTCAACTTCTAGAGATCCCAGACGAAAAAGCTCAAAAAGCGCTTAAGGGCGTGATGATGGAGCTTGAGGACTGCGCGTTCCCTCTATTGCACTCTATGATCGCTACGGGTGATCCTGCAGTTGCATTCAAAGACGCTGATGTGGCCCTTCTAGTTGGTGCACGTCCTCGTGGCCCAGGTATGGAGCGTAAAGATCTTCTGACTGCAAACGGTCAGATCTTCACTGTACAAGGTGAAGCGATCGGTAAATACGCTAATCCAAATGTAAAAGTTTTGGTTGTTGGTAACCCAGCAAACACAAACGCCTACATCGCGATGAAATCTGCGATGAAACACGGCCGCGTAAAAGCGAAAAACTTCACAGCAATGCTTCGTTTGGACCACAACCGTGCATTGTCTCAGTTGGCGACTAAAACCGGCAAACCAGTTGCTTCTTTCAAAAAAGTGGCAGTATGGGGTAACCACAGCCCAACGATGTACCCGGATGTTCGTTTCGCAACAGCTGATGGCGCAAAAGTTCCTGAGTTGTTGAAACTGGGCACGGCTGAAGGTGATGCTTGGAACAAAGACACGTTCATCCCGACAGTGGGTAAACGTGGTGCTGCGATCATCGAAGCTCGTGGTTTGTCTTCTGCAGCTTCTGCGGCTTCCGCAGCTGTGGATCACATCCGTGACTGGTGGTTGGGCACAAATGGTGAGTGGGTTACTATGGGTATCCCTTCTGATGGTTCTTATGACATCCCAGAAGGCATCATGTACGGCTTCCCAGTGACTTGCAAAAACGGCGAATACGAGATCGTAAAAGGTCTTGAGATCGACGCGTTCTCTCGCGAGAAAATGAACAACACGCTGAAAGAATTGAACGAAGAAAAAGACGCTGTTGCTTCAATGCTTTAATTCTAAATTCAAATATTGAATTGGAAAAGGCCGGTGAAAACCGGCCTTTTTTTATATTTCCACTTTGGCGCCCAGGGCTTCAATCAGAACCAGAGCTTCCGGAAATGAAAAATGAGCATCTTTGATTTTAGTAAATTTGGGATCGATGAAGTAGTCACGGGCCCCTCTGAAGTCGGCTTTTTCAATGTTGGCATTGGTGAACGATGTCCCGGCCAGAGAGGATCCGGCAAGGCTGACCTTGGAAAGGTTGGCACCGGCAAAATCAGATTCACGAATCATGCAATTGACGAAGCCTGATCCGCGCAGGTCCACGCCTTGAAAACTTGTGTAATCCAGTTTGCATCCGCTGAATGTATAACCACCATTCTTGCGCACTTCGGTCCAATTGGTGCCCATCAGGTTGCAGTCTTCAAATACGACCCCGCGAAATGCGACGTTCATCAAAGAGCAGTTGGCAAAGTTACAGCTGACAAACTTGCAGTCCAGGAAAAGGGAACTTTTCAGATTAAGCTCTGTGAAGTCCATCTTGGTGAACTCAAATCCGGAAATTTCTGTGTCCGGGTTGCTCAACATTTGCAGCATCTGATTTTCGGTGACCTGGATGTATTTCATTTCGTCTCCCTTTTTTTAGGAAGCTAGCATTGTTGGCGGTGTGAATTGAAATGTTTTTGTTGGGGGCAAATGACGGTCTTGAAAGCGCGTCGATGTCTTGAAAGAGTCAAATTGCAGCCACTTTAGAATAGATAAAAAAGGGTCCAAGACGGGAGATTTTGCCCCGGGTGTTTATGCCGTAATCCAGAACTGAAAATAGCTGAAGGGCGGCCCCTTGGCGTGCGTGTAAAGAGCTAAAAAATAGTTTTCCCAGAGGGGGATTTAACGCCTAGCGGTTGAAGTTCAATTACTCTGGCTCGCCGATTTCAGTCGTGGGCCATGGGGCGAACCAATCCATTCGGAAAGTTTCTTGTTGTCGGCGCTTAAAAATTTACAAGTCCGGCTGGTATTTGATCATCTTCAGGAAAGCAGTTGCAAATTGATGTGCATCTCCAGGCCAGCGGGCGGAAAGATAGTTTCCATCCTGGACAACAAACCCACGACCGAGGTTTGACGAACTGTCTCTGAAAAGAGGTGTCGGGCCTTTTAAGAAGTGTTCCCGAGTTTCCAGGGCGGCCGTCACTTCACTTTCGACTGTTTGGGGATAGGTTCGATAGTAGTTCCCCATCCAAGTGCAAGTCAGAACCCAGGCCGCCATTTCCTGAGAGGCCAGAAGGGCGGTGGTTTTTCGACCATAAAGGACACTTCGCCCATCTGGGCGTTGGCTTCTGGCGGCCAGGACAACTCCGTGGCAAATGGCGCCGACGGGTTTGTTCATTTCAAAAAAATGGCTGACTGTTTTTTGCAGCAGCGATGATTCAAGATACTCTTTCATTCCCTGTGCATGGCCACCGGGCAGCAGCAGCCCCTGGAACTGATCTGGAGATATTTCGTCCCATTTTATGGGGTGATGAAACTCGTCGGCTTGGGTCAGTTCTTGATATGCTTTCAGGGCATTTTTATCGGCGGCAAGAAGCGGTGCCAGCGGGCCAAGGCGGGAGCCAGTCAACATGTGTTGATCGCAAACGGCTTCACTTCCGGTGGGGGTTGCAAAGACAACTTTCACTTGGCTGTCATTCAGGATTTTCCAGGGAATGGCCACCTCGGTCGGGTCGAAGTCTTTGCTGGGCAGAGGGATCAATACTTTCTTTTGCATATCGTAGCCTAAGGGCTCCATTTGCAGCAGTCACGAAGCAAGTGACTCAGTCACCCGGTCCTTTGTCTAGTATTGAGAATCTTATGGCAACAAAGCGATTAGATTTCATAATTTTTGATTAAAAAAAATCTATCCGAAGCTATCATGAATTAATCAAAACATCCGATAAGGTGATTAACATGGTAATCTCTGATGCGCTTCTAGACATTGATCAGGTCAACCAACTGACGGGGCTTTCCCAGGCGACTCTTCGTAACTGGGAAAAACGTTATGGGTTTCCCAAGCCTCAGCGCTCGGAGGGGGGACATCGCCTTTACCATGTGGAAGAGGTCCAAAAGATACGTGAAGTGGTGAGCCTGTGCAAGAACGGGATCAAGATACTAGAGGCCATCGAGAGGGTTTTAAAAGGAACTTCACCCGTATCAGATACGGCCGTTGCCATATCGCAGCCGACTTCACCCGTTTTTGTGGAGCCTCTGAATGAGGGGATTAGTCAGGTCTTAAAGGCTCTTTACAAATACGATATGGAACTGGCTGAGCAGTATCTTTCCCGTCTTGGTATGCGCTTAAGCGAGACGGATCTGTTGGAGATGGTCTATCCAAAACTTCTTATGAAGGTTGGAGAAGATTGGGAAAACTCGCGTATTAATATCGCGCAGGAGCATTTCAGCTGGAACTTCCTGCGCACTCGTTTGTTGAACTATTTTAAATCCAACAGAGTTGGTGTGAATCAACCCAAAGTACTATTGACGACTCCGCCGGGCGAGTTGCACGAGGGTGGGTTGATTGTTCTCGCGGCTTACCTAATGCTGAAGGGCTGGCAGGTTTATTACCTCGGGGTGAATTTGCCTATGGATGACTTGCTTCATGCGTATGAAGGCATTGAGCCTGACATTGTCTGTTTGTCAGCTATTGAGTCGGAAAACATTGAAAAAAACTGGAATGAACTTGAAAAAATGAAGTGCGTCGTGGTGGGTGGTCCATGCCTGGCCGAGCTGAGGGTGCAGGAACTTCCTGAATCAAAGCATATTTCTTTGGTTGGTGGCAATCTGCATTCGGCGGTCGCGCAAATGGAGCTGTTGTTACATTCAGCCACGTAGTTTTTAATTCGAATTGTTTTTATTTGTACTTTTCAAAGGAGCGTCAAAATGGGGTCGAATTTTAGTTTAAAAGGCAGACTTTTACTTCTTGGTGCTTTCATGTCCGCTATTCCGGTGCTGGTTGGAGGTTTTGCATTCTACGGGATGCGAGAAGTTGCTGACAGTTATGAGAAAGTCACCGACGGCGTTCTTCCCAATATTGAGTCCGCGGATCAGATGTACATGAATTTTCGCGGTGTCAGAATCAGTTTGCGAAGCTTGGGTTTGCCGGGGCTGACGACAGAACAAGAAGCTGACTTTATCAAAGATGTCGAAGCCAATATTGCCGAGTATGAAGTGCACAAACAGCAATATCTGCGTGTGAACTTTAAGAAAGGCGAGCGGGAGCTATATGAAAAGGTCGATGCTGCGTGGTTGGCATTTAAAGATCTTGGCGGGAAAGTCATCGAGTACTCCCGCACTGGTAAGCCAGAAGACCGTGCAAAGATGCTGGAAATATTCCTATATGACTGTCCCAAAGCGGCTAAAGTCTATGACGACGCCATGACAAAACTTGTGGCTTTCCAAAGAGCCAGCGGCGTTCAGTATGTGAAAGAGGCCCGATCGACAACGAGAACCACAGATGGAAGCATGGCGATAATTATCGCCCTGGGAATGATCGCAGGAGTCACTATCAGTGTGATGTTTGCTCTGTCTCTTTCAAAATCAATTTCAGCCGTATCAGGGGATCTTGCTGAGGGGGCAAGTAATGTGACGGACGCTGCTGGACATATTGCACATTCCTCTCAATCCTTGTCTCAGGCAGCTTTGCAACAGGCGTCCTCGTTGGAAGAGACCGTGGCGACGATGGAGGAGCTGACGGCCATGGTTCGCGTTAATTCGGAAAACGCCAAGCAGGCAGCTTCTCTGGCATCATCAACCCGAGAGACGGCCATTAAAGGCGAAAAAGAGATCATAACGCTGATTCAGTCCATCCAGAGCATCTCATCGGATTCTAAAAAGATCGCGGAGATCACTTCAGTAATTGACGATATTGCCTTTCAAACCAATCTGTTGGCTTTGAATGCGGCTGTGGAGGCCGCTCGGGCTGGCGAACAGGGAAAAGGCTTTGCAGTTGTGGCAGAGGCTGTGCGCAGTCTGGCGCATCGAAGTGCTGAGTCTGCAAAGAGCATCGCATCCCTGATTGATGACAGTGTTAAGAAGATCGATGCGGGCAGCCGACAAGCCAATCAGGGCGGTGAGGTTCTGGCGGAAATCGTAAATGCAGTAAAAAAAGTTGCGGATCTTAACACGGAAATTGCGACGGCCAGTGAAGAGCAATCCCATGGCATTGCCCAAATCGGTAAAGCAATGAATCAGCTGGATCAGATCACCCAGCAGAATGCTGCGGCCTCAGAGGAAGCGGCAGCCGCAGCGGAGCAGCTGTCTGCGGAGGCTGAATCTTTGCTGGGGAATGTGCGTGTTCTTAAAAAGGTTGTATCCGGCAAATCCGATCAGGCAGAGTCCGCGGCCGCGTCAGAGGGAACTGATGAGGTCCTGAAGGCCCAAGCGCTGCCGAAAAAACGCACTTTGCGTGCCGCCTGATATGGTTTGAATTTTCATCGCACCCCTGTCTGTTCCGGCAGAGTCCCGGAATAGACAGGGAGCCGTTACAGACTGCGTTCTGGTGGGGCGTCGTCACTGATAAAATATTTTCCTAAAATCGGCTCGAGTTTTTCTGCGACTTTCTTGTGATTGTCGTTGAGGTAGATGTACAGATTGGCAATTGTGTAAGGCTGATTCGCGCGAATTAAAGCTTCGTTGTATTGTTTCAGTGCCGGATCTTGCACCTCAATGATGGGACCAAAAAAGACATCAATTCTTCCGGTGGCCAGCATTCTTAGACATTGCACTGTGTTCGAGGCTTCAAGCACCTCCAGCTGAAGTTCTTTGGCGACCTGACTTCGCAGCCTGTTGCCCAGGGTAAGGCAGGTTTTGCGGCCACGCAGAGTCTTTGGTTGCTCCAGGTTCAGGCGGCTGCCTGCATTTTTGTAGAAATAGTATTTTAGGCGGGCCATTGGCGTTTGAACGCGCAGGAGATGAGGGATTTCATTTTCAAAACCTGCGATCCGGAACGTGTCGCCATCGAGTTCATGTTTGGACACCAGTAAGAGTGATCGTGACAGGGGAACTTTTTTAAAGATCACTTCGCAGCCTATATCTTTGAAAGGCTGTTTAAAGCCGTCCAATATTCTAAGGACTTGAGGTGGCCAGCTTTCGGCAACGGAAATCCTAAGGGCTTTGGAGCATTTTCCGTAGCTTTGAACTCCAGAAAATATGATGAGGCAAAGAATGGCGAGGTGAGCAAGAGAGCACTTCATTGTGGCGATTGTATCGCAAAACAGGTTTTGCATGAGCAAATATGATTTTGGAGAACCTGTTTTTGCGAAGTTGTAATTTTGCAAACTTGGGGTGCCAGGGCGCAAACCCGGCTTACCACACCCATGTCAGCCTTTTATTTTGGTGGGCGATCAGCAGGTTCAGCATATAGATGCAATCCCAACCATTGGCGCGCTTCCAAGTTTGTTCGGAAGAGTCCCGCTGCCATTGCCAGTCCGTGTGATCGTTGGGGCCTGTTGGAGCCTGCACCGGACATCGTTGCAGAACTTTCGCGATAACCTCCGGGGACGATCCTTTATCCAGGAATTCAAACAAAGGATTGCCGGGGTCTTTTCTTTCCAGTGCTTTCACTGTGTGACGAATACGGGATTTGGCCGTGGCAGAGTGCTGATAGTAACCTAGCAGCCGGTGAAAAAGGACACTTGATGCTTTCAAGTGAAGAGGATAGCCCTTTTCGGCAAACAGAATTTCCAGTTCGTTGAGAAGGCTTTTGTGATCAGCGCGCGCACCGTAGATCTTTTTCCACAGGCGGGAGTCTTCACCCAGAGTGCGTTTGGCATCGCTTTCCATGCCCAGTGCGCTGAGCACCAAATAGGTCAGATTCAAAGTTGAGCCACGCATATGGCAGGAGGAAAACATTCCTTTGCCGTCGTCGCACATATTGTTGCCTTTTTCCTGCTCCAGGTATTTAAGCCAGGACATCATGGCGCGCCGGGCTTTTTCGTTTTTTTCCGGCTCGCGTGTCAGAAGTCCGTAAGAGATCATATAGGCTACGATTCCTCGGAACTGATCGCGACTGAAGCTGCTGCCTTCAAAGTCCGTGTCCACATGCATGGGGCCGCGCCACCAGCGGCCATCGTGCCCCTGGGAAAGTTCGATATCGCGGCAGCGGGCCTCGCTGGTGATAGAGTCTCCGGCCAGTGTGGCAGCCATGCAGCTGAGCCCGGCAAAAATCATCAGATCCCCATGGTCACAGTGAGTTTTGGTGGATGAAAACGTTCCCTGCCAAGGATTCTCGCGACAGAGGGACACCCAAGAACGGATCTGCTCGCGGCGTTCGGTCAGCTGGTTGATGACTGGATTGGCGACAGCTGTTGAACTTACAAGGATCAATAAGGCAGACAGGACAGACTTCATAGAGGCCTCCGACACTTCGATATGAAGCCAGAGTCATGCCATGCTGAAAGTCGATCGTTTGTTGTATGGGGTGTGGCTACTGCATAAGCCCTGCACAGAGGGGCAATATGGGGCGATCGCGTATTCCGCGATCGCTGGCGAGTCTAGGACTAAAATTTAGAGATTTGATCAACGTATTCTGGGTGATCAATGAATGGATTGCGATTGCCTTGAATTCTTTCAATGGCATTGTTGCGCTCCACTTCCGCCTGATCCACGGGATCAAGTTTGTTCCAGCGGCGCAGGGTTGCTTCCTGTGCAGCTGGGATTGGGAAGTCATAGCGAACCGCGAAGTAGAAGATCGCTCTGGCAACATTGCCTTTGTGTTTTACAGGTGGTTCAAACACCAGCTCACGGTCGCCGCCGCTGCCCAGTTTGGATTCTGTGTCGATGTCATGTCTTTCTTCATCAAAACACTTTGGCATGTTTTTAATTGTGCCCACGTCCCCAAATGCGAAATTGCCGCGCATGGAATTGGCTCTGGAATCAGACGGGTAAAGGTGGTGCAGGTCTGCTTTGCCGACATTGAAATAGTGTCGTCCTTTGAACCAGGATTGAGCGACTGTGTGTTCAACGTTGATGATCGTGGAAGCAGGTTCTTTTCCTGGGCCGACGCCGTTTCCTAGATGGGTTTTGCCATAAGGTGTTGAGCAATAGACTTCATCGATTGCATAAGAGCCGTCGGTCATTCGGATCAGAGCGACGTTGCCAAGCAGTTCTACCTGGGCTTTGTCGTAAGAAATTGGATCGTGCTTGGAAGTGACTTCTTTTTTAAGATCGCCGCGAAGATCGGCTTTGGCTGCGATTGAAGTTAAAAGAAGTACAGATGACAAAAATAATAATGAACGGCCCACAGTTCCCCCCTTGTAGACATTTCACGAGTATCAAAGGGGTTTTAGTGTTTCAATCATGAAAGGTGGGATGTCTAGGTGCGGCTGATTTTAAAAACGAATTCCTGACAAAACTATTTGTTCTTAAAAATCTCATCAATATTGGCGTGAAGTTTCGCGGTCAGGCTTTCCATCAGTGCGCTTGTGAAATCCTCAAGGGTGTCAGCGGATTCAAAGTTTTCTTCAAGCAGTTCCGCTTCGGCAGTCAGTTGTTCAGAAGTATTGGCGGGCAGGGGCTGGTTTTTTGGATCTTGAGGCTGAGACATAATCGCTCCTGAAACGAAAAAAGCCTTTTGAAGTGATTCAAAAGGCTTTATAAAATTAAACTTTAGGTCTTACTTCGGCGAAGCCGAAGTGCAGACAACCATTTTTCCCAGCCAAAGGCTGGAGAGAAAAATGGTCGGGGAGATAGGATTCGAACCTACGACCCTCTGGTCCCAAACCAGATGCGCTACCAGACTGCGCTACTCCCCGACAGAGTCAGAAAACTACATAATCCCTAGGCCTCTTGTCAAACTACTAGATTCTAACGCGTAATATTAGTACCCTTTTTTTCATGGAAAACTTTCTGAACTCTTTGCCGAAGCCTGTTCTTGCCATTTTGGTCCTGGTGGTTGCCATCATTGCCTTCATGATCATGAGCCCGCCTCATTCAGTTTGTGACACCCAGGCTGAAGCTTTCAAAGAGTTGCAAAAAGGCAACATCTTCCCCACTGACTACAAGAAATCGAAAATTCCGCCGACCATCGTGCGCGCCAAAGAGGCCTGTCAGCTGGGGAACAGTGCGGGGTCCTGCTATGAGTACTTCACGATCCTGCGCGAGGTGGCCGACGCCGTCGGCAAGTCCTCGGCCGAATGTACCTCCCAGTTGTATGGGATTAATGAAGTTCGTTCCAACTTGAATGATGGGATTGAATTGATGGCGCGTTTGGCCTGGGGAACCAAGCCTCCGGAAATGGGGCTTGAGCGTTTTGGATGGATGCAAGATGCCGAGATCGCGATCTTCTGTCGTTTGAAGAACATCTATACTCGGGCTAACGGGGAAGAGGCGTGGACGAACTTCCGTAAAAAAGTTTATGAAAAATTCCCGGGCGAAGAACTGCCGCCTTCCGCGGATCCGGCTCTGGTGGCTGTCGAGCCTCGTAAGGCCACGCAGGTTCTTTCAGAGCAGGATATCTGGAATCGCAGTTTGTTCTCGGTCCGTTGCGAGGTCTATTAAAGCGACAGCACCTCCAGGGATTTCCAGCGAGGTTTTTTGTCGCGGTATTCAAGTCGTCCATACATAGCGAACTTTTCGTCCTGGGTGTTCTGAAGCAGATATCCCAGGGCTTGGATCTTTTGCAGGCTCCATTCAGCCGGGTTCAGGCCAAAAGATTTCAGTTCGGTTTGCAGTTTCAAAAGTTTCAATTCGTTGGTTTCCATTAAAGCCCCCTTAAAAGGTTTCGTTGTTCGGATAACCCCTATTGCAAGGCGGTTGCCGGACAGTTCGGCCTTCAAATCAAAATAAACGGGTGCTGGGCAAGCTTCCCCCTTGAGTTGTCTGCGGGGGTGGACTAGCTTCTTGGATATGAGACGAAATGCTTTTCTAGGATATTTGATAGCGGAAGTGATTGTGATCTTGGCGGTGATGGCCTTGTTCAGGGGCATCCCGGATCGTCAGATCGCGGCCACCCTGGCGGGGGTTCTATTTGTGGCGCTTCCTGTCATTATGATGGTTGTGGAGTACCGCCGGGCGGAGCTCAGCCAGTTTGTCTGGTTCGTGGTTGTTATGCAGTTCTGGACCCTGTTTGCGTTACCTATATTAGGTATCAGGCTTGCGAACTGGGGCGTCCCGTTTGAACAACTGTCTTTTATTGGAATTCCCGGGCCGGTGCTGCATCAGTGGTCGAGTAAAAGTTACATGCTGATGATGGCGGCGACGGTCTGGAGCTGGTGGAAAGTCAGCCGGGAGAAGGCTTAGAACGCAAAAAAGCCGGTTTTCACACCGGCTTTTTTGTCTTTCCAATCAGGAAATCAGTACTCTTATTCGTTTCGGATTAGATCTCGAAAGGAACTGGAGAGATTGCTTCTGCTCTGTGGAATGTATCGTAAGAGTCAGAACCAGATGGCAATAGAGCCAAGTTACGGGATTTCTTAACTGCTGCTGCTACTCTTTTTTGTTGAGCAACGGACAATTTAGAGATTCTGGATGGAGTGATTTTACCACCGTCACCGATAAAACGAGTCAAAGATGCTGGATCTTTGTAATCGAATACGTGGTCACCAGAGAATTCCTGACGGTATTTGCTACGTGTTGTCTTTTTCATTACTATCCTACTTTCGATTTCCTGTTGGTTAGCGAGTTCTTGTGTATACGAGAAAAAACAGTTGCCATCAAGTGTCTTTTTACTTTATATGGTTGTTTCTTGTTTTTCGCGCCAATAGGCGCCAACCCAGACTTGTAGCTAGTTTTAAGGCATCCGAAGGGGTGCCCTATGTAAGAGAGCCAGAGGAGCTTAGAATGAGCAAATGTGAAGTAACCGGAAAAGGCCCAGTTGTTAAAAACTTGGTATCCCACTCCAACATTAAAACAAAATCGACTGCTCTACCAAATGTTCAGAAAAAACGCATCTTTAGCCGCGTTTTGAACCAAATGGTAAGACTTCAAATCGCAGCTAGTGCTATCCGTGATATGGAGCACGTAGGTGGTTTTGATAACTACATCCTTAATCAAGACGATTCCAAGCTTTCTAAAAGAGCTATGGCCGTTAAGATGAGAATCAAAAAGAAAATTTCTTCTAAGAACTAATTAAGGTTGGCCACAATGAAATTGAAAATCAAAAAAGGCGCGACAGTACAAGTTATCACAGGCTCTGACAAAGGTAAGAAGGGCACTGTTATCGCTGTAGACGCTAACGCTATGAAAATCCAAGTTCAAGGTGTGAAAGTACAAACACACTACGACAAAAAAGACGGTCTTTTGAAAAAAGAAGGCTTCATCGACTACTCCAATGTGAAGTTGGTAGAAGCTGCTTCTAAAGAGAAGAAGACTTCCAAAAAGGCTACTAAGTCTAAGTCCGCTTAGTCTTAAAGTCCGGTTCCGCCCACACTCCGGCTTTGCCGGAGTAAAGGTCAACCGGGCAAAGTTTGCCTAAGACAAAGTCTAAATTTGGTCCTTAAGGCGATCTCTTCGTTTTAGTCTCTTACATAGCTGCGTAAAATCTAAGTTGGGTTTAGAAACATTAATTTCGCCCGACTTGTTAAAAGAGGAGAGCAGCTTGAAACAGGACCAAATCTCTAAAGCAAAAAACATAAAAGCACTGTTGTCGGCGACGATCACGGTGCTTTTTTTTTCGTCCTTCGGTCACGCGGCTGAGCTCGGTGAGTCTCTTGTTCTTTGCAAAAGCAACAAGACGGTTCGCACTCTGCGTGTAGAAATTGGTTCTGATCAAATCTGCCGCGCGATCTACACGAAACAAGGTGTGGATGAAACCATCGGCTCTGGACAAAATCATCAGTCCTGCCATGACTTCGTAACAAATGTCCGAAAAAATCTGGAAGAAGCCAAATGGAACTGCCGCGAAGTCAAAGAGGCGCGCACTTCCAATGTTTTGTTAAACGCTGAAGAGTAAGAGGTCCTTGATGAGTTCAGAGTTGGTTGTCGCAGCAGTGCAAATGACTTCGGTCGATGATGTAACAACCAACGTGGCTCAGATGGAAGAGCTCTTAAAAGAAGCCTTCAAAACCGCGCAACCGCGCTTTGTTTCTTTCCCTGAAAACTGCCTGTATCTGCGCCTGAAAGAAGGCGAAAAGATCGAGGGGCTTACTCTCAGTCACCCGGCCTTTGCGCGTCTTTCCGAGCTGGCAAAGCAATACAATACTTATCTGCACCTGGGCTCGATCCCTCTGTATCTTGAGGGGCATCTTTACAATTCCTCGACGCTGATCACTCCGGAAGGGGAAGTTCAGCCCACGTACCAGAAAATGCACTTGTTTGACATCCAATTGGAAGGTCAGGAGCCGATCCGTGAATCCGATGTGTTTCGCCATGGGCAGACTCCGAATGTGATCGACATCGACGGCTGGAAGGTCGGCGAGGCGATCTGCTATGACGTGCGTTTTGCCGAATTGTTTTCGCAGTACGCCCGTCGTGAGGTGGATGTGATTCTGCTGCCAGCAGCGTTCCTGGTGAAAACCGGTGAGGCGCACTGGGAAATTCTGCTCAGAGCCCGTGCGATTGAGAATCAGTCTTATGTGATTGCTGCCGCTCAAGGGGGCACTCATAAGGGGCTTCGTGGTGGTACCCGGGAAACCTATGGCCACAGCCTGATTATCGACCCTTGGGGGGCCGTTGTAGGCCAGGTTGAAAAGCGCGAGCCTGGGGTGACGATCTCTAAATTCACACGCGAGCGGATCGATTCTGTTCGACGCCAAATACCGATGAAGTTCCACCGCCGCCTTCCCGTAGGTTAGGTGTTTACCCCTCGAAAAACATGGGCTGGGCCGCGCCAGAGTTCTGGACTGAAAACCAGAATTCCTGCACTATTTCTAATGACAACTTTCTCAGTTAGCTTTTAATATGCGCGCGAAGCGCGGAAGACAGGAGCGGGTTATGATCCGAGTTTTCTTATGTTTGTTTCTGCTATCCTCAGTAGGTGTTCCATTTGCGCACGCGCAGGACGCCGCTGAACCTCAGTACGATGAGGCCCGTGAAGCAGAGATTGCAATGAAGGCCAAGAAGCGTCTTTATCCCGGTGGACGGGATGAAGAGGAGCTGAAGGTTCAGTCCCAACTGGCCACTCCGGCGCGCAAGCTGGCTCCGCAGGCGGAAGTCAAAGACGAGCCGATGGAAGAATAGGGCCGCCAGCCCCGGGTTTCGAGTTTTTGTATTGAATTGAATGGAGAGAATATGTCTGTATACGATCAACTGCCAGAAGGTGTAACACGCGAAACGATGGACGTGGATGTCCTGATCGTCGGTGGTGGTTCCGCGGGTATGTCCTGCGCTTTGCATCTGCAAAATCAAATTCAAAAACACAACGAAGATGTTGCTGCCGGTAAAAAGCAGGGTGAGCAAATCCCGGAACAGATGATCGTTGTTCTGGAGAAGGCTTCGGAAGTGGGCGCGCACAGTTTCTCGGGCGCGGTTTTGAATCCGAAGGCTTTGGCTGAACTTATTCCCAACTTCAAAGAAGAAGGCTGCCCGATTGACTCCGAAGTCAAAAAAGATGCGGTTTACTATCTGGGTTCTGATTTCTCTTTCAAACTGCCAATCACTCCTCCGCCGTTCCACAATGAAGGCAATTACATTATCTCTTTGAGCAAGTTCAACCGCTGGTTGGGCACAAAGTGTGAAGAAAAAGGCATCAACATCTTCCCGGGCTTTGCGGCGGTGGAAGCGTTGTATGAAGGCGACAAGATCGTCGGCGTTCGCACCGGCGACAAAGGCCGCGACAAACACGGCAATCCAAAAGCAAACTTCGAGCCGGGTCTGATTTTGAAATCCAAGGTCGTGATCTTTGCCGAAGGGACTCGTGGTTCCCTGTTCCGTCAGGTTGAAAAGAAATTGGACCTGCGCGCCGGTAAAAACAAAGAAGTCTTCGAAGAAGGCGTGAAGGAAATCATCCAGATGCCTCCGGGCACGGTGGAAGCCGGCCAGGTCATCCATACCATGGGCTTCCCTCTGTCCAAATCCATCGGTGGTACTTTCATCTATACCATCCCAGGGGACAAGATCATCGTGGGCCTTGTGGCGTACCTTGATACTCAGGATCCATTGCTGGATCCACATCGTGAACTGCAAAAACTGAAAACTCATCCGTTCCTGCAAAGCATGCTTAAGGGCGGTAAAGTGATCGCTTACGGTGGTAAGACCCTGCCTGCAGGTGGCTGGTATTCCATGCCGAAACTGTACGGTAACGGCTTTATGGTCTGCGGTGACTCTGCCAGCATGGTGGACGTGCAGAAGCTTAAGGGTATCCACTTGGCGATGAAATCTGGCATGCAGGCGGCGGAAGCCGTTATTGACGGTTTGATCAAAGGTGGCGATTTCTCTGAGGAAGTGACCAAGGGTTATTCCGACCGTATCGAAGCCGGCTTCGTAAAAGAAGAGCTTTACCGCGTTCGTAACTTCCACCAGGCACTCAGCAAGGGCATCGTGGAAAGCATGCCTCTGTTGGCCCTGCAAGAGCTGACGGGCGGCCGTGGCCTGCAGGACCCAATGCCGATTGACCATATCGACGCTGAAACCACTGAAAAAGTCCTGGATATCTGGGGCCCTTATGGCCTGGATCACGAGGACAACAAGCTGCCTAAAGCCGACGGTGAGTTGTTCTTTGATAAGCTATCCAGTGTTTACCTGACCGGGACCATGCACGACGAGGACTCTCCAAACCACCTTATTTTGAAGGATGGGGATATCTGCCGTACCGTATGTGAGCCTCAGTACAAATCACCATGTAATCATTTCTGCCCGGCGGCGGTTTATGAGATGGTGCCGTCTACAAAAGAGGCAGGTAAGAAGGATCTACAAATCAATTATACCAACTGTATTCACTGCAAAACTTGTGATATTAAGTGCCCATTCGAAAACATCGAGTGGACCGTTCCTGAAGGGGGCGGTGGACCACAATACCGCGAAACATAGGAAGCCTGGCGTTCGGACTGGGCTTTCTTAACAAAGGAAAGGCTCAGTCCCATGCCTCAGTTTTTTGCCTCCACAGCCCGTGGACTTGTTGAACCCCTGGAACTTGAATTGAAAGAGCTTGGCCTGAAGGTCACTGATCGCTACATCGGCGGTGTGTTCTTCGAAAGCAACTGGGAAGGCTGCTATAAAGCGAACCTTCATTCCCGTTTGGCCAGCCGTATTCTGAAGCCAGTATTGGATTTCACGGCTTATCAGCCGGAAGAACTGTACAGCCAGATTCTTCGTCACGATTTCACCAAATACATCAAACCGAATCAGACGATCTCCATCGACGCCAGCGTCAATGAATCCAAAATGCGTGACCAGCGTTTTGTTGCGATGAAAGTCAAAGACGCTATCGTGGATCAATTCCGCGAAAAGTTCGGTGTGCGCCCGGATGTGGATAACACCAACCCGGACCTGCGTATTCACGTTCGCGCGATCAAAAATCAGTTTAATATCGCGATCGACACTTCCGGTGACAGCTTGTTCAAGCGTGGTTACCGCAAAGAAGTCGGCGAAGCTCCGTTGAAAGAAAACCTGGCAGCGGGTCTGCTGCGTTTGTCCGAGTGGGACCGTCAAAGCCCGCTGGTGGATTTCATGTGCGGTTCCGGGACATTCCTGATTGAAGCCGCAATGATGTCCTTGAACATTGCTCCGGGTATCAACCGCAAAGGTTTTGGTTTCCAGAACTGGTTGAACTATGAAGAAGAAACCTGGGAAAAAGTGATCCAGGAAGCCATGGATGCAGAAAAAGAGGAACTTGATTTCAAGTTCTATGGCTTTGATATCGACAAACGTGTTTTGATGAACGCGAAAGACAACGCCAAGCGTGCCGGTGTTGATGAAGTTATCGAATTCAAAAAAGAATCCGTGGCGACAGTGGAGCCACCGGTTGAAAAAGGTCTGATCATCGTGAATCCGCCGTATGGCGCGCGTATCGGCGATGAAGACAACCTGCGTGACGTGTACCGTGACCTGAGCTTCACCATGAAGCACAGATTCAAGGGCTGGGACGCATGGATCCTTTCCGGCAACAAAGAGCTGATCGCGGATTTGAAACTGAAATCCACGCGCAAGCACTTCGTGTTCAACGGAAACATTGAGTGCCGTTTCCTTAAATATTCCATGTTCTAAGGAATAAGGGGAGGGGATATGAAACTGCTTTTGGCTGTGATGATGCTTTTGCCGGTTTCGGCGATGGCGGGACTGACTTCCAAGGATGTCTATCAGAAAATCGACTGCCGTCTGTTGAATGACGGCGTGGTTCTGAAAGGGCATTCCGAATATATGATGAACGTTAAAACCGATATTGGTTATGCGAAGTTTTCGCAGATCCAGTTCGGGGATGCTGAGCTGAAAATTCAATATCAGCTTTTCATTGAGGACGACATCAGCGGTGCGATTCCGGAGTCTTTGATCTTTTTGCAGAACCTGATGATTGGCGAAACAGAGTCTTCTGTGGAAATATCCGGTCAGAAGGTTTCCTGGGTGAAGTCGACGCTGAAGGGTTTCACTGTTCAGTGCGAGCTGGCTGAACCGATTCAGTAAGTTGTTTGATTTTGTTGCAGTACGGTTAATTGGAGTAAAAGATGAAAAAGTTGATGTTGGCGATGGCAGCACCCTTGTTGTTCTCTGTTCCTTCCCTGGCGGCTAAGAAGTTTTCCTGTCAGGGCCTGACGGAAGAGCAGGTTCCGGTGGCTATCACTGTTTCTGTTGATGTGAATGACTATGCTGAAGTGAAGTTCTCAAGCGCAGACTTTGAAAACAGCTGGGTGGGCGAGCACACACGATTGTACCGCACCATCGGTGGTATGACGAAGCTGACAACAGCTCTGGGCAGCAGAACGGAGTACTTTGTGAAACTGGAAGTGGCTGACAACGGTCAGGGCACTTTGGAATATGAAGAGAACGATTCCGGCTGGGAATACTTCGCTTCAGCCCGCGTTCAGTGCACCCGTCAGTAGACAATAAAAAAACCGAGGTTCATCACCTCGGTTTTTTGTTTTTAAGGCATGTGATTTAGTTAGAACGGTTTGTTGATCGCAAAGATCGCCGCCGTGGTTCCCAGAACCAAAAGCAGGATGGTGATTGGCCAGCCGATATAGCCTTTTCTTTTGATCAAAGAAACCGCCAGACCCAAAAGCATCCAGATGATCAATTTGCCGTACAGCCAGCTTGGCATGGCGGCCATGATGCCCAATTTAGCCATCATCCCGAAGCCACCAATCAAAAGCAGCATCAAACCCACCCCGTGAGTCACGAACGTCATGATGCGGGCTTGTTTGGTCAAAGTCACTTTGGCATAGTTCGCCACCAGCAGACCGCCCAAACCGAAGAACAGGGTCATCAAACCCAGGAAGTGCATGATTTTATAAAACTGATATGTCATTGAGGGATCTCCTTGTTATTCGTCTTTCAGGCCCAGGTGTTTCACGACGCGCGCCACGTCTTTGCGCAGGCGGGTGAGGTGGGTTTTGTTGGTCAGGGTTTTCAGGGCATCACGCAGTGGCTCCAGCGGGTAGCCACCGTATTGACCCGGTTCAGTCAGGTTATAAGTCACGGCACCGCGACCTGCGATTACAATACGGTCGCCGACAGTGATGTGGTCCGAAATCGCCACTTCGCCGCCGAACATGCAGTTGTTACCGATTTTGCTGGATCCTGCGATGCTGAACTTGGCAGCCATCACATTGTTTTCTCCGATAATCACGTTATGGGCAATGTGACAGAAGTTATCCATTTTGGTCCCATTGCCGATGCGGGTTTCAGTCAAAGCGGCGCGGTCAATGGCGCAGTTCGCACCCAACTCCACATTGTTGCCGATAACCACGCGGCCGATCTGCGGGATCTTTTTCTGAGTGCCGTCTTTTTGCATCGCAAAGGCGAATCCGTCCGAACCAATGGTGGTGTGCGGATGGATTTCACAATGAGACCCCAGAACGCAGTGGGACCCGACAAAGACATGGGGATGCAAAAGAGTGTGATCGCCGATTTCAGCGTGGGATTCCACCACGGTGTGAGCGCCGATGGTTGCGCCGTCGCCAATCTTGGCATGTTCTCCGATGACCACATAAGGGCCCAAGCCGACGTTTTTACCCAGATGAGCGGTCTCGTGAACGATCGCCGTTGGGTGGATTTTCGTCGTCTGATTGAAGCGGTTCATCTTGCCGTCAAACAGCGGAAGAATTGCGGCCATACCCAGTTGAACGGAACCCGCAGTGAAGAACGCAGCCTTGCTGTCCGTCGGAACGGTCAGGGATTTGTGAGCCACGATAATCGGGGCCTGGGCTTTCAGCGCCAGCGCCAGTTGATCCGGCTTGGACACAAATACCAGGCTTTCAGAATCGCACTGTTCAGGGGGAAGAACCTTCGATGCTACGGCGGAAAGTGGGCCGGAGACGAAGTTCAAATCGGAAGAATTTAACTCTTTAATGACTTCTGCTGTGATCATAGTGATGCCTCGCGCTAACACTTTACTATTATTTTTTTGATGTCAAGACACTGGGTGATAGTATAAAGCTGCTTATATAGACACTTTTTGATTCTTTCTCACCTTTAATTTTGGAGAGGAAACGCGATGGCAAAAAAAGCAGCGAAAAAGGAAGCACCTGCGGCAAAGAAAACGGCAAAGCCTGTGGCGAAAAAAGCCCCGGCTAAGGCAGCCCCTGCGAAGGCGGCAAAACCTGCCAAGCCGGCTGCGAAACCTGCTGCGAAGCCTGTGGCAAAAGCTGCTCCCAAGGCCGCTGAAAAAGCAGCCGCAAAACCGGCGAAAGAAGTGAAAGCGGCCAAAGCTCCAGTAAAAAAAGAGGCTCCGGCTCCGGCAAAACCAGTCAAAGCAGAAAAAGCAGCGCCTGCTCCGAAAGCGGCGAAAGCGGAAAAAGCTCCGAAGGCAGAAAAGTCAGAGAGAAAGCTGAAGCTGGTTGAAGATGCTCCGGCAGAAGTCGAAGCTCCGAAAAAAGAAAAAAAGGTCAAAATCGACAAAACTGGAATGTCTGATGATCAGGTGAAATGGCACGAACTTCACGAGAAGTACAAAGCCATGAAAGCCCCGAACTACAGTATTTCCGGCCAATTCGAGGCGAAAACTCCACTGCAGCACAAAATTTTCGGCTGGGGCTTTATCCTTTCCAATGAATACGATCGTTTGGAAGTCCTTTTTGAGGACGGAAAACGCATGCTGATCAGCAATAGAAAGCTGTCTTAAGTAAGTCCAAAACTCATGTTTCGGGGTGCGATGGGCAGAAAACTATTGCAAGGCCCCGGAAACTGACCTAGAAATTTATCTGCATGGCAAAAGACGATTTGGTACAAATTGACGGAAAAGTGATCGACGCCCTGGCGGGTGGTCTATACAAAATTGAACTTGATAATAAAGTTATCATTAACGCAAAGCTTTGCGGAAAAATGAGACGCTTTAATATCCGTGTGGTTGTTGGTGACCGTGTGAGCGTAGGGGTATCTCCTTACGACCCATCTCACGGCTTGATCCAATTCCGTCATAAATAATACCGATTTAATATCTTCTAACATTTCCAATTAAATCTAGAGGTTCTATGGATCAGGCTCTTCAGAGTTATTTGGCTCGTATTGCTCCCACCGTTACCGCAAAGTCAGCACAGGCTGTGATCGAACTTGCGGCTGAAGGGGCAACCGTTCCGTTCATCGCACGTTACCGTAAAGAGAAAACCGGCAATTTGGACGAGGTCCAAATCCGCGCGGTTATCGAAGGTCACGAAACTTACAACGAAATCGTCAAACGTAAGGCGTTCCTGATTAAAGAAATCGGCGAACAAAACAACCTGACGGCAGAAATCCAGAAGCGTATCGAGCTTTCCTGGGATCTGGGCGAGTTGGAAGAAATCTACAAACCATTCAAGAAGAAAAAGAAAACCAAGGCGACCATCGCACGCGAAGCGGGCTTGGAACCTTTGGCAAACTGGATCTGGGATATGGGTCATGGCACGATCAAAGACGATCAGACCATGGAGATGAAGGCGAAGAACTTCCTCAATCCAACTGCGAAAATCGCAACCTACGAAGAAGCGCTTAAAGGCGCACAGGACATCATCGTCGAGAAAATCGCCAATGATGCGGAACTTCGTGCGATGGTGGCGAAAAACTACAACGACAGCGGTCGTGTGGTGGCTAAAGCGGCGAAAGGCTACAAAGCAAACTCCAAGTATGAAATGTACAAGGAATTTGAAGAGCCGGTTAAGAACCTTCTGGACGCGAAAAACAATCACCGCTATCTGGCGATGAGACGTGGCTGGCAGGAAGAAGAGCTGACCGTTGACGTTAAAGGCGACGACGAAGCTATTTTGAAATCCTATGAAAACTTCGCAACATCCACTCCGGACAATGCGATCGGCGACTACCTGAAACAGTGTGCTCGTCTGGCATTGAACGTTTACGTTCTTCCATCTGTTGTGAACGAAGTTCACCGTCAGTTGAAAGAAAAAGCGGATCAGGATGCGATCACAGTCTTTGCTGAAAACGTGCGTAAGCTTTTGCTGGCGTCCCCGTACGGACCAAAATGTGTATTGGGCGTGGATCCTGGTTTGAGAACAGGCTGTAAAGTGGCTCTGATCGACAAATCCGGTGCTTTCATTTCTCACACCGTTCTTTACACTTTGGGTGACGATGCTGACAGAAAAGCAAAAGTTCTGTTCGGCGACGTGATGAAGCAGATCCAGATCGAGGCGATTGCCGTCGGTAACGGAACTGCCGGTCGTGAGACCGAAGCCTTCCTGAAGAAAGTCCTGAAAGACCTGGGTAAAAACATCCCGGTTGTGATGGTTTCTGAGTCCGGAGCTTCCGTTTACTCGGCTTCTGAAGTGGCTCGTGAAGAGTTCCCGGATCTGGACGTGACTGTAAAAGGGGCGATCTCTATCGCGCGTCGTTTGCAGGATCCGTTGGCAGAGCTGGTTAAAGTTGATCCTAAATCCATCGGCGTTGGTCAGTACCAGCACGATGTGAATCAGTCCCAGTTGAAAAAGTCCCTGGAAGCAGTGGTTGAGTCCTGCGTGAATAACGTGGGTGTTGATGTGAATACGGCTTCAGCAGCGCTTCTTTCCCACGTGGCGGGTATCGGCCCGGCATTGGCGAAAGGTATCGTTGAGGCACGTAAGAAGTCCCTGTTCAACGACCGTACTGAGCTTTTGAAAGTTCCTAAATTCTCTGCCAAGGTTTTCGAACAGGCAGCAGGTTTCTTGAGAATTCCACAAAGCAAACAGGTTCTTGATTCCACGGGTATTCACCCTGAGCGTTACCAGGCGGTGACGGACATGGCGAAGGACCTGGGTGTGTCTTTGTCTGATGTTATCGGTGAAGGCGCGAAAAAACTGGTTTCCCAAAGAACCAAATGGGCTCAATTGGTGGGTGAATTCACCTTTGATGACATCGTCAAAGAGCTTGAAAAACCAGGCCGTGATCCGCGTGATCCGTTCAAGGTGTTCCAGTTCCGTGATGACATCATGGAAGTGAAGGATCTGACTGAAGGTATGATCTGCCCGGGAATCGTGACTAACGTGACTAACTTTGGTGCGTTCGTTGATATCGGTGTTCACCAGGATGGTCTGGTGCATATCTCTGCATTGTCTCACAAGTTCGTGGATGATCCTCGTAAAGTGGTGAACCCAGGTGACCATGTGACAGTAAAAGTTTTGAAAGTGGATGTGGTTAAAAACCAGATCTCTTTGACGATGAAGATGGACGATGCTCCAGAAGCTTCTGCGAACCGTGGTGAGGGTCGTGGTGAAAGACGTCCGGAAAACCGTGGTGCTTCCCGCCCAATGGGTCAGGGTCAGCGTCCGCCGGCTGGTAAACCAGCTCAGGCTCCAATGAAACCTGCAAACCCGTTCAACAACCCGTTTGCAGCTTTGATGAATGTTCCGACAAATAAGAAATAATAAGGAGAACTAAAATGGCAGCTAAAGGTAAATCCAAAAAAGGTATCCGCCACAGAAAAAAACGCATCTTGACCAAGAAGCGTATGTACAGAGCGAAAATCCGCAAGTAATTCGCTTTCCAGTTTGAAAATAAAAAACCCACAACTTTAACCGGTTGTGGGTTTTGTTTTTTAAGGGGTGTCTTGGCCTCTTAAGGCTTCGTGGTCTGCGCCGCTTCCTGAAGCAGCAGCAGATCCTTGTACGTAAAGATACGGTCTTCACGGGTTGTCTTTAAATCGTGATCGGTGACGTTCGCATAGGAAGCCGCAAAGATGCTGGCACCCAGATCCTTGCCTTTCATTTCAATCGTGCGGGAAGCAAAGCGGATGCTGCCTTCGCGAAGAGCGGTCAGGCTGGTGAAACGGGCTGCCGCCACCGTGGGAAGGTTCGACAGCGTGGCCACCAGACTTGTTTCAATCGCAAGCAATGTGTTACCCACGCTCTGTCCAGCAAAGAACAAAGCCAAAGTCGAATACATCACGCGGGCCTCGGACGTCTTCAAAGCCGTGTGGCTTTGTGCTCCGGTCAGCCATAGGGCAAAGTTGTCGCGCATGCGGTGATAGTCATCATACAGCTGTTTGCCAGTGATGGCGGCGGCCGTGCCTCCGCAAGCCAAAGACACCGGCCATGCCTGCAGGACTGCGGCTACCAGAGAACAAGTGGAAAGGGCGGCCAATTTAATGCTTGGAGAGTTTCTTTCAATCCACGCTTTCAGGCCCACAGCGTGTTTTTGCTGGCGCAGCAGGTTTTCGATGATGGCTTTGTTCTGCGGACTTTCTTCCACAATACTTTTTACGATCGGCTCATACACCAGGAAGCTTTCCAGAGGGTTTTTCTGTGTGTCGTAAAGCTCGCCCAGGGCCTTGTTCACGCGCTCGATGTATTTACCCAGGGCCACGGCGATTTCCTGATCCGGAGCCCTGTCCGTTTTCATGTAAATCACAAAGGGCACCTGATGAATGATCAGCAGGGCTTGCATGTTATAAAACTGCCTCGCGGTGGAAAGTTCGTTTTGGATGATATAGCCTTCCATGTTCACGTAAGGACTTTTTGGTTTGTCCTTGAACATCTCAGCGGCTTTATCGGCCATCGCGCGGTAGTCCTCCTGATACAGACGACGGATCAGTTTCATTTCCGTCTGATCCTTGTCGAATCTTGTTTCATACTGCACAAATGGCAGGGTCATGCCGATGCGGGCCGAGGACGCTGAAGTCATCAGGCTTTGTGCGTTGGCCAGGCCCACCAGCAGGCGGTACTCCTCGGACTTTTGTTTGATGGCGTTGCGGATCAGCGGCAGTTTTTCTTTCACGTCCGGATCACACAAGGTGATGAAGGCAAAGCATCGGCGCAGTTTTTCGGCCTCCAGCTTTTGTCTTTCGACCAGCTCGATGGTTTTGGTTTTAATGTTTGTCAAGACGGCCTCTTCCGCCGCCGTGAAGGACGGGGAGGTGGCGGCATGGGCCGAGGCCGAGGTGACCAGTAGCAGGCTTAACAGTACAGCAGAAACGTTCATGACTTAAATTTCCTCAAAGAAAGGAAGCGGAAGGCCGTCTTTGCCTTCCGTGGTTCCCATCAGTTTTAGTTTTGGTATTTTAATTTTATTGCGATCCTTGATAGTGACCTTCAGGAAGGTCCATTCGCCACCGGTCCAGTGGTAGCCACCCCGGAACAAGCTGGTGTTCACGCCCGGAATCTGGCGCAACCACTGGCGCAGAGGCATCTGTATTCCATCTTTGCGCATGACCATGCTGTCAGAGCCAAAGCCACCGTACTCTTTTCCTGTGTACAGGTAGATCTCACCTTTGTTGGACAAGGATTCCAGGTAACGACCCAGCACCACGTCCGGCGCAAATGAGGACATAAAGTCACCGTGATAGTCGGTGATCAGTTTCACGTCGCGCACGTCTTTCAGCAGAGCTGAATCTGAAACGGGTGTGTAATTGATTTTATCGGTGTTGATGCGCGAAGCTCTCCAACGGATGAACTTTTGCGCAAGGCCCACGAACACTGATGTGTCGCTATAATCATAGTCTTTGTTTTTCATTCCGCTGAACACCTGTGCGCCGACTTCGGATGAATTCACCCAGCGGTCTTCGCGCTTAAGGCCTTTGATGCTGGCGATCAGCGGGTGGCGAAGTTCGCCGCCGCGGAAGGCGTCCAGGAATTCCGTGGCTGTGATACTTTTGCTTCTTTCCCGGAAGGTGGCGCGGGCTTTTTCCTGCAGTGAAGCGTGGTTGGTGAGGCCCTGATTGGCGACCTCTTTAAAAGACATCACCGGTGGGGCGCCTTCTTTGAAGTGAACCATTTCCACCGCTGGAACGGTTGCGTTGACGTCGGTTTTGGTGATTTTGATGGTCCACATTTCGTAGTGAGTGCCATCGTCCTCTTTCGGGGTTTTTACCAGCTCGGCGCGAATACCGGGAATGGTTTCCAGCCACTGGCCCAGGTTCAGGACTTCGCCCTTGGCGGTGATGACCTTATTGAACTCACCGTAAAGTTCATGGCGCGCGCCCAGGAAGATGAAGATTTCACCGTCGGGCTTCAGGTTGTTCAGGTACTTTTGCATCACCTGATGGGGCTGGCCGGAATAGGCCAGGGGGCCGAAGACATCAGTGATCAGATCGCTTTTGGCGATCTCTTTGTCGGCAATGGTCTCAAGGAAACGGCCGGAAATCACATTCAGGCGTTCCGCAGATTTGGCGGATGTTTCATAGGCGACAACGGTGGACTTCAGATTTTGGCCTTCCGGAGACTGCAGTGCCTGCCGTACCGCGAAGGCATGGCCCGCACCAGAATCAAACCAGTGGCCATCCTGCTTTTGCAGAACGCGGGAAAGGGATTGGGCAAAGTCCTTGCCCAGAACAATCTTGTAAGTTTCAAGACCACGACCTTTGGTGAAAAGCTGCTCGTATTTAGTCAGGTTTTCAAAGGCGCGGGGATCGTTTTTCTCGGCCTTGGCAAAAGTGAATATGCCTTCACAACGGGCCGCAACAGACGCCTGTGCCGCAAAAGGCAGCGCCATTGTCAAAAGGCTCGACAAGCTCAAGACGGCTAGCGTTGTTTTAATGCTCATAATCACTCCTGCGTCAGAGGTGTTTCAAGCATCGTTCCATTTGGCCCCATAATATCGAAGGGATCAAAAGGTGATACCGGATCAGTTCTTCGGGGCTCTGACGCGACCTCCGGGGATTTCCCCTTGGGAGGGGGGAGGACTTGAGCTATCCTTTGAAGATCTTAAGGAGGCCCTATGATTATTCAACCTCACATTCTGTCCAAGGCTCTGGATGCGGCTCTGAGCACGGGTGCTGATTTTGCCGATATCTTTGTTGAAGACACTTATTCTTCCCAACTGACAGTTCTAAATTCCAAAGCGGACCAGGCCATTGTGGGCCAGTTGTACGGCGCAGGAATTCGTTTGTTCTTCGGCCATGAGATTGTCTATGTGACGACGAATGATCTTTCTGAAGCAGGCCTGGTGAAGGCAGCGTTGAACGCGGCTCAAAGCCGTGGCACCGGGGCCGCCTCCAAGTCCATGCCGCTGATGCAGGTGCCTTTTGATTCTGTTCACACCTTTGGTGAAAAACCGTGGGAGATGAATCGCGACCGCAAGTTCAAATGGCTGAATGGCATTGATCAACACGCCCGTGCCCGCAACTCGGCGGTGACTCAGGTGGAAGCGGGTTTGAATGAAAAGTTCCAGCGTGTGCAAATCGCCAACTCTCGCGGTCTGATGGCGTATGATGAACGTGCTTATTCCCGTATCCGCATGCAGACCTTCGTTGAAAGCAACGGCGTGAAAGAAAGCTCTGCCGATGACGAAGGCCACATGGGGACTTCGGAAGTTTATGATCAGATTGATTTGAAATCTTTGGCAGAAGGTGCAGTGGACCGCGCGATGTTGTTGACCACGGCCGCCTATGCACCAGCGGGTGACATGCCGGTATTGATCGACAATGCCTTTGGCGGTGTCTTGTTCCACGAAGCCTGCGGTCACGGTCTGGAAACGACCGGTGTTGCCAAGGATTCCTCCGTGTTCTGCGGTAAGATGAATCAGAAAATCGCGCACGAATGTGTGACGGCGATTGATGATGGCACCATCGAAAACGGATGGGGCTCTTTGAATATGGATGACGAAGGCAACAAGACCAAGAAAACAACATTGATCGAAAACGGTGTCCTGAAATCCTACATCGTGGATGAAATGGGTTCCCGTCAGACCGGTTATGAAATCACCGGCAGCGGTCGCCGTCAGTCTTACAAATATGCTCCGGCTTCCCGCATGAGAAACACATTCATCGCGGCTGGTAAAGACAAGTTCGAAGACATGGTTCGTGATGTGGACTACGGCCTTTATGCAAAACGCATGGGGGGCGGTTCAGTGAATCCGGGCACTGGGGATTACAACTTCCAGGTGGCTGAAGGTTACATCATCCGCAATGGCCGTATCGAAGAAGCGGTGAAGGGTGCCTGCCTGATCGGCCGTGGTATCGATACACTGGGTAAGATCACCCGAGTTTCTGATGATCTGAAACTGGCGCGCGGCATGTGCGGATCTGTCAGCGGCACAATTCCTGCGGCCGTGGGTCAGCCTCAAGTTCTGGTTTCCAGCCTGATGGTTGGTGGGAGAGCAAAATAATGGACACTATTAAATCAAACTTCCAAAAGCTTGCTGAGCAGGCCCGTAAAGACGGTGCCAAAATTGAAATGCTGGTGACCGGGGGCGAAGCCCTGAGCATCGGTTATTCCAAACGTAAACTGGAGTCCTTCGAGTCCACGCAGACTCAGATGGCGGGCTTGCGTGTGATTCTTGGCGCGAATCAGGGTTATGCTTACACCGAAAATCTTTCTGAAGAATCCCTGCTGCGCACTTACGGTGAGGCTTTGAACAATGCCAAGACCGTGCAGACGGGCGAAACAAAACCCGTTGAGCTTGTAAAGCCCCAGGCCGTGAAGGCGATGCCGGAACTGTTCAAGCCGGAAGAAATCGCCATGGACAAGAAGCTGGAAGTGGCAAGACTTCTGGAAGAGCTGTGCCTGGCGAAAGATTCCCGCGTGACGAATGTGCCTTATTCCGGATTCAATGAGTCTGTGGTGTTTAAGCGCATTTTGAATTCGGAAGGTCTGGATCAGGAATTCAAACAGAACTATTACAGTGGTTACACTTATCCTCTGGCTAAAGACGGTGAAAATTCAAAAATGGACGGCGAAGGTTTCTTTGCCCGCAAGTTTGATGACATCAACACCGAAGAAGTGACGGGCGAAGGTGTGCGCAAGGCCCTGGCTCGTTTGGGCGCGACTCAGCTTCCGACTGGCAACTATGCCGTTGTGATCGACCGCGAGCAGTTCCCAACGGTCTTGCAGATGATCCATGATTATTTCTCTGCGAAAGAAGTCCACGAAGGAAAGTCCCTGTTCAAAGGCAAGCTGGGTCAGAAGATCGCCAGTGACAAGTTTGAACTGATCGATGATCCGTTTGAAACTCGTGGGACCTCCGTGCGCCCGTTTGATGACGAAGGCGCGCCTTCTCAGAAAACCGTGTTGTTTGATAAAGGTGTATTGAAAAACTATCTGTCCAATCTGGAGTATGCGAACAAGATGAATCTGCCGCACACGGCTCACGCGAGTCGTGGCCCTGCTTCCCAGCAGGCGATTGCGCCGACAAATCTGGTTGTGGCAACCGGAGATAAGTCTTTGCAGGATCTGTTGACCTCTTATGACAAGGTCATCCACTTGGCAGGATTCGAGGGCGGTTTGCACGCGGGCTTTAAACAGTCCACGGGGGACTTCTCGATGCCGGCTTCTGGCTTCTTGTATGAAAAAGGCCAGAACAAAGGGCCGATTGAACAGTTTGTGATGTCGGGTAACGTGCTGGAACTGCTTCGTGATATCGAGGCGGTGGGCCGTGACTATAACAAACCAGGCAATTCCTATATTTGTCCGGATGTATTGATCAAATCTTTGAGTTTTGCAGGAGCATAAGATGAAAAAGTTCGCACTTATTACGACGTTGTTGTTTCAGTTGGTGATAAGTGCGGGCTGCTCCAGCTTGTTTGGTTATGCAGAAGAACCGAAAGTTCAGTTGAATCAGGTGTATGTGCGTGATGCTGATTTCACCGGGGCGACGTTCATCTTTGTGGTTAATGTGCAGAATCCAAATAAGAGCGATATCAAAGTCAAAGAAATCGCTTACAAGGTCTTTATCTCGGGTAAAGAGCTGACGGAAGCCAAAACCGAAAAGCCGATTCTGGTTCCAGCCAATGCTGCCACCGACATTGAAGTTCCATTGCCAGTAAAATACACAGCGATCCTGGGTAATCTCGGGGACATCCTGACGGCGCGCGAAGTGGCTTATCGAATTGATGGCAGCGCAAAGACGGGTTTCTTTAGCATTCCATTTTCCAAAGAAGGCAAGGTCGAGCTTCGTTAAGATTTCTTGCTGTATATCGTTCTGAGTCCTATGCTTTTTCACAAAGTAAGAGGGGCTTATGAAGTTCATTTCGGTTCTGATTTTTCTGTTTTCATCCGTTTCATTCGCACAAACGGTGTCTCGTATCCAAGGGACCGAGGCCACCATCAATCTTGAAGGCCATGAAGGTCTGATTGTGGGCGATCGTGTGTACTTCCTGAATTCTCAACTGAGCACTGCGGGCGAAGGTGAAGTCCTGCGCCTGTCCGCTGGTGGTAAAAAAGCCTTGGTGAAAATCGTTTCCGGGAAAGTGAAGACGGGAATGACGCTTGAGAAAATCTCGTCCTCTGTAAGTGCACCTAAAGAAACTGCGGCGCAAAGCTCTGCCGGAACGGCCATGCGTGCAGATGGTATTTCTTATGCTTCTTTAAGTGAAAGCGACCGTACGATCCTTGAGCGTGGTGAGATCTCTCAGGCTCGTTATGTGATTGGCGGTATCTTGGCGACATATCCGTTGGGTCTTGGGATCGGTCATGCGGTTCAGGGACGTTATATGGAAAAAGGCTGGATCTTTACAGTGGGGGAACTTGCTTCCATCGCCGTATTTGCGGCGGGCATGGGGGACTGTGTGGCGAGCACTTGGAGTTCTAACAAAGACAACTGTAATGGCAGTGGTGGGTTGTTGTTTGCCGGAGCGTTTGGGTATGTTGGCTTCCGTATCTGGGAAGCGGTGGATGCTTGGGCGACTCCGCCGGAACAAAACCGCCGCTATCGTGAATTGAAATCCCGTTTGCCAGCCAGCGAAGACACGATCACCTTTGAACCAGGGTTCATGCCTTTGGCTGGCGGGGGCGCATTAGGCCTTCGCGTGACTTTCTAAAATCGCTTTTGCTATTTCAGTGAAACCCAACCCACCTCGGTCTTTAGAGACATAGGTGGGTTTGTTTTTTATCTGATCGATAAAGTTCTGGATGTTCGCCACCGCAAAGCTGTGCGGGAAGTAAGCAAACATCGGCTCGTCATTCGGGGAGTCCCCACTGAAGCCGCAGACTTTTTTCGCCTCTTCGGCACTGACGCCGAATTCTTTTTCCAAAAATCTTAAAGACATGGTCAGTTTGTCATAGCTTCCGAACCAGCCATTGACGTGGATCGAGCTGACTTTGGCTTGCGCACCCACGGTATGGAACAGGTCCACAATCTTTTGCACTTCGGATTTTGGCAGGGGTGGAACATCCTCGCAGAAATCAATGGCCAGATCCATCAGACGGCAGAACTGGTCGCTGGCCAGATCGCAGCCAGGAACCTTTTGCAGAATTTCTTTTTCAAGTTGCTGAAGTTTTGTGCGATTTTCTTTTTGGATCTTTTCATCAAAGAAAAAATGACGGTGCATTTTCTTTCCGTGATAGCGGAAATAGAAGCCGCCGTTTTCACCCACGATGCCGCTGACCGGCCAGACGCGGGCGATCATTTCGCACCACCCGGCAGGGCGGCCCGTGACTGGAATCACATGAATTCCGGCATTGTGCAGATTCCACAAGGCTTGATAAGCCTCCGGACCCAGATGTCCTTCATCAGTCAAAGTGTCGTCGATATCAGTCAGCAGAAAGCGCAAAGGGCTGGAGAATTCAGAGGCGTTTTTCATTTCCGCAGTATATCTGGTGATCTTGCGAAGGTCTAAGTTGATATGGCTCGTCAAAATTTAGACTTGCACGGGCGGGCATTCGCCTTCATGTTTTGTCTATTATATAGGGGTCGCTACAGATCTTTTCTGGAAGGTGACACCTAGACGAAGGACTTAGCATGGCCAAAAAAAGTGACGCAACAGATGGTATCAAGCTTGTCATCGTGGAGTCTCCCACGAAGGCAAAGACCATTCGCAAGTTCCTGGGAAGAGATTATGTGGTGGAGTCCTGCATGGGCCACATCCGTGACCTTCCTCAGTCCGCAAAAGACATCCCGGAAAAGGTGAAAAAAGAAAAGTGGGCGCAACTCGGCGTGAACGTCGATAAAAACTTCGAGCCCCTTTACTGTGTTCCCAAGGACAAAACCAAGGTCGTCAAAAACCTGAAAGACAAACTTGAAGAAGCCTCAGAGCTGTACCTCGCGACGGATGAAGACCGCGAAGGGGAGTCCATCAGCTGGCATTTGTTGGAAGTGCTAAAACCAAAAGTTCCAACCAAGCGCATGGTGTTCCATGAGATCACCAAAGACGCGATTCAAAAAGCTCTGAAAGACACCCGTGAGATCGACTTCAACCTGGTGCGCGCCCAAGAGGCCCGCCGTGTTCTGGATCGTCTGGTGGGTTACACGATTTCTCCGCTACTCTGGAAAAAAGTAGCTTACGGTCTTTCTGCGGGCCGTGTTCAGTCCGTGGCGGTGCGCCTGATCGTGGAAAGAGAACTTGAGCGCGTGCGCTTTAAAAAGTCCTCTTACTGGGGCGTGCTTGCGGAGCTGAGCAAAGACGGTGTCAGCTTTGAATCCCGTCTGCAACAATACAAAAATCAACGTGTGGCCACCGGCAAGGACTTTGATGGTCTGACTGGTCAGCTGACGGCAGGTAAAGACGTTCTGGTTCTGGATGAAAAGACTGCGGGCAAGTTGTCCATGGATTTGAAATCCGGCAACTGGCAGGTGACGGATGTCGAGGAAAAACCGACCTTCCGTAAACCAGCGCCTCCGTTCATCACGTCCACTTTGCAGCAGGAATCCAATAGAAAATTGGGTTTAAGCTCGCGTGAAACGATGCAAGTGGCGCAGAAGCTGTACGAGCAGGGTTTCATCACCTATATGCGTACGGATTCCACATTCCTTTCCAACGAAGCTATCACGGCTTCCCGTGATTGCATCGAAAGCAAGTACGGGAAAGAGTATCTGACTCCGCAGCCGCGCAATTACGCCGCGAAAAAAGTCAAAGGCGCTCAAGAGGCCCACGAAGCGATCCGTCCTGCCGGGAACCAGTTTATGGATCCGGATGAAACAGGTCTGACGGGGACTCAGTTCCGTCTGTATGACCTGATCTGGAAACGTACGATTGCGTCCCAGATGGTGGATGCCCGTCAGAAACAAGTCAGCGCAAAAATCACCGTGGGTGATGCGTTGTTTGGTGCTTCCGGTATGACCATTGAATTCCCGGGCTTCTTGCGAGCATACGTGGAAGGCAGTGATGACCCAGAAGCGGATCTGGCTGAGCGTGAAGTGCGTCTGCCGGCTTTGAAAGTCAAAGACGGTGTGAAGTGCGCGAAACTGGATCCAACATCCCACGAAACCAAACCACCGGCTCGTTATACAGAGGCAAGCCTTGTTCAAACGATGGAAAAAGAGGGCATCGGCCGTCCTTCCACGTACGCTTCTGTTATCGGAACTATCATTGACCGTGGTTATGTTCGTAAGAACGGCACGGCGTTGGTGCCGACGTTCACGGCGATGATCGTTTCTAAATTATTAAGTCAGTATTTGTCCCAGTATGTGGATTTGGGCTTCACTTCCGAAATGGAACAGAGCCTGGATAATATCGCAGACGGGGAGCTGGATTGGGAAAGTTACCTTGCGTCTGTGTACAAAGGCCCTAAGGGCTTGCGTGCCATGGTCGACAATCAAGGTGACAAGATTGATCCAAACGAAGCCCGTACAATGACCTTGGAAGGCATGGATAAATACAAATTCCACGTCGGCCGTTACGGTGCTTATGTGACCACTCAGCGTGATGGTGAAGATGTCAGTGCATCCTTGCCGGACAATGAATCTCCAGCGGATATCACGCCCGAGATCGCTGAAAAACTGATCGATCAAAAAATCAATGGTGCTGATTCTTTGGGTAATGACCCGGAAACAGATCTGCCGGTGTATGTTCTGAACGGCCGCTATGGTCCGTATGTTCAGTTGGGTGATGTGACCCCGGAAGACGACAAGCCGAAACGTGCGTCGTTGCCGCCGGGTACTCAGCCGGAACAGGTGGATCTGGCAATGGCGCTCAGCCTGTTGCAATTGCCAAAGACCTTGGGGACTCACCCGGGCACGGGCAAAGACATCAAAGCGGGCTTGGGTCGTTTTGGACCATTCGTGGTTCACGACGGCGACTATCGTTCGATTCCAAAAGGTGAAAGCATCTTTAATATCACCTTTGAAAAAGCCATGGAAATGCTGGCTCAGCCCAAAAAGGGACGTGGTCGTGCGGCTCCGTTGAAAGAGCTGGGCGCACATCCGGATTCAGGCGATGCGATTCAGGTCTTCAATGGTCCTTACGGTCCGTACATCAAGTGCGGCAAGGTCAATGCGTCTTTGCCAGAGGGTGCGACGCCGGACACGGTGACCCTGGAGCAAGCCGTTGCTTTGATCAATGAAAAGGGCCCGGCAAAAGGCAAAGGCAAAGCTAAAGGAAAGGCGAAAGCTGCTCCGAAAGCCAAAGCCGCTAAAGCTGATGGCGAAAAGCCTGCTGCAAAAAAGCCTGCTTTGAAGAAAGCTGCTAATGCCAAAGAGAAAGCCGAAGCTTTGGGTGTCAAAAAAGTAGTCACTCGCAAGTCCAAGAAGTAATTTGTTCACCCCCCTTTTCCGAGGGGGGAATCTCTGATAAATTCGTTCCGCATAGTTACAGATCCCATCATTGGGCATCGAAAGGTGTGTTATGAGCGAGAGTCCCCCGAAGGGACAATTGGAGTTAGGAATCAACCGTTCCAAGGAGAAGGATAGAAACTTCCACCTTGGCGGTCGCAGTTTCTATTTCTTCGATTTCGACGACAACATCGCCTTTTTGACGACGCCGCTGATTCTTTTCAATAAGAACGACAAATCTGAAATTCAGATCTCCAGCGGGGACTTTGCCCAGCACCACCAAACCATCGGCAGCAGTGGTCCGTTTGCGGACTATAATATCGACTATTGCGATGTGACCGGCACCTTCCGTAATTTCCGTGACCACCATGTGGACGAACTGGAAAAACTGGAAGGCAAAAAGCAGATTTTCGTGCAGGATGTGGCGGCCGCTTTGGGGTACCCGGACTTCCAGTGGAAGGGGCCTTCCTGGGAATGTTTCTATCACGCGGCCTTTAATCAGCGCCCTCTGTCTGTGATCACGGCCCGCGGTCACCATCCGGAAACCCTGAAAGACGGGATCCGGGTCTTTGTTCAGAAAAAAGTTCTGCCATTGGAGCCCAACTATCTCAGTGTGTATCCGGTGAGTCATAAAGAGACGCGTCAGCTTCTGGGTGATTCGGACTTCAAAGAAGGCACTGCAGAATTAAAACAAAGAGCCATCCGCGCCAGCGTGGAGCAGGCCATTGATCTTTATGGTTACAATCCGCATCACCGCTTCGGGATGTCGGATGATGATCCAAAGAATATCCAGCTGATTGTTGAGGAAATGACTCGACTAAAGGCGAGATTCCCCGAGATGTCGTTCTTTATGATCGAGACTCAGCATGGCAGTTTCATCAAGCATGAGGTCAAATTGAACGGCCTTCGTGGCGACAAAGTGGAAAACCTTTCCCAGCTATCCTTCTTCGAAGAAGATCGACGAAAGTCTTAAGAATCCTTTCTACGTCCTAATTTATGACGTGCTTCATAAATTGAATGCTCTCAGCTAATTATTTGATAATCTAATGCAATTAGGACTGCTCCCGTTCGGGGAGCCATGGAAGGATCAGCATGAGTTCATTCTCAAAAGGCGTTAGAGGTTTCATCATTGCCGGATCATTGGCAGTTTCATCTTTGGCATCGGCCCAACTGAAAGAAGGCCTTGAGTGCCGTTACCTGACAGTGATTGAACAGGGCTTCCTTGCCAACCACGTGAAGTATTCCAACCGCGACACTGACCTGCAAAATCGTGTGATCGAGCAGTATCTGAAAAGACTGGATCCGTCCAAAATCTATCTGACTCAAGGTGATGTTGATTCCATCCGCAAGGCTGCGGGCAACGTTTTTGATAAAACCAAAAACCGTGACTGTTCATTCCTGGATGCCGCTCAGAAAATCGTTCTGGATCGCGTGAAAGACCGCTCTGAATTTGCAAAAAAATATCTGGGCAAAGACTTCAAGTTTGAATCTTCTACCGAGTTCACGTTCGATCCGGAAAAGAAAACCTGGCCGAAAGATTCCGCTGAAGCCAATGAATACCTGAAAAAATACATTCAGTTCCAGATCGGGAACTACATGGCGACAGACATGAAAATGGATGAAGCCAAAAAGAACGTGATCAAAAACTATGAGCGTGCAGTGAAAAGAACCGCTGACACAACTCAGGATGATCTGTTCTCCGGTTACCTGGATTCCTTTGCTCGTGCGCTGGATCCACACTCCAGCTTCTTCTCTCGTGATGTGCTTGAAGATTTCGAAATTCAGATGCGTTTGTCCCTGGAAGGTATCGGCGCGACACTTTCTTCCCAGGACGGCTTCACAGTTGTTGAGCAACTGGTTCCAGGCGGGGCGGCGGCGAAATCCGGCTTGATCGAACCACAGGATAAAATCGTGGCTGTCGGTCAGGAAAAAGGCCAGATGGAAAATGTGATCGACATGGATTTGAAAGACGTTGTCAAAAAAATCCGTGGTAACAAAGGCACGAAAGTGCGCCTGACAATCCTGAGAAAATCCGGCGAAGGCAAAAAACGTTTTGATGTCACTTTGACCCGTGAAAAGGTGAACCTGGAGGACGAAGCAGCGTCCATCATCTATCAGGATCGTGAAATCAACGGTCAGAAAAAGAAAATCGGTGTTATCAACTTCCCATCCTTCTATGCGGATTCCCGTCGTGGCGGCAGATCTTCTGCGGCTGACATGAAAAAGCTGATCAAGGAAGCCAACGAAAAGAAAGTCGACGGCCTGGTGCTGGATCTTTCCAATAACGGTGGTGGTTCTCTTGAAGACGCGGTGAAAATCGCGGGTCTGTTCTTCCAGACCGGGAATGTGGTGAAGCAGTCCTCTAAAAATGAAGGCCGTGCGGAATCCGCACTTCGTGACACAGATCCAATGGTGGACTGGGCAGGTCCGCTGGTTGTATTGACCAGCCGTATCTCTGCTTCCGCTTCCGAGATCGTGTCCGGTACTTTGCAGGATTATAAACGTGCCGTTGTCGTGGGTGGTGATCACACTTACGGTAAAGGTTCTGTTCAGTCTGTACTTCCAATCCCGAACAACCTCGGCGCGATCAAAGTGACGGTGGGTATGTTCTTCGTGCCGGGTGGTAAATCCACTCAGCACCGTGGTGTGGATGCGGATATCGTGTTGCCAGGTCCATTCAGCACTGATGATATCGGTGAGAAATACATGGATTACTCTTTGCCGCCAAAAACGATTGAGTCTTTCCTGTCTCCGGATGCTTACGTGAAAGAAGGCCCGGGCGCATGGAAAGAGATCAAACCAGAGTGGCTGAAGTCCCTGCGTGAAAGATCCGGCGAGCGTGTTGCTAAAAACGATGAGTTCAAGAAAATCGTGGAAGAGCTGAACAAAGCCAAAGCTCGCGGCAAAGTGATCCGCGTGAGCGAAGTTCTTAAAGACAAGAACGAAAAAGAAAAGAAAGACAAAGCTAAAAAGACTGCTAGCAAAGCCAAGAAAAACGAAGAGTACCTGAAGCGTCCTGATATCCAGGAAGCGGAAAGTGTTCTTCTGGATCTGATTCAGCTTGAGGACGGGAAATCCCTGGTGCCTCAGCAGAAGCAGGCTAACGCCAAGTAGTGTTCCGATAGATTAGAAAAACGTGTTGTTGTTGTTTTAAGCCCGGGCAAAACCCGGGCTTTTTTATTTGGGGCAGTGAAAAAGGCGCATCTGTGACACAGAGGAGCTTAAAAATTAAGCAATATTGGGGTGGTTTTACAGGGTTTGGGGTTTTTTTTGGGGTTTAATGGCAGGTGGTTTGTGGGGGCTTGAATGGACGTGACAAAGGGTTGTGTTTTCGCTTAGATAGACGCGAATATGGAGGCCCTGAAAATGGCTAAAAAGACCACTGTGAAAGCAGGGGGTAAGGCGGCTGCTGGTAAGACTACCAAGAAGGCTGCAAAACCTGCTGCAAAGTCCACTGTGAAAGCTTCTAAAAAAGCGACTGCTCCTGCAAAAAAGAAGCAGAGCTTTGGTGGATTGTCTGAAGAAATTTTGCTTCGCATGCATAACCTGATGGTTAAGTCCCGCGTGCTTGAAGAACGTCTGATCAAAATTTATAAAGCCGGTGAGGCTTACTTCTGGATTGGTGGACCTGGTGAGGAAGCCTGGGGTGTTGCCTTGGGTATGCTGGCGCGCAAAGGCTCTGGCCCAGAGAACGACTGGTTGCACCTGCACTATCGCTGTACTCCGACGATGGTGGCTTTGGGCATGGACATGATTGATTCCATCCGCTTGATGATGAACCGTGCGACGGATCCATCCACAGGTGGTCGTAACTTCTCCAGTCACTATTGCTTCCCTCAATGGAACGTGGCTCCGGTGACGTCTCCTTTGGAAGTTCAATATCCGATCGCGTGTGGTACGGCTCATGTGCAAAAGCGTGCGGGTAAAGGTGCGATCTCCATCGTGACTGGTGGTGACGCTGGGACTGCTGAAGGTGACTTCGCATCCTGCTTGATTCTTGCCTCCCGTAAGGGCCAGGAACTTCCGATGCTGATCACTGTTCAGAACAACGGCTACGGTATTTCGACTCCGTACGAAGGTCAGCACGGTGAAACGAACATCGCGGATCGCGCTGCTGCGTTCAACATCCGTTCCCGTGTGATCAACGGCAATGACCCGATTGAAACTTATCTGGCTCTGAAAGAAGAGATGGAATACATCCGTAAAACCGGCAAACCATCCTTCATCGAAGCGAAGGTGACTCGTTTGTACGGTCACTCTTCCGCGGACGGCGCCAATAAAAAACCACACTTGTTTGACCCGGTTCTGACTTTCGAAAAAAACCTGATCGATGCTGGCATTCTGGATCCGAAGGCTGCGAAGAAGATCTGGGAAGATTATGAAGCCGAAGGCGTCAGCGCCCAGGAACAAGCCCGTCAGGAACCGGTGCCGACTCCGGAGTCTGTCTGGGATCATGTTTACGTTAACAGCGAAAATGCAGATTGGAGAAAATTCTAATGGCAAGTATTGCTCAGGCCATCAGAATGGCCCTTCACTATGGTGAAGCCAACATGGGAGTTAAAGATATCTTCGGTCAGGACGTGGGCGCACCACTGGGGGGCGTTTTCACAGCGACTCAAGGTTTGGAAACGGCGTGGAACTCCACTCTGGATGAACGTGGGATCATCAGCATGGCGATGGGTATCGCGATGGGTGGTGACCGTTGCGTGGCTGAAATCCAGTTTGCGGACTATATCTTCAATACCATCGATCTTTTGAAAATTGCCGGTAACACTTTGTGGTGCACGAACGGTCAGATTCAATTGCCAATGGTGGTGATGACTCCGGTGGGTGCGGGGATCTTTGGTTCCGTTTACCACTCTCATTCTTTCGATGCATGGGCCTCCCGCCTGCAAGGCTGGAAGATCGTGATGCCGTCCAATCCGTTGGATGCTTACGGTTTGATGCTTTCTGCGATCGAAGATCCAAATCCGGTTCTTTATTTGAAATCCAAGGCGTTGATGCGCCATAAAGGTGATGAGCTGATCCCGGGGGAACCTGCGGATGAAAAAGAGCTTAAGGCCATGATCGACAAACCAGTTCAGAATTCTGAAGGCTGGAAGCCGCGCTGGCCGGAACTTGAAAAATACATGGTTCCAATCGGCAAGGGCAAGATCACTCACGCGGGTGAACACATCACGGTTGTTACTTACAGCCGCATGGTGCACCTGTGTGACGAAGTGGCGGTGAAGCTGGCGGRAGAAGGCATCTCTGTTGAGGTGATCGATCTGCGCTCGATTTATCCATACGACTGGCCGATGATTAAAGAATCCATCGAAAAAACCGGCCGCGTATTGTTCGTGAACGAGGACACGGAAGTGACCAACTTCGGCGAGCACTTGGCGTACCGTGCGACGCAAGAGTGCTTCTATCAACTGATGGCGCGTCCTCGTGTTCTGGCTGGTAAAAACCTGCCGGGCATCGGTCTGCACCCGAACCTTGAAAAGAACTCTGTGCCACAGATCCATGACATTGAACTTGCGATTCGTGAAGTCGTAGCGGAAGTGCCGTAAATGAAAAAAGAAATGTCCCACAGAAAAAAGGTCCGCCGTCGTGTGAATAAAAAAAGCACGGCTTTGGTATTCGATAAATACGAACTGTACCGCAAAGCGGTTCAGTCGGCGGAAAATGATGTGGTCTTTATCTGGAACACGTTCCGCGAGCTGAAAGGCAAGCAGCCCCGTGTATTCCGTGAAGACTTCTGCGGGACCTTTGCTCTTTCCACCGAATGGATCAAACTGCACCCTCGTCATGAGGCGGTGGGTGTGGATCTGGATCCGGAACCAATGGCCTACGGCAAAGCCAACTATCTGACGAAGCTGAAACCGGAACAGCAAAAGCGCATGAAGCTGGTTGAAGGCAATGTGCTGGATCCGAATCTGGCCAAAGCCGACATTGTGGCGGCGATGAATTTCTCTTATTTCTGTTTTAAAAAACGCGACGTTTTGAAGAAGTATTTCGCCAACGTGCTGAAGACTTTGAACAAAGATGGCATGTTCCTGGTGGATATCTTCGGTGGCAGTCAGTGCTACGAAGCCATTGAGGACGCGATCAAACACGAAGGCTTCACTTACTACTGGGATCAGACGAACTTTGACCCTGTGACCAATGAGGCTCTATTCCACATCCACTTCAAAGTGGGTGGGAAGAAGATCGAACAGGTCTTCACCTATGACTGGCGCATGTGGTCCATCTCTGAGATCCGCGACATCATGGAAGAAGTGGGCTTTAAAAAATCCCACGTGTACTGGGAAGGCACAGCGCCGGATGGTTCCGGAGACGGCAACTTCACGAGGGTTGATCACGGCGAGGCCTGCCAAAGCTGGATCGCTTATGTGGTCGGAGAAAAATAGCGCCGGTTGGTGAAAAAGGCCCATCTCCTTCGTTGTCGGGCCTTTTGCTTCTCTTCGACGTGCTTGGAGCACGCCTCCGTTTCGCAAAACCTTGATTGGGTGGGGCGCGGAGGGGATTTTCTGGTTTTCTTAATTGTTTTTCTTTGGTCTGTCTCTTGCTCCTTTAGGGGCTGATGATATTCAAATCCAAATTAGCCTTATTCAAGCCTCGCAAGGGACACTGGGTGTCGCTTGCTGTCTATTTGTTGGTCACTTTGGTGGCTGGGCAGGGGTTTGCTAAAAATACGCTGAAAGACTTTACCAGCGATGGCTGCAGTATGAGTCCGGACGGGTTTGCCTGGTCGGTGAATGCCTATTTGGACTGCTGTGTGGCTCATGATGTGGCTTACTGGGCCGGTGGTGCCCGTGAAGACCGTTTGCGGGCCGATGAAGACTTAAAACAATGCATCACTGTCAAAGCCAACAAGTACACTGCGGACGCTTACTTCCGTGGTGTGCGTGTGGGTGGGTCAGCCAAGCTTCAGACACCGTTTCGCTGGGGTTACGGCTGGGTTGAGGAGCGTGGTTACAAGCCACTGGATATGGAAGAGCGTTCCGAGGTCGCAGACAAGCTTCTGTCGGTCGACTGGGAGCAGATTTACAGTTCAATTTTTTTAGGAAACAAAAAATAACAGGAGACGTCCATGAGAAAATACATCGCTTTACTTGCCGGATTGATGTTGTCAGCCTTTGCCGAAGCCAAGGTGCTTGTGGTGTCTGATATTGATGACACGTTGAAGGTGTCCCACGTGTTGTCCAAGAAGGGGGCGGCAACCTCGTTCGCTGACGATGACAGCCGCTTTGTGGGTATGTCGGAAATCTTCCAGATGTTAAATCTGCAGCATGAAGACATTGAATTCCATTATGTGTCTTTGGCGCCAAAGCTTTTGATGAATGAGCAGCACACGGATTTCCTGGAGGAAAACGGCTTCCCGATCACGAAGCTGCACATGAACTCGGGTATCAAGCAGGATCCAGAGTTGAAACAAAAAGTCATCCGCAAGGTGCTTGCTGAAACTAATCCGGAAGTCGTGATCTATTTCGGCGACAACGGTCAGTTCGATGCGGTTGTTTATGACCAGATGGTCAAAGAGTTTCCGCACATCCCGGCGGTCAGCTATATCCGCGAAGCTTACTCAAAGCTCGATCGTTCCAAGTTCCCAACAATGGAAGGCCAGATTGGCTTCGTGACCAGTGTTGAGGTAGCGATTGACCTGATTTCAAAAGGTCTTTTGATGAAGAAGGCTTATGGCCCGATTGAGCAGATCGTTTACAAGCGCATGAAGAAAGACGACAAAGACGAAAAGTTCGGTCCCATGGTCTTCCCATGGTGGCAGGACTGCCGCGACTTCAAATGGCAGTGGGATGTTGCAAACCCTTCCGTTAAATTGCAAAAGATCCGGGCCGTTATCGCTGAAAGATGTGGTTAGGACCATGAACAAGTCCTCTTTGTTCATTCTAGCTTTGAGTGCCTCCACAATATTGGGGGCGTGCTCGTTTCAAAAGGATCCTAGTAAGCCAACCAAAGTGGTTGAGGTTGTTGAGGTGCCTAAAGAAGTGAAGGTGGGGATGACGAAGGAGGAGATTTACGAAGACATTTCAAAATCCTCGGAATTGAAATTTCCCGATAAGTTGAAAGTTGCTGATAAGCTCGATGATGAAGAAATGTTCTTGAAGCTTTTGGATGAAGTCGATTTCTTTAATGTGAACGAGGTCGGTGAAGATGGACTGACTGCTCTCCAGTTGTTCCTTAGGGAAGATGTGGAAATAGGGCATGTCATGAGTTTGTTGCGCAAGGGTGCCTCTTTATACGTGCCGATAGCTGGAACTGAGTACACTGGTTTTGACTTCCTGAAAAAGAAGAATAATGAGTGGAATGAAGTTCGATCGCAACTTCCTTTCAATGATCTTTATCTATATGAAAATACCAGTTTGTATTCTCTAGAGGCTCTGTATGAGAGTTATGATCGAACTAGATTTCCGATGCTGAAGCATTTGCCTGGAAAGCAACCACTTATTTGTCAAACGTTGGGTTATGCAAGAGCATACCGTGATTTTGAAGCTATAGATGTGAAGAGAGTAAAGTTTTTTGATCTTTTACAGGTGATTGAAGAGCGCGAGGGAATATTTGAGGTTAAAGATCCATTTGCTTTTGTTAAAGCAGCCTTTGTTATGGAAGATATAGGTGCATTTGATTTCTTTTTGAAAAAGCTTGGAAGAGATTTGAGTAAGGAAGAAAGGCTAAAACTGATTGAAACTTTTGATGAGGCGACTTTGTATTGGGTGCGAGATGCTCATCACTTTTTGTCTTTTTCCGAGGCTGAGATTGTTGTTGTCGGGGAGCAGATTCTAAAAAATGTTGAAAAAAAGAAGATTAAAAAAATGATGCAAGAAGTTCAGTCTTCCTCTGTTCTCGACATGCTTATTAAGAAACACCCGTCGGCCTATGCTGTGGCATATGATCGGATAAGGACCGAAGAATTTAATCCCTATTTTGATGATGAATGTGCGGCATGTGAGGTAAGAAACTCTATCAAGAGACGTGAAAATACTAGTATTGAGAAAAAGCCTTCAGATTTGATAAGAATTGAATGCGCTGATTAAAAAAAGGGGCTTTACAGCCCCTTTTTTATTTGTATCCGCTGCCAGATCTGGATGGTTGCATTGGCGGCGGTGGAGGCTGCGGTCTGCTATTTGATCTGAAGACTTCGGGTTGGGTCACGGACTTGGTACCCTTGCTACCAGTACAGAAATCCAATTCGATATCACATGCATTGGCCATAGACTTACAGAAAGCTTCACCTTCGGGAACATTTTTCATGAACGAATTTAGCAGCGGGTCTCCTTGTCCATGTTGCATGCGATTGATTTCCTGTAGGCATTCACGAAGTCCATTGGACTTATCTCCTGATGCCACAAGTTGTTTTGAATCCTTTTTTTTCTCTCCAGAGACATCATATTCTGAAGGAAACGCATGGCTCAAACGCTCTTTGAACTTTGTCCTTTTGTCGCTAAAAGACATATTGGGATAAAGGGGATATTCCTTGCCGAACTCCGCATCCTTCATACTTTTTCTTGGATCTGGACTGCCAGTCAGTAGGTAGTTCATGTTTTCGCCAGCTTGCCAGCCAAACCAAGAACTATCATCGAAGCCATAGTATTTGCCGACGGCCTGAACACCTTTTGGCCCCAAATTGGTGTCTCTAGTTAGGCCCGGATATATTTTTGAGCTCCAATCACTAGGAGCCACGTCGGAGTCTTGAGCGCTGCGTTTAGTTTTAGAGCGCTCCTTGCTAATGTAGCTTTGACAGAAGCCGTAGCTCCTCATCATTGATATGACATATTTTTGATAGTTTTTGCGTGCATCGAAGTCAGAGGCAAGATTGTTTCCACCTCGATCGCTGAGCTCGTAATTTTGTACTGCCACAGTTCCCAATAGAAGCAGCCACTTCTCAGAGGGAACAACTTCACGACCTCCTGCTTTGTTGGCAAAATATTTTTGAGCTCCGCAGGAGACGCATTGTAAATGCGTATTGGTACTGAAGTTGCCACTGCTGCGGCAATCAAACTCATCGTAGCCCGCGAAGGACGGGCTGGCGGTGAAAACAATGGCTGTGGCTAGTAGAGCCTTTGAGAACTGTTTCATCCTGTCTTCCTCTCGATAAGATAAACCAGTTCTCTTTATCGGCTAGAAATCGGATTTCTTGAACAATGGACGAAGGTCCAGGCCGATCTCAGTCAGCTTGGGTTCGGGGAAGTGTGGCCCGCGGTGGATCACACACAGAACTGTGGAAATCTCAGCTCCGATAGAGCGCAAATCCGCGGTGGAAAGAACCACCTGGCCGCCGGTGGTGACGACGTCCTCGATCACGCAGACTTTCTTGCCTTTGATTTCAAGGCCTTCGGCAAACTTGCAGGTGCCGTATTCTTTGGCCTCTTTACGAACAAACACACAATGGATCCCGGTTTCCAGGGACAATGCGGTGGCGATAGGGATGCCGCCCATTTCAAGGCCGGCCAGAACTTCGGTGCCCGCGGGAATCAGTGGAACCATTTGTTTGGCGATTTCACGCAGCAAAGTCGGCTGTGCCTCAAAACGATACTTGTCGAAGTATTCGTTCGAGATCTGGCCCGAGCGAAGTTTAAACTCCCCAGTCAGGTGAGCAATGTCGTAAATGTTCTTGGCAAGTTCTTGTCTGGTCATGGCGATAGCTCCTTCGCTTTTCAAAGCTAGGGCTATCTTTGACTTTCTTCAAGCCAGTTCTTGAAAGCGGGATTGATTCCCAGGACGGGGAGAGTCATGACGCAAGGAACGTCGTAGGGATGAAGCTCTTCCACCCTTTTTGTGATTCTGCTCTGTGCATCAGGGGTGTTCAAAGCCTTCAGGATCAGGATATGCTCGGAGCTTGTCTCTAATTTTCCCTCCCACCAGTACATCGATTCCATGCCTGGAATGATGTTGGCACAGCCGACAAGTTTTTCTTCAAGCAGAGTTCTTGCGATACTCTGCGCGGAAGTTTTGTCAGGGCAGGGGATATAAAACAAAATCACAACCTAGCTCCGGCGCAGTTTCTGTTTGCGCATCTGCCACTGCTCCAGGGCGAACTTGCGCATGTCTTCCACGCTGTCCAGTTCATCGACGATTTCTACCCCTAGAAGGGTTTCAACCGCGTCTTCCAGACTGACCAGACCCGCCACGATACCGTACTCGTCAACAGCCAAAGCCACGTGCTCTTTTTCTTTGATAAAGAAATCCAGAACCTGGGACACCGTCATGCGTTCCGGGATGCTGGAAATCGGAGTCACGATTTCACCGATCGTCTTGTCGTGCAGATCGTTGGAAAGAGTTTCGTGAATTTTATAGCGATAGGTCATGCCGATAATGTTATCAAGGCTGCCGTCGTAAACCGGGATGCGCGAGAAGCGCAGAGGACGGTACTTGTTAAATACCTCTTCCACCGTCAGGTTCTTGTCCAAAGCAAAGAACACAGATCGTGGGGTCATGATGTCTGAAACATAGATCTTGTCCAGCATCAGCAGGTTTTTGATGATGTTGGATTCTTTGCCTTTCAAAGTTCCCTCTTCCACGCCGATTTCGGCAGTCATCAGGATCTCTTCGCGGGTTACTTCCGGATCTTCAGAGTTTTTTGCAAAAAAACGGCCCAGCCACTCGGACATGATCACCAATGGATACAAAAGCAGGATCATGAACTGGATGGTGTAGGCGGCAAAGGGAACCAGGGCTTTCCAGTGGGCGGCGCCGACAGACTTGGGAATGATCTCAGACAGAATCAGGATCATGAAAGTCAGGGCAAAAGAGGCCACGGTGACAGCTTCTTGTCCGTATTGAATCTGAATTTGGTAGGCGATGGCGGCGGAGCCCAAGGTGTGGGACAGGGTGTTCAAGGTCAGGATGGCAGAAATAGGGCGGTCGATGTTTTCTTTCAGATGTTCAAGAAGCTTTCCGCTTCTTTTATTCTCTTTGACCAGCACCCCGATGTAAGCGGAGGTCGAAGTCAGAAGAACAGCTTCCAGCATGGAACATAAAAAAGAGATACCGATGGTACTGATAAACAGAACAATAATAATCGTCATAGAGTGATGCTTAAATCTGAGAAGTTAAATGTGACGGGCAGACGCCTGTGATATTCCATAGAGACTAGAGTGTACCACATCCGGGAAGGGACCTGTCTATAACGCAACTTGCAAGAAGTCCTGATATAATCGAGATAAAACAGGAATTTGTGAGTCATCAGGACTGGAGCGAGGGTTTTTTGACCTTTTACCAGGTACTTCTTAGACTTAGGTAAAGCTGAAAAGGAGTACTTAAGATGATCAAGAATTTGGCAGCAGCCATGTTGGTATTGGGAGCATTCATGCATGCTCATGCCGAAGTGAAAACTGAAATGGTTGAGTACAAAGAAGGCAAGACGGTTCTAGAAGGATTTCTGGCTCAGGATGATTCCTTAAAGGGGCCGCGTCCGGCTGTTATCATTGTTCACCAGTGGATGGGATTGGGTGATCATGAAAAAGCCAGCGCCCAGCGTCTGGCGGAAAAAGGTTACGTAGTTCTGGCTGCCGATATCTATGGCAAGGGCGTTCGCCCTGGGTCCCCGGCAGAGGCAGGCAAGCTTGCTGGCACTTACAAAGAGGACGTGAAGCTTTACCGGGCGCGTGAAAAGGCGGCCTTTGATTATCTTAAGAAGAATAAAAATGTCGATGCCAAGCAGATCGTGATCATGGGGTATTGCTTTGGCGGTACCGGAGCCCTGGAAGCGGCTCGAGCAGGTTTGCCTGTGGCGGGGGCGGTCAGTATCCATGGTGGTCTTGCCAGTAAGAATCCAAAAGATGTCAAAAACATCAAAACCAAGGTGCTGGTTCTGCATGGAGCTATTGATCCCTACGTGCCGCCAGCGGAAGTCGATGGCTTCATGAAAGAAATGAACGAAGCCAAAGTGGATTATCAGTTTGTGGCGTATTCCGGAGCGGTTCATGCTTTCACCCAGAAAGATGCAGGCAGCGATCCATCCAAGGGGCATGCCTTTAATGCAACTGCAGAGAAGCGCTCCTGGATCGCTTTGGAGGCCTTTCTGAATGAAGTGGCTCCAGTTTCAAAGTAATGCGGGCTGAGCTGTCTAGAGTCTGAACAATCGTGAAAATATGGCAAGGGTGGTGACGGGGAATGGCCCTTTCGCCGCCCTTCGTGTTAAAGACTTCGTTTTGAATACAAAAGGAGTCTTCTTATGAAAACAATCTTGCTGGCGGCCCTGCTTTCTCTTTCTTTCGCGGCGCCAACCTTTGCCAATATCTCTGACAATTCCCAGGACGTGGTTTCTGCTAAAAAAGGAAAAGGCAAATCCGAGCCGGCTCCAAAAGAAGACGACGGTGGTCGTGGTGAGGAAAAAGACCCTCGTGAAGAAACCTATGAAGGCAACGACCGTGGCAGCGGTGGTTCTTTCGATGGTGGCGGTTATGGTAGCGGCGGATTCGATGGCGGCGGCTATGGTGGTGGTGACGGTGGCGGCATGATCGGTGAGATCTTCTCTGTTCCGGGTAAAGGCAAAACCTATCCCGTGACTTCCAACACCACAGTTGAAGATCGTGGCGATGTTCTGGTTTACACAACACGCACTCAGGAAGACATCAGCTATGATGAAACCTGCACAACGATTTCTGTTTTGGTTGTGGCTAAGTCCACAGGCAAAGTGATCTCTTCTGACAGCAACGAATATTGCAATCGCTGGCCCATGTAATTTCTGAAGTTGCAATCTATAAAAAGAAAAGAGCTGACCTTGAAAGTCAGCTCTTTTTTTTGGTCTCAAATCCCTCGCAGGAATTATTTTTTGTCAGTAGCCTCATCGACTTTGTCTTTCACATAGTCGGCGCCTTCTTCAACGCGGTTCTGCCCTTTTTTCGCCAGACACTTCACATCGCCTTCCATGCACACGGCTTCTTCAGCACGGTTCATGGCTTTCTTTGCACCACGTTTCACGTCATTGGCGGTTGATTTTACTTTTTCAGAGACAGTCTCTTCAGCGTGAGTAACAGACATAAAACCAAACAAAGCCAATACCACGATAATGTGTTTCATTTCAGATTCCTTTCGTGAATCAAGTGTTGTCTCTATTAAAAGCAACAGCAGTGCCACGGCCAGGCTTTGTTTAATTTGAATTGAAGGGGGCAGGAAAGGATTATGGGACAAAAATCCCCTTTGAAAAGGGGATTCCTGGGACGAGTTTAACTGGCTTCAGATGTTTTCGCGCGCTTGCTTTGGCGTTCTTCCACGTAGTCCATCACCAGCAGAGCCACGGCATTTTCCAGGGCGCCGGATTGTTTGGCCGCCGCAGGTTTTTCGACAAAACCCAAAGCTTTCAACCACGTCTTTTTGTTCAGGCTGTAAATCAATACACCCGCAGAAACCAGGGTCATTGCAAGGTACACAATCATGCCGCCAGTGATCTGAAACTCTTCGCCCTTGTCTAATTGGCCAGCAAGGCTTGCGATGAACAGCGAGATCCCGACGCAGCTTAAAGCCAAAGATCCGATGGTGGACACCAGCACGAACGTTAGCGCACGCAGATGCAGCACCAGTTGCTGGGTGAAGGCGATACCGGGTTCTTTGAACAGGCTTTTGGCGTTACCGATAAAGAAAGAAATGAGGGGCAGAAGGAAGTTCATTTAGTCATCCTTTCTTTTGTACAGCATGCGCGCGATCACAAAGCCTGCCAGGGCCGCAATGCCGACCGAGGCCCACGGGTTTTCCTTCATGGTCTGAGTCAGGCCGTCTTTCAGGTCTTTGATTTGTTCACGTTGTTCGCCGGGAATTTTGCTTTTGATGGTGTCAGTCTGAGCTTTCAGTTCTTCCTGAAGCTGTTTTTTGATTTCGGCAATAAGCTGGTCGCGATCCATGGCTGTCGTCCTCGGGGCTGAAAGATGAATTTACGAATCTCTTTTCGGCACAACAGGCGGCAATGTTTAGCGTTTCCTGACGAAGGTCGGGGCGGGGAAATAAAAAAAGCCCGGTGTTTCCACCGGGCTTTGAAGTTTGAAGATCAAACTTAGCGGGACGCAGTCCAGTGCTTCGCACCTCCTGCGCATCCGCGCGAAATTACTTCTGCTCAGCTGCGCGCTTCGCTTGGTATTTCTTCGCAAGTTCTTCCTGGATGTTACGAGGTACTGGAGCGTACTTCGCGAATTCCATGGAGAACTCACCTTTACCTTTGGTCGCAGAACGAAGGTCTGTAGAGTAACCGAACATTTCTGTCAGTGGTACTTCAGCTTCGATCACGCAGTTACCTTCGAATGCAGTAGTTGCAACGATGGAACCACGGCGTTGGTTGATTTGACCAACAGCGGAACCTTGGTATTCGTCTGGAACTGTCGTCTCAAGCTTCATGATCGGCTCAAGAACAGTTGGTTTCGCGGAAGCGTAAACTTCACGAAGAGCCGCCATACCAGCGATTTTGAACGCCATGTATGAGGAGTCGACATCGTGGTACGCGCCGTCTTCCAGAACAACTTCAACGCCAACGATCGGGAAGCCAATCAGAGGACCTTTAACAGTCTGCTCTTTGAAGCCTTCTTCAACCGCAGGGATGAATTCCTTAGGAATACGACCACCGACAACTTTGTTTTCAAATTTGAATACAGCGCCGTCTTCTTGTGGAGGGAGAGGTTGGATTTTACCAACGATCTTCGCGTATTGACCGGAACCACCAGTTTGTTTTTTGTGAGTGTAGTCGTACGGAGCTTCAACGGAGATAGTCTCACGGTAAGCAACCTGAGGTTGACCCACGATAACTTCACAGTTGAATTCACGTTTCATACGCTCAACGTAGATTTCCAAGTGCAATTCACCCATACCGGAGATGATAGTCTCGTTGGATTCCTCGTCACGGTGTACGCGGAATGTAGGGTCTTCCTTACGGAATTTCTGAAGAGCTTTGGAGAAATTGTTCGCCGCAGTTTTATCTTTAGGCGCAATTGCCAAGCTGATAACGGAATCAGGTACGTGCATGGATTGCATGGACGCCTGGATGTTCTCGTCACAGAAAGTGTCACCGGAAGCGCAGTCGATACCGAACAATGCCACGATGTCACCAGCGTAGGATACGTCGATATCTTCCATTTTATCAGAGTGCATACGAACCAAACGAGGAATCTTAACAGATTTCTTGTTCACTTGATTGACGATGAAATCGCCTTTGCCCATTTTACCTTGGTAAACGCGCATGTAAGTCAACTGACCGAATGGAGTCTCTTGAAGTTTGAACGCAAGAGCAACCAATGGTTTGGTTGGATCTGGATGCAGGTCGAACTTTTCTTCGTTCTTGGTGATATCAAGAGCTTGCTCTTTTTTCTCAGCAGGGGACGGAAGATAGTAAGTAACCGCGTCCATCAGACGCTGAACACCTTTATTTTTGAATGCAGAACCGCAAAGAACTGGAACCAATTTCAAACCGATAGTGCCCTTACGGATAGCCGCACGGATCTCTTCAGTTGTTGGCTCTTCTTCCATCAAGAATTTCTCTTCGATAGCAGAGTCAACGTCAGCCAGTTTGCCGATCATGATTTGACGGTATTTTTTTGCAGTTTCAACCAGATCAGCCGGGATTTCTTCAACTAGAACAGTCTCACCGGATTCACCTTGGTTGATGTAAGCTTTCATGTCAGTCAGGTCAACGTGACCTCTGTGCTGATCTTCCAGACCGATTGGGATCTGGATCATAACTGCGTTCAAACGCAATTTTTCGATCAAAGCATCAGTAACACGGTATGGGTTGGCACCTTGACGGTCCAATTTGTTCACGAATGCCAAACGAGGAACGTTGTAACGTTTCATCTGACGGTCAACAGTGATGGACTGAGATTGAACGCCGGCAACACCGCAAAGCAACAGGATCGCACCGTCTAGAACGCGAAGAGAACGTTCAACTTCAACTGTGAAGTCCACGTGCCCCGGTGTATCGATCAAATTGATTGTGTAATCCTTCCACTGAACCTGAGTTGCAGCAGACTGGATGGTGATCCCTTTTTCTCTCTCTAGATCCATGGAGTCCATTGTTGCACCGACGCCGTCTTTTCCACGAACTTCGTGGATGGCGTGGATTCTTCCTCCATAGAACAGAATACGCTCAGAAGTTGTGGTTTTCCCGGAGTCGATGTGCGCCGAGATACCAATGTTTCTGACCATATCAATATTCCACTTTTTGGACATATCTTTACCCTTCGTTTATATGGTTTTAATCGCTGTTATTATTAGCAAAAATTAAACAAATTTTATGAAAGTACTCGAATTATCATCAAATACTACTAAGTGCAAAAAAAGATTCTAGGCCAGAATCCCAACGCACCGCATCCTCGAGAGGCCTGGCTGACGGGCCCCCTCTGAGTAGCGTAGACTGATCGGCACTATGAGCGATCTTCTTCAGCTTTTAAAAGCGAACTTTCCTTTTACTTCTTTCCGGGGCGAGCAGGAGCAAATCCTGCATAAAGTTTGGGCAAACCAGAACCTACTGGCTTTAATGCCCACCGGAATGGGAAAAAGCCTCTGCTTTCAGTTTCCAGCAAAGACCCGCGAGGGCCTGGTGGTCGTCATATCGCCGCTGATCGCTTTGATGCAGGATCAGGTTTTCAAGGCCCAGGAGCTGGGGATCAGTGCCACGTTCCTAAGTTCCACTTTGAGCCGGGATGAACGCGAGTCTCGCCAGAACCGCCTGGCCAAAGGCGACTTCAAGCTGATCTATGTGACCCCGGAACGCTTCCGTAAACCTGAGTTTCTTCAGGCTATTGAAAAACGGGCCATTCAACTTTTGGCCGTGGACGAGGCTCACTGTATTTCCCAATGGGGGCATGACTTCCGCCCGGACTATTCCCGGGTCGGGGAGTTCCGCGCCCTTTTGGGCAATCCGCCGACTTTGGCGCTGACGGCCACGGCGACGCCCGAGGTTCAAAAAGACATCCTGAAAAAACTGAACATGGAAGACGCCCTGATCATTTCCGCGGGGATTGAACGTCCGAACCTGGCCCTGAATGTTCACGACATCTATGGAATCGATGAAAAGATCCGGGCCATCGTGGGACTTCGTCATCTGACACCAGGAACGGCGATCATTTATTGTTCTTTGATTCAGACGCTGAAGAAAGTTTCGTCTGCGTTGAACCGACTGGGCATGGCGCATCTGGTGTATCACGGCGATTTGCCGCCGCAGGATCGCAAGCGCAATCAGAAAGCCTTCCAGACTGATGAAGCTCCGCTGATGATCGCGACGCCCGCTTTCGGGTTGGGTATTGATAAAAGCAACGTGCGCCTGTTGATTCATGCCGAAACCCCGAACTCTTTGGAATCCTATTTTCAGGAAGTCGGTCGTGCCGGTCGAGACGGGGCCGAGTCATCTTGTCATCTGCTTTATGACCAGGACGATGTCAGCATTCAGATGGAGTTTTTGAAATGGTCTCACCCCGAGCCTGATTTCATCCGCAAAATCTATCAACTGATAGAAGACAAAAGAATGCAGGTTGATCAGGGTGGATTTGACTTCCTTCGTGAACAAATGAATTTTAGAAATCGCCGGGACTTCCGGTCCGAAGCCGCAGTCAGTATTCTGGAGCGCTGGGGCTGTCTGCAAAAGTCCGACGACCCGTTTCCCTTTGCTTGCGTGCAGGCACCAACGGACGAGCAGTTCCTGGCCGAAAACGGCGAAGCTATTTTGCGCGCCCAGAACACCAAACTTTTGCAGATGGTGCAGTGGGCGAATCAGGACAGCGAGTGCCGCATGAATCGCATCTATGCTTACTTTGGGCATGAACACACTGAACCGTGTGGGAAATGCGATATCTGCAAACGATAGAACTGGGGAGGTTGTTATGAGAGCTGGTTTGGTGTTTCTTGGATCGCTTTTGATTTCGCTTTCTGCGGGGGCGAAGCAACTTCCTTTGGAAAAACTGAAAATGCCCCCTGGGTTTCAGATTTCGGTGTGGGCTCAGGTGCCGGGGGCTCGGTCTTTGGCGCAGGCTCCGGATGGCCGGATTTTTGTGGGCTCGCGTTCGGGTGACAAGGTTTATGTGGTGAAGGATGGCAAGACCAGCGTCTTTGCGCAGGGACTGGATACTCCGAACGGGGTTGCCTATAAAGACGGGAAACTTTATGTGGCCGAGATCGCGCGTATTCATGAATTTGATGCCAGCCCTAATGTGAAGCTTCCGGCAAAACCCCTGCGCGCTTTGCCGCAGACCTTTCCTTCGGACACGCACCATGGCTGGAAGTTCATCCGCTTTGGTCCGGACGGGAAGCTCTATGTCCCGGTGGGCGCCAACTGCAACATCTGTGATCCGGGGACAGATTATGCGCGCATCTATCGCATCGACGTGAATGGCACCAGCAAAGAGGAAGTGGCTTCCGGCGTGCGCAACACCGTGGGCTTTGATTTCCATCCGCAGTCGAAAGAGCTGTGGTTCACCGACAACGGTCGCGACTGGATGGGGGATGATCGTCCGCCCTGTGAAGTGAACCGCTTGACCAAAACGGGCCAGAACTTCGGTTTCCCGTTTTGTCATGGCAAGGACACGCTGGATCCTGATTTCGGCAAAGGCAAAAAGTGTTCAGACTATGTGGCTCCGGTGGTGGAGCTGCGCGCTCACGTGGCACCTTTGGGCATGCGCTTTTACACGGGCACACAGTTCCCGGCGCAATATAAAGACAGCATTATTCTGGCAGAGCACGGTTCCTGGAACCGCTCCACGCCACAAGGGTATCGTCTGACATTTGTGAAATTGAATGGTTCTAACGTGGAAAAGACGGAGTCTTTCATCGAGGGCTGGCTGCAGGGGGATTCCTCCTGGGGTCGTCCGGTTGACGTGGAAGTTCTGCCCGATGGGGCTATGCTGATTTCTGATGACAAGGCGGGCGTGATTTACCGTCTGATTTATAAGGTAAAATAATGCAGGGGAAGTTGCGATCTTCAGTGGACTTTCCCGATCCGCGCGAAACTCTGGCCGAAGGAATTCTGGCCATTGGCGGATCTTTGGATGTGGGCACGCTTTACACGGCCTACAGCAAGGGTATTTTCCCGTGGCCTCAGCCGGGGCTGCCGATGCTGTGGTTTTCTCCGGAAGAACGGGGCGTGCTGGAGTTTCGTGATTTCCACGTGCCGGAAAGTCTGCGCCGCTTTCGCAAGCGTCATCCGGAAATTCATTTTTCAGTGAATCAGGATTTTCATCATGTGCTGGAGGAATGCTCCAAGCAGCCTCGTCCCGGTCAGGATGGCACCTGGATCACGGCGCAGATGAAACGCGCCTACCTGGAATTCTTCAAGGCCGGTTATTGTATGTCTGTGGAGGTCCGCGAAAACAACGTTTTGATCGGCGGCATCTATGGTGTTCTGGTCGAAGGCGTGTTCAGCGGTGAAAGCATGTTCTATCGAAAGCCCAATGCTTCAAAATTGGCACTGTGGAGACTGGTGGAAGTGTTGTCAGAGCAGGGACATGAATGGATCGATGTGCAGATGGTGACGCCCGTGGTGGCCAGTATGGGCGGGAAGCTGATTGATCGGGAGCAGTATCTGGAAATGTTAGAACAACGACACTTTCAATATGAAACAACCTAAAAGGTTCCCGGTTCAAAAAAGAACCGGGAACCTTTTGATTTATTCCAGAACGACTTTGGAAGCCTTGCCGTCTTTGATTTCGTAAACGGTTGCCGGACCCAGATATCTTTCCACCTGAATGCCGACTTTCTTGCCAAGCTTTTTGGCGTGTTCGTCTTCCGCAGGCAGCACATAAAGCGGAATGCCGGTTTCTTTGGTTTTATCCTCTTTTTTCAGAACTGTTTTTTTGATGTTCGGAATATTCCAGGACTGAATTTCAACCGCCTGCCATGCGCCGTCTTTCTTGGTCAACGCCACCGCGTATTGGCGGTGCAGATCACTTCCTAGCAGCACGATATCCTTGTCGCCGTTATTATCAAGGTCTGCGATAAAGGCCATGGGAACGCCGTTGGGTTCCACTTCCTTGACAAGACTTAAAACAGATTCCGGATAGTCTTTCAGATCAAAAGTCAGGAATTCAGGATTCCATTCAATCAGGGCTTTCCTGGCATCGGCGGGAAGGCTGACTTTTKCGGTTCCATCCTGCACGGTGATTTCTGCGGTATCGACTGCAGAGGTCGCTACCGGAGCAGCGGTGCTGCAAACACTGTAAAGAAGAGTTGCGATCAATGTTTTCATCATTTTGCACCTGTGCTTTTCTTGCTTTGGCTGCTGCTGCCAGAAGAGGAGTATTTGCCGATCACGCCCAGTTTTTTGGGACAGGATTCACCACGGGGAACCAGGAACGTGTGGTTGCCGACCTTTCCACAGTTGGTCATGCGACGGGCCCAGTAGGGGCGGGCAACACTTGGGTTGTAATAATAGATAACGTCGTTGGGGCCTTCCTTTACAGAAAGGTTGACGGCCTTTTTACACATGTCCAGAGCTTCTTTGTCTTCGTCTTTGGTGGCATTGATGTTGTTGCTGATATTGTCCTGAGTCCAGCTGAACTGGGCATCGTCATACACCACACCACAGATTGAGCTTGGGTAAGCTTCGTCTTCAGAGCGGGACAAAACAACCTTGTTCACGGCCACCATGCCTTCGAAGGACTCTCCGCGGGTTTCATGGTAGCAGTTGCAAATCATGCAAGTGGTGGCGGATTGTCTTTTGTTGCAGGTCATGGATGCAGCAAATGCAGACGAGTTTATAAGTGACACACAGGCAATTATGAAAAGGGCAACGATCTGTATTTTCATTGTTCTTATTTTATATGGGAAGTTTTGAATTTGAAGAATTCTTTGTTTTCCCCCTCGACCTTAAGTGAATATGTGTTCCGAATCTTGGTCCAAAGTCCTGCTCAAATACGTGTCTTATACTGAGACACTGATCGCCGTTAATTGTTCCTCGTTCAATCTTTGGACACCTTTTAGGGCTCAAACCCCGTGATATCGCGGGCATAGCCGTTGCAATCATCCTTATTGAATATAAAAACAATACGGAGGAATCCATGTCCAAAAGAAAACTGATCGCAAAGGGCCTTGTGACTTTGTCTTTGTTCACCCAGCACTTTGCCTGGGCGCAAACAACCACCACAGTTAAAAGACCACCACAATTTGTGATGTTTGCTTTTGATGGATCTTACAACAACGAGGTTTGGCAGTACTCCCGTGATTACACCAAACTTAGAAAAGATGCGGGCGTGGACACACGTTTCACATTCTTTATCAATCCGGTTTATTTCCTAAGCCCTGAAAACAAAACCTTCTATCAACCACCGGGTCAGCGTTTGATCCTGGATGGTGCTGGCAATGAAGTGGCTACGAAAAACCGTGGTTCCGCTATCGGTTGGGGCGATGACAGACGTGATATCTCTGATCGTATTGATCAGATGAATGCGGCTTATCGTGAAGGCCATGAAATCGGCTCCCACGCCGTGGGTCACTTTGACGGTGGTTTCCGCAATAAAAAATGGGACCTGCGCTGGAGCGAGGCGGACTGGAAATCTGAGTTCACTCAATTCTATGCAATCCTGGATCGCGTGTTTGACCTGAACGGCATCTCTAAAAAAGAATCCAAAGGTTTGTTGTTCAGAAACGAAATCACGGGTTTCCGTGCTCCGGTTCTGGGTGTCAGCCCGGGTCTGTGGCCGAATCTGCCCAAGTTCGGCATTCAGTACGACACGTCCAAACTGAATTTCGTAAACTACTGGCCACAAAGAAATGAATTCGGCACCTGGAACTTCCCGCTGGCGGAAGTGCCGGAACCAGGTGGTGCGCGTAAGTGGATCTCCATGGATTATAACTTCTGCGTTCGTGACTCTGCGCGCGTATTGAAGGAAGAACCTCAGACAATGCAGATCATGAAGCGTGACAAAAGCGGCAACACGGTTAAGGCCAACAAAGCCCGTGACTGCTTGAACGAAGTATCCACTGCGCAAAAAGCACAGGTTAAAGCCAATATGCTTTCAATCTATCGCAGCTACTTCAACAACAACTACTATGGCAACCGTGCTCCGGTTCACATTGGTCACCACTTCTCCAAATGGATGAGCGGTGCTTACATGGAAGCATTCTTCGAATTTGCGAACGAAGTGTGCTCGAAGCCAGAAGTGAAATGCGGTACTTACAATGAGCTTCAGGCGTTCATGGAAAAGTCCTCTGCATCTGAAATTGAAGCTTACAGAAAAGGCACTTTTGCGAAACTTCCGCGTCCTAAGTCGGCAAGCGTTGCTCGCCACCTGGATCTGAAGATCGATATGACCTCTGACCGTGACTTCATGAACATCTCCCTTGCGGGTCGTGATGCTCAGATGGCGGGTCTTAAGAAGTTCGTGACTGTGGGTGATGTGACTAAAGAAATCGACGGCACTATCGACCTGAAAGACATCCGTGAAGTGAGCGAGGCGGGTAAAGACGCTTTGGTTCGTATCTCGGTTGAAAACCGCATGAACAAAGAGATCGCCACGGCGACTTACACTGTGAAAGCAGTAGGCACTCAAAACGAAGTTGTGGACTCTGAAAACGTGGAAGGTCGCTGGGAACAAGGCCACATGGCTGAAGCTCACCGCGATGACGTAGACTTCACTAAAGGACACTAATGAATGTGTGGAAGGCAGCCCTTGCCGGGGCCCTTATCATGAATCTTGTCGGGTGCGGAGGAGACTCTGCACCTTCGGCATTTGTAAACACCGATGGGACACTGACCCAGGGTGTGATTTATGGAGAGGACTCCATTCAGGAGGTTTCCACTGCGGACCGCAACACCCGCGCCAACGTGGCGCTGGTTCATTTGGACAAATGGAATGAGATCATCAAAGGCGAGGCTATCTGGACTGTGGATGAGGTCTACGGCACGGGTCAGCAGCTTCCGTGGAGTGGTCAGGAGTCCAAGGCCTTTTGTTCTGGTACTTTGGTGGCTCCGAAGTTGGTTCTGACAGCGGGACATTGTTTTACCGAGGACCATTCGTGTGAAAATACCGTATTTGTTTTTAATGACGAGCAGAAGATGGAAGGGGCCACCACTCGCAAGGGCTGGCAGTGCAAGCAGATCGTAGCTCAGAAAAACGATTTCCAGAGCGGCTTGGATTATGCCCTGGTTGAAGTGTCCATGCCCAAGGACGAAGTCGAGCCCGTAGTCATGTCGACCGCCGTGTCGGTCGTCGGGGATTCTGTTTACTCCATTGGCTATCCACTGGGCAGCCTTAAGAAAACGGCCCAAGGCAAAGTGCGCAGCGTGAATGAAATGGGGTCTTTAGAGACCAATCTGGATGTTTTCGTCGGAAACTCGGGTTCTCCGGTGTTTGACAGCAAAACTCATGATTTGATCGGTATCCTGCACGGTGGTGAAGATGACTTCCAGCCGGACAGCGAGGATGGTTCTGTTCAGATCATGAAATGCGCAGAGGACGGCTGTAAGGGTGAATTCGTCATTCCTATTCAGAAAATTCTGGCCGATATCGAGAAACAGAAGTAAGTTGGGCCATGCTTCTCATCAATACACATAAGCTCGAAAAATCCTTTGCGGGGAAAACCCTGTTTAAAAATGTCTCTTTGGGCATTGAAGAGGGCGAACGCGTGGGGCTGGTCGGTCCTAACGGGGCCGGTAAATCCACTTTGCTGAAAATTCTGGCTGGCACCATGACTCCGGACTCCGGTGATGTGACCGCGAAAAAGGGTTTGCGTCTGGGGTACCTGGAGCAAACTCCCACTTTCAAAAAAGATGAAACCATCCTGGATGCGGTGTTAAGCAAAGCTGAAGACCCTCACGAAGCCATTGGTTCGGCTTATGAGTGGATCGCTCGTCTGGAGCTGACTCAGTTCGGAGAAAACTTCCTGGTCAGTGAACTTTCCGGGGGCTGGAAAAAGCGTGTGGCTTTGGCCCGCGAACTGGTGCGTGACCCGGAGTTGTTGTTGCTGGATGAGCCGACGAATCACCTGGACGTGTCCAGTATCATGTGGCTGGAGGATTTCCTGAGCCGTGCGCCGTTTGCGACTTTGATCATCACGCACGACCGTTTGTTCCTGCAAAGAACAGTGAACAAGATTTTTGATCTTGATCCGAAAAATCCCAATTATCTGATTTCCACCACCGGTGGCTATCTGGAATATCTTGAGGAAAAGGCGATTCTGCTGGCCGGGCAGGAGCAAAAAGAGCTAGCGATGAAGAACACTCTTCGTCGTGAAACCGAATGGCTGCGTCGTGGAGCGAAAGCCCGCCTGACCAAACAGAAGGCCCGTATTGATCGCGCGGGCACCTTGAAAGAGGATGTCGAAGAGCTTTCGGCCAAGAATGCCGCCCGCAAAGTAAAAATTGAATTCAAAGAAACCGACCGCAATCCACAAAAGCTGATCGAAGTCGATCATGTCACGAAAGCTTATGATGGCCGTGTGTTGTTCACTGACTTCAGTTATCTGGTGACACCGAAAACACGTCTGGCATTGCTGGGGGACAACGGTTCGGGCAAGTCCACGTTGATCCGCATGCTGCTTCAGCAGGAAGCGCCGACCTCCGGTCGTGTGGTTCAGGCAGACAAGCTGAAGATTGCTTATTTCGAGCAAAACCGCGAAACCCTGAAGCCGAAAGAATCCGTTTTGAAAAACATCTGTCCTGACGGGGACTACGTCCACTATCAGGGCCAGTATGTATTTGCGCGCAGCTATCTGGAAAGATTCCTGTTTAATCGTCAGCAAATGGATCTGCCGGTGGAAAAACTGTCAGGTGGCGAGCAAAGCCGTCTGCGTTTGGCGCAGCTGATGCTGAACGAAGCCCAGGTCCTGATTCTGGATGAGCCGACCAATGACCTGGACGTGGCAACCCTGACGGTATTGGAGGATTCCCTGAAGGAATTCACCGGTGCTGTGATTCTGGTCACCCACGATCGTTTCTTTATGGATCAGGTGGCTTCCGACATTCTGGCATTGCACAAGAATCTGGATGGCTCCACTTCGATGGAACGTTTTGCCGGTTACCTGCAATGGGAAGAATGGTTCGAGGAACAGAAAGAACTGCAGGCCCAGGAATTGAAGAAAGAAAAGAAAGCAGAAAAGTCGGCGGGTAAGCCCGTGAAGCTTTCCTTCAAGGAAAAGTTCGAACTGGAAAACATGGAAGCCAACATTTTTGAAATGGAAGAAAAGCTGTCAAATCTGCAGATCGAAGCGGGCAAACCCGAAGTGGTCAGCCAGGCTTCCAAAGTGCAGGAGCTTTTCGCCGAGATTTCATCTTTGCAAAGCAAAGTCGAAACTGCTTATGCCCGCTGGGCTGAGCTTGAGAAAAAATCCAAAGGCCAAGCTTAATAGTCTAGGCTGGTGCATTCTTACATATTGCTGATCTTCAGAGCGCCTTCAATCATAAGATTTTGAGCAAGGAGGCTCTCATGAAGATCCAATTCGTCAATCTGGCCGTTGCACTGACGGCCGGGATGCTGATGGCATCCTGTAGTTCTTCCGAGAAAAAAACAACAGCGTCAGTCAAGACAACGGCGAGCCCCGCTGAGATTCAAAGGCTGGCCGAAGAAGTTTACATCTACGGTTACCCCATGGTTCTGGTGGAAACCAGCCGCGAGGTCATGACCAATGTTTCCCGTGTGACCGCGGATGCAGCACCGGTGAATCAGTTCCTGCATAAGGACCGCTTCCCGGATGCCAGCTTTACTCAGGTGGTCAGTCCCAATGCCGACACTCTTTACAGTTCAGCCTTTTTGGATCTGTCGCGCGAGCCGGTTATCTTAAGTGTCCCGGAAATGGGGAACCGCTACTATCTGATGCAAATGATGAGTGCCTGGACAGATGTGTTTGCTTCACCGGGAACCAGAACCACAGGTTCACATAAAGGGGACTTTGCGATCACGGGCCCCGGCTGGAGCGGCGAGCTTCCCACTGGCGTCACCGAGATCAAATCACCCACCAACACAGTGTGGATCATCGGGCGCACGCAGACCAACGGTCCCAAGGACTTTGCTGCCGTTCGTGAAATTCAGAAAAAATACCGTCTGACCACGCTGAGCTCCTGGCAGCAGTCGGACACCGAAGTTATTGCCACACCCACGCGGCAGGTCAGTTCGACAGTGGACATGAAAACTCCGCCGGTGGCGCAGGTGGAATCCATGGACGGCGTGGAGTTCATGGAAAAGTTCGCAGCATATTTGAAACAGAATCCGCCTAAACCGGAAGATTCTGCCATGGTTGAAAAAATGGCCCGGCTGGGAATTTCTGAAACCGGGCAGTTTGATGGCCGGACGTTGAGTGATGCTCAGCGGGTTGCATTTAACCGCGGAGCGAAGATGGCTCTGGAAAAAATCGTGGCCATGAACCAGGCACCTCCGGGTGTGGAGGTCAGTGCGGGCTGGGTGTATTCCTATCACATGGGGGCTTATGGCGCTGATTATGAAAACAGATCCTATGTTGCCAAGTACTTCCTTGGAGCCAATCTTCCGCAGGATGCGGTTTATCCGCGCGCTTCGGTGGATGCCAACGGCATGCCGCTAAAAGGGGATAACAAGTACACCCTGCGCTTTAGCAAGGGGCAGTTGCCTCCGGTTCGGGCGTTCTGGTCCCTGACGATGTATAATTCCAAGCAGAACTTTGTGAAAAACCCGCTGAATCGATATGCGCTCGGGGATCGCGACAAATTGAAGTACGGCAAAGATGGATCGCTGGAGCTGTACATTCAAAGCGAGCGTCCCGAGGCCAGCAAAGTGGCCAACTGGCTGCCGGCTCCGGCAGGGGATGATTTCAACTTGCTGATGCGTTTGTATTGGCCCAAGGATGAAGTTTTAAGTCATCAGTGGCGTATGCCTGGTGTGCAGCAGGTGCAACCAGCCACGGGCCTGAGTCTGCGTTAGGGGAAATAAAAAAGGGGCTCTCAAAGCCCCTTTTTCTATCTTGGTTGTACGCTGTAATTGGTGACTTCTTCTTTCGCCGTTTCATTAGGATATCGAACGGTCTTGATGTTCAGGATCAGATCCAAAACACCCTGGTCACCTTCGCACACATAGTACTTTTTGTACTTGCAGATATAGTTGAAGCAAAATTCGTTTTTCGAGAAATGAGAAAAAGAACACTGAACGTTGTAAGTGTATTCTACCGAGTCCACCACCGACGGCACATTCAGTGCCAGAGCGGGCTGAGTCGTGAATCCGGCAACGAATCCAATTGCAATCACCAGTAGTTTCTTCATCTCAAATCTCCTTGCTTCGTCCTTTATGGACTATTGTTTTTTCAGGATCAATTTGCCTGACATGGAGTAATTAGATGTCAGAGCGCCTTCCAAAACACCATTTACAAGTTTGCCATAAATAGCGGCTTCAAATTTGGAATTCAGATCACGAGCCGGTTTGCCGGTCAAAGTCAGGCGTGGTTCTGCCAGATCGGCTTCGTAAACACCGTTCAAAGTCAGGTCCGCCGTGTGGCCAGGATCGTCCGCGCGGTTCAATTCACCCATCAGACGAGGAATGGTCACAGTCGAGCCTTCCTTTACCGTTTCCTGAACGTAAAGGCGCAAGGTGATGCCCACAACACCTTTCACCGGACCGGAGTTGCCCTGATCCATCTGACCAACATAGGTGCCAGAGATCGCCGTCAGCTGCGCGCGCAGTCTTTCATAGTAAGCAAACTCTTCTTTGCCGCCGCCCGTGGATTCGTTTTCACGGGCTTTCAAAGAAAGTCTTACAATGCCTTTCGGGCCCGAGATCGCTTTGGCTTCACCCAGGATGTTGTTGCCGCTGATTTTAGCGTCCACAGTCTGGATTTCATCACGGCCCAGGGATTTGATGTCTTTTACGTTCACCAAAGTCAGGTCGCCGGTTTCTGGAGCAAAACCAACCACGAAGTCATAGCTTTCGCCAGCCGGGTTGATGCGCTTGTAAGTCGCATAAAGAGTGGAGTGCAAACGAGTGGAGCCGTCAGAGTTCTTCGCGCCATTGTCGACTTTCAGTTCGAAGAATTTCACTTCCAGATCCTGAGTGCCGTCAGCTGTCGTGATTTGGCCAACGTAAGTGCCGATCACTGGTTTGTATGTTTGTTGCAACTTTCCATTAAGTTCGATCTCGCGCTGTTTGCCGGCGTTTTTGTCCTGATCAAACGCACAGGCTGCAAGACTTAGAACTGTCGCTGCAAGAATTAGTTTTTTCAACATGGTAACCCCTCTTATTATTTATTTTCAGTGTAATCAGCTGACGAAGCATCGTCAGGAATCAATTCGTCACGGGAAGCCGCCCATTCATTCAGCGCAATGGCGTAATCACCCATGGCGCGCATGTATTGAACTTCCGAGTCGAAATAGTTGTTCATTGCCGTGATCAGGATCGAGATGTCCGTACGACCCTGATTGTAGGAACGGTTCAGTTCCTGAGAGGCTTTTTCACGATAGCCTTTCTGTTTTTCCGCGCTCAGCACCACCGCATAAGTGGACTGCACTTTGCGCTGGGCCTGGATTTCCAGATCTTCAGCTTCCAGCAACTGGCGGCTGAGGCGGGTGGATTCCAGATCTTTGGAAAGCTTCTTGTTGATGATCTGCTCATTCTGGATGTCAGAGCCGAAGTTGTACTGGAATCTCAGGCCCATGTAGTACTTCGGACGGGTGCCAGAGACGACATCAGAATAAGCATCGTTCGCATTTTCATCCACACCGGTGGTGTACACACGGCCCACGAAGTTCAGCGTCGGATAGCTCAGGGATTCGGCCGCGGTCAGGGATTCCTGAGCCGCTTCCACCTTCAGCTTCTGTGAACGGATGGTGCGCAGATCCTCCACTTTTTTAAGTGGCAGCTTTGGAACCGCCGGGATATTGCCCGGGATTTGGAAGCGGACCTCAGTGCCGGGTTCCAAAGAAAGCAACGTCACCAGATTTTCCAGATTGTCCAGATACTCGGTCGAGGACGTTTTTACTTTTTGTTCGCGGGTTTCAAATTCAGCCTGAACCTGTGGCAAGTCCCCTGGATTGGAATAACCCAAAGAGGTTTTGCGTTTCACCGCATCGACCAGTTTTTTGTAACGGTCACGGGAAGCCACGGACTCTTTGAAGTTTTCCTGTGCAACATAAGTGTTCCAGAACTGACGGATCGCCTCAAGCACGACGTCTTCCAGTTCGTTGGCGCGGTTGATGCTTTCCGCCTGATAAGTCAGTTCGGCCGCATTCACGGTGCCACGGTCAGCAACGCCGAAGAAGTTCCCCAAAAGGGCTTGTTCCAGCAACAATCCTGCGCTGTCCAGAGTCTGCTCACCCGGAGGTGGATTCGTCACCACACTGTCAAACTCAACTTGCTGGGAAAGGCGGCTCAATTCAATCCCCAGCGTGGTCCCGGTGGTGAAAGGTTTTTTCAAACCCACGGTGGTGCGATAGCGTTCGTATTTTGCTTCCACCGGTGTGGAGTTGGAAAGAAGACCCGCGGACTTGTCGTACTCAAAACCAGTTTCGGCATTCAAAACCCAGTCATAGGCGGATAGCGCCAGGGCCGGAGTCAGGCGGAACTGCTGGTACTTCAAATTGACTTCCTTGGTTTTAAGGCCTTGCTTCAAAACCAGTTCAGCCACGTCTTTTTGAGTCAGCGTGATCTCTTTCTTTGCAGGAGCCTGCTGCGCATACGCTCCCTGGATGGTTGTGGTACTGAGAAGTGCAAGAAGGATTTTTACCATGTTACTTTTGTTCCTAGCTCAAAGTTGTCTTTTTGAAGTGCGATTTCATTGTTGTCTTTAAGAGTTCTTTGGGACCATTCAGTGAATACAGACCATTTTTTATTCAGCATCACATCAACTCCATAGTTCATGGATTCGTAAGCGCTGGATTTGCTGAAAGTCGCAAAGTCGTTGGAGCTGCTTTGGGTGTAGCTGATGTTTCCGAATTGCGGGGATACGTTCAAAGAAAGCCACGGCAGGCGTTCCCAGCCCATGCTGATCACGGGACCGGCGCTGAACATGATGGTGTTCAAACGTGCGTCGTCGATTTCATAACCGGAATCCAGTTTCACGGAAGCGGCTTGGGACGCGAATCCGCCTTTGGCGCGAAGGCCCAGTTTCCACAACAGGGCTTTGGTTTGCAGAGCCGGGCTCATCACACCCAGTTCCAGACCCGGCATCACAGTTGCGCCGTTTTTGCTCAAGTCAAAAGAACCGGAGCCATCTTTGGTGGCGATGCCTTCCGGCTGGAAGCTTTGTACAGAGAAGCCGGCGAAATATTTCCAGCTGCGTGTGATGATTTCCGGGCGGGGATCTTTCAAAGTCAGCATGCCGGACACTTGAGCGTCGGTGGCGCTTTGTTTTGCAAGGCCGTCGTATTTGGCTTCAGCAACTGCCATGTCTCGCAAGCTTTGAGCGTTGCAGATCGCAGAAGAGAAAATAACGGCTATAAGAAATCCCCATTTCATAGTGCACTCCCCGAATAAATGTGCGTCAGGAATAGTCCGAGGGGTGGGGGCTGTCAACCTCTGCCCGTGGTCCTTCGGGGACCTTTATAAAACCTTTAATATCAAGGCTTTATGAGCCGCTGTGTTGATAGGAATCCTAATGACTAATGGGGGTGGATTGCCTAGAGTGTTCCGGTCTTTAGAGGGGTATGTATGAGGCTGTCGGATATTTCTATTAAGAATCCTGTATTTGCGTGGATGCTGATGTTTGGTCTGATGATTTTCGGACTGATTTCGTTTTCCCGTATGGGCGTCAGCCAGATGCCGGATGTCGATTTTCCAACTGTGACAGTGAGCGTCAGTCTTCAGGGGGCGGCTCCAGAAGTCATGGAAACTCAGGTCGTGGATCCGATTGAATCCTCGCTCATGACTGTTGAGGGGATTGAATCCATCAAATCCAGCAGTAAAACCGGCAGCGCCAGTATCACGGTGGAGTTTGACCTGGATCGCAATATCGATCTGGCGGTTCAGGATGTGCAGGCGAAAATCTCGGGCATTCAAAGAATGCTTCCGGATGATGTGGATCCTCCGTCCATTTCAAAAACCAATCCCGACGACCAGCCGATTCTTTGGCTGGCACTGACCTATGATAAGGAAGATCCGGAATTCCTGATGCGCTATGCGCGTGACTATCTGAAAGACCGCTTCACAACGGTGGAGGGTGTCGGCGATATCTTCCTGGGTGGTTACACCGATCCGGTGATGCGTGTGCATGTGCGCCCGAAAGATCTGCTTCGTTATAATATTTCAGTCAATGACGTGGTCGATGCCATTCGCAACGAGCATTCCGAGCTTCCGGGTGGTTACATCCAGACCGACAAAAAAACTTTCAACGTGCGCACCATGGGTGAGGCGAAAACCGAAGAGGAATTCCGTGACATCGTGATCAGTCGTCGTGCGGGTGTCACTGTCGCGGATCCGACCAATATGGTTAAAATCCGCCAGGTGGCTGACGCCAGCATGGGTCTGGACAAGATTGAGCGCATGTCCCGTTTCAACGGAAAAACCGCTTTGGGTCTGGGGATCCGTAAACAGCGTGGCACCAATGCCGTGTCAGTCGCGCGCGCGGTGAAAGAGCAAATCACGGTCATTCAGAAAACCCTGCCTCCGGGAATGAACCTTCAGGTGAACTTTGACAGTACCAAGTTCATCGAACAATCCGTGGGCGAGCTGAACCATCACTTGGTTCTTGCGGTTATCTTTACGTCATTGGTGTGCTGGATGTTCCTGGGCAGCTGGTCGGCGACCTTCAACGTCCTGTTGTCGATTCCGACGTCGTTGCTGGGGGCCTTCATCGGTCTTTATTTCCTGGGTTACACGCTGAACACGTTCACGCTGTTGGGTCTGACCCTGGCAATCGGTATCGTCGTGGATGATGCCATCATGGTTCTGGAAAATATCTTCCGGTACAATGAAAACGGGCGGGGACGTATCGAGTCCGCGATCCTTGGGGCGCGCGAGATCTCGTTTGCTGCGATGGCCGCCACTGCGGCCGTGATTGCGATCTTCCTGCCGGTGGCCTTCATGAAGGGTATCATCGGGAAGTTCTTCATGCAGTTCGGGGTGACGATCTCTATCGCCGTGTTCCTGTCGCTGGTGGAGTCTTTGACGATCACACCAATGCGTTGTGCGGGCTTCGTTCACCACGGTGAACGAAAAACCAAACTGGGCAAGGGCTTTGAAGCCCTGATGGAAAACACGCGCATTGGCTACGACCGTTGGCTGCGTGTGAGCTTGCAGCACCCATGGAAGGTGTTGATCGGTTCTTTGGTGTTTGTGGCGGTTTCCTTTATTTCTATTAAGTTCCTGAATAAGGAAATGAGTCCGGCCCAGGATCAGAGCATCTTTATGGCCCGCTTGATTATGCCGGTGGGAACGTCCCTGCAGTACACGGACCAGCAAACCAAAAAAGCGGAAGCGTGGCTGTTGTCCCGTCCGGAAATCAAACAGGTTTATGCGGCCTTGGGTGGTTTTGGCGGCGGTGTTTCTGATGCCAACGTCACGATGATGTTTATCACCATGAAAGAAAAAAACGAGCGCGGCAAGGATCCTGAAACCGGGAAAGTTCTGTCCCAGCAGGAATTCATGCAAGTGGCCCGTAAGAATCTTTCCAAGATTGAAGATATGCGTCCGGTCCTGATGGATTTGTCGCAGCAGGGTTTCTCGGGTGGCCGTGGGTATCCGATCGAATTCACGATCCTGGGTTCAGACTGGGATAAACTTGCGAAGTACACCGAAGACATGATGAAGGCCATGAACGACAGCGGTCTGATGGTCGACGTGGATTCCAACTATCTGCTGGGTATGCCAGAGATTCAAGTTCAGCCGGATCGTTTGTCAGCGGCTCAGCACGGGGTCAGCATTGCCTCTATCGGTTCCACGGTCAGTGCGTTGATTGGTGGGGTGAAAGCCGGTGAATATCCTCAAGGCGGACACCGTTACGACATCAAGCTAAAACTTGTGGATCAGGGTGATCCGATGGGCGAGATCAAAACTTTGTTCGTCGGCAACAGCCGTGGAAATCTGATTCCATTGCCAAGAGTGACTAAAGAAGTTCAGACGTCGAGCTTGCAGTCGATCTCTCGTTCCAACCGTCAGCGTGCGATCACGGTGACAGCGAATATGAAGCCGGGTGTGTCTCAGCAGGCGGCCATGGCCTATATCGAAGACGCGGCGAAAAAGATGCTGGAGCCGGGTTACATGATCGATCAGGGCGGAAGCTCGAAGACCTTTAAAGAATCCTTCCAGAGCTTGATCTTTGCTTTGGTGATGGGTCTGGTGATCGCCTACATGGTTCTGGCCAGCCAGTTCAATTCCTTTATCGATCCGGTGACGATCCTGATGGCGTTGCCATTCAGTTTCAGCGGGGCGTTCTTTGCACTTCTGATCACGGGTCAGTCTTTGAACATGTTCTCGATGATCGGTTTGCTGCTGTTGATGGGTATCGTGAAAAAGAATTCGATCTTGCTGATTGAATTCACCAACACAGTCCGTGATCGCGGGACCAGCAAGGCTTTGGATGCGCTGATTGAAGCGTGTCCGACGCGTCTTCGTCCGATCCTGATGACGTCCGTGGCTACCGTGGCGGCGGCAATTCCATCGGCAACGGCGCGCGGGGCAGGTTCCGAGACCATGCGTCCGATGGCAATCTGTCTTATCGGTGGGGTTGTGGTTTCCACTGCGCTGACCTTGTTCGTTGTTCCGGCGGTGTACCTGCTGATGGATAAGTTCAAGAAGCGTGACGAGGTTCGCGAAAAAACCAAACAGGCCTTCGCCGCGGTTGGCGAGGAAGGCCTGGAGGCCTAAAAGGAAAAAGCCCGGTGGCATGGCCCCTGGGCTTTTTTTATTTCCGGCATTGTTCTTTCAAGCGTTGTGCGCCAGGGCCTTTTTTCCCGTAACGATCCTCCGGGTTTCTTAACGGACAGTCTTTCAGTGACATACAGCCACACCCGATGCAGCTGGCAAGTTGTGATTGCAGAAGCTGCAGCAATTTGATGCGCTCTTCAAGATCATCATTCCATTTCTTTGTTAGCCGCTTCCATTCCGTCGCCGTCGGGGCGTGATCCTGTGGCAGCGATGACAGGTGATCTTTGATTTGCTCCAGACTCATTCCCAGATGCTGGGAGATCTTAATTATTGAAATCAGACGTAAAACCGAGCGGTCATAGCGGCGCTGATTGCCGTTGTTGCGATGACTTTTAATCAGCCCTTTGGATTCATAGAAATGCAATGTCGGAACCGAGATGCCGCTGCGGGCGGCGACTTCGCCAATGGAAAGTGTGGTGGTGAAGGTAGTGGTTTTGTTTTTTGCAGCCATTTTTGTTTTGACCTCAAGTTAACTTGAGGTTGTAGCATCAGCTAAAAATCAGGCAAGCAATTTAATCGGGCCGCTTACGCCCAAAGGAGATTTCGTGAACTATTTTACCTATAAGATGATCCATCTGATCAGTCTGACCCTGATGTTTGTAAGTTTTGGTTTCATGCTGGTGGCGGTGGCGATTGGGGAGCCGGCGCAGAAATTCAGAAAATTCAGCTATGCTCTGCACGGAGTTTCCTGGCTGGCGCTTTTTGCCAGCGCCTATGGGCTGGTGGAGACTCTGGGTATGGGGGCGAATTTTCCGAACTGGGGCCGGGCTAAAACCGCGATCTGGGTGATGCTGGGGATCTGGGCGTTTATTGTGCGCAAGAAACCACAATGGACTTTCACCAATATGGCCGTGCTTTCAGTGTTGGGAAGTGCTGCAATCTGGCTGGCGGTTGCCAAGCCTATGTTCTAACGGCTCCACATCACCGCACGCATCGACAGGGAGCCCATTTCAAACCCTTCGTAAGGATAAGAAATGCGGTCTTCCTCGGTGCTGGCGCCAAACGCATACAGCAAGGGCAGATAGTGCTCCGGTGTGGGAACGCTTAAGGTGGCGCTTTCACCCAGGGCTTCATAGTCGGTCAGAGTTTTGGTGTCGCGTGCTTCTAGGGCGGCCTTGATTTGGCCGTCGAACTCTTCGGCCCACGGGAAGCTGCCGTCTTTGTTTTTCCATTGAATCAATCTTAGGTTGTGAACGATGTTGCCACTGGCAACGATCAGAACACCTTTGTCACGCAAAGGACGCAGCAGTTTTCCCAGCTCCAGATGTTGTTGGTTTGTTTTTGTCACATCCAGGCTGACTTGATAAGTGGGAATATCTGCGTGTGGGTACATGTGCGCCAGAACAGACCACGTGCCGTGATCCAAACCCCATTTGTCATAGAGCTCAGACTTTGGCAGCAGTCGTTGGGTTTCGTGGGCGATGCTCAGTGGGCCTCGCGCCGGGTATTGCATATCAAACAGGGCTTTGGGGAATCCGTAGAAATCATGAATCGTGGGAGGGTCGGGATGGTAAAGAACCTTCGTTCCTTCTGTCTCCCAGTGAGCAGAGACAGAAAGAACGGCCTGTGGTTTTGGCAAAGCTTTGCCCAGTCTGTTGAGGCTCTCCGTGAAGGCATTCTTGTCCAGAGCATTCATCGGAGAACCGTGACCAATAAAAAGCACAGGCATCGTAGACATATTAACCTTTCTTAGGAGCCGGTTTGCCAGCCTGGATTTTGAGGATCAAAGTCACCTCATCACCCACAACCGGACCTGCTTCCACAACACTGCTCCAGTTCAGACCGAAATCCTTGCGGTTGATCTTGCCAGTCGCAGTGAATGCCACTTTGTTGTTGCCGTAGGCGTCGTTCACATCACCCAGGTATTTGGCATCCAAAGTCACTTCTTTAGTTTTACCCTTCAAGGTCAAATCGCCAACAATTTTCAGATTGTCCGGTGTGCCAGTAATCTTTTTTGTGACAAAGGTCATTTTAGGATTTTTGGCCACATCGAAGAAGTCCGGGCTTTTCAAGTGATCGTCGCGGTCTTTGTTTTCGGTGCTGATGCTGGCCACTTCGATATTCAATTTGGCTTTGGACTTTTCAAGTTTTGCGTCCACGTCCAAAGTTCCATCAAATTGAGCAAAACGACCTTCCACCGTGGAAATGACCAAGTGAGGAATTTCAAACCCAATTTTAGAGTGGGCCGGGTCGATGTTGTAAGAACCCGCCGGGATGGATTTTGCAAATGAGGACATACCAGCCAAGGTAACCAGGGAACCAAGAATAAGTGTTTTCATGTGAATTTCTCCTTTTATGTTGTTTCAACGGAATTAGTATCGTGCGTTTTTGATTATTGCGAAAGGTGACATATTCGGAATATACTGTTGCGTATATGGAACAATTAGATCTCAATCAGATACGCACATTCGTCAAACTTGTTCAGAGTGGCAGCTTCACCAAGGCGGCCGAGGTATTGAAGCAACCCAAGTCCCGCGTCAGCCGCAGGCTGTCAGCGCTGGAGAAAGATCTGGGCGTGCAGCTGATTTACCGCACGACACGTCAGTTCCAACTGACCGAGATGGGGCGCATCTATTACGAGCGCGCTCGCGGTCTGATTGAAGGACTTGAGACTCTCACCGGCGAGGTCAGTGAATCCACGGCCGAAATCTCGGGTGTGATCAGGGTCACGGCTTCTGATGATATGGGGGTTAAACAGCTTCCTCTGATTGTGGATGAATTCACCAGGCAGTATCCACGTGTGCGCTTTGATCTGTATCTGACTCAAGCGTATGTGGATCTGGTAAAAGAATCAGTCGACGTGGGGATTCGTATCGGAAACTTGAAAGACAGCTCCCTGCGCGCACGCAAGATCGGCACTGTCAGAAACTTGTTGGTGGCGTCCCCGGGCTTTTTGGAGCGCTACCGTGTGGGGGAAGATCTGACCAAGCTTGCAGCAGCACCTTTCCTGGGACTGACTCAGCAACCGAAGCTTGAAGTGGTGCGATCTTCTGATGGAAAACGTCTGACCTTGAAAACCAACCCCATCGTCACGGCCAACAATCCGGAAATGCTTTTGAATCTGGCCCGTCTGGGAAAAGGCTATGCTTTTGTGCCCGAGTTTTTATGCAAGGATGAATTGCGTGACGGCCGCCTGGTTCAGATTCATAAAAATCTGCGCGGGGATGAAGTCTCGGTAAGTCTGGTATCGCCCGACACGAAAGAAACGTCCCAGAAGGTGAAGCGCTTCATGGACTTTGCTTACAAACGTTTGAAGGAAGTGTATTTCGCTTAAGACAGGACGCTCAAAAGCATCTTGTAAAGACCCGAGTATTCAAAGCGCAGAAGAGCCCAGATAGTCGCACACCACATGGTCGCCAAAAGCCCCATCACCACCAGCTGGGGCAGATTGGCGAAGCTGACCGAGCTGCGCGGGCGGTTCAGCATGTCATCAATCTGACCGCGGTCCTGGCTTTCTTTGAATTTGCGGGCCAGGCCTTGGGCAAGCACGATTCTTTGCTGCATTTCAAGCTTATAGAAGTGGACTCCCACGAGCATGCGGGAATCAGAAATGTTTTCAAGTCGCGTGACGATTCCATAACATGCCATCTGGCGTGAGCCGGGTGGAGTGAACTGAATTTTCACGACTTCGCCCAAAAGCGGGCACAGATCATCCGGAGCAGTGAAGGCCAAGCCCGTCAAAGAGACGTTTTTGATTTCGGTGCCTTCTTCCCAAGGGACTTGCTTCGGGCCCGCGACGCGAACCAGGCTGTCGTCCTCAGTATTGAGAATGTAGCGTGGTGATCGGCCGTGATAGCGAGCAAGACTTGTCATAGTCTACTTTTCGGCCCTTTGCCGGTCTTTCTGAAGCAAAAGGGCTGTCTCGAATTGAGAAATTTCAGCCCGGGAAGTGTTTCCAGCCCTTGAACTCTTTAATCTCTTCATGATGATCCGGATGAGTCACAAAGACGCGAGGATCTTCTGTGAATTGTCCAATCATCTTCCATTCCGGGAAGTATTCGTAGTCCTCGGGGTGGATTGCCATGAGAAGTTCGTAATCCTCGCCACCCCAAAGAACAAAGTCCTGTGGATTCAAGTGCAGATCCACGGCAAGGCTTTCACTGTCTGGGTGCAAGGGAAGATTCTCAGCAAAAAGATGAAAACCGCCATTCGGTGGTCGCAACTGCAGGGCATCGTTCACCAGGCCGTCACTGCAGTCCATCAGGGCATGAATGCGGGTGTGCTGTTTTTGCAGACCGGCCACAAGATCCAGGCGCGGCTTCGGGCGCAGATGCCTTTCTTTGGCGTCATCAAAGCCGGAAAGTTTTTTCTGTAAAGCGGTCATGCCAGTGAAAGACAATCCCAAAGGTCCACTGCACAAAAGCAGGTCGCCGGGCTTTGCACCTTTGCGGGTCAGCGGGTTTTCGCAAGACCCGTGCACACTGACATCCACCACCAATCGGTCCGGGGATGCTGCCAGATCACCACCAGCGACTTGCATGTGGAAATCATCAGCCAAACTGGTCATGCCTTTATAGAAATCGTCAAGCCAAGATTCATTTAGTTTTTTCGGCAGGGCCAGGGATACCTGCGCAAAATGGGGAAGTGCTCCCATGGCGGCGATGTCGCTCAAATTCACCGCGAGTGACTTATATCCCAGATCAAAGGCGCTGAAATAGTCGAGGTCGAAGTGAACTCCCTCTACCATCATGTCCTGGCAGATCACTGAATAGCCCGGATAATTCTTAAAAACGAAGGCGTCGTCACCCAGCGGTACTTTGGTGTGATCATTTTGACGCTGGACCCGATAACGGATGCGCTCAATGAGTGACCATTCTTTTGGAGTATTTTGCATGTCGTTGTTCCTGGTAAGACATTGCTAAAGAAGTCGCTTTATTGTGAAATAAGAGAGTTAGGAGTCAAGGAGGATTCTTTTGAACACGCCCAAAGCGGCTTCGCCGAAACGCACATCGAAAAAGAAATCTACACGCAAGCCGAAGGTTGTCGAACATCCTCTGTCATCTGAAAGTCTTTTCTCCAGCCGGGAGATCGGCTGGCTGAATTTCAACAGACGAGTGTTGGCTGAAGCCGAGGACGCGCGCAATCCTTTGTTGGAGCGTGTAAAATTCTTAAGCATCTCCGGATCCAATCTGGATGAATTCTTTATGAAACGGGTTGGCGGTCTGAAGCGTCACATGGCCTATGGGGTTTCCGCCAAATCATCTGACGGTAAAACCCCGATGGCACAATTGCAGGAAATCCGTCAGTTCGTGATCCCGATGATTCAGGATCAGGCGCATGCCTATAACAAAGTGCTAAAGCCGGCTCTGGAAAAAGAAGGCATTCATCTGCTTTCCTGGAAAGACCTTACTGACAAAGAAAAAGACAGTGTCAAAAAGTACTATAACCGCAACGTCTTTCCGGTGCTGACGCCGCTGTCGGTGGATCCTGGACATCCATTCCCGTTCATCTCGAATCTGTCGATTTCTTTGGGTGTGACCCTGAAGCATCCGGGGAATGAGGAAAAACTGTTTGCCCGCGTGAAAATTCCGAAAGTTCTGCCGCAGTGGATTCGCACTGACGCTGAAAGCAAGGACTATCGTTTCATCAGTCTTTTGGATGTGATCAAAGAAAATCTGGCGGATCTGTTCCCGGCCATGCAGGTGCTGGGAGTGATGCCGTTCCGACTGACTCGTAATGCCGATTCGGACCAGGATCAAGAGGATGCGGAAGACTTGCTGGAGGCCATTGAGGAAGAACTGCGCCAGCGCCGTTTTGCCGAAGTGGTGCGCCTGGAGCACGGGCCGCATCCGGATCCGTGGATGCTGAAGTTCCTGATGGAGGAACTGGAGCTGATTGAGGAGGACATTTATGAGACCTCCAGTCTTTTGGATTTCACTGACTTGGGTGTGATTTCGGATGTAAATCTGCCGAAATTGAAATTTGATCCCTACACTCCGGTGGTGGCGCCGGCATTTGCCGAAGACGGGCACGGGATGTTTAACGCCATTAAGATGGCGGACCAGCTGGTGCATCATCCCTATGAAAGCTTTGCGGCTTCAGTGGAAAAGTTCATTCGGGTGGCCAGTGAAGATCCCAAGGTGCTGGCGATCAAGATGACTTTGTACCGCACCGGTGATAACAGCCCCTTTATTCGCTCACTGATTCGTGCGGCTGAACAGGGCAAGCAGGTCGTGTGTCTGGTGGAACTGAAGGCGCGCTTCGATGAAGAGCGCAATATCTATTGGGCCACTGAACTTGAAAATGCCGGCGTGCATGTGGTTTATGGCGTTGTTGGTTTGAAGACTCACGCCAAGACCGCGCTGGTGGTTCGTCAGGAGCAAGAGGGCTTGCGCTGTTACTGCCATATCGGGACGGGAAATTACAACGTGGCGACTTCGCGATTCTATACGGATCTGGGGCTTTTGACGGCGCGTGAAGAAATCACCAATGATGTGGTGGAGTTTTTCCATTATCTGACGGGTAGATCTTTAAAGAGCAATTATCAGAATCTGCTGATTGCGCCCGTGAATATGTTCTCGCGCTTTAAGTCCATGATCGAACGCGAGGCCGAACACGCCAAAGCGGGTCGTCCGGCGCAGATCATTGCCAAATTCAATAACTTCGAAGAAAACGACATTGCTGTGGCCCTGTACGCGGCTTCGCAAAAAGGGGTTGATATCGAGATGATTGTGCGGGGCTTCTGCTGTCTTCGCCCTGGGGTCCCGGGTATGAGCGAGCGCATCCGTGTGACCTCGATCATCGGTCGTTTCCTGGAGCACTCACGCATTTTCTATTTCCGCAACGGGGAAAAGGACCCGGTGGACGGGGAGTTCTATTTGGGCTCTGCTGACTGGATGTACCGCAATCTGCACGCTCGGGTCGAAGCCATCGTGCCGATCTTGGATCGTTCCTTAAAAGAGAAGTGTTGGGAAATCCTGAGTTTGTGTGTGAAAGAGCAACGCCAGTCCTGGGAAATGAAGTCCGATGGGACTTATGTACGTCAGAACTCGCAGGATGTCGGTTTGCATCAAACCCTGATGCAAATTGCGAAAGCCCGGGTTACATTTGTGGATGAAAATACCAGTTCATCCACCAGTTCAATTTCGGAGTAGTGCCTAAGTGGAATTGATCATTATCCGTCACGCAGTGGCGGAAGACAAAGAAGAGTTCGCAAAAAAGGGCCAGGAGGACTACCTGCGCCCGCTGACCCTGAAGGGTCGCAAGCGCATGCAGAAGGTCTGCGTAAACCTGCGTGATTATGTGAAGGAAATCGACCTGATTGTTTCAAGTCCGCTGACCCGTGCGCGGCAGACGGCCGAAATCATTTCCCAGATTTACTATGAAACCAAAGTGGTCGAAGCACCCGAACTGGTGCCGCACAGTCCTCCGCAGGCGTTCTTGAAATGGCTGCGTGTGCAGGGGCGCAATTACAAACGCATCGCCGTTGTCGGCCATGAGCCGCACTTGAGCGTTTTTGCCAGTTATATGCTGTCTTTGAAGGCCGAGAGTTTTATTGATCTTAAGAAAAGCGGCATTATCGGACTTGAGCTGGAGTCTTTTTCGTCAGCCGAAGCGGGCCGAGCACAGCTTTTGTACTCGATCCCGCCCAAATTCCTTGCTGATTAAGGTGTGAATTTCAGGGACTTGAAGAACGCTTCAGAAGAATCCGCAGCATCATTCGAGTCATGCTGGATCGTGATAGCGACGATTTCAAAGTCACTGACGTTTCTGTCCGGGAAGGCTTTTTTCAGGTCTTCCATCAGGTTGCGCTTATAGTTCTGAGCTTTACCCAACATGTCCTGGTTGTTCAACAGAAGCTGTTTCGCCTCTGGCAAAGTCGCCACCACGATGTTTTTGTTGGAATACCAGTTTTCGTACACGGAACCAGCCTGACGAACTTCACCGTTCACTTCATCACCCCAGTAGTAACCAAACAAGATCACCTTGTCGTTCTTAGGGTCCACCAAAGTGCGGTCGCCGTTGGCTTTGCCATCACGGATTGTGAACCAAACCTGGAAGGCAGAGTCATCTTTGCCGGTTTTACCTTTCACCGGGTCTGCGCCTTTAACGCCTTTGGTAACGGCCAGTTTCAGATCCATCGTTGAGAATTCCGCCGGAGAGAATCTGTACGCCATCGTTGTCAGACGGATGGAGTTGTTTTTACTTCTCATGGCAGCCCAGTCTTTTTCACCGTTAAATTCAGCAGTGATGTAACCGGAATCCTTGTTGTCATCCATGCCACCCGGAGTGCGGGATTCATAGTTGAACTGGTGATCCATGCGGAAGTGGACCATGTTCTGGTGGTGGTACTCGATGTTGATGCCTTCAGGCATGTTGGACTTGGTTGCAGGTGATACCTTCACGCCAGCCATGACATCTGGAAGCTTCGCCACATCCAGAACTGCATACGGATCGTAACGCAGCTGGGACTGTGGCAGTTTCGTTTTTACTTCATAGCTGTCCGCTGGATCCACGATCGCTGGCAGTGCCTGGCGGTTCAGCTCGTAAGAGTTTCCGTATGGCAGGAAGTCCACCAGATTGTCGTGGCCCAGGTGCATAACCTTGGCAACGCCCGGCTTGCTCAAAGAGAAGTAAGCGCGGTTCTTGATCGGAGTCGCATTTGCCGCAGACAGGATCACGCGGGAGTTCCATTCAAGGTTGGCATTATCATCAGTGATGTTGGCTTCAGCCAGCGCCGTCACCAGACCTTTCATGAAAGCTTTTTGGTTGAAGCGGGAAGACAAAATACCAGCCAGGTGATCGGCTTTGATTGTGCCCATGTCCACAGCCTTCAGGCGCGCCGGGAACTTGGAGGAAGACACTGTCACAACTCCGTCGTTGTTTTCATCGAACTGACCGATGATTTTTGTGGCTTTCATGAAGATGTGGGAATCTTCAGGGTCACTTTCAAAGGTCACAGAGAAGTAACGAGTCAGACCGATCAAAGATCTTTCGTTCTTTCTCCAGAAAGAATCCATTGCAGTAGGGGAAATGGACTTGGACGCGGTTTTTTCAGTCTGGCAGATCTCCGGACCTTGGTTTTCAGACAGGGCGGAAACCAGGGCAAACGGAACGTCGGTCGTGTTCAGGATGCTGGAACCATGCAATGGAGCCGCGACAGACACAAAGCCTTTTACGTATGTGGACACGAAGCTAGGATTTTTAATAAAAGCATGAAGTGTATCCACCGCACCTTTAGAATAGCCCAGGAACACATAGCGAGGAGCCTTGTGGCCACGCTGCAAGCGCATTTTATAGTCGTCACGGATGTAGTTCATGATGATGTCGGCGTTCAGGTCGCTCGCGCAAGTGCTTTCCACTGGCGGCTGGATCACACGCAGGCCCAGATCGTCCTGCAGGGCATTCAGACCCAAAGAGAAGATCTCTTTGTCAAAGATGCTGTTGTAGATGCCTGGAACATACACCAAGGTCACGTCTTCCAGCTTGGAGTTGTAGATCTTCGTCAGTGGTGTTGGATAGATGCGGTCTTCAAGGTCTGCTTCCTTGATGGTTTCTTTCAGCAGTTGTTCCGCCGCACTCGTTTTGGTTGCTTGTTTCACGTCAGTCAGTTTCGCGAAAGAAGCTGCCAGGGATTCTTTGGTGGAAACCCAGTTTTTCGCAAAGACCATGTCGCGTGTTTCTGGCAGGAATGGTTTTTCCTGAACCACGATGGATTTTTCCAGCAGGTATGGAAGCTGGTACATTTTCATGACGGCGCGTTTGGCTGGCAGCACGAATTTCGCGATGTCACCCATGATACCGCCGGAAGTCAGGTCGGTGGTTTTCAGATCCAGGTTTGCGGTTTTGGTATCCTGAAGGATGCCGACTTTGGCTTTTACTTTTTCAATGCGTGGATCGTTCATCAGGTTTTCAACTGAACCTGCAGTCAGAACCGCATCCGTCACCGCACCGATGTCTTCTGGGCTGATCATGGTGTTGACGTCGAACTTGGAGATATCAAAGTTCATCGGGCTCATAGAGCTGGAGCCTGGTTTTTGGAACGGATCGAACTTGAAGGCATCCATGAAGCTCTTGATTTCAGAAACCAGGAAGTAAGGACGCGTGTCAGACACGAATCGGGTCAGGTGCTGGAAGATGCGTTTTTGGGAAAGATCTTTGGCTTGAGTCTCAACACCACGGCGGGAGTTGATGTTGACCTCCTGCAGGGCTTCGCGGCCGGATTTTTCATGGCGGGCAGCGGTGTTGCCGAACAGTTCTTTGGCTTCGATACCGAAGAATGGAAGGATGTCTTTGGAGCGTATCTGGCCAGGGATGATGCGTTTGGTGGAAGCAACCAGGCCGAAGCTGGAAGCTGCCGTCAAAGAGCCGTGAGTGCGGTACATTTTAGTGAAGCCACCCAGAGCGGATTTGATGTAGTGACCGTCTTTCAGGGTCAGGATGAAATCCGGGAAGTCAAAATTGCGCTCAGAAGCCGACTCGATCAGACGGAAGATAGAGTCAGGATATTTAGTAAGGGCTGTGATTTTTAAAAGCTGATCGGCTTTCATACCTTTGGGAGCGGCCTTGGTGGAGTGATACTCCTTGGGAAGGCCCAACGGATTTCCCATCTCCGGATAGTAGTAATACAAGCCATTCTTCTTATCAAATTGGACCTTCGCCCCTCCTGTGGAGGTTTCTACGGTCATTAGAGTGTCAGAGGCGTTGTTGCGGTTGATGTAGACCGCCATGTCGAACCAGTTTGCTTTCTTAAACTCTTCGATCAGGCGAGGCATTTGTTTGCGGTCTTTCAGGTAGACAGGACCCCAGGTGCCCAATGCCATCAAAGGCACGGCCACGTCTTTGGGGTCTTTTAATTGTTGAACGTTGTTGAGGCCGGCACGGGAGATAACTTCGCCGATATCGACACCCATGAGTTCCATTTCAGCGGTGCCTTCCTGAAAACGGCCGATGTTGCCGTGGTCGGACACCAGAACAACTTCAAAGTCTTCACCTTTGTCTTTGAAGTTTTTGATCAGACGTTTGATTTCTGAATCCAGGATTTTCATGACCGGGAAGAGGCGGTCTTTTTGAGTGTGGGCGGTAGAGTCAATTGCGCCGATATATCCTGTCAGGACCGGCTTTGATTTCGCTGCGGAAAGCTCATCCACAACAGTTTTGATTTCAAGTTTTGGAACCTCTTCTGTGGGGAAGTACATAAGAGCTTCGACATATGGATTAAAGAAGGATTCGAAGGCCCCCATGTAGTACTTTGGGGAAGCCAAACGACGGTAGTAGTCGCGGGGATCGCCCTGAATTGACTGGGAGGACTCATCGAAATAGGTAGCTTCAACAGATTTAATACGTCCGGCAGCTCCAAATATGTCGGAGGTGTGCGTGACGGTGGCCCAGGACAAGTCAGTCATAGATGGAAAAGGAGCGACGTGTGCTCCGAAGCTTGAGAATTCTTTGAAGAGTCCCTGCTTTTGGGCTGTGGCAAAAGCGTTGTAGCTAAGACCGTCGACTGCGAGGAAAATCGTTTTGGATTTTTTCTGAGCAGCAGGTCGGGCCACGGTCTTGATGTCGCTGGCTTTTAGTGGAATGTCGAAGGCATGGGCTGTAGTGGAGCCAAAAGCAATGATCGTGGAGATAAAGCTCATTGCCAGAACATTCTTATAAGACTTTGCGGACTTCATAGGAACCCCTTTAAAAAGTTGTCTCACTATGAATAAAGGCAAGAGCGGTGCCAAAGAAGCTTCGCCATCTGAATTAAGACGGACTTAAAACCGAATACGTTCAAACCGCTGTCTCACTCCGGGACCAGTGACATTTCACTCACCACACTGTCAGTTTTTTATCTCCTCCTTCCTGTCTTCTGGGACCCTCGCCCCCGTCTATGCCCAGGACCAAATCACCGAGTCAAATCCCGCCCGCCGCCAAAGTGGATCTTTCTTCATAATGGATTCCACCACCATCAAGCCTTGTTCGACGTTTCTTTCTATATACTTCCGCACAATTCCGAACCCTCGCCCCATGGAGGTGACACGAGTGAAGGGGCGAAGGTCCCACATGCCGGCGGATTTGAAGATCATTTTAGAGATGGTGCCTGTCAGTGCGCTGATAAAACTGACATAGGCTTTGCGATCAGGGACGCGGATCAATATATGGATGTGGTTTCCGACATTGGCGAAGCTGTAAAGTCTCACCTTGAAACGAAATACAAATCTTCGTGTGTATTTCAGAAGCATTTTCCTGTTCGCCGGATGCAAAAGGGACCTTCGCCCGAAGGCTTTGTTGCTCTTAAGTACCAGGTGAATCGGTTCATAGTTGGAAAGTGGTCGCTGGCTTCGTCGTTTGCCTTTAGAAAGTTCTCCTCCATAAGAGGTTCCATTGAAGTCATGTTTAAGATCGCCGCCAAAAGAAAAGTGTTTTGCCATGTGCAACTCCTTGATGGAGAGCCATAGCTGCAAAGCGGGCGAGGGTCCCAAAAGCAATGGGGGTGGTGGTGGCGGAACGGATGGGGCGAGGGTCGGAAGTCAGGGAATCAGGGTTAGAGCATGGACCAGATCAGGCCGTCGCGCAGGCCGACGTTGGGGATCAGGATCTTTTCGGTTTCTGCTTGGCGCATGATGGTTTGGACCAGCATGGCAGCGGGGACAATGACGTCGGCGCGGTCGGGGCGAAGGTGCAATTTTTCGATGCGGTCTTTGACCTTCAGGGTGCGCAGGCGGTCGATGATTTCGGTCAGTTCGGCCAGAGTCAGGAAGGTTTGCGGGGATTTTTTCAGCAACTCGCCCTTCAGTTGACCCAGGCATTCAAGATTGCCACCGGTGCCGATGGCGAAGTCCACCGGGTCGTGATCGCAGTTCTTATAGATATGCTCGCCCAAAGCGCCAATGAATTCGCCCATGATGATATTCAGATGATTTTCATTCAGATTTCTTTTGGCCAGATTTTCCAGAACGCGCACGGTTCCCATTGGGAACGACTTGGTTGCCAGCATCTTGGGTCCTTGGGAAAAGGTGACCTCAACACTGCCGCCGCCGATATCAATCAGCATCGACTTTTTGTTGTCCAGATCCAGCTCTTTGCGCACAGCCAGGTGAATCAGGCGGCCTTCTTCGCTGCCATCGATAACTTCGATTTTGATACCCGAAGTTTTATAAATCAGATCCACGAACTCTTTCTGATTTTTGGCTTCCCGGCTGGCAGAGGTGGCCACCGCCCGGCACTTGGTGACTCCCAGTTCGCGGTTGGTCAGGGCGTAACGCTGAAAGGTGGCTTTGGCGATTTCCAATGAAGCTGGCGTGATCAACCCTTGCGTGAAAACATCATGCCCCAGTCTGACAGCGGCGCGGTACTTCTTCACGATGTGCAGATGCGGAGCTTGCTCATGAACGTCGGCAATCATCATGCGAATGGCGTTGGACCCGATATCGATGGCGGATATACGACGTGACACGTAAAGCTCCCTTTCCTTGGCAACAGTATATAAAGATGGCAGCATGAGAGACATGAAAAAAATCGTTCTTGGCTCTTTATTTTCACTTTTTGCGTCCACGCAGGCTTTGGCTCTTTCTGAGATCGAACTGACCGGCGAGTTGGATGCTACGGCCTCTGTCTGGAATCTGCCGACAGGCGAGCGCGGGAACTCGGCCTTTGCAGTTCCGTCCCTGTTTTTGGGTCTTCATATCCCTCTGCAAGAGGACAACCTTTTGGTTGTGACGATGGAGGGTTCTGAGCAAAAGAGCATCAGCCCAAACCGTTTTGATGTTGGTGTTCGCGAGGCCTACTTGGATCTGGTCAGTGTCTTTGAAGGCATGCACGCTTTACGTGCCGGTTTGATCCCGCAAACCTGGCAGGAGGCGCAATACGAGAACTACCAGTACCGGTTCCTGGGTCAGACCGCGTGGTCCATGACTGAAAAGTGGAAATACCTGTCTTACTCCGATCTGGGCGTGTCTTTCATGTCCCAGCTTCCCCATGATTATGGCGAATGGGCTCTCAACCTGACAAACGGGGAAGGGGCACAGGAAAAAGAGGAAGGCCCGCACAAAGAAGTCACTCTTTTTGCCCGTTTCTTTAAGTGGTCCCCATGGTCCCTGAGTGTGAGCTATGTCCGTGGAAGTTACGATCTTTATGGTGCCGACGTGGGCCTGAAGGAACGCATCCAGGGTCTGTTGGCCTATGAAAAAGAGGACGAATGGATGGTGGCTTTGGAATATCTGTCCACCAAGGACCCGGCCGATGCCCTTCGCGATTATGAAATGGCGGACGGGGTGGATGTGACGGCGCTCAGCGGTCAGTCCGTCCGGGGCGAGGGTGCCAGTCTTTACGCTGTGGTGCATACAGGGCCTAAGGCGGAGATTTTGGTGCGTTATGATTATCTGAACCCTGTCGTTGGTGAGGACGGCAAGGATTTGCAGACCGCGATTCTTGCTTTGGGCTATCAAGTGACGGATGATATTAAGGCGGCCTTGGCGGTTGATCACACCAAATACGGTGAGGAATTCGCCCCAGGGGCCCGCGAGCGATCCAAGCTGGAGCTGGCCGCTCAGGTTCTGTTCTAGAGTGTGTTAAGTTTCTGTTAGAATCACTAGAGATGCCGTGTTAAGCGGTGTCTTTATTTTTCAAATCATTATAAATCAAGCCAAGCGCTAAAGGTGGATACCATGGAAAGAGCGATAGATATTCAACTGGAAGACCTGAAAAAAATGATTCTTCTGATGGGTGGCCATGTTGAAAAATCTCTGGCTCAGGTGACCGCGGCTTTGTTGTCCCGTGATGTGGATATGTTCAACGGTGTTCATGACATCGAAAAACTGATCAATGAAGATCACATCCGCGTGGACAACGCCTGCATGCACGTATTGGCAAAGCAGGGTCCGGTGGCCAAAGACCTGCGTTTGATCATTTCCGTTCTTAAGATTAACAACGATCTGGAACGCATGGGTGATCAGACCGTGAATATTTCTTACTCCGGTAAGGATTATCTGGGGCGCAAACCCATCCAGCAGCAGCTCAGCGACATTCAGAAAATGTCAGAAATCGCCGGCCGCATGGTGAAGGGTTCTTTGGACAGCTTCGTCCGTGGTGACGTTGAGCAGGCCAAAAAGATCCTGTTGATGGATGACGAAATCGACGCTCTGAAAAACAAGGTTTTCCAGGACGCGATGGCGCACATGAAAGCCCACTCGGATGATGTGGAAGCGGGCATGGATTTGATTTTGATTGCAAGAAATCTGGAACGTCTTGGAGATCACGCGACGAATATCGCAGAAGACGTGATCTTTGCCTTTACCGGCAAGGACGTCCGACACGGAGGAAAGTTTGGCTGATAATTCAGTTCATGTGCTAGTGGTGGAAGATGAGCAGGAAATCCGGGAGCTGATGGCTCTGCACCTGCTTCGTCAAGGGTACCGAGTGACCGAATGTGCTTCCGCCGAAGAAGCCCTGAACGAAATGAATCGCCAGAACTATTCCTTGTTCGTCCTTGATTGGATGCTGCCGGGCTTGAGCGGTGTCGACATCGTCGATAAAATCAAAGCCAAAAACACCGGGGCCTCCGTTTTGATGGTCACCGCTAAAACCGAACCTCAGGACATCGTTGCCGGCCTTGAAAAAGGGGCCGACGACTACATGACCAAACCTTTCAATCCTTCAGTCTTTATTGCTCGAATTAAGGCCCTTTTGCGCCGTTCCCAGGTGCAGACTGCGGCGCCGGCGGCAGATGATGGTGAAGTTTCCCTGATGGGTTTGAAAATCAATTTCAAGTCTTACGAGATCTCCTACAACAACGAACCTCTGCATTTGACTCCGTCCGAGTTCAAGCTGCTGGGGGCGTTGGTTCAGAACCACGGCTGCGTTTTGACCCGTGAACAACTGATTGAAAACATTCAGGGCGAGGGTATTAATGTTGTTGGCCGCACTATCGACACCCACGTCTTCGGATTACGCAAGAAGTTAGGGGAGTGGGGAGACCGTATTGAGACTATCCGTGGCGTTGGATATCGGGTTAAAGTAGACATCGCATGAAGCGATTTATCCGATTCCCATGGCGAGTTTACTGGCGCTACTTCTCTTGGCAGGTAGTGGCTTTCAATGGTCTGTATCTGGCGGTCATTTCAGTTATTGATGTTCGCCACGGAGTTCGTCCATTTGTCTATAACGAAGCCCTGCTGAATTTCTTTGTCTTCAGTATTCTGGTGTCTGCCATCACATCCTATCGTTTTGCAAAACCCATTCACCGGGTGATCCTGAAAGCGTTGCGTATTTCCAGCAAACGCACCTTCGGCAGTCTGGTTAAAGAACAAGAAGACGATCTGGCAGACGATGAAACCGCTGACATTTCCGAGCTGGAGCTGGCTTTGGACCGCATTCATCGCAAGATGAAAAGTCGCAAGGCGCGCTATCTGCAGTCCCAGGAAGAATCCCAGGCCTTTATGAGCGCCGTGGCCGAGGGCCTGGTGTCGGTCAGTCTTGATGAAAAGATTCTTTATTTTAATTCTCAATTTGCCGCGCAATTCCTGTCGTCCGACCTTCTGAACGGGCAGATTCTGCGTTTGAAGGACGCCATTCGTTCTTCCGACGTTTTGGAAGGCTTTGGCAAAACCATCAAGATCGGCAAGGTTCAGCGCTTCACCGTGAAGCTTCCGACCTTGATCGACAATCAGCCCCGCTTCTTTGCCGTGTCGGTAAACCCGATCCGCAATGAAAAGACGCAAGAGATTTACGGCGTCGTGGGGATCTTCCATGACATCACCGAGATGAAACGGGCCGAGCAGATCCGCATGGATTTCGTTGGAAACGCATCTCACGAGCTGCGCACTCCACTGACGTCCATCAAGGGCTATGTGGACACGCTGAAAGAGGACGTGAAAACCGGCCAGATTCAGCAGGCGGGCAAGTTCCTGGATATTGTTTCTCGTAATATTGACCGTCTGATGGATCTGGTGAATGACATGCTTAGCATCAACACTCTGGAGGCTTCAAACTCCGAGCTGAAGCTTGAGATGATTCATCCGCTGGCGATTTCTGAACATGTGGTTTCTGAGCTGGCCGTGATGGCGGCGGAAAAAAACATCACCATCCGTGTGAATGGCGATGTGCCACCGTTTTTGGCCGACGCCCGCAAAGTGGAACAGGTTCTGCGCAATCTGGTGTCCAACGCCGTGAAATACATTCCCTCTGGCAAGACCATCCAGATCCGTTGGGAACGCGACATCAAGGAATACATTATCCTGCGTGTGATTGACGACGGGCAGGGTATTCCTGAGCAACACTTGGATCGTCTGTTTGAACGCTTCTATCGCATCGACAAGGGGCGCACCCGCGATGCCGGGGGCACGGGGCTGGGATTGGCCATTGTGAAGCATATTATGCAAAGTCACGGTGGCACGGTTGCGGTGAAGAGTATTGTCGACCAGGGATCTGAATTTATTTGCTCTTTCCCGATCCGAAAGTAAAATTTGGGGGATGAACACCGATCATCCCTTTTATCGTCATTTTGAAAAAGTTTATGGCTCCCGCTGGCCGGGCCTCTTCGCTGCCCTGCAAACCCGTGAACAACAAGTTGCCCGGGTGAACGCGTGGAGCCCTTCCGATAAAAGCACTAAATCCTGGTCTCAGTTCCCGGAAAAGCCCGAGCTTCCCGGCTGTCATTGGTTGACGCCGGCTCATGGCAGTCAGCCTGAACGCAATTCGGATGAGCTGTTGGATATCTATATTATGGATCCGGCCAGCGTCATGGTGGCGCGTGCTTTGGACGTGCAGCCGGGTGATCGCCTGTTGGATATGTGTGCAGCCCCGGGTGGGAAAAGTCTGGTGATGATCGAGTCTTTCGGGGACGAGGGTGAGATATTCTGCAATGACCTTTCGCCGGAACGTCGCGAACGCTTGAAGAAAGTGATTCAGCAGTATGTGCCGCGCGAAGTGCGCAATCGGGTGTGGGTGACCGGAAAAGACGGTGTGCAGTTTGGCCTGAAAGAGCCCGGCAGCTTTGACCGGGTTTTGCTGGATGCCCCTTGTTCAGGTGAGCGCCATATTCTGGAAAATCAGGCGGCCCAGGATGAATGGAGCCCGCGTCGGACCGAACATCTGGCGGCAAGGCAGTATTCATTGCTGGCGGCAGCCTTCCTGGCGGTGAAAGCCGGGGGACGCATCGTTTATTCCACTTGCTCTATCAGCCCGGCAGAAAATGACGATGTGGTTCGCAAACTTTTGAAAAAGAAAAAATCAGCTGTGAAGCTGCTGGAAGCGCCTGTGGGTGTGGGCGGGGAGCGCACGGAGTTGGGTGTGGCCTACATGCCGGATCAGTGTGGTTTTGGTCCTTTGTATTTTGCTGTGATCGAGAAAGTCGAAGAATAAAAAAGCGAACTTTTCAGTTCGCTTTGTGGGTGACTAGTTGTCGTCTTTTTGACGGAATTTGTGCCTGCGGTATTCTTCCAAAGTTAAAAAGCCGTAGGTTTTCTTGCGATAGATTTCAATGGCTTCCGCTTCAATGTCTGTCAGCACATCTTCCATGAATTCCATTGGAATCGAGCCGACTTTCATCAATTGCAGCGTGTAAAGATGAACGACCTTACGGATGAAGTCCGGCGTCTTTTCGCGCATGTTCTGGGTTTCTTGAAGCTGTGTTTCTACGATTTTTAGCAGCATATCTGTATTCATACCCTTCAAATATCGGTTTTCCTTCTTCGAACCTGAGCATCACCCATAGAAATTTGGCCCAAAGGATGAGAGACTTGGACCAATGAAGGCCCTGACACAGCAAGAACTCCAGCATTTTGTCTCTTACTTTGCTCCAATTTTGGACGGCGCCCAGTTGCAGGACGTGCTTGCCAATGACCGAGGTCTGGCTTTGGGTTTTCATCTGCGCGGAACCATGTATTGGATGATACTGGACCTTGTGCCGAACACCCCGATGCTGCTGCTTTTCGAGGATCAGTGCCCGTTTAAAAAGGGCCCGAAAACCAAGCCGGTCAGTCTTTTCCTGAATTCTCACGGGCGCAATTTGTATGTCACTTCCATGACGGTGAAAGAGGCTTTCGGACGCGTGGTCAGCCTGCAGCTAAAGAATGCCACGATGGACTGCGAGCTTGAAATTCGCCTTATTCCCAAACAATGCAATCTGATCGTTAAAGCGCAGGGCAAGCAAGTGGCGTGGGATCGTCCGATGGATCTGTCGGCGGCGCCGGTGGTGGAAAATCCCCCCGAGCCCCGCGATCTGGCCGCCATTCACGAAGAGTGGCTGGCGGAACAATCCGGCGGCAAAAAACCGACGAATCTGGATCCGGTCGCTCAATGGGAAAAGCAGAAACAGAAGGATCTGGAGAAAAAACGGAAGGCCTTAAGTGAAATCCAAAAGCAGATCGAAAGCGATCGTGAGCTTTTGTGGTACGAGGCCGGTCAGTATTTGAAAACCCACGGGACACTGGATGTGCCCGAGGATTTGCAGTCATGTGTGGATCGCAAGCAGTCCTTAAGCTGGAACATTGAACACTGTTTTTCCAAGGCCAAACAAATGGTCGGAAAAAAAGAGGGCGCTCGCGAGCGCCTGGAAGAGCTTTTAATCGAAATCCAGAAGCTTGAGGCCACGCGGTATTCGCAAAAACAAAGCAAGCCCGCTTTGGTGGATCTGATGAAAAAGGCCGAGGCTCGGGGACGCAAGTTGCACCTGGCTTCAGGCGCTTTGGCCTACTGCGGGAAGTCCGGCGCTGACAATCTGGCGCTGCTTCGTCAGGCCAAAGCGTGGGATTACTGGCTGCATCTAAAGGATTATCCGGGGGCGCACGCCATCATCCATCGCCAGCGCGATCAGGAAATCACTCCGGTCGAAGTGCAGGAGGTCGCCGCCTGGGTGGCCCGTGAATCCCTGTCGTCCAAATCCCTGATGGTCGGTCAAAAAGTGGCGGTGGTGATCGTCGAATGTCGTTTTGTCCGTCCGATCAAGGGCGATAAATTGGGACGCGTCACTTATCACTCGGAAAAATCGTTCAATCTGACGCTGAATTAAACTCTTACGCCGCGACGCTTCGGAAAAAGTAAGCAGGTACCTTTTGGGGGTAATTCGGTCTAACATTTTCCTCTAGAATATAGAGGAGATTGCATCGTGATTGAAGTCAAAGATCTCACCAAAGATTATGGTCCTCGTCGGGCCATCGACAAACTGAACTTCTCCATTTCCAAGGGTGATGTTGTGGGCTTTTTGGGTCCCAACGGAGCTGGCAAATCCACGACAATGAAAATCATCACAGGCTTCATGGCCCCAAGCCATGGCAATGCCTCTGTCGCGGGATTTGATGTTTTTGAAAATCCTTTGGAAGTTAAAAAACGCATCGGTTATCTGCCGGAGATTCCGCCGGTCTATGCTGACATGTTTGTGCGCGATTATCTGCGCTATGTGGCAGCCCTGAAGCAAGTTCCTAAAGAAAAGATCGAAGCGTGTGTCAACAACGCCATCGAAAAAACCAATCTGGGCGATGTGCAAAAACGTCTGATCCATCATCTGTCCAAAGGTTTCAAGCAGCGCGTGGGCATTGCCCAGGCGATTGTGTCTGATCCGGAAGTTCTGATTCTGGATGAGCCGACCGTGGGCCTGGATCCAAAACAAGTGGCCGAGATCCGTGAATTGATCAAAGCTCTGAAAGGCCAGCACACCATCATCCTTTCGACCCACATTCTGCCGGAAGTGGAAGCGACTTGCGAAAAGGTGATCATCATCAATAAAGGCAAGATTGTGGCGGAAGACAGCATTCAAAACCTGTCTGCCTTGGATAAAGGTCAGGTGCGCCTGCACGTGCGCCTGCGCAAGGACGTGGAAGACATGAAGATAGTTCTTTCCGGCGTCAGTGCCGTCACGGGTGTTCAATTGGGTGCTTCCCGTAAAGAATGGAACATTGATCTGAAAGGCGGCGAAGAGGCCGTTGAAAACGTATCGTCCCAGCTGGTAACCGGCGGTTACGGTTTGCTGGAACTGAGTCAGGCCAAACGGGATCTGGAAGATGTCTTCCTGAAACTTACATATGGTCAGCAGGAACGTGGAGGTGAAGCATGAATCCAACAATGACAATCTTCAAAAAAGAACTGAAGGGTTTTTACTTCAACTCGACGTTCTGGGTGATCTGCTTCCTGATGAGTCTGGTATTCAGCTGGGTGTATCCGATTCAATTGAATCTGTTTTCTCAGCTTTTGATGAACTACGTGATGCAACAAGGGGTTCCTCAGAACCAGTTGAATATTCATTACGGGGTGTTCTTGCGTCAGCTGTCTTATCTGAACCTGCTTTTGATCTTTGTGGTTCCGGCTTTGACGATGAAACTTTTTGCGGAAGAAAAGAAGCTTCGCACTTTTGATCTGCTTCTGACGTCACCGGTGACATCCCTGCAGATCGTGATGGGCAAGTATCTGGCTGCCTTGGGTGCGGTGGGTGGTCTGGTGATGCTGGCATTGCTGTACCCGGTGGCGACTTCCACTTTGGCGACGGTGAACTGGGGTCCGCTGATTGTGGCCTTCCTGGGGATCTTCCTGGTAGGTGCGGTTTATGCGGCGATGAATCTGTTTGCATCTTCATTGACTGAAAACAGCATCGTGGCCTATGTGGCGTCGGTGATCTTTAACGTGTCAATCTGGTTTGTCGGTATCGGCACGGAAGTCATGGACAGCGAAGCGGCTCGCAAGTTCTTTGAGCATGTTTCCCTGAGCAGTCATCTTTCCAGTCTGGTGGAAGGCACAGTGCGCTCCAATGCGCTGGTGTTCTTCTTCAGTATTATTGTCCTGTTCTGTTTCCTGGCAGAGCGTGTTGTTGAATCCTCACGTTGGAGATAAGTCATGAGTAAATTGAGCAAAATTTCTTTCCTGTTCGCTGGGTTTTCTTTGGTCGCCATGTCCATCACTCGTTATCTGTTGGGTGACTGGGTTCCGTTCTGCTGGCTGGCTTTGGGCCTGGCGGTGGTATTCATTCTTGTCGGCATCATCAAAGACCGTGCATTCTTTAAAGAGTTCTTCACCATGAAGACCACCAAAGAAGGCATGAGCATGGGGATGCTGATACTCCTGTTGTTGGCGGTGCTGGGGGCAGTGAACTATATCGGCGCCCGCCACACCAAGACCTGGGATTTTTCCTCTGCCCGAGTGAACACTTTGTCTGAACAATCCATCAAGCTTGTTAAAAGCCTGGATTCAGATCTGAAAGTTTATTTCTTCTATAAAAAAGGTGTTGAAGGCAACGAAGAAAATCGTCGTCTGTTCCGCGAGCTGATCAAAAAGTATCAGGATCACAGCAGCAAAGTGCAGCTGGACTTCGTGGAAGTGAATGAACGCCCGGATCTGGCTCAAGAATATGGAATCGACAAAGGCAGCGGCGTGGTGTTCCTGGATTACAAAGGGCGCCGCAACCGCATCGAAAAAATCGACGAGCAGGATTTCACCAGCGCACTTGTAAAAGTCACTCGTGAAAAGAACAAGACAGTTTACTTCACTGTCGGTCACGGTGAAAAAGCCCTGAGCGAAAACAAAGAAGGCCTGGGGCTGGGTTCTTTGAAGTCCTTGCTGGAAAACAACCGCTACACTGTCAAAGAGCTTTCCCTGATTCAGAATGCGAAAGTTCCAGAAGATGCCGATGTGATCGTGGTGGCGGGCCCGGTTCAGGGCTTCCAGGCTTTTGAAATTGAGGCTTTGGAAGGTTATTTGAAAAACGGCGGCAGTCTGTTTTTGGCGATTGAATCGCAGAACACCGCGGGTCTTGAAAAGCTGGTGGCCAAGATGGGTGTGCAGTTTGAAAACAACTACATCCTGAATCAGGTTGAAACCGTCATGGGTAAAGGCATCAATCAGGGGCCGACCATGGGTGTGATCTTCTCCATGAACAACAAGATCACCAAGCCATTTGGACGTTCGGAAGTGACTTTGTTCCGTTATCCTCAGTCTTTGAAGAAAGTGGACATTGTGAAAGGCGTGGTTGTGGATGAATTGGTTTCCACCGCTCCGAACGCGATGGCGTTCCCGTCCATGCAGATTCGCGGCGAAGGGCCTGAGAATACCTATGCTTTGGTTGATGAAGTCAGTGGTAAGTGGGCCGGGGATGAAAGTGCCAAGGACTTTACCGCGATCATCGCAGGGGACGTGGATTTCCTGACCAATCAGATGCTTTATCAGAATCTGAACCGTGATCTAGTGCTGAATTCCATTGCGGCCCTGGCCAAAGAGGAAAACCTGATCAGCATCACGCCGAAAGAGCCTTTGGCGACACAAATGATCATGACAGAAACCAAGTTTGGTCTTTTCTTGTTTGCTTTCATCATCCCACTTCCTATTCTTTTGTTAGGCACCAGCGTCGGTCTGTGGCTTAGAAGGAGAAATGCGTAATGAAACTCAAAGGGCGTACAATTCTTGTCATCTGTCTGCTGGTTTTTGGGGGTTATGCGGTTTACGACTTCTTCCACGAAAAAAAGATGGAAGAAAGGCGTTCGATGGACGCACGCCTGATGACCGTGAACTTTGAACAAGTGGACTGGGTTCAGGTTGAAAAAGGGGATCAGAAGATCACTCTGAAGCGCTCCGTGGACGGCTGGAATATGGAAGAGCCCTTGAAGGATCTGGCCGACAATACAGCGGTGGATGACTTTGTAAAAGGGGCTTTCCCTGAGCGTATCATTGAGACTGCCGCCGAGGGCGACAGCATCAACTGGGCGGTTTATGGGTTGGACAAACCGATTGGTAAAGTGACTTTCAAGACCACAGCCGGCGCCCAAAACGTTTTTGAGATTTCTGAAAAGCGCAATTTTGAAGACAACGCGTTTGCCCGCCGTGATGGTGAAAACAAAGTGCTGGTGGTAAACTCCGTATGGCAAAATCGTGTGAACAAAGGTGTCATGGATTTCCGCGAGCGTCGTTTCCTGCGCCATAAAATTGCCAGCGTGGATGAGGTTCGTCTGAAAAACCAGATGGGATCTTTGGAAATCCGCCGTGTGGAAGGCCAGTGGGTGGCTCCGGCGCAAAAAGATCTTAAACTGGATCAGAACAAGGTGCGTGAATTCCTGACATCTATCGCCGATGCCAAGGCGTCTGAGATCGTGGAAGCTAAACTTCCAGCCTTGAAGAATCTGTTTGTGATGGATCTGACCATGGCCGATAAAAAATGGAAGGCCGAAGTGGGACAGGCGCAGGACCTGGGCATCTATGCAAAGGTCTCGGAACCTGCGCAGCAATTAAAAATGGAACCAGGCGCTTTGGATCGTTTTATCAAAGTCACTTTGGCTGACTTGCGTGAAGTGTCCGAACCGAAACAACCTAAAAAAAGTGAAGCAGAAGAATCGCAGGCCATGATGGCCGAGCAGAAAGAAAAGTAATGCAGAAGATTGTAGTTAAATCTCCAACGCGTGTGGATTTGGCTGGGGGCACATTGGATTTGTGGCCCCTTTATTTGTTCATCAATGGAGCTTCCACCGTCAACGTGGCCATTGATATTTACACGGTGGCGGAACTGACTCCGCACGACGATTCCACGATCGTGCTGGAATCCGCTGACTTGAAACTGCGCAAGGCCTACAGCAATCTGCAAGAGGCTTTGGCAGACACCGATCCTAAAATGATTTTGCTGCAGACTCAGCTTCGTTACTGGATGCCAAAACAAGGTTTCACTTTGAAGACCTCTTCACAAAGCCCGGTGGGCGGGGGATTGGGCGGCAGCTCCAGTCTGACAATCAGCTTGATGAAAGCTTTTGCCCAGTTCTGCGGAAAACCGTTTAAAGACGTGCACACCATGGTTCATGTGGCTCACAATATTGAAGCTGAGATTTTGAACACTCCAACCGGGACCCAGGATTATTATCCAGCGGCATCCGGTGGTATCAATGTCCTTCACTACAGCTATGACGGCATCGAACAAAAGGTGCTGCCGGTGTCGCAGACTCCGCTGGCTGAAAAGTTCATGCTGGTTTATACCGGCAAGGCCCATCATTCCGGTCTTAACAACTTTGAGGTGATGAAGGATTCCGTTATCAAGGATCCGCGAACATTACAGGCCTTGCGTGATCTCAAAGGTATTGCCATTGAGACCGAGCATGCCATCCGTGCTGGCAACTGGAAAGACCTGGGTGGGTTGTTTAAACGCGAATTTGAAGCCCGTGTCCGCTTGGCCCCGGAATTTTCAAGTCCTGAGATCTACAAGTTAGCGGAAGTCTCTTTGCAGAATGGGGCTGAGGCTGTTAAAATTTGTGGAGCTGGGGGCGGGGGCTGTGTGCTGGTCTGGTGTCCTCCGGATAAACGTGAGGGAGTAGCCAACGCATGCCAAAAAGCCGGCTTCCAGGTGATGGACGCAAAACCCGTCGATCCCCTGTAAAGAAAAAGACGACGAAGAAGACCGCAGTTAAAAAGACTGCGGCTTCGGCGACGCATGCCGGAGATGTTCATCGTTTCATCGGTCTGTCCCTGGGGGGCGGTAAAACCGACAAGGCCTGTCTGGCCGTTCTGGAATACTATCCCAAACATAAAAAAATCTTCCTGTCGCGCTTGGTGGAAAAAATCAAGAGCGACGAAGTTCATTCCGCTGATTTCAAAATTCAGGAAGTCATCCGTCAGTATCACAATGAAATTGATCTGATTGCGTTTGATGTGCCATTCAATTTGCCGGTGTGCCTGCAGTCCGAAGACTGCTGCAACAGCATCGAGGATTGCAAAAAGCCCCACGTCAAATGGATGTGGGACTACACCCGCAAACTGCACAAGAAGAAAAAACCGCGCAAGCTTTTCACTCCGTACACTCAGCGCTGTGTTGAGATGTACGTGTCGTCCGAACTGGAAGAGCCCTTTATTCTTCAGCACGCGATGGGGGCGAACACCGCACCCTTGTTGGCGCGGGCGATGTATCTAAAACGTGGATTAAAAGCCAAATGCATCGAAGTGTTTCCTAAGCTTTCCGTCTGGCGTTTGGGGCGTTCCCTGAATGTGATGAAAAGTCATCTGCGTTTTCATAAGCACGCCATCGGCGGGGATGAAAGTCGTCGCGAAATTCTGAGCGCTTTAAGCACGCACAACGTGGCATTCGTGTACGATCAGGATGTGAAGCTGATGATTGAGAACAATCACGCTTTTGAAGCATTTATATGTGCTTTGACGGCCTTCCTAAGTTTCAAAGGCAGCACTGAACCTCGCCCAGACGGTTTTCCACCCAACGAAGACTGGATCGAATTCCCCCGCGTCAACGTACGCTGGGAAGGATTCTAACGGCTCTGCCTAGCTGCGGGGCCTCAATTTGCGCTGGTGAAACAAGGTTAGGTTTCTTAAGTTTGTTGCATGGCAACTTTTGCTTTGTGCTGGCGCAGAGTGAGAGGGCTTGAGCAATCGGGGGCTCAGCTATTAAATAGAAGCTTCACCTCCGAAGGGGGCTTTCGATGGCTGATTTTCCTTATCTGCACGGGTTCACCAAAGAAGAACAAGATCGTTTGCGCAAACAGGCGCGCTTCGGTGAACACACGGTTTATCAAAATATCAATCTATCCAACGTCAAAGATCTGCTGGAAGTCGGCTGTGGTGTTGGCGCGCAAAGTGAAATTATTCTGCGGCGTTTTCCTGATCTGAAGCTGACCGGCATTGATCGCAGCACAAAACAACTTTCAGCCGCCAAACACCGGTTGAGTCATCTGCCTTTTGCCGAGCAGCGCTTTGAGTTGAAAGAGATGGATGCCACGGCGATGGATTTTTCTTCAAACTCTTTCGACGGGGCTTTCTTGTGCTGGATTCTGGAACACGTTCCGGATCCGATTCGGGTTTTGTCAGAAGTGCGCCGCGTGCTGCGCCCAGGGTCTGTGGTCTATGCTACTGAAGTGATGAACGCCTCCTTTTTCCTTGATCCCTATTCACCGAATGTCTGGAAGTACTGGATGGCGTTCAATGAATATCAGTTGAAGCAAAAAGGGGACCCGTTTGTGGGGGCGAAGCTTGGGAACTTCTTCATGCAGCTGGGATATCATGACATCCACACGGAAATAAAAACGTGGTTCCTGGATAATCGTTATCCGCAAGCACGCAAGGACTGCATCGAATACTGGACAGAGCTTTTGCTAAGTGCCAGCGATCAGCTGGTGGAAGCTAAATGCATTTCCCAGGAGGTTGTGGAAGGGGTGAAGGAAGAAATGGCAAGGGTTGCAAGTGATCCGAACGCCGTGTTCTTTTATTCCTTCGTTCAGGCGCGGGCTCGGACATAGTTGCCAGTTGAAGCAGGCCCCCGGGGCCTGCTTTTACAGTTCTTCTTTTTTCAGCCAGCCTTTTTTATAGATCCACCAGGTGATGCCGACGACGACCATTACCATAAACGTCAAAGTGGCATAGTAGCCGTTGGGCTCTTTCAATTCGGGCATGTTTTCAAAGTTCATTCCGTAAACCCCGGCAATGAAATTCAAAGGCAGGAAGAACATGGATAGCACTGTCAAGACTCGCATCACTTCATTGGTGCGGAAAGACGCTTCATTGGTTTTTTGCGACATCAACGATAAATGCAGGTTCAAAAGACCGGTGATTTCCTCATAAATATCATCGGCATAAAAGGCCACTTTTTCCAAAGGTTCACGCACTTGTTGTATGTCCTTCAGTGGAATATTTTCGTGCTGGTGAATCTTGTTAAAGACATCAGCAGTGAACTTGAAAATCTTGCGATAAGACGCGGCTTTTCGTTTGATTTGATAACCCTCGCGCAGAATCGTGCGGCGCTTAAGGGCAAAAACACGCTCTTCAATCACATCGGTTTTGGAATCCAGCACATCCAAGGGGGCATCAAAGCTTTTCACCGTCTGCACACACAGGGATTTCACCAGAGTGTAAAGAGGCAGCTGTTCAAAAGCGACTTTGTCTTTTTTGATGGAGATGCATTCCAGAGGTACACGATGAATCGTCAGCAAAAAATCCTGACCGACAAAGAAGATGATCTTGGTCGTGAGTTCCTGCATGGTGCCGGCTTTGGGTTTTGCCTGCGCATCGTGGTGGCGCAGAATGAAGAAGCATACTTTTTCATAGAACGTGCACATCGGCAAATGCTCGGGATCAAGACACGTGGTCAGCGCCTGCAGGGGGATGGGAAATTCCTCGGCCAGCTGACGCAGATCCTCCTGCGCAGGAGCTTCACAATCGACCCACTTATAGTCTTGCCATTGATGTTCGAATCGTTTCATGATTCCAGTATGACAAAGTTTTCGGGGCTTCGCCGTTTCTTTTTCGGATGCATCGCGACGATGCTGCTGGCCGGGTGTCAGTCATTTTTCTATTATCCGATGAAAGAAAAGCTCTTTGATCCAGCACGCATAAAATTGAACCCCGAGGATGTGTATTTGACCACTTCTACGGGTGAAAAAGTGCACGGCTGGTATTTTGCCTCTGCACAAGCCGATAACAAAGGCACGATGCTGTTTTTCCATGGCAACGCCGAAAATCTGACGTCGCATTTTCTGATGTTTCAGTGGTTGCCATCACAAGGGTACAATTATTTTATCTTTGATTATCCTGGCTATGGGCAGTCCAGTGGTTATCCGACCCCGGAAAATACCGTGGCGGCCGGAGTGGCGGCGGCCGAATGGCTGCATCAGAAAAAGGATTCCCGGCCGTTGATAGTCTACGGGCATAGCTTGGGCGGTATTATCGCACTGAAAACCGCAGAAGAAGTCAAAGGTCGCATTCCTTTGCGTAATGTGGTGATAGAGGCCAGCTTTGATTCCTATCAGGGAATGGCCAAAGGGGTGATGAACCGGCATTGGTTCACCTGGATCCTGCAGCCGTTGTCGTCGGTGGTGGTGAGTGACGAATACGCCCCGCAGTCGCTGGCGTCGCTGTCACCCATTCCGTTGCTGTTCATCACCGGGACAGCGGATAAAGCCGTGGAGCCGCGATTTACCGAAAACATGTATCAGAATGCCGCCGAACCCAAAGAGCTTTGGCTGATCCCGGACGGACGTCACGGAAATCTGTACGAAATCCGCAATGGCGAGCTGCGGGACCGCTTCTTGTCATACCTATCTAAAACTTTGACAGTCCGTCAGTAGGAAGTCCGCTTAAATTGCAGCTCCCGAAAGCACGGTTCCTGCAATGTTCCGGGCAGGATGAAGACTTTGTTGCGCGCCCTCATCATTTTAAGCTCCCTATCAATGCTGGCTGCCTGTGCTCCGGACACCCGTGACCAGGGTTCTGAGGTTGTGACGACCTATGAACCAGCTCAGCCGAATGTGATGGATGAAGACGGTTACAAAGTCGTGCGTGGTTCCACCCGCGTGCAGGACATGAGTGTTAACTTTGATCAGGCCACCAAGGGCATGACCCTGAAGGGCAGGATCGAATTCCTTCCGGTGCGTGCAAAATCAGTTCAGACAGTCGAGCTGGATCTTGCCGGCATCTTGGATCCTTACGGATTCATCGCGCTGAAAGCATATAAAGCCAAAACTCAGGACAATCGGGATTTGAAAGTGGCGGCGAAGGCCACGTGTTTGAGTGTCGATGGCGGATGCCGTTCATCCTTCATTGATATCTACGTTTACTATCAGGGTATCGTGTATCACCACCAGGTCGAATCCCTGCAGGATGACGTCAGCCCCGCTGCGGAAGAATCAATTCCAGGTGAAGAGGAACTGCCAGCAGACGAAGAATCAGAAATCGAAGGCGGCCACGATGAAGTCGAGGGCGAACCAGGTCGTTACGTCGGTGATATCGCCGATGACATCGAAAAAATTCTGGAAGTGAAAAAGCCGGAAGCTCCGAAGTCCGAGGAAACTCCTAAGACGGAAGAGCCAAAAAAAGAAGAACCGAAAAAAGAGGAACCAAAACAGGACACTCCGAAAAAGGACGAACCTAAGAAGGATCCTCCCAAGGCCGATCCACCAAAGAAGGAAGATCCAAAAAAAGATCCTCCTAAAAAGGACGAGCCCAAGAAAGAAGAGCCTAAAAAAGAGGAACCAAAGAAGGAAGAACCTCCGAAGCGTGAGGAGCCTAAAAAGGATCCACCTAAAACCGGTCAACCACGTGTGCCTGAGACGGCTCCTGCGGTGAACAAGGTCAGTCAGGCTATCGGGCCGGTGAACGCGGGACGTTTGCAGAATGCGGCGAACATGCTGACTTACGAGCAGGCGCATGCTCCGACGGGTTATGAGATCATTCGTCCGAAAAGAAAAACTCACTTCGCGACCAATGAGCTGGCTTATATCATTGTGAAAATGGGTCTTTTGACCAAAAAAGAAATTCCGGGTTACGAGCTGTCCGTGGGAGATCTGTCCCGTGAGGCGGGTGGTAAGCTGGGCTCCCACAAGTCCCACCAGAATGGTCTGGATGCGGACGTGGCCTTCTTCTTTAATAATAAGTCCTTCCAAGGATACTTCGCGTCCGCAGTGGCGGTGAACAAACCTCACGCGAACTGGATGCTGGAACCTCAATGGAAGCTGTTCAAAGAGGTCGTGGGCACACAGCTTATTGACCGTATCTTTATCCACGGTGCTTTGAAGCAGGCCCTGTGCAGTCACGCTATTGCCAATGGCGAGTTGACGAAGGGTGACAACTCAAGCCTTGCCGCTCAGACGCTGCGCCGCCTGATTCCGGAAAAAGACCACCACAATCACTTCCACCTGCGTGTGAAGTGTTCCAAAGCTCAGGTTCGTTGTCGTCAGATGGCAGAGCCAGTCAATACCACCGGCTGTTTCTAATCTCAATTGCGGCAGCCGTGGGCCTGTGTCAGAATAAAGTCATGGCTGATTGGCGTGATCGTAGTGAGATGAATGGGGATGTGGTTTTTTTCCGTTACGTGTCCGAGGGCATGGAGAAAAGTCACGAGGAAGTCTTTTTGTGGGACCTGGATAAGACTTATCTGGACACCACGATTGATTCCCTGTCGGGTCTGATGACCACGATTCTGGAACGTGCCCTGAACAAAAAAAACATTCCGGGCACCAACACGCTTTTGCAATCCCTTTCTGAATACCGCAAGCAACAAAAAGGTTACATGTACTTTCCGATCTATTTCATCACGGCTTCACCGCCGCAGATGGAAGAGCGTATCTCGGAAAAATTTTCTTTGGACAATATCCGTCCCTTTGGTTGTTTCTATAAAGACAATCTGGCGAACCTGCGTCCGGGCCGTTTCTGGCGTCTGACGAAACAAGTCGGTTACAAGCTGCAGGCGCTGATGCAACTGCGCACGCGTCTGGGAGAAAATGTGCGCCAGATCTGCTGGGGTGATGACAGTGAAACCGATGCCATCATCTATAATCTGTATTCTGATATTTGTTCGCGCCGTCTGGGCACCAACGACATTCGCACGACGCTGGAAAAACTGAACGTCACCGGCGAACAGGTGAATACGATTTTGGAACTGCAGGCGCAAATTCCTGAAAATGATCCTGTGGCAAAGATCTATATCAATCTGGCCACTGACACCGATCCGGATTATTACCTGAAATTCGGTCGCCGCACGTTAGCCACTTACAATACTTTCCAGGTCGCGCTGGATATGTATCAGGATGGTCGTCTGAATCAGGATGGCATCTATGCTGTCATTCAGGACATGATTTACAACTATGGCTTTACTCCGGAAGAGCTGATGAAGAGCTTTGATGAATTCATCCGCCGCGGGGTTTTGGGTGAGCGCGCTTACAACGAAGTCCGTCCGTTCTTTATCGAAAAAGGTCTGCTGCACTCTTCGTATCAGCCAAGTGTTGCACCACTTAAAGAAAAACTGGTGGATGAAGGACGCGTGTACGAGATGGAAGGGGTGCATGAACCCTGGATCCCGGACCGCATTGATTATCTGCACGATTATCGCTAGGCCTTCAGAACGAAGGCCCTTTCACTATTCAAAACGCAGTGGGAAGACGGTGGTGATCGGATCACCACCAAAGACTTTGAACTCCACACGGCGGACAGCTTCCAGAAGACATTTTTTGAATTGAGGGTCACTCAGGCTGCTGCTGGCAATATCGGCCTGGCTGACTTTGCCTGTGCGTTCGATGGTGAAGCTGATGGAGGCTTGTCCCACCACGCCCGGAGTTCTTTGCAGCAGTTGCGTGTAGCATTTAAAGAATGAACTGCGGTGGGTTTTCAGCGTGTCTTGAATGAATTCTGACGTCAGGCCTTCCACCGGTTTTTGATTCGTCACCGGGGTTTCCGCGGGCGCAAGTTCTGGCAGGGTTTCCGTCGGCGCTTGTTTTTTATAGTTCATTTCATAGTCAGTCGCTGTCCAGCGCACACCGTCTTTTGAAATATAAACGCTGCCTTCGCGGCCATAGTTTTCAACCTGCAGATCGCCGCGTTTGATGATCAGAACAATGCGCTCGTTTTCTTCATCCAGGGTGATCAAAGAGTTTTCCGGCACACGAATGCGGTATGAGGAATCAAATTCCATGGTCGCATCGCCATCGACACCGGTTTCGACTGAATCAAGTGCAAACAAAGTCGCCTTGCGGGTCAGGACTTCTTTATTGGTCATGTTGTTGCGCAGAACGAAGACTTTACCCAGATTCAAATCCAGTCGCGCCAAAGGACGGGCACCGGGTTTGGTTTTTTCAGTCTGAGTTGAGATGAAGAGAGAAAGGGCGACGCTTAATACGCCTACGATAATCAGAGATGGAATCAGCCAGTTGTTCTTCGCCATAGGAAAACTATAGCGAAGAACCTGTCAGGAAGGCACTAAAATTACTTCTGTGCCGGAGCTGCAGTGGCAGCCGGGGAAGCAGGAGAAGCCGCAGGAGTAGCTGCCGGAGCAGTCTCTGTAGCAGGAACAGCGGCAGCACCTGCTGCAGCGTCAGTAGCTTCAGTTGGGAAGTGTTCTTGAGCCGGAGCTGTTGGCAGCGGCAGGCTGTCAACTACGGACTTGGTTTTGGAAGAAGTCAAAGTCGCCAAAGCCAGGCAAGTCACCGCGAAGATGATTGCAGCCCATACTGTCATTTTACCAGCCAAAGATTGAGCGCCAGTTGCACCCAACAAAGAGTTGGAGCCGGAAGATCCACCCATGCCCAGAGCGCCATCAGATTTGGAATCTTGGATCAAAACCAAGATGATCAAAACCAGGGCTACGATGATATGCAATACGCCGATAAATGTAGTCATTTTATGTAATCTCCCAAAGACCCCCAAATATATGGATAATGGCGGTTTTCGTCCACCCCAAAGTGACCCGTTTTGGGTAACATAGCGCATCACGTCACGAGTCTGTTGAGTCTTCTGCCCTTATTGATCACCATAGAGGTTATGAAAAACATGCTTCGCCTTTCGGTCTGCCTATTTTTTGTGCTTCTGTCGGCCTGTACTTCTCAGGAAGGAAAGATCAAAAAGCTCGCGTTGGAGCTGGGGGAAAAGAAATTCCAGGAACAGCTGAAGATTGAAGCTGATGATTCCATCAAACAATCCGAGTGGCTGAATAAGTCCTATCAGGAATTCATGCTGAAAAAGTCCGAAGTGGACGTGGTGGAGGTCAAGTTTCTGACTGAAGCCAAAGCCACCGCAGTTGTGGTGGTGAACACTTATCCGCCGTCCCTGCGAATGACTTTGGCCCGCATCGCTGGCGGGATGGATCCGGGCCGCAGTCGCAGCTTCAACTTTGCCGAAGCGGTGAACGGGATCGGCAAGCAAATCGGGAAGTCCCCGGAACCGGTCGAGCTTCCGCTGATTATGTACAAGTTCAATAAAACCTCGGCCGGAACCTGGGTGGTTGAGTTCTAGGTGGCGGGCTAGGGCTCGCCGTCTAAGCCTTAGACAGCAAAAAATCGAGAAATCATATAGTTAGCATTGCTAAAAGCCCGGTCCTTGGATTGCATTTTTCACCGCTTAATATGAAAAACGTAGTTCGCTCCCTTACCTTTGCGGCATTGCTTGTCTCAACTTGGGTCCCTGCCTGGGCCGAGGATCTTTCGTCCGTCGAGACCGAGATCGTAGAAAGCACGCTTGAAAAAGCGCAGGTCGCCCAACAGGACAAGCTGCTGATCAAGGTCGGCAAGGGCGAGCAAATATACGAATTCGAAACGACTCCGGATCGCGAAATGATGAAAGAGTCATTGGGTCTGAAGATCCCGGACAAAGTCCGTGAACAAATCATCGCCCGTGGTGGTTCCGTCGCAGAAACCGATCCTTTGGAGCCATTTGAAAGTCTGCCGGAAGATCGCCGCAAAAAATTCCATGAAATGCGTCTGATGTTTTTGACGAATGCCGCGCGCATTCTGAATTCCACCAAGTTCGTTTACGGGGCGGGAAGCCTTGTGGGTGACGGTCTGAGTTTTGTGAAAATCAAAGTGAAAAAAGCCTTCGGGAAAGAAACTGTTGTCGAGTCCCAGACACAAAGAACCTTCCAGGTGCGCAGCCAGCAGGCCGTGCAAAGCATCCTGCGTGGTTTGGATTACAAGCTGTGGTCCCAGGCGCCACTCGTGATTGATTCCAATGAATTTGGCCTGAGTGTTTCGGCGGGTATTTTGGCCGAAGCCGGCGTTTTGCGCAAAGGCGGCGGCGGAGCTGACGAAGTGGGCTTCAGCATTGCCTTTAACAAAACCAAAAAAGCATTCGTGTTTGAGATCTTCCATAACTCTGAAAAATTCGACAACACCAAGGCGGCGATCACGGTGATCGGCGTGGTTGGTAAGGCCGGTATTACCATGGGCCGTCGTGACGGTGCCGAGACCCTGAAAGGGACTTCGTTCTATCCACCAGCGATCCCGGGTTACAGCACTTCTTCGCCCGAGTTTTTCTCGTCCGGATTGAGCTCCAGTCTTGGATTCCCGCCACCACCGCTGGCGGACCTTTTGACGTTCACCAACCGCTTTGAACGCCAGGCTTTGATCCGCATAACCGTGTCACCGCTGGTCAAAGGATTCGTCAGAGTCCAAATAGGCGATGTGAAGGGTTCTGTGCGCCTTGTCGCGATGCGATTTGTTGACGTCTACACCGCAATATCTGACAAAGTCCACTTGGGTGGGCGTCGTGCTTGCGGCCCTGTATTCAACTAATCTATCTTGCGGTGCAAAATGAAATTTATCGTATTTGAGGGGCTGGACGGCTCCGGCAAAAGTTCTTTGATGGCGGCGTTGGAGCGTGAGCTGCAAAACAGAGCCATCAACTTTTTGCGCACCCGTGAGCCCGGCGGAACCCCGCTGGGTGATGAAATCCGCAACATGATTCTGAGAAAAGAAGGTCCGGCACCAACCCCGCGCACGGAATTGCTGCTTTATGAAGCCAGCCGTTCCCAGCACGTGGATCAGGTGATCCGTCCGGCTTTGGCGGCGGGCACCTGGGTTTTGTGTGATCGTTTTGCAGCAAGCTCTGTCGCGTTTCAAAGCGGCGGGCGTGCGATCTCTGAAGCCGATGTGGTGATGCTGAATACCTTTGCCACCGGCGGTTTGAAAGCCGACATCACCGTTCTTTTGGATCTGTCTGTGGAAGAAAGCCGTCGTCGTCGTCAGGGGCGTGGTGCTGTCACCGGTGAAACCGAAGACCGCATTGAATCTGAAGCCGACACTTTCCATGAAAACGTTCGTCAGTCCTTCCTGAAGCAGTCTCGTGAAGACGCCGCTGCGTGGATCGTCCTGGATGCGCGTGAAAGCCAGGAAGTACTATTCAAACAGTTGTTGCAGTCTTTGACTGAACGAAAAGTTCTGTAAGGACGTAACTATGGCCCGGATGCTGGATTTCGTCTTAGGACATCAGGAAACAATCAAAAAAATGGTCGAGTCTTTCGAAAATGGAAAGCCCGGTCAGACCTTTTTGTTTGTGGGTCCGGGCGGCATCGGCAAAAAACTGACAGCGATGGGACTGGCGCAGGCTCTGCTGTGTCCTTCCAGTCCGCGGGGCTGTGGGAAATGTCCCTCTTGCTTCCGAATTTCTCAAGGGTCTCATGAAGGCCTGAAGGTGATTGCACCCAATGGTGCCAACATCAAAATGGAACAGGCCAAAGAGGTTTTGGAATTCCTCAGTTTAAAAAGTCTGACCGGCAACCGTGTGATCGTCATTGATCAGGCACAAACCCTGAATCCGCAGGCGGCCAATTCTTTGTTAAAAACTTTGGAGGAACCGCCAGAGGGTACGTTCTTCTTTTTAATTGCGCCCAGTGTGGCGGGGATTCTGCCGACCATTCGGTCCCGTTCCCGCATTGTGCAGTTCCGTCCGCTGACTCAGGAAGATCTGGGGAAGCGCGTGAAAGCGCCGGCCTGGGCTTTAAAAGCGGCGGGGGGCAGCTTTGAAAAGCTGGCTCAGTTGCAGGAAGGTCCTGAACAGGAAGTGCGCGAAAAGGCGGTCGAGCTTCTGACTTTGTTTATTCAGGATGCTGACTTCCTGCTAAATGAACTGTGGAGAAACGAGTTCAAAGACCGCGCTCAAGGGCAGCGCATGATCTCCTATTGGATTGGCTTCTTAAAGGATGCCATTTGCCTGCAGGAGGGTGCCAAAACTCAGATTGTGAATCTGGATCAGGCGCCGCTGATTAAAGTCCTGGCAGAGCTTGAGCGTTCACGAATTCTGAATTTGATTCAGAAAGCACTGCAGGTGGAGCAGGCCTTTGCCGCCAATCGTGATCCGCAGCTGATCATCGAAGAATTCTACGTCACGTCCAAGGCTTAAAGCGCATTGTCACCTTCCGTGACGGCTGTTATACTTGCCCTATGGAATGGATCGATATTCACGCACATTTGAATATGCTCGAAGAGGGTGTTGAAGCCGCAATCAACAATGCGAAAGCCGTGGGCGTGAAGAAGATCATCACCATCGGCACCCAGCCGGAAGATCATCCGATCGTGCTGGACATCGCCCGCAAATACTATCCGGAAGTGTACTGCACTTTGGGTGTGCACCCTCATGACGGTGGCACTTACACGGAAGCTGCCGGTAAATTTATCGAAGACCATGTCAGTGAACCTTGTGTGGTGGCTGTCGGTGAAATCGGTCTGGATTATTATTACGACAATTCCCCGCGTGAACTTCAGAAGGAAGCCTTCCGCGCGCAGCTTGAAATCGCCCGCAGAACCAAAATGCCGGTCGAGATTCACACCCGCGATGCGGAAGAAGACACCATCGAGATTTTAAAAGAATTCAAAGGCGAAGTGAATGGATTGATCCATTGCTTTACCGGCACAGAATGGCTGGCTCGTCAGGCGCTGGACGTGGGTTTCAATATCTCTATCAGTGGTGTGGTGACTTTCAAAAGTGCCGATTCTTTGCGCGAGACAGTGAAGATGCTGCCACTGGATCGTATCCATGTGGAAACGGATTCGCCGTTCCTGGCGCCGATCCCGATGCGTGGACGCAAGAATACTCCGGCTTACGTTATTCACACGGCGAAGTTCGTGGCTGACCTTAAAGGGATCAGCCTTGAACAGTTATGTGAACAGACGCGTATCAATGCTCTGAAAATGTTCCCGAAAATTCAGTGGTAGTTTGCAGCAGCTGAGCTCGCGTGGTTTTGATCCACGGGGCAAAGGGTGCAACCTTTGTGGCCTGGGCAATGCCAGCACAGCTGACCTGTCCGTTTGGCAGGCGTTTGCCATAGACGGCGGAATTAACTCCAATTACTTTCAGCACGCCATTTTCATGTGAAAACTGCGGCCCACCGGAATCCCCCTGACAGATGAACACCGGAACTTTTGAGTTCAGCCAGTAGCGGTCGCCGTAGCGGTTGAACTGGGAATCGATCTGCATGACTCCGCGGTGAAGCTGACCTAAATAGGCAAAAAGGTCTTCATTGGGTTTGCCGGTGTAGTCCTTGGAGCGCCCAAAGCCATACACATAAACACTGCGCCCTGAGTAATTTCCTTTGGCATCGGTGTCGATACTGACGGTGGAATAGCCTTCGGGAATGCCACCATCAAAGGTCGCAATGGCGATGTCATGATCATACAGTTTGGTGGAATTAAATTTCGGGTGGTGTTTATGCGCCAGCCCTCGGCGAGTGGTTTCACGCACCAGCATCTTGCGGCCGAAGATTTCATAATTGTTCGTGAACACGATATTGAATCCCGTCATTCCTTTGATGCTGTCGTCGAAACAATGACCGGCGGAAAGCACCGTCTGCGGCGCGATCAGGGTGCCGGTGCAAAATGCCAGAACCTGATTATGTCTGTTGACCATTTCAATTAGAACCACGCTGCGGGCGGCCTGAGTTCCACGTTCCCGAATCGGGTCTCCATTAATAATACCGGTTTGGGACGTGTCTGCAGGCTCTTCCGCTGGGGGTCCGAATGACCGGGGGCTGCAGGCAGTCAGGGCGAGGGTCGCCGCTAAAGCAGCAACCAAGGTTTTTAAGGCCGGGGAGGGGCTTTTAAATGCATTCATGGGGTGACTCCTTGATGTGATCATCAATTGCTATCGCACCCTTTGCGGGGTCACCCGTTTTCTTTCTGAAAGCTGCAAAAACACAGTTCCCATGAGGACTTGGGAGCGCCGCCGAAAAAGGACCTGCTGTCTAATTTTGAGTCAGTAAAAAATGCCCAGCTCAAAATTAGAGCTTATTTAGGAACCATTGTGGAGGCACGAACTTTGGAATAATCCGCACTGTCTATTAAAACAGGAGCGTCTTTATGAAGAACACACAATGGGTGGCGGGTTTGCTTGCCGCTGTGACTTTGATTCAGGCCTCAGCTCACGCTGAGATTATCTCTGATCTTCCGGGCTTTGAGGACGGTGGCTCTCAGGGGCAGACGTTCCGTCCGCCTCCTCCGCCGATGCCCAATGAGGGTGTGACCCGTGAATATACGGATGTGGCGAACCTTGATCAGATCAGCCGCAAGTCCGGAGGTGAAGCCTATCGCTTCAATCTGGTGCAGCCTACGAACCTTAAGTATCTGGAGCTGAAGGTTCAATCCAGCCGTCTGAAAATCCACGAAGCCACTGTGATGACCGTGAGTGGTCAGCGCTATATGATCCGTGAATTCCATAACAGCAATGTCCTGGAATCTGGCACTCAGTTGACTTCTGAGAATCTGAATATCAATGACGACATTCGCACTATTGAACTGCGTATGGAGTCTTACTCCCATGCCGCGACGATTTCTTTGAAAGCCGTGGGGGATAGAGCCGTTCCCCGCATGTCTGTGCAGCGTCCGGTGATTGTGGCCCCGCCTTCACAGCCGAATCGTCCGACTCAGCCAACCCAGCCAAGCCGTCCCGTGGACACTCGTTTGAGCCCCGGTGATGTGGTGGTTTCTGTTTCTTCTCAAGGTAAATACTATGACGGACGTGTTGTCGAGGTTTATGGCAATGGCAAGGTCCTGGTTCGTGACGAAGACGACGGAAAAACTTACGTTCGTGATATTTCCTCTGTGGGTAAGCGTATTTCCTGCGCTGCCAATGGCATGTGCGAAGGTGCAGATGTCATGGCTTACCCGGTGGGCTCTCAATCCAAGGCCTATCTGGGTAAGATCATTGCGATCTATTCCAATAACATGGTGAAAATGCGTGATGCGGATGATTCCAAAGACTATTTCCGTGACATCAAGGTCATTCATCGCCGCTTGAACTGCCTGGATTCTCTGTGTGTGAAAGACCGTGTTCTTTCCCGGTCGGGTGATGGCACGAAATACTATAGTGGTGTTATCGATTCCATCTACAGTAACGGCATGATCGCTGTTCGTGACGATGACGATGGCAAGGTTTACTCCCGTACAAAAGAGGTCGTATTTAAGCCCGTACAATGCCACAGTTCAGGTCTTTGCATTAAAGACCGTGTGATGTCGAAGTCCGGTGACAAGTACTACTTCGGTTCCGTGACGGGTGTTTATTCAAATGGCCTGATCTATGTGCGCGATGACGACGATGGTAAATCCTATGCTCGTCAGCACGATGTTGTATTTAAAGAGATCAAATGTGCCAACGGGTTCTGTCGCGGCGATCGTGTTCTGTCCACTCTGAGCAATGGCCGCTATTATGCGGGCCGTGTAGAAGGAGCTTATGCCGGCGGCTTGATCTCGGTTCGAGATGACGACGACGGTAAGGTGTATCTGCGTCCTCATACGGTCTTGTCCCGCGCCAGATAGTGGAAAGCGCCCTTGGGCGCCCACTGTCCAACAATGAGACAGTTGACCAGCTTTAAAACAAATTTATCTGTGTTTGAGACCTCCCGCAGGCGGCACGAACCTTGGATTACTGCCTGCGGAACCAAAACAGTATGGAGTCTTTATGAAACGTCGGTTGATTGCCACTGTGCTTGCGACACTTTCCATGATGCAAAATGCTCATGCAGATATTATCTCGGACCTGCCGGGCTTTGATGATGTCGGCGGCGGCATGGAATTCCCGCAGCCACCACAAGAGCAAGGGGCAGATACAACGACCACGACGACGTCTTCAACTGCCACGTCCACGGTGCAGCGCCAGTACACGGGCGAGGTTCAGGTGCGCGAGATTTCCCGTAAGAAAGACGGTGAGATCCGCAGGATCACTCTGGCAGAGGCTTTGACTTTGCAAAATATGGAAATCAAAGGCCGTAATGCCCGCGTGAAAATTCACGAAGTGACTTTGATTCTGGCAAATGGTCAGCGCTCGGATGTTCGCGAGTACCGTAACGCCGCTGTTTTGGAAATCAACACCACGGCGTCTTCCGGCAATCTGAATTTGAATCAAAAGGTGGCGGCTATCGAAATCCGCGCTGAGTCCTATGGTGGTATCAGCGAATTGAGCGTGAAAGCGGTTTCTGATCTGGGTGTGCCACGTATGACGGCGCAGGGGCCGGCAGTCGCACAACCGGTGACGCCGACAGCTCCTCCGGCTCCGGGCCGTACTGAAGAATCCGCGACTGTTCGTGTGGGCGATAAAGTTCTTTTTGATAATGGCAGCAGCTATGTCGGCACGGTGAAAGAGATCTTCATGTCCGGCAAAGCCCGCGTGAGCTTCCCGGGGTACAGCCAGGATTCCATTTTGGATTTGAAGGACCTTGCACGCTCGGTGAACTGCCAGGCCACCCAGTGTGTCGGTGACCGCGTTCTGTTCGACAATGGAAATCAGTATGTTGGCATGATCAGCATGGTGTTTGCCAACGGTGTTCGTCAGGTGAAGTTCCCAGGCTACAGCGAGCCATCTTTCATTAAAGCACAAAAGCTGACTAAGTCCGCGCAGTGTGCAGGCTCTGTGTGTGTGGGTGAAAGAATCATCTTCAATAATGGCAGCGGAAATTATCTGGGCCGTGTCACTGAAATTTATGCTGATGGCACCGCCAAAATCAAATTTGAAGGTTACAGTGAATACAGCTTCATCAAGACTTCGCGTCTGGTGAAAGTGGTGTCTTCTGTGAAGGGTTACAGCGGCGGCACTCGCGTGCTGTTCAATAACGGTTCCGGCTACTATGTCGGAACCGTGCGCGAGGTGTTTGCTGATGGCACGGCCTCTATCAAGTTTGATGGTTACAGTGACCTGAGCTTCATCAAAGTGGATCGTTTGGGACGTCAGGCGGATTGTCATAAAAACATCTGCACTGGCAACCGGGTGATCCTGAACGGCCAGTACGCCGGCACGGTTCGTTCGGTTTACACCAACGGTTATGCCCTGGTGAAATACGACGGTTACAGTGACGCGAGCTACACAGATGTTTCTCGTCTGTCCAAATAAGAAGATTTTAATTTAAAACCAGTAATATCAATATTTGCAATTTCGGAGATTGTTATGAAAAAGAAACTGATCCTTGGAATGTTGGCTGCTGCAGCAGTACTGCAGGCGGCACACCCTGCGATGGCACAACACAATGACAACCGCCCGGGTCGTTATCCCGAGGCTCCGCCGATGCCACCACCTCCTCCGGGTCAGTATCTTCAGGAAGGCACTCTTGAGATTCAGGGTGTGACCCGTCGTTCAGGCGGGGAGTGGTATCGCATCAGTCTGCGTCGTGCGGTTTCCTTGGAACGCATTGAAGTGGCGGCGTTGGCAATGCGTTTGAAAATTCACGATGCCAGTGTGATCACTGAAGACGGCCAGCGTGTTTCCATCCGTGAATTCCGCAACACAGCGGTGTTCGGTGTGGGTTCCCGCGCGGTCTCTGAAAATCTGAACCTGCGTTCCCGCATCTTGGCTATCGATATTCTGGCTGAATCCTATGGTGGTTATGCCGATATTCGTGTCACGGCTCTGTCCACGGACAGCCGTCCGCAACTGGTTCTGGGGAATGTGCCGCAACAACCGGGTGGCAACGGCAATGGCGGTCACAACGGTGGGCACAATGGCGGTGGCAATAATGGTGGTCATGGTGGTGGCAACTATGCGTGCGTTCGTCGTGCCGATGTGACTCGCAGTCTGGAGCAACAGGATGTCGAAATGGATGCTTGGTCGCGCCGAAAGAATGCAGCCAGCTACAATTCCGTGGAATACAACATGGCCGACCGTGAGCTGAAAGCAACAGCGGCCAGAATGGTTCAGATCGCAAAAAGCAATGAAGCCAAAGAAACCAAGATGGAAAAACTGGAGGTTTTGGGCGCCCTTTACTTCCAGAAAATGAATCAGCAGTCGTACAACTCCACTCAGTACAACGCATACTCTGAGGTGGGAAGAGCGATCTTCAGCGCGATGGAAAACGGTCTTAATCTGGCGTTGGATTGTGACATCAGAACCACAGCTCAGTTGCTGGCTCGCGGGGATGAGTATGTAGGGAAAATGAACACCTATTCCTACAATTCGGTTCCATATAACGCCTACAGCAAGATGGCTCAGCAGGTTTATGCTGCGGCCCCGAACTTCTATGAGCAGGAAGTTCGTCGCTTGGACAAGACCTTTGTTAAGATCGATGAAGAGCTGGATGAAAACCACAGAAAGATGAATTCCTATTCATACAATTCTGTAGGGTATAATTCTTACGCCGCCATCATCCGCAAAGGTGTTGAGTTGTCTCAAGGAAATCTGCGCCGTCTGGTGCCTCACATGAGCAGCCTGCAGCGCTTTGATCTGGTGAAGCACTTTGACGGTCGCAAGAATGCGTACTCGTACAATTCACTTCTTTACAACCACTTTGCTGCGATGAAAGAGATCGCGGCTCGTTAAAATGGTTTTAAGGGAATTTCGGTTCCCTTTTGACACTGGTTTTCTTGGCACAAAGTTTGGATATAGGGTCAACGGATTCACTAATCAGTCTTTTAAGGAGACTTTATGAAAAAGAACCTCGTTCTAGGATCAGTAATTGTCGCTTCCCTTGTACAATATACAAGCCCTGCGTTTGCGAACAAGGAAGTCATCGGCGGTATCATTGGTGGTATCATCGGCGGCGGTATCGGTACGCAAATTGGTAAAGGGAACGGCAACAAAGCAGCTATCATTATCGGAGCTGTAGCTGGAACATTGATTGGCTCTAAAGTCGGCAAGGACTTGGATGAAGCTGATCGTCAGGCTCTGGCAGAAGCACAAAGACGCTCTTTGCAGGACAACATTGGCAGCCGCCGCGACTGGGATGGTCGTCATTATGGTTCGCGCACGGGTGCACGTGGCAGCTTCACTTCCACTCGTGAAGGTTACAACAACCGCACGGGCGAATACTGCCGTGAATACACCTCTATCATCTATATGCGTGACCGTACCGAAGAAACCCGCGGATATGCGTGCTCTCGCCGTGATGGTTCCTGGTATGAAGTAAAAGAAACTGAAGTTCGCTTCAACGGCCGTGGCAACGGTGGTGGCGGTGGTCGTCATAATAACGAACCAATCCGTCCTACTCCGGCTCCGACTCGCCCAACTCCTCCTCCAGCTCCAGGCGGTCAGTATGGTCACGGTTATGAAGGAACAGCTCAGATCAGCCAGATCACCCGCCGCACGGGTGGTGAGTGGTTCCGTGTGACCCTGCGCTACCCAATCGCTTTGGATCGCATCGAGATCCGTGGCTTGGCTGCAGGTGTTAAAATTCACGACACGACTGTGTATACAGAATCCAACCGTCGCATCCAGGTTCGTGAGCTGACCAACACGGGTACAGTTTACGCGGGTGATACGGCGATTTCCGAGAACCTGAACCTGCGTGAGCGCGTTCAGGTGATCGACATCCGTGCTGAGTCCATGGGTGGCGTTGCCGACGTACTTGTGAAGGCGATTTCCAGCGAAGACCGCCCTTCCTTGACTGTCAGCCGTTACTAAAAAACATCAGTGCTGCCCTCGGTGGCGCTGAGAGCGGAAATTTTAAGTAATTTTCACTAAAAGCCAGTCTATGACTAACAGTGTCTAGACTGGCTTTTTAGTCTCCAAAAGCCGATATTGAGTGGGTTTAAAACAAGGAGCTCACTCATGTCTAAGTTGCGTGTTGGTATCAACGGTTTTGGTCGTATTGGTCGTGTTCTTTTCCGCGCGGGTTTTGAAAAATTCGATATCGTCGGAATCAATTCCCTGGACAGCATCGAAGGTGATGCTCACTTGCTGAAATACGACTCTGCCCACGGCGTGTTCAACGCTGATGTTTCCACCGAAGGTCACAACCTGATCGTTAACGGTAAAAAAATCGCCGTTTCCAAAACTCGCAATCCAGCCGAAGTTCCTTGGAAGGACCTGGGCGTGGACCTTGTTCTAGAGTGCACTGGCGCATTCAAAAAACGTGAAGATTTCATGCAGCACATCTCTGCGGGTGCAAAACGCGTTTTGGTTTCCGGCCCTGCTGAAAAAGGTGCTGACATCACAATGGTGTACGGTATCAACCACGAATCTTACGATCCATCCAAGCACGTTGTTGTTTCCAACGCGTCCTGCACGACAAACTGCCTTGCGCCTTTGGCGAAAGTTCTGAACGACACCTTCGGTATCGAACACGGTACGATGATGACAGTTCATTCTTACACGAATGACCAAAAGATCCTGGACGCTCCTCACAGCGATTTGCGCCGTGCCCGTGCTGCGGCTGTCAGCATGATCCCGACAACAACGGGTGCTGCGAAAAACGTCGGCCTGGTGTTGCCAGAGCTGAAAGGTCTGATCGACGGTATCTCCGTGCGTGTTCCGACTCCGAACGTTTCTTTGGTGGATTTCACATTCACTGCAAAAAAAGACGTAACCCGTGAATCCGTGAACGAAGCTTTGATCAAAGCTTCTGAAGGCGCGATGAAAGGTGTCCTGGCAGTGGAACACAATGAACTGGTCAGCGTTGACTTCAACGGCAACAAACATTCTTCCATCGTCGATCTGGCTACAACCATGGTTGTGGGCCCTCGCATGGTGAAAGTTCTTTCCTGGTACGACAATGAAACTGGCTTCTCCAACCGTATGGTGGACGTGGCCCTGCACATGCAGAAGAAAGGTCTTTAATTCATGGCTAACGGTCTTAAAGGCATCAAGACAGTTCGTGATTTCGAGTTGGCAGGAAAAGTTGTTTTCCTGCGCTTGGATTTGAACGTTCCAATGGAGAACGGCAAGATCACGGATGAAAATCGCATTACGGCATCTTTGCCGACAATCAAGTATTGCATGGAACAGGGAGCAAAGCTGGTAATGGCTTCTCACCTGGGCCGTCCTAAATCCAAAGACGACACCGAGTTTTCTTTGGAGCCAGTGGCAAAACGTCTGCAGGACCTTTTGAATGCCGAAGTGATTCTGGTGGAAGAACCGGATTCTGACGCTCCAAAGCACCTTTTGCCTTCTCTGAAACCAAATCAGTTGATCCTTCTTGAAAACGTGCGTTTTGAAGAAGGGGAGACGAAGGACTCTGTTGAGTTCGCGCAAAAGATCGCCAACTACTGCGACGTTTACATCAACGACGCATTCGGTGCTTCTCACCGCGCTCACGCGACCATTCATGCTTTGCCTTCAGTGATGAAGGACAAAGGTATCGGCTTCCTGATTGAAAAAGAAATCACGATGCTGGATTCCCTGCTGCAAAACCCAAAACGCCCGTACATCGCGGTGATGGGTGGCGCGAAGGTTTCTGACAAGATCGCGGTTATTGAACGCCTGATGGACGTTGTTGACGGTTTCATCGTGGGTGGCGCGATGGCGTACACTTTCCTGAAAGCTCAGGGCCTGCCAGTCGGTAAATCTTTGGTTGAAAATGACAAACTGAAATACGCCAAAGAAATGATCGAGCGTATCGAAGCCCGCAACAAAACCATTTTGTTGCCGGTGGATCACGTGGCGACCAAAGGCATCACCGACACTGCGCACGCGCATGTGACCAATGATGTGGCGATCGCAGAAGACGAACTGGGTGTGGACATCGGTCCTAAATCCATCAAGAACTTCTCTGCGGCTTTGCGTGAAGCGGGCACTATTTTCTGGAACGGCCCCATGGGTATCTTTGAAAATCCGGCTTTTGCAAAAGGCACCTTCGGTGTGGCAGCAGCCATTGCTGAAAGCAACGCCGTTAAGATCGTGGGTGGTGGTGACTCTGCCGCGGCAGCGGAAGCTTCCGGCTTTGCTGGGAAAATGACCCACATCTCCACTGGTGGTGGTGCGTCTCTGGAATACCTTCAGGGCGACAAGCTTCCAGGTTTGGAAATCCTACGCACCAGAATTCGCTAAGGCCCGGCGCGTAGTGCGCTCGCCTCAGAATTTTTGCTAAATTTGAAAGGTCCTTCGTTATGAAGGGCCTTTTTTCTTTTAAGGACCGAAACGATGAAAAAGATTTTTGCTGCTAATTGGAAGCTTTTTAAATCTCCAAAAGAAACGCGTGAGTTTTTTGGTCAGTTCAAAGAACTGGCGGGGAAAGCAACGGGGGAAGTGGTCTTTTTCCCTTCGGCGATTTCTTTGGAAGCAGCCAGTGAATCTTTGAAAGGTACAAGCATCAAGTTTGGTGCTCAGAACTGTTACTTCCAGGCACAAGGTGCTTTCACCGGCGAAAACTCGGCTCAGGTGGTTAAAGATCTGGGGGGCAGCTATGTATTGATCGGTCACAGCGAACGCCGCGCGATCTTTGGTGAAGGTGATGCGCTGGTGGCAGACAAAGTGGCTTTTGTTCAAGGTTTGGGCCTGACGCCGATGTTGTGCATCGGTGAAACCCTGCAAGAACGCGAATCCGCAAAGACCTTCCGTGTTCTGGAAACTCAGCTGAATCTGGGTTTGGCGAAAGCCGACAAATCCAAGCCAGTGGTTGTTGCCTATGAGCCGGTTTGGGCGATCGGGACGGGGAAAGTGGCGACACCAGAGCAGGTGGCAGAAACTCACACAGACGTTTTCAATATTCTAAAAGCACTGGGTTTTGAAACGGCACCAATTCTTTATGGTGGCAGCGTAAAGCCGGACAATGCCGCTGGTTTGATCAAGCAACCGCACGTGAATGGTTTCCTGGTTGGGGGAGCTTCTTTGGAAGCAAAGTCCTTCAGCGAGATTGCTTCCGTTTAGGATTTAGCCGTTGCCGTAGCGTTTTTGGCGCGCGGCGGATTTGACAGCGTCTTCGACCAGTTTGGCGTCAGACGGGGAAAGCTTCTTCAGTGATTCGAGGAAGCTTTTTTTATTTTTCTCATACAGTGGCAGAACGATTTCGCCTGCAAACTGTGTCGGATCTTTTTTCAGCATTTCCACCGTCACACGCAGGATCTCGGCATCCAGTTCCGGTGTGGATTTTTTGACGGCGGATTGTACCGCGCCTTCAAGGGCTTCAAACACTTCATCCTGGGCTTTCATGTCGGCCTCAGTCAGCTTGGTGTTTTCATCCGCTGTTTTGACGGTTTCAAGTTTCAAGGCCTGCAGTTTTGACACTTCAGAAGTCACCGCATCAGCCGCAAGTAGCGGGGCTGCGCAGAAGGAACAAACGATGGCAATAAGTGCTAATTTTCTCATTGTGCTCTCCTTCTTACGGTTTGATCATCACGCCGATCATTCTGTATGGTTTTCCCTGTTTCGCGTAACGACGCGCTTTCGGGGAACTTAAGAATGAATTGTTCGAATAGAAATCGCTGACAAAACCGCCGTTGTCACCCCAGTCCGTTTTGATCTGAACATCACCGGACTCCTTGGTGCCATTATGATAGACGATCACCGCACCTTTTGGAACATCCGCAGGACTTTTGATCATGTCGCGGTACTTCGGATTGTCCATCAGATTGATCATGCCCTGGGCTTTCAGGTCACGAACCGCATCGCGGGCATGTCCCCCTGGAGGATAACGATCAATCATGTCACCACCCATCAAGGCACGTTTGACATAGCGGTAACAGTAACTTGTAGAACGGGAGCGTTTGTTTCTCATCCCATAGCGGATGGTGTCTTTGACTTCTTTGCCTTCAGAATAGCCCATGATCATTGGATCATTGGACCACTTTCCGGCCGCAGCGTTCTTGGGAATCGACGTGCTTGAAGACCGGCTGACTTCTTTGCTGACGTCATCCAGGTTCTGCAGATTGCGTTGTGCAGTTTCACTGGGCTTGGTCGTGGAGCAGTCTTTACAGGTCGTGATAAAACCACCCTCGGTTTGACGAGGATCTTTGTTCTTGGCCAGGTTCGGATCCACTTCCGGCATCTGATTGGCTTTGACACTTTCTTTGGTCGGCAGAGTCGGGCGGGCTTCAGTTCCTTCCACCGGCAGACCTTCACCATCACGGATCGCTCGGGACGTCAGCGCCACTTCAGGATCCTGCACCTCGGAACCGTCTTTGTCTTTAAAGGCCAGCCATGGATCTTTCTGAGAGAAATAAACCCAGACTTCATCGCCTTCTTTGGTTTTGGTTTTACCGCCGCCCACTTTGGTGATGCGGACTTTCACACCATAAGAACCGGTGCGTTTCAGTTTGCGGGTTTCCAAAACGGTGCCTTCAGAATCTTTGGGAACCACGGACACCAGGTTTTTGGCTTTGCCGCGGAAATCAACGGAGGAGCGGGCATTCAGGTCTCCAGAGAAGACCACATCCTGCAGCTCTTGAGGAATATCGGCCAGCGCTGAACTTCCGCTCAGAATCAGGGCTACAGTGATGCGCAGTGCTCGACTCAATAAATTCAAATTGATACTCCTTAGGGGCTCTTCGGTCTTCTGTCCAAAAGGTGAAGCCCCGGCCCGGGAAACAAGTCGAAGGTCCGGTCTAAATCACAGATTGTTAATGAAAGTACGTTCTGGAGATGCATTCATGGTGTCTTACTCTGAGATACCTTTCTGATGGTGTGTGAAGATATTCAGAGCAAAGCTTCAATATTTGTACCGCGTATAAAGTGGGTATGGTGAGTCTGATAAGGGGTCCACTGTCAGGGTGGATGAAATCGTCCAGAAGATTTTCAGGGGCTGTTTCCCGATACGAAACAGGAAATAAAAAAGGGGATCTGAGTGATCCCCTTTGAAAGTTACTAGAACAAAGCGTTCTTCGGTGTGCGCGGGAACGGGATCACATCGCGGATATTACCCATGCCGGTCACATACATCAGCATACGTTCAAAGCCCAGGCCGTATCCCGCGTGCGGGAAGGTGCCATAGCGGCGCAGATCCGTATAGAAGGAATACTCTTCCGGATGCAGACCCACTTGCTTCATGCGGGACTCCAGTTTCTCCAGATTGTCTTCACGCTGCGATCCGCCGATGATTTCGCCAATGCCCGGAGCCAGCAAGTCCATCGCACGAACGGTTTTGCCGTCTTCGTTCAGCTTCATATAGAAAGCCTTGATGTCTTTCGGATAGTCGGTCACAAACACCGGCTTTTTGAAATGCTCTTCCGCCAGATAACGTTCGTGCTCAGACTGCATGTCGATGCCCCACTGAACCGGGTACTCGAATTTTTTGCCGCATTTTAGCAGAATGTCGATGGCTTCAGTGTAGGTCACACGTCCGAAATTGTTGTTCAGAACGTTGTTCAGTTTGTCGAACAGGCCCTTTTCGACAAACTGGTTGAAGAATTCCATTTCTTCCGGACATTGTTCCATCACGTAGCGGATGATGTATTTGATCATGTCTTCAGCCAGTTCCATGTTCGCCGTCAGATCGGCAAAAGCGATCTCGGGTTCGATCATCCAGAACTCCGCCGCATGGCGGGAGGTATTGGAGTTTTCCGCACGGAAAGTCGGACCGAACGTGTAGATGTTACGGAAAGCCGCACAGAAAGTTTCACCGTTCAACTGACCCGATACAGTCAGGTTGGTCTCTTTGCCGAAGAAATCCTGGCTGGCATCGATGCTGCCGTCTTCTTTGCGCGGAGGTTTGTCCAGTTTCAAAGTTGTCACACGGAACATCTCGCCCGCACCCTCGGCGTCAGAGCCGGTGATGATCGGAGTGTTCACATAGACAAAGTTCTGTTCGTTGAAGAACTTGTGAATCGCATAAGCCAAAACAGAGCGCACGCGGAAGACCGCGCTGAACGTGTTGGTGCGCGGGCGAAGATGCGCGATCTCGCGCAGGAATTCCATGCTGTGACGTTTGTTTTGCAGCGGGTATTCCAAATCGGCTTTTTGCACGATCTCGATTTTCGAAGCCATCACTTCAAAACTTTGACCTGCACCCTGGGATTTCACAACTTTGCCCGTGACCAGTACGGAGCTGGAGATGGAAAGAGCGGCAACGTCAGCAAAGTTTGCCAGATTATTATCAAAAACCACCTGCACACCTTTGAAGAAGGTGCCGTCATTCAGTTCGATGAAGCCGAAATTCTTTTGGTCGCGGATTTTGCGAACCCATCCGGAAAGATAGACTTCTTTGTCCAGATGCTTTTCTGTTTCTCTGAATAGCGATTTTACGAGTGTGGTTTTCATAGGGACCCTTTCAACAGTCCGATTAAAATATCGTTCTTTCGCATGCTTGTCTAACAGACGCGCGCAAAATCCCTTGGTGCCTTTGCAGTCCAGAATTGGGGCGACTTCGCGACACAGCCTCGGGATGCTTGGAAACGGGCTCAAATTGCGCATAACGCGAAAAGTCATTAGTCATTTTGTGACGTCATTTCAATAGCTTAAATTGAGACCACCCCTTGCTGGGGTCCTGGTACGGGCCTAAGATGAATGAGTCTTTCAAAGGAGCACGTATGTCGGACTCTACACACTTTCGTCGCTGCCACCGCTGCGACACCGTAAACTCGGCTGACGGGGAGCTTGTGACGACCTGTGAATGCTGTGGAAAGCACCTTGCACCCTTCTATTTTTTCGACGAGAGTAGGGCCATGGGCATGGCCGATTCGAATTTTTACTCCAGTCTTGGGGTGAGGGTTTCGTCCGAGCTTTTGCCTCATAAAGAGTATCCTCCGGTGTGGGGATTAACTGTGTATTGGGAGCCCTGATCCAAAATGAAAGTCAGCTTTGCAGACATCCAAAAAGCCCGTGAACTTCTGAAAGACATCATCTGTCCAACCGAGATGAGTCATTCCATCAGCGCCAGCAACCTGCTTAAAAGCGAAGTGTACCTGAAGTTTGAAAACACTCAGCGCACGGGAAGTTTTAAATTCCGCGGGGCCTATAACAAAATCTCCAATCTGACAGCCGACGAAAAAGCCCGCGGTGTGGTCGCCAGCTCTGCCGGAAATCACGCACAAGGTGTCGCCCTGTCAGCGAAACTGGCCGGAGTCAAATCCACCATCGTGATGCCGGAAACAGCCTCGATCAGCAAAGCTTCCGCGACCCGTGATTACGGCGCCAACGTCGTGCTAAAAGGCGAGATCTACGACGAGGCTTTCGAACACGCCCAGAAACTGGAAAAAGAACACGGCTACACCTTCGTGCATCCCTATCAGGATCCGCATGTCATTGCAGGCCAGGGCACCATTGGAATCGAAATCCTGGAAAAGGTTCCTGACCTGGACACGGTGATTGTGCCCATCGGGGGTGGCGGTCTGATCAGTGGCGTGGCATTGGCGGTAAAGGCCATCAATCCAAAGATCCGCGTGATCGGTGTGCAAAGCGACCGTTCCCCGGGAATGGCGCATCTTTATAACAAACAGCCTTTGTCCCAGGTCAAACGTGCCGCCACGATCGCTGACGGTATTGCGATCAAAAATCCTTCCCAGGTGATGCTGGACAGTTTCATTTCCAAGTATGTTGATCAGGTGGTGACAGTCAGTGATGACGAGATCGCTGAAGCGATTGTGTTCCTGATGGAAAGAGCCAAAACCGTGGCTGAAGGTTCTGGTGCCGCGGCGATGGCAGCTGCGATGTCCCGCGGACTGGATCTGGGTAAAAAGACCTGTGTGATTATCAGCGGTGGAAATATCGATCTGAACATCGTTTCCAAGATCATCGACCGTGGTCAGATTCTGCGCGGACGCCTGTGTGAGTTGTCCGTGATTGTGGATGATTTACCGGGGAACCTGAGTCGTTTGACTCAGGCGATTGCATCGCAAAAAGCCAACATCCTGGAAGTGCGTCACGACCGTGTGTCGAAAGGGCTTTCACTGCGTGAAACCCGCATCGACTTCGTTCTAGAGACTACGAGCATTGAGCATGTTGAGCGGATTAAGCGGGCTCTTGAGGAAACTGGAGCCAAGGTTATCCAAAGCACCTAATGAAATACCGGAGGACTGCTCCCAGTCCTTCAGGTTGTACTTTTGAAGAATCCGCTGCAGCTCTCCGCTGCGGCGAAGCTCCTCGACCCCACGACTGAGAATCTCGGCATATTCCTGTGACTTGGGATTGTTCGGTGAAAAAGAGATGTAAAGCGCCGGATCATGATTTTCAACCCAGCCGCCAATTTTCATATTTTCCATGGTGATCTTTGCTGACACAGACGTGTACTGCAGCACCACCGGATTTTCGATAAACCCATCCAGGCGTCCGGCCTGCATCATGCGAATGACCTGCTCCAGCGGGCGGTCTCCTGAAAACGGAATGAATGAACGATGGCGGGAGCGGATCAGGCTGTCGACGCTGTCACCGTAGGTGTAGCCGTTGATCACGCCGATTTTCATTCCCTGCAAAGACGGGCGGCCCTTGTAGGTCCATGTGGAGTTCTTGGGAACAAAGTAGGCATTTTTCATGAGACCCAAAGATTTTTTGGGATAGATAAAGTCCGGAGCATCCACCACACTGCAGCCCATCAGGCCCTGCACGCGGTTGCTGCGGGTGTCTTTGATGGCTCGCACCCAGTTGGAAAGCTTCACCTGCACTTTGTGGCCCTGTTTTTCAAAGACCGCGCGGGCGATTTCCACCATATAGCCGGGAGTTTCAGAATCAGGATTGCAAACGTAAGGACACCAGAAGTCGGAACGGAAGGAAATCACGTCGGCACGGACGTGTTCGGACGCGAAGACAGTTGCTGACAGAATCAATGCGGCAAGTGCTTGTTGAACTCTCAGGTGCATAAGGCCCCTCTCCTTACTTACCCTTATGCAATACTGTGCGGTTTCACAAGTTGCACGGAGAAAAGAAGGACCTTTCTGATATGTAACCTTTTACTCTTTGAATTCGATTTTACGTTCAAAATGGCAGGTGTATCCACCGGGATTCTTTTGTAAATAATCCTGATGATATTCTTCGGCAGACCAAAAATCGGCAGCTTTCACGATCTGTGTGACCACGGGGCTTTTCCAAGCTCCTGATTTGTCCACGCGAGCTCTTACAATTTCTGCCTCATCTCTTTGTTTGTCGGAGGTGTAGAAAATGGCACTGCGATACTGGGTCCCGATATCATTGCCTTGTCGGTTGGTCGTCGTCGGGTCATGAATCTTATAGAAATAAAGCAAGAGATCCTGATACGTGATTTTTTCAGGATTGAAAGTGATCTTCACGGTTTCGGCATGATTGGTGGTGCCGGTTTTTACGATGTTGTAGTTGGCGTTTTTGGTGTCGCCGCCCATGTAACCGACTTCGGTTTGGGTGACGCCGGGAAGTTTGCGCAGCAAATCTTCCATGCCCCAAAAACAGCCGCCGGCCAGATAGGCCACTTCAGACGTGCTCACGGTGTTTCCTTTCTTGGCAGCTTTGGTCGTTTTGGCCTCCGAGTTGAGGCCTATGAACATTCCCAGTACTGCGAAAAACATAAAAAGGTGTTTCATGCTTGTTATGTTATCACCGACAAAGGACTCCCGCTAGAGTCCTTTGTTATTCAGCACGACCGTAGCCGCCACCTGAACCAGAACAAAGGGTCAGGATGTCTTTAGCCGCAAATTTTTGCTGTCCCAGAACGGGAAGAGTCTTTGCGACGTCCCCTTGTTCCAGGGTGACTTCTGCCGGATCGCCGTGACTGCAGGTTTTCAGCAGGCGGGGACGGTGCAAAGTCAGGTCGGTCATCCAGGTGGCGGAAAGCTCCCCGCACACCTCGATTTTCATAACCACGCCACGGCCACCGCTGAATTTGCCTTTGCCACCATTGGAGTGACGCTGATCCACGCGCAGAACCTTGATCGGGAAATCACGCTCAAGTTGTTCCAAAGAAATTGCATCCAGGTGTGCGCTGACGCCGTCGCGGGAGGCCTTTGCACCTTCGCCGCCTGGCAAAGTCAAAAGTGCATGCTTGCTGCCAGACTGAAGATCAAACTGCAAAGCACAGTGGCTGCCCAAAGAAGATTCCTGTTTGTGGTGAATTTGTGCCAGCGCCAGTTCAATAGCTGATTGCAGGGCCGCGACCCCACAGGTCATGCCTTTGAAGGTGGGGGCCGGGTATTTACCCACCAGCCAGCAGCCGGAAGGTTTGGTGATTTGCAAAATAGAGAACGATCCCGAATTCGCCAGATCCGTGAAGCCGTAATGACGGCTCAGGGCATGGAAGCAGGCGCCATAGGTCGCCGATTCAGTCATGGAAACTGTTTTTGCCGCCGTCGTGCCGCTGAAATCCAAAGAGATTTTGCCATCCTGGATTTCCATATTCAGGCGCAGCAGTTCGCCACTATCCAAAACCACATCCACGCGGGCTTCGCCCGAAGCGCTTTCGGAAATCTTTTTTGTCGCCGCTTTTTTCGAGATGCGCAGATAGTCTTCGATCAGTTCACCAGTCACGGTGAAACCCGTCAGCTCGATGGCATCCACCAGTTTTTTGGCGCCGGCTGTCAGATCAGCCACTTGGGTTTTCAGCCAGGGCACAAAATCAGCAGGGCAGGCCGGGTGCGCCTGCATGGCAGCCAGAATCATTTCATTCAGCTGGTTTTTCTGACGAAGTGGTGTCGGAGGAATGCGCAGGCCTTCTTCTTCGATGGACTTAACGATTTTTACCTGTGTGTCCAAGGGACGGCGCGAAACCCACAAAAGATCTTCTGAAACCGCCATCACAAAAGTCATTTCGGACAACAGGCTGCCACCGCTGTAAGGGTCATTCAAAAGGGCGATGTCGCCTTCTTGCAGTTTCAGATATTTCGCCGCAGTGTTGGCCGCTGTTGTCAGCGTGCCGTAAGTCACTGGTTGCTGACCGCGCACACCCAGGACGTCTCCATCCAAAGTCATCAGTGCGGATTCACCCACCAGGAATTGATTCAGCAAGGAATGCAAAAGTTCGATTTGATAGTTCATTTGGACTCCTTCAGGGCCTTCATGCCCCACAGGGCCGTGGCAGCGGATTCGCAGAATTCATCAGCGGCCACAGTGGTGTGCGGGTCTTTTTTGAAGATATTGGCAAACAGAGCCGCCAAAGGACCCGTCACCAGTAACTTTTGTTGATCACGCTGCAGGAAAGATTCCACAGCCAGTCTTTGTACGGACAGGCTTTGCAGTTCTTTGGTCAGATGATTGAAGTCGTTGTCTTTGAAGGTGCTGATTTTGGAAAGGGTCAGCAGGGCTGTTTTAAAACGCTGAATTCCCTGTGCAGAAACGCGGTCCTCAAGACCTTCCAGTTTGGAAAGTTTTGGGTTTTCAGACCACAGATCCAAAAGACTCATTTTTTGCCCGCGCCCCAGGAACATCGGTCCTGGTTCCCAGCCCTCTTCCTGAGTCAGGAAGTCGAAACGCTCAAAGGTGTTCAAACCGATTCCCAGCGTGGGCTGGACGCCCAGATTTTTTACTTTCAAGTGTCGCACTTCCACCGGACCCCAGCAGCTGTTCCATTGGGCGGCCCAGCGGGTTGGGGAAATCAAAGTGAAGTACTCAAGGCCCAGATACAAAACATCTTTGCCCGAAGCTTTGTTCCAAAGCCCAAGGGCCGTGGACGCGGCAAACTGGCTGCTGATTTCTTTTCCGGTTTCATCCTGGAAAAGTTCACCGCTGGCATCAAGGAAGTGAATGTCGTTTTTATCAAGCGCGGCTTCAAGGCCCGCATAGACGTCTTTTTTCAGATCAGCAAAAACACCGGAAAGGGTGGCGTTCAAAGCGTTCTGAGTCCAGCGCGTGACTTCGTGAGGGTTGTCGGTGTTTGCCGGAGCAAACACTTCAATGCTTTTTTCGCTGAAGAATTTGGTTGCGGCATTCAGGTGCACCGGATTCGTCGCAGAGTGCAGCAGATTCAGACAGACTTTCTTGCAGTTCATCAGCTCAAGTTTTGCGGCAATGGCTTCCAGTTCTTCGGTTTGCAGGGCGGTTTCAACGGTGCCGTCCGCGCGCACGCGTTCACGCAGGGCAAATTGCAGATCCTTGCTGGTCAGCGCTGCAGGAGTTCCGCAAAGATCCAGCCAGTGTTCCAGACCCTCGGTGCTGACATGGGCCACAGCGCCACTCATTTTGTAGTCCAAAAGTTTTTTGGGAACGCGCAGACTGACAAAGGCCTTGTGGATTTTTCCATGGGGCGCGATGAACTGGATCAGTGAGGATTTAAGGCTTTCACGAGAGTGAAACACTCTCTTTTGCGCAAGGGGACTGGAGTCTGACAGGAGTGAGAATTCGGCGAAGGATTCACCGACGCTCACACCGAGCACGAGGCTGTTTTGCATTTTCGAACGCTCTCTATTGAATTTGCACTGGAATGTTGTTAAGTCTTAGTCGGACAGGTATAGCAAAGTATTCTCTCTAAGAAAAGGATTCTAAAGTGAAGATTTCTCCCGAAATTTTGAATCTGGTGCCCTACAAACCTGGAAAGCCGATTTCCGAGACCCAACGTGAGTACGGGCTCACAACGGTCTACAAGCTCGCAAGTAACGAGAATCCTTTGGGTCCCAGCCCGAAAGCCATGGCGGCGGTGAAGCAGGCCTTGGATCATCAGCACCTGTATCCGGATCCTTCCCACTATGAGCTTTTGCAGACTTTGTCGAAAGAATGGGGCTTCCCGACAAAACAACTTGCTATTGGTAACGGCAGCGACGAACTGATTGATCTGTTGTGCCGTATTTACTGTGAGCACCATGATGGGGTTTTGACATCTGCGGCAGCGTTTAATGCCTATGAAGTCAGCGCTCCGGCCAACCGTGCGGTGATCCACAAAGTTCCGATGGCGGAAGGCTATCGTTTCGATCTGCCGGCCATTGCAGATTATTTCCTGAAACACCCGGAAAAAAACATCCGTTTGATTTTTGTCTCTAATCCCAACAATCCAACCGGTACTTACGCAACCAAAGCGGAAGTGGAGGCTTTCCTTCAGAAAGTCGGTAACCGTGACGATGTGATGATTATTTTTGACGAAGCCTATAACGAGTTTGTGCGCGCCAAGGACTATGCATCCGCACAAGGTTATATGGGACAGTATAAAAACCTGATTGTTCTTCGCACTTTCTCCAAAATCTATGGCCTGGCGGGTTTCCGTCTGGGGGCGATGATCGCGCCGCCCGAGGTTGTGGAAGTCTTTAACCGTGTGCGCAAACCATTTAATGTCAACGATTTAGCGCAAGTGGCTGCAAATGCGGCTCTGCAAGATAAAGAATTTATTGAGCGATCGCAGCAGATTTGCTGGAAAGGGCTTGATTACTTCTACAAGAAGTTAGAAGAATTAGGCCTGCCGTACATTCCATCTCAGGGAAATTTTGTCATGTTTGACACTCTCCGCGACGCCGCCAAGGTGAACGAAGCCTTGTTACGTCGTGGGATTATCATGAGACCGCTATTGAACTATGGGTTCAAGACGCATCTGCGTTTGAGTGTAGGGCGCGATCATGAAAATGAAGCTGCTATGTCAGCTTTGGCGGATGTTTTAAAAGAAATCACTCCGCTGTAGTTTTGGAGAATTATGGGAATGGTAATTACGATTGATGGCCCTGCGGCCTCCGGAAAATCTTCAGTAAGTCGTGAGCTGGCTCGTCGTTTGGGCTGGCAGTGGGTTTCTACGGGTGCATTCTATCGTGGTTTGGCATTTGCCGCTCTTCAACTGCAAATTGATCTGGATGACGTTTCCACTTTGGCTAATCTGACCCACGATCCGGTATGGAGCGTGAGAATGGATGACGAGCGCACGCGCGTTTATTTCAAGGATCAGGATGTGACCGATCAGATTGCTCACGAAGACGTGGGTAATTTTGCCAGCAAAGTCAGCCATTATCCGGAAGTGCGCAAAGCTCTTCTGGAAGCACAACGCAATTGTTCTGCTGGTCCTCAAGGTCTGGTGGCCGAAGGCCGCGACTGTGGAACCGTGGTATTCCCAACAGCGGAAGCCAAGGTTTATTTGACAGCTAACAGTGAACACCGCGCGGCCCGTCGTGCGGCGGAGTTGGGTTTGGACCATGAAGACATGGTGAAAGCCCAGCAACAACGTGACCTTCAAGACTCCACCCGCAAAGTTGCTCCGATGGCTGTGCCAGAAGACGCTTTGGTTGTGGACACAACTGCGCTCAACCTGAATCAAGTGGTTGATGCCGTCGTAGAATACGTAAAAAACAAAATCTAAGGGCGGTCGCCTCGGCGACCTTGGTCCTTTAGCTTAATTGTCTCTTGTCAGCCTTTTGAAATTCTCACGGTAATGGCTTAATCCTTACTGCTAATCTTTAGGTACTTTATGAAAAGTACCTTTCGTTTTCTTTTTCTATTTTCAATGTGGCTTTTGCCACAAATTGCCGGGGCGATTGAACCGCCGCCGCAGAAGCCTGCTATTCAGTGGATCGTGAATGATTTCCCGCCGTTTTTGGTGCTTTCGGGTGAGGGAATGACGGTGGATATTTCAAAGGCCAAAGGGCCCTTTGCCAGTATTTACCAGGAGATTGAGCGGGCTTTGCCGGCTTATTCGCATCGTTTTGTGCGGGTCTCGTTTTCCCGTGCGGAAAAACTTTTCAGCGGGCAGGGGGGCTATTGCACGGTGCTTTTGCAAAGAACCAAAGAGCGTGAAAAGTTTCTTATCTTTGGTGATGAACTGGCGCGCGCTTTTCCTGTGGGGCTGGTGGTGCATGCCAAGGATACACCGGGGATCCGGGATGAGCAGAAGGACGTGGACTTGAAAGAGCTGCTGGCCAGCGGGAAATTTCGTCTGGGGGTGATTCAAAGCCGCGCCTACACCCAGCAGATTGATGACATTCTTTCCCACAGTGGGCATGCGACAAAGATTGTCGGTGACAGTGCCATGGGAAATCTTTTTCTGATGCTGGAAAGAAAGCGGGTCAACGGCGTTTTGGCATACGCACTGGAAAAAACCGATTATGAGCGCAACAATATCGCCGTGCCTCCGCTGAAATTTTTGAAGGTAAAAAACATGCCCAACCATATCTCGGTGTGGGCATCCTGTGAAAAATCCCTGCGCGGGGAGCAGATTTTAAAAGACCTGACCCGCGCCGTTCGCGAAAAAAATGTGAAGAGAAAAATCTATAAGTATTTCATGCAGGAGCTTCCGCCGGACATGAAAAAAAGCTACCGGGATCTTTACGAAAGCCCGCCTTAGTTCCAGCGCAGATCCGCCAACGTCAGGGCTTTCACGGCCAGCGCGGTGGTGTAACCAGTGGATCTCCACACTACCGGGAATCTTGCCACAAACGTTGCGGCAAAGAAAACCTGACCACTCCAGAACAGGCGGCCGGCAAAGTCTTTTTGCGACTGGGACATCAGAAAATTCAAACCCCGGCGCACGCGTTCGCGATGCATTTCGTTTTGCGGGTCTCCTAAAATTAACAATGTATTCAGAGCCCACGCGGTCGAGTGCGCATAATCCGGCCTTGCCATAAAGCTGTTACGCCAGGATCCATCCTTGTGCTGTAAAGCCAGAATATAATTCAGCAGTTTTTGCCGTGAAGGCTCCAGGCATGAAGCCCCCGCATTGATGGTGGCGGCCATCGCATAAGGCAGGGCATAGCGGCTTGGATAGTACATTCCGCAGAAATAGAACTGCCTTTTGCTGACGACCCGGTTCAGATGCCGGCAACTGGCTTGATATCCGGGGCCTTCGGTTTTCTTTGCATAAGTCAGAAGCTTCAGCACATTGGCGTTCACCACGCAGTCGACATCATTCACATTAAACGGAATTCGCGTGCCGCGATGGGGGGCCGCAAAAATATTCCGTGGCATATCCGGGTCTTTTTCATCCCACAACCACGTCATGAAAGCGCCGGTGTTCACGTGCAGCTGGGCGGCGTTGTAGGTGTGTGGCAGGCGCGACAGATCGCGGGCGGAAGAAAAAGCATCAATCACGGCCTCAGGCAGCTGGGCTGGCATTTTGCGCGGGGACTGACCGGCCTCAAGGCTTTTTAAGAAATGCAGATAGGTGTGAGTCACCGAGGTGGTGTCAGCATCCGGTGGGATGTTGGCAAAACCTTTCCACTGCGGAGCCAGATACATGTTGCGCGGCCCGCGCGTGCGCACACCTTTGAAGCTTGAAGGCGGATAGAAATTAAACAGATCTCCCCAGCGATAGGGCCCAAGGCCCTGGGCGGTTTTGCGCACCATCGGCGGGATCTTGCTGAAGCGGGGATTATAGAAATACGTTTCGGCCAGAACGTTGGCGATGGCCGAGGCAGAAAAGGCACTGGGTTCATCATAGGCGACACCGAACTTGCCCACTCCGATCCCACTGGGAACATAGGACGTCACCCGTGAACGCCATTGTCCGGGCTCATAGCCTTCGCGGCCTGTTGTCTGATAGTGCGCCAGAAAATCCAGGGCCGAGTCGATGTGTTTTTCGTAACGGGCCTGTGCGGTTGCACTGATCAGGCCCAGTAAAAACAGCAGATACTTCATGGTTATGCCTCCGAATCAGACCATGAAATCAGGACAGGACCGGGGCTGTCAGCGGGCCTTGTAAAAGTACAAGCTGGTTTTTTTCTTCTGAGGGGTATTCTTAAAAAGCGGCGAGGTGAATCATGAATAAATTGTGGCTGGCGGGAATGGTGATCGCAGGACTGGTGGGGTGTTCGTCCAAAGACAAACTGGATACCGAACTTGAAGACGCGCAGCTGATGGGCCGGGAAACTGTTGGCAAGCGCGATGACAACTATGTCGTGCAGGAAAAAAAGAATCTGATTCACCACCTGCAGGAAGTGCAGACGGATGTCTATACAATGGAAGAAAATATCTATGGCAACCGCGATCTGGGCAACAAAGGAAAGTACGGGGTTCTGCGCGACTGCAAAGCCGAGGCGGCTCCGCAAACTGGTGGCAAGGTCGACATCGTTCCGAAAAACATCCTGACGGAAGAGGAAAACAAGCTGTCCCGACAAACCGGGGTGGACGAATCCGGCACCCTGATCACCCTGCGGGAAGAGGATCTGAGTCAGCGCCTGAAGCGCTTTGAGGGTTACAAAACTGCCTATGAGAAGCAGGAAGAGTGGTTTGACAGTGAAATCCAAGCCTGCAGGCAATCTCAGCGAGAATAGCTGTATTGGATTATATGCGACTTGGGCCCCTTTCGGGGGCCTTTTTTCCGTCACAAGTTTACCTCAAATAACACAGGACCACGAAAACCTCGCTGGTATGCGTAAAACCTTTGACTTCCGACCCCTTAGGTCGCTAAACCAGTGATTCGCCTTAAGAGCGAAGAAAGGTTACGGGTAGGATCCATGAGGTCTTACTACGTGGGAGGTTTACAAAAAACGATATGACAAAACAATTGAACAAAGCCGCATTGGAGAAACAGAAAGTTCTTGCTTTCTTGGATGCTGAAGACGCAAAGGTTCCAGCAAATCCTGGCATTTTGAATGCGAAAGCTGACAAAGCTGGTGACTTCGACTCTCTATTCGAAGCTTCCATGAAAGAACAAGACTTCAAAGTCGGCGACGTTGTAACAGGTTCTGTAGTTGAAGTTCAGTCTGACTACGTACTTGTTGATATCAACTACAAGTCTGAAGGTTTGATCGCGATCAACGAATTCCGTATTGTTGACGGCGTTCGCGATGTGAAAGCTGGAGACAAAGTAGAAGTTTTGATCGACCGTATCGAAAACGAAAACGGCATGATCGTTCTTTCCAAAGACAAAGCAGACATGCTTCGTGCTTGGACAGACATCTCTAAAGCAGCAGAAAACGAAGAAGTTATCGAAGGTACTGTTGTTGCTAAAGTTAAAGGCGGCTTGAGCGTTGATATCGGCGTTAAAGCATTCCTTCCAGGTTCTCAAATCGACCTGCGTCCGGTTCGCAACATGGACGTATACCTGGGCAAGAAGTTCAAATTCAAAGTTATCAAGTTCAACAAGAAACGTGGCAACATCGTTCTTTCCCGCCGCGCGCTTCTTGAAGAAGAACGTGACAGCTTGCGCTCTCAAACTCTTGACACTATGGCAGAAGGTTCTGTTGTTACTGGTATCGTTAAAAATATCACTGACTACGGCGCGTTCATCGACCTTGGTGGCATGGACGGTTTGTTGCACATCACTGATATGTCTTGGGGCCGCGTAAAACATCCATCTGAGATGTTGAACGTAGGTGATGAAATCCAAGTTAAAGTTCTTAAGTATGACAAAGAAAAAGAACGCGTATCTTTGGGCATGAAACAGCTTCACGCAGATCCTTGGGAATCCGTAAAAGCTTCTTACCCTCCAGGCACTAAACTGAAAGGCAAAGTTGTATCTTTGGCTGAGTACGGTGCATTCGTTGAGCTTGGTGAAGGCATTGAAGGTCTGATCCACGTTTCTGAAATGTCCTGGACTAAACGTGTAAAACACCCTTCTCAGATCGTGACTGTTGATCAAGAAGTTGAAGTAGTGGTTCTTGAAGTAGACACTGAAAACCGCCGCATCAGCTTGGGTATGAAACAACTTCAGGCCAACCCATGGGTTGAAATGAAAGAATCATACGCTCCAGGTACAATCATCGAAGGCGAAGTGAAGTCCGTAACTGACTTCGGTATCTTCATCGGCATCGAAGAAGGCATCGACGGTTTGGTTCACATCTCTGACTTCTCTTGGACTAAACGTGTAAATCATCCAAATGAACTTTACGCTAAAGGCCAAAAAGTTCGCGCGGTTGTATTGGGCGTGGACATTGAGAACGAAAGATTCTCTTTGGGTATCAAACAACTTGAGTCTGACCCTTGGTCAAACATCGAGAACAAATACGCTATCGGCACTCAACACGATGTTAAAGTCACTAAAACAGCTGACTTCGGTGCATTCGTTGAACTTGAATCCGATATCGAAGGTTTGATCCACATTTCTGAACTGACTACTGAAAAAATCAACTCTGTTGAAGAATTCATCAAGCCAGGTCAGTCTGTAAAAGCTGAAGTTATCTCTATCGACAAAGACGCTCGTAAGATCGGCTTGTCTGCAAAACTTGTTAAACTTCGCGAATCAAAAGCGGATGTTGACGATTACGTTAAAAAAGCGACTGCAACTTCCAAGTCCACTTTCGGTGACTTGTTTGCTGACCAGTTGAAAAACGTAAAAACTGACAAGCAATAGTCGTGACTAGGAGAAAGGTCGAGTCGCTGCAAGGCGACGCGACTGGACCCTGACCCGGCATTGACTGACAAGTTTTAAAGAGGGACCCTAGTAGGGTCCCTTTTTTTATTTGAAAAGGGACCTATTTCAACCGTTCGGGAGCGTTGGTATGAAGGGTAGCTTTTTAAAAAAACTGGTTATTATCTTTTTGGTGTTCGTGGGCTTGGGTGCCTTGTTGAAAATGAGCGGGGACTTCTTCGGAAGCGAAGACAAGCGTGTCACCGCCAAAAACACCATTCTGCATCTGGAAATGAACGGCGTTATTCTTAACGGCAAGAAGTTCATCAAGAATCTTAAAAAGTACCGTGACGACGACAAGGTCAAGGCGATCCTGATCAGCATCAATTCTCCGGGCGGTTCCGTGGGACCTTCCCAGGAAATGTTCGCGGAAATCAAACGTGTTCGTGATGAAATCAAAAAGCCGGTTGTCTGTGTCAGTACTGGTGTAATGGCCAGCGGTGCTTATTATGCGGCAGTGGCTTGCGACAAGATCGTTGTGGCTCCAGGGGCGTTGGTGGGTTCCATCGGTGTGATCATGGAATTTGCGAATCTGGAAAAGCTGTATGACTGGGCTAAGATTTCCCGTTACTCCATCACATCCGGCAAATTCAAAGACTCGGGTGCTGAATACCGTCCGATGCGCGAAGATGAAAGATCCCTGTTCCAAAGCATGATCGACGAGGTTTATGCCCAGTTCAAAGGCACAGTGGCTGAAGAGCGCAAGCTGAAAGAGGAAGTTGTGGCTGAATACGCCGATGGCCGTGTATTCACTGGTGCCACCGCAGTGAAAGTGGGTTTTGCTGACAAAGTTGGTTACTATGACGATGCGGTGAAACTGGCAGCAGAAATCGCCAAGCTGGGTGACAATTACGATGTCTTTGAAGTTCCAAAAAAGAAAGTCAGCATCTTTGACCTTGGGGGCGGTGACACGGAAGACGACCTGAACAGCATGGCGGAATTCGCCGATGTTCTGAAAGGCAAATCTTTCGGTGCGGATATGGAAGGCGCGATGAAATACATCCTGCGCGCGAAATATCTGAATCAGCCGCTGATGTTGATGCCGGGTTACTGGGAGTAATCCATGAAGTCCGTGGCTCTGTTTTTACTGACAGCGCTTTGTGTGAATTGGGTGTGGGCAAGTCCGATGGATCCACGCCAGCCACAGCCGTGGTTTGATGTTCGCTGGACCGGTTATTACTATCTGACAGCGGATCTGGAGCCGGCACCGGGCGTGGTGTTTAAAACGGGCCAGAAATTTGAATTTGTCGGTATCACGGGCGGGGGCGGCTACGTTCCCGTCACTGTTTTTGAACTGAAACCTTTGGTATGCGAGACGCCGCAGCTTGAAACGGAATTGGTTTTGTTGAATCCTGCGGGTGGAAACAAAACCGAAATCGGCTTTGAGATGCGCAAGAACTGTGTGATGGCTTTCTTTGTTGAAAACCGTCTGGTGGGCACCTCCAGCTATTTCACTGACAGCACGGAGTAAGCATGGCAGCAGCCAAAAAGGCGCGCAAAAAGACATCCGCGAAAAAGACCCCCGCAAAAAGAAAAGCGCCAATCAAGGCCCCTGCGGCCGCTCACGGCAAAATCCAGATCGGCAAGGATGTCTGGCCGATGGAGCGTGATGTTTTGTTCCGTCCGGACCGCATGAAATACGTGCGCAAACTGATCAAACCCGATGGCTGTGTTTTTTGCCGGGCCTCTGAGGAAAAAATCAGCTTTGATACCTTGTGCGTGTTTAAATCCAAGCATTCGATGGTGGTTCTGAACAAGTTCCCTTACAACAGCGGGCACCTTTTGGTTTTGCCAAAACGCCATTGCGGGGATCTGTTAAAACTTTCTGATGAAGAATACCATGACCTGCAAAATGTCATTCGTCTGACAATGAAGGCGTTAAATGAGCTTTATCAGCCAGGCGGGATTAACGTCGGTTTAAACCACGGGGCTGTGGCCGGGGCGGGTATTCCTGAGCACTTGCACTATCACGTGATTCCTCGATGGACCGGGGACCTAAATTTCTTCCCGTTAATTGCTGAGACCAAGGTCTTGGTTGAAAGTCTTGAGCAGACCTACGAGAAGGTATGGAGTATTTTAAGAAAATATGAATAGAGGCGTGACTTTCCAAACAGCTCCCATGACCCCTGTGGTGAAGTGGCTGCTGATCATCAATGTGGCTATCTGGTTCGTGTTCCAAGTGATCATGGAAGGCTTCCTGCGTGTTCCTTTCACGTCCATCTTCGGCCTGTTCCCGGGCAAGGTGCTTTTCGATTTCCATATCTGGCAGCCTTTCACGTACATGTTCCTGCACTCCATGCAGGTGACCCATATCCTGTTTAACATGCTGATGTTGTGGTTCTTTGGAGCCGAGCTGGAGCAGCGCTGGGGTTCGAAGTTCTTCCTGATCTACTATTTGGTAGCTGGTGTGGGCGCAGCGATCCTTTACTGCCTGGGTGTATGGGTTTATGCCCTGATCACGGGTTCGCAAACCGGTCTGATTGTGCCGGTGGTGGGGGCTTCTGGGGCGGTCTTTGGTCTTTTGCTGGCGCAAGGGATGATCTTCGGCGAGCGTATTGTTTACTTCTTTATGCTGTTCCCGATGAAGACCAAGTACTTCGTGGCTTTGATGGGGCTGGTTCAATTGGCCTCCCTGATGACATCCAGCGTTGCAGGTGGGGAAGTGGCTTATTTGGCCCATTTGGGCGGGATCGTGGCGGGCTTCATCTGCCTTAAAATGAAGGGCTGGTTTGACCGGAATGAATGGAAGAAGAAGGCCAAGAGCAAGGGCCGAAACCTGAGATTAGTTGTTAATAACGAAAAGAACGAAAAACCTCCGAAATACTGGAACTAACGAACGGCCCCCTTTACGGGGCCTTTTTTTTGGGCTATAAATGGGGGCTCGATTGCGAAAAGGGGATTTATGTCTTTGGCTCAAGCTAACAAAAATTTGAAGTATGACAAGCGTATGACTGAAAACAAGATCAACGCGGGTGAAATGACTAAAGAAGAATGGCAAAAGCACCTTGAGCAACTTCCTGATCTTGCCCACAACGTAGAGACGTTCACTATGGACGGCAAAAACACAAAAGACGACGACAACCACTAGGACTCGTCACTTCTTGTGAAATCTTAAAAAGCACAGCCCTTGGGTTGTGCTTTTTGCGTTTCAGGGCCTCGTGGAACGCTATCATTTCATTCACGGGTCTTTTGCTTGCGTGATTTTGGCACTCAGACGCTAATAGTCTTATGAAACTGTCAGCTGCGTTGTTTGTGCTTTTATTCGTACCATTTTCTCAGGCCACAGAGAAAACCTTTCAGTGCCGTGGTGACTTTAAAAACTCCATTCAGATATTTCGCTACTCATTGTTTGTGGATGGAAAAAACTCCCGCAGTCGTTTGATGTTTTACAAAGAAGAGCGCATGACCAAAGACTTTGGCTGGAAGAAGCATGTCTCCAACTCAGGAAAGATCATAGTTGATTCTCCATGGCCACAGTATCGCGCTTACCTTGTTCCTGAAAGCACCGTTTATTTGCTTGCGCTGGTGAATCCTGCCAATGATGTTCAGGTTGATGATGTGCCTTTCAGTCGTTTTTACTGTGTGAAATTTTTGCCCTAAAAAGTGTCATTTTCCCTTGGGTTCCCGGGTGCTTAGCTGCCTAATCGGCGTAAACGAAAACCGATTGAAAGTGTACTGATATTCGCTCGGACATTTGCCCGAAAAATTTGACGAATATGCTGGAATGTCTTAGTTGTGTCCAAAATTTTAAAGGAGCAACTGATGAGAATTTTGAGCGCAATCGTGACTCTGTTGGCGGCAGTGACCGTTCAGGCGAAAACTGACAAGTTGGTATTGTATTCCTCTTATGATGGCGAAAGACTTGCGCCAATTCTGCAACCATTCACTCAAGCCACGGGCATTGAAGTGGAAGTGGTTTTTGCTTCCTCTACCGATCTTTTGAAAAAACTTGAAACAGAAGGTTTGAATTCCTCAGCGGATCTGTATCTGGATAAAGACATCGTTTACATGGGTGAAGCCAACCGCAAGGGTTTCCTGCAGTCTTTCACATCCAATGGTGTGACTCAGAAAGTTCCTTCCCACTTGATCTCTGATGACAAGAACTGGTTCCTGCTGTTCTACCGTGCACGCACTGTGATGTACAACACGCAGAAAGTGAATCCGGAAGACCTGAAAACTTATGCGGACCTGGGCGATCCTAAATGGAAAGGTCAGTTGTGCCTAAGAACCTCCAAAAACAGCTATAACGAAGCAATGGCTGCTTACTTCATCAAACACTTCGGTGAAATCCAGACGACAGCGTTGTTGGAGTCCTGGGTGAAAAACCTGGCAGTGGAGCCTTTGAAAGGGGACCGTGACGTGATCGCGGCCATCGCCAACGGCACTTGTGCGATCGGTGTTGCCAACACTTACTATCTGGCGCCTATCGTTCGTGATGATGTGACTTATCCAGTGGGTGTTCGTTTCCTGGAGCAGGACAAAGTCGGCGCACACATCAACGGTGTGGGTATCGGGATCACGAAGTCCTCCAAAAACACAGTGGCGGCCAATGCGTTCCTTGAGTTCATGGTTTCCAAGCCGGTTCAGGAAGCCGTTGCTGGCGGTTTCAGTCAGTACCCAGCAAGCAAGGAAGCAGACATGGCTCCCATCTTGAAAGAATTCGGTGGTTTTGCTGAAGACATGACCAACGTGAATGCAGTTTCTGATCTTGTGCCAGCAGGTATCGAGTTGATGAAAAAAGCGGGTTACAAATAGTTCCTGCGAACTGAAATAAAAAAAGCCACCTGATAGGTGGCTTTTTTTTGCCTTACAGCCTGGTTTATTGCGTCTTCTGGGAAGAGGCGGTCATGGAGTTTTCGCGGGCAATCGCCGCGGCCACTTCCTGCTGACTGAAAGGGGCCCATTCTTCTCGGATGATTTTATAAGTGTCACCGGACTTGAGGGCATAAATTGTCTTCACACCATAATCGACGTGTTTGTCAGATTCATAGCGCTGCAGAGTTTTCACCAGCAACTGATCGTTGTGCTGAACAATGTACGGTTGGGACAGGTGAACTTTGATGTACTCGTACTTGGATTTCAGATTCTTTTTGTGGCTCATCCAGGATTTGTAATTGAAACCCGGGGCCTTGAAGCCTTCGTCATAGAAGGTTTGGTATTTTTCGATGTCCTGATTTTCCCAGGCTTGTCTCCAGCTTTCAACAAAGCGGCTTAGATCCTGGCGGCGCTTGTCGTGTTCTGGTTTGGAAACATAGTTCACGTGATCAAAAATCAAAATAGGGGTTTCACCCAGTTTGATATAGTCAGCAAGCTTTTTGATCACGTCATTGCGAACCACCACGCAGCCCCGAGAGCCGCGGGTCAAAGGCACCGAGTCGGGAATCGCGTGCAGCCAGATGCCGGAACCGGTTTTGTTTTCGCGCTTGTCGAAAAGATTGGGATAGTTTGTCGTGAAGGCCAGGGCCCCATAAAGACTGAACGGAATTTTGGGCTGGCTCAAACGCTCTTGCAGGAAGTAAATGCCTTCCGGAGTTTTGTGGTCATCACGTTTGGTTTTGTTGCCACCCATTTTGCCGATGTCAGCAGGGTACTCGGTGATCTTTTGGATCTGTTCACCATTGCGTTCGAACACAGAAAGCTTGCGCTGCTCTTTATCCACCAGAATCACATAGCGGGAGAAGGCTTCGGTTTCAGATATCTGAAGCAGGGAAGCGGGCAGCAGGTCTGTTTCAATTTGAGAAGAAGGCGTGACAGCAGGGCCCGCCAAAACCGGCAGACTCAACGCAAATAAAGCACAGCCCGTGAGCAATAGTCTCATAAATACTATTATGCCCGAATAGGGCTTAATCTTGTCAAGTGCCTGTCCCTGGGTGTCCAGAGGTTAAACGTTTTCCGTGTAATTAAAATGTAAATAAAGTGGCCTTTGATATTAAGACCTAAGCCTGTTTCACCGATAGTTTCAATGAACAGAGGGTTACAAATGGCTGAAGCACAAGAGACGTCTGCAAAACCAAAGAATACCGCCATGCTATTTCAGATCATCTTCGCAGTCCTGAATCTGGCTGTGATGGGTGCTGGTGGTTACATGGTTTATGCCTCGACGATGGGATGGGAAAGTCCCAAGATCACTGAGGAAGATGCCGATCGCGAACTGGCCTCTGTTTCTGATGAAACGGACCTGGCGCCGTTGGTTTATACCATGGATAAGTTTACGGTGAATCTGGGGGGTGAACCCAAGCGCACCATTCGTCTTGAGATCAATCTGCAGATGCTGGGTAAAGAAGGTTTTGAAGAGGTGATGGAGCCGGAAAACCGCGCCAAAGCCCGTGACCGCATTGTCCGCCTGCTCAATGAAAAGCCGTTCTCTGACCTCGACAGCATTCAAGGCAAGCTGTTCCTGAAAGACAAGATTGCCGGAGAAGTGAATGGCATTCTTCGTCGTGGTGTCGTGAAAGATGTTTTCTTCTCTGATTTCGTCGTTCAATAGTTCCTGTCGCAAGATCTGCCAAAAGTCTTAAAAGTCCTCAAGTTCGTTGTAATCATGGCCCCTCAGTTTCAAACTAGGGGTTATTGCATAACCAACGAAAGAAGCATCTATGAAAAGGATTTCTACTTTGCTCTTGGGGCTGAGCCTGTCCCTGTCTGCTCATGCCGTGGACCCAACGCCTGTACCGAAAGCTCCTGAAAAAGACGTTATCGGCACCATCCAAGGATGGGCTCCGAAAAACGACCTGAAAATTTCGCTGCCAGTGACAAAGTTCACCCTGGAAAACGGTCTGACGGTGCTTCTTTTGGAAGACCATGCGGTTCCGATGGTCAGCTATCACACCTGGTATCGTGTGGGGTCCCGGGATGAATCCCCTGGGGTGACGGGGGCTGCGCACATGCTTGAGCACATGATGTTTAAGGGTGCTAAGAAGTATGACGGCAAATCCTTTGACCGTATCTTCCATGAAAACGGCATAACCAACAATGCCTTTACCACCAATGATTACACCGGCTTCTATGAAAACCTGCCAAGCTCCAAGCTGGAGCTGGTCATGGACATGGAGGTGGATCGTATGAGTTCACTTCTGATCAGTCCGGAAGATCTAAAGAGCGAAAAAGAAGTTGTAAAAGAAGAGCGCCGCTGGAGAGTCGACAACAATCCGATGGGTTTGCTGCGTGAGCTGATGATGGGCACGATCTTTAAAGTGCATCCTTACAAATGGCCGGTGATCGGCTATATGAAGGATATCGAGGCTTATGACTCTGAAAAGCTTCGTTACTTCTACAACACGTTCTATGTGCCGAACAATGCGGTGCTTGTCGTTGTCGGGGACTTTAATACTTCCAAAGTAAAAAGCCTGATTGAAAAGTACTATGGCAAATTGCCATCCCGTCCTTTGCCGGAAAGAAAGTACCCTTCCGAGCCAGCGCAAAAAGTCCAGCAGAACGCCACTTTACGCAAGGACGTTCAGAACACTTCCTTCGTAGTTGCCTATAAGAGCCCGAAGCAGGGGCAGCCTGACATGTACGCGCTGGATCTGGCAGCGAACATTCTGGGCTATGGCACCTCCAGTCGTTTGCACAAGCGGTTGGTGTACCAAAAGCAAGCGGCAACTTCCGCGTATTCCTACAACTATGCCATGCAGGATGAAGGTATGTTTGCCGTGGGCGTGAACCTGAAGCCTGGTCAGACACCGCAGGAGTCTTTGGATATCGTGTACAACGAAATCTGGAAGTTGCGTAATCAGAAAGTTTCTGAAGCGGAACTTGAAAAAGCCAAAACCCAGGTGATGAAGGATCTGGTGGATTCTTTGAAAACCATGGACGGCAAAGCCCGCGCCCTGGCCGTGAACGAGATAGTCACGGGCAGCTATGAAAGCCTGTTCACAGATCTGGAAAAGTATCAGGCCGTTACGGCGGATGACATCAAACGTGTCGCTGACAAATACACTCAACAGACTCAACGCTCGATCATCACCCTTGAACCCAAAGTGAAAAAGGAACAGTAGACATGAGAAATTTAGCCTTAGCTTTGACTTTGCCTTTGGTGTGCACCGCAGTTGTTTCCTGCTCCAGCTCGGGTAAAAAAGCCGTCAGCAAACCTCCTTCCGAAGGTTATGTGACCAAGGGGAATGGTTCATTCAAACTGCAGCCATACAAGGAAATCACGCTTTCAAACGGACTGAAGGTGTTCTTTATTCATGACAGTTCTTTGCCGCGAGTCAGTCTGACTTTGATGATGAAAACCGGCAGCATGCAGGAGGGCTCACAGAAGCCGGGGCTCAATGCCTTGACGGCTTATTTGCTGGAGCAGGGGACACAAAGCCGTGATGCTCTGAAGCTGGCCGATGAATTCGGTCAACTGGGTTCCTCGGTTGATGTGTCACCGGGAGCGGATGTGACGACAATTTATGCCGACTCGTTGTCTTCTTCAGCGGACACCTTGCTAAGTCTTTTTGCCGATGTGTCCATGAATCCGGCGTTTAAGGATGCCGAAATCGGTCGCATGAGATCTCAGATGCTGGCGGCTTTGCAAAAGAAGATCGATAATCCGTCCTCTTTTGCGGATGAAAAAATGGATCAGTTTGTCTTCGGCACCCATCCTTATGGCCGTGACACAAATGGAACTGCGGAAGGTCTGCGCGCTATCAACAAGCAGGACATCATCAAGCACTATCTGACATTCTATCGTCCGAACAACGCTTCACTGGCTGTGGTGGGAAGCTTTGATCTGGCCTTTGAAAACAGAATCCAGGATGTCTTTGGCAAATGGACCAAACGCACGATCCCGGAAGTGGCGGTGGATGCACCTCCGGTGAATGATTCGCTGCAGGTGAAGCTGATCGTGAAAAAGGGCCTGCAACAGACGCAGATCCGTATGGGGCAGTTGGGCATTGCACGCAACAATGACGACTTCCTGCGCTTGCGCCTGGCCAATGAAACAGTGGGTGGCAGCTTTGCCAGCCGCCTGAATCAGAAAGTGCGCGATGATCAGGGTCTGACCTATTCGATCTATTCTTACTTTGATGTTCGTAAAGAGCGCGGCAGCTATGATGTGACAACCTTCACCAAGAATGAAACGGCGGCAAAGACAATGGAAGAGGCCTTGAAAGTGGTTTCTGACTTTGCTGCCAACGGGGCGACAGAGCAGGAAGTGGCTGCCGGTCGCAATCAGCTGATCGGGCAGTTCCCTCGCGCCATTGAAACCGCGGACCGCCTGGCTTACAATCTGCTGGCGCTGGATTTCTATGGTATCCCGGTGGATTATCTGACGGACTATAACAAGACTGTGGGGAACATCAAACCGAAGGACGCCAATGCCGCCTTCAAAAAAGCGGTGGAACCTGCGAAGTTCAAGGTTCTGGTTTATGGGGATGAAAAGATCATTCCTCAGTTTGAAAAGTACAAACCGACAATTGAACGAATCAAGTAAGACAAATCAAATAGCACAAACAAAAAACCCGCTCTGTCTTCAGAGCGGGTTTTTGTTTTTAAGTCGTTAAGCTGTCTCTTAGCGTTTTCTTTTGCGGGCTTTCAGGAAGATATAAGCCCCCAGGGCCGCCAGCAGAACCGCTCCACCCAGCAGCAGGGCCTTGTTGTTGCCTTTGCCGCCTTCTTCTTCGCCCTGAAGCATGTCCGCCGGCATCGCAGAACTGATCGGGGCTCCGAGTGTTTCAGACCCTGGACGAATCGGACCCAGCTCTGGTTTTGCCAGAAGATTTTTCGAAGCGATCACACGCAAGCTCATCACGGCCTTGAAGAAGTCCTGGCTGTACTTGGTGTAGTACTGCTTGTGCGCACTGAAGGTGATCAGGATGGCGATTTTGTCTTTGATGGTTGCCAGATAGCGGGTGAAGTAGTTGGGAACTTCAGAACCCAGGTGAAGGGAGTCAATCCAGGTCTGGTCATTGATCTGAACGGATTTGGATTTGTAGACGATTTTGGACTCGGCAGCGCCGCCACCTTTAAGAGCCACAGAGATCGGGGAGTTCAAATGAGACTCATAAAGCGCAAAGGTGTCCGTAGGTCCCACTTCCTTCGCTGTCAGGATGATGATGGCCTCTTTGGCTTCCTTGGTTTGTTCGCTTCGGCAGACCCACTCGGTTTGCTCCAGGTTGCACTTCCAGGTTTCCGGCATTTCGAAAGCTATATAAGCATTACGAAAGACTTTTGCATGGGCGCTAAAACTGAGTAGAATAACGGCGAGTGATGCGAACAAACGTAACTTCATGCAGACCTCGGCTGGTTGACCATTGGTACTCCGGCTTTGCCGGAATAGGCGTTTGAAGTTCAAGTATAATAACAATTTCCTCTCGGATCAAAGAGCAAAAGGGAGATTTTCTTGTGAAGAACCTTTATCAGCTGACCACCTTTGTGACTGTCATCAGCGAAGGGAGCATGACTGCCGCGGCAGATAAGCTCTATCTGACTCAACCTGCGGTGTCTCAGCAGATTCGCAATCTGGAGGAAGATCTAGGCGTGGAGCTGCTGGTAAGGGGCGTACGCTCAATCAAGGCCACCCCTCAGGGGGAGGTGCTTTATGAGTATGCCAAAAAGATCATTCATCTGACCCAACAGGCTGAAATCGCCATTAAGTCCATCGGGAATCAAATGAAGGGGCAGTTGCGAATTGGGACGTTGAACTCTTTGGGATTGCACGTGATGAGTCCCATTGTGGGACGCCTTATGCGCCATAATCCCGAACTGACCCTGAAGATTGATTATGATCGTGGGGAAGAGCTGATCAAGGGATACAAAAAAGGCCAGTACGATGTTCTGATTCTGCCGGATGTGCAGACTGAGTTTGCGTCCGAGCTGGATAGCAGCGAGCAGAAGTTCCTTTTGAAGGAAGAAATGTGGCTGGTGGGTTCAAGTAAAGATGAAAAAATGCCCCAACAGATTATGGTGAAGGACATGGGATCTTTCCCTCTTGTGGATTTTACTGAAGAATTCCCTGCGTTCTACAGCGAACTGCATGGCAAAATTCAGACCCAAGGGGCGAAGGTCACTTCGATCTTTGAGTCTTCCAACGTGGGGACCTTGAAGCGGGTGATTGAAGCGGGGTTGGGCTGGGGGTTTTTACCGGCACACTCAATCAAGAAGCAAGTTCGTTCGGGCCGCTTAAGTCGTGTGTATGTAAAAGACATGCACTACGAAATTGATCTGATGTTCTATTATAAAAAGAACTCCGACAGCCGTGCTTTGGTCGAGGTGTTCTATCAGACCCTGGCCCAGCAGGAAAAAGGCTGACCTTAGGTCCCATTAATATGTGAGCCCTTCTGACCGAAAAGACTCTCAGATCATTTTCGTCAGAAGGGACGTCCATGAAAAAAAGCTACTCAATTCAGGTGAAGCTCGCAGTGCCGATCATTCTTATCGCATTGCTGGTGTTGGGAACGATGACATTCCTAATGGCTCGGAACAGTCACGTTAACGCGGAAAAAGCCGCGACCGAAAAGACGGTGGCAATGGGACGTGCCTATGCCACAGAAATGCGTCTGGAGGTGGAGCGCGGCCTGGATATTTCCCGCAACGTCGCTCATATTCTTGAATCTTTCAAAAAACGCAATAACACCGGCCGCTCTCAAGTGGCTGAAGCATTGCGTGAAATTCTGGAAAAAAATAAATTTGTGATTGGGACCTGGACGGGTTGGGAGCCGAATGCCTGGGATGGCAAGGACTCTGAATATGTGTCCGTTCAAGGGCACGATGAAACCGGTCGTTTTGTTCCTTATCTGAACTGGGAAAAAGGCAAATCCTCTTTGACGCCGCTGGTGGGTTACGCCAAGCAGGGCGAGGGTGACTATTACCTGGTGCCAAAACAGCGTTTGAAAGAAACCATGGTTGAACCTTATCTGTACCCAATTGATGGTGTGCAGGTGTTGATGACCTCTGCAGTTGTGCCTATCGTGATTGATGGCAAGTTTGTCGGTGTGGCGGGTGTGGATCTGCCATTAAAAGACCTGCAGAAAAAAGCAGCGGGCATCAAGCCATTTGAAACCTCCCAGGCTTTCGTGGTGACGGCACATGGCAACTGGGTTTCCCACCCGGATGAAGCTTTGATCACCAAGGCGGCTGAATACCCATTTGAAGCGGATAAATTCAAATCTGCTATTGGTAAAGGTGAAGAGCTGGTTATCACCGGTGTTGATCCGAAAGACAGCCTTGAATATTTGTATGTAGTGTCCCCAATGAACGTGGGTGCAACCGAAGAGCCTTGGGCATTGATCGTTAGAACTCCGACCCGAACTGTTCTGGCTGAAGCCAATGCGGCGGTGTGGACTCAAATCATCATCTCTTTAACCGGCATCTTTGTATTGTTGGCCGCGGTGATGATGATTGCACGCTATATTTCCAAGTCCGTCAGCGGTCTTTCTGAAAAACTGCAGAACTCCGGCGATCTGGTTTCTTCTGCGATTCATCAGTTGTCGATTGCAGGTCAGTCTCTTTCTGAATCCTCCAGTTCTTCGGCGGCTTCGTTGGAAGAAACTGTGGCGGCTTTGGAAGAAATGACTTCCATGGTGAAAATGAACTCGGACAATGCGAAACAGGCGGCGGCGCTTTCCGCGCAGTCTTCTGAAACCGCGGTTCAGGGTGAAAAAGAAATGGGCGAATTGCTGTCTTCCATGAATGAGATTTCAGCTTCCTCCAAACAGATCGAAGAAATTATCAACGTGATTGATGATATTGCGTTCCAGACGAATTTGCTGGCGTTGAATGCCTCTGTCGAAGCGGCACGTGCCGGGGAGCACGGTAAAGGTTTTGCCGTGGTCGCGGAAGCGGTTCGCACTTTGGCACAAAGGTCTGCCTCAGCTGCGAAAGACATCACAGGTCTGATCAAGGAATCGGTTGAAAAAATCGAACGCGGCACGCACAAGTCGGCGAAATCCGGCGAGATGCTGAAAAATATCGTAACTTCTGTGAAGAAGGTTTCAGATCTGAACAATGAAATTTCCATGGCCAGCGAAGAGCAGTCCACAGGTATTTCCCAGATCTCCAAAGCCATGAACCAACTGGATCAGTCCGTGCAGTCCAATGCGGCTTCTTCCGAAGAGATCGCCGGGACCGCGCAAGAGATCAACACTCAGGCGGCCATCATGAAGAATGTGGTCGATGAACTGAACAATGTTGTGTATGGCGACAGAGGTGTGCAGCCTTCCGCCCAAACACCGGCTGCAAGGACAACTGCTCATTCCGAAATGGACGAAGAAGGCTGGAAAGCCGCTTAGTTCGATTTGAAGTTCTCCACCCGGGGAATGGATTCCTATGGCTCACAGAATCAAGCATGACCCCGGTCATGCTTGATTTTTTTTTAGCGGGGATAAAGTGCAATCACCCAAGCACGGGTCCCTGCCGATGACCGGCAGAGTTCAAGGAGTCACTATGAAAATCGTTTCTTTGATTATGGCAGCTTTGTTAGGTCTTGGTTCTGCAGCAATGGCTTCTCAAGAGCAAGGTGCTGCCAAGGATGTTCAGATTGGTATCAGTGGTGTTTATGTTCCGGGCGGTTTTGATTCCGCATCCGATGTCTATGTCGTGGTGAATGGCATCTTCCAGAATGGTTGTTACAAATGGAAGAACGCCGAAATTGATCACAAAGACACTTATTATCACAGTGTTAAATCCATCGCGACCGTCAGCCCCGGCATGTGCCTGATGGTTCTGATTCCGTTCCAGAAAGAAGTCCGTCTGGGTCGTTTCGCCCCGGGCAAACATACTTTGCATTTTGAAAATGGGGATGGCACTTACATCGAAAAATCAGTGATGATCGAGTAAGAATTTGCACCCAAAAGAGGGCTTATAAGAGCCCTCTTTTTTTTTGAAGGGATTGCTGCTATGCACGTTATCCTGCTTTTACTGTCTCTAAGTTTTCTCGGCTGCACCAAAACCTCGTTTCAGACCTTTGATTGGAAAGAGGGAGATAAGACAAAAATCAAGGCAGAGCTTGCTTCCTTCGATTTCGCTCCCGCGGAAAAGAACCTGTCCGGTCACGAATGGATCCGCCTGCAACCTCAGATATATCGGGGGCTGGTGGTTGAATCCGCCTACAAAAAGGAAATTCTTGCCGATGATGGGGAGTTAACACGCCTCCGCGCGGGTGTTGTTAAGCCCGAGACCGCTTTTGCGCATTTGGATTTTGCCTCTCTTGAAGAGCAAAGTTCCGGCATTCTGCGAAAGCTGCAATCCGCCTTTCCTTTATTTCGTAAGCGTCCGCCGCAAAGTGTGACCCCCGTGATCACTCAACGCGGTGGCTTTTACGAGATCATCTGGCAAGTGGACTATGTGGATCCAAAAGGCCAGATGTGGACACTGAAGTTGAACCGAAATTTGGAAGTGCGCTCGATCCGGCCGGCGGGGTCGCAGTTTATCGACACCAGTGCCTGGGTGTATCCACGGGGGCCTTTGCTGGGGGCGGTGCAGGAAGTTCCCCTGAAAGGTCTTTATCTGGAGCCCACCCTGGCCAATCATTGGGTCTATGTAAGTTCGCAGGCCCCCAACAAGATCGACAAAGTGGCCGGTCCCTTGAAGTTTTCCATGGAGGATCATCGTTTTGATCAAACGCAGGCTTTTGTGTATCTGAACGAATCTTTCAGCTGGTTTCAAAGTCGCCTGGGATTCAAAATGCCTTTTCAGGTGCAGGCCGAAGTCTTTGTCGGATATCCGGAAAAAACCAATTCAGCCTTCTATTATCAGGGGAAAATTCGTTTGGGCCAGGGCGACGGCGAATTCTATCAGAACATTCCGCGCGATCCGTCCATTGTTATTCATGAAAGCGCTCACGCCGTGATTGATGTTCTGGCCAAACTGCCCTTTGAGGGAGAGGGTGGTTCTCTGAACGAAGGCTTTGCCGACTATTTCACAGCCATGCAGCTGGGAAACCCCCGCATGGGCGAGGCATCTTACAAGAAGGCCCCGTTTCGCAGGACTGTCTTGAATGATCTTTCAGTGGCGGACCGAAATGGTGGTTTGTATCACGATTCCGGAATTATCAGTGGCACCTTATGGGAAATCTCTGAGCAGCTGGGTTTTAAAAAGGGTCTGGAACTTTCCATGGCGGTTTTAAATCGTCTGGTACCGGGCAGCGACTTTGCCGACTTCGGCACGACCCTGAAAGACGTGTGTGCTCAGAAACTTTCGTCCGAGGAGGCGCGGAAAGTGAATGGGATTCTTTCCAAACGAGGGTGGTTATGAGCCTGCTGGGAGTTTGGATTTTTGTGGGTCTGCTTTATCAGGGACAGGAGTTGCCACCCCCGAATCCGGCTTTGCAAATCGTCTATAACTTCAGTTCCGACACTGAAAACACTTTGCGCTATTGGCGCGAAGGGGAGCAGGGGTTTTGTGAAAGACGGGCTCAGTATTCTTTTAATCGGGAGCAACTTTATCAGAAGGTGATTGAAGTTCATCCTGACAATGCACCCTGGTGCTCTCAGGATTCTGACATGCGCTTGGGTTTTGAAAGCTGGACCGTCCTTCGCCAGATGAACGGCCGCCTGTATTTGAAAGTTTTGATGGGGGAAGAGGACCTGTCATTTATCTGGAAACGAAAAATCGAATAGTTGCCTGCTAGTTGAATCGATTCGCACAGGCCTGCTTCAGCAGATAAGCCTCGCGCCAGGTGTCCGCGCTGCGCAGGGCACCTTTGAGATACCAGTAGATTTTGACTTGTTCCATATAGGTCAAATCGCAAAAACCCGTGTCGACATAACAGCTCACATGACTGTCCATTGCCTGCGTGTGCAGACTGTTGCAGCTGGTGCCATCAGCAACTTCCTGAACCCGCACCTGCAGACAGTAGCGCACGTCCTGAAGCCAGATCTGAGAGTCCTTGGAAAAGCGGGCCTCGTCTTTTAAGAATTTCTGACAATAGGGATATCCGAAGTCCTGCCAGTAACCTTTCTTTCCACAGGCATGTTCGCGCTCTTTGCAGGCGTAAAAGTCACAGGATTGATCGCTGGGCACACAGGTGGCCTGAGCGAACGTGGGTGTAAACAAAAACAATAAAATCAGGTATCTAAGCATGGGCTGACCATAAAGAAGCCGGGGGCGGGTGTAAAGGGGGGGGCGGGTGTAAAGGGG
>NZ_JBLVRT010000006.1:0-196910 GCF_048286975.1 Bdellovibrio bacteriovorus | reverse complement strand
CTTCGGCCCCACCCGCCCGTCTGCTTCTGATGGCGACATGATCAAGGACCCGCGTGAAAGCAATTCCAACCTGCCATGGCGGGCTTATGTCTACGGGGCCGCCCGCGGAAATCTTGTGGGTCATAATATCTTTATCGATGGCAGTATTTTTCACAACGGTCCACACGTCACCCGCAAGCCCTTTGTCGCTGAAACCGAGTTTGGTTACGGTGTTCAGTACATGAATTTCAGCTTTATCTGGAGATTTGTGACGGTGTCACCGGAGTTTGAAGAACGCGACAATTTCCACAGCTTCGCGTCCATGACCCTGTCGTATTATCAGGATCTGGATTAGTTCTTTTTATCCTTGTTCATAAAATCAAGGCGCAGGTTTTCAAAGTACTGAATCTCTTCATCCGTAAAACCGGCTTTGGAGCGCAAAACACGATTCACCGGCTCAATACGTTTTGGCAGGCGCAGACGCAAATCCGCCATGCGCGCAAAAAAGTCCTCGCCGGCATCCATTTTTTCCTGACGGCAGATTTCGCGATACCATTCCGAACCAAAATTCACATGCCCGATTTCATCGTGGTTGATCTGCTTTACGATCTTTTGAATGGGACCGTTCGAACCCAGCCCCTCCAGACGGCGAATCAGTGTATCCCCCGCATCAAGGCCGCTGCCTTCAAGATATCGGTGTACAATCAGGATTCGATCCAGCAAAGAGTCTTCATGGCTGACGGCCCGCCAAAGTGCGGAATGCACCGGCCAGTCGCCCCATTTAAACCCCAGGGATTCAATACCCTCCAGGCACATGCGCAGATGTTCAGATTCATTAATAGTGATGGCCACCAGTTCTTCTTTGAAGCCCTGGGGTGCGTCCGGGAATTCGGTCAGGGTTCTTACACCCAGCTCCATGGCCTGAAGTTCGATATTGGCCAGGTCATGCAGCATGCGAGCCTGCCCTTCGGCAGAAGAAAAGCCCTTTTTCGGGGGGTGAAGCTTCGGATGCAGCAAAAGGACGTCCCTTGCTGGATCTTCAGGCATCTGTGTCCAGGGTTGAGTGAGTTTAAAGGCTTCCTCACAGGACTTTTCAATATTGTCTATTTTTTCCCACACATCAGGGACCAAAAAACTGAACATAGCCCCTTTTACATCCCGCTCCCTTTCTTGCCAAATATTTACTGATTTGGTGCAATAAGTCCCAAGCCTAAGAAGGAGATATATGGGTAAATCATGGAAAACCGCCGGTAAAGTTGAGAAAGCTCAACAAAAAGGCCAAATATTCACCAAACTTGCGCGCGAGATTGCTGTTGCTGCAAAAGCTGGTGGCCCTGATCCCAATGCCAATGCCCGTCTTCGTCTGGCTGTTGAGGCCGCTAAGAAAGTTTCCTGCCCGAATGACACTATCGAACGCGCCATCAAGAAAGGTGCGGGCCTTCTGGATGACGGCAAGGTGATCGAAGAGCTGACCTATGAAGGCTATGGCCCTCATGGAGTTGGTGTCATCGTGGAATGCCAAACCGACAACAAACACAGAACGGCTCCGGATATGCGTCATGCCTTCAAATCCCACGAAGGGAGCATGGGTGAAACCGGCTCTGTCGCATGGATGTTTGATCGCGTGGGCCTGATTGAAGGCACTAAAGATGGATCCTTCGATCCGGATGAAGAAGCCATCGAAGCTGGCGCCAATGAAGTTTTCGCAGATGAAGGCACTTACGAGTTCTTCACCGCGGCTGACGATCTGGATGCCGTTCGCGAGGCCCTGACTTCCCGTGGTTGGAAAATCACCAAAGGAGAGCTTTCCTACAAAGCCAAAAACATCACGGAGCTTTCTGACGAACAAAGAAAAGACGTGGAAGAGTTCCTGAACTATCTTGATGATATGGACGACACTCACCGCGTTCACGCGACAATCTAACAGGGCATACCCAAAGGGGAGGTTTCACAGCCTCCCCTTTTTTTTCACCCGACCAAGGGCTACCCTAAAGTCTGCCTTTCGGCAAACTCACCTCCTGAAATCCATCTATTTTCACCTGATAAACGCCCACGGCCTGTTTGCGCTATAATGGAACTGCAAAGGAGGTCGTTATGAAATTTGCCCTGTGGTTAACGGCTCTTCTGATGATCGTTCCTCAATTTGTCAAAGGGGCTCCTGAGCGCATGTCCTCTGATAAGAACGCGTCCAGCACCACAGTGACAAGTGAGGAACTGAAACGAAAACCTGCCAACACTCAGAAAGAATCCCCTCTTCTGCCTTGTGCCGGAGAAGCTCATCGGGACAAACTGAGTGATATGGCCCGACTTGAAAGCAGCACCCGCGACTGCCCTGCTGAAGGAGCTATTAAAGCTCAGCCTATCAGACCCGCGGATCCTGCTGAACCAGGCCGACCTCTGAGATATCAGTAGCGGCCTGAAAAAACAAAAAACCCACAACTCGGAGGAAGCTGTGGGTTTTTCGTTTTAAAGTCTTAAATTCTATTACTGTTTCAAAGCCTGAGAGATGAAAGAGATGTTTGTCACATCTTCACCACGGCAACCATCATCAGTGCAACGGTTGCTGACTGTGCACTGATTTACGCGGTCATAGGCGAAGTCCTGTGCACCACGAACAAGGATTCCCACGATTTCATTCGTGCGGGCATTGAAGACTGCAGAACCAGAGTTGCCACCATAAGTGTCCAGATTAGTTACGAAGTAGCCGTTCTTTTGGGAACGAACTTTCGCACCATCAGCAATCTTGGTTGGCAAACCGGATGGATGACCCACGACATAGATATCATCACCTGGTTGTACTGGAGTCGATTGGATCGCCAATACGCGGTGACCACGAACCGGTCTGTCCAAACGAACCAATGCGTAATCCTGAGCGGATGTGTATTCGCGCGCCACGATTTCTTTGCAAGTGTAAACATCGTCAGCAGAAATCGTCTGCGGAGCTGTTTTCGCATCCAGCATACGGAATCCGAATACAAAACTGTAAGTGCCGCAATCTTTGGTGCTGATACAGTGACCGGCTGTTGCGATCAAATCATCACCCACCAAAGAGCCCGAACAATTTGCCGCTGTCGGCTGATCAAAGAACGGCTCGGATTTACAAAGATCCAATTCGTGACCGTAAGTTGTGGTGTTGATTTTGAAGTTGCCTTGAGCATCACGAACCACAGCACGGGATGGAATCAATGCCACAGTGGAATCTGCGATTTCACGAATGTCAGCGCGCTGGACCTGGTACACGTCCACACGGTTGTCTTCGCCATAAATAACTTTTGGAGTGATATTAACAAAACCGACTGAGAACGTTGCTGCAACCGCGACACTGATGGACGCGACCAATGAATTCCTTTTCACTTTGTCCCCTCTGGACGCTCATCATGAACATCCACCATTACAAGTTTGTGTAATGTGACAGGGAAAAACAACTATTTTTTTGTTTTTAACAAATAATCGAAAGCCGTCGCATAGAGCTTAATCTGCTTCAACATCGAGTGCAGACCGTTGGCGCGACTTGGAGACAAATTTCCTTCAAACCCCAAAGCTTTTAAAAACTCGGGTGGCGTCGCCAAAATCTCTGAAGGTGTGGCGCCGGAATAAACATTCAACAACAAACCCACCAGCCCCTTCACGATCAAAGCATCACTGTCCCCCTGAAGGTGAACCTGCCCTTGATCATTCAAGGACGCCGACAACCAGACCTGGGACTGGCACCCCTTCACCACGTTCTGCTCGGTCTTCAAAGACTCGGGCATTTCTGGCAAAGCCTTACCCATGTCGATGATCTTCTTGTAGCGGTCTTCCCACTGCGCAAGTGCTGAGAAGTCTTGGATAACCTTGTTTTGTTTTTCTTGAATAGTCATATCTCTAACCCTGCTTATTCACTTTTCAGTTTGGGAAGTATGGTGAAAAGCTCTTCTTCCAGAGACTGTCCCTGCTCGCCGATCAATTCATGGAAGGCACTTTTATCCAAATTAGCCACAATCTCAAAGCTCTTTTTGTAAAAGCCCTCTTGATCATCATAGTACCCGTTCCACAGCTCGCGAGAGAGCTTTTCCGGGATCACCCAGGACTTTTTTTCGGCCGCTGTGCCGTCAAATCGATTGTGATAGTCCAACAAAGTCATCACCTGGCGCGGGGAAAAATCCAGCATCGCCAGGGCCTCTTCCAACAGGGCCAGCTCCACGTACCAGAGATAATTACTGAACTTTTCCCAGAATTTCAGACCCGTCTTCCCGTAAGAGCTTTTGCAGAAGAACGTCGTGCAGACAACCCCACGGTTGCGCCACACATTGCAGTTCTGGCTTTCCTTGTTGTAGTACGGGCACAACCAGTCTTCACGCTGACCGAAGTCACCTTCTTCACGGTTGTTGAACTGGACCTGGTATTTTACCGGCGCCACCAAACCAATCGGAAGTGCGTATTCACGGCGCTCAATCTTGTCGCGGAAGATGCGGTGAGCTTCGGTGGCGCTGCTGTCCAGGAAGGTCGCCCCGACCATATAGTTCGCCAAAAAAGGATGGAAGGTGCAGCACTTCAGATCCGCGCGATAATGAATCTTGGCCTTGTTCTGCGGGCGCGACATCGCACAGGCATCACAGGTGGCCTTTTTTTCCTCCGGCGCGAAATTCAGAATCTCGCGCGGCAGGATGTTTTCATAAATGCGGGGAAGCTGGTACTTTAATAACATCTTTATCCTAAGGGCGAAGCTTGCAACGGTTCACGATACGGTCTTTAACGCTTTTCACGCCATCAAAACGGGTGATCGCATCATCCCACTTCCACACCATATCACGGCAGTTCACAAAATACGGGAACGCCACTTCGCCTTCCGCGGTGTAGTTGGGCTCATCCAGAATTTTCGGCAATACGGCCTTGATCAGATTTTGCACGGAAGAAGATTTCAGGATGCCGGCTTTTTCAAGATCCAGCGCCACTTCCACCGGAGTCACAAACGCCGTCTGGCCCTCCAGCATCATTTCGGCCTGGACCAGCAGAATGTTGGTTTTAGGATAGACTACGCGGATGAACTGATGAAACTCAACACCACGACCGGCGAACTCTTCTGAAATCTGTTTGTAGATCTCTGGATCCTGCTCACCGTTGTCACCAACAAAGATGACTTTGTCAGGGCGGACTTTCGCCATGACTTCTCTTAGTGTGTAGATTTTGTGAACATCAGAATCATAGTGGGTACGGTTGATATACTCGCCATCCGGGAAGTTGCCGTTTTCCAGGAACTTTCTGTGGGTGCGACCCATGAACCAGTCCGGTGCGCGGGACAGATAAACGATCTCAAGATCCGGCTGATCTTTGGCGATCAGGTGATACAGCTCACTCATGCCGGCAAAACGGCTTTTGGAGTCAAAAGCGTATCTGGCGGCCTCGGACAAATCCTTGATATGGGCCAGCTTGATCGTGTCATCGACATCACTGACCAAAAGAGTGCGCGCCTGGGCTGACAAGCCCACAAACAGCAAAATAAAAGCAATCCATGTTTTCATTTGGTTAAACCTCCGGCTAGCGAAGGTTCTATAACAGAAAAGGCCCTCACTCAAAGGGCCTTTTTCGGGGGCAAAGTAATTACAGGAAATGGTGCGAAACTAAACGCCGTTCGCGTTAAATTTCATCACAAATCGCTCTGGTGTGGCCTCAATCAGGAACAGACCGTCGCCATCACGGAAGGAAAAGCGATTGTCCTGGGTGTGGAACTGCTCAAACAGGGCGCGAGCCTCAGCTCCACGAGCCTCGAAATGCGCCATTCCCGGTCCAATACGCGCCAATGGCGACTGGTGGATATAGATGGCACAATGATAGTTGTTTTCACCTTTACGGGCGCAGATAAAATTAAGCACTTTCTGAGGAGCTTCCAGCACCTTTCCACGCCCCACCAAGGAGTCCTGCTCGGGCCTGTTCATCGCCTCGAAAAGCACATGCGGAGAACTGTCATTGGAGCCGTCATACATGACCGACGCGATATTCACGATCAGCTGCATTCCCAAAAACTGACCCCGGGTTCCGGCCTGAGATGTCGTCGCTGTCAGAAGCAAAAGCGCAAAAAGAAAAACTCTCATAGAAACGTCCTTGTTGGTTTTTATCAAAGCTTAGCAGTGTCCAAAAGTTTATCAACCGCATTCCCTAACATGTCACCTGTCGACTTCCTTTATACCCCTTTGAGACGCCTCACTATGAGATGAAATAGATCAGTTATTTCAACATGTTATAAGGCATTTTTATGGCATGGCGGCCGGTTTTATGGCGCACCCCTTGCTCTATGTAAAAGCAAGAACATGAAACCTGACCAAGGGGGACTTATGAAAACATTCATCACTATCGCAATCCTGGCTTTCTCTTGCACTTCCTTCGCATGGAGCAGCCGCGATGCCGCCTCTAAAGAATACACGTTTAAATACAAACTTTCCGGCCAGACTCTGGAACTTAAAAAATCCGCAGGCAGCTACGAAGAAGCTTACGAACAAGCCGCCCAGCAGTGCTTCAGCTTCTACAAAGGTGCTGGCAAGGTTTCCGAAGACCGTGGTTTGGATATCATCGACGTTTGCGCCAACCCACGCTCCTAAGACGCGCCGCACTCATAAACCTTGCTATCTTGCTCGAGCCCCCTTGCTCGCTTATATTGGGATAGCAATTCAATGAGGTTATAAATGGGTATTCTGAAGTCCATCGGTCAATTTTTGGTAGGTAAAGATCCAGACATCTTTGATGAAAAGGGTCAGGTCTCTCACAAACTTCCTAAGAAAAAATGGGAAGCTTGGCACAACCGCACCAAAACAGATCCAGAATACAACTGGAGAAACCACACCGGCATCACTGGTGCGGCGAAAAAGAAAAACAACTAGTCTGTAGTTGAAATTAAAAGAGCCCCCAGAGGGCTCTTTCTGTTTTTAGGGGCTACTAAGATCCGAGCTTTTCAGAAAGACTCTTCACCAGTTCCTGGGCATCGCCTGATGGCTTCACCACAAAAATATCATCCACCTGACGACCCCACGTGTGCACGCGGGCGGACTTGATACTCATCCCCGCATCACTCAAGGCTTTGGCGGCAGATGCGAGCAACCCCGGCTGATCGGCCCCCTTAAAGCTGACCACCCATTCCTTATCATCCGCACTGACAATCTGAATCGTATCAAACTTCACCGCCGGCACGGGCTTGCTTTGCACCGACGCATTTTCGATCATCTTGGACAGAGCTGCAAGGTTGCGGGAACTGGTCACCTGGAACCAGTCATAGACGCCGACCTTTGGCAGCGTATGAATGGAGGCGTGTCGAATCCCCAGGCCCAAAGAATAAAGCTGGCCTACGTAGTCACTCAAAAGACCGCGACGGTCTTTTTTCTCGTGGAAGCGGATCCACAGCTCGCCTTTGCGGGTTTTTAGCATGCGTGGTTTTAACGAGACCTCACTGGATTCGGCTTTCTTCAAGTCATCCACCAGATCTGTTAAAGAAACACTTTCGAGCAGCTGAAGGCCCAGCTCTTCCACCACTTCAGCACTGAGATTCAACTTCTTGCGTTTCTTTAACGACTCGAAATCAAAATAGTTCTGCGCACGTTTGGATTGAAGATTTAAGACCAAGTCCTTTAAAAGTTTCGCTTTCCAGTCATTCCACGCTTCAGGATTGGTGGCGCGAATGTCGATCGCCGTGAACAGCGCCAAACGAAGAAGACGCGCATCAGAAATTCCTTTTTCACGCAGCTCCTGCCAGACCTTGGGGTCCTTCGGGTTTTTGCGGAAGGCGGCTTGCGAAAGTTCCAGATGGTTTTGCACCATCCACCTCACTTCATCGGTGAAAGCTTTTGAAAATCCGTAGCTTCGGAAATCTCGTTCAACAATCATCACACCCAAGTCTGAATGGTGCTCGGCACTTTCAAGACCCTTGGCAAGATCGTGATACAAACAGGACCAGGTCAGAATCTTCCAGTCTTCTTTGGTCAGATCCTTGCTGATGAATTTCATCGGCCCCAGTTCAGAGGGCTTTTTATAGATACGTTTTACTTCACGACAAGCCTGCATGATGTGGGAATCTGCCGTGAATCTGTGATACTGATCGTGCTGAACATAACCCACCAGACGGCGGACCTCTGGCACCAGCTTGTCGATCAGGCGTGAACGAAACACGCTGACCAGGAACTCGTCGGATTCTTTCACATCCAAAACTTCATCCAGTGCTTTACCGCGGCGTTTGGCCATGGTTTTCACCAACTTATCCGGGATGAGAGAATCCAGATTCTCGCGGACTTTCTTTTGCACCAGAACGCGCGAACTCTTATGTAACGCAGTTAAAAAATCCTCGAACTTTTTAAAAGTGCCACTTTCAATTTTGCGCAGGTCTTTTTCCGAAGCTTCAGCAACTTCAACAATCCAGTCTGAATAGAAGCTCACGCGGGAAAGACCTCTTTGCAAGCTGCGCATGAAGTCCTTGTGGGACTTAAAGCCCATCCATTTACCCAGATCAAACTGCACGGCGCTGGATAAAATATCCCCGTGACCATCCAGATGAAGCTTCTGCCGCAAACTCAGGAAATAACTGCGATAGTACTGAAGCACATTCAGGGCATGGCCGGGATTGTTGAATTTCTCTGCGAACAGTTCATAGATCTGCAGGCCCTGTTCCAGATCACGTAAACCTCCGGGGCCGAACTTGATATTGGGCTCCAGATAGTTGGTGATGGAATCAAAACGCTTTTCACGATTCTTGCGTTCGTCCTTAACGGCTTTCAGCAGAATGCGACGGAAATGTTTTTTACGGGCCCAGATGTTCTTTTGCTGTTCAAACAGCTTTCGGGCCCCTTCGACCGTCAAAGGCTTTGCTTTTAACAGTGCCAGAATGTCGAAGGCCTCAACCCCTTCGGTCCAGTCTTCCATATTCAAGGGCATGCGATAGCGAAGCTTTAAACCACGCTCATGCAGATGATCGGTGAAGGCTTTGACTTGCGCTTCATCGCCACAAAAAAGAATGTCGATATCGGATTTGGGACTCAATTCACCCCGGGCCCAGGACCCCAGCATGATGGGATGGGTGTCGCGCCACTGTGGGTTTTCTTTCAGGATTTCTTCTAATTTGGTGCCCAGCCAGTGGGACAGACTTTCCGAGGAAAAACAAAACACCTGGCGCACATCCCCGTCCGGTGTCATCAGAGGGGGAGTCAGGATTTCCTGCGCCTGTTGAAACTGCTCGGCTGTCAAAAACGTCTTGTGGGCCATAAAATCCTCTGACTTTAAAGGATCACCGAATTTGCCAGCCGACTCAAGTCTAAACGCGCTCGACGATCTCTTTCCATTTAGCGACCTGATTCATAACATCCAAAGGACTTGTCTGCATCAGTGGGAACTTTTGCAGTTCTTCCATCAGGGACTTCATGGTCTCACCACGGCGGGCCGTTTCCGGATCCACAACCTCAACCGCCTCGATGTACGGATCTTCAGCGGTCAAAGAATCCAAAAGCGACAACTGGCTGCTGGCCTGAACACGCTTGGATTCAATGTCACGCAGAAGGCTTTTTGCACGCTTGGTGACGGTTGCTGGCAAACCAGCAAGCTCGGCCACCTGAACCCCGTAGGATTTCAACGCCGGGCCTTTTACAAGGGTATGAAGGAAGCGGATCTCGCCGTTTCTTTCTGCCACTGTCATGTGGGCATTGGTGATCTGACCGAAACTTTGATCCAAAGACGTCAGCTCGTGATAGTGAGTTGCAAAGAAGGTCAAAGCCTTCACGTCACTCAAAAGATGTTCAAGGATGGATTGCGCCAGACACATACCATCGAAGGTGCTGGTCCCACGACCCACTTCATCCAGGATCACCAAAGAATCTTTGGTGGCATTTTTCAGCATCGCGGATGTTTCAGTCATCTCGACCATGAACGTGGATAGACCTTCAGACAACTGATCACTCGCCCCGATACGGGTGAAGATCGCATCAAAGATCGGCATTTCAGCTTCATCACACGGAACGAAAGAACCCATCTGTGCCAGGATGGCATTCAAAGCCACCTGACGCATCAATGTGGATTTACCGGCCATGTTGGGCCCGGTCAGCAACAGGCAGGAATGCTGGCGAAGCTCCAGATCGTTGGCAACGAAGTTCTTTTTCACGGTCTGCTCAACCACCGGGTGGCGGCTGGCTTTCATTTTCAAAGAACCGTCAGCCGAGAATTTCGGACGGACGTATTTTTCTTCAAGGCTCAGCCATGCAAGGCTTGCCACCACGTCGACTTCGCTGCACTCGTGCGCCAAAGCCAAAAGTCCCGGGCACTGAGCCAGGATCTCTTTACGAAGAGCTTCAAAGAATTCAAATTCCAGATCCGCACGCTTGGTGTTGGCGCTAAGAACTTTTCTTTCAAGTTCGATCAGTTCATCTGTGCAATAGCGTTCTGCATTGGTCAAAGTCTGCTTGCGCTGATAGTGCGCCGGCGCTTTGTCCTTATGGGAGTTGGTGATTTCGATGTAATAGCCAAAGACGTTGTTGTAACGGATCTTCAGACTGGAAATACCGGTCTTTTCTTTTTCCTCAGCTTCCATGCGAGACACCATGGCCTGCGCATTGGTGGAAAGCTCAATCAGCTCATCCAGTTCCGGAGATACACCATTACGGATCAAATAACCCTGCTTGGTCGCCAAAGGTGGATCTTCAACCAGAGTGCGCTCGATTTTATAAGCCAGCTCGCGCAGACCCTCAAAGTTCGCCTTGCCACCGGTGGCGTGAACCAGGACTTCCAAAGCACTGATTCCGGCGTGCACACTGCCCGCCAAAGCCAGCAGATCACGACCATTGCACTGAGGCTGGGAGATCTTACCCAGACGTCTTTCGATATCGCCCATCTGACCCAGAATCTGACGAACGCGTTTAAGCTCCAGAACATGATTGCGCCAGAACTCGACTGAATTCAGTCGTTGCTCAATTGCGTTCAGGTCACGCAAAGGGAAGCTCAACCACTGGCGCAGCAAACGGCTGCCCGCAGAGGTCTGCGTGCGGTTGATGGCGTGGAACAAGCTGCCCAGACCTTCACCTTTGTAGGTCGAGAAAACTTCCAGGTGACGAAGTGTCGTGCTGGAGATTTCCAGACGGTGCTCAAGATCACGCATCACAAACGGAGAAATGGTCGCCAGGGATTCTTCGCCAGACATATTGCCGACATAAGAAACCAAACGAGCTGCCGACATCGGCGCCTCGTTTTTAAGAAGCGGATGCAGCAGATCTGCGATGTCTTCGTGGTGACTGATCAGCACACCATCCACACCCGTCAGCAAAGATTCATCTTCTTTAGCGATCACAATCTCTGCCACCGGCAGAATCTGCAGGAAGCGCAAAAGCTCTGTGGTCTTTTTAGAGCGGAAGAAGAACGCCTCGCCCGTTGTTGTATCCAGGAAGCTTAAAGATTCGGAATCAAGACTGACCAGATAGTGCGGCTTTGTGCCGTCCAGTGTGTCAGAGTCATAAACCATCCCCGGCGTCAGAACGCGGGTCACACCACGCTTCACGATGCCTTTGGCAAGTTTTGGATCTTCCAACTGATCACAGATGGCGATCTTGAATCCCGCGGCCAGAAGTTTATTGATCGGACCTGCGATAGAGTGATGAGGCACTCCGCACATCGGCGTTTCGTCCTGGGATTTCTTATTTCTTTGAGTCAGCGCAATTCCCAGCACCGGAGCTGCTTTCACAGCATCATCAAAGAACATCTCAAAGAAGTCCCCCATGCGGAAAAGAAGGATTTTATCTTGGTGGACAGACTTGATGTCCCAGAACTGTTTCATGAGCGGCGTAAGATTCGACATAGGCCAAAAAAACTAACGAAACCCCGCCCCACTTTCACCCAAAAAACCCAAATAACGCACCGCACCACTCAAAAGGTACCTGCTTACTTTTTCCGAAGCACTGCGCCGAAATCCAGCCACATTATTCAGTCAAAAATTGCCTATTTTGCAGCCACATTTCGCACTGTATTTGCAAAACAGTCTTGCCATGCCAAGAAAGATAGTTCCGGCTTCGGCCGATCTTCCGTACCATATCGTCGCGCGCTCCCGAAATCGGGAGTGGTTCCCAATTCCCCGTATTGAAGTTTGGTCGATAATGGAGGACTACCTCTTTTTCATTTCTCACGCATACGGGATAGAAATCTTATCATTCGTATTGATGGACAATCATTTTCATATGATTGCAAAAGATCCGCTCCAAAAGCTCGGAGAAGCCATGAATTACTTCATGAAAGAGACAAGCAGACACATCAGCACAAAAGCTGGAATGATCAATCAAATCTATGGTGGCAGATATCACAAGACTCTTATCAGCAACCCTCTGTACTATCTACATGCCTATAAGTATGTTTATAGAAATCCAGTGGAAGCGGGGCTATGCAAAGATGTGCAGGACTACCCACACTCGACACTTTCAATCTCTCTAGGGCTTAACCGACTTAATTTTCCAATTTATCCGGACAACACTTTGTTTGAGGCACCGGATGCTACACTTGCCTGGCTCAATTCCGCTCCTGCCCCTGACGACAAGGAACTAGTTCAAAAAGCACTTAGAAAGTCAGAGTTTAAAATACCCACTGTAAAAAAGAACGAGCGCCCGCATAGACTGTCCACGAATTATTATTGAACAGTACTTTTGCGCAGCGCTTCGGAAAAAGTAAGCAGGTACCTTTTATTCGAGGGCTTTTAGGAGTTTGGTGTAGATGCCGTCGAAGCCGCCGTTGCTCATGATTAGGATGACGTCGCCTTTGTGGGCTTTGGATTTCAAGGCTGCGACGATGTCGTCAGCTGTATCGAAGTCCGCTGCGGTCACTTGGGTTTTCTTGAGGTCATCGACCAGTTCATGCGTGGAGAAACGGTTTTCTTCGTCGATTTTGGTCTGATCAAAAGCTTTTGCCAGAAGAACTTCGTGAGAGCCCTTGAATGCCTCCACATAGTCTTTCTGGAAAACTTTACGGCGGGACGTTGCACTTCTTGGTTCAAACACCGAGAACACTTTGCGGCCCGGGTATTTCTTTTGAATGCCTTTCACCGTTTCACGCACCGCTGTTGGGTGGTGGGCGAAATCTTCAATCACCAAAATACCGTTGGGTTCACCCAGAATTTCCTGACGGCGCTTCACACCTTCGAAGGATTCCAATGCGATCTGAATACGGTTTTCAGAGAAGCCCAGCATCTTGGACATCGCCACAACAGCGGTGGCATTCAGGACATTGTATTCACCGGTGATCTGCATTGCATAAGGGCCCATGATCTCGCCACGGTGATGAACTTCAAAGCCCAGACCATTGGCGTTTTGGAACATGATCTTCGCACGGAAATCCGCCTCAGCGCCAAAGCCGTATGTGAAGGAATTTTTGCACTTGGCAAGCTTGCGAAGCTCCATAACATTGGCGTCTTCCGCGCATGCCAGCAACGTTCCATTTTCAGGAATAAGATCCATCAAACGAGCGAAGGATTTTTTCACGTCATCCAGGTCTTTATAGATATCCGCGTGATCAAACTCCACCGAAGTCAGGATCACGTGTTTTGGACGATAGTGAATGAACTTTGGAACTTTATCGAAGAAAGCCGTGTCGTATTCATCACCTTCGATGATGAAGTAATTGCCTTCCGGATTTTTGAAACTTTGAGAGAAGTTCTTCGGAATCCCCCCGATCAGGAAACCCGGTTTTACTCCGGCATTTTCTGCCACCCACGCCATCATGGAAGTTGTTGTGGTTTTCCCGTGTGTACCGGAGATCACAACGCTTTCACGATTTTCGATGATGAATTCACCCATCGCTTTTGGCAAAGAAGTATACGGGATGCCCAGCTTCATCAGCTCCTGAGCCTCCTCGTTGCTCGCAGAAATCACGTTCCCCACGATCACGAAGTCCGGCTTCGGATGCAAGTTTTCGGCTTTGTAGCCTTTCATGATACTGATGCCCAGACTTTCCAGCTGGGTTGACATCGGAGGATACGGATTGGAATCACTGCCGGTGATTTTAAAGCCACGGTCTTTCAAAAGACCTGCCATGGAGGCCATCGCCGTCCCGCAAATACCCATCAAGTGAATGTGACTGCCTGGTTTGATATTCATCTTAAAGTCCACTTCTTCTGTAGTTTTCAACAATCCAATTATGAATTTCCGGACGCAATTTGCCAAAGGCTTTGTTATCAGATCCGTACAGGACCCGGTTGGACAGAATGATCACACTCAAGTCCATCTTTGGATCATACCAAACGGAAGTTCCCGTAAAGCCTGTGTGCCCAATAGAATCCAAAGAGAAATAAGTCCCGCAGCTTGCAGAACCCGGCGTTGGCATCATGTAACCCATGGCCCAGTCCCCCTTGCCTTCCGGCAAAGCTCTTTTGGCAAACAGCTGAGCTGTCTTTTGACGAATGGAATAGCGGGCAATCCCCATCAAGTGCGAACGCAGGTGCAACGAGAACCAGCCCGCGTCGTCGATACTGCCAAACAGACCCGCATGAGTGGAAACCCCACCCAGCGCCCACGCATTCAAATCATGCACTTCACCCTGGACCAGCTTGCGACGAACCGGGCATTCTTCGGTCGGCGCATACAAAGAAGCCTTGTGAGCGGCCTTGTTATCCGGATGGAACTCCAAAGTCGTACCCAGATAGAATTTGTTTTTGATATCAGTCCAAACATCATCCAAAGACTTGTCGTAAAGCTTTTCAATGATAAAGCCCAAAACCAAAAAGCCCACGTCGGAATAAACCGCCGTGTCCTGCTTTTCGATTTTAAGGTTTTGCAATATGCCCTGCAGCTGTTCACGGCGTTTATCACGTGGCAAAGAGGTGTTAATCTCCTGATACAAAGGCAGCCACCAAGCCAGACCTGAACTGTGAGTCAAAAGCTCGGTGATGCGGGTCTCTTTGTGCGCAAACCACGGCAGAAGTTCTGCCACTTTGGTTTCAAAATTCCACTTGCCAGCCTCAAACGCCTGAATCATGGCCTGAGTGGTGAAAATAACTTTCGTCAAACTTGCCAGATCATAATAGGCATAAGTGTTACCCACCGCCACATCACAGATGATACGGCCGCCCTGATAAGCACGCACCATCACACCCGGAGTGGTGTCACGAATGCGGTCTTCAAGTTGAGTGATCAGATTTTTTTCCAATACAGAAAATTTCATTATGGACGTCCTCCGGTATCGATTGTCAAAACGGTGCGGTTGTTCGCCACCACCAGTTCACAGGGAGTATTAAAGGGCACAGGTCTTTGCACCGGAGCATGTCCGGCTTCAAGCCCCTTAAAGAGCGGAATTTCCAAATCCGCAGCCCAGCGTTTAAAGACCAATTGAGTTTTATCTTCGGTGCCATTGGGCTCATTGCCCCCAATGAAATCACCCAGCACGATGCCGTGACATTTTTTCAGAATGCCGGCCTGACGGAACTGTTCAAACATACGATCAATGCGATAGCCGCGCTCACCGATGTCCTCGACAAACAACAAGCGGCGATCCGCATCGACCTGCCACGGTGTTCCCAGTGTGGACTGCAAAACCGTCAGATTGCCACCCACGATTTTGGATTTCAAGGTTTTCACCTGACGAGCGGCTTCATTCATAGGTTTCAGTTTTTTGAATTCAACCTGGCGGGTTTTTCCAAAAAGAATGTCATGAATTTCTTTTTCATGTTTGGCAGAAACAAGATTTCGTCCCAGGCGGTCCAACAATGGCGCATGCAGACTGGACCAGCCCCACTCCTGATTTACAAAAGTGTGCAAAGACGAAATGTCGCTGATACCAATCAGCAGTTTCGACTCTTTCGGTTTCTTCATTTTCGCCAGAAAAGGAATCAGACGATTGCTGCCATAACCACCGCGCAGGCACCAGATCACCCGGGAATCCTGGGATTCAATGGCGGCCTTCATAAACTGCCAGCGCGCCTCGTCTTCGTGAGCGTGCAGGAAGTGCGGCTTGATGATGCCCTTGGGAATGCGTGGCTGCAGATTCCATTTTTCCAGAAACGCACGCGCCCCTTCCACCTCTTCAGGTTTGGAAGGATAGCCCGGGGCCACCACATCAATCACATCATTTTCTTTCAGAAACTTCCAGGTCATTGTCTATACTCTCTTGATGATGTCTTTGATGGCTTTTTTGTGTTTTTTGCCGGTAAAGATCTCGTCGATCTCTTTGGGCTTCAATAGCTTCTGGATCTGATCGTCCACCAAAAGTTTGTCTTTCAGATGTTCTCCGTAAGACAGGGAATGGCAAAGACGCTGCACCAAAGCATACGCTTCCTCACGAATCATTCCTTTTTGAATCAGCGCCAGCAACACATGGGAGCTAAAAATCTGTCCTTGCGAACTTTCGATATTGTCCATCATGCGCTTCTTGTTCACATCCAGTCCATCCAACAGAATGCTCATACGATTGCAGGCATAGTCCGCCACGATGAAGGCATCCGGGAAGACCACGCGCTCCACTGATGAATGACTGATGTCGCGTTCATGCCAAAGTGCCACGTTTTCAAATCCTGCAATGGCATAACCACGCAACAAACGGGAAAGGCCGGTGATGTTTTCCGCACTGATTGGGTTTTTCTTGTGAGGCATCGCTGAAGAGCCCTTTTGGCCCTTGGTAAAACCTTCAGTCACTTCGGCCACATCACTGCGCTGAAGATGACGAAGCTCTACGGCCAGGCGTTCAAGGCCTGTTCCGAACAAAGCCAGGGCTGAAAGCATCTCAGCATGACGGTCGCGCGGGATCACTTGAGTTGCGATGGTTTCAGTTTTCAATTTCAGCTTTTTAGCCACCAAAGACTCAATTTTGGGAGCTTGAGAAGAATAAGTCCCCACCGCACCGCTGAGTTTGCAGATCATCATGTTATCCAGAGCGGCTTTCACACGTTTTTTATTGCGCTGGGTTTCAGCCAGGAAGCCCGCCATCTTGAATCCGAAAGTGGTCGGCTCGGCAAACATGCCGTGGGTGCGTCCGGCACACAGGGTTTCCGCATGCTTGGTCACCAGGGTTTTCAGGGATTTTTCCAGAGCGACGATGGATTTCATCAGAACGACTCCGGCTTCGCGCACCTGCAAGCTGAAGGCCGTATCCAGAACATCCGAAGACGTCATGCCGTAGTGGATGAATTTTCCCTGCGGGCCGACGTTTTCTGCCAGATTTGAAACAAAGGCGATCACGTCATGTTTGGTTTCGCGTTCGATTTCAGAGATTCTTTTTACATTGAAGCGAGCTTTTTGAGCGATGATCTTGGCTGCGTTCTTGGGGATGATGCCAAGCTGGGATTGAACCTGCGCCACCGCAATTTCAACTTCCATCATTTTTCCGAACTTGTGGTCGGCGTCCCAAAGAAGGCCCATTTCCGGGCGGGTGTATCTCTCAATCACGGATTTTGTTCCTTTCGCTTCTTCTCTTTTTGCTCTTTCAGAAGTTTTTCTTTCCACCAGTTCACAATTTGCAACTGGATGCGCTCATGATTGTCAAAGTATGCGCCCCAACTGTAATGCGGCCACACTTCGGGCCCGTCCAGATGAAGATTGCCAAAACCCGCCCGTCCACGACGGGACGTCTGCTTTTCACCGAACACCGGGAAGCGGGAAGCCCCCAGCTGAGCATAGGTATAATAATATTCCTGCGGGAAGCTCAGGATCTGCGGTTCCGACAACGACATGCGCGCTGTCAGAAGCTTCTTCATGCGGTCACTGCGCACAGTCAGATATTCTTTATTGAATCGCTGCACCGTCGGAATTCGCATCCACACATCAAACTGGTCTGCCAAAGAGGTTCTTTGCAGGACCATCATGTTTTCATGAGTCCATGGCGAAGACAGATCATCCACCACCAGTGTGTGCAGTGGCAGGCGATCGCGCTCAAAGCATTGTTGCAGTCCCACGCGGTAACGAACCCAGCACCATTCAGGCTCTAAAGCCCCTTCCGGGAAGAAGTATTTTCCCAGGCGTTCATTCAGGAAGTAGGTCTCTTCACTGGAAAGCATCCAGATGATCTGCTCCAGACGGAACAAGCCCTGCTTTTCACCGGACAGTTCAAGCCCTGTGATGGACTTGCCACCCCCAAAGGACACGTCCATGATCTGATGCGGGCGCATGACTTCAACCCCTTTGCTGGCAAGCCAGGTCAGGGATTTTTCAAGACCATTGCGAGTCGCCTGACGAACCAGGAACGAAGATGACAATGGAACTGCCGCCCCCACAGAAGCGCCGCGCGCATTCGGGGCATAAGTGGTGCCCGCCCACTGATGTGCCAGATGCAAAATCCAGCTCTGATCAAAACTCAAAGCTTCAAGATGCTTGTAAAGATTTTTCGCAGTTTTATCCGCACTGCTACCGGCGATGATTTCTTTGACTGGTGCTGCCAATGAAGACTGATCCAGTTTGTACTTGCTGACCGGACCTTTAAATTCAAAAGGACCCTCCTTCAGCCACAATGTAAAACCGTTGGAAACTTCATCGTAAGGATCATCCGCATACAGACGCTCGAGCTGGGACTCGGAAACGCGTTCGTTGCGCAGAAATCCAAAAGGACCTTCAACATCTTCAGAGGGCCACACGCCCAGCTTTGAAGACACATCAACAAGAGTTGTTTTGATACCTTCTTTCGCCAAGGCCGCCGCCAGCCAATGACCGCGACCAAATGCTGAAATCAAGATAACGGGACTGCCCAGTTCCATCGCCGAGATAATCTCCTGTTTTTGAATTGAATTAGAATCCTAAAGGCTCTTAATGATTAGAAAATCACGAATTGATAAAGTCAAAGGTGCGCACTGCATCGAAAGGCTTTCCCAGGGCTTTTTCTTGTGATTTACCCCCGCCCCCTCTAGAATACGCTCATCCGGGGGAAACCATGCGTATTTTTACTCTTATCGCCCTAATTTTGTGCACTTCCTTTGCTTGGGCCAAGGACACACCATCGAGCTTCTTTGATCTTTCCGCGAACTCGCTTTCCGGCAAAAAGGTCAACTTCTCCACGTACCGGGGCAAGGTCGTTTTGGTGGTCAACACCGCCTCACAATGCGGGTTCACTCCCCAACTGAAAGAGCTGGAAGAAATGTACAAAAAATACGCAGACCGCGGCTTCGTGGTTCTGGGTTTTCCTTCCAACGATTTCAAACAGGAAAAAGGAACGAACGACGAAGTTCAGACTTTTGCCGCCAAAGAATTTGGTGTGACCTTTCCGTTGTTTGATAAAGCACCGGTCAGCGGTAAAGACATCCAGCCGGTTTATCAATTCCTGACGACACAAAAACCGGGTTTGATTTTTAAAGACGTGGCCTGGAACTTTGAAAAGTTCCTAATCAACCGCAAAGGTCAGGTGGTCGAACGCTGGAGTTCCATCACCAAACCATCCTCGGACTCCATCACAAAATCCGTGGAAAAAGCCCTGAACGAACCCCTCTAAAAAGGCCGGTGTCCCAAAGCGAGACAATTCGCAGATTTCTGGACTCCGTTTTGATACTTTGCTTTGAAGTTTTGCCCCTTTTGATTCGATAATATCAAGAGGGGGACCTTGTGAAAACCACAGCTCGATCACTTACATACAGCCTTCTGATTTTACTTGCTTTGGGGCTTAGCCTACCCTCAAAATCCCTGGCCCAGTCTGATCACAAATCCTATCTGATTTCCCAAGTTGACGCGGACGAAGCTTACGATCCCTTCACTGATTATTCTGAGTTTGAAGAAGAATCCGACGAAGAAGCTGACATCAATTTCTTCCGTAACGGCCGCTTCTTCACGATTGGTTTGGCTGGCGGTATGCGCGGCTTTACCGGCAACTTTGCTGATGCGTATTCCTCGGCTCCGACTTTTGGTATTTTCCTGACTTACTTCTTTGATCTGCGTCTGGCGATGAGTTTGGGTTTCCAGACTGGCGATCACGCGGTGAAATTCTCCGTAAATAACCAATCCAAAACTTACGAAGGAAACGTGTCCATCACCGCCGTGAACTTTGATTTGAAATACTACATGAACACCCAGAACGTGACCCGAGGCCTTGCGGATCTGAATCCGTACATCCTGGGCGGTTTGGGTCAGTTCTATCGCACTTACACGATTGCGGGCCTTGATGGCTTCAGCCGTGACTCAACAATGGGTTTTGATATCGGTGCGGGTTTAGAGATCCCTTTGATGCGCAAAAAAGCCTACCTGGGCTTGCAAGGGACTTATCACTATGTGAACTTCAGCGACGAGAACAAGTCCTATGTGGATGGAACTGAAAAGCTGGATAAGAATCTGACCGGTGACTTCTATAACTTCCTGGTGATCCTGGGGATGAACTTCTAATCATCCCCGTCTAACTGACAAAAACCCCGATTACTTGCAGCAAAAGGCCCACGATAATAACAACCGGGCCTGCCCACTTCAGAACAAACATCCAATGCGGATACATTGAATAGCTGACGAACTTGTCCTTATCGACAAAGCCCAGCTCTTTTTCCTTGTCTGAAACCCCGCGGTTGAAGGCGATCAAAATACCCAGCGCCACCAGCGGCAGCAGCCAGTTGATCAGCAATGAATCCAGATTTTCGATCAACGAACGGCCACCCACGCGGATGTCTTTAAAGATCGAACTTGAAAGCGCCGGCAGAACCGTCAGCATCAAAGCAATCGCCCCGGAATACCAGGTCGCCTTGCCACGCTCCATTTCTTTCTTGGCATCCACCCAATTGGACACGACAACTTCCAGCAAACCAATGCTGGCATTCAGCGCTGCCATATAAAGACACGCAAAGAACGCCAGACCAAACAGCGTGCCCCCACGGATTCCCAACAGATACTTCGGCAAGACTTCAAACATCAACGCCGGATCCGTCAGCGGCACATTGGACGCCTGGAACGCCACCGGGAAAATCATCACCACGGCCACCAAGGAAATCACTGTATCCACGATTGTCACACGGAAACCCGCGGTCGGAACATGGTCTTCTTCACGCATGTAAGAACCAAAGGTCACCATCGTGCCAAAGCCCACTGAAAGCGTGAAGAACACATGCCCCAGAGCATGATTGATGGAATCCCAGCTCAGCTTTGAAAAATCCGGATAAAACAGGAAGCGCAAAACTTCCGGAGTTGAAGGCAGCGAGAAAGAACGCATGACCAGAATAATAACCAGCACCGCAAACAGCGGCATGGTGTAACCGATCCAGCGCTCCAATCCCTGCTGCACCCCTTTGACGACCACAACCACCGTGATCAGGATGTGCGCACTGGCCAGCATCAACTGCAGCCAGCCGTTAGACATCAAAGCTGCCAGATTGGTTTTGTCAGTCAGTTGTTCGGGACTGGAGAATAAAGACACCAGGAATTGGGTTAAGAAGTGCAAAACCCAGCCACTGATCACTGAGTAATAAGACAAGACGACAATACTGACCATCACGGCCAGTCGCCCGACCCAGCGGAAATTCACGCCGGTCTTGGCACTCATCTGCTGGGTGGCGACGATCACCGAACGGCGCGTGCCTTTACCCAGCATCAGCTCGGCAATCAGCAGCGGAGCGCCGATGGCCAAAGCCAGCAGACCATAAAGCAAAATGAAGGCACCGCCTCCATTTTCGCCCACGACATAGGGAAAACGCCACAGATTCCCCAAACCACAGGCAGAGCCGATGGCCAGAAGATAGAATCCATAGCGTGTTTTCCATGAGCCGCGTTTACTAGCCATTATCCGTTCCACCACGGCGTGATTTCATACAGAAGATACGAATCGGCATCCCGTGAAGGTCCCAGTTCGTTTTAATGTGCTTAATCAGGAAGCGGCGATAGGAATTCGTCACACCATCTGGATGATTCGCAAACGCGATAAATGCCGGAGGCTGCTGATAGGTCTGAGTCAGATAATAGAACTTCACATTCGTCGTACCCCAAACCGGAGCCGGAGCTTTACGGATGGTTTCGAAGAAGAAGTCATTCAGCTCTGCCGTTGGAACACGGAAGGTCATCTGATGAGCGACTTTTTCAATCATCTCGAACAGGTCTTCCAGACCGTAACCGGTTTTGGCGCTGGTGAAGACAATGTGCACGTCAGTGAAGAAGTGGAACACACGTTCCACCTGTTCACGGAAAGTCTTGCGGTATTCAGGAACTTCCTTGCCACCCAAGTCTGATTTATTCGCCACGACGATCACACCTTTGTGATCTTCCAGAATCGCCTGCATGATGCGCGCATCCTGATCTGTCGGGCCGACAGTTCCATCCACCATCAACAGCACGATGTCCGCGCGACGAATGGCTTCCTGGGATTTGAAGGCGGAAATGATCTCCAGATCCTCTTCACGTTTTGCCGAACGACGCAGACCCGCGGTATCAACCAGGGTGTATTTTTTGTCGTTATAGACGAAGGGGGAATCGACAGAATCAATTGTGGTGCCCGCGATATCAGAAACGATCATGCGGTTGTAGCCCAGGATCGCATTACAGATAGAGCTTTTTCCCACGTTCGGTTTCCCGACGATGGCGATATTCATGCCCTCTTTCACAGTCCCTGGATTTTCAGGGATCTGTTTTACCACCCACTCAAGGATTTCAGCCAGACCACGACGCTGCTCGAAAGAAGCGGCAACCACGTCCACGCCGAATTCATAGAAGTCAGCTTTGGCCATGTCCTGATCCTGGTCACTGTCGACCTTGTTGATCACCAGAAGGAACGGTTTGCCGGTTTGTTTTGCGACGCGAATGATGTCACGGTCTTCAGGCACCAGGCCCACACGACCATCCATCACCGCCACAATCAGATCCACAGAGTGCAGGAACTCAGTCACCTGTTCTTTGATCAGCTTGGAGAAAATGTCGCCAGCTTCCGTGATACCACCCGTGTCGATCAGGTCAAATTGTTTGCCCCAGATATCGACAGGTTCGATCATGATGTCACGAGTAACCCCCGCCTGGTTTTTTACCACGGCTTTGCGGGTTTCAGTGATGATATTAAACAGTGTTGATTTACCGACATTCGGGCGACCGATGATCGCCACTTTCGGCGAGAAATCAGTCTTTAGAGTCGACGACATATCCAAGCTCCTTCATCATGCGTTTATTGGAGAACCACTCGGGCTTGGATGCCACGTTCAGGTCCAGGAAGATTTTCTCTCCCATCAGTTTTTCAATTTCCTTGCGGGCTTCCATACCGATCTGTTTGATCACGCTGGCGCCTTTTCCGATCACGATCGCCTTGTGGCTGTCTTTGGACACCACGATCTCTGCATAGATCTTTGGAACCGGCTTCGCGTCCTCTTCAAACTTCACGATACGAACCGCGATAGAATACGGGATTTCGTGGTGAAGGGCCTCAAAGCACTGCTCACGGACGATTTCCGCGGCCATTTCACGCACGTTTTCATTTGTAAACAACTCAGTGTCATACAAAGGTGCCGGAGATTCTGGCAGCAATTCCATGAACTCAATCAGAAGTGCTTCACGCTCTTCCTGGTCGTTTTTGGAATCTTTCACGGACACAGAGAAGGCTTTGCCGCCCTTGTCCTCGACCATCTTGCGAAGAATCATCACACGGTGGGCTTTTTCCTCGATATCCGTTTTGGTGATCACGGCGATCCATGGTTTGCCGCTTTTGGAAACCAGGTCGATGACCTTTTCTGCGTTTTCCGGTTTTTCCTCATCCACAGCAATGATCGCCAGCAAAGCATCAGAGCTGTTGATAACATCATGGGCTTCCTGTGCCAGGAAACCATTCAAACCTTCATCAGCTTTGATCAAACCCGGTGCATCTACAAAGATCACCTGACCTTTTTCTGTGCTCCAGATGCCCAGAATACGACGGCGGGTTGTCTGAGGTTTTGAAGAGACGATAGAGACCTTTTCGTCCACAAGGAAGTTCATCAATGTGCTCTTCCCCGCGTTCGGCTGTCCGATCAGACCTAAAAATCCAGCTTTGTAACTCATCTTAATTCGTCTCCTTGTACTTCATCTCAAGGGCATTCTTTGCCGCCATTTGTTCGGCGTTTTTCTTACTGCGGCCCCGCCCTTGAGCCCAGACATCTTCTTTTACTTTTACACAAACCAGGAACTCACGATCATGCGGAGGTCCTTCTTCCGCCAGCACTTCATAGCGTGGCGTTTCTTTCGAGGACTTCTGCACCAGCTCCTGCAGACGGGTTTTATAATCCCGCTCGAAGTCCTCATGCCCGCAGACCCGGTCCGCCAAAGGAACAAACTCCTGGCGAATAAAGCTGCGAGCCACTTCAAAACCACCATCCAGGTACAACGCCCCGACAATGGCTTCAAACGAAGAGGCTATCAGGCGCGGCTTCTGCGCGCCCCCGGTCAGGGCTTCACCCTTTCCCAGTTGCATGAGTTTATTTAAACCCATTTCCAGTGCCAGTTCGGACAGAACCTCTTCATTAACAATACTGGCACGTTTCTTTGACAACCCACCTTCGGTGTCGGTCGGGAATTTTTCATACAAAAACTCTCCCACCACCAGATCCAAAACAGCGTCACCCAAAAATTCCAGCTTTTCATTGTGCTCAACGGTGTTTCTCAGCTCGTTGGCAAAACTCTTGTGGGTCAGCGCTCTTTCCAGCAATGCCGGGTTTTTAAAGTGATACCCTACACGCTCTTCCAGACTCTTTCGGCCCTGATCGATCATGACAGCACCTCGCCGATCAGATGACCTTCCATGTGTTGTTTGTTGGAATGATCATAGCCTGTGACTTTCACATCGACTTCCTGACCCGCCCAGTGATCCAGGAAGCTTTCAGCACCTGTGATATCCACTGGCCAGTAATCATGACTGAGACCCTGTCCGCCTTTGGCGGCATTTTTCAGGACCAGCACACGCTTGGTGCTGCCGATCTGATTCTGGGCTTGCTCCGTGTAACGACTGATACTCAGTTCTCGCAGACGTGCCGCTCTTTCCGCGCGCACATGCGGATACACAGAAACATCCATGGCCGCCGCACGAGTGCCCTGACGTTCGCTGTACGGGAATACGTGCAGCTTGGTCCACGGCAGATCTTTCAGGCAGTTATAAGTGTCCTGGAATTGTTCTTCAGTTTCAGTTGGGAAACCCGTGATCACGTCCATCCCAACAAAGCTGCCTGGCACACGGTCCGCAATCGCGCGCAGAGATTTTTGCACGTCTTCTTGCGTGTATTTGCGCTTCATATGGAAAAGCACATCCGTGTTGGCACTTTGAATGCTCATGTGGAAATGAGGGCACAGTCGTGAGTCCTGATAAAGATCCAGCAGACGCTCAGACACTTCCACCGGCTCAAGGCTTGAAAGACGGAAACGTGGCATTTTGGTTTTTGCCAGAAGATTTTCCAGCAGATCTTCCATCACGTACTTACGATCGCCGATTTGGTCCTCGTAATCCCCGATATGCACACCGGTCAGCACCACTTCGCGTGAGCCTTCCGCATACAGATCATTGATACGATTCACCAGATCCGCCACCGGGATGGAACGGCTTTTCCCACGAGCATACGGGATAATGCAATAGGTGCAGAAGCTGTTACAGCCATCCTGAATTTTCAGGAAGGTGCGGGTGTGTTGTTTTTCAATACCACCGCCGGCTTCCAGATCTTCTTTTTTGAAGATGTTGGATTTAAAGACTTTTTCAGTCAGTTCACCACGGAAGTGTTTGTTCAAAAGATCCGGCAGACTGCTTTTGTGGGAATTGGCCACAATAAGATCAGCCCCTGGAAGGCTTGAGAATGACCCGGTATCAACTTGCGCCGCACAGCCTGTCACCACGATCGTGCAGAAAGGATCTTTCACTTTCAAACGACGGATGTAGCGAACGGCCTCTTTCGTGGCTTCCGCAGTCACGGCACAGGTATTCAGCACATGAATGCGCGCGTCTTTCTGGCCGGACACCACCGGCATGAAGCCACTGGCGTTCAGGTTTTTCTGGATCAGGCCGGCGTCATAGGTGTTCACCTTACAGCCGAAAGTGTGGACCTGATACTTCATAGAGTGATCCATCCGCCCCCCACGAGCTGTCTGTCACGATAGAACACGGCGGCCTGACCTGGAGTCACCGCACGCTGAGGCTCTGTGAATTTCAATTTGAAGCCGCTGGCCGTTTTAATCACCTGAGCCGGAGCCCCTTTGTGCTGATAGCGAATCTTCACATTCATGATTTCGCCGTCCTGGATTTCATCCAGCAGCTTTGGATCCACCACATCGACTTCGTTGGCGAAAAGATGTTTTTCTTCGCCCACCCAGACCGTGTTGTCAGAGGCATCGATTTTAATCACGAACAGCTTTTCGTGATAATCCATACCCAGGCCTTTGGATTGACCATAGGTGTAATTGTGAATGCCTTCATGAGAAGCCATCACCTGACCTTCCGGGAAGCGCTTGATCAGACCTTTTTTGCTGGCCAGAATTTCGGACTTCACGTGGTCTTTGATAAAGTTCTGATACCCTTGGTTACCGACAAAACAGATGCCTTGGGAATCTTTCTTGCGCGCAGTTACGAGTCCACGGCTTTCAGAATACTCACGCACCTGCGGCTTTTTCATGTCGCCCACCGGGAACAAAAGTTTCGGCACAAGCTCTGGATCAATCGTGAACAGGAAGTAAGTCTGATCTTTCCAGTCATCCGTGGATGTGTGGATAGAGGCTTTGCCTTTGTCGTCATAAACGATTTTGGCATAGTGGCCGGTGGCGATATAGTCGCACTCAAGCTCACGCATTTTTTTAACCAAGTGATCAAATTTCAAATAGGTATTGCAGTTCACACATGGAAGCGGTGTTTGCCCTTCCAGGTAAGCTTTCAAGAAAGGATCAATAACCGCGGCACGGAATTTTGCTTCGCAATTGATCACATAAAACGGAATACCCAGACGGTCTGCAACCGAACGAGCGTCATCCACGTCGATACTGGAACAGCATGTGCCGTTTCCTTCCTCGATATCGCAGGTGGAATAATCCCAGACCTGCATCGTGGCTCCGATAACTTCATAACCCTGTTCGACCAAGAGCGCAGCCGCGGCGGAACTGTCCACGCCTCCGCTCATAGCAACAAGGACTCTCCCTTTAGACATGACAAGTCTCTCCTTTGTCGTCGTTCAAGGATCGCAAGCGATCCACTACTGTTTTCAATGTATCCACAAACGAATCCACCTGCTCCAGTGTACTGTCCCAGCCAAGACTTAAACGCAGGCTGTTCTGAGCTTCGTCGCGAGAAAGCCCCATCGCCAAAAGCACCGGGCTTGGCTCGGGATTCCCGGAAGAACAAGCAGCTCCGGTGGAAACCGCATAGCCCTTGATATCCAAAGACATCAGCATGGTTTCCCCATCAGCGCCCTTCAGTACCAATGAACTTGTGTTCGGCAAACGCGGAGTTTCCCCGGCCGTCACCGTCACTTCGGAAATTTCAGAAAGGATGCGGGCTTCCATGTGATCGCGAAGAACAGCCAAGGCTTTGGCTTTTTCCGCAATCATTGGTGCACGCTTGGCCACCACACCCAGAGCACCAATACCCAGTGTGTTTTCAGTGCCACCACGGCGGTGTCTTTCCTGAGCACCTCCGTGAATCAAAGAACTCAGGTTGTTGCCTTTTTTCACGTAAAGAAAACCCGTGCCCTTCACTGAATAAAACTTGTGACCCGAGAAAGAGGCAAAGTCGACATTCAATTCTTTCAGGTTCACCGGCACTTTACCGAAGGCCTGGACTGCATCCGTATGGAAGAGCGCGCCTTTTTTGTGCGCCATCTCGGCCATTTCTTTGATTGGGAACAACGTGCCCGTTTCATTATTGGCAAACATCACGGACACCAATGCGGTCTCTTCGCTCAGATGCTCTTCATAGAATTTCAGATCAATCTGCCCCTGACGATTCACCGGAATGAAATCCACGCGTGCGCCCAGATCTTTCAGGTGCTGCATGGTTTTCATGATGCTTGGGTGCTCCACTTCAGAACTCATGAAGTGAGTGCGTTTGCGCTGTTCCGGAGTCAGGAACTGTGCTGTCTGATAGTGTTCAAGCAGACCTTTCAGAACTGTGTTGTTGGCTTCGCTGCCACCGGAAGTGAAAATGATTTCCAGCGGACTTGCGTTCACCATTTCTGCCACGGCCTTGCGCGCGTCACGCAGAATATTCTTCGGCTGACGACCACCCCAATGGATGGAACTTGGGTTCCCCCAAGCTTGTGCGAACTCGGGCAGAGATTCCAAAACCTCTTTGCACACCGGAGTCGTGGCATTGTGATCGAAATAATGAAGGACCTTGGTCTGTATCATAAGCTGCCGGAACCTATCATAGTTCTTAAGTATTGAGAACCTCTAAGATAATTTGCCCTTTTAGGGTGTCCACTGCGTTAACAGATCAGGAAATTTCTACACCCCGATTCTGCCTGTTTTCCGGGCCGACCGAGGATTTTTCGGGGCTTAACTGGACTAGACCTCAGTTTTCACTCAGGTTTTTAACAGGAATTCCGATAAACACAGGGATGAGTCATCATTTATGGTTTGAACATTTTAAAGAGCAACTTCAAGGACTTACCGAAGCCTTTGAACAAAGCGCTACGCCTCTGAGCCTCTTGGCTTACGCCATCAAGGAGCAACGCCTGAGCTCTGAAGACTATCTTCGTTGGGCAATGACTCACCATAAACTGCCTTTGCTTCAGTCACGATTTTTTACAGAAACTCCCGTGTCCCAGGAAATGTTCGCGAAGTGGGCGACCCATTATCCGTGGTCTGCGGAGTGTCTGCCTGTGGCGGAGTGGGATGGATCCCTCATCGTAGCATGTCTTCAGCCGCCGCAGGATTTTCCTTCCATGCCTTCCAGTATTCTGGTTCTGGCGACCTATGAAAATCTGGAAGCCACCTGGAATCTGCTGCACCCGGAAAGACAACAAGCCCCTGCTGCAACCCCGGTGGCCGAAGAAGCCCCTGAGGGTATCGACCTTTCCGTGGTCACAACTACAAAACAAGCTTCCGACAGCTTCTCTTTCGAGGATCTGGGTGTAAAAACCGACTCCAACGCAGCTCCGGAATTCCAGCCTCTAAGTGAGGATGAGCTTCAATTGGGCGAAACCGGTGGTGAAAAACTCGATGGTCTGTTTGACGGCCCGACGGTGATTCGTCTTGAGGCTTTAAGTCCATCCGCAGAAGCACCTGCACAAGCTGCTCCGGTTCTTGAACCGGTTGCCGTTTCCTCTGAAACTCCCGAGACTGAACTTAAAACTGTGATTTCTCCTCTGTCACCGCTGACTCCGCTTACGCCGGCACCAGCGGTAACAGCGCCAACTGAATCGGCGGCTGTGGCAACCGCTGTGGAAAATTCTGCACCAAAACGTGCAACGCCTCCACCGCCTCCGCCTAAAGCTGAAATGCCTCCTCCATTTGAAGACAGCTTCAGCAACAAACCCATTGCGATCACTCCGCGCCCGGCGGGTGTGGCCAAGCCAACCATCAATCCGGTGGCCAGTGGTCATTTTGCTTTGGAAAAAATCAAAAAGAAAAATGCGGCTTTGCTGAATGAGAAAATCAAAACGGCCCTAAGCCAGATGAAAGTGCACTTTGAAAAGTCCATGATTCTGACTTTGGACGAACAAGAAACGCAGATGACCGCCTTTGCCTGGGATGAAAACTTCCAGGGCATGAAGGACACGTCCATGCGCTTCCCACTTCAGACTCCGAGCGTGTTCAACATCGTGGCTACGACGCAAAAACCGTATCACGGCTATATCTCCTTAAATGCGATCAACGAGAAATTCTTTGATGGCTGGAATCAGGGCCGCATCCCAGATCATGTGACCATCACCCCGATCATTATTAATGAAAAACTGGTGGGCATGCTGATGGGCTTTGCTGAAAAAGCGGCCTACAACAAGGTCTCTTTGACTCTGGCTGAAAAGCTTTCCGGCGAATTCACAAAAGGTCTGCAGGCGGCATAGTCATGACCATTTTCCTGCAGATCCTCCTGAGTTTCTTTCTGACTGAGGCTTCTGCAAATTCCTGTTCCCAGCACAACCCGATGGCCGCCGATGTTCCACTCTGTCCTGCTGGCGGCAGCAAACTGCTTTCTGAAAATTTTCCGATAATGGCGGCCACTGTTTCTGATGATATGGGGGGACCTGGTTACGTTAAAGAATACGTCACCAAGGTTTTAAAAGCCCAGTCGCAAAAACCACCGCAATTCTTCCTGGCCGTGACTGATGAAACCTGGGACGACGTCGTTCGGGAAATCAAAAAACAGGCTCCGGATCAGGCCACCGCCCAGCAATGGATTTCAGGTCTGAGCCGCGTAAAAACCAACAGTCGCTGGAACTGGCAGCAGGATTACTTTGAAAGCTTCTTTGATGCAAATACCGGGAAACCGGTTTTGCGCGAAGTGCAGGGGTATGGTCGACACGGCAACGCTTTCAATGATTTGATGAAACAATCCGGCAAGGATTGCTCTTTTCAAGAGGGAAAAAAGCTGACGAACAACCCGTACAAATCCGGGCACAGCGGCGGCAACATCGAAGCCGTCAACGGACTTTGCCTGATTGGTTCGGATCACTTCGAGGGCAACGAATGGGACCGGTACGCCAAAGTCACTTGCGAAAATCCGGCCATGGCCGTAAAAACACCGTCAGATTTTTTAAGCGTTGGTCACACCGATGAGTTTTTCAAAACCTTGAAAGATCCAACCCAAAAAGCCCCTTGCGATTTCAGCCTGGCGTTTGCAAGTCCAAAAAAAGCACTGGACCTGCTGAAGAAAAACCCGCAAGGCCGGGCTTTTGATTTTTCGCACCTGACTCCGGATGAAGCTCTGGCCCGCATGAGCCAGACCCCTTACACTTATATCTGTCAGGAATTTTCTTACAGCAAAGCCCTGAAAAACAATGGTGGCAATCCGCAAAAATCCCGCGAAAAACGTTCGCGCGGAGTCAGTCAGTTCCTTTTTGAAATCATTCTGCCACCCGTCTCTGCTGGCGCCACGGTTCAGCCCCTGAAAGACGCGGAATCCAAACGCATGCAGGAATATCTGGAAAGAATTTCCGAAGGTGGCATTGACGATCCCGCCCTGGAGCGCAGCAAACGTGAAGAAAAGTACGCTCGCTTAAACCGTCGCCGCGCACTGATGCGCCAGGCGGGTATGATCAAGGATTCAACCAGCATCCAGAACACCATGGATTGCTACAATATGACCAATAAGGATCTGGCCGACCTGATCGAAGAGGATTTTGAGTTCAAAGAATTCAATGACTCCATCGAAGAGGCGACTCAAAAGTTCAAAAAAGACCTGCTGGCGAAAGTTAAAAAGTCCTATCCGCAATGCAGCCCAAAAACGGTGGAACTTCCTGATCTTTTCATGGGGGAAATGGACTATGACAGCAATCCTCCGAAATACGTGAACGGTTCAGCTGATTCGATTTTCCCGAATCCCACCAACGGCGATATCGTGGAAAACACCTTTATTTTGCCTGAACCAGTGAACCCGGCATTTAAAGCGGATATTGATTCTTCGATTAAAAATCTAGGTCTTAAAACGGACTATATCGACACGCATTTTGCCCATTCCATGAATGGAAATCTGCACTGTTCCAGCCACACCATGCGCTATTGCCGCCCTCAAGGAGGCACCAAATGATCCGTCACCTTCTGATTTTCACCTTTATATTCGGATTGATTGCAGCGGCCGAAGCTCAAAACAAAAAAACTCTTTATTCCTGCCAACTGCAGGACGAATGGCTTCAGGCCAAGAGTCTCTCGGCTGGAATTAATATCGAAGATCTCGACCACGCGACAATCACCATCAAGTCCGAATCTGAAACCGTGGTCTGCCCGATGGCGGTAGAAACGGTTCAGGATGCCTCTCGCAGCCGAATCGCACGCATTATATTTAGCATGACTCCTTCCGGATGCTCGCCTCAGGAAAAGCTTTTCCATCGCAATTTGCGCCGTCGCGTGGAGCTTTTTATCGACGCCCATCCCGATGCCAAAGGATCAGCCCAGCTGTCCTGGCGTCATCGTGGGGCTCGTTCCGAGTGCAAAGAAACCGTGAACAACCTGAAGGCCCTCGGGATTGGAAATAAATTCCATCCAACCGCGACGACTCCATCCAGGAATGCCTCAGGAACAAGATAAGCCCGTCTCACAAAATAGGCCGGGAAATTAATACGTTATCCCCCTGCCACTATTGAGTTTTCACCTTAAAGCCGCTACTTTTCAGGGCCATGAAAAACCTTTCAGTTCTTTTCATTGTCCTGCTTCTTCCTTCTCTTCTTTGGGCCCAAGGCACACGCATTAAAGTTCTCAGTGTTCATGACGGCGACACTCTGACAGCGGTGGATGTTGCAAACAACACCCGTGTTAAAGTGCGCTTGATGGGCGTGGACACTCCGGAAGTGGACTTTATGAAAGAAACCCAAGGCGATGTAGCTCTGGCCGCGCGCGATTTCCTGCGATCCCTGATTCCGGCCGACGGCATCATCACCCTAAGCGAAGACAGCCAGATCGACAAACACGGACGCATCCTGGGTCGCTTGTTGAATGGAAAAACTGAACTCAATATCGAAATGCTTAAAAACGGCTGGGGTATGATTTACTTCATCTACCCGTTTGAAAAACGTGTGGTGAGTGATTACAGCAAAGCTTCCAAAGAAGCTTACGACAACCGTCTGGGCATCTTCTCGAACGACTATCGCGACACCCAAGAGCCTTATCAGTTCCGCATGCGTGTGCAAAAGCAAGTGGGCAGAAATCCAGTCGGTGATCTGGAATTAAAAAAGGTCGTGCCACCAGAAGAGATCAACAAGATCCCCGTCTGGAAACGAGTCTTCTTCCCGAACTATGAAATGGCCTATCAAAACGGTTACAACTAACGCATCACCTATTAGACTTGGCGGGTGGTGATTTTTCTTTCGGTGTCGCTGAGTTTTTCAAAGCGCACTTCGATGCGCTGCCAGTTGAGTGGCAGGTAATCGAAATCCAGGCGGTTTGCCCATTCGATAATGATCAGTGAATTCTTCTGGGCAAACAGGTCCCAGAAACCGGAACTTTCCAGATCATCGTCATCTTTCAGACGATACAGGTCCAGATGATCCATAGCTTTGCCTTCCGCGTTTTCATAGCGCAGATGAATGGCAAAGCTTGGTGACTGTACGTCCCGCATTCCCAACTCGCCGGCAATCATTTGCACCGACGTCGTTTTACCGGCACCGACATCCCCGCTCATCAGCAAGATGCAGCGGTCATTCAGGTGCGGCAAAAACTCCTGCCAGAAGCTTTTCAGCTCCTGGAGGTTTTTTACGATGTGCTGGGAATTCAAAATGGTCATATTATTTCAGGATTTTTCTCATCTTACGCACAGACTCTTCCATGCCATGCTCCAGCGCATAACACACCAGAGAATGCCCAATATTCACTTCCTGCAGATGCGGCAACTTATTAATAAGCTTGGAGTGCTCATAATCAAGCCCGTGGCCTGCGTGCACATTCAAACCCAGATAGTGCGCCCATTCAGCGGCATCACAAAGACGCTTCCATTCAGCGGCTTTACGAGCGCCTTTTAGCATCACCCATTTGCCGGTGTGGAACTCAACCGCATCCGCCCCGATCTCATAGGAAGCTTCAACCTGCTCAAGGGAAGGCTCAACAAACATGGAAATTTCAATGCCGATGCGCTGAAGCTTTTCAACCATCGGGAACATTTTCTTAAAGCCTTTCTTTACATCCAGGCCGCCTTCCGTTGTCAGCTCAGCACGCTTTTCCGGGACGAAACAAACCCAGTCAGGACGGTATTTCTTGGCGAAAGTCACCATCTGAGAGGTCGCTGCCATCTCCAGATTCAACGGCACTGAACAATGCTTGGAAAGCACTTTAAGATCTTCCAATTGAATATGACGGCGGTCCTCACGAAGATGAATCGTGATTTGTTCCGCGCCACCTTTGACGGACTTTTTCACCATATCCAGCAAATTAGGATAAGCCGTTGTTCCCCCACGCACCTGACGAAGCGTCGCCACGTGGTCCACATTTACACCCAAACGAATTTTATGTTTCATAGACTTTTAGGACGGCAGAACTGCCATCCCCCTTTAATTAAGACAGTTCTTTTTCCAGGAAAGAGGCGATCTCTTCAGCAAATTGAGTGATCTGAGCTTTCTCAGTCCCCTCAACCAGCACACGAATCACCGGCTCAGTTCCAGAGAAACGAACGAAGACACGACCATTGCCAGCCAGTTTCTTTTCAATATTGCGAATCATGTCGTTGTAGCCAGCAAGCTCAGAAAGCTCGGCCCGGCGTTTTACACGGCAGTTGATCAGGATCTGCGGAACGTCTTCAAAGACGTGATTCAGATCGCTCATCTTCTTGCCAGTTTGTTTCATCACCGCCAGAACACTCAACGCCGCAATACAACCATCACCCGTTGTGGTGTGATCCAGGAAGATGATGTGGCCAGACTGCTCGCCACCCAGGTTGTAACCGTGTTTACGCATCTCTTCGACCACGTACTTGTCACCCACGCCGGTTTTCACAAGCTTGATGCCTGCTTCATTCATGCGCTTTTCAAGACCGAAGTTCGACATCTGAGTCGCCACCAGAGTGTCACCTTTCAGCAAGCCACGCTCTTTCATATGCAAAGCACAGATCGCCAAAATGCGGTCTCCGTTTACGATCTCGCCTTTTTCATCGACCATGATCACACGATCCGCATCCCCGTCCAGACTGATGCCCACGTCCGCACGATAGTGCAAAACGGATTCAGCCAGCTTCTGCGGATACAAAGCACCAACCTTGTCATTGATGTTAGTGCCATTGGGATCATCACCCAGCTGAATCACTTCCGCACCCAGCTCCTGGAAGATGGATGGAGCAACCTTATAAGACGCTCCATTAGCGGTATCCAGAACGATACGCATGCCATCCAGGGTGTACTCCAGAGGGAATGTGCCCTTTACGTAAACGATATAACGACCCTGAGAGTCTTCAATACGACGGGTGCGACCGATTTCTTTGCTTGGAGGCAGAAGTGGCGTCAGGTCTTCTTCAAGCACCAGGCGCTCGATTTCACGTTCCATCTCTTCAGAGATTTTGAAACCATCAGAACCAAACACTTTGATCCCGTTGTCATGGAATGGATTGTGGGAAGCAGAGATCACGATCCCGGCTGCTGCACGCATGGTGCGGGTCAAATAACCGATCCCTGGAGTCGGCAGTGGTCCCACCAGTTGCACGAACACACCCATGGAGTTTAACCCGGAAGCCAAAGCCTGCTCGATCATGTAACCGGACAGACGCGTGTCTTTTCCGATAACCACTTTGCGCACGCTGGAGGATTTTTCTTCAGCCTCTTTGCGCAAAAGATAACCGATGGCCTGACCAATTTTAACGACCATTTCCGGAGTCATTGGATACTGATTCGCAGTCCCGCGAATACCATCAGTTCCAAACAGTCTTGTTTTCTTTTCCACTTTATCGGTTTTCTTGTTCGTCACGGGGCTTTTCCTTTATCAGCAACACTTCTGCTTGAATTTGATTTGGACGGACACCCAGAATTCGCACACCCAGCGGCACTTCAATTTTGCTGAGAGGGATATCCACATTCACCACACCTTCTCCTCTTTGCGAGATGTCCAGCGTGATACTTTGAGCCAGCGAGCTTTCCAGGAACTTCTTCAATGAAGAACGAGGACCTGAAACCTTCACCTTGATATGATCCGTTGTCTGAGCCACCACATGGGTGCCTGGAGCAGTGATCAGCTCAATATCAATATTTTTGCTTAGAACAAAATCACGGCGACCCAAAATGGTCAGCCACAGGATCAACGAAATAAACAACGCCACAACTTTGTAGCTGAAGTTTTCGGTAATGACATTCGACCAACGCCGTCTCATTAAACCTCCCCTTGCTGAGAGAAGGCCTTGTACTTAAGACCGAAGGTTTCATAAAGAGCTTTACGAATGTCACCCAGTTCCACGTTAGGACTCAAGTGACCCCCTTGGACGATACCAATGGATTTGTTTTCTTCAGAAACCACAAACACCAAAGCATCAGTTTCTTCAGTCAAACCAATAGCCGCGCGGTGACGGGTCCCCAGGTTTTTATCCAGAGCCGGATTTTTACTGAGCGGCAGGAAGCAGCCGGCAGAATGAATTTTACCATTGCGAATTAAGACAGCTCCGTCGTGCATCGGACTTTCCGGGTGGAAAATCGAAGCCAGCAATTCCGCGGACACCTTGGAATCCATCTCGGTTCCGAATTCAATGTGATAATCGATGACGATTTCACGCTCCACCACCACCAATGCGCCGAAGCCCTTTTGCGCAGTCAGGATAATACCCTTGGCGATCTCTTCAATCACCTGGGTTTCCTGGATTGTGGAGGCATCGCTGAAGAACGGGTTGCTGCCGATGTGAGCCAGCGCACGACGAATCTCGCCCTGGAACAGGACAACCACGATCACAAACAAATTAGAGAAGAATTTTTCCAGGATCCAGTTAAAGGTGAAAAGCTCCAGCCAGATACTCAGAATATATCCGATCGCCAGAACCCCCAGGCCGGAAAGCATTTGGATCGTCCCGGTTCGTTTGATCAGAACCAGAATGCGATAAACAACCATCCAAACCAGGAGCATGTCGATAGCATCCTGCACCCGCAAGTGCTGGACTATAAACACAAGGTTGTCGACAAACTGCTGCAACATCAAGATGCCTTTGTAAAAATGTTGTCGTCAAAAAGGCTCTGCCGACGGGGTGTCGGCAGATTGGGTTTCAGAATTTTTAGATCGTCACCGGGCCGGTGCTACCCACCGGATCTCCAGATCCTTTCTTTTCCGCCGCGTTCATGATGGCCGCGTTGGTGTCTTTCTTGGTGTTGCGGTATTTTTCAATTTCCGCAACTGCCGCGCCGTTCACCAGCATGTCGACTTCATGACCGTCGATTGTTTCGTATTCAAGCAATGCCTGAGTCAGGCGCTCCAGAGCATCCTGGTGGTCACGCAGAATCTGGATAGAAACATCGTAACCGTGCTTGATGATCTTTTCGACTTCAGTGTCGATCTCCTGTGCTTTCGCATCAGAGTACTCTTTGGACTTGTTGCCATAGCCCATACCCATGAACACCGGATTGTCGCGGGTTTCATAAGCCAAAGGACCCAGCTTACTCATGCCCCATTCACACACCATGCGACGGGCGATTTCAGTCGCACGCTCGATGTCGTTGCCGGCACCGGTGGTGATGTCCTTAAAGATCAGCTCTTCAGCCGCACGACCACCAAACAGGAAGGCGATCATGTTTTCAGCTTTGGATTTGGACAAAGACACGCTTTCTTTTTCCGGCAGAGTCTGAGTCACACCCAACGCCATACCACGAGGAATGATGGTCACTTTGTGGATCGGATCCAAGCCAACAAGCTTTTTACCCACCAGCGTATGACCCGCTTCATGGTAAGCAGTGACTTTTTTGTCTTCGTCAGAAATCACCATAGAGCGTCTTTCCGCACCCATTGTGACTTTGTCTTTCGCTTTTTCGAAATCATCCATTTCAAGATACTTCTTGTCAGAACGAGCCGCCACCAGGGCTGCTTCATTCACAAGGTTCTCAAGATCGGCACCCGAGAAGCCCGGCGTACCACGTGCGATTTTGGAAGCATCCACATCAGGACCCAATGGAGTCTTGCGCATATGAACCGCAAGGATCTGCTCACGGCCTTTAAGATCCGGTTTATTCACGATCACACGGCGGTCGAAACGACCCGGACGGAGCAACGCAGGATCCAGAACGTCTGGACGGTTGGTTGCAGCGATCATGATAACACCTTCAGAAGATTCAAAACCATCCATCTCAACCAGCAACTGATTCAGAGTCTGTTCACGTTCATCGTGACCACCACCCATGCCAGCACCACGATGGCGACCGACAGCATCGATCTCATCAATAAAGATCAGACATGGAGCATTCTTTTTACCTTGTTCGAACAAATCACGAACACGGCTGGCACCAACACCAACGAACATTTCGACGAAGTCAGAACCGGAAATAGTGAAGAATGGAACTCCCGCCTCACCCGCAACGGCGCGAGCCAGCAAGGTCTTACCAGTCCCTGGAGAACCCACCAGCAAAACCCCCTTAGGGATGCGACCACCAAGTTTGGTGTATTTTTTTGGATCTTTCAGGAAGCTTACGATTTCTTGCAGGTCTTCTTTGGCCTCATCCACGCCAGCAACCTCTTTGAAGGTCACACGGTTTTTATGCTCCGTCAGCAGACGGGCGCGGGATTTACCAAAGGACATGGCTTTGCCGCCACCGGCCTGAATCTGGCGCATGATGAACAGGAACATCGCTACGATCAGAATCAGAGGCAGCCAGTTCACAAGCAATGACTGGAAGAAACCACCATTGTCAGCACGCTCATAATTGGGCGTGATGCCGTGTTGTTGCAGGAATTTATAACCCTCATCCTGGGTGTTCCCGATAATGGCAAAGTGGGTGCCGTTGTATTTCTTTTCAAACTCCGGCTTCATTTCACCAACGACTTCGCTGGTATCCTGACGGAAGGTGACAGTCGCCACCTCGCCGGCCTTTACGGCTTCAGTGAATTTGGAGAAATTAAAGTCAGCAATCGCTTTTTGATGCTTGCTCTCATAGGCTTGAAATAGAAACACAGCCATGATGATCAGGAAGAACCATAGAGCCAGCGTTTTCTGGGTTGATCGCATTTCAGTTCCTTTCAGTCGAAGGTAATACCCCCAAAGGGTAGCATGAATGCCCTCTCAAAAAAAGAAACTTTAGAGTGAGAAACCAGTCCTCTCAAATCAGGACTGGACCTTGATTTGCTCTGCGTTAACTTCCCATTGGCACCCAGCGACTTTGAATGTGATCACTTTTTGCGACTTGTCCAGGCGCTTTTGAACTTCTTCCAAGTGAGATTGCGAAAAATCTCGTTTCCCGAGGGAAAACAGGTACTGAGCCAACAGTCTTTTTTGTTCAAACGGACTCAATGTGAGGTAAAAGGCTCTGCGCAGCCCCTGTGTCTTATAAGCCTCATTCTGCCCCAGCAAATCTCCCCAAGGGCGATTTTCAATCTCTTGGGCAATGGTCTCCAATGACCGGGCCAAAGCCGCAGTCGAGCCTCTGGAGCGCCTTTCAAGGGATTTTAACCACTCTTCGCGCAGCCAGTTACGCAAAGGGTCCAGGGCCTTGTTAGTTGGGTCCTCAAAGCTTCGAAGCCGCTCTTCACGCAGATATTTTTTAAGCTCTTTTTTGGAGATCTCCAAAAGGGGGCGGAACAAACCATCCCGCAAAACATGCATCGCCGCAAACCCCTGAGCCCCGGTGCCGCGAATCAAGCGAATCAATCTTGTCTCCAACAGGTCGTCCCGATGGTGCCCTGTAGCCACAAGTTCGAACCCCTCCTCCTTCTTCAGGCGGTCCAAAGCCTCATAACGCAGCTCGCGATATTCTGCCTCTGATTTAGCCAATTGCGAGGCGCGCAACGGGTAAAAGTCAATTTCTAGTTTCTTGCAAAGCTTTTCGCAAAACTCCTGAGCCTCTTTGCGATACTCCTGATTGGAGTCCTCGCCATGATGAAAATAACAAGCCCCGAGAAGATTTTTTTTGTGCACTTTCGTTAAGCTGCGCAGTAAAGCCACTGAATCCGTGCCGCCAGAAAGCGCCACCAGAATCTTTTTATCCTGAAGCGAATGAAGTTTGATCAGCTTCCATACATGATGATCCAGATCCTGCTTGGCCTTTGACAGTTTCACTCTACTCCCCCGCAACCGCGACGGTCTTGATGTTCACGAATTCCATGATTCCGAAATGACCCAATTCGCGGCCATAGCCGGATTCTTTGATCCCGCCAAACGGGATTCTTGGGTCCGACTTCACATAATCATTCACCACGACAAAACCGGCCTGCAACTCTTTTTCAATCAGCTCTTTGCCCTTTTTCACGTCTCGAGTAAAGACTCCACCACCCAGACCATACGGCGAAGAGTTGGCCACTGCCAGGGCCTCTTCTGTGTTCTTCACGATGAAAACCGACGCCACGGGGCCGAATATTTCCTCGCGATGAACCTCGGGATGATCTTTTTCAAAGACCACCACCGTCGCCGGATAAAAGGCCCCCGCCCCTTGCGGTGCCGAACCACCCAGGACCACTTTGCCACCCCATTTTTTCAGTTTTTCCACCTGGTCCACGATGGTTTTTTGAAACTTCACGGAAGCCAAAGGTGCCAGCTCCGTTTCTTTCATCTCTTTAGTGAAATGATGGATAAAGTCTTTGGCGACTTTTTCGTTCACGATAAACCTTTTCCCCGCCACGCAACTCTGCCCGCAGTTCACCAGACGCACTTTCGCACACGCCTTGGCCGCAGCCTCAACATCGGCATCTTCCAAAACCAGATAAGCATCACTGCCGCCAAGCTCCAGAACGATCTTTTTCAGATTCTTGGCCGCTTCGGTTGCAACCGATCTGCCCCCCTGACTGCTGCCAGTGAAGGTCACCCCATGCACCACCGGATGAGCAATCACCTGGGCTGCCACATCGTGATTGACCTGAATGTTGCGCAAAAGTTTATAGTCCGGCGTCAGGTCATTAAAAATTTTCCCAATCAGCTCAGAGGTGCCTGCTGTTAAATCCGCATGCTTCAGCAAAATCACATTCCCCGCCATCAATGCCGGAGCCGCAAAACGGATCACCTGCCACAGCGGAAAATTCCAGGGCATGACACTGAATACAACCCCGACTGGCTGAAAACTGACTTCGGCATGTTTGTACGGAGAAGAAGCTGCCACCTGGTTCTTTAGCATCGTTTCAGCTTCCTTGGCGTAGTGTTCGCATGTGACGGCGCACTTTTCAACTTCGGCTTTTCCTTCGCTGATGAGCTTTCCCATCTCCTGATTCATCATTTGCGCCAATTCGGATTTATGACTGCGCAAAGCCTGCGCAAGCTTTAGCAAAACTTCCGAGCGTTCTTTGAAAGAAACCTTGCGCCAGATTTGAAAATCCTTCGCTGCTTGTTCAATATTTTTTTCTGTGTCGGACCAGGAAAGGTGATTGTAGGATCCAAGAACATCGCCAGTGGCGGGATTCACGGTTTGAAAAGCACTCATGACAACCTCCGAAAATTTAAGGCTGCCATAAGAATGAAAGATGCGCCTCTCTCGGCGCATCAAAGAAACAAACTACAAAGTCAGAAAGACCTGCTGGAAAGAAACGACAAGGCCTCCTAAGAAAGCCATGGTCATCGTGCCCCAGGCCATGGACTTATAGAACTTGCCAAGCTGCATAGCACCCCGGGCATAGGGTCTTTCCGACGCCAGCACAGGAATAGGCTTCACCATCGTGCGAATGAACTGATGGCAGCACAGGCAGAATAAAACGACAGAGATCAGGCTAAGGATAAGTTGTTCCATGCTGAACTCTTCGGCAGAAGTCCGTCTCAACTTGAGACGGACTTTGGTCTTGTATTTTAAGCTTTGTCTTCGGATTCGTCCTTGGATGCAGGCGTATCCTTTTTGATGATATCGATTTCGGCGGTGATTTTAAACTTGTGCGTTTCAGCGAACTTCGAGGCTTCTTTGACGAAGTCGATCTTCTGAATGATCCCGACGATCTCTTTGGTCACACGCTGAGTGACTTCGTCCTTGGATTTTTGCGCCCCTTGAATCAGCAAATTCAAAGCTTCTTTCGGAAGTTTCAACTCAGAGACATAGGCGCGCAGGCTTTCCTCGGTCATAAACGCCGCACTGACACCGGCGGTGAAAACCTTTTTCACGGTATCACCCAGAAGACCTTTCAGGTCCCCGGAGTTGTCCTTGTCGTCTTTTTTGCTTCCATCAGTTGCCATAAAGTTGTTTCACTCGCTTGTGATAACTGCTGATCATATTCGGAAGATTCACACTGACCAAGGCATTGGCAATCGGACCTGGTACGAACATGCTGAAAGTGGCTTCAACAGTGTACGTCGCGCGGGTTTTACCAGCTTCGTCTTCAAGCTTCCAGGAACCCACGGAAGTTTTAAACACATCGCCGGAAGCAAATTCCCAGGTAATGCTTTTCGGTGCAGATTCAGTCATCCACAATGAATATTTGAAACTTTTGACTACAGAAACATTGTATTCCACCAGCTTGCGGTTGCCTTCGGTCTTAAGAACCGAGCACTTTTTCACTTCCGGCAGAAACTCATGGTACTTGTCGTAGTCAGAGATGATTTTGAAGAATTGTTCGACGCTGCAGTTGAAAACTTCGGTTGTGGATGCTTTTGCCATAGGCCCTTAGTGTGTCGATTTCAAAGCATCGAGTCAACGCGGGCCTAGACCATCAAACGATTATGTTACATCGCCTTTGCTATTTCGCTCCCACGCGTGCGTACCAATCCTCAACCCAGGAATGCCATTTGGACTCACCCTCGCCATCATCCACGATCAAAGAATCATGGCTGATCATTGTTCCGTTGGGCTTTTGCACCATCTGATAGTGCGCAATCCAGTCAATTTCGCCATCCACAGACACGCGGAACAACCATTGATCGATCGACCAGTTGCCATCTGTATCAATCAGCCATTGTTCGGACACACCCTCCAGGTGCCCGGCGTGAAAATTTCCATTTTCATCATAACCGCCCACGGCACTCAGATAATCCGCCTGACGAGCCCCTTCGGTCCCAATCGGCACAATACTGGACAATGTCAGGTAAATCCCAAACTGGGTTTCTGAAACCGTGCCGGTGTCTTTGATGATTTGATTTAGATTTTCCCACTGGGAACCAGAGGCCAACGCCGCAGAACCCAACATCAGAACAGAAACAAAAATGGATGCGATCAGTTTTTTCATGCTTTAAAGCATATCCAAAAACCAATCAGACTAAAGAACAAACACAGATAACGCAGTGTGGGCCTAAAAAAGAACCGGGAACCTTTTTAGTAGTTTTCGAAAAACTGCTTGCGGGGGGTGGTTCTGTCCATCTCCAAATTACAATCTCGTCCGATGCAATAAATCTTATTGGCCGACGTGGTGACATACAAATTATCCCCACCACTGATACTGACCGGCGTCCCCGTCATGCCAGTTTTCAACACCGCCACTGGGAGCGGATTCACTTCCCCCGATAACCCTGAAGGAATGTCTCGGCCCCAGCAGTAAATATTGATGGCCGAATCCAGAATCCCACAGGCAAAACGTTCAAATGATTTCACCATCAGTGGAGCCGCCGGCGCCAACAAGCCCCCGACAGAAACCGGTACCGGAGAATTAGACACCACTGCCGTGTTGTTTCCTAAATTACCGTAATACCCTTCACCCCAGCAATGGGTGACGTCATCCGTAGTGATCCCGCAGAAAGTTTCATCATCGCCGTGAATATCCTTGAATAAGGTCGATCCAACCATACCCGACTTATCCAGTGCCGCCGGAGTGTATACCGAAAACATACTGCTGTGACCCAGGCGACTGTAGACCGAGTTACCCCAGCAATAAACTTCCCCGTCGGTCATAAGACCACAGGCATGATACTGACCGACTGAAATCTTTTTGAAAGTTTTGGCACCCGCAATGCCCGTGACATTTATAGGGTGGGGCTTGTAGCGTATCATTGCCGACCCGTTACCCATGACCGGGTTATAAAGTCCGGAAGCATACGAGGCTCCACCCCAGCAGTATCCGATCCCATCTGTCGCCACACCACAGGCAACCATTTCGCCCATTTCCACATCCGCAAAAGTGGTCGCACCCGTCATAGAACTTGTGTCGACAGCCTTCAGGGTGGTTTGTTCGACTATCGCGCCTCCCTGTCCCACGACGGCGCCCCATCCCATGCAATGCAAAATATCATCATTGTTGATTCCGCAAATCGCCCCGCGATTCAGGGTCAACATTCTAAACTTAGTGCTGCCGCTCATCGTGGATGTATCCAAAAGTCGTGGAGCTAAATCCCCATTCTCTGTTCCCGGTGAACCACTTCCCAAAGCATAGGCCGTCCCATCAGAAGAGCGCAGCACCAAACCGTGCCCGCCGGAATACTGGGTGACGGCGGACCAATACTGTCCAGACGGCAGAACAGAGGTGTCAACCTCCACCGGCACAAAGGCCTCGGTATCCCTGAAGAATGCCTCATTGTAAGGACTTCCCCAGCAGTATAATTCATCCCCGGTACTGCCAGCGCAAGTGCGACCCTCATGCATATAGACTTCGCGATAACGCTGCCCTGAAGGGAGCATGGATGAGTCCACAAGAGTCGGAACAAAAATCACTCCGGAACTGCCGTTCCCCGACAGGTAATGCCAGTTGGAACCGAAACAATAAATCTTACCTGCCGAAGACGTTGCGCAAGTTCCCTCATAGCTGGCCGTCACGGCCTGAAACTTTTCTGATCCACTTAACATGGAGTTCACAACTAGCACCGGAGTGGCCCGATTATCATCAGTGCCATCCCCCAGTTGACCATAGGAATTGCTGCCCCAGCAATAAACCAAACCCTCCACCGTCACGCCGCAGGTGTGGTTCTCCCCTGACGCCAGATGGATGAACTTGGGCTCACTGGAAAACGCACTCCAGTCAGGCAATACGGCCACTGCCGAATCAACAAAAGTGCCATCGCCGAGCTGCCCCTGATCATTAACACCCCAGCAAAAAATACGACCGTGTTCCGTCAGGCCGCAGGCAAAATCATATCCCACTGACACCTGAACAATCCGCGCAGCGGATTGCGCCAGACTTGTCCAATCAATCTTCGTCAGCAGGCCCGTGGTGGCCGATGAAACTTTGCCCGCGCAGTACAAATCTCCGGCAATGGAAATCGCACACATGGATTCATGCGCCATTGCAAAATCAATAAATCGAGCCTCACCCGTCACATTCGTCATCAACGCCGGAGTCGGCAAAAGAACTTCGATTATACCAGGGCCGATCCCCAGCTCATCCTCATAGTTGTCACCCCAGCAGTACAACTGGCCTTCTTTCGACAAAGCACAGGAACTATAGCTTGCACCGGAGGCCTTCACGAATTCACCAGAACCGGCAATAAGCGAGGTGTCCACCGTTCGCCCCGTATAGTACGATCCGGAACTGCTGTCGCCAATGCCAGTCTGGCCGCCGTAATAATACCCCTGACAACGAATGGCTTTAGCCTGATCCACATAGCAAAGATGTTCTTCTCCGACAGCAACACGGGATTGCTTGGCCGCAAATGTACTGACAGACTCGTCAGAGCGAGTACCGATGTTTATCGTGCCATCCTGAAATTCAACGGCCCCTTCAGGCAAATCCAGCACCACCGTGCCTTCCTGGGAAGACACCGAGACATATATATCAAATTCAAAAGGCGAGTCTGTGGGCTCCACCACGACCACCACCCCCAGAGCCGAACCACTGTGCACGAAGTCTTCTGCACGGACCGACTCCGGCTTCAAAGGTTGCTGCGAAATCAGTTTGTATTTTTTTAAACTGTCCAGTGGTGAGGCGGAAAGCGCATTCACCTGCTCAACGATGCGAATATCCTGCGTGGAGGAAAAAGTGCCTTCCGTCAGCAGCGAAGCGGATAACATGCATCCCAACTGTGAGTACGAAATCAAAAGAAGAAGAATGTGAGCTAAATACGTCCAAAATGTGCCCATACTCACATTTCGGATTTTTGAGTACCAAACTAGATATATATTATGAAGATCAGTTCATCATTGCGGCTTCACAATCAAGCCACACTGCCGCCGTCTCAAAATGAACCAACTGAATTACTTTTTCTTAAACAACGCTTCAGCCGCAGCTCTCAATGCGGCTTTTTTGTCTTCGGCGGAACTGGCCCCTTTGCGAGGCGCGAAGTAATCGCAGAAGTTGGCGCGGTCCTTTTCGCGGACAACATCAGCCTGAGTTTCGCGGCATTCGTTATAGACCTTGGGATCATAATGCTCACAGTTTTTACAAACATGAACGTCCGCGCGACAGTGAGGACACTCATCGCGACGGCCGACATTCCCGGGGAATGTCAGCTCTTTGTTGCAGCTAAAACAGTGAAGCGATGTTGCCATCTATTTGCTCGGTTTGCGGGACAGATCGTGGAAAGCTTCAATGGTACGAATCGTCCCGGTCTGGGAACGCATCACCACGGAATGACTTTTTGCTTTACCATCCGGAAGGAAGCGAACACCCTTCAGGAATGGCCCATCAGTCACACCTGTAGCCACAAACATCACAGAACCAGAAGCCAGTTCATCCACGGTGAATTTCTTGTCGAGATCTTTCAGACCCATGCGAGTGGCGCGTGCGCGCTCTTCATCATTGCGGAACTTCAGACGACCCTGGAAGTCGCCCCCCAGGCACTGCATAGCCGCGGCAGAGATCACACCTTCTGGTGCGCCACCGACACCCATCAAAAGATCGATACCGGAATCTGGCCATGCTGCACCCACCGCCGCAGAAACGTCACCGTCCCCAATCAGATGAATACGCGCGCCGGTTCTGCGCACTTCAGCAATCAGAGCCTCATGACGAGGGCGGTTCAAAATCACCACGGTCAGGTCGTTCACCGCTTTGTCCAAAGCTTTGGCAACCGCGTGAATATTTTCAGTCGCGGATTTATCAATGTCGATCACACCTTTGGCCGCAGGACCACAGGCAATTTTATCCATGTAGGTGTCCGGGGCATGCAGGAATTTTCCTTTTTCAGCCACCGCGATCACAGAAATAGAACCCACACCACCCGTTGCACAAATCGTTGTGCCTTCCAATGGATCCAAAGCAATGTCCAATGCCGGAGCATCGCCAGAATTAGTACCGACTTTTTCACCGATATAAAGCATGGGAGCTTCGTCGCGCTCGCCTTCACCGATAACCACGGTGCCATCCATATTGATGATGTCGAAAGCTTTTCTCATGGCGTCCACGGCAGCAGCGTCAGCGGGCTTTTCCTCGCCACGCCCCACCCAACGGGCGGAAGCCAGAGCAGCTGCTTCGGTCACACGTACGAATTCTAAAGCCAGGTTTCGATCCATGCTTCTTTCTCCAATTCTTTATTCACAATGGCTTTCATATCTGCCGGGAATCTTAGTAGTTTCAAATCCAACCCCAGTGGGACGTGAACTGTCTTTGCAACAGAGCACACTTCGTTACCGCGCCCATGCAGACGGTACTGGAACACCAGCCTGTTGCCTTCGGTGCGCGCCTGCACTTCGATCTCCAGGTCATCCCCGAAGAACGTGGGTTTCAAATGTTTTACCTGAGTTTCATAGACCGCAAAATGACTCGCCGAACCCGGTTTTTGGTAATCCAACAACCCATGAGCATGCGCCCAGGCAACGCGGGCTTCCTCATAAAATCTGAGGTAATTGCTGTGGTGAACAATTCCCATAAGATCTGTTTCGTAAAACTGCACTTTGTGACGATGAATAAACATTGATTCTTTCTAGTCTAAATTGCTACCTTTAGTCCAGCGCGAAGCGATTGGAGTGTTTGTGGCAGTTACAGAATTTCAGAAGAATCTTCCAACAAGAATCACCTTAAGCCGGGTGTTCTTTGTGCCTGTTATTGTGGCACTGATGTGGCCCAACACTCTGGGCTGGAATGTCGCTGCTGCCTGCTTTTTCATTCTAGCCTCTATCACCGATTACTATGACGGTTACTATGCCCGCAAATACAACGCCGTCAGCAATTTCGGCAAATTCATGGACCCGATCGCTGACAAGATTCTGGTCACCAGCGTTCTGGCTATGTTGCTGGCTCAGGGCAAAATTGACGCCTGGATGGTGATCATTATCCTGGCCCGGGACAACTTTATCGGGGGCATCCGCTCCGTTGCTGCGGCAGATCAAATCATTATCGCGGCCAAACCAGCCGGCAAATGGAAGACCGCTATGCAAATGGTGGCCATCCCTATTGTAATTATTGGAAACCTAGAGCCCCAAATCCCTTATTTGGACAAAATCGGGTACGGAGTCTTGTGGGTGAGCGTCATTTTGAGTATAACTAGCGGAGTTGAGTACTATTTAGGCTATCTTAAAAGTCGTAAAGACTAATGGACACTTATGCTTTTGCAGCTAACCCCAAGTAATTGGTTCTTCATTTTCCTGGCTTTGCTTTTATGCAGCTGGGTGAAGCTGTCTTCCGGTAAGCCGCAAAGTCCGATCCAATTCGCCAGCGCCACAATCATCTCGGCGATCCGATAGAAAAAGCCCTCTTTCACGAGGGCTTTTTTTTTGCTTAGTGAGCATCCACGACTGTATTAGTCTTGTTTTTAAAACGGATCAGCGCCAGTGGGATGAAGGCCGTCGCAAAAATGATCATCATCAGGAACATCAGCTGGCGGAAGCTCAACATAAACACCTGATTCTGAATGCGCCCATAAAGACTTTTTAGCGCCGCCTCATTTCCCGTCGCCATCCCCAGCCCTTCACTCATTTTAGAGCCCAGCGTGTTGGCTGCTCCGTAATAAGCGCTTTGAGTGTTGGCGTTCAAAAGAGACACCTTGGAAGTCAGATCCAAATAGTTTTGATGGCTGTTTTTGTTCAGCATCGTGCCGATCAAAGCAATCCCCACGCTGCCACCGATTTGACGAGACAGATTCAACAACCCCGACACCTGACCCATCTCGACACCTTTAAACTGACTTAAGATGCTTGAGTTGATCGGTACGAACAAGAAGGCCATACCGAAACCGCGGATAAAGAGCATGCGCAGTATCTCGCCTTCCGAAGAAAGCGGCGAAAGCAGAGTCATCGTGTACAGGCACACTTCCAAGGACAGAAGCCCCACAAAGATCAGCTTTCTTGGGTCCACCCCTTGCACCATGGCCCTGCCAATGAACGGCATCAATGCCGCCGTCAGAATCGATCCCGGAATAAACAGCACCCCAATCTGAGTTGCATCATAGTGCAGAGTTCTGGAAACAAACACCGGCAGAATAAAGACCACACCGTAAAGGAAGAAGCCGATCATGCCCATCAAAAAGACGCCATTACTTACCAGCGGCTGCAGGAACAGGCGCACGTTGATGATCGGATTTTTCACGCGCAGTTCCCACCATACAAAAAGAGGCAATGCAACTGCCGCAATGACGGCGTTGAACAAGATAATGTTCGAAGCAAACCAGTCATCCGCCTCGCCGCGCTCCAGAACGTATTGAAGACAACCAATCCCCAGTACCAGGAATGTAAGTCCCCAGATGTCGAGTTCAGATTTCTGATTTTCTTTACCCGGTTCTTTTTCGCGATCAAAGATAACCAGGCTTCCGATAAACAGCGCCAGCAAGCCCAACGGCAGATTGATGTTGAAGATGGATCTCCAGCCGAAGGTATCAGTCAGGTAACCGCCCAGCACCGGACCCAATGCAGGGCCGATCATCACGCTCATCCCAAAGATGGCTCCGGCGATACCGGCTTTTTCTTTCGGGAATTGTTCGTAAATCAAGGTCTGGGAAGTCGGCAGCAGCGCGCCCCCGGCAAGACCTTGCAGGATGCGAAACACGGTCAGCGTTTCCAGATTCGGCGCCAGACCACAGGCCACCGATGTGACCGTGAAGAGCGCAATACATCCCAGGAAATACACGCGGCGGCCAATGCGTTCGCCCAGCCAAGCCGATACGGGAAGGATGATGGCATTGGCGATGGCGTAACCGGTGATCACCATACTGATGTCCTCCAGGGTCGCCCCCAGATTTCCCATCATCGACGACAGCGCCACATTCACAATGGACGCATCGACGATCTCAAGCAGGGAGGCCATCACGGCCACCACGATAATCAGTACGGATTCTCTTTTCATATAGCCCTCTAACAGGAGGATTTAGTGCTTATGCACTTTCACGAATGCTGAAAGCCCCGCTTTCAGGGTTTCAACTTGTTCAGCAGTGACGTTTTCAAAACGGATTTTCACCGGCACACGCTGCACCACTTTGGTAAAGTTCCCGGTGGCATTGTCTGGCGGAAGCAAAGTGAACGTCGCCCCGGTTGCAGAACTGACGGACTCCACCACTCCGACAAAGCTGTGGCCCGAAATCGCATCCACATCGATATTCACTTTCTTGCCCGGGACCACACCTTCAATTTCAGTTTCTTTGAAGTTTGCCGTCACCCAGCGTTCACCCGCGTCGACAAAACCGACCAAAGGAACACCCGGAGAAGCCAACTGCCCCACTTCTGCGGCGCGCTTGGCGATAAAGCCATCTGATGGCGCAAGAATTTTAGTGTTCTGGAAATTCAATTCTGCCTGAGCCACCTGAGCACTGACAGCTTCGTACTTGGCTTTAACTTCTGCCAAAGATGTCGTCGTGCCATCAAACTGCTGTTGGGAAACCACGCCCTTGGAGAATAATTCAGAGATACGGCGCAGATTTTTATCCGCGTCTCTTTTCTTCGCTTCCAAAGAGGCCAGCTCGCCTTTGATCTGACGCAGGTGATTTTGATAGTCGCGATCGTCGATCTCGATCAGCACATCGCCTTTTTTAACTTTCATGCCTTCATTAATATGAACCGCGTTGATATAACCACCCACTTTGGCAGCGATCATCACCGAGTGCGCTTCGACCTGCGCGTTGTCAGTCGTAACGTACATCATGTGTTCATACAGAAAATATCCTGCAACCAGCACCGCCACAGTTCCGAAACCTGCCAATAACTTCTTCTTTTTATCCATTGTCCTGATCCTTAATTAAAATTAACCAATTGCTGACCGGTGCTAAGCTCCAGATTGACGATCGCTTCGATCGCGCCGACCTGGGCATTCACCGCACCCGCGCGAGCGCGGTAAAGTTCGGCCTCGGCATCCAACACGTCCGTATTGGTGCGGGCCCCTACCTTCTGACCTTCGCGGGCCAGACGAACGCTTTCCTCTGATTTGGAAATATCGTTCAAACGGGCTTCATATACTTTGCAGTAATAAAGAAACTTCTTTTTCCACATGTCGAAGTCGCGCTGACTTTTCAGCTCAGCCTGACGCACTGTCTTTTCAGCCTGGTATTTCTGTTCAATGCTTTGCTTGGAACGGGAAATCGAAGTCATGCCGTCGAACAAATTCCAATTCAGCATCACACCGAACTGATAGGCATCACGGAACTGATCGAAATCATCAAAGCGGTCGTTGCGATTGTTGTAGTACTGATATTGACCGATCAAAGAAATACGCGGCACCCAGTATTTTTCCGCAGAGTCCTCTTGATGTTTAAAACCTTCGGCGCGCTGACGCAGAGCCTGCAAATCCTTGCGACCTTCCAAGGTCGCCTTATCAAGCTTTGCGACAACCTCCGGACTCAAGCGCGGCAGAGTCCCGTCGACCTCCGGCACGTCCTGATCCATCCCCAAGGACTCACTTAAACGTCCGCGGGAAAGTTCGACGTTGTCGGTGGCATTTAAAAGTTCAGACTGAGCCTCGCTCATCTGAACTTCCACACGCAGGACATCATAATTGGTGGAAGATCCGACTTTTTTAAACAGACGCACGTCTTTCAGATGATCTTCCAGGGCGCGCACGTTTTGCTCAGCCACGGCTTTAAGCTCTTTGGCAGCCAGTGCCTTATAGAAAAGCACCGTCACTTCGCGCTGAACCTGAAAACGAGTCCAGTCAAAGTCACTCTTGGCGGATTCATTAAATGCATCCGCACTCAGGTAACGGTTCGTACTGGCGAAGCCATCAAAGATCGACCATTGAGCCGTCAAATAGGCATTGGTCGTCGGCACCACCTGCGGGATCGCCAAGGGCACATTATTAAGATTTACATCCACCAGGGCGTACTTCTTGTCAAAGAGGTAACTGGCCTGAGCTGACAGCGTGGGCAGAAATCCTGAATAGGACTCTGTCTTTTTCCAGCCGGTTTCGCGGTATTGGGATTCGGATTTTTGCACTTTTGGAGAGTTATTCAGTGCTTCACTCAAGGCATCCTGCAGATGCAGACCTGCCGCCCGAGACTGGAGACAAGACCCCAGCAACGCACCAACAACAAGAACTTTGCCGTAGTTTTTCAATGTGATCATAAGCCACCTAACCTTTATTGGTTGTACGCCCAAATGGTTTGCGTTGCAAACGGTTTGTGTTACAATCTATCAAACAGGAGGTCTTCTTTGAAAAAATCATCTGCAACCCCTTCCAACTGCGATGCCACCTCGTTCAATCCTGTTCTAAAGGCCTTCTTTGGGTACTGTCTCAATAAGTGTGCACTTAGATACAAGGACATGATGGGACGCGCCCTGCTTCAACATAAGATTGTCGGCCCTCAATTGGGAATTATGAAGCTTCTTCAAGTTCAGGGGCCCAAGAGTCAAATCGCTCTGGGGCAGGAAATGTATATAGACAAAGCTTCCATGGTAAAATTCATCGATGGACTGGAAAAACTGAAATATGTGCGCCGGGTGCCGGGCGCAGAAGACCGTCGCATCAAGGTCATCGAACTGACCCCGAAAGGACTAAAAGATCTAAATGCCATCGCAAAAACCCAGCGAATGGTAGAGGACGAGTTCCTTTCACCCCTGTCCAAAAAAGACAAAGACCTGCTGAAAGAAATCCTGCCAAAGCTTCTTACTTAAAAGGGAGTTCCTTATGAACAGCGACCAAATCAGATTTTTGGAAATGGCCGTAAATCTTGCCGCAGAAAATCTGCAGGAACAACATGGACGCCCTTTTGGCGCGGTGCTAGTTAAAAACAATGAAGTCATCGCCACCGGAGTGAATCAGATCCTGCTAACGCAAGATCCGACTTCTCATGCGGAACTTTCCGCCATTCGCGCCGCCAGTCAGGTTCTGGAAAGTCCGCGCCTGGATGGATGTGTGATTTATGCCAGCGGCCAACCCTGCCCGATGTGCCTGGCCGCCATGCACATGACCGGAATCAAGGAAGTGTACTTCGCTCTTTCCAACGAAGACGGCGAAGCGGTGGGGCTTTCCACCGCCCGCATCTATGAACAAATGCAAAAGCCCCTGACTGAACAGTCCATTAGAATCACCCACACCCCACTGGCCGGAGCCCGGGACCGCCTTTACGAAGGCTGGAAGCGGCTTCAGAGACTTTAAGGTGCGTAGGCTTCCGGCGGAAGCTCGCGCGCACTCTTGCCAGACCCCGGCAGCTTGTCGGCAATGACATCGATTTGCTCAATACGAGGTTCGGTTGCAAACAGATCCGGCGACTGTGCAAACAGCGCTTCTGCCACTTTACCGGCCAGATGAGCTTTTCGCCCGGACTCATCCGGAAAAGCATCAAAGATACCAAATTCATGGGAATTCAATCTTAAGGCGAACCACGCCGTGGTTTCTGGCTCATCCTCCACCAAAGCAAGACCATCCTTTAAAAATCTTTCCACTTCAGCCTCTTTACCCGGCTTGGCCTCAAGACGAACCAACAGTGCACACTGAACCATAAAAAACCTCTCTTGTTGCCTTTGAGTACATGCCATTTTTCTGCGAACACCAAGAGACAAGATTTCACTCTGTCAGCTTTCAGACTAATAACACGGTCAAACTCAAACCTTGGACCTGTGTTCCCCACAAAAATACAAATTGGAACTTGTTAATTGGTGAACATTGAAAGCAAACTAAGAATATGAAAACACTCATGATGATCGCCACTCTGATTTTTGTTGCAGGCTGCTCCAGTCAGCCTAAAACCACACCGTCTGCTGAAGCCGAGCTGCCTAAGGCATCTCCACCTCCTGGCGGCGGGACACGTATGTACGAAGGCGCAGCTCCTACAGCCATCGAGGCCTCTCCGTCCAAAGCTGCTCCCGTAGTCAGCGAAAAAAGAAGTTGCGACACTCCGCTGGGCACAATCCCTGACGGAGGAAAAGCCACAGGCTGGCTTAAACCATCTGTACCTGCGGATGAAATATGCATCTCAGACACACTGACTTGCAAAGACGGCACCTGGTCCGGCCAGGCCATTTACCCAACCTGCAAAAAAGAAAAAGCCAAGTAGTTCATTTATCAGGCGCGGCGCCGATGCAGCGCCTGATACACCACCAGCACGAAAGTCACAATTCCCACTCCGACATAGTAAACCTGCTCTTCAAAATGAAATAAAAAGAACAAAGCAATCCCGGCAGCCAACACCGGCAGCACCGGCCATCCACCCACTGATCCCGGAACTTGAAACGGTCTTTTCCGCTTCGGATCTTTGCGGCGCAGATATATAACTGCTGCATTAACAATAATAAAAACCACAATCGTCACAAAAGAAGATACGCTGGCGATGATTTCAATTTTCTCCAATGGCAGAAACAGCAATGTCAAAACAAACACCAACAGTGATGCCAACCAAGGACTTTGCCGCTTTGGCAGGATTGTGGAGAAAACTTTGGGCAAATCCCCGCCGCGCGCCATCCCCAGACCGATCCGGCTGGCCGCCAAAAGAGCAATCATCACTGTATTGGCAGTGGCAAACAAGGCGATGGCTCCCAATGCCCTGGCGGCCTCGGGCGAATGCCTCATCAGAGCTCCACTCAAAACAGCATCCGACTTTTGCAAACCATCAGGACTCATCATCGCCAAAGCTGCCAGACTGACCGCCACATAGAGCACGGTCGTCAGGGCAAGGCTGACTAATATCGCGCGGGGGATGTTCTTTTCTGGCTCTTTGGCTTCTTCCGCCAAATTCACCATGCTTTCAAATCCCAGGTAGGCAAAAAAAATCAGCGATGCACCTGTTGCCACTCCCCAGGAAAGCGGGGCCGAAAGAGCCTCACCGAAGCCCGGCTGCTTGATGCCGAAATAGACAAAAATCACCAGCCCCGAAAGCTCCACCAGCGTGAAAAAAATATTCATCCAGCCTGACTCACGCACGCCCCAGATATTCACCAGGGTAAAAAGCGCCAGCACCGCCACCGCAACCAGTGCTTGCGACGCCTGGAAAAAGTCCTGCAGATAGGCGGCAAAGGACAGAGCAACGGTGGACGCCGTGCAAATTGCAGCAAAAATCATCAGACATCCACATAAAAAAGAAAGGATCTTTCTTTGCGGAAAGATCTCTTTCATATAGACATATTCTGCGCCCGCTTTGGGAAAAAGTGCCGCCAGTTCCGCATAGGAAAGCGCCGTCAACAGAGCTGCCACGGCGGCCAGCAAAAAACTCAGCCACAATCCTTCATGAGCAACGCCGGCAGCCTTGCCAATCACCGAATAAACACCCGCCCCCAGAATCATGCCAGTGGCATAGAAGATCAGCATTAGCAAACCCAGGGTTTTTTGCACTAGTATCCCTCTTCGATTTCCTGCTTAACACTCATGACCAAACGGTCTTTATTGTATATGTACTCGGTCGGATACAAAACCCCGCCGTCAGTTCGCAGTGACGCCAGAATGCGCGCATAGAGCTCGGCCGCATGCAACCCCTGATCTGCCACATTCTTGAACTTCGCGCGAACCTTCGAACTTCGCTTGCTGATATTCAGATATATTATATCCATACGCAACTCCACCTCGTGCGCCACACAGGGAAGATCCACAGGAACCCCGCACTTTTGATCCGCCGGAACAAAGTCCGTCACCTCTTCAGTAAGGTCTGCGATGTTGCCTGACGGATTGGCCGCCAGATTTTCAAGGCGAGTGGATATGTAAAGAATCTTGCTGGCATAGTGATCCTCGCGCTGTTTTTTGTTTTTCAGATATGTGTGGGTTTGCGCTGCCGAATTGGAATAGGCTTTGTAAGCCGTCTTATAACCATTCAGATCCGACACCAGAAGCAACTTGTCGATTTCAGTGATCTGTCCTGAATTAAAAAGTCCGTCCACCAGCAGAAGCATCTTCTGATGAGCCTGATCCAACACCAGATCCGCCTCTTTGGGGGTGGCCGAAAAAACTTGCAAACTGAAAAGAAGAACACCGAGGATCGTTGAAAGGAAAAAGCCATGCGCCATAGATCACCTCTCTGCCCTTGAGTGTAGTGACAATATCTTCAGACGGTAGCTTGAAGGGGAAAATACAAGGGCGCCTAAAAGTCCTGCAGGCCCAGAATCTCTTTGCAGGCTTCCATTTGACGGTCAATTTCGGTCAGGGCTTTTTCAAGCTTCAGCATGTCGCGATCATCCAGGTCAGCTTCCATCGCAGCCACTACAATGGGGTGCTTTTTCAGCCACTGCCCCTGTCGGGAAGCGTAGTTTTCAGGCACACCGGATCGCAAAGCCGCCAGCCGGGCATCGCGGTCCTTGAAAAACTCGACAATAAATTTCAATGTTTCCAAAGTGAGAAGTTTGCGATGCGCCTTCAAACGCGAAGAAAAACCCATTTGCCTGATCCGCATGAGACCGCCTCCGAAAAGAAAAGCTTCTCATCTCGCACCCAAAGACGCAAGCCCCCTCTAATCCTCCCAGCGTGCGGCGTGCCCACTGCTCCATGAAGGAGGATCACTGGCCGGGAATGAATCCTCCGAAGAGGTGTCCACCTCGTGCTCTTCATGGGGATGGGTTTCTTCGCGCACCTCCCGATAGGAAGACTTGTATTTGCTGTAAGCATAAAGCCCCAATGCAGCGCCACCAAATATCCCCAGCAACGCAGTCAGCGGCAGACGGCGGGACGCAGACGACACAGAAATGGCTTCTTTCATAAGACACCTCCATAACAAAAGAGAGGCGATAACGCCCCTCTTCTGCAAACCTCACAAGTTCGTCACTCTTCCATTTCCTCATCGCGTGAGTATCTTTCAGTGGTTGAGCGCGAACTTCTATTATCGCCTTCTTTATGGGAAGGCTGTTGAGTTCTTTCGGTTCTTTCAGCGGGTTTGGCAGCAGGTTGTTTTACGCTGCTGCTTTTATCCGCGCTTTTTTCGTTAAAGTTTTTATTGGTAGCCATAAAGACCTCCCTTTAAACCTACCCTATGATAAGCCCCGGGGAGTCAGATGGTACTGGACCGCTGTGCAAAAGCAGCGATATCGAAAGTCCAGTGTCCAGAAAATAAAAAAGCCCGCTGCATTAGCGGGCTTGTTCACGGCCACAGTCTACGGCCTAAGTGGGCCTAGTCTAAGTGTGCCAGGCATTCTAGAACGGATGGTCCGAACAGTTTCACTTTAAGAGATTCAATAAATCCCATCATGGAAGCCTCCTTTTTTCGTAATTGCTTCTTGAAAGCAATATACAGAAAAGCCCCTTTCAGATCGACTGCATAGAAAGAATTCAGATATGCACTTTATGCATAGCCCAAATAGAATAAAAAAGGCGCTGAAGGTAAACCCAGCGCCTTTTCAGAGTCATACTTGTATTTTACAGGGACTATTGCTTACCGATCATGCACTGGGCATTAACGGCTTTTTTATTCACCAGGACAGTCTGGATGAATTTGCCGTTTTTATCAGTGTAGGATTTGTAGCCTACGGACTGATCACCGGAAATGCCCCAGAACTCGATGATCTCAAGATCAAAATCTGTGTAGTACTCACCCGCTTTATAGAAGATGTAGGAACCATTGGCATCAGCCTGGAAGGCATCAATACCGGAACCTGCCGCAGCCACAAAACCTGTCACCTTGCGACCTTCAACGATCAGGTTTGCAGTAATCTGGGTGTCACCACCAACGCAGTCCACCTGCATAACAGCGGCTTGCGCCGTCACGGACAAAGACAACAAAGAAACAAAAGCAGTCAGAAGCATTTTCACAGGAAAACCTTTCGTTAAAATTTCCAATTTCTATTCACGCCAAAAACTATACGAACAATAGATGCCCGGCTCAATAGATGCCGCAGCTCTGAAAAGCGCAATATAGGCGGAAATTCGCGGAACGATCAGGTCAGTTTTTTGGACGATGGCAGGGTCTCTTCGCTTGGAGCAGACTCTTTTAGCATTGCAAAAACGGCATTCTGGAAGCACACGAGGGAATCCCCGGACTCTGAGTCAAACTCTGCGATGAACTCGCGCTGAAAGGCCCGTAAACGCGCAATAGCCTCTGGCAGGCGCGAACGTTCCATGCGGATAAAGTTGGTCGAATACTGGCGGGACTCTTTCGGAACCAAATCAAAAGATCGTTCCAGCAGACCCAGAACTTCCTGGTGCATTGACTTGGGATCTGGCTTTTCCGGAACCCCGGGCTCCAATGCCAGAACCTCTGAAGAATTCATCCCCAGAATCGGTGCCAGCATCTCGGCCAGGCTTTCGGTGTCCTCAAAGCGAGGCATGCGAAGTCCTTCGCGCACGATATAACGAGCAAGAGAGTTCTTCTTATCCCCATCGAGATGATTCAGGACCATGATACGAAGTGTGCTGCTTTCGATGGATTTTTCGTACTTTACCAGATTGGCAAAATGATTCTTTTCAAGCTCGGTGAAATCGAAGTACTGGCACATAGTCTCCAGCAACTTGTCGCCAATATGTCTTTTGCGATTCAGGATCATCGACAAAGCGGACGGATAGGAAAGCCCCAGATGACGAGTCCACACGGACAGACTCCAGCCTGCGCGGTTTTCACTGCGCCAGCTGTTATAGTCCGCCAGAAAGGCGCGATAGTCCTTGTAGTTCAGAATATCAGACTTGTTCATCGTGGCACCCTTATACCTCAAGGTCCCACCAACCGTTCACAGGTTTAGTGAACGTTCACAAGGGAAGTGAAAGGTTTTCATGGAGCACCGCTTGTCCTGGAAAATTATCTATGTCAAACATCTCGACATCAAAACAAAAGGAGTTTTTATGAAACTGATGATCGCTATGCTTATGATGTTGCCGACTTTGGCTACCGCTGCCACTGAAATCGTTTACAACAGCTCTTCCAACCCATACATCCCGGCTCGTGGCTATGTTACAGCTCAGCAAATCTGCCTGAACGCCAACAAAGATTCTTTCAAAATCTTCGTGGCTCAGCACACAGTTGAAACTTGCGACTCTGTAAAAACAGACTACTCTGACTCCACTCGTCCTAAAAAAGTATGCGTAGGCCGCAAAATGGTTACTGTTCCTGCGACGACAACAACAGTATCTGCTTTCACTAAAAAAGAAGTTTGCCAAAAATGGAACCGCAATGACTCTGCTTACCCACGTTGCGTAAGCTCTGTTATGAAAGACACAATGTACTCCACTTCCTACACTCAGTACAAATATGAGCAGGCTGACTGGAGACGTGAGCGTCCTATTTCTGCTGTAAACAAATACATCGAAACTTGCAAATAAGACCCTTTGACCAAGGATCTTTGCAAAGGCGCTGGCTGAAGAGTCAGCGCCTTTTTATTTTCACGATTGCCCTGGCCCCCCACATTTCGTAGGATGTCCCCATGACATCTGAAATGCCTGAAGTAAAAATCACTGACACCGTTATTGGAACCGGCCAGACCGCCAGCAAAGGCGCTCTGGTGTTTTGCCATTATGAAGGTTTTCTGGAAGACGGAACAAAGTTTGATTCCAGCTATGACCATGGACGGCCTTTTGAATTTGTCGTGGGCTCAAAGAAGGTCATTGCCGGCTGGAGTATAGGATTCCTGGGCATGAAAGAGGGCGGCAAGCGCACGATCTTTGTGCCGGCGCACCTGGCCTATGGCGAACGCCAGATCGGCCAGTTCATCAAGCCCCATTCCAATTTGATTTTTCATGTCGAACTGATTGAAGCCCGCCCGCGAGAATAGACTCTTCACTCACCATCATCGAACAGAGCCATCTGTCCGGAGTGATTCTTCAAAGCCTCACGTTCGGTGAAATCGAATTCAACGATCTCACGTGTGTTCTTCAAAAAATCCACGTATTGCTGGGCGGATTTGCGGGCAGAAAGCCACTCGTCCCAATGAGACTCAGCCAGAAAAATGGGACAACGGTCATGCCCCGCCGCCAACACGTCTTCCGTTGGCGGCCCCGTAAGAATAGCAACGGATTCGATCACTTCACCGGTTTTTCGATCAGTCCATGAATCCCAAATACCAGCAGCACTGAGCAGACGCCGGTCCTTGGCGGCAATTGCAATATTATGACCGGCGTAGCGACCTTCGTAAACGGATTCAATAAAGAATTTCACCGGAACCAGGCAATGACGGCTTTTAAATGGCTCTCTCCATGAAGGTTTATTCAGCACCTCTTCAATGCGGGCATTGTAGGTGGCAAATTTGGGCTTTCGAACTTCAGACCAAGACGGAATCAGGGAGTAATTCATCATCTTTGCCTGCATTCCCTCCCGTCCCCTTAAAATAACCGGAGCTGGAGTGTGAGGATAGATGATCTGCAAAGGCAGGGTCATCACCTCTGGCAGCTTCAAATGATACGTCCGCATCAACAAATTAAATTCGTCCGCAGATCCATACCTGGCACACATCACTCACCTCAGAAATGATTTTGGCACTAAAAGGAACCAACATCAAGTCGCCGGCGGATTATTGCAAGGGAACCGTCAGCGGGAAGAGCTGAATATTCAGATTATAGACCTCGGACGGCTCACCTTCTTCCGCAAGCAATGAAAGACGTTGACGGAACTTCTTAATCAGGGCTTTGACTTCGGTCATCTTGTCAGGATTAAAGGCCATGGTGATTGCGGAGTAGTCCCGGCGGTCCGGAGTGGTGACTTTCAAAACTTCAATCGCCTTGTTCATGTCAGAAACGTGGGCCTGCACCAGGGCATGGCTAGGAATATCGGACGTCGTCCCCAAGCTGGCTACAGTGCGCACAAAAGTCGCCCCTTGCATCTTGATAAAGCCAAGGTTCATCAAAAGATCCAGACTGTGCTGCACTTTTTCAACCGGTATTGCCAATCGCTGGCTGATCCATTTTTCGCTGGATTGAAATTGCGGGATGCGCATCAGATTCAAAATTGCAAAGTGCTCCCAGCTGGAAATCAGCTCCAGCTGCTGCTCGGTCAATCGCTTCTGCACACCGAACTTGCGCGAGCGTGTGGCGATCATGGAATAAACTTGATTGCGCTCTTCCACACCAAGTTCGAGTCCCAGAACAATTTTGCTGGCATAAAACTCACTTAAAGGTCTTTTCCCATGCATAAGCTCATTCAAACAGCCCGGGGATATTGCTACTTTCTTTGCCAGAGAGCGGAACGAAAAACGTGGATTTCGTTTTTGAATTTCATCGAGTTTGCTTTTCAAAAAATTACCGAATGGATTCGACATAAATCTCCAAAAAAATCTTGTGGAATTCTTTAACTTTTTTGGGTGTACTGGCAAGTCTTATATAATCGTTTAGTTCCTCGCACAGACCAGAGGGAACACATCATTTCATTCAACGAAGATCACGGAACATTAACTATCTCAGAAGGGAGTTCACGGCATCCCAGTAGGATTCAAATTCAGAGAGATTGTTGTGATCTCCCCCCGGAATAAGAACATATGAGCTCCTATTGGAAAACCGAGAAAGCTTATAGCCCATCTCTGCCGGGATAACCTGATCCTGATCCCCATGAACAATCACAATCGGTGATTCCACATTGCGAATCCACTGATTTGACGGCATTGAATATTTCAACAGAATTTGCGGGAACCACGAAAAACGCAACTTCGCCATCTCATACAAACTGGTATAGGGTGTTTCCAGAATCAGACCATCGACATTGTTATCCGCTGCGGTTTTTACCGCCACACCAGAACCGACGGAGCGACCATAGATAAACAAACGCAATGATGGAAACTCGCGACGGACCTCGTTGACGAACGCCTGCGCCATATCCAACAGCTGCTGCTGCGAGCGAATGGAACCCGAGCTTTTACCAAAACCCGGGTAATCCATCATCCACACATTGCAGCCGGTTTTCTGCGAAAGTTCAGCGGCAACATCCCCCCAGCTGTCCATAGCCCCCGCATTACCGTGAAAATACAGAATCACTGCTTTGGGAGCAGGGACCCTAAAAAGAAGGCTGTGAACTTCAGCCCCACCAACGGTCAGTATTTTTTCCTGAAAATCTCCAGCGAACTGGAATTTATAGTCAGCAGGAAGAACTTTTGGGAAAAAGATGAATCGTTCCTGAAAGAAATATAACAAAAACACAAGCCCCAAATACGAAATGGCAACAACTCGAACAATGCGTTTCAAATAAGAAAAACCCTGATTTCTCATGTTCACATTGTACGCCGAAACGGTTTTTATTGTAAATTTCCGGTAATATCGAATGACACTCTGTCACTCATTATATCTCAGTATTGACACTCGACACGGCCGCAACAACCATAGAGTCACTTTCCAAACAAGGCGGGCCTGTATGAAATCAACATTGTTTGCATTGATAATGGCATCATCTTCACTGGCTTGGGCCGGCGAGACTGTTTGCACTCTGGAACAATGGGATAACGAAAAAGTTGCTTTTTCTGCAGACTTTCAAACTATTCGCCATGATATCTACGATGAAAATGGCAATATCTTTAAGTCAGAGACCCTGCATGGCGAAGGGCTTGTGGGCGGTATAAACATTCACCCAAAAAACGATTCCTGCGATCAGAGTGTCTTTGAATTCAAAGGCATAAACCAGATTCTGACAACCTGCCAACTTGACAAGGCCATTCACAGTTTTGACTATCTTACCGTGGACTTCCGGTACGACCAGGATAAAAAGAACGGTTATTATATCGTGAACTCCTACTATCAGGCCGGATCCAGCAACCACAGTCTGAAATTTAAAGATTGCCACCAACAACAAAAGCAATAGTGCCAACAAACACGTTGGGAATATCCTAAAAGTAGAAGATCATTCAGGGAAACATCTGGCCATAGGTGAGCCCATGATTGAGCCACAGACCCTCTCCACGGCTGAACTGCTTAGGCAGAACAGAGAGTCCATTGAGAAGCTTTGGATCGAACGGGTGCGGAGGAAAAAGTCCCCGCACCAAGCCACTACTTTGTCTGTCCTGCAAAAATCAGTGGGCAGTTTCGTTGAGCATCTGAGTATCGTTTTAACCCGTAAAGACCCCTCGATTGCAGCAAAAGTCGCCGCGAATATCGCTCATGAGCAGAGCCAGGAGCCAACCTCTGAAAACCACCGCCTGGCCTCGTTGCTAAAAGAATTCAGTGTGCTGCGTGAAGTAATCATCGAGGTGTTACTGCAAAGAGGCCATCTGTCTCATGCTGACAGGTCGCTGCTTGACCAGGCAATCGACATTGCAATCACCACGGCGGCAGAAGAGTTTGTACAAAACCAGAATGCTGAGATTCACAACGCACTTTCCAATGCAGAGTCCAGCAACCAGGAGCTCACCCACTTTGCCGCGATCGCAGCCCACGATCTGAAATCCCCTTTGGCGACTATCATCGGATTTGTGGATTCCCTGCAAGACGACGAATTCAAAGAAAAGCTGGGAGTCGAAGGGGGCCAGATGCTCCACCGAGTCAGCTCGGCAGCGCATCGCATGAACACCCTGATAGACACCATGCTTGAGTACGCACGAATTGAATCCACAGAAAGGCTGTTTGAAGCGACACCTATAGAAGTCCTGGCCCAATCCGCCGTCGAGAATCTGAATGACCAGATCCAGACCACTCAGGCCCGTATCACGATTGAACCGCTCCCCACCCTTCTTTGCGATGCACCTCTCGTGACACAGCTCTTTCAGAACCTGATAGCGAACGCTTTAAAGTTTCGGAGCCAGAAAACACCTGAGATAAAAATCAGCGCACACCTTAACGGCGACACCTGGGAATTTACCGTCGAAGACAATGGAATCGGTTTTGATCCAGAGAAAAAAGATGAAATCTTTGATCTCTATAAAAAGCTTCACGCGCCTTCACAGTATCAGGGTTCCGGAATCGGACTTGCCACTTGCAAACGAATCGTCGAACTGCATCGAGGCAAAATCTGGGCAGACTCCATTCCCGGCGAGGGCTCAACGTTTACCTTCACACTGAGCGCATGAATCAGGTGTTCCTTACATTTAGGAAATGTTTTTTCAGCTCTTCTTTTCATTGGACAGCGGCAAATAATTTCAAATACCGGACAGATTAGAACTGCTCCCCAATGTACACTTGCTCGAACTTAGAGGGGCTGCTAATTCTGCGATCCTTATGTCGGGACTTGAGAATCTGCCGTATTTTGCACTCAAACTTCAGGAACAGTTTCAGGCCAAGAAAGCCCGAAACAAGCGCTATTCTCTGCGCTCTTATGCGCAATTTCTGGAGATGAATCCCGGCACTCTGTCCTCGATCATCAAAGGTAAACGCCTGGTGCCTTTACAGGAAGCCGCCAAGATTATGCAAAAGCTTTCTCTGGCCCCCAAAGATCAAGAGCAGTTCCTTCTAAGCCTCGGGGTCAACACACCCCCAGACTCCGCATCCTACAAACTGGATCCCAGCCGCTATGCTGTGATCTTTGATGAGTGGGAGTACTTTGTGGTCCTGGCGGCATTTCGTCTGGCGGACTTTAAAAGCACCACCAGCTGGATTGCAAACAAAACCGGAATCACCGAGCTTCGCGTGGATGAGTGCCTGGAAACAATGGAGGATCTGGCGATCATCTCCCGAAAAGGTGCTGTCTGGGTGCGCAGCCATAAGAACCTGTATTCAACTCACGACATCCCGTCCCGGTCCCTGCAACAAGCACACTTAAACTCTTTGATCATGGCCAGACAGATGCTTTCACGGGTGCCGGTACCGGAGCGGGATTATTCGTTCCTGACCGTGGCTCTGGACGAAAAACGATTTAAAAAACTGAAAAAACTGACCCTGAAGTTTCGTGATGACGTCTTTGACCTGGATGAACAATCCAAAAAGGGCGAGCTTTACCGCGTGAATCTGCAGTGTTTCCCCATCCTTTCACCGAAATCCAAATAGGAGCTTCATCATGACGACACTGATTCATCTTCTTTTTTACTCTGTGATTTCGATGGCCGGCGGTGACTGGGTCGGCAATGGCGGCAATGTTATTTCCTGCGGAGACTCCTTGCGACTGCTGGACTACTATGAAGGCGAAGAGCAGCGCCGCATTCTGCCCGAACTGGGTCCAGAACACATGAGCTTTCAGCAGAAGGTGTATTATGTATTACACCGCCTTGAAGATGTGAACCCCACCCGGGCCAGAATGTATAAAAAATGGTTCCGGACTTTCGATGAAGAAACCCAGTGGTTCATTGTTGGCAAGTTTCTGCCGATTCGCGACTCGGGCGTGGTGATTATCCCAGAAGATTGCAATATTCAACAAGTCGCCATCCAGCGCCCGACACCTCTGATCATGCCGGGTGACCGGCGCTACGTCATTGACCTTCGTTTGTTCGAAAAACTCAGCGAAGATGACAAAGCCGGTCTGATTTTACATGAGCTGATCTATCGGGAGGCCATTGAGCTGGGGACCGCCTCCTCCCCGGGAGTGCGTTACTTCAATCAGGTGATCAGCTCTTACCTGATGAAGTCCTTCGACAGCCGCACGATGCTGGATCTGGTACGCACGGCGGGCTTAAAACACGTCGACTATCACGGCTTTGCCGTGGGACTTGAAGCGGCTCAATACCATGATGACGGCAGTATCCGGACGGCGACGGTCTGGGGCGGAAGCCTGCACGGACAAAACATCACCGGAAAGTACGTGAATTTCTATCCGAACGGAAAGATCGAATCGTTCCTTTACACCAGTGCCGATGCCTACACCTTCAACCTCAACGGGCAGACTTTCCCAATCGGCCATGATGGCTCCTTGTCCCGCATGATTTTACTCAAGTTCCATGACAACGGAAACCTGATGTCCGTATCCATAAAAAACAAAACCCCGTTCATCTTAAACGGCAAACAAGTGTTGCTGTCCAATCTGAACGGGGCCGTGACCTTCTGGCCCAACGGTCAACTGCACACAGGAACTATTGAAAGCTCTGAATATACCGGACCACTGGTTTTAAGCCAGGAAGGCTCCCAAATCATGAAACCATGAGCGCCGTTACTGGTCGTCACGATGATCTGATAAACACCACCGTCGTGAGCGTACAGCTTTAAAAGGAAGTTGCGCTCGCTCACCGCCAAAGTATCGGAATAGAACTCAAGAACAACCTGATGAGTGAATTCATTCACGCGGAAGATACGAGGTGAAGCCGCGATTGCGTGCACATCACTTAAGTCTGTCAAAGAAGGTTTCGCAAAGCGGTTGGAGGTATTCGGAACCACTTTACCGTCCTTGCATTCTGCATCCAGCACATCCAGAAGGATCTGCGTAGTATAGGCTTTTCGGATCACCATACCCACAGAGAGCACCACAATATCTTGGGCATCAACCTGTTTTGAACAATAGTACTTGGCATGCTCTGGAGCGTCCAACGACACAGACTGAGCCTGGGCAGACAAAGAAATCAAAGCGACGAAAGACAGTACAAGAATACGCATAGTTTCCTCCAAAAATATGAACGGAGGAATAACCACGATTCAGCCCTGAATAAAGAAAAAACCTGCCAGACAGCAGGTTCAGGTAATAAAGTCGTTGCAAACTTTGGAAGTTGCAACACTTTTAGTTCTTTTCACAGGTGATCTTTTCTTTCTCACAGAAGGACAACAACGTGCGGCTTTGACACTTGCCCATGGCGTCTTTGCGGGCTTCGTCCTCGGTTTTTCCAAAGCCGAAGAAACGGTTCCCCATGGATTTCATTCGGCAGGTGTAGGTCCCCACAACCTTTGGACCGTCGCCGGACCAGTCCACCGCCAGGGTGCCTTTGTTCGGATTTTCATCCGCAGGATTAATAACTTTCAGACCGCATCCAGCCAGCAAACTGCAAAACACAAAAAACTGCATCAATGAATTTTTCATAGACTCCATGCTAACAGCCCCTTTCGATAATCAAAAAGACCAGAAAAGGGGGCCGAAGCCCCCTTCATGAAGTTACTGAACATCATTGAAGTTAACACCCGTGAAACTCAAGCCCGTCAGCTGAGAAACCCAGGCTTGAGTCGAAGTGTACTGCGTGCTGGGGTGCAGGTTGAATTTGAAACTAGCCTCTTGTGGCAATTCAATACCTGGATTCGAGCTACAATCCGCCTGATCAGATGCATGAGTGTAACAACGGTTGTTCACAACCTCAGAGTACTTGGTCGCATCACCCAAGTCTGCACTGGTGTTTGAATTCACCATGAAATAGCGCGCCTTCAGACCATTTGCCAGACTGCCTTTGATTGTGGAAACACGAGCCGAGTACCAATTGCCGTCACCATAGATTTCCCCGGCGATGGCTTCAATTTTAGATACGGACGTGATTTCACCATTGGTCATACCCACCTGAGCCAACAAACGCTCGTGACGGGACCAACCGCAATTACCACCCTGCTCCGTACACTGGAATCGATCGCCGCGACTTTCGTACTTCAGCTCACCCGTCAGCAAATCAAAGCTGGCAGCAAAAGTCCCGGTTTTATCCGGATGAACAGAAGTCTGATCTTCATGAGTCAGGAACTCCATCTTAGTGCCACTCAGTTTCGCTGCGACTCGATAAAAACCCATTCCTGGAATCGTCATCGAAATACCGGAGTCATAGTAGGTATTAAAGAAGGCTGGCTTTGAGGCCCGCACCGAGATAGTCATGGCCTGGATCTGCATATTCTCCAGCTGTTGAGCCGTGAAGCAGGATGTGTCCGGGGTCACACTGACCTGACGTTCCTGATCGTCGTAAACGATGCCCACTTTTTCAAGCATGCAGGAAATGGCTTTGATCTGCTGGAACGAACCCGGAATGGAGTCCGGAGATCCGCTGTTTTGAGCAAGTTTACAGTAAAACAAACGCGACGGATAATCCGGCCCCTGACTGTCCATATAGCCGCCTTGTTCATCCAAAGGCATGGCGTGCTCATTGCACAAAGCATTCACGTTCTGCGCTTGAATCTTGCCTTGCACGCTTTGAGATGACCCATCACTGACCAGGCCGTTACCGACCTCAACAATCACTCCCTGGACCGCCCCAACAACTGTGGATGGCTTGTCAGCAGAAACTATGATGGATGGGGATTCAACGACTTCGTCGACTTTCCCTTGACAGGCCACCAGGGTTGCAACGTGGAACAGAACTACCACGGACAGGACTTTTCTGATTTCGTTATTAAAGAACACGAACTCTCTCCTTGTTTAAAGTTTCACGCAATTTCGTCTGCGCTACTTTCCTTAAGGCAAGGATCCGGCCAACGGCTAACTCCACAATTTCACTACAGTCTTAAATCAAGACGCCCACTGTGGTTGTCAGGTTGGCGCCAACTAGCGGTGGAATCTAGGCGGGTTTCTTAATAAGTATCTTTCTGAGACCTTCGCGGGAAACACCCAGGCGACGTGCTGCCTCGGATTTGTTGCCCAAAGAACCCTGAATAGCCCGGTGAACAAACTCAGTCTCAAAGGCTTCACGCGCTTCGCGCAGGCTGAGGTTTTCATAACGCTTCAGGGAATCTTCCTGCACATCCGGAACGACGCTGAGCTGCGGGCGGGCCTTGAATTGAAAATCATCCGGCATCAACACCGCCCGATCCCCGGCCGACAGGCAGGCACTTTCAATTTTGTTTTCCAATTCGCGGATGTTTCCCGGCCAGTGATAGTCAATCAAGCGATCCAGGGCTTCTGGACTGATACTTTTCAGTCGCCAGCCGCGCTTATTATGCAGTTGTTCCAAAATGGCCTGAGCCAGCTCTGGAATATCGCCTTTGCGATCACGCAACGACGGGATCTGCAAGTTAACCACGTTGATACGATAGAAAAGATCCTCGCGGAATTTTTCCTGCTGGATCTGGGTTTCAATATGCTTATTGGTGGCACAGATCAAACGGAAGTCCACAGCCTTCGGGGAATCGGTGGAACCCAGTCTTTGAACTTTTCTTTCCTGCAAAACCCGCAAAAGCTTGGCCTGCATCTCGACCGGCATTTCGCCGATTTCATCCAGGAACAGCGTTCCCCGGTGAGCCAGCTCAATCTGCCCCTGACGAGCCACTGTCCCGGTCGCAGCCCCTTTGACCACACCGAAGAGTTCCGCCTCGAACAAAGACTCAGGGATTGCCGCGCAGTTGATCGCAATAAATGGACCGTCACGACGGCTGGAGTGATGATGCGCAAGCCTTGCGATCACCTCTTTACCCACCCCGCTTTCACCAGTAATCAGGATGTTTGAGTCCGACTTGCCGAAGTCCCCGATGTGATCATATATCTTTTGCAGCTCCGGAGCTTTCGAGTGCAGGCTGACGGAAGAAATACTTTTACGCCAGATGTTCTTGCGGTGCTCGATGGCGGATTCAGATTCTTCGTTCTTCTGATGGACTTCATAGTTTTCAAAAGCCACGGCCGCCAGCATGGAAAGCGCTTCCAGGGCGTGCTGATCGGCTTCGTCAAAATCTCCGTCGGCTTTATTCAATACTTCGATGACCCCGATGACTTTGCCATCTTTCCAGTGCAGCGGAACCGCCAGAACTTTTTCCGTCTGATAGCCCGTCTTGCTGTCGACGCCAAGATAGAAGTCGCTGTCCTGAGCCACACAGTTGGAGAAATGACTTTTGCGGGTTCGAAAAACCTTCCCGGCAATTCCCTGATCTGTGTTGATCACGATAGTCTGATTGCGGATGCCCGTCGCAATATAACTGTTCAGATATTTGAAGTGCTGTTCCAGATTGATTTGGGAATCAAAGAAGATCGTCCCCCGATCTGCGCCAGTAGCCTGAATACACAGATCCAAGATTCGCGAAATGAGACTTTCCCCCGCCTGTTGTTCAAAGAAAATTTGCGCGGAGTCGCCTATAAACTTAAGAAGCTCATGTGATTTTGACATGTTCTTGTTATCGGCAGGTCCTGCCAACGAAAGTAGGCTGCCAACTGCACTTTCCACATTTAAGCCACCAATTGTGGGCGTTCCATTTTAAGACCTAAAAGTTTTCAAGCCCTTACACTTGGGCCCGGGAATAGCAGTTTAAGTTCATGAAACTTTGGAAATAAACAAAAGGATTAAATATGAACAAAGACAACGTTCCCCAACAATTAGATCGCATGGATCGTGAACTGAGATTCCTGTGGCAGGAAGCCCACGAAGAAACCGTACAAAGCATCAAGGAAAGAAAGCTGAAGCAGTACTATGAACTGTTCAAAGCCTACAAAAAACAGAAGCAGTTTCTGACCGCTCTTGAGGCCAAGTAATGAGCACGGTTCATGCACTTTAGACGACTGATTGAGTTTAAATTAAAACAAAGGTTGTCTTATGAGAGCGTCGATTGCCGCTTTTTGTCTATTGGCTATTTCTTCTACATCCCTGGCTTCCACGGTGAAGGTCATGGATCTGGGGTTTAATTGCGAACCTTCCGTTTCGGATGTGTTTTGCCTGGAGCAGGCCAAGAAACCTAATTCTGGGTATTTGAACGGAAAAGTCAAAAGCGCCACCCTGGTTAGCAACGCCGACTTTTACAACAAGTCAGGGGATCTGATAAATGCTTCCCCTGCGATCGTCGTCGTCACTGAAAAAGGCAAAATAGTCCTGACCAAAGAAAGCGCCGTTCGCCTGGGCATGACAATGGGTGATTTGCTGAATGAATTCTCGTCTCCAAAGTCGAACATCATCCTTCGCTATAACGACGAAAGCAGAATCTTAGGATTGGTCTTAGCCATCGAGAAAAAATAAGTCCGCGCCGGTCCAATTGATTAAATTGTTTTAGTCCTCAGCAAGTTTCTGGGTCACGATCTGCACCCCAGAAACTTGCCTCCAAAGGTACACAAACCCCTCCGTCTCCACCTGAGACAGTAAAATGAAATAAAACTCAATAAATCCTTAATAACTAATTAAAGCCGAATAAAAATCCGAAAAGAAAACATGGACGTATCTGGAACTTTGTACACCTACTTGCGAAATTTTCTGATATTTTTGGGATCAGTCTTCGTTTTTTCTGGCTGCACTCTTAGCGCGAGCTTTACCGATTTAACAGGCTCAGCCGAAGCCCCCTCCGTTCCCTCCGGAAGCAACTTTTTAGGACAGCTATCAAAAACCAGTGCAATAAACTGGAGTTATGAATTCGACGCCACTGAATCCGTGGAACGCGCCATCCTGAGTGCCTCGGGCGACAGAATTGTCGCTGCTGTAGTGAATAGTGGTCCGGTCGTGATGCGAATTCGCCCTGACGGCAGCGTCAACACGGCGTTTGGTAACAATGGTCTCATCACGCTACCAACCGTTCCAACATACAACGGATTCAATGCGATCTATGTCAGTGAGGACTCCAATCAAAACATTCTTGTGGGCTGGAGTCTGGAAGGTGACTGGAATGCCAACGGACGTGACTACGCCATTGTGATAGCCAGATTTAGTTCATCTGGAAGCCTTGACCTCACCTTTGGCAACAGCGGACTTTTCGTTTTTGAGATTCCCGAGCCGATCTATGTCAGAGGAATTCTGGCGGATGCCTCAGGATACTTCATAATAGGTCCCGGCAACTTTAATGGCACTGGATACCTAGGGTATATCTTTAAAATTAAAGAAGACGGTACGTTTGACACCAACTACGCTAACAATGGCCGACTGATTTTCAATCCTCCTGTTGTCACTGGGGAGAATTTTCGGGATATGCATTTGAGTGCCGCCTCTATTGCTCCTGATAATTCACTCTATATCACCGGGCAGATCTATGGCGACATTTCTGGATACTCTGGCGTAATCTATAAAGTTCTAGCTACGGGTGCCATAGACGGTACCTGGGGTAATTCAGGCCTTGTACGCTATGACAGCCCCGCCCAGGCCTGGGACACATTCCACGACATCAAAATTCACGACAATAAAATTTATATCGCAGGCGAAGGCCCCAATTTCCCAGATCTGGATGGAGTTATCTTGCGATACAATCTTAATGGCACATTAGATAACACTTTTGACGGCGACGGCGTACAAAGGTTAAAAGACGTCGCGGGATTTGGCGGTGGAGCCGACTATGTGAGAATATTGGCTATCGACTCTGCAGGAAACATATTCATCCACGGCACCTCTCTGGAGGCCGCCGATTCAAATTACACCTTTATCGCCAAGCTTTTACCCAATGGAAACCTTGACGCCTCTTACGGAATCGCCGGAATCGCATTTATAGATTTCGAAAGAGATGCCTGGGACTATCCCCGTGCTGCCGTCTTCAACAGTGACGAATCCATTACAGTTTTCAATAATTTCGTCATCAGAGATGCATCGACGAGCCAAAAAGGCAATCTGGTTTCTGCAAAGCTTTTAACCTCAGGAACCATGGACAACACCTATGGAGAGAACGGATTCAAAGAAAACTCTGAAAAGTATCTGCAAATGGTCAACTTGGAGCCAACGCACTCACAATTCCACGATGGTGCATTTTATGCCGTTTATTCTGCACAGACCGGCAATGACGGCCCCATTTTGGTCATTCATAAAACACTTCCCAATGGAAACTCAGACACAAATTTTGGTGACTCAGGATTCTTCGTTGTCAAAAGAGTTCTCGCGGCAAAGATGATCATCAGTGATGGCATCTATTTGTTGGCTGAGTACTTTGACAGCAATTCTTACGAATTAAATCTCAGAATCTTCAAGTACTCACTTGATGGCAGTCCGGATTCGAACTTTGGCGTCGGAGGCATCATGGAACTGCCCTGGGACGAGGACTTCGAGACCTCAACCAGAAACGGTCAAATGGCGATGGGACCTGATCTACATCTGTATGTGACAGCATATATCTTTGATATTGCTAACGGAGAACCTCATACCGCCCTTTGGAAAGTCCACTCGCAGACCGGAGCGCCCTGGGAAGATCCCCAAACATCAAAAACGATTAAGATCCTTGCACCCGCAGACAATGGGCGCAGTAACGATCCCACGATCATAGTGGATGATATCCATAACAAGGTTTACCTTATGAGTGGCGACGCACCGGGAAGCGAGACCATGATCATACGACGGTATAATTTAGACCTCTCTCCGGACACAGACTTCAATTCAACTGGAGCTCTTGCAGAAACTGAATTTTCCGGACAATTTACAGAATTCGTTGAGATCAACAAGATACATCTGTTCAATGGCGATCTTTATGTTTCGGTCTATGAACAAAACGAAGACTTTGGGGTGAGTGCTTTAGTGAAGCTTACGAACACAGGCGCGGTGGACACGAGTTTTGGAGAAGATGGCCTTGTGCACCCGGGTGGAAATCTAACAGACAGAATCTGGCATAGCGCCGATTTTTATTACGACGAAGTCCGAAAGAACATTATTGCTGCTAACTACACAGAAACTGAAGACGAGAACTTCTTAATGTCCTTCAGCAAAATAAATATCACTTCAGCACCAGTATCGACCACATTTGTGACCGAGGTGCCGAATCCCGTTTATTTCAATAATTGCTCTTTCTCAAGTGTTCACGGACTCCACTGCATAAAAAACGATTGGAGTCCTAGTAAAACAGAAACCTCACTGTCGATATTTAAATAATGATCGCAGGAGAGGACTCATACGGAGTTTGCTGCCGTCGACAGCAAACGACAAACCCCAAAACAAACATCGAAGGCGGAAAACTTCAGAAACTACTCCTGCGAAGCAGGAGTGCAGACAGATAAAATAAAAAAAGCCGACAGTTGTCGGCTCTTTTTATTTGGTGCGCGAGGGGGGACTTGAACCCCCACAGGATTTCTCCCACAGGCTTCTGAGACCTGCGTGTCTACCAATTCCACCACCCGCGCGTTGGAATGAAGGACTATCTTGTACGCTTTCCCCGCCTTTGAAAACAGTTTTCGCAGAAGGTCATAAAAGGATTTGCAAGTTGCCCAAGTTTTAGGCTTTTAGACTTACCAATACCCCAAAACCTTCCACCAAACAGCACAACCACCAGCGAAAATCAGCAGATTCAGAAGTGTTACCACAAAGCCCCACTTCCACCACTCTCCCATTGTCACATATCCCGCACCAAACAGCACTGGAGCCGACCCTGTCCCGTAGTGAGTTAAAGAGGCACACAACGAGGAAGCAAAGCCCAGAAACAGACCAAACATCAATGGCGGGGCCCCCAAGGCCACTCCCACCCCAAAGAACGAAGCAAACAGCGCCGAAATATGGGCCGTGTTGCTGGCAAAGAAGTAATGGATGAACACATAAAGCAGAACCAAAATAGCGGCCGCTTCCATCCACCCCAGACCCCAGTGCGCGATCGAGGATTCGACGGTTCTAGAGAACCAGGCCACGACGCCCAGCTTGTTCAGGAACGTCGCCATCATCACCAGGGACGAGAACCACGTCACCGTGTCCCAGGCACCTTTTTCTTTCAACAGGTCATCCCAAGTCAGGACCCCGCTAAACAGAAGCACCCCAAGCCCCACAAACGCGCCAGCGGTTGCATCCACCTTAAACAGCGGATCTGACGACAACAACTCAGGCGCCCCTGCCCAGATAAACAGAAGCAGGAAGAAGACACCAATCAGAATCTTTTCATCCAGTCTGAGCGGCCCCAGCTCTTGCAATTTTTTATTGGCATAACCAGCAGCATCCGGAGTTTCTTTGATCTGTGGAGGATAAAGCTTAAACAACACCCACGGGATGATCAGAATCGCCAGCAAGCCCGGCACAAATGCCGCCATTGCCCACTGAGCCCAGGACACATCGATCTTGGCAATGTCACGAATCCCCGCCGTCACCAAAGGATTGGGCGCTGTCGCCGTGATGAACATCGCAGACGTGATCACGTTGATCTGATAGGCCACCAAAGTCAGGAAGGCGCCAACCTTCAATCTTGTGGCATCATCCGGAAGTGATCCCATGGATTCTGAGATGGAGCGATTGATTGGGTAAAGCACGCCGCCACCACGAGCGGTGTTGCTTGGCATGACTGGAGACAGCACCAACTCGGCAAAAGACAGCCCATAACTGATCCCCAGAGTCTTTTTCCCAATGGCGCGAACAAAATAGTAAGCCACGCGGGAACCCAGGCCGGTCTTAATGAAAGCGCGGGAAATAAAGAACGAAATACCAATCAGCCAGATTAGTGTGTTGGAATACCCACTGAGCGCATCGCCCATGGCTTTGCCCGGGTTTCCGGGGCTGGTGACTTGAGTGATACCCACCAGCAGGATCCCGATCATGGCAGCACCACCGATAGGAAGCGCTTTACCAATGATAGCAGTGATGGTGCCGACGAAGATCCCCAGCAAGCGCCAGGCGTTGATGTCGACCCCTTCCGGCGGAGAAATCACGAACCAAAAAAGACAGGTCACAAAAAATGCAATAACGGCCGGTACAATCTTCACGTGAGGCAGCTTCATTCATATCCCCGGTTTGGAAATTACAAACAGGATATGCTTTAAGCCCCTTTAGAGGAAGTAGTTTTTCAGCATTATTTCCAACAAGCGCGCACCACAAACTGACGTAAGATCTTCTTCACAACATCAAACAGCGTGATGCGATGAAGACACCAAAAGTGTGCAATCTTTACCAAAAGCCACCGAAGACAAAAGCAAAACCACGGTAACAGCAACGGTCGATTTCAATGAATTCATAAGCCACCCTTGGGACGCGAAAACACCTCCTTATCGCATTTAAAGGGTCCCCACCACGCAACCGAGCGCTCCTTGCAATTCTTACTTAAGTGTCTAGATTCACGACAGGTTCCAAAATCGGAATCTCGTGGAAACATTTGGAACAAATTGCAGGACTAGAGTCACTCCTCTAGATGACACAGCGAAATTCAGATATATAAAGGGCGTCACAAAGAGGAGCTCTTATGACCAAAAAACATCATTACAGAGACTTTATCCTGAAAGAACTTGAACGTCGCCAGCGCAAAAATCCTTCTTATTCTCTTCGCGCATTTTCCCGTGACCTGGAAGTTCCTTGTTCTCGCTTGTCTGAGATCTTGAATGGCAAAGTCGGCCTGTCTGAAAGCCGTGCTGTGAATCTGGCAACCAAACTGAACCTTTCCCCGTCTGAGCGTGAATTCTTCGTGGATCTGGCTTTGTCTGAACACGCCCGCAGCGCCGTTCTTCGCGAAATGGCTTTGCAACGTGTGAATGCCCGCGAAGAAGCTTTTGAAAAAATCGGTGAAGACCAATTCGCAGTGATCTCTGACTGGTACTACACTGCCATCACCCAGATCCTGCAATTGAAAGACTTTGAGCCTACTATTGAAAACATCTCCCACCGTCTGGGTCTTCTGCCTGATGTGACTGAAAAAGCTCTGGAGCGCCTGGAAGCCATGAAGCTTGTCGAAAAAACCGCTGAAGGCAAATGGTCATCCAGTGATGCGAAGTATTCCTCCAGCTATGGTGGTTCCTCCGTGGCTGCCCGCAACTACTTCCTGCAGATGCAGACCAAGGCCACAGAAGCCATGAGTGGCGAAAACAAACGTCGCTGGGACATGGGTTGCACCATGGTTCCCACCAGCCGCGAGAAAGCCAAAGAGATCGCTGCCAAGATCCGCCAGTTCCGCCTGGAAGTCATGGCCGACCTGCAAAACAGCGAAAACAAAGACTCTTTGTTCGCCCTGTCCACCAGCTTCTTTGAAATGACAGATGTGCAACCGCACTAAATAAAAAAGGCGCAGTCTACTGCGCCTTTTCCTTTTTCAAATCATTCCGATTTAAAATTTATTATTTAACTGCGGCTTCGAGCTTGGCGATATCGATCTTTTGCATCGTCATCATGGATTCAAAAGCCTTCTTGGCTTTGTCTGCATCTTTACCGGTCGTCAGATCCAGCAGAATTCTAGGCGTGATCTGCCACGAGAAACCCCAGCGATCCTTGCACCATCCGCAGTCACTCGCCACACCACCGTTTTCGATAATGGCATTCCATAGTCGGTCTGTTTCAGCCTGATTCTCGGTGATGACCATGAAACTGACGGACTCATTGGGCTTAAAGATCGGACCACCGTTCAGGCCCACAAATTTGCGCCCCATCACGGTAAACTCCACCGTCAACTCTGTCCCTTTCTTGCCGCCCGGAAAATCACCGGGAGCTGTATTCACGCGTCCCACTTCACTGCCGGGGAAAGTCTTTGCATAAAATGCGGCAGCTTTACCAGCTTCACCGTGATCGAACCAAACACAAGTCACTAACTCAGTCATTGGAACTCCCCTTCGTCAATTTTATTGAAACAGAATCTTTATAAGCGTGGCTGACACTTCACGGGCAGGCAACTTATCTTTGGGGGCCGGGGATTTTACATTTCAAACAGAACCAGAACCAAACCGACAACCCCAAGACCTACGACCACGCGAAAGCGCAGCATGAAGGCCGGAAGGATAGATTCAAGTTTATCAAGCAGCTGCTTTGAAGCGGCCGTGCCGACGCGACTATGGATCTCTTGGGCTCTTTTCACGCCTTGCAGGGATTCGTCCACACGCAGGCCGGATCTTTGAGCGATCCTTTCCAGCTCACGCATAAGGCGCTGGTACTGGATCGTGGAGGCGATATAAATCACAACCGCAACACTGAATATCACCGCATAGATCACTGAAAAAAGTCCCACGACAGAGGCTCCTTTGTTGTTTGTAAGAATACGGGATTCTGGGAATAAAAAAACCCATGAAGTTTCCTTCAGGGGTTTTAAATTTTTTAGAATATCTCGGATGCGGTCACTCCAATTTAAAGAAAAATTGGAGCGGGAGACGGGGCTCAAACCCGCGACCTATGCCTTGGCAAGGCATCGCTCTATCAACTGAGCTACTCCCGCATCGTTTCGAGAGACACAAAATTACTGTTGCCTGACCCTATTGTCAACGGGTAAAAATCAAAAAAATGAAAACTTTGTTGGTTGGTCGCATCAAAAAATGGATGATCTTTGCTCTCATAGGCTGCGTTGCCTATTTTACAGGCTATATTTGGGGGCAACACCAAAAGCAAAAGTCTCCACCACCCCCACCGGTGCTCAGCAATCCTGAATAGACCTGTCGAAAACGTCATCTAGGTTACCTGCTTAAAAGATGACTCTTGCATGCAATCGCATAAAAGGTCCCTAAACATAATTTAGGAGACCCCATGTTGAAGCTTTGGCTCTGCACCCTGACCATTCTTTCTGCCGCCCCGTCGGCAAACGCGGCGCTTTTTTCCAACATGGAAGGCACCTATCGTGTGCTTTCCTGTGAAAACCTCGGCGCCACCCCCCACGAATCGCTGTGTGAATACTCGCAAACGACCGTGCATCCGATGAACGATGCCACGGCGATATATTTCTCGCGCTGGGAAGGCGAACAAGAGCACGTCCGATCTTTCGGTCTGCCGGTTTCCACCCGTCACTATCCCCACAGCCGCTACTGCGAAAAAGGTGACGTCTATGCAGCCTATGAACGCCTCTCTCAAGGGCAAGGGGAAGTCATGATAATGAAGCGCACCTCTGATGATCTTTACCATCTTTCGATTCACCTGCGCGCAGACGTCTATGGCACTCTGGATGTGATAGAAATGGACCTGGAGCGCCTGACAACCATGTCCCGCCCGGCACCTGCCTTGGCACAGGGGCCTATGACAGCGTCGTTTTAAAGCGCCGCCAGCTTGCGGTGATGGCAATGACTGCCATCGCCACAAGAACCAGAACATTCGTCGTAATCAGACGCAGATCCCCGCCTTTAAGCATTATGTTTCGCAAAAGCTCGATGAAGTACGTCAGCGGATTGATATAAGAAAAAATCCGCATCACCCACGGCATGTTTTCAACCGGAAAGACCATCCCGGACAACAGTACCGACGGGAACAGATATAAAAAACCACCCATCATCGACTGCTGCTGATTCTTGGCGATGGTCGAAATAAACAGCCCGATCCCCACCGTACAAAACACAAATGCCACCGCCGCCAGCAGCAGCATCCAAAGACTTCCCCGCAAAGGCATATCAAACAACGCCACGGCCACGCCGACAATCAATGGAATATTACTTAACCCCAGTAAAACAAACGGCACGGTTTTACCCAGGATGACTTCCTCGGGCGACACCGGGGCCGAGATCAATGTTTCAAAGGTGCCCATCTCTTTTTCTTTTGTGATCGACATACTGGTCAGCAGAATCGTGATCAGACACACCAGCATGCTCATCACCCCCGGCACCAAAAACAAAGCCGAACGCATCGCCGGGTTGTACAAAACCCGCACATCAAAACGCAAAGGCGGATCCTGCGGGTGCAACGAACGCACTATGCTTCCCATGTAACGCTCGATCCCCTGGGCCCGCGTGACGTTGGTGGCGTTAATCAGAAGCTGCACCTCCCCCTCTCCTCGCCCCAGACTGCGGTCCAAACCTCCGGAGGGAGCCACCAAAACGACATCCGCATCGCCTTTTTGAATTAGCTCATAAGGATCCGTCGTCTGGGTTTTAGCCGGAATAAACCAGCCCGAAGCCAAAGCTTTGCGGTGAATCTCCTGCAAGGCACTGTCATTGGGAGCACCAAAAATCCCGAGACGGATATTCCTGGCTTCCGTCGACAAAGCCACACCAAAGATGGTCAGCTGCACACACGGCGCCAGAAAAAGCAAAATGCGCATGCGCGGGTCCCGCAGGGTCTGAAGAAATTCTTTTCGGATAAATCCCAGCAGTGTTTTCATGGTTCGACGTCTCTTTTAAATTTTTTTGTGGCCAGCGTGATCATCAATGTGAAAAGCGCACAAAGCGCCAAGAACGACGGCAGAATACTTAAAAACCCGGCTCCTTGCAAAAACAGCGCACGACTGATTTCTATAAACCACCGCGCAGGCAGAAGCATGGTGAAATAGAAAAAGAATTTCGGCATGTGTTCTACCGGAAAAATAAATCCTGAAAGCAGAATCGTCGGCAAAAGTCCCGACAGCATCGCAAACTGCATACTCAGCTGCTGTTTTCTGGTGACCACTGAAATCAGCAAACCTTGCGCCAGATAAGTCGACAGAAAAATCAAACACGCCAGCAGATACAAAATAAAATTCCCACGGAACGGGACAGAGAACACCACTTGCGACATCAGAAAAACAAAAAACACGGCCACAATTCCCATCACCGAATAAGGCAAAAGCTTTCCCAGGATGATTTCAATCGGACGCACCGGTGTGGACAGCAATAACTCCATGGAACCGTTTTCCCATTCGCGCGCCACGGTCAGGGCGGTCAGTAAAATAGACAAGATGGCGATGATCGCTGCCGCCAACCCCGGCACGACAAACCAGCGGCTGTTCAGTTCTGGATTAAACAAATACCGCGTTTTCATTTCGATCGGTTCGCGTAATTCACCAAACTCATTCTGCAACACCCGCTTTTGGACCCCGCCCAGATACCCAAGAATTGATCCGGCTGAAGAATTATCCGCCCCGTCGATCAGAATCTGCACCGCACTTTCATGCAGTGGTTTCAGATCCCGCGCGTAAGCCGGAGGCACCAAAAGGGCGGCATGCGCCCTGCCTTCATCCAAATATTGCAGGGCTTCGGCTGGACTGTGCACATAGTGGGACTGAAAGTAATCAGAGCTGGTAAACGCTTGTTCCAACAGACGCGAGTTTGGGGTTTTGCTGGCATCGTGGATCGCCAATGAAATGCGTTCCATATTGAACTCAATGGCAAACCCAAAAAAGAGCACCATAATAACCGGCATCCCCAAAGCCAGCGCCAGCGTGAAGGGGTCCCGCACAATATGGAAAACTTCTTTCTGCGCAATGGCCCAGATGGAGCGAATCTTCATCGCCCCTCCACTTCCGCAATAAAGACCTCTTCCAGACTGACCTCGTGAGGATTGCGATCCGGGAAGTTCGCAGTCTTCAGTCCCTCCGGAGAATTCAGAGCAATCAATTCCCCCGATCTCATTAAAGCAATGCGGCTACAGTGTTCGGCCTCGTCCATGTAATGAGTGGTGACAAAAGCAGTTTTGCCTTCATTGGCAAGCTCACGGATCAGCGCCCAGAAACGCTGCCGATAGGCCGGACTGACTCCGGCCGTGGGTTCATCCAAAAAGACGATCTCAGGGTCATGCAATAGGGATGACACCAGACTGACTTGCTGTTTGATTCCACCGGGCAGATCTTTCACCAAAGTTTTTTCAGAGGCTTTGAAACGGATAAACTCAAGCAGCCGTTCTTTCTGCATTTTTAGCTGCTGTTCAGGAAGCTTTCTTAAGGAGCCGGTGAAGGCCAGATTTTCCGCGACGGTCATGTCATCATACAACGTGAACTTCTGGGACATGTACCCGACCTTCTTTTTTACCTCAAAGGCCTGCTGTTGCACGTCCAGACCACAGACTCTGGTTTCGCCGTGCGAAGGCAGCAGCAATCCACAGAGCACTCGAATTGTCGTCGTCTTCCCCGCCCCATTGGCCCCGAGAAAACCAAAGATCTCGCCCTTCTCAACCGTAAAACTGATGTCCTTCACTGCGTAATAGTCACCGAACTTCACCGATAAATTTTGCACCTCGACTGAATTCATGGTGCTTCCTCGATGGCGTCGTATTGCAAAAATACCTCATCAAAGGTGCGACATTGACGCTCTTTTAAAATTTTCCCGGGCGCGCCCGCCAATAAAGACTTCCCATCAAACAGCAGATGCACTTCATCACACTTCAAGGCTTCATCCATGTAGGACGTCGTGACCAGGATCAAAATATCCTCTTCCCGTATCAGCTCATACAACAGTTCCCAGAAATCCCTGCGACTCAAAGGATCGACACCGTTGGTGGGTTCATCCAGCAACAGAACCTTGGGTGCGGATAAAAGCGAGCAGATCAAACCCAGCTTTTTATACATCCCGCCGGATAACTGCGAAGCCAGACGGTCGGTGAAATCTTCAAGCCTTGCCATGCGCAGAAGCTTTTCCCGGCGCGAAAGATAAACCTGATCGGGAACCTCAAAAAGGGTGCGAAAGAATTCAAGATGCTCATGAATGCTCAGCTCCGGATAAAGACTTTGGGTCTGAGGCATATAGGCGATATCTTCACGCAAGTCAGAAAAGGACACCGGCTGACCTTCCCGCAGAAATGTGATCTTGCCGCTATCCGCCTTCAAAAGCCCCATCAAATGGCGCAGGAAGGTGGTTTTTCCCGCGCCCTCAGGACCAATCACCCCGTGAATGATCCCGGGGGAAAAGCTCATCGTCAGGCCTTTGAGAGCCTCCGTCGTACGCATTTTCTTAGTTAAGCTTTCGACGGCGATGGCGACAGCTCCAGACATTATTCCTCCGCCATCCACTCCAGAGTCATTCCGGGTTTCAGAATGCCCTCAGAGTTTTCAAAGCGGATCTTCACGGCATAAACCAGTCTTGTTCGCTCATCCCGGGTCTGTACGTTCTTAGGTGTGAACTCGGCTTCCGGATTGATATAGGCAATCACACCGGAAAACTTTTTATCGTCCATTTCCGGCAGGCGTGCTGAAACCCTCTGGTCCATCTTCAAGGGCGATATCTGATCATGGGGCAGATAGAAATAGGCATAGACCTCGGAAAGATCCCCCAGGGTTAAAAGCTTCGCCCCGGGCAAAACCATTTCTCCAGGTTCGAAGTAAGTGGTCAAAACGGTGCCCTTGATAGGAGCTAAAACCTCGCACCACTTAAAGCGGGTTTCGATTTCATCTTTGCGATTTTTAATCTGGTCGTAGCTTTCCTGAGCGATACTGCCACCGCGGTAAAGCTTCACTGCCCGGTCAAAATTTTTATTGGCAAGCTCGTACCCCAGACGGATTTCTTCGCAATCCAGTTTGACCAACGATTGACCCTTTTCAACAATCTGCCCTTCCTTGACCGGAAACTCAGAAATGACGGAGGACAGCCTTGCAGGAATGTCCACCTTGGTCACTTCGACAGTGCCGGCATAGGAAAAATCAGATCGGAACAAGTAAGTTTTGGCGATATATGCCAGAAGCAAAATAAGAAGAACTGCTACAAGAGGAATCAGCTTTTTCTTAGACATACGAAAAAGCCTAAAATAAAAAAAGCCGGGGGTCACCCGGCTTTCATGACGAAATGTCGTAAGTCCTAGTTGGTTGGTGCGAACCAGCAACGAGGGCGAACACCCGCTGTATCACGAGGCGCATAGCAAGAACCGGATTTGTAATCGGAGTTGCTCAGCTTTTCGCTTTCTTTAGCCACACACAACATACCCGCGAAGTAAGTGTCCAAACGGCACTGAGTCGCCGGGTGTCTGTCGTCAGTACGGGAAACCACGTTCTTATCCGGAGTACCGAATGTTGGAGCCGAAGTTTCTTTACGCAAAGCCTGGAACAGGTTCGCTACAGATTGTCCAGCCAAAGAAGTTCTTAGGCAGATCAGACGATCTTGTTCATCCGGGAACTGAGCAGTACAAGCTGCCTCAGCAGTAGGATCCAATTGAAGATCCTTCAGGATGGCTGCATTGTCGTCTTCAGCAAAGAAACGACGCAAGCACTTCAAAGAAGCGTAGTAGTCAGAGCCACCTTCGTTGGTCGCCCAAGCGCCACCGAACCAGCTTTGCATTTTTGGAGCACCACCGTTGTGGTGACCGAACTCGTGGCACGCTACCAAAGCGAAACCTTCGATGTTCGTCGCCGGGTGACGAGCCAAACCACCATACATGTTCAACACTTGAGTGTTGCCGGATCTTTGTGCGGAAGCATTTACAGTACCATCATTCCAAAGACGGTTGATTTTCAAGCGATCCCCCATCGCTTCAACGTCCTTCGCAAACAATCTTTCAAGACGGTCCAAAACCATGTTGAATTGTTGTTCGGTGATACCACCCACGGTGAAAACACCAGCTGGGATGTACAAATTGTTCTCTGGAACGAATCCGGAGCACAGTGTCACAGATTCAGATGTCGCTGTTTGGTGTGTGAAGCCTACAGTTGCAACCAATGCAACAACGGCCAACGCACGACGTAGTGTCGTTTTTGTCATGACTTTCCCCTCCTTGAGTCTAGACGTTCAAAAAGCGTATCAACATGATGCGGACAAACTCAAACATTTAAATAAGTTATGAAGCGCTGCACCTTGGTCCAGCATTACAGCAAGTTCTTTTGATTAAAGAACTGCAATAAAATTGACGATCAGAATCCTGCAAAGTTTTTCCATATTTAAGGAGCCCCTCATGAATTCATCCTCTTCTTGGTTCCGCGGTTTGCGCGGGCGTTTGTTGTTCTCTGCAATCTTGCCAGTGATCGCATTCGCTGTCCTCACTACTATCTCTTGGCGTTCAATGAATAGCCTTGGAACCATGCTGACCGGAGCTTACACCGAAGTCGTTCCGAACATGGACGCCCTGGGTCAGTTGGGCATGCAGCGTGCACGTATTGGCTATTTCATCTGGGCTGCCTTGGCCAACGATGAAGACCAAAAATCCCGTGAAGGCTTTATCAAACGTGCCCGCAGCGCCTTTGACGAATTCAAGAAATTCGAAGAGGTTTACGCCAGCACCAAGTTCACTGAAGACGAAGCCAAGAACTGGGCAAAACCTCAGGCCATCAAAGACTCCTTCTATAAACTAACAGAACAGATGATCTATCTGCTTGATCAAAATAATGCTGTCGCCAACAAACAAGTTCACACCGCGATGAACGGTGGTGAATGGCACGTGATGGCCATCGCTTATCAGGATGCCATCGCCGCCAACATGAAGCTTTACCGCGAAATTTCTGCTGCCAATGACAAGTTACAACAAGACGAGCGCAAGTTTCAGGCGCAACTGCTGATTCTGATCTCTGCTCTTTGCGCGACTCTGGTGTTCGGTATTTTAATGTGGATCGCTTATCGCGTTTCCAACACTGTGAGCTCCATTGCCACCGGCCTTTCCGAGGCCGGCACTCAGGTTTCCGGCGCGATCACTCAGTTGACAGCCGCAGGTCAGACGCTTTCTCAGTCCTCTACTGAAGCGGCCGCTTCCCTGGAAGAAACTGTCGCGTCTTTGGAAGAAATGTCTTCCATGGTTAAAATGAATTCAGACAACGCGAAACAAGCCGCATCCCTGTCTCAATCCTCTAAAGATTCGGCTGAACAAGGCCAGAATGAAATCACCCTGCTGATTTCTTCCATGAACGATATTTCCCATTCCTCTAAAAAGATTGAGGAAATCATCAGCGTGATTGATGATATCGCCTTCCAGACCAACCTTCTGGCTCTGAATGCAGCGGTTGAGGCCGCTCGTGCTGGCGAACAAGGTAAAGGCTTTGCCGTTGTGGCAGAGGCCGTTCGCGCACTGGCGCAACGCTCCGCAGTTGCAGCAAAAGATATCAATGTTTTGATCAAAGACAGCGTTGAAAAAGTGGACCGTGGCTCACAAATCGCCGATCGCTCTGGCGAAGTTCTGCAGGCCATCGTGACTTCTGTAAAAAAGGTTGCAGACCTGAACAACGAAATTGCAGCGGCGAGCTCTGAACAAACCACCGGCATCCAGCAGATCAGCAAAGCCATGAACCAACTGGATCAGGGCTCTCAGGCAAATGCGGCGTCCTCTGAAGAAATTGCCGCCTCTTCTGAAGAAATCAGCGCCCAGGCCCAGCAGATGCAAAGCATGGTTGTCAGCCTGAATGAAGTCATCCAGGGTGCCGGCAAACACGAGCCGGTACCAGTCGCGGCAGCCCCTGTTCGCCCGTCTGCTGACAAAAAAGTCATCCCATTTGCAAAGAAAACAACCCGCTCCCCAAGCCCGACTCCACGCGTGGAGAAAAAGTCACAGAGCAGCTCCGTCATCCCGTTTGATGATGACGAGCCTCGCGGCAAAGTAGGCACCACCGACGGCTTTTAATTCTTTGCTCCCCTTTGGTGCTTGCGCTACTATGGGGGAGCATGAAAATTCCATTCAATTTACCTCCTAAAAGCTCGAACGAAGAGAAGTACATTTCTCAGGCCATCTCCAACAAAAAACTCAGCGGAGAAGGTCAGTTCAACAAAAAATGCACGGAATGGTTCAATAAGAATCTTCCGACCCTGATGACCGTCATCACCCCGTCTTGCACCTCCGCCCTTGAAATGGCCATGGTTTTGGCCGACATTGGCCCGGGCGATGAAGTCATCCTGCCCTCTTTCACCTTCACTTCCACTGCCAACGTTGTCGCCCTGTATGGCGCTATCCCGGTTTTTGTGGACGTGGACCCCAAGACCATGAACATCGATGTCGATGCCATTGCCAAAGCCATCACCGCCCGCACGCGCGTGATCATGCCGGTTCACTATGCTGGTGTGGGCTGCGAGATGGACAAAATCATGGACCTTGCGAACAAGAACAACATCTGGGTGGTCGAAGACGCGGCTCAAGGCATCTTTGCTTCCTACAAAGGCAAAGCCCTGGGAGCCTGGGGGCACATGGCTGCCTTCAGCTTCCACGAAACCAAGAACATCGTTTGCGGTGAAGGCGGCGCACTGACCATCAACGATCCCCGTCTGGTGGCTCGCGCAGAAATCGTGCGCGACAAAGGAACCAACCGTCAGCAGTTCCTGAACGGCCAAGTGGACAAATACACCTGGCAGGACAAGGGATCTTCCTATTTGCTTTCTGAACTTTCCGCAGCCTTCTTGTTGTCTCAACTGGAAGAAGGCGAAAAAATCACCGCGCGCCGTATGGCGATCTGGAAGCAGTATTACGACGGCATGGCGGATCTGGAAGCTGCTGGCAAAGTCCAGCGCATGACCGTGCCTGCGGAGGCCAAAGCCAACGCGCATATCTTCTATTTCCTGCTGCCGACTATGCAGACGCGCATTGAATTGTGGACCCACCTGAAAGAAGCCGGAATCCAGTCCACATTCCATTATGTGCCTTTGCATTCTGCTCCGGCGGGTTTGAAATACGGCAAAGTCAGCGGCAGCATGGCTGTCACTGATGATCACTCTGCCCGCTTGCTGAGACTGCCTTTGTGGGCGGACATGACTGCGGCGGATGCCCAATTCGTCCTGGACGAAGTTAATAAATTTTTTAAGGGGAAATAAATGAAGGGTATTATTCTTGCCGGCGGAGCCGGTTCTCGCCTTTACCCAATGACCCGGGTCATGACCAAACAGCTTCAGTCCATCTATGACAAGCCGATGATCTATTATCCGCTGAGCATTCTGATGCTGGGCGGAATCAAAGACATTCTGCTTATCACATCCCCGGACGATCAGCCTTTGTTTAAAAAACTTTTGGGTGATGGCTCCCAGTTCGGCATCAAACTTTCTTATGTGGTTCAGGAAAAACCCAACGGTCTGCCTGAAGCCTTCGTGCTGGGTGAAGACTTTATCGGGAACGACGATGTCTGCCTGATGCTGGGGGACAATCTGTTCTATGGCGACCTGACCTTCTTCCGTGAAGCAATCAAAGCTCAGAAAGAAAAAGCCGGTGGCCTGAATGGACGCGTGTTTGCCTACTATGTGGCGGATCCTTCTGCTTATGGCGTGGTTGAGTTCGACAAGAACACCAAGAAAGTTAAATCCATCGAAGAAAAGCCCAAAGCTCCAAAATCCCAGTACGCCATCCCGGGCCTGTACCTGTTTGACAAAACTGTGGCTGAACGTGCGAAAGCCCTGAAACCCTCCCCGCGTGGTGAAACCGAGATCGTGGACCTGATCCTGAGCTATCACAATGAAGACACCCTGGGTGTAGAAATGATGTATCGTGGCCTGGCATGGCTGGACACGGGCACTCCACGGTCACTTCTGGATGCGGCTTCATTCATTGGCGCCATCGAAGAACGTCAGGGCATGAAAGTGGCCTGTCTGGAAGAGGTCGCTTACCGCATGAAATTCATCACTCTGGATCAACTGCAAAAGATCACGGCTGATTTGCCGAAATGCTCTTACCGCAGCTATCTTGAAAAAATCATCTCTGAGGAAATCTAGTTCATGAAACAGACTGTTCTGCTGACCGGTTGCGCCGGCTTTATCGGATCCAACTTTATCAAGACCATCACCTGCCGCGACAGCATCAAGGCCCAGTATGACTTTGTCATTCTGGATGCTTTGACTTATGCCGGCCGCCTGGAAAACATTCAAGCCCACTTGGATGCGCACAAGCACCTGACTTTTGTTAAAGGCGACATCCGTGACACCAAGCTGGTTCACGAACTGTTCCAGAAATACAACTTCAGTGGTGTTCTGAATTTTGCAGCCGAATCCCATGTGGACCGCTCGATTGAAAACCCGAACATCTTCGTTGAAACGAATGTTCTGGGCACTTTGAATCTTCTTAAGGAAAGCTTGAATCTTTTTGAAAAGAATCCGGCCTTCAAATACCTGCAAGTTTCCACCGACGAAGTCTATGGCACTTTGCAAATGGAAGACCCGGCCTTCACGGAAGAAACTCCAATTTCCCCGAACAGCCCGTACAGCGCTTCCAAAGCCAGTGCGGATCTGATGTGCCGTGCGTTCTTTGAAACTTATAAAATGCCGGTGGTGATCACCCGTTGTTCCAACAACTATGGTCCTTATCAGGTTGAAGAAAAATTCATCCCGCTGATGATCAAACGTGCTTTGGCCAACGAAAAGTTGCCGATTTACGGTACAGGCATGAACATCCGTGACTGGATCTATGTGGACGACCACAATGAAGGCGTATGGCTGGCCTTCACCAAAGGCAAAGCCGGTGAAGTCTATAATCTGGGTGGAAACTCGGAACGCCAGAACCTGGATGTTGCCAAGATGATTCTAAAACACTTGGGCAAGCCAGAGTCTTTGTTGAGTTTTGTGACCGATCGCAAAGGGCATGATTTCCGCTATGCGATCAATTATTCCAAAGCACAAAAAGAATTGAACTGGCAGCCAACGGTTCGCTTTGAAGAAGAAGGCCTTGGCAAGACCATTGAGCACTTTAAATCCCTATGGGCGAAATAAAGGTCCTTCATTGCATCCAGTCCCTAAGCTGGGGCGGACTTGAAATTTACACCACCGAACTGATTCAGAAGCTGGCTGAAACCGGCCTGAATCAGCGCGTGCTGTGTTCGGCCCACTCGCGTGTGGCCGAAGAGCTAAAAAAAACCTCGGTGGAAGTCATCACCTTCCCCGAGAAAAAAATCTCCAAACTGCAGGAAGCCCGCTTAATTCGCAAGATTGTCCGTGAAAACGGAATCACGCACCTGCAGTCACACACCCGTCTGGATATGTGGGCTTGCGTACTGGCGCGCTGGAATTCATCCACACCCAAGCACGTATATAATCTGTATATGAATGCTCCGGCGAAGAATGACTTGTTCCACCGCTGGATGTTTTCCAAAGTGGATGCTTTGTGCTCATCGTCTGAGTTTGTATTGAGCGAAGCCCGCAAGAACTTCCCGATTGCCCCTTCCAAGCTGACCCTGATGCGCTATGGGCGAAAAACAGAAGAGTTTAATTCCAACCCGGAATCCCGCCTGGCTTTACGTGAAAAGCTGGGTCTAAAACCTGCCGAGCTGGCCTTTGGAACTTTGTGCCGCCTGGATGCCGGCAAAGGCGTGCGTGAACTGGTCGAAGCCTTGGATCACCTGACGGACGACGAAGTTCAAAAGATTCATATGGTGATCGTGGGTGACCCCACGATTGAAAGCCGCGACAGCAACGGTCAGGTGACCTATGAAGCGCAATCTTTGGAATTAAAAACTTGGATTGAACAAAAGCAGCAAGAGCCGCGCCTGAAGGGACATTTGCATCGCATTCCTTTCCAGCGCGACTACATCCCGTACATTGATGCTTTGGACGTGTTTATCCTGGCTTCCTACAACGAAACTTATTCGCTGAGTGTGCTGGACGCCATGCTGATGGAAAAGCCTGTGATTGGCACTGATGCCGGCGGAACGACTGAACAGGTCTGTAAAAACGAACGCGGCTATCTGGTTCAACCCAAAGATCCCAAGAGCCTTGCTCAGGCTTTGAAGTTTTATATCCAGAATCCAGAAATGGCCCGCGACCAGGGCAAAAAAGCCCGCGCTTGGACCCTGCACCAGCACCGCTGGCAAAGCACCCAAGAGCAGACACTTAAATTGTACAAAGATTTGATGAAGGGCGTCCGTTAAGGAACGCCCAGGAATCTCAGAGACTGTACGACCACCACAACCAAAACGTAGGCTGCGACGTTAAAGACCACCAATTGCATCATCGCAAACTTCCAGGAGCCGGATTCACGAATCTGCACACCCACCGTGGACATACACTGCAGGGCAATCAGGAAGAAGATCATAAGACCAATAACCGAACTGACCGTGAATATCTTTTCACCGGCGGCATTTGTGGCGGTACTCATCTGAGTCAACAACGCCTGCTGCTGGGAATCTTCATCAGTATCCGTAATATTGAAAGTCACCGCCATGGAAGAAACAAACACCTCACGCGCGGCAAAGGCTGAAATCAAACCCACACCCACACGCCAGTCCACACCCATGGGCTGCACAACCGGCTCGATGAACTTACCCGCGCGGCCCACATAGCTTTCTTCCAGCTTCTGGTGCGCATCTTCCGTTTGATAATTCGGGAAGGTTGTCCCCACCCAGATGATCACCGCGAAAGTGAAGATGATCGGACCGGCACGCTTCACGTAAGACAAAGTACGGGTCCATGCCTGGCGCAGAATCACGCGCAACTTGGGACGGCGATAAATCGGAAGCTCCATCATAAAGAAGGACGGCTCGGTGCGCGGGATGAACTTACTGATAATGCCCGCAGCAAAAGCGCCCACCACGATGGACCCCAGATAAAGTCCCGCCATCGCAAGACCGGCATACAACGCCGACTCACCATGGAACAAGAACGCAATAAACAAAGCATACACCGGCAAACGCGCCGAGCAGCTCATCAAAGGCACCACAAAGGCCGTGATCAGACGATCTTTAGTGGATGGGATATTACGAGTGGCGATGATCGCCGGCACCGCACAGGCAAATCCTGACAGCAACGGAACAAACGAGCGACCACTCATCCCCAGTGCCGAAAACGGACGATCAATCAAAGTTGCCGCACGCGCCAGATACCCCGTGCTTTCAAGCAGGCCGATGGCCACAAACAAAATAAAGATCTGCGGCACAAAGACCATGAATGCGGCAAAGCTGGTCACCACGCCGTTAGCCAGGAAATCCGCCCACAAAGTACCCGGGCCCCAACCCGCCACTGTTTCAGCAAAGCCCGTGAACCAGCCGTCGATCAAATCCATGAAAGGTGTTGCCAGCCAGAACACGCTGGCAAACAAGCCGCCCATGATCAGAATAAAGAATAAAATACCGAACCAAGGATGCAACAAGACGCGATCAAGCTTTTCTGTCGTGGCAACGATGCGATTCAGACGCTCTTGCGCATGATCGGTTTTATGCTGAAGAGCTTCCTGCGCAATGCGCTCGCACTCTTTCAGTTTTTCTTCCTGCTGAGCAAAGCCCCATGGCACCGGACGGGATGGTTTTTGGGAGGACCCCAGCTTCTTGGCTTCCGCCACGATCTCAAGCAGTCCACCTGCCAGCAAACCATCAAAGGTCAATACCGGACAACCGAAGGTACTTTCAAGATATGCCAAATCCAGCTCAACACCTTCACGGCGCAAAAGATCCGACATGGTCACAACCACCATCATCGGGAAGCCGGTTTCTTTCATCTGCATCACAAGCTGCAAGTGACGCGACAACTGAGTGCCGTCGACCACGACGATGATGCCGTCGATTTTATCGACCTTCGGATTTTCATAGATAGAACGAAGAGTCACCCACTCGTCCGCACTTTTCGGATGCAGACTGTAAGTGCCCGGTGTGTCCATGGCCTGCAGACCTTCACCCAAGTGAGACGCCAAATGCCCCAAAGAAAACTCAACCGTGGCGCCCGGATAGTTCACGGTTTTAAAACGAGAACCCGTCAGCCAGTTATAAAGAGTTGTTTTACCAGAATTGGGAGCCCCAACCAGCGCCACACATTTATTAGCCAAAGTTACTTCAGCGTCACCAGAGCGCATGCCGCCTCCTCTTTTCTTAAAGCCAGGAAACTGGTGTTAAAACGAATCAGCAAGGGACCTCCAAACGGAGCTTTACCCAAAATAGTGATGATAGAGCCGACTCTTAAACCCATTTCGTGCAGACGTTCACGCAGTATGTCCTCACCAGCAAAACCGGTGATTTCGACGGACTGGCCAGACTTATTTGTCATGTCGTGTAAATTCATGTTTTCCCCTGACGATATGCTTAGTTAAGGGGTCCCGAGCCTAAAGGGAAGTCCTTTGACCACCCCCTCAACCATTGAAAGCCAATTGAAAATAGCTCTTAAGAAGACTCACATTTATGAGGCTTAGGTCTGGTTTTTAGGACCTTTGGTTAAGTTCAAAACCAGCCTACCGATCCGAAGTCTATATGGATTTTGGTATTAAGACTTCAATCGGTATTGGCAGCTTGATCCTAATGACTTCCTTCGCGGCGGAAGCCTCGCAGGTTTTTTACAGCCCCTCGCGGTGTGCTCCGGAACACCTGACCTTGTTCGTCACCAACAAAACAAATGAACCACAGCGTGTGTGGACCCAAGTGCGCTATGGCGCCGAAATCGACGAGCGTCACCACGATCTGGAAGCCAAAGCTCAGATCAAAATTCGCGGCACCAGCTTCCTGCCGGAAGAACAGGCATTTTCCGTGAAAGCCTGGGACAAAAATGTCGTTCACGTCACCAGCTCTTGCGATGATTCTTTCAGTACTCCTTTAACTGATACGACATCACCGCAGGTCACGCACTGGCTGCCATCTTCGGTGCAAAGTGTGAAGCTTCACTTGTTGAACCTTTACTTGAAACCCAACACCGTTCACCTGAAAGCCTTCAACCGTATGGGCGCTGTGATTGGCGAAAAAGAACTCAAACTGGAAAAGTATTATGATACATCAACACTTAAGTGGAACTTGAACCAAACCGTGGCCCGTATTGAGGTTCAGGGTGCAGAACGTCTGCATTCGGTGCTTAGTTATGACAATGGCTCGGGCGAACAAGCAAGCCCCGCGGTGGCGCTGAAACCTGTGACGTTACCGGTGGATACCACCAAAACTTACTTCCTGGTTTCAACCAAAGACCCCCAGGCGGATGAAGCCTTTGTGATTGCTTTGGATAAGCCTGAAACCATCGCCACAGCTCGTGAGCAGATTCGCAACCCGAATTTGGAAAAAATCGTGGTGGCTGGAATTGAACTGGGAAATGGCGGATTCAACCGTGCGTTTCTTTCCCGCGACAAGGCCCCTTATTCATGGTCGGTGAACCGTGTGGATGCCTTTGCGGACTTTGCTCATATTGATTGCGATGGCAGTCCCGAACTGACTGAAGAGCGTCTGGAGCAAAAGCTGAATGAAGGCGGACGGATTTGTTTCTGGCGCTACCGTGTGGTGCGCGAACTGAGCGCCAGCGAAGTTTCCAGCGGCAAACTTAAGCCCTAGACGGCACCACCGTAGAGGCACCCTGCCCCGCGGTTTCAGCGACATAGACGCGCACGCTTTTCACACCATACTGCTTGAACTCCGCAAAGAATTCTTCAGCCAGCAGGCGGGACAGTTGTTCCACGCTGGTGTTGGTCACCGGCAGCAAAGAAACCTCTTTGACCGGGAACACATAAAAACGATCACGGAAAGTCACTTCCAGTGAGTTTCCATTTTTTTTGAATTTCATGTCTTTTTGCTTTTCTGGCAACAGCACCATTTCGTCCCATTGATCCAGGCGGGCCTTGATGTCTTTTTTAAACACATTGAAATCAAGGAAGTAACCGTCAGAATGCAGTTCTTCTTCGGAAGGCGTTTTGATGTCGACTTTCACCTGGTAGTTATGACCATGCAGGCGCTCTGCGTGTGTTTCATCAAAGATCAAAAAATGCGCGGCAGAGAACTTGAAATTTTGTTTTGCCAAATGCAATGTGGTCGTGGACATACTCACCTCGGAATGACTATAGTATTAGCATGAAATTCGAACTGAAACAGCATTTTCAAATTGAATCGGCGCGATTCCTGCCTCACCTTCCGGCAAGCCATCCGTGCTCTCGCATGCATGGGCACAGCTTTAAATTGATTCTGACTCTGGTGGGTGATCTTGATCCCAAAATTGGCTGGGTGATTGACTACAACGACATCCAGGCCCTGATGAAGCCTTTCTTGGACCAGATTGATCATCGCGTTTTGAACGAGGTTCCGGGCCTTGAAAACCCGACTTCCGAACTTTTGGCAAAATGGCTGTATGACAAGGCCCGCACAGTTCTGCCGACGCTGGTGAAAGTCACAGTGGCAGAAACCCCAGCCACTGAGTGCTCTTACCCTGTAATTTAAGCACCCCTCTGTCCCGGTGAAATCGCCCCATGAAATACTGGGGCCTATGCCGGGATTTCTGATTTTTATTTTATTCCTCTTCCCATTTCAAAGCTACGCGGATCATCTGGATCTGCTGATCTACCGCGCGCCCGAACCTTTAAACTGGCAGAGCCCAGGACGCCTGGTGCGCAGTATGACCAAAAATCTAACCGCCAAAGTCGACGGCAAAGATTATCCCCACCCGATTTCCCACGTGAATATCCGCCTGCAATGTGGCCGGGAAAAGCCTGTCTATCGAGGCATGACTTCGATCAAATCCAATGGCGCTTATCTGTGGGATTTTCTGGTGAAAGGCGTTTCGCTGGACACCATGCTGATTAATCAATCAGGGCGCAGTTATTCAGAACAAGAGATCCTGGCCTGGCTAAATCCTCTGGCTGAAAAAGGATATGTCCGCCAGTTGCGACTGCTTCTGAATTCAGACCAATGCGCGCGCCTGCGCCGTTATGTGGATCTTTATCAATCCACGGGTTTAATTAACATTTACGGCGGACTAAGATCCGATCCCTTGCTGGGGCAAGGCGCCGGATGTTCGGCCTTTGCCGTGAGCTTCCTGCGTGTTCTGGGACTGGAGTCAGCAGACCTGCGCAAAGCCTGGCAGCGAACCTTGCGCATGCCTTTAGAACTGTTAAGCGTAGAACACGACCGGGCCCGCATAAGCTTCCTGGGATACTTGCGCGGAAAAGACCGCCCCTGGGCCTCACCTCAGGAAGAACATATTGTCTTGAAGTTCTGGGATCCGGAAAAGATGTTTCACTGGGTGGGTGGCGCTTATCGTGAATGGGATGTTCGGGGCCACTCCTCCCCGACCAAACCCCTTTTGCCCTGGTCACGCGAGGTGTTTGAAAACACCGTGCAGTATCACTTCGACAATCGTCGAAGGCTTCTAACAAAAGAGGAGGTGCAAAACACCTCCTCTAAAACTTGTCGCAATTTCCAAAAGTGCCCGTGATTACTGGAACGACTGCAGGATGGCCTGCGCCACTTCCGTCGGCTTGGAAAGAGCCGGCAGATGGCCGCTGGCGATTTCGCCGGTCTTTGCCATATCCGTGCGTTTTACGTATTTTTTCTGAGAAACCAGACTGATGATTTTATCCTGAGTCGTCAGAATATAAAACTTTGGAATCTTCGCAAAAATCACTTCATCATAAGTCACAGGATTCGCACCCGCAGCGAAGGATTCAGAGTACAATTTCACCTGCGGCAAATTTTTCTGATCCAAAATGGCGTCCATGGCCTTAAAGAACTGCTTCGGACTTTTGGGAGTGATGCGGTCTTTACCGAAGGTCACCGCTTTCGCATAGACTTTTTCATCGACTTTTCCAAGGGCATCGAAAGGCTTTTCACCCTTCAACGGAACCAAAGCCGTCAGATAGATAATGCGCATGATTTTCTCGGGGCACACTCCCACCATCTGATTGATCACGGCTCCACCGAAGCTGTGTCCGACCACCACAGATTTTTCCGGGATCTTTGCACAGACATCCTGAGCCATTTCCATCAATGTCGCGGATTGGTTCGGGTCACGACCCAGCAGATCAGGGGTCAGAACCTTGTACTTATCCCCCAACTGCGCCTTGACCTGATCCCAACTGCTGCCATCAACGTGCGAGCCATGAATCAGTACAATCGTTGGAGTCACTTCAACCACTTCCGATTTTTTCGGAGTGTGAGAGCAGCCCGCAGAAACCGCCAGGGCCGCCAAAGAAATCAGAACGCTCAACTTTTTCATCATTACCATCCTTGATAATTTTGAGAGTTATTATGGGTTTTTGATCAGATCGGCATTCACGCGCACGGATGGCCCCAGATTCATGTGACCTTCAAACTTCTGACGGAAGCTCGGGGGATACAACATCACCACGGTGGAACCCATGCGGAACATACCCAGCTCAGATCCTTTGTGTACCGGGATCTCAGGGCTGTAGTGTTTGTGCTCAAAGATATGAGGGCCTTTTTGATTTCCGCGGATTTTTTCATCAAAGCTCAGCACAATGTGACCCACGTTGGTGGCGCCAACAAAGACCACACCCACAGGCCCCAGATCCGTTTCAATCTCCACCAGAACGCGTTCGTTCACGGAGAACAGGTCTTTTACGTTGGTGGTGCTCCACTCATTCACCGGCCACAATTCACCTGGCATATAACGAACATCGGTGATGTTTCCATCCACCGGAGAATGCACACGGTGATAGTCCGTCGGGCAAAGATAGTAGGTCATAAAGAAGCCGCCGGCCCATTTCTTATCGCTGTCCGGATCTTGGGTGAAGTCCTTCAGCTTGTAAGTCAGACCCTTGGCCTGAATTAAAGTGCCGTTATCAATGGCAGCGGCCTGCGTGATTTTACTGTCAGCCGGATGAACCGCCCAACCGGTGCCCACAGGGCGAATGCCGGGTTTTAAGCGGCGAACGAAGAATTCACCAATGGAGGGATATTGGTCATAGGACTTTTCCGCCTCGGCCAGATCGATGTTATAAAGCCACGCAAAGCCCCGGATAGACAGGCGTGCCCACAAAGAAGGGCCCTTCCAGTGCATAAAGTGACCGACCCAGCGGCTAAGACGACGTTTTGGTAGAATTCTGGTAATTGCTGACATAGAAATCTTTATATCTGCAATAGACCCCTTTGTCACCTAAAGGACTTTCTAGTACAGTGTATTGAAATCAGACCCTAATTTGGACCCTAAAAAGGTCCCGGAGGCAGAATGTCCAAGATTATTCAAAATCTTGAAATCCCTATTGATAACGACCTAGAAGAAAAATTGCAGTGGCTTGTCCCTGAACATGGTCCTTATCGCATTCTGCGCCAATCCGTGGATGCCCGCCGTTCCCACTCCCCGCATTTCGTTTATACCGTCGAGGTCGCCGAAAAAGGCGAAACTTTGGAACTGCCAGAGTTCAAGCTGGAAAAAATCGAAAACCCCAAAGAAAAACCCCTGATTGTCGGCACCGGCCCGGCGGGTCTGTTTGCGGCGTTGCGCTTTGTGGAAAGAGGCGTGCCTTGCGTGTTGTTTGAGCGCGGCTCTGACAGCGGCGAGCGGATCAAAGGGATCAATCAGTACTGGCGTTATGGCAAACTCGACCCGCGCAATAACGTTTGCTTTGGCGAAGGTGGTGCGGGTCTATATTCCGACGGCAAGCTGATCACCCGTATCAAGTCCCCGCACATTCCCTATGTGATGAATCGCCTGGTGCAGTTCGGTGCCCCTGAAGAAATCCAGTGGTTGTCAAATCCGCACGTGGGCTCAGACCGTATTCGCCGAGTCATTCCGAAACTGCGTGAATTCCTGCGCGCCAATGGTTGCGAAATTCATTTCAACACCCAGGTCACAGAGGTTCTGACCGAAGGCACACAAGTTGTCGGTGTTCGCACCGAACACGGCACTGAATTCAGATCCCCGCACGTTGTGATGGCCACCGGTCACTCGGCCGAAGACATGATCAATCACTTGCGTGACCTTGGCGTGAAATTGGATGGGAAGTCCTTCGCCATGGGGCTTCGCGTGGAGCACTCACAAGCTTCCATCAATAAAATTCAATATCGCCAGTTCTCTGAACACCCGAAACTGGGTGCGGCGAACTACAAACTGGCTCATCACGACAACAAAACCGGCATCGGGGTTTATTCCTTCTGTATGTGCCCGGGTGGTTACGTTCTTTCTTCTGGCACTGAAGCCGACGGCATCGTCTGCAACGGGATGAGCAACTACAACCGCAACTCTCCGTATGCGAATGCGGCGATCGTGATCAGCATTGATCACGACAAAAACTTTGGGGATGACGTTTTTGGTGGCATGAAGATGCGCCGTGAACTAGAAACCCGCGCTTTTAATTCCGTTGTGGCTGCCGGTGGTACACGCGAACTTCCTGCGCAGAACCTGATGGACTTCCTGCAAGGAACAAACTCCAAGACGGGTCCACGCGCCTTGCGCCCGGGGTCTTCCCCATCGGGAGCATTGAACATTCGTCTGGATGAACTGCTGCCAAAGCACATGGTGACTCGCCTGCGCGAAGGTTTTGAAAAATTCCAAGGCAGCATGAAGGGCTTCTTAACTGAAGAGGCTCAAGTGTACGGCATCGAGTCCCGCACCAGCTGCCCGGTTCGTGTGACCCGTGACGATGAAACCTTGGAGAGCGTATCTCACAAAGGTCTGTACCCTGCAGGTGAAGGCGCCGGTTACGCCGGAGGAATCACCTCAGCTGCCTGCGACGGCATCCGCATCGCCGAAAAGATCATCGCCCAACTATAAGAAATCCCCTCAAAAGCCTTCCTCCAAAAGGTGCCTGGTGACTTTTTCTTAAAGGTGCCTGGTGACTTTTTCTTATGCGCTGCTTCAGCAAAAGTAAGCAGGTACCTTTTGGGCCTTTTGGGTTGGCTTGATGATTGCAAACTCCTTCGATTGTCCAAATTGGAGGAGGAAACATGCACTTTAAACCACTAATCGGAGTCATTGTGACTCTGATGATCGGAGCTTCAGCCATCGCTGCTCCGACCGAGAAGACCCAAGACCTGCTGACCCGCACATCTGACACCGCACTGACTGTTCGCGGTGAACTTTCCAAAAACGTTTATCGACAGGAACCTTATCAGGATAATTACACCGAGAAAGTTCCCTATCAGGCTGAAGAAACCTATTATGTAGATGTTCCTTATCAGACCACTGAGACCTACTACGAACAGGTTCCTTACACCGAGCGCGTTTCCTACACCGACTATGAGGAATACTGGGACTCTGAATACCAGTGCCGTAACGTCACGAAATATCGCCAGGAATGCTCCAACGAAAGACTGTGTGAGCCCGGCGGCCGCACCTGCCAACCGATCACGGAGTGTGGCACCAACGCCCACGGCGAGCGCATCTGTAAAACTCGCAACGAGTGCACCGAAGGTCCTCGCGTTTGCCGTGATGTTCCCTCCTGCCGTCAGGTTCCCTACACCGACCGTGAATGCGGCTACGAGCGCGTTCGCAAAACCCGCACCGTAACCAAATGGCGTGATGAAGTTCGCTACCGTCAGGAACAGCGCACTCGCACTGTGACCAAGTACCGCTCTGAAGCCCGCACCCGCACTGTCACTAAATACCGTGACGAAGTTCGTTGCTGCGTGACTCGTTACCGTGATGTGTTTGATCATCAGTACACTCAACCAGTGGCTGTGATCTTCCCTCAGGAAGCAGCTTTGCTGGCTGGCGAAAAAGAAACCGTTCAGGTTGTTCTGCGTGGCACTGAAGCGGCTCCGGAAGTTCAGATTAAAGTGCACTCTTCGATCTTTGCCTACGAGATTGCTGAAGTTCGTCAGGATGGTCGTGAAAAAGTCTTCGTCCTGAAAACATCCCCGAAATGGAATGAAACCAACGCCGGAACAAAATCCGTAGTTGGCCTGAAATTGCAGTTCAATAAAGGTCAGGGTCAGATTCTGTTCACAGAAACCGTGGCCGCTCCTCGTGTGACTTCCGTGTATACTTTGGAAGTTCGTGATCAACAAAGCCAGGCCGTATTGTTCGAACAACGCCTGCAATCCACTGAAGCAAAAGCATTTGCAGTGGCAGCTCCGGGTCTGGCTCGTGAGGGCAAATACACGGTGCAATTGCATGTAGAACGCCACGGCGCCAATGTCGCTTCAGGTGCTTTGAGCTTTGACCAGACTGCCAGCTACGAGAAAAAAGAGCTGGATCAGGACGAGGTTCAGTCTTTGAAGAACTCTGCGATGGTTCAACTGGTTCGTATTGATGGTGCCGGCGCTGAACGCGTGGTGATCATCCGCGATCAGACCGCTGCTTTGGAAGAGGTTCAGTCCCAGTACAAACTGGTTGTCTGGAAAAAACTTTCCAATGGTAAAATCGAATGGCTGGCGGAAAAGAACTTCACTCGTGAGGCCATCACTTTGGCCAATGGCGAGCTGGGTATTGCCCTGAAAGCCATCCCGGTAAATCCGGCGACAGGCACGAAGCTTTACATGGACCTTGTGGTTCGTCGTGACAGCGCTCAGTACCTGGGTTCTCAAAAAGTTCAATTTATCGTGAATAAAACCTTCTAACGGTCCTGAAGGTTACGGCCCCGTTCCCCCACCTATGGGAACGGGGCCGTTTTTATTTAAGCCTTGTTCTTCCACAAAAGCGCAGAAGACTTTCTGACTTCCTCGAAGCCCACTTCTAAAATCAAACCTCCACCAAGGAGGACGCCATGGGCATCATCTGGACCATCATCATCGGTTTTATCGTGGGCTTAATTGCGAAATTCCTGATGCCGGGCAAAGATAGCGGCGGATTCATTATGACCACTCTTCTGGGAATCATCGGCTCGGTGGTGGGAACCTATGTTGGAAGTGCTCTGGGCTGGTACGAAGTGGGTGAAGGGGCTGGTTTTATCGCGTCGGTTCTGGGAGCGATGATTGTGCTGTTCCTGGCCCGCATGCTGACCAAACGCTAGACCTTTTTCATCCCAAAACAAGACAAAGACTCTGGTTCAGACCCGTCTTCGGCTGAAGTTGGGGGCTTTCCACAAACACTCAACAATTGTGGCTTTAAATTTATGATGAGTGGAATGAATTTTCATCCGATACTCTTCATGAAGGTGTCTCAGCCATGAACAAAAATGCTCTCATCAAAGTTTCGCTTTTCAGCATCACCATCGCGGTGGTTTTAAGTCTGATTTCTTTGTTGTTCATGAATCGTATCATGTCCATTCAAGGTGCCAGATTCCGTGATGAATTCCTGCGCTTTTATGCTTCATCTATCGAACAGAAACTTCAGAAGGTTCCCGCTGACCAGGTTTCGCAGCACAAAGACCTGCTGCGCATGGACCGTGATTTCCGCCCGCCGATGATGGGGCCCCCGCCGCCGCCTTTGGCTGGGATGATGCCACCACCACCTCCTCCACGCGAAGGCCGGCCTCCTCACCCGCCCTTTAAAGGACCCGGCGGCCCCGGATCGGATCATCGGGGGCCTCGACCTCCGCACATGGATATGGATTCCTGGGTCGTAAATGGTCAGGGTCAGGTGTTGATCTATAAGCATTCACCTGCTCTGGCGCAGGCTTGGGAAGACCTGCCGCACCCGACCTCCAGCAAAGAATTTGTCACCACGGAAAACTTCTTCCGCATTGGCAACCCTACAATTGTAATCCGCCTGAACACCGAGACCGAGCTTTACCTGATCATCAAAGAACCCCCGCGCCCGATGCTGGGGAATTTGATCATCACCCAAGCCATACTGACTTCCGCGATGATCGTGATTGCGCTGATTCTGGCGATCGCCTCGCTGTTTTTCTATATGCGCAGGAAGTCCCTGGAAGCCCGTTCGGTTCTTCATCGCCTGGAAGAAGGCGATCTTAAAGCGCGTTTTGAAATTCACCGCCTGGACGAATTCGGAGGTCTGATGCTGGACTTCAACCGGATGGCGGAAGAAATCGAAAAACTGGTGGGTCGTATCCACGCCACCGAAAGAACCCGCAAACAATTGTTGCAGGAAATGGGACATGATCTGCGCACCCCACTGACCAGCTTAAAAACTTCGTTTGAGACCCTGCAGATCCACCATGACAAACTGTCCGCGGAAAAACGCGGAGAACTGTTTGACGTCCTGATTCGCGAAATTGATTACTTCAAGGATCTAATCGAACAACTGATGACCATTGCCTCTTTGGACGAGCCTCACTTTAAGGCCAGCACCGAGCGCATTGATGTGATGAACCTTCTGACCCAGGAGGTGCGCCATCGCCAGCACAGCGACTCAAAAATCAAATGGAGCCTTGAAGGTGGCACCGTGCCACCGGTTTTGGGTGACAGCCACTTGATCCAGCGCCTGATCCGCAATGGACTTGAAAATGCCGAACGCTATGCCGAGTCCACCGTGGACGTGCGCATTCATGAAAGCTCTGATTCTTTGACCATCGAGATTTCCGACAACGGCCAGGGTCTGGATGCAGAAGCCTTGAAAACCTTCGGTCAGCGTCGGGAATTCCGCGGCAGAAAGATCACCAAGAACGGACATTTCTCGCTGGGCCTGGGTTCCGTGATCATGAAGGCCATCACCGACCTTCACAACGGCACACTGACCATCGAAAACCGTCTTAGCGGCAACGAAATCAAAGGCGCCACCCTGAAGATCACCCTGCCCACTTCCAAATAAAAAAATAAAGCCACCCGTTCAAGGTGGCTCAAAAAGGTCCAGATGCGAGGCGGAGGTGAGCCCTCGCAGCGCAGGCGTGCTTCAAGCACGTCGTAGCGAGAAGGCCCACCGACAACGAAGTCAGATGGGCCTTTTTCAGCCGCCGACTAGAGGTTACGGCGGTATTGGCCACCGACTTCGTACAGGGCTTGAGTCATCTGGTACAAGCTGCAATATCTTGCGGCGGTCATCAGGGCTGCGAAGATGTTGCCGCCGCTGAGGACGGTGTCTTTCAGATTCTGCAACGACTTGGCACCTTCGGAGGCATGATCTTCCTGGTACTTGTGGACGTTATCCAGCTGAGCGTTTTTCTCTTCGTAAGACGCGCGCGCCAGTTCAATCTTTGGTGGAACGTAGTCAGCCGCCATCGTTTTTGGATCGATGAAGGTGTTCACACCAATGATCGGCAAGGTGCCATCATGCTTCAGGCGCTCATAGTACAGGGACTCTTCCTGGATTTTGGAACGCTGGTACTGCGTTTCCATTGCACCCAGAACGCCACCGCGTTCGTTGATTTTCTTGAATTCATTCAAGACCGCTTCTTCAACCAGGTCCGTCAGCTCGTCGATGAAGAATGAACCCTGCATTGGGTTTTCATTCATGGTCATACCGAATTCACGGTTGATGATCAGCTGAATCGCCATTGCACGACGAACAGATTCTTCCGTCGGTGTGGTGATGGCTTCATCGTACGCGTTCGTGTGCAAGCTGTTGCAGTTGTCATAAAGAGCAATCAACGCCTGCAAAGTCGTGCGGATGTCATTGAAGTCAATTTCCTGCGCATGCAGGGAACGACCCGACGTCTGAATGTGGTACTTCAACTTCTGAGAACGATCGTTGCCCTTATAAAGGTCACGCATCGCCACAGCCCAGATACGACGAGCCACACGACCCAATACGGAATATTCCGGATCCAAACCGTTGGAGAAGAAGAAGGACAGGTTCGGAGCAAAGTCGTCCACCTTCAGACCGCGCGCCAGATAGTATTCAACAAACGTGAAACCATTGGACAACGTAAAGGCCAGCTGAGAAATCGGATTCGCACCCGCTTCCGCAATGTGGTAGCCGGAGATACTGACAGAGTAGAAGTTACGGATTTTACTGCGAACGAAGTACTCTTGAATGTCGCCCATCATCTTCAAGGCGAAATTGATAGAGAAGATGCAGGTGTTCTGCCCCTGATCTTCTTTCAGGATGTCAGCTTGAACCGTCCCACGAACCTGTTGCAGGGTCCAGATCGCCAGATCATTCCACTCGCTTTCAGTCAGCTTACGACCCAGTTCTTTTTCTTTCTTTTCAACCTGCTGATCAATCGCAGTATTGAAATAGAAGGCCAGAATCATTGGTGCAGGACCATTGATAGTCATGGACACGGACGTATTCGGGTTGATCAGATCAAAGCCCGCATACAGCTTTTTCATGTCGTTCAAAGTACAGATGCTAACACCAGACTCCCCGACTTTACCGAAGATATCCGGACGCTGATCTGGATCCTGACCGTACAAAGTCACGGAATCAAATGCCGTGGAAAGACGATGTGCCGTCTCGCCTTTTGTAAGGTAATGGAAACGACGATTCGTGCGCTCCGGAGTTCCTTCACCCGCAAACATACGCTTAGGGTCTTCATCGGCGCGTTTTAGCTGGAACACACCGGCCGTGAACGGGAATTCCCCCGGCACGTTTTCAAGTTTCAAATAACGGAAGCGATCGCCCCAGTCTTTGAACTTAGGAACCACCACACGACGGATTTTAGTGCCTGACAGGGATTCACGCACCATTGGCTGGCGCAGTTCTTTATCACGGACTTTGAACACCAGTTCATCACCGGAATAAGTCTTGATCAGACCCTCGAAGTTTTTCAGTTGATCCAGTTCTTCCGCAGTGAAGTCAGAGCTTAAGTCTGCTTCCACTTTTTTCACGGTCGCAGGATCTGCATTCAGCAAAGGCGCGACCTTTTGCAAACCACCCAACTGGGACGCTTTTTCCGCCAGAGTTTCAGTGCGCTTTTTGTATTTATGAATTGTCGAAGTGATTTCCGCCAAATAGTTCTGACGATCTGCCGGGATGATCACATGCTCTTCCGCAGACAGGATGTTGTTCTTGTACTGGGCATTGACAACCCATTTGCCTGGCTGCTTGCTTTCAAGGATATCAGCCAAACGGAAGAACAATTTATTCACGCCACCGTCATTGAACTGGGAGGCTTGAGTCAGGAAGACCGGAACCTCGACCTTTTCATCAAAAATCTTGCGAGAACGTTTGTATTGTTTGGTCACATCACGAAGAGCATCCAGCGCCCCACGACGGTCGGCTTTGTTCACCGCCACCAGGTCGGCGAAATCGATCATGTCAATCTTCTCTAACTGTGATTGCGCACCGAAATCAGAAGTCATCACATACATGGACATATCACTGACTTCCGTGATCGCCATATTCCCCTGACCGATACCAGAGGTTTCGGCGATAACGAAATCAAAGTCCAGTTGACGGATGAATTTCAGAATGTCCGGCAAAGAAGAAGCGATCTCGCGACCTGAACCACGGGACGCCACCGAGCGCATGAACACACGGTTGCGGGACAAGGAGTTCATACGAATACGGTCCCCCAGCAAGGAACCACCGGTTTTGCGCTTGGACGGATCCACGCACACCACGGCGATTTTCTTGTCTGGATATGCATTCAGGTATCTTTGCACCATTTCATCGATCAAAGAGGACTTACCCGCACCACCGGTCCCGGTGATACCCAGAACCAGAGGTTCTTTGTTGGCTTTGAAGGATTCCAGACCAAAGGCGTTCAAAGAGAAATCCTTGTGACCGTTTTCAATCGCGGTCAAAGCCACACCCAGTTCCACAGAAGGAACGGTGTCGCCGTTAAACACGTTCTTTTTGGTTTTGAATTCTTTTTGCTTTTCCAGCAGGTCGAAATCACAACCCTTGATGATCATTTCGATCATGCCCTCAAGACCCATGCGACGACCGTCTTCCGGGTGGAATATCTGGGCGATGCCATAGGCCTCAAGTTCTTTTTTCTCATCAAAGACAATCACACCGCCGCCGCCGCCGTAGATTTTCACGTAACCGGCACCGGATTCATCCAGAAGATCCTTCATGTACTTGAAGTACTCCATGTGGCCCCCTTGATAGGAGCTGATGCAGACGCCCTGGGCGCCTTCCTGCAACACGGCCTTCACCACATCACTCACCGAGCGGTTGTGCCCCAGGTGAATGACTTCCGCACCCATATCCTGAAGGATACGGCGCATGATATTGATGCTGGCGTCATGGCCGTCAAACAGAGCGGCTGCAGTGACAATTCGGATCGGATTCTTCGGTGTGTATGCCATATGTCTTATCGACCTTTAAATTCAGCTTTGCGTTTCTCGATGAAGGCACCCGTGCCTTCTTTAACATCTTCAGAATTGAAAAGTTCCGCAAAGATTCTTGCTTCATTTTTCTGAGCTTCTTCAACGTCCATGTCCCAAGCCTGATTGATGGAGAACTTCGCAGAACCCACGGCAATCGGCGCTTTGGCCAAAATAGCTTCAACAGTTTTCATCACAGTGTTCATCAGTTCCGCCTGGGGAACAACTTTGTTCACCAGACCTGCAGACAAAGCTTCTGCCGCGGTGATCATGCCACCGGTATAAGTCAACTCACGGGCACGACGTGAACCCACGGCGCGCGCCATACGAACCGTCCCACCGAAGCCCGGGATCAATCCCAAAGAAACTTCCGGCAAACCGAATTTCGCATTTTCAGCGGCATAGATGAAATCACAACCCAACGCCAGTTCACAGCCGCCACCCAGAGCAAAGCCGTTCACCGCTGCGATCACCGGGATTTTCAAAAGTGTCAGTTCATGGAAGATGCTCTGACCACGCTGAGCAAAGACCAGCGCCTTTTCTTCGTCCAGATCATGGATTTCCTTGATGTCGGCACCCGCCACGAAAGCTTTTTCACCAGCCCCCGTGATGATCAGTGCGCGCGCATCGGAATAGTCCATTTCACCGATCTGACGAAGGGCTTCACCCATTTCGTTCAGCACGGTGGAATTCAGGGCGTTCAAAGATTCTGGACGATTGATCGTCAGAACCCACACCCCGTGTGTTTTTTGTTCAAGTAGAATTGTTTTATAATTGCTTGCCATTATCAGACCTCAATTACTTTGCAGAGTAGTCGTAGAAACCACGACCTGTTTTACGACCCAACCAGCCGGCTTCAACGTATTTCACCAGCAATGGGCACGGACGGTACTTGGAATCACCCAGACCTTCATGCAGAACGTTCATGATCGCAAGGCAAGTATCCAGACCGATGAAGTCAGCCAAAGTCAAAGGACCCATGGGCTGATTCGTTCCCAATTTCATCGCGTTGTCGATAGCATCCACGGAAGCGATGCCCTCGTGCAGAGTGTAAACCGCTTCGTTGATCATCGGCATAAGAACGCGGTTCACGATGAAGCCTGGCATGTCTTTTACGGACTCAACGAAAACTTTGTCCATTTTTTCTGCCAGAGATTTAACAATGGCGAAAGTTTCATCGGAAGTCTGAAGACCACGGATGCCTTCCACAAGTTTCATCAACGGAACAGGATTCATGAAGTGCATGCCCGCCACTTTTGTTGGACGTTTGGTCACGCCGGCAATTTTAGTGATGGAGATGGAAGATGTATTGGACACCAACAATGCTTCCGGTTTTACGGTCGCGTCCAGGTCCTTGAAGATCTTGAGTTTCAGGTCGATGTTTTCAGTCGCGGCTTCGATCACGATGTCGCAATCTTTCAGACCCGCCGTTTCCTGAGCGGTCTTGATACGACCCAACAAAGTGGCCTTGTCAGCCTCAGTCATGCCGCCTTTTTTGATAATACGATCACAGCTGCCAGCGATAGTAGCGATCCCTTTTTCAAGAGCTGCACCGCTCACGTCCATCATGATGACGTTAAAACCAAAGTTTGCCGCCACTTGTGCGATGCCATTACCCATCTGTCCTGCGCCTACGACGCCGATCGTTTTGATATTCATTTATCACTCCGCGTTAATATGTATTTAAAACAGCCTGATTTAGATACTTTACTTTAGGCCAGAGGTCAAAACTTCTGGCCTTGAGAGCACCGGGCCTAAAGCCTCAAAATAGAACGATGCGGTCAGCCTTTTTTCTCTCGTTGTCGTTCATTTTCAGCTCTCCCAGCACTTTTGCGGCTTTAGCCACGGATGCATCGAAAGCCGTGTCGTTTTATCGCAGTAAAACCAGCGCTTTTCCCTCTGGCCAGGTGAGTCGAACATCTCTGGAAAACTCTCTTCGTCGCACCGAGATGGAGGCCTCATTCACCGTCTCTTGGGACCGTAAGAGCTATTCCCTCAGTGGCGACCGCCTGATCCGCGACATTCAAGTAGCCCGCTTCGTGGAAACCCGCAGCCCGGTGACCTTACTCAGCCTGAATCGCAGTGACTCTTCCCTGGTGAAATCCGTTCCCGGAGGTCATCAACTGGAACTTCTGGAGTGCGACGATTACTGGGCGCGAGTGAAAGAACGAAATACAACCACGCAAGGCTGGCTGCCTTTGCATCTGCTGACCACACGTCATGACGATCCCGGCGTGTACATGAATCTGATCGACACTTATGTGCGCACCGAGCCTTCCAGTTTCGGAAAAGTCCTGACCACTTTGCCACGTCTGAAACGTGTGATCCCGCTGGAAGTGACCACGAGCTTTTTGAAAATTCAGTACAACGGCAAGGTGGGCTTTGTCGACATCACGCACTTTGTGAACCGCGCCGACTTTGCAACGCTGGCGTATCACCCGAAAAAAAGCTGGCTGACCGTGGCTTTTAGAAACAACAACAAGATCCTGACCAAAAAAGGTGAAAACGTCGACATGTCCGAGGTGCTGGGGTACGTGACCAGCCCTTTGCGTGCGATTGTGATCCGCCCGGATTCCACCAGCTATGGCCCGCCCCTGCGCGCCCGCGTGGAGATTCAAAAACCCGAAGCCGTCATCTGGGGTATCAGCCGCGTCGATGGTCACGGCGAAGTCTGGTGGAAAAAAACAGATTTGCTGCTGCCGCAAAACCCCGTGGTGGAACCTTCAAAACAAATCCTGACCGACACGCTTTTAAAGCGCGAGATTTATTCCATCGCCTTTGAAAGCAAAACGTCTGTGCGTGGACTGGTGTCTTCGGAAGGTATTTATCGCACGGATGATGGCCTGACCTGGACCGCTATTCCGCAGTTTGGAAAACAGAATTATCCGGTGAGCATACATCCCAGTGGTGTGTGGTTTGTGGGATCTTTCAAATCCACGAATCAGGGTAAAAGCTTTGAGCCCTTCATTCGCTGGGACAAACTGGCCCAGGCCATTGAATCCGCCTATCACCGCAATCCAAAGATCCTGCGCCTGACGCAGATTGAAGCTCTGCCCAATTCCCAGATTCAAATTTCTGTGGACACCGGAAGCTCGCGCGTGAAACTGCGAAGCTCCCTGGAAGGCACGACCTGGAATGTGGTTCGCAACTAAAAAAAGCCCCTAACGATAATCCCACAAAAGGGATTCCGGGGCTTCTTTCACTTCGCCGGTCTTATTCAGCAAAAAGCCCTCAGCAAAGACCTTCCCGACCCCGCCTAAAGAAATAAAATTTGGAAACTTCCACGTGGAATAATACGCCTGAATCACCAGCAGGGATTCTTCCTTTGGCAGACGATCGTGAAACACAGTCATCAGGACTTCGCAGCCGTTGATTTCCATAATTTCGCTGTGATCCAGAGGGAAGCTTTTCAAGAACACGGGATCAGAGGATTTCAAGGCCTCCAGCTTTTCCAAAAGAATACGACAGACTTCCCGCACTTGCGGATCTTTGCTTTTGTTATCACGACAAGAGGCCGAACCCAGGGCCAGACGAAATTTACTCATGACCAAAGCTTTCCTGCACACATTTGATAGAACATTTTAAAATCCCCCCGCAGGGACCACAAAGGGTGTTTAAACGTCGCAGGACGGTTTTTCTCGACGATAAAGTGCCCAACCCAGGCAAAGCCATAGCCAATCACCGGAAGCCCCCACAGCAGACTCCATTGCTCTGTCAAAAGGGCTGCCACAATCAACAGATGCACCAGCAGTGTTCCAACGAAATGCAGACGACGATTGAGGGGGTTGGAATGCTCCTGCAGATAAAAAGGCCAGAACTCCTGAAAGCTTTTCACCCAAACCCCCGCTTGGAAATTGAAAATTCGAAATTGGACGTTAGAAGTTGTCCACTGCGAAATAAGGCTCCATCATTTTGCGAACCTTTTCCTGCAGTACGGGACGATCTTCAATACTGTATCCTTCGGTGCTGACCGGAGGAAGAACCTCCAGCGTGATTGTGCGACTCCACACGCCCCAGTTCGGAACAAGCTGCCCTTTGGACATGATCGCGGCCGCCCCCTTCACAACAACCGGCACGATTGGTGCTTTGGCGCTAATAGCGAAGATGAACGGACCGGACTTGAAGGGCCCCAGAGTTTCGGTTTTCTGACGGGTGCCTTCCGGCGCCAATGCAAAACGTTCTCCGGCTTTGATGCGCGCTTCGGCGGCCTGATAGACTTTAAAGACCTCGTCACGACGATTTCTGGCGATGGGCAAAATGCCAGCGCGTCTCATCCCGGCGCCAAATACCGGAATGCTGAAAAGCTCAATTTTCGCCCCGAAACGGAAAGATCCCAACCAGCCATTCATGGCAAAGATGTCGAAGAAACTGGTGTGATTAAAGACGTACAGGAAGCCGCCTTCGGGACGGTTTTCCAGGCCTTTGACTTCCACTTTGACGTTGAACATGCGACAGCAGTTGCGGGTCCAGAACTCGACGATGTGGTCTTCCAGCTTGCGGTTGTTGAACAGAATATTGCAGATGACCATCGCCGCAGAACACAGCACCGTGTGAATCGGCAGCAGAAGCGCACCCAGCAAAGAACGAGGATAAGAAAGAAGTTTTAAAAACATAATTAACCTGGATCCGGGAACAGACGCTTTCTGGCGGCCGTTCGTTGACGTTCCTTGTAAGCCTGATGTTCGCTGGGACCGGACAAAATACGGTCGTGAGCGGACTTGTCCATGATCTGAACCTCGAACGGATAGAAAAAGCTGAACGCCTCTTTGCCGCCCTGGGGTTTGATATGGATCAGCTTACGGGAAATGAATTTGATAAATTTATAATCCTGCCCCGAAAAGAAATTCTCTTTGCGCAGGAATTTGGCGTTGTCGCCTTCCTCGATCAGCTTCTGATCAAAGGCCTCTTGAATGCTCTTTTCATCCAGAGTGTCCAGACGATGGGAAAGATCATCACACACACTCATGAATAAATTCACCGGATAAAGATTGTTGGAGCTTTGATCCGGCATGATGTGCGGGAAGCTGATGATATCCTCTTTGATCAGGAAGCGCACGACCTGGAAGGAATCAAACAGATTGCGGGTCACAAAGCGCACACCCAGCTTGTCAAAGATCTTCATCGCCAAGGCATCGGGTTTCGCCAGAAGCTTGATCACGGTGCTGGAAGACGTTTTGAAGGGTTTTACTTCAAAACCCATCAGTTCGACCTGATCCAACTGGTCAGTCGGGCTTTTCATAAAGGTGCGATGGGTGTTTCCGTCATGCAAAATGCAGTTCTGGAACGGGGTCAGGATTTGGGACTGAATTTCTTCCGAGAACGAACTGAACAGATCATTTTCCGCATGTACAAAGACGTGCATACAGCGGATGATCGCACAAGCCCAGCGCTGCAGCTGTTGCTCTTGCGGATTCTGGGAGCTGGCAAAAATCAGAAGTTGGCGGATGTCGCCCAGTTTTTTGCGGTCACGGAATACCTCAGGAAGATCGGCGTCCTGAAAACCCAGTTTTTCCAGCATCAGCACCAAAGCACGGCGATGGAAGTACCACAACCTTTCCAGGTCGTCTTCGCGGGTGACATCAAAACCATAGCTTAAAAGGAAAGAACTGGCAGCCTCGAGGGAATGAATATTCAGCCTGGGGATATCGATGGCTGAATGTCCTCCGACAACGGAGTCTAAAATGGATGATTCGAAAATGAAACGTTGAGGCATTCCCCTATCTTCAAACTCGATAGGGGGTGAAGCAAGACGCAGCGCTTATTTGATCAAGGAGCAGGCATGCAAGCGGAAGGTGCCCAGGGTCCCGCTGGTTGGCTGGTAACCGGCAACCGCAGTGTAGTTCTGGTAGTAAACAGTGCCTTCGGCGATGCTGTTATCGTAAGCACCTTGGAAGATGATTTCACCATAACCGTCTCTGAACTTAACCTGGAATTGACGCGTGTTGCGATCAATCATGCCCTCAGAAGCCTGAGAGAAGGACACCGAGTAAGGCTGGATCACCTGACCGTTGTAGACCTGATTCGCATAAGAATCGAAGATCTTGATCAACATATTGGATTCAGCCGGAATCAGGCTGCCCGCGCTGTCAAACTTGAAGGTCGCAAACAGATCCACACCGGTTCTGTCGTTGATGTTACCGCTCACAGAGCCCAATGATTGTGGGTCCAAAGTAGCAGAAACAAAGTTCTTCACCTGTGTTTCAAATTGAGGGGAAGCATACTGATCAAAGATTTTACCGGCAGAGGAAGTACCGCAAGTACCACTTGTCGTAGTTCCACCCTGACTGACGCCACCACCGGAAGTTGTTCCCGTGCTGGTCGTGCGGCCTGCGACGCGAACAGAGCTGCTATCCTTTTTGGCACATGCACTGAGGRAAAGAACCGCCAGCAGCAGAACACCCAGCATTTTATTTTTAAAGATAGAGTTTGTCATAATCGCCTCCTACATATCCCTAAGGCAAGAGGCGGACCAGCCGTGCCAATGCTATATTGGATCTGGCGCCCCTTTTTCGTTTCGTGCTGATACGAAGATGCCAAGAGCGCCATTTCAGGGACGCAGGCGCAAAAACTTTCGACAGCCCCCGATTCCCGTCTCACTTTGAGACAAATAAAAAAGGCCGGTACAAAGCCGGCCTTTTCAACAAACTCACCCTCTATATAGATGCTATTGAATCTTGCTCAAAGCAGTCAGAACTTCGATTTCAGCCTTCAACCAAGCCGCCGCTGTGGCATCCACCAAACCGCCCGCCAAAAGACGCTGAGGCAAAGTGGTCAGATTCGGCTCGACCACTGGATCCAGGGATGGATCAATTTCAGACAGAAGCCCTGCGATCTTTTGCAGCTGCTCAGAGCGGGCTTTCGCCATACGCAAAGTCATATCAAAGCGCAGACCTTGAGAAGACAACAACTTCCCGAAGTAAGCCTTTTCATCCGCCTTCAACCAGGAGTATGGCAATGTCACTTCTTTGGTAAGACCCGGGCCCACTTTCACCACAACCGTACCCGTCGCAGCCTGAGCCAGATCCAGATACAAGGCCGTCAGGGATTCGGCTTCAACTTCATCCAACAAATTCTGGCCCAGCAAAGAGGTCACGATGGCTTTGGCGCCATTGGCTTCTTCCACGGCTTCGTTCAGCTTCGGCAACAAGGTCGCACCACCAACCAACAAAACCTTGTCATTCACTGGACGAATGCTGTCCATGAACTTCAGGATCTTTTTTTGTTGAGCATCGGTCAGAACATACTCACGACCACCCAAAGTTTTACCTTGAGCCAGGTACGGAGCAGATTTCAGCTCTTCAATCTGCTGATCCAGCCACTTCATGTTGATGTTGCCGTTTTTATCGCGCATCAAACCATTCAACATCGCCGCATAACCACCGACTTCTTTCAAGGAAGCCGCACGCTCTTTCATCAACTGTTCATCCAAGCCCAGACGTGCATACATGATTTTGCCGGTTTTTACTGCCGTCAAAGAAGCAAAACTCGCTGCTGGCTGCCCCGCCTTCGTACTGTCAAAAAGAACCTGAGAAACAAAAGACAGATCAATATTCGCACGACCCCACTTTACAGTGTCCGCCAAGACCGTATCCAGATTGCGAACCACACCCGGCTGATCGGCTGGATACAAGCGGCCAATAATGGAGGCAAAAAGAACCTTCACCAGATCATCACGCTCATCCACCGCATCCAGATATTTACGCAACAATGGGTTGTTACCCGCATCAAAACGCTCGCAACCATAGATCTGCAGACCTTGAGAATTCGCCACGGCGATATCATCATCGGTGCAATAACGGCTGATTTTTTCATCCAAAGCCGTGTTGTTGTCAGAATATGCCCAGTCCATCGCCATCTTGTCATAGGAAAGAGCTGCATACTTGATTCGACCTGACATCAGGATGTCATCAATGCCGCTGACATAGTCCATGATACTGGTGGATGTTTCCAGACCCTGATGATTTGGATCACGCAAATAAGTCTTGGCCGATTCGTAAATTTCCTGAGTTGAAACCTTCGCAGAAGAAGACCCGGCGAAGTTATGGCGCATACCCAGAGCATGCCCCAGTTCGTGCGCCACTGTGGCACGCACACTGTCCTGAGCCAGTCTTAGACGCTGAGAATCCCCCGCTTCACGGGCAATCTTATTCAAGGCCAGCAAAGACGGGGTCAAGTCACAGGCAATCGCGCCTGCAGCCACCACCGGCACGTCTCCGTTAAGTTTAACCAGATCAGCAGAACCCACAGACGTGAACACGGAAGGCATAAACACCTGAGCGCGCAAAAGCTCGCCCGTCAATGGATCCGACTGACCAATGGCATAGGCCGCACCGGAATCAAGCCAGGGAATCCAGCGCACGATGATGCTGCGATCTTCGGGCTTGGCATCCACAGGAACACCCGTCACCACTTGGATCACATCACGGCCAAAAACTTTATTCCAGTAAAGCGCCCCTTCGGTCACGGCTGTCAGATAGTCCTCTGGAACCGCTTCAGAAACACGCACCTTGATCGGGCCTTTTTCAGGTGAAATATCCCACTTGGTGATCAGATTCGTCATTTCCTTGCTGTAGCCCAGCTTACGGTATTTGGTAACGAAGAAACCCACACGGCGGGAACTGTCGTATTCTTTGGCCTTGAAGTTCTTGGAAAGATCATAGGCGCGAATCTGAATGTTCATGTTCAGAGTTTCTTCACGCGGCTCGTGATTCAGGGACTTGTCAGAGCCAACTTTGATATTGTCACTGCGGATCTTGGACAGCTGATTCAGCTCGATGTTCTTTTCATCAAACTTGATTCCGGTCACAAAAGAATCAATCACCGGCAAAGACGCCAATGAACTGTCGGTCAGGTCCACATTTCCGCGAGGAGCATCAACGTCATAGGAACGCTGAAGGACAAAACTCTTTAGCCCCTGTCCCCAGTCAAACGTGATGGATGTTGCGTCTTCAGAAATCACTTCGAAACTCTGGATCAGATTCACGGTGCGGATTTCAGAATAGATGCTGTTGTAGTTTTCGCCGATCAAAGCCAGGCGGTTGCCGGACTTTTCAAAGCTCACCACCAAAGGTTTCAAGTCGTACCACTGTGGCGTCATCCCGGAAGTGATACCAGAAGCCATCAACAGGAAGATCTTACCCAAAGAGCTTTTTTGAATGGTGACACAGGAAGCCTGTTTGCACGCGGCATGTGCCGGGATGTCGGCAGGGTTGCTGAAGGTACTCAGAGAGTTTGCCGGAGCCTGCTTGGCCTGGATGATTTGATCCAGAGGCTTTGCCTCGAACTGGGTGCACGCCGAAAGAAGCGTCGAAGAAAGCAATGCGCCCACAACCAGGATGTTCTTTTTTACTGCCATAAATGGCCCCCTCTGAAAATTCTGATGCATTTAATTTCAGTGCATTTATGCCAAAGTATTGCCAAGATCAAAAGAGTTCTGAAAAAAAGAAAATTGCAATGTTCATTACATTGACAGGAGTTTCATGGCCGCAGATTCCACAAATTTCATGGGGCATCCACGAGGACTTTTTACACTCTTCTTCACTGAGATGTGGGAGAGATTCTCATATTACGGCATGAGAGTGCTTCTGGTGCTTTACATGACTCAGTACCTGTTCCTGGAAGCTCAGCACGGCAAAGAAATTTGGGGCTTTGCGACCCTTAAATCAGTTCTGGGGTATTTCTATGGTGAAATCTCCGTTCAAGCGATGTCGTCCCAGATCTACGGACTGTACACAGGCCTTGTTTATTTTACACCCTTTTTCGGGGGAATTATCGCCGACCGCTTCATCGGCCAGCGCCGTTCGGTTTATATCGGCGGCTTTTTGATGGCTATTGGCCACTTCCTGATGGCCGCAGAAAGCCTGTTCTTCCCAGCTTTGCTGTTCCTGATTGTCGGAAACGGCTTCTTTAAACCGAACATCTCCACCCAAGTGGGCGGTCTTTATGCTCAAGGCGACAACCGCCGTGACGGGGCTTATACCATTTTCTATATGGGGATCAATCTGGGGGCGGTTTTATCACCGCTGATCTGCGGGACCCTGGGACAAAAAGTCGGCTGGCACTGGGGTTTTGGTGCCGCGGGTGTGGGCATGTTGCTATCTTTGGCGATCTATCACTTCGGCGGAAAGCATCTGCCTGAAACCGAACACAAAAAATCCATCAATGAAGTCGAAGCTGTCGCACACAAGCCGATGACCCGCGAGGAATGGACCCGCACTATCGCGTTGACCTTCCTGTGCATGGTGACGATTTTCTTCTGGGGTGTTTACGAACAGCAGGGTAACACCATGCAGTTGTGGGCGGATCAGCAGACGGACTGGAATTTCTTCGGCTGGGAAATCCCCTCCACCTGGTATCAGAGCTTCAATCCTCTGATCATTATCTTGTTTGCACCGCTTTTGGATCGCCTGTGGGCATGGCAGGCGAAGCACAGCAAAGCGCTGTCCACAGTAACGAAGATGGCTCTGGGTTGCGTGCTGGGCGCTGTCGCCCTTGTGGTGATGTACTTCGCGGCAAAAATCGTAGGCGGCGGTCAGGGCTCGGTGATGTGGCTGCTGGGGTCAACCTTCCTGCTGACGATGGCAGAACTTTATATTTCCCCGATTGGTCTGTCAGTAGTTACGAAAGTTTCTCCGGCCAAGATTGTGTCGATGATGATGGGTGTGTGGTTCCTGGCGGCGTTTTTTGGAAACTACGTCGCAGGTTATGTGGGTATGTTCTATGAGACCATGGGGAAAGATCAGTTCTGGCTGCTTCTGGCAGGCTTAAGTCTGATCCCGGGAATTATGTTCTTTGCCTGTCATAAATTCCTGACTCAAGCCCTGGGAAAAGAGATTTAACTGCTGTTTCTTAGCAGGCCTTCTAGGATATTCCCCGCACATTTCAGACAATGTGGGAAGAAAGAAGGCCCTATGGACTATAAAGTCATCTGCCCGCATTGCCGGGAAAAATTTGCGATGACCCTTTACCATGAAGACGGCGACGATCAAGAGTTTATCTATGACTGCGAGGTGTGCTGTCACCCTATCGCCATTCAGGCACACTGGGACTCTGCACACCACCGCTTTTCCCTGAACGTCGGGCGCGGCGAAGGCTATGACGAAATGCCCATATAACTTGACCCCGTTTTCGGGATATGAGTTTATGAGGGCATGAAACTGCGCCCGCTGGAACTGACCGATCTGCCTCTGGTGAAAGCTTTTACCGATTCCACAATCGGGCTGGGTTATTTTACCGAAAACGAACTGCAGGACTGTTACCGGAAATCCCAATCCCAAGGCATCATGTGTTCCTTTGTTCTGATCGATGATCAAAACCATATCAAAGGCTTCCGGCTGGCTTATCCACCCGGCGCCTGGAGCAAAGGCAAAGGTTCAAAACTGCACCCGGAACTATGGAATGTGCCACTGGAAAGTGCCGCTTATTTCCAAAGCCTTTTTATCGCACCGGAAGTTCAAGGTGGCGGCTGGGGTCCCAAACTATCTGATGCGGCATTGGAATGCTTCCGCAAACTGGGAGCCAAGGCCGTCATCACCCATGCGTGGAAAGAATCCCCGAACAACTCCTCGATTCGCTATCTGACCAAATATGGATTCACCAGTGTGGCGACACATCCGAATTATTGGATTGACGTCGACTACACCTGCATCCGCGATGGAAAACCCTGCCGTTGCACGGCGGAAGAAATGATCAAGTATCTTTAAGGACTTTTATGAGTATCTCGTTGTGGCTCGATCAATCTGCCTCCCAAAAACGAAAACAGTTTGATGTCGTCATCGTGGGTGCTGGCATTGCCGGACTGTCCACCGCCTACTGGCTGGAAAAAGAAAATCCGTCATTGAAAATTGCGATCCTTGAAAAGCACCGTGTGGCATTCGGGGCCTCGGGCCGCAATGCAGGCTTTGTGACCTGTGGATCGACGGAACATTTCATGAAGCTTCAAGAACAGTTCGGTCTGGAAAAAGCCTCCGAGATCTGGAAGTTTTCAGAGGAAAACCGCCGCCTGCTGCTGGATGAAATCATCGGCAAAGACCTGGATGCGGTGGACTTCCGCCACACCGGCTCCTGCACTGTCGCACCTAGTTCTGTACATTGGGAAAAGTACCAAAAGGCTGCGCTGACCATGCGCTCTGTGGGCATCGACGTGCTGGAGGTGGGTCCGGAAGATATGGAACGTGACTATGGCGTCACGGGCTTTGAAGGCGGTATTCAGTACACGGGGGATGGTTACGTCCATCCGGTGAAGCTGATTGAAAAACTGCGCGCCCGCCTGAAGGCCGAGATCTTTGAAAGCACGGAAGTGTTTTCAGTGGTTCACCAGACCCAAGGCCATGTGCTGCAAACCGATCGCGGTCTGTTCAGCGCACCGAAAGTGCTTCTGACTTTGAATGCGTATTTGCCCTTGGTGGCGCCCGAGTTTTCAGACCTGATTCGCCCCGGCCGCGGTCAGATTCTGGTCACAGAGCCATTGCCTGCGTTCGTCAAAGGGCCTTGTTATCTGACGAAGCATCTTTGTTATTTCCGCCAACTGCCGACGGGACATTTGCTGATTGGTGGATTCAGAAATCTTTCTGTCGAAACCGAAAACACCTGGACTGATGCGACCACACCATTGATTCAGCAGGCTTTGATTGATTTTGTGCGCAGTCACTTTAAACACGGCAAAGACGCACGCGTGGCCTATCAGTGGTCCGGCATCATGGGTTATTCCCCGGATGGCCAGATGATGATTGGCGAAATTCCAAATCGTCAGGGACTGCATGTGATGGCGGGTTGTTCTGGACACGGCATGGGGCTGAGCTTCCACGCCGCCCGCGTACTGGCGGAAAGCCTGTCGGGAAAAGAAATTCCGGAACATCTAAGACTTTCACGATTTTCCAACGAATTAAAGGCATAAAAAAAGCCCTCTTTTCAGAGGGCTTTTTTGTTTTTACTTGTAGAACTTGCTGTTGGATTTCGCCATGTTCGTCAGCGGAGTCGCCGGTTTCAGGCGGGCTGCCTTGCGGCTGGAAGCGTACATCGCCAGCTGGTCGGCCACATACTGAGTGCCGATGCTGTCCGTGTACTTCATCAGACCCCCACGGAACGGCGGGAAGCCAGTACCCATGATCATCGCCAGATCCACTTCGTGCGGAGTTTCAACGATACGATCTTCAACCAGCGCCAAAGAGCACTCATTGATCATCGCAAAGACACCACGCTCGATGCATTCTTTGGAATCATACGGATTGGTTGGCTGACCCAGGCCCAATGCCGCGTAAACTGTTTGGTCTACGGCACCACGTTTGCCATCTTCGCTGTAAGTATAGAAACCTTTGCCGTTCTTACGCCCCAGGCGACCGGAGTTACCCAGAGCTTCCATACAAGGCGCAAGCTCAATACGCTCGCCGAAGGCTTTTTTGAAGATTTTAAGAACCTTCAAACAAACATCCAAACCGACTTCGTCCATCAATTCAAATGGACCCATCGGCATACCGAATTCTTTCACGTAAACTTTATCCACAAATTCGATGCTCATGCCTTCCTGAAGCAAGAACGCCGCTTCACCCATGTAAGGAAGAAGCAAACGGTTCACCAGGAAACCCGGGCCGTCTTTCACAACCACCGGCATTTTGCCCATTTTTTTGGACAGCTCGTAGATGGTTGCAATGGTTTCATCGGAAGTCTTTTCACCACGGATAACCTCAATAAGAGGCATTTTATTCACCGGATTGAAGAAGTGCATGCCCGCGAAGTATTCTGGACGTGGATGACCTTTGGCCATTTCAGTCACAGAAAGGGAGCTTGTGTTGGTCGCAATAATTGCATCAGGACGCATTTGACCCGCACACTCGCCGATCACTTTTTGTTTGATGCCCATGTCTTCAACGATGGCTTCAACAACAACATCCAGATTTTTAAAACCTGCGTAATCCGTGGAAACAGACACCAGATCCATTTTTTGCTGGAACTGATACTTGTCGATGGATTTTCTTTTCACCAGTTTCATCCAAAGATCACTGGCGTGTTTCAAACCCTTACCCAGCGCATCTGTGTTCAAGTCCTTCATGCGAACCTGAATGCCCTTGTCGGCCGCCACGTAGGCGATACCGCCACCCATGGTACCAGCACCCAAAACGCCCAGACCTTTCACATCGCGTGGTTTCACATCCACACCCGGCACACCGTTTTGTTTTTTCACCATCTCGGTCAAATAGAAAACGTGGATCAGGTTTTTGGAAATATCCGTCACACCCAATTTACAGAAGCCTTCACGCTCAATGCGCAAAGCCGCATCACGATCAGACATGCCATAAGTTTTCTGAATCACTTCCAAAGCCTGAAGCGGCGCTGGATAATGACCTTTGGTCGCTTTCAGAACCCCCTCACGGGCTTTCTTAAAGACAATGCTGCGACCCAATGCGCTTTCCAAAATCACATTCACAGCGCCTTGTGGCTTGAATGTTTTACGGCGTTTTTTAGCGCCATCAGCGATGATTTCTTTCGCCCATTTCAAAGAGAAGGACTCCAGCAAGTTCGGATGAACGACTTTGTCCACCAACCCGATTTTAAGAGCCTTTTTGGAATTCACAGACTTACCAGCCAGGATAATATCCAAAGCCGCCTGCAAACCAATCACGCGAGGCATACGAATACAGCCACCAAACCCAGGCAAGATCCCCAGTTGAATCTCCGGCAGGCCAATTTTCGTGGAAGAATCCTCAGAAGCAATACGGTAATCACAAGCAAGGATGAATTCACAACCCCCACCCATACAAGCGCCATTCACAGCCGCAATGGTCGGCATCGGCAGGTCTTCAACCATGCTGATAACTTCCTGACCACCCTTCACGGCAGCTTCAAATTCCTCCGCCTTGGTCATGCTCTTGATTTCTTCAATATCCGCACCCGCAATAAAAATCTTGGGCTTGTTGGATTTAAAAATAACAGCCTTGTAAGAGGACTTCTTCAACTCCTCAACAACTTCCTTAAGGCGCATCATCACCGGCGTAGAGAACTTATTAACTTTCTCCCCGACCAGATCAAACTCAACAACAGCAACCTCACCCTGAGGAACAATTTTAATACTTTCCTGAATAGACATTCTGAAAACTCCTAAGTTGCAAATCTAAAAACATTCTAAATCTAAAACACCAACCATCAGTCCTTGCGAACAGAGAAGAAATCTCTTTCGCGGCCTCTGGGGCTGGAGCTTGGGTCCGAGCTCAGAGGCAAGTTCCGCAGCAGCTCATCCCAACGGGATGGCGTCCGCGAGGACTGTTCGCAGCCGCTGAGTTCGGAGCCGGGCTCCAGCCCCAGAGGCCGCGGGACCGAGAGTTTCTTAACCCTCGTTCTCAAGGATCATGGATCCGCCTTGGCCGCCACCGATACACAAAGTCGCCAGACCAAACTGGGTGTTTCTGCGTTTCATTTCTTTGGCCAAAGTCAGAACGATACGGGTGCCTGTTGCTCCCACTGGGTGCCCCAAAGCAATCGCGCCACCGTTGACATTCAAAATATCATCACGGATTTCACCGATCTTGGAAGACAATCCCAATTTTTCCTGACCGAATTTGTCAGAATCAAATGCCTTTTGGCAGGAAAGAACCTGAGCCGCGAAAGCTTCATTCAATTCCACCAGACCGATATCTTTCATGGAAAGCCCCGCACGCTTCAACGCCACCGGAGTGGAGTAAACCGGGCCCAAGCCCATGCGTTCAGGTTCAAGACCTGCAAAACCGTAAGAACGGATCGTTGCCAGTGGCTTGTAACCCAGAGCTTCAGCTTTTTCCCGGGACATCATCAACACCATCGCCGCACCATCGGTGATCGGACAGGAGTTCCCCGCCGTGATCGAGCCTGTGGCTTTATCAAAGAACGGCTTCAATTTTGCCAGCGCTTCCATCGTTTGTGTGTCACGGGGACCGATGTCATCGCTGATCACTTCCTTGTATTCAGGAGCCAGATAAACCGGAGCGATTTCTTCACGCATGCGGCCCTCTTTCATGGCCTTGGAAGCCAACTGGTGAGAGCGCAGGGCAAACTTATCTTGAGTCTCACGAGACAAACCCCACTCTTTTGCCAGGATCTCGGCTGTTTGACCCATGTTGATGCCGACGAAAGGATCCGTCAGACCCATCATCACGGAAATCACCGGGAAGTACTCGTCACGCATGTTGCCGGACAACAAAGCTTTGATCTGTTTCACGTCCGCTTTGAACAGAGACCACAACAGGGGCAATGCTTGTTTCGGGCCTTTCGCAGCGAAAAGTTTTTCGTAGATTTCCTGGAATTTTTTTGGAGGCAGCGTCGGCATCTGGGACATGTTTTCAGTCCCGCCCGCCAGGATCACATCCATTGTTCCGGATTTGATTTTCTCATAGCCGTTGGAGATGGATTCAAGTGCAGAAGCACAGTTTCTGTGAACTGTGTATGCAGAGGTTTTCAAAGGAATACCAGCGTTCAATGCCACCACGCGCGAGATGTTCACAGAGTCCGGAGGATTTCCGGTGTTCCCGATGATCACTTCATCCACAAGGTTCACATCCAGATTTGTCTGGGCGATAACTTGTTTCAAAGCGACTTTACCCAATTCTGCCGGGTGTACTTTTTTAAGTTTTGTTCCTGCTTTCGCGAAGGGAGTGCGAACACCTTCTACAAGAACAACATCACGTGGTGATTTCATGAACAGTCTCCTTAGTTGTATAAACCATTAAAATGATATGTCTTTTCGGCAGTTCCACCAAATAGTAAAAGGCCCTTCTGGATCTCCCCCCGAAGTATCGAACACTCGAGGATTTTGGTCTAGGAACAGCAAAGGCCCACAGATCGCGGATTTTCCGCAATTACTAGAAATATTGCTCTAAAAGTGAGCAGTTTTCGCTCGGAGAAATATTTTTTGCCTTAAAGGCTCAGCGCGCCAAGTTCCCCATTCATTGACCCACCCCACCCCCCTCGGTAGAGTAATGGCACTTGTAACTGGACTCCCTCTAACCCATTGAAATGGGTCGCAAAATCCCTGGCTTCGGGAGCCCAAAAACTGCAACACCAAAGGAGCATCCTTGGACAACAAAACTGAAACTAAAATTGAACCGAAAACCGGGACAACAAACTTCGACCAAGAAGCCCTGCTGTACCACCAGCAAGGAAAACCGGGCAAAATCGAAGTCATCTCTTCCAAACCCTGCGCCACCGAAAAAGATCTTTCACTGGCGTACTCTCCGGGAGTGGCAGCACCTTGTAAAGCCATCGCCAAGGATCCAGCAAAAGTTTACGATTACACTGCCAAAGGCAATCTGGTGGCGGTGATCTCTAACGGTACTGCGGTACTGGGTTTGGGAAACATCGGCCCTGCCGCCGGCAAGCCGGTGATGGAAGGTAAAGGCATCTTGTTCAAACAATTTGCCGGTATCGACGTCTTCGACATTGAAGTGGCAGCAACAGACGTCGACGTGTTCTGCAATGCGGTTCGCGTTCTGGAGCCCACTTTCGGCGGCATCAACCTTGAAGATATCAAAGCGCCCGAGTGCTTTGAAATCGAAGAGCGTCTGAAGAAAGAAATGAACATCCCGGTCTTCCACGATGACCAGCACGGAACCGCGATTGTTTCAGGTGCAGCCCTTTTGAATGCCTGCTCGATCACCAACCGCAAAATGGAAACAGTTCGCATCGTCGTGAACGGTGCGGGTGCGTCTGCAAACTCTTGCGCGAAGATCTTTATCGCGTTGGGTGCTCGCCGTGAAAACATCATCATGTGTGATTCTCAAGGTGTTATCTACAAAGGCCGCACTGCGGGCATGAACAAGTACAAAGAATACTTCGCTTCAGAAACTGAAGCCCGCACATTGACTGAAGCCCTGCGTGGCGCGGATGTCTTTGTCGGCCTTTCCGTGGCAGGCGCTCTGACCCCTGAAATGCTGAAGGACATGGCTAAAGATCCTATCATCTTTGCCATGGCAAATCCCGAGCCGGAAATCACTCCAGACAAGGCTCGCGCAGCTCGCCCGGATGCAATTATCGCCACCGGTCGCTCTGATTATCCAAACCAGGTGAATAACGTTCTGGGCTTCCCGTCCATCTTCCGCGGCGCCTTGGACACTCGTTCCACCCAGATCAACGAAGAAATGAAACTGGCAGCTGTTCACGCTTTGGCGAAACTGGCGCGCATGGATGTTCCCGACAAAGTTTCGGCAACCTACGGCGGCAAAAGCTTCAAATTCGGTCGCGATTACCTGATCCCGAAACCGTTCGACACCCGTGTGCTGTTGTGGGTGGCTCCGGAAGTGGCGAAAGCTGCGATGAAGTCCGGCGTAGCGACTCGTGCGATTGAAGACTGGGATCAATACCGTGAGTCTTTGGAAGCCCTACAGGGCCCGTCCAAAGTCTTCATCCGTTCGGCGATCAACCGCGTGCACCAGAACTCGGAGGCCAACGGCGGCGAATTGCCACGCATTGTATTCCCGGAAGGCACCAGCACCAAGGTTTTGAAAGCTTTGGCGACTTTGGTTGAAGAAAGAATCTGCCAGCCGATTCTGCTGGGTTACCCTGAACGCGTAAAAGAAAAGATCAAAGCTTTGGATATTCCATTGCTGAACGATGTCACTATCGTTCACCCGTCTTCTCATCCGAAGTATTTCAGCTTCGTTGAAAAGCTGTATTCTTTGCGCCAGCGCAAAGGCATCAACCTGGGTGAAGCCGAACGCCTGATGGCAGACCCTAATTACTTCGCAGCGATGATGGTCAACATGGGTGAAGCTGACGGCATGGTCAGCGGATCTTCCATCAACTATGCGGATGCCGTTCGTCCGATCCTGCAAACTATCGGCACTTACAAAGAAGGCATCCCAGCGGGTCTAAATTTTGTTCTATTGGAAGACAAGTTCCTGGTTTTGGCTGACACCACCGTGAACTTCAATCCAACAGCTGAGCAGTGCGCGCAAATCGCCCTGCAGGCGGCAAAGATTGTTGAGTACTTCGGTATCGAGCCTCGCGTGGCGATGCTGAGCTATTCCAATTTCAGCGGCGCTGAGGGCACTCCTCGCAAGATGAAAAAAGCCGCGGAAATCGCCCGCACGTTGCGCCCGGATCTGATGATCGAAGGCGATATGCAGGCAGACACGGCCGTGAATCCGGAAATCATGGAACGTCTGTTCCCGTTCTCGGGCCTTAAAGGCGGCGCGAACGTGCTGGTCTTCCCGAATCTGGAGTCGTCCAATATCGCTTACAAGCTGATTCAACAAATCGGCAAAGCAGAAGTGATCGGGCCCTTCCTGACCGGTGTTCGCCGTTCTGCCAACGTATTGCAAAGAACGACGACGGTTGATGGCATCGTGAATTCCGTAGTCTTCACGGCCCTGGAAGCACAGTTCATCAAGGATGCTTTGAAAGCCCGTGGCAAAAAGTAATCCGAAACGTTCTCAAGGGTCTCTTTGGGAGCTTGCCTGGGTTTTTCTTAAACTGGGAGCCACCTCTTTTGGTGGCCCCGCCGCACACATTTCGCTGATGGAGGACGAATTCGTCCATCGCCGTCTGTGGATTTCCCGTCCCGACTTTCTGGAACTTCTGGCTCTGTCCAACCTGATCCCCGGCCCTAATTCGACGGAACTTGCCATTCATATTGGCTATCGCCGTGCCGGCTGGAAAGGCCTGGGTGTGGCAGGGGTCTGCTTTATTCTGCCCGCATTCCTGATTGTCACCCTGATTGCCGCCTTTTACGTGCATTATGCAAAACTTCCGCAAATGGAAAGTTTCCTGATGGGAGTCAAAGCCGTGGTGCTGGCCGTGATTCTTCAGGCCGCCTCAAGATTTCTGCTGAGTCTTTTAAAAGTCAGCTCTATCAATGCGGAAAGTCTTCGTTCGTTAAGATCCCCTTCGAATCTGTTTGTGCTGTTACTGGTGATGATCTCAGCCTTCCTGCACTCCGCAGGCATGGCAGAAATTCCTTTGCTGCTGGCCGGGGGAATCCTGGCGCTGCCTCTTTTAAAAACCACGACCCGTCTTTGGAATGCTGGCGCCCTTTTCTGGGTGTTTTTCAAAGTGGGTTCTGTTCTGTTTGGCAGCGGGTATGTGCTGCTTAGTTTTCTGAAAACCGAGCTGATCGAAAAACGCAGCTGGCTTACCGAAGCCCAGTTGATGGATGCCATTGCCGTCGGCCAATTCACCCCGGGCCCCGTATTCACCACCGCCAGCTTTATTGGTTACCTGCTGCAAGGCCCCTCCGGAGCCCTGATTGCCACTGTCGGAATCTTCCTGCCCGCTTTCATCTTTGTCGCCCTCAGCATTCCGGCTTATCAATGGCTGAAGAACTCCGAAATTCTGAAGCAATTCCTGCAAGGGGTGGTGGCGGTATCTGTGGGGCTGCTTTTTTCAACTCTGGTGCAGTTGGGGCGGGATTCATTGAACTCCCCCCTGTCTTGGGGACTCTTTTTGGTTAGTCTGGTTTTGCTGCGCCAACGCTTTCCCAGTGCGCTTCTGATTCTTACTGGCGGAATCCTGACTTTGCTGCTGCAAATTTAACTTTGTGACCACCCCTGACCGTGCTAAAATTAAGACCAAGGGAGGGTTTTCCTGATTGAATAATCAAGCCCAAGTCAAAGACCAGGATAGAGCGATCGTCATTGGTGTCGGCCTCAAGACCGAGCCCCTTACTGAAATCAAAGAAAATCTGTTGGAACTTGAAGAGCTGGTTTCTGCCGCTGGCGGTGAAGTCGTGGGCTCTATCATTCAGGTTCTTCCGCAATGGAATCCGGCGACTTTAATTGGAACCGGAAAAGTTGAGGAAGTGGCTGAAATGGTTCGCGACAGCGGAGCCACGATTGTGGTGATGGACCACCAGCTTTCCGGAGTGCAGCAACGAAACTTGCAGCAGATCGTGAAAGCCCGCGTGATCGATCGCAATCAGCTGATTCTGGATATCTTTGCCCAGCGAGCGCAGACCTTTGAGGGAAAACTTCAAGTGGAACTTGCACAGCTTCTGGATCAAATGCCCCGCAACGTCGGTGCCTGGCTTGATTCCCTTTCCCGTCAGGGTGGTGGCATCGGAACCCGAGGCCCGGGTGAAACCGCTCTGGAAAACGACCGTCGTCGCATCCGTGAGCGCGTGGCACTTATTAAGAAAAAACTTGAAAGTGTGCGCCAAAACCGTGCGCAACACAGACAATCGCGTCGTCGTCACGAGATCCCCTCCTTTGCACTGGTGGGTTACACCAACTCTGGAAAAAGCTCGATCCTGAACCGCCTGACCGGCGCTCAGGTGATGACGAAAAATCAGGTCTTTGCGACGCTGGATCCAACAACCCGCAAAATCTTCCTGCCGGATGCACCCCCTGCTGTCGTCACTGACACCGTGGGATTCATCCGCAAACTGCCAACACAACTGATTGAGGCCTTTAAAGCAACGCTTGAAGAATCCTCGGAAGCCGACGTGCTCTTGCACGTGGTGGACCTGTCCTCGCCGAATATGGAAAGACAAATCGAGGTGGTTGAAGCTTTGATTAAAGAATTCAACTGGCAGGATAAAAAGATCATCCACGTCTTTAACAAATGTGATGTCGCACCTTTAGAGCGACAATTCCGAGTAAAGGCTTATCCTCGTGTATTCGTCAGTGCGCTGACCGGTCAGGGCATGGAACAGCTTAAAAAACTGATGGCCCAGACCGTGAGTGAAATGCAGCAGGATGTGCAGCTGTACTTCCCGCGCGCCGAAGAATACAAAATCTTTGATTTGGGCCGTGAAGCACAAATCCTGCGCAAAGAAACCGCGACCGAAGGCACGGTTTGCTACACTCAGCTGACTCCGACCCTGATTAACAGATGGAAGGACTATCTGGTAAAGTAAGCTCCGGAACACATATTTCAGAAAACTCAAGAAACCCCAGGACCTACGTCTTGGGGTTTTCTTTTTAAAGCTTATCCATTCCATAATCCCGCCGATAAGCCAGAAGTGAGACAGCTTAAACTTCATCTGCTTATTGCCGCACTTTCCAGCTTCGCCTCCTTCCAGGCCGCAGCCACCGCCCCCCAGTGCGTGAACGACAAGTCAGGCACTAAAGGCGTCTCCAATCAGGAAATCAATCAATCGCTGATTCAAGCCACCGATCCCCTGACTCAGGCTTTTGCCTATAGCAACTTTGAAGCCTCACAAAAAGCCGGCTATGTCGTGGCCTGCGAACTGGAAGACCGCTTCAAGTCCCTAAAGAAAGCCACCAAGGACATTGCCAAAGTCACCAAAGCACAAAGCAGCGTCAAAGCCATTCGCCGCGAATGCATCGAAGCATCCCTGCAGCGCGAAGTGGGCAACCAGGGTTACAGCTGCCTGAAAGACACTCCAAAGAAATTTGAAAATGCTGGGAAATCAGCACCTTGCCTGAACTCCTCCACGGTGGACTTTATCGAATACTCTCTGAATCAGGCCCTGAACTGCATGTCTTCAGATCGCACGCCGATTGATCCCCGCTTCATTCTTAAAAAAATCAACAATGAAACCGCCTTTAACTTTTACATCGCCTACAACGGCGGCGTGGGCATGGGACAGTTGACCTCCAATCCTGTAAAAGAACTGGCGGGCTGGAAAGAAGACGGAGAATTCATTGAAGGAAATGGTCGCAACATTCTGGAGACTCTGATGAAGAGCCAGAACCCGGCTTGCAAACCCTTCCGCGACATCATGAAGGATGATCTGGTCAATCCCCCGCCTCGCCCCGGCAGTCCGAAAAACTATTGCACCTGGGTCAGCCCCGGAAAAGGTGTCGCAAGAAATCTGATCTATTCCCTCGGCTATTACGTGCATGTGCGCGACAGTATTGTGAAACCAGCCCTTGCCGCCCGCGCCGGAAGACTGGCCGCCAATCAGGATGTCCTGAACTATCTGACCCTGGTGGCCTATGGACCCCAGGGACCGTCAGAGGCCAAATCCCTGATTCGCAGACTGCGCTTTTCCAACACAACCACTCCGGTCGACGCCGTTTCACGCATTATTAAAAATAACTCCTATGTCCGGCAGACCGAAGTCAAAATGAATGAGCTGCTGGATCAATACAAACCCGGCGTGCCTCACTCCCCGGCCGACAAGAAGGGCGACACATGCTTAAAATAGTATTCGCCCTGACATTGCTGAGTGCCCAGGCAGCACCGCTCAAAAATACAAATGACTTCTTTAAAGAGTCCCAGAGCTCTTTTGAAAAAGCCTCGAAGGAAACCACATTCGAGAAAAAAGGTTCTATCTTAAGGGCTTTGGAAAAATCCTTTGAAGTAACTTTAAATCTATATGAAAAATCCAACCCCACCGAAGGAGACGACAAAGAGCAGGACGTGGCCCGTCTGTTCTACGCTCTGGAACCGGCATTTGAGCTGGCGAAGCTAAAAGAAAAAACCAAAAAAGACTGCGCCCGAAAAAAGCAGGACGTCTTGACCAGCGACAATCAGCCAGACGATGCCCCCACCAGCCCCAACGCGAAGGAAGCCCTTCGCTGGATCGAACTTCTTTGTAAATAGTTTGTATGGTTTAAGCCAGTCGCAGATGCGACTGGATGGACTGAAGCAAAAGCTTTGAATTGATTGGCTTTGTCAGATGATCAGCAAATCCGGCTGCGAAAGCGCGGTCCCGATCCTCTCTCATGGCGTGCGCGGTTAATGCTATGATTGGCCCCTGGAATCCCTGTTTGCGAAGCCCTGAAAGGGTGCTGAACCCATCCAGCCCCGGCATCTGAATATCCATCAATACCAGATCATACTGTTCTTTGAAGGCGTGGTTCAAAGCCTCTTCGCCACTTTCAGCCTCCGTGACGTCAAGCCCCGCGCTGCTCAGAATTTTTGCGATGAGTTCGCGGTTGTCCGCCGAATCATCAACAGCAAGAACTCTGACGCCAGCCAACGGGTTTGAGATCTCCGCACTTGCTCCCTCCGGAATCACCGCCGCAAGCGGACTGACATCCTCGGCTGCAAACGAAAACTCAAAGGTGCTGCCCTGATGAGGCTCACAGCGGTCAATCCGCACATCACCACCCAAAGCTCTGGCCAGATTTCGCGAAAGCGCCAACCCCAACCCCGTTCCACCAAAGCGGCGGGTGGAGGTCGCATCTGCCTGAGTGAATGGCTGGAAGAGACGGTCCGCCTGCTCCTTTGTCATCCCAATGCCGGTGTCTTCAATAACGAACGTGATTTTTTTGTGCGTCCCATTGACCTGTTCAGCCCGGCAGGAAACTTTCACTGAACCTTTTAAAGTGAACTTGATCGCATTGCCAATCAGATTCACCAGAACCTGACGGATGCGAACAACATCCGACAGAACGACCAGATTGCCGATCTCTGCCAAATCATAGTTCAGGTAAATATTCTTGCGCGAAGCCTGATCAAAGAACATGATCAGAACTTCCTGCAGCAGCTTTTTAAGCCTTACTGGCGACTTATCAATTTCAAATTTACCCGCTTCGATTTTGGACAAATCCAGAATGTCATCAATAATACGAGTCAACGACGTTCCGTTGCGATGAATGATCTCGAAATACTTCTGTCGCTCTGACTCCCCCAGATCCTGGGTGCCAATGATTTCCGCGAAACCCAGAATAGCCCCCAGCGGAGTGCGGATTTCATGGGACATGTTTGCCAGAAAAGCGGACTTCGCCTGATTGGCATTTTCCGCCGCACTTTTTGCCGCCTGCAGGGCCCGCTCGGCCATCACCTGCTCGGTCACATTGTTAGCAGCAAGAACAAGGCCTTCAATTTCATCGTTAAAATCATAAATCGGCTGATAAACCACATCAACAAAGACCGAAAGCTCAACCCCATCCGCACGACGATCATTGACCTCATAGTTCTTGGCTTCGAAGACTTTTCCAGTGCGATAAACCTCATCCAACTGAGCAATCAACCCATTAGCCACCGTCTTGGGGAAAACATCTTTGACCCTCTGACCAGTGACATCACAATCCCCCAGGAAAAGATCCCGGTAAGAATCATTGGTCATCGAAAAACGGTGCTCCGGCCCATCAAGCACCGCCATCGCAATGGGAGCTTTTTCCAGAATAGAACGCAGCTTTCGGCGTTCAGCGCGAACTTCCTGATTGGAACGGGCCAGATTCTCTTCGGCCGCATGATTCCTTTTCACTGCGACTGTCGTATCAAGAATTGTACAAAGCATTCCCGAAATTTTTCCTTCGGAATTAAACAGCGGAGAATTTCCGTAAGTATAGTAATTCCCCTGAGGCTTGCCATCGACCTCGATGTCGAACTGCACATCAGATTCAAGAACCACGCCCCCGGATTCAATTTTGCTGGCAATAGCATCCACCTGATCCCACACCTCGGGCCAAACCTCACGCAGAGGCGAACCCAAAGCCCGCGGATGGCGATGTTTTAAGATAGGAATATAGGCGTCGTTGTAAAAGACCCGTCGCTCGGGTCCCCAAGTGCAGTACATCCCCACGGGACAACTGAATACAATGCGAAGTGAATTGATTAAACCGGAATCCCAATTTTGAATGGGGCCTAATTCTGTTTTGGACCAATCAAAGCCCAACGTGGCCTGAACCATGAGACTGGTGTTTGCGTATTCGCCAAATGGATTAACCGGATATTCTGACCCCACAGTATTTTCTACCGCAGGGTCCGGGCATTTGATAGCCTTTTTTGAATAGACATCCTCGCGTTCGTGACAACACACATAAGGATGTATTACAGCAAATTATCTGGTTTTATTCTGCAGACGAACTTCGCGGCGCTTTTTAGCCTGCTCAAAACGACGCTTGTCTTCCTCGGACTCCAACACCAAGCCAGGAACTTCAGTTGGTTTCCCCATAGAGCCCAATGCCACAAAAGTCAGATACGCCGAGGCTGTATGGAAAGTCTCGCCGGTTTTTGGATTTTCCGCATCAACACGAACGCCGACTTCCATCGAGGTTCTGGAAGTGTAGTTCACACTTGCTTTCAGGTTCACCACCCAGCCTTTATAAACTGGCGCGACGAAATCAAGACGGTCGATGCTGGCCGTGACGGTTTCTTTGTTACAATGTCGCTGGGAACAGATCGCGGCGCAGATATCGATCCAGGACATGATCGTTCCGCCGAAGACACTTCCCAAAGAGTTGGTATGGGAAGGAAGAACCAATTGAGTCATTACAACTTGAGATGATGAGACGGGTTTTGAAGCAGCCACAATGCAGCCCCTTTCTAAAAAAACAAAGCGCAGGTCTGTGTCTCCACATCCTGCGCCTTAGAACCAATCTAATCAATAAAGATTAGATGCCGCCCATACCAATATCGGAGTTACCGCCACGGTTCAAACCGCTACCTGGTAGAGTTGTAGTACCTGCAACAGTCGCAGATCCAGCTGGGATCGTTTGAGTTGCATTGTTATTGAATGCAGTCGCAGCAGCTGCCTGGTTGTTGTTCTCAGCGCGAACTTCAGTTTCAACGAAGCCCAGGTGAGGCAAGCACCATACTATCAACTGTGCACGAGACTTCACATTCATTTTTTTGTAGATGTTTGTGAGGTGAAATTTAACTGTTTTCTCAGTTACAAAAAGCTGGTTCGCAACTTCCTTGTTGGACAAGCCTTTAGACACAAGTTCAGCAACTTCTGCCTCTCTATTTGAAAGACCTTTTTGAATCAGGACATCTCTGAGCATCCTTGCTCCCTCCCGCTAATTGTTTTTGTTTTTAAATCCGTCTAAACCTTCAACGCCACCCAGGACTCATGTCCAAAAGTAGCCTCGACCACCTGTAATAAAGTCTGACAACAAAAACTGAAATTCGCAATAGCTTTGGACTCTAGTTTTAAAAAACTAGACCGATAAGCATGAGGATTTTACACAGTTTCCAACATTCAGGAGATATTATGTTTCCCACAAATACAAAGTTTTTGGTCGTTGATGACTTCGCAACTATGCGAAAAATCATTAAAAAAGTGCTAAATGAGCTTGGCTACACCAACGTAGAGGAAGCTGATGATGGTAAAACTGCCCTGCCGATGATCCAGGCCGCCCATGATGCAGGCCAGCCTTACGGCTTTGTCATTTCGGACTGGAATATGCCCGGAATGCAGGGTATCGACCTTTTGAAGGCCTGCAAGGCCGACCCCCGCACTAAGTCCGTGCCGTTTATGCTGGTGACTGCAGAGTCCGAACAAAAGCACATCCTGGAAGCCGCCAAAGCCGGTGTTTCTGACTATGTGGTTAAACCGTTCAATTCTGCCACTCTGAAAGGCAAGATGGAACGTGTTTGGGCCAAACACAACCCTGCAACACAAGCAAAAGCTTCCTAATACTTGGGTCTGGAGAAATAAATGTCTGCAGCACCAAAAGAAGCTATTAATCCCCTGTTTGACAAACGCTTGATCAATGCTTTCGTCGAAGGCGTTATCAAGACCCTGAAAACCATCGCTCAAACCGATGCAACACCTGGCAAACCCTTCATTGAGCCGCAATTCGTGCTTAAAGGGGAAATTGCAGGCATGGTCGGCATGGTGGCTCCGCCTCTGAAAGGCACTTTGCTGATCTCTTACGGCAAAGACAGCATCTTCCACATTCTTGAGAACATGCTGGGCGAAAAACACACCACCATCAATGGTGAGGTGTCCGACGCTGTCGGCGAAATGACCAATATGATTTACGGCTCTGCCAAGACGACACTGAATCAACTGGGATACAACTTCGAGATGGCAATTCCAACCGTGATTTCCGGTGATTTCAAGATCACTCACGCTGACAAAAGTGCCACGCTCGTCATCCCCTTCAACCTGACGAACGGATCCACTTTCTACGTGGAGATTTCGGTGCAGCAATGAGTTCCACTTCAGGAAAGACGGTTGATGTTCTCATCGGGAGTCCCCGCGACTCCTTCTGGGAAGCCATCACCTCTATCCTGAAGGGTTACTATCCGTACCAGCTCAAACACTTCAAATCCATCGACGAAGCCCTTGATCACGGCACTTCTGAAAATTTCAAACCGATTCTTGCGCTTGTCGACGGACAAGATGGCACCAATCTGACCAATGAATGGGTTCAGTCCACCAAAATGAATTATCCGGACTGCCCGGTCATCGTTCTGCACTCTTCCGCCGCCCCGCTGGATTTCAATATCGTCAAGAAAAACGGCGCCGATGAGATCATGCACATCAACTTCGACCGCGAATTCATTTCGGACATGGTTCTGCAACTGGCCCCTATTGAAATGGAGGGCGACCAGATTCCCATCACAGCCCTGATGCCAGTGGATCTGCGCGACATGGATGCTGACACCAATATCAACTTTGATGTTTTTGTCCACCTGCCCGCCAACCACCGCTCTGTGATGATGCGAAAATCCGGCGATGTGGTTGACCAGAAGCATCTGGACAAGTTCAATGCCTTAAAACAGCAGATGTACATCAAAAAAACCCAGATGAAACCGTTCTTCGAGTACGCCCGCACGGTGATGAGCATGCGCAATATGCCAATGCCCATCTCGATGACGGAAAAATTCCACCGCTCCAAAAAAGTCATCTATGAAATCATGGCGCAGTTCCTGAATGGCGCCTCCACGGACTATTCCGAAGGAAAAGTGATCCTCGACAAATGCAAATCCATCGTTGCCGACTTTGAGCTGACCAAAGATCTTCCCCCGCAGGAGATTTTTGATGAGGTCTTCCGTTTTTCTGGCAATGTGCGAACACTTTACCATGACTGCATCTGTCTGTCGGCCTATGCCGCCTATTTCGCTCAATTACTGGGGTGGAGCGCAGACAAGCGTGAAACCGCCGCCATCGCAGGCCTTCTGCACAATATTGGTTTGTCCCAGATGCCCGTCACCGTGGGCACCAAGCCTGTCAAAGACTACACCCCGGAAGAGATCAGCCAGTATCACCTGTATCCCGAGCGTTCGGTGGTCATGGTCAAAGCCAAAAAAGTCCCGCTGCCACAGGAAATTTCCGATGCCATTGGCCAGCACCGCGAAAACGGCTCCGGCACAGGCTTCCCCAAAAAGCTTGTTGGTGGGGATATTTCAGAGTTCGGAAAACTATTGGGATTTGCCTATCGCTTCCATGAAATGACCGCTTTGACCGAAGGCGGAAAACAAGCCCGCACAGCCACACAGGCCATTCAGGATCTGCGCGATGAAGCTCTGTCGGGATCCGGCAACGTGGATCTGCTGATGACCACGACCATCTTCAAAAAATGGAAACCGGCAGCCTAGTCCTGTTCGAACGTCACATCCATATAATCCTGAAGATCAAACACCTCGCGCAGGTTGGCCTGACGCTCGGACCAGTCAATCGACTTCAGAATCATTTTGGCCGAAACCAGTCCTTCATAGGAGTAAAGGAATACAAACACCAACCCCATGACCCAGCGCAGACGGGCCTGAGTGGCGCGGGGTTTATCCTGCACCACGCGGGTTTCCGCCGCCCAGTCACACAGATGCGTGCGATCATAACGGAAAAACGCAAGGGCATAAATCCCCCAGGAGAAAAAGAAACTCAAACGCCCCGTCAATGGGCGCAGCAGACACTGGGACCAATGCAGTTTTTCGGTGAAATTGCTGGCGGGCACCACTTTCAGGCCCATAAACCATTTACCTGGCGTGGCCTGCATCATCACCAAAAACACAAACTCATAAACCGCAGGAATCAAAAACAATAAAAACAACTGCAACAATGTCACAATGACATCGTCTTCAGTGAAAATCAGTTTTAAAAACACCCCGGCAAACGGCAGGTAAAATGGCAGACTGATGATCTGATCAATGCCATAGGCAAAAAAACGTCTCCAGGTGCTGGGAACAAATGCGGATTCCATCTAAGATGACTCTCTTTCCAGATATTTTTTCAGCCACAACAATGCTTCGTCACGGCTTTGCAACTGACGCTCCAGTTGCTGCTCAAAGGCCTTTTCAAGACAGACTCCGACAGCAGGCCCGGTCAGGCGTCCTTTAACATCCTCGCCGTTCAAAAACGGCCGGGGCAGAACCTCCTGCCAGCTTTTCCATTCAGCCAGCAGGATTTCAATGGCGGTCTTTTCAAGCGACTCGGACAGTAAAACTCTTAAAGCAAAAACCACGCCCTCTTTTGCCAGCATTTGCAGCTGTTTTCCCAAAGAGTTCTTCAGCACCAGTTGAGGATCGTGCCAGACTTTCCAGGCATCCTCAATCGCGCGACGATCCCGGGTGGAAAGCTTCAGCATATCCAAAGCCGGAATAAGCTCTGAACCTTGAGCACTTCGCACAAACAGCGCCAGACGCTGCCACGATTCGGTGGCCAGTAGGTTTTTAACCCAGTCATTTTTGCGCAGACGAAATGGAAACAACACACCCATCAGGCCCGAGTCTTTCATGACTTGCAAACCACGATCTGCGTGCTCGGTTTTCAAAAGCTTGGTCATTTCATCACGAATGCGTTCACCACTGACAGTTTTCACTTTGGCGGCCATTTTTTTTACGGCGGCAAAACTGACTGGCTCCAGTTCAAAATTCAGCTGGGCTGAAAAACGTGCGGCTCTTAACAGCCGCAGTTGATCTTCCTCAAAACGGCGCTCCGCCTCGCCCACCGTGCGCAAGATCCCGGCCTTAAGATCCTTTTGGCCCTCGACATAATCGAGCACCTCGGCCGTTGCCAGATCATAAAAAAGAGCATTCACGGTGAAATCCCGGCGCTGAGCATCCTCCTGGGGACTTGCGAAAACCACATTTTCCGGACGGCGTCCGTCCCTGTATGTTCCATCGTTACGGAAAGTGGCTACTTCGATATCCGCCCCTTCGACAAGCACCCGCATAACCCCGAAGCTTTTACCGACATTGACGGTTTTACTAAACAGAGACTCAACTTTTTCCGGGGTGGCGTCGGTCGCCAGATCCAAATCATTGGCAACTATGCCCAACAGGGCGTCACGCACACAGCCGCCGGCCAAAAAGGCCTTATAGCCATTGGCCTGCAGCCTGTGGTAGATTGACTCCACAGCCGGCCAATGGGGATGGGATTGAAGAAGATTTTGCACCTGATTCACACCCTAGAGTGTAGAAAAAGACAGGCCTGAAAGAAAGAGTTTGTTCGCGTGACGCCACAGGAGATGAAATCTCTTATCGATGGAACCTTGACCGATCTGGGATTTTCCCACTTCGGTTTTGCACCATTGAGCAAACCCCTGAGCTTTGATTTCTACCGGGAATGGATCGACCAGGGCCTGCACGGAGACATGACCTATCTGGCCGAACACGCCAAGATCAAAGAAAACCCCCAAAGTAAATGGCCCCGCGCCCAAAGCGCTTTGGTGTTTGCCATGCCTTACTTCCCGCATCCTGAGAAAAAGTCTGAATTTCCACTGAAACAAGCCCGCGTCAGTCTTTACGCACAAGGTATGGACTATCATTTCTGGTTCAAGGATCGCATGAAGTCTTTGTGCTCGGATCTGCAAAAGCTCTTTCCCGAAGAGGAGTTTTTGGCTTTCACCGACAGCAGCCCCGTGCTGGAACGCGATCTGGCCAAACAAGCCGGACTTGGCTGGGTGGGAAAAAACACCTGCCTGATCCACCCGAAGAAAGGCAGTTTGTTTTTCATTGGCGAAATCTACACTTCATTGAAGATACAGACCGAATTTGCACCTTTGCCGGATTTTTGTGGCACCTGCACCCGCTGCCTGGACATCTGCCCGACCGGCGCTTTGATTGAGCCCCGCAAGATGGATGCACGCAAGTGCATCTCGTATCTGACAATTGAATCCCGCCAGATCCCGGATGAAGAGTTGCGCCCGCAGATTGGGGATTGGTTCTTTGGCTGTGATCTTTGTCAGACCGTGTGTCCGTGGAATCAAAAGGCCTTTAAAGGTCAGCTTTCCATCGAAAAAAGTCTTTCCTTGAATGATTCTGAAGAAGCCCTTTTAGTGGAGGATCTGCGCTATATTCTGTCCGCCTCGGGCAAAAAGATCAGTCGCGACTTCCTGGGAACACCGCTGGCCCGGGCCGGATCCTTTGGTCTCAAACGCAATGCCATGATTGTGGCCGCCAACCGGGGTTTGAAAGAACTGCGCCCGGAAATCCAGGCGCTGACTGAACACGAAAAATTAGGCGAGCTGGCTTTGTGGAGTCTTGGAAAACTGGAGAACTAAAGACCCAGTTTTTTCAGCAGATCATCAATTTCAAACTGATTCATTTTAGACGGAGCCATGCCCGTGTCCACGCTGGCACTGTAGGATTCGTTGAACTGATTGGACACCCAACGAAGCCTGTCAATAAAGGCTTGAGGAATCGTTTCGCGCAGAAAGTTTGAATCTTTGTGAATGTTCTCCAGCAATGTTTCCAAAGTCTCTGTGGCGTCCAGCAAAAGACCGACACAGACATGAAAGAACTGTTCATTGCCTTTGATCTGAGAAGCCTTGTATCCGACAGCTTTACACAGGGCCGCATAATCCGAAATCATGTGCAATGCATGCTCTGGAGGCGCCATCAGAGCCAGACTCTTGGCACCGCCCATGATTCGATCGACGTTATTGCCATAATCCGCAAGTTTACGAACCTGAGTAAAGTCGCCTTCAATACCTTCGAGAAGGTCCAACAACTCTTCAATCAAGGACTTTGACTCGTTCACAAAATCTTCTACAATTTCTTTATCAATCGACATCCACTCAAAGATACCAATCGAAGGATACAGAGGCAATGGATTATGTTTCTATACGAGTAAGCACCCTGCGCGGCGATCAAAAGATCGAGTTCAACGCTTACGTTAAAATCAACGACAAGATGATTCTATACCTTCGTCGCGGCGACAGCTTTGAGGGGGAACGCCTCAAACGTCTTAAGGACAAAAAACTGCGTAAAATGTACATCCTCACCGACGAGGAAGTCAGTTACCGCACCTATCTGCAGAAGAATATCGAAACCGCCTATGACGACACCACCGGGAAAGACATCCAAACCCGCGCGGACATCATTCAAGGCTCTCAGCAAAACAATGCTGAAGAGGTTTTCGAAAATCCCGAGAATGTTGAAAGCTACAACTATTGCAAAGATGCCGCCGGCAAGTATGTGAACTTCATCATGAGCAACGCCCAGGCCATGTCTGCAGTGATGAACATCGAGAATACCGACAAAACGGTTTCCCACCACGGTGTGACTGTGGCGACGCTGTCGATTGCATTGGCGCAGAAGCTGGGGATCAACGATCCAAAGAAAACACAGCTTCTGACTCTGGGGGCTTTGCTGCATGATTACGGCCACCACCACACCACTTTGAACTTGTCACAACCCCTGGCCAGTATGAGTCCCGAAGATCTGGCCTTGTGGAAGAAGCATCCCATTGAAGGTGCGCAAAAAGTGCAGGATAAAAAGCACTTTGATCAGACCGTTATCAATATCATCGGCCAGCACGAAGAAACCATCAACGGCACCGGCCCCAAGGGAATGCGCGAAAAGGACATGGATCCTTTGGCCGTACTGGTCTCATCAGCCAATGCCATGGATCGACTGATCACCTTTGAAGGCGTTCCAAAAGCCGAAGCCGCGAAAAAGCTGATGATTGATCACGTTGGCAAGCATCCGCTTCAGCACATTCAGCTCCTGAATGACATTCTTAAAGGACTGTAGTTTTTATTCAAAAAAGGGTTTCCATCACCCCCCAACAGGAGTAAGGGTTATGTATGACCCTTACAGACTTACGCCGGAACTGGCGCCAAATTCTGCATAAGCTGGAATATCAGGACACCCTGCGTGTTATGCCCTATCTGCTGGCAAGCCTTGTCGCTGCCGGCACCTCGTTGTTGTATTCCCAGGCTTTTTTCTTCGGCGAGGAGGTCGCCCTGCATGTGGTGGAAAACTTCCACTGGGCCCTGTCTTTAAGTATCACTCTGACCATGATTTATCTGAGCTGGTATCTGCCGTACCGGTTTGCCAAACAAGCCGGTGGCAGCGGCATCCCACAGATGCTTATTGCCAATGAACTTGATCCTGCCTCGGACAAACCCCTGATTCGCTCTTTAATCGGCATTCGCACCATCACCATGAAAATCATCGCCTCCATAGCCTGTGTGCTGGGCGGTGGTGCCGTTGGCCAGGAAGGTCCGACCTTGCAGATTGCTTCGGGGTTGTTCTATCGTATCGGAGAAAAATCCACGAAATGGATTCACCAGCTGTCTATGCGCCCGTTCATTCTGGCAGGTGGCGCGTCCGGACTGGCCGCTGCATTCAACACTCCGCTGGGTGGCATCGCCTATGCGCTGGAAGAGCTTTCCAAAGACTACTTTAACAACTTTAAGACCTATGTGATCTGGTCGGTGATCGCCACCGGCCTGCTGGTACAGACTGTCCAAGGGAGCTATCTTTATATTGGTTTTCCCAGCCTGGAATCCATCAGCTGGGAGACCTATACATGGGTGATTGTGACCTCTGCCATCACAGGAATTCTGGGTGCAAGCTTTGGCTCAATTTTATTCTCGGTACATCAGAAAAGAAAAAGCATTCAATCTTTCACCCGCCTGAGCCTGCTGAATCTGGGCTGTGGTTTTTTATTCTGGCTGGGCATCACATTTATCAGCAGCCACGGCGTTGGTGGCGGAAAAATGCTGATTCTGGATTTGCTCTTCCGTGATGGATCTGCCACCGCGCAGGATATTTTGGTGCGTATTGGAGGCCCGCTGCTGATGGCTATTGCCGGAGCTGCTGGCGGCTTATTTGCGCCATCACTAACAATTGGCGCCGTGATGGGGTCTTTCATGGCTCAAATCGTATGGCCGCACAATCACCATCTGCTGATCATGACTTCGATGATTTCTTTTCTGTCCGGATTTATGCAGACACCCTTCACCGCATTCATCCTGATATTTGAAATGACGGATCGCCATTCCGCCCTGTTCCCGATGATGCTAAGTTCGGCCATCGCCGTGGGCACATCGCGAATCTTCCACAAAAAATCCTTCTACGATCTGGTGAAAGAGGATTTCCTGCACCAGCATCATAAAAACTCCGGACAAGGCAGTCCGCAACAATAAAAAAGGGCCTCCGGAATGGAAGCCCCTGGCATTTTGGTTTTATTTGAAGAACCTAGAAAATAAATCCGACCGTCAGCATTGGGAAGGTTTCAGTCACCTTCATGCTGTCCATGCCCGGACTGGCATCGTTTTTCTTATAATCGATACTTCTGTATGTCAGTTCAACTCCGACGAAAAAGGAACTGGTGACATTGGTCATATAACCAAAATCAGCCTGAATCCCGGTCCCCTCTTTCAACGTGTCGTATTCCGCCGACAGAAGGTAGTGACCCTTCACGTAGAAGCCACTGGCCCCCACATACCCGATGGACGCCCCCATCGCATTGCCATCCACAGATCCTGAATCTGTTTCAGTCTTGCGAAGAGTGTAAATACCCCCCAGATAAAGTCCGTTCCCGCCGACGTATCCAAGCTTGATGTCATAGATACTGCTGTTGGATTTGCTTTCTCCACCAGGCGTTGCTTCGGTGCTGTTGTTGTACATGAAGATATTTGCATTCACCAGCACTCCATTGGATGTCGCCGCCTGCGACTGCAAAGAAAACACACTTCCTGCCATGAAAACGGCCAAAGCCAGAATCATTTTACTCATTCAACACTCCTTGTTTTCGGTTTATGCCGGAACGTCTTTGATTATAGCGTCACTAAGCAGCGATAAAAACTTTTTTTCCAGTGTCTCGGATGATGGTTGGGGTGTGGCTTTAAAGCTGATGGCGGCCATTTCAAGCAGTTGTTTTTTTGAATACTTCCTATCTTCCTGTAACAAGTCGATGAATAGCGAATCAATCACGTCCAGTGGTCTTTCCACCACAGTATTCTTCGTACCACTATAAACAAAAGCATAGATACCTTTGTCTCGATTCAAGACGAGATTGTCTCGCGATAGAATCACCACCTGCAGACTGGGATTCAGAGAAAGCACACCGGCCTCATCAGCGCTTTCACCATCAAAGGGCTGAACTTCAATCCACGCCTGCACCCACTCCCAGTGTGCAAGCTCCAGAATATCCGCCTGCCCTGGAAATTTCTGGCGCAAGTATCCGACGAAGTAACGCCAGTGATCCTGCAGCAGCCAGCTGCTCCACTCCATGTTTTCCAGATACTCATCGCGCAATCGATTCACTGCCACACCCAGATGTTCGCGCGTGCGCGGGAACAGACTCTCAAACAGACGCTCTTGTTCGGTGCGCAGATTCAGGCGCTCACCCTCTTCAACGCGGAAGGGACGAAGCCACTCCAGTGTGCGCAAAAGCTCTGCCTGGTAAATGGCGCTGACTTGTTCAGGAATCTGCATGCCGTGAGTTTGCACGATCAGATTTTTGCTCTTCGACAGAATTTCAAGCTGGTGTCGCCGGAAGGCCCCCACCCCCACAATATCGATATCGCGCAATACGATTGCGTCCGCATCGGGAAGGGTTCCGTTCCATGGAAAAACAAGCTGAGGGGTTCTGGTAGTATCGGACATTTCATTCCATCCTACGGGTGGTGTTTAAAGCGAGCAAGCCTGGTGGCCATAAATCCCGAGCATTACTCTGGAGATAGCCTTAAATTGCTGATTTCTATGGCAATTGACTCGCGCAGTCAGAAAATGGAGTCGGAATACTATTGACCGGGATTTCACCTCATGAAAAAAGGTGGGGCATGAGAATTCTGCTTTTCGTCCTCATTCTGATTTCAGGCTTTGCCGCGCATTCTGCTCGTCCGATTTCCGGCACTGTAGAACGTGATGCTTCTGGCGTGTACCTGAGAGCTGATTCCTCTTGTGTGAGATATTTGATCGACACCAAATCCACAGACGCTGACATCAGCGTGCGCAAACTTTCCACGGGCGACACTTTGACGGCTTCCGGGGTGCTTGATTCCAGCACCTGCACGGCCGTTATCGAAAGTGTTGATTACGTGGGTTTGAGAAAAATGCTGGGTTACTGGCACAGCGCTGATGGCCTGATCACTGTTCGTGATTTCAATTCACTGAGTTTCTACCCGATCACTTTGAATGACTTCCAAAACGGTCAGTCTTACAGTGAAGTGGATCCCATCGTTTACCGTTACAGCATGACTCCTTCTGATGGCAAAGACTGGGTGCTTTTCCTGTCTGATTCCACCAGCACGACGTTCGCGACGATTCGTTTTAACAAATCCCGCGCAACCATGAAGATCTATGATTCTGACACGGGCAACGTGACTCGCACTCTTTACCTTAATAAGTGGGGCAACCTGAAATAATGAGCTGGCTTCATTCCATCGACAAACATCTTCTTTTCACCAAAAACGACAAAGAAGATCCGCGTCTTGGGGAATGCGTCCAGCTCCTTCATAAAGGTGACCTGAACACTCTTTCTGATCACACTTACGATTTTGCAGTTCTGGGTTTCCCGGATGATGAAGGCATTGGCCTGAACGGCGGCCGTGTGGGCGCCCAGGTCGCTCCGCGCGAGATTCGCACGTACCTTTACAAAATGACTCCGCACCTGCAAAGCACCCGCCTGCCAAAAATTCTGGATTTGGGTGATCTGGTTGATAAAGAAAAGCCTTTGTCTGAACGCCACGAAAAGGCCCGTCAGACAACCCGCACCCTTGCCTCCAGTGGAAAACACTGGATCTCTTTGGGGGGCGGTCACGACTATGGTTATTGCGATGGCGCAGGATTCCTGGATGTTTTTAAAAACGATGCCGTGCTGATCAACTTTGATGCTCATATGGACGTGCGCCCGACTGACAAGGGCTTTAATTCCGGCACTCCTTTCCACCGTGTTTTGTCAGAGTTCAAAGGCCAGGTGGATTTTGCTGAAGTCGGCATTCAAAACCAGTGCAACAGTAAAGCCCACATTCAATGGGCGAAAGACCACGGCGCCGATGTTTTCACTTTGGATGACGTCAACGAGCGGGGCCTTCAGTCGGTCCTTGCCGGCTATCTTAAAGGCAAAGAAAAGAAAAAGATTTTCCTCAGCATCGACATTGACGCCTTCACTTCCAGCGAAGCACCAGGCTGCAGTCAGTCCTGGACGACAGGACTGTTCACGAAAGAGTTCCTAACAAGCCTCCTGTGGATGATTGAACAATTTGATGTTCGCGGGATCGGAATCTACGAAGTTTCCCCGCCACTGGATCAGGACAATCGCACCAGCAAACTGGCGGCTTTGATCTGTCACAACTTTATTTTCGCCACTCTTAAAAAAGGCTAAAGCATGAAACGCGGTTTTGGCAGCGACAATCATGCCGGTGTCCACCCACGGATTCTGCAATCTATTTTGGACGCCAACACCGAACACGCCCCCGCCTACGGAACCGATGAATGGACCGAACGCGCGGTGGGGGAATTCAAAAACCAATTCGGCAAAGACGCCCACGTGTTCTTCGTCTTCAATGGCACTGCCGCCAACGTCACGGCCTTAAGAGCCATGGCCCGCCCCTGGCAATCGGTGTTCTGTTCAGACGTCGCGCACATCAATGTGGATGAATGCGGCTCGCCGGAATTTTTAAGTGGTTGCAAACTGCTGCCACTGCCTTCCCACAACGGAAAACTGTCTGTGGAAGAACTTGAAAAGGCCTTCATCCGCCGGGGGGATCAGCATTTTTCGCAGACTCAGGTGCTCAGCCTGACTCAGCCCACAGAACTGGGAACAACTTATTCTGTGGAAGAACTAAAATCCCTGATCGCCTGGGCCAAGAGCAAAAAACTGCTGGTGCACATTGACGGCGCAAGACTTAGCAACGCGGCCGTGTACTTGAAAAAGACCTTGAAAGAAATCACCACCGACCTGGGTGTGGATGTGGTTTCTTTCGGTGGCACCAAAAATGGTTTGATGATGGGGGAAGCCGTTGTGATCCTGAATAAGGATCTGGCGCAGGATTTTAAATACATCCGCAAACAAAGCGCGCAGCTGCCTTCCAAGACCCGCTTTATCGCCTGTCAATTTGAAGCTTACTTCAAAGACGGTCTATGGCAGCAGATTGCTGAACATTCCCACCAGATGGCCCTGTATCTGTATGAACAGTGCAAAGGCCTTGCTGGGGTGACCGTGCGCGAGGTCCCGCAAAGCAATGCGGTCTTTGCGACAATTCCCAGCCACTGGGTGAAACCCTTGCGGGAACATTATTTTTTCTATGTCTGGGACGAAAACACATTTGAATGTCGCTGGATGACCTCCTGGGACACGCAAAAATCGGATATCGATGGTTTCGTCGCACTTCTAAAGGAGCAACGTCTATGAAATACCCTCCGGTCCACTATCACGACTATCTGGGCTTAAATCCCCTGCTGAATGCCCAGCACCCGAAAAGCACCGAGTACGGAAAACCGGCGCATGACGAATTGCTGTTCATTATCGTGCACCAGACTTACGAGTTGTGGTTCAAGCAGATCCTTTTTGAATTGGATTCGGTGCTTTCCACTTTCCAAAAACCCACTGTGGCGGAATCCGAAATGGGTATCGCCAGTGCGCGACTGGAAAGAATTGTCAGCATTCTGAAACTGATCATCGGTCAGGTGGACGTGCTTGAGACCATGACTCCGCTGGATTTCCTGGATTTCCGCGACATGCTTTACCCGGCTTCCGGCTTTCAGAGTTACCAATGGCGTTTGATTGAGACCAAACTGGGTCTTCGCATCGGCGATCGTCTGGCTTACAATCAGTCCCCGTTTTATAAGTCTTTAAGCGAATCCCAACAGGGCGAAATGCTGAACATAATGAACCAGCCGTCTTTACATGATTCCGTTGAAAAATGGCTGGAGCGCACGCCGTTCCTTCAGGGTGAAAACTTCAACTTCTGGGATTCCTACAAAGAAGCTGTGAACAAAATGTTCCAGGATGACATCACAACTGTGAAAAACAACCCGCGCCTGCCGGATGAAGAAAAAGCAAAAACAGTCGCTGGTCTTGAGCAGACCCTGAAAAGCTTTGATGCTTTGTTTAATGAAGATGCCTTCAACAAACTGCGCGCGGAAGGTCAGTTCCGTTTAAGCTACAAAGCGATGCACGCGGCCTTGTTGATTCAATTGCACCGTGATCAGCCGATTTTGCAGACTCCATTCCGTATCATCCGTGCACTTTTGGATATCGACGAAACCATGACAACCTGGCGTTACCGTCACGCCTTGATGGCGATGCGCATGCTGGGTCAAAAGATCGGCACCGGCGGATCCAGCGGCCACAAGTATCTGGCTGACGCGACAGCGAAGCACAAGATCTTTGGCGACTTCTTCAATCTGACGACGTTCTTCATCCCGCGTTCTCAGGTGCCGCCACTGCCGAAGGCTATTGCCGACCGCATGAGCTTCCACTATTAGGGAGTCTTTTCCCTCTTCAGATCTTTCGGGGAAATAGAGTGTTCGAGGCTTTGCTTGATCGCTCCGAAGAAGCCGTTTTGTACTGAGGACCAAAAAGCACCCCATTTATCAATGCTGGGTGCCTTGGATGCTCCTTCAAATTCAATTCTGGCGCCCAGGGTCTTGCTGTCCCCGTCTCGCAGAATCAGATTCACCAAAGCCAGTCCCACTTCGTTAAACGCCTGGCCCATGCTTTTAAAAGACTCTTTTTCGTCGATTACATCCAGGTCTTTGATAAACGGTTTGGCGTAGCCCTTGATGCGCCCGTCCCGACTGACGCTTTCCACGTACAAACTGAATTGCCCCTTGGTGAATGTGAAAGGTCCATAAGCCATAAAGAATTCATTCAGTGTCTGCAGTTTCAAATTCTGCAACTGTGCATCGGTATCAAAGGTGGGTACTTTCGAAAGCAGATTCAACCGAGCCTTGCCCTTTACATCGGCATGCCCTTGCATCCGCGCAACCACAGAAGCCCGGGTGGGCAACGGATCTTTGTTGTCATCTGTATTGCGAATATTATCAATACGACCTTCGATACGATCCAGGCGCACGTCCACTGGCACTTTAAAATCCCGATTTACAAAATTAAACGAACTGTCAGCCACCTTCACGGATTCAAGCCTCAATGGAATCAGTTTCTTAAAAACTGTGCGCCAATCCGGCCCCTGCCCCAGATCCTCTTTCTTTTCATCCTTGCTGTCGCTTAAAACGACTCGGGCCCCCTGAACTGAAAGATCTCCCAGAAATTCTCTTTTCAGCAATCCTCTCCACGCAATTGCAAGATCCAATTGTTCTGCCGAGACCAGGGGCTGCTCGGGGTTGACACCTTTTTTCCAGATCTTCAGACCTTCGATCTGATAGGCCCCGCGATACAAGGCCAGATCAAAATCATCAATGCGGCCTTCATAATTCTCCATTTTATTACCAAGATACCAGTTGATGGCATACTTCATCCCGGTGGGCAGAAAGATCCGCACCACCACCAGCAGCAACACCACACCCAAAATCACTTTGCCCGTTGTTCCGAGCTTGTGGAAATACTTCATTGCAAACCTCCAATCACGGGACCAGATCCAAAACCCTATTATGACGTTACCCCTAACAATGAAAAAGGATCTGTCCCCGTATTTGAGCAATGACACTACTTTCGATCGCGTATTTCACTCAGAAGCAAGGACAGCAGCGCATCTGCCGACAAGCTTTGCGCGGAAGCTCCTCTTCTTTGCAGACTGAATTTCCCGGACTGCAATTCTTTGTCGCCGATCACCACCACCGAATGCACTTTCGCCTGCCAGCATTCCGCCACTTTGCGCGACAGGGATTCTGCGCGATCATCGACACTGACTCGCACAAAAGAATTATGTAACAGCAATCGCAGGTTTTCCGCCGCCTCTTGATGCCGGTCCGCCAAAGGCACAATTCGCACTTGTTCAGGTGACAACCACAACGGGAAGGCCGCTTGATATTGCTCAATCAGCAAAGCCACCATGCGTTCATGCGAGCCCAGCGGTGCCCGGTGCAAAATCACCGGACGCTCTTTCTGTCCTTCTTCGTTTACGAAGGACAAATCAAAGCGCTCAGCACTGATGAAATCCACTTGCACAGTGGAGGCACTTTCCTCTTTGCCATGCACGGACATGATCTGCACATCAATCTTCGGACCATAAAAGGCCGCTTCCCCCGGAGCTTCGAAAAACGGCAGACCACTTTCAACCAGAACCTCGCGCAAGATGCCCTCGGCCCAGTCCCACAGCGGATCAGCCACGTACTTTTGCGAAGCTTCTCCTGCCTCCACTCCGCGGGACAGGCGTAGACGGTAATTGGATATCCCCAAGATCCGGTAAGCCTTCTGGTACATTTCAAGCACCTTGTGAATTTCGGCTTTCACCTGATTTTGCCGCACGTAAAGATGTGCATCGTTCTGACAAAGACCGCGCACCCGCATCAACCCGGAAAGTGCGCCGGAGCCCTCGTAACGATAAACCTGACCGTATTCCGCCAACCGCAACGGCAGCTCGCGATAGCTGCGCAGTTTGGCTGAAAATATTTTGTGATGATGCGGACAGCACATGGGCCGTAAACGATAGCGTACGTTTTCAAGATCCATGGATGGATACATGGAATCTTCGTAGTAAGGCAGATGCCCGGACTGATGATAAAGATCCTCTTTCGCCAGATGCGGACTGACCACCCGCTGGTAACCGGCCAGGAATTCCATTTCCCGTGCCAGCTTTTCAAGCTCATCACGAATCACCACCCCGGCAGGAAGCCACAATGGCAGTCCTGCGCCGATGGATTCATCACTGTGAAAATACGAAAGATCCTGATTCAACTCACGATGATCTTTTTGCACATGACAGGCCCCGGCCTGTCCTTTTTTAAAGGAAGACATAAATAAATCTCTCTCCGCTTCAGCGGACTTTAAAATTTTATAAAAAATAAGGAAAAATGCGTCGGGGCCGCAAGTTGGGCGGCCAATAGAATATAGACCCCTACGGGGTGGTCACCGGGGTGGCAAAAGCGGGAATGAGGTTGAAAGGCAGCTCAAAGCTCATAAAAACGACAATAACACAAAGCTTCCTACCCGGACCAATCGAAATTTTTTAGATTTCCCATAAGAAACACCCGCACCGACCTTGCCAAACCCGCATCCCGGCCCCAAATTGAGTGCATTAAGGAGAAACCATGGCCAAGCAGGTTCAAAACTTTAACGCAGAAATCAAACAACTTCTGGATATCGTGATCCACTCCCTTTATTCGCACAAAGAGATCTTTTTGCGCGAACTTTTGTCCAACGCGTCTGATGCGATCGACAAACTGAAATTCAACTCTTTGACTCACCCGTCTTTGCTTCCGGAAAACTGGCAGCCCGCAATCCGCCTGGAGCCAAACACTGAAACCAAAACCCTGAAGATCATCGATAACGGTATCGGCATGACTCAGGAAGAAGTTGTCGAGTTCATCGGCACCATCGCCCGTTCCGGCGCCAAAGCCTTCATGCAGATGAATGCGGAAATGAAAACCAAACCGGAACTGATCGGTCAGTTCGGTGTGGGCTTCTATTCTGCTTTTATGGTCGCGGACCGCGTGACCCTGCACACACAAAAAGCTGGCAGCAATGACGGCACCGTGTGGGAATCCATGGGTGATGGCACTTATTCTTTGGACAACGTGCCTCGCCCTGAAGGCACTGGCACCACCATCACTTTGCACATGAAGGACTTCAAGGAAGAAGACGAAGTCCAAAATTTCACTGACAAGTGGGTTCTGAAATCCCTGGTGAAAAAATATTCTGACTTTATCGCTCACCCGATAAAGATGATGGGCGAAACGGAAGAAGAAACCCTGAATTCACAAAAAGCTCTGTGGTTGAAATCCCCGTCCGACGTCACCAAAGAAGAATACAAAGACTTCTATCAGCACCTGACACAGGACTGGAACGAGCCTCTTCGCACCGTTCACTATCGCGCGGAAGGCACGATGGAGTTCAATGCTTTGCTTTATGTTCCCGGCAAAAAGCCATGGAACTACAATATGCGCGACATGGAATACGGCCTGAGCCTTTACATCAAGCGTGTGTTTATCATGGCTGACTGCAAAGACCTTCTGCCGCCTTACCTGCGCTTTGTAAAAGGCCTGGTGGACAGCAGTGACTTGTCTTTGAACGTATCCCGCGAATTGCTTCAGCAGGACCGTCAGGTCACGCAGATCCGCAAGAACGTGACCAATAAGGCTCTTTCCACTTTGAAAGATCTTTTGACCAAAGAGCGCTCAGCCTATGAAGACTTCTGGACTGAATTTGGTGCGACTTTGAAAGAAGGTCTGCCATCTGATGCTTCGAACAAGGAAAAGCTTCAGGATCTGTTGTTGTTCCATTCCACGTCCTCTGACAAGATGACGACTTTGGATGAATACGTTTCTCGCATGAAAGAAGCGCAGAAAGACATTTACTACATCACGGGGGATTCCCTGTCTCAGGTTTCAAACAGCCCGTACCTTGAAAAGCTGAAAGAAAAAGGCTTTGAGGTTCTGTTGCTGGTGGATCCGGTGGATGAGTGGGTTGTGGATGCTCTGAGCGAATTCAAAGGCAAGAAATTGCACTCCATCATGCGTGAAGGTCTGGACCTGGACACAGCTGAAGAAAAACAGCAAAAAGAACAGGAAAAGAAACAGGCCGAAGTCACCCTGAAACCTGTTTTGGAATCCATGAAAAAGACCTTGGAAAGCGACGTGAAAGACGTGGTTCTGTCTGACCGTCTGACCAACACCCCGGCGTGTCTGGTGGCTTCTTCTGCGGACCCTTCCGCGCACATGCAAAAGCTGATGGCGCAAATGGGTAAAGAATATGCAGGTCAGCAAGTCAAACGCATCATGGAGATCAATCCGAATCACCCGGTGTTTGAAAAGATGCTGAAAGCCTCTCCGGAACAACAAACCAAATGGGCGGAAATTCTTTATGCCCAGGCTTTGCTGACCGAAGGCTCCAACCTTCCAGACCCTGTGAAGTTCTCTCAGCAGATCGCGGAACTGATGGTACAGGCCGCAGACAGTACCAAGCACTGAAACTAAAAAGGGCTCCGTCAGGAGCCCTTTTTCATTTACAAATCTTTGATGAACTTCAGCATCTCGGCCGCGTGGCCCTGTGCTTTGATTTTACGAAACTCCCCGACAAGCTTTTGATCCTCGTCGATCACAAAAGTGCTGCGTTCAATGCCCATCACTTTTTTTCCATACATGTTCTTTTCTTTGATCACATCAAACAGCTGGCAAAGCTCTTCTTCTTCGTCGGACAAAAGCTCAAACTTAAAGTCATACTTGCAGATGAATTTGTCATGGGACTTCAAACTGTCGCGAGAGACACCAAAGACCACGGCATTTTGCTTTTTAAACTGCGCCAGCAGGTCATTAAACTCAATGCCCTCGGTGGTGCAGCCTGGAGTGCTGTCTTTCGGGTAGAAGTAAAGCACGACCTTTTTTCCCTTCAACGAAGAAAGACTCAGGGTCTCTCCGCTGGAAGATGGAATTTTGAAGTTAGGGACTTTTTTACCAAGTTCAATTTTAGCGGCCATTTGGAATTCCTTGTGGTGGTTCTTGAGGGGGCAATTGCTGTTGCTGAGTTTCGTCTTGCGGTTCCGGCACCGGCGGATTGTTCGGATCATAGCCTTCCGGGAAACCTTCATTCGAAGGGTCCGCGTTTTCAGGAGCCTGACCCTGCTCGTTTTGCTCAGGCATTTCAATCATGTCCATTCCCGGGTTCTGACTGCGCTGACGCTGCAACAACACGTCCGGATCCACGTCACGTCCCGCGGGCAATCCAAGCTCTGGATTCCCTGGGTGCAGCGGTTCACTGCTGGCAGGAGCCTGACCTGACGGCATCGGAACAGGACCACCCGCCTTCGGTGCGCCCGGCGCAGGCGTTGCCCCTGGAGCCGGTGCCGGAGCCACAGCGGGTTCTTCCGGTGCATACAGTTCCGTTTCGGTGACAGTGATCTTTCCTTCCATCGGAACATCAGCTTCGATTTTGCGGATGTCCGTCAGATTCTCATAAACTTTTCCGCGCAATTTGATCAGATTTTTACCGGATTTTTGATAATCATAGACATCCAGGCGGATCATTTGCTCTTTGGTGCGATCCTGCGCCCAGTCCTTGCAATTCAAGCTTTCAAGCTTTTCCTTCCCCTTCAGAGAACAGTGAATCTGGCGGTTCAAAATGCCGGCTCCCAGACCCAGGACCTCCTGCAGATTTTCGGGATAGAAAACCAGATTCAGCTCGCCCTCTTTCGGAACATCGAAACTGGCAATGCGCTTGGCGTCCGCTTTATCACTGCATTTTTCAAAGACCTCGCCTTTTTGCGGGTATCCCAATAGCCCCAGCACGTCGCGTTTCACAAGATAACGATCACAGCGAAACATCGACTTGTTGGTTAATTTGATGTTTTGTGAGGCCAACAAAGCTCTTTGAACTTTTCCGAATGGTGATTTACTGATCGGCGGGCGCGCTGCGGTCAAAACCCACCATGCTTCACGTTGAATACCGTCGGCCTCAGCCAGATAGCGCACCAGTAGATCCAGACTTTTATCTCTGTGCGAGGTGTCTTCTGCCTTCGGAGTAAGCACTTTGGCGGCTTGTTCTTTTACGACGGGCGCTTCTTCTTTCTTCCAAAAACAGGAGGAAAGCCCCAGTGCGGCAATTAGCGCGGCAAAAAGAATAATCAGGCGGCAAAGCTTCATATCTAGAGTCTTGCAAATAGGCCCTGTGAAAACAAGAATTTACTTTACCTCGTTTGAATCTTTACTCTAAACTTTCTAAGAATCAAATTGAAGCACTTTTGCAGGAGGTTCTCATGGAAAGAATTTGGCTTAAGAATTACCCGAAAGGCGTTCCCCACGAGGTGGATCTTTCCAAATATGGATCACTGGTAGATGTCTACGAGGAGGCCATCGGTAAATTCCAGTCCAAAAAAGCTTTCACCAGCATGGGAGTCAGTCTCACCTTCAGCGAGCTGGATCGCAAAGTGGATCAGTTTGCTTCATTCCTGCAAAACGAACTGAAACTGAAGAAAGGCGATCGCATCGCCATTCAGATGCCGAACCTTCTGCAATTCCCGATCGTGGCTTTTGCAGCTTTGCGTTCCGGCCTGACCATCGTGAACACCAATCCGCTGTACACCGCAAAAGAAATGCGTCACCAGTTCAAGGACTCAGGCGCAAAAGCCATCGTGATTCTGGCAAACTATGCTCACCTGCTTCAGGAAATTCTGAAAGAGACAGACATTGAAAGCGTTGTGATCACAGAAGTGGCCGACCTGTTCCCGACTCCGAAAAGAATCCTGGTGAACTCGGTTGTGAAATACATCAAAAAAATGGTTCCGGCTTACCACCTGCCACAAGCCTACACGTTCCGTCAGGCTTTGGAGCTGGGTGCAATGAAACCTTCCTCGAAAGTTCCAACCAACCTTGAAGACATCGCTTTCCTGCAATACACCGGTGGCACCACAGGTGTAGCCAAAGGCGCGATGCTGACTCACAGAAACGTGGCTGCAAACATGCTGCAGATCTGCGACTGGATGAAACCAAAACTTCGCGAAGGCGAAGAGGTCGCGATTGCGGCTTTGCCGATGTACCACATCTTTGCTTTGACTCTGAACTGCCTGGGTCTTTTGCGCTATGGAAGCGAAAACGTGCTGATTTTGAATCCGCGCGACATCCCGGGCTTCATCAAAGAACTTAAAAACACTCCGTTCACAGTGATGGCCGGCGTGAACACTTTGTTCAATGCTTTGATGAACAATCCAGCCTTCACCACGATTGATTTCACTCGCGTGAAAGTCAGCGTCGCTGGCGCAATGACCCTGCAAAAACCGGTGGCTGAAAAATGGATGGAACTGACCAAGTCCGTGATCGTGGAAGGTTACGGTTTGACGGAAGCTTCCCCGGTTGTGTGCTGCAACCCGATTGACGGTACAGACCGCGTGGGCACTATCGGCCTGCCATTCCCAAGCACTGACATCATGCTGATTGATGACGATGGCAAAGAAGTCGCCATGGGCGAACCTGGGGAACTGGTTTGTCGCGGCCCTCAAGTGATGGCAGGTTACTGGAACCGTCCGGATGAAACAGCACAAGTATTGAACGATGGCTGGTTGAAAACCGGTGACGTGGCTGTCGCTGACAACGATGGGTTCTTCAAAATCGTGGATCGCAAAAAAGACATGATCCTGGTTTCAGGCTTCAACGTTTATCCAAACGAAGTGGAAGAGGCGATCGCGTCCCATCCTGGCGTTCTGGAAGTGGCGGCAATTGGTGTGGTTGACCAGCACTCCGGCGAAATCGTCAAAGCGGTGGTGGTTAAAAAAGATCCAAACCTGACAGCGGAAGATGTTATCGCTCACGCCCGCAAGAGTTTGACGAACTATAAAGTTCCGCGTCTGGTGGAGTTCCGCACGGAGCTTCCGAAAACGAATGTCGGAAAAATCCTGCGTCGTGCTTTGCGCGATAATGCAAAATAGATTTTAGTGAAGTTGAAAAAGAAAAAGCCTGATAAGGAAACTTATCAGGCTTTTTTTATTTTAATAACTTGGGCTGCTCCAGCTTGCGCGCCTGGCGGCGCTCCAGCACTGCCCGGCAGGGCCGGATTACGCCTTTTTATTCCAGGATGCACACCAAGCGTCGCCTAGAACAAGTTTGCCAGCGAAGATTGTGCAAGTGCCGACTTCTTTGCCGTTACGAACTTCTTTTTTCGCGTAGAAACCGCAAGTCACACAGTGATTGCCTTTGGCTTCTGGAGATTTTTTGTAGTCTTCGATGTACTTTACTGCTTTTGCTACAGAATCATTGGGATCAACCAAAGCCATGCCACCAGCGGCCGCGCCACCTGCAGCAGGAGCTCCACGTTTTTTCTGAGCTTCAGCAGAAGAAGAGAAAATAGCGTTCAACATAGTTGGTGCAACTACCGCCACACCGGTGATTTTCGCAAGGGTCGTGAAGAAACCACGGCGATTCATATTCGTCTCAGTCATTGATGCCTCCATCATTTGGTTTTCAACTAGACACTACCCGAAATCACTTGGTTTTCAATTGGAAAGAGGGCAAATAACGGCCCTGCAGCGAAAAAATAAGACCTAAGTTATGAAAATCGCAACGAAATGCTGCATGTGGCGCCGCAAAAAGCGGCATTGACAGGGGCGACTTTAGACTGTCACCCCGAAGACTCTAGGAATGCTTGTGACAAAGGCACGCGCGACGATTCAGAACATGGGCAGTGATCAGAATGAAGCTTCCAAGGATGGTCACCACATCGTGCTCCATCACTTCCACCCACTCATGCGGCAGCACTGACGCCGCACAGATCATACCGAGCCCCAACACTCCCATGGACAACACTTTCACCTGACGGTGATGTTTGTAACCACTCCAGAACGCAAACAGACCCACTGGCAAAATCACCACCGCCATCAGGATGTGCACCCATTCGGCATGGAACACTTCACCCATGACTGGCAGAAGCAAAATCAACAACGGCGTCGCCAGACAGTGAATCGCACACAACGAAGAAAGCACAATCCCGATACGATCCCAGGTCAGCGTTTTTTCTTCAAAAACCTCGTGCTGAGTGTGATCCACCTCGCAGCAGGAATCATGTGATTTGCCGGAGTTTACAGAACTTGGATTCAGGATTGTTTCGTCCACGGATACCGCCTTTGGAAATCCAGTTGTCTCCTAAATGCAAGTTACTGTCAACTAGATTACCTTTTGCGTTTCCCCTTGGAAAAGAAGATAAGGAACAAGTGAGCACTCCATTCATTCCACCTATTTATGAACTGGGGCCTGATTTCTACGACGAAGTCCGCCCTGCCCAATTCCCCAAGGCCCTGTTGCGATATCGCAACCAAGACGCTGCAGAGAGCGTTGGATTGGGTTTACTGACCCCACAAGAATGGCAAAATCACTTCTGGGCCTTTGAGAGCCTTCCTCAGAATATCAAAACACCGCTGGCTTTGCGTTACCATGGCCATCAGTTCCGCAGCTACAATCCAGACCTAGGCGACGGCCGAGGCTTTTTGTTCGCGCAAGTCCGCGACCACAGCCGTCTGTTGGACCTGGGCACCAAGGGCAGCGGAACCACTCCCTATTCCCGCCGCGGTGACGGACGCCTGACATTGAAAGGCGCCTTCCGCGAAATCCTGGCAACTGAACTTTTGGAATCTTACGGCGTCAACACCAGCAAAACATTCTCGGTGTTTGAAACCGGAGAAAGCCTTGAGCGCCACGATGAACCATCCCCCACCCGCGCCGGAGTTCTGGTTCGCCTCAGCCACAGCCATATTCGCTTTGGAACATTCCAGCGACTGGCGTTTTTCAATCAGACAGACAATATCAAAAAGTTAATTCAATATTGCGTGCGCCATTACTACCCAAGCCTTGCAGGCTTCAGCGAAGCTGAGCTGGCTGCCGAATTTCTGCGTGCCGTGGCTCAGAAAAAAGCCGAGACAGTCGCCGCATGGATGATGGCCGGTTTTGTTCACGGGGTTCTAAACACCGACAACATGAACATCACGGGTGAAAGTTTTGATTACGGACCCTACCGCTTCCTGCCGGTTTACGATCCGGCCTTTACGGCGGCGTACTTTGATCAGTCAGGCCTTTACTGCTTTGGCCGTCAGCCATCAGCAGTACTGTGGAATCTGCACCAACTGGGTGGCGCGCTGAAGGTCGCCTATCCGGAACTTCCGGTACCGGAGCTTCTGGAAGAGTTCGGTGACGTCTTCAATTTGGAAGTGCAAAACCGTCTGTTAAAACGACTGAATCTGAAAAATCCATTGCAGGAAATCGGCGCGATTCATGATCTGAACGCCGAGCTGGTATCTGGTATCTTCCAGTTCATGGACACAGAAAAGTGCGCCTTTGAACAAACCCTGTATGATCTGCACTCGGGCGCATTACCAGAACGCCTGCAAAGATCCGTTCAAAAAGACCTTTACCAAAAAGAGTCCTTCAAAAAATTAAGCGAGACCCTGTCTTGTTTTGAAATTGATGATGAAGAAAAAGCCCGCCACAGCTATCTGCAAACCGGCAAGGCCTGTGCTCTGGTTATTGATGAACTGGAAGCACTGTGGGCCCCCATCGCCGAACAAGACGACTGGGGACCCTTTGAACGGAAGCTGGTTGAAATTCGCAGCTTCCGGGGACTTTACGGCTGATAGCCGGCAAGTTTCGCAAGTTTGGCGCGGAACCATGCTTTGAAATCTTCCACAAAGCCAAAGGCTGCCGGAACGATCAAAAGCGTCAGCAAAGTCGAGCTGATCAGGCCACCGATGATGGCAACACCCATGGATGTTCTCATCGCCGAAGCCTCATTCAGACCGATCGCAATTGGAATCATACCCGCGATCAACGCCAACGAAGTCATCAAAATCGGACGAAGACGCGTGCGGCAGGCCTTAATAATTGCCGCATTACGCTCGACACCTTCGTGGATCAGGTGATTGGTGTAATCCACAAGCAAGATCGAGTTCTTCGCCACAACCCCCAGCAGTAACACAATCCCGATAAGCGAGAAGATGTCGATGGTCTTGCCAAAGATCAACAGCGCCAGGAACGCCCCGGTCATCGCCAGAGGCAAGGCCAGCAGGATCGTGAATGGCGTGATGAAGCTTTCATACAAGCTCGCCAAAACCAGATAGATGAAAATCACACCCAGAATAACCGCCAGAAGCATGTTCTCGATCAGCTCTTTAAAGTCATCCGCCTGACCTTTGAAGGCAAAATCCACACCCGGAGGTGGCGGCATTTCCTTCTTGATGATTCTTTCAACTTCGGCAGAAACGTTCCCCAAAGCCCCGCCCTTGGCAAGGTTTCCGGAAATCTGAATGTAACGGCCTTTGTTCATGCGGTTGATCTGAGAGAAACCTGAAGCGTTTTCCCCTTGAGCAATGCGTGAAAGCGGAATCATGTTGTAATTCGCGTTCGGCACCAGTGTTGTGTTGAACTGACTGCGCAGATCGCGGAACATTTCTTCAAAGCGCACACGGATTTTATAGTCGATACCGTTTTCACGATAAATCGCCTGCTCGTTGCCTTCGGTGCGGTTGCGTAATTCCGCCCCCGCTGTCACGGTGGAAACCCCCAGCGCCTCGGATTTCTTACGGTCAAACACGACATGGAATTCTGGTTTTCCGGAGCGGAAGTTCGTATCCACATCCACCAGACCCGGAATCTTTTTCATACGCTCCACCAGTTTGGTGGCATAGACGTTCAACTGATCCAGATCCTCACCCTGAATATTCACATTCAGTGGTTTTTCACCCGAGTTCACCGCATCGATATCACCAATGGAAACATTGGCGTCTTTTTCAAACTGCGGGAATTTCTTACGCAAAGATTCTTTGTAATCGGTGGTGTTCATGCTGCGGTGTTTGCGTTCCACCAGGCGGATGAACAACATGGATTTATTCGATTCATTATTGGAGTTACCAACAATCGTCATCACCATGTCCACGGCGGAATCGTTTTCAAAGATCTTTTCAACTTTTTCCGTGAACTTGCTTGTCGCCATCAGGGAGCTCCCCACCGGAAGCTCAACGTTCACCACGAACTCACCGTTATCCGCCGCCGGCAGGAAGGTCGCCGGAATAAAGGCCAACGTGCCCAAAGAAGACACGAAGATCAAAACCCCTCCGGCCAGAATCTTTTTCGGATTCCCCAGGGTGTATTTCAGGGCCTTTTCATACCAGTCTTCAAGCCATGTCTGGAAATTATCAAACGCCGTCAGCATGCGACCGACAATGCCGGTGCCTTTGACGTGCTCATTCGGGTGCGCCATATAAGCCGACAGCATCGGCGCCACCGTGAAGGCGTCAAACAGGGAAATCAGCATCGTAAACACGACCGTCAGACCAAACTGCTTGAAGAACTGCCCGACAATCCCCTGCAGGAAGGAAATCGGACCAAACACCGCAATCACCACAAGTGTCGTGGCAATAACGGCCATCGCCACCTCTTTGGTTCCATCCAAAGCGGCGTCTTTGGGTTTTTTGCCCATTTCCAGATGTCGGAAGATGTTTTCCCGCACGACGATGGCATCATCGATCAAAAGCCCCACCGCCAAAGAAAGCGCCAGCAAGGTCATCAAGTTGATGGAAAAGCCCATGGCCCACATAATAACAAAACCACCCAACAGGGAGTTTGGCAAAGCCATGGCCGTAATGAAGGTCGACCGCGCCGAACCCAGGAAGAAGAACACCACAATCACGCAAAGGATGATACCGATGATGATGGATTCCTTCACGTCATACACGTTCATCTGAATCGGACGAGATGTATCTCGCACCATCGTCACGGTGCCCTTCAGGCCCTTTTCCTTCAGCATTGCATTGACGGTCTCAATGTTCTTTTTAACCGCCTCGGCCACGGCGACGGTGTTGGCACCACGCTGCTTGTAAACGTTCATCAAAAGAGCGCGCTTGCCTTTCACGCGACCCATGGTTTTCTGGTCTTCCAGACTTTTCACGACACGGCCCACATCCTTCACCAGGATGGCTTTGTCGGAACCCACGAAGTTGACGTTTACTTCCTCGATCTGCTTCAGGGATTCAAACTCCCCGTTGGTTCTTAAGGTCGTTTCATCAATCGGGTTTTCAATTTTACCAATTGGGATGTCTTTAGAGGTGTCAATCACACGCTGAGACACTTGCAACATCGAGATCTTACGATCCTGCAGCTTGTTCTTGTCGACCAGAACGTGAATTTCCTGTTTGCGACCACCGAAGATGTCCACCTGGCCCACGTCTTTGATACGCTCAAAGCGCGGTTTAATCACTTCGTTCGCAAGATCATACGCGGCCCCCTCGTCCATTTCTGTCGTCACGGCCAGGGTCACAATCGGCTGATCGGCCGGGTCAAAACGGCGGATCACCGGTTCATAAATCTCGGAAGGCAGGTCGCGGCGGATGTTGCCGATGCGGTTGCGCACCTCCTGCTCGACCTCTTTGATGTCCGTCCCCAACTGGAATTCCAGAATGACGATTGCCACGCTGTCCAGATTGTTCGATCTTAAGTTCTTCAGACCCGAAATACTGCCGACTTCATCTTCAATAAGCTTTGAAACCTGTTTTTCCAGATCCAAAGGCGAAGCCCCCGGATAAGTGACCTGCACAAACAAAATCGGAAAGGTCACATCCGGAAACATGTCCACGGGCATTTTTCTCAAAGAAAAAGCACCCAGAATCAGCATCAGAATCACGATACAGGAAATAAAAATAGGTCGTTTAATCGATAGACCAGGCAAATTCATACTATTTCTCCTCCCGTTTGTTTTCATCCAAAGTGACGAACAAGCGGGCCTGAGCTTCCATTTTTCTCTGCTCAGATTTCAGTTTGGTCAAAGTGAGTTCCGCATCCGCAGCATCTTCTTCGGCATTGATCACATTGGCCGTGATAGAACGGCCTTTGTTGAACAATTCAGCCTGGGCCTTAGCGGCACCTGACTGCAGGCGGGCAATTTCGCCGGCGGACTCAATACGTTTGTTCATTTCAGAATAACGGCGATTCAGCTCGATCCAGGCACTTTCACTGTCCAGGATCTTTCTTTCACTTTGCAACTGGGCCGCCAGTGCATCTTTGCGCGCAGCCGACTTTGCAGAACCCTTCACATCGGTGTCGAACATATAAATCAGATTCAACCCCACCTTCCAGGTCGGAAGTTTGTTGTCGGTCCATTTCGACGTCGCATCCGGAATGCTTTTGTCCGGCTGGAAGTTATTGGTATTATAAGACCCGCCCAAAACCAGATCCGGGCGATAGACGTCCTCGGTTTCTTTAGCCACCAAAGACATGGCCTTGGCATTCAGCGAAGACAAATAAGCCTCCAACGCCACGACCTTGCCGCCGTTGCCATCCACCATCGAATTCAAAGTGCGGGAACGGGAAATATCCCCGGAAATATCCGGCAGGGCTTCATCATCCCGAAGCTCCAGATAATCACGAATCTGGCGTTTCGCCGCAGCCAGATCATCTTCGGCAGAAACCAACTGAAGCTGACGAGCCGCCACCAGCGCCTGCGCTGACAGCAAATCAGCACGCTCACTGATACCATCGTTCACACGACGACTGGTCCAGGCTTCGATACGACGGGCGCGCTCCAAGGAGGCACGGCCAATGCGCAGGTTTTCAGTTTGATAGACATAATCCCAGTACGCAGCTTCCGCACTGACCAGCAGGGCTTTTTTCTGCAGGTCAAACTTACCAACTTCCGCAGAGGCCACAGCTTCCTGACGATCCTGACGAAGACGAGTCGCATGACCGAAGGAGTTCTTCCACAAAGACTGACTCAATCCCAGCCCCAGTGTTCCGTAAGAGAACTTTTGGAAATTGGGATTTAACAGCGCTCCTTCATTCTCGACTTCCGTGGCGTTGGCCGTCAAAGACACATCCGTACCAGAGGAGAATCTTTTCGCCAGCCCCAGCTTCAGATCTGTTGCCGTTGTCTGAGTCCCCCCCAGCTGAGCGAACTGCCCCAGCGGGCTCTTGTCATTCAGATAACTCACGCCAGCGGTAAAGACTGGTACCAGCTCCACGTCGCCGGAGATACGGCGGTCCTCCGCGGCCTCTTTTGAGATATCCAAAGATTGAATGGATTTGTTTTTATTTACGACAGCCTGAAGATAATCCTGAAGATTCATCGCCAGCGCATGCGGTTGCCACAGTCCGAGCAGAAGTCCTACGAGGGCGCCCTTTTTCATTTTTCAACTTCCTTCCGAAATACAAACTTCGGAAGAAAACCTAATTTAGCGGCTTATCCAAATCAAAACATTTCATGATTTGATTTTAATACGACGGGGGTGCGTAAATTCATGCGCCAGAAATGAAAAACCCCGCGACTGGCGGGGTTTTGAAAGCAAACTGAGATCAGGGCATTCACTGCACTATTTTGCTGCAGCAGCCTCTTCTTTTTTCGCACAATCAGCGCATCCACCTTTTTTCGTAGCGCACTCAGTGCCGGAGCAAGCAGACTTTTCAGCCTTCGCAGCTCCACAGCCACAATTCTCGTGGTTGTGTGACTTGTGTGCACAAGAAGCCAAACCCAAAACCAAAACAGATGATAGCAAAAGCATTTTCATGGAACCGATCCTCCAAAATAGTGAGCTTTAAGCTTAGCGACTGCCCTCATCCGCGGGCAAGCAAACAGCCCGGCTTCTGGTCCTCAAACTTCAAATTTGGTGACAATTTGCGCCAAGCCCCTGCTTTTTTACCGGCTATTCAGGCGAAAATTCCCTTAAAAATGCGCAAACTTACGGCATTTAAACGTCCCATCGGGAACTTAATGCAAGGTGGCTAAATTGAACCAAATCCTGACAAAATGAATTCTTGAAACTGCCTCCGATCTGGGGCTTAATGGGTCCGATTCGCGGAGGGGGAACCGAGAATGAAACACTTACAACTGAAGACAGCCAGCTTGCAGTTTGTGATCATGTTAATGATCGCAATGTCCGCAGTTCCTGTTTATGCAGCCCCCGCAACCGCCGCTCCCGCCCACGAATTCTTCACTGTGGACGAGGACAATCTGGAATCAGACACCACCCGCAGAAATGAATACTCTTTCATGGAGTATACTCCTGAATTTGGACCTCAACAGTTCATCCAGGGTCTGAAAAAAGTGGTGATCAACCTTCTGAAATGGACTCTTCACGAAGAAGCGCCTCCCACGCCAGAAGAAAAATACATGCGCAAACTTCACTTCGGCCGCTGGATCAATGATCCCACGGACGACACTTGCATGAACACCCGTGCAAAAGTTCTGGTTCGTGACTCCAATCAGGAAGTCACTTACCGCGGCAACAGACAGTGCGTGGTGGATGCCGGTCACTGGAATGATCCTTACGCAGGCAAAGAAGTTGTCGTTGCCAAAGAAATTCAGATCGATCACATGGTTCCTTTGAAAAATGCTTATGTGTCCGGCGCTTGGCAATGGGATTACAAAACCCGCTGCCTGTATGCAAACTACATGGGCTACAAAAACCACCTGGTTGCGGCAGATGCCAGCGCCAACATGTCCAAGGGCGACCGTGCCCCTGACAAATACCTTCCATCCAATCTGGGTTACCGCTGTCAGTACGTTCGCGACTGGCTGGCTGTAAAACTGATCTGGAAACTGAATATGACCATGGATGAAGTTCAGGCGATCCACGATGTGGTGACCAACTATGGCTGCAAAGCCTCTGACTTCAAATTCAGCAAAGCCGAACTTGAGAGCCAGCGTGAATACATCAACGCCAATCTTGATTTCTGCATGATCAACAAAAGATGATCGAGATTCTTTTCGAAGATGACTACTTCCTTGCCGCAGCCAAGCCGGCCGGCATGCCATCCCAGGCCACAGTTGATAAAAGCCGCCAGGACTTCTTCACCGCCCTTAAAAACCAACTGCGCAATGAACGGGGCAATGACTTCTATCTGGCCCTGCACCACCGCCTGGATCGCGACACCTCCGGCGTGATGATCTTTGCAAAAACCAAAGAGGCCAACGAACCTCTGGCGGATCTGTTCAAAACTCACAAGATTCAAAAAACCTATCTGTGCCTGACCAAACGAACCCAGAAAGCGGCCGATGCCTGGGAAGTCGACAACCATCTGGTGGAGATGAAGGACAACAAACTTAAAAAAACCAAGATGGTTCGCACCCAGTCCGGGGGCGATCGCGCCTACACCAAGTTCCGCAAGCTGGAAGTATTCCCCGAAGCTTTGCTGATCGAGGCACAACCTTTAACTGGACGCATGCACCAGATCCGAGTGCATCTCGCGGATCGCGGCATGGGTATCTATGGTGACGACATCTATCAGGCTCCAAAAAATCCCGTGGCTCCGCGCCTGATGTTACATGCCCATGCGCTGGAGTTCACTCACCCGTTCACCCATGAATTTGTGCGTATAGAATGTGCAGTTCCTGCAGACATGGCGCAATTCATGAAGACATTGACGTTTCATTCTAAAAATGATTGAGTTGACCCTTGTGCCCCGGTGGCGAAATCGGTAGACGCACAGGACTTAAAATCCTGAGCTTCGTTTAAACGGGCGTGCCGGTTCAAGTCCGGCCCGGGGCACCATTCCCTCTCCAAATTTCTTCGGACAGTCCTCGTTCTTTTTGTTTTCCGTTTCATTCTGTTGATTGATGGGTTCAATGATTTTTCGTTGGCTTCGTGTTGGCTACAAAGGCCTGCGGAACTTGAAATTTGGAGAGGGAATGGTGCTTCCGCTCAAGTAGTGAGTGGAAGGCGTGATGCTTGGCTACTTTGGGGAAGAACTGCGCTTATAGAAATACAGAGGCAGAGCTAGTGACAGGCCTACCATTAAATTGGCTGCCAGAATCATCCACCAGCCGTTGATACTGTTTTTCTTGGAATCAAAGAATGACCATAGCAGGAATGCTGCTGACGAGATGACCAGGTCTACTGCGAAAAATCTGGATACGCTGTTTGCAAATAGTTGTTCTAGGAAAAGAGAAACGCTTGCTCCCGGCTCCATAAAGAACGGAACCAGATAGTAAAATGGAAGTACAGTCCCTAACACAGCAAAGAAAATCCATATTTTGCGCATAGCTCATGCTATGAGGTTAACAATTCACAAACAAGGTCAAAATCCGACATCACAGGCCAGACGTAATTTTAAACTCAACAAACTAAAGAATCGCATACATCATAAGTTCTTAAAGAGGTCCTTAGTGAATCTTAGATTTTTGAATGCTCAAAATGTTTTCTTGATGGATGCTATGGGAGCTTTATTAAGCCTGACTCTAACGGCGGGAGTTTTGCCGCTCCTGTCGACCTGGACAGGGCTTCAGCCGAATATTCTTTACTTCTTAGCGACGTTCCCGTTTGTTTACTGTGTTTATTCGTTTGTCTGTTACAAACTGCGAAACAGAAAACCGTGGATGCTTTTGACCATCCTCTTTGCCAATGCTCTTTATGTTCTTGTCTCAGGGGCTGTGATGATGACGGTTCCGGGAATCACCGCGTGGGGTTATTCATTCCTGTTGGCAGAAATTCTGGTCCTGCTTGCCGTTATCCTGATCGAGTGGTCGGTGTACCGCAGCTCCTTTAGAAAAACTGCGGACTCGTCTAAGGCATTTTAAAAATCATAAAATTCAAACTCTGCCCCTGACTGCTTACAAAACCCAGACTGTAGCTTCCGGTTTTGGCGAATTCAAAGCGCAGGGCTTTGCTGACAGTTCCGCAGTCGCGGATCTTGCCAAAATCTACCGGATTAAAAGAAGTCCCTGAAGCAAGTTCAGTCACATCCATGCGTGGATAGGCATCCGATACAATCACGTAGGAACCGGGTGTTGCGACGTCGAACTTCACAAACCCATTCGAACTGGATTCGCCCGACACTAACAACAACTCGATCCTCTGGCCCGTGGCAACGACGGGTCCCCGTGCCTGCTCGACACTTGCGGACGCCTTTGCTCCATTAGCAATCCAGATTTTATAAGCTTCGGCGGAAAAATTGCGGGAAGATGTGCAACCTGCGGGAACATCAGCGGCAAAAGCACCACCACCCAACAATAAAGAAAAAATCAAAGAAAGCATACTTGCCACCTTACGACGGAAGTTTATCAAATTTTCGAACCTTGTCCAAATCCACGGTCCAACTGGCCTGACTGGAACAAAAGATATGTGCCGTGGGCTTGATCAAAACCTCTGTATTCAGACTTCCCGCGGGCACCACCAGCAGTTTGCCTTCCATTTGCAAATTTGGAACGGCCGCCCCACATTGCTTACAAAAACTCTTTATGTGTCTTGTCGACGGCAGATTGTAGGTGGTGATCTTATCTTCACCTGAAAGCCAGTTTAGCTTGGCACTGGAAGAAAACAAGTTTGCCGCATGGGCAGAACCTGTGTCCTTCTGGCAGTGCTTACAATGACACAGAAAGAAACTTTCAAAGGCGCCTGTCACTTCAAAGGTCACACTTTGACAAAGACAGGAACCCGAAGACAGATCGTTCACAGACCACCCCTACTCTTTTCGCGATACTCACACCCGCAACCGAGGCCATAGCCGGAACTGCAAATTTCTTTGAAGCTCCTTATTACAACAAGCTTATTCCCTGCTTTTTCCTGACACAAGTAGTTGCTCAATGCCCCATCCTTTGCCTATAGTTTTAGACAGGGAGAACAACATGAAGACACAACACCTGCTGCTGATCGCGGCTTTGACACTTACTGGTTGCACCAAGGCTGAAGAAGAAGTCCCGTCCATCAAAGCTGAATTCCAGCAAAAGTATGAATTTGTCATGGCCTCATTTGATTCCACCATTCGCACCCACGACCGCGAAAGCACTTTGGCCCCAACCCAGCAGGAGTTCCTAAACCGCCAGCTGAACGAACTTAAAGCCATCATCCCTTTGCGTGGCATGACCGAAGCTCACCGTTATGACTCCTTAACAGAAAACCAAACCTTACGCGTCGACAGCTCGCAGGTGGGACTGGTCATCAACCGTGTGAACGTGTGGCAACTGTGCAGCCAGATGAGTTCCCTGGGCATCGGCACCTTGCAAATGGGCGGCTATTCCCTGGCCGTGAACGCCAGCCCCAGCTCTGCTTATACTGTGAACTCCGATTACTTTAACTACGATGCTTACACACCCCAGTATCAGGCCGCACCTCAAAAAACCATCGCGGCTCCAGCCGTTATGATGTGGGAAAACACGGTCAGCAACCCCGGCCAGTGTTACCGTGCCCGGGTCTTGGTGGAATACGGCCTGCCTCATGAAACCGTAAAAAAGTCCCTGATCGAATGGCGTCAGAACATTGCAAGCATTCAAGGGCGCCTGGAACAACTGACTCGCGAAAGATCTCCGGCGAATTATCCACTCAGCCATCAATTGATGGTGGAATCCCAGAAGCTGAAAGAAGCCTTCGAGAAATTGCCTTAATAATAAAAGCCGCCTCAACAGCGGCTTTTTCTTTTTCAACCCTGCCAACAACTCTCATTACAACAATCGCTGGAAAGCAAGTTTTCAGCCCGTTGCACTTTTTGTCCTTCAAGCAAGAAGCCCCCTCTCCAGATGTTACTGAATGCAAAGCAGCTGGCCCAGAGCTTGAATCTTTATCACATTGGCAGAGAGAGCCCTCGTAAGTCTCATTTTGAGACAGAGAATAAGAACATAAAAAGGAGAGAAACCCATGAAGAGAACGATCACACTGTCCGTTGCTGCAGTTATGATTTCCCAAAGCGTTGCCTTAGCACAAGTAGACCGCACTGCCGAAGTCACCGGACAGGCCATCAATCAGGCCCAGCAAAATATTTCCACGTTGCGAGTCAACCTGCAAAGCCTGGACAACGCTCTGGCTGAAACTGCTGCCACAATTGAAGCTCGTGACAACTCTGGCGGGATCACCAACGGAATTACCATCGCAGGCGCGGCGGTAGGCCTTGGCCTGTCTGTGCTGACTTACTTTACTGCTCATACCGGCCGGGAAGGGTCCGGGATTGGAGCGATGGTGGGACTTGCAACTTCGCTAGTGGCGACAATCACTTCGATCGTTACCGGCACCGGAAGCGCCGTGCTGAAAGAGGACATTGATACCGCCGCTATCGACAAACAACTCGAAGCCCTTGAAAAAGAAATCGCCGCCAACAGCCAGGGGCAATCCAAAGAGACCTCGGCGCTGTTGATCCAGCTTTCCGCCTCGGTCTCCGGCATGCGCAGCTCTCTGCAGGCCTATCAAAAAGATGAAAATGGAACCGACCGCACCAAGTTGATGGCACATATTTCACAAGGTCTTGGGACCGCGCTGCTCTTTTATTCTGCGACACAAAGAAATGCCAGCAACAAGACCATTTTGGTGGGCGGACTGCTACTCAGTGCCGGCAATCTGACTCGCATCGTGGCCGGCATGAGTGACTCTCAAGCCGAGATGGTTTTAAAAGAGATCAAATCCACACGCACCAGTCTGCGCACAGCTGCCATGATCCTGGAGTAACCCCGGATGCTGAAACGGACTCTTTGCTTTTTAATGGCATTAACCCTGGGGCTTCCGCTGAAGACCCAGGGCTCTGCTTTGCGCTGCGAGTCCGTTTTCATTCCAAGCCTGAAAGAAGTTCTGCAGACCATTGACCGCGAAAACTCGCAGTATCTTTTCAATGGTAAAACAGTGCAGGAACACACTTCCTCCCTGTCCTGGAATCGCAAAAGAAAAATCCGCAAAATTCTGAATCAACTGCAAGTCGAAAATGTCCCTTCCCAAGTCACCCTTGAAAGACAGGCCGTGGAATTGGGCACCCTGCTGTTTGGCGCGAAAGACGCCCCCACCCGCTGGATCAAAAAGAATGGTCAGGAACGAATGGAAGAATCCGCCGTTCTGATCGTCAAAGAACAGCTTCTGAAAGAAGGCCTGGTTAAAACCTGGGGGCAGACTCACGACGCTGCCACAGTAAGTACTCTTTCCAAAGTCATGGACCGTGTCTGGCGCTTTCAGCACAGCCGCATTATGGAATTTGCCGGCATTCCCTACTGGCTGCCGAAAATGCCCGACAAAGCCATCAGCAAAGAGCTGATGTTCAAGGTCATCCGTGATGGCTACACCACTCATCAAAAAGAGGTCGCCATCGCCCTCAAGTCCCAGAACTACCGGGACGCTTACAACACCTTCGCCAAGATCTACAAACCCGTGGTCTTTGCCTTGATTTTTATTTTTATCATTGAACGCTCTTACGACCAGTATCAGGACGAAATCAATAAAGCTGTCGACAGCATGATCAAGGATCTGCAACAGCAGCGCGATTCTCTGGATGAGGCTCTGCCCCAGGTAAAACTGGAAGAAGGAAAAAATGCCTTCCGCCAGGCTCTGGAAGGATTTAAGATGAAGTGGGGTGAAGAGCCCACACCTGCCGAGCGCGCCGTGATGCAAACCCGTATCGAAAGCGCTCTGGGCCTTCCACAAGGCAGTATTGGAGAATAAATGTCAGCTGGGGACTGGAAAGAAATGTACAACGCCGCCGCCACCGGCAATATGGAGCTGGTTCAGTACCACATCAAAAACGGTGTGGATCCCAACTATCAACATCCCGAAATCCTTTCCACGGCCCTGGTTGCCAGCATCACTTATGGACATGTGGAAATAGCCAAGTTCCTGCTTGAGCATGGGGCCAACCCGAATTTACTTTCTGAATTCGACAATATGACACCGCTACAAGCCGCCAAGACCTTCAAGAGGCAGGAAATTATCGATATTCTTGTGAAATTCACGCCGCCGCCTCCTTTGCTGGAACGCTTTCTTCGTTTTTTTCACCTCCGTTAACGAAGTAGTCCTAAATTTCTAAATCGTAATAGTCTCTCCCCCGAAAAAGGCAGTGACAACAGTCAGGGCCCTGTATGACCTTATTTCCATGAACGCATTGATGGCTTTGGCCTTCATTCTCACTCCTTTATGTTCTTTGGCAAAACCTTCAGAGCCAAAGGCGATCCGCTATGGTATCAACTCCAACTACGCCATGCCTTTGATAAATGTGGAGCGCGTTCAGAACACCCCTAAACTTGAGGGCGGGTTGTTACGAGATCTGGGGCAAGCGCTGTTTAAAGAACTCAACCTCACCCCCACGTGGCTCCTATTACCCAAAAGCCGGGTTGCCTCCAACCTCACCTCGGGCAACGTGCACTTGGTCTGTCACTTAAATGAAGTCTGGCAACCAGCCATCCGCGAGGCGGTTTTCTGGAGCCACGATCTTTATCGCAGTTCAAATCTGATTGTGTACATTGGCGGAAAGCCCATTCTGAAAGCCAAAGATCTTTATGGTAAACGTGTCGGTGGGGTCTTAAATTTCATCTATCAGTACATGGATGACTATTTCAAAAAAGGCCTGATCCAGCGTGAAGACGGTCCCAACAACGAAAGCAACATCCAGAAGCTGCTCAATGGGCGCATCGACTATATCATCATGTCGAACCTTGAATTTGAGTACTACAAGAAAGTCTATCCCAGCCTTGAATCCTCCGACCTGGGAATGGACGAGGTTATCACCAAGTGCGCCCTTTCCCGCAAAGCCCCGATCACCCTGGAAGAGCTGAACCGGGCCATCGACACCATCAAGAAAAACGGAACCTTGGAAAAAATCCTCAAATCCTACAATTAGGCCCGCTCACTCCAGCCTTTCTTGACTCACAGAGGCCTTCCTGCGATCTAGGTCCCATGAAAGCCCTTTTACTCCTGACAGCCCTAGTTTTAACCATCGCCGGCTCTGCCCGCGCCGAGGGGCTGACTTGGTGGTCCGCCACCGCCGAAGACGTGGAAAAGGCGCCATGCAAAACACAAAGCGCCCCTTCATTGGCGACTATGGAATCCACCCTGCTGGCTTTGCCGGGTACCAGGGCTTCCAAAGTCCTTAACGGCATCAGCTTCAAAAACGAAAACCCCCGTCTGCTGGAGCTTTTCTCGGATCTGCACAAGCTTGATATCAGCCTGCGTGGCCGCCCGGAATTGAACTTCACCCTTCCTTGCGACAAAGTCCTGTGCTCCGTTAAAAAAATCTATGGCGACACCGAAGGTGTGCAGCTGTTATATCTGCTAAAGACCTTCGGCTTCAATGGTTCGCACCTGCGTACGAACCTCGCTTCCGCGTGGCGCGCCGATGAACTGAATGAGATTCTACAGGCCCTGGCGGACTATCCTTTGCATCTGTACCCTGTGGATTATAACAAACGCCTGATCCACTTCCTGCGAGGGGCGCGCTATGGTTTCGGCCAGGACATCGTGGCCAACGCCAGTATGGAAATCTTTGACCTGTGGAATGAACTTTCTGCCCCGGAACGCCAGCAGACCTTCCTGCACGAACTGGGACACACCCTGGCTTACCGTGGAAAACTTGATACTTCGGCCGAGTGGCTGCGCTTGGGCGGCTGGCAGGAAACCCGCCGCACGGTCAATGGCGTTCTTTACCGTGAATACACGCTGGCGGATCCCTCCAAAGCCGTTTCTGAATACGGCAAGCTGAACCCCTCTGAAGACTTTGCCGAATCCGTGGTGGCCTATCGCTTCACCGGGCAACGCCTGAAGGAACAGCAGCCGCAAAAATACGAGTTCCTGAAAAAACAGGTGTTTGCCTCTCAGGAATATTTGTCGCAAGATCAATGCAGTTCCTCACCTTAGGAGTTCCCGATGAAAGACAGCATTGAATTATCCATTAAGCTTAAAGCCAGCAGCGGCTGGATCTGGAATGCCCTGACTGATCGCGGGGAACTTGAAAACTGGTGGAGTGAATCTGTTGTCCTTGAGCCCAAAGTCGGCGGCTCTTTTAAAGAGCCGTGGCTGGATGACGAAGGCGACAAACAAATGGCCTCCGGCAAAGTTGTTAAACTCAAAAAAGAGCAGTTCATCACTTTCACCTGGAAAGAAAAAAGCTGGCCAAAAACCGCTGTCACCGAATGCACCTTCACCATTGAAGACAATGGCAAAGAACGTGTTCTGTCACTGGAACACACCGGCTGGGACACCCTGCCCGCAGAAATCCGCGCCAAAACAATCAAGGACTTCAAAGTAGGCTGGGGTTATCACCTGAAAGAGCTTAAATCCTATCTGGATGATTGAAGAAAATTTTGAAACGTTTTCCAAACAGAATCCTAACTGGTAAATGGCCGCAAGGCCTCTTATAAAAGCCCCGAAACCAAGTCACTTCTAAACAAGTAATAAGGGGCTTTCCATGAAGACATTCGCAGTTATCGCAACTCTTTTGCTGTCCTCTGTATCATTCGCAAAAAGCAAATCATGCTCCTGGCAGATTGAAACTCACTTCCGTCAGCAGGGTTATCAAGTTCGTCTGGTGCAGTTCCAAAAAGAACTCGAGACCGGCGACAAAGTATACCATGTGCGCACGAACTATCATGGTGGCGATGCTGCTTCTGAAGTAACCACCAGCCCACGTTGTGAAATTCTGGATGTTCGCGAACTTTGGTCAGAGTAAGCCCTCCTGAGGCTCGGGCAAAACCCAGGCCTTTTTCATATCCTCGCAGAACTCTTCAAAGCTGCGAGGATCCCGGCTTAGTATCTTTCCAAGTACTCCCGACACTTCGGCCGCCGCCCCTTCCCGGGCCGCTCGGTGCAGACTCATCTGCGCTTCCATCATCCACGGCGACTGTTCCCGATTGAACGTCTTTCGGGCCGCATCCTCGGTCACGGGCACATACGAAACCCTTCTGCGGGCATAATGAGAAATGATCGATACAGCCTCGGCATTGGACAGGGCTCTTTCCCCCGTTAGCACCAATTCCCGCTTTTGATAGCGCCAGGGATCTTGCAGCAGCAGAGCGGCGACATCGGCCACGTCCCGGGCATCCACATAGGACGTGCGACCTTCCCCTTGAGGCAAATACAACGTACCTGCCATCAGGGACTCATAGTGCGACTTTAAGAAGCATTGCATGTAAATATTGGGTTTTAGCAGGCAATAGCGCAGACCACTTTGCATCAGGATGTCATCAGCCTCGCCCTGGATTCGTTGATATAAATAGCGGGACACCGGCGATGCCCCCAAACCTGAGACTTTTAAGACAAACTGCACCCCCGAAGCTCGGGCGGCGCCTATCACATTTTCGGCCTGCTGAATCATATTTTCACAAAGAGGCTGGATAAAGACCAGGACATCAACATCCCGGAAGGCCTGCTCCAAAAGATAGCGGTTCTCAAGTGGGACCTGCATCCCCTTGATATCCTTTGGCAAGCGCTCCAGATCCCGGCTGACAGCGACGACGTCCGCACCATTTGAATGCAGTTGACGAACCAACTCCGACCCCATGGTCCCGGTGGCCCCCGTCACCATAATTCGCAGTTCCATAAAGCCTCCCAGAGCCTTTATTATGACAAATTCTTCCCTCGAACCGTCATCTGTTTCTTAGCAAGAGTCCGCTTGACTCAAACAGGCTTTAGGGATGTAAATACTTAAGTGAATTTTTTTGCCGAGAACCTGAAGGTCTTTAAAAAAGTTTTCTTGCCCCTGTTCGCGCTGGTCGTTCTGTCGAGCAACATAGACCAGTACCTAAATCTTAAAATGGAAACCGCCCTTCGGGACCCCTTGGGAGTTCAAACCCAGGTGATTTATTATGGCTTCTTCTCTATTTTAAGCAGCGTTCTGTTCCCCGTCCTGCTGGTCAGCATTGCCTTGTATGCTCTGAACAACTTGGATTCCACGACGCGAACTCTTCAGGATTTCTGGGATAAATATCTGAATCAAATGTACATCGAGACCCTGCGCGCCTGGGGAAAAACCCTGCAGTGGACTTTGCTGCTTATCATCCCGGGAATCTGGAAGTACGTGGAGCTTTCCATGGTGCCTTTCGTAGTCACCTCAAGCCAGGCCTACGATGAAGGCAGGATCGATGCACTGAAAGGTTCCGCGCAAGTCGTGCGCCGCCGCTGGTTTGTGATTTTGGCGATACTGGTTTTATTCCACCTTTTCATTCCAGGCGTCCTGACCACCGTCTTTGATGCCTATCGCCTGATCTGGAAAACACCGGCGCAAAGCCTGCTGCTTTCCGCCCTGGACACCTATTTGCTTTTGGTTTCAACTCACATTCTGTTCAATATTTTTAGAAGCGAGGTAAGACGTCATGACGCTCATGTTTAACTGGAAAGATATCAAGAATCGCGGCAAAGGCCTGACCTTCGATGACGTCCTGATCATCCCGGCAAGATCTGATGTGCGCTCCCGCCGCGACCCGCGTCTGACTTCCAAAGTGACCAAGAACTTCACCATCGAAACTCCGATCGTCAGTGCGAACATGGACATGGTCACTGAATACGACATGGCGTTTGCGATGAATCAACTGGGTGGCATGGGGATTCTTCACCGCTTCCTGGATATTGAAGAACAAGCCGCTCAGGCACGTCGCCTGAAAGAAAATGGCGTGAAAGTGATTTCCGGCAGCGTCGGCGTGGGTGAAGAATTCAAGACCCGCGCAAAAGCCCTGGTTGAAGCCGGCGTGAACATCATCACGATCGACATTGCTCACGGTCACTCTGTGCAAATGATGGAAACCATGAAATGGCTGAAAGACCAGTACCCGCAAGTGGATCTGATTGCCGGCAACCTGGCGACTCCGGATGCGGCTCGTGATCTGATCGAAGCTGGCGCTGATGCGATTAAAGTGGGCATCGGGCCTGGCTCTATGTGCACCACGCGCATCATCACCGGCTGCGGGGTTCCGCAACTGACTGCGATCGGCCTTTGCGCCGAGATCGGTGAATCCTACGGCGTTCCAGTGATCGCTGATGGTGGCATCCGTACTTCTGGTGATATGGTGAAAGCATTTGCCGCAGGCGCAAGCACCGTGATGCTTGGAAGCATGCTGTCTGGCACGATTGAAACTCCCGGGGAAATCAAAAACGGTAAAAAACAATACCGCGGTATGGCCTCCAGATCCGCTCAGGATTCTTGGCGCGGTGGCGTGCCTGAGGGCATGGCTCCTGAAGGGGAATCCACTCAAGTGACCGTCAAAGGCCACGTTAAAGACGTGATCCTGGAAGTCACCGGTGGCATCCGCAGCGGCATGAGCTACATCAATGCGACAAGCATTGCTGAAATTAAAGACAAAGCCCTCTTTATGGAAATGTCTTCCAATGGTATTGCTGAGTCTCGCGCACACGGAGTGAAAAACTAAGAATGGCAGACCAGGATTCCCGTCCCATAGGTGTCTTTGATTCAGGTATCGGCGGATTGACAGTTCTAAAAGAGCTGGCGCTGCAGTTTCCTCATGAAAGCTTTTTATATGTAGGCGATACGGCTCGCCTTCCCTATGGTTCGAAATCACCGCAAACCATTCGCAAGTACTCTGAACAGATCATTCAGTTCCTGGAAAAACAAAACGTCAAAGCCATCGTGATTGCGTGCAACACAGCTTCAAGCCAGGTGTCCGAACGCGAGATCGATGGACTGCCGATTTACAACGTGATTGAGCCTGGTTCCCAGCGCGCGCTGGAGCTTTCCTCCGGCAAACGCATCGGGGTGCTTGCCACGCGCGCCACGGTTAACAGCCAGGCTTACACTCACAAAATTCATGCCCTGGATCCGCAGGCTCAAGTTTTTGATCAAGCCTGCCCGTTGTTTGTTCCACTGGCGGAAGAGGGCTGGGATGCAGATCCCGTCACCAATCTGATTGTGTTCCGTTATTTAAGCCCGCTGTTGCAAAACCATATCGACACTTTGATTTTGGGTTGCACTCATTATCCGATTTTGAAAAACTCCATTGCGCGAGTGACTGGAAGCTCGATTGAGCTGGTGGATTCCGGCGAAGCGATTGCGCAGTGGTTGTCGCGCGACTTCAAGAGCGGCCGACTGGGCCCAAATAAGAGCAATGAACCCCGTCGCATCGATATTATGACGACGGATTCTTCCGCGCACTTCACTGAAATGGCTCAGCGGATTTTAAAACCCGCCAAAGCCGATCAGTACGCGGTCGTCGACGTTTAGATGCAAATCTCCAAAGGCAGTTCCTGCAGGTTATAGACGCTGGCCATGGAATACCCATAGGCCCCGGAATCCATGATCGCCACAAAGTCGCCTTCTTGCACCTTCGTCAGAGAGATCTCTTTCGCGAAGAAATCCGAAGACTCACAGATCGGCCCCACAACATCCACCACAAAGGCCGTGTCTTTTCTTTTCAGCGGTTCAATGCGATGAGTGGCTTCATACAATGACGGACGAATCAGGTGATTCATTCCCGCATCGACGATCACAAAAGTTTTCGCACTGGTTTCTTTGATGTACTGCACTTGCGTGATCAAAGCCCCACAATGAGCCACCAGCCAGCGGCCGGGTTCTGCCTGCAGTTCACAGTTTAGATCCGACAGATTTTCCAAAGTGATTTGCGCATATTTCTGCAACAGGGATTCTTCCAATTGAAGGTCAACACGATCATAGAAAATCCCCAAGCCGCCACCGAAATCAAACTTCTTCAGAGTGGGGAATTCTGCCTGTAACTCAAGATACACAGATTTCAACCTTTTCAATGCTTCGTCGTATCCAGAGAACTCCAGCATTTGGGATCCCAGATGCAGACTGACACCCACCAGATCGATGGAATCAGAATAGTTCTTAAGACATTTCACCAAAGCCGGAACCATGGAACGCTCCATGCCGAATTTATTGTCTTTCAAACCCGTGGCAATATAGGGATGCGTATTAATATCCACATCCGGGTTCAGGCGCAAAGCCACCTGGGCTTTCTTTTTCAATTCACGTCCCAGCATGCCGATGCGCTCCAGCTCTGGCAGACTTTCCACGTTTATTTGATAGATTCCGAGCTTCAGGGCCTCAGTCACTTCGAATTTGGTTTTACCCACACCGCTATAGACGATGTCCTGCGGAGAAAAGCCGCATTCCAAGGCGCGTTTGATTTCGCCCAAAGAAACCACGTCCGCTCCGGCACCGAGGCTTTTAAGTTTTTGCAGAACACCAGGATTGGGATTGGATTTCACCGCAAAGAAAAGACGAGTCCCCTTCAAAGCCTGAGACATCGCCTGATACCTTTGGGCGACAGAATCAAGGTCATAGACATAAATGGGGCGCATGTAATTGGCCACCAGGGGCAAAAGTGGTTTTTTTAACGGACCAAGACACAATTCATTATTGATGTATTCCACGAAAACCTCGTGCTAGTATGATGGCCCATGAAGGATGATTTGTCATGAAAACTTCTATTTTTACTTACACTTCCAAAGGTTTGCCGGTACCGGCCTGGCACTTCAACAACAACGGCCCTGAAGTTCTTATTCTGGGCGGCGTTCATGGCGACGAGGTCGAAGGCGTTATTGCCGCGCAAGAGCTGCTGAAACACTTCATGAATTCCAATCCCTACAAACTGAACATCACCCTGGTTCCGCAATTCAATCTTGAAGGTGTGATTTTCAAAACCCGCGGTAACGGCAACGGTGTGGATCTGAACCGCAACCTGCCAACCAAGGACTGGTCTCCGGAAGTCAAAACCCCGCGCTATCACCCGGGACCGTTTGCCGGCAGCGAAAAAGAAAACCACGGCCTGATGACTTATCTGGATGAAAAAAAACCGGTGTATGTTTTGTCACTGCACTCCTGGCATCCGGTTTTGAATGTCAATGGCGACTGCCGTCCGGTGGCGGAAGTGTTGTCCCGCCTGACGGGTTACAAAATTGACGACGACATCGGCTACCCAACTCCGGGCTGCCTGGGCACCTATGCGGGCCTTGAAAGAAACTGCCCGACCCTGACTTACGAAATCGAACGCGGTCTTTCGGCTGAAAAAATCATCGAAATCCACGTCCCGGCAATCCTCGAATCTTTGAAAGTACTGGAATAAGGAAGGAACACCATGCAAGAACAAGTCTCAAAACTTTGGACCGAAATTCAAGGCGGAAAAACGATCGATCAACTTTCAACTGCCGAGTTGAAAGCCGTTTTTGAAACCATCGAAGGCCTGGATTCCGGCACTTTGCGTGTTTGCCAAAAGCAAGACGGCAAATGGATCACCAACGAATGGATCAAAAAAGCCATCCTGCTTTATTTCCGTATTCAAAAAATGGAACCAATGAATGCAGGCGACATCGCCTTCTTCGACAAGATCCCATTGAAGCGCTGGTCTGAAGAAGACGGCGTGCGCGTCGTTCCTCCGGCAGTGGCCCGCAAAGGCTGCTTCATTGAAAAAGGCGCGATCCTGATGCCATCTTATGTGAACATCGGAGCTTACGTGGGTTCCGGCACCATGGTGGACACTTGGGCCACGGTGGGATCTTGCGCTCAGATCGGTAAAAACGTGCACCTGTCTGGTGGCGTGGGTATCGGTGGAGTTCTGGAGCCGATTCAAGCCTCCCCGGTGATCGTGGAAGACAATGCCTTCATCGGCAGCCGCTGCATCGTGGTTGAAGGTGCCGTTATTGAAGAAGGTGCCGTTCTGGGTGCGGGCGTGACGATCACGGCCAGCACTAAAATCATTGATGTGACGGGCTCATCGCCTGTGGAATACAAAGGCCGTGTGCCTGCCAATTCCGTGGTGATACCAGGCACACAGATGAAAGACTTCGCTGCAGGCTCTTATGGAGTTCCTTGCGCGCTGATCATCGGTAAACGCAAAGCCAGCACGGACCTGAAAACTTCCCTGACAGACGCACTTCGCGACCATCAGGTGAGCGTTTAATTTTTAAGTATTATTTCATTCTTAAAGCATCGGACGGCTGCACTTCTGCAGCCGTTCTTGCTGGAATATAAGAGCCCAGCAAAGCAATCAATCCACTGACAATCAAGACACCAAAGACCAGGCCATAGTTGACCAAAGCCGGGATGGAAGAATCATAGTAAACATCCGACGGCAAAAACTGAATCGGATTGGCTTGAATGTAAAGACTCAAACCTGTTCCCAGAACCACGCCGCCCACAACACCAATGCCGGCCAGGAAAAATCCGATTTGGGTGAACGTACGAACTGTCTGACGGGAAGAAAAGCCAATCGTGCGCAAGATCGCGATATCGCGTTTTTTCTGCGACAACAGCAGTGCCAACACCGTCAGGATAGAACTTCCCGCAATCATACCGGCAAGTCCCAGAAAAATCCCGATGGTCAGCTTTTCAAGTTTTAGCGCATACAATAACGCTGAATTACGATCCATCCAGGTCTCAACACTGACGCCTTCAAACTTCAACAGATCTTCTTTAACGGATTCAATACGCCCCTCATCCGGCAGCCACACTTCAATTCCGTTTTTGCGCAAACCCTCATTCGCCAGAGCGTTCAAGGCCTCCCCGCGCTGATAGAAAATGTACTGCCCATCCAGGTCCGGCAAACTGGTGGTGACGATGCGCTTGATACGCACGCGTTCAAACTTTGGAGTCTCCCCCGGAGGCAGCAACAAACCTGAGGGCGACACGACAGTCAGGAAGTCCCCTTCAAAAACACCCAGGGACTGAGCCAGATCCACACCCATCACCACTTCACCACGCCCGGGAACATCCTGCGGGTCCCAGAAATAAGCCTGGGAATCACGATCCGTGGCTTTGCGATCAATGCGCTGAAGTTGTTCAATGAAGTGCTCAAGGCTTTCGCGGGTCACACCGCGCGCGATGCCTCCACGGAACTGTCCATCCTGACTGCGGATGATGATATCCATGGTTTCATAAACATAGGCACGATGGGCCGGATCTTCCTGCAGACGTTGAAACGCAGGACTGGATTCAAGGCTTTGTGCGGTGTCGGCTCCCGCGACCTGCACATACAGATGCGGCTCCAGCCCCAGAATGCGTTTGTGAATACTGGCATTCATGCCGTTCATGACAAACAAAACCACCAGGAACGCCGTCACGCTGATTGTGATTCCAACCATGGACAACCAGGCGATGCGTTTCACCAAAGAACCCGCTCGCGGAGAAAATATAAAATGACGGAAAAGGTGGCCTACCAACATCCCCTCATAATAGAGCCTGGGGACCCGGATTCAAGCCTCAATGGGGCTTCGGACCACTTTTAAGCATGGCGGCAAGGCGCTCACCCACGTAAATTCGCACGATACTGTCGTATTCGCCGCTTTGGCGCAGACGCTCGAGCTCTTTATCGAAAGCCGATCGTAATTTAGCATCCCGAAAGGCCACATAGCTGTGATTTACCACCGGGAACAGATCAAAGACATCCACGTCCACCCCGGTGTTCACCTGGGAAGCCATGGTCATTCTAAACCAGCCAAAAATATATCGATCCATCACCAGGGCCTCAACCTCACCGGCCCACAGGGCTCGCACCTGGTCCTCCTGGCGAACAAACTCGCGATAATTGTCTGGCAGGCGCCCGTTGGCTTTAGGTGAAAACACCCGGCCAAACTCCTTCCCCAGATCCTTCCAGGCATTGTGCCACGCCCCCACCCGCACCCCTGAAAGATCCGATATCTTCTTCGCTCCAAGCTTGCGGGATCTTAAAGCGATCAGGTAATTTTCGTAAGCCACAAAAGGTTTGGAATAATAGTGGCCGGAACCATCACTGTTATGAGGAACACCGACCACAACATCGAAAGTGTTTCCGTGCTTGGCCTCCGCCTCAATACGATAAGGCGACATCACCTGCTGCCGGACTTTGTAACCCAGACGCTTCAGAATCTCCATTGCCAGATCCACTTCAATACCACGGGTATTGCCGCGCTCTGAAAAGGAATAAGGCGGACGGCCTTTACCAAAGGCCACAAACAAGGATTTAGCCTCTTGAGCTTGAACACCTGAACAGAAAAACAGCAGCGCAAGAATCAGCTTCATTTTTTACCCAATCCGGCCAAACGCTCACCCGTATAGGCCTTCACCATGCGGGCATAGTCCCCGCTGTCGCGCAAGCGTTTCAGTTGACGGTTGAAGGCATCCCGGGTCTTTTCATCACGGAAGGAAACATAGGCCGGAGTGTTTTCCGGGAAGATTTCATGCACTTTCACGTCCTGCGTAAAGTGACTCCCCTCCTGCGGCATCAAGCGATACCATTCAAAGATAAAACGATCCATGACCAACACATCCACTTCGCCATTATACAAACTGGCAAAACGGTCCTTGGTCTGCGGATACTCGATCAGGTTTCCCGGAACTTTGCCGTTGAATCCAGGCTCGAAGATTCTTTTAAAGTCCGCTCCCAGGTCTTTCCAGGCTCCGCGCCAAACGGCTACTTTCAAGGACTGCAGATCTCTGGCACTTTTGATAGAAATCTTTCGCGATTTCAAACTGAAGGCGCAGACCTCGTGGTCCATGAAGGGCTGAGAATAATAGCGCCCCCCTTCACGATTGCGCACGCCAACGATCATGTCGAAGGTGTCGCCGTGATTGGCTTCAGTTTCAAGACGCAGATAAGAAAGACTTTGGAAGTCATGGGGTGCCTTCAGGGATTTTAAAATCTCCCGCACCAGATCCACTTCAATTCCATGCACGACACCATTTTCCTCATAAATATAAGGCGGCTTGCTTCTTCCAAAAGCAACCTTCAAGGTTTTGGCGTCCAATTGTACCGGCAAGACGTTCAGAAGTAAGATTGTCAGGAAGCGAAAAACATTTCGCATGATCAACCATCCCATGCTCAACATTGTGAGCAAAGGTATTATCGTGCGAATTGGAATATTACTGAAGAGTAATAAAGAATTTTTGATATGTTGTAATGTGCCTCAAAGTGAGACACATCACAACCCTGCGGAAACTACTTGCTGGCAGGAAGTCGATCTTGAGTTTCCTCGTCTTTGACTTCTTTAACACTGCTTCTCATAAAGAAGCTTTTTTGCATGGCCTTTAAGACAACAACTGTTTCGTCCAATGCCTGTACCAAACGCACACTGGCTCCGGGAAGCTCGCCTTCGACTTGCTTCACTGCAGGCCCCAGCGCCTTGGTCATCACGGCCAGGTTCTGAGTCATAACAGCAAGGTCTTTGGCCATTTCCGGATTCTGTTCGTTCAACTCCGGAAGAATCTTGTTGATCTCACGCGTGGTCACGGCAAGATTGCCCACCAGTTTTTGCACGCCATCATCATGCGTGGCCTGCTTGGAAAGTTTGATCACTTCCACAGACATTGTGTTCAGGTTTTTCACCAAAGGATCCAAACGGTCAATCACACGAACAAGGCTTTCCGCGCGGCTCTTATCTGCAAACGCATCCACCAGAACCTGCACGCTTTCCAGAATCCCGCCCAGCTTGCTCAAATAGGAATTCAGATGTTTCCCGCTCATCAGCGTCATCAAGTCCACGGTTTCAACGGACTTCACGGCACTGTGATCCGGGATCATCTCAAATTCCTCGTTCCCCACAGTCAGCTCCAGCACCCGCTCACCGATGATGAAAGGACGAATCAACTGCACCGTGCTGTTTTCACGAATGCGGTTCTGGAATTTTCCCAGGACATAGAAGCCAACACGAATGCGGTTGTCACTTTCCAGCTCCACGGTCTCAACCGCTCCGGCACGAAGACCCGCCATCTGCACCAGCGTTCCCTGATGAATACCGTCGGCATTCTCAAAGGTCGTGGTAAAGCGCACCTTCGGCTCAAACCAGCCTTGTTTTACTGCCGCACTGATAGCTGTGACAATCACACCCACAATGGCCAGGACCACAAACAGGCCGGCAATTCTTTCAAATTTATTGAACTTCACTTTCATCATAGATGAACAACTCTTTTCTCGGGATCCACAGCCTGGAAGTAAATTTGTCCGTCATCCAGATGAATGATCTGATAATTGAAAAGGTTCATGAACTTTTCATCATAGGAACTGATAAAGATGTGTTTCAGGTGCCCCTCTTTGCGCAGGCGGTGAATGTGATCGGCAAAAATGTAAACGCTGTCCTGCCCCAGACCGACGCTTGGATCATCCAACAAAAGCATTTCCGGCTGCATCACCACCGCACGCATCAGACAGGTCAGTTTGCGGATGCGACCCGGAACATGGGCCGGTCTTTCATGCGCAAACTTCTCGATGCCAAATTCCTTGATCATCGCTTCCACGCGGGCTTTACACTCGTCCGGCGTCAAAACCTTATGATACAAAAGCGGCAGCATCAGATTGTCATACAAAGTACGATTGTTGATCAGACCGCCGTAATCGAAGGAATATCCGATCTTCAGACGAAAAGGCAAAAACTCTTCAAAGGACATATCCACCACATTTTCACCGTTGATCAGATATTTCCCGGACTGGGGGATCTGCAGGCCCGCCAGAATCTGCAACAGGGAGCTCTTCCCCGCGCCTTCATCGGCTTTCACCCACAGGATTTCGTTCATGGGAAAATCAAACTCCACATTCTGAACAATTGGCTCCTGCCCTTCATGAGTGAAAGACACGCCTTCAAATTTTAGATTTTCGATTTTCATCACACCACCCCTAAACTGCGAAGTTGATTTAGATAAAACAAAGCTGTCACAATCAAATTAAACACGACCACAAAAATGATACTGTTCACCACGGCCTGGGTCGTGACCTGTGGAACCTCATGCGGACTGCGCTTCACGGAAAGCCCCTGATAGCAGCACACCACGAAAATAATCATCCCGCTGAAACCGTTCTTCAGCAGGAAGATCAGCACGTCCTCTTTGGCAAAGGCGCGCATCAATGAATCCGTATAAAAAGCCAGGGGCAGATCCTGCACGAATTTCGTGACCAGGAATCCGCCAATCAAAGCGATGAAATTGAAATAAAAGGCCAGTCCCAGCACGCTGATGATTCCACCCAGCACACGCGGGAACACAATAAAGCTCAGGGGGTTGATACCCATGCTTTCCAGCGCTTCGATCTCGCGATTGGCGCGCATGTTCCCGACTTCGGAAGCCACCGCCGTACCCGAGCGCGCGATCACCACCAAAGCCACCAGCAACGGACCCGCCTCACGCACGATCATGACAATCAGGAAGTTCCCGATCATCTGGGTGCCGCCCAGAAGTGACAGATTGGACAGGGACTGAAGCAAAATGATGGATCCGGTTCCCAAAGCCAGAACCGAAATCAGTGGCAGAGCCTGCCAGCCGGTGAAATAGATTTGCGCAGAAATAACGCCGACGATCTGGCGGAAGCCCTGAGCACGATCCAAAACCGTAGCACGCAGAGAAAGATAAACCATCAGGAGAACACGTGCCGTGTACTCCACATTCTTTGTTACTGATCTTCCTAGCGAGTCGATTTGCGCCAGTAAAGAAGTCATGATTCACCCTCGATTTCTCAAGGATTTATCGGTTCATTTCGATAAAAGATGTCTTGGTCAAAAGTCTGGTTTTAATAGGCCCAGAGAGAGTAAAACAGCGATTTCAAGGCCTCAAACCCCGACTCCCAGACGGAAGACTCAAAGCGGCCGCCAATAATCGCATGCTTTTCGATGTAGATGTTTTCAGGAAACGTGGCCCTGAAGGTCCGGTAAGAACGGTACATATGCAGACGTGAGGTCACCAGCAGGATGTCCCGGCACTTCAATGCCTCCACAATCGGAAGGCTTTGCTGGGCATTTCCATAGGTGGTTTCTGAACGGCGGTCCAAGACCACATCGTTCTCACTCAGGTTCCCGTAAAAGGGCCACACCGGCATGATCTCGCGCAGACGCGCATTGGAATACACACCCGAAATAACGAGCTTTTTGACATTCTGGTTGGCCAGAAGGTCAAACCCCTCCCGCACCCTGCCTGCGCCGCCCGTCAGGACAACCGCGCAGTCAGCGGAAGGAGTCTTCGTCCAGGATTGAATCCGCTCACCCTGCACCTTCTGATACTGGTCGACGAAGCGGTAAAGCACCACCGCGCTCAGGAATACCAGAGCCCAGAATGAACGGGATTTCAACAGGGACTTAGCGATGCGCAATGACTTCGATCTCCACGTTCACGCCTTTCGGCAAGCCTGCAACCGCCACGGTGGAACGCGCTGGAGGAGCGTCAGTGAAGGCTTTGGCGTAGATCTCATTCACAGTTGCAAAGTCCGACATGCTGGTCAGGAAGATCGTGGTTTTCACGATGTTGCTGTATTTCATGTTGGCAGCTGCCAGGACCGCTTCGATGTTTTTCAAAACCATTTCAGTCTGAGTTTTGATATCGCCTGTGAAAACTTCGTTTGTTTTTGGATCGATGGAAATCTGACCGGAGCAGAACAACATGTCGCCGATCTGAATTGCCTGAGAATAAGGACCAACTGCTTTGGGTGCGTTGTCTGTGTGAATAACTTTTTTCATAAACATCCTTTTTCGAGATTGGAAAATTGGTTGAGGACTAGAAGTAGAAAATGATTCCGGCGCTGAACGGACCATCACCGATGGTTCTGAAGCGCACGTTGTCGCCAGAGATCACACCCACGCCACCTTCAAAGGTGAATGCCAGGGAATCAAGGCCGGTGAAGAAAAACTCACCGCCAAACAAAGCATTCAGTTCAAAACCGGATTCTTTATCCCCGGCCACTTCATTGTTCAGGATGCCCAAAGTACCACCCATGTAGAAGTTCATGTTGTCTTCTTTGAAAACGATGCGACGAATGCCTGCGTTGAATGCAAACTTGGAATAGTCTTCCTGAGTATCAATACCCAAACCGCCCGCGATGGAAACATCCGGAGCAATATAATAAACAGCAGCCAACTGCGCCAGATCCAGAGCAGAGTGACTTTTAACACCCACACCCAAACGATTGGTCAATTCCTTGGCTTCACCTTGAGCTGCAAAAATAACTGTTACCAAGCATAGCGCCAACGCCACTTTTTTAAGCACTTTGATCTCCTTGTGATCGATTTTTTAAGCCCTCTTATTAAAGGCAAAAGCCGGGAATGGGGCAAAGGATTTTCCTTCTTACGGACAGTGTCAAAACTGCCAAAAGGCCCCTTGCGCAAAGCCTGCCATCATGGGAAATCAGGGACATGAAATTCCTCTGGCTCGTACTTGTGATTCTTGCCCCCATGACTTCTTTTGCCATCATCAAGGGCGATGGCTTTGAAATGCTCAGCCCTGAAGAAAGCCGCATGCTGGAAGTGGGCTTGGAATCTTCAGAACTTCCCAGCCTGTGCCCTCGCGCCAAAGAGTTCGCTGAAAACGCCCGCTGGGAACACGCCCCTATTTCTCAAAAATTGGATTTCGTGCTGGTGGATAAAAAACGCCGTATGCTGCATGTGATGCGCCACGGTCAAGTACTGGCAACTTATACCGTCGCCCTGGGCGGAAACCCCCAAGGCCACAAGAAAAATGAAGGCGATCAGCGCACTCCGGAAGGGCGATATTTTTTTGATCTGAAAAAAGAAAAAAGCGAATACCACCTGGGTCTTCGTATCAATTATCCCAATGCCAAAGATCTTGCGGAAGCCAAAAAGAACGGCATCAAAAATCCTGGTGACAGTATTTTGATTCACGGTCTTCCCAACAGTTGGGTGAAACGCAAAGTCATCCGCCATCCCCGTGATTGGACCAAGGGATGCATGGCTGTTCGTGATTATGAAATTGAAGAAATTTACGCCAACATGGATCTGGGCGGAATGATCGAGATCTGCCCTTAAAGCAAAGACTCGGCAATGGCTGCGAGGAACGCTGGCGAAAATGTTGTGCCGGCGTTGTTTTCAGCCTCCCAGATTTTTTCCTTCAAGAAGCGAAAACCCACACCATTCTTTTTCATCGTCGTCAGCACACCCTGGTCAATCTTTTCCGCAAACTGCAGAACCAAAGCCTCCACCGGAATCTTGTCCGCCGGGACCTGATTCGGAAAGCCTTTTTCATCAAAGCGCTCATGCGTGCAAACCATCACAGCCTTGATTTCTTCTGACAACGGAAGCCCTTTGATCAGGCAGCGGTTCAAGGACAGGATCGGATGATTGCAGAATTCGCGCTGCTGCTCGTCCAAAACAGTCCTGCTTTCGGAGGTTAAAAACTCGCGGCTGATCTGATCGTCGATATCAAACAGCCCCACGTCCGTCAGCAGCCCCGCCATTAACACCGTCAGAGGATCCCCCTGCCCGCTTTTCTTCGCAATCATGGCCCCGTAAACAGCAACCCAAGGGGCGCGCCACAAATCGTAGAACTCGCCCTTTAAGACCTCACGGAAGAGATCCCACAGATCCTCTTCGGTTGCCAAAAGATGCAACAGATCTGTTGCCGTTTTCTGAAGCGCCTCATAACGGAAGCGGAAAGCCTCAGGCCCCGGAGATTTAAAATCAAACAGCAGAATTTCATTCAAATGCAAAGCCCCATGGCACAGGGATAAAAACAGCGCACGCGCGCGTTTTTTCAGACCATGCCCGGAGGTGTCGTAATAAGTCGTGATGTAATCCAGATACTTTTCACTGTCGCGATTTTGAATAAAAGTGCTTTCAGCTTTTCCCACCCGCTGGAAGCGCTCATCACTCAGAACTGAGTTGCTATACACGACCGCAAGATAACGCTGATTCAGAGGCATGCGCACAAACACCGGGAAGGTCATGGTGGTCATTGGGAACAAATCACCGATCTGAATCTCAAAGTACTGCGCCCGACAACGATACAGGCAGATATACTCAAACTTCAGGGTGCGGTTGAATTCACTTTGTGAAAGTGGTGTGACACGCGGATTCTGGGTCCCTTCCAGATTCTCGCGCGACAACGAAGCCGCCATAACCGTCACAATTCTGGACCGCGGGAACAGATTCAAAACCTGATCCACTCGCGCCGCAAATGCGGACAGATCCTCACTCTCCTCCTGCACCATCAAAACCATCTGCGCGCGCATCAGCTCCGAGCGCGAACTTGAATCCAGTTCAGAGTAAGGCATTTGTTTGAAAGTCAGATAGTGACGGGAAATAACTTCCTTGGCGCGGTTTAAAATCGCCTCATCCCCGGACAGGATCAGAAGTTCCAATTTTTGTCTGAATAAGGTCTGCGTCCGGGTGTCAGTCATTGCTTTAAAAATTCTAAACTTCCGCAAGGAGGCTGCCAACAAAACTTTTCCGGGTTGACAATTAATCCCCCTCAACCAATCCTATCTGGACCAATTCGAGAAAGGACCTGTATGAAACACCTTATCGCAGCCCTTGCGACCGTTCTTTTGTCTGTAAACTCCATGGCAGCCCTATTGACCCCGGAGGGAACCGGCGAAAAAGTGGAAAAAGTGACCCTGTCCACTTCCGCGACCGCCAACGTTGAAAACGAATCCCTGAAACTGACTTCTGTGGGCGCAGGCCTTCGTGCCAAGAAAGTGGTTTTCGTGAACGTGAAAGTTTACGTGGGCCAGCTTTTTGTCAGCTCCCCTGAAACCTTCAAGAAAACGGATGCTGAAGCCCTGACTTCGCTGAAGGACCAACAAGCCGTTGCCATCCAGATGCACTTCCTGCGTGGCGTGGATGCAGATAACGTGCAGAAATCCTTCAAAGAAGCTCTTAAAGCCAATGGCGTGAGCTCTGATGAAGCGTCCGTGAAACAATTCCTGGACTCTGTCGCCAAAGGCGGCGAAGCCAAAGAAGGCAAAGCGCTGACTATACTGGGTGCAAAATTGAAAGATGGCAGCGAAGTGGTTCTTTACGAAACTACTTCCGGCAACGTGTCTGAAATCAAAGGCCCGGCGGGATTCATCGAAAAGATCTTCTCCATCTGGCTGGGTAAACCATCCGATGATGGCGTAGCCACTTTGAAAAAATCCATCCTGAAAAAGTAATCTAAAGATCCAGAAGCCGGTATCCAACACCGGCTTCGGTGACGATAATCTCGGCCAACTCCTCTCGGATGTGAAGCTTCTTTCGCAAACCGCCGACATACACCCTCAGATAATGAGTGTGCTCCACAGAGTTGGGGCCCCAGACCTCATTCAAAAGCATGCGATGGGTGACAACTTTACCCTTGTTCTTGATCAGTACTTTTAAAATATTGAACTCGGTCGCGGTCAGTTTAACGAGCTCCCCCTCCACCGTGACAGTGTGCCCGGGAACATCCACTTTCAATGGACCACTGACCATCTCGGTTTTTTCAGCGGCGTTTTGTGGTGAATGCCTTAAAGCCACACGCATGCGCACCAACAGCTCCGGCACACTAAAAGGTTTGGTGATGTAATCATCCGCGCCGCCATCCAAAGCGGCGATCTTGTCATTGTCGGAATCCTGAACGGTCAAAACAATCACCGGAACCTGAGACCAGCTGCGCAGCTCAGAAAGCACATGAAGTCCCGGGATGTCCGGCAGGCCCAGGTCCAAAAGAACCAAATCCGGTCGCAGCGAAGCGGCAGCAGTCAAACCGTCTCGTCCGCTGGGTGCCTCCTCCACTTGATAGGAGTTGGCTTCCAGACTCACCCGCAAAAGCTTACGGATGGAAGCTTCATCATCAATCACCAAAACTTTCTTCAAGTTCTCTTTCATCTTCCGTCCTCTAACGCCGCGGGAGGAGTCTCGTAGGGAAGCTCCAAGACGAACTCCGCTCCGGACATATCCTTACGATTCTGAGCATAGACCCTGCCGCCATGAGCTTCAACCAAAGCTTTTACAATAGCCAAACCCAAACCAACGCCACCCGTGGCACTGCCTGGCACCCGATAGAAGGCTTCAAAGATATGCTTCAGGTTGTCCTGTGGAATCCCCGGACCCTGATCCAAAATCCGCAAAAGAATGCGACGATTTTCCATTTCAAGGCGCAATGTGATTTCAGTGCCTTCGGCCGCATAACGAACAGCATTGCTAATAAGATTCAACAGCACATGTTCAAACAGCTTTTCATCAATCTGGGCATAACAAGACCCCAGATAGTTCACCACCGACAGCTTGTGGTGTGCCACCAGACGACCCAGCTTACCCGGCAGGCCGGAAAGAACATCCTCCAGATCAACCCATTCTTTTTTCAAGCGCAAAGCCCCGGAATTCAGGCGGGACATGTCCAAAAGATTCTCCACAACCTGATTCAGGCGCAACGATGAATCCATAATATCCTGAGCCAGTTGCTCGCGGGTCTCTTTATTGGCCGAAACCTTTTCATCCATCACCGCTGAAGCCGAGCCAATGATGGCCGTCAGCGGAGTTCGCAGCTCATGCGACACTGAGTTCAATAGCGCCTGATGCAGATTCTCTGATACTTCCAAAACCTTCATCTGCTCGGACTGCTGCTGCAATCTCAAACGATCCAGGGCCATGCCTGTTTGCGCGCAGACGTTTTCCAAAAGATTCTGCTGATCCAAACTCAAGATGGCTTTTTCACGGGGATAGAACAAAAGAACCCCCATTGTCTTGTCTTTGGCCTTCAATGGCAGACTCAGACAGCGAGATTCTGAAAGTGTCTCTGTCTTCCATCCCGCATTGCGACCATTTTCAAAGGACCACACGGCCAGTGCAAAATCTTTTTCATCCAACTTGGACTCATTAAATGATTTTTTCTGTAAATGCCCCTCAGAATCCGTCAGCAGAACCTTCACTTTTCCATTCAGCAAACCTTCAAGACTTTGCGAAGTCGCCAGACAGATGTCCATTGGATTCAAGGACGAGGAAAACTCTCTTACCAAATCATACAAAGTCCGGGTTCGCTCCTCCCGTCCCTCAAGATCCCGATCACGGGCCCGAATTCTTGCAGCCAGCACCCCGCTCAGCAAGGCCACCAACAGGTAAGCCACACACATCATCACATCTTCGGGGGCATTGATCGCAAAAGTCATTATGGGTGGAATAAAGAAAAAGTTCCAGATCAGCGCACTTAGAACCGCTGCGAACAGAATCGGCCCTTGTGTTGTAACCAGACCAATCATCATCATCGCAATCAGAAAAACAAAGCCGACCGCCCGGTAGCCAATTAATGGCAAAAGCAAACGACTTACGAAACTGACACCCATCACGAACCAAAAAGCATTCCAGTAAGCCGCTCCGGCCGCATCAAACCCCGGAGGCGTCCATTTCCAGACCTTTTTACGTGGCACTTCTTCCTGACGGATGATGTGAACATCAACGGCGCTGCTTTTGCGAACCAACTGATCCAACAAGGACCCTTGTCCTCCCAGCATCTCCCACCAACGTCGTTGCGGGCGTCCCATGATGATCTGGGTGATATTTCTTTCGTGAGACACCTGATGAATGGCGCCGGCGATATTTGAACTTCGAAGGGAAACCACCTCCGCACCGAGTTCTCGCGCCAAAGCCAGATTTCGCACCAGCATCGTTTGATCTTCTTCCGAAAGACGTTCGCCTGTATCAATATGCAATGCCAGCCATGGAGCCTCCAGCCCATAGGCCATGCGGCGGGTGGCCCGAATCAAGCGCCCCGAAAAAGGACTGTGACTGACAGCAACCAACAGTCTTTCCTGGGTATTCCACGGGCCCATGATCTGTTGAACCACCATCTGATCCTGCAGATCCTGATCCACTCGTTCGGCCGTGTATCGCAAAGCCAGCTCACGCAAGGCCATCAAATGGGTTTCACGGAAGAAGTTTTCCTCCGCGCGCACGGCGCGATCCCCCTGATAGACTTTGCCTTCCTTCATCCGCTTCAAAAGTCCCTGAGCCGTGATATCGATAAGCTCCATCTGGTTGGCCAAATCCAAAATGGAGTCTGGAATACGCTCCTGGATTTTTATCCCGGTGATCTGTTGAACCAGATCCGCGCGGCTTTCCAGGTGCTGAACATTCACGGTGGAATAGACACTGATCCCCGCTTCCAAGAGCTCGATGACATCCTGATAACGTTTGGGATGACGGGAGCCCGGCGCATTGGTGTGCGCCAATTCATCGACCAAAACGATCTGGGGTTTCAGCTTTAAAATGGCATCAAGATCCATTTCTTCAAGCACAGTGTCTTTGTATTGAATTTTCTTTTTTGAAATGACCTTCAGGTCTGCAAGCAGTTCTTCCGTTTCGCGACGTCCGTGAGTTTCAACAACACCAACGACAAGGTCCGCCCCCTGGCGGACCTGTTCCACTGCAGCTTTTAACATGGCATAGGTTTTCCCTACACCCGGACACATCCCAAAGAAAACACGGAAATGACCGCGCTCCCTTTTTTCTTCTTCCTTCTTAATTCCCTCAAGAATTCGATCCGGATCGGGACGATACTCATCACTCATAGCGTTTCATCCAGGGCAAGATTGAGCTTCAGGATATTGACCCGTTTCTCACCCAAGAGGCCTCCTTGACGACCCTCAGTGTACTCCTCAATCAGCCGTTCAACCAGCACAGTCTGCTCCGCTGACAGGGTGCGAGCCTGCACAATGCGTTGCATCTGTGATTTAACGGCCGCTGGAGACACATGCGGATCCAAACCACTGCCCGAGGTAAAGAGCATCTCGCGGGTCAACCCTTGAGCCTGCCTCTCAGCGACGGCTTTCTTCAGGCTCTCACTGGTTGGCCCCGCATTCGAAGCTCCGGAGGCCACCGTCGCATAATCCCCGGCCGAGGGCCGTGGCCAGAAGTACCGGGGGCTGACAAATTTCTGAGCGATCAGTTCGGATCCGACAACCTGACCGTCTTTTTCCAACAAAGACCCCTTGGCCTGATACGGAAACAACATCTGCCCCAGCCCTGTCACCGCCAGTGGGTACAAAATCCCGGTCAACAAACTTAAAATCACAAACATTTTTAAGGCTACAATTAAGTTCTTCATACCAACCCCAGTCCGACCACAATCACATCAATCAGCTTAATCCCCACAAACGGAACCAGCACGCCGCCCAATCCATAGAGCAGCAGATTTCTTTGCAGGATTTTATTTGCACCCATCGCCCGGTAAGGCACGCCCCGCAACGCCATAGGAACCAATGCGATAATAATCAGTGCATTAAAAATAACAGCACTCAAGACCGCACTTTGAGCCGAAGAAAGACCCATCACATTCAGAGCACTCAACGGACCGTCTGCTCCCTTCACCGCATACAGGCCGGCAAACATCGCGGGAATTATGGCAAAATATTTAGCGATGTCATTTGAGATACTGAAGGTGGTTAAAGCCCCGCGGGTCATCAGCAATTGCTTACCGGTTTCAACAATCTCAATCAGCTTCGTGGGATTGGAATCCAGATCCACCATATTCCCCGCTTCACGCGCAGCCTGGGTGCCTGTGTTCATCGCCACCCCGACGTCAGCCTGAGCCAATGCCGGCGCATCGTTAGTTCCGTCGCCCGTCATCGCAACCAGATGCCCTTTGCTTTGCTCCTCACGAATACGCAGAAGTTTCATCTCGGGTGTAGCCTGCGCCATGTAATCATCAACTCCGGCTTCCGCCGCAATCGCCGCAGCGGTCAGTGGATTGTCCCCGGTCACCATCACCGTGCGAATACCCATGCGACGAAGCTCCGCAAAGCGTTCGCGGATACCGCCTTTTACGATGTCCTTCAGGTAAATGACACCCAGAACCTGATTGCCATCAGCCACCACCAACGGAGTTCCCCCTTGTTTGGCGATCGCTTCCACGGACCTTTTCACCTCAGAAGGATAAACGCCCCCTTGGGACTCAATATGCTTTTGCAGCGAATCCGCCGCCCCTTTGCGCAAACTTCGCAAAGCTCCATTTTCAGTCACGATATCCACACCACTCATTCTTGTCTGTGCCGTGAACGGAACAAAGTGCGCCTGATGCGGATCCAGTTTTTCGGCCCGCAAAGAAAACTTTTGTTTTGCCAGAACCACAATAGAACGGCCCTCCGGGGTTTCGTCACTCAGTGACGCCAACTGCGAAGCCTCGGCCAGGCGTTCAACCGCCACTCCGGGTGCAGCCACAAATTCACTGGCCATGCGGTTTCCCAGGGTTATGGTGCCGGTTTTATCCAGCATCAGCACGTCGATATCGCCCGCTGCTTCCACCGCACGTCCGCTTTTGGCAATGACGTTCTTACGAATCAGACGATCCATCCCGCTGATCCCGATGGCGCTTAACAGCCCGCCAATCGTCGTTGGAATCAGGCAAACCACCAGCGCAATCAACACCGGCATATTCACAATATCGGAAAGATCCTGCCCGGCACTGCGCGCGGAATAATCCGCAAAGAATTTCAGTGTGATCACAGCCAGAATGAAAACCACCGTCAAAGACACCAGCAAAATCCCCAGGGCCACTTCATTCGGAGTTTTCTGGCGTTTGGCCCCCTCAACCAGACTGATCATGCGATCCAGGAAGCTGTTGCTCGGATCCGTGGTGATACGAATCAAAATACGGTCACTGATAACCCGGGTTCCTCCAGTCACAGCACTGCGGTCACCACCAGCTTCACGAACCACTGGAGCCGATTCACCCGTGATCGCGGATTCATCGACCGTCGCGATTCCCTCAATGATTTCACCATCACCAGGAATCACGTCCCCCGTTTCGCAAACCACGATATCGCCTTTACGCAAAGCCAGGGACACAACCCCTTCTTCACGTCCGTTCATTATTTTGCGGGCCATGGTGTGGGAACGGTTTTTTTTCATGGACTCGGCCTGAGCTTTTCCCCGGCCTTCTGCCAACGCTTCGGAAAAATTGGCAAATAAAACCGTAAACCACAGCCACAAGGCCAGTTGAAACTCAAAACCAAACCCCAAGCCCGTGCTCATGCGGTGAAGCGTGACCACCGTCACAACCACCGCGCCCAGCCAAGTGATAAACATGACCGGATTCTTGAATTGCACTCGTGGATCCAGCTTCGTAAAGCTGTCCAGCAAAGCTTGTTTTAAAATTTTCTTGTCTGTAAATGTCGATGCGGAACTCATACAAAACTCCTACTGACCACGCATCATCAAAAGATGCTCTAGAATCGGGCCCAAAGATAATGCCGGGAAGAAGGTCAAAGACCCCACAATGAAAATAACGGCGATAAGGATCACAACAAACAAAATGCTGTCAGTGCGGAACGTCCCCAACCCTGTCGGGGAAGTCTTTTTACCCGCAAGACTTCCTGCAATCACCAACACCGGAAGAATGATGGCAAAGCGTCCGATCAACATCGCAGTTCCGATCAGAACATTATAAAACGGCGTGTTCACGGTCAGACTTCCGAAGGCGCTGCCATTGTTTGCCGCAGCCGACGTGAACGCATAAAGAACTTCACTCAATCCATGGGGGCCCTGATGTCCCAGTCCCGCAAGCCCCATAGGATGGGCAACAGCGACGGCGCTAAAAATCAAAATGGTCACACAAGGAGCCAGGACCCCCACCACGACCCAAATGATTTCTTTGGCTTCAATTTTCTTACCAAGGTACTCAGGCGTTCGTCCCACCATCAGGCCGGAAATAAACACCGTCAGAATCACAAAAAGCAGCATGCCGTACATGCCCGCGCCGACACCGCCGAAGATCACCTCGCCAAGCATCATGTTAACCATGGCAATCCCGCCGCTCAGAGGCGACAATGAACTGTGCATGGCGTTCACAGAACCGTTAGAGGCCGACGTTGTCAGTACCGACCACAGCACACTGTTGGTCACTCCGAATCGAGTCTCTTTACCCTCCATCAAAGCTGTCTGGCCAATGGTGGCATTCGGAGTGTATTCCGACCACAACGACAGAGAGAGCATAACCACCATCATGGACATCATGGCAGCAAACAGGACCCAGCCCTGTCTTTTTGATCCCACCATCGCACCAAACACATACGTGCAGGCGGATGCCAGAAGAATCAAAGAGATCATCTCCAGGAAGTTACTCCAGGGAGTCGGATTTTCATAAGGATGAGCACTGTTCAGCCCAAAGAAGCCACCACCATTGGAACCCAGTTGCTTGATCGCGATCTGGGAAGCCGCAGGGCCTTGAGGAAGAAGCTGTTCAGCTCCCTCGATGGTCTTGGCAGGAACATAGGCGGAAAAGTTTTGCACGACACCTTCGCCCACCAGGAACAAGGCCAGCACCAGAGAAAACGGCAAAAGCACATGCACCGTGGAACGAGTCAAGTCGACCCAAAAATTCCCAAGGCCCGTCACCTGCTTGCGCGCAATCCCGCGCGTAAACGCCAGAAACACCGCAAACCCCGTTGCCGCACTGACAAAGTTCTGCACACACAACCCCAGCATCTGAGTCAGATAACTCAAGGTGCTTTCGCCGGAATAAGCCTGCCAGTTGGTATTTGTGACAAAGCTCGCTGCGGTATTAAATGCCAGGTGCCAGCTTGTATTCGGCAGGCCTTGGGGATTCAGAGGCAACGCCGCTTGTAACATCTGCAGCAACATCACCACGACGATACCGATCAGGTTGAAAAACATCAGAGACAGGAAATACTCTTTCCAATCCATCTCGTCATTTTCCCGAACCCCGGTCAGGCGGTAAGTCCCTGACTCCAGAGGGCGAAGTAAAGAAGATAGCCAAGTCTTTTCGCCTTGAAAGACCCTGGCCATATAGCTGCCCAAGATGGGAGTCGCGACTGCAACCACGCCCAACGTCAAAATGATCTGAATAAGATCTGCAGAGTTAAAACCCATAATCACTGTCCTTTGTATGACAACAATCTAAAGTTTCTCTCCTCAAGGCCGCGTAAATTCGACCCCGGATTGCATAAAGAAAAAGTAAAAATCTGTATTTTGGAACATTCTTCGCAATTTCATCGGTCCGCCTGCGACACAATGAGACACTACCTTGGTCAACGAGGTGCCAAATGAAAGTCTTTATGTTTGCAGCGTCCCTGCGCCATGGTTCCTACAATAAAAAACTCATCCGCATTGCCGCCGAAAGTGTTATGGGCCTGCCCTTTTGCGAGGTGGAGCTTCATGAGTTCAACGAATTCCCGCTTCCCATGTATGATGCGGATCTGGAAAACACCGAAGGCATCCCCGCCGGGGCCCTGGCCCTGGGAAAAATGATCGACGAAGCGGATGCCGTGATCATCTCAAGCCCTGAGTACAACGGCAGTATTCCCGGGACTTTCAAAAATGCGATCGACTGGTTGTCCCGTATCAAGCCCGTTCCACTCAGCAAAAAGCAGATTCTTTTGATTGGCGCTTCACCCGGTCACCTGGGAGGTGTGCGCGGCAACCTGCACGCAAGGGTGCCATTGCATGTCCTGGGTTCTTATGTGTATCCGGAATATTTTGGCCTGGCCAAGGCAGACCAGGCCTTTGATCAGAACGATCAGATAAAGGACGAAAAACAGTTTGAAAAGCTGCAGACCCTGCTAACAGACTTTATTCACTATGCCTCCCGCAAAGAGACACCTTTTGAAAAACTCACTGAATTTGTGGATGAAAAACTCCACGAACGACACAACTGAAAGAGATTGCTACAAGCAAATCTCCTGTGGGGTGAATAGAACTATCGCCCGGGAGATAACAAAAGAGAGTGGTGACAGACCACTCTCTTTTGAAAAAAAATTTAAAATGTAATTGTGGAAGCCGGACCTTACCCCGCATTCCGCGGGGCCGCAGAGACAACGGGAGCAGCTGGAACCGGCACAACCACTGCCGATGGAATCGGCTCAATGTGTGTGGTTTCAACTTTCGCCACTTGTTCTTCGGCTTTTTTGCCCTCACCCAGATTCAGAATGACCACGCCGACAATAATCAATGTTGTCGCGACCACCTTTTGAAGTGGCAGCGGCTCATTGAAAATAACCAGTCCCAGGAAAGCCATCAAAGCTGTTCCAACTCCCGCCCAGATCGCATAGACGTTACTGATCGGAAGATATTTAAGCGCCACAGTGAGGCTTATAAAGCAGATTCCATGACATGCTACAGTGAGCACGGATGGGAGCACCTTTGTAAACCCCTCTGAGTACTTCATCGTGATCGTACCGAAAACTTCGAAAATAATTGCTGCTGCAAGATACACGTATGCCATAAGACACCCTGTCGCATCTCGACCCTTTCTATCGTATTAAATTGTGTTTACCCCGTGTCTCGGATGAAACTCCGAGAGATCTTTTTTTGAACCAGTCGACAAAAAAGACTTAAAAAGCGAACAGGAGAAAGCTCCTGTATTTGATATAACTAGAATACCACAGCCCTTTAAAAAAAGCTCTCATGACTCGACTTCAATGAGATAACGCAGTAATTTCATAGCTTTAATGGTGAGACACAGCGAATATTTTTAGTCCAAACTTTGTTTGATTACACATCTATTTGTTTATAGATATTCCCCTTTTGAAACAAAAAGGGACCTTCAAAGGGCAAGTTCGACGTCTCTGAATGATGTGAAAATGAAAGAAAAGATCCGAGCTGCCCCGCCAGTGAGCGCACTCAGCAACCCAAGCAAGAACCCTCGTTGAAGAACTCCTGCTTCTGATTGAGGCGATAAAGCCGAATTCGAGGCGTTTCCGGCAGGCTTTTGGATACAAAAAAACCCGGATTACTTTCGTAACCCGGGTTCAAGTAAAATAGAGCTGGCGTCGTGCTACTCTCCCACATGGTCGCCCATGCAATACCATCGCCGCAAGAGGACTTAACTTCTGAGTTCGGAATGGGATCAGGTGTGGCCCCTCTGCTATAAACACCAGCAAAGCGTTTATTAATCAAAGTGGTTAGCTTCTTACACTAACCTTTTCGTTCTTTGCAACTTACTTCCAATCCAAATGGAGAAGTT
>NZ_JBLVRT010000005.1:0-208385 GCF_048286975.1 Bdellovibrio bacteriovorus | reverse complement strand
CCGCCACCACCTCCACCGCCATTTGGCGATGACTTTGGAGGAGGCTTCGGAGGCGATTCAGACTTCCCACCGCCGCCACCACCCCCACCATTCGAAGGCGGCGGCGACTTCTAAGCGAAAGCTGGAACTTGCCCAAACTCTGCGTTGCTGCGTCGGCGGCGTGCTGTTAGCACGCCTTTCTCCTTGCGCCTTGATTTTGGGCAATTTGCAGCTTTCTTGGTTCCCGGTTTTTTTTCTGGGGGGCGGGCCAAATGCCTTTGGCATTTGTGCCAAGGGGAGGGGCCAAAACGGCTTTGCCGTTTTGAGCCTGGAAGTCAAAGTGCCGAAGGTCTTTGTGCTTTAGTTTTCTTTTAGGAGTTCTTCGGTGGAGAGGCCGCTGTGTTGTTTGATGCCTCTCATGAGATACCAGAAAATGCCCAATAGGAAGATCATGGATGGAACCATGATGATGGCCATGGACCATGTGGTCATCTGGGCGATTTGTTCGTTGAGCACTGTGGACTGAGCGTCTGCGGACAGTGTTGAATCAATGTTGATGAAAATCTTGCGGGCCAGGACGAAGTTGCAGACGGCGCTGAAGGCAAATGAGAGTGACAGCCATACGGTGGCGCTCTTCATGTGATCGTGGAATTCTTTTTGTTTGCCCTTTTCTTTCAGGCGTTCTTCCAGAAGATCCACTTTCATCAGAGAAGGATTCAGGAACAGAGTTTCGATGAATGGTTTTTTGGTGAAAGCTGATCCCAAAACGAACAAGCCAACCAGGGCCGGGAAGGCCGCTTCTTTTATGGCGAACCAGAATCCGTGCAGACCCAATAGTGCCAGGCCGCCGGTCAGTAGTACGTTCAAAAGACCCAGGGCTGAAAAGGCATTGAATTTTTTGCGTTTGATCAAGTCATAGGCGCCGTATCCCAACGGGAAGGCCAACGCCAAAACCAGCGCCCAGAAAGGTCCGATAAACTTGGACAGTTTATTCAGGATCAGCACCGGAAGTACGATATTAAAGACGATATTTAAAAGGCCGTTTTCTTTTGGTGGTGCTTCCTGTTTTGACATGCATAGCATCCTTGTCGGCTTCGCAGGAAAAGGCAAGCCGGCGCTGTGCATAAAGTTTCGTTGCACTCAACGCCCGGCCGGGTACAATTTGTCGATGGCAATTATATTGGTCTTCTTATCCACGGCGCTCAGCTTTCTAATCAGTTCTGTTTTTGCCGTCCGTTCCTGGGCGTACCGCAGATCTTACATTCATAGACTGGTGTTTATTATTGAAGTTGGTTATGCCCTGTGGGCTTTTTCCATCATCAGTGTTTTTGCCATTGATGACATGGCATTTAAGATTTTTATGACCCATGTGCGGATGCTGGGGCTGCCCTTGTTGTTTCCGTCCTGGGCTTTGCTGGGGGCGGGCCTGTTTTTACCAAGGGTGTCGGCGAAGCTTCGTCAGTACTGGTATGTGGTTTTTGCCTTTCCGGTGTTGATGATTGTCGGCAATTTGCTGGCGATGGCTGGGCTTCCTGCGGCCTCTCGGTGGATGTATTACGACTTTCAATTGATCCCGGGGATGAGTGGCCTTGTGGATTTCACCCGGGGACCGGGGGTGCTGGCGACTTTTGCTTTCGGGGCCGTGGCGATCGCAGTGGGATTTGCGTTCCTGATCTATGCTGTATGCATCCTTAAAGGGCGTCGTTGGAAATATGCCCTGGTATTTTTGGCAGCAGCCTTATGGCCCTTTGCTCTTGAAGGCCTGGTTTTGCTGAGCCCCGCGGATCTGCATTTGCGTCAGTTGAAAATCGCCGCCCTGTGGCCCTTTATATGGGGCCTTCATTATGCGGCGAACAAGGGCGACGTTCTGGAAATCACATCCCTGGCGCAGCAAAAAGTTTTCGAGCAGCTTCCGGGGCCCGTTGTGATTTTGAATGCGCGCTCTGAATACTGGGGTGGCAATGCGGCGGCGTCGGAAGTGCTGGGTCTTAAGGACAGCTGGCAGGGACGTCTTGCGGTGGAAATCCCCGTTCTTCGGGACATCATTTCCGGTGCCGAGCGTTTTCAGATTCATGGGCTCAGTTATCAGATCCGCCGTCACAATTTGGAAGGCGACAGTCAGGAAAGTCAGGCGCAGGTGTATCTGTTGAATGATGTGACCGAGCTTGAGGAAAGCAACAAAGCCCTGAAAGATCTGAATGGGGAAATCTTAAAAATGCACAGATTCAACAAACGGGTGCAGACGGTGCTGGCGCATGATTTGACGGGAGCGCTGGCAGGGACGCAGTTGCTGTTGGGCGGAGTATCCCGTGAAGACGGTGTTCTGACTCCGGATTCGCTGGTTCGCGTGCGGGAAGCTCACAAGGCCTCTTTGGAGCTATTGAGAAATATTCTGGTCTGGAGTCATGAAGGCGAAAGTCGGGAAAGCGTTGATCTGAAGACGCGTGTCAATGCAGCAGTGGGGCATCTGGCTCCTCAGATTCTGCAAAAGAATGTTTCGGTGAACGTGGACCTGCCAACTGGGGAAGTTCAATTGTGGGGATCCGTTCGTGTTGTTGAAACGATTTTAAGAAATCTGCTGTCGAATGCGGTGAAATTCAGTCCTGAGGGGGGAACCATTCAAGTGACCGGCTTGATTATGGGAAATCAGGTTGAATTGACTATTCAGGATCAGGGGCCGGGAGTATCGGCGGAAATTATGGCCTCGCTGTCGGATTCAGGTTCGGTGATGTCGTCGCAGGATGATGGCTTCGGGGTGGGGCTTAAATTCACCAAGGACTTTGTGAATCAGATGGGCGGGGTTTTGATCTTTGACCCGAATGTCGTGCAGGGCACCCGGGTTTCAGTTCGTTTTCCTATCGGGTTTCCAGTTTAGGTATTTTAAATAAGATAAGTAAAATTAGGCATTTGCTGGACTCGTCCGCAGCGGATGAAAAAGTGTGATAAATTGGGCTCACACGAGGTGAGTGATGCCTGAACTTCCAGAGGTCGAAGTCGTCCGCCGGGGCCTGCAGACCATATTAAAAGACCAGCCGATTTTGGAAAAAGTCGAACTGATGCGCAAAGATCTGCGCGAGCCCATTCCTGCTAAAAAAATAAGCACCCTTATCGGCCAGCCGCTGACCTCCATCGAGCGTCGCGCCAAGTATTTGCTTTTGTGGACCCCGAAGGGCGCCATGCTGTCGCACTTGGGAATGACCGGAACCTGGCGGGTGGCGGTGCCGGGGGATGAGCGTCTGCATGACCATATATATCTGCACTTTTCCGGAAACCTGCGCCTGGCTTACCGCGATCCGCGCCGTTTTGGCTGTTTTGACTTTGTTCAAGACCCGTTAAAACACCCTAAGTTGGCAGATTTGGGGCCCGAACCGTTAGAGGCGGAATTCAATGGATCGCTGTTGTGGGAAAAACTGCGCGGCAAGGATGTGGCTTTGAAAGTTGCCCTCATGGATCAGAAGGTTGTCGTGGGTGTCGGGAATATCTATGCCAGCGAAGCGTTGTTTGCCGCCGGAATTAAACCCACTCTGCCAGCGCGAAAGCTGTCTTTGGAAAGAGCTTCGCTTTTGGTTGGCGAGATTAAAAAAATTTTATCTCAGTCAATCAAGGCGGGTGGATCTTCCATTAGTGACTTCGCCCAAGCCTCCGGGGAAAGTGGTTATTTTCAGACGAGCTTTCAGGTTTACGGGCGGGACAAAGAGCCTTGTGTGACTTGCGGGCAACAGGTAAAGTCGAAAGTTCTGGGTGGCCGAAACACCTTCTGGTGTTCGCGTTGCCAAAAATAATTTTGCAAAATTTCGTTTGCTAAGCGGGCCAATTTTTGTGTAACTTAGGCCTTAGTCGAGTTTTAAAACAAACGCGGGCCCACTGTTGGCAATTAAGTCAACAAGGTCAGCTTAAATAAATAACGAAGGGATCATCAATGAAAGCAATCGTAGTAGCAGCTTTGCTTGCACTATCTTTCACAACTGGCTTCACTTGCTCTAAAAACCAACCAGAGACAGCTCCTGCTGAAACTGCACCTGCTGCTGAAGCAACTGCTACTGAAGCAGCTCCTGCAGAAGGCACTCCAGCTGCTACTGAAGCAGCTCCTGCAGCTCCAACTGAAGCAGCTCCAGCTGGCGAAACTAAGTAATTAGCCTTTAGGCTTAGTACTTAAGTTACGACGAAAGCCCTCGCAAGAGGGCTTTTGCTTTTTTCCCCTCTGAAGATTCTGTATTTCTCCATCCCCCCGGATCACCCAGAGTGATTAGTTCTGCTCCCAAAGGTTAAATCAATTTCTCCTCATATTCCGTGTATATATAGATATCGGGCCAGATGCGCTTGCACATGCTCATATTATTGAGTCTAATTATTGGTGTATTTCAATAAAGGAGATTCATCGTGGATTCTATCAGCTCATTCTATGGAATGTTTTTGGAGAACTACACGGGCCTGTGGGTATTGGGCTCTGTGGTACTTCTGTTGTTTGTGGGCTTCTTCTCAAGCCCTCTGATCGTGTGGGCGATTGCCCTGGCCGCAGTTCTTGTCGGCTTTGGTGCGCCAACCTGGTTGCTGGCAGTGTACGCTGTCATCGCCATCATCTTCCTGATCACGCCGCTGCGTGCAGCCCTGGTGACATCCGGTTTGCTGGCATTCATGAAGAAGATGCAGTTCCTTCCGAAAATCTCTGACACAGAAAAAGCGGCACTGGATGCGGGTGCTGTGTGGGTTGAAAAAGATCTTTTCTCCGGTAACCCGAACTTCGGCAATCTTCTGAAGGAAGACTATCCGCAACTGACGGCGGAAGAGCAAGCCTTCATGGACGGCCCGGTGAACAACCTGTGCAAGGTTTTGGATCACTGGAAAATCCACAAAGACAAAGACATCCCTAAAGAAGCCTGGGATATCATCAAGAAAGAAAAATTCTTAGGGATGATCATCCCGAAAGAGTACGGCGGTCTTGGATTCTCTGCATTGGCGCACTCTGAAGTGATCATGAAAATATCCTCCCGCTCGCTTTCTACAGCGATCACGGTGATGGTTCCGAACTCTTTGGGTCCTGCAGAGCTTCTGGCTCACTACGGAACTGATGCACAGAAAAACCGTTATCTGCCGCGTCTGGCGACAGGTGACGAGATTCCTTGCTTTGGTTTGACTGAGCCAACGGCGGGTTCTGATGCGGGTTCCATCACTTCCACCGGTGTTCTTTTCAAAGGTCCGGATGGTAAGCTGCAAATCAAATTGAACTGGAACAAACGCTGGATCACTCTGGCTGCGATCTCTACAACGATCGGTCTTGCGTTCCGTCTGCGTGACCCTGAAAATCTTCTGGGCAAAGGTGAAGACGTGGGTATCACTTGTGCGTTGATCCCTTCCAGCACTCCGGGTGTTGTTCTGGGTCGTCGTCATGATCCATTGGGTATCCCGTTCTACAACTGTCCGACTCAAGGTAAAGACGTTGTGGTTAACGCTGAAGACGCGATCATCGGTGGTGTTGCCAATGCCGGTAAGGGTTGGTTGATGCTGATGGAGTGTCTGGCAGCAGGTCGTGGTATCTCCTTGCCAGCTCAGGCAACTGGTGGCGCGAAATTGGCCGCTCGTGTTGTGTCTGCGCACTCTTTGGTTCGTCGTCAGTTCGGTATGTCTATCGGCCGCTTCGAGGGTGTTGAAGAACCTTTGGCGCGTATCGGGGCCGCCGCTTACCAGCTTGAAGCCATGAGACGTTATTGCCTGGGCGCGATCGATAAAGGTATCAAGCCGGGTGTTATTACGGCGATGCAAAAATACTATGCGACTGAAATGGGCCGCCAAGTGATCAACGACTCCATGGACATCATGGGTGGTGCGGGTATCTCTATGGGTCCTCGTAACGTGTTGGCAGAAATCTATATTGCAACTCCAATCGGTATCACGGTGGAGGGGGCAAACATTCTGACTCGTACTTTGATGATCTTCGGTCAGGGGGCTCTTCGTGCCCATCCATTTGCTTATGCGGAAGTTAAAACTGCGGAAGCAGGTGATTTGAAAGGCTTCGACAGAGCATTCTGGGGTCACATCGGTCACGTTATTCGTAACACATGCCGTGCGGTTCTGTTGTCCTGCTCTCGTGGTTTCCTGGCATCCACTCCGGATGTTCACCCACAAATGAAAGTTTACGTTCGTCGTTTGACTTGGACATCTGCAACGTTCGCGTTGTTGTCTGACGTGGCGATGGGTGTATTGGGTGGTCAGTTGAAAGCAAAACAAAAAATCACCGGTCGTTTCGCTGATATCCTGGCGAATATGTACATGGCGACAGCAATTCTTCGTCGTTTCGAGTACGAAGGTCGTCGTGAAGAAGACCTGGCGTTTGCTCACTACAACCTGAAGCGTTGTATGGCGAACATCCAGACTGGTTTTGATGGTATCTTCGACAACCTGAAAATCCCGGGTCTGCGTTGGTTCTTCAAAGGCTGGATCGGTGCATGGTCCCGTATCAATTCTGTAGGTTCTCAAGCTTCTGACGGCTGGTCTCATGGTATCGCGGCTGCGATGTTGAAAGAGGGCGGTATTCGTGAGCGTCTGTCTGACGGTATCTATCTGCCAACAGACCGCAACGAAGCTATCGGTCGTCTGGAACACGCGTTCTCTGTGACGAACAAAGCTGAAGCGGCAGAGAAAAAAGTGAAAAAAGCCATCCGCGAAGGTGTTCTTCCTAAGAAGAAAGTTCACTTGTTGCTGGATGAAGCCCGTCAGAAGAATGTGATCACTCAGGATGAACTGAAGCTGATCCAGGAATCCGATGCGGTTCGCTACGACGCGATCCTGGTGGATGATTTCTCCCAGGAAGAATACATGTCCCGTCATTCTTAAGACGGATCTGATTCAAAACTTAAAACCCCCGTGCGAACCACGGGGGTTTTTCTTTTTCAAGGGCTTGACCACTTTGGGATGCAGGACTAGCGTCTGTCCTTAGAGATGAAGTTTCAGATCAAAAGACTTTTTTTGAGTGCAGGTGTGGGAGTGATGGCCGGAATGGCTGCCGCGGTGTTTTTGATCACCCTGAATGCCGCGACCCTGTGGCGTGAGTCTCACCCTTGGCTGATTTGGCTTTTGCCGCTGGCTGGGGCATTGATTGGCTATGCCTACCACAAGTATGGCCAGAACACTGACAAGGGCACTGGGCTTATTCTGGAGCAAATCCATGACCCTTCCAATATCATTCCATTTCGAATGGCGCCGATGGTGCTTCTGGGAACAGTTCTGACTCATCTTTTCGGGGGCTCTGCGGGGCGTGAAGGCACCGCTGTGCAGATGGGGGCCAGTCTTGCGGATCAGTTCAATCACTTCATAAAAATGTCGCCAGAAGATCGCAAGGTGCTTTTGATTGCCGGCGCCGGGGCGGGCTTTAGTGCTGCGATCGGTGCCCCTTTGGCAGGAGCTTTGTTCGGTCTTGAAGTGGTTCATGTGGGCAGGCTTCGCCTGTTTGCGATGACGGAATGTCTGGTGGCTTCGTTTGTTGCTTTCTTTGTCTGCCGTCTTTTGGGGGCTCCGCATTCGGTGTTCGGTCCGGTGGGTGAGATTTCGTACAGCGCACTGGGTTTTGGGGCGGTCTTCGGGGCAGGGCTTGCGTTTGGTCTTGCCGCCAATGTCTTTATGCGATTCACACATCTGGTTGAGCGACTGCAGAAAAGATTTGTAAAGCATCCGATGCTGAAGCCCTTTGTGGGCGGGGTGTTATTGGTGGCGCTTTACCATTTCGAAGGCAGCTACCGTTTCGTGGGCCTGGGTATTCCGGTCATTCAGGAGTACTTCGTTCAAGTTCCGTCTTTTATGGATCCGGTTTATAAAACTCTTTTCACGGGTCTGACGGTGGGTTCCGGATTCAAGGGTGGCGAGTTTATTCCGCTGGTCTTTATTGGTTCGGGTCTGGGAAGTGTTCTGTCTGTGGTGTTGCCGCTGTCGATTTCTTTGCTTGCGGCCCTGGGATTTGCTGCCGTCTTCGGAGCTGCGGCCAAGACCCCTCTGGCTTGTGCGGTGATGGCGTGTGAAATATTTGGCTGGAGTATCGCACCGTATGCGCTATTGGCCTGTGTCGTGGCGTACTCTGTTTCCGGGCAGCTGGGGATTTACAAGAATAAAAAAGCCTGAAGACTTTGGATCTTCAGGCTCAGAAGTATGTATGAAGGGAAATTCAACACGCTTCTAGTCGAGCTTTAAATCAAATTATGTAGTAGCGGATGCTTTCGCTTTTTCTTTTACGCATTTACGAATTTCTTTTTTGCTGGCTTTTGGATTTTCGGATTTGCAAGCCTGGCTGTAAGCCTTCAATTCCTTCTTAGAAGCTTTTGCAGCGTAACCTGGTTGGGTGACAGCAAATGTCAGAGCTAGAGCGAAAAATGCAATCCATTGGGTTTTCATCGGGGGGACTCCTTCTGTTTGTTTAAGCCTAACAAATGGCAAAAAACCAACAATGGCTGAAAATAAAAAATCTTTTAACATAGAAAATAACTTTCAGAGTCCGGTCGGGATTGGGCTATAGTGACGCCATGAACATCCTGTTGCTGGAAGACGACGAAGAAATCTCCAAGCGTCTTGTAATCACATTTGAATCTCAGGGCTGGGCAGTCAAAGCTGTGCAGTCGATATCAGAGCTTGCCACTCTTTTAAAGGCCAAGTCCTTTTATCCGCAGGTGGTGGTGCAGGACCGAATGATTGCCGGCACCGATTCCGCCCAGTACGTAGAACGTATCAAGACGTCTTTTATTGATACGAAGATTCTGGTTCTGTCTGCCATCGACACCAGCAATGAAAAAGCCCGCCTGTTGGATCTGGGGGCTGATGACTATGTGGCAAAGCCTTACTCAACTTCAGAGCTGGTGGCGCGGATCAAGGCCCTGGGGCGCAGATCCACGCTGGTGGCTTCAGGCAATCTGATGACTGTCGGAAATCTTACGATCGACATGGGGCTTCGTCGGGCGGAAGTGGCCGGGGACGTCGTGAACCTGTCGCAAAAAGAATTTCAGTTGTTATCGCTGTTTGCCCATCATCCGGGAAAGGTGTTTCCGAAAGAAGTCCTGCTTGAAAAAGTCTGGGACAACAAGGGTGATGTGGAATCCAAGGTCGTTGAAGCCACAGTGAACAACCTGCGCCGCAAACTGGAATCAGGAAAATGTTCCTGCGGGATAAAAAACGTGCGCAACGTGGGGTACTGGCTTGAGGCTTAAGTTCTTTTTGCTTTCACTTTTAACCCTGGTCTTTACCAGTCTGTGCATCACCTTTTTACTGGCGTATTTCTATCAAAGTGAGCGGCTGGCCTTTATTGACGATCAGGTTCGTGAAACCGCCACGGCCATTGTGGATTCCGAACTGTCTGATTTAAAAACCTACGACTATCAGATTGCCAACGCATTGATTTCTGAAGAGCTGGGCCCGGATCGCGTGGGGAAGTTCTTTATCGTGCGAAACTCCAAGGATGAAATTCTGTTTCAGACCGACAATGTCAGTCTGCTTGAGGTGGCCATTCCGCGCAGTCCGCAGTGGGTGACTATCGAACAAGATGGCAGGCTTTTGCGGGTCTTGAATCTAAGTCTGCCAAAATTTCCCAATCGCACCTTGCAGGTTGGGGCCATTACGGATTCAAATTTCATTTTTTGGTCAACTCTGACCCAGAGGTCCGTGGTGTTGATTTCTTTGATCGTGGGCATTGTTCTGGTTATGACGTGGTTTTTGTCAGCCCAGCTGTTTTCGCCGGTGCGTGAGCTGGAAGGTTTCCTGCATGAAGCCAGTGCCATGCTTGAAAGCAAAAAGGACATCCCGGAGATACCGCATCGCCTGCTTTCACCGCAGATGAAATATCTGCGCCGCCGGGATGAATTCAAATCTTTGGTGGAGGGTATTTCCCATTTGGTCGGGCGGGTGAATATGAATAATAAATTCACCAAATCATGGACCTTCCAGATGGTTCATGAAATCAAAACCCCGCTGACACTTTTAAATCGTGAGCTGGAACGCCTGCAGGAAAAGTATCACTGGGAATCCAGCGAAAATCACGAAGTGCAGCGGCAGTTGAACCGTGTTTCCCGCACCATCACCAATTTCCTGGATTGGGCGGATCTGGCCAATGCTGAAAAGCCTGAAAATCTGCATGTGCTAAAAGTGCAATCCGTGGTGCGCGACGTGTGCAGTTCCATTCAGCGCGCTTATCCGGATCGATTGAGTCTGGACCTGCAGGCTGATTTTCAGGTGATGTGCAATCCGCTGCATCTGGAACAGGTGATTGAAAACCTGACCGTGAATGCGCTTCGCTACACGCAAGACTCGGTGACGGTGGTCTTAAAAGAAAATGTTCTGATGGTAAAAGATCAGGGGGCCGGGGTGCCAGATGAGGTGCTGGAACGTCTGGGGACTCCTTTTAATCGCGGACCTCATCGTTCCGGTCAGGAAAAAGGCAGTGGGCTGGGTTTGGCTTGGGTGTTTTCTGTCGCCACGCTTTATGGGTGGAAGTTCACTCTGGCCAATAGTGATGGAACCCGGGCCGGGATCGAGTTCCCGGCATTGAATGAAGGCTGATTAAATAGGACGGCGGCGGGACTTCGACGCCAGGATCTTTTTCATCAGACCATCGTCATCTTCGTCAAAGACATCACCGATGATTTCTTCAAAGATATCTTCCATGGTCACAAGACCCATCGGGTGTTGTTGTTCATAGATGATGGCCATGTGTGATTTTTGTTCCTGCATTTTTAGCAAAATTCGGAACAAGGGTTCAAAAGCCTTAAAGCGCAGAATTGGACGGATCACACTTTGCCACTCAGATTCACCGTAGCGGCGCGCGGTCAGGAATTCTTTGGTGTTGATAAGACCAATAACCTCTTCACCATCAAGAACCGGCAACCGGGTGTGGCGGGAGTTCATAATGATGGTCTCAACATCTTCGATGGAGTCGGTCTTGCGCACGAAGATGACATCTTTCCAGGGCAGCATGATTTCCCGGGCCATTTTCTTGTCGGCACTGACCAGATTCACCACATATTGTTTGGTTTGTTGTGGCAGATCCTCAAATTCAATATGGGTTTCTTTTGGCGCTTTGTGGAAGTTCCCAAAGGTGAACAGCTTCAGCACGACATTTGTGGACCATTCAAGAATGGTCACGGCCGGGGAAAGCAGCTTTTCGCCAAAGTACAAGCCTTGTGCCGTGAAAAGCGCAATGGCCAAGGGGTTTCGCAAAGCCAAGGTTTTGGGAACCAGCTCGCCGATAACCACACTTAAATAAGAGATAGGCAGTACCACCATCGCAATGGCCACGGCCTCTGCGGTTTGTTCAGACAGGGCAAAAGTGCTCATCAACCAGGGACTCAAGGCCTCTTCCGCTCCCGCACCACCGACGGCAGCGGCGATTGCTCCCACCAGGGTGATGCCGATCTGGATGACAGACAGGGTTCGTTCCGGATTTTCTTTTAATTTCAGCAGACGGCGTGCGCTTTTATGAGTCGGCGCCAGACGCTTTAATTGCTGACGGTTGACCGTGACAAAGGCCATCTCGGAACCGGAAAGAAGCATGTTTACAAAAAGACAGGCGGCGACAACGATGAACTCAGTCATGTGCGCTCCTGCGGGAAAGGGACGAGTATTTCGGGTAAGGGTCAGGATCCATAGGTTTCAGATACTACACTGGCGGTGAGCTGCCCGCAAAGGGACGCTGCGTTTCAGGCATGAGAGCAACAGTTGCGTTGCGTCATTTGGTTTCGTGGACAATGTAGTTGATTTTATTGGCGCAACTCGGCAAAAGGGGGCCTCGAGGGGGATACTATGAAGGTTGTTTCGTTGATTCTTGGTCTTTTGCTGGCAGTTTCTACGGCGTCCGCGGACTGGGCACAGGATTTCTCTGAACTAAAAGATATTCCACGCAGCTATGAAGATTCCGGGGCGATCTGTGAAGAAGTGGCGCGCCTTGAAATGCAGCGCACGTATCCTGCTCCGCAATACAAAGTTGAAGTGGGCATCGCTTACGGTGATGGAGCTCGCACGATTGGTGAGCTGGATGTGGTGATCTTTGATAACAACCTGAACAAGGTTCTGAAAATCGCTGAAGTAAAATGCTGGAAAGATATTCGTGCTGGTTTGCAAAAAGCCCAGGAACAAAGAGCTCGATTCCTTAAGTACAACCGCTCTGGAAAACCTTTGTTCTTCCGTTCGACTTCGTCCAAGCAGACTTTCGATAAAGAGCAGTTTGCCTTTGTGAACGAATTCTTCTCTATCGCGCAAAAAGGTTCTGCTTCTCAGGGGTTTGAAGTGGAGCTTGAGTACACTTTGAAAGAGATGCATCAGCATCGTTACGAAATGATCCGCTGTCAGAATCAAGGGCAGTGCGCGAAGCCCTAAGGCCTTGATAGTTCTGGGGCCACGGACATCATGCCCGAGGCCCCGTTGCATGCGTTCCTAAGTTGCCTTAGATAGAACGCAAAATAAAATTAAATGATCTCATCATGGAACTGAATGCCTGGCGCTTGTTGATAAAGCCCATATAGGTGAAGTTTCTCACCAGTGGCAGATCCAGTTCTTCTTCGCTGTGACCGGTGTAAATCACCACCGGGATGGGCCGACGGATCTTGTGAACCTTTCTTTCTGTCAAAAGACGATCCATCAAAAGTAAAGTGTCACGACCGCCCATTTGTGGCATTTGCCAGTCCAAAATCACCAAATCAAAATGTCTGTTCGCAAGAAGTGGGATGGAATCTTGACCGTCGAAAGCCATCGTGACATCGCATTTGTAGTGATCAAGGATGTGTGACATGAGTTTCACAGAATCCAAGCTATCGTCGATCACCAGAACGCGAGGTGTGCGTTGTTTTTCGAGATTAGTTTCTAAGACCATGAATATTCTCCCTGTGTGTCGCTACTTCAGTAATTGAAACCGAAGTAGATCGGAGAATCTTCTAAAAGAACTAGCATGAAGGGATTTTAATAGAAGGTCTGTCTAAAGACAGAAAGAACTCACATTGCTTATGCGAGTTCTTTCCTTGTTTGTTCAGTGACAACAGTTTCGCGCACCACGACCACTTTAATTGATCCTGGGTAATTGCATTCTTCTTCGATGCGCGCCGCAATTTTACGCGACAAATCCATGGCTTGAGTGTCATCCACTTTTTTGCCATTCACCATCACTCGACATTCGCGACCACCACTTAATACGAAGCAGTCAGTTACGCCTGGGAAGCTGCGAGCAATGTCCTGCAGTTCAGAGACCTTCTGATTGTAGGACTCAATTGTCGAGCGACGAGCGCCCGGACGAGCGCCAGACACCGCATCGGCCGCGATCACCAGGAATGCATGATCTGTGCTTGGTTGTTCGTCAAAGTGGTGGGCTTTCACGGCATGAACCACGTCAGCGGCTTCACCGCGAGCCGCGATAAAGTCAGCACCAATCACGGCGTGTCCGCCCTCGACGGTATGGTCCATGGATTTACCGATATCGTGAAGCATGCCCACACGGCGTGCTTTCTTGATATCAATACCCAGCTCAGCGGCCATCAGGCCCGCCAGCCAGCCGACTTCACCACAGTGGAAATACTGATTCTGAGTGAAGGAGTAACGATAGCGCAAAGAACCCATCATCTGACGGATCTCGGCGTTCAAACCTTCCAGCTTCAATTCTTTAGCCAAAGAATCGCCATCGTGTTTGATGTTTTTGAAAAGTTCTTTCTTCTGATTCTCAGCAATTTTTCTGATGAAGTCAGGATTGATGTTTTTCTTTTCCTTGAAGATGCGCTCCAGGGTGCGACGGGTCAGTTCGCGGCGAACAGGATCAAAACCGGCAACTCCGACCATGTCCATGCCTTCTTCCACGATGATGTCGCAACCACACGCATCCTGAACGGCCTTGATGTTGTTGCCAGCCGGATCACAGAAGAGCTTGCGAATATGTGCATCCGGGAAGTTCACCGCACCAATACCGCGCTCAGCGCAGTAAGGGCGGGCGAAACGGTCAATCACCAGGCTTAAGATGCGCTTGGCTTCTGATTCAGCGTGTTCTTTGGTGTCGGCTTCGGTTTCCTGGATCATGCGGGCAGCACGACGGCGGGATTCCTCTTCCATCTGGTTTTTCAGCTGGGTTTTGAACTCTTCAGCGGAAGTGCCCAGGCGCTCAGTCAGCTTCTGTACCAGTTCCTGGTTCAGAGCTTTCTGGGCGTCTTTGATTTTACCAAGCTCAGATTCCTGACCACGCAGGGCCTGCTCCTGAACCTTGACGTCGGCTTCGCGATCCTGAAGTTTCTTTTTTTCTTCCTGAACGATGGCGTCGGCTTTGGCTTTTTTCTCGTTGGCGACTTCCTGCAGATCCTCGATGCGTCCTTCGGACTTCAGCATCTCGGGTTCCACCTTGGTCCACAATTCCATTTCGATTTCCTGGATGCGCTCTTTTTCCTCCAGGTTGCGAAGTTCGATGACTTCATTGGCTTCGTCCAAAATATCCTGGGCCTCTTCGCGAGCCAGACGCAAAGTGCGTGCTCTGAAGAATTTGTGCAAGGCCCAGCCCAAACCACCACCGGCGACAATTCCAATTATGGCTGTAGCAATCATTGCAATCATAAGGGTACTCCTAACCTCGTTATTGTACCTCCCAATGGAAGGTCATTGCAAACCTTTGCCGCGCAATGGGGGCCTTTACTTCTGGCGTTATGGACGGTAGGCTACTTCCCAAGTGCATTGCAGGAGGTTTTAATGGGTCATATGGCGTGTCAAACGAAGTGGGTTGGAGGCATTGGCTTCGAGTCGCAGATTCGTGACCACAAGGTCGCTATGGACTCACGCAGCGATGGTGGCAAGGACCAAGGGCCGTCCCCGAAAGAACTGCTTTTGGCCAGTATCTGCGGCTGCACCGGGATGGACGTGGTTTCCATCCTGCAGAAAATGAGAGTCGGGCTTCAGTCCTGCAATGTGGACGCAGACACCGATACCACCGCGGGTTATCCGTCCATTTTCGACCGCGTAAAACTGAAATTCCTCGTAAAAGGTGAAATGAAGAACGAACAGCTGATGAAGGCTGTGGTTTTGTCCATGACCAAGTACTGTGGTGTTAGCGCGATGGTTGTGAAAGCCTCTCCGATTGATTACGAAGTCTACCTGAACGATGTGAAGATCGGCGAAGGACAGGCCGATTTTGAAAGCGCCAAGGCATGATCGATATTCAGATTCCTTTTGCAGAACTTGACTTCACCTATGCCAGGTCCCGAGGACCCGGGGGGCAGAACGTCAATCGCACCAATTCGGCGGCGATTCTGCGTTGGAATCTGATGAGCTCCCAGGTGATCAGCGAACAATTAAAACTGCGCCTGCAGGCCAAGCTTGCTGCGCAGTTGACCGAAGACGGGGATATTCTGATTCGCAGTGATGTGCATCGGGATCAGGATCAGAACCGTTCCGAGTGCATTGCGCGTCTGCATGCACTTTTAAGAAAAGCCCTCTTTGTTCCCAAAAAACGAGTGGCCACCAAGCCGTCCCGCAGCTCTGTGCGCAAACGCCTGGATACCAAGCGCAAGCATTCTGAAACCAAATCCCTGCGCCAAAAAGTAAAATAATGTTTTAAACGACCGGTTCTGCCACGTGCTCTGCCGGAGCCGGGCCGCCGCCTTCAACCGCTTCAATACGGCGGGACAGGAAGATCGCCACAAAGGTGAAGCCGATGGCGATATAGCCCACCACCGGGTAATGCTCCAGGCGTCCATTGGCTCCGGTTGTGACAATCAATCCGCCGATGTAACTGGAAACCGCTGACGACAACTGCTGTACGCAGCTGACGATGCTCATGAAGCTTCCGCGGTTTTGTGGTCGGGCGGTTCCTGAAACCAGGGCTGTTGCCGGAATCATGCGACCGCCGGAAACCACAAAGAAAAAGGCACAGATCGCCAGCACCACCCAAAGTGGACTTGGTCCCAGATTGGTGATCACCCAGTAAGGAATCAGCGTCACCAAGGCGCCCCACAGGAAGACCTTGTGTTTGCCATAGCGATCCGCCAAACGACCAATGAACGGGGAGCTGAAGATCGTAAAGGCCCCGCCGATCATGTACATCAGCGGCAGCTGAGCTTCACTGAGGCCTGCGTTGGCCACCAGTGACGGGGACAGAAAGGGGATGATGGCAAAGTGGCCGAACATCACAGAAGACATGAAATACAAGCCACGGCGCTGGTTTTTGTTGTTGGCGATGCGGCTGATGGTGTTCCACATCGGTTCTTTGTTAACGCCGCCCTCAAGGTGTTTGCTCATGGATGGAACTTTGAACCAGATCACCACGCAAAGGACCAGGGAGGTGCATCCCAGGAAGATAAACGGAGCGTGCCAGTTGAACTGGTTCGCCAGGAACAAGCTGAAGGGAACACCCAGAATGGACGCCATGGAAAACGAAGTCATGATCACGCCCATGGCGCTGCCACGACGCTCGTAAGAAATCGCATCACTGACAATGGAAAGAACCAAAGAACCCAGCACGCCACCAAAGACGCCCGTCAATCCACGGGCCAAGAGCAGCGTCTCATAGTTCGGCGCAAGACCGCAGGCCACGGTCCCCACCGAGAATCCGACGAAGAAGAACAGCAGACAGGCCTTGCGATCAAACTTGTCCAGAAAGAAAGAGGCGGCAAAGCCGCTCAGGCCCGCAAAGAAGGTGTACGATGACACGAGGAGTCCGAACTGATGCGGATTGATCGCAAACATGCGCATCAACTGAGGCCCCAGCGGCATCATGATCATGAAGTCCACGATGGAACTGAACTGAATGGAAGCCAGGATCGCGAGAAGGAGCTTTTCTTGTTTGGAAAACACGGGGGGTCCTTTTTGTTGACGTGTTTAAAACTTACCGATAAGCCATGGATATGGCAACAATTTGGAAGTTTACGAAGTTTGTTATTGGTTTGGTGGTTCTTGGTTTGATCCTGTGGGCGGTGCTCGCTAACTACAGTGTGATCTTCTCTAAAACTGTGATTGGTGAAATCACCAGTGTTGAGCGTGTTGAAATTCCTGTGGCACTTGTCACGCGCGCTGAAGGAAATATCACATCCCAGGTGTTCTCTTTCGCTATCGGTATTAAGGACACTAAAACAAACGAAATCTTCACAGCGTCTTCCGAAGACCGTCAATGGGCGGTGGCTCAGCCAGGTCAGTGTGCGGAAGCTGTTTTCCTGCCTTATCCACCTTGGCAGTTCACAAAGAAAGACACTTATTTCGGGGCTCGTCTGGTAAAACTTTACGAGTGTGCAAAGTAAGCAGACGCAATGTTTGAGCTGCTGCTGCTGATCACTTCCATGGCCGCCGGATTCCTCGGGGCCCTTCTGGGGCTCGGTGGCGGGATTATTGTGGTGCCGGTTTTGACTCTCGTATATCACGTTGATATTCGTTACGCGATTGCCGCCAGTCTGATTTCGATTGTGGCCACGTCCTCTGGTGCTGCTGCCAGCTACCTGAAAGATTCTTTGACCAATCTGCGACTGGCTGTGTTTCTGGAAGTCGGAACAGTCAGTGGCGCGATCGTCGGCTTTTTGATTTCTTCCTATATCAAGGCTCAATTCTTGTTTCTGTTGTTTGGAACCTTCTTGTTTTTCTCGGCATTGATGATGCTGCGTAAACGCGGCGAACACATTGCCACGGTCAATCATCCTTGGGCGGAAAAGCTAAAGCTTGATGGTATCTATCCTGAAAGTGACAACCGTCTGGTTGAATACAAAGTGCAGAACGTCCCCCTGGGGTTGTTTGCCATGTTTGGTGCGGGTGTGATGTCGGCGCTTCTGGGGATTGGCAGCGGGATCTTCAAGGTTCTGGCCATGGATGGGGCGATGAAGCTGCCGATCAAGGTTTCCAGTGCGACTTCGAATTTTATGATTGGTGTGACGGCCTCTGCCAGTGCCGGGGCTTATCTTCTGCGCGGAGATATCCGTCCTGAAATCGCAGCCCCTGTGGCTGTCGGAATCATCGTGGGATCTTTTGTCGGCGCTAAAGCCATGGTGAAGATTCCTGCGGTAAGAATTCGGCAGATCTTTGTGGTGGTGCTGAGTATCGTGTCCATTCAGATGATCATCAAGGGGTTGAAGTGACGCCGACTCCACAAACACCGGAAAAAGAGTCCTTGCATGACCTTGAGCTGACTATCAGTCAGATCCTTCGTGGCGGCGTTTTGTTTGCAGGGATTTTCCTGCTGACAGGCTGGTTGTGGATGTTGTTGCGTAACGGTTCTGAGCTTCAGTCTTTCAGCGCATACGAACCGCGCCCTTTTGTTGAAAATATTCAATGGGCCCTGGTGATGAATGACCGTGCATTGTTGATCGCTCAGTTTGGTCTGGTGGTGTTGGTGTGTCTGCCGCTGGTGCGCGTGTTGATGACCGCCATCCTGTTCCTGAAGCAAAAGGACAAAGGGCTTGCGATCATGGCGCTAACGGTCTTTGTGGCTCTGGTCGGAAGCTTTCTGTTGGGGATTGATCTGTAAATATCCTTACAGCAGGTTTTTTGCCAGATACCATGGCAGAATGATGTACAAAGTAACATCGCGAATCAGATAGTAAGCAAAAAACACGGCAAAGAATTTCCAGCCATAACGGCGAATCACGCCCTTTAATCCGCTTTCGCGAAAAATCTGCTTCGCCTCACGAAACACTCGTGGAGTCCAGCGATCCAGAAACTTGGTTTTGGGTGGAGCTTGTTCCATATAAAAAAGAACCCCTTGCTGTTTCTATCCTCTCCTTTAAAGGCGAATAGTCAAGGGGTCAATAAACGGGGCAGGAGTCCCGTGAGAAGGAGGGAATGAGAACATGAAGGAAGGGAAATTCACGGAGCTCCTGTCTGATTTCATTACACTCCTGATGGTGCGTTTTGTCAAAAGGTCGAGGCGTGAGTGAAAAACGCTGGTCCATCTCTGGGCGTGAGTCCTACTATTGATGAATGAATATGAAAAATCTCAAATACACACTGTTCGTTCATCTTTATGGTCTTTTCAAAATTCCTTTGGTTTTGTTTGTCAGTCCGCGCGTGGTTGAGGCGGGTAAAAAGCGCTTCGTGATCAAAATCCCGCTGGGATATCGCACGAAGAATCATCTGAATTCGATGTATTTTGGTGCATTGGGAATTGGTGCAGAGCTTTCCATCGCGGCGGCGGCGGTGTTTGCCATTGCGGAAAGCAAGCAGAAGATTGACTTTGTATTCAAGGATTTCAAGGGCGACTATTTGAAGCGCGGTGATGGTGATGTGCACTTTATCTGCGACGAGGTTGAAATGGTAAACTCTTTGATTGAAGAGTCCAAAACCAATCCAAACCGCATCGAAAGAAAAATGAAGGGTTATGCGATCGTTCCTTCAGTCAGTGAAACAGAGCCCATCATGACTTATGAGCTCACACTTTCCGTCAGAAACAGATCAATCAAGGCCTAACTGGGAAAGGCTTTTTACACTCTCGTCATATTCGTTGATGAGTTTGGCGTAGATCTCTTTCACCGTCAGAATCTCCTCCACCAGGCCCACAGACTGCCCGGCAGTCCATACGGTTTTCCAAGTGGGTTTGGTGGCCGCTGCCTCCAGGGATTTCATTCCCATCAGATGAATCAAAGGCACCATGTACTTCTTTGTCAGTTTGTAGTCCTTTAGGATTTTCATCGCCCACGGCAGGTCAGTTCCCATTTTCTGCACGTAAGGGGTGTTGATCACTGCAGCCGGCGTGCCGGACACTCGTGTGGTCATCACGATATCCTCCGGTGTCGAGTTCACGATGGCGTCTTTATAGGACTGATCCACCTGGGCTTCGCGACTGGCGATGAATCGTGTTCCCACGCTGACGCCGGAGGCGCCCAGTGCAAGGCAGGCTGAGATCATCGAACCGTGGGCAATGCCGCCGGCAGCAATGATGGGGATCTGCAGGCGGGTTTTCAGCCACGGAATCAAAACCAACGGAGAAATCGGTCCGGCGTGTCCGCCAGCACCCGCACCCACAGCAATCACGCCGTCAGCGCCCATGTCCTGAACTTTCAGGGCGTGCTCCAGATTCGTGACATCGCAAAAAACCTTGGCGCCATTTTTGTGGGCGTCCTGGATCACAGATTTGGGGCTTCCCAGGGAGGTGATGAACATTTCCACGCCGTGATCCAAAGCCACTTTGATGTCTTCTCTTTGGCGGGTGTTGCTTTTGTTCACAATGACATTTACGCCAATGGGTTTCTTGGTGCGGCTTTTGATGTTTTTCAGGGCTTCAGCGTATTGTTCGATCGGGCGGTAGTTCAGGGCAGGGAAGGTGCCGATTCCGCCAGCCTCGCTGGCTTCAACGACGATGTCGGTGTTGCTGACCAGAAACATCGGGGCGGCGATGATGGGATAGTTGATGCCCATGGTGTCGGTGAAACTGGTTTTGATCTTTTTGAGCATAAAAAAAAGCCTCCCTGCTTTCATAAAGAATACGGGGAGGCTCGGAGGACGCAAGTAATTTCTTAAGGCTTCAGGTATCTGCTGAACAGAGTGAAGACTTCTTTTTTGATCGCTTCTTCGCGCTCGACAGTTTGCGGTCCCAACAATCCCAACTGAAGGATGTTGTTAAAGCAGCTGACGACAAAAAGAGCCATCATGTCACGGTCGCGTCCCTGGTAAACCGGCATGTGTGCCAAAACCGCTTTTTGGTAGTGTTCAAAGAACACACGGCGTGTTTCCCAGTAGTCCAGCATGCCTTGAACGCCTTGCAGGGCGGTTCTTAGCGGGCGGTTGTCGTGGAAGCGTGTGAAGCCGATGTCGATGAAGGCGTGGATCTTGGCGTCCAGGTCCGGCGTTTGAAGATGAGCCAGTTTCTCTTCAATATATGCCAGATCTTTCTGCAGAAGATCGTCAATCACCGCAGCCACAATGGCTTCTTTGTTGGCAAAGAACTGATATAGAGACCCGATGCTGACGCCCGCCATTTCGGCGATCTTGTCAGTAGTGATAGCGTGGTAGGGCTCTTGAACCAGAAGGCGTGCGCAGGATTCTACAATGCTGGCCACCGTCTCTTTGGAGCGTTTCTGGACGGGGATTTTCAGCATGTACTTCTTTTCAGGACTTGTGTGAGTTTGTGGAGCTGCACCCATAAATTCCTCCTTTTTGAGGTTATAAACTTGGCTCAGGTTCATATTCGGCCAAGAGGGTTTATAATTCAATACTAGTTCGGCAAGTATCATTTAGCAGTACCGACGTCCTCCCTAGAGGTACATCTTTACCGGTCTTTAACATAAAATTAAAACTATCGTCTTATTCTGATCCTATACCCCTAAACAATAGAAGTATTGCTCTACCGTAATCAAAAAATGGTAGAAATGAGAGCTTTTTATTATGTTTATGTTGAAATACGTGTTTTCTGCGAGGTGTTTTTAAATTTTTCTACTAACTTTGTGAATGAAATTTTTGAGTTACGCTGCGTAATTTCGAAGAATAGGATCGCCGAATGAGCATTTGGGGATCCAATATGTTGGCAAAGTACCGGTCGTTCATCGCTGCGCGCAATGCATGTCGTGGCCTCTGACCTCACATTTTAAAAGCGAGTTAATAAGGCTGCTAAGTATATGAAGTTACGAGTGTTAATAGGCTTTGTGGGGCCGCCTCAAGGCGTGAGCTCTTTAATTATTTTGGGTCCTATGATGGGCATCATGTTTTGCAGAACAGCTTTCGGCGACGATGACATGGACGGAGGTGGCGTGTGGACGGCCAGAATGATTTAAAGCACTTTGCAAATCTGGGTACCAAGCTGGGTTTGTGCGTGAAGGATCAGGACAAGCGAGTTCTTTATCAGAATGAAAACAGTATTCGCACTTGTGGCGATATGCTGGGTCAGCAGTGCTCCAAGACGTGCATGACTCTGTATAAGAAGATCGAGGAATGTTCCGCCATCTCTGAAGGCATGAAGCTCTTCAAGGCCACTGAAATTGAAGGTCACAAGGTGGATGCCTTGATCGTGAACGACGGTGATAAGATCACCACCATGCTTTATCCGCTGGATGAAAGCGAAGAAAAATTCCAGAAGCAGGAAGCCTACTTCCGTGAAAAGGGTCTGACCAAGAGTGAAATCCGTATTATGCAGATGGTACTGCAGGGGATGACCAACTCAAACATCGCCGAGAAGCTTTTCATTTCCAAGGCGACGTTGAAAACTCATTTGAATAATATTTATAAGAAACTTCCAGAGTCCATGCGCCCGTCCCAGGTGCGCAACTAAGGGGACGGTTCAACAAAGCGGTCCTCTTTCTTGTCATAGAAGTGGCGGGTCAGCACGTAGACCGGGCAATGGGCCTTGCGGACGACGTTGCGGGTATAGCTGCCCAAGATCGCGGCGCTCATCGGACCGCTTTGGGCTTCCATCACCACCAGATCTGCTTCGGTGCTGTCGATAGCTTCCATCACGAGTTCATCCACGCCACGGAACGAGTTATCAATAATAAATTGTGCTTCCACGCCTTCCTTGTGGGCCCAGTCGACCCAGTGCTGGGCGCGATGGGATTGTTCTTCAATGGTGTGCTCGATAATTTGTTCCAGCGTCAGCATCTGACCTTTAAAATTGTAAATGCGCGGGCGTGTGTCCAGATCAAAAAGGCTTTCGATCGGGCGTGCAATTGCATGCAGCAGGGTTACGCCGGACTTCAGGCTCTTGGCCAATTCCAGAACGTGACGGAAGTTGTCCTTGGAATGTTCACCAAACTCGGTCGGGAATAGAATGTTCTTCGGAGAGCGGGTTTTGGTGGTGTGGGCCCCCACCACGCAGACCGGGACTTCACTTTGAAGAAGCAAGCTTTCGGCGAAACTTCCCAGAATAAAGCGCTGGAATCCTTCGCGCCCATGGCTGCCGACGACGATCAGGTTGGTTCCGGTGCGCAGGGCGTAATGGGACAGGGTTTCTGCTGCTCCAGCGTGCGACTGTGAGGCGTGGGGAATGACTTTGGGTTCCAGCAGGAAGGGAAGGTTGTAGTCGCTCAGAACCTCTTTAAAGAGTGATTCGGCGGTCTTGGAATGATCTGTGACCCAGGCCGGGACTTCATAGGTTGGCAGTACGATTTCGTTTTCACGCAAAAGGTACAAGGGTTCAATTTCCGCCTGCAGTGTCTGGTGCAGGTGAGTCAGGTAGTCCGCCATGCGCTGGTTGAGTTCTTTGTTGTCTTCAAAAGCATCCAAAGCCCAGATGATTCTCATAGAACCTCCCAGTCGTTATTGTGCCGTGAAGAATTGATGCAATAAAGAACTCGGCTTAGTGCTTGTCGGGAATCAGTGTGGCAGATGACAGGGCTTAAAACGAAAAAAGCCTGCCGGGTATGGCAGGCTTTTTAAATCGAACCAGAGAGGTTCTATGTGGTCGGTGCCGGGTCAGAGTTGCCCACTGTCGTGGTGCCAAGTTTCTGAGCCTTTTCTTCCGCCTTTTCGATCTCTTCGATGTATTTCTTGGTCGCTTTTGGAAGTTCATTCCACATGCGCAGGGAAAGCAAAAGCCCCATAACTGCAAACGGAATCAGGAACAACGGCCAGTAAGCCCAGCTCTTGTGAGACAGGTAGCCGATTGCCAGGGACTGAATACCAGAGCCCAGGTACACGCAACCATCCACGATACCGGAAGCAGTTGCCGTCATTTTCTTGCCACCGAAGTCTGCCGCAGCCGTGCCGGACATCAAAGAGTGGACGCCGATAACAGTCAGCGTGATCATGATTGCAGCCAGACCCAATACCGTTGGATTGGAGAACAAGCTGAATGCCATGATGATCAAAAGGATGATCATGATGAAGTTGTTGATCGCCGCTGGAGGACCGCGACGGGACTGGAAGAAGCGGTCAGAAACGATCCCGGCCATGAAGCCACCGAAGATACCAGTCATACAAAGCAACAGACCCCAGTTTTTGATGAAGAACTGAGAGCCTTCAAAGAACACAGCGTCTTTGTCTTTCATTTCGTGCGCGAATACCAGATACCACTGCATGATACCGTTACGCAGAACGCCGGAGGTGAAATCCACCAGAGCGATAGTGATCATCACCGGATTGGTGAAGATCTTTTTCAGCATGAAGCCGATGGTGATTTTAACGTTGGAATCATCGTAGTCAGAGGAAGCATCCGCCGTGTCAAAGTCACCGAAGTTTGCTTCAGCCGGAGAGTCCTTCAAAAGAACGAAGTCGATCAAAGCCCAGACCAGCAACAGGAAAGCCGGGATCGCAAACACCAGCCAAGTGGCGTTGGTAACGCCCGTGTCGATAGCGAAGATGTGACGGATGAAGCTTTGGAACGCTGTTGGCTCATGCCCCAGTTGCAGCTTGGAAGCCTCAACGATTGCCTGACCCCAGTCGAATGCAAAGTAAACCCCGAAGGAAATCAAAGTGCCGAAGATTGCGCCGAAGACACCGCGCTCACGCACGTGGAACCAGTAAGCTTTAACTTTGATGATGGAAACCGCACCGTAGGACTGGAAGAACATGTTCAGGGCGAACAATACGGAGTATGCAACAACCATGTTTGTTTTCAAGGTGCCCATCAGGAACAGATAAGTCGCGCCGGCCATCAGCAAGTTCATGATGGAAGAGCCCAAAGCAGCGATGATGATCCCTTTTTTGCCGCCGATTTTATCAACGATAGGACCATTCAGAAGGAAAGAGAAACCGTAGGTGATTGTGCCGGCCGCGAAGATGATACCAAATTGTTCTTTGGTCATCAGGTCGCCCAGGGCATTTTTGGAAACGTTCAGGTTGTAACGTGCCATGTACAAGAAGGCATACGTCATACCAAGAGGGAACCAGTTAACGAAACGACGAATCATGAACTTGCGTGAATGTCCAAGCGGGTTGTTCTTGAAGTACAAGAAGATAACCGCGAACAGACAGGCGCTGACCAGTAATAATGCCATGGAACCTCCGGTAAAATTTCGAGGAAGCTAAAGGAAAATGAGCCACTTTGCAATCTAAAGAGCCTTCGTTTGCTCCGAAGTTACTTCAAGATTGTGTTAGGGAGCCGGGAAACTGGTTCCAGAGTGGGATTTTATTTTCTCTCCTCTGTGGGACGCTGCAAAAACTTCACGATGAAAACTCTCAAATCTGTTTAATGGGACCCCTGAGTTTCCCATAAGCAAAACTTATGGAAGCGGTAAAAATTATGACTTTGTGCTTATAGGTCCAGGGCGATATGTTGTGTTTCAGAAGGAGACGTTCCAAACGAAACCTTCTAACCTCGGTAGGTTCCTGACCACTCTCCCAGCGAAAGAGAGACCCGGTCCCAAGAAAAACGCCGCAATCGCGGCTCACAAAGTCCCACCCAAATAGCCCACCTAACACAGCCTACCGGGGCTTGCGCGCGAACACGACGCAATGCTACTTTCAATACCATGTCATTTAAATACTTCCCCCTCTACGAAAAGCAAAAAGATACCACTCAATACAAAAAAATCTCCTCCGATCACGTGCGCGTGGAAAAAGTCGGCGAGCGAGAGGTTCTGATTGTCGAACCTGAAGCTCTTGAGCTGCTTGCTCAAGAGGCATTGAGCGATGTGTCGCACCTGTTGCGCCCAAAACACCTTGAGAAGCTTGAAAAAATTCTGCAGGACCCTGAAGCATCACCCAATGACCGCTTCGTGGCGGTGGATTTGCTGCGCAATGCGGTGATCGCGGCACAAATGGAGTTCCCATCCTGCCAGGACACAGGAACAGCGATTGTGATCGGTAAAAAAGGCGAGCGCGTCTTCACCGGTGCTGATGACAAGGAATTCCTGTCCAAAGGGATTTTCAACACTTACCAAAAGCGCAACCTGCGTTTCTCGCAGATGGCGCCGATTTCTTTCTTTGAAGAAAAAAACACCGGCAGCAATCTGCCAGCGCAGATCGACATTTATTCCGAGCAGGGTGAGGAATACAATTTCCTGTTCCTGGCCAAAGGCGGCGGCAGTGCGAATAAATCCTATCTGTATCAGAAAACAAAAGCGGTTTTGAATCCCGAGGGCTTTGAAAAGTTCGTGCGCGAAACGCTGAATTCTCTGGGAACAGCGGCGTGCCCTCCGTATCACCTGGCATTCTGCGTGGGCGGAACGTCTGCAGAGGAAACTCTGAAGATCGTCAAGTACGCTTCTGCGGGTTATCTGGATGGTTTGCCAACGACAGGCAGCGAGGGTGGGCGCGCCTATCGTGATCTGGAAATGGAAAAGCAAGTCGAGCAATGGGCTCGTGAAACCGGTATTGGTGCTCAGTTTGGCGGCAAGTACTTCGTGCACGATGTGCGCGTGATTCGTCTGCCTCGTCACGGGGCAAGTTGCCCGATTGGTGTGGGTGTCAGCTGTTCTGCCGACCGTAACATCAAAGGCAAGATCACCCGTGATGGTATCTTCCTTGAGCAGTTAGAGCTTCACCCGGAACAGTACCTGCCAAATCATTTGCAGGACGCAGGTGCCGAAGCGATTGAAATTGATCTGAATAAACCAATGGCAGAGACACTGAAAGTTCTTTCCCAGCAAAAAGTGGCAACGCGTGTGATGCTAAACGGTCCGATGATCGTGGCACGCGATATTGCCCATGCAAAGCTGAAAGAAAAAGTGGATCGCGGCGAAGGTGTGCCTCAGTACTTTAAGGATTATGCAGTATATTACGCGGGCCCGGCGAAGACCCCGAAAGGCTACGCTTCCGGCTCCTTCGGTCCGACGACCAGTGAACGTATGGATCCTTATGTGGGCACCTTCCAGGCTCTGGGGGGCTCGATGATCATGCTGGGTAAGGGAAACCGCAGCCCACAGGTCACAGAGGCGTGCAAACAGTACGGGGGCTTCTATCTGGGATCCATCGGTGGTCCGGCGGCTCGTCTGGGTAAAGAGTGCATCACGAAGGTGGAAGTGCTCGATTTCCCGGAATTGGGCATGGAGTCGGTGTGGAAGATCGAAGTGAAGGACTTCCCTGCCTTTATCATCGTCGATGACAAAGGAAATGATTTCTTCAAGTCAGTCATCAGAAGACTGTAAAAAACAAAAAAGCCTCCCACCGGGAGGCTTTTTTTTATGTCTCTTTCAGCAGGATCGGCGAAATGCCGACGAAGAGATTCATGATCACCGGTCCGATCAGCAAACCTGGCAGGCCCATCATGATAATGGCTCCCACCACACAGGTGAATCCAATCACCGGCGAGATGTCCTGATCTCCACCGACGATAAATGGCTTCAGGATGTTATCAATGCTGCCCGCGATGGTGGCAACTATGAATAGACCGATGGCGGAACCCGTGCGGTCACCGATAAAGGCCAGCACACAAAGCAGGTAACCCACCGGGGCTGCGCCAATCACCGGAATGAAGGACACGAAGAATGTGACCGTCAGAACAAGCCAGAAATCGCCTTCGCCAAAAATCAGACTGCCAGCGCCAATAAGACTGGCCTGAATCAGGCCGATGACCAGAGTGGAAAACAAAGTGACCCAGCAGCTTTTTTTGGTGATCACGATCAGTTTTTCAGTCGTTTCAGATTTCAAAGGGCTATAGCGCAAAGTGAAGTCTTTGATGCCCGGAGCTTTGATCAGCATCACTGTCATGGCGATCAAAAACACAAAGATCAAAAGCAGAATCGCCGGAAGTTGTCCCAGGAACTGGGTGGAGTATTCAATGGCGACACTTCCAACTTTGTGCAGAACGTTTTCCATCACTTCACGGGCTGGTCCGGCCAGATCTGTGCCGGTAAGGTCTGAAAGTTTTTGCAGCATGTTTATCGCGTAGTTTTTCAGATTGTGGGCCTGAGAAAGAATCTGGTCTGTTTCAATATTTTTGGGCTGGCTGGCGTAAACCACAATACGGTAAATGGCTAGGGACAACGGAATCAGGAACAAACACATTCCCAGAAGCATAAAGATCAACGACCAGGACTTTCTTCCCAGTCGGCCTTTGGCGCTGAGTTTTTCAATCCAGTCATTCAAGCCCAGCGCAAAAACTCCCGCCAGCGTCAGAGGCATAAGAAATGGAATATTGATGAAAAGAAATGCTGCCAGCAGCAGAATCAGAAAAAACCAGTGTACAGCTTGAGGTTTGTTTTTAAATGAATTCAGCATACGTCCTACACTTTCTTGATAAATAAATCCTGGCTGCCACGAATACGTTCAGCATAGATGCCTTTTTCAGATCTTTTGCCCGCGCTGATAATCATCGTGACGGCGGCTCCAGACGGAAGATTCAGCAGTTTTTTTACACGGACCTCATCAAAACCTTCCATCGGGCAACTGTCGTAGCCGGCGGCGCGAAAAGCCAGCATAAGGTTTTCGCAGGCTAATGCTGTGGTCTTGGTGGCCCATAGCAAATTACCGCTGCGACCAAAAGGTCCACGCGGTATCACCCGAAACATTCCAAGGATAAAGACGGCGAGAGTTTTGAACGGCGCCAGAATGTGCAGCGGACCATTGCCGTATACGAAGGGCACCAGCTTATTGTAATAAGCGTGAACACTCTTTGGTGTGTCGTGCCGGTTGGCAAAATAGATCTGATTGATCTTTTGGCCACGCTGCCATTGATCTGGTCGTGCCACACAGGCAATCAGCGTCGGTGCGGTGCGGGCTGCTGGCTGGTTCAGGCAGAGCTCCTTCAGACGCTGAAGCTTATCGGGGCTTTTCACCCAGTAAAACTCCCACGGTTGAAGATTGGACGAATTGGGTGCGAGCAGTCCCAGGCGCAGACAGTCTTCGACGACCGCATCCGGAATTGGTTCGTTGGTGTAGTGGCGCACGGAACGACGGCTTTCGACGACCTTGGAGAATTCGTCAAAATTGCACTCAACAGCAGGTTCGGAGTACATCACATCTGGAGCTTTGCTGAAAATATTGTCGGACATTTAATTTTGAACCTCGCACTGCATGCGTGCATCACTGCGACAATTGATCCAGGTGCCATCATGTCGGGGTGGCAGATAGTTGGGGCTGCAAAAGGTGTTGGTGAAGGTGGTGTATGTCAGGGAGCGTCCGCGATGAGTCATCTCGCAAGTCCAGCGGGCATCACGTTCGGCTTCATTTTCGGAGCGCTGTTTGATGTTGTTAAAACAGAAGCTGCCGCTGTTGGCATTGCAGTAAGAATACTCTGATCCACGGCCGTTGACCTGGATGGTTTTGGCAAATACGGACTGTGACATAAGAATTGCAAATACAGCAAGAATCATCGATTTCATAAAGGCCTCCGCCTCTCAATCAACGCACAGTTTAGAGGGGGAGGCAACAGACAGTGTTATCAAGGCATAGCGTCAGTGTCAGGCTTGGGTAAGAAACTGAACGCCCAGTTCCTGAGCCTGTTCAGTCTCGTTCCAGCGCGACCAGCGGACCTGTCCTTCGACGCTGACATATTCGCCTTCTTTGTTCTGGTAGGTGAGGTTGACAAAGTCTTTCTTCGTATAGAATGGAGCCTTAATCTTAAGGCAAGAGCCGTTAAGTGAAATGTTCTCAAAGGCGCCTCCCATAATTGGCTGAAAGCCGCGGTTTTCCGTTCCCAGTGGCAGCATAGAAGGGCTGACCATGGCCCGGCTTTCCTGCGTCTCGCGTTTGTCCTGCCGAAGCTCCAGTTGACGGCCGCTCAGATAGGCTTGGATGTCTTTCAGCAGGTTGGCTTCTTCGGTCTTCCACAGCACCACGAAGTCATTGCGGGATTTCAGACGGATTTTCATTGAACTTGAGAGTTCATTTACCACAAAGAAGGTTTTCACATTGCGTGTGGTTTTTTGCAGATAGCTGTAAAGGTCAAAGTGACGGACCTCCAGGAAAGGCAAGAAGACAACGATGATCTTTTCCGCATCGTTGTTTTGCAGAACCGGGCGCAGCGAATAGGGATTGTCGATCAGTGTGCAATCGAAGGTCTTTTCGTTTTTCAGTTGTGCAGGAATACGGTTGGTGCCGGTGATAAAGATTTGTGTGTTCATCATTCTTAAGTTCCCCCTTGTGCAGAACCCTATAAGCAAGCATGAAGCCAGCCTCAGCCCAGCGCAGATTGGTTCCTCAGAAAAAGTGCGTGAACAGGTGTCTAGAAATTACTGACAGTGTTAAGTTCCTTCCTCTCAAAATGAGACTCCGACGGGAGGAGGGGTGAGAGGGCCTCTTGCTCAGGCCCCCTCACTGGAGGGAAGGGTATTTGAATGGATACAGCGTAAATGCCGCCTCCTATATAATAGGAGTGAAGATCGCCAAGCTGATCTTTCTCACCATAGAGACCACCCTGGGAGAGGTTCATGGGCTCTGTGGTATGAAAGCGCAAGTGAAGCTGTTGATCTGGGCTATTTGCCGTTACATCGCTCATGTTAATTCAGTAATGCAATCGATAGGCCCTCTGTGAGGGCGCATATATTTCATCTGACAGAATTTAGCTGGTTTTTCGGGGCAAAATGACCCGAATGGCCGGAGAAAAACCCCTCTGCATTTCTACAATAATAATGGTGTGTTTTCCTTGCGATGAAGCCTGTCTTCACCTAAGAATGAATTAAGACTGAATAAATCATTAATCCTGGGAGAGAAGGGTTTTTGTGAAAAGACTAAAGCGGCTGTTCGTTCTGTCACATGAATGGAATGTCTTTCTTGTTCTGTTGATTATCATCTCTGTCAGCGTTCTGAGCTGGTGGATGGTTAAGGTGCATCTTGAAAAAGAATGGAGTGCACGCCTTGAATCAGAGATCGGAAGTGTTCAGGCGGTGATAAACCGTGAGTTCTTCGGCTATGGTCAGTCGTTGATGGACACTCGTGCCTTCTTCCAGCTGGCGGGAATTCCCACGGCGAAAGAATATCAGGACTATGTGGACTCTTCCCAGGTGCTTCGACGTTTCCCGGGCTTGCAGGGTATCGGCTTTGCCCAGAAAGTTGAAAAAGACGGAGTCGCGAATCTTGAGCGTGCCATGCGTGATCAGGGATTTGTTGATTTCAAATTCTGGCCCGAGGGGGAACGCCCTCTCTATACTTCAATCACATTGATACAGCCCCAGGACTGGCGCAATAAAAAGGCCATGGGCTTTGATATGTATTCTGATCTGACCCGCCAGTCGGCCATGGACAAGGCTCTGTTGGGAAATTTGATGGCAGTATCTGATCCCGTGGTGCTGGTGCAGGATGATCAGGAGGAATTCCAAAAAGGCTTCCTTATTTATCTGCCGGTGACCAAGACCATCGATGTTTCAGGTGAGGTTGAGCCCAAAAACATGCTTCTGGGGTTTGTCTACTCTGTCGTGCGTATCAATCGCTTCTTTAACGGGGCTTTTGGTGTGCCTCAGTTCTATGATGAAAAGGTCAACTATAAGATCACCATTTATGATCAGAAAATGGGTCGAACCATTCCGATCTATGAACGTTTCCCTTCCAAGTCGGAAGCCAAGGTGCTGTCTGATATTTCCGTCAGCCGTGAAATCAAAGTGTTCGACAAAACCTGGACCATTCACTTTGAACCGCTGCCGCATTTCTTTAACTGGTACGAGCGCTATGTTCCGATTCTTTTTGCGTTCGTGACGCTGGTGATGCTGTCGGTGATCTTCCTGGCTTTGTGGTCGACCCAGCAGTTCCTGAAATTCAGCGAGCGTCACAAGGCTTCCTTGTCCCAGCTTTCAAAAAACAAGTCTGAAGACATCGCATTGTTCCGGCAGCTAAACACGGTGAAGGCGGATTTGTCTTCGGCGATCGAAGGCAGTTCCTTGTTTGAAAAATTCTGCAAGCACATGGAAAGCGTCTTTGAGGTGGAGGACTGTGTGGTCTTCGTGCGGGAGCAAAAGGGGCCTTATGAGAAGCGTTTTCAGAAAGCTTTGAATGTGTTCCCTGATATCCTGGATGTTCCCCGCGAATTTGACACGCATCTGGGCGAGGAGATGCTGGCCACTCAAGGCGCTGCAGAGGCGATGCAAAAAGCCCTGGCCATGATACCACCGGAAGTGCGAAAAACCCTGGATCAGTCCTCTTATTATCTGGTTCGCACGGTCATGCATGAGTCCGGTAAGGAAACCTCTGTATTGATAATTCTGAAAGGTCCCAAAAGCCTGCTGGATTCCGAGATGAAGTCCTATGCGGTTCAGCGCGTGGTGGGGCAATTCACCATGTCTTATGATAAGGCCATTTTGCTTCGTCGTGCGGAAGATGCGAACTTTATGAAAAGTTCGTTCCTGGCCAACATGAGCCACGAGATCCGCACACCCCTGGGTGTGATCGTGGGTTATTCAGAGATTCTGGCAGATGATGATCTGGAATCCGGCGATAAAGAACAGATTGTGAAAAGCATCAAGCGCAACGGCAAAGAGCTGGCGCGATTGATTGATGATATTCTGGATATTTCCAAAGTGGAGGCCGGCAAGCTGCATTTTGAAATGGCCCAGGTGAATTTGGAAAATCTGATTCAGGAAATCAAATCCATTATGGAAGTGCGCGCTTCTGACAAGAAGATCCAGTTCAGCACGGCGAAGCTCAGCAATGTGCCTTCAATGGTGGTGACTGATGATGTGCGCCTGAAGCAGATTCTGGTGAACGTCGTAGGGAATGCCATCAAGTTCACGGAAAAAGGCGGCGTGAAGCTGCTTTATAAAACCGTTGCCAATGATCAGGGCGATCAGTTTCTGGAGTTCCAGGTGCAGGACAGCGGTGTCGGTATCAGCGAAAAAGGCCGTGAAATGCTGTTTAAGCCGTTCTCTCAGGCTGATGTTTCCACTACCCGCAAATATGGCGGCACTGGATTGGGATTGGCTCTTTCCAAGCGTCTGGCTGAACTTCTGGGCGGGGATTTGTTCCTGCAGGAATCCTCCATTGGAAAAGGTTCCACGTTCTGTCTGCGCATTCCACTGAAGGATCTTGAAAAACGAGCCTTCAATGTGCGTCCTGAAAAGAATGTGGTGAAAGTGGAAAGTGCTCTGGAAGACGGTCCCAAGCGTGAGATTGACTGGGGTGCTTTGGATCTGAAAAATCTGCTGGCAGGATCAAGAATCCTGCTGGTCGAGGATTCTGAGGACAATCAGGAGATATTTGAACACTTCCTGCGCAGTGCCGGAGCGGATGTGATGATTGCGGACGACGGTGAAAAGGCCGTGGATCAGGCTTTCCGTTATAATCCGGATCTGATTCTGATGGATATCCAGATTCCCAAATTTGATGGCCGCGAGGCCACCAAGCGCATTCGTCAAAAGGGTTTCACCCGCAATGTGATTGCCCTGACGGCGCACGCCCTGCATGAAGAACTGCAAAGCTGTCTTGAGGCCGGCTGCAATGGCCAGATCACCAAGCCGGTGTCTGGAGAACTGCTGGTGCAGGAAGTCTACTTCTATCTGAATCACAAGGTTTGATATGGCGGCGATGATTGTGCCTGTGGAATCAAAAGTCAAATATCTGCGCCGTCGCGATGCTGAGCTTGAATCCCTTTTGCGGATCAGTACGGGGCCGGAGTTGTTTGAGCTGGGAAAAAAAGTGGGGCATCAGATCAAAGGCAATGCTGCGACTTTCGAATTCAATGATCTCACAGAACTTGGCAAGAGGCTTGAGGCCGCTTGCCTTGCGGAGGATGGTCAGGCGGTGCAGTCTGTGGTGCAGGAGCTAAAGCAGCAAGTGACCGCCCTGTTGGAGCAGTATTCATGAATGACTGGTTTTCCCAACCAGCAGCCGATAGACAAACAGAATCAGCATTGAGCCAAAGACCGAGGCAATAAAGCCTGCCGGCTCGTAAGGTGCATAGTAACCTGCGCGGGTTCCAATAAAGTGCGCGACAAAAGATCCGGCGATGCCCAGTATGCAGGTGATAATCCAGCCTCCGGGGTCTCGTCCGGGCATAAGTACTTTGGCAATGGCTCCCACCAGCAGTCCCAGAATGATGGCGACAATCATGATGTGCTCCTTTCGGTGTAATGTGTTTGATGGAAGGCCACCCCTTCGGAGAATGCTTGAAAGGGTGGCCGCTTATCCGTCATCTGTCGTGGTCAAATGACGAACGAAAATATTTGGTTACTGTTGCGGGCGGCGGGAAGGGGGAGTTGGTTTGTCCAGACTCTCTCTTGCGCTGCTGGCGTACTTGGCAAAGACGGTGGAGACTTTTTCTGAAGCCTCGTCTTTCGCCATGCCGTACTTTTGCTGCAGAATGCCTGCGATGGCAGTGGCATCACCCTTGGTTTTTTCCCATTCATCGTCGGTGATGTTACCCCAGGCTTTGTGCAGGTCGCCTTTGATCTCTTTCCATTTGCCCTGAATGATATCCTTATTCATGGTGTTCTCCTTTGTTGAGGGTTGTTGTGTTGTAAGTGATCAGCACCAAAGCCTTCGAGGCTTTGGCATTGTTTAATTCTGTGTCTGCTGGGTGCAGGCTGGAGTTGTGCTCATCGATCACAGCTATTTGCTGCAGATCTTTTTTCAGCACAGCTTTAACTGCCGCGGCTCGTTCATCAGCAAGTTTAGAATCTCCCGCGGGGACATGTTGGCCTGGCGAGGGATATTCCCGGTCGGCCCATGCAAGAATGCGAACCTCCTGGATACCTCCATGCCGTTCAGCGACTTCGGTAAGCTGATGAATTTTGCTTTGTTCTTCCTTGCTAAGCTCGTTGGTGCCGGGCTGAAAGTTCACCACCGTATAGTGAGTAGTGCCGGGGGCGGTCGCTTCCGCAGACTGTGGTGACTCTGTTTTGGCGGAGTTTGAAGCGCAGCCAGCGCCCAAAATAAGAGAGCTGGTTAAGGTCAGAAAAACGCCCGATTTGCGTAACATAATGTCTCCTTTTGATGTTTTGCCGTGGGGCCAGAAGCCCGTTGCTATAATATGAATGCAACTGGGGTGCCTTAAGATAAGACTGCTTAAAACGATTTAAATAGGTTATGATGTCATATTTTTGGCCAAAGGTGGCAAAAAGCCACAAAAAAGTTGCGGATATATGCCCCGCTGGATTATTTCTGTATTTAGAAGGGGGCTTAATGGACTCTCAAAAAACGATCCTGCTTATTGAAGATGACTTGGATTTGGCAGAGCTGGCAACAGCGTACTTCCGTCAAAAAGGCATTCAGGTTTTGCATATGGAAGACCCTCTGGAGGCTTTGAAATCCATCACTTCCAAAAAGCTGGTTCCCGATGCCATCATCACGGATTTGAATCTGCCCTTGATGTCGGGCCTGGATTTTATCAAAGCCGCTCGCAATGAAGGCGTGGCACTTCCGATCATTTTGATCACCGTTTCCAATGACGTCGACACGGCGGTGGAGGCCATCAATGCCGGTGCTTACGACTTTGTGGTGAAACCGCTTCATTTCCCTCAGCTTTTGATTTCTGCGCAACGGGCTTTCAAATTTAATTCTCTGAACGAAGAAAATGAAAACCTTCGTCAGACTCTGGATTTCAGCAAAGGTGTGAATCCTGACGGCATCATCGGAAAAAGTGATGCCATTCGCAAAGTCGTGGATCTGGCGCGCCGGGTGGCGAAGAGTGCTTCGACCGTATCGATCACTGGTGAAAGTGGTACGGGGAAAGAAGTCTTTGCCAAAGCCATTCACAACTGGAGTCCGCGTGCCAAGAAACCTTTTGTGGCGATCAACTGTTCGGCCATTCCGGAAAATCTTCTGGAATCTGAATTGTTCGGTCATGCCAAGGGATCTTTCACCGGCGCGGTGGAAAAGAAAGTCGGTCTGTTTGAAGAAGCCGACGGCGGCACATTGTTCCTGGATGAAATCGGGGATTTGAATCTGTCCTTGCAGGCCAAGCTTTTACGCGTGTTGCAAGAGCGTGAAATCAAACGGGTGGGTGAAAATCAGTCCCGTTCGGTGGATGTGCGCGTGATCGTGGCGACCCATAAGGATCTTCGTCAGGAAGTCGCGGAAAAACGTTTCCGCGAGGACTTGTACTTCCGTCTGAATGTTATTCCGGTAAAGCTTCCGCCGCTGCGGGATCGTCGTGAGGATATTTTGCCTTTGGCTGAGCATTTCCTGAAAAAGTACAACGCCATCAATGGCACCCAGGTTCAGGGGTTTAAAAAATCCGCTAAAGAGTTTTTGCTGACTCAAGGCTGGCGCGGAAATGTGCGCGAACTTGAAAATGCCATTGAGCGGGCTGTGGTTCTTTCGTCGGGGACTGAGATTGATGTTGGGGCTTTCACTTTGTTTGACGAGCCGGCATTGCAGGATGCGTTCCTAAGTACAGAAGATAAAAAGAACGCCTTTGTCTTTCATTTTGGTGACGAGGTCGAGCCTTTGCATGAACTTGAAAAGAAGTACGTGCAATTTGTCTATGAAAGAAAAAACCGTGCAAAAGAACTGACGGCGAAAGCGCTGGGTATTGATCGTAAAACTCTGTATCGCAAATTGCAGGAGATCGACCCACAGGGGCCTGTCTAGGGAGAAAATCCCTGAGGGGCCGGGGTGAATTGCCTCGCGCCAGTGCTTATAACGATTTTATACGTTTTAAGCCTGGTGATTCTCTTGCAATACCTTTCTTGTGAGATAACAAGGAGGGTATCAATGACTGCAATTATTCGTCTGGCGCTTGCTTTGGGTTTTGTAGGCGCCATCACTTACGCACAACCGGATGTCGAGCTGGCAACAGCCCGTATGTTGGGCGCATCCCAGGTTGCACCTGTCTTTTTTGAGCCGGGAAAAAACAATCTGAACAATGAAGAGAAAAAAGAACTGCGATCATTCTTCACCTCACTGCGCGAGTCTGACAAGATCAAATCCGTGCGGGTTTTAAGCTGGGGAGATCGCGAGTATCCGGCGAAGGATGAAAAAGCCTCTGCCAGACAAATATCTTTGGCCAAAGATCGGGCCGACTCCATTAAATATTTTTTGCAGCAGGATCTGAAGATTGATTCTGTGGATACGCACAATATGACGGAGCGTCCTTCCAAGCTCAGTGAACTTTTCAAAACCGATGACTACGAAGTGAAGTCATCGGCCGAAGCCACCGGGGCAGCACCGGCTCAGAATAAAACCGGAGTGTTTGAAGAAATGGCCCGATCCACCACCGCTTTGGTGTTGGTGGTCTTGCAGTAAAGGAATGAGCTTTCCCAGTTGAAATTAGGTTTTCACCTGTGGCGGGTTCATAATTGTCAGATGGATTTAAATCAGATCACGTTTCTAATCATACTGGCGTTGGCATTGTACTTTTTTGTCAGTGAAAAGCTGGGCGTGGATATGACCGCGCTTCTCATCATTCTGTCTTTGGCCGTGACCCGTATTTTGGATCCTAAAGAGGCCTTTGCAGGATTTTCTAGTGAGCCGGCGTTGATTGTGGTGGCGGTTTTTGTTCTGTCGGCGGGTCTGTCCGCCACGGGACTTACTGATGCCATAGGCAATGCTGTCAGTCGGGTGGCGGGAAAAAATCAGTGGACGGCAAATCTTGTGATCATGACGACGGTGGCGGCCCTTTCCGCCTTCACTCATCACTTGATGGTCACGGCCATGATGCTTCCTATTGTGATGCGACTGTGTCGCGAGCAAGACTTGCCTTCTTCTCGATTGTTGATACCGATGGCGACGGCGGCATCGCTGGGAACGACGCTGACTTTGATTGGTGCACCGGCATTCCTGCTGGCAAATAGCGTGTTAAAGCGTTCCGGAGAGCCGGCTCTGCGCTTATTTTCTGTGACTCCTTTGGGGGCGGTTTTGGTTGGCGTCAGCTTTATGCTGATTTTGCTTTTGTTGTGGGTTTTGCCAAAGACATCGGGGCGAGATCACCATGATGAAAAGTTCCGAATTGATGAGCTGTTCACAGAGCTGGTGGTGACACCGGGATCGCGCTGGGCGGGAATGGACTTGCCACAGTTTCAGAAAGATACGGCCAAGCGGTTTGAAATTGTGGGCTTAAAAAGAAATGGCACACGGATTTCAACACTGGAGGCGGAAGTTCAATTGGAAGAGCATGATGTCTTGCTGGTCAAAACATCCCCCGATGAATTGCTTTCGGTGGATGAAAAAATGGGTCTGGCTTTGCGAACAGTAAAAAAATACGGCGAAGAAATCGCCACCGCCGACGACGGTCACAGTAAGATGGCAGAACCCATGATCGTGCAGGCCCTGGTCGCACCTCAGTCGTCTTTGGTGGGGAAAAGTGTCGGTGAAATTGATTTTGTTCGCACCATGGGGGTGATCGTCATTGGCCTTTGGCGCCGGGGCGGCTGGATGTATCATGAGCTTTCTCAAGTGCGTCTGCGTGAGGGGGACTTGATTATTCTCTGGGGTCACGAAAATCAGCTGGATGAAATCAACGCCAAATACAGCCAGCTTCTGATGTTGTTTCCAATGAATGTTCGGCCCAAAAAACGGGTCAAAGCCAAAATTGCGGCTCTCATTATGGGGGTGTCGGTTCTTGTGGCGGCTACTGAAACTTTGCCACCGCATATTGCATTTATGATGGGGGCTGTGGCGATGGTTTTAAGCAAATGCATTTCCGTGCGGCAGGCTTATGAATCCATCGAAGTAAAAATATTTGTGATGATTGCCGGGGTGATTCCTTTGGGTATCGCCATGGAAAAAACGGGACTGGCCACTTTGTTTGCTGAAAGCCTGGCTAGAGTGATTGCGCACTGGGAACCGTGGGCGATCATGATGACGTTCTTTGTTGCTGCAGGACTGCTGACCCAGATTCTTTCAGACGCGGCAACAACCGTGTTGATTGCGCCGATTGCGATAGCGTTTGCAAAAACCGCCGGTGTTTCTCCAACGGCGGCGGTGGTTTGTGTGACCGTCGGAGCCGTTGCGTCTTTCCTGACTCCGATCGGGCATCATGGTAATTTACTGATTCTGGGGCCGGGGAATTACCGATTTGTTGATTTCCTGAAAATCGGTTTTCCACTGACGGCCCTGATCTCGGTGGTTACATGTTTTATGTCCCTGCATCTGTGGAGCTAAGCGGGGATGGCGGGGGAAGCTGCACCTGGTCCCACTTGGGCACATTGACACCCAAAGTGATCTTCAGAACTTCATTCACATCCTCGACAAAGTGGAAGCGCAGGTCTTTGCGAATATCCTCGGGTATCTCTCTCAGATCCTTCTCGTTTCTTTTGCAAAGAAGAATTTCCTGCACACCCGCCCGGTGAGCGGCAATGACCTTTTCCTTGATCCCGCCGACAGGCATCACGCTGCCCCGTAAAGAGATCTCTCCGGTCATGGCAATCTTCGGATCCACCGGCTTATTCATTAGCATGGAGGCCATTGAAGTCAGCATCGTGATTCCGGCGGAAGGCCCGTCTTTCGGGATGGCTCCGGCAGGGACGTGGACGTGAATGTCTTTCTTTGCAAAGTCCAGCAATGGATCCAACAGCGGCAGCCGGGACTTAAGCAGGGTCAGTGCAATTTTTGCGGATTCCTGCATGACCTCACCCAGTTGACCGGTCAGCAGCAGATTGCCTTTGCCTGGCATCTGGGCGGACTCGATAAACAGAATGTCTCCACCCACAGGGGTCCAGGCCAGTCCTGTCACCACCCCTGGTGGCAGCAGACTGCCAATCATGTCGGCCGAGAATCTTTCCGCACCAAAGATTTCTTCAAGGTCTTTTTCCTCGACCTGCAACGGAAGTCCTTCAGCTTTGATGATCTTCAGACTCATGTGTTTGCAGATGCTGGCAATTTTTCTTTGCAAATCGCGCACACCGGCTTCTCGGGTGTAATGTGTCAGAAGTTTGGTCAGTGCCTGATCGGTGATCTGCAGCTGGTTTTCTTCCAAACCATGTTCTTTCAGCTGTTTCGGCCATAAATGATTGCGCGCAATCTGGCGCTTTTCATCAATCGTATAACCACTGAGGTCAATCACTTCCATACGGTCCAGCAGTGGCAATGGAATGCCTTCCAGAGAGTTGGCCGTGGCAATAAAGAACACCTTCGATAAATCAAATGGCGTGTCCAGATAGTGATCCTGGAAAGTGTTGTTTTGTTCAGGATCCAGAACCTCCAGCATCGCACTGGCGGGATCGCCGCCAAAGCCGCGGGTCAGTTTGTCGATCTCATCCAGGATAAAGACAGGATCATTCTCGCCTGCCTTTTTGATTCCCGCGATGATTCTGCCAGGCAGAGCGCCGATGTAAGTGCGGCGATGCCCGCGGATTTCCGCGTCATCTCGAACACCACCCAAAGCCACGCGTACATACTTTTTACCCAGGGCGCGGGCAATGCTTTTGCCTAAAGATGTTTTACCCACGCCCGGAGGGCCGATGAACATCAGAATTGACCCTTGCTGTGACTTGCGCAGTTTCATGACCGCCAAGTGCTGCAGGATCCGTTTTTTGATTTTATCCAGACCATAGTGGTCCTCATTCAGCACGCGTTCAGCGGCTTCCAGATCGATATCCTGTTGAGCTGACGACTGATTCCATGGAAGGCTTGTCATCAACTCAAGGTGGGTTCGAATCATCTGGTATTCCGGTGACGCCGAGTTGGAGGTTTCCAGTCGTCGCAGCTGGTTCTTTGCCAGCTCCAGCGCCTCCGTTGGCATTCCAGCTTTATCAATCTTGTCTTTGAATTTGGTGAAAAGGTCCTCGCCCTCGTTGTCGCCAAGCTCCTCGCGGATTACGCGCATTTGTTCGCGCAGAATGCTTTCTTTTTGATTCTGTTGAAAGCTTTCCTGCAATTTGTCGCGGATGCCGCGCTGAATTTTCAGGCGTTCTTTCAGTTCTTGCAGACGGTCCAGGAGTTTCAGGGCACGGTCTTTCAAAACCGGGATTTCCAGGATTTCCTGTTTGTCTGATATATTGATATCTGCGTAGGCAGCACACATGTTTACGAGTGTCTGCAGATCTTCAATTTCAGCAATCATCTCACGGATCTGCCTTGTGTTTCCGGGCAGAAGGTCCAAGAGGTCATCGCTGAGTTGGCGCAAAGAGGAAAGCAGGGCTTCTTCGGTCTTTTTATCCAGACCTCCGGTATCCTCCACGGCTTCGGTTTGAGCTTCAATATGTCCGTCGGATTCACGGCTGTGAATCAGGCGAATGCGCTGGTGCGCTTTGACGAAAATATTGTAACTTCCGTCTTCTTCCATACGGAAGGATTCAACTTTCGCCAGGGTTCCGACCTGATAGAGGTCTTCAATTTTATCCACCGACGCATTGGGATTTTTTTGCGTCAGCAATATCACCCAGTGATTGTCGCGCAGGGCTTTTTGTAAAGCCGATATACTTTTTTCACGTCCAATTCTTAAAGGCATACTGATGTCAGGAAACAGTACGGAATTCTTCAGAGGAATGACTGGGACGTAACCAGAGACGTATGACACGTGTTACCTCGTTTTCTCCCCATTATTGGGGGCTTCCTTAAAGATGAGCACGATCCGCCCGCCGTCAAGCCAGGGTGACTCCATATTCTTTTTCGATACGGGATATGAGTTCCTTATAGTTTACCGGCTTTGTAAAATAGCCCTGTGCACCAAGGTTGAGGGACTTTCGGATACTAAGTTCATCGTCATAGGCACTCATCATATAGACATCAATGTCCGGAAAACGCTGCTTTACCTTCTTAAGCAATTCAAATCCCGAGACATTGGGCATATTGATGTCAGTGAATAAAACTTCGGAGCCCGGATTTCTTTTTGCTCCTTCCAGATATGTCAGGCAGGACTGGGCGTCTTCAAAGTAATGAAATCGCATGTTGCCTTTTTCGATGGGCTTTCTGAATTTCAGTTCGCACAGCGCTCCGACGCTGCGTTCGTCATCGACGACGACGACATCCAGGGGGGCTGACGCATTCATAGGCTGACCTCTGCCACGCGTTGGGCGCTGGGAAGTTCAATCGTGATTTGGGTGAATTCATTTTCCTTGCTCATGATCTGGAAAGACCCGCGGTTCTTTTCAACATTCTGCTTGGCAATCCACAGTCCCAGGCCGGTTCCTTCGCCCGGAGGTTTTGTGGTGTAGAATTCATCACACACATTGGGCAGGTGATTTTGCGGAATGCCGGTTCCGTTGTCCCGAATCGTCAGGCGGCACAAAGTTTTCCCGGGGGTCAGCTCGACCTGCAGTTCCGGAACAAAAGTCGTGCGGTTTCTTTGGAATTTTTCATTCAGGGCATAAAGGGCATTGTCGATGATGTTAATAAAAACTCGCTCCATGGCCGGAGCATCCACCAATTTTGTCTGGACCTGGGGAGCAATGCGGATCTTTTTAACCAAAGCAGTTTTCAGGTCGATATCAGAGATGGATCGTAAAAACATATCCAAGGCCCGTTCGACCAGAGTGGAAAAATTGACCCATTCCGGTTCCTGGCTTGTTTCCTGGCGTGCCTGTTTTAGCATATTGGTGATGATGTCATTGGCACGCACACTGTGCTGCTGAATCATCTCGATGGCGCGCAAGTGGGACTCTTTATCCAGGTCCTCATCTTGAAGCAGTTCCGAAGCGTTGATGATGATGTTCAGTGGATTCTTCAATTCATGGGCAATGCCAAACGTGATTCTGCCGATGGTCGCGAGTTTTTCCTGCGAGATCAGTTGTTTCTGTGTGGCCTGCAGCGAGGCGAAGGCTTTCTGCAGTTCACTGGTTCGCTCATTTACCAGACGCTCCAGGCTTTCGTTGATTCTTTTCAGTGAATCCTCGGCGGCCAGACGGCGGTACTCAGTGCCTATGCGGGCGGCGAAGAATTCGACGATCGCGGTGGGTAGTTCCAGATTTGTAAAGGGTTTGTCGTCCATAATGACCAGCAGGCCGATCAGACGCCCGTCGGTGTGAAGAAACGGGGCCCCAAGATAGGATTGAACATTCATATCCTTCAGCATCTGATCTTTGGGGAACTCTTTTTGTACATTCGTGGAAAAGCAGGCCACCCGGGTGCCGCAAAGCACCTGAGTGCATGGAGTGTCTTCAAGGCTATAAACGACGTTGTCAGTGAAGCCATTGTCGGCCCATAGAAAATCGGTTTGGATGGATTTTCGTTCGGGCTCTAAGGCGTGACCAACCATCACGTATTTGACGTCCAGGGTGGTCGCCAGACGGTGTACCAACTCGCGAATGTATTCTTTTCCAGAAAGCAACTGGTCGACATTATAGATGTCCTTAATGACCTCCAAGGATTGTAGCGTGTTGCTTTCCATAGCTGGCCTCCAGCGAGTCCATTTTATCACTCCATCCGGGGAAAGATCGTTTTGGTCCGCAGGCGTGTCAAAAGTCATCCTATTTTCCGGATTTCAGGACAGTTCGTCTTGAAATGTAGAAGGCGGGGACTGCGATGACATCAACTGCCGGCTGGATGGGTTTGACAGGGCACACCCCTTGCTCAAAGTTCGATCAGCATTGGAAATGAGTTTTTTCCAGAAAGGTCATATATGAAAAAGTTAGTGTTTTTGGTTATTGGTTTGGTGTTGGCGGCGGGCGGGGCGGGAGCTCAGGCGGCCAAGGCATCTTTGACGGAGCGAGCTCAAAAGCTGTCGGCTCACTTGAAGGGCGTGGAAGGTCAGTTGATCTATGCGGATTATGAAGAGGTCCGTGACAGTCTGGACAGGTTGGAGTTGGTTTTGAGTCGTTACCAAAAACCAGAAGTTCGTTCCTCTTTGGTTTGTATTTCTGATGGTAATGCGGATTTGTTTGAGCGTTTTCTGCCAACAGATTTGAATTCTGGAGCTGCTTTTGGTGGAGCAACGACAAGAAAGAACTGTGAGACTCTTGTGGCGCAGGCGACAGAAAACTTCATGTGTGTTTCTGATGGCAATGCGGACCTGTTTGAGCGCTTCATCGTGTACGATATCAAGAAAGCCCGCAAAGTCGGTGGCGGTACATCTTTGAAGAGCTGTCTTGCCGCAATTCCCCGTTAATTTGTTAAAAAATGCAGCTTTCCGTAAAGCCACCTGAATAATAGGGTGGCTTTTTTGTTTCGAAATGAGATGGATTGTGAAATAAACTTAATGCTGTTAAGTCCTTCCATGGATATCCGATCCAGAGAATATGACTAAAATCTTGTTTATCTCCATTTTTTTTAGTTTGAAGTCGTTACCGGTTCTTGCTGATTGGGCACCTTTGGAAAGTGCGCCGTATGAAATTGTTTCTTCAAATGATGAGATCTCGGTTTCAAAAGACGGGTCCTCTGAAATTGTCTCTGACATCACCCTTAAAGTGCTGAATGAGCAGGGTCGGAACTCACTTGTTCTTAAAAGCATTCCATTTATTCCTGACGTGAACAAAGTGACTGTGCTTAAGGCCTCAAGTGTAACGGATGGAATGGATGTGCCGGTAAAATTGAATACAATCAAGGCCAGAGCTGTCGCCGGTCCCCAGGGAGGTCTTACTCACAATCAAGAGATGGTGATTCCTTTTACAAATATCAAAATTGGCTCCCAGATTAAGTACAAGTATCGCGATCAGCAGTTGAAAACATTGGTCCCAGGTCATTTTGCGATGCAGTTCGTATTTGGTACGTCTGTCCCCGAAGAGGGTTCTTATACAATCATCAAGTCTGAACTTCCATTGAATATGGCCGTGACGGATCCCTGGAAGTCATTGGCAGTAAGCCCTCGCAAAGAGGGAAATCTGTATGTTCTGGAGATTCGACAAACAAAGAAGATCTACAAAGTTCCCCTTGAGTTAAATCCGCATATTCGAAAGAACCAGATCACAATGGTGGAAGTAAGTACTATGAACTCATGGAAGACTTACGTCGAGCCTATTGCCCAACGCTATGAAAAAGAATTAAAAAATGTGCCACTTCCTGCAGTCCTTCAGAAAATTGCGGATAAAGCTGTTAAGGGTGCAAGTATCATTGAAAAGATCGATATCGTAACATCTGAGCTTCAAACGAGCATGACTTACTCAGGGGACTGGACGAGTTTTGAAAAGATGTTCATTCCAAAGTCTTTGAAACAGATTGCTGCCTCAAAAACGGGAGATTGCAAAGACTTTTCGCTTGCCACGGTGGCGATCCTGAAAAAAATGAATATTGATGCGGAAGTGGCAATGACAATGAGAAAGCTCAGTGTGCCGCAACTGGGAGTGATCGTAGTGGATCCGATAGACCTCAAGCTGCCCGCCCAGCGCTTCAATCATGCCATCGTGAAAGTCAGAGATGGCGAGCAGATTATTTGGGTTGATCCGACAAATGTGGTTAGTAATGCAGGTTACGTTTTCAACGATATTGCCGGTTCCTATGCTCTTGAGGTGTCTGGTCGCGCGGTGGAGCTTGAAAAGATTCCTTACCCGGCGGAAGGCAAGAGTGCTCTAAAGGTCCGAAAAGAATATATCATCAGAGAAGATATGAGTGCGGAAACAACTTCTTCTTTTGAACTGACAGGTGGGTTTGCCAAATATGTTGCTGAAACGGCACTTACCAGCAGTCAGGTTGATGCCGGCAAGCTTTTGATGTTGTTTAATCGAACAGACAGCGAAAAAACACGGCCTCATTATGAGGGGGTTGATTTCAAGACTCGCATCGCATCTCAGGTTAAAGGGGTTGAGAAAGCTGTCGGTGAGGTTGTGGTGAAAGAGAAGGAGGGGAAGAAGTATTTCTACGCTCCATTGTCTTTCACTTTGAGGGGATTGTTGTCAGTTGCAGGCACAAGAAGGGTGACTGATCTTAACATTGAGGCTCGCTCTTCTGAAGAAACAGTGTTGGTTGTCTCGGGGTTTGATTTTGTCGGTTTTCCCGAAGGTTGCACCGTTATAACTCCATGGTTTGCATTGTATAGAACATTTATCAAAACAAAGAGTGGATTTGAAGTCAGGGATGTCTCATTCTTTCGTTCGGTTGAGATACCTGTTAATGACGTAAATTCCGACAAATTTAAGATGGCGGTTCAGGATGTATACGAGTGTGCGGGAACACAGGCTGTAGAGGTTAAGAAGCTTGAACCTCTCGACACCTGGGAAGCGCGAACCAAAGGATATACTCCATCTGTCGCGCGGGAGCTTGTTGATAAAAGAGGTCCCGGGATGGTGTCTGCGGCCAGACAAGCACTGCATATAGTGAATAATATCCTGTCGGAACAGCCGAAAAATAAAGAGGCTATGATTGAGAAGATTCGCGCGATACGTTGGGTTGGCTATAAGAGCAATGCCGTTGATGGTCGGGAATATCATATGTACTCTGATGCATTTCTCGCAGCACTCTCTGTTGAGCATCCTTCGGATTCCGAGGTTTTGCGGCAGAGGACCTGGAGCGCCTGGTTTGCGAAAGATAATGCCCGACTCACGGAAAACTTCCATAAGTATCATGCTGTAGCGGCAAAAAATTTTAATTTCTATAATCTCGGGGGAAATGTCGCTGAAAGACTGGGTAAACAGGATGCCGCGCTGGGCGCTTATCTCAAAGCTCTGGAGCTTGCCGAGAATAATGGTGATAAAAGCAGCGCAATGGTAAGTATCGCGGAAATTCTCATTGAAAAAGGCGAGATCGATAAGGGAATTACTTATTATAAAAACGGGGCAATGAAAGATCCTGAGAATACCTGGGTGCAAGGCAATCTTATGTCTATCCTCAGTCAGCTGAAGAGATGGGATGATGCGATTGAACTTGGTGAGGCGGTGATGAAGACCGGTGGCTACGGTGTCGCCAGGATGGGGCTTGCTTACGCGTATAACGGCAAGGCGCAAGATATGTACTTCAAAGGTTTAGGTTATGACTTCAGAACCGATGAAGGTAAAAAGCATCTTGATGAAGTTGAGTCCGTATTGATGAAAGGACTAAAACACTATTCAGATTGTGGACCCTGTCTGGTGGCTATGGGAGCTGTCTATAGATTGAGAGCGACAGTGACTTTGGATCGTGAGATGGCGATTAAGTCGAAAGCTTACTATGAAAAGGCAACAAATGAGGGCGAAGTAAATGAGTCACAGGTGAAACTAAGCATGCTTGAGGTAGGTGATATTATCTCGGGACGCCGTAAGTTAGCTTCTGCACCTGGGGCTGCCATAAAGCGCAGCCCCGTTGATCTGAAAAGATGATCAGGACTTAAACCCATCCACCAAGGCGATATCCCGGGTCATGCCGCCGAAGGGGCCGCAATAAACGGTCTCTTCAAGCCATTTGGTTTCATCCGGGACTTCGTCTTTGAAAATGATTTTAGACCAGAAACGATTGATGCTGTCCCAGTTATAACCGCGACCCTTCAGGTGGTCTTTGGATTCAAAAGGTGCCGAAGTCGCAATCACATGAGTCATGGGGCGGCGGGCATTGTTGATCAGCTCAAAAAGGTAAGGCTTCTGTGTTTCAGCATCTGGAAGACTCAGCAAATAAAGCAAAGCATCCACGTCGTTGATCGCACGGTGGGAATCCGTAAAGAACCCGTGGTAGATATTCAAAAGCTCCAGCTTCGGGCTGGTGAATCCCTTGTCGGACCATTCAACCTGTTTAAACGAACAAGCCCACACGCGTTCAGGGGATGTTTTGGATCTGCGATCGATGAACGGGCGGTCAAACTTCGCGTTGTGAGCGATGATCAGCTGACATTCATTTAAAAGAGCATCGACAGTCGTCCAGTCAATCTGCTTGCCCGCGACCATTTCGTCGGTGATTCCGGTCAGTCCCTGAATTTCGGGACTGATGGGTCTGCCCGGATCCTGGAAGCTTGAATATGATTTGGTGATGGCCAGGACTTCGCCCGTGTTTTTATTGAAAAGGAACTGGCGAATTCCGATTTCGATAATGGTGTCCTCTGCCTGATTCAGACCTGTGGTTTCAACGTCTAAAATGGCGGCAACGCGAACGATGTCGGCATTGTCCCGAACCCAGGTCGTGGTTGCGTAGGGGGGTGTGTTTAGTTTGCAGTCCTCAAGGTGTTTGAGGGTGACTGATTTGCCGTCTTCTGATTTGCCGATCCAACGAAATGCCAAGGGACAACTCCTTAAAAATCGGGCCCATTTTAGAGGGGCTGAAGTCCACTTGTCACGGGGCGCCTGTGGCGAAGCGATGCGGCGAGAACCTGAGTCCCCCCGGAATTGACTTTTTTGGGCCGGGCGTAAACAATTTTGATATGAGCTTGGAAAAAGTTTTGATTATTGATGACCATCCGATTGTCCGCGCCGGTTTGAAAACTGAAGTGGAGCGCCTTTCTGACACTTTCACCGTTGTGGGGGAAGCGGAAGAAGCGGTTCGTGCCCTGCAAATGATTCAGACCGAAAATCCTTCGGTGGTTTTGCTGGATCATCATCTTCGGGGATCCAGTGGCTTTGAAGTTCTGGAATTCATTCGCAAGTTCAACGCATCCATCCGCGTGATCGTTTTCACGCAGTCACTGGAATCTGCCATTTTGAAGACGTATTGGAATTCTCCGGTGGTGGCCATTGTCAGCAAAGGTTCCTATCTTGAAGATGTACCAAAGGCATTGCTGGCGTTGAAAAAAGGAGAGCGTTTCTTGTCTGATAATATCCGCCAGGCCATTGATAAGGCGGGCGTCGAGATTCTGACCAAACGAGAGGTCGAAGTCGCAAGAATGATTGCCACAGGCCGCTCCAATAAAGAGATCGCCGAGGTTCTGGGCTGTTCGGACCAGACGATCAAAACACACAAGACCAATATCATGACTAAATTGGGCGTGAACACTTCTGTGGAAGTTGCCATGTGGGTGACGAAGCAGGGGTTATCCTAAGTTTCATTCAATCTGTTATTCACAAGGTGCGCAGATTCTTTCTGCCGCGCTTTGAAGTGTACACCGACGGCAGCGTTAAAAACGGCCGTGGTTCCTGGGCCTATGTTATTGTCCGTCGGGATCGGGTTCTTCGCGAAGCCAGCGGGACACATTTAAGGCCCACCAGCAATCAGATGGAGTTTCAGGCGGCCATTGAGGCGCTGTCGTCTTTGCCGGAAAATTCCCGTATTGAACTTTACACCGATTCGCGTGTCCTGATTGAAACCCTGCAAAAGGTCCCGGAATGGAAAGTTCTGGGGTGGGTGAAGTCCCGGGGGCAGCCGATTCCGCAGGTGAGTCAGCTGAAACAGCTGGATCAGTTGCTGGCGGTGCGGGATGTTCAATTGAAATGGGTGAAGGCGCATTCAGGAATTAAGCACAACGAACGATGTGACGTGCTTTGTATCCAGGCGCGGTCTGGGTCCTGAGTTGACTTGAGATCAGCTCAACGTCATCATTACTTCATGTTTAAATCCAAAATCATCCTGGCGTTGTCATTGTGTACTTTGTTTGCGGCTTGTTCTCCGATCAGCTCCATGACTGCAAATAAACGAGATGTGGAATTTTATAGCCGCTTCGTAAATCCGGCGGAGCAAATGCCCAGCGCTCCGGAAAAATTGGATCAGGTAAAACTTCTTGAAACCGGTTCTGACTATCCAATGCGCATGGCTTTGTTCACGAACGGCAAATTCTATTATCAGGTGGATAAGCTGGGTGATGGACAGGGTCTTTGGGATGTGGCTGACGGGGTTTTGCGTCTGAGAGCTATTCGCCCTCTGTTTGATATGCACCTGTTTGTATCCGGTGCGCAGGCTGATGGGGATGAAACCGTGATTCGTTTCATTGATCGCCATGGCTTTAATTCAATCAAGATCCAGTTGCGTGATCCTGAACTGATGAAGCAGCAGGGGGTTGTTCCCCCGGCACTGCCGCTGTATCAGGCTTCTGAAAAAGATATCTAGTAGTGAGGCGGCTTTTCATTGCCGCGAATCTCGTCACCCTCTGAGCCCAGCAGCTCTTTTAATCGACTGGTCAGACCCTGCAGCAGGGTCTCCAGTTTGTCGATGGTCTTTTGCTGTTCGTAAAGCACCTGGTGCAGCTCTTCCAGTTTTTGTTCCTGATGAGTCAGCTTTATTTCAAGATCCACGAATCTGTCTTCGCTCATAAAATCCTCTTAAGGGATGAAGGACATCACAAAATAAGTTAATAGAATCACACCGTGAACGGCGCCCTGAAGCAGAGTGGCCTTTCCTGTGCCCAAAGTGATCGTCCCCGCCATAAATGTCATGATCAAAAAGACCATGTTCTTGTTATCAAGACCCAACATCAGGGTCTGGTTTGTGAAAAGGCAGAACACAATGACTGTGGGAATGGTCAGCGCAATACTGGCGATGCCGGAACCCAGCGCCAGATTCAAACTTGTTTGCAGACGGTTGGCGCGAGCGGCATTGATCGCGGCCCAAGTCTCAGGCAAAAGGACGATACCCGCAATCAGCAGACCCACCATGGATTTCGGTGCCCCAACGTAGTCCACGCCCTGTTCGATCAATGGTGAAATCATTTTCGCAAGACCAATCACCGCAATCAGACTGACTGACAAAGAAATGAAACTCAGCCATGCATCGGCTTTGGTGATTTCATGGGTGGACTCAATCGGTGAAATATCACTTTTGGTGTCCACGGCCTCGAAGTATGTTTTGTGTGTGGTGGTCTGGAAAAGAATGAACAGAAGATACAAGACCACGCAGATAATGCCGATAAAGATCATTTGTGGGGGATTGTAGGTCCCTACGGACGTGGTTGTGGTGTAGTTCGGAAGCACAAACACCAAAAGTGCCAGGGTCATCAAGACAACCATCAGGCTCTTTGAGCCTTGAACCTGGAACTCCTGCTCTTTGTACTTCATTCCGCCCAGAATCAGGCATAGCGCCACCATCCCGTTGGTGATGATCATCACCGCAGCAAACACGGTGTCACGAGCCAATACTGCCGAATCCGCGCTGACGGTGGACTGGTTCATCAAAGATACGATCAGCCCGACTTCGATGATTGTCACGCAAAGGGCAAGAACCAGGGTGCCCAGGCCTTCGCCGATTTTGTGGGCGATGACTTCGGCATGATGGACAGATGACATGACGGCAACACCCAGAAATACCGCAGCCGTGATGGAAACCCACATGTTGTCCGTGGCGAAGATGCCGGAAAGCAGAAAAACCACAAAACTTAAAGAAGAGACCAAGTGCTGGGGTTCCAGTCCTTTACGGATGAATTGGGCTGTGCTCATGATCATAGATGTCCTCCTGTTAAGTGTTGAATAAAAGCCTTAGAACGGGAGGGTCCCTGTGCGCAAGTATAAATCCAAAATAATCCAAGAAATTAACTATTTGAGAACGATAATGCCCTTTATGTGGGCAGATATTTCCAGGCTGGATAAATAGTGAGAGATTTACTAAAAATTGAGATCGGCATTGACGAAAATTACGAAATCCCCGAAATCATTTAATCAGGAGATTATATGAAGCAGTTATTCTTGGTTTTGTTTGTGGTGTTTGGGCTTGCAGGGAACGCACTGGCTTTGGATTGCAGTGACAGTGTTCTGCGCTTTCCGATGAGTGAAATCACGCGCATGGTGCAAATAAATCCGAATGCTGCTGATACGCTGGAAGGTGTTCATCTGTATTGGATCCGCTGGCAAGATTATCCGGAGGCGATTCAAGTGACAGAGCTTGCATTGTCCTGCCTTGAAAGTCAGGGCGTGATGGAACAGTTCCATGTTGCGAATCGAGTTTTGTGGAGACGCGCTCGATAGAGCGCTTAAAACAAAAGGCCTAAAAATGGAAAAGGCCCGATGGTTTACCATCGAGCCTTTATTGGTTGCGGGGGCAGGATTTGAACCTACGGCCTTCGGGTTATGAGCCCGACGAGCTACCAGACTGCTCCACCCCGCGACAAGGAAACATAGGTATAGGTGCAAAGCGCCGAGGGGTCAACCCCTCATTATTAATAATTCTAATATAGCACCATGTATCATTGTCAGTACTCGCTTTTCATGGTTCAGTTCGACTGTGTTGCAGGAGGCGTGAATATGAATGCGAAAAACTTGCTAAAAATTCTGGGAATCAGCTTTGTCATTTCAGCAGTAGGTCTGGTGGGTTTCTTATTCTGGGGTCTTTCCAAACTTCCCTCAGCTTCTGATCTTAAGAAAGCGCTGACGCCTCCAGCTTTGCAAAAAAATGCTCACGCCAGCAGCACTGAGGCTGCGGAATCCTCGGTAACAAGCAATTCTGATAAATCTTCCGAGACAGCCGAAACATCTTCCGCAACACCCGCGACTACACCGGTGTTGAATGCGCGTGAAAAACTGGCTCAAGACACTGTTGATGTTTTGTTAAAGGACTTTGCGGATCCCCGCAAACCTTTGGTAGATGGCTGTCGCAACCTTGAAAAAGCAGCGCAAAGCGGTCTTTTGCGTGATCCGCAGAATGCTTCGGCGAAATACTTCTTCAGCAGTTTGTCGGATGGGAATCATGACCCGATGGTTGAAACGGCTGCGCCGATCTTGCGATTTATCTTCCGTGCCCCGGGCATGGAGCAAGTGGTGGAGCAGATTATGAATGCAGATGCACAGAACGATCAGGGCCTGCTGAAAAAAGCAGAGTTCTATTACGAGATCTATCGCGCCGGAGATTACCTGCAAAAGCACACGGCCGACATGGATCAGATTCTGCAAAAAAGCTACAACATGCACTATCTGGCGCGCGCCGTGGCTGCGAAACCTGAGCTGGCCCGCGATTCGGCGACGTTGGATTTCTGTGATCAAATGGAAAAAAACATCAATGCCGGGGGCGAGTTCAACGCTGACGAAGCTGCTTCAGAGATGTCCAAGTTCTTAAATAGCGCAGGTCTTGATGCCAAAGCGATTGGTTATGATCCCGCTTACCGTTCCAAGGTGAAAGTGCAGTTCAACAGCACCCGTGTGGGTGTGAATGATTCCTGGGTTGTCAGCTTGTTCGCGCGGGATATAGAGAGGGCTCAGAAAGCCCCCTCAGGGAAATAGATAGCTACTTCAGCTTTCGCGACTGGCGCCTATTCAGCAGTCTCTTTGGTGGAGCGGGTTTCCGCTTCGCCGTTCTTGTTCAAAGAAATATACTTCGTGCGGGTCACACGGATTTGCGGAACTGCTCCGGTGTCCTTGCCTTCGGCTTTCATCTTTTCAATTTCAAATGGCACCAGTTGTTTCTGGCCTTTGCGGGCCGGATGTTTTTCCAGCTGGTAAGCGCAGTTTCTAGAACAAGTGTCTTTGGCGTAATCGATTTTGATGCAGTCTTCGCAAACCAGTGCATGGGAATCACAGCGTTTGCAGTCGACATTGATTGTCGCGGGCTGACCACAGTGCGGGCACAGACCGAACTTGGTGGATGGTTGCAGGTTCTGATCCACCGCCACACGATGATCAAAGACGAAGCACTCGCCCTCGAACTGATCGTTCGGGTACTCTTTCATGTAATTCAGAATGCCGCCGTCCAATTGGAAGACGTTGTTGTAGCCCTTGTCCTGAAGTTCCAGAATGCCTTTTTCACAGCGAATGCCGCCGGTGCAGAAAATCAGCATCTTTTTGTCTTTAGGGATGCCCTGGGCCTCGATGTATTGCGGGAATTCGGTGAACTTTTCAATGTTCGGATTCAGCGCGCCCTTGAAGGTGCCGATTTTGTACTCGTACCAGTTGCGCGTGTCGATCATGACGTAATCAGTCTCTTCTTTCATGACCTTGTTCCACTCTGTCGGGGACAGGTGATGATTGACACCTTCCGGAGGCATCACTCCAGGAATACCCGTGGTCACGATTTCATTGCGGACTTTGACCTTGAAGCGACGGAACGGAGACTTCGTGGATTCTGAATCCTTGAAGAACTGATCCGGAGAATTGAAGTACTCGCGGATAAAGGTTTTCCAGGCTTCGAAGGATTCGATCGAAGAAGCTGCGCATGTGGAGTTGTAGCCCTCATCGCCCAGGATCACGAGTCCTTTGACGTTAAGTTCTTCCGCTTTGTCTTCCAGAGCTTTTTGGATGGCTGGCAGATCCGCCAGTTTAGTAAAACGATAATAGGCCGTAACATAATAGTTCAGCGATTCAGACATTGTGTCACCTTCGTGTCCTGCCGGCGCGCGAGCGTCCGGGTAGCTTGGCTCCAAACCAAGGGGAGTTCAAAGTAGTCGGACGGTTATAAGGTCTTTTGCGGTTTGGCGCAAGGGGGCCTCTGCAATCCGTCCGGAAAACGAGGAGAAGTCTGTATGAATTGCCCGGTTTTGGGCATGATCGCCGTCAGGTTGGGCCCAAATCCACCCAAGGAGGGTTTCTAGCGCCAAGGGCAGTGCGGCAAATGCTTGTAACCCGTCGGATTTCCCCGTAAAAAGGAGTTTTCAAAGGAAAGATTCCACAATGCAAGTCACTCCTCAGATCCAAAAAGAAATTCAGCGTCGCCGCACGTTTGCGATCATCTCTCACCCGGATGCGGGTAAGACCACGCTGACAGAAAAATTGCTTTATCACGGGGGCGTGATCCACGAAACCGGGGAAGTAAAGGGCAAGCAGGGGACCAAGGCTGTGACATCGGACTGGATGGCCATGGAGCGCGAAAAAGGGATCTCTATCACATCGTCCGTGATGACTTTTGATTTCGATGGTTTGCGTGTGAACCTGTTGGATACACCGGGGCACAAAGACTTCTCTGAAGATACTTATCGAGTCTTGATGGCCGTGGAATCCGCCTGCATGCTGATCGACGTTGCCAAGGGTGTGGAAGAACGTACCAAAAAACTTTACGAAGTCTGCCGCCTGCGCAAGATTCCGATTTTCACATTTGTAAACAAACTCGATCGTGAGGGGAAAGATCCTCTGACTTTGATTGATGAAGTTGAAAAGACTTTGAACATGCAATGTTATCCGGTGACCTGGCCTCTGGGTATCGGTCAGCGTTTCCGTGGTATTTACAACCGTCTGACCAAAGAAATCTGGATCTACGATCAGCGCCGTGAAGAAGTGGAAGACTACAAAATCATTCCATTTGAAAAAGGCAAGGACGATCAAATCCTTTACGACTATCTGGACAAGGAATCCGCGGACCAGGTCCTGGAAGAGCTGGATCTGATTGAAAGTGCGTTGCCGCCATTTGATGTGAACGAATTCCTGAACGGCACGATCTCGCCGGTGACCTTTGGTTCTGCCAAACAGAACTTCGGGGTGGATACATTCCTGCAGTTCTTCACCAAGTACGCTCCAGGTCCCCAGCCGCGCCATTTGAAGGACGGTAAGGACATGGATCCATGTGACGCGAACTTCTCGGGTTTTGTCTTTAAAATTCAGGCCAATATGGACAAGCGTCACCGCGACCGTATTGCCTTTATCCGTATCTGTTCTGGTAAATTTGAGCGTGGCATGAAGGTGAAACACTCCCGTCATGACAAAGAACTTAGACTTTCTTACGCCAGTCAGTTCGTCGCCGCTGATAAAGAAACCGTGGATGATGCCTACGCGGGCGATATCGTCGGGGTGGGTGACACAGGAAACTTTGCCATCGGGGATTGCGTTTATGCATCCGGCAAAATCCATTTCGAAGACATTCCCAAGTTTGCGCCGGAACTGTTCGGCAAATTGTCCGTGCGTGATGCCTTGAAACGTCAGAAGATGAACGAGGCCCTGAATCACTTGTCTGAAGAGGGGGCGATTCAGTTGTTTATTGATCCTATCATCGGTCATCAGGATCCGATTATCGGCGCGGTCGGTGAACTTCAGTTCGAAGTTTTGATCCGTCGCCTGCAGGATGAATACAACCTGGAAGTGAAGTTGAGCCGTCTGCCATACGGTGTGGCCCGCTGGCCGCGCACTGAAGACGGAAAACCAGTCACGGACCTTAAAGGCGGCGCCAACATGTTCCGCGACCTGCAGGACAACCCGGTTGTTCTGGTAAATCAGGAATGGGACTTGAACTGGCTAAAACGCGAAAACCCGACAGTGGAATTCCACACTAGCATATCGAGAGCTAGATAATGAATTTGCCATTGGAAATCACTGATCTAAGAAAAACCTACCGCGGCGGCACAGTCGAAGCGGTGAAGGGTATGACCTTTTCCGTAAAACCCGGCGAAATCTTCGGTCTGCTGGGTCCTAACGGGGCGGGTAAGACGACGATCATTTCAACCATCACGACGCTAGAAAAGCCCACTTCCGGGACGGTGAAAGTGTTCGGTGTGGATGTTTGCAATGATCCGATGTTCACTAAAAAACAAATCGGCGTCGTTCACCAGGAAGTGATCACTTCCGGATTCTTCGACGTTGAAGAGATTCTGACTTTCCATTCCGGCTATTATGGTCTGCGCAAGAACAAAGAGCGCATTCACTTCCTGCTGGAAAAACTGTCCTTGTATGAGCACCGCCACAAAAAAGTAAAACAGCTTTCCGGCGGGATGAAGCGCCGTTTGATGATTGCTAAAGCGCTTGTGCACAATCCCAAACTTTTGCTTTTGGATGAACCCACTGCCGGTGTGGACGTTCGCTTGCGCGAAGACCTGTGGAAGTTTGTGCAGGAGCTTCGTGGCGAAGGTATGTCGATTCTGCTGACAACGCATTATCTGGAAGAAGCCCAGCAGCTGTGTGACCGTGTTGGCATTATCAACCTGGGATCTTTGGTGGTTCTGGGTGACACCAAGGCCATCATCCGTGAATACACGCATAAAAAGATCCGTGTTCTTTTGACAGAAAAACATCTGATCCAGTCCGACTATCTGACTGAAGTGGATGGGAAGGAATACAGCTTCGTTGTGCCTCAGAATAAAACTTTGGGTGAATTCCTGAACGAAGTGAGCATTCCGACGGGACTTATTGCTGACGTTCAGATCGAGGAGGGCAGTCTGGAAGACGCGTTCCTGAAGCTTGTTGCCAAGAAAGAATCGCAGGTGTCGCTATGACCGGGTTTGTGACTATTTTCCAGCGTGAAATTGCACGATTCCTGAAGGTGCTGGTGCAGACAGTGGTGACGCCGTTTGTTTCTTCCTTCCTGTATCTTTTGATCTTTGGTGTGTCTTTGGGTGAACAAATGGCTTCACACCAGGGCGTAAGCTATCTTAGCTTTCTGATCCCGGGTCTGATGATGATGGGTATTATCAACAATGCTTTCCAGAACTCATCCTCTTCGATTGTGTCTTCCAAATTCTCGGGTGATCTGGAGGATCTGCGTGTGGCGCCTGTCACTGATCAGGAGATCATCTGGGCCATGAGTCTTGCGGCCCTGGTGCGTGGCAGTATTGTGGCGGTGATCACCTATATCGTGGGATCAATGTTCATGTACTATCAAAATGGCGCATGGCTGGTGATTGCCCACCCGGTGGCTGCATTGTTCTTTGTTGTGCTGGCAGGTCTGATCTTTGGAATGATCGGAATCAGTATTGCCTTCTGGGCGAACACTTTTGATCAGTTGTCGGCGTTTTCCGCGTTCATCCTGCTTCCACTGACTTATCTTGGTGGGGTGTTTTTGTCGATCGAACATCTGCATCCCTTCTGGCAGGCGGTTTCCAAAGCCAATCCGCTGCTGTATCTGATCAATGGACTTCGTTACGGAATTCTGGGAGTCAGTGATGTGAATGTATGGACCGCGGCCCTGATTTCACTGATTGGTATCGGTGTGTTCTATGCGGTGGCCCGGATTTCTTTGCGCAAAGGCTCTTTCCAGCGCTGGTAGGTGTTTATGAAGCCCTTTAAAGTGCACGACAAAATTCAATGGCAGTGGCTCGGCAGAGCAATTACAGGTACAGTTGAAGAAGTGTATCTGGAATCAGTCACCCGGACCATTAAAGGCAAAAAAATCACCCGGCATGGCAGTCCGGAAAAGCCGGCTTATCTTGTTAAGTCCGACGCGGGTAATGAGGCCCTGAAGCTGCATACCGAACTGCAACCTCTTAAGAAAACCAAGGGTCCATTCAAGATTTTTGCGGACAAATAAATCGACCCTTGGAAACTGGAAAAGCCCTGACGAAACTTCAGGGCTTTTTGTTTTTTAGTGAGGATAAACGCCTTCACAAGTAGGGAAGGTGAAACGCTTCCAGAAAGACTGGTCCGCTTCACCGCGAGTGATGATTACTTGGGTGTCGATAGTGCGTGGCACTGTCACGATTTTGGAACCAAAACGGGTGCACTCTGGAGTTTGCTCACCGTTGGCAGGAGTGAACTCTTCACACACCGGTTGCTCGTAGCTGCGGGAAACAGCCAAGGTTGTAGTTTCATAGCGGGCGCAAACCCACTCAGTGTAGCCACCTTGCTCACTGTTTGGATTGCCCACCTGGCGAGGCACCAGTTCTGCGCACTCACGTGTTGGTGTGATGGAGCGGATTTCAGTGTCAGTCATACAGGCATTTTCAAGCTTGATGCCGCCCAATGCATATCCGTGGGTTACAACCGCGTGACGGGACGCAAAGATTTCAGACCAGGAACTGCCCTGGTGAACGGCGTGAGCACTGACAGAAACCAGCATTGCGGCCATTGTGAATAGAACCTTTTTCATTGGAACTCCTTACCAAAATTGGTGTGGTTATTGTTTGTTTCGCAAAAGGAGTAAAACACTCCAAAAGCGCACGACAAAACCTAGTAAGAAATTCGTGGAACGGTCTAAATACAAAAATGTAATTGGCAACTGACACGAAAAAACCGTGGCTTTCCGTGTGTATCCACAGAATTCCAACAAAAAAACCATTTCAAACGTGTAGAGGTTCAAAAAAGAAATAAAAAATGGGCGCAAGTTTTACGCCCATTTTTCAGTTAAATCGAGATCGCAGTCGCGGGATTTTGTGAAACAATCCTTTGGCAAAAATGCGCAGGAAGTGTTTCGAAAAAATCCGCGAAAATCCGGTTTTTTAGAAGGAAGAAGTCGTCGGTGCGGACGCTTGAGTGTCGTCGTTCACCACGCTGAAGTTCAAAGAGTCGAATTCGCGGAAACGTTTCTTTTCGTCTTCCATGCGTTGTGCTTCCAGTTTTTCCAAGATGGAATTTTCAGTCTGAACTTCCATTTGTTTGCGGGCGTCGCGAAGACCTTCCATTGTCGTGGTGTGAGTCGTTCTTAGTCCTGTCTGCGCATTTGCGATTGCAGCAGTCCCCAATACAGAAACAAGTACAATTTTTTTCATAAAAGTGCCCCTTTGCGAACTCTCATACACACAAAGCATGGAGAAAGAATGGATTGACGCTCCGCCGGAGTATATTATTCCCAGTGTGAAACGGTGCCAGGCAACCCGTATCGGGGCGCGCCGCGTTAAGTGTGGTTCTTTGTCATTCCGCCGGACTTGTTATAAAGAATGATCCTTCAGGAGTTTCACATGTTTGAGAATCTATCAGATAAAATCATGACAAGCCTTAAAAAGGTCCGCGGTCAGCATAAGATCAGCGAAGCCAATATTGAGGAAGTCATCAAGGAAATCCGTCTGAGTCTTCTTGAAGCCGACGTGAACTTCAAAGTGGTGAAAACCTTTATCGACAAGGTGAAGGAAAAAGCCCTGGGTCAGGATGTTCTGACCAACGTCAATCCCGGCCAGATGTTCGTAAAGATCGTCCATGACGAACTGGTGAACGTTCTTGGTGGCGGCGCGGTTGATATCAATGTCCGTGAAAATCCCAGCGTGATCTTCCTGGTGGGTTTGCAGGGGGCGGGTAAAACCACGTCTGCTGCGAAATTGTCTCTATATATCCGTCAGAAGCTGAATAAAAAACCGGGCTTGGTTCCGGCCGACATCTATCGTCCGGCGGCGATCGACCAGTTGCAGGTTTTGGGTAAGCAGAACAACATCCCGACTTTCCCAACCCAAGTAGGCATGAAGCCGGAAGAAATTCTGGAAAAGGCCAAACAATGGGCTCGCGACAACATGGTCGAAGTGGTCATCGTCGATACCGCGGGACGCCTGCAGATCGATGAAGACCTGATGGGCGAGCTGGGCCGTTTGAAAGAGATCTGGACTCCGCAGGAAATTCTGTTGGTGGCCGATGCGATGCTGGGTCAGCAGTCCGTGAATGTGGCTGAGGGCTTCCACAAGCGCTTGAATCTGACCGGTTTGGTTCTGACCAAGGTGGACGGGGATGCGCGCGGTGGTGCGGCCTTGTCGATCCGCGAAGTCACCGGGATTCCGATTAAATTCCTGGGTATCGGTGAAAAAGTCACGGCGTTGGAAGTCTTCCACCCGGACCGTCTGGCCGGCCGTATCCTGGATATGGGCGACGTCCTGTCTTTGGTTGAGAAAGCCCAGGAAGTCATCGATGAAAAGTCTGCGCGTGATTCCGCGAAGAAACTCATGAAGAATGAGTTCACTTTGGAGGATTTCCTGACTCAGATCCAGCAGCTCAAGAAGATGGGCGGCTTTGAAAGTATTTTGAAATTTTTACCGGGCATGGGGGAGCTCAGCAAACAGCTGAAAAATATGACCCCTCCGGATGCAGAAATGAAAAAGATTGAAGCGATCATTCGCTCCATGACCTACCAGGAACGTCATAACCATAAGATTTTAAACGCTTCGCGTCGTCAAAGGATCGCGAAGGGGAGCGGAACTCAAGTTCAGGACGTGAACAAGCTTATAAAGCAGTTTGAGGATGCAAAAAAGATGATGGGCGGTATGATGAAAATGGGTATGGGCCGGGGCGGAATGAAGTTTCCATTTTAGGGCTTGATATTTAACCACGATCCAAGTACAAACTTGGACTTACTGTTTTTGATACATGAGGTTTAGAAATGGCAGTTGTAATTCGTTTGGCTCGTATGGGCGCTAAGCATGAACCTAAATACCGCGTTACTGTAGCGGATTCCCGTCGTTATGTGACTGGTAAATTCCTTGATATTCTTGGAACTTACATTCCATCTCCAAAAGGTAACGACAAAAAGATTGAGCTTGATCTGGCTAAAGTTGAAGAGTGGATCAAAAAAGGTGCTCAACCTACAGATCGCGTAAAACACGTGATCAAATTGGCTCAAGCTAAATAAGTTGTTGGCTTCCTACTTGGTTTTGCTAAACTAGATCAGGTAGGTACTATCTGTGGGGGTAAATATGGATAGCTTGAAAGACCTCGTTGAGTTCATGGCGAAGTCCCTGGTGGACAAACCTGAAAATGTCGAAGTTGATGAAATCCCTGGTCAGCAAACCACACTTCTTGCTTTGAAGGTTGATAAAGAAGACCTTGGTAAAGTGATTGGTAAGCAAGGTAAAACTGCTGCTGCAATGAGAACTATCATCCGCGCAGCTGGCACCAAGCTTAACAAGCGTTATCACCTGGATATCGTTGAATAGTTTGGTTTAAGTAAATTTAGAGTTAATTCTCATGGAAGGGGTTACCAATCAGGTGACCCCTTTCTTATTTGTGCTGGCAGACTTAAGTCTGTCTTGCTGGAGTCAAAAATGAAATTGGTAGGAAAAATCCGCGAAGCTCACGGCCTTAAAGGAGACCTTTATGTTTTGGTCTTCTCTGGTGAAATTGCCTGGGCAAAACGCATGAAAACCTTCGGCCTAAAAGCCAAGGATTCAGATGAAATCAAAACTTTCACTGTTGAGCGCACCAAGCCTTTCAAAAAAGGTCTGATCGTGAAAGCCGCTGAAGTGGCTGATCGCACCGCCGCTGAAGGTCTGGAGCACATGGAGTTCTTCATCGACGATGAACTGATGGTGTCCAAACCAGGTGAAACCATCTTCCTGTCTGAGATTAAAAACTTCAAGTTGAAGAACCCAGAACAAACCGTACTGGGCGAAATCGTTGGTTTTTCCTCTAACGGTGTTCAGGATTTGCTGGTGGTTGAAACGACTGATGGTAAAACTGCGGAAGTTCCGTTCGTGGATGCTTTCATCAAAAAAATCGACTTCAAACATCAGGCTGTCGTGATGGATTTGCCTGAAGGGCTTTTTGATATCGAAAATGCTTAAAATCGACGTGATCACTCTTTTCCCTGAGATGATCCAGGGCGCAGTGTCTCACGGCGTCCTGGGGCAGGCATTAAAGGGTGATCTTTTGTCGGTGCAGGCGCACACTCCGCGCGAATTTGCCACCGACAAGCACCGCACGGTCGACGATCGTCCCTTCGGTGGTGGTGACGGCATGATCATGTTGTCCGAGACCCTCGAAAAATCCATTCAAAAAGTGCAACATAAGAATTCTAAAGTCATCTATCTGTCTCCGCAGGGTTCAGTTCTTACTGATGACAAGGCCCGAGAATTGTCCCAGGCAGAGCATCTGGTTTTGATCTGTGGCCGCTACGGCGGAATCGATCAGCGAATCATCAACACCTATGTCGATGAAGAGATCTCCATCGGGGATTATGTGCTTTCCGGCGGGGAGCTGGGGGCGTTGGTGGTGATCGATGCGCTGTCGCGTTTTATTCCGGGTGTGCTGGGGCATGTGGATTCAGCGGACAAAGACAGTTTTTCAGAAGGTCTTCTGGAGCATCCCAATTTCACCCGTCCTCGCGAGTATTTAGGACAGGATGTTCCCGAAGTTCTTTTGAGCGGCAATCACAAGTTGATCGCTGATTGGAAAGAAAAAGTTTCGGCGCTGGTGACGTTAAAAAAACGCCCTGATCTGTTCATCATCTATCTGGCGGAAGAACGGGAAAAATACCGCGCCCTAAAAAAGAAAAAAACGGCAGAGCCCCTGAAGGAGCTCTTTAAGTTCTGGCAGCAACTATCCCCTCAGGATCGCGAAGTTTTGGGTCTTGAGGATCTGAATGAGGAAAGCTTCAATGGCTGAAGAAACACCTTACGTGCCCCGTCTGGCGATTGGACTGGTTCACTATCCGGTCCGCGACAGCAAACAAAAAACGGTGGCCACCAATATCACCAATTTCGATATCCATGACATCGCCCGGGCGGCGACTGTCTTCGGAGTGGAAAAATATTACATCATCCATCCCATGAAAGAGCAGCTGATGTTCGTGGATCGCGTTTTGGATCACTGGCGCACCGGTCAGGGGTCGAAGTTCAACCCCATGAGAAAGACCGCCCTGGGGAACGTAAAGGCGGTTGAGAGCGTCGAAAAAGCGTTTGAGGACTGGAATGTCCCGGAAGCTCTGACGATCGCGACAACGGCCCGTACGGAGTGGGCGAAGCATAAGTACTCGTTTGCCGAGCTGCGCAACGAAATGCATGTGGCCAAAAAGCCAGTTTTTATGCTATTCGGAACAGGCTTCGGTTTGACGGAAGACCTCATCAGATCCTCGTCAGGGGTTCTGGAGAGCATTAGGGGTGCTCCCCCCAAAGATTATCGGCATCTTTCAGTAAGATCTGCCGTAAGTATCTGTCTTGACCGTGTCATGGGTCCATGGTAGACCCTTGTTTTACTTTTTGTGAAAATTGACTGCTATAAGGATTTTAAGCAATGGCTAAAGAAACAAACCTCGTTCGTCGCGTTAGTGTTAAAGCTGCTAACAAAAACATTCAGTCCTTCAACTCTGGTGATACTGTTAACGTATTCGTTAAAGTAAAAGAGGGTGAGAAAGAGCGTGTTCAGCTTTACAAAGGTATCGTAACTAAGATCCAAGGATCTGGTGCTGCGAAGTCTTTCACAGTTCGTAAAATGTCCGCTGGTGTTGGCGTGGAAAGAACTTTCCCGTTCGCATCTCCAGCTTTGGATAAAGTTGAGATCGTAAACGTAGGTAAAGTACGTCGTTCTAAACTTTACTACCTTCGCGCTCTTAAAGGTAAAGCAGCTAAGATTGAATCTGAGCTGGTTTCCTCCAAAGCAGAGTAGTTTTTTAAAACTAAATACAGCTTTATGCACAAGACCTGGGATTTTACGATTCCGGGTCTTTTGTTTTTTCTGAACAGTATCAGCGTCTGACGCACTCAAATCTTGAGTGACCAGTCTTGCTGTTTCCCTCTATCATTGCAGGCCTTAAGCATCGAGGCATCCGCATGGCAAAAAAAGAAAAAATAGAGTTCCCAAAAATTGAATGGCGCGACTTTTCTCCTGCACCGATTATTGGTGTGGATGAAGTGGGGCGCGGTTGCCTGGCGGGACCTGTGTATGCGGCGGCAGTCATCTTCAAGTCTGATGCTTTGAATGATCTGGTTACGGATTCAAAACTTCTGTCCGAAAAACGCCGGGAAGAGCTGGCGGATCTGATTTTAAAAGAACACATTGTTGGCATCGGTTCTGCTTCTGTGGAAGAGATCGACGAAATCAACATTCTCAATGCCTCACTGCTGGCGATGAAACGCGCGGTGGAAAAGTTGGGAGTGAAGAGTGGTCACGTCCTGGTGGACGGCAACAAAAAGATTCCGAACCTAAAAGGTTTTGAGCAAAGCACCATTGTGAAAGGTGATTTGCGAGTGGCGCCAATTTCGGCGGCCTCCATTGTTGCGAAAGTGACCCGGGATCGTCTGATGAAAGATCTGGGAGTGAAGTATCCGCACTATGGATTCGAAATTCACAAAGGCTACTCCACGCCGGTTCACAAACAAAGCATCGTCGACCACGGGCCGTGCATCGCCCACCGCAGATCCTTCGCGGGCGTCAAAGAATACGTTTAACAGCTCTGGGGGCCCGACGTACTGGGCGCATGAACGGGGACTTTATTCTGAAGCCCTGGTGATCAAATACTATCAGCTTAAGTGCTGTCACTTGCTTGGACAGAGGGTGAAGACTCCTTTTGCTGAAGTGGATCTGCTTTTTAAAACTCCCCGGCAGACTTTGCTGATGGTGGAGGTTAAAACCACGAACCTGTCCGATTTTCAGCCCTTCCGAATCACCAAAAAACAAAAAGCCCGCCTGGTGCGCGCGATGCTGTTTCTGGCGGCGCGCTGGGATGTGCTGGTTGAAATTCACTGGGCCTTTGTCACAAAAGACGGTGAGATCACGGTCTTTGAAGACATCAGTGATTGACTGAAAACCCCGCTTTCGGGGGACAATGTCTTATGAGAAAAATCCTGCCACTTTTGATTCTGGTTCTGTTTCAAACTCAATCCGTCCAGGCGCAAAGTCTGAAGCGCTTCCTGACCAGTTGTGCGTGGGGAACGCTGGGTGGGGCGGCAGTCGGTGTCGTCAGTCTGGCGGTTGAAGACAAGCCCAGCCAGAGCTGGAACAACGTGGCTCGCGGAGCTTCATTGGGTCTGTATGCGGGAATCGCTTACGGGGTTTACTCTATGAACAAACAGCCGGATTTGTCTCAGCAGCCGGACTTTGCCATCGCGCCGACTTTTGAAAAAGGTCAGCTTGATGGTGCTCAAGTTTTTGCCACGGTTCTGGATTTTTAGAATCCGTATGAATCCAAAGCTTCCGGCGGCAGGGCCGGTTTTGGATTTCCATCGAATGTGAATTCGAAATTCAATTTGAAATTCGTGTCACCACCGGTCACCTGATCGTGAATGAAGGTGATCATCATGCAATCACCTGGTGGTTTGAATTGCGCAATGTAGGCCCATGATTTCACCTGATCACGGGTCGTGGATTCAGCCCAGTTGGCGTCGTAAACAAACTTGCCCATCAAGTTGATGAATCTGGAAGTGAAGCCCGCCGAGAACGTGTAATCTTCCTGACGATCGCTGGTGTTTACGGATTGTCCCGGCGTGATCTTGTACTGACGGGTCAGCTGCACCTGGAAGAACTGTCCCATATCATTCAGCAAGCGCACACGCGAAGACGCATTGGTCACGTTCTGGTAGGGGAAGTAATTGAAGATGGAATAAGTCTGGAAGCGATCCAGGCGCACATCCAGTGTGGCGGTCAGATCGGACCAGGGTTCTTTTACGCCGACTTTGTTTTCCTGGGTGCCGTCGTAAGATTGCGCCAGTTTCAGATATCCCACCTGGCGGTATTCAGGGCGGTCGCCAATCCAGCGTTTTTCGGTGATCTTGTTGGTCATCGCCAGTGTCACCAGATTTCTGTCATAGACCCGGTCGTAATAGTCAAACTGCACGCCGTAGTCGCTGGCGATATCCAGATCCGTGATACTGTCGCGGGCCGTGTAGGGCGCATCCGAGATTGAACCCGTACCGAAGAAAGGATTGTCATCCTGGGAAACCCATGGCAGGCGGGTGTAGATCACTTCTGGTATGATTTCGTGTTTATAGCGAGTGGCCTTGGAGTTGACAGTGTCGCCATAGATGCGGCTCAAGTTTGTGCGCGCGCCGATTTCAGTGCGGATGTAGCGACGGGACAGATATTGGTCTTCGTCAATGTTAAAGCCATAGTGTGTTTCACGATAGCTGACCGCCGGAATCACATCCAGGCCTTCGCCGAACTTGATCGGGTAATAAAGGGCAGGCATGAAATCCAGACGCTGGCCGGTGCGGATTTGATCCAGGCCCGGATTGTAAGATCCATCATACACACGACGGCAGTTGGGATTGTCCTCCCAGCGCGGGTCGTTGCACGTGTTGGTTGGGAAGCGGATTTTGTTCCCGTTGATGGTTTGCTCGGTCATGTCGTCATAAGCCTGACCGGCACGGGTGAAATTCACATAGGTTAAATTCAGGGAATAAATGAAATTGGTCTCACCAATGTTTTCCTGGGTCTGCGAGAAGCGCAGTTCAGGAATGCGGTGAACGGCGTCTTCATTTCCCTCCTGCGGGTTTCCGTGCAGCATGTTCACATAGTAGGATGAATCGACACTGTAGTGCTGATCCAGAGTGTTCTTGGTGAAGGACATACGGTTTTCCATCGCTGAGTCGCCGTGATTCAGTGTCTCCGTCGGGAAGTCCTTGGGGTATTGCAGATCGCTGGCCAGATTCAACTGGGCGCGGTGAATGATGCCGTCGGGCATGTCATAATAGTGATCATAGCGCAGAAACCAGCGTTCCAGAGGATCGCCTTTTTCTGTGGCCGGGCGGTACAAATTCAACCGGTCATCTTGTGCGAAAGCCTGGTCAAAGATGGTGCCGAAATTCATCGTTCCGCTGGAAGTGTCGTTCAGCATGTAACGATATTCGACCAAACCTTTAAGGCCCCGCTTGGCGTAGTCTTTTACTTCAAATGTCGCATCGGTGCTGCGAGAAATCGCCCAGAAGTAAGGTTGGGAGATCGCAAAGCCCCCCTTGTCGGAAACCTCGAAGGTCGGAGTCAGAAGGCCGGATTGGCGGTCGCTTTTCAGCGGGACAATCAGATACGGCATCCAGAATACCGGAACATGGCCAAAGCGCAGAACGGCATTTTTGATGTAAGCATAGCCACCCAGTTCGGCGCGCACGGTGGTGCCGGAGAAACTCCAGGACGCCGGGCAGTTGGTGCAGGCGGTATAATCAGCGCTGCTGACAATAAATTCGGATTCGCCGGTTTTTTGTAAAACGTCGCCCGAGAACATGATCGGACCGGATTGCACCGAACCGTTATAGATCATGCCAGTGTTGTTTTCATAATCCAGGAATACCTGATCACCCACGATGGTGTTCTTGGCATCCATGATTTCGACGTTGCCGTACAGTTCCACCTGGCGGGAACGCAACGAGGTGATGGCTTTGTCGGCTTTGATGTGCTGGCCTTTGTAGACGATCTGGATATTGCCTTCCAGCTCCACGACTTCTTTTTCGGTGTCGCGGTACATGCTGTCGGCATTGATCAGCATATCATGGATCTTCGCCATGGGCTCTGCACCCAGGGCAAAAGAAGATGACATCACTGTCACTAGCAAAAATGAAATCAAGACGATCCAGCTTCGAAGCACCAAAGTATTCTAGGGATGCTTTAGGGCCTTTGTCGAGGTGAAACTGGTCTCTTTTTGGACTCAAAATGTCATAGATTTTGGCCGTTAAGTTAGAACACTTAACTTAGGTTGATGAGGTCTTAACATGGAAGTCAAACTCGTGCTCGATGGTGACATCACCGTTGTGTCTTTGAGCGGTCGCATTGAAATCGAAAAAGCTCAGTCTTTTAAAAAAGCCTGCCTGCAGAATTTTTCCGACCGTAAAGTCGTATTCTGCATGAAAAACCTGCATTTTGTGGGGTCTTCCGGGATTCAGTCTTTCTTTGGTATCTTGAATGAATTGAATGCGGGGAGCCGCATGAATGTTAAGATCGCGGGTCTGACTCCGGACTTCCAGCGCCTTTTCTCATTCTCTGAGTGTGCCAGTCTGGAAGTGCACGAGAGTATCGAAGGGGCCCTGCAAAGCTTTTAAGCTGTGGGCCCGTCCTGTTTACGCAATTCGTTGAGTTTCTGACTTAGCTCAAGGTTCAAACGCTCCAAAGCAGCGGCTGCGACCTTGAGTTTTTCATTTTCCTCATTCTTGGCAGTCCACATATATCTCAGGCTTTCCAGTTGTTCCTGGGCCTGATAGTGGTCTTTTTCAAGTCTTTGGATTTTTTCCTGATCTTCCACCACGCGAATCTGCAAATCTGCATGTTCGACGCCCAGTTTTTGGTTCTGGCGGGTCAGTTCGCTGATGCGTTCCTGCTGGCGGGAGATTTCCTGCTCATAGCGGTCTTTGAGCTCCTCTTTACTGCGACGAAGAGTGACGACTTCGTTTTCCAAAGTGTCCTGGCGCTCCAAAGCGCTGTGCAGCTTGATGGATTTTACTTCAAGTTCTTCTTGAATCTGATGCAGCTGTGCGACTTCCTTGGTCAGACGTTCAATCTGCTCTTCATAGAAGTGAACCATCTCTTGAGCTTTTTTCTCGGAAGCTTCGACTTGATAGCGGGAATTCTTGGTCACCTCAATGATTTGATGACGCAGATCGCGCAGCTGGGCTTCTTTGTGGCTGGAGGCATTTTCCAGCTCCTGCAGGCGCAAATCCTGGGTGCGGGAGTATTCTTTCAGTTCCGAGATATAAGGCTTCACCTGGGTCTTGATGCGCTCATGGTATTTTTCATGGCGCGCCAGTTCGGTGGCCATGTGTTGTGTTTTCTCGGTCAGTGCGCGCAGTTTTTCAGACTGGATTTCTTTTTCTCTTTCCAACTGATCGACTTTTTGTCTCCACAGATTGTCCTTTTCCTTCCAGACCAGAATTTGATCGGTCACAGAGGATTGGGACAGGCGGGCCTTGTTGGCTTCTTCGCTGAACTTCTGATTTTCAGTTTCCAAAAGGGACAAACGGCGCAAAGTCACCTTCAGGCGGGCCATCAGGTCTTCATTTTGAGAAATCAGATTTTCAACAGTGGAGGACTTCAGGATCTCTTTTGGGAGATGGCTGAAATCATTCTGGCGGGGCAGTTCGTCAGGCAATGGGATCTTGCCCACCGGCTGGTTTTCCCGGGGTGAATCAAAGTCTAAATGTCCAAGTTTCGCGGTCTGGAAAGATTCGGTTTCCATAGCCCTCCTCCATGAAGTCTAGGTCGCCCTAGGTCCATGTTCTCAGGATGAGACATAATTAGTCAAACCAAGGTACTAAGACTGGACCTTGGTAGTAACAAAAGACCTTAATATCGGCACCAAACAGCCGAAAAGATACTCATGTCAGTACCCGCATTAAAAGACGCCGCAAACGCTGCGGATCCAGCAAAGAAAAGGGAAGAAGGCGCCTTCTTCGATATGAATGTCGACAAGTCGGACTTGGGCCGGCCTGAGTCTTTGCGTTACAACATCCTGACATGGGTTTTGGATGAGCGATACGATCGCGCCATCGAAGAGCTGAAAGATTTCCTGGAAAAGCCTTCGGAGTACCCGAACTTTCAGGATAAAGTCACTCGATACATCAATCATTCCATCGATTTGATCTATGCAATTAAAGCCAAAAGAAGCTTTCCTGGGATCAACTCCCTGACGCGCGCCAAGCAGCAGGAGCTTCGCGAGAAATTCAAAGAGCACTTCCGCGAACTTCAGTATGTTTTGAAAATCGTTGAAAAAGTTCAGGGCGATTTGCGTATTCAGGATGTTCGTTCCACCATTTATGTGGTGAAGGCGGCGTGGTTTGCATCCCTGGCAATTATTGTCCTGGCGTTCTGGTTGGATATCGTCAACGGTCTGGCAAAGACCAGTGTTGTGGTGTTTGACGACGGCTTCGGGAAGCTCGCCAACATACTGGCCGAAATGATCGGATTCTAAAAAGAAAACGGCCTCTTAGAGGCCGTTTTTCATCTTACTTTTTCAGTGTTTTATAAGCAGCTTCAAGGACCGGAATCAGTTGGCCGCCGTCCAGCAGCTTGCCATTTACAAAGATCGCCGGAGTCCCGCGGATCTGCGCCACTTCGCCTTCTTTGGCGGTGTTGCGCACGATTTCAGGAATCTCGGTGCCTTTCACGCAGGTTTTCAGTTCTTCCAGCTGGATGCCGGTCGCTGTTGCGATGGATTCAAGATTCTTATCCAGGTTCATCATGCGCGTGATCTCTTCCTGATTGTCGAAGATATAATCGTGCGCCACCCAGCCTTTTTGAGCGATCTTTTCAGAGCACAAAGTGGCAAAGGCCAGACCGCAAGAGATGCCGTCACCGCCGCCGTTTTTCATGGCTTCGTTGCACGTGCCATCCAGTGGGAATGGTTTGTAGATCAAACGCACGTCCGGATGATTTTTAGTGAAGTTGTGCAAGGGTGCGGCCGCGTGTTTGCAGTGGCCGCAACGGAAGTCTGCAAATTCCACAATTGTCATTACAGGTTCATCAGTTCCTTTTTGCATGCTTAGACCCTTTGTCAGGTCAAAGTTCTGCTGAGGAGCCACTTGCCAGTAAGCCACTTTTTCTTTGGCCATTTTTTCCATGTCAGACAGGCCATGGCTTTCCAGATACATAATATTTGCAAGGAATGCGAAGGCTGGGATCGCCAGAAGGAAGCCCGCAACCCAACGTTCTGAGGTGAAGATATCTTTGATATCGTTGCTGATATTTTCAGCAGTAACATCTTCTGCACCCATCCAAGTGAAGATGAAACCGACGACAGAAAGCACATAAGCACTGATGCAGAAGATGCAAAGGTTGCTCATCGCCGTAACAGAGATCAACCCCATCACCACGGAGGCCACAACCGTCACCCCGGACAGCAACAAAGCGTAGCGGGACGTGCGATCTGAATCCTGCACAAGGTTGAAGCGGGTGACACCCAGGAAATACAGCAAAACCAAATTGGTCATCACACCCCAAAGTGCGATCGGCACCCCAAGAAGGGCCGAGAATTTGCTGGCAGTCACAGCATCGCAGTTCAGTACTTCATTGATATTGCACATTGAATCGCCGGCAGACAGGCCGAACTTGATATCATAGTAGTGCAGGGTCAAATAGATATGAACACCCACGCCGATCAGGGTGGCGATCATCGCGATAAGCAGGAACTTGGATTTGCTGGCTGTGTTTTTCATGACCCCATTGAATCTTAGAATCGTGTTTGAAATCAATCGAAATTATGTAAAAATACTTCGGAATGCTCTCAAGGAAGACAGCTTGAACGACCTACAAAAATGGATACGTATTCGGAAAGACCTGTACTTGCAGATGGAAAAGCAGGTGCGGCATCGATTGGGGCGGGACACGCCCGAATTGATGCGCTATCAAAAGGTCTATGAAAAGGAGTTCGCCAAGAAATGGACGGCCTCCACCAAGGAAGCTCTTTGGGAGCAGATGAGTCACTCTCAGGTCGTTATGGTCGGGGACTTTCACGCCCTTCATCAGTCCCAAAAAGCCCAGGCGCGCATCCTGCGCCATATTCCCAAAGACCGTAAAACCATCCTGGCTGTGGAGTTTCTTGAGGCCGCCGATCAGGACAAGATCGACCGCTATATGTCCGGAAAGATGTCAGAGCGTGATTTTCTAAAATCAGTGCAATGGCAGTCCAAGTGGGGATTTCCCTGGGAATACTATCGTCCTTTGTTGCGCTGGGCGCAAAAAAACAAGGTCGCTGTCCGCGGAATCAATCGCAGCTATAAAAAACGCAATGCCACGACTTTGAAGTCACGGGATGTCTTTGCCGGTAAGAAAATTGCGGAATTGGTTAAGGCTCATCCCGATCATTTGGTTTTCGTTATCTACGGGGATTTGCATCTGGCATCAGAGCATATTCCCGCCGAGATCGTCCGTATTCTGGGTGCGCCGTTTGCCAAGCGTATTCTGCGAATCTTCCAGAACTCTGAAAAGATCTATTTTCAGCTGCTGAATCGTGAGCTGGAAGCCAGTACGGATTTGGTGCGCCTGTCACAGAATGTTTTCTGTCTGATGAGTGTTCCGCCATGGGTGAAATGGCAGAATTATCTGATGTATCTGGAACAGACTTACGATCTGGGCCTGCATGACGATGACGACGAAGATGATGAGGATCTGCTGGATTATACAGATCATGTTGGTCGTTATGTGAAGATCATTTCGGAAGAACTGGGGTTGACGGTTTCGACCTCCAGTCTGTCTGTGTACACGGCCCGGGACAGTTCTTTCTGGAGTCAGGTGCGTGAGCACTATGATCCCAAAAAATTGCGCTGGATTGAAATGATGATTGCGGATGAAAACTCGTTCTATTTACCAGAAATTGGTGCGGCCTATCTGGCGCGGGGAACGGTGAATCACGCGGCCTCTTTGGCGATGCACTTTGTGCATGCTCAAGTCAGTGGTGAAAAGCTGATCCCCACGGATGTTCCAGCAGATTTCCTGCGTCTGATATGGAAGGAAGCTGTGGCCTATTTTGGATCCAAGATCATCAATCACAAACGCAAGACCGACACGATTGCAGATATCAAGGCAAGTTTGGCGGCTCGCGGTCCCTCGGATCTGGGGAAAGAGGCCCTGCAGCTGGCGCTTGCGCAGAAGATGCATGAGTTGATGGTGATCACCGGTGTTCCGGGGCATCGTCTGCAGGCGCGTCCGCGTAAAAAGTGGAGCTATGTTCTGGCTGCGTCTTTGCTGGGCGGGATGATGGGGGAGCGTTTGTTTGGCGGATATCAGAAAAAACTGATCAAGGCCGCCACTTTGGCAACCTTCCTGAAAAAGCCATTGGGCAATCAGCATTTTGATGTGGTTTACTATGAAGCGCTGGAAGTGATCGAGTCCTTGCCGGCACCGTTCCTGAGTAAAAAGGAAAAGCTATGAAAAATGACCGTTGGTACTACAACAAAAATCTAAAGCCCCAGGGCCCTGTCGGTTTTGAAGAAATCCGTCAGCTCATACTAAAAGGTGATATCGGTCCTCATGATTTGATTTCGTGTGATGCGGATGGCAGCTGGAAGTCGGCTTGGGAGTGGGGGTTTGATCGCAGTTTATTCCCGGCGACCCAAGGTTATGTGCAGGGGATGGATATCGCCGCTGATGATAAAGAATGGGTGTTGCTGGTGGCCTCAGATGATGGCAAGGCCATGGTGCAAGAAGGGCCTTATTCTGTGCGTGAAATTCAGGAATCCGTGCGCAGTCAGCGCGTCAGTGCTCAGAACTATATCTGGAAATCCGGTATGAGCGGTTGGTCGCGAATTTTGGATCGCCCTGAGTTTAATTAAGGGCGTCTTTAAGGTCTTTGCCGGGTTTGAATTTGGGAATGTAGGCACTGGGAATTTTCACCGTCTCGCCGGTTTTAGGATTGCGTCCCTGGCGGGCTTTGCGGGAACTTCTGGAGAATGTGCCAAAGCCAACAAGTTTGACTTCGTCTCCGTCTTTTAATGCTTCTTGAATAGCTTCCAGGGTGGCGTCGAGAATCAGTTCGGATTGACTCTTGGTTGTCTTTGTTTTTTCTGCGACCAGTTCCACCAATTGCGCTTTATTCATAGCTCATCAATCCTTATCCCGAAGGAACCTACCCTAATTTTCCGTGTCGGGATGGTCAAGTTAAATGAAATTTTCAGGTCCTGGATGTGTTGCAGAAATTAATGGCTGTTAAGTGTCATGCTTTTTATTTTCTGATCTATTGGGTACTATGGACTTTCGATGGGGGGCTTTATGGTATTCATTCTTGCACTTTTGTTTCCGGTTTTCGGATTTGCTCAAAACTATTCTTCTGCAACCCTTTACGATTTGAAATCCAATCGCCAAAAAACTCTCTTTACTTTGAATATAGATCTTGCTGCGCAGGCCGACGGAGTGCAAACGCAGACGGAATTCCGTGATGCCGAAGGCAAGGTTGTTGTGAGTGAAAAAGGCCTGATAAAAGGGGCCGAGGTGCTGTCTTATGAAATCGATCGAAAGCAAACGGATGAAAAAGGCCGCTTCCAGGTTCGCGACGGGCGCATTTATTTTGAATATGAAGGCCCTGGTGGGAAAAAGAAAAGTGCGGATGAAAAACTGAGTGGTTTTGTTTTAAGCACTCCCAATTTCAATGCTTTTGTTGAGAAAAGCTGGGGCGACTTGGCAGCCGGAAAGCCGCTGGATGTTCGCTTCGCTGTTTGGGATCGCCTGGAGACGGTTGGATTCACCCTGCAAAAAGTCGGCGAAAAAGATGTGGCCGGCGTCAAGTGGATGGAGCTTCGCATGAAGCCCACAAGTTTCATCATCGCCGCCATCGTCGATCCGATTCATCTTTGGTATTCCCAGGCGGACAAAAAGCTGCAGGTGATGAAGGGGCGTGTGGCGCCGAAAATTCAGAAGGATGGCAAGTGGAAGGATCTGGACGCTGAGATCGTCTATACCTACGACCAGAAGTCCGTCTCGAAATAAGACAGTCTCAATATTTATCGGTTTTTGCCGATAAGTGAGACATGAAAAATCAGAACTCTTTATTCGTCGTCTTCTGCCTGTGCCTGGCTGTCGGATTCATGGGGGTGTATGCCACATTCGTGGCGCATTTCAATGGTCATGAAGAGTATGAAATGCGTCTGGCATCCCTGCAAAAACAGGTGGAAAAAGAGAAATTCAACAACTCTCTTTTGAGTTACCAGTTGAAGGACTTCCAGCAAACCGTTGCGCAGGTTCTTCCGAACGACAAAACACTTCAAGCAAAGTATGAACTTCACAATCTTTCCGCGGTGGTGCGTGCTCCAGCCAGTGAAGAGGCTTTGGATCTGTCCGGTGCCATTTATGAAAAGGGAAAGCGTTACTTTAATGGTCAGGAATATGACCGCGCCATTCGTGAATTTGGTCAGTTGCTGGAAAAATACCCATTGTCCCAGCACAGTGTTGAGGCGCGTTTTTTCATTGCTGAAAGCTATTTCCTGAAAAAAGACTACCGCAGCAGTCTGGGTCAGATTGACGAGATGGTGACCCAGTATCCGCAGCACGATCTGACGGGTTTTATTCTGCTTCGCATGGGGCAGATCAGCGAAATCAACAGTCAGACAGAGGAAGCGGCTGAAATCTATAAAACCGTGGCTAAGAACTTCAAGAATGAAAACCTGAAAAAGCAGGCGCGCAAACTGGCGCAAAGTGTTGAGTAGTATGAAGAAAGTCGTGCGCTTGATGTTATTCTTGATGGCATTTCAGATGGAGGTCCGGGTTCGGGCCGCCGGCGATCTGATTGAGCAACCATCGGCTTGTCTGAAGTCTCAGGAAAGCTGCGCGATTCAGGTGACCGGTTCTGCTTTCCATTTTGAAAAAGGCAACAATCAGCTGCATGCGACGGCTGGATCGGCCCTGGTTCGTCTGGCGCCGGATCAATGGCGCTTGGTGAAGGGGGCTGTGTGGGTTGCAGGTGGAAAAAACCTGCAGCTTGAAAGTCTTTATGCCACGACCAAGGCGACGATGGGGGAATATTGGGTGATTTCCCAGGATTCCCGCATTTTGATCCGCAATATGAATGCATCCCTTAAAGTGACTTTGCGCGATGGGAAGACTTTGGAAATCCCTGAGGGCTTCGAGGTCTGGGTTGCCGGTATGAACTCTCAAGGCAAGAACGAATACGGCATGATTGAGCCTGTAAATATGAAAGAGCACCTGCCGATGTGGAACTCCCTGTATCGTGGCAGCAAAGAGGACTTCGCAAAAGAAGTGCGTCTGTACCGTGATAACTGGGGTGATCTGGCTCAGAAATCAAGCCAGCTTTATCAGGCGCTGACTGAAAGAAAGATGGCTTCTATCGAAGCTCAGGAAAAGGCCGAAGAAGCGCGCCGCCAGCGAAAAGCCGCGGAAACTCAGCGCATGAAAGAGCTTTACCGTCAGCGCGTCTTTGAGCGCTAGACTCTGGTCCTGATTTTAATTTGCATTCCATGTCAATTGAAGTTTCTTCCCATCCCTCATGTTAATCTGAGGTCTGGGAGGATAGGATGTCTTCTATTTCATCATCGGATCGTGCGCGTCAGGACGAAAAAATTCGCAAGACTCGGGAAGAGTACGAAAATCGTGAAAGCGAAAATGCCAAGCGCCGTAATGCAGAAGTTAAAAGACTTGAGCAGCGTCACCATGACGAAATCAAGAATATCACTGATGAATATGAAGGCCGTATCGCCGAACTGAAGGATCGTAACCGCGAGACTTTGAGTGAGCGCGACTATGAAAACTCCAAGAAAATCGACGAGGTCCGTCAGACTTATCGTGAGTCTCTGCGCAATAAAACTGAAGATGCCTATAACGCCCGTGAAGAGCAAAAAGCGGCGTATGAAAGCACCATCAAAAAGCAGAAAGAAATCAACGAATCCCAGAAACAAAATCTGGTGGGTCAGTTGAATTCCGAAGTCAGCCATCGTGATGAAAGATTTCAGAGCGCGATTGAGGAAAATCGCACCAAATCCCAGAAAGCCATCAAAGACAATGCTCGAAAGCTGAATGAAGCCCACGAGCGTGAAAGAGAATCCATTGTAACCAGTCACGATGAAACATTGCGTTCGAAAGACCGCAATGAACGTGAAATGCGCAAGTCCTATGAGGGGCGCCTGAAGCAGTCTGAGCGCCAGCGTGAGGCCGACAATTCCCGCTGGTCCCAGAAGTATTCTGATTATGTGACCAACAGCAAGGAAGAGTACGGTGACAACCTGCAGATGAAGCAGGAAATCATGGATCAGGAGCGTGTGGCGGTTCGCGATAAGTACGAAAACACCCTGTCCCAGAAATCCAACTTGATGGACGAGCAGAATCAGAACTTCAGGGACTCCGTGAATGGTCGTATTAACAGCCAGATTCGTTCCCGTGACAGTCAGATTCAGCGTCTGAACAGCCGTTTGAATAATGAGATTTCCAAAAACGAACGTCTGCGTGGCATTGAGCGCCGCAACCTGACTCAAGCTTATGAGCAGCGGTTGAATCTTTCTGAAGAACAGCGCGAAAACGCTGTGGATCGCATGAAAGACATCAACGATGAGCGTATTGGCAAGGTTTTGACGGAAAATCAGAAGCTTTTGCGCAATACGGATCGTGAAAACAAATCCCAGGTCAGTATTATGAACACTCGCCATCGCGAGGAAAAAGAAAACCTGCTGACGACCCATAAGGATCAGGTTACGCAGGTGGCGAATAACGCTGAAGCCCGCGTGAAAAAAGTGATCGATCTGACCAATAAGAATCAGGATCAGATGGAGCGCTACTATAGCGATTCTTTGGACACCATGAAGGCGAACTACATGGAGCGCATGGACGTGGTGCGCGAGAAAAACAGTGCCGATCATTCTGCCAATCATAAAGCCATGACGGAGCGCTTCAGAACTATGGAAGCCAGCTTCAACTCCAAGTTGGAGCAGACTGTTAAGACTTATGAAGATCGCTTGGCTGCCCTGAAAGACAGTCAGGATCGTGAATTGAAGCGCATCGAGAAAATGTACGCAACTCGTGTGGATGAGCGGGATAAGTCCGGTAAAATGGAAAAAGAATCCATGCAAATGAAGTACGAGGCTAAGATAGCTCAATTGAACAATTCGCATCAAGATCAACTTGATAGAATGAATAGACGCCATCAGGAAGATATGCAAAACTTGTCTGTGAAGATGAGTTCATATAGCAGGAAGGCGTAGTTCAAATGTTAGCAGATCGTCGAGCGAAGATTGTGGCCACTATTGGGCCAGCGACACGTGATGAGAAAAATCTGGAAAAAGCAATTAAGGCGGGCATGAACGTGGCTCGCCTTAACTTTTCGCACGGAAGCCATGAAGATCACCTGAAGGTGGTTCATTCTCTGCGCAAGCTCTCTAAAGAGCTTCAGGCTCCGGTGGCGATTCTTCAGGATCTTCAGGGGCCGAAGGTCCGCGTTGGTAAGTTTGAAAATGGCTCCATCGAAATTAAACCTGGCGAAAAACTGGTGGTAACGACGGCAAAAGTTCTGGGGAAACCAGGATTGGTTCCGTCCGACTTCCAAGAGCTGCCTTTGGCCTGCGTGCCGGGCACGCGCATCCTGCTGGATGACGGCCTGATGGAAGTGAAGGTTTTGCAGGTTCGCGGTGAGGAAATCGACGTGGAAGTTGTCTATGGCGGTATTCTGAAAGACCGCAAAGGCATGAACCTTCCGGGTGTAAATCTGCCTGTGGACTGCATGACTCCAAAAGATCTGGAGGATCTGCAGTTCGGTATTGCCAATAAAGTTGATTATATTGCTTTGAGTTTCGTTCGTCATGCCCGTGATATCCGCAAGCTGCGTGAATTGATCGAGGCCGGGAATTCCAATGCGAAGATCGTAGCCAAAATTGAAATGGTGGAGGCGATCGAAAATCTGGAAGAAATCTGCCGCCTGAGCGACGCTGTCATGGTGGCGCGCGGGGATTTGGCTGTGGAAGTCGGTCAAAGCCGTCTGCCGGGTTATCAAAAGCGCATCATTCAGGTGTGCAATCAATTGGGTAAGCCGGTGATCACAGCGACGCAGATGCTGGATAGCATGGTTGAAAACCCTCGTCCAACTCGTGCGGAAATCACGGATGTGGCCAATGCGGTTTTGGATGGAACTGATGCTTTGATGCTGTCGGCGGAATCTGCCAGCGGCAAATATCCGTTCAAGTGTATCCGCACTATGCACGAGATCATCACTGAAGTGGAACGCAACGAAGAAGAGTATTATAAAATCTCTCTTGAGAACGAGTTTCTGAGCACGCCGGCGTCTATCGCCGCCAGTGCTTCATTGAGTGCGCTGAAGCTGAATGCAACCGCGATCATCTGTCTGACGACTTCCGGTAAAACGGCAAATATCATTTCGGCCTTCCGTCCGAAGGCGCGCATTATTTCCGTGACTCAGCATCTGGATGTTTTGAATGGCATGGAATTGGGCTGGGGTATTCAGACCCACGCGATCAAGCCATATAAGACGATGGAGGATATCCTGCGTGAAGTGGATCTGTTGTTGGTGTCCCATGGCTTGGGTAAAACCGGGGACCGTGTGATTCTGACATTGGGTCAGCCGATTGCTTGTGGTGCAAAAACCAATTCGATCTATGTGCATACAGTGGGCGGGGAAAACGTGGCGAAGCTTCCTAATGACAAGTTGCCTCTGCGTTGTCAGGAAGAGCCGGTTGTTGAATAAGTTTCTTTGAAAGAATGAATAAAAAAGCCAGGGAGTCCCTGGCTTTTTTATTTTCCGCGTTCTAGCGAAGTTTCTTTTTTAGGTTGTTTACGATGGTCCAATTGCGCGCCAAAGGTTCAACGTAAGGCAGTTCCACCATGATGTAGACGCCTTTTTCATCCATGATCTTTTCCGTCAGATATTTTTTCTCAATCAAAGAATTCACATCGTCCGCGCGGATCAGCTGACCCAGCTCTTTCATGGATTCGTTCTGCACATCGGTCAGATCTACTTTGTACAAACCCTTGTGGTTCGGCTGGGCACGGCGGGCAAATAGCAGGATGCCGTTTAGAATGTTGACCTCAGGTTCGGTTAACGCCGGCAGGCGGTCTTTATCCTGTTTGAACAGCCACTCGTTGTACCAGTCGACAAAGCCAAACAGTTCCTGTGGTTTCAGGTTGGTGATTTTCTGTGTGCCGTCGCCACGGTCTTCCTGGGAAAGATAGCCAAGATCAGTCAGGGCATTGGTGATGCTTTGCATTTTGTTGGTGGCTTCCTGGAAAATCTGAATCGTGTAGTTGCGAATCAGAACAGACGAGAAGCTCAAGCCCCCGCCTTCTTCCGGTTTCCCATACTTGTTCCCAACCAGATTCAGAATGGAAATGTACTTGTTCACGATGTGAGGCGGGAAGCGCTCTTCATCGGGATTGGTGTTTTCAAGCAGGCGGATTTTTTGGTTCGCATCACGCAGTTTTTCATTCAGCGTTTTCATGATGGCGCGAACCCACACCGGCAGCTGATCCATCTGTTTGTTCAAAGAGTCATAGGGAAGTGCGATCACTTCAGAATCTTTGGTGGCTTTTACATTGGCGCTGCGGGGTTTTTTGTCGAACAAAGCCATTTCGCCGACCATCGCGCCAGGCTGGATTTCTGCGATGACAACTTCAGTGTTGCCTTTGCTTTTGGTGATGGCAAAACCGCCGGTCTTAACGATATACATGGCATCCGGAGCATCCCCATCTCTGAATAGATAGGTGTCTTTTGCCACTTTTTTTGCTTCTGCCACGAAAACCCCACTCGCAAGTACGTGAAGATTTATTATCTATGGGATTTTCAGGCAGAGCAATGAGGCACTGGACCTTGGTGGGTGCGCGCCGGGGAAGTGTATAAAACCAAGACGGCTTCTTTGTGGGAAGCCGTCTTGAAGTGAAACTAGAATGTCATCGCTTTGCAGTCTGGAGCAATCTTCATTTTGCCCTCAGTGGCTGCCAGAACTTTTTCCGGCGTTAGATCCGGAGCATATTCTTTCAAAACGAAACCTTCAGGTGTGATTTCGATCACGCCGAAATCGCTGACGATTTTCTTGATGCACTTTACGCCCGTCAAAGGCAGCGTGCATTTGGTGCGAAGCTTGGAATTGCCTTCCTTGTCCGTGTGTTGCATAGCCACGATCACATTGCGTGCGCCTGCAACCAAGTCCATTGCGCCGCCCATGCCTTTAACCATCTTGCCTGGGACCATCCAGTTGGCAATGCTACCGGTTTCATCAACCTCCATCGCGCCCAGAACAGTCAGATCCACGTGACCACCGCGAATCATCGCAAAGCTGTCAGCGCTGGAAAAGAAGCTGGCGCCCGGAAGAGCCGTCACAGTTTGTTTGCCGGCGTTAATCAGGTCGGCGTCGACATTGGCTTCTTTTGGGAATGGACCCATGCCCAAAAGACCGTTTTCACTCTGTAGCATAACGAACTTGTCCTGAGGGATGTAGTTCGCCACCAAAGTGGGGATGCCGATACCCAGATTCACGCAATAGCCGTCTTCAACTTCCTGAGCGATACGTTGAGCAATTTGCTCTCTTGTTAATGGCATTTTGCTCTCCTATCCCTTGGAAACAGTTTTTTGTTCGATGCGTTTTTGATAGTCAGTGCCCTGGAAGATGCGTTGAACGTACACGCCCGGCGTATGAATCTGATCCGGATCCAGTTCGCCAATCTCGACCAGCTCTTCAACTTCAGCCACGGTGATTTTCCCGGCTGTTGCCGCCATCGGATTGAAGTTGCGCGCAGTTTTTCTGAAGATCAGATTTCCGAACTTGTCGCCCTTCCACGCTTTCACAAAGGCGAAATCACCTTTGATGCCTTTTTCAAGAACATAGTCGCGACCGTCGAATTGTTTGATCTCTTTGCCTTCAGCCACCAGTGTGCCCACTCCTGTCGGAGTGTAGAAACCAGCGATCCCTGCGCCTCCTGCACGAATGCGCTCAGCCAAAGTGCCTTGCGGGCAGAATTCCAATTCCAGTTCGCCGCTCATGTAAAGCTTTTCGAACAAAGCGTTTTCGCCGACATAGGAAGAAATCATTTTTTTGATCTGGCGCTTTTGCAAAAGCAAACCCAGACCGAAATCATCCACGCCCGCGTTATTAGAAACGCAGGTCAGATTTTTCACACCCATTTCATTCAAGACAGTGATGCAGTTTTCCGGGATGCCGCAGAGGCCGAAGCCTCCCAGCACCAGAGTCATGTTGTCCTTGACGTCAAAGAGCGCGCTCTTGGCGTCTTTAAACACCTTTTTGCTCATGATGATTACGCTTTCTCGATGATCAATGCCACCGCTTCGCCGCCACCGATGCACAAAGTGGCAAGGCCGTAGCGTTTGTTGTGAGTGTGCAAAGCGTGAACCAAGGTCGCCAGGATGCGCGCGCCAGAAGCGCCGATCGGGTGACCGATAGCCACAGCACCACCGTGGATGTTCACTTTGGAGGCCGGGATTTCAAGCTCTTTCATCGCCACTTGAGTCACAACGGCGAATGCTTCGTTGATTTCCCAAAGATCCACATCGCCCACTTTCAGGTTGGCTTTGTTCAGAGCGGCTTTGATCGCGCCCACTGGAGCTGTGGTGAAGTATTTTGGCTCGTGAGCGAATGTAGCGTGTGCCACGATTTTCGCCAAAGGTTTGATGCCGCGTTTTTTCGCTTCAGATTCAGACATCAAAACGTGCGCAGCCGCACCGTCGTTGATTTTGGAAGCGTTGGCCGCCGTGATGGTGCCGGCTTTGTCGAAAGCGGGTTTCAAACCTGGAATTTTGTCGAAGTTCGTGTTGAACGGTTCTTCGTCTTTATCGATGGTTACAGCGCCTTTGCGGCCTTCAACCACAACAGCGGCGATTTCGTTTTTGAAAGCGTTTTTCGTCCACGCGTCCTGAGCCTTTTTGTAGGAATCAATCGCGAAAGCGTCCTGTTCTTCACGAGTGAAGCCGTGTTCTTTCACGCAGATTTCCGCAGCATTACCCATGTGGAAGTTGTTGTATGGATCCCAAAGACCGTCTTTGATCATGGAGTCGGTCATTTGCGTTGGACCCATGCGGTAACCAGAGCGGGAGTTTTCAAGCAAGTGCGGAGCCAAAGTCATGTTTTCCTGACCGCCAGCCACTGCAATTTTAGTGTGTCCCAAAGCGATAGAATCTGCTGCCAGCATCACGGATTTAAGACCGGAGCCGCACACTTTGTTGATGGTCATGCATGGAGTGGAGTTTTTCAAACCCGCACCCAGAGCCGCTTGACGCGCTGGAGCCTGGCCGACACCTGCAGTCAGGACTTCACCCATGATGCATTCATCGATTTCGTCAGGAGAAACACCTGCGCGAGAGATAGCTTCCTTGATTGCTGCCGCACCCAGTTTTGGTGCAGGAACAGAGGCAAAGCCTCCTTGGAAAGTAGCTACAGGGGTTCTTACGCTGCTCACAATTACGACATTTTCCATTTTCACCTCAAATTTTACCTGTCAAATTAGTCTCGGGCGCTTTCCGCCCGAAGCTTTATAAATACCTTATTGTAAATGCCCGGATACTTTTTTATATTTTAGGAACAGAGTCAATAGCCCCCGGGATGGGGCAGGGGAGTCAACGCATGTCAGCGATTAGTTTCATTCTTGCCCACCTCGTGTTTCAGCCAGTGATGGCGGCGACTTTCGACGTGCCAGTCTCTGAGGGGGATCGTCTGGTCCTCAAAGGACTTGAGGCTCAGGTTCAGATGGTGGCGCAGCCGGGTGCCGCGTTGCGGGTTTCTGGAGTGGAGCAGTCCGGCACCGAAGGCATGTTCATCGTTGAAAAGAAAAATAATATCATCGAAGTGCGCATGAATGAATACAGCGGGAAAAGAACCTGGCTGAACATCTTGCCAAAAGCGAATACACAACTGAAAAAAATCGAAATCACGGGCCCGGCAATGCCTGCAGAAGTGCAGTTGCGCGGCGGATCCGTCGTGGCGCAGAAGTGGAATAAAGACCTTAAAGTGAGCCTGACTCAAGGCCGCGTTGCGGCACTTAACGGCGCAGGGACGTTGCAGGTCTACGTGCAAAAAGGCGACGTTTCTGTATCCGATCATCTGGGCAAGGTGGAGGCGGACTCTTACTCTGGCAGCATGACCTTGAAGAACATCCAGGGGGATGTCGAAGCGTCCCTTTTCTCGGGTCAGATGAACATTGAAAAAGTGCGTGGTTTCCTGACCGTGTCGGCGCAGCAGTCGGCGGCCAAGGTCAACCAAAGCAACGGGACTATTCAGTTTGAAAGCGGCAAGGGCAGCCTGAATATTCAGGGCTTCCAGGGGCGCATCGAAGGTCAGAACCAGGATGCAGCCATCACAATTGGCATGACTCTGGATTCTGAAGTGGATGTGAAATCCAAGTCCGGCAAAGTCAGCATTCAGACGCCTCCGGGATCGGGAGCTTCTTTGAATTTGATGACGGTGGAAGGTGAAATTGTTGTTCCTTCGGAACTTCGTGTGACGAAGCTCAGTGCGGAAAAAAGTGTGCGTGGGCGTCTTCGTGGCGACGCACCTAGAGGAAGCATTTTTGTGCGCAGTCAAGATGGCACTATTTCAGTGAAATGAGTTGACAGCTTTTCTCAAATGTCTGACAGATGAAATGATCATCTAAAGCACTACCAGGTAGAACTATGGCAAAAATCGTTAAAAAGAAGCCCGCGGCGAAAGCCGCTGCAAAACCAGCTAAAAAAGCGCCCGCAAAAGCCGCAAAGCCAGCTCCAAAAAAGCCGGCTCCGAAGGCTGTTGTAAAGAAAAAGGCCGATAAAGCCCCTGTTAAGGCGGCTAAAAAGCCTGAGGCGAAGAAAAAGCCGGAAGTAAAACCGGCTAAAGCCCCGGTTAAAGCAGCCAAAGAGACCAAAGAGGTTAAAGAAACCAAGGTCGAAGCGGCCAAAAAAGCCGAGAAAAAGGCAGCCCCGCAACCTGCTCCTGAAAAAGCTGCGCCTAAAAAAGAGGCAAAAGCCCCTAAAAAAGGCAAAGCGAAGAAGGAAAAGGACGAAAACGAGCTGGAAGACGATTTTATCGCCGATGACGATCTGATGGGCGATGAAATTGGTGAGTACGAGGAAGAACTCAAAGCCGTCGAGGAATCCGAAGAGGAGATCGAGGTTGATGAAGAGTGGGTTGCCGAGGAAAAAGCCAAGTCTGACGAAGAAGTGGTTCTGACGGATGCCGAAGGCCGCCGTTACTGCCGTGCCCGCGATTGCGATCAGATCGCTGCCGTGGATGCTTACTGCCGTTACCACTACCTGATGTTCTGGAAGAAAATCCAAGTTCGTAAGAAGATCCTTCAGGATGGTAAACTTGAGCGTTATGTGGAAGAGCTAACCTCTCGTTATCCGGACAAATTCCTGGAAATGATCCGCCGTGATTTGCGCACTGAAAAAGACTTCCTGGCTGCCATCCAAGAGCTGGAAATCGACGAATCAGCGAGCGACAATGACTTTGAAGAGGATAACAGCGCGTTCATCGAAGAAGTTCGTGGAATGGGCGAAGGATCCGGCTCCGGAGTCGAAGACGACGAGTACTAGTCGGCCGGTGAAAAAGGCCTTGAAGTTGTTCTTGAATAGAATTTTTAGAAAGACCTGCCTGATGAGGGTGGGTCTTTTTTTTGTTTGGGGACATAGGCTGGGTGCGTTAGGGTCCTTAGTTTTTTATTGCAAAGAAGAAATCGCACCATTACTACTAACCGCGGTTACACAAATATAAGTCGGAGATAGGGTCTGACGTTTCTACCTGCCACCGTAAAGGGCAGTCTATTTGGAGCGAATATATGTTGAAGAGCGCAGTTCTCTTTGTTGTTCTTTTGTTCTCTGTTTCCATGTCCCAGGCTTATGAAGCCTTCCCAAAGGGACCAGATGCTTCCCTGACGCCGGGGGCTCTTTGCAACCGTCCGTCTGAATACCGTTACCCTGAAAAGATCAAATACTGTGAGCGTGATGTGTCTTCTTCTCAGAAGGCTGCTATCTTCCAGAAATACGACCAGATTGGATACAGAACGCGTTCTATGAAGCGTCTGGCGTTCAAGATTGATCACTATATCCCACTTTGTGCGGGTGGCAGCAACGACGCTAAAAATCTGTGGCCACAGCATGAATCTGTCTATGAAATCACTGACAAATTGGAAGCTCTGATCTGTGAAAAAATGGCTGCCGGCCGTTTGCTTCAGAAAGACGCTGTGGAAATCATCATCCAGGCAAAAAATCACCTGAATGAAGTTCCGGAAATCGAAGCTCGCGTTCGCGAACTTTAATCCTTAGAATTTATATTTATCTCTGTTCGAGGGGCGCCCGTGTCTGAGTAAGGCACGGGCATTTTTCGTTTTAGGGGTTCATGGTGTGCAGGGAGTTGAATCGGGTCATGATGCGCTCGTAAGTGCCGTCAGCGCGTATGGCCTGCAGACCCTTTTCAAAAACATGAGCGTAGTGCGCTCCATCTTTATGATTCTTTGAAAAGTTCAAATACAACCCGTCCTTGGAAAGGCGGCCCACCGGCTGGATTTTTTTGGCCAGTTCGGGATGGCTTTTCAGAATATATTCCCCGGTCAGCCCCCACACAACGGCATAGTCGATGCGGTTGCTGGCCAGCTTTTCCAGTTGGGATTTTTCCGTGGGGCTTTGTGAATGCAGAATCTTTTTGTTCTGTAAAAACTCTGTCGGATAAGTGTAGCCATTCGTGGTGCCGACGACTTTGTTTTCCATGTCTTTCAAAGTCACATTCTGTTTGCCGTCGCGGATACGGCCATAGACGACCATTTCTGCTTCAAACATCGGCGTCTTGTGAAAGATGTATTTATCTTTGGTGTCCTGGTTGATGATGGTGTCAAAGCATCCCAAAGACTTTCCTTTTTCCACTTCATAGATACAACGGGCAAAAGGCACGGGGCGGGTGATGACGGTGATACCCTGACTTTTGAATGCGGCTTTGACAATTTCCGGGGCCAGACCCACAACGTCCTTGTAGTCGGCGGAAGCAGATGAATACGGAGCCCAGTCGTCCTCACCATTGATTACGATGGTCGTAGCAAGGGCGAAATTCCCGGAACAGGTGAGTGTCAGTATTAGAAGTAGTTGCAGCATCCTGAGTCCTTCAAACATCTTCTTTCATTATCCTGATATGAGGTGTGCACGCTAACTAAAAAAGCCCCTTAATAAAAATTCCGCGGCCAATGTTGTCTATTTGCAAATTGGATTTTGCGGTTCTTTTTCACAGACATAGTCTTTGAAAACTTTATTTTGCTGTTTCAGATTTTGAACCTCCTCTTTCAGTGAGGCTATTTCCCTCTTGGTGTTCTGAGAATCTTTGCTCCAGATTTCATAGAACTCTTTCAGAGCATTAAACAGCGGCGCCACCAGGTTTCCGTAAGTCACTGATTTGTAGCCTTCCGCATCTGTTTTTACGGCTTGCGGGAACACTGTTTCCACATCCTGCGCGATCACCCCGATTTGCTGTGTTGGATCCGGGTTCACTCCGGGCTTCCAGTGGTAAGTCACGCCTTGGATTTGCAAAGCTTTTTTCAGTGCATTCGGAATCACTTCAATATGGGTTTTGAAGCGACGGTCGGAACCGTTCGAATATGTCCCGGCGATCCACATGTTTCCGGAAGAATTCGTGAAGTTCATGCGTTGCCCGGCAGTGCTGTCCCAGAAGCGGAACATGCCGGTGCTGGCCTGATAGCCATACCCAAAGTATTTTCCGCCATCGGCACCTTCATAGGGAACGTACACGTCGAGGTTGGCGCTGGCTGCGGATCTGCGCAAGGTGAAAATTCCCTGGTCGTGGCCGTAATCACCCAGGGTCAGTAAACCGCTTTGAAAGGCTGTGCCCGAAGCGCCGATTGAGACTTGTCCGTTCTGACCGACAATCATGCGCAGGGTGTTGGTGTTCGGGTTCCCGGGTGTCAGACCATTGGCTCCATAAAAAACAACCCCATTTGGACCGACGGCCAATGCGGAGGCGGTGGTGCTTTCTGCGATCCAGGCCGAGCCTGTGTATTTGGTACCTCCGGAAAGGATCAGACCCGGAGAGCTGGTTGGAGTCGTCAGATAGCCAGCATAGGTGCCATTGGAAATGCGAACGCCAGAAGCAGTTGCAGGCCCGGTGACGTTCAGGCGGTGCGAGTCTGCTCCGAATTCACCGATAGAGACATTTCCACTGGAGTGCATGGACATCACATTGCCGGTGCTGCCGCTGACGCCAGAATGGTCGCGCCAGATATTCAAGGTTCTGTTGTTGGCGGATGTGTCTTGTACGATCGCCCAGCGGTTGGTGGTGCTGCCGCCCATGGTGTAACCACTCTGATTGGCATCTGCGCCAAAGGCGCCGACAATTGAATCACCAGTGCCGTTAACCTGCAAATTATAACTTGGAGACGTGGTTCCGATGCCGACTTTTCCAGAGCCATCTATGCGCATTTTTTCTGTGCGTGTGGCAGATCCGGTTGTTGTGGTTTCAAAAATCATTTTGCTGCCGCGATTGGTGGTGCTTTGTGTTTCCGAAGCACTGACTTCGATGGCGGCGTTGGTGGTTCCGGTGCCGGAGCCATCGTGGGCGCGGAAGTACAGCCCACCGATGGTGTTTCCGGAATTGACTGCAGTGCCGGATGCGATGGTCCCGCGGGTTCGTGTCAACATCAGTGCGGCTCCGTTATAATCGGCGTCTGAAGCATGGAACAGGCGCTGCTGGAACGCATCTGAAGTTTGGATGTCAAGTCTGTAGGAAGGGGAATTGGAGCCAATGCCGACATAGCCGCCGTTGGTAACACTGAGTTCGTTGTTGGATCCACCTGTACCCAGATCCGTTCGGTTGGTCGCAAAGTCCATGGCCAGAAAGTCATTGGTACCGGTGCAGGCTGTGTTTGTGCATTTCCCCATGTTAAAGCTGACACCATTCGTATACATGGTTGTCATATTGCCACCACGATCCAGTAAGAATCGCGCAAAAACTCCAGGGTCTCCTTTTACAATGAATGGATGCTCTGTTCCTGTGTAGGTGGTGCCGACACCACCGGCGACGATGACTCCGTCATCGTAATACAACTTTGTCCCTGAAACCTGCCATTGTCCCAAAGTGGAAGGCAGAGCACTGGATGGCAGTTTTCCACTGCCATCAAGCAACAGCACCTCGTTGGCGGCGGTTCCGGCCGCTCTTGTGGAGGCTGTGCCAAGGCCTGTGACTTGTGTGTTGGCGATAGATATGTTCTGGCACTCAAATTTATCAGTGATCGAACTCCAGTTCAAAGTCTGAGCTGCTGTACAGCCGGCGGCATTGAAGGCGCTTCCGCCAGTCAGGTTTTGCAGTTCACTCAGTTTCACAAAACCCGGAGTCCATTTGCTGGTGCCGTTGTCCCATTTCAAATAGGCATTGGCCGTCGGAGCCGTCGAAGCAATTTCATATCCCTGAATCTTTGCCACGGTCGGATTGGGATAAGTGCTGCCAAGGTCTCCGCCAGCGTTGCCGGTGGGCGCAGATCCCGTGGCGGAAATTGAAATGCTGCCGTTGCCATTGGTGATCGAGATTCCAGACCCGGCTGTCAAAGTGGCTTTGCTCAAAGTGTTTCCAGTCGAGTTACCAATCAACAACTCACCATTGACGAAGCTGGTCTGGCCCGTTCCGCCCTTATTGACTGGTATGGTCGGAAGATCACTTGAGGTGATGGTGATTCCATAACCTGACACCGTCGTCGGTTTACCAGTTGTGATTTTGCTCCAGTCCAGAGCTGGGATATCAGCAGCGGCGATGGGTCCGTTGACTTCTGTCGCCGGCGCCCATTTGGTTCCGTCGTATTTAAGCACCTGGCCCGATGTTGGGGCTGTGGCATCGACACTGACGCCTTTGATTTTATCAACGCTGACTGCACCGATGGAGCCGCTGACATCTCCTGCAACAGACACATTGATTGCCTGACACAGGAATTTTCCGGCGACGGAGTTCCAGTAGGCGGTTTCATAAGCTGTACAGTTGGCGCTGCCAACGGCAGTGTTAAAGGTCGCGGTCGGCAGCAGTCCGCTCAAAGAACTGTTCAGATTTGTCACATCGGCAATGGCAATTGCGGAGCTGGTCCATTCGGTGCCGGAAAACTTCATAAAGTGTCCGGACGTGGGCGCTGAGTTTGATACAGCCACGCCCTGGATTTTTGCGACGGAGGGATTTGGGTAGGTGCCGCCCAGATCTCCATTGGCGTTGCCTGTGGGGATGCGCGCATCTGTGAAGCGCGTATCATTGCCTGCGGCCACCGTATTGGCGGTTGTGCCAACGTTGACAGTCAGAAGTGGGGTGGAATTGCCGGTAGCGACAGTCAGATAGCTATTGGCGGAGGTGACATCTGTCACAGTGCCGCCAGATGCGCCGGTCACTGGTGCGCAGGAAAAGCTGGTGCCGTCGAAGGTCAGGAAGTTATTTGCCGGGCAGGCTGCGACGGTGTTTTTCAAGACAAAATCCGTGGGCTGATATGAGCCCAGCTTTTGAGCCGACAAGGAATAAGCGGCGTAGGGAACAGAACGTATTTCATTGTCAGGAGAGATCGTCTTCCAGCCTGTGCCGTCATGGAATCTGACGCGCAGACGGCGTTGATCATTGACGGACGGATTGTAAATGGCGCCGCCATCACAGGAAAGGCTGCCGGAATTTTTAAATGAATCAAGCAATGTGAAAGTGCCGGCGGTTGGGTGGCTTTGGGAGCCGGTTCCGATTGGTACATCGAACACACCACCAGAGTTTGTCAGGTCAATGTGATCCACTTGCTCGCGATAAATGATGCACTGGCCGTTGGGATTGGTGATTTCAAATTGAAAACTGACGTTGCTATATTCCAGCGGTGTTCCGTCGGCCTTAAGGATTCGACCTTGATAGGTCAGTGAGTTGGGGGCTGCCTGTGCTGAAACTTCCAGCAACAAAGAAGCTGTTAAGATAGCAACAAGTGACGTTCCGTATTTGCGAGTTTTCATGCCTAACTTATCGGCATAAACTCGTATTTAATAGATATCTCTCTGATTTGTCTGGAAAAATCTTAATGAAGGGGATGTCTCAGAGTGAGAATCTATCCCCCAGACGGGAGAGAGCCTCTAATGAAGCTGCTTCTTTCCTTTGCCACCAAACATCTTTGGACCTTTGTCTTCAGAGTCTTCCTCAGCTTCTGCCGTGGATTCGTCCTCTTCAGTATAGTCCTCATCGTCGCGTGGAGGCGACAGTTCTTCACTCTGCTCCGCGCGGCTCAAGGCATCTTCATCTTCTTCTTCGTCGGTATCGTGAAGCATTTCTTCCTCACTCAAACCCAGAAGTTTGTTGGCTTCAGCTTCCAGGTTGGAATTTTCCGTCGAGAACTTCAGATAGACTTTTTTGCCCTGGAACGGAACTTCCTTCCAAGTGTACGGGAAGTCCACTTCACCTTCGTTTTCCAGGAACTCCAGCATCATGCTGGCCGCGGCGTCGACACAGTTATGAATGCGGGAAACTGCGTCTTGTTGCTCTTGTGAATAGCTCATGGAAACCTCAAAATTGGCTTGGGCCAGGCGGCCTTCTTCCAGATAGCCAACGCGTAGCGCAATTTCTTCCTGATAGATGCGGCCTTCAATGATCAACTGAGCATTGTCCAGATACTGGGCGAAATTTTCTTTAAAAACAGTCTGAATCTGATCTGAGTATTCTTTAGGGAAGGATGTCCATTTTTTTGAACTTTTCAGTCTTGGGATCATGACGAAGGCCTCCATCAGGTTCGGGCTTTTTTTGACATTCTTAAGACGGTCCTCTATAACTCACTTTCCTTAATGACACAAGAGGTAAGAGCTCGTGGACGACATCACCCAAAATCTTGAAAGTGTTCAGAAAAATCCCGATATCGGGATGGGTCGTGGCGTCTATATTTCAACCTATGGTTGTCAGATGAATGTGAACGACACCGAGCGAATGTACGCTCTGCTTGAGATGCAGAACTTTGTGCCGGTGACGGATCCTAAAAAGGCTTCGCTGATTATTATCAATTCCTGCAGTGTGCGCGAAAAACCTGTTCATAAGGTTTATTCCGAAGTCGGCACGTACAAATACATGAAACGCAAAAACCCGGAGCTGAAAATCGGCGTGGGTGGTTGCGTGGGTCAGCAGGAAAAGGAAAATCTGATGAAGACCCAGCCGATGATCGACTTTGTTTTCGGCACGGATCAGATCGACAGTTTGCCTCAGCTGGTGGCGAAATCTTTTGCGGGTGAACGCAGGCTGGTAAATTCCCGCTTTGAACACCGTTCGCCTTATCACATTGAAACTTTGGTGCGTAATCCGGGGGTGGCCACTTATGTGAACATCACCAAGGGCTGCGATAATTTCTGCACCTTCTGTGTGGTTCCGTACACCCGCGGTCGTGAAAAATCCCGCCCGGTTCAGCACATCCTGACCGACATCCGACATCTGGTGAAGCGTGGAGTGAAGGAAGTCACTTTGCTGGGGCAGAATGTAAACTCTTACCAGGGTGACGAAGGCATCGACTTTGCTGACTTGCTGGCGAAGGTTGCCAAAGAAACAGATGTTGAGCGCATTCGTTACACGACTTCACATCCCAAGGACTTTAACCAGAAGCTGGTCGATGTGATGTCTGAACATTCCAACAAGATCATGGAATACATCCATCTGCCGTTCCAGGCGGGCAGCACCAGGGTGCTTGAACGCATGAATCGCAACTATACGCGTGAAGAATATCTGGAGCGCATTGCGATGATTCAAAAGGGGCTGCCGAATGTCTGCTTCTCAACGGACATCATCGTTGGTTTCCCAGGCGAGACTGAAGAGGACTTCCAGGATACATTGAATATGGTGACTGAGGTCGGGTTTGAAACCATCTTTGCGTTCAGCTATTCACCGCGTCCGTTCACCAAGGCGGCCAAGTTTGAAGACCAGTTGCCGGAAGATGTGAAGAACGAGCGTTTGAATCGTCTGTTTGATGTGCATGAGGCAATGGCCTTTGAACGCGTAAAGCGCTACGAAGGCACAACCATGAAGGTCCTGGTTGAAAATGTGGACCGTGATCACGGAAAAATGCAAGGCAGAAGCACCGGCAATAAGCTGGTTCACTTCCTGGGAACCGCGGATTTGATCGGTAAAACGGTCGATGTGAAAATCACCAAGGCGTTCCCGGCAGTGTTCAGAGGAGAAATGATTTAATCATGAAAGACATCCAGAATTTCAACCCACTTAAAGCACAAATCGTGTTTTCAAATGAATCCCGCGAAGAGGAGTCTTTTCACCAGAAAGAACTGGTGCAACTGTTCCCTTATGGATTGTCGGTGACCACCGATGCGACGCGGCCGTTTTTGCTTTTTAAAGACGAGGCTCATCAATACACGCTGCCGGTGGCCGTCAGTGCCATTGATGCAGGTGTGGCGATGTCTCAAAGCAATAAAATGATTCTGGAGTCTTCTCCGCACAAGTTCACGGCGTTGATGCTGGAATCTTTGGGAATCGAAATAAAACAGGCGGTTTTTGTAGAAATTAAAGGCGCTCATCAATATCTGCGTCTTTATATCAGCGGTCATCCGCAGACGAATTCTTTAAAATTGCGTGCAGATGAAGCGATGTCTCTGTGCCTTTATCTGGGTGTGCCTCTCTTTGCGACAAAGAGTTTCATCGGGCGTTCTCGAGTGATGAATGCTGAAGTCGAGGGCGGCGCGCAAAATATCCAAAATTTTGGTCTAATGGACAAAGGATCTGGATATTTGAACTAGTTTTTGTAACTATGAGGCATGCATCATCTACCTCATTTGATTACGGATCTTGGTTTTATTTTAATGATCGCAGCGCTTTCCACGCTGCTTTTCAAAAAACTCGGTCAGCCTCAAGTTCTGGGATATCTGATTGCAGGTTTCCTGGTCAGTCCTCACGTTCCTTTCTTGCCCACAGTGACAGATCAGGCGAACATTCAGGTCTGGTCCGAGATCGGCGTGATCTTCCTGCTTTTCAGTCTGGGGTTGGAATTCAGCTTTAAGAAATTATTCAAGGTCGGTGGCTCTGCCAGTTTTACTGCGGTCTTCGAAGTAGTTTTTATGGTGGCCCTGGGTTACCTGGTCGGCCGTCTGTTGGGCTGGAACAACATTGACAGTCTTTTCTTCGGGGGAATTCTTTCCATTTCTTCGACCACCATCATTGTTCGTGCCTTCCAGGAACTGGGAATGAAAGGCAAAAAGTTCGTTGAACTTGTCTTTGGTATTCTGGTGGTTGAGGATATCGTGGCGATTCTGCTGTTGGTGCTGCTGACGGCGATTGCCAGCTCCGACACGTTCTCTACCGCGGAACTGGCATTCTCGGGTCTTCGTCTTTTGTTCTATATCGCACTTTGGTTTGTGGTCGGGATCTTCCTGATTCCAATCTTCCTGCGAAAAATCCGCAATCTTCTGGAAGACGAAACACTGCTTCTGGTGTCCATTGGTCTTTGCTTTATGATGGTTATGATTGCGGCCGGGGTGGGGTTCTCTCCGGCATTGGGGGCCTTCGTGATGGGTTCACTTCTGGCTGAAACGCCGGAAGGTCACAAGATGGAACACGTGCTGCAGCCGGTGAAAAATCTTTTTGCCGCGATCTTCTTCGTGTCTGTCGGTATGATGATTGACCCCAAGGTTCTGATTGAACGCTGGGATCTGGTGATTTTGGTCACTCTCGTAACGATCGTCGGTAAATTTATCAGCACCTTCCTGGGGGCGATTTTGTCCGGCCAGGGACGCAAACAGTCCTTCCAGTCCGGCATGAGTCTGGCGCAAATCGGAGAGTTTTCATTCATCATCGCAGCCCTGGGGGTCAGTCTGAAAGTCACCAGTGATTTCCTGTATCCGCTGGCGATTGCCGTTTCTGCCGTGACCACGTTCACCACGCCGTACCTGATCAAGGTCGCGGATCCGTTTTATCGCTGGGTGGAATCCAAGCTGCCAGAAGGTGTGAAGCGCAATCTGGATCAGTATCAGGCTTCCTTCAATCAGGCGGGTGAAAAAAAAGCGGGCGCCCTGATCATGAAAACCTACGGGATGAAGATTCTTTTGAACACCGTGATGGTTGTGGCTATCATGGCTGCGTTTAAAGCCGTGGTGAATGCTGAAATTCAAAAATATCTGCAGGAAAGCCCGTGGGCGAGCGGTATTTCTTTATTTGTCTGTCTGGCACTTTCAGCCCCGTTCTTCTGGGGTATTGTGATGAGTGGTCCTTCCTTGCGCGCTCAGCGTGAAGTGGAAGAGCTGCAAAAGCTGCGCGGTTTGCAGGCGGGTTTATTTGTCGGCCGTTTGGTGCTGGCGGTGGTTTTGCTTGGTGCTTTGATCAGTCAGTTTGCGACCTTGAAAGTGGCCTCCGGCGTGATTGTGGCCGTGGTTGGTGTGGCGGCCCTGGCCGGCCAGTTGTGGGTGCGTCATCTGTACCAGTTTATTGAAAAGAACTTCCAAAAAAATCTGACCGAAAAAGAGCGCAAAGAGCTGGTCAGCAGTTCTGTGGCAAAAAACTTCCTGCCATGGGAAACAACACTTGGGAACTACGACATTGCATCCGAGTGCTCGCTGGTGGGTCGCACTTTGCGGGATCTTTCATTTAAAGAAAACTACGGCGTGACTGTCGCGGCTGTCTTCCGCGGAGCCAAACGTTACTTTGCTCCGGATGGCGAGTTTGTTTTGTGGCCTCACGACAAGCTGATTTGTTTCGGCAGTGAAGAAGAGCTGCAAAGCTTCCACACCTTCCTCGAGGGGGAAAAGGCTGCTCAGGTGCCAGAACCGGAAGCGACCACTCGACAGGATGATTATAAACTGTCTTCATTTGTGGTGTCTGAAGAGTCTAAATTCAAAGACAAAACCATCCGTGAAAGCGGCATCCGTGAATCTTATCACGGCATGGTTGTGGGTATTGAACGTGGTCCTCAAAGAATTTTGGGCCCACGTGCCAGCTTTACCTTGCGCGAGCACGACTTGGTCTGGGTTGTGTCTGATAAAAAGCAAAGTCAGGTGACAGTTTAGTTCGACTTCTTTACCTCTGCATTAGTCAAAGTTAGCATAAATACTCGGGGAGGGTTTTTATGCCAACTCTGGGTCTTGTTCTTTCCGGGGGCGGCGCCCGTGGGGCTTATCAAGCCGGTGTGCTTGCGGCAATCGCGCATATCTGTTCCCGCCATCAATTGGATGATCCCTTTCAGGTTTATTCCGGTGTCAGTGCCGGGGCCATCAATGTGGCTCTGCTGGCGGGCAATCCTGCATCATTTGTTCAAAGCAGTAAAAACCTGGTGAATCTGTGGTCTAAGATCGACAGCGACAATGTCTTCTATGCGGATCTCATGGCGTTGTCCCGGGGTGGACTTCAGTGGATGACCGAGTTTTCTTTGGGTGGGGGCAGAAAAGATTCCGGCCTGCGTTCTCTTCTTTCCACGCATCCTTTGCATAATTATATTCTGGGGAAGTGTCAGTTCACTGAGATTCAAAAGAAAATCAATGCCGGTATCTTGCGGGCGGTATCGGTATCGGCATTGGAGTATGACAGTGTTTCAACCGTTAGTTTTTTTCAGGGTGTTCCCGAGTTGAAAACCTGGGAGCGAGGCATGCATCGAAGTGAAAAAGTGACTCTTTCCGTCGAGCATATCATGGCCTCATCGGCGATTCCCATGTTGTTTCCTCCAGTGAAGGTGCAGGATCGTTACTACGGCGATGGCTGCATTCGCAATCAGTCCCCTTGCGGACCTGCGATTTATCTTGGCGCCAATCGCCTGTTGGCCGTCGGGGTTCGCCGTCGTCAGGACACATTTTACAGCTATCATCACGCCAGTGGCGGAGAGATGCCCACCGTCGCCAGGGTTGCCAATGTGCTGATGAATGCGGTTATGATGGACGGTCTTGAGTCTGATATCCAGCGCATTCAGCAAATCAATGAAGGGTTGAAGGGGCTTAGCAATGAAGAGCGTCGTCGTTCGAACTGGCACGAACTTGAAACACTGTGGATCTCACCCTCCGTGGATTTTTCGGATCTGGCTAAGAAAAAGGGCAGCGAACTTCCGCGTATTATTCGCTATCTGCTGCGGGGGCCGGGGTCCATTGATGAATCTGCTGAATTACTGAGTTACCTGATGTTCACGCCCTCTTATTGCCGTCAGCTGATTGATATTGGCTTTTCAGATGGCATGAAAGAACAGGATAGAATTTCTGAGTTCTTTGATCGGGCGCAGGAAAAGGTTGATTCCTTCAGAGCGAAACTTTAGCCTAGAACAGAGGTGTTCTATGAGCAACGAGTTTGTAAATGCACGCGGCATGTCTCCGGTGATTGGTGAAAAGGTTTTTGTGGCGGATAACGCCCGTATTATCAGCAATGTGGAAATTGGTGATAATTCCTCGATCTGGTACAACGTGGTGATCCGTGGTGACGTGATGCCGATTCGTATTGGCAAAGAGGTCAATGTTCAGGATGGAGCCGTTATTCATGGCACTTATGGAAAATGGGGCACAACGCTCCATGACCGCGTGACCATTGGACATTTGGTGATGTTGCATGGCTGTGAAATCGGTCGCGGTACACTGGTGGGCATGGGTTCGATCATCATGGACGGGTGCAAAGTCGGCGAGCATTGTTTGATTGGTGCCGGCACTTTGATCACGGAAGGCACTGAAATTCCGCCCCGCAGTCTGGTTGTGGGACGGCCCGGAAAAGTAAAACGGGCGCTGACGGATGAAGAGGTCGCGCTGCTTGAAAAGTCCGCTGACAACTATCTTTTGTACAAGACCTGGTACTGATAAATCACCCTTGTTTTGCTTGAACTCAAAGGGATTTCCGCTCAGAATAACAAAAACCTGCCTCTAGGAGCTTTGTTATGGATCGTGAAGTCCCTTACGCACTGACGTTTGACGATATTCTTCTTCTTCCCCAATACTCTGAAATCACTCCCACGGATGTTGTACCTCGTTCTGTATTTGCCCGTGGTAAATATCTGAACACGCCGATCATTTCCGCGGCGATGGACACGGTGACTGAAAACCGCGTTGCGCGGGTCATGGCTCAACATGGTGGTTTGGGGATCATTCATAAAAATATGGATATCGACAAACAGGCCCTGGAAGTTGAAAAGGTAAAAAAATATGAAAGCGGCATGATCATGGATCCCATCACTCTGGGGCCGGATCATCTGGTGGAAGAAGCTGTGGCCCTGATGGAAAAATATTCCATCAGCGGTGTTCCGGTCACAGTCAATGGTGAGCTGGTGGGAATTCTGACCAATCGCGATCTGCGCTTTGAGGAAAACTTCAATCAGCCGATTCGCAATCTGATGACCAAAGAAAATCTGGTCACTGCGAAAATGGGCACAACTTTGGATGAAGCAAAAAAGATTCTGCAAAAACACCGCATTGAAAAGCTGCCGGTGGTGGATTCCAAAGGAAAACTAAAAGGTCTGATCACGATCAAGGATATTGAAAAGGCTAAAAATTATCCTCAAGCCACCAAGGACGAACATGGTCGTCTGTTTGTCGGGGCTGCGGTGGGCGTGGGGCCTGATTCCCGTGACCGCGTGGAGGCGTTGGTGGCGGCGGATGTCGACGTTCTTTGTGTCGACACAGCCCATGGTCACTCTAAAAACGTGATCGAGATGGTGAAGTATATTTCCCAGAAACATAAAGATGTGATTGTTGTGGCTGGAAACGTCGTGACAGCTGATGGCACACAAGCCTTGCTGGACGCCGGTGCTGAAGTTGTCAAAGTTGGTGTGGGACCTGGAAGTATTTGCACCACGCGTGTGGTGGCCGGTGTTGGGATGCCGCAGATTTCTGCGGTGATGGAATGTGCGAAGGTTGCGCGTTCCCGCGGTAAAACAATTATTGCTGACGGCGGTATTAAATTCTCTGGTGACATCACCAAGGCGCTGGCTTTGGGTGCAAATTCCGTGATGATCGGAAATCTGCTGGCGGGGGCTGAAGAATCACCGGGCGAAACAATCTTGTTCCAGGGCCGTACTTATAAAGTCTATCGCGGGATGGGCAGTCTGGGAGCGATGTCCAAAGGTTCCAAAGACCGCTATGGCCAAATGGACGTCGAAGAAAATGACAAGCTTGTTCCAGAGGGCATCGAAGGCAAGGTCGCTTACAAAGGATCTGCTTCCGGAGTCATTCATCAATTGATCGGTGGCTTGAAATCCGGAATGGGTTATGTCGGCGCCCGCAATATAGATGAGCTGCAGAGCAAGGCGAAGTTCGTGCAGATTTCCGCCATGGGTCTTCGTGAATCCCACGTGCATGATGTCAGCATCACCAAAGAAGCACCTAACTATCGAATTGAGTCATAATTATGCGTGGTTTTGTCATTCTTGATTTTGGTTCCCAGTTCACACAATTGATTGCCCGTCGTCTGCGTGAGATGGGTTTTTATTCAGAAATTCATTCCTTCGAATATCCCACGGAAGAAATCCGTAAGAAAAATCCTTACGGCATCATCTTAAGCGGCGGTCCGAATTCAGTTTATGAAGCCGGTTCACCGCAAAGAAATGTGGCTGAACTTCGTAACATAAGTCCTGTGATGGGTGTTTGTTATGGAATGCAGCTTTTGACTCATCAGCTGGGCGGCAAAGTGACACGCGCTGAACATCGTGAGTATGGCCTGAATTATGTAACATGGTCCAGTCCGATCCAGGGTGTTCCTGAAAGACAAAAAGTCTGGATGAGTCACGGCGACGTGGTTGAAAAAGCCCCCGAGGGTTTTAAAATTATCGCAAATTCCGACGGCCATCATCCCGCAGCCATGCAGGGTCCTGGCGTTTTGGCGGTGCAGTTCCATCCCGAGGTGGCGCACACCGATCATGGAATGGATCTGTTGAAATATTTCGCGCAAGGCATGTGTAAAGCTCCGGCGGACTGGGATGCTCCTCACATCAAGGATATTTTGATCAAGGAAGCGCAAGACAAAGTCGGACCTACGGATCATGTTCTGGTGGGTTTAAGTGGCGGCGTTGATTCCACGGTGGTGGCGACTCTGCTGACCAAGGCTTTGGGTGCTGAGCGTGTTCACTGCGTGTTTGTTGATAACGGTCTGTTGCGCAAAAACGAGTATGAAGCTGTGCTTGAGTCTTATCATCGCATTGGGCTGAATTTGCGCGGTGTGGATGCTTCTGAAGAATTTCTTTCAGCCCTTCAGGGCAAGTCTGATCCTGAGGACAAGCGTAAAACCATCGGACGTGTGTTTATTGAAGTCTTTGATAAAAGCTATGATCACAAACTTCCGATCAAATGGCTGGCGCAAGGAACACTTTATCCGGATGTGATTGAAAGTGTGTCGTCAGTGGGTGGCAGCGTGACGATCAAGTCGCACCACAATGTGGGTGGTCTGCCGGAAAAAATGAAATTGGGTCTGGTGGAGCCAGTTCGCGAATTGTTCAAAGATGAAGTGCGCGCACTGGGGGCACAGCTTGGACTTCCAAAAGAAATGCTGTGGCGTCATCCGTTCCCGGGGCCGGGCTTGGCAATTCGTGTGTTGGGTGAAGTGACGAAAGAAAAACTGCAAATTCTTAAAGAAGCGGATGATATTTATATTTCAGAGCTTCGTCGTCGCGGTCTTTATGAAAAAATCTGGCAGGCGTTCTGTGTTTTGCTTCCGGTAAAAACCGTGGGCGTGCAGGGGGACTCCAGAACTTACGATCACGTTCTGGCTTTGCGTGCAGTCACCTCCAGTGACGGCATGACCGCAGACTGGTATCCTTTCGAATTCCAGTTCCTGCGTGAGGTCTCCAATCTGATCACCAACAAGGTCAAAGGCGTCAACCGCGTCGTCTACGACGTCACCAGCAAACCCCCCGGCACCATCGAGTGGGAATAACCAAAAGGTACCTGCTTACTTTTTCCGAAGCGCTGTGCTAGATGCGCTGCTTCGGAAAAAGTAAGCAGGTACCTTTTTTGTTTGTCATGATTTTTGTGTAACTCCTGATTGGGGGTTGGTTTTGTTAGCCTTCTTTGGATGAAAACAAAACACATCCATAAAATTTCCAAGGGTATTACTTTACTTATTGTTCTTTCCTGTATGGCGGCGCTTGCGGCGGCGGGGCAGATTCTTTATGAAAGCTCTGGCATTTCCAGTTTTAAATTGAAGCAGGCCGAAGACGGCAGTCGTGTGATTCAGCGCACTTCTCAAGACTATCAGACTTATCGCTCTTATTCGGAAGTGGATGGGGATCAGCTGTATCTGATTGGCAGCGCAAAAAACACCGAGGAATATTTGAATGCGGAAGGTATTTCCGGAAGCATTTCCTGGAGTGTTCGTAAAGGCGAGCGTCTGGAGCGGGTTTTGTGGGGTAAAACAGAAGCGGCCACCGAGTTGAATGTGCATGATAGTTATCCTGTGCTGGTTTCAGGCTTGGGAGGTTGTTGTGCCGAGATGACGGGGTATCGGTTGTTCAATCTTGAAGATGGACGCCTGCTGATGTCCTTCAATGATTTCAAGTATCGCCAGAAAGTGACTCAGCCCTTTTCGTTGGAGGTTCCTAACTCGGATCTGGCCATTCGTTACATCGGTTTGCTTTCTCAAGACAGCACCCGAGATCGTGACTTTGTGGCGCCAGCTCCTGGGAAAAGTGCGGTTTTGTTGATCAAGTACGCCAACGAAATGCTTCGTCAAAAGTTGCAGGTGGACATGGAAGTGGCAGATGGGTATGCGGCCAGTGTTTTGGATGTAAAACTTGAGAAAGACCCGGCAGCTCCGAACAGTGACAAAATCGAATTCCGCGACGATCAGGCGACACTTTGGAATATCGATGGGTCGACCCTTCCGGCGCAGGTTTCTGGAGTTATTCTCACAGTCACGATTGATGCGGGTCTGGGGTCAAAAACCATCAAAATTCCCGTTAAAAACGACAGATTGGATCTGGGGTCTGCTCAAATTCCGGGCGGAGTTTCCATTCAGCCGTTGGTGCAACTTGGGGTCTTTTAACGCACTGAGAGAAGTGTGACCTAAACACCCCCTTTTATTGAAACAAAAAGGGGGCTAAGATATGAAATTGTCATGTCTTTTGTTCATCTACACGTCCACTCAGAATATTCCCTTTTGGAAGCCGCTTGCCGGGTTAAAGCCATTGCTAAAAAAGCAGCGGCCATGCAGATGCCCGCGGTGGCCCTTACTGACAACGGCAACATGTTCGGTGCTGTTGAGTTCTTCTTTGCCTGCAAGGACAACAACGTAAAACCAATTCTGGGGTTGGATGCGTACATCGCGCCAGGGTCTCGTCTTGAAAAAAAGCAGGATCGTGATCAGGTCAACACCGGGCCACGCCGCTTGGTGTTTCTGGCGCAGAACAATGATGGCTATCGCAATCTGTGTAAACTTTCTTCCATCGGCTACCAAGAGGGCTTTTACTGGAAGCCTCGTATCGATTACGAAGTTATTCAGCAGTACAACGAAAATCTGATCTGTTTGACCGGCGGCTTGCGCGGTGAAGTTGCAGAGTCCTTCCTGCGTGAAGGTCCGGATGCGGCGTTGGCAAAAATTCGCCAGCTGAAAGAAATCTTCAACGATCGTCTGTATCTTGAAATGTGCCGAACCGGTGTTGCGGAATGGGATCGCCTGAATCCATTCCTGCTGGAAGCTTCCAAGATCACCGGAGTTCCTGTTGTGGCGTCCAATGACGTGCACTACATGACTCAGGATGATCAGATGGCTCAGGAAGTTTTGATCTGTATCGGGTCGAATAAAACTTTGAGCGATGAATCCCGTTTCCGTCTGGGCACTGATGAATTTTATTTAAAAAAGCCAGAGCAGATGACCGAGCTTTTTGCCGATGTGCCGGAAGCAATCGCGAACACTCTGCAAATCGCTGAACGCTGCGATGTTAAATTTAAACTGAAAGATGATCAGGGAAAACCGATCTATCACCTTCCAACTTTCCCGACAGACGATGGTTTGTCGCTGAAGGAAGACATTGCCCGCAAAGCCAAAGCAGGCCTTCTGGTACGCTTCGAAGAGGCCGCCGCGCGTGGCGAGATGGTGCCGGAAGATAAAATTCCCGAGTACGACAAGCGCCTGGAATACGAACTGGGCATTATCGATCGCATGGGCTTTAACGGTTACTTCCTGATCGTCCAGGACTTCATCAACTGGGCAAAGGTGAATGACATTCCGGTGGGGCCGGGGCGGGGTTCCGGTGCCGGTTCCCTGGTCGCTTATGTTCTGCGAATCACGGATCTGGATCCGCTTCCTAATTTCCTTCTGTTTGAACGTTTCCTGAATCCTGAACGTATTTCCATGCCCGACTTCGATATCGACTTCTGTCAGGATCGTCGCCAGGAAGTCATTCAGTATGTAACCCGCAAGTATGGTCAGGAGTCTGTTTCCCAGATCATCACTTACGGTAAGTTGCAGGCCCGTGCCGCCATCAAGGACGTGGGCCGTGTCTTGGGTATGACCTTCCCGGAAGTCGATGCCGTGACAAAATTGATTCCGGAAAAACTTGGCATCAATCTTAAAGAGGCCATGGAAATGGAACCTCGTATTGGCGAGATGATGGAGATGAATCCAACAGTGAACACACTGATGGATCTTGCTCAGCGCGTGGAGGGGATGGTTCGCCATGCGGGTATCCACGCCGCCGGGGTTATCATCGCCGATGGTCAGCTGGTTCGTCATGCTCCGCTTTACAAGGGCGCTGACGGCGAACAGGTCGTTCAGTACGACATGAAGCACGCCGAAAAAATCGGTCTGATCAAGTTCGACTTCCTGGGTCTGAAGACCCTGACTCACATCAATCACGCTTTGAAGCTGATTCTGAAAAACCGTGGCAAAAAAATCCAGTCGCAGATGATTCCGATGACGGATGCCGCGACCTTCGAAATGATGTCCCGCGGGGATACCGCCGGGGTGTTCCAGTTCGAGGGTGAGGGCATCACCGATGCCACTCGTAAAATTCGTCCATCTTCGTTTGCCGATGTCACTGCGATCACGTCGTTGTACCGACCGGGTCCAATGGCGAACATTCCGGACTTTACCGATCGTAAGCACGGAAAAGCACCGGTGGAATACCTTCTGGAAGACACCCGTGAAGTCCTGTCCGAGACCTACGGGATCATGGTCTATCAGGAACAGGTTATGGGTATCGCCTCTCGCATCGCCGGATACTCTCTGGGTGAAGCCGATATGCTTCGTCGTGCGATGGGTAAGAAGATCAAAGAGGAAATGGATCAGCACCGCGAACGCTTCATGAAAGGGGCGATTGAGCGCGGGCATGACAAACAACGTTCATCAGATCTGTTTGATCTGATGTACAAGTTCGCCGATTACGGTTTCAATAAATCCCACGCCGCCGCGTACTCGGTCGTCACCATTCAGACGGCCTGGCTGAAATGTCATTATCCGGCTGAATTCTTCGCCGCTCTTCTCAGTACCGAGCTTTCGGATACGGAAAAGATCGTAAAATACTCCAAGGATGCCACCAAGCGTGGTCTGACCGTGCGTTCGCCAAGCGTGAACTTCTCTGATTATCTGTTTGATGTTCATGGTGATGAAATTTACTTCGGCCTGGGGGCGATCAAGGGCGTGGGGCAAAATGCGGTCGAGGCGATTATCGAGGCCCGCAGCAGTCTGCCGGACAAAAAGTTCACCACGCTGGATGAATTCTTTAATTCCATCGACACCCGTCGTGTGAATAAAAAAGTGATCGAGTGTCTGATCAAAGCCGGGGCCTTTGATGGTTTCGGCGCGCACCGTGCGCAGCTGGTTGCCGGTTATCAGAAGTATCTGGATCGCGCCATTGGTCTGCAAAAAGACCGTGAAATGGGGCAGTCTTCGTTGTTTGACCTGGGGCCATCGACGGAAACCAAAGTGACTTTGGAAGACGTAAAACCTTGGGCGCGCACGGCTTCATTGACTTACGAAAAAGAAGTTCTGGGCTTTTACCTGAGTGATCACCCATTGAAGGGTTTTGACACGCTTTCTGAGCTTTGGACAACGTGCAAGGTGATTGATCTGCCGGCGCAGATGCCAGCTCCGGGCAGCCCGGAAGCGGAAGCCTTGAAAGCTGCCAAAAAAGACTGGAAGAACCGCGATGCGGGTAAAAAACGTGTCGTCGTGGCGGGACTAATCACTGAGCTTCGCGAGCTGATCACGAAAAAAGGAACCCGCATGGCGTTCGGCAAGGTCGAGGACCTGACGGGCAGCTGTGAGCTTGTGATCTTCCCGGATTCTTATGCTCGATTTGAAGCCCAGCTTCGCGATGAAAGACCGGTCCTGGTCGGGGGTGGTCTGGAAGTGGAGGATGGTTCGGCCAAGATCATGGTTGATACCGTATCTCCCTTGGAAGATATCCTAAAAAAAACCAAGCGAATGGTACTAAGATTGGATAAGATTAATCCTGATGATTACCCACGCCTGCAGTCGTTGATGAGGGACTATCCGGGAACAACCTCGGTCAGTCTGGAAATTGAACTGGGTGAGCTGAACCGCCGTGTCCTGATGGAGATGGAGGAAGCTCAGGGAATCAGTGTGAATAACGAATTCTTTGAAGGTGTTCATTCCCTGTTTGGAAGAACAGACTTTATCGAGTTGAGGAGCTAGGAATGCGTTTAGTAAGTGTGGTTGCAGCAGCATTGATGATCTTCGTAAGTGGCACCGCCCTGGCCCAGCAGGCAGAACTGGTGGATCGCACCTATTCCGGTGTGTCCAAAGAAACCAACCCGCAGGTGGCAAAAAGAGTCATTCAGGATGAAGCGGCTCAAAAAGTCTCTGAAGAAATCATTCAGGAACTGATTGGTAACGACCGCTTCCTGAAAAACAAAACCCTGATTCAGAATAAAATCATCCGAAATTCCGCACGCTACATTCCGTTTACGAAACCTTCTGCGCTGACTCAAAGTGCGGATGAATTCAAAATGTCCGTGGCGATGAAGGTGTCTTTGAAGGATCTGAAGCAGATGCTTCAGGACAGTTCTCTTTTGAATGAAAACGAAGCGGTGCCGGTGGTGCTTCCGCTGGTCAGCTGGCAGGACCGTGTTGAAGGTCGCAGCTATCGCTGGTGGTTGCCGCTGGATAAAAATCCACAAGGCTTCCTGGTGAAGGAAGGCCGTCTGCTGGAAGAGGCCCTGCGTGGCGCTTTCCAGAAAAATAATTTTTATCTGATCAAGCCGATTGAAGCAGGCTTGGCAGCCAGTGTTCCGGCGGACTTCCAGAATGAAAAAGTTGGTGGCGAAGACGCTCAGTTCTTTGCTCAGTATTTCAATGCTCCAGTGGTGGTTGACGGGCAAGTGAACCTGACCAAAGGGGAGCGCAATAACTTCCGAATTGAAATCAAAATGACGGCTTTGCAGGTCAGCAACGGCCGTGCTATTGCCGATGTGTCCCGTCGTTTTGATACGGACGGTGGTTCTTTTGAAAATGCCATTGACAAGAAACTGCGTGAGGTTCTGGAAGGCACAGCCAATGATCTGGCGGTGCAGGTGATGGATGCATGGCAAAGAGGTTCTGTCGGGACTTCCGTGATTCGTCTGACCATTCAGGGGCGTCAGCCTTTGCCGGTTCTTGAGGGTGTGAAGGAAAAAATCCGCTCGCAGTTGACTCAGGTGAAAAATATCCGCGAGCGTCTGGTCAGTGCTGACAGCGTCAGCTTTGAGGTTGACACGTCGGTGCCGGCATCTGAGCTGGTGGGTAAGCTTGAAACTTTGGATCTGGACGGGAAAAAGCTTTCCCGTGTGTCTGAAGGACAAAATGAGATCGTTTTGAAGTGGGCTCAGTAGGAAAGGACTCCTGGTGAAAAAGTTATTCTGTCTGGCAATTGTTTTCTGTGTGACTGCGTGTGCAACTTTGGATCGCAGTGCAAATCCAACCACCCGCCGGGAAATCAAGGATGTGAATTATGAGGCGCGCAAGGATGATTCTGCTCCTCGCAAGCGCATGATGGTTCTGCCGTTCCTGGATGCGGGTGACAAACGTCCGCAGGAACTGCGTGATCAGGCTCGTGCTGCCTTTATTGCGGATTTGAATCGCACAGGCGAAGTGATTGCTTTGGACAGCCGTGAGTTGAAAGTGGATCTGGCCAAGATGGTTGAAAATGGTCAATACAAGCTGCCGGAAGTTGCCAAGGCAGCTCAGGCCCTGGGTGTGAACACCGTTCTTGAAGGCAAGATCATCGACATTCGTATCAAACGCAAAGCTGACAACGTGGGCGTGGTTCGTCATTTGACCACGGCATTTGAAGTGGTGGCGCAGGTTCGTGTTGTCACGGGTCGCGCGGGCCGCGAGGTGTTTAACACGGTAAAAACTGTCACGGTTGAAGAGCAGGGTGTGCGTGTTGCAGAACGTGTTGAAACGGACAAGTTCCTGGCGAACAACCCGGATATGATCACAGTGTTGGTAAAAGATGCCTTCCTGGATTTCACTCCGCAAGTCCTGGCGTCTTTGGATAAAGTCACCTGGGAGGGTCGCATTGCTGCGATCAATGGCGACAGAATCTATCTGAATGTCGGCAGAGTGTCTGGGTTGCAGGTCGGTGATCTTTTGAAAGTCACTGAAGATGGAGATGATGTGTATGATCCCGAAAGTGGTGGTCATATTGGTCGTGTTCCGGGCAGACTCAAAGGAACACTCGAGGTGATTAGTTACTTCGGTAACGATGGATCTATTGCCGTCATACACTCGGGATCTGGATTTAGAGAGAATGATCGCATTGAGCTGTACTAACCTTGTGGATAGTTGCGGAACATCAGTGTTTCGTGTCTCGATATAAACATACCTTGTTTTCTTTTATTAACAGCTGGCAATTCTAAATTGCTTGTTTGGAGCCCATAACCGCATCAGATATACTCGCTGTGTGGGCACAAATACGTTTTGTTTTTTTATCAGCGCATTTCTTTTATCTTTTTCTTCACACGCATCAACGACGTGGAATGTTCCTGCTTTATACTGGAGCATGAAGATTGAAGGCCAGGTCGCCATGCGAAAGGGCTTTGAAGAGGAGATTGAGAAATTCAACAAATCCAATTCTGATAAAATCAAAGTGATTCCTTATGTGGCTGGTGAAGGCCGCAAAGGCATCTTGAATCAAACAACCCAACTGGATGATGCTCTTAAAAAAGATCCGAATGTGATTGTGATTCAGCCCACAGACAACTCGGCTTTGGCGCGTGGTCTGCAGGAGGCCAACACCAAGGGTATTCCGGTGATTGCCTATGATCAGTATATTGTGAATGGAAATCTGGCGTCATTCCTTACCAGTGATAACTATCAGGGGGGGCGCGACAATGGCGACTATATCGAAAAAACTTTTGAAAAAGGAAGCACGATCCGTATCGTGGTCTTTGAGTATCCGCAAGTGTCTTCCACGATGGATCGCGTGGATGGATTCTTTGATGCTCTTCGTGAGCACAATCGCAATTTCAAAGTGTTGAAGCGCTATCAGGCGGTCGATCCCGCTTCGGGCGAATTGGCGGTAAAGCAGTTTCTGAAGGATTTTCCGGAAAAAGGCAGTGTTGATCTGATTCTGACCGTGAATGACGGCGGAGGGATCACAATTGTGAAAACCCTTTGGGAGAAAAAACGCACCGAGATTCGTCATGCCACGTTTGACGGTGATCCGGAGTCGGTTGAAAATATCAAAAACAATAGACTGACGATCATTGATTCCGCCCAGTTTTGTGCAGAACTTGGTCGCGAGACGGCGCGAAACCTGATTGCGTATCTGAAAAAAGAGAAAGTTCCATCCAAGAAACTTGTTCCAACCTTCCCTGTGACTGCCCAGTCGGTGAAAGATTATCCGGGGTGGATGGGGCGTCCTTCATCGAAGTATGTCACGGTGACGCCGGAGAAAACGCCCGTGCCTGTAAAAACGAAATCAATTCCCACCTCTTCTTCCAATCGTCTGATTGTAAAGATCGGGGTGGCTCCATTATGCCCTTACCTTTGCGAAAAAGGTCCTGGTGTGTGGGGTGGATATATCTATGATATTCTGAAAGACATCGCCCAAAAGCAGGGCTTTATCCTGCAGATGGAAAGCATTGCCAACACCCGTTTGGTGTCCAATCTTCTGTCGCGCAAGGTGAACTACATCATCGTGCCCTCTTATATGGTTCGCTATCTGCCGAATATCCGTATTGTGGGCCCTGATCTGGGGATGAGTTACCTGGGCGCGCTGGTGCCTTTGAATTATAAAGACTCCCTGATTGACAGTGAATCCATTGCTTCCAAGAAAATCGTCTATGCCGATGTGGGAAGCGAAGGCAGTGCAGAGGTTTTTTCCACTTCCGGAGGTTCCCGTGTGATCAAGCTGACGGGTTCAGATGTGGCTGATCGCATGATCAAGATGATCAATGATCGTCGCGTGGATCTGGCATTGGGCGATTATAATTTGCTCAGTTATTCGATGGGTCGCAAAGTGGGCGTGAATCTGAAATTGGTGCCGACTTCATTGACTGGTTTTAGTTCTTTGGTTTTGGTCAGTGTGCCGAAAGAGCCCGAGTTTGGCTCTGTTCCTCAGCACCTGCAGAACTGGTTCCTGCAGGCACGTCAGAGCGGTGAATTGGAAAGTATTCTGAATAAATACAATCTGAAAGACTGGCACCTGATGTCTCAGGACTAGCTTTTCCAGACTTCGGCGGTCAGTTCAAAAGAGCGCAGACGATCGGCGTGATCGTACATATCAGACAGAATCATCACTTCATCAGCACCGGTACGCTGGATAAATCTTTCCAGCCCCGCTTTGACCTCGTGTTTGTCGCCGATGATGGCATTGCTCAATTTGCTTAAAACAATTTCTTTTTCACCCGGGCGCCAGATTTGCTCCATGCTGCTTACGGGTGGCAGCAGATTCACGCGCTGATTGCGGATGATTCCCAGAAAACGCAGATACAAGGTTGTGGCCAGTCGCTGGGCTTGCTCGGTGGTGTCAGCGGCAACGACCTGCAGGCCCACCATCACATAAGGTTTCTTCAAGTATCGCGAAGCCTGGAATCCTGAGCGGTAAATATGAATCGCCTCTTCCATTTGTTCCGGCGCAAAGTGCCCGGCAAAGGAATAAGGAAGCCCCATGACTGCCGCAAGTTGCGCGCTATAAAGACTGGATCCCAGCAACCACACCGGGACTTCTGTTCCCATGGCTGGAATCGCGCGCACGCGTTCATGCCCGTGGCTTTTTGCAAAGTATCCGATCAGCTCGCGCACATTTTCAGGGAAGTCATTTTCATTTCCCTGCATATCGCGCCGTAAAGCATGCATGGTCAGGCGATCTGTGCCCGGAGCTCGTCCCAACCCAAGATCAATGCGACCAGGATACAAATGCGCCAGCGTGCCGAATTGTTCGGCGATCACCAAGGGCGCGTGATTCGGCAGCATGACGCCGCCAGATCCCACGCGGATGGTTTTGGTTCCACCCGCCACATAGCCAATCAGCACCGAAGTCGCAGAACTGGCAATACCATCAAGATTGTGATGTTCGGCCAGCCAATAACGGTTGTAGCCCCATTTTTCTGTGTGCTGGGCCAGATCCAGAGTGTTGTGAAATGAGTCTGCAACGGATTTACCGTCGATGATGGGCGCAAGGTCCAGGACAGAGAGCTGAATTTCAGAAAGCTTTTTAGTATCAGACATAGGCACATTATAGTCCTGTCTGTCCGAAACAACAACTCGTATCCGCAATAAAAAAGGGACTGATTTCTCAGCCCCTTTTTCGTGGTCCGAAGTAAAAACCTGAATTACAGGCTTTCAGATCTTCTCATAACCAAATAAGCCACTTCCTGATCGGAAAGCTCAGCGGAAGCTTCCACTTGCGCACGCGCCAGGAAATCACGCTCATAGTTCATGGCCTGCGCCAATGCCGGAGTCGGCTCGCCGCCTTCAGCAAGGAAGGTTGCAGCGTCCTGATCTGCGTGCAGATAAACTGCCTGAGAATGGTTGGCCGTGATGTCGCTCAGGAATAGAGCTGATGTGGAAAGCAGCAAGCCTGCCAATACACCATCACCGAAGTCGCTGTTACCATGGTGACCACCGTGGCCACGGCCGTGCTCTGGGCGCGGTCTGTGGTGAGGACGAGCCATTGCGGATTCCATGCCGATACCCATGATCAACAAAGAGATCAGTACTAGTTTTTTCATTAAAACCTCCTGCGGTTTGTTAGTAGTTCTAGGTTCTGTTTAATTCCAACAAGTTCCTGGTCAATGCCCGGGAACTTTTTCATAACCAAATCTTTGTAAGCTCCGCCCCATTTGATGCCTTCTTGCAGGCGCAAAGCGACTTCTTCATCAGAAACCACTTCTGCCGCCACAGGCACACCATAACCGCCTTGGGCCAATTTCCAAGGCAGACGGTTTTGTGAAGCCTGATTGATGCCGGCAATCACCTGCACGAATGCGGATTCGCGGTTGTCACCTTGAAGCAGGCGGGCGATCAGTTTTCCTTGCAGACCTTGTTGCACCAAATTGGCGTACTTTTCCAGAATGTAGGCATTGCCAATATCTTCGAAGGTCTCTAGCGTCTCGTACACTTTTGCACGCTCTGAAGCTTTGGAGTGTTCCGCCCACTCGGGCAAGTCACGATAGCCCAGGAAGTACGGGCGCATGTGATTAAAGGCCTTATCCAGGGATTCTTTCTGGCTTGGGAAAAAGTAGCCTTTGCGTTTGGCGTCTTTTTCATCTTTCAAAAGACCTTCATCCACCAGGCTGTGCAGTTTCAAATTGCGATAAACACCCAGTGGACTTGCCGCAAAGGTGTCCTGATAAGCATGACTTTTCGGCAAAGCCGAGCGCATCAACTGATCGGTTTCCGAAGCACAGTTGTTGGACAGGAATTTATAGTCGCCCGCATAGCTCCAATAGTGCTCAAGAGCGCTTTCCACCAGAATTTTCTTTTCGGTCGCAGAAATCTTCAGTGGCAGACTGATCAGATCGCGCCACTGGCCACGAGTGTATTCATCAATGACCTCACTCATGGCGAAGGTCATGATCTGTGAGGGATACTTTCCAGTCAGACCATCCCAGTAATTCACGATCACGTCATCAATATTGGCGCGATAGCTCAGCACCACATGGAAAGCCACGTCTGCCAGACATTCCGGGCCCACGGTTTTGCGGGTCGGGGCGCACACCACCAGGCGCAGCATTGAATGCCCCCAGCGGCTCATCATCTCTTCACCTTTGCTGGCAAAAAGGAAATGCACTTCGTAGACTTTGGCAGGGTCGATGTCGATCTTCCATGCACCGGTGCTGGTGTACAGATGGGTGACGGGGGCACAGTTTTCGGCAGCAAACGGAACAAATCCGGTCAGGCTTTGGAAGTAAGTGTGGAATGAAGGTTTACGGCACTGATAGCTGGGATCAGTCAAAAACTGAGTGAAGTTGTAAGCGAAGTGTTCGTCCGGCGAATCCAGTTCGTTGATATTTCCCACGCGCACAGGCAGTTCGTTTTTGCTGTGAATGCGGTTCCCCTTAAAGTCAGAAAGATTCTTGTAAGACGGGGATCCGGAAACGCGATAAGAGCTTTTCAGATAGTACTGGCAGATCGGAAATAGATTTCCATTTTGACGATCGGTTTCATGCTGAAATTCGCAACTGGACAGGGCGGCCTTATCAGCGGCATTGTCCCAGTGTTTGTCAGAGCGGTCATACAGGCGGGAAATCTCAAAGATCAAGGCGCGGGCCGCGATGTTTTGAATGCTGTCGCCTGGACAAGGGGATTTGGCTCCCTTGAGATAAGGCAAAAGACCTCTGTGCAGATAAATGCGCTTGCGGAATTTTAGAATGCTGCTCTTAACCAGATCTTTATAGTTCACATCTTTGCTGCACAAGTTGCCCGGCAGCGCACCCATGTCTTTAAAAGCAACTGTCTGTGGACCCACGAACTTGATCACTTGGGGAGGCAGGCGCATTTCCGTTTTTGAAAGGAATTCCCGGATCAGTGTCGTATTGACCTCGGAGTCAGCGCTTAATGACGCGGCATTCGCGCTGATTGTCGCGAAAAACAGAAGGCCCAGAGCTGTAATAGATCTGTATTTCATATGAATACCATTCCTTAAAGCCCTCTGATGTGGGGCTGGTCGCACAATGACTCCAAAAAACACAAGCAGTGTCATTAGAGCAAAGTGAGTGCCAAAGGGTGGTAACAAAAAATTTGTAAATTATGGAATTACTAAGAGGAAATGATGGAACGACAGTGAAGCAGAGCGTAGAGATTGTGAGTCCTACGGACTGCTCAGAGGAATTATGATTTTAGATTTTGAATAAGCGTCTTGCCCAAGATTTTGAAACTCTTCATTTCGCCGCGAATGCGCGCCACTTGCAAGCCCCCTTGAATACTGGCTTGAATCAGATCAGCGGTTTCTTCCACGGGCAGATTTTTTCGGAATGTTTTTTCCTGAATACCCTGTTTGATTGTGCGAACCAGCCAGGCTTTTTGTCCCAGATGAAATTGCAGCAGCTTTTTCTTCATTGGATTTGAAACGCTGCCATAGTCGGCACACAAAACTCCACCGGGACAGATCTTGTGATCGGCACCGATTTTGACAAACATCCGGATCAATTGTTCCATTTTTTCTTCAGCAGGGAGATGCTCTCTTTTCAGGGCCCAGTCGGCATAGGATTTTTGGTATTCCTCAATCAGTGCCATGCCCAAGTCTTCTTTTGAGGCGAAATAATAATGCAGACTGGCTTTGCGGATACCCAGAGCGTCAGCAACTGTTTGAAAGCTGAAGCCGTTAAAACCAAGGGTTTGCAGATAATGGCGTCCCAGGTCCAGGGCGCGGGTTCTAGTGTCCATACTCTAATCCTTTTCAGTCCTTGCATTCAAGGACCGACAGGGATATTATCTACCTATCAGTAGGTAGGTATCAAGCAGAATAACTGCAGGTAACCAGAATAGGTACCAGAACAGGACAGGTAGATATGAACAACCGTAAAACCATGAGACCCGTCGCCATCCTGGCCGGCTCCAGAACTCCGTTCACCAAATCCTTCACGAATTATTCCCGCACCTCCAACCGTGAGCTGATGACAGCCACTGTGCGTGATTTGGTCGACAAGACCCAGCTGCGCGGGGCTTTGCTGGGGGATGTGTCCTTGGGGGCGGTGATGAAAAATGCCTCGGACTGGAACCTGGCCCGTGAAACTGTTCTGGGTGCAGGACTTGATCCGCACACGCCGGGTTATGACGTACAACGCGCGTGCGGGACGGGTCTGGAGACCGTGGCGCAAATCGCGTTGAAGATCGCCTCGGGCCAGATCGAAAGCGGTATCGGTGGCGGGACTGACACCAACAGTGATATCGCCGGCGTTTTGCCTCATGAATTTTCCTGGATCATGATGGAGGCCCAAAAAGAAAAAACACTGGGCGGGCGTCTGAAAAAGTTCGCGGAACTAAAGCTTCAATATCTGAAACCACGCTTCCCGAATGTGCAGGAACCGCGCACCGGTAAATCCATGGGTGATCACACCGAGATGATGGTTAAAGACTGGATGATCACACGCGAAGCGCAGGATGAGCTGGCTTACCACAGTCATCAGAATGCGGCGAAGGCTTATGCTGAAGGCTTCTATAAGGATCTGGTTTTTGATTTCAAAGGTCTGAAACAGGACATCTTTGTTCGTCCGGACACGACCATGGAAAAGCTGGCAAAGCTGAAGCCGGCTTTTGATTTCAATGGCACGGGCACACTCACCGCCGGTAACAGCACTCCGCTGACGGATGGTGCTTCCGCAGTGTTGTTGGGCAGCGAGGAATTTGCCAAAGAGAAAAATCTTCCGGTGCTGGCGTACTTTGTCGATGCCGATTATGCGGCCGTGGACTTTGTTAAAGGCGAAGGTCTTTTGATGGCGCCGACTCGCGCGGTGGCGAATTTGCTTCGCCGTAACAACCTGACGCTGCAGGATTTTGATTTCTATGAAATTCACGAAGCTTTCGCAGGCCAGGTGCTGTGCACTTTGAAAGCCTGGGAAGATGAAGAATACTGCCGTACACAACTGGGTTGGGACAAGGCTTTGGGATCCATTGATCGTTCCAAAATGAACGTCAAAGGCGGAAGCCTGGCTTTGGGACATCCTTTTGCTGCAACTGGCGGTCGAATCGTAGCCAGTCTGGCGAAAATGCTGGCACAAAAAGGTTCCGGCCGTGGTTTGATCTCCATCTGTACCGCTGGTGGTATGGGTGTGGCTGCGATCATTGAAAGATAGTAATTGTTTCTCTTCCGGGCAGGACCTCCCACTGCCCGGACGACCTTTATTAAAATCTCCTAACTCGATCTTTCATAAAGCTTTGTCTATATTCCCTGGCCTTCACACAATGCAGGAGAAATATATGATGAATCTGTCCCTTTTTATTCTGATCAGTTTACTTTCCGCCGCCGCGTTTGCAGACACCACGATGATTTGTCGTATGGGTGATATCGCCGATATGGATATTCGTGTGGAATCTCTTGAGGGACGGAAAGAGCGTTTGACTGTGACGGTGTATTCAATGGATGGCGAAAGCAAAACATCCTACACGAATTCATCATTTGATAATTCTTCTTTAAGTCAGTCGTTGGCAGCAGGGCATTTGGATGCGTTGGTGTCTGTCAGTGATCTGCAAGACACCTTCGGTGGTGCTTATCTGGAGGCGGGTCGTCTGCTGATGAAACATAACAAGTCAGAGGACCGTTATGATGTTCAGTTCGCGGCAAAGGACGTAATCTTTACCGCGTCTTGCAAGTAGGACTATTTGATGGTTGCGCCCAGGCCGTATTTGCTGGGTGACTGGGCGTAGGCGGCTTCGGCTTCCGGCAGCCAGCTTTTCAGATTGTTTTTACGAGTCTGATCAGATGGGTGCGTGGAAATAAATTCGGGTGGAGCCGCCCCCTGTTTTGCGGCATTCATACGATCCCACAAAACCAAAGATTCTTTTGGATCATATCCGGCCTTGGCCATATAGATCTGACCTTTTTTATCTGCGGATGTTTCATCACCACGGCTGAATTTTCTTTCCAGGAATGTCAGGGCAAAGCCTGCGGCCACGCCACCCAGGGCGCTCCATTTGCGGCACTCATCGGTTTTACACAACAACTGACCGCCGACGACGGTGGCGCCCGCAATCAGGATGCCGGCATAACTTTGTTGTTTGGCGCGGATATAACCTTCCATCCCGTGGCGCAAAGTCGCGTGAGCCACTTCATGCCCCATCACGGCAGCCAGGGCGCCTTCGGTTTTTAGCACGGGCATGATGCCGGTATAAACCGCCATCTTACCACCGGGCATGCACCAGGCATTCACTTCCGGGCTGTCGATCAGGATGACTTCCCATTGAAAGTTTTCGCCAGAGGCTTTCGCGATACGATCGGCCACACGTTGAACCATCGCGGTCCATTCTTTGTTGGTGGAGATTTTGGATTTGGTTTTGATTTCAGCGTAAGCTTTTGCTGCTTCGGCGTTGATGTCGGCTTCGTTCACTTTCGGAGCCAGAGTGGAGCAGCTGATAAGCATGGATGTCATTAGCAGGGCGATGAGTCTCATTGTTTTCATGAAACTAAGATAGCGCAGAAAACTTGCAAAAATCAATCTGCCGCCGCAGGAGCCTTTGTTTACTAAAGCAGTTTGTGATCTGACGGGGTTTTGCTCGAAAGCAGAGAGGAAGAAAATGGTGCGAATAACTGGACTTGAACCAGTGACCTCTTCCATGTCAAGGAAGCGCGCTACCAACTACGCTATATCCGCACGTGTGGTATGAAGACAAAAATCTATCCCATTAAGATGGTGGCAGCAATCATGGATGCGGGTGGTCAGGAGTCCCGTTTTAACGAAAGCGGGTCTAAACTAGGGTCTTTCGCCTTAAGGAGTTCATCTATGATCGAGTTTTACACCGCCTCCACCCCCAACGGCCGCAAAGTGACCATCATGCTGGAAGAGTTGGGTCTTGCCTACAATCTGCACAAAGTGAACTTGAAGGATCTGGAGCAAAAAAAGCCTGAATTCCTGGCGATGAACCCGAATGGAAAAATCCCCACCATCATCGACAACAAAGGGCCGGAAGGGCAGACGACAGTGTTTGAAAGCGGCGCAATCCTTTATTATCTGGCTGAAAAGCACGGAAAGTTTCTGGGAGCATCTTTGCCGGAAAAAACCCGCACGATGCAGTGGGTGATGTTTCAGATGTCGGCGATAGGGCCGATCTTCGGGAACTACTATTATGGTCTGAACACGCTGACTCCGCACAACCCGGGATTTATCGAACGCTTTGAAAAAGAGGCACGTCGTCTGGTGGGTGTGATGGAAATCCAGCTTTCCGGGAACAAGTACCTTTCGGGTGAAAGTTACACCATTGCCGACATGGTGACCTATCCTTGGGTGGCAGGCTTTATTCACGCCCAGCCGGGCTGGTTTGAAGACAAGCCGGCAGTTAAGCGCTGGGCCGAGCTGGTGGGAGCGCGCCCTGCAGTCCAAAAGGCCATGGCCTAAGGGGCTTTTTTCACGCAACTGTTTGCTGCATTGTGGGCTTTCTTGAAGTGGATTAAAAATCGATCCATCAAGGAGGCCTTTGTGCTTAAAATGATCCCTGTTCTGTCTTTGTTACTGGGCTCTCAAGCCCTTGCCCATGTGTCCCTGGAAAATCCTCATGCCGCTGCTGGCAGCTATTACAAGGCTGTTGTGCGCGTTCCTCATGGCTGCGATGCCACAGCCACCACGTCCTTGACGGTGCATTTGCCCAAGGGCTTCACCACTCCGAAACCAATGCCAAAACCAGGCTGGGATGTGAATGTTGAAACTGACGGCAACGGTGTTGCCACGGCAGTGAAATTCAGCGGTGGAAACTTGCCGGATGCATTCTATGATGAATTTGTGATTCGGGCGAAAATCACAGCCCCGGCAAATTCGACTTTGTATTTCAAAGTGTCGCAGGTCTGTGAAAAAGGTCAGATTGACTGGTTTGATATCCCGGCACCAGGTCAGGATGAACACGAACTGGCCGCTCCGGCGGCAAGTTTGAAAGTCACCGCAGGAGCTTCAGGCCACTAGATCTTGAGGTTCTTAAAGTCCCACAAATCCTGATCCATCATCTGACTTGGTTTGATGTTCGACATGGAAGTCTGGATGGAGGCATAGATGTTCGGGATCTCTTTTTCGAGGTCTCGAACAAGCTTCTTGATACGCTGACGTTTCAGTCCGTCCTGGGATCCGCACAGGTTGCACGGGATCACCGGGAAGTCCCAGTCCGCCGCCAGTTCTTCGATATCTCTTTCAGAAACATAGCACAGCGGGCGAAGCAGAATGTTGCGTTCGTCGTCGGATTTCAGTTTTGGTGGCATGGCCGCCGTCGTGCCGACATAGAACATGTTCAGCAAGGCCGTGTGAACCAGGTCATCGCGGTGGTGCCCCAGCGCCAGCTTGGTAAAGCCATTGTCATGAGCAAAATTATAAAGAATCGCACGGCGCAGGCGAGAGCAAAGCGAGCAGAACGTCCCGCCCTGAACTTTTTCTTTTACGATCGAATAAGTGTCTTTTTCAACGATATGAAAAGGCACGCCCAGGCTTTCCACCCAAAGTTTGAATTTGGACACATCAAAGCCCGGTTGCTTTTGATCCAGGATAGCCGCTTCGACTTGGAATTTACGCTCAGAGCGTCTTTGGATTTCGGTCAGCAAAGCCAGCAGAACGCTGGAATCTTTGCCGCCGGAAACGCAGACCATGACCTTGTCGCCGTCTTCAATCATGTTGAAGTCGTTCAGCGCCTGCACGATCTGTTTGCGGATTTTTACCGCCAGTGGATGTTCAAAATTAACGACTGATTTCATGGCCTTGGTTTGTATCTGATAGCTCAACCACTTGTCGAGCTAATTTGATGCCCTGAGCCTTCAGAGCCTCAATCCCGCGCACATATACCTTGTCGCCAATATTGAACTGAGAACCGTAGTTATCAATGAAGTAGATGATTTTCACTTCCACCCAATGTTCATTGGTGTCACTGACATAGGCCCAAGGTGCCGGAATGCCTCGGATTTCACCCACTCCTGCGACGGTGCGTTCCAGAATCTGCTTGGCCAGTTCAATATTCTGCCCAAATGCCAGGCGGAAGATTTGACGACGAACAATAGGGTTGTCCGGCGGGGAGAAGTTTGAAATTTGAGCATTGGCCATAAAACGGTTCGGGAAGGTGATCAGCTCATCAGAAAAACCCACCAGGGTTGTGGAGCGCCAGGTGATCTCGCGCACCTGGCCGGTGGCTTTCTGAATACCGCTCGTGATTTCCAGCCAGTCACCGATCTCAAAGTTGCGATCCAGCTGCAAAGAAATTCCGGCAAACAGATTTCCCAAAGTGTCCTGCAGCGCCAGACCCAGAATCACCGAGGCCGCGGCTGATGTCGCCAGCAGCGGGCCGACTTCCAGTCCAAAGACATGCGTGATGCCCCAGAACACCAATACGATAGACAGGATCAGAGAGAAAATGTTCACCAGAAGCAAAGGAACACCGTGCTTCATTGAGCCCAGGAACAGGTACTGCAGGACTATCAGACGGGATGTTTTCACAAACACCACGTTGCCCCAAATAAAAGTCAGGAAGGCGACATACGGAATGAACTTCGCAAAGCGCCCGATTTGGGGTTCAGAGGTCTGCATGAATATAAAGAGCAAAAACAGGAAGGCCAGGATGACATAATGGCGAAGCAAAGTGCGGAAATGATTGCGAAGACTGCGATGTCTTTCGTCGGAAGCTTCCTTCAGGAAGAACTTGTAGAAGATCCACGTGATGGCAATCAAAGCCCCCAAAAGTATGAAAGGCTCAAGTTCAAGGAGTCCATAGAGTGCCTGAATTTTGATAAACTTTTCTGCCATGCGGATGTGTCCCTCTTGAACTCTGATTATAGTGACTAATTTTTAGTCTAGTCGAGTCTAAAATTCATCCCGAGTGTAATCTGTCCAAGTAAGCCTGCCGATAAGTTCCCTATGAAAACACACGGAATGGTTTTGATCTTAGGGATGATGATGACGGCCTGCGCACCACAGGGGTATGAGGCCATGAACAATATCGCTTCGCAGGTGGGTAATGACATTGCCTGCAAAGACAACAAGCTGGAGATGAAGCTCTGGGATGGCCTGAAGGCCTATCTGATTGAGCAAAAAGAGATCCCGGCGGCTGAAACACTGAAACAGGCCATGCGCGATCAGGTGCAAAAGCTGGCTGCTGAAAATCCAAGCATGACAATTGAGGATCAGGAAAAGTTGCAAGCCGAGCTGGATAAGCTGGTGGTGTCTTTGCTTGAGGAAGCCCCAAAAGGTGAACGCGTGGAAACGCCAGAACAGCTTTTGATGCTTCTGTCAGCGATTGACGTTGGGGACCGTTCCACAGTCTTCAGAAGCTACATGCAGGATAAAGTTCGTGGCAATTTCACTCAGCTTTCAAAAACAGTGGAAAGTTTTGAGCTGAATTGTCCTTCCGGCGACAACTCCACAGCGGGTACGGGTTCTTCCGGTTCTGATTCTGGCAGCACTGATGCGGGTTCAGGATCGGGCGGCAGTAATGTGGTGGAAGAGCCAACACCGACGCCAAATCGTGATTATGAATACCACAAAGCCCAGGCCTTGAATGCCGGGGAGCCTTTGGCTGTATTCGGCGCCCGATGGGCCTTTGCAACCTCTTATCAGACCTGCCAAAGCGTGGCTTTGCCGGATCTGAATGCGCAGACCGAGACTATCTCCGGTATCTCTATCGTGGGCAAACACTCTGACGGTGTGGGCAGCAAGCGTGAGATCGCAAGTCTTTCCAAGGTTCAGGCGACTCATCCTTATATCAAGGGTGTGTCAGGATATGGTGAAGGTTGTTTTGCGGTTAAGTCGAATCCTTTGATTTACGATTACGGCGGTAAGCCATACGGTACAACTGCCGCTGATTCCCCAATCGATATGTTTAAGAACAACGGTGATGGCACCAAGGTTCTGGGTATTGACTGTTCTGGTTACGTTTACACTTCCATGGCGACGGCGGGTCTTCGTTTGAAGGCGGGTCGGGTGTTGAAGGCTTCTGACTCCTGGGCGTGGGGCTCCAGTTCTTATGTTGAGCCTCAGAACAATGGTCTGACTTGTTTGAGCAAGATCTCTGTGACACCTTCGACGTCCCTGAAAGCCGGTGACATTGTGGCGGTTTATGGTCACGTTCTGTTGATCGATAAAGCGGGTTCTGATCCATTCGGTATTGCTTCGGCAAAAACCGAAAGTGATTGCTCGAAAATCAAATCCAGCGGTTTTGATTTTACTGTCGCGCAGAGCTCTCCGAACGTGGGTGGCGTGGGTATCAATTTCTTTGATGCTCGTGTGTACCTGCCAACCAGTGCGAAAATGCAGACGGGTCTGGAAAAGTACGCTTACTATGCGTGTCTGGCGAAGGTGAACAACAAGACCTACACACCGAACGTGGGTACATTGTCGGTGATTCGCCACAAGGGCACGGCGGACTGTATGGCTCCGCGAGTGAAAATGGCCCGTGAAGCTTGTATATCTTCTTGCTCTTCGCTTCGCAGATAGTCCCGGGCGATGCTGCTTCAGCTTTTGGCCCGACCGGGCCTGCAGCTCTGCCGGCTGGCGCCAATGAATAACTTTTTGACAGAGTGACAATAGGGGTCTCCGTGAAAATCACGGGGACCTTTTTATTTGGTTTTTACGACTGAAAAGTCATTACAAAAAAATATCTTTTAGGGGTGGATGTGAACGGGTGCTGAGTGTGATATAACTCTCCTCATGAAAAAGACATTGCTTCCCCTTATTGCTCTAAGTCTGTTTGCTACAAACTCTTTTGCTGCCGGTTCCAAGGCTCTGGATAAGTCTTTCCGCTATTGCCAAGACATTTCCCAGGTCGACAAACTTCTGGATCGCAGCCGTGAAAGCGTGGACCGTCTTCAGGCTGAAGAGTTGAAGGTGGAAAGAATTGTGGTCTCTAAAGACCGTAAAGAGCTTTATCTGATCTCTGGCGACACTTTGTTGAAAGTGTACCCGGTGGCCTTCGGCAGAAACCCTGTCGGCCACAAACAGTTTGAGGGTGACAACAAGACGCCGGAAGGTTTGTACTCTATCGACTATAAAAATCCTCAAAGTCAGTACACAAAAGCTCTGCATGTTTCCTATCCGAACAAAGCGGATGTGGAGTTTGCAAAAGCGCAGGGAAAATCCGCGGGTGGCGATATTATGATCCACGGTCTGCCTTCGGAAGAGCGCAAGGGCCAGGCGGTGGGTTTGATCCATCCAATGAACTGGACCCAAGGGTGTGTGGCGGTGACAAATCCAGAGATCGAAGAGATTTATTCTCTTGTCAAAGAAAAGACTTTGATTGAAATCTGCAAAATGTCCGGCAACTAAATTTCAAATATTTCGGTACGTTTCAAAGAAAAAGCCACCTTTATCAGGTGGCTTTTTTATTTTTGCTTCAGCCTACGTTCCGGTCGGGGCCGAGCAGGCTTTTTTGTAGTGTTTCAGCAGGGCCGTGTCGACCAGGCTTCGTTCGTATTCATCCACAATAAAGACACCGATGGCGTCGTTGGCGTTTTTCACCCGAGGTAGCCCGCGCACGATGTCGGGAGCATAGAAGTCGTCCTCTCGTCCATCAAAAACCACGATCTGATCCCGCAGAGGCTGATTGGAATCATAGACGCGGATTTCGATCCGGCCGTTGCTTTTAATTTCAAAGGACTTGGCCACCACAACGTGCTGGGCGGTGCGGGTGGGGCGTAACAAAAGCAAAGTCAGACGGTGGGATTCAAGGTTTCTTAAAAGCACATCACGGGTCTGGCGGTTCTTGCGACCACTGCGGGCGTCATCACCAATCACGAATTTCAGGTTTTTTGCAAACTCATGAAAGCGCTCTTTTTGATAGTGTTCAATTTCATGCTTCCAGGCGCGGTACATTGTTTTGCCGTTTGAAAACTTCTGGGAAAACCCGTACTGCATCTGCGACCACAACGGCGTATTAGTGCGCCACTGGGAATCTTTTTGGCTGAAAACTTTAAATTCACTCAATGCCGTTTCTTTCAGTCCGCTGCCTGAAGCATATGGCCGACTGCCGCGCACCATATCCAGGATTTCAGTTGTCTGCTGAGGTGTTGGATCGCTGTGCTGACTCCAGCGCGACAGATAAAAGAACAGACGCTGCGTGCGCGACAAGGACCAGCACGCCGCCAGATCATACAGCCCTGCTGAAAACGGCCAGTTCACTGACAGAGTGTGATAGCTGCTGCCTAAGGATTCAGGGCGGATGCGTCGATAGATTTCATCGGTCGAAATCCGGTCACAGGCCAGATTTTCCACCAGGGAGTCCGAGATTTTCCCGGTCGGGGCGGCAAAGCTGTGGGTTGATAAAAGGGACACCAATAAAATGAGGATTTGTTTTGCTGTTTTTGTCATAACTAAGGTCCAGAGACCGCAAGAATTGATGCCCCGTCAAGTTGCTATCGTTTAACATACTTGAGGAGGTTTCATGGGGGAAGAACAGCTAAAAAGGCCAACGGGAATGTACCTGATGGCGATTCTTTTTATTCTGGCTCCATTGGGTAATCTTCTGATCAGTTTTGTAAGCTCTGAATATGTTAATTCACAAAGCGGTTTTGTCTCGTTCGCGCAATCAGTTTCAAATTTGGATTGGATGTGGCTGGGGCTTTTGCTTCTGACCGGGGTTTTGCTTTTGCGCGCTCATAAGGCGACATGGACTTTGGCTATCGGCACGTTGATGCTGGTGCTTTTCATCAACTTGTACCGCTGGGGTAATGGCGAGTTTTCCGACAGTGGTCTGCTGGTTCACGGACAGCTTTTCATGTCGTGCCTGATCACGGCCTTTGTTCTGTTATTGGCGTTTTATTTCCGCTTTCCTTATCTGGATCGTCGCGCTCAGTGGTTGTTCCCGGCGGCGTCCCGCTATGATTTCCGTACTCCAGTGAATGTGGTGGCTCAGGACATCTTTGATGGTGTTACTGAATCCATTTCGGTCAGCGGGGCACGGGTTCGCCTGCAGCGGGATCTTGAGGGGTCCCAAGGATTGCGTTTCGTGGATGTGATTTTCCCGGACATTCGTAATATGAAGGTCAAAAGTCGAGTCGTGGAATATCGCGATAACGTGCTTCGCCTGAAGTTTAAAGAGCTTACAGAGCGGGACCGGGTGTATTTGCAAGAGTGGCTTCGGTCTCAGATTGAGACAGCCACAGAAAAGTTAAGTTAAGTCCGGGTTCTTTTTAAGTTTTTTAGAATGTGTACCGAAAAGACTCAAAAGCATGAGGTCGTTATGAGATGGAAGTTGAAACCGAAGTCATTGATGAAAAGTCTTGCAGCCAGCGCATCGGCATTCACGATGTGTATGGCGCCAGTCGCACAAGGTGCGGCGGCACAGGATCAGAAGAAGCTGATCAATCAATACCTGAAAGAAACAGGGCTCACGACAAAGAAAATGACCGTCGGTGAATTCTACCGCATGGTTCGTCACGTTTATCCGCACAAGCTGCAAAAGCAGATGGATCAATGGGTTGAATTGAATCGTCATGAAATGATGCCTGCCGTGGAAGCCTCCACTTACAAAGGCTCTGACGGAAAAGAACAAGTGCGTTTGACTTTGACTCATGCTGGTCAGACCTCCACTTGGACTTTCACGGGTGATGACGAAAATCCATTGAAAGTAAACGGCGTCAACTTCAAGCGTAAAGAATTGATGAACTATAACAACTTCAACGCAATCGCTGGTAAAATGGTGAAGCTGGATCCGGTTGTTGCCAAGTCCCTGAAAACGGGCAAACAAAAGCCTCTGAGCAAAAACTTTGTACTGACTTACAAAGAATACACGCGTCTGACTCCACGTCAGAAAGCGGAATACTTCGTGCGCATGCGTGCGGCTTTGGAGTCTGCTCAGAAGGTTTACAAGACAATTTATGGTGCACAGGCCTTGAACGAGTTCAACAAACGTCATGAATGGGCAGCTTCATTCCTGTTCGGGGAAGAAGCTCAGGCGGCAAGCCTGACGGGTAAACCTTGTATCGTGGCCGGTTATCTGTCGATCTACGGTGAAAACGGTTCCTGCGGCGGCAGCAAGCAGGGTGCGATCGATTTGAAAAACAAAATGGAAGTTAACAGCGCCACTTGTTTGAACAATGGTGTTTCTTGTAATCCGATGGTTTACGGCTTCAGTGCCAACGGCTCGCCACATTGCGTGTCCCGTTCTGAAGTGAAGTATGCCACCCGCGTTTGTAATAGCAAATCCCCATTGCGCACAAACGACCCCAAGTCTGAAGGTGAAGATAAAAAGCGTATTATTGAGTCCTACCTTAAAAAAGTTGAAAAGCAGGACATCAATCTGGTGCTGAACGAAGAGGGTAAGATCTCTCAAGAGCAGTACAACCAGATCTCTGCTTACCTGGGGGGCCTGCAAAACTTCATTAACTCTGCCGTAGCAGAGTGTGGTCAGGCGCCACTTCAAAAAATTGCGCAACAGCGTGATGATCAAATGTCTGCTTGTAATGAGATCAAAACCCGTGCGTTCTCCCTGCAGTCCTTCGTGGTGTCTCCAGAGCCTCCGCCTCCTCCAGGTCCGATTGCTGGTGGCGATTGTTCTGTTGAAAAACCAGGTTCCGTACCAGGCGAAGGCGGCAAAGGCTGCGTGTGCCCTGAAGGAACCAAAGAAAGCGAACCAAGCGAAAGTGAATCCCGTCCAAGCTGTCTGGTGATCGAAGCCGGTGGCGAGGGTGATCTGCCAGGTGGTAAAACAGAAGTCGGCAAAGACGACAGCTGTGGATTCTGGTGCCGTAATAAGAACTGGATCATCCCAGTAGGTATCGGTTTACTGGCTCTGGGTGCATTCTGGTGGTTGTTCAGCAAGAAATCAAAATCTGACTCCAAGTCTCCAGAGTATGTGCCACCAGCACCGGCTCCGGAACCAGAGCCAACGGCAACAACGACGGTGACGACACCTCCAGTGGTTGATCCTCCACCAACGGCTCCGTGCCCGGCTCCGAACCAGTTGATTAACAACGTGTGTGTGCCGGTCGTGGTGGTGCCTCCTCCGACCCCGGATTCCGAGGGCGGAACAACTACTGACACTTCCATCCGTGCGGGTGGGGTTCGTTAGGAAAATTAGAAGTGAATATCGACAAGCATCAAGAGAAAAACATTCCACAGCGGGCTCCCCAGAAAAGGGAAGCCCCTGTGCCGTTAAGGGGCCCAGCCCCGCGTCGTCGTGGGCCGGCAACGCCAGCTCCGTCACGAGTGAACGGCTTGTTCAAGGATCGCCGGGATCTGAGTTTTGAACAGGGGACGGGTTTTCATGGCGGACCTTCCGCACGCCGCAAGGGTTATAAACTTGCGCTGTGGTCGTGGCTGGCGTCTTTCATTGATGCTTTGATTCTGATTGCGGTCAGTTGCGTGTTCATGCTGATGTTTTCGATGATCGTGAAAACACCGGTGGGTGCGCTCTTGAATCATTTGTTCCACAGTCAGCATCAGCTGACATTCTTTGCTGAAGTCTTTGTGATGTTTGCCTGGGTGTATATGATCACTGTGCGCAGCCTGATGGGTTCCACTATCGGGGAATGGGCGTGTGATTTGCGTTTGGGGCAGCCTCATGAGCGTCTGCAAATCAGTTATATCTTCCGTGTGGCATTGCGCAGTTCCTTGATTTTAATCACCGGAATTGTGACCTTGCCGTTGCTTTCGCTGTTGGCCGGAAAAGATCTGGCTGGCGCGCTTTCAGGCTTACGCCTTTTCTCTTTGAAGTAGTCCCAAAACCTCATAGTGATCCGTTTGCGGGAATTGGTCGACGATATAGGCCTCTTGCATGCGGTATCCGCATTCCTGCAGGGTCACCAGATCCCGGGCCATGGATTCAGGATAACAGGACATATAAATAAAGAACTCGGGCCGCTGTTCGGGCGCAAGGCTTTTTAGCGGATTCAAAAAGCCCATCAGGCCCGATCTTGGTGGATTCGCCAGCACCCCATCAAACTGAGAAAAATCCTGAGTCAGTTTTTTCTGGAAGTCCCCGCGATAAATAGTCACGCGATCCTTCAGATGGGACATGCTTGCCGGAAGCTCGTTTAAAGAGCGCTCCAGGCCTTGCAGCGACAGTTCGTCGATTTCACAGGCCAGAACACTCTCTGCCCCCGCCAAAGCCGGGAAGGTCAGGTTGCCGATGCCAGAGCCGAACTCGATCAGGCGCTGGGCTTTGTGGCGTTTCACCCAGTCATAAATCACATCGCAAATGATTTTATTGGCGTTGTGGCTGGGCTGAGTGAAGCTCGCCACCTGACAGTACAGATTTACGGGAATGTCGTTCATCCAGGACTGGAACCACACGTGGTGCTCGGGATCGCGCAATTTGAATTCAGTGCCAGTCCAAACCGGTACTTTGCGCCGCTGGCCGATTTCCACAAAAGCCTGCTGTTGCAAAGAACGCAGGATGTTCTGCTCATCCATAAGGGTTTTGATATCCACATTGGCCAGATCGATCCACAGTCCGCGTTGTCCGGCAGGTCCGACGCGAAGTCGGAAGGATCCGCGCTTAAAGGGCCACTGGATTTTTCTAAAGTCCGAGAGCCATTCTTGCAGTGCGGGGCTGAGCTGGGCGCAGACTTCGATATCCAGAATTTCATGACGATCCGTGCGGTAAAGTCCCAAGCGGCCGTCCTGCAGGCTGAAATCCAGGCGGTCACGCAAATGGGCGGGGCTGGCAGAAAGAACTTTGAGGGGCTGTGGAAACTCCATCGATGCCGCCCTAAACAAGCCTGAAAGGTCGTTTATTTTGTTTTGGGCCTGGTCGCCATAAGGCACGCCGATATGCTGACAGCCGCCACAGTCCGGGGCGTAGGGACAAGACACAGTGGTCAGTTTGTCAAAGATTTCGAATTTCTGAAAGTTCGGCATTGAGTGCTTGCCCCGGCAATTTCGCTGTTATAAGAAAAACCTATCTTATCAAAACTAATGGGGGAATGGTGAGAATTTTATTGCTTGCTGGCATGATCATCTTTGCGGGAGTTTCCTCCTTTGCCGCCAACAACAACCCTTGGATGCGCACTTGCCGTATTGAGGCGGGTCAGTTCTGGGTTCTAAAAGCTGGTTCCGAGGAATACTCCATGTGTTTCTTTGGTGAATCCGCAGTGGGTGCTGAGGCTCTTTTTCAGTTTAAATCCAAATCTGCGACTCCAGAGGCTGTTGTGGCCTACAAAAACCGCAATGCCTCTTCTGCTCGTGGCGGGATCTGCGGATCTTTCGATGCGGAAGTTCTTCAAGGGAAAGACACTGACGGTCAGACTTTCAATGTCTGCAAGTTCTCAGATGGTTCTTTGATGGAAGAAACCACGTTGTGGCTGGGCCCTGGTGCTGGCACAACTCAGGGCTTGGACAAAGCTCTTTCAAGCACTTACTAGTTTTTTACTGCTTCAGACGGGCGCAGGGAATAGATACAAGAACTTGCGTCCTTGATCACACCATCTTCCAGGTGCAGATCTTTCTTTGTAAAACCCAATGTCACATGCGGATAGTACTGTTCAGGATTGAAGTCTTCGGCTTTGCCGCCTTTTTGCGTGTAAAGCACGTGCACGGCTTTTCTGATCTGGAACAGACGGTCTGATTCCACCACCGCATAATAGGTCGCATCTTCTTTCACGGCTCCTTTACCCACACACAACAAGTGATAAGGGCTTTTGGCCATGTCCATGCGCTCGGCCAGGGCATTGATTTCTTTCATCGAGATTCGCTTTTTCAGTTTCGTGAACTCGACCGGGGAAATCACCGTGATGTGCGCTTCGCCGCGATGCTGAAGTTGGACATTCTGGTTTTTCTCCACCTCGTGGCGCATTTTTTCAAAGGCCGCATAAGGCAGATCCAAAGACAGATAGGACTTTTCTTTGTGTTCAACAGAAGCAATCCCACGCGTGGCTTTCGGTTTTAGTTCCTCTTCGGAATAACTCAGGCTGGAAAGCTTGTAAGGTGATGAACTGGCGCAGGCGGTCAGTGAAAGGCAGATGAGAGCCAAGTGAAACGTGCGGCGCATGAGTTTCTCTTTTCTTCGCTTGGGTTTGACTTAAGATGGTCCTGCTTTTAGCCTACACAGACTATGAAAAAAGTGAAAGTTCTTCTTACAAGTGCCTGCATTTTCTCGCTAATTTCCGGCCTGGTGGCGTGCCAGATGAAGGACACCAAGTCCGCTGTTTCCAAATCTGAGACTGCCGCTTCCGGTGCCTTTTCCAATGAACCTCACACATTGGTGGGTGAAGCCCGTCAGCTGACCTTCACAGGTCCTAAGTCAGGTGAAGGCTATTTCAGTCCGGACGGCAAAAAGATGATCTTTCAAAGTGAGCGTGAGCCGGGAAATCCGTTCTATCAGATGTACATTCTGGATCTGATCAGTGGTGATACAACCCGCGTCTCCCCGGGTCATGGCAAAACCACCTGCGGCTGGATTCATCCTTCCATGAAGAAGGTTCTTTATTCCTCAACCCATCTGGATCCGGAAACGAAAAAGAAAACCCAGGAAGAATATGACAACCGCAAAAAGGCGGTCAAAGCCCGTTATTCCTGGAGCTTTGATGATAGCTACGACATCTTCAGTTCTGATCTGAGTGGAAAAAACATTCAGCGCCTGACCCGCGAAAAAGGCTATGATGCCGAGGGGTCTTATTCTCCGGATGGTCAATGGATCGCCTTTGCTTCCAACCGTGCGGGTTACAGCGAAAAACTGGAAGGGGAGGACAAGAAGCTTTTTGAGCAGGATCCTTCTTATATGATGGATATTTACATCATGAAAGCTGATGGCACCCAAGTGAAGCGTTTGACTGATTCCAAGGGTTATGATGGCGGTCCGTTCTTCAGTGCGGATGGCAAGAAAATCACCTGGCGCCGTTTCTCCCCGAATGGGTCTACGGCTGAAATCTTCACCATGAATGTGGATGGTTCTGACCAGAAACAAGTCACGAAGCTGAAGTCCATGTCCTGGGCTCCGTACTTCCATCCATCAGGGGATTACATCATCTTTGGTTCCAGTGTTCTGGGGTATCACAACTTTGAACTTTTCATCGTCGATGCGGATGGCAAAAAAGCGCCGGTGCGTGTGACGTCGGATGATGGCTTTGATGGCCTTCCGGTATTCACGCCGGATGGCAACAGCCTGTCCTGGACTCATCGAAATGAAAAAGGGGATTCACAGATCTTTATTGCGAAGTGGGATGATGCTCAGGCCAGAAAGCTTTTGGGGCTGCAAGCGCAGGATCCGGCGGCGGGGTCTTTGACTCCGGAAGTGAAAGTCGAAGACATCAAGAAATGGGTTTACTATCTGGCCTCCCCGCAGCTTCAAGGGCGCGGTACAGGCACTGGCGAAGAAAAGATTTACACCGAAAAGCTTGCGCAACTCTTGAAGTCCTGGGGTTTGACTGGAGCAGGTCCTGACGGATCGTTCTTTGAAACATTCGAATTTACTTCAGGTGTGGGTCTGGGTGCTGCCAACTCACTTGAAGTGGTGGGTTCATTTAAAAAGAAATACACGGTTTCCAAAGATTTCGAGCCGGTGTCATTCTCTAAAACCGGAGACTTCCGCGAAGCGCCGGTGGTGTTTGCAGGTTACGGTATTAAAGCTCCGGCCAGCGACAAAGAGGCTGAGTACAACTCTTACAAAGGTCTGGATGTTAAAGGCAAATGGGTGCTGGTGTTGTCGGATCTTCCGGCGAATGTGCTGCCGCAACGTCGTCATTATTTAAATCTGTATTCTCGTTTGCAGCACAAAGTGACGGTGGCAAAAAATGAAGGTGCCGTGGGTGTTATTGTGACCAACGGACCTGAAAGCGGTCTGCCGGATAAATTCGGCAAGATCAAATTTGAAGGGTCACTGTCTGAAAGCACGCTGGCCGTTTTGCGTCTGTCGACACCGGCCGCGCAAGAGATGATTCGTTATGCGGGTCAGGATCTGATCAGCCTGCAAATGAAGCTGGATAAAGGCGAAATGCTTGAAGGTTTTATGATTCCTTCGGCGTATATCAAGGCTCAGGTGGATTTGCAGTTCCAGAAAGCTCAAGGCATCAATGTCGTGGCGAAGCTGGCTGTGCCGGGTGCTAAGTCCGCCGTCATGATTGGTGCCCACGGGGATCACCTGGGGCACGGTCAATTCGGCAGCAGTCTGGCTAAGACTGGTGATGTTGGCAAAGCCCATGTGGGCGCTGATGACAATGCTTCTGGTGTGTCCGGGGTGATGGAGCTTGCGCACTATTATGCAAATCTCAAAGCGTCGAAGCCGGGGCTGCTGCAGAAGAATATCTATTTCGGCATCTGGTCCGGTGAGGAATTGGGAAATCTGGGATCGTCCCACTTCACCAAAAACATGACGAAACATAATATTGCCGCCTATATCAACATGGACATGATCGGGCGATTCAAAGATCGCGTCTTTGTTCAAGGTTTGGGATCAGCTGACAACTGGACCCGTCTGGCGGAAGAAGTTGGTGTGCGCAGTGCGGTTCCGATGATTGTTCAAGAAGATCCTTATCTGCCGACAGATTCTTTGGCATTCTATCTGGCTGGAGTTCCCACGGCGAATTTCTTCACCGGTTCCCACGCGGAGTACCACAGTCCTCGCGACATTCCTGAATTGGTAAACTATGAAGGTGTTGCCCGTGTTCTGACGGCCGTAAGAAGCCTGACGGACCTTTTGGTTGATACGAAGCTTCCGATGGTCAAATACGTGAAAGTGGCCAGCGCCCAGAACCGTCTGGAAGGCCGCAGCTTCCGCGTTTATCTGGGCACGGTGCCGGACTATTCCCAGGAAGGTGTCAAAGGGGTGCGAATCTCTGGAGCGTCCAAAGACAGCCCTGCTGAAAAAGCCGGATTGAAGGACAAGGATATCATCACCGAGTTCGGCGGAACCAAGATTGAAAACCTGTATGACTATGTTTATACGCTTCAATCGGTGAAACCAAACCAAGAGACCATTATGAAGATTCTTCGTGATGGCAAACAGCTGGAGCTGAAGATCACTCCAAAGCTGAAAGAATAGAAAATAAAAAAGCCAGTCAGGATTCCCGACTGGCTTTTTAGCTTTTAAAGCGAAGCGATTTAGCGCTTCAAGCGGAGCGATTTAGCGCTTCAAGCGGAGCGATTTAGCGCTTCAAGCGGAGCGATTTAGAAAGTCAGTGAAGAACAGCGGCTTTTCAGGAAGGTTCTCAAACCAGTGTCAGAGAACTTGAAGCGCACATCCCCGTCAGACGTGTATTTGAACAGATCATAGTTCTTCACGCTGCAGGTTTTACCGTTTTTGTCGGTAAAAACAGAGCTGTTCCCTGAAACGGCCGTGGGTGCAGATCCCAGTTTAAAGCCGGAATCCAGTTTCAAACCCTGATACTTGTTGATTTCAACTCCTCCACGGTTGTCCGGACGGATGGCTGCGGCTCTTTTGATTTCAGCCCCAGTCATTTCAACCAGCTCGGCGTCTTCATAGTCAAAAGAGGCCTTGTTGCCATTGACTGTCGTTACCGTCAGGCGGCGGGTTTCATCATTCCATTCAAATGTGGGAACCGGATTGATACGTGGAAACAGGAAAAATTCGCGAGCCCCCGTGGTCGAGGACTCATCGCCATAACCCAAAGAGTTAAAGACCATCAGTTCGCCGTCAGCTGTGAACAGGTAATCACGGTAAACCAGGCCCTCGGCCTTGCGGTTATGAACAGAGACGTAGCAATTGTCGCCATCACTGGAAGAAATCATCTGGACTTGGATGCTGCCACGTCTCTCAACGATATCCTGACAAACTGCCTGGGAGTCGAAAGCCATTGCGGAAGCCGATCCAACGGTGGAAAGAACAAGAACGTTCAAAAGTAATTTCATGTGCACCTCTTTGATGTAAGCAGAACCCAGTCAAAACAGGCTGTCAGCTGGGGAGGCACAGCGGCAAGGAAAATAACAGAATCTGGACTCGATCTGTACTAACCGATTGTGATTGTATAAGGGTCTCCTTGAGGAGCGAGGTTTCCTGCACATGTCCTCTTTTGTAGAAGAATTCAAAAAATACCAAAGACAAGAACGCCTGCTGACCGCTGGCTTGGTGCTGCTTTCAGTGATGGCACCGGTGTCGTTCACATGGCTGATGGATGAAAAAGTTCATTGGGCGGTGGCGCTGGGGGCGGCGTTTGTGTTGGTCTGTGGTGCCATTTTGCTCCACGTTTTACGTGCGCGTGTGGCGGGGAAACTTTTAAGTAAATATGAAACTCTGGATGTGGGATCGGTTCTTGCCAAAAAGATATCTCCCGCCCAACCCCGCCGTTTTGTGGTAACCAACAGGGGCTTCAATCACTTCTATCTGCGCTGTTTGAACACGGGGGAACAAGTTCTCGTGTCTAAGCACAGAGTCCGCGAAGATTTCGATATTGCAAATTGATTTTTCATAGGCCTCAAGGGACCCTTTTCTCTGTGTAGAGGGGGGTCTATGAAGAGGATGACTCTAGCTTTTCTCCTTCTGTGCGTTTCACTATGGGCTCAAGGCTATGATGACGTAACCGATGACTATATGCTTGCAGAAGCAGATGTCCCGGAAGCCGAGTTTGGTCGCGGACGGTTTATCTGTGATTCAGAAGAATTGCAGGGCGTCCGGTTTAAGTACTGTTACCGGGATCCAGACAGCGCGAACAACAACGACATCGTCTATTTCTTTCATGGACTGAACGGTTCAGAGAAAACCTGGCATCGCCAGTTTTTGGGAACCCGGACGATCCAGGACTGGTGGGAGCTTCGCGGTTATCGCCCTCGGATCATTTCGGTTTCATTTGGCCCCCAGTGGCTCTTGGTTAACAACAAACGATATCCTCTGCTGCCGGCCTTCACCCGGGTGATCATGCCCTTTGTGGAGAAAAAAGTCGGGGGCTTGAAAGGTGGACAGCGCCACATCATCGGGCAGTCCATGGGGGGATTCAATGCCGCAGAAATATCCCTGAAAAATCCGGGGATGTTTTCAAAGGTGGCTTTGTTGTGTCCGGCACTTGCGACGATCAGCCCTTTTGCCAGCGATCGCGAAATCGACGCTTACATCCGTCGCACCGGGGCGCTTCGTTGTCAGGTTGAAAAAATGCAGCGTATTTCGCAATCCGTGTTCGTGGATAAAAAGGACTGGGACAATCACGATCCGCTCAGGCTGATCAGCAGATATCCCAAGGGTAAAAAACCAAGGTTCTATGTTTCCATCGGGCGCAATGATGGTTATGGATTCCAGGAGGGCTCGGCCGCCTTTATCAAAGGGGCCCAGGCGTTTTCCTTCCTGTTTAGCTGGGTGCCAGTCCCGGGACCGCATTGCAACTTTAAGCGTATAGGCACAGCCAATTTCATCATGGGGGATTAGGTTCTATGAACGACATCGAAGCCTTTAAGTATGAAGAACGTAAAGTCAAAGGCGCAGACATTGACCAGGAGAAATACCGCGAGGAGATCCGTCAGCTGATTGAGCATATGGTGCGTCTGCTGGTGGATCACCCTGACACGGTGACAGTCAGCACTTACGTGGGGCCCAAGACCACGGTGTACCGGGTGAATTGTGCCAAAGAAAATCTGGGTCAGGTTATCGGCACTCAAGGCAAGACCATCATGGGTCTGCGTGCCGTGGTTCATGCCATGACAGCTCGGACGGGAATTCGTTCGATCGTGGAAATCCCGGTTTAGAAAATTGTTTGAGGCGACGCAGGGGAGTCCAGTAGGCGGCTCCCCGCTTAGAATAAACTCAATCTTCTTGAGTTTTGGTCCGGAAAAAAAGTATTCTGAACTGCGAATGACTAGCGCGACCGTATTGCCTCATCTGCAAGAGATATTGGAACTTTGGCCTTTGGGGGCCATTCGTTCGGTCGTGGAGATTCTTAATGGTGCTGTCAATCAGGTGTACCGGGTTGAAGCCTCTCTGGGGAACTTCTATTTAAGAATATATAAAACCGAAGACAAGTCCCGGGTGCAGCGTGAACACGCGCTGATTGAGTTTGTGGCAGCTCACAATCTGCCTGCAGTGCAGACTTTGCCTTCCCGTTACGGGACCTCATTGGTTGAACATAAGGGCAAGTACGGGGCTTTGTATTTCGAAGCTCCGGGCCATCAGGTGAAGAAAAACGATCTGACCTTGATCCATGCTCGAGCTGCAGGTTCCATGTTAGCTCGTCTGCATAAGGTATTAAAACCACTGCCGGATGTGGGCTATCGCAAGTACTCCTTGAACTGGGATTCTCAGGAATGGATTGCACGTCTGGATAAAATTGAAGCGGTCATTTTGCAAAAACCGCATCTGTCTGAAGCGGACCAGTGGGTGTTGTACCGACTTAAAGATCAGCGCGAGTGGATGCGAAATCCTGCTTGCCTGCATTCTTATGTTCCAAAGTATTCAGCTCAAGTTCTGCATGGGGACTATCATCAGGGGAATTTGTTTTTCCAAAAAGAGACTGTTTGCGGCGTGATCGACTGGGATCAGGCTGTGTATATGCCTCGGGGCTTTGAGGTGGCCCGGGTGGCTTCTTACATGTTTGATCTGAAACCGGATCTGACCACGGCATTTTTGGAAGCTTACATGGCTTTAAATCCATTGCCTCAGGAAGAACTTGAAGATGGTGCGAAAGCCTGGGGCTGTCATTGTGATCACTATGTCTGGGCTCAGGAAGAGATCTATCTTCATGGCAACGAGCGCGCCCGTGTGTTTATTCCCGATACAGCCTATAGGCCCTTCTCTGAGGTCTGGGCACAACTGACAAAGACCCTTTAAAATAATCTGCAAGGTGTATGATGGCTGTATGGAATACCTGAAGGGGTTGCTTCTTCTTTTGGTGTGTTTCTTATGCGTGAAGGCGCAAGCCCTGCCTTCGGTGAATGCTTTGTCCTGGGTTTTGCTGGATGCTTCCAGTGGTCAGATTCTGGCGGAACTTAATAAAGATCAACCGCTTCCGCCGGCTTCTTTAACCAAAGTGATGACAGCTTATATGGTATTAACTGAGATCCGCGAAGGGCGGCTTTCCCGCTTGGATCGGGCGAAAGTTTCCGCGGACGCGGTCATACATCGTCCTGAAGAGTCCAGTATGTTTTTAAAGGTCGGGGAGTCTGTGACGGTGGATGAACTTCTGCGTGGGCTTATAGTGGCTTCGGCCAATGACGCCGCTCTTGTATTGGCCGAAGTTGTTTCAGGCAGCCAGAGGGCTTTTACGGAGCAAATGAACAAGACCGCACAAGGCTTGGGAATGACTCAAAGTCTTTTTGCGAATGCTTCGGGTTTATACACGGAAAAGCACTATTCAACAGCCAAGGATCTGGGATTGTTGGCGGTGCGTATTTCCCGGGAATTCCCCGAGTACTTTGAGTACTCGTCCAGTAAAGAGCTGAACTTTCGGGATTTTCACAAAAAAAACACCAATGATCTGCTGTTTTCGAAGCTGCCGGTGGATGGCATGAAGACCGGACATATCAAAGCGGCAGGCTGGTGTGTGATGGTCAGTGCGCGAAAAAACAAACGCCCGGATAAAAAGTCCGAGCGTTATATTGCGGTTGTTTTGGGGGCACCCAGCAATCAGGATCGCTTTGCCGCCGGCCGGGCTTTGCTGGAGTTTGCCTTCAGTCAGCCCCGTGTCATCAAGGAACCTTTTTAGTAACCGACACCAAAAGACAGCGTGTGCTGCACATCATTTTTGGACAGGTCGGAATAGTCTCTGAAGACCATCGTGGCACTTAAATTCACTGAAAACACGCCGAGCTTCACGCCCACCTGAGCGCCGGCATAAGGGTTGTACTTCAGGTCTTTGTCCTTTCTGGTGACAACGCCACTGGATGTGGATTCTTCAAACCCTTTGGTGGCTTGAGCTCCCAGACGTGCGGAAGAAAAGAAATACTGATTGAATCGGTAGGTTGAGCGGATCCCCAGTTTGTAGTTTTCATCTTCGTGATAAACCTTTTCTGGAGTCCCCGAGAAGGTTTCAGTATCCGACGCTCTGGAGTATTCTGCTTCCCCGGAAAGCAGATCCACACCTGCTGACAGGCGCACGCCATACATCGCGCGAGTGGCGATATGCGGACTGGGGCTGCTGCGATAAACGGTTTCATAGCCGTACAGAGGTTCAATCGCATAGCCAGACCCCTTGACCAGGGTGAACTGACGAGCGGAAGCTGCAGAGCTTGCAACTAATGCCAAAAAGACAGTCAGGATTTGAATTTTCATAGGAGCCTCCCGCGAGTCCGGTTGTAGATGATACATCGGCAATAAACCCACAAAGATGAAGTTTGCTGGACATTAGGCTGTGCTGGATTGAGCTGTGGCTTTACCGCATAGACACAGCCGTAAATCTGCCGGTGTCTATCGCGATGACACGTCAGCGCGGATTAAACTCTCTGCGAAGGAGGTTCTGACTTTGCATTGCTGCTTACCAACGTCAGGAGTCTTTATGGTTAAAAAAGAGATCATGCTCTTCGTGGGAGGCTTGTTGAGTGCTCAAATCTGCGCAGCCCAGGGATTTCAGGCTCAGAACATTCTTGATCCGAATCAACCGGAGAATATCGCATTTGAACAACAGCAAAAATACAAGGGTTTGTTCGACAGCGATGTTAAGAAATCCCTGGAGCGAATCCAGCTTCGGACACAGATTTCTGTGGACGAGTCGGATTCAACTCGAGTTCCGGTTGTTATAAAAAAGCAAAGACTCAGCGATCAGACGCTGGAAAGATTGAGTCATCCTAACTATCAGCACCCTTCCCACGCGGCGGTGTTTCTTTTGTTCCGTTTGCCCAATCAGTTTCGGACTCAGGCGAGCCCACAGTCTGAAGAAGCGGTCACGACCACTGTCGCCAACACGATGATTCATCCCTCGGTTTTACAAGGCAAGGACGGCACCTCCCGCTATCAATATGTGGATCACTTGGGAAAGGCGACGGAGATTTCGCTGACTCAAGGCGATCAGGTGCGGCAGTTGAAACTCAGTCTGCGTCTGCTGAACATCGCAGGCAGTGCTTCAGGAGATCTGGCATTGTATCCCGTTTCGGATCGCTTTATCGAAAAAATACATTCTTTGAGAAATCTGAATGACCCCTATGCCCGTCACGAAAAAGGACTGGATCGGGTGGTTGTGGATATGCGTGATGCCGGTGGGGAGTCCCTGCAGATGCAGGACGGGGAGACCTATGTGCTTCCCCTGCTGGTGGACTATTCTCAGTTTAAAAAACTCTATGAAAGCGACAAAGAGCTGCTGACGTTAAATGCCGGAATTCAGGGCCAGGCGCCGGTGTCGTCCAGGTTCCAGCAGGCCGGTGCAGGCACCTATGCCAATGTGTCCTTCACTCGTGAGGTGGGCCGCCAGTGGCTGATGCATTTTGCTTTGGGATTCGGGGCGAATGTGCAAAAAAATATCAGCGGCGGATATCAGCACTATGATGGTGCTATGGATCTTAGTCTGACTTCCAATGTTTTAATTGGGCTGACCCGTGTGGATTCTGATTTGAAAGGCAAAACCTCCCTGGTGGTCTTTGGCTCTCAGAGCAGCTCTTACCTGGAGGAGGCGGACTATGCCCAGAACACGCAAGGCCGCTTCGTGGACCGTCAGTCCAGGATGGCGATGTTTCGTCCGGACCGACGCTTTGGTCTGGCATTGGTGCGCGAAAACCAGAATATCATACTGCAAATTCAGGTGGCCGAAGACTACATTGACAGCGCCAATAAAGTGAATGGGTTGAACCACGAAGACTTTCAAGTGGCTATTCGTGTATCGCGAAAGCTTTGAGTCAGACCGAAAAAAATGTAATGTTGAGAAGAGTATTATTCCTTTAATGTCCCTGCCTTCAGAGAGATAATGGAACTCTGGAGGTCTTGCTTGAAGGCCCTTTTGCTCGTTGTTTTTTTACTTTTGCCATGCCGGGGTTGGACGCTCCCTCCGGTGCGAGTGGCATTTTCTCTCGATAAACCGCCTTATGTAATTCATGAAACCGCGAGTGGTTTGGAAGTGGAACTTTTGCGCCGGGTGTTCCGGGATATGGGTTATGAGATGATCCCGGTCTTTCAGCCTCCGGCACGCTCTGTGCGCAGTTTGGAGCTGGGTCATGTTGCGGCTATGGCGACCATCAACAATATGCCGAAATTCCATCTGTCGGATTCCTATATCACGTTTCAGAATTTCGCATGGACCCTGAAGTCCAAGTCCATTAGGCTCAATGAATTGGGTGATCTGGGTAAGAAAAGTGTTATTGCTTTTCAAAATGCCCGATATTTTCTGGGGCCGGAGTTTAGTGCCGCTATCAGCAAAAGTTCAGACTATCAGGAGTATGCCGAGCAAAGACGGCAGATAAAGATGCTCATGATGGATCGGGTGGATGTAATCATCTGCGAAGAGCGCACCTTTCGAATAAATCAGGAAAAGCTGCGAAAAGTATCCGGTCATCCTCTACCTGAAGTTGAAAAACACGCGCTATTTGACAAGTCCCAGTACTCGGTGGCCTTTCGTGATAAAATAATGCGCGACCTGTTTAATAAGTCCCTGAAGAAAGTCCGTCAAAAGGGCGACCTCAAGGTTGTTCTTAATCGATACGCAGATTGATCTGGTCCTCATTTTGTGGCCTTTGATATGGCTTTACTGCAGGTAAACGAGTATCTTGGTGTCTTGGAGTGATTTAAGATCAAGCTATGAAATACGATTTATTCCTTTTTGATTTGGACGACACCTTGTTGGACTTTAAAGCGTCTGAAAAGCTGTCCTTTGTTTCGGCGATGAATTCAGTGGGTCTGACAGCAGATCTGGACAGCCTTTTTCGCACCTATCAAATTGAAAATGCCGCTTTGTGGAAGCAATTTGAACAGGGAAAAACCACCAAGGACCTTTTAAAAGTCGAACGCTTTCGCAAGTTGTTTGAAATCCACGCCATTGAAATCGATCCTGTCTTGACCGCGAACAGATATCTGGATGCTTTGCCAGAAGCTGTGGTGTTGGTCGATCACGCCGTCGAGTTGTGTGAATATTTAAGTGGCAAAGGTGAACTTGGAATTATCACCAATGGGATTCAAACCACTCAAGTTCAACGTCTCAGTCGGTCGAAGCTGGCTCCATTTGTCAGCTTTATGGCTGTGTCTGAAGAAGCCGGCTATGCCAAGCCCGATGTTCGATTCTTTGAATACACCGTCAAACAGGCCCGTAAGTTTGATAAAAGCTCGACCTTGATGGTTGGAGACAAGCTGGAAACAGACATTCTGGGAGCGCATCATTTCGGCATTGATTCCTGCTGGTTTAATCCCGGCAAACTTAAAATCGAAGACGATGAAGTTCCTCCACAGATGGAAATAATGCATCTATCTGAACTGAAGAAAATGGTTTAAGGCCGGAGTTGAATCCAAGACATGGAACCATCCCGGTTAAACGGCAACAGGATTGAAACATAATGAATACAGCCATTTTGTCTCCCGCAATTCCGCAGTTGCCTTCTGGTGACATCGAAAAAACAGCTCAGTTCATGGAACAAAAACTGGGTTTTAAGGTCGTTGCGAAAATGATTGAGCATGGGTTTTTGTCCGTAAAACGCGGGCCGTGTGAGATTCATTTCTGGAAAACCGCTTCTGAATCTGATGCCAAAACTCTGGGGAGCCAAAGCAGCTGCTATATTCGTGTGGAAAATATTGAAGCTCTGTTTGCCGAATTCAAAGACCGTGGTGTTGTTTTCAGATATGAACTGACAAAGCAGCCCTGGGGCATGAATGAAATGCAGATAGATGATCCGTATCTTAATGCCATCCGTTTTGGGGAGTCTTTCGAATGAAATCCAGATGGAAAATTGCTTCATGGATCGTGATTACAGGCGGCCTATTGTTGGGTCTGCGCTATTGCTATTATGGCTCCTTGCTTAGATCCTGTGTCTATACTGAAGAAACCAAAGTCGTATCTGCCAAATTTTCCAATGCAAAAGTCCGTTTGATTCGACCGGCAGCTGTTTTGCGCGGGATCGACAAAGAATATCAGTGCCTGGCTGAAATGGGCGCGATCACCAACAAGATTGTTGAAGCAAAACACGCTAGCCATTACCGGTATCAAATTGAAAACCTGCAAACCGAGACCGTGGATGCGGGTTCAAATCTGGAATTTGAAATCGTAAAAATGATCGCCGTAAAAAAACATGGAATTAAAACCATGGATTCAGGTTCTGGTCCCATTGAGCATTTAATCCTGAAAGACCAGCACGGGAATTTATATGAAGTCGCCACAGTCAGTCTGGGGTTGAATGCCGGAGATGAATACTTAAAAGCGATCACATCAGATGGTCAGGAAATCATCCTGAATCCCGAAGCTTTTTAAGAACAAAATCAGCAGGGGAAGACGGGGAGAGATGTTTTTCACTATCCCCGTTTGATACAAAACTATTTTTTGCGGCTGATGAACTCTTCCATGAAAGCTTCAAAGTCTTCATAGAGATCTTTTTCAATTCCAGCATGCATAATGGTCAGATCTTGTTCTTGTTCCAGTTGCAGAATCAAAGACTTTGCAGGCAATGGACGCTGATCTGTGATCAGGAAGAAATGATATCCCAAAATGCAGGATTCCGTGGCGTTTAAACCTTCAATACGGGTGCGCACCGGAGCTGAAAGTGTCTCAATATGTTCTGGATTGAATGCGGCCCAAAGGTGATAGTCGTTTTCTTCGATAAAACGGCCATTAAAATCATGGGATAAACGTTCAAAGCTGCCACCCAAAAGGTCCTCGCCCTGAGCTGCCAGAATCAAATGTTGTTTCAAATTCAATCCCACCAGGAAATACAACAAAGCGATACGGGATCTTTTAAGATGAAGTTCTGAACCATAGAAAGTGTCGTAATAATCAGGCTCATTGGTTTTCTTCAAGAATGCGCGCTCTTTGAAAAATTCCAGCGTGAAAATGGCATTTCGTTCAAAGCGTGTTTGGCAGGTCCCACAAATATTCAAAGTCGGGTTTTCAGAAGCATTCATCCAAGCTGGAAACAACGGTTCGGAATGAAGTTGAGATTGATTTGAGCAAAGCGGGCAAGATTCCATATTAATTAAGCCTTTAAAGAGATGATTTTGAATGTAAATCCGGAACCAGTTCAGGGTCAATTCGATGAAAATCCCACGGTTGAAGTGGGATATATAATCTTCTGATAAGTTATATTATGTAACGGTAGCTGGAGGGGCTTATTGGGATATAGGCCCTAGGTCTTAACGAATTGATTCATTCTGGGCACTGAAACGATCCATTTTAAGTCTTTATCGATGCGTTTACGAAGCTCATCTGCAGCCGTCGATTCCCCATGTACCAGGAACGTTCTTTTTGGGGCCTCGGGAGCTTGTTTTAACCAGGTCATCAAATCACTTCTATCTGCATGCGCCGAAAATGAATCTGATGGAACCACTTTGCAGTTAATCTCCACATAAAGACCATGGATTTTGATCTCTTTAGCGCCATTCAACAGGCTGTGTCCGCGGGTTCCGGGGCTTTGGAATCCTGCCAGCAAAACAATGTTTCTAGGATCCGGCCCGAAAGCTTTCAAATGATGCAAAACTCGGCCGCCAGTTAACATGCCGCTGGCTGCGATAATGATTTTTGGTCCGGATTTATCATCATTTAAAGCCCGGGATTCTTCGGCGGTTTTAATGCAATGAACTTCAGACATGATTTCAGCGAACTGTCCTGAAGCCAGACGTTGGAACGGGTGATAGCGTTCGTACAATTTTGCAACTTCATGACCCATGGGAGAGTTAAAATAAACGGGGATATGGGCGGGGACCTCCCCGTCTCTTTTTAGTTCCGTGATTTCAAACAACAGATTCTGAGCTCTTCCCACGGCAAAACTAGGAATCAGTAACACTCCCCGTGTTTTTGCGATCTCTAAAATGCACTGTTTTAAGACTTCTTTAGAGCTGATCTTCGAATGATCGCGATCCCCATAGGTGGATTCCATCACGACATAATCTGAATGCACTGGCGGTTCTGGCGGCGGCATCAAAGGGTCATTATAACGGCCTAAATCACCGGAAAACTGGATGCTGGTTTCACCGTTGGAAATCCATGCCGAAGCAGCCCCCAGGATATGGCCGCTGCTGGTGAAATAGACTTTCAAAGTCCCGATATCAAATTCAGTGTGCAGATCCACCGGAGTTAAAAGAGGCAACGTTTTTTCAGCATCTTCAATGGTATATAAAGCCAGCGCGGGACTGTGTTTGGAAAAGCCTTTTTTGTTGGCGTATTCAGCGTCTTCTTCCTGAATCTTGGCTGAATCAAGCAGGATGATTTTAGTCAGTTCCAACGTCGGTTCTGTGCAGTAAATTCGACCTTTAAATCCTCGTTTCACCAGCAAAGGTAAAGCTCCGCAATGGTCCAGATGTGCGTGCGTCAGAACGACGGCGTCGATATCACGGGGGTTAAAAGGAAAGTCTTCCCAGTTGAGCTCGCGAAGTTCTTTAAAACCCTGGAACATGCCACAATCGACCAAAATTCGAGTGCTGTTATTATGTACCAGAAACTTGGACCCCGTAACGGTGCCTGCTGCGCCTAAAAATCCAATTTCCATAAGCTCCCCTTTGTCGATTCCTTTAAGAATAGCCCTAAATCTGACCGTATTTTGACCTTTTATGCATGCGGTCAGAATTGTATTCACGCGGAAGGTCCGCTAGTCTTTGCGGGCGTTTTTGCGTAAGGGGGATTTATGGCTAAAACGACGTTCGTTTCATTGTTTGTGCTTCTGACAGCATTTCTGGTTTCTTGTTCAGATTCCAGCAATAAAAAGCCCACCCAAGGTGTAAAGCCTGTCGCAAAATCAGACGACTCCTGGAAAGCTCCGTATCCTGCGCACTGGTGGAAAGAAGTTCCCCGTGACGAAGCCAAATCCTGGGAGATCCTTCCGCAAGATGCCGGCCGTATGGAAGTTGTTCTAAGTAAACGAAACGAGCTGGGTCTGCTTTCAAACTTCGCGGAAGCGTCTTTCGTATTCCATGGTGTTTGTTATCCAACGGTTGAAGCTTTCTGGCAGATGATGAAATACCCAGAGACCGAAAACGATCCTCGCTGGGCTTGGGCCAAGAATTGGAAATACACGCGCGAACAAGTATCCCAGATGAATGGCTATGCCGCTAAAAGTGCTGGTGGCTATGCCAACTTCCTGATGGAAAAAAACGACGCCAACTGGGTGACCTTTGAAGGCAAAGTGTTTCCATTTGCGACCAAAGAACCAGCCGAACATTACAATCTGATCTTCGAAGCTCTGATCGAAAAGCTGCGCCAGAATCCTGAAGTTTTGGATGTTCTGGTAAAGACAAATGATCTGAAACTTCTCCCCGACCATGGTGTTTCGGAAAAATCCCCCCGCGAATGGCATTACTATTTGTTGTGGATGGATATCCGCGAACAGCTGAAAAACAATCAGTTGTCTTTGGTGACCGGCGAAGATCTGTCTTTGAAAACCTGCAAAGGTCGTAATAAGTAATTATGTTTCAGGATTTTTCCGCCGCTTTTGAGAAGTACAAAGACACATCCTTCGTGAATCTCAACAACGGCACTTTGGGGCTGTGTCCTTCGGTTGTTATTGATCAGCAAAAGGCCGAGCTGGGCACTTTTGAACACAACACATCTACTGGGTATGGTGCAGCCTGGGCTCGTCTGTGGGCCCTGCAAGAGCGTCTGGGGCATTTCATCAAAGCCCGACCTCAGGATCTGTTTCTTCGCCCCAATGTCACTTTGGCATTAAATGAAATTATCATGGGTTTGCAGCTGCCTGCAGATTCTGAAATTCTTTCCACCAGCTTTGAATACGGTGCAGTTGTTAACATTCTGCATTTCAAGGCACGCAAAGACCGTCTTTCTGTGCGCTTTATCAACGCGGATTTTATGTATGATGAAATCTCGGCGGATGAAGCAGTTTTAAAGATCGTTTCGCAAATCTCTGATAAAACCCGTGTATTCGTCGTCAGCCATGTCTTTACTGGCAACGGTCTGACCATGCCTTTGGCAAAACTGGCGACTGCTTTAAGAGCCAGAGACGTTTTATTGGTGGTTGATGGCGCTCACGCACCAGGTTTATTGGATTTAAACTTCACAAACGAGCTTCAAAACGTCGATTATTATGCCGGAAATCTGCATAAATGGTTTATGGGCCCCAAGGGCACCGCGTTTGGCTGGGTGAATCCATTGCTTCAGGATCAGATGCAGCCAGCTTATGGATCTTGGACCACCGAAGAAAAGATTCTGCCTGGTATGGGTGCTTATTGTGATCATCCGTTTGCAGCACGCATGCTGTGGTCGCATTCAATGAGTTATGCAAGCTTGTATGGTTTGGAATCGTGCTTTGATTTCTGGGATCAGACCGGACCTGAACTTATCAGAACCGAAATTCAAAAACGTATGAACTATCTTGAAGACGGCTTAAATCAATTCAAGATCAAATCACTTAAAGACCGTCATTCAGATATTGCTTCAAGTCTATTATGTTACAAGGTCGGAAGTTTCCCCGGGATCGAGTTTGACGGCCTGTTTATCCGTCATTCGAAACCACAGCTGCAGGTCGGCCTGCCAAGAGTTCCAGGCTTTCCTGTTCTAAGACTGACTCCGCATATCCATAACACCAAGGATGAGCTCGACAGTGCCATCCAGGTGCTTGCAGGCTTTAAATCCTAATCGCGAATCTTTACGATCACTTTACCCCGGCTGCGACCTTTCTCTAAATAGTCCATGGCTTGCTGGGCTTCAGAGAACGAAAAGACCTTGTCTATGACGGGCTTGATAACTCCCGCCTCAACAAGCCGGGTGATTTCCGCCAGTTGTTTTCCTGACGAATGCATGAATATAAATCGATAGTAAGCCTTGGCTTTTTTAGCAAGACCATTGGCTTTGCGTCCTACGATTCACAGGATCTCGCGCTTTATAAAGTTCAACTTCATATCATCAGCAAGGTGTTGATCCGGATCGCCAGAGATTGAAACCACCCAGCCTCCAGGGCGAAGAATCTGGAATGACTTATACAAAGCATCGCCGCCAAGAGTATCAAAAACGATATCCACGTTCTTTAAAACGTCTTCAAATTTCCGCGTGGTATAGTCGATAACCTCATCAGCACCCAGACTGCGCACGAATTCAACATTGCGACTGCTGGTGGTCGTAATAACATGGGCGCCGACGTGCTTGGCATATTGAATGGCAAAACTTCCAACCCCGCCAGAGCCTGCCTGAATGAAAACACGATCACCCTTTTTCATGCCGGCGATATCGACCAAGGCCTGCATGCTTGTAAGTCCTACCAAAGGCAGGCTTGCCGCTTCTTCAAAGGTGGCATCCTTCGGCATAAGTGCCAGCTCGGTTTCATCAATGGCGATCATTTGAGCCAGACTTCCGGTGCGGCCGTTACGTGGTCGAGAATACACTCGGTCGCCCTTTTTAAACCCGGTAACTTTGCTTCCCACGGCAACAACGACACCAGCCACATCATGCCCCAGTATCAGCGGAAATGAATATGCCCGCAGGAACTTGATCTTGCCATCCCTGATTTTAAAGTCGATGGGGTTTAAACTTGTTGCGTGAATCTCAACCAGAACGTCGGTGTCGCCACAAACGGGAGCTTGAAGGTCTCCGAAAACAAGCTTCTGATCATGTCCATACTTCGTGATGAATGCAGCTTTCATAGTGGTCATATCAAAATGATGCAGACAGGGTCCTGTAATGACAAGTGTATTTCAATTCTACCCACCACTGACAAGAGCGACATTGTTTAAAGCCTTAACAGCCGTCGACGCAAATTGCCTCTTTCTCAGAATGAGACGGGGAGTACCCTCCCCCTCCCCGTTCAAGTCCATTGTAGTGCTTATGACCTAGCACGGGCATTGCTTTAGTAATCTTCTGAATAAGAGGAGTTATTATGCCTGTGCATAACATGTTTAAGTTCATCCTGTCCCTGTTGCTGACAATCAGCTTCATGAGCCCGGCCCAAGCCGCTCAGATGTGTGAGTATGTCTTTACAGATCCCCAGGTAAAAGCCCGCGGCGTGGACTTCGGCCTGCGTTCCGAAGTGAAGCAGCCGGAAACACCGCGTGAACTCCTTCAATTTAAATCCATCAAAGCGGACCTTTGGGCTACTCTGGAAAAGATCCCAGCTCAACGCAAGAACCAAATTGAACACCTTTTGGCTTCAGTTGAATTCTTCGATTACACGCACACCGCTGATAAGCTTTTGCCGAACTTCCTTGAAGGCAAACGCGAAGTTATGGACTTCTCCAAGATCTACGATCGCGGCGAAGCTGAGGCGGCTCCATTTAAAGGCTTCCTGAGCGCCCGTGATAACTTCCTAAGAAAAGAACAGCCGGCACTCACCGCAGACCTTCTGCCAGAGATTCATAAGCGTATTATGGAAAACGGCGTTGAAGGCATCCGCCCGGATCAGCTGGGTGTATGGCGCAACGGTCACTGGATGGGGAACGTCGCTGGCGCATTCAAAATGACGCCGAAAGAAGCTCAAGTCGTTCTGGAAAATCCCTACCTGAACTTTGTTGAAACGGCCCGCGAAGGCAGCACTTTGAATGAAGGCGTCTGGAAGAATGTAAAAATCTGGGGTTCCAAACGCAACATGGTTGTGGAAAATGGCGACACCACTTTGGTCAGTGGCCGTATTCACTATCCATACGTGACAACTCCAAAGCAAGCCACTGTTGATATTATCAAAAACTCCCACCCGGAGCTTTATAAAGAGATCATGGCGTACCGTGAACAAAACGGCACGTCCCTGAATGGTCAAGCCACTCCAGCCTTGGAACAAGCCTTCACCAAAGCCCTGGTTGAACAGCGTTTCGAAAGATTCAATGCTGAGCGCGCGGCTTTGGGTGAAGTTAAAATCGGTATTAATGAACACAGATATATCGACATCGTAGCGGACCTTCAGCGCGATCTGGTGGCGATCCACCCGGTTCTGAATGGTAACGGCCGCACGACTCGTTTGTTGATGAACTATCTTCTGACGAAAGAAGGCTTGCCGCCGGTTCGCCTGGTGGATCCTTTCCTGGATGTTCAGGTTTCCCAGAAAGAATGGCGTGAATACGTTCACAAAGGTGTTGTTAACAACGCCCAGTTGCAAGCCGATGTTCTGTTCCGTGTGAAAAACGGTCTGACTGTAGAGCATTCTCCAGAATTGCTGTACCCAGGTCTGCCAGAGATGGTGAACATTTCCCTGAAACAACAGGGTAAAACCAAAGTCGTTGAAAACTACACTCAAGCTAAAGTTGACAGTGAACAGTTCAACGCCTTCATTAAAACACTGGTTCAGGCCCACCCTGAACTGAAAATCGAGATCCAGAACAACCGTCTGCGTGCAATGTCCCGCATCGCTGACCTGTTTGTTGAATACTACAGATCAAAAACTGTTCGCTACATCCACGATAAAGATGGCGAACGCCAGATCGGTCTGCGCCTTGTTGATCCTGACTTTATCGATATGTTCGGTGTAAATCGTTCCGGTTCCAAAGCCCTTTGGGATGCAAAAATGAACCGTTGGTATGACAAAGAGCTGCTGGTATGGCGCGGTCTTTCCAACAGAACCAAAGAACCGACTCGTCAAGAGCTGTTGGATTACTTCAAAAAACCAACATCTCACCTGGTGTCCAACAGTGTATTAAGAGCTCTTCGTTCCGGCACTCCGCTGGTCGAGGCGATCAAGAATGACTTTGCTCTGTATAACAAGGAATCTCTGAATGGTGACATGGTTGAAATGGCGATTGACCACCACAGAAGCGGTCCGAAGTACGGTGTGTCCTATGGTTACTCCACTTCCAAACGTGAAGTGGTCGGTAAAGCCTTCGCCATGGGTGCGATGGTTGTTGGTGAGTACGGCAAGCACATGGATCCAGCCCTTCAGTCTCAGTTGAAGTCCCGTATCAACGTGGCTTCATACAGAGCGATGAAAGACGTGGACCTGGGCCGTCTGAAAGCATTTGACCCTGAATTCGCCTACACGTACGGCCGTCAGGCAGAAGTTATGGGTATCGGTGGTACTGATCCAGATGCGGTGATGCTGATCCAAAGACTGGATGCCGCTGGTAAAGTAATGGAAACGCTTCTAAGAAACGTCGAGAAGCCAAATGAAGTGATGGTGATCGAAGGTCGCTACGTGCCGGGAGAAGGTCCTCTCCCGACAGAAAGAATCAAAGAGCGTTTGCTTATTCAGCCAACCACTCTTTAAAGCCCAACTTCAGGGCAGCGTCCAGGTCCTTACGATCGATCTCGTAGACATTGGCGTTGCCTGTAGGGCTTCCACAAAGTTGAATACGCATCATCCCGTCGTTCTGATTGGATGAAGAAAAGACCTCAATGCCCTTGAGGTCTTTTTGCATTTCAGCCGGGGCGATTTTTTTACCCTGACCGCACTGCAAAGATCCGTCGTACTTAAACACCTTCACACGATCCGTGGCTTTGGATTTTTCCACAACAACCTCGCTTTTAGGGGCGTTTTTCTGAGCCTCTTTCTGGGCGCGGCAGTTCCCATGACTGCACGCTGCCAAAGATCCCATAACTGACAAAACCAACAAAAGCTTTTTCATGACTTACTCCTAAAAGTAAGGGGTTTTGATCCAACCAGCGTCGATCGCATAAAGATTCGCTTCGCCGGAAATAAAGTAAACTCGACCCGCCTTTTCATCCACTTGTGGGGAGGAAAGGATTCCGCGGCCCGGTTCGAAAGATCCCACTTCGGTGCCGCCATTGGCATCCAGGAAGCGCAAAGAGCCTTGGGATTCACCGAACACAAGGACCCCTTTGTAGGTTCTTACCTGAGTCGCGATGCCGTCCTTCAGCTTATAAGACCACAGCTTATCACCAGACGCTTTATTCAAAGCCTGAACTTCGCCGTTGGTCGTTGGATAGATCAATTTATCGCCGACAACAGTGACACCGCTATAGCCGCCACCATCAATACGCCAAACGACTTCGCCTTTGTCTGCAGAAAGGCAGTAAAGCTTGTCGTCATAACCAGCCACATAAAGCTGATTGCCTTCAACCACCGGGGTCGCATCAATGTCACGGAAGCGCTTGTTGCGATTCAGTTGAACTTCCCACAAGGAAGACCCTGTCTTGGCATTCAAAGCCACCACGGAGCCATCAGAGAAGCCCACATACAAAGTGCCGTTGCTTAAAGCCGCCTGACTGCCGCCACGGATAGAGAACTGGGATGTGTCCTGACGGGAATACAACCAGACCTGGTGGCCTGTGGAGGCATCCAGTGCGTAAAACACGCTGTTGCCCGCAAGGAAGTACACAATACCGTCTTCCAACAGAGGAGCGGCCAGGTTTTCAGATTTGGTATTGAAAGTCCACTGGACTTTGCCGGTGCTGGCTTCGATAGAATAGAAGTTTCCATCGCTCGCCCCCACAAACAGACGATCACGGATCAAAGTGGCACTGGGTTCAGCGCCATTTTCAATCGGCAGTCTCCAGCGTTCCTGACCGTTGTCGCGGCTGTAGGCCACAATACCGTCCAGACCATTCCCCTGAATCACCAGATCGCCGGCCAGAACCGGCGTCATACGGTTGATCTTGCGGAAGCCCAGATTGTCTTTTTCAGTGGTGCGACGTATCCACGCGGCCTTGACCTCGTACTCACGCTTGCTGTTGTTTAAAGAGCTCCATTTCTCCAAACCCGAGTTCAAAGTGGTGCATCCTACCAGCGTCAGCAATAGAGTTCCGAACAGGACAATCTTCATGAATTCCCCGGATTAAAGGTTCTTCTTGGCTTTAAGCAAGCGCAGGTATTTTTGCGCTTCTTTGGCTGCCGCGAAGTCAGTTGTGTTCATGTCTTCTTTTTTAGCGATCTCAGTGTAAAGCGCTTCCGCTTTCGCCAGATCATTCATGGATTCAAAGCAAAGACCCATGCGCAATTTTGCTTCATCATGAGCAAATGCCAGATTTTTGGAGTCAGCCAGTTTCTGCCATTTTTCAACAGCCGCTTTGCAGTCGCCTTTGTCAGCCTGAACATTTCCAGTCTGCATCAACACCAAAGCTGTCAGAACATCGCCACTCTTAAGACCCGGCTCGACTTTCGCCAATACCGCAGCAGCTTCATCGTTCTTTTTGTAAGTCAGATAGATTTCGCTCAGGTTCAAAGCTGCCATTTGAGCTGCTTTGGTTTTAGGGGCGTCATTGATGAAGGCTTCAAAGCCCGCCACGATTGTGCCGTAATCCTTTTGCAGGTCACCGGAAGCTTTTTTAGCCGGATCAAAGGCAGGAACGTTCTTTTTGTCTTTGCTTTGAGCATTGATCTGCTCAGCACGAGCAGCTTCCTCAAAGCCTTGCTTTTTCGCGCTATAAGCTTTTTCCAGAAGGAAATACTTTTCCTGTTGAGCGGTTTCTTTCTTGTCAGACAGATGCGTGGCGATGGAGTAACCCACACCCAACACGATGAAGGCAGCAACTGCTGCGATTACAATTTTGGAGTGACCAGTGGTCCAGACAAAACCTTTTCTCAAAGTTTGAGTGACCTGATCCGGGGACTTCAAATCGTCTTTAGAAATTTTAGTGCTCAAGATAATTCCTCGCTGTTAATAAATACTTACGAGGAAAGATTGTTCTTTGGTCCAGAGGGGATGTCAAGAAAACGGGCCGTAATGAATGCTATCACTCGGCGCATAAAAAAAGGGGTCTTTCGACCCCAATTTTAAGCTGCTTCAGCTTGCGTGCCTGCCGGCACTCCAGCTCTGCCGGACGGAGCCGAAGCTCTGCCGCTACTAGCGATTGTGCACTTCACGCAGCGTGGTGAACGCGCGGGAAGATTTGCCCGGATGGCGCTGTTTCAGGCGACCAATTGTGTTGATACGCTCTTCAGCAAGACGGTCCGCAGCGGTGTGGGTACCGATACCATCACGTTTTGCGATTTCGTAAACTTTAAGGATGTTGTCGTAAACGCGTTTTGTCTTTTCGAAGGCGCGCTCTGGAGAGTAGCCCTCAAGCTCAACAAATACGTTCATCAAGCCACCAGCGTTGATGACATAGTCTGGAGCATACAAGATACCCAGTTCTTTCAACTGGTCACCGTGACGTGCTTCAGCCAATACGTTGTTAGCGCCACCAGCGATAACTTTGGTTTTAAGCTTCGTGATAGTTTGATCATTCACAATCGCACCCAACGCACACGGAGCAAGGATGTCGCACTCTGTGAATAGAATGTCGTCAGAGCTAACAGCTTTGGCGCCAAATTTATCAGCCACGCTTTTAGTACGGTTCATGTCGATATCAGCCACTGTGATAACAGCGCCTTCTTCAACCAGGTATTTCACCAGGTTGGAACCCACGTTACCCAGACCTTGAACAGCAATATGGATGCCTTTCAAAGAGTCTGTACCGAACTTTTCTTTAGCGGAAGCCTTGATACCCATCAATACACCGTGTGCAGTGTATGGAGATGGATCGCCGGAACCACCGAAGTCCTTAGGGATACCAGTCACCCAAGGAGTCTCCATGTAGATGTGCTCCATGTCCTGAACAGACGTACCAACGTCTTCAGCAGTGATGTATTTACCATTCAGAGAGTTCACGAACTGACCGAAAGCACGGAACAGACCTTCAGACTTTTGTGTCTTAGGATCGCCGATGATAACTGCTTTACCGCCACCCAGATTCAGGCCGGAAGCAGCTGCTTTATAAGTCATACCTTTGGACAAACGAAGAACGTCAACAAGAGCCTCGTCTTCATTCTTATAGTTCCACATACGGGTGCCGCCTAGTGCAGGCCCCAAAGAGGTGTTATGAATAGCGATGATCGCTTTCAAACCAACATGAGGGTCGTTACAGAAAACAACCTGCTCATGATCACCATGCTTAGAGATAATCTCAAAAGTTCCCAATGTAGGCTCCTTCATTTTTGAATTGCCGAAAGATCATGGGTCCAATTGAGTAAAAAGACTAGCGTTAATGCGGGGTATTAGCTCAGGCCTCCAAATTTTCATTTAGAGGCCTTTTTTCTCATTTAAAACTACATTTTCTCCGGTGCAGGCATTCCCAGAACCGCCAGACCATTTTTCAGAGTCATACCGACAGCCTCACTCAAGGCCAGGCGAGCTTCGCGCGTTGCCACGTCAGCTTCTGTGCCGATCGGGCACTCGTGATAAAAGACGTTAAAGCTCTTCGCCAGATCATACAAATAAGTGCAAATCGCTGAAGGCTTGAAGTTTTCCGCTGCCGCCGCGACCGCCGTGTTAAAGCCCCCCAAAGACTGCATCAGCTGTCTTTCAGAAGCGTGATTCAGGCGACTCCAGTCAATTTTTGCACCGGCCGTGCGTGGGAACTTGCGCCCCAGACTGGAAATACGTGCGTAAGAATATTGCACAAACGGACCGGACTCCCCGTCCAGTTTCAACCATTCGTTCATATCAAAGACGATTTTCTTGTTCGTATCCATACGAAGCATGCCATAGAAAATAGCACCTTTGGCCACTTGGCCGGCAATCTTCTCAACATCCTCTTCAGACCATTCGCCTTTATAGCGACTCAGGTATGTTGTCTTCACGTGATCTTCCATGCGGTGAACCAGTTCACGCAGCGGCACGATATTGCCCTTACGGGAACTCATCGCACCATCCGGAAGCTCGACATAGTTGTACTGAAGGTGGAAGCAGTTTTTCGCCTGCTCAAAGCCCAGGATTTCCAAAACGCGGAAGACCTGTTTAAAGTGCAAAGCCTGGCGCATATCGACGACATAAACACTTTTTTCAATCTTCACATCTTCAAACTTGTGTTTTGCCAACAACAAATCTTTCGTCGCGTAAAGACCCGTGCCGTCGGATTTCAAAAGCATGCAGAAGCCCAGCTTTTCAGACTCCAGATCCTTGCCGATGGCCCCTTGAGACATCTCAAGCTTGCCCTCAGCATAAAGTTGCTTCACCCAAGCCGCCGACGGAGAATCCATTTCAGATTCAAAGTACCACTCATCAAAAGTCACATCCGCCCAGGCATAGACCTTTTTCATCAATTCGATGGACCATTCGCGGGTTTCTAACCACAGGTCATAATAAGGACCGGTTTTGCCTTCCAACTGATGCAAGATTGCTGTCAGCTCCTGACGATTGATATCTTCCTGAGGTGTGCCATTTTGATCTTCCAAAAGCAGATTGGCCTTGGAATACATGCGACCCAGCCATTCACCTTTTTCAGTTTCAGGCACTGGCTCTTGATTGTGTTTTTTCATGTACCAAAGACACTTCGCCACGTGCGTACCCATGTCGCCCGGGAAGGTCGAAGAAACGATCTCACGGCCGCTGTAACGAAGCATGCGAACAATCGCGTCGCCCAAACAAAGGTTGCGCATATGACCCACGTGAAGTTCTTTGTGCGTGTTTGGCTGGGAATATTCGATCATGGTCTTCGGGGATTTTTCCATCAGCGGCTTTTTGAAATAGCTGCCATCCAGGATTGTCGCCAGAACCTGTTCACCATGAGTTTGTTCGTCAAAACGGATATTAATATAAGGACCCGCCGCAACCGCTGACACTTTCTCGCCAGAGAATTTCGCCAACTCTTCGGTCAACTTTGCCGCCAGCTGTGGTGGGGCGCTTTTCAGATGTTTGGCCAGAATAAAGCATCCAAAAGCAAGATCGCCCAGTTCGGACTTGGGTGGATTCACCAGGGACTTATAGATTTCATCTTCAAGATTGATGTTTAAAGCCGCCAATTCATTTGGATAAGCGCGCATAGCTGCATCTTTAAGTAGAGTCGTCGCAAGCAATCGAATGGAGTCGTGTTTAATCATAGACCTTTCCAGAAGAAAAATACGCCAGCCCAAGCCAGACCAATAAGAAGGACAACTATACTGATATTTCTGTGGAATTTCAGGTCTTTTTTCAATTCCTGAAGCTCTGATTTCAGCTTTTCACGCTCAGAAAACACTCCGCGAAGCTCTAAAGACAGCTTTTCAATCTCTTCGCGGCGGGCCTGACGTTCCAAATCGACTTCCTGAAGGGCTTTTTGATGCAGAACCTGGGGGCTGGAACCCAGGAAATAATTCGGCGTGAGCCCGGGGATCTTTTCCCGCAGGGCCAAATACCACTGCAAAGCTCTCCAGATATGCGGGGGAGCTTCATCGCCTTGTTTTACCCAGCGGGTCCAACTGGATGGATCGACCATTAATAGTTGCGAAATTTTGCGTTGGGAAAGCCCTAAATCCCCCCGAATTTGTTCCAGATTGCCGATCTGACTTTGGATGACTGCCACCTGAGCTTCGTAATTCATACGCAAAGACGTCTTGGATCGGGGGTTCAAATCATCCTCGATAAACCCCTCGTCAAACGCCCCCTTTTGAAGCTGATCCTCACCTGGACCCCGAACCTTATCCTGCATACAAACCCCTTCTGGACCATTGTATTTCGCAATATTTGTGTTGTTATTCACAATAAATAGCGTTGTATAATACAGATATCTTTCCAGAAGGGTCTTTGCGGGGTCAAGCTAAGTCATTGAAACCACAAAAGAATATTTCCAAGGGTACCCCAGATACCCCTTTTTCAAATCCGCCTAAAGCTTATAGTTATAAGCTTTAGTATTAAGTATCTGTTTTTATTGATTATTTTTATTCTGTATATTTGGGTATTGCCACATAACGCACTGCGTATATTATCAACGCACCACAACTAAACATAAATTATTTACCTATCAATACTTTGGATGCGGCGCGTTGCGAATATCCCCTTGTCAAAACCATCTCGACTTTTGAATGATGAGTTATGGCCACGGCACCTCGGTATCAACTTAATAAGAACAAGTATCTTCTCGCACCCGAATCAGAACGTTTGCGAAAAATCCTCACGGATTTTCAGGACAAGGATCCCCGCAATTGTTTGATGATTTGGACGGCTTTGCGGACCGGGGCCCGGGCTCAGGAAGTTCTCAATATCCAACGGGCGGATTTGAACCCCTACGATGAAAGCATATTCATTAGAGGCCTAAAGGGGTCGAATGACCGCGAAATTCCGGTTCATTCCGATCTTTTCAGCCGACTTCGTCGCTTCGCCGAAAATCAGGGCGGAACGTCGGTTTTTCCTATTTCGTACAATCGGCTTTATCAGGTCTGGGAAATGTATCGCCCCGTGCCAAAGAAGTTTCACGCTTTAAGGCACACGTTTGCGATTGAGCTGTATCAGAAAACGAAGGATTTGCGACTGGTCCAGGTGGCGTTGGGACATCGAAACATCACCAACACCATGGTTTATGCAGATTACGTATATTCTCAGCAAGAGCTACGTAAGTTGATTCTTTAATTACTCTTCCATACCGCGGATTTCAGAAGCCAAGCGGTCAAACTGCTTTTCTTCCGAAGCGCGGTGGCTGATCTTTTCCTTTTTGAAGGCCAAAAGGTCTTTTCTGGTTGGAGCATTGTAAGAAGAGCCGGAGTTTTCCACCACCACGATACGCTCGCGCACTTCCGCCGCTGCGGCTTGTTCGCGGGACGCTTCCAGGTTGTGTTGAACCGTATTATGAAGCTCGTTTTGAGCCTTGGAATTTTCGCTGATCAAAGCGTTGAAATCCGAGATCTTGGCAAAACTGATTGCTGGGATCAGGGTCATTACGGCGATAACTACTTGCTTCTTCATACTTAGCTCCTTGCTGATACAGACTTATAAAGCAAGGGGGATGCCACCCGGGCAGCGATTCTATTGCTTTAGAGGTCGCTCCGCCGCAAAAGCCCCTTACAACTGTCAAAGAAGTAGTTATCAATTCTTGTAATGACACAGATTTAGACCTATGTTGAAAGCACGCAATTACAAGCATTTAGGTGTCTCAAAATGATAAAAACACTCTTCCCCACCTTCATTTACTATGCTCCTTTGGCGAGCAAAGACAAATCCCTGAACAAGGACCTTAAACAAGAGTCCCTGAAAATTGCCGAAGTCGATGAAGAAGGTCAGGTCTGGTCGCAAAAGAACTACAAAGGCGGCTTCACCTCTTACGGTTCCATGAGCCAATTGCACCAGTTTTCATCCACCTTTGGGGATCTGGAAAAAGAAATCAACAAGCACGTTCGCAAGTTCGTAAAACATCTTGAAATGGACATCGACCCGAAAGAGCTGCGCATGTCTTCGTGCTGGGTGAACATTATGCCCACCGACGTTATTCACACCATGCACTTGCATCCACTGTCTGTAATCAGCGGGACTTATTATGTTCAGACGCCGAAAAACTGCTCGGCGATCAAGTTCGAGGACCCGCGTCTGGATTCGTTTATGGCGTCACCACCACGCAAACACAACGCCAAGGTACACAACCAGCGCTATCACTCACTAGAGCCTCAGGAAGGCCACGTGGTGCTGTTTGAATCCTGGTTGCGCCATGAAGTACCCAAAAATGATTCTGACAAAGAACGCATCAGTATCAGCTTTAACTACGACTGGGTGTAAAGTGAGCGGAGCCCAGGGGATTCAAATTGAAAAACTGAACAAAAGCTTCGGCAAAAGGACCGTGATTGAAAACATGGATCTGATGGTCGAACCCGGTTCGTTCATTTCAATTGTCGGACCTTCAGGGTGCGGCAAGTCCACACTGTTAAGACTTATGGCAGGACTTGAGGCCGCCAGCTCTGGCAGTGTGAAACTGACCTTGCCTGACGCCCCTTCCAGTTTTGTCTTTCAAGAACCCAACCTGCTGGCATGGCGAACCGTTTATGAAAACGTATATCTGCCTTTTGAACTGAATCATGCTTTTAAAAACCTGCCGGATGAAGAACGCAAAAACAAAGTCCAGGCGGCACTGAAAAAAGTCCACCTGACAGAGGCTCAGCACCTTTTCCCGCATCAATTGTCCGGCGGGATGAAGATGCGTGTGTCTTTGGCGCGTGCGCTGGTCAATTCCCCAAAGCTTTTGTTGATGGACGAACCCTTTGCGGCTTTGGATGAAAGCACCCGCTTTGAAATGCAAAACCAGCTTCACGAGCTTTGGCATTCCGAACGTATGACGGTCGTGTTTGTGACGCACTCTTTGTTTGAATCCGCTTTTTTGTCTGAACGAGTGGTGATGCTCAAAGGGCAGGGAGCACCCATCGTCTTTGATCAAAAACTGGCGCTGCCAGAAAGACGGCAGGAACACTTAAGAACCTCCGAAGGCTTCAATAAGATCGTTGAAGGACTTTCTGAAAGGCTGCGCGCATGAAACGTTTTCTGCCGGCCTTTATCAGTTTTATTGTATTGACCTTAAGTCTTGAAATTCTGGTTCGTGGCGGGTGGGTGAGTGAGACCCTGCTTCCCTCCCCTTCCATGATCGTTGCAACTTTGCAGGAGCTTCGCGCTGATTTTGCGGTGGCCTTCAAAGAAACCCTGATCAATGTTCTTGCGGGATTGGGTTTAAGTGTTCTTGTGGGCGGCTTGATTTCATTTGTGTTTTCAATGTCGGAAACCTTGAAGCGGGCGATTTTGCCGTTTGCGGTGTTTTTCCAGACAGTGCCAATCATTGCGATTGCCCCTTTGCTGGTGATCTATTTCGGCTTTGGTGCCCCCACTGTGATTGCTTCAAGTTTTATTGTTTCATTGTTCCCGATTATCGCCAACACCCTGATGGGTCTTGAAAGTGTCAGTGAATCACAAAAAGATTTATTCAGGATTTACCGCGCCACTCGTATGCAGACTCTGTGGAAGTTAAAACTTCCCCATGCTTACAGCTATATCTATTCCGGCCTTAAAATCTCGACTGGTCTGTCGATTATCGGTGCCATCGCCGGGGAGTTCGTGGCTGGCGGGGGTTTGGGTGCTCTGATTGATTCTGCGCGCACCCAACAGCGGGTCGATATTGTCTTTGGCGCCCTTTTGTTGTTATCACTGATGGGACTTCTTTTAATGGGCACCTGGGCTTTGCTTCATAAGTTTATACTCAGCCGCCGTCCCCTGGCCTCTTCCACACAAGGAGAATTATGAAAACCATGATCACCCTTTTATTTTCTATGCTGATGACATCAACAGCCTTTGCTGCCAACACGCCTGTGACATTGGCGTTGAACTGGAAAGCGGAGCCTGAGTTTGGTGGGTTCTACGCCGCCTCTTTGCAGGGCTTCTATAAAGCACAAGGTCTGGATGTAAAAGTGCTTGAGGGCGGGTCTGGAACACCCACCGTGCAGATGCTTGCAAACAACAAAGTTGATTTTGCCATCGTCAGCGCCGATGAACTGATCATTTCCCAGGACAAAAACAAAGTGAACAAGGTCAAAGCCCTGTTCGCGGTTTATCAAAAATCCCCTTACATCGTGATGACCCACGCAGAAAGAAACTTTAAAAGCCTGAAGGATGTTTTCACCAACGAAGGCTTCCTGTCCATGCAATCAGGGCTGCCATATTATCAGTATTTGGTGCAAAAATTCGGAAAGCCCAAAGTCCGTGTCGTGCCTTATTTGGGTGGCGTTAGCAACTTTGTCAACGACATGACCTTTTCCCAGCAGGGCTTTATCACCATTGAGCCTTTAAGCGCCGAAAAAGCCGGCGCCAAAGTTAAAAACTTCCTGATTGCGGATGAAGGTTTTAATCCTTATCTGGTGGTTCTGGCGACCACAGAAGAGACCTTGAAGAACAAACCCGAACTGGTGCAAAAAGTTCTGACTGCCACTCGTGAAGGCTGGGCCCAGTACCTGAAAGATCCCAAAGCCACCAATGAACACATGGCCAAATTGAACAAAGCCATTGATCTGGAGACCTTTAATAAGGCCGCCGACATTCAAAAGCCCTTGATTGAAACAGCCGGCACTACTGTGGGCTCCATGACCGATGACCGCTGGGACACTCTGGTTCAGCAGATGAAAAAGCTGAAGCTGATCAAGTCCACACCAAAAGCTTCTGACTTGTACGTTAAGTAAGAAAAAGCCACCTGATAAAGGTGGCTTTTTCTTTTTCAGCGCTCACATCGCACGGGCATCAAAGTCCCGTGGAGCTTGTTTGTATTGATGTTGCAGATGACGTTCCACTTTACCCACGAAGGTGCGGATGTTTTCGGCGACCTCTTCAGGTTGTTCGATCACAAGGGCAAAGCCTGCGTGGTGGATGGTTTTGTATTCACCGGCCGGAAGAGCTTTCGCCATTCGGCGGTAAGCTTCCAGATTGGAAGGTGAATCCTCGTCACCGGCCAGAACCAGAACGGCACAATGGACTTTGTTCAGGTCTTCACTCATGTCGGTGCGACGGAAGATCTGCAAAGCCGAATCCATTTCGTCTGGTTTCATGTGTTTGATATGACTCAGCCATTTTTCACGACGGCTGACTTGAATTGGATCTTTGGTGGCGCGGAAGGTGTCTCCGAACCACATTTTAGCGAAGTCATTGACTCCGGCTTTCATACCTTCTTTCTTGATATTGGCGACAAAGCCTTCCATGGCTTTGATTGTTTCGTCGCTTTCACCTTCAGCGACCGCTCCCATCAAAGTGCAGCTTTTCAGCAGATCAGATCGATGGATGGCCAGCCGCAGGCCGATATAGGCTCCCAAACAGTTTCCTACAAAGTGGCAGGGTCCGACACCCAGTTGCTCAATAAGCGCGGCCACATCCTTGGCGCTGCTTTCCAGGCTGGGGCTGACAGTGTGTTCACTGCGACCCAAGCCGCGGTGATCATAGGTGATCACACGATAGTCATCCGCCAGGATGCGGGCGATGGGCTCATAAACAGTGGTGTCTGTATAAACAAGAGGACTCAGCACGATGCAGGGGGCGTCTTTGGGACCATGATCTTCATAGTAATACTCATGTCCATGCAGTTTTAAAGTAGCCATATAGACCCCCTTTGGCTTTCAATTAAAGCCTACTCCCGCTATATAGCCCCGCAAGGCCCACTGGACGAAATCAGTCCTTGACCAACCGCTCCAAATTCACTACAAAGTTCCGTTCCCCGATTACAATGCACTATGGGCCCCCAGAGGCCTCTGGGGAACCTGAGGAGTTTCTATGAAGATCAAATTGAATGAAGTCCCTGAAGAAGGCCGTGCCTATCACTGGACCACTCAAACTGGTGAAGCCAATGCGGTTTTGGCTGACATCGTTGGCAAAAACGCCTACGACGCTGAGTTTTTCATTAAACCTTTGAATTCCAAGGACTTCGAGCTGACCGGCAGAATCAAGACCAAATCCCCGGAAGTCTGCTCCCGCTGCGGAAATGACTTCAATCTGCCAGTCAGCGAAAGATTCCACGAAATCCTGATCCCCAAGCGCGAACAGCCCCGCGCCAGCAAGTATTCCAAGGTGAACCACGTCAGCGACCTGCCAGAAGGCGGCCCTGAGGTTTCTGAATACGAGAACATGGTTTTTGATATGAGCGAATACCTGCATGAAGTGGTGGCTCTTGCTGCGCCTTTTAATCCGGCATGTCCGGAAATTGGCGAAGATGGGAAACCCTCAGATTGCAGAATTCCCGAGTCAGGACAGGGTCTTATCTACGACGAACAAATGCCTGTGGAAAAGCCGCAGAATCCATTTGCAGCTCTAAAGAATTTAAAACTCAATTAAATTGTTGATTTTTATTGTTCTTTGGTTAAATTAACGTGCTTTGCTAAATACTGATTTAAAACGAGGTTTGAAATGCCAACTCCTAAGAAGAAAACATCCCGCTCCAAGCGTGACATGCGCCGCTCTCACGACGGTCTTACTGCTCCAGCTATCGCTGTAGAAAAAAAGACTGGTGAACTTGTTCGCCCTCACCGCGCACACAAAGGTGCTGACGGTGCTTTGTATTACAAAGGCAAACAAATCAGCGCAGCGAAGTAATCTCGCTTCATAACAGAATAGGTTGACTCCATGGCAGGAATGTATCGATCTCGAGTTTCAGGGATAGGCTCCTATCTACCGGAAAAGATTCTTTCAAATAAGGATCTGGAAAAAATGGTAGAAACAAACGATCAGTGGATCGTTGAAAGAACCGGGATCGAACGCCGCCATATCGCCTCTGAAGATCAGGCCACTTCTGATCTTTGTGTCATCGCCGCCAAGCGCGCTCTGGAAGACGCTAATCTAAAAGTCGAAGATATCGATATGATTCTGGTGGGCACCGTCACTGGTGACCATCAAATGCCGTCTACTGCGTGCTTTGTCCAAGCGAAACTTGGAGCAAAAAACATCATGGCTGTGGATTTGAACGCAGCTTGCTCCGGCTTCCTTTACGGCGTCAGCATTGCCGACCAATTCATCCGCACAGGCATGTACAAAAACATCCTGGTTATCGGTGCAGAAGTCCTTTCCCGCTACATGAACTACAAAGACCGCGAAACCTGCATTCTTTTCGGAGACGGTGCTGGTGCGTGGGTCATGTCCCGTGCAGCCGAAGGCCAGACAAACGTTATCGAAAGCTCTCACCTGCGTGCCGACGGCACCTTGGCGGATCTTCTGATCCTTCCATCTGGTGGCAGCAAAATCCCGCAGTCTCACGAAGCTATCGACAAAGGTCTGAACTTTATGACCATGAAGGGCCGTGACATCTTCAAGAACGCGGTTCGCACGATGGCGTCCTGTTGCCAGGAGGCTCTGGAGCACAACAAGGTTGCACCTGAACAGGTCGACTGGATTGTTCCTCACCAGGCCAACAAGCGCATTATTGAGGCGGTTGCTGATCAATTTAAATTCCCAATGGAACGCGTGATTGTCTACCTTCAGGAAACTGGTAACACATCTGCTGCTTCCATCCCTCTTGCATTCGACTGGGCCGTTAAAAACGGCAAGATCAAACGGGGTCAGACTATTTTGCTTACCGCATTCGGTGCAGGTCTTACTTCCGGCAGTATTCTATTGAGGTACTAAAAATGTTTACACTTGTATTCCCAGGACAAGGCAGCCAGCAACCTGGCATGGGCCGCTTTTTGTTTGAAAACTTCAAGATCGCTCAAGAAACTTTCGAAGAAGGTTCTGAAGCTTTGAAACAAGATATGAAAAAACTGTGCTTCGAGGGCTCTGAAGCCGACTTGGCTTTGACCGAGAACACTCAGCCGGCACTGCTGCTGGTTTCCACAGCCACTCAACGTGTGCTGACGAAAGAGTTCGGTGTAAAAGCCTCTGTGGCGGCCGGTCACTCTATCGGTGAATACGCGGCCCTTGTTGCAGCGGGTGTGACTCGTTTTGACGAATCCATGCGTGCTGTGAAAACCCGTGGTCAGGCGATGCAGTCTGCAGTTCCTGTGGGTCAAGGTGGTATGGTCGCTGTGTTGGGTCTTGAGCCTGATCAGGTCGAGACACTTTGTAACTACGTTGTGAAAAACTCCGGCGTGGGCCCTCTGTCAGCTGCCAACTTTAATTCTCCAGGACAAATCGTTATTTCTGGCTCCCAAAAAGCCATCAACTGGCTGAAGGACAACTTCAAGCCAGAAGCGATTTTTTCTGAAGCGCCAAAACGCGCAAAGCTCATCCCACTGACAGTTTCAGCGCCTTTCCATTGTGAAATGATGAAGCCTGCCGAAGACAAGATGAGAGAAGTCCTGACCGCGATGAAATTTGAAACGGCGGCCTTCCCGATCATTCAAAACTTCCACGCCAAAGCTGAAACCGATGGTTCCATCTTGCGTGAAAATCTGATTCGTCAGGTATCAGCCCCTGTGCGCTGGACTCAGAGCATGGAAGTTCTTAAAGGCATGGGTCACTCGCAAGTTATCGAGTGTGGCGCTGGTAAAGTCCTTCAAGGTCTGCTTAAAAAAATTGATGGGGATTTCTTCAAAGTCATGACCACAACTTCCATCGAAGATGTGAAAATTATTGAAGAATTTCTGAAAGCTACGAGTCATTAAAATTTCTTGAGCTTTATTCGGAGTTCGGTCAAAGTGTGCTGAAAACAACACAGGTTATTGCTTAAAAGGATTTTGCACATGAGCGGAAAGTCGCTTCAAGGAAAGAAAATTGTTGTCACTGGTGGCAGCCGCGGAATTGGCGCTGCTATCGTTAAGCTTCTTGCTGATGAGGGCGCTCAAGTTGCCTTCACTTACTCTTCCCGCGAAGAGGCCGCTCAACAGGTGGCTCACTCTTTGACCGGCGAAGGTCACTTTTACATTAAAATGGATATCGCGAACGAAGAATCTGTGAACTCTGCTGTAGATCACATTCTGGAAAAATGGAGCGACATCGACGGCGTTGTGAACAATGCCGGCATCACCAAAGACGGTTTGCTTCTGCGCATGAAATCAGAAGATTTCGATTCCGTGGTGAACACCAATCTGCGCGGCACTTTCCTGGTGACCAAAGCCTTCACCAAACCCATGATGAAAGCGCGCAAAGGTTCCATCGTGAACATCGTGTCTATCATTGGTGAGACAGGCAACGCCGGTCAGGCGAACTATGCCGCTTCCAAAGCCGGCACGATTGCGTTTAGCAAATCCGTGGCTCTGGAACTGGGTTCCCGCAATGTGCGCGTGAACAACGTGGCACCTGGATACATCGCAACAGAAATGACAGATGTTCTTTCTGAAGATGTGAAATCCAAAATGATGGAGAAAATTCCCTTGGCAAAAATCGGCGAAGGATCCGACGTGGCGCAAGCCGTGCGCTTCCTTTTGAGCGATGAATCCAAGTACATCACCGGTCACACCTTGGATGTGAACGGCGGAATGCACATGAACTAAGCTCGCGAATAAACTCGCGAATACTTCATATCGCCTAGGAGCGACATGATAGAGTTCTAACACTAGACTAGACTTGTAATTTAAGTAATATTGAACGCACTATTAGGAGGCATAAATGGCTATTCATCCAAAGGTTAAAGATATCATCGTTGAACAACTTGGCGTAGATCCAGATAAAGTTAAAGCGGAAGCTTCTTTCATCGACGATCTGGGCGCAGACAGCTTGGATATCGTTGAACTTGTGATGGCAATGGAAGAAGAATTCGATCTTGAAATCCCTGACGAAGACGCTGAAAAGCTGAAGACAGTTCAAGACGTAGCTTCTTACCTTGAGAAAAAAGGAAAAGCTTAATTCATTATGAACTCCCGATTTGAACGTCCATCCAAACCACAAAGAAGAGTTGTCGTCACCGGAGTAGGCGCAGTCACTCCCCTTGGTAATACCATTGAGGAGAGCTGGGCAGCTGCAACCCGTGGTCAATCTGGGATCGCCAAGATCACCAAATTCGACACGACAGGCTTTGATGTGACTTTTGCCGGCGAAGTAAAAGGTTTTAATACAGACCAATACATCGAGAAAAAAGAGCAAAAGAAAATGGACGAGTTCATTCACTACTCGATCGCAGCTTCCAAAATGGCCGTGGAAATGGCCAAGCTGGAACTGACCGAAGAAGTGAAGAATCAAGCGGGAGTGATTATTGGTGTCGGTATCGGTGGTCTTGCGAACATCGAAGAAACCGCCATAAAAATGAAGGAAAGAGGACCGGGCCGTATCAGTCCGTTCTTCATCCCTTCTGTGATCACGAACCTGGCCGCGGGTCAGGTGACGATCTCATTGGGACTGAAAGGTCCTAACTATTCTGTGACTTCCGCGTGCGCTTCAGGTGTTCACTCTATCGGGGATGCGGTTCGCTATATTCGCGACGGCGTGACTGATGTGATGCTTGCAGGTGGCGCAGAAAGCACGATCTGCGGACTGGCTGTTGGAGGCTTTGCTTCCATGCGCGCCCTGTCCACCCGCAACGATGCTCCTGAAAAAGCCAGCCGTCCTTGGGATAAAGACCGTGACGGATTTGTTTTGGCAGAGGGTGCGGCGGTTCTTTGCATCGAATCCCTTGAGCACGCCATCAAACGTGGCGCCAATATTCTTTGCGAAATCACAGGCTACGGAGTTTCCTCCGATGCTTATCACATGACTTCCCCGGCTCCAGAAGGCGCTGGTGGTTATGCGGCGATGTCCATGGCTTTGAAAGACTCTGGTCTGAAAGCGGAAGACATCAACTATATCAACGCTCACGGCACAAGTACGCCGGTGGGTGACGGCCTTGAAACCGCGGCAATCAAACGCCTGCTGGGTGATCATGCGAAAAAGGTCTGGGTTTCCAGCACCAAGTCCATGATGGGTCACGCGTTGGGCGCAGCTGGCGCAATTGAATCTGCTTTCTGTGTGATGGCAATTCGCGACCAGGTGGCTCCTCCAACGATCAACTTGGAAAATCCAAGTGAAGACTGTGATTTGGATTACGTTCCTAATGAGGCACGTAAAGGTAAAATCACCAATGTCATCAACAACAGCTTTGGTTTCGGTGGAACCAACGCTTCTATGATCTTCTCGAAATACGAAGGATAAGAAATGATTGTCTATGTTGGCTGCGATCACGCTGGGTTGGATTTAAAACTTAAAGTGATGGCGGCTCTTCCAGATATCCAATGGAAGGACATGGGCACTCACTCCGCTGACTCTGTCGACTATCCGGACTATGCCAATCAGGTGTGCCGTGAAGTTGTTAAAGTGGAACTTCAAAATCAAAAAAACAACCTGATTGATTCTCAAAAAGGCCCGGCTTTGGGTCTTTTGATCTGTGGCTCCGGCCAGGGCATGGCCATTCGCGCCAACAAGTTCCCACAAATCCGTGCGGCACTTTGCTGGAATAACGATATCGCCCGCCTGTCCCGCGAACACAATAATGCGAACGTTCTTTGCTTGAGCGAACGTTTCACATCCCCCGATGATGCGGTGAAAATGCTGCAAACGTTCCTTTCAACATCCTTCGCCGGTGGACGCCACCAGCAGCGTGTCGACAAGCTTTCAAGCGACACTGGTTGTTGAGACTTTTAAATTCCTGTCTTTCAAGGGATACTTTCATCATCTGATTTAACATCACGACTAAAATCAAGGCGCAGTTTGAACCTGCGTTAAGGAGTCCGTCTATGCATTCAACTTCACTCAGCTTAGCCCAAGTGGATCCGGAAATTCTGGCAGCCATCAACAAAGAATCTGAACGTCAGCAGTTCGGCCTGGAAATGATCGCTTCTGAAAACTACACCTCCAAAGCTGTGATGGAAGCACAAGGTTCTATCCTGACAAACAAGTATGCTGAAGGCTATCCAGGCAAACGCTACTATGGCGGTTGCGTGAATGTGGACACCGTCGAATCTCTGGCAATTGAAAGAGCAAAGAAACTTTTCGGCGTTCAGTATGCCAACGTCCAGCCACACTCTGGATCCCAGGCCAACATGGGTGTTTACCTGGCAGCCTGCAAAGCGGGCGAAACTATCTTGGGCATGGATCTTTCTCACGGTGGGCACCTGACTCACGGGTCTCCGGTGAACTTCAGCGGGATGCTGTTCAAAGCAGCTTCGTACAAGCTGGATCCGGAAACAGGTCGTTTGAATTATGATACAATCCGCGCCACAGCAAAAGAGGTTCAGCCGAAACTGATCATCGCAGGCTACAGTGCTTACCCGCGCACCTTGGACTTTGCAAAGTTCAAAGAGATCGCAGATGAAGTCGGCGCTCAACTGCTGGTGGACATGGCGCACTTTGCAGGTCTTGTGGCGACGGGCCATCACCCGTCCCCGGTTCCATATGCCGATTACATCACCACGACCACACACAAAACTTTGCGCGGTCCTCGCGGCGGTATGATCCTGACGAACTCAGAAGAAAAAGCCAAGACCATGAACTCCCGCATCTTCCCTGGCATCCAGGGTGGACCGTTGGAGCACGTGATTGCCGGCAAGGCTGTGGCCTTCGGCGAAGCTCTTAAACCAGAGTTTAAAGACTACTCCGGCAAGGTTGTCAGCAATGCAAAAGTTCTGGCAGAAGAACTTTTGTCTGCAGGCTTCAAGCTTGTGACTGGCGGCACTGACAACCACTTGATCCTGGTGGACCTGAGCGATCGTGAAATCACCGGTAAGCTGGCTGAAAATTCTTTGGATGAAGCTGGTATCACTGTGAATAAAAACACTGTGCCAAACGAAAAGCGCTCTCCATTTGTCACAAGTGGTGTTCGTATCGGAACTCCGGCATTGACCACGCGTGGAATGGGTCCTTCAGAAATGAAGCAAATTGCGAAATGGATCGGCCAAGTTCTGAATAATGCTGAAGATGCTGCGGTGAAAAACCGCGTGCATGAAGAAGTAAAAGAGCTTTGCAAGCAGTTCCCGATTTACTAAGTACGTCCCAAACTGACAAAGTGTTACGAAGCCCTCAGAAATCTGAGGGCTTTTTTTATGGCTTTAAGCAGTGAAAATGCCTTTATTTTAAGCTGGTCTTTGGTCAAAAAATTCTTTGGATCCAAGGGCTTATGTCGTATACTCAATCCATGACACCAGGATGGAATCAGCTCGTTAAAATTGCAGGATGCATTGCCACGTTGGGAACTTTGGGTTCCTGTACGACTTTTCACACCCCCCTTTCACGCGAATATCTGGCACCCAATGGCGGTAATAGCGCCCGTGTGGCCGCTTCAGATCACAGCCCCCGTATCGAACAGTCTTTGACTTTTGATTGGCCTGTGGATCGCGCGCGCATGACCCGTGGGTTCTTACCCAATAAGCGCCGTCCGCACCTGGGCATTGACCTGGCAGCACCTAAAGGAACGCCTATTTTGGCCTCCCAGGCCGGCACAGTGATCTATGCGGGTCGTGAGTTCCGTGGATATGGAAAAATGGTTCTGATCGAGTCTGGCAACGGTTGGGCAACGCTGTATGCCCACTTTGACAAGATCCTGGTCTCTGAAGGCCAGAAGGTCCGCCAGGGCGAAGTTGTCGGCGCCATGGGCCGCACAGGACGCGCTACCGGGGTTCACCTGCACTTCGAAGTCAGAAAGGACCGCGGACCGATTGACCCGCTTCCGCTGCTTCCTTCAGTCACCGCTCAGTTATAAATTAAAAAAACAAAACCCGCTCACAAAAGCGGGTTTTTTATTTTCCGAAACATTCAGCATGAACGTCTTTATGTTTAAGAAATAAAAAAGGCCACCCCAGAGGGCAGCCTTTTCGTTTTCCTAATTTCCGTCGGGAATTAGAACAAGTTCAAGTTAGCAGAAACTGCTACGTTTGTTCTGTCAGCGCGAACATCTTTAGGAGTGAACTGTACGTTTGGATAAACGTAGATGTCACGAGTAACGGAGATACCAACACCAACAGACTGGTATGGTTCCATTTGGATCAAATCGCCGCTGTCTTCGTACTTAGCAAATTGGAAGTAACCAAATACTGTTCTGAAAGAGTAGTCGTCGTTGAAAGCGTACTCAGCAAATGGGAACAAGCCCACGCCGTAGTCATAACGCAAATCGCCTGGAACGTTGAAAGAACCTTTAGCGATGTCTTTATCTAGAGACAAAGACAAACCACCCTGCCATTTGGAATCACCGAAGTCAGCAAGCACAGTTTGGCTTACAGACAGGTTGCCCATCAGGTTGTAGTAATCAGTTTGATCTTCTTCAGTGTAGTGAGAGTAAGTCACGCTGGAGATCATCTGCATGTCCATTGCACGGTAACCGTGGCTGTAGTCCATGTATGGAGTGGAAACTTGAGTACGTTTTACATCAGCACCTTTTCTGGAAGCGCGTGGATCTTGGAAATCCTTAGTGATGTCGCCTTCAAGTGGAGCCATGATAACTACACCAGTACCGAAAGAAAGGTTACCACCTTTGGATACACGGTAGTTAACACCTACGTTACCGGACAAAGCAGTCAAAGACTCGATTGTCGCAGAAGCGCGGTAGTTAGGACGGATAGAATCGAAAGGTTTTTGCAAAGAGCCGCCGTTGTAACCAAGGCTGGATTTGAAAGACCACTGAGACTTGGAACCAAGCTCAGAACGCATACGAGCATTCGTGATCTCCTGGTCAATGTCTTCTTTTTTCTCTTCAGACTTTTGAACATCAGACACTTTTACAGTGCTAGTGTTTGCATTTTGGTTTTGTTCTTCTGCCTGAGCAGAAACCGCAACCATAGACCCCGCCAAAATCAGTGACATCAAAATTTGTGTTTTCACTGTTTTCCCTTTCAATAATGGTTAATTATGTTTCTTTTCCGTCTTTCGACGTTTAATTTTCAATCATCTCGTTCGGACCCCGGATTATCCCCCAGATCCTTTTTGCCAAAAATGGTCCCAATTTGGAGCCACATAGGCCAATAAGCAAGTAAGGTGCCATGACTTTGGTCGAGCGGCAAAGCAAATCTTGACGGATTTTTAAAAAATCGTTGCGCCATCCCCACTTAAATTCGATTTGAGGACATTTTTGCCAATTTGAGGTGGTATCCTTTTGTATCATTACACTTTCAACCTGTTCAAATGACAGAAGCACATGAAGAAAATTCAGTGCCACTTTGGCCCATGTAAACCTACAAGTTGCCGCCCTCATCAGACCTTCCAATACTAATATGAAGGAGGTTCTTATGGCCGATGCTCAGGAACTCAGCCGCGAACGGGCTTTTTTGCATGATGTCGGAGTCAACCTCAATGGAGCTCTCTTTATCGTGGAGCGACTGATTGAGGAGATCAAAGAAGAGGAAGGTCGACTGGAAAACGATTCCGAAATCGAACGGCTGTTTAACAACCTCGCCACCCACCTGGCCAAGATCGACAGTCAGGTGAAGAGTCGCCATAACTTTCTGTCCGAACTGCTGGATCTGGAAATCCAAAAAGAAAAAAGGAAGAGCACCTTGCAGGACTCCTCCTTAAAATAGTCTGTTATTTGAATTCTTACTTAATCAGACTGGAAGAGCTGCCGCCCGTGACGGCCTGATTCAGGTACCCCACCATGCCGCGAGGATCTGCCTGGTTTGAGCCCAGCAAAGGCAACTCATTACCCGGTGAAAGCCACTGGTAAAGATCCTGATGCTCGGGTTTGGTCTTATCAAAGTAAATGCGAATGCCTTCCTGAATCACGATGCGCCCATTCTGATAGACTTCCATCGCCGCATAATAAGGATTGCACTCGTCATTTCCGCACATGGCGTGATAACGGACGTTGTATCCATTCACATCCACACTGCCATCCACAATCTCGGTGCTGTAGTGATGACTGGTCACCGGGAACTCCGTGTTATTGATCAGAATGGTCGCCATGACCACGCGGGGACCTGGCTGCCCTTGCGGTGTCCAGTATCTTTTGACTCCCACGATGTCAGCTTCCAGCCCCTGGGCTGCCGCCTGCTCACCGGCCTCCTGGGTTTTTGCGCCATCGACAACACTTGCACCCATTTTGTTTTTCGCATAGCGGGCGGCAAACTCAGAGTCCTTCTTCGCACACGCGGTCATCAGGCTGCCTGCAAGCAAAACTGCAAAGATCATCTTGGTTTTCTTCATAAGCCACTCCTTGTTCGATGGACGTCGAACTTTGAAATTGCAAAGCCTTCGCCAACAGACGCAAACGCCGAACCCCCGGAAATCTTTCCTTATTCTCACTCTGAAACGCGTCTCAGAATCGAACACTCCACCCCGGTTCGAACACTTTGCGCCCCTTGTCGCCCAGCTCTTTGACAGACATTCCCTGGAGGCCTAGGCTTATTTTATCGAGGTGTTCACATGGTCATTCGGCCCAAATACAATTGGTTTAAAATGCTGCTGGTGTGGAAGGGCTCGGTTCTGCCCGAGATTCTGCCTCGCCTGATTTTTATCTTCTTTCTTTCAGCGCTGGTTATTTATTTCCATGGCGTGTTTTTCTCTGTCAAAGTTTCCCTGAACCCCACACCGTTCACCCTGATGGGGATTGCGCTGGCGATCTTTCTGGGGTTTCGCAACTCGGCTGCCTATGACCGCTTCTGGGAGGGGCGAAAACTGTGGGGATCCCTGCTGAATGTTTCCAGATCTCTTTCCCGCCAGGCGCTGACTTTTACCGGACTTGAAGCCAATCATGCCGAAAGTCGCCGGTTTCTTCAGCTGATCATCGCTTTTGCTTATTGCACCAAGCACCAGCTGCGCAAGACCAACGCAGCGGCTGATCTGAAGCGACTGACTCCGGAACTGGCCTCCGAGATTTCCAATGCCGAATACAAACCCGCAGTGCTGTTACGGCACTTGGGCCAATGGATTCAGGATCAAAAGACGGCCGGGCGTATTGACAGCATCACAGCCGGGATGTTTGACAAGAATCTAAACGACATGTCTGACATTCTGGGGGGATGCGAGCGCATCGCCAACACCCCGATTCCTTATCCTTATGCTGTGCTCTTGCATCGCACGGTTTATATTTACTGTGTCCTTTTGCCATTTGGGCTGATGGACAGCATCGGCTGGATGACACCGGCGATCTGCACCTTTGTGGCTTATACCTTTATGGCCCTGGATGCGATTGTGAATCAAATCGAAGAGCCTTTTGGCACAGAGGACAACGACCTGGCTTTGAATCAAATGTGTGAAACCATTGAAGCCAGTGTGCAGGAAATGCGCGGAGAAAAAATCACGCTTCAAAGACCCGAAGAAGGTCAGTTCGTATTCAACTAATAAAAAAAGGCATCACGGGTTTCGTGATGCCTTTTAAGTTTGTCTTTGTTAAAGAAAACTATTTTTTCGCAACAAGTTTCAAAGTCAGTTCGAACTCATCATTGATGATTTTGTCACCAGCAAGTTCTTTGAAGAAGTTGCCAGAGCCGTATTTCAGACCCCATTTGGTGCGGTCGATTTTCACAACAGCTTCACCAGTTGCAACACCTTTATCAACAGTCACTTTTGCAGGGAACTCGATCGGGTGTGTGCCACCGATCATAGTGAAATCACCTTTTACAATAACTTCACCTTTGTTTTTGGATGGAGCCACGGAAGTGATTTTGAAAGTGGACGTTGGGAACTTGCCTGCGTTGAAGAAATCTTCAGTGGACAAATGACCTACAAGCTTCTTGTTGTAGCCGGCATCTTTCACGTCAGCGTTTGTGATCGTAGTCATGTCAACAACCACATTACCACCAGTCAACTGACCTTTATCAACCGTCACTTCGCCCTCTTTCACGGAAATACCACCATTGTGGGCGTCGCCCATTTTTTTGGTGCCTTTCCATGCCACAGAGCTGGCTTTAGTATCAATTTTATAAACATCAGCCGCTTGTGCATGAGCAGCCACTACCAATACGAACGCAGCCAAAACAGTTTTAAACATTTGCATTTTCTCCTTCGCAATTCCCGTTGTTTAGCTTCACTGTTAACCATCAAAACTTTCCCGCATAATGTAACAGAGATCAACACAGAAAAGAAATCCCCTCCCTAAATCCAATCGTCAGGACTTTCGGGGCACTTCACATTCAAAGCACTCCTTAATAACCAGAGAAAGCCACAGTTTTCGTTTTCAGTTCTTTTTCAATTGGATTTAACTTCTGAATTTTTTCGGGATTTTGTAAGCCGTATCAAATAGAAAGGGAGTCGAACTGACTCCCTTTTACAAGGCAGGTTTCCCTTCAATGGGACCAGCAACCGAATTAAGATTACTGTGGCCTTGTTCGTGTTCAGTATCGCTTATCTGTATTTTTCTGCAAGTCCAGAAAACGTCTGTCCGCGCCTCCCTTTGTCTCTTAAAATCTAAGTCACAAAAGAAAGGGGGCCCCTTGTCATCCCTCGGTCTTGTTCTATCCGGTGGCGGCGCACGCGGAGCCTACCAAGCAGGAGTCATCAATGCCCTGGCTGAGATCAGCCGCCAGGAAGGGATTGCTTATCCTTTTTCCTATTACACCGGCGTCAGCGCCGGCGCCATCAACACCGCTTTCTTAACCACGGCCGACAACTGCCACATCGGCAATGCAACAGCCAAACTCACGGAACTCTGGACTGGCATCAGTGCCGAGCAGGTTTATGTCAGTGACATTTTTTCTTTATCCAAAGGCGGCATTCAATGGCTGCTGGATCTGTCACTGGGGGGAATGAAAAAATCATCCCCGCATCGTTCTTTGCTGGAAACAAAACCGCTGCATGAATTGATCCGAAAAAATTGTGACTTCAACAACATTCAAAAAAACATCGACGCGAAAAGATTCCGGGCGGTGGCTATTTCTGCTTTGGATTATTTTACCACGTCGACGGTCACGTTCATTCAAGGGGAAGAAAAAACCCCCACATGGACCCGCGTGCGCAAAGTGGGTATCGCTGGCAAGATCACCGCAGATCACGTGATAGCCTCGGCCTCGATCCCCTTATTGTTTCCACCGACCACGGTGGATGGACGGTTTTTTGGAGATGGCAGCATTCGCAACCAATCCCCTTGCGCCCCGGCGATCTATATGGGCGCCCGCAAGCTGATCGCCATAGGGGTGCGCAAGAAGCAGGACGTCTGCTTCGCCTCCAGACACGTAAACACTCACGAAGCCCCGTCCATCGCCCGGGTTGTCAGCGTGATTCTGAACACAGTCATGATGGATGGTCTGGAGGCCGACATCGAACGCCTGGAAAGGATTAATATAAATCTGCAGAAAATTTCTGCCAGTGAGCTTGAAAATGTATCGGTAAAGCCGGTGAAATACCTGTGGATTTCCCCATCGGTGGACCTGGGCGAAGTGGCTTCAATGAAAACCGAGAACCTGCCGCCGATGATCCGATATCTGCTTCGCGGCCTGGGCACACTGCAGGAAGCCAGCGAGATCGCCAGTTTTCTGCTGTTTGAAAAATCCTATTCGGCGGATTTGATTCAAATTGGCTATAAGGATGGCATGAATGCCCGGGAGCAGGTGGTTCGCCTGCTCCATGACGATTAGATCTCGACCTGGATGCCCACTTCAATCACCTGATTCGGCGGGATGCGGAAGAACGCTGTCGGTCGCTGGGCATTTTTGGACATGATCGCAAACAGACGTTCACGCCAGTGCGCCATGCCGGTTTCTCCCGGACGATTTGGACCTTTTTCTGCAATGATGGTTTCACGACCCAGCACAAAAGTTGTTTCATTCACGTTGAAGTTGATGTCACGCTGACGGCAAGCCTCAAGAATATGTTTCATCTTGGGGATTTCCATAAAGCCGTAGTTTGCAATAATACGATAGATATTGGGAATCACTTCCTGAATGGAAATCCGATCACGCTTGGAAACAAACGGTACTTCTTTGGTTTGGATCGTCAGGATCGCCACACGCTGATGCAGAACCTTGTTATGTTTCATGTTATGAAGCAATGGCGCTGGGACCCCCCAAGGGTCACCGGCCATGTAAATCGCCGTGCCCGGTGCACGAAGTGGCGGTTCACGCAGAAGCTTCTGACAGAAGTCCTCAATCGGCATCGAGCGTTCCTTAAGACGGCGGAACAGAATCTGACGTCCCTTCTGCCAGGTCGTCATCAACAGATAAATGATCGCACCAATCATCAGAGGCACCCAACCTCCATGCGGAATCTTATGCACGTTGGCGCCAAAGAAGGCCAGATCCATGATCAGGAAGCTGCCAAAGATGGCCGAAGCCTTCAAAAGACTCCACTTCCATTTCTGACGGGCCACTTCGAAGGCCAGAATCGTGGTGATCAATGTTGCGCCGGTAACGGCAATACCGTAGGCCGCTGCCAGATTACTGGAGGTTTTAAACGTCAACACCAGCCAGATAACGCCGATGAACATAGCCCAATTCACGATCGGAACATAAATCTGTCCGATTTCCTGACTGGAAGTATGAACGATATTCACGCGCGGACAGAAGCCCAACTGGATCGCCTGACGAGTGATCGAGAAAACCCCAGTAATCAAGGCCTGGGAAGCAATCACAGTCGCCATCGTCGACAATATTACCATCGGCAACAAAGCCCACTTAGGCGCAAGCATATAGAATGGATTTGAAACGGCTTCAGGATTATTCAGCAGCAAAGCCCCTTGCCCGAAATAATTCAAAACCAGCGCAGGCAAAGCTACAAAGAACCAAGCCAGACGGATCGGACGCTTACCGAAGTGACCCATATCCGCATAAAGAGCTTCACCACCGGTCACAACCAGGAACACAGAGCCCAACACCAGGAATCCGGCCATTCCATTGTTAATTAAAAATTCGATCCCATGATGTGGCAGCAAAGCTTCAAAGATATGCAGATTTTCCGCCATACCACGAATACCCAACAGCCCCAGCACTGTGAACCAGATCAGAAGAATCGGCCCAAAGACAACACCAATACGTGCCGTACCGTATTTCTGCATCAAGAACAGCGCATTCATCACAAAAATAGTCAGAGGAATAACGTAAGGACCGAACTGTGGCGCAACCAACGTCAGACCTTCCATTGCAGAAAGCACCGAGATCGCCGGAGTGATGATGCCATCACCGTATAAAAGTGCGGCTCCAAAAAGACCAATGATAGTCATGGTCCAGCGGCGCCGAGAAACATCTTTGGAATGCTGACTGCGTACGGCCAGAGCCATCAGAGAAAGAATTCCTCCTTCGCCCTTATTGTCTGCTCTTAAGACAAAAGCCATGTACTTGACACTGATAGCAAGGATCAGTGTCCAGAAGATCAAAGACAAAATCCCAATCACATTCTCTGGCGTTGCTGCCAAACCATAGTGACCGAAACACTCTTTCATTGCGTACAAGGGGCTTGTTCCGATATCTCCGAACACCACACCAAGGGCGCCTAAGGCGAGCATTAAAACATTGGAATTATTTTTGTGATGGCCTGAATTTTCGATACCAAAAACCCCGTCTAAGTTGGCGAAACAAGGTTTTAGTCTAGTGAAATTGCATTATGATGTCAGCAATCCCCATGAAAAATTGACGCGTACCGACTACATTACAGGAAGTTCAGTTGCCTTTATTTTGGGCTTTTTGAGACCATAGATCTATGGCACGGAATGCGCTTTTTCGTTCGAAATGGTTTTTGGCAGCCCTCTTGATCTTAGGATTGATCTATTTTGAGGGCCGCGTTCATGACAGATTGATCGCCAGCCGACAACCTACGTCGACTTCTTACTCTCAATAAACGAGTTCGCATCCAGTTTATAGGCTTTCAAAGCCTCTGCGAACTTCTGGAATCCTTTGGCTTGCTTCACCAACAGGGACTTCATCAACTCGTCCGTCAACTGCCCTTCGGCATTGATGATCTTAAAGACGTTCATCATAAAGACGCGCTCCGGGAAAATAAAGGCATTACGGTATCCGAAAACCCCTTGCAGATGTTCCACCGGACGAAGTGCTCCAAACATCGCACCCAAACCCACGAAACAAACCGGACGATATTCGAAGGACTCTGGGAACTTCAAGTGATCAATGAAGTACTTCAGAATGCCCGGCATAGAGCCATTGTACTCAGGACACACCACAATCAAACCATCGCTGGCAAGAACCTTTCCCAAATATGGCTGCAAAGCCTCGGAAGGCTTTCCGTAGTGAATGTCATCATGAAGGTGCTGTTTCAATTCTTTCAGATCGATGATTTCAACGGCCTCACCCAGATCTTTGTAGATCCCCTGGATGATTTTGGAAACTTTAAGTGTGTTGGAATCGGGACGGTCTGTACCGGCGATGATATATTTCATGAGTAATTCTCCTAGACAAAGTCATATACCTTTCGCTGTAATAAAACACAAGACTCAACTGCGAGGAGCTTCATCGTGAATCCTAAAAACTGGTTCGTGCTTACCGACGGTCAGGTCAACGGCCCTTTCGATATACAGGAAGTGGAATCCCGTGTGGCCTCCGCCAAAGAAGCCCAGATCTGGGGTCGCGGCCAGAGCGAATGGATGACTCCGATCAAGTGGCGTCAGTCCTTGAAGGATTCAAATCAGGTGGCGATTGCTGCCAACGAATCTGAAGGACTTTGGAAAGTCCGCGTGGAAGGCAAAGACCGCCCTCCGATGAAGTACTCGGCTCTGATTGCGTTTCTAAAGGGCATGACGGACTTTTCCGCTGTCGATGTTTGTTCTGACAACTCCAACGTATGGAAAGAAATCTATTCCATTCCCCGTATAGTCGATGATCTTGGCATCAGTCGTCGATCACACCCGCGTGTCCCGATGGTGGGCACACTGGCTTGCGAAAGCCCCAAGGGTGAGTTCAGCTGCCGTGTGATTTCCATCAGCGAAGGCGGCCTGGGAGTCAACGATGCGCAGAACCTGCAAATTGGTGAACGCTTTAAAGGAACTTTGACCAGCCCAAACCTGTTCGTGACGATCAACACGACTTGTGAAGTCGTTTATGTTGGAAATGACGGTTATGCAGGTCTTCGTTTTGTCGGCTTACCGGAAGAATTCAAAAGCTCGATCATTGAATACGTGCGCAAGTTTGCCATGGTCTAAACTGCCATCTATCAAAGCTCTTTAAATAGAAAAAAGTCCGACCCTATGATGATCTATCAGAAATGTCGTGGCTGCTTCCCATTCTTGTCATTATCATCCTGCCCTGCTCTGTTTTTGCAGCCCGCAAAACAGAGTGGAGTCTGCATTTGGATTCAAAGCTTGAAGCCACTGCGTACCCTGAAGAATACGGCGAAGACACCAACTCGGAACTTTATGACCTGGAGCTGATACCGGTCTATCGCTGGAAGTATCTGGAGTCCTGGCGCTTCTTCGTCCGTCCGGTCTTTGTCGCCACTCCGAACAACAACTCTGAAGAAGAACGCTATTTCTTTGATCCATCGGAAGCCTACATCCGCTATCAAACCGAAAGTGCTTCCCTGCAGGCGGGATACAATCTTTTCACATGGGGGGTGACCGATGGCTACAACCCGGTGGACATCGTGAATTCGAAGCAGTATTTCGATCCTTTGCGCAGCCGAAAGCTGGGGGCGCTGTCGCTTTTATATTCCCAAAGCATAGGAAGCTGGGAGCTGGAACTGGTGTACATCCCGCAAAATCGCGGCTCGACTTTGCCCGGAACTGAAAGCCGCTGGTTGCCGCGGGAAATATTTGTGCCCCAGACCGCCGACAATGATCTGGTGCTGAATCTTCCCGACAATCTTCGTTATGACTATTCATCCCGAAGAAATCTGGGCAATGCTTTGGACAATAACTATGCCTTCCGCCTGCAGCGGCGGGGTGACTTCATCGATGTGGCTTTGACTGGCTTTGAAGGGGCTGCGGGATTTCCTTTTGTAGAACCTGTCGTGACCGGAACCATTGTGCAGGTTTCCCCCAAAACGGTGATCGATGTGGATCCGGATGTTCTGCTAAACACCTACAATTATCGCATTCGCCAGGGCGGACTTTCTTTTGTGATGAACCAATGGAACATGCTTTTTAAGGCCGTTGGCAGCTACACGCAAAGCCTCGAAGACAATCCGGCCTTGCAGAAGTGGACCAATGAAAATGTGCTGGGACTGGAAAAGACCTTCACCTTAGGGGAAAGCGGCCTATTGATCGGCATTCTTCAGTATTCATTTGTGAACACAGAAAAGAAAAACGACTCGAATCTTTCCATCACGGAAATTTTTCGCAGCGCCTACATGGCCGGTGGACGTCTGACTTGGAAAGAGGTCTGGGGTTTTAATCTGCTGGGTCTTTACGACAGCATCCATGGCAGTACTTATCAACAATACAGCCTGAGCCGTCGTTTCTTTGATGCCTGGGTGGTGACAGCGACGGCAGACCTTATTCAGGGATCCGCCGAAACGCCCTTAGGAGTTTATGGAAAGAACGATTCTTATTCGTTGTCGCTCAGTCGTTCTTTCTAAGATTTACGGTGTCAGTTGCAAAACCAAGTCAGAGGATTCCGTCGTCAGCAGTTTATTCACCTGCAAAGACAAACCTTCCGCCACCGGAATCTCCGGCAAGGTCATACTGACCGACTGCCCCCACAGAGAATCAATAATACGATCCCGGATCGTCGAGGACTTAAAGCGACGGGATGGACTGTACCGGGAAATATAAGCCGGGTCATACACCCCCGTCATCCCCAGTGTTGGATTCACAAATTTTGTCTGCACCTTCCCGTCATCCAGATTCAAAGTCACCTTGGATGTGAATGGCAAAGTGAAATTCATAAACGGAACATAGGATCCGGATTTTGGTGCCTGCATTTTCGCATACATGGAAGCCTTCACCGAATACTGCAGGCCGTTTCCTGTGATTTGCACATCCTTGTCTGAATAAAGATCAAACATGAACTTCGCCGACTTGGAGTAATTCATCAGTTCCGGCCAGATAAACAGCTGCACAAAGCGAGATCCCATGATCGTGGAAAACCCCGGAAGCTTATTGGAACTGATCTGATGCAACCACGTGTTGCCTTTATAGGCCTCACTGAGCACCACATTGATAAAGTCCTTGGGCAGACGCAAAGAGGCCAGGCTTGAATTCGCTGCAGCCTCCTCAGCCAATTTCAAGACCTTGCGGGAATCTTCAGCGACACGCGTAAATGCCACTTCCAAGGTTCCTTTAGCCAGAAGTCCTTCCGTACCCAAATCCTGGAAATCCTTCACAGACATTGTGACTTCAATATCAGGACGGGCCACAACCAGCTTGCGACTGCCTGAGAAATCAAAACTTACACCTTCCAGGTATTTCTGCACATAGCTTTTAATAAGTTCTTTCTGCGGCTCAACGAAACTGGCTGAGTCATTGGTGATCTTGGTCACTTCATTCATTAAGATATCAGAGAAGCCTTCAGCACCAGAGCATTGGACATTCCCTGCCACCACCCAGGCACCCGGAAGCCAGGACAAAGACACGGAGTCGACATTGGCACCAGCTTGGGTGCTTCCCACATTCGGAGTCACTTTCATTGCAAACTGACCTTGGCCGGATTTCAGATTCAGAACAATGTCCTTGCATTGTGCCTGCACGCGGAAGCGTCCGATAATGCCACCGACGTTGCGCTCGACCACATGGTCCACCACGACCTCTGCAATCTTCAGCTCCGCCACCAGACCTTTGGAGGAAAGTTCCAGAGCGCTCTGAGAACCGCTTAGGGAGGGCTTTTCAAGGCGGGTTTTGATATCGATTGAGATTCCCTTGATGTCGACGGGGATATCCTGACTTACAACCTGCTGATCAGGAAATCGCCAGTTTGCAGCGAACTCGCGAGTCGTGAGTGTTTTCCACTTTTCTTCAATTAAACTTTGTTGAAATTGTCTAGGTAGTTTCAATTCGAACTCTGATTCCACAACAGTTCTGGAAAGTGCGGGTACAGTTATTAAGAATGTGAGTAGCGTGGCCGATAGTTTTGTTGTCATCATAGAACTTCGTTTCCTCATCATGTCAGACATCATGTTTCTAAGTTACGGCTTCAACTGAAAAATCTAAAGGAACTTTTTTAAGCAGAATCGAAAGAAGACATTCCAATGATAAATACGACAATCGCCAAATTATTTTCAAAAGTTTCCGTCAAAACAGTCTGCATTTCTACTCTTCTTTTTGTTTTTTTCGCCACCATCCTTAGTCTGTTCGCGCTTCCGAATTTACAAACTCAGTACAGTTTGAAGCAGTTCCTTCCCACTGATAACCCGCTTTTACAGCGGGACGAACACACCAAGCAGGTGTTCCAGCTTTCTGAAGCACAGCCCTTTATCATCACGGCCAAAGTAAAGGATGATGGTGAAACCTGGTTTGCCAAAGACAAGATTGAAAGTCTGAAAAACCTCACGGATCTGCTGGCGAATTTTCCTGGCGTGAAAGGCACGCTAAGTCTGGCTACCGTCCAAGGTGCCGTAAACAGCAAAGAGGGACTGAGCGTAGGTCCATTGCTGCAAAACCTGCCGGAGAAAAACTGGAAAAGAGAAACTCTTGCCAATCCGCTGATTTCGCCAACACTTATTTCCGAAGACGCACGGACGGCTTCAGTCATTGTGAACATCAAATCAATGAACACCAAGGAACTGCAGCATCTTCGCCAGAATCTGGCGGTCACCGCCTCAGCTTCGGTGCCATTTGCTCACGTTGAAATCGGCGGCACCCCGGCCGTGCAAACCGACGTGGGGGCCCTGCTGACCACGGAGATCCGCAACTTTGTTGTTCTGGGTTTTATTGCCTGTTTCCTGGTGCTGGGTCTGGTGTTTGCCAACTGGTCGCCTTTGATTATTTCTTTTGTGATCATTCTTTGTGCCAACATTCTGGTTCTGGCAGCTATGGCCATTGCGGGCTATCCGTTCTCTGTTCTTTCCAGCACCATTCCCATCCTGACCACCGTGGATGTGGTCTCGCTGGTCATTCATACTCTTTTAAGGTACGCCGAAGAACAAAAGAGCCAGCCCTTCCTGACTCATCAGGAACGGGTCATTTATACCTTCAAGGCACTCTTTGGAACGAACTTCTTTGCCTCCACCACCACCATGATTGGTTTTTTAAGTCTGCTGGTGACCAAAGTTCCACTGATTCGGGACTACGGCTTGACGGCTGCGGGCGCGATTATCATTGGCTGGGTTGTCACCACATTGCTGCTGTTCCCGATGCTTTATTTTATGCCGGGTCCAAAAGCGCGCGACTGGGCGTGGGCGAAGGCACGCTGGGGCCTTTACCTGTTCCGACGCTCTGGCATCTGGGCCTTTTTAATTATCCTGGTGTGTTCTGCCTTGGCCATCAAAGGCCAGGGACTCAGCTGGTCAGCAAGGTTATTTGATGATTTACCCGCCAACCATCAGGTGCGTCTGTCGACTGAAACCATCGATCGGGAACTGGGAGGAATGATCCCGGTGGATATTGAAGTTCGCGGGCCAGCAGATTCCTGGAATGAACCTCAACTGCTGGCGCGTCTGGATCAACTGCTGGTTGAACTGCGCAGTATTGAAGGCGTGGGAAGCGTCGTGGGACTTCCAGATCTGGTGGCGGCGGCAAATCTTCACCATTCCCGCCTGCCCGCCAGTCGCTCATCCACTGCAGAGATCTTTTTCCTGTACTCCTTAAGCAGCGCAAGTCCTCTTAAGAATTTCCTGACGACGGATTCTTCCAATACCCGCATTTCTGTTCGCACATTTGATCTTCCTTCAAACCAATTGCAGAGTGTGGTTGAACAGATTCGCGAAAAAGCCCAGACCGCATTCCCGCAGATGAAGGTGGACGTGACTGGCATGGGATCCACCATTCATCATCTAAATAACGAACTATCCAGGGAACTGATCTTTGGCTTCTGGCATTCGATGATCGCCATTGCTTTGGTGCTGGTCTTTGTTTTCAGATCTGTTCGCTGGGCGATTGTGGCTTGTATTCCGAACCTGGTGCCACCGGCAGCCCTGCTGGGATTCCTTGCCATTTCTGAAACTCCGATCAAACCAAGCATTGCGATTATTTTCTCGATTGCGCTGGGACTGGCATTCAACAATACGGTTTATCTGCTGGAACGTCTTAAATACATGCAGAAAAAATCCAGCAGCAAAGAACTGGAAATCGAGCGCACCTTGTGGCGTGAAGGAAACCCTTGTCTGATATCAAGCCTGATTCTGCTGGCGGGCTTCTCGGTCTTTATGGCTTCATACTTTGCCATGAACAGGATCTTTGGCTTCTATATGATACTGTCAATGCTCGCTGGACTGGTGGGAGATTTGATTCTTCTTCCAACTCTGTTGAAAAGTTGCCCTTGGCTGCTGGCTCCCGTACCGTGGAAAAAGGAGAAAGTCATGGCAACAACCGCAATGATACTTTTGACAATACTTGTGGCAATGGCCCCCGTTCCCACCCACGCCCAGCCCCCGACAACAGAAAAACTGGGCGAGGAAATGAGTCAGCGCCTGCGTTCCCGGGATGAGCAGTTCGTAGTGAAGATGAAAATCATCGAAGCCGATGGTTCCAGCAAGGACCGCGAAATGAAAATCTGGCGCTTCAGCCCGCAAAAAAAGGAACACTACCTTCTGGTGCGCATGCAAAAACCCCAGGACCTAAAGGGCACAGCTTTGCTGGCCACACTGAAGGGCGAGCAGGAAGACAAATGGATTTACCTTCCTTCCACCAAGCAAACACGCCGTCTGACCGGGGAATCCGGTCAAGGCGGGATTCTGGGGTCAGAGCTTTCAACCGAAGACTTTGATTTCAATCGAGATCAGGGCGTGCAAAATGTAATCAAAAAAGAAGCCGAAATCGGCGGGAAGAAATATTTGATCGTTGAATCCGACGTGAACACGACCTCCCCGTCTTATTCCAAAATCATCAGCTATGTATCCGCCACAGATTATGTGCCGGTGAAGGTGGAATGTTACGACAAACAGGGAAAGCTTCTTAAAACCCTGGATTTCACGGGATATAAAAAGGTCGCAGGCAATAAGATGCGTGCTTCCAAAATCAGTATCAAAAATGTGCAGAATAAAAGAGCCACGGTCATCGGCCTGTCCCAGGTGAAGATCGATCAGGGCTTGACGGCCGCGCGCTTTACGCCGAAAGCGCTGGCAGAGGATTAGTTCTTTTTGATGTAATCAGCAAACAGGTCATCGACCCGTTCCGGCGGCAGCTGGAACGCGATGGCGCCAAGTTCCTTCAGATAGATCTCCAGAATCTGGACTTCACTTAAAGTTGGGAACTCGATTTTCATCGCTTTCATCAACAAAGCCTCGGCCTCGTTGATCATCTTGCCGAACTGGGTCCCGGCGTTTTTCTCCAGATAATAAAGAACGAACAGATAGGGCATATTTTTCACATCCCGCAAAACGTCGCGCAGACGCTCACGGATGCCCACGGTCTTGGTGCGCTCCATATTGAAGATATGAGAGATGACGAATTTATAGGCCTCTTCCAGAACCTTGTCTTTCTCCTTCCCGAAATAGTAGTAAATCAGGGACCGGGTGACATTGGACTCTCTGGAGATATCGGACAGGGTCCATTGCAAATGGCCTTTGGCCACTTCCATCTTCAGGATAGCGTTACAGACCGCAAAATAGATTTCTTCCTTCGATTGAGTTGCCATCCTGCAATTTTGACAAAAACACCGCAATTCTGTCAATGGAAGGTGGCGAATTCGACAAAAACCCTCATTTACTGTCAACGCGTTAAAGCGACAAAGGTTCTAAATCGAAATAAATTGCCTCCATTCCAACGAAGGAGTTTTTTATGTTCGCAGTGAATCATGTTGTCCAGTCCCTGGGTCAAAAGTATCTGAAAACATACGGTCAAAGAATGACCGTGAATCACCAGGACCTTCTGTCAAAGCAAGAAAAGAACTTTGCCAGCCTGAAGCGTTCTATGACCGGCACGCGCATCTATAAAGATCTGCGCCTGTCCCACATCCACTCTTATGAAGAATTCGTAAACCACGTACCTGTGTTTGGTTACGACGAATATGCGCCTTATGTCGACATGATCGCCGCAGGCCATAAAGACATTCTTTTTAAAGACAAAGCGGACTATTTCGGTCTTTCTTCCGGCACATCCGGCAAAGACTCCAAACGCGTTCCTTATAATGAACGCATGATTCGCATGTTCATCAAATCTCAAAAGCGTATCGCAAGCAAACTGTCCACTTTGGAGCCGAATCTGAATCTGCTAAAGGCAGGTCGTCTGACTTTCGGTTCTGATCCATACCTGTATTCACAGAATGGTTTTAAATTTGGTTACATTTCCGGGATTCTGTCCACCCGTGTTCCAAAGGCTTTGGCCAAGAACACCTTCCCTTGCCGGGAGGTGCTGGCTATTTCCAACTGGGACAAAAAGATTGAAATGCTGGTTAACGAATCCATCCAGCAGGACATTCAAGTGGTGAGCGGAATCCCTACTTATATCATCTCTATCTTTGAAGCGGTTTTGCAAAAAACCGGCAAGACTCACATCAACGAAATCTGGCCGAACCTGAAAGTTTTCGTTTATGCAGCCACCCCGATCAAACAATACCAAGAGCGTATTGACCGTCTGGTGGGTCATGAACTGAACTATTACGGCGTTTATGCGGCAACAGAAGCTGCTATCGGTTTGCCATACGAAAAGTATGAAAACGGCCGCCAGCGTTACTTCCTGAACCCGGACCTGATTTACTCTTTCACTCCGGTCAATGGCCCTAAAAAAAACGTCGGCCTGCACCAGATCGAAATGGGCGTGGCTTACTATTTGAACGTCGGCACTCCAAACGGAATGATTCACTATTGCATGAAAGACGTTGTCAGCTTTGACCTGAATAACGGCGACCTTGTTTTCGAGTTCGTGGGTCGCAAATCCACCGGCATGAACCTGGCGGCTGAAAAAGTCAGCGATGATGAAATCCTGGATTGCTATCTAAACACCAAAAACTCCCACAATGTCGATCTGCGCCACTTCTTCCTGTCCCCGGTTCTGAATAACGGCAAAGCCGCTTATCTTTGGACACTGTTCGTTCCGGAAAAAGCGAACATCGACGTGGAGGCTTTGGCCGCCACTTTGGATCAACAGATGCAAAAATTGAATGGCGACTACCATGACTGCCGCGAAGTGGGTGTCTTGGGTCCGGCACAAGTGCAAATCATGAATGCTGATTATCTGCAGGCATATTTCGAGAAGAACCGCAGCCGCGGTCAGTTCAAAATGAAAACAACATTTGAAACTGCTGAAGAATACCTGAGCTTCATCCGCAACAACCTGGAACAGACAGGACTTGCGCAATGATTCTGTGGATGATTTCGGTGGGTTTTTTATCAGCGTTTGCGCTGGGGCCAGCAAGCTTCAGCATCATTCGCAGCCTGGTGTCCCGCCGCACCTGGCCCTGGTCCTCGATTGCAGGCTTTTTACTGGGGGATGTGACCTACATCCTTCTGGCGATGGCCCTGCTAAAAAGTCCATTGTTTCACCAGGAATGGCTTAAGGTCACACTGACTGCAATGACTGCGCTGGTTCTGTCAGCTTACTCTTTGAAAGTTCTGCTTTCCAAAGAGCAGCCAGCGTCACTTGAAATCCCCCATCAGGGATTCACCAAGAGTCTGGCTTTGACCCTGTCCAACTTCCATCTGGTTTTAATCTATGCAGGTTTGTTCGTTCACTTGCGTGATGCGAAGTCCCTGTGGCTGGGAGTTATCGTGTATCTTCTGACCTTTGTGGTCAGCTTCCTTGCTCTTTTGTGGGGGCTAAAAAGACTGCACGGGCCTATTAAGCAATTCTTAAGAAAAATCGAAATCGTGGCCGCCTGCGGTTTCTTCTGCTTTTCCATCTATCTTTCTGTGGGGATCCTATGAAGCGTCTTTTTATTCTGGCTCTTTTACTTCCCGGCTCTGCCTTTGCGGACTGTGTTCTTAAGAATGAACTGCAAGGTCAAAAGCACTTTGTCTGTCAGGCTCCGGGCACCTCCAAATCGGTGCACGTGCTGGACCTGAATGGTGGTTTTTCTGAGACCGCTTATTTCCACGGCTATTTCCTGAAGAAAGAAATTGAAGCGGGTGTTTTGAAGGGCGTTCAGGTTCGCACCGAACGTGCGTTCTCTGCCCTGGACAAAAAGTCCCAGGATCAGCTGTTGCTGATTAAAAAATGCGTGATCGACAACTATCGCGCCAGCGTTTCGGACGAATTTAAAACCGGACTGAAGAATCTGCACCGTGGATTGAAAGATGCCGGAAGCCAGGTTCCGTGGACGGCGTTTGAAGAAACCAATTACATGGTGGAGTTCTCTATCTTTGCTGATTCAATGCAAAGACAGATGGATGAAAGCCCCCGCAAAGGAGCCATGAAGGTTTTTGCCTCTTGCGCGCCTTACTTTATCGGGAACACTCTGGCCAAGCCCTTCAAGCTGCTGGCTCAGGGTTTAAGATCCATTAAAATGGGTTGTACAGGGATCAGTGCATCTGCAAGCAGCTCCAGGGATGGGGCCCTCCTACATGGTCGCAACTTCGATACGGGCCTTTTGGGCTTCTATGAACCTGAACAGGTCATCGTGATCAACCGTCAGAAAAACGGAACCACTTCTGTGGGTCTGGGCTCTGCGGGCCTGCACTATGCCGGAGGCATCAGTGGTATCAACAACCACGGCCTGTCTGTGAGCTTGCATGAACTGCAAACCGAGGGCACCCAGATTCGCTATGATCGTGGTGAATCCGACATCGCCCCTTACCTGCTGCATTCTGTTCTGTTGAAAGCACGCAACCTTAATGAGGCTATTGCCATGATCCAGACCCGCAAGGGCTTTGGTGCGTGGACATTCTTTATCTCTGACGCCAAAACCGACGAATCCGCTTCCATTGAGCTGAGCGGAGACACCGTGGTGGTGGCTCGTCGTGCGCAGAACAAATTCCTGGGCCAGAGCAATCACTTCCTGGGAGGAAAAACCAGCCAGGAAGGTTATGAATACAGCCTGAATAAAACCCTGGAAACCCGCGCGCGTCTGGCCCATGTCGAACGCACAATGAATGAAGACTTCGGGAAAATTGATGCCCAGTGGGTGATCAATCGTTTAAGTGGTCACACCGACGAGCTGGTGGGCGCCAGATCCTTTGGTCGCACCACGACGAAGCTGTACACGGCAGCGACCCACGTGATGCAACCAGGCCGCATGCAATGGTGGATGAGTGTGGCAGAAACTTACCCGACCAACCGTTCTCACTTTGTGGGCTTCCGCCTGCTGGGTCCGGGACAAAAAGCTCCGGTCGAGATTCTGGGAACCACCAAAGCGTGGGAAGACCCCACGAAGCCCGCCTGGTATGACTCTATGAAATACTATGTGAAGGCTTATCTCGCCAACGAACAGGATCACAGCACCATTGCTGGACTGGATCGCACCCTGGCGTTGCTTGAAACTGCTTCTGTGACCGCAGCTCAAGATGGCGTGTTTGAATTCCCGTACGAATTCATGTGGGCGCGAATCAAGGTTTTGCGCGCGGCCAAGAACATCATGGCAGGTCAGCGCGACATGGCTTATAGCGATCTGACTGAAGCTCAAGAACGTCTGAATACGATCTCGGCTCGTATGGGCTCTAGTCTTCATGACTATGAAAATTTCCAGCTGGATCTATGGAGATTCCGCGCGGAAACCCTGAAGCCTCAGGCAAAACAGTCCCGGGCCGCTCAAGGCGCCTTCCGTCAGGAAGCTCAAGGATTGTTGCAAGGTTTGATTTCCAAATACCCTCGCCAAAGTGAACTTTATGATTTGCAGTGGAGTCTGGGCGAAGAGGCGCAATTATACATTGTCCTTGATGCCGAGATCCGCTTGGGAACTGTGGAATAACTAAGGTGTGGTGGCGACAGTCTCGGTCAGGACCCGATCGAGGCTGCCGTCTTTTTTCATGGTCTCAATGGTTCTGGAAAAAATATCGGCAAGACGTTTGCCGTCTTCGTTGTCCTGAAACGCATAGTACACGACCTGCTCAGAGAGTGGTTGGCTGCGATCAAACTCAATCTGCTTCTGCCCACTGAGTTGAAGTGCCTTCAACCCTGAACGCTCTTCCACAACAAAAGCATCAATCAGGCCCTTACCCAGCTTTTTCATATTCAGCACATCATCAGCCGCCATTTCAAAGCGGATCTTTTTATTGCCGATAAGTTCTCTGACGTAAGGATAGCGGAAAGTCAGGCCGACTTTTTTGCCCTCAAGATCTTTCAGGCTTCTAAGTGGTTTGTCTTTTTTGTAGAAGACATAGTCCACCTTACGATAGAAAGCGCTGGATTTGGCAGAGGATTGAGGGACATAAACGTCCAATGCCGGAAAGAAGCCGTCCACCTTGTTGTTGGTGAAAGCCAAAAGAGTTTTGCCGGTGGGATAAACCAGAATCTCGACCTGTCGGGAGTTGCGCTTGGCAATTTCCCGGGTCAGATTGACGAAAAGGCCTTTTTCAGGGCTTTCCACCATCAAAGGAATGGCGAACGTCGCCATCACAATCGGCTTGGCCGATGCTATTGACGTCAAGAGCAGCAAAGCTGATACGTTCGCAATCAAAGACATAACTAAGTAAAGATTTATTGATGGTATTTAGCAAGAGCTTTTCAGTCCGAACAACGTTACAAATTCAGACGTTTTTAAGACCCAAAGTGGAGTTGCGCTTACCTTGAAAACCTTCGCGCAAGATCACTTCAAAGCCCTGGGCTTTCAGTGCGCGCTTCAAATTCCCCTTGCAAGCATAAGTAGTCAGAAGACTTTTCTCCTCCGTCCCCTCTCGTAAAATCTTATTCAGGAACTCTTCTTCCCACAGATGCGGAGAGGTTTTGGAACTGAAGGCATCATAAAGAATGCAGTGATATTTCGACACCAGCTCGACGTCCGCATACAGAGCCCCGCTGATTTTGCTGACATCTGAAAAATGATTTCTCAAGAAAAACTTAAGATTCTGCGGATCAAGAGAAGTGTTGCGACAAACACTTTGCAAAACCTGATCATAGGTTTGCAGCACCTCAGGATGCAGATCCTTACGATCGTCATGCAACCATTGAATGAAAAACTCACGCAGTTCCGGGACACTTTCGTAACTTGTGATCAAGCCCACATCCGCAGCCGTTTTCCCCAAAAGCAATGCCTCGCGTGCGATCACCAGCTCAATGTAGCCAAGTCCCAGGCCCACCACTAGAAAATGAGGTTTCTGTACTTTCTGAAGGATCTGTTTTGCAGGATCTCCGTAGATCATCAACGTCTCAGAGCACGCCCCGCCAGAGTGATGCATGGTCTCGCCGCGATCGGTGGCACCGTCTATAGACTCAAGCAGACGCAAACTGGGGCTTTCATCGCCCGTGATCTCAATTTCAAAACCAATATCGGCCCAAGACTTCATTTGATTGACTTCCCGCAGAAAAAACCTGTAAAAGTGCCTATGGAAAAAGGCTGGTTAGGGGTTCCCTATCATACTATCAGTGAGCACTACAATAAACTCTTTGGTGAAAAGGTTTATAAGGTGCCAGTGGCTGTCGTTGACGACTGCCCGAACCGCCGTGGCCTGAAAGGCATGCAGACTTGCGTGTTTTGCGATGTTTGGGGTTCTGCCGCCAACGCCGAAAGCCTTTCCATGGAGCTACGTGCGCAGATCGAAAAGTACCACGGCATTATCAGCAAAAAGTATAACGCCAAGGCCTTCTTGATCTATTTCCAGGCCTACACCAACACCTTCACCAAGGTGTCCGCCCTTAGAAACAATTTCGACGTGGCTTTGTCTTATCCATGGGTGAAGGGTTTCACCGTGGGCACCCGTCCGGACTGCCTTTCCAAGTCTGTTTTGGATCTGTGGCAGGAGTATCACGAAAAATCCTTCGTGGCGGTCGAACTGGGTGTGCAGAGCTTCTACAATGACCAGCTGGAGTTCATGCGCCGGGGGCACACGGCGGAAGATTCCATCGCGGCCATTCACAAAATTGCTTCATCCACGACCGTGGATCTGGGCATTCATTTGATCTTTGGAAGTCCCACGGAAACTGATGAACAGATCATTGAAACGGCGAAGATCTGCAACGACCTGCCAATCACCAACGTGAAACTGCACAACCTGCATGTTCTGAAGAACACTCCTCTGGAAGAGATGTATCACAAGGGTGAATTCCTACCGATCGACAAGGACACCTACACACGCCGTGTGGAGCTGTTCCTGCAGCATCTTTCTCCGCGTTTGGCTCTGCACCGTCTGGCGGCGTATTCTTCGCGCTGGGATGAGCTTGTGGCGCCGGAGTGGACCAGAAACAAGATGGGCATGCACCAGCACATTATTGATTCTTTGCGCGCTCACGGCTCTTATCAGTCCCAGAGTTTCGCGGCTTTGAACGACTCTGACCTGCTTTTGCAGAAGCGCTTGTTCGAAAAATCACAAAGAACAGACGCAGTCCTTGCCTAGTTTCTGCACAATTTAAGATCGTGTAAGATCAGTACAGGGAAATTTCAGCTTTAAGCCCCTAAATTTAAGGTTTCAGCACTGGACTTTGGTTTTACGAGGTAAAATTACAACCTCTTGCCAGTTTTGTTTGCACGACAGACGAGTCAAAGGGAAACCTTTTTCTGCTTAATTGATGGGCAACGTCACAAAAAAATCGGCGTTATTTTTAAAATTGTTCTTGAAACATCATCGAAAGAATTACAAGATCGGAATTGAGAGAGATACCCGGCATATGGATATGTCACCAATTAGAGACCACTAGATATAGTGGCAAGCCGAAAGGCGAACTAAGGGGGATTCAAGGGAAACAGCTAAGGATTAGCAACTTCGTTCTCACCAATTACCATACAACTTTATATATGCACTAACCAGACCTAAGTCTTTACGAGGGGTGAAGATCTTGGGGCGGGATTTTTTTGCCCAAACGGAACTGGGCAGAGGGGATACAGCCATGTTGGAAACAACAGCTCACATCATGAGAGTTAAAAAGCGCGATGGCACACTGGAGCCAGTGGACGTAACGAAAATCGTTGAGCGCGTAACCAAGAACTGCCAAGGATTGACTCAGGTAGATCCTTTGCGTGTTGCCACTAAAGCTATCAGCGGTCTTTATGATGGCGCCTCCACCAAAGAATTGGATAATCTTTGTATCCAGACAGCATCTTTGCTGATCGGTGAAGACCCAGAGTATTCCCGTCTGGCGGCCCGCCTTCTTTCCACATATATTGACGAAGAAGTTCGTTCTCAGAAGATTCAATCTTTCGCAGACTCTGTAAGCTTCGGCTTCCAGGCAGGTCTTCTTGCTGAGGGCACTTACAAATTCGTTGAAGCCAACAAAGCAGCTCTTTGCGCGGCTATCGAGCCGTACAGAACAGACCGTTTCGAATACTTCGGTCTAAGAACTGTTTATGATCGTTATCTATTGAAAAACCCAACAACTCGTCAGGTGTTTGAGACTCCTCAATACTTCTTCATGCGTGTTGCCTGCGGTTTGGCGCAATCTGTTGAAGAGGCTATCGAGTTCTATCGTTTGATCTCCTCTCACGATTACATGCCGTCCACCCCGACTTTGTTCAACTCCGGCACTATGCGCCCGCAGATGTCCTCTTGTTATCTTTTGGATTCTCCAAGCGATGACTTGTCTGCCATCTATCAGAAATACACGGACATCGCCCTTCTGTCCAAATTCGCCGGCGGTATCGGCGTGGCTTACTCCCGCGTTCGTTCCCGTGGTTCTTTGATCAAAGGGACCAACGGTCACTCCAACGGTATCATCCCTTGGCTGAAAACAATGGATTCTTCCGTTGCGGCAGTAAATCAGGGTGGTAAACGTAAAGGTGCAGCCTGCGTTTATCTTGAAACATGGCACGGTGACATCGAGGAGTTCCTTGAGCTTCGCGACAACACTGGTGACGAAGCAAAACGCGCGCACAATCTGAACCTGGCAAACTGGGTTCCAGACTTGTTCATGAAGCGTGTTGAAGCCGATGCAATGTGGTCTTTGTTCGACCCGAAAGTGGTTCCTCATTTCGTGGACACTTACGGTGAAGAGTTCGAAAAAGCTTACGTTGAAGCCGAAGAAAAGAAACTTTACATTAAACAACTCAAAGCCCGCGACCTGTACAGCCGTATGATGAAAACATTGGCTCAGACTGGTAACGGCTGGATGACTTTCAAAGACCATGCAAACTTGAAAGCCAACCAGACTGGCGAAGCTGGAAACGTGATCCACCTTTCCAACCTGTGCACAGAGATCCTTGAAGTGACCTCTGACAAAGAAACTGCAGTGTGCAACCTGGGTTCTGTGAACCTGTCTCGCCACGTGGAAAACGGTCAGTTCAACTTCGAAAAACTGGCTCGTTCTGTTCGCACAGCTGTGAAATACCTGGACCGCGTTGTTGATATCAACTTCTACCCGATCACAACTGCTCAGGACTCCAACCACAAATGGCGTCCAGTGGGCTTGGGCGTGATGGGTCTGCAGGATGCTTTGTTCCTTATGAAGCTTCCGTTTGACTCTGCAGCGGCTCGTGATCTTTCTGCAAGAATCCAGGAAGAGATCTATTACAATGCATTGGTTACTTCCTGTGAACTGGCTGAGAAGCTGGGTCCTCACGGCGCTTACGAGCAGACCAAAGCAGCCAAAGGTTTGTTGCAATACGACCTTTGGGGTGTGACACCTTCCCAACCAGAGCGTTTCGAGAAGCTGAAAGAGAAAATCAAAAAGCACGGCCTGAGAAACTCTTTGATGATCGCGATTGCTCCAACAGCAACTATCGCTTCCATCGTGGGTTGCTACGAGGCGATCGAACCACAAGTTTCCAACTTGTTCAAACGTGAGACTCTTTCCGGAGAGTTCATGCAAATCAACAAGTACCTTGTGGGTGACTTGAAAGCGATGGGCATCTGGACTGAAGAAGTTCGTAACGAAATCAAACTTCAGGACGGCTCCATCCAGGACGTGGCGATGATTCCTCCACAAATCAAGGAATTGTACCGCACTGTTTGGGAAATCCCGATGAAGTCCTTGGTTGATATGGCTGCTGACCGTGGCGCTTATATCGATCAGGCTCAATCTTTGAACTTGTTCCAGGAAAGCCCGACTATCGGAAAACTTTCCTCCATGTACATGTATGCATGGAAAAAAGGCGTGAAGACGACTTATTACCTTCGCTCTCGTCCTGCGACTAAAATCGCAAAAACGACTGTGAAAGCTTCCAGCAACTCTGCAAATCCAACGGCTTCTGAAAGCATGATGGACGCAGCTCCTGCTCAGGAAGCCAAGAAGTCTTACTCTGACGCAGAAGTGATCGCATGCTCCCTGGAAAATCCGGAAGCCTGCGAAGCTTGTCAGTAATCGCGGCTCGCCCGCGGAGTGCTAAGGGGGCACAAGCCCCCGAAGCTGAACCTGCGCTTTTTTAGCGCGTACTTTTTTGGAGTTTTTTATGATTTTGGATCCTGGCTTTGACCTGACTTTGCGCCCGATGAAATACCCGATTTTCTACGAAATGTACAAAAACGGGATCAAGAACACCTGGACTGTGGACGAAGTTGATTTCTCTACAGACCTTGTGGACCTGCACTCCAAAATGACCGAGTCAGAAAAACATCTGATCCGTCGTTTGGTGGCTTTCTTCGCAACGGGTGACTCTATCGTGGGTAACAACCTGGTGTTGAACCTCTACAAGCACGTGAACTCTCCAGAGGGTCGCATGTACTTGTCCCGTCAGCTTTATGAAGAGGCTTTGCACGTTCAGTTCTATCTGACACTTTTGGATAACTACATTCCAAATCCAGATGAACGCGCGGAAGCTTTCGCAGCGGTTGAAAACATTCCGTCCATCAAAAAGAAAGCAGACTTCTGCTACAAGTGGATTGATTCCATCAACGAGCTGACAGAGCTGAACACGATCGAAGATCGTCGCCGCTTCCTGATGAACCTGATCTGCTTCGCAACTTGCGTTGAAGGTCTGTTCTTCTATGCAGCCTTCGCCTACGTTTACTTCCTGCGCTCCAAAGGTCTTTTGGCTGGTTTGGCGTCTGGTACCAACTGGGTCTTCCGTGATGAGTCCATGCACATGGCCTTCGCGATCGAAGTTGTTAAAACAGCTCGTAAAGAAGAACCAGAATTGTTCAACCAGCAAATGGAAGACATGGTTGTGCAAATGCTTGAAGACGCCATCGAATGCGAGATGGAATTTGCTCACGACGTACTGAACCTGGGTGTTGCCGGTTTGTCTGCGAAAGACATGAGACAATATCTTGAGTACTGCGCTGATCAACGCCTTGAAAGCCTGAACATTGCTCCACGCTACAACGTGAAGAATCCGTTCATCTTCATGGAACTTCAGGACATGCAAGAACTTGCCAACTTCTTCGAAAGACGCGTTTCCGCATACCAAACAGGCGTATCCGGCGCAGTTGCCTTCGACGAAGCGTTCTAGTCGAGTTGCGTGAAAAGCAACATTCTTTGGATCTTCTTTTTTCTAATCTGCATGGGGGTGGGATTTCTGCACGGAGTCCTGCCCCAAGGCATTTCTCGAAGCTACTTCAGCACTCCCCGGAAAATTTCAGTTCTGACCACGGATGAAGTCCTGTTCCCGATGAACTTGCGCCAGGAATTGGAAGAAGAACTTCATGTGCGTTTTTCCGTCACAGTGACCCGTGACTGGGAATCCATGCTGGCCAACGTGGTGGCAAGTCCTTCCGCCGATTTGATCTTCCTGCCTTCGTACTGGGCCAACACTCTGGCGCACCAGAATCTTTTGGCCAATGTGGCCGGCATTCAAGGGGAACTGCTGCGACGAGTGTCGACGGATTTCGTAAAAAGCCGCAACCCCGAGACCTTTACTTTCCTGCCCATTTACTGGATGAAAACCGGCATTGATACTCCACTGGATGAAACCTTCCTGGATTATCTGAAAAACAAAAAAGAGACCTTCCTGTTTTTGCTGGCCGACGAGGATCTGCTGCTAAAGCACTTCCAGACCTGGAAAGAACAGGGATTGCTTGAACAAATCAGTTCGAAAAGAATTCTGACCCTGCAGCTGGATCAACTGAGCAAAACCAGCGATGAGGGTGCTGTGGAGACCCCACTGAATCGCGACTTCCGCGGAGGCACTCACCCGTTTTTGAGTGCCCTATTGATGTGGGGAGCCGCAATCCCGACAAACTCCACCCAGAAAGAACTGGCGCTGGAAATTCTTGAGGTTTTGACGAATGTGGAGCACCAGGAAAAAGGATTGCTGGGCACCCCTTTTAATTCGACCTTTTCAACTGTGACCGGAAAAGAAATTCCACTGCACAGACGTGCGGACTTCATCCGCGACCTGCAATTGAAGGACACCTTGATTCTTGAAACCAAGGATCAAGAGGCTCCTTTGAAGCTTAAAAACGAATTCAATTTTATTTTGTAAGAGTGAACGTCGGAGCCGCACGGGCTTCGTTCATCACGGCATTCCCGTCCGCATCGAAGGCCTGCATGATGATTCGCATGCTGTAAACGCCGGAAGCCAAAGACGCAATATTCAAAGAGAAATTAAAGCGCCCGTTTTTACAAGTGGCATAGTTGGCATTGGCTGCCGTTGCCGGATTCGTGTCCACCAAAGCCATTTGTGTGGAGCCATTCATCACAATCAGTCTGTGGGAAGGATAAGTCGAAACATAGCACTCGCCGGTGATTTCGGCTTTGGTGTCTGTGTTTTTCATGTTGATGGTGGGAGAGAAAAGCTGAACCGTCAGCTCTTCTGATTTGGGAGTTTTATCCAGAGTATGAGTGCTGGAATCATCCTGTTTATCAGTCAACAGCGAATCGCCTTCGACTGGCTGACAGGCCGCCAACAGAAGACAAAGACTTGAAAGTCCTGCAAAATATCGTACTGATCTCATGAGCTCCCCCACCTTTATAGAATAAATGAGGTGCAGGGACGCTTAAACGAGTTTTTTCATCAGGTCCAGTTTTGAGACGGTTTCCCCGTCCCAAATTGCGATAAATGCGGTTTTACTTAAAAAGACCCCGGACTTTTAACTCCAACAGCGGACTTAACCCGGTGGTGATCCAGGTCACTTGATGATTCTTATCCAGCAAGGCCGTCGTCGGCGTGGCGCGAACTCCATAAAGACCGGCCACCTGACCGCTGATATCCACGCCCACCAGGAATGTATAGCGGCGCTGATCCACGGTTGTCTGAACAAGATGACGATCTTCCAGACTTGAAATAGCCAGAACCGAATCTGCAGGAATGATCTTTTCATCAATCAGCTTTTGCAAGCGGGAAAGTTCGACTTCACAAGGTCCGCACCACGTGGCCCAAAACACCACCACCAGCGGTTTCCCGGTTTTTTCTGACTCAAACAAGGTTCCATCCAGCAAGGGCACTGCGAACGAAGGCGCCGGCTGATTCTGCTTATTGAAGTTATCAATAATACCCGGAAGGCGATTGATCACAACCCACAGGACTGCCACAACCAACAGTCCATTCACGATTTTTCCAATCAGGGCTTTACTCATTTAAATGCGCACCACAGAGCGGGTCTTCACAAGAGTCTTTTCAAGAAGCTGGGGATCCAGAAACAGGAAGTATGTCGACACCATGACCGTGGCAAATGGAATCAGACCCATAAAGATGCCGATCCCCGCATGGAACGAAAGCCCCAACAGCAGACACAGATATCTGGTCTTGGGCCAGGCCACCATCGCCGGGAAATAGATTTCAAACAGGATCGTCACATAACCAATCACCGGGATCACCCACGGGAAATGGCGCAGGAACGAAAAGTCCATCGTCGTCATCTGGGGATTTGCCAGAACACTCCACAATGCGGTTCCATCCCACCAACTGCCACCTTTAAGTTTTTCCCACCCGGTGTAAGCATAGATCACAGAAATCTGAACCTGCATCATGCGAATCATCATCGAGCTGACCGTATCGCTAAGCTGGAACGTCTTTTTTCTGCGCACCAGATTCACAACACTCAAGCGCTCACAGCTTTGCGTGAAGGCCATATAGAACAGGAACAACGCCCCGATCACATCCGCGCCAAAATTCACCGCATAGTTTCTTTGCAGGAATCCGGCATTAATGATCCACGCAATCCCCATCAGCCAGCGCCCGCCAATCCCCAAGGTCAGCAGAGCCAAAATCACCACCAGCACCAGATTCATCACAAAGTTCATGCTGTCCGGCCAGAACGTCCACAGGAACAACGGGCGCCCCAGTTCCGGCATCACTTCCAGCGCACGGCTGCGCGGAATCCAGCTGGAGTCTGTGTAAAATTCAAGATTGTAGAATCGGGAAAGATTCATATAAAGCAGCGTCGCACACAGCATGATCCGCATGTACGCAAGACCCAGCAGATTTTGTGGCGCAAACCAGAATTGATCCCAATGAGCCCAGAGCTTTTTAATCATAAACTCTCCTCATCCCCACCCGTGCAGGAATAGGATTCCCGAATATACTGGACCTCTTTGGACAGATCGCTGACGCTGTCCTCACGGAAACGCACGGCCTGATCAAGGAATGGAATGGTCTCTATCACGTGCTCCATGTCCACAGACGTGGCGCCCGGATACTGACGGCAGAACCACGGCCCCATCAGCACGCGCAGGCGCTTGGGGTCCAGCACCATATAGCGCATTAAGGCCCATTCCCGCTTGCGGGTGATGTTCGGCAAAGGCCGGTTGTCCTTGGCGATTTCCAAAGGGAAAAAGCCGTAAACCGGTTCTTTCAATTCCTCGCCTTCAGCATCCAGATAATTGATAGTGTATTTCAGATACATGGGATGGGCTGGCTCGGGGGAAAAGAAATTCCACCCGGCATTCAAACCCACCGTGTTGGCGTAGGGAGTGACCACGTTTGCAGTCACCCGCCCGAAATAGGCACCCACATTGGGCATCACCAACATCACAAAGATATTATATACGATCCAAAGACTCAGAAGAGTCTTAAACAGAAGCTTCACCTTCTTCATCAATGTCGTCCGCCTCACCCAGGAATGGCAACTCTTCTTCTTCGGAAGATTCATCATCAGAGTCAGCGAATAATTGATCGTCTGAAGCCTCATCCAGATCTTCGTCGTTATCAAATGCTACGACAGCTTCTTCCAGCTCGGAATCATCCCCGTCGGTGGATTCGTCCAGAGATTCACTCTCGGATTCGTCCATGGAAGCTTCCAAAGTCTCTTCAGATCCTTCCTCAGAGATTTCTTCGCCGTTTTCAGCAGTCACTGCCGGCTTTTTCATGTTTTCCAAAGCCGCGGCTTTCTTTTCAGCTGCCATGGCCACCAAAGTGGTCCCCGCAGCCAAAGCCTCATCGTACTTCGTCAGCCAGTTTTGATCACGAGTGGAAACCGGCTCGCCGAACGCCAAAGCATCACGGATGTTCTGAGCGCGTTCCTGATCACGTTTTTCAGCCTGACGGCGCTTTTCTTCCTCAAAGAAGTTGGAAGAAGTCGCGATGTCCTCCAGCTGTTCCTGGATCTTCATCAGCTCTTCCTCTCCTTGAGAGTAAGAACCAATGTAAGTTTCAGACATGCTATCGGTGATGGTGGAAAGAGTCGGTTTTTCTTCCGCCTGCTGTTCATCAATACCATCCGGCAGAAGCTCATCAATCTGGGACAGGGTTGGAAGCTCTTTCAAGCTTCTCAGACCGAAGATCTCCAGGAACTTTCTGGTGGTGCCGTACTGCATAGGACGGCCTGGAAGTTCGGATTTACCTTCGAAGCAAACCAGATTTTTCTCCATCAAAGCACGCAGCAAGTGACCGGATTCAACGCCGCGGATTTCGTCCACTTCCGCTTTCACGGTCGGCTGTTTATAGGCCACGATGGAAAGAACTTCCAAAGCCGGGCCGGAAAGTTTGAACTGACGCGCTTTCAATGTGCGCTTCAGGAATTCCATATTGTCAATTTTAGTGCGCAGCTGGTATCCACCCGGAACTTCTTCCAGGGTCACACCACGACGGCCGCCAGCGTATTCAACGGCCAGCTGATCCAGGGCGCGGCGGATCTTGTCACCACGGATGTTGGTCCCTTTGAACAGTAGTTTCAAAGAAGCCAGACTTACCGGTCTGTCTGAGGCAAACAACACGCTTTCCACGATGCTTTCAAGGCGCTCTTCCTCGACGAATTCCACTTCTTCAATTTCAGCGGAATCAAAACCGTCAAGCTCCGTGCCGTCGACAGACACTTCGTCCTCTTCTGCAGAGGCCTCCAGGGCGTCGACTTCATCATCAGACACTTCCGGAAGGAAACCTTCCGATTCCTCTTCTTCCTGCAGGAATACAGAGGCGTCGGACTCAATACCATCGGCGGAAAGCTCGTCAGTTTCAACGTCAGCTTCAGTTTCGAAGCCTTCAGATTCTTCAGCGTGATTCATTTCTTCGTTGATCAAATCGTCTTTTTCTTCAGACATGGTCCCCTCTACACTTCCGTCACGTCATCTTTAAACAATTCACTCTCAGCAGCCAAGATTTCGTCGTCCGTGGCGATATCATCGACATTTGTATCAACAAAAGCGATGTCGTCTGTGAGACCAGCACCCAAGTCCATTTGCAGCTGGTTGTTTTCTTCTTCAGTTTCTTCATTCTCCGCCAAAAGATCTTCGTCAGCGTCGATCTTTTTGGTTTCTTCCATCATTTTTGCCGCGACTTCATCAGCGCGCATGGAATCGTACTCTTCAACCCGGCTCAAAACGTCAGTTTCGATCGGTTTTTTGGTATCAACCCAGATGTCAGAATAAGCTTCGGTCTGATACAGACCCACAAAGCCCATTTTACCCAGTTCAAGCAAAGACAGGAAGGTGATCAGGGCCTGGCGGGCGCGGTCTTCCGTCGCCGTCACCATCTCCATCATTGTGGTTCTTTGACCGACAATCAGACGATCCTTCATTTCAAGGATACGGCTGGAGATGGACTGGGCTTTCGCCGCCACCTGGTGAATTTTCTTTTTAACTGCACGGGAAATGCGACGGTAGCTGGCGATCAAAGAGAACAGGGCGTTGTCCTCAAGAACAATTTCCTCTTCTTTTTCATCCAGCTTTTCACGGGTTCCACGCAACCACACATCACGACCCACCAGCGGGCGATCGTAAAGAAGCTTCGCTGCTTCCTGGTACTTTTGGTATTCAAGAAGTTTCTGAACCAGCTCTTTGCGCGGATCTTCCACTTCGATAGCTTCGCCGTTTTCGTCGTACTGAGGCAAAAGCATGCGGGATTTGATCTGGATCAGAGTCGCAGCCATGGCCACGAACTCTCCGGCAACTTCCAGATCCAGTTCTTTCATCAATTTGATATATTCAAGGTATTGTTTGGTGATCTCATGGACTTTGATATCCATGATGTCCATTTCCTCTTTACGGATAAGGTAAAGAAGAAGTCCAAGAGGTCCTTCGAATTTAGGCAACTGTACTGTAATACTCATGAAAGATGGTCCCCTCTACCCTTTCACTAAAACCGGAACGCACTTCGCAGTCCCCGTCCAAACGCCGAAGATTGAATCAAGCGGCTTTGGATTATTCAACAACTCTTTAAAGGCCCCACTCGACGCGTTTGCGCCGCAGCAAAGCCTTAAACGCCCACCCCGCTCAACGCAAGATTGATCAGGTGCTGAGAACTCCAGTAAACCGGCTCAGCCAGGAAGCGCAACATTCCCGTCAACACCAGCACCATCAAAACCATGCTGGTGATGTGTTCATTCTGTTCCAGCTTATAATTCAAGCTGGCAGGCAGGAAGCGCGCCAGCACCTTGCCACCATCCAGCGGATGCATCGGCAAAAGATTGAAAACAGCCAGGAACATATTAGTCACAATAAAGGTCTGAAGAATCGTCACAGCCCCTTTGGCATACATGCCGAAGGAGTAGTACTTCGCCACCAGAGCGATCGCAAAAGCGCCCACCAGCGCCAGCAGGATGTTCGAAAGCGGACCCGCCAAAGCGATCCAGAACATATCCACACGCGGATTCTTAAGATTGCGGGAATTCACCGGCACCGGCTTCGCCCAACCAAAAAAGATCGGCGAAGAAAACGCAATGGCGGCGATCGGAAGAATCAACGTCCCGACCAAATCCATGTGCGCCACCGGGTTCAGAGTCAAACGACCCATCTGCTCCGCCGTGTTATCCCCACGTAGACGCGCCACCCAACCGTGCGCAAACTCGTGGAAGCAAAGTGCAAAAAGAAAAGGAATAAAGTAGACACCAATCTTGGCGCCGATTTCCATCATATCCATACAACCTCACGCTAAAACACACCTAGACTCATGTCTAGTGCGATAAAACACTTGCACATTTAAAGTGCAATTCAGCTTAACACAGCTTGTTAAGAGAAAAGCTCCCATCATTCCAAGGTCTTGAATAAATCTGTCAAAAACGTTACCGTGACTCCCGTTTTTACAAACAGTTTTAAAACAGATTTAAAACGGTTCTGAATACGTTTTAACAAGAACTGAAGCCCTGCCCTAGGGGCCTACACCTAGCCCTGCGCCAAGTTCCGCAGCAGCACATCCCAAAGGGATGGCGTCCGCGAGGACTGTCCGAAGGCGAAGGGTTAGGTGTAGGCCCCTAGGGCAGGGCTTCCGATCGAAGGGAAATAAGATGTCTGATATGACTCATGCGCGTCCGGCGCTGACCGTACTTTCTGAAGATGAACAGGCTTTCCGTGATGCTGTAAGATCTTTTGCAGAATCCGAAATCAAACCTCATGTGACTCACATGGATGAAGAAGCCAAGATGAAACCAGAAATCCTGACGAAGCTTTTCGAAATGGGCTTGATGGGTATCGAAACTCCTGAAAAATGGGGCGGTGCTGGTTCCACATTCTTCATGGCCTGCCTGGCAGTTGAAGAGATCGGCCGTGTGGACGGTTCTGTTTCCGTTCTTGTAGACGTTCAAAACACTCTGACAACAAATGCCTTCCTTAAATGGGGTACTGAAGCTCAGAAATCCAAATACCTGGGCCAGATGGCTTCCAAAGACGTGGGCGCATACGCTTTGTCTGAATCCTCTTCCGGTTCTGATGCTTTCGCATTGAAATTGAAAGCAGAAGACAAAGGTGACAAATGGGTTCTGAATGGTTCCAAATTGTGGATCACCAACGGTAACGAAGCTAACATCTTCATCGTATTTGCCAACATGGCGCCTGAAAAAGGCTACAAAGGCATTACAGCGTTCATCGTTGAGCGTGGCTTCAAAGGTTTCACTGTTGGCAAAAAAGAAGATAAACTGGGCATCCGCGCTTCTTCCACTTGCGAATTGCTGTTTGAAAACTGCGAAGTTCCAAAAGAAAACGTTTTGGGCGAAGTCGGCAAAGGCTACAAAATCGCAATTGAAACACTGAACGAAGGCCGCATCGGTATCGGCGCTCAGATGATCGGTATCGCTCAAGGCGCTTACGAAGCGGCTTTGGGTTACGTAAAAGGCCGTGAACAGTTCGGCAAACCAATCGCTCACTTCCAGGGCGTTCAGTTCCAGTTGGCAGAAATGCGCACAGAGCTGGAAGCAGCTCGTTTGATGGTTTACAATGCCGCTCGTCTGAAAGACGCGGGCCTGGACTTCATCGAAGCAGCCGCTATGGCGAAACTTTACTCTTCCCGCGCGGCAGAGAAAATCACTTCCAAAGCCATCGACTTGTTCGGCGGTAACGGCTTCACCAAAGAATATCCAGTTGAGAAATTCTGGCGTGACGCGAAGATCGGTCAGATCTACGAAGGTACAACCAACATGCAATTGCAAACGATTGCAAAAATGGAATTGGACAAATAGTTCAATCCTTAAGTTGAAACCCGAAAACGGCAGGCATCCCCTGCCGTTTTTTTATGATTTTTCCCGGTCATTTTCGTGCTTCTAATCATCCCGCCCTTAAGTTAGTCTTTAAAGCATGAAAATCATCCTAGCACTTCTTCTGGTTTTTCCCGTTTTTGCCTCTGCCAACCCCAAGGCATTTCGCCTGCATCTTGCCAATGAACCAGGCAGCATGGATCCAAACAAACAAAAGACTTCAGCTTCCAGTTACCTGCTGGGAAATCTGTATCGCAATATTTTCACCTTTGATGACCAAAAGGGCCTGGTTCCGGATCTTGGCAGCGGTTGCACCCGTGACAAGAAAAAGAACCTGACCTGCCGCCTGAAAAAAGATCTGCGCTGGAGCGATGGAACACCTCTGACTTCCGAAGACTTCCTGCGCACCTATAAAAAGATTCTCGATCCCAAATCCGCAGCTCCGCGCGCGGATTTGCTTTTCAAAATCAAAAAGGCTCAGGATTTTTATGCTGGTAAAGCCAAAGCCAGCGAACTGGGAATTTCAGCGCCGGATGCCCTGACTTTGCGTTTTGAGTTCCAGGAACCAGACCCTGATTTTGAATACAATCTTTCAAGCTTCTTACTGGCCCCCACCAAGGCAGATCTTGGCGCGTATTCCGGCCCGTACAAACTGGCTGAATGGAAAAAAGGGCAAAAGATCATCCTGGCCGCAAACACAGCCTATCAGGGCGGACACCCGCAGCGTCCGAATGTGGAGTTTTTGTTCATCGAAGAAGACACCGTGGCTTTGCAGCTTTATGAAAAGAACGAACTGCAGTTCCTGCGTCGGCTTCCGACACTGTTCATTCCCAGCCATAAAAAGCGCCCGGACTTTCACTGGATTCCGGTCACCCGTCTGGACTATCTGGGGTTTGGACCCGAGTTGGCAGACAAAGAAGACCTAAGAAAAGCCTTCACGTATTCCTTGAACTACGTGGAGCTTCAGAAGATTTTCTCTTCTGAAGGTCGCCCCGGTTGCATGGGGGTTCCGGATTCCTGGTTTCCGGAAAAAGCGCCTTGTTACGACTTTGACTTAAAGAAAGTTCCCAAGATTCAGAACACTTCAACCTTTACTTTGATGTTCTCAAGTCTTGGCGGTGAAGACCACAAACGCGCCACCGAATGGATGCAAAACCAGTGGCTGAAAAACGCGGGCCTGAAAACGCATTTGGAGTCCCGCGAAAACAAAGTCTATCTGCAAATCCTGCAGCAGAACCCTCCGGCGGTGTTCCGTAAGGGTGTGGCTCCGGATCGTCCAACCTGCCTTGCTGCCTTAGAGACCTTTGCGCCATTGAGCCCGGAAAACTACATCCGCTTAAAGTCGACAGAGTATGAAAACATTTTGTCCTCACTTGCGAAGGCGGAAAAACCCCAGGAGCAAAAGAAATGGTGTCAGGCCGGCATGGACTTCCTGATGAAAAGACACCTGCTGATTCCGCTGGGAGCCATTCATTTCTCGATGCTGGCCAAACCCGAATTTACGGGATGGAAACTGAATCAAATGAATCAGCTGGACTTGTCCAACCTGCACCAAAGACCCTAGAATAAAACTCATATGAATGCAGCAGCTCAGTCCGTCGACATCCACAAAGATCAGATCATTTTCAGCGAAGGCGATGCAGGTGACTGCGCCTATATCATCGAAAAAGGACGGGTGCTGATTTATCTCACCAAAGACAAAGAGGAAATTCCCCTAACCATCCTGGGGGAAGGCGAAATCTTTGGTGAAATGGCCCTGATCGACAATCAAAACCGCTCTGCCAGTGTGCGCGCTTTGGAAGATGTCCGCTTGGCCATCGTCACCAAACAACAGGTATTGGAACGCGTCTCCACCGCTGACAAAGTCGTTCAGCTTCTGATGCGTGTTTTACTCAAACGTCTGCGCCGCAAAAATATCGGCGGCCCTGGTGGCTCTCGCATCTCTGAGGTTGAATTCGACAATTCGGGCGCTGGCGACGATGGAACTCAGAGTGCCCTTGATCAGATCAAACTTGAAAACCAGATCTTCCAGGCTTTCCAGAACAAGGAATTTGAACTGTTCTATCAGCCGATCGTGAATCTGAAAAACAAAACCATCACGGGTTGCGAGGCGCTCTTGCGCTGGAACTCCCCGCAGCATGGATTGGTTTCCCCGAATCTTTTCATCGATATCATCGAAAATTCATCGATGGTGATTCCGATTGGTCACTGGATTATCAATCAGGCCCTGAAGGATCTGCGCACCATTCAGGATCAGTTGCGTCTGAATAAAAAAGAGCGCATGGCTGATGATTTCATGATGAGCATCAATATCTCCGGCCGTCAGTTCACGCATTCTGATTTCGTGAACAACCTGGAGGATCTGCGTGAAAAGCATGACCTGCACACTCAGAACATCAAACTTGAGATGACCGAAAGAATCATGATGGATGGCGCGATCGCCATTGATGCCCTGAACCAGTGCCGCAGCCTGGGCTATGCAATTTCCATTGATGATTTCGGGACCGGCTTCTCGGGTCTGCAATACCTGACCCAGATGCCGATCAGCTTCCTGAAAATCGACCGTTCATTCGTGATGAAAATTCTGAGTGATCCAAAATCCAAAGCCGTGGTCAGCTCGATCATCCACTTGGCGCACGCCATGGATATTGAAGTCATCGCTGAAGGCATCGAACACCACGAAGAAGCGCTGGTGCTTGAAACCTTGGGAGCTCGTTTCGGTCAGGGGTATTTGTTCTCTAAACCCGTTGATCTGGGCCGCTTCTTAAAGCTGATCTAACCCGCAAGGCCTCTGAAGAAGAGGCCTTATTCCTTCGTAAAATCGCCAATACGTGTCTCAAACTGAGACTTCTAAACTTGAGAAGATTTCCTAAAGTCCGCAAGACCTTCGCCGATAAGTCTTATGTCTTAAGACAATCAACCAGCTTAAGATTTCATCTGGAGGTCACACGTATGGCTGACAAAAAATTTGATAAACAGATCCCAAACAATGTCGTTTCTCTTGAATCTGCCCGCTGCTGCGGCGAAGGCTGCAAAAAGAAATCTGAAAAAGCAGGTTTCTGCGCAGAACACTTTGACTGGTTTAAAGCCGGCCTGATCACAAAAGAAGGCATGAAGGCGCCAGACTTCGACAAGAAGTACTACCACTACACGGCAGCCAAAAAAGTGGCTTAAAGCCGTTCCTATTTCGAATTCATCCGTTGAAAGCCGGGCTCCCACCCGGCTTTTTTTTATGCCGGCACTCCAGCCTCCTCGGCGTGGCCGGGATTAAAAATGGCTGAAAAAGGCCCCGAAGATCAAAAGACCGACAAAGAAGAACTTTATTCCGATAGACGTCGCTTCGCGCATGGACATGACTTCTCTTCGGTCCCCTCTTTTGCTACCATAAGTCCAGTTCAAATCCATCAGCACTTCGACGAAGTCGGAGTGGGGCTTCGGGGGTCCAACGTGAAAAAAGCCGTCCTAGTCACTGGCGCCAGCAGCGGCATCGGTGCTGCCACCGCGATCGAATTTTCCAAAAACGGATACTTTGTCTATCTTATGGGTCGCAACAAAGAGCGCCTGCAGGACGTGGCTTTGAAATGCCGAAGTGGCGCTTCCATCGTTTCCTGTGACCTGTCTGATGAACCAGCACTGAACAAGCGCCTGGCCGAAGTCATGGGTGCTAAAATCCACCGCGTGGAGTGCGTGGTGAACAATGCCGGCATCTATGAAAGCAACACCACAGAATCCGGAACTGATGAACTGTGGAGCCGTCAGTTTGAAGTTAACATGCTGGGACCATTGCGCATTGTTCGCGCTTTCTTCCCGTACTTCAAAGAACAAGGTGGCGGCAGCATCGTGAATATCTCCTCGACACTGGGGTTGCGCCCTCAAGGCCCGACGTCTGCTTATTCGGCGGTGAAGGCAGCCTTGGTGAACTGGACAGAAAGTCTGGCCCTGGAAGGCGGACCACTGAATATCCGCGCCAACTGCGTGTGTCCAGGTCTGGTCGACACCCCGATTCACCAGTTCCATGCTTTGCCGGAAGATCAGAAAAAAGCGACACTGGATAAAATGGGCGGTCTACAGCCGTTGGGTCGCATCGGAAGGCCTGAAGACATCGCGCGTGCCGTTTATTTCCTGGGTTCGGATCTTTCCTCCTGGACCACCGGAGCCGTGCTGTCGGTGGATGGCGGGATCAATCTGAAATGATCATCACCCTTAAAAGCCCTTTCAGCGCTGCGCACTTTTATGCTCAACCCCAATGGGATGAGCATAAGAACCGCGAAACCTTTGGCCGTTGCTATACGCAGTACGGGCATGGGCACAACTATGTGCTGGAGGCAGGCTTTTATTGTCAGAACGGCAACTGGAAACAACAACAGCAGCATTATCAGTCTGTTTTAAACAAACTGACCGCTGTTCTGGATCACGAACATTTGAACTTTGTGATTCCCGAATTCAAAAATAATATCCCGACGACAGAAAACATCTGCCTTTATTTTCTGGAAAAACTAAAAAAACAGATGAAGTCCGAAGAGATTTCTTATCTGCGCCTATACGAGATGGACAACATCTGGACGGAGATCCGCCTATGAGCGAAGACAACAAAGTACGCCTTTCCAAACTGATGGCTGAAAAAGGCATCTGTTCCCGCCGCGAGGCTGATGATTATATTTCCCGTGGCCTTGTCATGGTCAATGGTGAGGTTGTCAGCCAATTGGGAACCAAAGTCAGTCCGGATGTTAAAATCACCCTGGAAGCTCAGGCGTTGAAACAGCAAAAACGTCTGGCGACGATCTTGCTGAATAAACCCGTGGGTTATGTTTCCGCCCAACCTGAACCACCGTATCAACCCGCAATCAAACTGATCACCCCGCAGAATCAGTTCGGGAATTCCAGAACCCGCTTAAAAGAAGAACACTTCAAAGGCCTGGCCGTCGCCGGTCGCCTGGATATTGATTCGCAAGGGTTGCTGCTGTTCACGCAGGACGGACGCATCGCCAAGAAAATCATTGGCGAAGAATCCAAACTCGAAAAAGAATACATCGTGCGTGTGCAAGGTCAGCTGCCGCCGGACAAACTGAAGCTTCTGAATTTCGGTCTTTCTTTGGATGGCAAAAAATTAAAACCTGCCAAAGTGGAATGGCTGAATGAAGATCAGCTGCGCTTTGTTTTGCAGGAAGGAAAAAAGCGTCAGATCCGCCGCATGTGCGAGCTGGTCGGTTTGAAAGTCACAGGTCTAAAGCGTGTGCGCATCGGAAAAATCCGTCTGGGTCAGTTGCCCGAAGGCCAATGGCGCTTCCTGGAAGAGGATGAGCATCTTGATTAGAGCGTGGTTGCTGGCGGCATTTGTTTTTGCAGGATTCAGCCCGCTGGCTATCGCCGCCAGCAAAGGCGAATCCTACAGCGCCACGATCGAAAACGACACCCGTCGCATGGGTGGACCGAACTCCGACGACGATTATAGCAGCGGTTTTCGTTTTGCCTACATCTATGCCGAAGACACCATTCCATCCTGGGCCCCCACACTGACTGATTGGTCCAAAGCCTTAAAAAAAGAACTGGCGGAATCCACCACCAATTTTGGCGTTTCACTCAATCAGAAAATCTACACTCCCGAAAACACCGACACCAAAGAACCGATCCTGGATGACCGTCCCTATGCGGCCTGGCTATATCTGGGTTTTTCAGCAAACTACAAAACCGAAACCCACAGCCACAGCCTGGAGCTTGATATCGGCATCGTTGGACCTCCAGCGCTGGGCGAACAGGTTCAAAATGGATTCCACCACATTGTCGATGTGCCCGAAGCACAAGGCTGGGACAATCAGCTGGACACTGAACCTATTGTCCAGGCTTCTTATTTTCAGAAAGTACGCTTCGTCGATGTGCTGGATAAAACCACAGGCCGCATGTTTGACGTGATTCCCTATGCTGGAGCCTCGCTGGGGAACGCCCTGATTGCTGCACATAGTGGTGTGATTGGCCGACTGGGAGTCAACATCCCCAACGA
>NZ_JBLVRT010000004.1:0-292801 GCF_048286975.1 Bdellovibrio bacteriovorus | reverse complement strand
GGATTGGGGGGGGAGGGTCCTGGCCGCCATGGGGGGTTGCCTTGTACTAAAGCAACCCAGATGCCATGCCTACTTGTTTGTCAGATCCGATTAAACTCACAGCCAGCCCAGATCCTATGTCGAGGTTTTTGACAGAAAACGACAATTGGCGGAGGGTTCCGTCATATAAACGCATCTTTGTGGGAGATTTCCCTCTGACCAAAGCCTGCAAACGGACTTAGATTTTTTTAGTTTACCTGTCCCAAAACCAGACTGAACTCCGTCGACTCTGGTCCGGATTTGTCTTTAAAACACACTGGATCGCTGATTCGAGCGATGCCCAAATCCAGTTTGTTGCCCCACTGTAAACAAAGAAAACCAAGAACGGTTTGAAAGGACAAGAGTGAAACACCTAAAAATGAGATTGAACATCGTGATCGCAGCTTCTCTTCTGACAGCAGTGGCCTGCTCTAACAGCGGCAAATCCACACCCGGCTCAAATGAACTTGAGCTGACAGGATATTGGAAAGGCGAATGCTATACTTACCCAGTCCGCACCACCGAGGCCAGCGAGTTTGAGTATTTCGAGATCACAGCCGATGGCACCCAGAAGCGCTACACCGCTCAATTCACCAGCACGGATTGCACAGGCGAAGCATCCCAAGTGCATAACAATGGATCCGAAACGTTCGAAATCGGCACGATTCTCAGTGAATCCCCATGGACTGCAGAGCTCAACTACACTCGCTGCAATGGCGACTCACAGGCCTACGCCACATTGAAGTATGAGACAGAACTTTTGCACCTTGCCACAGGTGAATGCGGTGGTTCTGTGGAAGACCGCTGCACGGACTTCTCTGAAGGCACGACATACTCTCGTTTGGCGGAAGAGGATGTTCCACCTTACACGGAGCCTGTGAAAATCACTCCGAAACTTTGCCTGCAATAATATTCCAGAGGCCTGCATCACGGCAGGCCTCTCACCCTGACCCACGGCTAGGTTCCATGGCCAAGTCCGTCTGGACTCGACACACCCAAGACTTGTTTCTTATTCTGACTGCATGAACTTTCCGTTTCTGAAACGAAGCCTTGGTGCTTTGCTTATTCTTTGCTCCCCTTCGGCGTTTGCTCTGCACATCATGCTGGATCCTGGCCATGGCGGCGTTGATACGGGTGCCGTGTACGGGGGTGCGAAAGAAGCGGATCTGGTTTTGAAGGTCGCGCAAAAACTGCAGGCTCTTTTAGCCAAAGATGAAAAGTTCAAAGTCACCATGACTCGCACCAACGACCGCAATCTGTCTTTGCCTGAACGCGTGAAAATGGCGGAAGGCACGAAAGCGGACTTGTTCGTCAGTCTGCACGCCAACGCCGCTTCCGATCAGCGCGCCAAGGGTGTGGAGTTTTTCTTCCAAAACAATCTGCCGCCGGATGAAGATGCGTTGTTCCTGGCCAGCCAGGAAAATCAAATGGTCCTTAACAGCCGCGAGTTGCACGACATCTCTGGTGGTGACGAACTTTCCAAAAGAGGCGACGTGGCAGCCATAGTGGAGGATCTGCAGCGCCAAAACCGCCTGAGCAGCAGCCTGCGTCTGACTCAAACCCTGACGCAAGTGTGGGGCACTGACAATAACGCGGCTCAAGCCACCATCAAACAGGCCCCGTTCTATGTGATCTCAAAAACGACAATGCCTTCGGTTTTGATTGAAATCGGCTTTTTAACCAACCCGCGTGAAGCCAAAAAGCTGGTCAGCGCCGATTATCAAAACGATCTTGCCCAAAAAATCTACACCGCCCTCCAGTCCTACAAAGAAAAGATGGACAACCACACCGCAAAATCCTTAAATTAGTTTGTTTTAATCACCCCAAAACTAAGACTGAAAAAAGGCCACCTCTGACCGGCCTTACTGGAGCTTTCTATGCGTGCTGACGGCCGTCTGTTTGACCAACTTCGAAATGTTAAAATCACCCCGAATGTATCCGAGTACGCTGAAGGCTCTGCCATCGTGGAATTTGGTCGCACCAAAGTTCTTTGCACGGCGACTTATGAATCCAAAGCGCCTAGCTGGTTGCTGGGCACCGGTGCCGGCTGGATCACGGCGGAATACGGCATGCTGCCAAGATCCACGCACACCCGCATCCGTCGTGATAAATCCATGACCGGGGGTCGCACTCAGGAAATCTCTCGCCTGATCGGACGCTCTTTGCGTGCGGCGGTGGATTTAAAACAACTGGGTGAAAAACAAATCATCATCGACTGTGACGTATTGAATGCCGATGGCGGCACACGCACGGCTTCGGTGACCGGCGGCTTTGTGGCGCTGGCATTGGCTCTTAAAAAACTGCATGCCGTCAGCGAAATCAAAACTTTGCCTTTGATCAACTATGTTTCAGCGATCAGCGTCGGCCTGCATGAAGGTCAAATCCTGCTGGATCTGAACTATGATGAAGATTCTGCCATTGGAACGGACATGAACTTTGTGATGACCGACAAAGGTCAGTTCGTCGAAGTTCAGGGCACCGCCGAACATGTGCCGTTCACTCGCGATCAGCTGTTCAAAATGATGGACGTGGCTGAAAAAGGCTGCCGTGAACTTTTCATTCACCAAGCGTCCGTGATGGGCGAAATCTACAAGATCGCAGGAGCCTAAATGGAACTTTGGATTGCCACCGGAAACAAAGGGAAACTGGCTGAATACAAACAACTGTTGCGTGAACTGCCAGACTTGAAAGTCTTTTCACAAGGCGACATTGCGTCCTTCACTCCCCGTCCAGAGGACGGAAAGACCTTTGAAGACAACGCGCGCATCAAAGCCAAAACTTTGCGTGCGGTGAAAAACAATGTCTGGGTGCTGGGTGAAGATGCCGGTTTGGTGGTTGAAGGCCTGAACGGCTTGCCAGGAATTCATTCGGCTCGTTATGCGGGACCGAAAGCTTCGGACAGCGAAAACGTTTCCAAACTTTTGAAAATGATCACACTCAGACCCATGCCGAACAAGAATGCGAAGTTCGTTTGCACGACGGTGGTTTACACTCCGACGGGCGAAGAGTGGGTGTTCAATGGCGAGATGAAGGGCACGATCGCCTCCAAACCTGCAGGCTTGCATGGTTTTGGTTATGATCCGGTGTTCATCCCTGAAGGCCAGACTCAGACTTTGGCAGAACTGGGCACAGGCTATAAGAGCCTGCTTTCCCATAGAGCGATGGCTTTAAAAGCCTTCCTGGAAAAGCTGCAAACTGCGAATCCATAAAAAAACCCTGAGAAAGAGTTCAACTTTCTCAGGGTTCATCACTTTCTTTCGAAAATATTTATTCGCCACCCATTGTAAGAGTGCAGGACAGCGGACTCTTATTCAAAATAACTCGTCCACCTTTGATGATCGTGATGGTCTCGTTTTTCAGGTCCAACTGGAACGTGCGCTCTGCGATGTCGCTGTATGCTTCAACGAAAATCCAGTTTTGCATGCGTTTGTCATTGCCTGAAACGCTGAATTGAATTTCATCGGTTCCAAATTTCAATTTAGAATCACCTGCTTTATCCTCTTTGTGACGCATAAATGGATACAGTTTACCATCGCGACCCACTCTGTGGTCGATTTTCAGATACTGACCGACGTTTTTATACTCATAGCTGCAGGCAAGCTCAGTCACCGCGTGAGCCGCTGTGGAAAAAGTGGAAATAGCAAGAACTGCCGTGGCAATAGCGGACATCATTTTCATAAGATTCTCCTTTATTCATTTGGCCTTCGCCGAATGCTTGTTTATTTAAAATGGCTTTGTTTACAAAATGAGATCTTGCAGCATTCGGGCCTCTGCATACCAGCCCCGCCCAAGTAGCGATAAATTGGATTACAGGGCTTTAGAGATGTTTTTCGGCTCGCTCCGAGATGTGGCTTAAGTAACTGCCACAGCTCAACTTTTTCACAGTTTCTCTATCCAGTGACGTTTTTTGGTTACTCTTAAGCTCGTCTTTGCGATTGCATCAGCCCAAAAATCGGTCCATACTAAAAAAACACACCCAACAAGGAGGGCCTATGATTGTAAAAACTTTTATCGCTAAAGCCGCTCTCCTTGCGTCTTTCTAGTTTTTTCATTCTTAAAACTTAAGTTTCGCCAAGAGAGCTCCTGAATTTTAATTTTATTCAATGGAGTTATCCGTGACTATTTCATCAATCCTTCCCGCTTGGGGATGGAACGCGCTTTTACAGGCGCAAATCGAACTTCGACCGCTTAAATCGCACGAGGTCGTTGCACGTATTATTAATCAAGAACGCGAAATGTACCGTGTGGTGTTCTTTAAAAACGACCATGAAGGCAAGGCCCTGGCGCAGCTTTCAGGAAAATTTCGCTATGAACATTCGGATCTGAATCTGGAATATCCCGGCGTGGGCGACTGGGTGATCTGCGAGCTGCATTCCAATGACGAGCACGCGGTCATTCACGAAGTCCTGTCCCGCCAAAGCTGCTTTTACCGCAAGGAACCCGGCAGCGGGGCCCGGGCCCAGATCGTGGCCGCAAACGTGGATGTGATCTTTGTGGCGGTATCGGCCAATCAGGATTTCAACCTGAAACGCCTGGATCGCTACATGAGCCTGGCGTGGGAATCAAATGCTTCGCCGGTCATCGTTCTGACCAAAGCGGACTTGGCCGAAGACCTTCAAGGCCTCATCGCCGAAGTAGAGGACCGCCATCCGGCAGTCCCCGTGCACGCCGTGAGTGCTTTGGATCCACAAACCCTGGAGCCGCTGAAGACTCACCTGCTGCCCGGAAAGACCGTGGTACTTTTGGGGTCGTCCGGGGTTGGCAAATCCACCCTGGGCAATCTGCTTTTGGAAAAAGAGCAGATCAAAACCCAAGGTATCCGCGAAGACGACGACAAGGGGAAACACACGACCACCTCGAGGTCCTTGTATCAACTGCCATCCGGCGCCCTTTTGATGGACACGCCGGGCATGCGAGAGCTGGGACTTTTGGATCATCGGGACGGTTTTGAAAACCTCTTTGACGACATCCTGGAACTGGCGACCCATTGCCGGTTTAAGGACTGCCAACATCAGACCGAACCGGGTTGCGCCGTGCAGGCGGCTTTGGCCTCGGAAGAGCTGGAAGCGGAACGTTGGGAAAGTTTTCAAAATCTGGAGCGGGAGCTGCGTTATTTTGAGCGCAAAACCAACCCCGAAATCGCCCGGGAGGAGCGCCAAAAATGGAAGAAAATCACCAAGAGCCTGCGGGTGCGCGTAAAACAGAAATCCAGAGGGGAAATCTAGGTATTTCCCACGGCAAAGGGGGTCAAAAAAGACCCCCTTTTCGTTGGACAAAATCAGGACCCCTTGCTAGCTTCCTTTAAACGCACTTTTGACTCAGGAGACTACGAGTGATGAAGGGCCTAAAGATCTTTTCCGCCAATGCCAATCCCACATTAGCCAAGAAAGTAGCCGAAGCCGCTGGAGTTGAGCTCGGGTACTGTGAAGTCAGCAGTTTTGCTGATGGCGAAATCCAAGTTGAAATACACGAGAGCGTCCGCGGGCAACACGTGTTTGTTGTCCAAAGCACCTGCCCTCCTGTAAATCAAAACTACATGGAGCTGTTTGTGATGCTCGATGCCCTTCGCCGGGCCTCCGCCGCCTCCATCACCGCCGTGATTCCTTATTATGGCTATGCCCGCCAGGATCGAAAAGTGGCCCCGCGCGCGCCTATTTCGGCCAAATTGATGGCGGACCTGATCACGACGGCAGGAGCCGACCGTGTGGTGTCCGTGGACCTGCACGCCGCCCAAATCCAAGGTTTCTTCAATGTTCCGGTGGACCACTTGTTCGCAATTCCGACTTTGGCTCGCGCTTGGCGGGATGCCTACGGCCAGGGCTCTGAGTTTGTTGCGGTGAGTCCAGATGCCGGCGGGGTCGAAAGAACCCGTGCCTTTGCCAAGAGAATTGAGTCCTCCATGGCGATCATCGATAAACGCCGTTCCGGCCCTAATGAGGCCAAAGCCCTGCACCTGATCGGGGATGTGACTGGTAAAACGGCCGTCATCGTCGACGATATGATCGATACGGCGGGAACTCTTACACAAGCAGTTGACAGCCTGTATAAGAATGGGGCAAAACGTGTGTTCGCCGTTGCAACCCACCCTGTTTTGTCAGGTCCTGCGATCAATCGCCTGAAGGAAAGCCCTATTGAAAAAGTATGGGTCACCGACACGATCCCGCTGTCTGAAGCGGCGAAAAACTGCGGAAAAATCGAAGTGGTTTCAGTAGCTCCGGTCCTGGCCGAAGCCATGAAACGAATCCACGGAAATGACTCCGTAAGTTCATTGTTTGACTAACTAACCCACCTTCGGGTGGATATTATTAACTTCCTCTATTGGACTAGAAGGATAAATACATGAAAACAAGAATCGACCTTACAGTTGAACCTCGTGAAACTGGTAAACACAACAGCCGTGGCCTGCGCACTAGCCGTAACGTTCCTGCTGTTATCTACGGAGCTGTAACTCCAACTAACGTTTCCGTTGGTGAAAAAGAAATCGTTAAGTACAACACTCGCGCTTACGAGAATGCTCTTTTCAACTTGAAGTCCACTGACAAGACAGCAAACGGCATCGTTGTTCTGATCAAGTCTGTAGACGTACACCCATTGACTCGTCGTCCACAACACGTAGACTTCTTCGCTTTGGATCTGAAAAAAGCGGTTCGCGTTAACGTTGAAGTACGTCTTGAAGGTAAAGCTATCGGTCTTTCTGAAGGCGGTCTGTTGAACGTAGTTCTTCGTTCCGTTGAGGTTGAGTGCTTGCCAACTGAAATCCCTGAGTTCTTCACTGCTGACATCTCTAACTTGGCAGTTGGTGACGCTCTTCACGTTTCCGACATCAAAGTTTCTGGTTCCGTGAAAATGATCACTGGCGCTGAACAAACTATCGCGGTTGTTAACGCTCAAGAAGAAGAAGTTGCTGCTGCACCTGCTGCTGCCGCGGCTCCTGCTGCTGCTCCGGCTGCAAAAGCTCCTGCTGCGAAAAAGTAATTTCCAGCAAAGATTTGAATTTCAAAGAGGCAGCTCACCAGAGCTGCCTCTTTTTTTGCCCTACCCCCACTTCAAAGGCTGATCAAAAAGGTTCAGCCGCAAGGCGGAGTAGGCCCTCGCAGCGCAGGCGTGCTCCAAGCACGTCGGAGCGAGAAGGCCGCCCGACAACGCAGTCGGATGGGCCTTTTTCATCGGCCGTTATGGAGGAAAAATGTGGTTGATTGTTGGTCTTGGCAATCCTGGTGGGGAATACAAACTGACCCGTCATAACATCGGCTTTATGGCCATCGACTATCTGATGGAAGGCCTGGGAAATCCCCCCATTAAAAATCAGTTCAAAGCCGAAATCGCTCAGGCCAAAATCAAGGACCACCCGGTTATCTTTTGCAAACCCCAGACGTACATGAATCTGTCCGGCGAATCCGTACAACCCCTGATGGGCTTTTATAAAATCCCTCTGGAACGCCTGATCGTAATCCACGACGAAATTGACCAGCCGTTTGCGCAGATGAAAATCCAGAAAAACCGTGGCCACGGCGGCCATAACGGCATTAAAAGCATTTCAGGGCTGATGGGCTCAATGGACTACACCCGCCTGCGTTTGGGTGTGGGTCGCCCGGCCAACCCGAATATCCCCGTGCCTGATTACGTCCTGGGTAAGTTCACCAAGGAAGAGTTCGCGCAGATGCCGGATTTCCTGAACAAAGCCGGCGATGCTGTGGAAAGCATCATCCTGGATGGAATTCAAAAAGCTTCGACAAAATTCAACACTTAGGCTAGATTGAGCCGTCATTTCGCAAGGAGTTTTCAATGGCACTTCAAGTCGGTATCGTAGGTCTTCCGAACGTGGGTAAGAGCACGCTTTTCAATGCTCTGACATCTGCCAAGGCTGAGGCGGCCAACTATCCATTCTGTACTATCGACCCGAACGTGGGCGTGGTGACAGTTCCGGATCCTCGCATGGATAAAATCACTGAATTCATCAAACCTCAAAAAGTTGTTCCGACAACTATGGAGTTCGTGGATATCGCGGGTATCGTAAAAGGTGCGTCCCAGGGTGAGGGTTTGGGAAATCAGTTCCTGTCCCACATCCGTCAGACAGACGCGATCGTTCATGTGGTTCGTTGTTTTGACGACCCAAATATCATTCACGTGGCGGGTTCTGTAGAACCTATCCGTGACATCGAAATCATCAATACTGAATTGTTGCTGGCAGATTTGGACTCTGTTGAAAAGCGCCTTCAGCGCACGGAAAAACAGGCGAAAAACTCCACTGACAAAAAGCTGAAACTGGATGTCGAAGTTGCCAAAAAAATCAAAGAGGCATTGGGTAAAGGTCTTCCTGCCCGCTCTGTGACTTTGGATGAAATGGAGCAAGGTGCTTTGAAAGAGATGCACCTTCTGACCGCCAAGCCGGTTCTTTACGCGATGAACGTCAACGACGCTGACTTCGCAGCTGGCGGCAATGACTGGACAAAGGCTGTTGAAGCCCGCGCCGCTGAAGAAAACAACAAAACCATCCTGATCTGTTCTGCGATGGAAGCAGAGATCGCTTTGTTGCCACCAGAAGAACGCAAGGACTTCCTGGATGCACTGGGTGCGGAAGAGCCAGGCTTGAACCGCCTGATCCGTGAAGCTTATGCGCTTTTGGGTCTGCAGACTTACTTCACTGCCGGTGTGACGGAAGTGCGTGCATGGACGATCCGTGCAAACACCAAAGCTCCACAAGCGGCGGGTGTGATCCACTCTGACTTTGAGCGTGGATTCATCAAGGCTGAAACTTACCACTGTGAAGACTTGTTCAAGTTCAAATCAGAGCAAGCGATCAAAGATGCCGGTAAATACCGCATCGAAGGCAAAGAGTACGTTGTTAAAGACGGCGACGTTTTGTTCTTCAAATTCAACGTTTAATTTCTTCTTAAGAAGGGAAAAAGGGGCCGCAAAGCCCCTTTTTTATTTTGTATGAATGAACTACTGAAATTATCCGCATTAGATCTGCATAAAAAAGTTCAAACCAAAGAAGTCTCCCCGTCTGAAGTTCTTGAGGCGCACATCACGCATATCGAACAGGTGAACCCCGCTTTGAACGCCATGGTCGAAGACGACTTCGTCCGTGCCAGAAAATTGGCGCACGAACAGACTGAAACTTTGGCGAAGAACAATTCGGATCTTCCGCCACTGTTCGGTGTTCCTTTCACCGTCAAAGAAATGTTTTCTTACCAGGGCATGAAACGCACCGGGGGCAGTATTCATCACAAGAATGATGTGATGGACTGGGACGCCACTGTTGTCGCGCGTATGAAAAAAGCCGGTGGCATTCCCATGGGCACCACCAATGTGCCGGAACTGGGATTCTGGTTTGAGTGTTTCAATCCCGTTTACGGTCGCACCAGCAATCCCTATGACCTGGGCCGCACTTGCGGTGGCAGCAGCGGTGGCGAAGGGGCTTTGATCGGCGCAGGCGCTTCTCCGTTGGGTCTTGGCAGTGATATCGGCGGCAGCATCCGCATGCCGGCGTCCTTCTGCGGGGTCTTTGGTCACAAGCCGTCTCGCTATTTGTTGCCACTGACTGGCCACTTCCCGTTTGAACAAAATGACTTCCGCACGCTGTTGCTGGATCAAAAGTACCCTTACACTTCTATGGGGCCGATGACCCGCAAAGCCGTGGATCTGGCGCCGATGATGAAGATCCTGATGGGTTCTGATGATATCGATCAGCACACGCTGAAAAATCCGACCATGGAAGAACTGTCCCAGGAATGGAAAGGCCGCAAGGTTTTGATTTGTCCTAACCCCGTCTTCCACCGCGCGCGCGGAACGGATGATGAAATGGTGCAAGTGGTGAAAAACTGCGGAAAGCTGTTTGAGGAACTGGGCGCCCACGTTGAAGAACTGGATCCAAGATTCTTCGTCCGTTCTGCCGAACTGTGGTTTGCGGCGGTGAAAAACTCGAAGAACAGAAACTTGTATGAAACCCTGATGGGTCCCACCCAGCATCTGTCGATTGGGAAAGAGATCCTGCAACTGACTTTCGGTAAAGGTAACTACACCCTGCCAAATCTGCTGGTGTCTTTGGCTGAAATTTTTGACACCCGCAAAAAAGACTTCACTGAAGAAATGCAGGCCTTGGCCAAGATGAAATCCGACCTGGATGAAAAACTGGGAGCGGACGGAATCTTGATTCTGCCTCCACACCCACGTGTGGCGCCGAAACACAGAGCTCCGCTATGGTCCCCGTTTGATTTCATTTACACGGCGATCTTCACGACGCTGGGGCATCCAGCGACGTCCGTGCCCATGGGCCTGAACGAAGACGGTATTCCATTGGGAGTTCAAGTGGTCGGTCCTTACATGAAAGACCATCTGACGCTGGCGTGTGCGGAATTCCTGGAAACGACTTTCGGCGGCTGGCAGCCGCCCAAAAACCTATAGCTTAAATACGGTATTTGGTGCGTAGATGATCCAAGATGATGTGGAAGCTCCAGACAGTCAGGAACAAGATCAGGCTTGGATACAAGATCAGATGCGGGAAGCTTGAAAGAGTCTTCCACCCTTCGCGCACCAAGATGCCCCAGCTTGTGTAAGGGGGATGAATTCCCAGACCGATAAAGCTCATGAAGCTTTCATACAAAATATTGGTCGGAATCTGCATCGCCACCAGAATCAGCAGTGTTCCCAGCATATTCGGCAGCACATGGCGAAGCATCACGTGCACACGGCTGCCACCAAGGGAAATTGCCGCTTCCACGTAGGGCTTGCGTTTGATTTCCAAAACCATGCCGCGGGTGACGCGTGCAAGACTCATCCAGTGGGTCACCGCAATACTGATGCACAAGCCGATCAATGCCCGAGTGAGCGGATCTTCAAATGGAAGCAGTAACTGCAGACTTAAACACATCACCGAAACCAGAATGAAACTTGGCACCGCCATCAGGATGTCACAAAAACGCATCAAGATGCGATCGACAATCCCTTCAGACCAACCGGCAATGGCCCCGTAAATAAAGCCCATCACAAAAGCCAGGAACGAACCCACCAGGCCCACCAGCAAAGAAATGCGCCCGCCCATCAAGACCCGGGCAAACAGATCCCGACCCAGGGTGTCCGTGCCGAACCAGTGTTCTGATCCCGGTGGTAAAAGAATGCTTTCGACGTTTTGTTCAAGCCCCGAGCTGTTCAATACCCACGGATAAAAAGCCGTGGCCAGCACCAGAGTTGAAAGGAACAAAATGGCAAAAACCAAAAGCACCTTTTTCATGCACGCTCCTGCAGGCGCGGATCCGCCAGCTTCAGCAGCACATCAATGAAGGAATTCACCACAATCAATAAAGCCCCATAGAACAACGTCAGGCCCACAATCAAAGTGTAATCCCGGTCGTTCAAGGCGGCGATAAATTCACTGCCCAAACCAGGCACGGCGAACAAAACTTCGACCAGGAAAGAACCTGACAGTAAGGACACCGTCAAAGGACCGACATAGCTTAAAAACGGAATCAGCGAGTTTTTAAGCACATGATGAATCAAAACTCCCCACACGCCGACGCCTTTGGCTTTGGCGGTGCGGGCATAATCCTGATTCAGATTTTCGTTCAGAGAGTTCTTGAGCAAACGAATCAAGGAGGCCAGCGGTCGCACACTTAAAGTCACCACGGGCAAAATGTAGTGCGCTGGAGAAGACAAGAACGCCACGGGCAAAAGATTCCAATAAAAACCAAAGGCGTAAATCAACAGAGGCCCCCAGAACAGGCTGGGTAAGGACAAGAACGCGATCACGGTCTGATCGACCAGATTTTCAAACCAGGTTTCACGGAATCTTACGGCGGCCACGGCGATCACAAAGGCGCCCACCAAAATCACACAAAGCGCGATGGCATTTAAGGTCAATGTGTTACCCAGGCCCTGGCCGATGATGTCCACCACCGTGCGATCCGGTTTCGACATCGAGACACCCAAGTCCCCTTGCACGACGGACAGAAGATAGTTCCCTATTTGGGAAGGAAGGCTTTGTTCAAGTCCCCAGTGTTGCGCCAGCTTTTCACGCACCACGGGATTCAGGGCCGTCTCTTCATCAAAAGGACCGCCCGGAAGAGCTTTCAACAGCACAAACGTCAACGCCGCTAGGACCCCTAGCGACGCTGTCATTTCCACTGTTTTTTTAAAGACGAACCGAAACGCGTTGTCGATCAAATGTCATCCCAGTTTTCTTTCCCCGCCAGCTCGGCCTGGAATTTCACCGGAACCGCGCCTGCCATGTATGGGAAAAGATCTTTCTTGTTGCCGTACAGTTGAGAATAAATATAAGCGTTTGAAACCACACGTTTCACATAGTTGCGTGTTTCCAGGAACGGGATGTGTTCAATGAACTCATCGGTTTCCAGGTTACCGAAAGACGACAACCAGTTTTTCACGCGGTGCGGACCGGCGTTGTAACCTGCTGCCACCAATGGAATCGTGTTTTCAAATCGATCCATCAGACGTTTCAAATAGCGGCTGCCGATTTTCACCGAAGTTTCTGGTTGCAGCAACAAAGGCGCTTTGAATTCTTTTTCACCCAAAAGTGTCGCCACTTTGTGACCCGTGAATGGCATGACCTGCATCAGACCCAACGCCCCCACCGGAGAAATCGCATCGCGACGGTAATGGGTTTCTGCACGCATGATCCCCCATACCAGCTCTTCTGGCACGGCGAATTTCTTGGTGTATTTTTCAACATGCTCAGAATATGCACGTGGGTATGCAAACTCCCAAAGGTAACGAATGCCTTCCACACCGTGCGCCGCTCTTTGACCGCCGAAATTAATCTGGGCGATGTAAGAAGAACGGTTGTAGTGACCGGCAGTATTGTATTCGCTCATCAACGTGCGCAGATATTCGCGGTTGGAGGTCTTTCTTTCAATGTCATAAAGATCCCAGCGCGCCCATTCGTTTTCACCCAGGATCATCATGTCGCGGGCTCTTTCAAAACGTTTCATCAGGGCCGGGTTCGAGAATGTGGTCACCTTCTCGCCGCTGGCGTCCGGAACTTCATCTTCAGAAGTTGCCACTTCCACGGATTTCAAATCCGGGTTGTCAGCAGCTTCCGCTTCTTCTTCCTCACCTTTTTCGTCATCCGCAGAATACTGGGTCAGAACCAGTGTTTCTTCCGATTCAGAATCATCCCCACGATAGCTGTCAGATGAGTAAGGCATCAGGAACTCGCCAGCGGAGAATCTGGAAATCACACGGGGCTGCGTTGGCAGACTGGATTCAGCCAAACGCGGCACTTTTATTTCTTCCATTTTCTTCAGACGGCTTTGAGCGGCGATAGAGTAATAACCCAGCAAAGGATCTTTCGCCAAAGAGGACATCATGGCCTTGGCTTGCTCGACTTTCCCCTGACGGAAAAGGCTCATCGCCATCCAGTACGTCACGCGATCTTCCGGGAAGGACTTCCAGGCTTTGCGGTTTTTCTTTTTCGCCGCATTCAAGTTCCCCAGAGCTTTGTAAGCGCCCTGATAGTCCCCTTTAAGATATTTCAACCACGCCAGGTGCCACTGGGCATCGCGGTTCAGACCGGAGCTTGGATACGCCTTCATGAACTCCTGGAAACGGCGGGCCGCCCCGTCGTAATCCTGGAACTGATAAGACAGGAACGCGGACTGATACAAAGCCTGACGACCTGTTTTGGATTTCGGGCTGAGTTTGTAAGCGGAATAATAAGAACCCACCGCCAATTGCACTTCACCCGCTCTTGCTGCAGAAGACGCAAACAGAATCAGGAAGTCGAAGTTTCTTTTGTTCGCCTCATAGTAAGGCTTCAGCAATTCGACCGCTTTAGTGACTTCACCCTCTTGCAGATAGAACTGTGCCTGAAGTTTGTCAGCCAGGTACTTGTCAGACTTGGCCACTTTGGATTTCATGATATTGATTTCGCCCTGGGCTTTTTGATCCAGACCAGCCCATAGCAGGTAACGAACGCGCGTGCGGAAATCTTCCGGCGTGACTTTGCAGTCTGTCGGTTTGCCTTCAAATTCATTGATGGCCAGGTCCACATTCCAGTCCGCCACTTTCGGGTAAGCTGGATAGCGCTCGTACAATTTCACCAGCCATTTGCACATCTGCCCGTGACGGTTCAGACCTTTTTCCGCGATCGCCAGATTGTAAATCACATCCGGATAATCTTCGGTGTTGCGGGTTCTTTTTTCAAGTTTCACAAACTGCGTGCTGGCCAGTTTGTAGTTCTTCTTTTCAAGCGCGATCTGCCCCATCAGGTTTGACGCCTCGATGGACATTTTCACGTTCGGTGAAAGATCCAGAACTTTTTTTAGCTCCCCTTCCGCATCATCCCATTTGGAAGTTTTCATATAGGATTGCGCCAGATAAAAGCGCACGTATTCTTCCAGAGTGGTTTTCTCTTTCAGAATATCCTGAAGTGCGGGAATGGCCTGATCGTATTTCGCTGCGCGGAACTGATCCAGGGCCTTTTTAAAGGGCTCAAGGTCATTTTTAGTAACTTGGGCGCCGGCCACCGGACCGAGCAAGAGAGAAAACACAATACATTTCAGGGAGACCTTCATGTCCACCACTCCAATACGAAAAGTTGTACAGTCCTTGTAACCGTCATTTAATAATGATACCGAATATCTATGGCAAAATCGAAAACTAAAACGATCTATACCTGTCAAAATTGTGGGGCCCAAAGACCAAGGTGGGAAGGCAAATGCTCTGACTGCGGCGCGTGGAACTCTTACGTTGAAGAACTGCAGATGCCGGAAGTGAAAACTCGAGGATGGTCTACAGGGTCTGGCGAACGCGAAAGCACAGGCTCTAAGCCAGTCGCGCTGGACCAAAGACTTGAAGAAGTGAAGTTGGATCGTTTTGATACAAGTTTTGAAGAGCTCAATCGCGTGTTGGGCGGCGGTTTGGCCAAGGGAAGTTTCGTGCTTTTAGGGGGATCTCCGGGCATTGGAAAATCCACTCTTTTGCTGCAAATGGCCGGTGGTTTAGCCAACAACAAGCACAAGGTTCTTTACATTTCCGGAGAGGAAAGCGTCTCTCAAACCGGATCTCGCGCTCACCGCCTGGGCATCCGTTCGCCCCTGATTGAGGTCGGCTGTGAAAGCAATCTGACGGCCGTGATGGAAATGGCGCGATTCAAAAAGCCGGATGTTCTGGTTGTCGATTCTATTCAAACGATGTTCCTGCCTGATTTGCAGGCAGCTCCGGGCTCTGTTTCCCAGGTGCGTGAATGTGCGGGGCACTTGATGGGCCTTGCCAAGCACGATGGCATCACCGTGATCCTGATTGGTCACGTCACCAAAGATGGCAACATCGCCGGTCCCAAAGTTTTGGAACACATGGTAGACTGCGTGCTGTCCTTTGATGGCGATATTTCCTACAACTTCCGCCTGCTGCGCTCTTTGAAAAACCGTTTCGGGGCGGCTCACGAGCTGGGTGTGTTCCAGATGAACTCCAAAGGGTTGGAAGAGGTTTCCAATCCGTCAGAACTGTTCCTGGAAGAGCGCGGGGATCAACTGATTGGTTCAGCCGTGTTTGCTTCGATGGAAGGCACAAGACCTTTACTGTGCGAAGTTCAGGCATTGACGCTTTCAAGCCCCATGGCGATGCCCCGTCGCACGGCTTTGGGTATTGATATCAACCGTCTGCATCTTTTGACTGCCGTACTGGATCGTCACTTGGATGTGCGCCTGGCCCACAACGACATCTTTATCAACGTCGTTGGTGGTTTGAAGCTGGTGGAACCGGCGTCGGATCTGGCGGTGGCTGCAGCCATCTTGTCAACAGAACACCGTCGTGATCTTGACGCCAAGACTTGTTACTTTGGCGAAATCGGCCTGACTGGCGAAGTTCGTGGCGTGTCCTTTGTTGAGCAACGAATCAAAGAGGCCGATAAACTGGGCTTTAAACATTTCGTCATGCCGTTTTCAAACAAACGTCACCTGGAAGACGTCAAGCTTTCCAAGGACAAGAAGATTTCGTTTGTCAAAAACGTGCATGATCTGAATAAAATCATCTAAGGACCCAACAAAAAGGATTTCTGGCATGGACGCACAGAGCGCGATCGTAAAAGAGACATACAAACCCGGTGACTTCATCTTCTTTGAAGGTGACATCGAAAATCACTTTTACATTGTCGAAAGCGGTGTGGTGAGTATTTTCACCAAAGATCAAATGGGCAAACGAATTCCCATTTGCGACATCGTGGATGGTGAATCCTTTGGCGAGTTTGCTCTGATTTCCAAAAGCCCGCGATCCGCTTCGGCCCAAGCCGTTACGGACGTTGTACTGGTGAAGGTCTCTGAAGAGGGGTTCCAGCAACTTCTGTCAGAATTACCAACCTGGGCGGAGTGCATGCTGAAGTCCTTTACGGACCGCTTGCAGAACATGACGGAAAAGATCCGCGAAGCCGAACAGTTCCGCAGACGAGAGTCCTAAAAATCTAAAAATTGTAATTTCATTGAGTTGGTTATTTTCTTTTCCTGCTTGTATGCTGGAGAAAATGCTTAGCTCATTTAAACATCTTTTCTTAACAGTAGCTTTGTGGCTTTTGCCACTGTCTTTTGGACAGGCTTCCGCTTTGGAAGCTCCCGTCTGGGAGGGGCCTGTCGCGGGCCCGAAGGCGCAAGAAGGCCGCAAGATCATCTTTATTGCCTCAGATATGAAAAATGGCGGAGCAGCGGCCGTCAGCGAAGGTTTTCTATCAGCTGGGCGGGCTTTGAAATGGAATATCACGATCCGTGATGGCCAGGGAAGTCGCGCTAAAATTCAAAAAGCCCTTAATGAGGCCATTCAAGCGGGCACCGATGGAATTGTACTTGGGGGATTTGACGCCGCCGACTTCCGCCCTGAGATCAAAAAAGCCCAGTCCGCTCACATCAAGATCGTCGGCTGGCACTCAGCTCCCCGTCCCGGAAGCTCCAACCTGATGTTCTCAAACGTGACCACGGATCCATTGGTCGTAGCTGAAAAAGCCGCCAACCTGGTGTGTGACGGTTCAGGAAAGTCAGGCGTCGTGATTTTTACCGATAATGACTTTTCCATCGCACGGACCAAAACCCTGCACATGAAGAAAATCATCGATGAGCATAAAAACTGCCAGGTACTGGATATTATGGATGTGCAAATCTCAAAAGCCGAACATCTGATGCCAGGGGCCGTTTCCAAACTGAACGAACGCTTTGGAAAAAAATGGACTCACAGTCTGGCGATCAATGACATCTATTTTGATCACATCAATTTCCCGCTAAAAAAAATCGGCCGGAAAGATCTAATCAACGTCTCGGCGGGGGATGGCTCGGCCACGGCCCTGCACCGAATTAAATCCGGGCTTTCCCAGCAACTGGCGACGATCGCCGAACCTTTGAAGGCTCAAGGGTGGCAGGTCGCAGACGAAATGAATCGCGCTTTTGCCGGCAGCAGCGAAAGCGGTTTTACAACCGAGCCTTTGGTGATCACTCAGGAAACTTTGAAGAATTTAAAAGATGGAAATCTTGAATCGAAGCTGAACTACAAAGAAGCTTACTCGAAAATCTGGTATCCCTGAGGCCCGCAAAGACCCCAGGGTTTTTTTTAACTAGTAACGGATTGGGTAGATGGAAGGCGCGCCGTAGCTGGAAGTCACAGTCACGTTCAGATCAGAATTCCCACCCATGGATTCAGCACGGATGTCGATCGCAGTGATGCGCTCCCCGGCTGTCAGGTATTCAGAAGTCAGGCTGTAGTAGAATGTACCAGTGTAGCTCAACTGACGAAGCTGGATACGACGACCGCTTTGCGTGATCGCATAAGTCTCATGCAGTTGAACGCCGTTGAAGTACGGGTTCACACGTACATAGTCCACGTAAGAAGCATAGTTGAACGCCACACGCAGCCACTCACCGCCACTGCGGCGGGAAACGCCGTAGAAACGCACCGTGGATTCGCCGTAGTTATTCGGCGGACGTGGTGGGTTCGGATATGGAGGATATGGATCTGGGCGGTGTGGAGGATACGGTTGTGGATAGGGATCAGGACGAGGCCCTGGTCTTACTGGTGGACGATCCGGACGAACACCACCATGGCGGTGATCATCTCTGCGATCATTTTCGTAACGACGGTCATCACGGTCATTGTATTGATCTGGTCCACGGCGATCATCGCGATGGTCGTCTCTGCGATCATCACGGCGATCATTGTCACGACGGTCATCACGACGCTCGTCATTGCCGCCACGATCTGGCGGATTCCCCGGGCGGATTTGCGCACCGGCTACGGGACCTTGCAGCAAAACGGCTGCGGTCAAAAGGGCACTCAACATTGGTAGTTTCATAAAGACTCCTTTTTTTGAAGACGAAGGAGTTATTCCAAGATCCGTGCCTGGACAAAGTGACACCAAAGGGCCTGTCTGAATTTATTTCTTAGGGTACTTTAAGAATAGTTCGCGCTGCAAATCCATCATCAGACTCAATAGGCGCGTTTCCAGGATGTTGGTGACGTTCAGGAACTGTAAACCAGCAGTCTGAACGACCTGCCCGTCAACCTCCCGCTTCTGGGCAAAACGCACCTCCACATCAAACTCCATGGCGCGACGAACCCCTAAACGCAAAGCGCCCTTGATCTGATCCCCGATTTTAAGATCGGGGGCCGCACCTTTAAATTCGATCTTCAGGCCTCCCGCGCTGATATCACGCACCCGGCTTTCGACGAAATGCACCTTACCGCCATAGTGAAGAATGCTGAAAATGGCGTCGTATTTGCCCGGAATATCGATGCGAGCGTTGGCCCGTCTTTGCAGTTGGAAAAGATCCACATCGGTCCTTAACACCGCCCAACCGACGCTGAAGCTGAGCTCGGTCTGAAAGAAATAGCGCTCGCTCTTAAACGGAAAATTCACGACCACTTTCTGAGGTTGCGTGACATCTTTAGAATCGGCCGTGTGATGGCAAAGCAGTGTTTCATCCTTGTCGGTTTGCACCGCGATCAGATGAAACACATCTTCATTCACCGAGCCCTTCATCGACAATTGCAATTTGTCGTCAGCAATTTCACGGAAAAGCATTTTCTTTTCCGACACCGCGACTTTCTTGAAAATGGTCTGACCTGGCATGTTCACGGCCATGGGACTACACCCGCTCCAAAGCCTGTGCCCAGCGCTGCAAACGCTCTTTGCGTGCCTTCGGGGTCATCTTTACTTTAAATTCCTTGTTCACTTTCCACACCCGCTTGATCTCTTTCAGATCTTTCCACACACCGGCGCCAAGGCCCGCCATGAATGCAGCCCCCAAGGCTGTGGTTTCAAGATTTTGCGGGCGAACCACATTCGCTCCACAGTAATCGGCCTGCATCTGCATCAACAGATCATTGGCTGCGGCACCGCCGTCGACGCGGACTCCACGCAGTTTTTTACCCAGATCTCTTTGCATGGTGTTCAGGATATCCACGTTTTGCAAAGCCATGGCTTCCAACGTCGCACGCGCAATGTGTGCTTTGGTACTGCCGCGGGTAAGACCGCAGATCAGTCCGCGGGCTTCCGGTTGCCAGTGCGGAGCTCCCAGTCCTGTCAGGGCGGGAACAAATTCCACCCCATCAGTTCCATCGACTGTTTTTGCCAGAGCTTCAACATCCGAAGACTGCTGGATCAACCCCAGGCCGTCGCGCAGCCACTGAACCGCAGCTCCACAGACAAAGGCGCCACCTTCCAGGGCGTAAGTCATTTCGTGATTTTTTAGTTTCCAGGCAATCGTGGTCAGCAGCTTGTTTTTGGATTTCACCGCTTTTTTGCCAGTGTTCAAAAGCAGGAAGCTTCCCGTACCGAAGGTGCACTTGGAGTCTCCGGTTTCGAAACACGTCTGGCCAAACAAAGCCGCCTGCTGATCGCCGACGATCCCGGTGATTGGAATTCCATCCGGCATAAAACCCAGACCTTGAGTCACACCGAAATCAGAGTTGGAAGGACAGATCTCTGGCAAAATGCGTTCAGGCACACCAAAGATTTTCAAAAGATCTTCATCCCACCAGCCGGTGTGGATGTTCATCAACATCGTACGAGAGGCATTACTTACATCCGTCTTATGCGAATGCCCTGCGGTCAGCTTCCACAACAAGAAGCTGTCGACGGTGCCTGCCAGAGCCTGCCCGTCTTTGGCCTTCTTTGCCGCGTTCGGGACATTCTTTAGCAACCACTGGATTTTAGTAGCCGAAAAGTAAGGATCCAGCACCAAACCTGTCTTGGCGGTGATGATCTTTTCTTTTTTGTTTTTCTTGAGCTTTTCACACAGATCCTGCGTGCGGCGACACTGCCAGACAATGGCGTTATGCAGGGCACGGCCTGATTTTGCGTCCCAAAGCATCACGGTTTCCCGCTGATTGGTGATCCCAATCGTGCGAATCTGCGATCCTTTGATTTTTGCTTTTTCCAGTGCAAGACGCATGGACCTTTGCGTGGAGTACCAGATATCTTCAGGATCATGCTCAACCCAGCCTGGTTTCGGGAAGATTTGTTTGAATGCCTCACGAGCCTCGGCGACAAGACCTCCGGCTTGATTGATAATGCATGTTCTTGAGCTGGTTGTCCCTTGGTCAATGGCCATGATAAAAGAAGACATAAACACTCTCCAATCGATGTATTAATAATGAAGAATTTCCTGAAGAAACCCAACGAAAAAATCTTTGGCTTACGATCTCTGGATCGTGACACTTTGATTTTCCGTGTGCTGCCGCGTTTTCTTTTGGAGATCCTGCGCAAGTACTTCCGCTTGGAGATTGAGGGTGTTGAAAACATCCCTCGCCGCGGGGCCGTGATTCTGGCACCCAATCACTCTGGCTACACCGGGTTTGACGCTTTTTTGCTGGGCCACGTAGTGCAACAGGAAGCCAAACGCATTCCCCGCGTGCTGACACATCACTTCTGGTTTCTGACCGAAACGACCGCAATTCCTGCGAACAAAATGGGTTTCACCGAAGCCACTTATGAAAATGGGATCAATGCGCTGAAAAAAGGAAATGCGATTGTTTTGTTCCCGGAAGGCGAACAGGGCAACTTCAAACCCACGACCGAACGCTATCAGCTGCAGGAATTCAAGCGGGGCTTTGTGCGCATGGCCCTGGAAGCCCAGTGCCCGATAGTTCCGGTGGTGATCTTAGGCGCCGAAGAAACTCATATTAATTTGAAAAAGCTCAAATTCACCAAGTTCTTGAAGGGCTCGGTGATTCCACTTCCATTGAACGTGATTCCCCTACCCGCCAAGTGGCGCATCCGCTTCCTGGAACCAATCACCCTTCCTTACAAGCCTTCTGCGGTAGATGATGCAGACCTCGTCCATGAAATCGCGCAAGACATCCAGGAACGGATGCAAACTGCGGTTGAGGAGGAAATCCAAAAACGCGGCAACGCTTTCCTTTGATTTGAAAATTTTCGGGTTTACTTCTTGTCAGGCAAGTCATCAGCGATGACTTGTAAGATATTCTGCCATTTCGCCACGAGGATGCCCTCATTGCCTTCTTCCCGACTGACAAGTCGGCTTACCAGCAAAGCAGCAAGACTGACGGCTAGGACGAGGAGGAGCACGTACTCCACCACGATTTGACCTCGTTTATTCATGTTTTAAATTGTATCACACTTCGGCAGGAGCGGAAGCTTTCAACATGGCGGCTGGACGCCAGTTTTCCATTGTGAGACGCAGAGACTCGACCAGCAGGTCCAAGTTCTCGTCTGCGATCGGCCCGCGAAGGCCAATCACCACATCATCATGCCATTTCTCTACTTCCAGAGGGCTGATGTGCTTGGCGCCATCTTCAAAAGACAGCAAGAAGCTGTCTTCTGTCGGGTAAACCATCACTAGGATATTTGCCCCGGCAGCTTTGGAAATCTCTTTTGCTTTCGCCATTTCCGCACTCAGTTTTTGCTGAATCAGGAAATAGATTTTCAAAGCCAAAGCTTCGTGGAACTGGGCAAAGTAGATACGAACAGGGCCATCAAAGATGGCACTATTAAAAGCAGGATTAAAATATTTCGACTGCATTAACGTGGTGTATGACGACCTCATGTTGTAGCTCCCCCCTCCACAGACACACCCCAAGACTAGGAAGAAAACCCTTCCTAATTCAAAGGAAATTTTAAGAATCTTAAATTTTCTGACGCATCAGATTATTTAAGAGTGCCAAAAACCTTCTTTCCTCTCGAGAAAACCACCTTCTCAGAGGCTTCCCCTACACTGTAGAACAGCGTCTGCCAGTCTTGATCTGTGCATAAAATATCAGCAGACTTCCCGACTTCCAGAGAGCCCACTTCATTTTGCATATTCAAAGCATACGCCCCACCAACGGTGTAGGCGGCAATGACTTCCGGCAAACTCATCTTCATTTCCAAGCGTGCCAGCAAACCTACAAGATTCAAATTCTGTGTCGGTGATGTGCCTGGATTGAAATCCGTGGCCAGAGCCACGCGCACCCCCGCATCGATCATCGCACGAGCCGGAGGATATTTTGTTTTGGTATAAAGATCCGCTGTTGGCAAAAGCACGCCGGTCACTTCGCTTTGTGCGAGCTTTTTGATTTCCTTGTCTTCGATTTGCAGCAGGTGATCCCCGGACAATGCTCCGAGGCGCACGGCGATTTCGCTCCCGCCACTTAGGGACATCTGATCGGCGTGAATCAGGATTTCAAAACCCAGCTCTTGTGCGCGACGCAGATACTTTTCAGAAGCATCCGGCGGGAAGAATCCTTTTTCGATAAAGACGTCCACCCTTCTTGCCAGTTTCTTCTTGGCAACGACTGGCAGAACTTCGTCTGCCAGGAAGGTCAGATAGGCTTCGTAGGATTTAAATTCCGGTGGCAAAGCATGTGCGCCCAGGAATGTATTGACCGTGCGAATGCCTGAAAGCTTTTGTGCCGCCTGAAGCATCTTCATCTCATCTTTCAGGTTCAGCGCGTAACCGGATTTGATTTCAACCGTTGTCACGCCCTGGGATACGAAATGATCCAACCGTTTCTGCCCGGTTTTCACCAAATCATTCAAGCTGGAAGACCGGGTCTTTTTCATGGTCGAAAGGATCCCGCCCCCTTTGGCGGCGATTTCCTGATAGCTGACGCCCTGATTGCGCATTTCAAATTCTGCTGCGCGATCACCCGCAAAAATCAAATGGGTGTGACACTCAATAAAGCCCGGCAGCACCGTGCGCCCCTTCATGTCATATTCACGCAGAGCTTTCTTTCTGGAGAATTCCTTGGGAAGTTTCTTTTGCGGGCCCACCCAGGCTATCTTTTCTTTTTCAATGACGATGGCGGCTTGTTGCAAAAGGCTTAGATCCTCTTCCTGGATGCGACGGCCTTGTTTTGCAGCGGCGCCTTGAAGAGTCAGAAGTGTCGATATATTTTTAAGCAAAATACCCATGAGCTTATTCAAGCACATGGGTTTCTGGGATCAAGCTAAAACAGAGTTCCTACATAATCTTGATACTATGACTGCGTGCGCCCTCTGATTTGGGCAAAGTCAGGTGCAAAACACCATCTTCAAAGTGAGCCTCAATCTTTTCTGTCTGTACTTTGACCGGCAAAGTGAAGGATCTTTGGAAGCGTCCATAAGATCTTTCTGAATAGTGCCCTTCCGACTTGGTTTCGCGGGTGCGCTCTCCGGAGATCGTCAGGATATTGTCGTTCAGCTCAACTTTGATGTCTTCTTTCTTCATGCCCGGCAGGTCGGCGCTGACCAGATAGGCATTGTCCTTTTCTTCCACATCCACCGAGGGAGAGAAGTCAAATCCGGCCCGGGTCAGAGAGTTGGATTCACCACGGTCGAACTCATTAATAAAATCCTCAAACTGACTGAAGAGATCCGAAGACGGCAGACGACGGCGACCGCCCCAGGGACTTAAGCTTCGCATTGGCATGGCATCCTCCTTAGTGAGATGCCTTTAACCTAAGAAGACAGTGGGAAAGCGTCAAGAATGCGCAAGGACCAGTGTCAAAAGTAAAAAGCCGGAGTGCTGTCAGACACTCCGGCTTTTCCGTTTTGATTATCAATAAGACTTATTTCATTTTCGGCGAGAACCAAAGGTCGATCACACGACCTTCTTTCTTTTTGCCTTTTTCAACAAAGACAAAGGTGCTCTTTTCACGGATCTGGGCACGGTCCGCGATGCCGCTCACTGCCGAGTCATCGTATTTCAGGGACACGGATTCGATGCGGGATTTCAGCGGCACAAGCTCGCCTTTTTGCACTTTGCCATCGCCGTTTTTATCAAACCACAGCTGAAGTTTTGCAAAATCCTTGTCGTTCCTGTCGATCACGTTGTCTTTGTTTGAATCAAATTCGCGCAAAGCCTCAAAGCCGTTTTTGAACTTGTCACCCTGATTACCAAACAGTTCATCTTCCGTTGTGATCTGACCATCACCATTGCGGTCCACCGCAATGAAGGCCCCCGGCGCACCGGCTTCAGGCCACATGGTTTTCCCGGTCGGATTCAATGGGAAGTCGGTCACCGCCGTGAAGTTTGGCATCTTGTCGTCGAAGAACACCATCAGAGGCGAGAAGTAACCGCCGCAATAGCCATTTTCACCCGGGAAGAAGGCGGACACACTGTATTGTTTGCCGTCTTTGGAGTTGCTGGTATACACGGACGCAGAAAGCGGTCCGTTATAACCCATGTACTCCCCGCCTTGCTTTTGACCAGGCGCAAACACCTGCTCAAAGCTGACGGCTTCAAGCTTGGCTTCAAAGTCATTGGAGATATTGCCCTCTTCATCCACTTTCGTGGTGAAGTTCACCGGCAAAGTCACGCGCACACTGTTGCCTGCATACTGAGCTTTTACCCCTGCCGTGACATCCGAAACCTGCGTCACTTGCGCATCGTTACCCGCTTGGGTCACGACATTGGCGGGATATTTCACGGTATACGTTTTTAGCGCCCCTTTTTCCCGCAATGTCAGTTTAACTAACACGCTGGAAACCGGAGAAAGCGGATTGGAAACGTGTCTTAAGTTTGTACCAAAACACGTGTTTGAAATATTCACTGTGATTCCATCGACCGAAGCCCTAGCGGCCTGGCCAGAAAGAACAACCCCTTGAAAACCTGCTGAGCCCCCGGCTCCCGAATTCACGGCTGCAGGCTGTTGTTCAGTCTGTGCATACGCAGTGGATGACACCACCATGGCTGATGCACAAGCCCATCTTAACCAAAACATACAAGCCCCCTTTTGGTTTCCCCTTTTATTTCTTATCATTGCGCACGATCTTGAAATAAATCAAAGCATCGTGAGCACTCTTTCTGGAAAACTCCACTTTCGCCACATCCGAAGCGAAGAGCTGTCCAGGGCCGAATGCGCGACCGGTGTACATAGACCGATACACATTGACCTGATTCCCCTTAGAATCCTTCTGTAGATAATACTTGATTATACTGACCACTTTCAAGCGCACCAACGGGGCTGCTCCCCCCATAGGCGGTATATCCCTTAAGAACTTATCTTCATCACCGATTGTCTCAGATGGATACATCGGATTTGTCGTATTAATGAAACCCGGGATGTTCAAAGGTAACAAACGTGTGGCACCCGGAGCCTGCACACTGCCCAGGAAAATGGGCGATCTTGCAGGCTTGCTATAGTCAGGCCCACTGGCCGTCATCTGACGAACCATTGTTGGAGTATCCAGCATCAGCACGTTCCCCACCTGCCAGTAGCGTCCCAGCCCCTGAGGATCTGAAAACTGCACGATGCTGTCTTTATTTAAAGAAACAAATGTCAAAGAAGCCGCCACGAACGGATCCCCTGGAGGGTTTCCCACCTGATAGGCGTTCGAGGGAGCATACATCATTGAACCACCCATTTTTTCATTGGTGGCGATAAAGATAAATTCATTGCGACGACCCGCCTCAAGCGTCAATTTTCTGGGCGCATTGTCCACTGCGGACTGGGTCACATCGGCAACATAGTCAAAGAACTGACGGCCATTGTCGTCAGTAATAATAACGTTATTAAATGATGGCTCGGAATACTTCAGATCCCGCAGAATCATTCGCTCTGCCAGGATATTGTCGACCTTGTCTTCGATCTCGTTGGTGATTTCTTTTTTAGTCTTTGCAGTGAAGACAAAGAAAGAAGCCGCGACCATCCCCATGATCCCCATGAGGGCCACACCGACAATCATCTCTGCTAAAGTTAAACCGCGATTATTCTTAATCATCATTGTGAGTTCACCACGAATTGATAGTCCACATACCCATAAGACTTGGCATCACCGGCTGTCGCTGCCTTCTCGCCTTGCGCCCAATCCCGGTGGGTCAAACGCACGGTGACCAAATACAAACCTTTCATGCCAGGATAGGCCTGAATCACAAAGCCATAGCGCCCAGGACAGCCCGGGCAGTCTTTCGCCGTCGACATCATCCCGTTGCCCCACGCCATTGGAAGGTCTCCGGGATTCAGGGCATTTTCCCGCTCTTTGTCGGTCGTGAAATAGTTGATCTGATACATACGCACATTCGGACGAATGTTTTCGATAACGTCATTGATTTGTTTGTACAACGAGTTCTTGGTACCACTGTCCATGGCGACCTTTTTCATGCTCAGAATCCCTGAGATAAAGAAAGACCCAACCAGCGTGATCATCGCCAGACCCAGCAGCACTTCAAGGATCGACATCCCTTTTTGGTTTGATGCTATTTTCATCATATGCCGGACTCCCTGGAGACTTCGAGAACATAGAATCTCATCAGACGGTTTTTACACATTGTTGAGTTGCTATTGTTGATCAGACCACAATCCGGATCCACCGCCGTCCAGCGGAATGGATCGGCTTTGGCCCGCAACGACAGTGAATTACATTTATAAAGATTCGAAACGTCACGCATGCTCGGATATGGATGCCATACCGGATAACGGTTGATGGTCGTACAATCCTGCGCATTCAGACCTTTTAAGATTCCCGCCCGACGAAGCTCAAACGTCGCCATCGGATGATAGATCGTGCTCCAGCGAATGCCGTGTTTGTAGGCCTGCTCATCCACTTCAATACCCTGGGACACGATGATACTGCCGATAATTCTCAACTCAGAAGAACGGCTTTTGATCACCAGCTTTTCACAGTTCAGGAAACCACTGACCAGATTGGCGTCCGGCTCAATGATACAGCTCTTGGCCATGGAAACCACATGGAAGACTGCAGTCCCCGCCCCTCCCTGAGGTGCATAGGCATTACCAGCATTAAAGATGAGGTCCTTGCGATCTTCGTACTTGTTCGTAAACGACCAGGAATGCTTGGAGTTTGGTGCGAAGGATTTCGACCAGTCCGTTCCGGCAAAGGCCGAAGTGTTAGTACCCAGTGTTTTACAGGCCAGATCCAGGTTCACGTATGGATCTTCACCGTCTGGCAAACCACCTTTGGACTGCCCGCGGGAATCCAACAGAGTTTGCGACACATCAAAGCCGCCACCATCTGGATTAAACACCAAAGCTCCGCGGTTGTTATTAGACCACGGACGCATGGAATAACCTTTATAGTAAGCCACATCAAAGGCTTCAAATTCGAAAGACACAGGAACACGTTCTCCGTTGGAGTTCACCAACGCATGCCCATTTTCAAATTTAATTTCCAAATCCTTGAAAGAAGCATTGGTGTTTTCCGGATTGTCGCCCGCTTTCACCGGATTCTTCATAGTGATGTTGATTTTAGGCTGAATACCCATATTCGCACGAACTTCACTCAAGTCACCACGCAACGAAGACACACGCTTTTCGGCGTTCTCAACCTGCTGCTCCAAACGGTTCTTGTTGGCTTCTGCATTTCGCAGGTCATTCTGTGCGTTCGCCAAAGCATTTCGAGCCTGGTTCACTCTGCCTGGATCTGCTGGAACACGTCTGCGTGCGCTTTCCAGCTCATCTTCAGCATCATTAACATCGCGACGGGCTCTTTCCACGGCTCGCGCGGCCTGGTTCAAATCACGACGGGCATCATCCAGACCACCTTCAGCAGCACTCAGTTGACGCTCAATACTTCTTTCCAGGGGACGAAGATCGATTTTTGGCTCCAGGGTTACAGTTCCATCCAGAGGAACTTCCCCCTCCACTTCCAGGTTACCAAATCTCATGGTGAACTTGCTCACCGGTGTCGCACGACTTGTCAGACCCCAGTCTTTCAACAAATCACGAGAGAAGAAGTTTTTCACAGAAGGCCGATCGACTTCTTTGGTCTGCGGATTGAACAAGTTCCCGTCCGTCAAAGCCAGACGGTAGTTGTACTTGCCACCACTTTTACTAAGCAAAGCCCCCGTCAACTGACTGTTAGCGGTCGTATTTAGATTGTACTTGCGATCCTCGTGACGTTTACAAAGCGCCATCAAATTGGCGCTTGGATTACCAGCTCCGCTCGCATAACCGGACAAATAGTCCAGTCCCAAGTCACGCTCTCCGTCCACTTCAACACCTTTTTGGAATCCACCAAACTGACGGATGTTGGACCAGAACTGATCGACCTCATTTCCTGCCGAACGCGGACGGAACTCGACGTTTTCACGCTTGATCGGACCATACCCCAGAATGACTTTGTCTTTGAAAGTGACTGGCGTATAAACCGTGTCGCCCTCGGCAATGTCCACTGCCAGATCCGGAGCCTTGGGCAAATGAATCGCCCCATTCACAAACACCGGGGATTCAAAGGTTAGACCCGGATATTTGATCGTCTGTGCACGAGAGCCGTGCTGCTTAAAGTAAGCTCCCCCAACCCCAAGGTCAGAAGCGCTTTCCTTGTCCAGACGAAGATCTCCGGCCACCAGCAGGGCAAAACTTCCCACTTCACGAGGATACACACCAACAAAAGAGGTTGTCTCAAGCTTGCTGGAACCGACTTCGATAATCTTCTTCTGACTGTTCAAAAGACTCACAACAACTTTAAGATAGACCTCACGGCCGTATTCAGGAATGGCGGCACGAACATCGCGAGTGATTTTGATTTGAATGAATTCAACTGTGTAGCCCTTCAAATCTGCCACGATCTTGTAAACCGGATGCATCGTAGAAAAATTTGAAATATTAATGGTCTGATTAATCCCGTCCTTCAAAGGCACTTTTTCCGGATTGGCAATACCTATCGCACGCAGGAAATCCACGGACTCCTGCTTCATCAGCAAACGCTCAACCGAACGGGGGTGACTTAAAATCTCAATGGCTTTTGGAGGCGTGCTTGATCCACAACTTTCCTGCATCCAGGATTCAGAAAAACACCAGCGCTGACGGATACCGAAAAGTGTGTAGTCCACCATCGAATGCAACGCCAAACGTGCGGTGATGATGGAAGCAGTCTTGGTCACCTGACTGCGGTGTTTGATAACGGTAGGAGAAAGGAAGTAAATCATCACGCCGACAACGCCGACAGCCACAAGGGCTTGGACGAAGGCACTTCCTCGATTATTGGAGACTGTACGTCCCTTTGATCTGCAAGATTTCACGGTGGTTTCTCCCTGTATCTTGTATCGACATTTATCGTATCAAACTTAAGATTTCAGAGTGTGGAGCGACCCGTTTCAGAGCAAAAGGTGTCTCAGATCAGAACAATTATTGTATCAATTTTAGCTTGTTTACATAAAAAAAGCCCACGACCTGAAGGCGGTGGGCTTTGGGAAGAAATTTGCAATAAAAGGCTTACTTCGCCTTACCCTGGTTGGCCACAGCCTCAATCGCCGCCTTGACCTCGTCCGGATCGCCAATGAACTCCTTTTTCAGGACCTTCAAGTTTGCGTCCAATTCATACATCATCGGGATCCCGGTCGGCATATTGACGCCCATGATCTCATCAGGGGTCATCCCTTCCAAATGCTGCATCAAGGCGCGCAAACTGTTCCCGTGAGCCACGATGAGCACTTTTTTGCCTGATTTTACAGCAGGTGCGATCGTGCCGTCCCACAGAGGAAGGAATCTGGCCACGGTGTCTTTCAAGGATTCGTTGCTAGGCAAAAGTTTGGCGTCGACATTTTTGTAGCGAGGGTCATGGGAAGGATGACGAGGGTCGCTCACCTCCATTGGTGGTGGCGGAGTGTCGTAGCTACGGCGCCAGATCTTTACCTGCTCCTCGCCATGACGAGCCGCAGTCTCAGCTTTGTTCAAACCCTGAAGGGCTCCGTAGTGTCTTTCATTCAAACGCCAGTCTTTGTGGACTGGAAGCCACACTTGATCCACTTCATCCAACACGAAATTCAGAGTTTTAATCGCTCTTTTCAGCACGCTTGTGTAAGCCACGTCGAAACTGAAGCCTTTTTCACGAAGAGCTTTCCCACCCTTTAGAGCTTCCGCTCGACCTTTCTCAGAAAGATCTACGTCCTGCCAGCCAGTGAAGCGATTTTCCTGGTTCCACACACTTTCGCCGTGTCGAATTAGCACCAACTTATACACGCTTAAACTCCTTCATTTTGGATAGAAAAAGAGCTATCATGACAGCGTTTTAAATAACATCAATAGCTAGGCGTTTTGCTACGCATTAAGACGTGTCAAACCCCCGAGTTTTTGAAAAATTAACGAGCGTAATTTAACTACCCATTGCGACGTTTGAGGTTTAATCGTGAGCAACAGCGGCATCAACAGTGCGAATCTAGAATATATCGAACAACTCTACTCTGATTTCAAAGCGAATCCAGATTCCCTGGCAGTTGAATGGAAAAGTTTTTTTGAAGGTGTTGAGTTTGCCCAAGGTGGCAAGTTCGGAATGTCCGACAAGGAGCTGGCCGTCTTCCAACTGATCCAGGCGTATCGCGCTGACGGCCACACAGAAGCAAACCTCAATCCACTCTATGCTCCTCAAGCGGGTGAACTTCTTTCTTTGAAACGTTTCGGTCTGACAGAAAAAGATCTGACCGCGAAATTCCAAATCGGCTCTGTGATTGGCAAAGCCAATGCCACTTTGAGCGACATCATCAATCATCTGAAAGCCACTTACTGCGGAACTCTTTCTTTGCAGGCAGCCGACGCTTCCCCGAAAGAAGTGCAATGGCTGACTCAGCAGTTTGAAAGCAATCCGGCGAAACTGGCTTTGGCTGACAAGAAAGACGCCCTGTCTTCTTTGACCAAAGCTGAGACTCTGGAAAAATTCGTTCACACCCGCTATGTGGGAACCAAGCGTTTCTCTGTCGAGGGTGCTGACTCCATCTTGCCGATGATGGACACTTTGGTGAACAAAGGCACTTCCCAGCAGGTTCAGGAAGTTTACGTGGGCATGGCTCACCGTGGACGTGTGAACATTCTGGTGAACTTCTTCGGCAAGCCTGAAGAATATGTTTTCGGTGACTTCAACGGCCCACTGGAACTGGCAGAGCCTATCGAAGACTTCGACAACGACGTGAAGTACCACTTGGGTTATGTCACTGAAAAGAAAACCCCGACTGGCACTTGCAAAGTCACTTTGGCTTACAACCCTTCTCACCTGGAAACCGTGAATGCGGTGGCTTTGGGTATGGCTCGTGCGGCTCAGGATCAAATCGGCGCTTCTGGTAAAAAGAATGTCGTTCCGGTTCTGATCCACGGGGACGCGGCGTTTGCCGGTCAGGGCATCGTGCAGGAAACTCTGCAGATGGCTGGAGTCCACTCTCACTCCACTGGCGGCACGATTCACATCATCATCGACAATCAGGTGGGTTTCACCACCAGCGGCAAAGACACCCGTTCCACCCGTTATGCATCCGATGCGGCGAAGATGACCTTCACGCCGGTTCTGCATGTGAACGGTGACGACGTTGAAAGTGCTGTTCGTGCCATGGACATCGCCCTTCGCTATCGTCAGGAGTTCGGCAAAGACGTGGTCATCAACCTTCTGTGCTACCGCAAGTACGGCCACAACGAAGGGGACGAACCGGCCTTCACTCAGCCACAGATGTATGAGCTGATCAAAACTCACGCGACTGTGCGTGAGTTGTTCGCCAAGAAACTGGCAGCCGAAGGATCTGTGGACGCGAAGACTTCCGAAGACCTGTACAACCAGGCCATGGATCGTCTCCAGAAAATCTATGAAGACACCAAGAAGAACCCGCCTAAGCTTAAGAACTTCAAGTTCGAAGGCAACTGGAAGGGACTTCGCAAAGCCAAGGACGCTGATTTTGAAAAAGCAGCAGACACCGCTTTCGACCTGGCAAAACTAAAACAGATCGGCGAGAAAATCGGCAGCTACCCTGCTGACTTCACTCCGCATCCGAAACTGATCAAACTTCTGGAAGCGCGTAAAGCCATGGGTGCCGGCAAAGAAAACATCGACTGGGGCATGGGCGAACTTTTGGCTTACGGCTCTTTGCTTTCCGAAGGCACCTCCGTTCGTCTGACCGGTGAAGACTGCGTGCGCGGCACATTCACTCACCGTCATGCGGGTATGTATGATTTCAAAACTGGCAAAGCTTACTTCCCACTGGCGGATCTGAATCCAAAAGCAAAACTGCTGGTGGCTGAAAGTATCCTGTCTGAGTACGGCGTTATGGGTTATGAGTACGGTTACACCGTTCACGACCCAAAATCCCTGGTTATGTGGGAAGCGCAGTTCGGCGACTTCGTCAACGGCGCGCAAATCGTGATCGATCAATACCTTGCAGCCGGTGAATCCAAATGGCAGCAAATGAGCGGCCTGGTTCTGCTTCTGCCACACGGCTATGAAGGTCAGGGCCCCGAGCACTCCTCGGCCCGTCTTGAACGCTTCTTGCAGCTTTGTGCTCAGAACAACATGCAGGTTGTGAACCTGACAACTCCAGCGCAGATCTATCATGCTCTTCGCCGTCAGGTGTGCCGTGACTTCCGCAAACCACTGGTTGTGATGTCTCCGAAATCCCTGTTGCGTCACCCACGCGCGGTATCCTCTATCGAGGATCTGGCAAAAGGCCGCTTCCAGGAAGTGATTGCTGACACCATCGACAAATCCAAAGTGGACACCGTGGTGTTTGTTTCCGGCAAGCTTTACTATGAGCTTCTGGAAGAAAGAGAAAAATCCAAAAAAGAAAACGTGGCTTTGGTTCGCCTGGAGCAGATCTATCCATTCCCTGCAACTCAGGTGACGGAAGTTCTGAAGTCCTACCCTAAAGCGAAGACTTTGGTTTGGGCACAGGAAGAACCTAAAAACATGGGTGCCTTCCAGAATGTGTACTTCAAGTTTGTTGAGGTTGTTTCCAAAGCCGGCTTGAAACTGGGCTTTGAATACGTGGGCCGTCCGGAGAGATCTTCTCCAGCGACGGGTTCCGTCTACAGACACAGAACTGAACAAGCTGAGATTATTAAAGCAGTTTTTAATAGATAATTTTTATAAAAGGACGTTGCCATGAAACAAGAGATTAAAGTTCCCGCGGTTGGGGAATCCATCACAGAAGCAACCATCGGCAGTTGGACTAAAAAATCCGGCGACTTTGTAAAACGCAATGAAGTTCTTATGCTTCTTGAGACTGACAAAGCCAGCGTGGAAGTTGTCGCGGAAAACGACGGTGTTTTGACTATCAACCCAGGCTGCGAAGCCGGTGCGGTTGTTCAGATCGGCGCGACAGTGGCGACTCTTGATACAGACGCAAAACCAGCAGCGGGCGCAACAGCTCCTGCGGCTGAGACCGCAAAGGCAGCTGCTCCAGCTTCCGCACCTGCCGGTGCTGCAGCTATGCCGGCTGCCGCCGGGAAAGACGCTTCTGCGCACTTATCCCCTGCTGTTAACAGAATCGTAAATGAAAAAGGTCTGGACCCTTCAGCGATCCAAGGCACGGGTAAAGACGGCCGCCTGACTAAAGGGGACGTTCTTGATGCTCAGCCTGCAGCGAAAGCGGCGGCTCCTGCTCCGGCAGCAAAAGCAGCTCCAGCGACAGTCACTCCAGTTGCAAGCGGTCCTTCTAAGCAGGGCGACAAAAAGCTTGTTCCGATGACGACCATCCGCAAGCGTATTTCCGAAAAATTGAAAGAAGCGCAAAACACAGCAGCTCTTTTGACCACTTTCAACGAAGTGGACATGGGTAAAGTGATGGAGCTTCGTTCCAAGTACAAAGACAAGTTCAAAGAAAAATACGGCGTGAACCTGGGCTTCAACGGCTTCTTCGTAAAAGCCGTTGTTGAGGCACTGAAAGACTTCCCTGCAGTCAACGCATGGATCAACGGCACAGACATCGAATACCACAACTACTACAACATCGGTATTGCGGTTTCCACAGAGAAGGGCTTGATGGTTCCGAACGTGAAAGACGCGGATACACTGTCCCTGGCTGGCATTGAGCTGGCGATCCGTGATCTGGCGGCAAAAGGCCGTGATGGTAAAATCACTCCGAATGATCTGGGTGGCGGCACCTTCTCTATCACCAATGGTGGTGTGTTCGGTTCTTTGCTTTCCACGCCGATTTTGAACTTCCCGCAGTCAGCTATCTTGGGCCTTCACAAAATCCAGGATCGTCCAATGGCGATCAACGGCAAAGTGGAAATCCGCCCGATGATGTATCTGGCTTTGACTTACGATCACCGTATCATCGATGGCAAAGAGGCTGTGAGCTTCCTTGTTAAAATCAAAGAACTTGTCGAAGATCCTGAAAGATTGCTTCTAGAGGTATAATCATGGCAGACACTCAATTTGACCTAATTATTATTGGTTCCGGTCCCGGCGGTTACGTAGGGGCCATTCGTGCAGCTCAATTGGGTCTTAAAACGGCCGTGATTGAAAAAGATAAAACTTACGGAGGCACGTGCCTGAATGTGGGTTGCATCCCTTCCAAGGCCCTGCTTGAAAGTTCTGAGCACTATCAAGCGGCTCAGCACGACTTGGCTGCTCACGGTGTGAAAGTGTCCAAAGTTGATTTGGATCTTCCAACCATGCAGGCTCGCAAGGACAAGGTTGTAAAAACAAATACCGAAGGCATCGCCTTCTTGTTCAAAAAGAACAAGATCACTCCATTCAACGGCATGGGTAAAATCGTCGCCGCTGGCAAAGTGGAAGTGAAAGGTGCTGACGGCAACACCCAAATCCTGACGACCAAGAACATCGTAATCGCAACCGGCTCTGTTCCTGTGGAACTGCCGTTCTTGAAGTACGATGAAAAACGTATCGTTTCCAACACCGGCGCACTGGCATTGGATCAGGTTCCAAAGTCCATGATCGTTGTGGGTGGTGGCGTGATCGGCCTGGAGCTGGGTTCTGTATGGCAGCGCCTGGGCGCCAAAGTCACTGTGATCGAATATGCCAACCGTCTGGGCGGCACCATGGATCAGGACTGCATGAACGTGCTTAAAAAATCCATGGAAAAAGAAGGCATGAGCTTCCTTCTTTCCACGAAAGTGACTGGTTCTAAAGTTGGCAACGACGGTGTTGAAGTGACTTATGAATCTTTGACTGATGGTAAAGCATCCTCCATGAAAGCGGATGTTGTGCTTGTTTCCACGGGTCGCAAACCATTCTCTGCGGGCGTTGGCTGCGAAGAAATGGGCATCCAAAAAGACCCTCAAGGTCGCATCATCGTGGATAAACACTATCAAACCAACGTGCCGGGCATCTATGCCATCGGTGACGTTATTGCCGGCCCAATGCTTGCGCACAAAGCGGAAGAAGAAGGCGTGGCATTGGCAGAAATCCTGGCTGGTGGTGCGGGTCACGTGAACTACGACACAGTTCCAGGTGTGATCTATACTCACCCGGAAATTGCTTCTGTTGGTATCACGGAAGAATTCGCCAAAGAAAAAGGCCTGGAAATCAACGTGGGTAAATTCCCGTTCATGGCCAACGGCCGTGCCCGCGCGAAAGGCTACACGGAAGGTTTCGTGAAAATCATCGCAGACAAGAAAACAGACAAAATCCTGGGCGCTCACATGGTGGGTCCAAGCGTATCTGAGCTGATCCACGAAGTGATCGTGTGCATGGAATTCGGTGGCAGCAGCGAAGATCTGGCAAGATCCTTCCACGCCCACCCTACTTTGTCTGAAGTTGTGCGTGAAGCGGCCCTTGCGGTTGAAAAACGTCAACGCCAGATGTAAGCGGGCCCAGCCCGGCAGAGCTGAGTCGCCGGCAGGCGATTCAGCTGAAGCAGCAAAAACAAAACCCACAGTCACCGACTGTGGGTTTTTTCTTTTCCGCGTATTCAACCAGCTATAACTTCTTCAAATAGATTTGCATCTTATCCTGTCCAGGCACCGAAATGTCGGCACGGCAGTTTTTTGTGGCCGTCGTCGTCTGCGTCTGAACATAAAAGGTCAAATTCGTCTGGTCCGTGGCATAAGAGAACAACCCGGTCATTTGATAGATTTCACTTTGATAGGCCCCTGCCGTGCCCGAGTAGTTTGTGCCATCCCAAAGACGATAACGACAGTAAACCCCGGCATCCACTGGATACATCGAAAAAAGTAATACCGTCAGCTCATAGTCTCCCGCGGGAAGATTTGCGAAACGAATGCCCGGAATCTTGCCTTCCGTTGGAGCCGAAGCCAGCCCCGTCACCGTGGCCGTGTTACATGCTGTCACATTCGAAAAAGAGGCATACGAAGTATTGGCATGTTCCCACACGCACCCCGCCTTTCCCAGCATCGTCAAAGACCCCATCAGGGTGCTTGTCCCCGGGATGTTCACGTTACAGATAATGCCAGTTCCGGTACCATCTGAAGTACACATCTTATTCGCAGTCATACCACCCACACCCAAGACCGGGACATTGCCTGAAGTACTCCCCGTTGTCGCCACAGCCGCGGTTCCCAACCCCAAAGCTGTGCGGGCATTGGCCGCTGTCGCAGCCCCCGTACCGCCGTTTGCAATTGGTAAAACTGAAGTTCCCACAACATCCGCAGAAGCCAAATCAATAGCACCAAAGGTCGGTGCACCGCCACCTGCTGGCACACGCAAAATCTGATTGGCCGTCCCCGCTGCGGTCGATGCTATGGTTGTATTAGAACTAAAATAGGGAATTCCCCCGGAAGTTCCCGCGGTCAGGCCTGTACCGCCCTTCGTGACTGGTATGGTCGGCAACACGGAAGTGCCCACAGTCCCAGTCGCGATATTGCTGGCGTTGATATTCGTTAAAGCAGAGCCATCCACAGCGGGCAATTTGGAATCCGCCCCCAGCTTCACAATCTGGTTTGCGCCGGTCCCCGTGTTCACGCTGGCTAATCCGGATGCCACCGTCATCCCCGAGACATCCGCACTGGTATCAAAGCGCACAAGACCTTTTGCGGCGTAAGAGGCATCTCCCGGCGTTGTCCCGCCTGAGTCTGCAGAGCAGTCCCAGGTTTTTGCGGTGTTATTCCATTTTAAAATCTGCCCGTCTGTGCAGGCAGAAGTGCTGGCAGCCACCGTCAGTTTTGCCGCCCCATCATAGTATCTTAATGCCTTCAAATCTGAATTGTACCAGGAAAGACCTTTGTGACCGGCATTCAGCACCAGCGCATCTTCCTGGGCTTGCGTGAAGTTTCCGAGCAAAAGTGTTTTCGCGGCACTCATGGTGATGTGGCCGATGGCCAGAATGTCCTCGCCACCCATATTCAGATCGCCCGTCATCGTGCCGCCGTTCAAAGGCAATTTGGGATTGGCGGTGTCAGACGCACTAACCCGAGCATCCACCGCGGTGTTAAAGTCAGACATCTGACTGGCCGTGATGCTGATGTTGGAACAGGCAAAAGTGTCCGAGACTGAATTCCATATTGAAACCTGACTGCTGGTACACTGCTGCAGCAGACTCATTTGCAGACGATCATCCAGCGCCGTCTGCAGGCCGGTAATCTGGGAAATTGGCAAACTGCCGACACTTAAAACGCCAGCGCCATCGACCGACAAACCTGAACCCACTTGCACAATCCCGGTGCTGGCCGCTGTCGCCACCGGCACAGCACCCCCGGTATCAGTCACACACGAGAAACTGGTTCCATTGGATTTTAAAACCTCGCCCGCAGCACAAGTCGGCAGCGCGGATTTTGCAAAGGACTGAACGGTCGGATCATTTTCGTTGTTGGGAACTTCCGTCGCCAGATCCGTAAGTTTTGCGTAACTTGCTGCTGCGACTCCGCCCAGCTTATCGGCATCGCGAGCCTTGGCCGCTTCTTGTGCCACCATGGCGTAAGGAACTGTGCCGATTTGATGATAAGGCAAAATCGCACGAGGGCCACCTGTGCCCGTGTCAAACACGATCTTCACTTTACGAATGTCACCAGCGGCGGGAGTATAAGAACCCGGACAAACCGTGGACTCGGCTCCCTGGTGCTGTGACAGCAGTCCATTGGCGACAGCCGACTCATTGGAAAAGACCTTCAGGATGTTTTCACGTGTCTGCTCTTGCCCGGCAGTGGCATAGACATTCACCGCCGAACTTCCGGAGCCAATTGTCAGGGAAAAGCTGCCATCAGACGCTGATAGATCCTTATTCAGATGTTGCTCTTGGTACAACAGACAGTTGTCGGGGCTTAGAACTTTGATGGTGAAATCCACACTGCCCGCACTCAACGGAAGCTCGGAGGCCACATCCAGAATGCGCCCGGATATTTGAATGCCCTTAGGTCCACTGGCCCAGGCACCTGTGACAGAGATACTGAATGTTAAAATCGCCAGAAGCTGCTTCCCCATAACGTTCCTCACATGACTTGAAAGCGTATGTTGATTTCTGCCTGATAGACTCCATCATCGGAATAGGATTTGTCCGTCGTGGTGATTTCACCCACCACGCCTTCCACCCGGTATTGACCGGATTCATCCTGAGCGCTGATTTGTCGAGAGGGAGAAATAGCCATCTTGCCAGAAACGGAACGCAGAGGAACTGGCGACTCCTCCAGCGAAACTATAGACGCTTCCATCGAGCAACCCGACAGAAGACTCCACAGTATCAAGATGAGACAAGATTTTACAATAACGCGCATTTAGAAAATCTATCGGATTTTCCAGAGCGTGACTCAACAGGATTACGTTGAATTAATCAAGGAACGACGAAAGAGAATTCAACCCAGGCAGGTCCACATTTTGGAAGCGGTAAGAGTACGTCAGACGCATCTCCATTTGAATTGCATCCACCGTCCCTCCCAGGAAGTCCGTTGTCGTGTTATCAGAGTGCAACTGCAAATCCACAACGTGGCGTTCGCCATTGTAGCCTCCGCCGACTTTCGCATCTGAAAAATAGCCCACGAAACTTTCATCCAGATTGGCAGAGGTCGCAAACTTTCCATAGACCTTTTGCCAGGCCACGCCCAATGCCGCAAAGCCCGTCACGTACCAGGGTCCGCGAACCCAGACGCCACCAAGAGCTCCACCCAAGCCCGCCATTTGACGATCCAGTTCCTGCAGGTCTGCCAGCCGGTCAAAGCCCGAGGTCCCCGGAGGAATGAATGGAGAATCCCCGGTCATCTTGTTGTTGGAAATCATCGCACTGGCAAAATATGACCAGCCACTGACCTTCTGATGACCATCCTGACCGAAGGCAACACCCAGACTGTAATCATCTTCACGCAGATTCCAGTGCATCACGAAACTGATATTGTGGGTGCTGATATCACCGCGCTGATACTTGATCCCGGTCGGAGCTGAACCCGCGTTGACAGCTTCGGTGTTGTCGAGATAATAGCCCTTATAGGACTGATAACTGATTTCATAAGTACGCGTCCCATAAAAGCGCAGATGAAAATCCGTAGCTGAGCTTTCGCCTCTTTGCTGGACGGTGGAAGGATCCACCGGATTGCCGAGGCTAATGGAGGCTCCTAAATTTCTATAGCTGAATCCCAGATAAGTTTTGCTGCCCACGTTTGGCATAAACTGCGCTTCAGGCCCGCCATTAGGAGATTGAATGTCGATTTGATAAGAGGTGACCTGTGGTCCCAATGTGACCTTCACTTCGTCTGCACCCGCAGGGTCCCATTTGGATTCAGACCACGCAACAGAGGCCGACAAAAGAATCAAAATGCCCAGAGTTTTACTCAGAGCCTTTACTGACACAAAGACTCTAACACCTTCCAACCCGGCTGTACTGCGGGCTCTGTTGGCGCTTCTTCGGCAGTGGGTTCATACTGGTTGATCAAATCGTTTTCGTACTTGGCGCAGTCTTTTTTCTTGAAGTTCTTTTCAGATGGTATGGATTCCAGAACGGACACCATCAGATCCATGTGCGCCTCATCCTGTGCCCCTTGCGGCACACTATTGTCGCGTAACGAACGGATCTGGCCCACAATTCGATTCATGGCACGGTAGCGCTCTTTGTTGTTCTTGGCTTTGCCGACTTCTTTTTCCAGCATCTCGGTGTAGGATTCAACCTGCTGGCGCACACTGCGATTGCTGCGGACAGCGACTTCGCCAGCCCCCAGCCCTTCCGGTGGGATAATGGCATGAGCGTCCAGACTGCAGACCAATACTGCTGACAAGACCCAGATCGTTTTCATGCTCACCTCCAGCCCCTTTTATCTTATGATTCGAGATGTTTTTCAATCTCTAGCAGGGCTGAAGGCACCATATTAAGTGATTTTTTAATCTGCTTACTTACAGATCAGGTCCACGACATTGAAGGCTTTATCAACAAAAGGCTCTTTTTGATCCTTTGCATAGGACTTCATCATGTCATTCACTTCCTTTTTATAGTCCTTGCATTTGGACGCCTGGAAGTCTTTTTTCTCTGGCAAGAATGCCAATGAGTCCATGAATAGACTCATATTGATTTCTTTTTCCTCACCCTGTCGTGGGTTCTTGGATCTCAACTCACCCATTTCACGGTAATTCTTCAGGAAAATATCGTAACGCTTGGTCACGTCTTTTTCCTTTTTCAACTCCCCTTCAAGCTTCGTGATCTTTTTATTGAACTCAGCAAAAACGTCCACTTTGGCCGCTTGCGCCGCATTCACAGAAAGACCCATCAGTACCGCGACTACAGTTCCAAGAATTTGTTTTCTGTGCATGTGCCTGCTCCTAGTGCTTTATCCAATACGCGTGCTTGTGCTTTTACCGCTGGGATATAAAGAGAATCTTTATATGCGAACAGGTATTCCGCCAACGTCAAAGGTGTCTTTTTGCCAATCGCTTTGGCGCGGGCTTCCCCGGCCTTGGCTTTCAACTGAGCCCCTGTCGGCCAGTAATTCATGTCAAAGTCAGCTTTCGTGATCGGATACTTTTTCAGTGTCGCGATACGGTATTTCAACCACTCACGATAGAATACTGGCGGACGACCCGGACCCGAATTGTAAGCCATCACAAAGATCATCTCTTTGATGGACTCTTTGTCGAAGCTGTCAATTCCGGCGTCTTTCATCAACTGCTCAACACCTTTGAAATCCGGATTTTTAGCATCCGTGGAACGGTTCCACGCCCCGTTCGAATTTCTTTTGGTCGCATGATAGAAGATACCATAGTAAACCATACTTCTTAAAGGATTCGGCGGTGTAGAAATCGCATGGCAGCGCTGAGAATCCTCGGACAGGATTTCTTCTGCTTTGGCTGGAACCGCGCCTGGAATGCTGCGCAGTCTTTGGCAGGATTCTTTGGTGCTGTTGTTGATACGGCCTTTGAAGTTTTCAAAGTTCTGAGCCACATCCGCCAACGCCTGATCCGTGAACTGACCAATACCACCGTCATTCACCAGACCAAATGCATTCACGTGCAGACCGCTTTCATTGGAAAGTTTCGGCGCAATGAACTTCGCCGGAACTTCCAGACAGTCCGCCACATCAATCAAAGAGTTATAAACCAGATTCACATAGTTTTCTGTCACGCAAGCCTTGTGGCCATAGCGTTCTGGAGTGCCTGTGTCCTTGTCACACTTCGCGAACAGCCATGGGTCTTTTTTATAGTCTTTCACGTCTTTGACTTCACGCTGATTGGTCGGTGGAGCCGTGCGGTTGAACTCGATATCCGCCTCGCGCTTTTCTTCCGGCGTCAGCGCGCGGTCTTTCCAGAAACGCTTCATGATATAAAGAGCACACTTGCGTGGCAGAATTTCTGCGGTCTTGGAATAATCACGTCCACCCGCGAACAACCCCTTCGGATCGGCTTTTTTGAAAGCTTCAAACTGCTTCTGCAAATAGTTGCGCTCCGGCCCGCAGTTTTCAGGCTTTTCGAACGTGATCATGTTTTCCACATCACCGAAGTTACAGGTGCAGGTCATGTCGTCTTTAGCCGCCGTCGTTCCAATCCCCGTCAGGGATTTATTAACGGTCTGCAGCTTTTTAATCACCTGCTCTTCAGCACTGGAGGCATATTCGCCAGCACCAGCAGTTGGACGAGTGACTTCATACCAGCCAAATGCAGTAAATGAAGCCAGGCAACAGAATGTGTAAAACCAAAAGGATGTCCTTGAACGTTGCACGATCATCTCCTCTTTCCATAATTATCAATGTCTTATCTGTTTAAATGCGCGAAAACTGAACGCACTAAAGTCCAGTTCCTTTCGTCCGATAAGTATTATGAATGCTTAAACTGTCTTTAAGTCTTTTTAGTGCGTTGCTGTTCTTGGGGGGATGTTCCGACGTCACCCCTCAGGTCAGCTTTTTAAAAGGACAGACTCCCGCCCCTAGCACAGGCAGCCCTACGGGAGCCTCTTTTATTAAAACAGATCTGGCCAGCCATGCGGTTTCCACTTCAGCTGGAGGTTATAAACTGGAGGCCACTGTTTCGAAAGAAGACAGAAGCACCCAGTTTGTCTCATCTCAAGGCTACCTTCTGATTCTTAATGAAGATGCCGACTAAAATACGGTCAAAATCCTAAGGATTTATCCTAATAATTCCGAATAAGTTATGGAATGAAACCAAAGCACGTTCGTTATCCTTTGTTGATAATCTCGCTTTTGTTTGCCTTTGCCGCAAAGGCGGATGGCTATAACGTTTCAGGGAAGATTATTCGCCCTGATGGCGGTGATTTGGAATCAAGAGCCGTCAGCTTCAATCTTGAGGTCCTGTCCCCTGACTCCACTTGCGTAGTATATCAGGAAACAATCAATAATCTGGACATGGGTGGATCCAAAGGCCGCTTCAATCTAGTGCTGGGATCTGGCACACGAGTTTATTCAAGCGGCGATATGCCTTTGGAAAAAGTCATTTCCAACAGTGCGACACTGACTTGTAAAGGTGGCGGAAGCTTCACCCCTGGCCCTGCGGATGAAAGATCTCTACGTATTTCTTTCTATGACGGAACTGCTTGGCAAAGCTTTGCGGCGCAAAAGCTAAAAGCTGTTCCCTTTGCCACGGAATCCCAGAATGCCCAGTCTGCAAACAAACTTGGCAACTACGACTCCACAAGCCTTTTGCGTGTTGACGGCGGAACCGCTCCGGCGATGACACCGACTCAGATGGCAGCTTTGCTGTCGGTGGTTGGGGACTACGATAAATTCATCAAAACGGAAACTGACCCGACGGTGAAGGCCTTTGCCAAGGCATCACTGCCGACTTGTGCCGCAGGAAGTATTCTGACTTCCAATGGAACTACCTTGTCTTGTGTGACCGACACAACTGGCAACAATTTCGCACTTCCAACGGGCACCAGCGGCCAAGTTCTGAAACACAACGGCACCCAGTGGGTTGCTGGGGCACTGGCCATCACGGAAGTCAGCAATCTGAATGCAGAACTGACTTCGAAGCTATCCAAAGCGGCGATGCCGTCTTGTGGGCCTCAAGAGACCATGTACTACAATTCCGTTGGTGACTCCATGAACTGTCAGGCGATTGCTTTAAGTCTGGCTGGCGATGTCACAGGAACTCACAATGCAACTCAAGTCACCCGCTTGCGTGGAGTGAACGTATCAGCGGCAACGCCAACCAGCGGCCAGGTGCTTCGCTACAATGGCACGGACTGGGTTCCAGCGACAGTCCCAACGGGAACTGGCACAGTGACTTCCATCGCTGCAGGTACAGGCCTTACGGGGGGCACCATCACAGCCACGGGCACCCTCTCTTTAGCTAACACCGGCGTGACAGCCGGAAGCTATGGAAGTGCCACGCAGATTCCTTCTTTCACCGTAGATGCTCAAGGTCGTTTAACCTCAGCTGGCGGAACCACAGTCAATATTATCAGTGGAGTTACCAGCGCCAATGCCTACATTACAGTGGCTAACGGCAGCACCGCCCCATCCATTACCGCCAACGTCGGTACTACGGCCAATACTCTGGCCGCCGGAAATGATGCCCGCTTCAGCGACGCCCGTACACCTGCGGGAACCGCGGGTGGCGATCTGTCGGGAACTTACCCTAATCCGACTATTGCAAAAATCCAGGGCAAGCCTGTGAATGTGTCCGCTGGATACTTTGACGGTGGCTCCTTGGTCTACGACTCTGCTTTAGCTGCATGGAAAACAACCAATCCCTGTGACTCGGGTTGGACTTTGATCAATAAAGGGGACCCGTTCTGCGCTCAAAAGCTGTCCAGCACCGGAACGAACTTCGCCGCTTCCATGACTCAATGTCTGAATGCAGGGGGCAAACTTTGCGACCTGCAGCAAGCTGTCGGCTTGTGCCAATCGGACTTCATCGCAACTGACACCAGCTTGTGGATTGGACAACTCAGCGACAACTCCAGCGCGCACGTCATTCTCTGCTCGGCCGCAAGCAACACCTGGTCTGCAGGAGCATTCACCTTCGGAACAACACAAGACGGTTCACTACCGATTGTCCCTTACTGCTGCAAAAACCGCCGCTAATTATTAAATTAAAAACTGTAGGTCACCGCCAACAAGGTGTTGGCTCCGCCCAGGAAATAGAACACAGAGCGCACGTCGCTGTTTTCCTCCTGAGTCGCACTATAGATATTGGCAGCAGCCAGCAAGGCATGCGTGGCCACCCGGATCCATTTGCGCTTTTCTTTTTCTTCGCGCTCTTTTTCAAGGAATCTCTGCAAAACTTCATTCTTTTCTGCCAGCGATAACGAAGACCCATCGATGGCATAAAAGAACGAATCCATCTCGTTGCCGGTGTAATAATACGTCGCGCCCAATCCTATCGCCGCCAATCCCACGTTTGAGGTAATGGCAAAAATGGTGCGGCTGAAAATTTCCTCTGATTGCTGATAACCGACCGTACCGCCGATAGCCGCCACTGCACCGGAGATCATGTAAGCCACACCCGCCTGCTCGTCTTCTTGCTGCTGCTTTTGAACAAAGGCGCGGAACTCATTCCAGTTGGACGGCCCCGAATAGTCCACATCACGGCGATCGCCCGCGAAGGACTCTCCACTTAAAAACACCAAAAAAACCACGAAGAGCAAAAGCCTCACAGGCTCACCCCGAACTGCACAAAGACGGACTTGTTCGTGCGCTCACTCCAATATGAAAGCCCCGTGGAAAAACTTTTGTACGTCGCCAAAAACGCCGCCGCCTGATCATACTGGGAAGCACTAAGAACCCCTTGAAGCACACCCAACTGATAGGTCACGGCTCCGCGAACTGCGTCCTGGAAGTTTTCAGTTTCGTTGTGCACCTGAAACTGCACCCCCACTTCCAAAAGTCCCAGCGGAACTGCAGGCTTTACGGAAGCCCCCAGCAAACCTTGAGGACGGATGGGATACTGCTCGGATTTTTTATCGCTGACACCCCATTGGGAAAGCATCGCAGAAATCTGCGGCTCCCACAGGACGTCTTCCCAGGCATATAAAAGACCTGGCTCGACATACAAGATATCCTGATTGTGAATTTCAAAAAGTTCGTCTCGGTCCCCGGCCACCGCTTCAACCACCGAGAAATAATTGCCGACATACTTCACATGCGTGTAGCGAAGCTGCAGGCCCGCATAGAAGTTTCCGGAGGTGAAACTGGCAAGCTGCGCTTTGAAGCTTTGTTCTTCCGAAGCAATCATGTCCACCATGGGTAACGACGCGTTTTCAAACTGATAGACATACACCAGTCGGTACGGTTCAACGGAAATGCCCCAGGTCGGACGTTGAAAGGAAGCTTCGATGGAAATTTCCCCGTCCACAGCTTCGCGGCGGGAAAACATTTTTGCAACCGATGCTTCGTCGCTGTTTCCATTCAGCAAGGCCTCTGCTTCGCGCAGGTATTCCATATTGCTGCCCAATAGCAGATCAGTATCAAAGCGCGGGGATTTTTCTTTCGCGACATAAGCTGGATTGCACGGAAGTCCCCGGCGCAGACTGTCCATGGAATAGCAAGCACTGCCCAGTGAGCGCGCCAAGAAACGACTGCCCCCATCACGAATGGCTGGAGAATACGTCGCTGCTTGTGCGCATACGGAAGCGAACGTCAGAGTGATCGCCGAAAGAATTCTTAGAAGCATACTTTTTCCTGAGGCCAGGGAATAGCTTCGGCTTCTTTTTTGAAACGCAGCAGATCTTGGGTGTAACGGCTGAATTCAGATTTTTTTTCGGGGAACGCGGAAGTCAGATCCTCACTGATCACGATCAAATGATCCACCAACTGCAAAGCCCATTCAAAGTAAGGCTGAACCAGATCCGAACAGACCTTCTGGCTGCGCACTACCTGCCAGTTCAAAAGACCTTCATTGACGACGGACTTTAAAAGCACCACCCGCAAAGTCGCGGCATAAAGGCGCGCCCCGGCTTCCGGTTGTTCGGCCAGCACTTGCAAGGCACGAGTTAAGTCCTCACGACCTTCAGATTTTACTTCCGGGATTTTCTCCCACTGGGCGGCATACCGGCCCAGGGACTGCATCAGTTCCTGAGTTTTTTGATCCACGCGAACCGCGCTTAATGAAACAGCCATTGGCTTCAGATTACGGACCGTCACAAAGGAGTAGATCTTTTCGATGCGCACCCCGGCCCGGCCCGCAAAGGCGGATGCCAGCGCCAGTCTTACGTGCAGATGCGGATCCTGCTGCTCTAGCTTCGACAAGTACTCAATTGCCTCATCCCAGCGCCCCTGATCGATCAATTGGTGCCCCTTGGAAAGACGGCTTTCCCGAGTGACAGGCTCCTCTTTTGACTGACAAGCCAAAAGGGACAAAATGACCACAAAAAAGGTGAGCTGGATGAATGTTCGCATAGATAACGCGGCATACTAGCGAGCTGCGGTATAAAATTCGAGATGACACACGACGCTCTATAATAATTCCATTGATCCTTACCTGCCAGCAATATACCCCTGCCCCGGTGTAACACTCGAGGGGGTAAAATGCTTCGTAGTCTCTTAGTTTCTGTAATGTTGTTGATGGGAACCACGGCCAACGCGGCTGTTTGGACTGAGGTCAACGAATGGTCCCAAACCTATGAAGACCGCTATGCGGAATGGGTTCGTACTGAATGGCGCACGGACTTCTTCTCTCGCAAGTCTTTGCGCAACGGGCAAACCAATCCTTATTATGGTCTGCGTGTCGACTGTGCTGACACTGTTTATTCCATGCGTATCATCTTCGCCTATGAAAACCGTCTGCCATTCGTGGCTCAGGATCCTACAGCGGCGGGTAAAACCATCTCTAACAAAATGAGCCGTTGGGATGGCCAAAGCGAAAATCAGCGCGTGCGCAACTTCCTTTGGTATATCTATGGTGTGATGTCCACGCGTTCCCTTCCGAACGACACTTATCCAGTGGCAATCAACCGCAACACGATCCGCTCTGGCGGTTTGATGGCGACCAGCAAAAAGAACCACCACTCCTGGACGATCAAAGAGATCCTGCCGATCGGTGTTCCCTACCTGGTTTACAACTCTGTTGTGGGTGCGAACTCTGGTTTCGGTCTGCAAGAACGTCAGTCCTGGCCAAATCCAGACTGGGTGTTTGAGGGCGATTACTCTGTGAACAGCGGTGCGGGCTTCCGTTACTGGAGACCGGCTTCAGCGTTGAACAAACCAGTATGGCAGTCCCCGGGCTACAGCGATGAGCAGTTCAAAATTCCTTTGAACAAATGGGTTCGCCACGTGCAAAGCCGTCTGGCCCTGCGCCAGGAAACCGATGACCAGTTGGTGGCTCGTCTGATCAAAACCACTTGTTCTGGCTTTGCGGACCGCGTGACTTCCATCAATGAAGGTCTGGACTATTTGAAACGCAACAATAAGTGCATGGACTATGCTACTTATGACACATACTCCACGCCAAACCGTGACCGTCGTATCTTTGACGACTTCATGTCTTTGCGTCGCGCTTATAAAGAAATCCTGCAAATCAACGGTGGCAACCAGTTGAGCGCTTCCACAAAAGCTCAATTGGACAAAATCTTCCCGGCGATTTCTTTGTCTGCGGCTCAGGAAACCTCCCGCATGGCAGCTCAGGCTGTGACTTCTGCTTCCGTGTGCGTGGTGGACTACCTTCCAGGCCGCAAAATGGATCTGGCAGAGTTCAAACGCCGTTTGTTCCAGGGTCTGATTTCCAACAATCCACATGACAGTGGTGAGTACCGCTGGGGTGAAGCTCGTGGGCCTTCGCAGCGTGCAAGAACCTGCCAATCATGGGACCATTGGGCTCCGGATTTAACTCAGGAATAAAAAGGAACTATGAGATCGACTAAACTTAGCACATGGATCACTTGGGGCCTGGTGCTTTTCGCACTGGGCGTGGCAACGGACTATTACTTCCTGCATATTCTTTTCCATCAAAAGCAGCAGGAAGCTTTGCAAGTGGCGGAAGGTGAAAAGGCCGCAGCGACGGCGGCTACTCCGGCGACCACTGCGGGCGACGACAGTTTCCTGGGTGAAAAAGGCAATGCGCAAGTTCAGAACGATTCCGGCAAAGACACCTTCCTGGCTTCTTTGCAGGCCTGCGCTCCGGAAGTGGCAGCTCAAGCTATCGCCACCCCGGAAGCCCTGATGGAATACCTGCAAAAAAGTGTCGGTGTTGCCAAAGAAGAAATCTCTCTTGAAAACTACCACCTGACTTTGCCGGATGGATCTTTGCGCCGCGTGCACTTGATCACCGCCGACAACACCAATGCGAAAGACAAAGTGGAAATCCGCTTCTTCAAACTGGATGCGGAAGGCTACCCAGAGCGTCTGGCCCTGAAGGGCGATGAGACTTTAGAGTCCCTGCTTGCCCTGGGTAAAGTCAGCAAACACGAAGTGAAGTCTGTCCTGGAACTCAAAGACAAGACCACCGTGAATCTGGAAAAGCACGACAACGTCGTGTTCGAGTTCCAGTACAACAACCACGGTAAAATTCTGTCTTGCCGCTATAAGGAATGCCTTTGCCAGTAAGACTTAGGACCTGCTCTTAGGTCCTGACCGGCATTAATAATCAGTCACAATATTTCAATCCACAGACCCTCTGTTAAGATTAAACCTAGAGGGTCTATTGCATGACAAAAAGCGGTTCATTTTTGCACAGCCGAAGCTTGTGGGTCTATTACACCCTCTTTTTTTCGGGCTCGCTGGTCCTTGTGTATCAAGCGCTGAACTGGGAGATCATTGGCGACTCCGTCAACTTCCTGTGTCTGCTATTTCTCATGAATGGCCTGCTGGCGCGCAGATTCATCCACATTCTGGAAAACTCTTTGCTGATGACCCTGGGATACATCCTGCCGCTCTTGATTCGTAACAGTCTGAAGCTGTCCTACACCGAAGCACCCTCGATCAAAGAATTCTTAAATCTGGCATTCGTATCCACGACGACGACACTGGTTTTGGGAGTTGGTTTTTCATTCTTGGGTATGCTGTTGCACCACTTCGGACACAAACTGCATCAAATGAGCCGAAGCCGCGTGACCACAAACAACAGTGTGACCACCGGCTCCCCTACGGACGAATAATCAGTCTCCGGTCGAGCCCGACATCTGGGCCATTTCGAAGCGATTTTGCTCTGCCATCACCATCTGTGACAGTTCACGTTTTAGATTGTTGAAATCAACATCTGCGGGATTGCGCGGACGCGGGATTTGAACAATCACGTCTTTTTTCACGGTGCCCGGACGATAGCTCATCACAATAATACGATCTGCCAGATAAATGGCTTCTTCAATACTATGTGTGACGAACACGACTGTTTTTTTCAGCTCGCTCCAGATCTTCAACAGTTCATCCTGCAGGCTTCGGCGGGTCAAAGCATCCAAGGCACCGAACGGTTCATCCATCAGCATGATCGGCGGGTCCAGCGCCAGCACGCGGGCAATAGCCACACGCTGCCTCATCCCCCCGGAAAGATCTTTCGGGAAGCGCTTGCGGAAGTCCGTCAGCTTCAGCGTTTTCAAAAGCTGCTGCAGCTTTTGTTCAATCTGATCCGGCGGCGCGTTTTTGATTTTAAGACCGAAGGTGATGTTATCCTCGACCGTCATCCATGGGAACAAAGCGTATTCCTGAAACACCATGCCGCGGTCCGGGCCGGGCTCGACGATCTTATGTCCCCCGACGAAGACGTCTCCGTCTGAAGGTGCTGAGAATCCGGCAATGGCATTCAAAAGAGTGCTCTTGCCACAACCCGAGGGACCCAACAGACACACGAACTGACCTTCCGGGATATTGAAATCAATATCTTTCAGGGCAATCACATCCTGCTCGGATCCTTTAAAGACTTTGGAAACATGTTTGATTTCAATTTGTGTTGGATTCGACATTACTCAAGACCTCGATGCCAGCGCAGCAGATAGTTATTCAAACGGCTGACGACAGTGTCAATCGCAAGCCCCAGCAGACCGATAGAGAACATTCCGGCGATGATCTTGTCCGACCAGAAGTACTCACGTGCTTCCAGAATGCGATAACCCAGACCGTTGTTCACCGCGATCATTTCAGCCACGATCATACAGATGAAACCTGTCCCGATACCGATGCGCACACCACTGAGGATGTACGGCATCGCTGCCGGCACGATGATTTTTCTGAACATCAAAAAGGATCCCGCACCCAGATTTTTTCCAGCGCGGATATAGATGCTGTCCACTGCCCGCACACCCACAATGGTATTCATCAGGACCGGGAAGAACGCCCCCAAAGCAATCAGGAACACCGCCGGAGGATTCCCCAACCCGAACCACAAGATCGCCAAAGGAATGTAGGCAATTGGCGGGATCGGACGCAGAACCTGAATCAGCGGATTCATATAATCATAGATACGCTGGCTGGCGCCCATCAAAAGACCCAGCGGCAAAGCCAGGCCCCCACCGATCACAAAGCCCAGGAACACACGATAGAAGCTTTCCCAAAGATCGCGAATCAGTTCGCCCGAGAAATACCAGGCAAACTTCGAACCTTGCGCCGGATCGTAAGCTTCTAGCGGCATCAGGTACTGATACCATTTTACAAGGACCGCCGAGGGAGCCGGAAGGACCTGAGGATTCACCCAACCTGCTCGCACCACGACTTCCCACAAAATCACCACAATCGCCGGTACCCAGACACCTTTGAGTTTAGACAGCAATCCTTGATCCTTATTCATACTCACCTACTTCACACCCAATGCCTTCTTGGCATCCGTTAACAGATCCAGCTTCACCCAGTCAGCAGCCTTAGGCGGCTTCTGCATACGACCCACGCCGTATTTCACCATGAAGTCTGTGGTGATCTGAATGTGCTCTACGGTCAGATCATAAGTGTATGGAGAGTTTCCGATAGCATCCTTGAAGTCCTGGGATGAAATCTGGTTTTTGAACATTTTTTCGATCACGTATTTTTCAGCCAGTTCTGGTTTTTCAATGAAGGCTTTGGTCGCTTCCACGAAGCACTTCATAAATCTTTCCGCAACAGGCTTTTTGGTGTTGTACATCTTTTCAGTCATCACCAAAGTACGGATGGGTTCACCCATTGGAGTGTCGTACGGTTTCAACAGTTCCACACCGAAGCCCTTGTTGATCGCCTGAGAAGCCTGCGGCTCACTCTGCGCCATGGCGTCGATGTTCTTTGCCTGCAATGCCTGATTCAAATCGGCGAAGGCCATGTACACGATACGCACGTCTTTACCCGGCTGGTCGGACCAGGTCAGGTTGTGCTTGGCAAGTTCTGCCAGCAACAACAACTCTTGTGCTCCACCACGAGCCACACCGACTTTTTTACCTTTAAAGTCTTTCACCGATTTGATGCCCAGATCCGGACGGATCACGATGCGCGCGCCACCTTCAGCAAAACCAGCCACAGCATAGATAGGCACTCCACCGGAACGACCGGCAATCGCCGCATCCGCCGCACTGGCTGCCACGTCGATTTCACCCGCGATGATCGCAGGCATAATATCAATGCCTTTGGCGAACACACGCTCGGTCACCTTCAAGTTGTACTTGGAGCAGTATTCGCTCATGTAACTGATGGCACCATAGTGAGCGAACTTCAGATTCCCAACTCGCACGACATCCGGAGTTTGGGCTTTTGCTTCAAAGTTGAATACAAACAGAAGCAACAAAACAAAAAGGCTTAGCAGCAGCTTCACGGCCTTCACATTTACAGCGCGAGAAATCGCAACTGCTTTCGCGGTGGTTTTCATAGGAGTCCTCCTAACAATTAAAGAGCGTCATACAATAATGGTCTGATGAATAGCAGAGGTTGGCAAGACTTTCGGGTCTCATTTGAGCACGATGTGAATATGAGAAGAAAATCAGAGAGGACTCACGAAATTTATTTTTTTGTGAAACCACATAAGCTTCAGAGTCCGAAATAAAAAAGGCGCTGAAGAATTCCAACGCCTTTGAGCATTCATTTATGTGATCGCATACAGTGCGAGAGCTGCTTCAGCTTTCACACCTGCCGGCGCTGCAGCACTGTGGCCGCAGGCCCTACAACCAAAGACTGCGGACACCGCGTTCTTTCGCTACGTCGTGAGCCAATTCATAACCTGCGTCCAAATGTCTAAATACACCCATTGCTGGATCGGCAGTTAACACTCTTTCCAAACGACGTGCGGCTTTCTCCGTACCGTCCGCAACGATCACCTGACCCGCGTGCTGGCTGTAACCCATGCCCACACCACCACCGTGGTGCAAGCTGACCCAAGTGGCACCGCAAGCCGTGTTCACAAGGGCATTCAGCAACGCCCAGTCACTGACAGCGTCAGATCCGTCTTTCATCGCTTCCGTTTCACGATTTGGTGATGCCACAGATCCGCAGTCCAAGTGATCACGACCGATTACGATCGGCGCTTTCACTTTACCTTCAGCCACCAGCTGATTGAACATCAAGCCCGCTTTCGCACGCTCTCCATACTCCAACCAGCAGATACGTGCTGGCAAGCCCTGGAAGGCAATGCGCTCTTCAGCCATGTCCAACCAGCGCAGCAGGTCTTTCTTGTGCGGGAATAGTTTTCTCATCGCATCGTCAGTGACTTTGATATCATTTGGATCACCCGACAAAGCCACCCAGCGGAACGGACCTGAACCTTTGCAGAACAAAGGACGGATGAACGCCGGAACAAAGCCTGGATAGTCGAATGCATTTTCGACACCCGCTTCCTGAGCACGCGCGCGCAGGTTGTTACCATAGTCAAACGTCACAGCACCGCGATCTTTCATCGCCAGCATGCCGCGAACGTGTTTTGCCATGGAATCATAAGCCGCTTTCAAATAAGCTTTTTGGTCTTGTTCGCGGAAGGTCTTCGCGGTCTCTACAGTGTAACCCTCTGGGATGTAGCCCACCAGCGGATCGTGCGCAGATGTCTGATCGGTCAAAAGATCCGGAGTGAAGTTCTTTTCGATCAACTGGTGGATCACCGTCGCCATGTTACCTTGCAAAGCAATGGATTTGGCTTCGCCGGCGGCTGTGTACTTTTTGATGCGCGCCAAAGCGTCGTCAAGATCTGTCGCCACTTCATCCACGTACTTGGTTTCAAGGCGTTTTTGAATACGAGTTGGATCGATTTCAACCGCTAGAACGCAGGCACCGGCAAAGACACCCGCCAGCGGTTGTGCGCCACCCATGCCACCCAGGCCCGCTGTCAAAATCACGCGGCCGGTAAGGTTACCGCCAAAGTGCTGACGACCGGCTTCCACGAAGGACTCATAAGTCCCCTGGATGATCCCTTGTGTTCCGATATAGATCCAGGAACCCGCCGTCATCTGACCGTACATCATCAGACCTTTTTTATCGAGTTCGTTGAAGTGCTCCCACGTCGCCCATTTAGGCACAAGGTTGGAGTTCGCCAGAAGCACGCGAGGAGCGTCTTCGTGTGTTTTCAGAATACCGATAGGTTTACCGGACTGAACCAAAAGAGTTTCATCGTTTTCAAGCTCTTTCAAAGCTTCCAGAATCTTGTCGAAAGATTCCCAGTTACGAGCTGCTTTACCGATACCACCATAGACAACCAAATTTTCCGGGTGCTCAGCAATCACCGGATCCAGATTGTTCTGAATCATGCGATAAGCCGCTTCCTGCAACCACCCCTTACACACCATCTTGTTGCCCGTAGGGGCCTTAACTACTCGAGACATAATCCCTCCCAAAAGGTACCTGCTTACTTTTGCTTAAGCAGTGCGACAGACATTAACTTAATAAAACTACCATTCCAGTTTGCCGACCGCGTTTTCCACGACGGCCATCAGTTCTCCAGACACCATCATGGCTTTGATCGCCTCGACGTCTTTAGAGAAAATGCGGTCTTCTTTTGCAAACGGCACAGTCTTGCGAATGTGCTCGTGTGCAGCCTTCACCGCAGCAGACGGTTTCAGCGGAGCCAACAAATCCAAAGCCTGAGTTGCCGACAGCAATTCCATCGCTACGACATTTTCTGCGTTACGCAGAATCTGTGCGAACTTACGGGCAGCAATCGTACCCATGGAAACGTGGTCTTCTTTTTCTGCCGACGTCGGGATGGAATCCACGCTCGCCGGGTGCGCCAATACTTTGTTTTCGCTCACCAAAGAAGCGGCTGCCACCTGCACGATCATGTGACCGGAATTCAAGCCCCCGTTGGGGGTCAGGAACGGAGGAAGCTCACTCATCTGGGTGGAAATCATTTTGGAAATACGGCATTCGCTGATGCTCGCCTGGGAAGACAACGCAATCCCCGCAAAGTCCATTGCGTGCGCCACTGGCATCCCGTGGAAGTTACCGCAGGAAAGAACTTTGTTCGCATCCGCAAACACCAGTGGATTGTCGGTGGAAGAATTCGCTTCAGTTTCCAGAACCTTCACCGCGTATCTCAAAGCGTCTTTAGCGGCGCCATGAACAGCAGGCATACAACGCAAAGAATACGCATCCTGAACACGCGGATCATTGACGGCGTGGCTTTCAGCGATCGGGCTGGTTTCGCCCATAAGTCTAATCAAATTGCGGCCGGTCTTGCCTTCACCGGCGTGAGGGCGGCTGGCTTGAATCAATGGATCAAATGGTTTTCTGGAACCACGCAAGCCTTCCAAAGACATCGCACCGGCAAGATCCGCCAACCACAACAGGCGGCGATTTTCCCACAAAGACAAAAGACCGATGGAAGTCATCACCTGACAACCGTTGATCATGGAAAGACCTTCTTTGGCTTTCAGCTCCAGTGGAGTGATGCCTTTTTGTTTCAACAACTCAGTCACATGCACTGGCTTGCCGTCAGCACCCCACGCTTCGCCTTCACCAATGATGGTCAACGCCAGATGAGAAAGCGGAGCCAAGTCCCCAGACGCGCCCACAGAGCCCTGAGAAGGAACCACCGGGATGATGTCGTTGTTCAGGAACTCAAGAATTTTTTCTACAACCAGTGGACGAATACCGCTGTGGCCTTTGGCCAAAGCATTCGCACGCAGAACCATCATCGCGCGAGTTTCCGTTTTCGTGAACGGAGCACCGATACCCATGGAGTGGGAACGAATCAGATTTCTTTGCAGCTGTTCAATTTCAGCATCCGAGATGCGCACGGAAGAAAATGCACCAAAGCCGGTATTCACACCGTACATTACTTCACCACTGGCAATACGACCCTCGATATAGTCGCGGGACTTTTGCATATTGGCTCTTCCAGAAGCAGACAGCTCCGCTTTGATGGAAGGGTTGTGAGCGATTTCATATAGGTTTTCGAGCGTGATATTCTCACCAGTAATTTGCATATTCAGAGCCTCTCTTAAGAAGCCCGCATCCTAACGCAAACACTCTAAAACTGGCAAAGAATCGAAAAGGTGCCTAGTGACTTTTTACGTCTACAGCGCAGCATTTTCAGCCCTTTTTGACGCGGCGTAGGTGTAAAAAGTCACCAGGCACCTTTTAAACGAAAAAAGCCACTCCAACGGAGTGGCTTTTGGATTGGAATTTTGGTGTTTTTTAGAATTCCAGAGGCAATGAAACAGAGAACATAACAGTTTCGCTCTGAGCATCTGTGGCAAGGCTGTTGCCATCCAGCTCATCAAATGTGTCTTTCAAATATTCCAAATTCAAAGACAGGAATGGCAGACCAGTGAACCCTACGCCTAGCTTTGTACTCTTACCGCTCAGTTTTCCGGAATCTTCCAGATCAACTTCGTTCTTCAGACTGACTCCCAACCATCCACGCAGCAAGATCGGCAGATCAATCCCCACAACACCATAGACTGATGATCTTTTTGATGTCTCATCACCGCCAGCATCCGGCTTGGAAGTACCACTCAAACCGAAAGCACCGTCAACGCCCACCCACAACATAATCGGGGTTTTATACGCCACACGGGCACCGAACACAGTTCCATCGATCTTTCCATCTGGATCTGTGGTTTTACCTGTCTCGTAACCAAGATACGGCTCTAGCAGAATGTCTGCGTGAGATACGCTCCCGAAACCCATAACAACAGCCAACATGACCAAGAGCTTTTTCATAAAGTCTTCTCCTTTTGTAACCCAAAAAATTTAGGCATCCTTTAGAATTTTGAAGAGACTCTTTCGCAGGGTCAACGACCGAAACCCCACCCTACCGAAAGCCCAGTCCAGATACACACGACTTTGGAGCGCTTATGTTACGAAGTTACAAAGATGACCGCGAATACTATGCCTCATTGCCAAAAAAACGCATTGGTGTGGGCGCACTGCTTTTCTATAAAGGCGATCTTTTGATCGTACAACCCACCTACAACCCCGCCTGGATTCTGCCCGGAGGCACTGTCGAAGCCGAAGAGTCCCCCAGCGAAGCTCTGCAGCGGGAGCTCAAAGAAGAACTGGGATTGAATATTCAGGCAGGCTCGCTGCTGGCGGTGGACTATGTCAGCAACCGCGACGTCAAAGGCGAATACATGCAGCTGCTTTTTTCCGCCAAAGATCTGACTGAACATCAGGCGCAAAACATCCGTCTGCCCATGTATGAAATAAAAGACTTCAAATTTGTCGCCGTTGAAAAGGCCCTGGAAATGCTCACCCCGATTGTCAGTCGCCGTGTGCACAGCGTGATGCTGGCGCAAGAACAGGGGCTGGGAGCTATTTATCTGGAAGAGGGTCGAGCGTTTTACGACCCTTTAAGACTGGCAATCGCTGATCCGTATTCCTTGCCAAAGACATAACTGCCGGCAACGAACACATCCGCCTCGTGGCAAATCTTCGCGGTTTCCGCATTGATTCCGCCATCGACTTCAATCAGGCAGGACAAATTCTTGGAGGAAATTTCCTGACGCAGACGAGTGATTTTCGCCACCTGATCATTCATGAAGGACTGACCACCGAAGCCCGGCTCCACCGTCATCACCAGCACCAGGTCACACAATGGCAACAGAGGCAGAACCTCTTCCACCGCCGTGCGCGGGCGCAATGTGATTCCGGGTTTGGCGCCCAATTCACGAATGCGCTTCAAAGTGCCTGCGGCGTCTTTGGTGGACTCCACGTGAATGGTCAGATAGTCACTGCCCGCTTTCACGAATTCTTCCACATAGCGCTCTGGTTCTTCGATCATCAGATGCACATCCAACGGAAGTGGCGACACTTTTTTCAGAGCCTTCACCACCGGAATGCCAATGGTGATATTCGGCACAAAGCGCCCGTCCATCACATCGACGTGAATCCAGTCAGCCCCCGCCTGTGCGACCGCCTTGATCTCTTTTTCAAGATTGGCAAAGTCCGCCGACAAAATGGAAGGAGCCACCATCTTAGACGCCAAGTTGATCCCCCACTTTCAAAGCATGACCTTTCAGGAAATCAGCAATCGCCATGCGGTTGCGGCTTTCAGGCTGAACTTCAAACAGTTGCAAAACACCGTCACCGGTCGCAACAGAAATATGATCTTCATGAACAGCGGTGATCATGCCGGGCTTGGCACTGCCGATAGAGCCGCCGTCACGAGTGACCGTGGCTCTGTGCAGTTTCAGTTTTTTCCCCTGCAATAAAGTGTAAGTGCCCGGGCCATAGACAAAGCCGCGGATCTTTCCGTCGATCGCCTTGGCAGACGTGCTCCAGTCAATCTGGGATTCCATCTTTTCGATTTTTTTCGCCAGCGTCACCTTGGATTCATCCTGAGGTGTCGGCGCCAGATTGCCACGAACATAGTCCATCAGTTCCACTTGCAGAAGTTCTGCGCCCAACTGGGCCAGCACATCGTGCAACTGCAATGCGTTCATGTCCGGGGTGATTTTCACACGACGAATGCCGATGATGTCACCGGCATCCAATTTTTTGACCATCTTCTGCAGGGTCACGCCGCTTTCGACGTCACCGGCTTCGATGGCTCTTTGGATCGGAGCCGCCCCACGCCAGCGTGGCAAAACAGATCCGTGCACATTCACGCAACCAAAGCGGAAGGAATCCAAAAATTCCTGGGTCAGAATCTGACCGAAGGCCACAACCACCGCCACCTCAGCACCCCAGGTTTTGATTTCCTGAAGCATCAGTGGATTGGCTTTCAAGGACTCGGGAGCCAGAACCTTCAGGTTGTGGGCTTGAGCCAAAGCTTTTACGGGACTTGGAGTCAGTTGGAGTTTACGACCGGCAGGACGGTCAGGCTGGGTGACAACACCCACGACCTCAAAGTGCTCATCAGACAGAAGAGCTTTCAAAGAGGTCACGGCAAATTCAGGGGTTCCTAGAAAACAGACGCGGACCTTGCTCACACTTCACACTTTTCTTCGTCAGCTGTTGTAGCATCCCCTTCTTTTTCTTTTTTAACCGGGTAGCCGTACTTCTTGATTTGATTTTTGATTTTGTTGCCCTTGACGAAGCTCAGGTGATCGATGAACAAAGTGCCTTCAAGGTGATCCATTTCGTGCTGCATGCAGATCGCAAGCAGACCGTCGGTTTTCACGATGTACTCTTTGCCATTCACATCGAATGCTTTCATTTCGATGTAGTTGTAGCGCTCCACTGTTTCGTAATAGCCCGGGATGGACAGACAGCCTTCATCGAAAGTGGTCTTGCCTTCGCCTTTGACGATTTCCGGGTTGATCAGGATCAGCGGCTGTTTTACAGCGGCTTCCAGTTCCGTCATTTCTTCGTATTTATAGCGGCGGCCTTTTTCGTCTTTGGGACGAGTGTCGATCACGACCATGCGAACCAGCTCGCCTACTTGAGGGGCTGCCAGACCGATCCCGTTGGCGTGGTACATGGTTTCAACCATGTCTTCGGCCAATTTGGCGATTTCAGGTCCAAAAGTCTTCACCGGCTGCGAAACTTCACGCAACTTCGGGTCTGGGAATGTGAGGATTTTCATGATCATAAGGGCCTCCGGGAGGCCCCCATTATATCAGCGTTTCAGCTTTTTGAGAAGAACGAAGGCCACACCCAACATAACTATGTTGGGAGCCCAAGCCGCCGCCACTGGAGGCAGGGTCCCGTGCTGCCCTAAAGTAATCCCTGACGAATAGAATACGTAATAGGCGAAAACCAGGGCCAGACAGATCCCGACATTCAGCATGGTGCCCCCGGACCGGGCCCGGCCCACACTGAAAGGAATACCCAAAAGGCACATGACCAGGCCGGCAAAGGCGAAGCTGATTTTGGAATGATAATCCACCTCATAGGCCACGGTATCCAGGCCCGCCGCCTTGTTCTTGTCGATGAAGTGTTCCAGCTCTTTTTGTGACATCATATCGGCGGTCTGACCGGCACTTTGCAGGTCCTTGGAATCCTCGGCCATCACGATGCTTTTCGTTTTAAATGGGCTGGTCAGCGGGAAGCTTGAGTCCTTGTTAAAGATCGTCACTGTCCCCTGCTCCAGCAGCCACTGCGCCCCCTGGATTTTGACCTGAGCGGCGGTGATCATCTGCACCAGATCCCATTCGTCGCTGAAGAAGTACATCGTCAGCCCCTGGGCCCCGTCCCCTTTGGCATTGAGGGTTTTGATATTGAAGATCGAGTTTTTAGAGCGGTACCAGATACGGTCCGTGCGGATCGTGGAAAAACGATGCGGCTCTTTTTTCAGGTCATAGTACAAAATGTAATTCTTCTGTTTGGTCGCCCGAGGCAGAACCCGGTCGGCCGCCATGTACCCCAAAGCTGAAATCACCGCCACCAACAAAAGCATCGGCACCGCGATACGAATCAGGCTCATCCCGCTCGCAAATAACGCAACGAGTTCATTGGCTTTATTCAGGCTGGTCAGGGTCAGGATCACCCCCAGCAAACAGGCCACCGGCAACAGTTGCGAGATAATTCCGGGGAACGAATAGAGGTAATAATTCACCAATGCCGAGGGAGCGACATCCTTGTAGTTGACCATTGTGGACATCGCGTCAACCGCGGTGAAAAGAGTCAGAAACACCAGAAGGCCACCCACGAAGTAACCTACGAAGAGCCAAGCTGTATAACGATCGATCCTATTCACGGCAAATCCCTTAAACTCATTGACTGGCGGCGGAAATCCAATTTAACTTTGATTATGGCTTTACGCGTCTTGCTTGCAGATGAGAGTTCCACAATCAAAAAAGTAATGCAACTGGCATTGTCTGACTTCGGGGTTGAAGTTAAATCGGTCCCCGTGGGCCTTGATGTATTGCAAGTAACTAAGACCTTCAAACCGGATATCGTGTTCGCCGATGTGTTGTTGACCAAACGTTCAGGCTACGAAGTTTGTGCGGATCTGAAAAACGACGCTGAAACTGTCAATATTCCGGTTGTGCTGATGTGGAGCGGTTTCATGGAAATCGACGAAGCCAAGGCCACCGAATGTCGTGCGGACCGTCGCCTGGAAAAACCTTTCGATGCCGATCACCTGCGCTCTCTTGTTTCTGATCTGGTGCAAAAAACGAAATCCAATCCTGTTTCCAATTTCCTGACTTTCCCGGAAATGCCAGAGTTTGAAGAAACTCCGGCTGAAAACACCCCTGCAGCAGAGCAGGAAGTTTACGCTATTCCAGAGGAAAAAAGCGATTTCCTGAACATCCCGGAAATCGACGCTGAAGAAGCCAACCTGCTGGAAGTTTCCGGCGAGGAATTCGCGGCCGTGCCGTTGACCAATCCCAAAGCGGAAGACGAACACGACGAGGGCGGCTGGGCCCATCAGGATCTGACTAAATTCAAAATCCAGATCCCTGAAACTGACAGCAATGACTTTGCCTCCAAATTTGTGATTCCTCAGGATGACGAGCTTTCCGGCCACATCGAGATGGATGGCGACTTTGAAGAAATCAGCTTTGTGAAATCCGCTCCGGAAGTGACCAAAACCAAAGCACCTTCAGCTGCTGCGGACTCCTTCATTTCCAACGTGGAAAAGTCCGTCAAAGATCAAATGATGGAAACCCTCAAAAAGGGTGCAACAAAAGTCACCAACACTGGCGCGGCTCCGCAGCCCGCTTCTAATGCTAAGCCCAATACTCAATCCAAGATGGACTTAGACCCCAATATGATGGAAAAGATTATCCGTGAGGAAGCTCGCGAAGTGATCGAATCCATCTGCTGGAAGGTCCTTCCGGAGATTGCTGAGCGCATCGTGCGCGAAGAAATCAAAAAGATCCTCCGCGAAACTGAAAAGTCCATTTAAGAGGCCGTCCGTACAGCGTCGACCTCTTTTGCAAGTAAGAGGTCTTAATTATGACGTTGCTGGAGCTGATCCGCGCTGCCATCAAAGAAGACATGCCTCATGGCGATGTCACCACTGAATCCCTGGCCCTGAAACCCCGTATGGGACGCGCCCGCCTGAAAGCAAAGGAAGACATCGTTCTTTCCGGCGCCATGGCATTTGAACAATCCATGCAGGCTTTGGAACCCACCTGCCGTATCAAGTGGCACTTTGAAGAAGGCGATGAAATTCTTAAAAATCAAATCATCTGCACGATCGAAGGCGATCTGGTGCAAATCCTGAAAGCCGAGCGCGTGGCCTTGAACTTCCTGGGTCATCTGTCCGGGATTGCCACCCACACCCGCCGCTTTGTTAAAAAAATCGCGGGCACCAAAACCAAAATTCTCGACACCCGCAAAACCACTCCGGCCTTCCGTGATCTGGAAAAGCGCGCCGTGGTTCACGGGGGCGGCGTCAATCACCGCATGAATCTGAGCGATGCAATCCTGATCAAGGACAACCACATTTCTGTCATGGGTGGCATCACCAATGCGATCAATCGCGTGCGTGAACACAGCAATCTTCCGATTGAAGTGGAAGCGGGCACCGTGGAGGACGTTAAAGAAGCCGTGGCCATGAAGGCGCACCGAATCCTTCTGGACAACATGGATAACGACACTTTGAAAAAAGCTCTGGAGATCATCCCTGCTGAAGTGGAAACCGAAGCCAGCGGCAACATGAATCTGGACCGTGTGGCGTCCGTGGCGGCCTTGGGCGTGAATTATATCTCTGTCGGCGCGCTGACACATTCAGCTCCGTGCGCGGACGTCAGCCTTGTCTTCCAGTGGGAGGACTAATGGCGAAAGACAATCCGGTTTCTGACATTCGCATTGGACAAGTCACCTCCCAGTGGGCCGAAGGCAATCACCTGTATGTGGCTTATCAAAAAGAAATGACCAGCACCAACGCCATCGCCAAGGAAGAGGCCTTTGCCGAAAACCTGATGGAAGAATCCTTGTGCCTGTATGTGACGGACCACCAGACCGCGGGTCGTGGCCGTGGTAAAAACACCTGGATTGATGCGCGCCCAGGCAGTTCTCTTCTGAGCTCGTGGTCTTATCTTTTGGGTGTAAAACCCCAGCCGACCACATCCTGCCTTATTGGGCTTGCGGTGTATCGTGCGTGCTCGACAACCTGGCCGTTTTTGGCCTGGAACCTGAAAGCTCCCAATGACATTTACATCGGCGACAAAAAAATTGCCGGCATCCTGCTTGAAAACGTCGCCCAAGGTGATGAGGTTCGTCTGGTGATCGGCCTGGGTCTGAACGTCACAGATTCTCCGGAAGATGTCGACACTGCCACCAGCCTGATTGAGTCCCTGCCCGTTGGCGCTCCGCTGTTGGGTCAGGACTATATGGCGTTCCTGGATCGTTTGATGTTTGAACTGACGGATGCTGTTTCACACGCAGAAGAATCCTTGAGCCCGACAGATCAACTTTCTTTGCTGACGGCTTTGAACCTGCATCCTTTACTGAAAGAAAAGTACACAGGCATGGAGGCCGACGGCAGTCTGTTGATTGGTGATAAAAAAATCAACTGGTCCGCACTGTAAGGAACAAAACCATGGCACTGACTTTCACCCCTTTTCCGGATCTTGGAAACAAATGCCCCGACTTCACCCTGCCTGCGGTGGATGGCAAAACCTATTCGCTGAAAGACTTCAGCAATGGTCAGCCGTTGGTGGTGATGTTCATCTGCAATCACTGCCCGTATGTGCAGGCGATTGAAGACCGTTTGATCCAGCTGGGTCATGATCTGAAAAAACAGAACGTGAATGTGGTTGCCATCTGTGCCAACGACGAAGAAAGCCACAACCGCGAAGATTCTTTCGAGAATCTGCAAAAGCGCGCTCAAGAAAAAGGCTATCCGTTCGTTTACCTGCATGACAAATCCCAGGCGGCGGCTCACGCTTTCGGAGCCGTGTGCACGCCGGACTATTTTGTGTACGACAAGGACCTGAAGCTTGCTTACCGCGGACGCCTGGATGATTCCTGGAAAGATGCTGCGAAAGTGACCAAACGCGAGCTGTTTGACGCCGTTCAAACGCTTTTGAAAAACGAAAAAGTATCTGAAGAACAAACAGCCTCTATGGGCTGCTCTATCAAGTGGGTTTAAGACGATGAAGTATATTTTGGTATTTGTTGCAGTAACGATGATCTCTTTCGGCCTTTTCCTGGCGAACTATCTGGGTGCCTTTAAAGGTGTTGATATTTCTGAATCCGTTCAGGGTCCTTTCAAGATCGTCTATGTTGAACACGTGGGTCCTTACCACAAAGTGAACAAACAGCTTGAGCGCATTGAAAAGTACATGACCTCCCAGAACATGACCTGCGGCCGCACCTTCGGTGAATACCTGGATGATCCCCAAGTCGTGGAAGAAGCCCGTTTGCGTTCCAAAGTGGGTTGCATCATCACGGGCGAGCCACCACAGCTGGTGGAAGGCCTGCAAGTGGGTGAAATCCCGCAACGCAAGTACGTGATGGCGGTATTCACAGGGTCCCCGGGCATCGGGCCATTGAAAGTTTACCCTCGCGTGAATGACTTCATGGTGAAACAAAACCTGAAACAAACTGGCGCCGTGATTGAGATCTATGAGATCCACTCCATCACCGAGAAAAACGCCATGACCACCACTTACCTGTTCCCGGTTCAATAATGAAGGCGGTGATTTTATCCGCACTGCTGCTGACATCAGGGCTGGCTTTTGCCGAAGCTCCTTGTCCGACCAGCTGTCAGGGGCCGTCTTCGACCCCGGATAAAATCACCCTGTCCAAAATTGATTCCACTCCGGCCTGCCTGACGCGCAAGAACGACGAAAGCAACGAAGAGATCGTTCAGCGCGAAAATCTGACGGACTTTGAAGTGCTGGCCCGTTTGGTTTTTGCGGAGGGCATTTCGACCAATCTGGACAAATGCTCCAAATACGAAGATTCGCTGTTTGCAAGCCTTGCTTGGGGTGTGCAAAACCGTGTGGCACTAGCGGATGCCCAGCCCCGTTACGCCAAACAATTTGGCAAGGGTCTGCACGGGGTGATCTTCAAGAAAGCCCAGTTCAATCCGGCGGTCTCGAAAAAATCATCTTATTCAAAACTTTTCCTGTGCCCAAGTGAACACCCGCAATGGCAGAAGCTCTGGGAGCTTTCCAAAAAAGCCGCCGATCAGGCCCTATCCCACCCGCAGAAAAATCCGCTGCCAAAATCTGTGACTCATTTTTATTATCCGCAAAGCACTCAGGCGACGAATCCGCCCGTGGCGTGGGCTGACCTGAACAAGGATGCCGCCAAAAAGGCGTACATGAAGGACGTCAAAATTGAAGGCACCCGCTATAGCAACGAGTGCATTCAATTCTTTTCTTATTAATTAATCTCGTATTCTGCTGTGACTTCAACACGAACTTTGATCTGACCTGCAGCCACATCAGTGGAAGCGGCTTCCGCCATCATTTTGGCGCCGCCAAAGTTTCTGAACACCGGTTGTGGAGGCAAGCCGCCAGACACGCCGTGGCTGATCTTGGAAACACCTTTGATCTTCACACCAGCCGCCTTGGCGATTTCATCAGCCTTGGTGCGAGTCGCACGAACAGCTTCACCCAAAGTGGCCGTTTCCGTCTGATCACGCTTGTCTGAATCCCAGGACAGTGACGAAACGTTGACACCCGCATCCATGGTCTTTTTCTCTGCAACCAGGGCATCCAGGAAGTTCCCGGCGTCTTCAACCTTACGCAATGTCACCGTCAAAGACTGGGACACACGGAAGCCGACCATTTTATTCTGACGAAGTTTTTGATCGTATTCATATTCCGGATTCAAAGAATAATTGTCGGTCTGGATATCCTCTTTTTTAATCTTGAAATCTTCCAGAGTTTTTCTGACCTGCTTAAACTGGTTCGCCGCCAGTCCTTGAGCTTGCTTCGCGGTGGAGGCCTTGCTCCAAACTTCGATATTGAGGTTGACCATATTTGGGTCCAGTCCTCTTTCTGCAAAACCGCTGACGATAATGTAGCGACTGTCGGCCAAAGCTTGGGCCCCGGATACCATAGAGACAGCCATAAGGCCTGCCAAAACGTACTTCTTCATTCTTCTCCCCTTTCCTTGGGTCAAAGCACTAGCATAAGGGACAGTTTGTCCATGGACAAGCTGCTTCAGCTTCCGCGGCTGGCTGGGCCGAATGCATTAACAATTGCGAACTAACAAAGTTCGGTCATAATTGGAGGCTCAACTTTCAAGGAGTTTCCCAAATGAAAAAGATGCTTTTAATCGGCACAGCAGTAGCAATGATGCTTTCTGGCTGCGCAACTACACAAGAAAACCCAAACACAGCTAAAGGTGCTGGTATCGGTGCAGCGATTGGTGCTGTTGCAGGTGCGGTGATTGGTCACCAAACTGGTAAACGCAACGAAGGCGCTTTGATTGGTGCGGCTTTGGGCGCTGGTATCGGCGGGACTGTGGGTCACCGCTTGGACAAACAACAAAAAGAACTGGCGAAAATCGCTGAAACCAAAAGAACTGAGCAGGGTCTGATCACGAAGCTGAAAAGCGACATCCTGTTTGACACTGGTAAAGCGGATTTGAAACCAGCGGCACAAACCAACATCAACCAGTTGGCTGCGATCATGAAGAAATATCCAGAAAATATTCTGACTGTAAAAGGTTACACTGACGACACTGGTACTCAGATGGTGAACAACCCATTGTCTGAACAGCGTGCAAAAGCCGTCAGCGCTCAATTGGTTGCTGCGGGCGTTCCTGCACAAACAGTGACTTCCATCGGCATGGGTGCATTGAACCCAGTGGACCCAGCGAAAACGAAAGAAGCGCGCGCGAAAAACCGCCGCGTGGAAATCGAAATCACTGTGGACGAATCCAAAGTTCCTAAGTCTTAATTTCCCAATAAAAAGGCCCGATCTCTTCGGGCCTTTTTGCTGACTCTCAGCACAGACTTCCCGTGTATGTTACCACTTCATTTGATCCCATTATCTAGATAGCAAAACTGTGCCCTACACTTCTCTTTAAACCTTTCAGAGGAGTTTTCCATGGCATTTGGAATTGTTCATTTTTTCCCGAACGGCACAAAACAACAATACGACGCCACACTGGCCGCCGTACATCCGGACCGCAGCACATTGCCAAAGGGGCAGCTCTATCACGCCGCAGGCAAATCTGAAGGCGGATGGACCGTCATCGCGATCCACGATTCAGCGGAAAGCTGGGAAGAGTTCCGCAACGACATTTTGATGCCTCGTCTTTCCAAAGGCATCCAGGGTGGCTTTACGACGCCTCCCCAAGAGCAGAGCTTTGAAGTTTACTATGAAAAACAAATCCGCAAAGGGCCGGAACGCGAAGCGCATATTTAATATCCAAGCGGGGCCCTGTTTGAGTTTGAAGATTCTTTCAATCAAGTCTTTCTGACAAACCGAGCCTCGTCTTTAATCTGCAAGACCGCGCGAAATCCCGCGCTGCCACACATTGCGGCCACCAGGCATCTCATGGATTCAATGGTGCGCCCCTTCGAGCCTACAATTCTGCCAAAGTCGGCGGACACGGTGTCGATTTCATACAGAGTCGTTTTGCTTCCGACACTGACTCGGACCGTGGTTTGACTTGGTTCTGCGACAAGGCAGGACAGCATCTCTTGAAGCACGAAACGGACCCTTTCACGCACGTCAACGGGGTCTTTATCCGAGTCCCCACTTTGCACCTGAGAACCAAGACCGTTTCTTCTGATCACCACGACATCATTACCGTCACCTTTTCCCACCACGTCCCCCCTGTCCCATTAGATTTGAGAATTGGAACAAAGAAAAGTCCGGCAAAAAAAACTATCGTTGCTCAGAAGTACTGGGCAACGGTGAGGCCTTCGTAGCCCCACCGTTCCAGTTTTTAAATTTTAGTTGTCGCCACGATCATGGCCTCCGCCATGCCCACCGTGACCACCATGGCCGTGACCTCCGCGACCGCCTTTACCACCGCGATCCCCACCGCGCCCTTCATGGTCACGATAGGGTTTGCACACGCTACCGCAACGATAGAAGCCACGGCCCCAGCCGCCCCAGCAGTACTTCGCTGTTTCTTCATAGTGCGCCGGGCATTCAGAGCTGTTCGAAGGTTCACAGGCGCCAAGAACCTGCAGGTCTTCGGCCGTGGGTTGCGGTGGGCAATAACCACTCAGCGGCTGCAGAACAATCGTTCCATCCGAACCAATCGCCACGGTGCCTTCCTGCGTTTGCGCCTGCGCGAAGGAACCCATCAGCATGAAACTCAGTACCAGAGATGAAATAACTTTTTTCACGATTTCTCCTTAATGTTTTTTTTCGGGCGAAATTGCCCTTGGATCGGCAGCCTATTTTTGCAAATCAGGAATTTCCAGAAAAGTTCGATCGGCCTGCGGTTAAACAGCGAGCATTCAAAATTTTGAGCAACACCCAAGATAATCAAGAAAGTCGTGTTGCTGGCGAAAAAAGAGCAACGGAATAGAAGGCCCCCGCACTCTCCCCGTTTGACACCAAAACTTCAAAAAAGAGATTGTACCCGTACATGGATCTCTCACAACTTCTGCAAGACGAATTCGAAAAAAGAAGACGCAAAAACCCACGCTACAGTCTGCGGGCCTTCGCCAACAGTCTGAACATAGATGCGGGAAGCCTGGCCCGGGTCATGAGCGGGCAACGCGTCGTCAAGGATGCCACCGCCCGACAACTGATGACGGGTCTGCAGATACCGAATGAACACCAGATCGTGGTGCTCAGCCACCTGGAAGCCAGTCGACGCAAAAAGAAGGAACAGGATGAAATGAGCTTCCTGGCCACGAGCTCTATTGAAGAGGCCGTCGACAAACTGAATATCTATATCCTGATAAGCCTTGAAAGCGGTCCGTTCTGCCAAAAAGAAAACTTTCCCAAGCTGGCCCAGCTTCTTAACATCAGTATTGAAGAACTCCAAAAACGCCTCTTGGAGCTGGAGCGATTGGGACTGTTGTCAGCAACCGACACTCACATGGTCTGCGCCAGCAGCAGTATCAGCAATATGACTTTGCCATTGAATCCGGAAGACCTGCCTCGCGTGCGTGACATTCTTAAGAATGCCCGAAAACGGATCAACGTTCTGACCTCCCGAAGCAAAGGAGACAAAGTCCTCTACAATATCTGCACGGTCGCCTTCCCCGTCTGAGCACACACCTGCATCTGAATAATTTACAGGCCGTTGCTCAGGTTTTTCCAAGCAACGGTATTAAAATCCCCAATCTCCTTCTTACAAATAACGTAATTGACATCTAATTTGCGCTCCATAGAAGATGCGCCTCATGGAACTAGCGGCACTTTTAAGAACAGAACTCGCAAAAAGGCAGAACAAGAATCCTCGGTACAGCCTTCGGGCGTTTGCCAAGAGTCTTGATCAGGACGCCGGAACACTGACACGGGTGATGAGCGGCCAAAGAGTCGTAAAACAGCCCACAGCCCTGGCCGTGATGCAGGCGTTGAATATTGATTCTGGGATGCAGGACCAGATTCTGGCCAGCCTTTCCAGCAGCCGCAAACAAAGAACACCAAAGACCGCCAAGATGCAGCCCGTTTCCGTGGCTGACTTTGAGAACATCTTTGAAACAACCAACATTCATCTTCTGGCCAGCCTGCGCCTGAAGAAATTCAGACCCAAACGCAATTGGGACAACCTGGCCCGCCACCTGAGTCTCGCACCGGAAGAACTCGAGTCCCGCCTGATCAGTCTTGAAAAAATCGGTGCCATCGCCATCAAAAACTCGACTGTGGAAGTCATCAGCAAAAATCTCAGCACCCTGCCTATTCCGTTCACCACGGAAAGACGCAAAGCCGTGCAGAAGGCTTTCCTGGATCAGGCCAAACGCGCCATTGACGAGGTTCCCTTTGAGCTTCGGGACAACTGCACCTTGACCATCCCCATCAGCGGGAAGGACCTTGCCAAGATCAAACAGATTCTGCAAAAGGCCCGGACTCGTATCAATGATCTGTCTGAAAAAAAATCGACCCATGACCATATCTATAACGTCAGCATGGCTGTTTATCCGGTGATTCTATGACAAAACAATTCCTGTGCCTTGTGCTTGCTCTGACTTTCGTGTCAACCGTGGCTTCAGCCCAAGTTCAGCGCCCCGGCGGCATTGAAACCAATGGCGGCAACGCTTATGCCGCAGAGTTTTTCAGCATCCTGGATGATCTGCTGTCTCAGTTTGGCCAGAAAATTCTGTCAGAGAGCGATTCAACCGTTGTCGCCAAAGTGCGAGCCACCAGATACAGGATCTCGGTAAAGTCCGAGACACGCGTGCTACTTGGCGATGTCGAGGTGAGCGCCATCAACCAGCCGGGCTTGAACCTGATCATCTTGTCCGAGGACGCTTGGAGCCGTCTTAACGCCGATCAAAAGCGTCTTTTGGTGTTGCATGAAATCCTGCCTGTTGCGGGATTTGGTGATAAGAACTACCACCTGTCGTCGTCCCTTTTGGCGGTGCTCGCCACGACTGACGCCACTGCTGAACAGATAAAAGACCTGATCGGCATGTGCCAGAAGTACCGCATCGCCACTTTTGATCTGGAGCTTCTGAAAAGTCGAAAAGATCTTAGTTATATGATTCACGTCGCCGCTTTGCGCGGATGTCATCCGTTTATTGAAAAAGCGGCTCAGGCAGAGTGGGATGTGGATTCCTGCTGGAACGAAAAAACCGCCTACCAAAGACTTGTAAAGTCGGTCGACGTTCTGCTGCCCGCAGAGATGCAGGATCGCCTGGACACCGCAGATCTGCTGTTAAGGCTGGGTGCAAACGAAGAGTTCAACTGTAAGTAAGGAACGATACGGAAGCCCAGAACAGGGCTTCCGAATGGGTGCGAGCTTATTTCTTCAAAAGGCTTTTTGCCAGATCCAGGAAGCGGGCCTCGGTGACTTCCGACGGCCAAGGGATGATCGGGAAATCAAACGGCTCATCTTCTGAAATATTCCAGGACTTCAGATCTTTGGTGATCAGGTCACGGACTTCCGTCGCCAGCAGGCGGCGGTCGATCTGCTTCACCACTTTTGGCAGTGGGTATTCCAGGTTGAAACGCTTGGAAATCGCCCAATGAATGCGGGATTCGATGATTTCAAAATCCGGCAGCAAAGCCTTCACCGGAGACACCAGGTCGCCCACATAAGCCTCGGTCGCATCATGGAAAAGCATGTGCAAGGCGATCTCTTTGGTTGGGGAAACTTCCGCCCCCAGGCAAGAGTGCTGACCCACGCTGTAGAAGAAGCGTGTGTGCCCATTAAATCTTGCCTGACGAGCCAGCGCACAAGCGATGTCTTCGATCATGATCGCATCCGGATCCGGCTTCAGAATGCTGAAGCGGCTTCCCGACAGGGTCACAACCCAGGATTTTTCCACGATTTCAGGACGATTCAAATTTTCCGGCAGAATGGGCATTTCGATGTTCATGGGTTGGTTGCTTACCTTATGGTTTCAGCAGTTGCATGAAGAATCCGCGCAAGGCGCCGCGTCAGGGTAGGAATTTCTCGGAACAGTCAAAAGACAAAACACCCCCCATTTACCGGACGGTAACTTGAGAAAAGTATGTGCTCTGCCAGAAGCTGCCTCCATCTCTTTGCGCAAAGAGGACAAATAAAATCGAACACAAAATGGAGACCCCAGAATATGAAACGTATTATGACTCTTTTGATCACTTTGATGTCCGCTGTGCCTGCTTTTGCCGCTGTGAACGCCAACTCTTCATGGGAAGAGATCATGCGTGACCGCTATGCGATCGTGAAGGCCCCAACGATTTACATGGGCCGCGCGATTGACTACACCTTCGCCTGCCAGGACGGTGACCGTCTGCGCACACAAAAGCCCGTGGACACCACTGTCAGCCGCACTCGCGGTGACCGCGAAGAGATCATCGTGATCGACCGCGATTATCTGTCGACGCCAATCAACTACACTCACGAAGTGGAAAACTGCTTCTGGAACAACAACCAGCGCCGCTGCAAAATGGAGACGGTCACAGGCTCTTACCCACTGACAGTGAACATCCCGGTTTACAAGCGCATCTCCAACCGCAACGTGGAAAGATATGAGCTTATGTTTAGAAAATCTTACACGGTTCCTCAGTGTGACACTCCGACTGTGGACTAAGTTCTGCTTTCAATACCCTTTCAACAAGAGGAGTTCTAGGAACTCCTCTTGTCTGTTGAAGGCCCCGGAATTAATCAATCGCCATGCAAAGACGTGATTTTCTAAAAACCAGCTTGTCCGTGGCAGCTCTTTCTTCTCTTCCTGCATCCTCTCTGGCCAAAGGCTCTGAGTGGGTCAATGACCAGCTGACGGACGACTGGCCGATCGCGCGCCTGAAGGACTCTGAAAACAACAGCATCGACTTCAATGGTGACGACATCAATCGCCCGCACGATGCCTTCTGGAACATCGACGGCTATATCGAGAAAAAAGGCGGCGAGCCGAAGTCCTTCTCTGAGGATCTGGATGTCGTGATCGTGGGTGGCGGCATTGCCGGTCTTTCCACAGCTTACTATCTGCGTGACAAAAAAATGGCCCTGCTTGAAATGGATTTCCGCCTGGGTGGAAACTCCAAAGGGGAACAGTACAAAAATTCTGTCTATTCTACTGGCGCGGCTTACCTGGTTGAACCAGATCAGACAGCTCCTTTGGGAACCCTGCTGACAGAGCTGGGTATCTGGGACAAGGCCCGCCGTGAAAGCTCTGATCACACCACGGTTCTTTACAACAACAAATTCACGTCCCCGTTCTGGAAAGGGGCCACTGACAAAGCGGCCGCTGACAACTTCAACAAGGTCTTTAAGCGCCTAGCTGAAATTGGCGCCGAAGCTGATTTCGACTATAACGGAGAGCTGGCTCGTTCGGTGGATCACCTGAACTTCGAACAATGGCTGGCAAAAGAATTCGGCGATGTTCACAAGCACTTGCTTGAATACTTCCAGCTGTACGGATGGAGCTCGTTCTGTGGATCTACCGACGAACTGTCGGCGTACCAGTACCTGGGCTTTATCTGTGCTGAAACCGGCACGTTGATGGCCTATCCGGGTGGGAACGCTTACGTGGCACACAAGATGGCGCAAAGAATCCGCAAAGATGCGGGCGATAAATCCCTGCGTGCAGGAAGCATCGTTTTGCGTGTGACCACTGAAGGTGATTCCGCTGTGATCCTTTATGAAGACGCCATGGGTGTTCTGAAAAAGATCCGCGCCAAACAAGTGGTCATGGCCTGCCAAAAGTTTGTCGCCAAACGCCTGTTGCCCCAGATGCCAAAAGAACAAGCTGACGCGATCACCATGCTTCCGTACCGCGCGTACCTGGTGGGTAACATCCTGACGAAAAAGAACTTCCAAAGCCCCAGCTATGAACTGTACTGCCTGAAAGGCCAAGTGCCCCCGTCGCCAACACCGATGAGACGTGGTGACCGCAGCTTCACGGATGTTTGTTTCGGCACTTGGGCCCAGGAAGACAAAGTCGATCACAGCGTCCTGACTCTTTATCACGGCATCCCTTACGATGGGGCCCGTCAGTTCCTGTTCAACCCGGCTTCCCATGACAAATACAAAGCCAAATATCTGCAGGATGTGGAACCGATTCTGCAAACCATGAATCTCGGCATGAATGACGTGCACGGCATCCGCCTGACCCGCTGGGGTCACGCATTGCCGCTGTCTCGCGCGGGCCTGATTCAAGACGGTTTGCCACAAAAAGCGTCTGAGTCCATCAACGGCATCATCCACTTCGCCAATCAGGACAACTGGATGAATCCCTGCTTTGAGACGGCTCACCATTGCGCAATCGAAGTAGCGACAAAAATCAAAGGCCAGTAAGACCGAACCCACCCATGTTCAAGCTTGGCAACGGACGTTGCCAAGCAGATACTGTCTTCAGCAAAAGGCGGTATCGTGTCCCCGGAAATCAAAGTTCATTTTGAAACCGAGTTAAGTAAATCTTTGGAGTTCATCAAATCCAAGGATTTTGATTCCGCATGGACTGCTTTAGCCCGAGCCCATATCCTTGGCCAGTTCGATGCAATTCCCCACTTTAAAGTTCACTGGCATATGTTCCGCTTAGGAATTGCTTCACTGAATACGCAAGAGATTCTGGGACAAATTCCCCGAATGATTCTGGCGATTCCAGGTTCTTTAACCGGCAAAGCTCCGAAGGGAAACACGGGGCTTTCCAACGTCGGAATATTTGAGCCCATGGACGTGCCTGAAGACCTGCAGAAAATCCTGAATCCAAGACTGTAAAATCCGTCATATTCCTGACCTACTGGCCGTATTAATTTGAGAATACAGGCGCTTTTTTCTAAAGATCACGGGCGACAGAACGATATAGATTTATGCGTTTTATTGCCCTTTTGCTTTTTGTGACGACATCTGTGAATGCCTGGGCTGATGGCAAAGCCTATCTTGATCTGGAAGAAGACCAGATCCTTTCCGTATTCAACAAACCCGGAATGAACTGGAAGAACTGTTCAGCCGATCCCAATTGCCGCCCCGTCGGCTGGCCGGATCGTGATGCTTCCATTGAAGTGACTTCCAAGCCGCGCAAGATGAAGGTGGAAGATCCCTACACGGGACAGATGCAGGACGAAGAATACGTTCAGATCAAATATTCCTACACCCGCGAACGTGAAGGCATCACCTACACCCAGCAAGGCACTGGCTGGGTCGATGCCGCCTATGTCAGTCGCAGTAAGACCAAAGCGGTCTATGGTGCCGCTGATGACAAATCAGAATACTGCCCACCCGTTCAGAAATCGACAACCGGTGGTGGCCCCAAAGAAACTCAAAAAAGTATTTCTGCCATTCAATCCGCCATCGCCAACAAAGGTGTGAAAGAAACCGCCGCGGCACTGAAAGGTTCTGTCGGTGCTTGTGTGATCAATCCGAAGAATCCACCGGCTGCCTACAAGGGTGAAAACCCGTTTGATTCTTATGTACTGCCCCACCTGAAAAAACAGCCCGTTCCCAAAGTGGCTCGTGAAGATGGCAAGATGATGACCCAGCAGGATCTGGTCACCATCGATGCCCTTTCCCGCACCATGTATGCCGAGATGGCCCGTTGTTACAAACACGGTCTGCACTATCCAATGGCCGTGGCAAAGATTGCAGTGAATCGCGCCAACACAGAAAGCCGTCACAAGGAGTTCATCAAAGGATCCCACAACGGCGGAAAAAGTGATTTGGCAAAAGTGGTGACCACTCCCTCGCAGTTCAACCTTTGGATGAAGACCCACAACGGCCAAAAAAACGGCCCCCTGGCCCATGCCCTGTGCCCGCCCTCTGACAAAAACAAACTATTCTGGAGTGGTGCCAAGCCCAGCAAAGAAGAACAGGACATCTGGGACAACACGCTTCGTATCGCGACTGAGGCCGTGCTGTTTCCAAAAAAGTTCAATGCCCGAACTTCGCAGCTAAAGCAGTTCCACTATACGTCGGGTATGGACAGCTTCTTCGGAATGAAGCAGGTCTTCCCTTGGATCGCCGACCGCAAAGTTTCCAAAAATGCCTGTGTACAGGTCTGGGATGGCGGCGTAAAATAGCCGCATGAACCAACAAAACACCAACTATGTTTTTCTGATGGATTGCGCAGATTTTTCAGAAGCTCAGGTCGTAAAGTCGTATCTGACTTCTCAGGGTTTTCATCCTCGCGTGCGGGATGAACAAACCCGCGGCGTGGCTCCGCATTTTGGTCAGTTGTTGGGTAAACTCACATTGGAAATCCCTGAACATGAATACATGGAAGCTTCATTGCTGATGGAAAGCCAGGAGAAGCCCCGGGTCCAGATTATTACAGAGAGCGGCTATGACACTCAAGCCTTGGCCAAGAAAGCTCTTTGGAATGCAATCATTGGCTGCACGATGGTGCCTTTGATCTGCAATTTCTATTCGATGATGCTGGGTTACCGCGTCCTTCGTCATGAAGTTCCGCTAAGCAAGACCAGCCGCAATCGTCTGTTCTTGGCGATCGTGTTTAACTCTATCGGGTTCTTTGTTTGGCTGACTGTGGGTCCTAAGATCCTGAAGCTCGGTTTCTAAGTCCACAAGACTCACCTTGACTAGCTCTGGACCTCGCGGTTGTCAAAATTCAATCAAGGTTGCGCTACAATGATTGCATGAAGCGATGGACCGCCCTTATTGCCTTGATTTTTGTTGCCTTAACATCAATGAATGCCCGCGCCCTTGTCGTCGTGGGCCAAGACTATGAGCCTTACTATTTTCATAATGGAACTTCCGGTGTGAATGGTGCTTGTTATGAGATCGTGCAAAAGCTCTGCACTCTTGAAAAAGTTCACTGCAAATTCAAATTTGCTCCAGTACGCCGGTTTATGGCCATGCTTAAAAATGGCGAGGCCGATGTTGGCTGCCCACTGTCCCGGTCCGCACCACGCGAGACCGCCTTTCACATGCACACCCTGTTTCGCGGCCGCTATGCGTTCTTTGGACTGCTTGAGGCCACTCACAAAATCAAAAACTACACGGATCTAAGCGGGCTAAAAATCGGTGTGTTGTCCCCGGCGATGACCGAAATCAGCCTGCAAAGGATTCACGAGTTCACAGACAAGACATTTACGATTGAACCTGAAAAGACTATCTTTAATTCCCTGCGGAAGGCCGAAAAGAAAACCTATGCCCTGGCCTATGGAAATCGTGATGTGGCATTGCGCTGGATTGAAAAGACCCGCAGCAAACTGCGCGAAGTCCCCGAGCTGGGGGAACCGGTGGCGTATTCGATCGCGTTTTCAAAAAAGAACATCGATGACAAACGCTTTCAAAAGATCCAGCAATATCTGTCCGTACTGCACAAGGATGGCACCCTTGAACAAATCGCCCGCAAATACCGGCTGACTCTGGCGGATAACTTCACCTCAGCCCCGGTCTCGGATCCAAACCCTTAGACACAAATAAAAAACCCCTGATGTCAGACACCAGGGGTTTTGTTTTTGAAACTGTCAGCGACTGATTACAGGCCGCGGATCAGATTCAACGCACTTCCTGCGCGGAACCATTTCAACTGTTCAGCGTTGTAAGTGTGTTTCAGCTCGATAGTCTCAGCAGAGCCATCAGCGTGTTTGATGTTCATTTTCACGTTTTTGCCTGGAGCCAGATCTTTCAGATCAACCAGGGAAACACGGTCTGCTTCCTGAACTTTGTCGTAATCTTTTGGATTAACGAAAGTCAAAGCCAGCACACCTTGTTTTTTCAAATTCGTCTCGTGGATACGAGCGAAGGATTTCGTGATAACTGCAGAAGCACCCAAGTGTCTTGGGCACATTGCCGCGTGTTCACGGGAAGAACCTTCACCGTAGTTTTCGTCACCGATGATAACCCAGCCTTTACCCGCTTTTTGGTAAGCACGTGCCACCTGAGCGAATTCTGCTGTTTCACCAGTCAGTTGGTTTTTACCTTTGCCGATTTCACCTGTGAACGCGTTATCCGCACCCAACAACATGTTGTTGGAGATGTTGTCCAAGTGACCACGGTAGTTCAACCATTTACCACCCGGAGAGATATGATCCGTCGTGCACTTGCCTTTTGCTTTCGCAAGAACCAATTGATCAACGAAGTCTTTGCCATCCCATTTAGTGAATGGAGAAAGAAGCTGCAAACGATCAGAAGAAGGATTCACTGCCACTTGAGCGGTTGCACCTGCTGGTTTCTGATAGCCTTCAGTGTCGGCGATGAAGCCTTTAGCCGGCAACTCTGGAGCCACTGGCGCCTGAAGTTTGATTTTGCCTTTTGGTCCTTCCAGCTCGTCAGTCGCCGGGTTGAAGTCCAAACGACCCGCAAGACCCAACGCCATAACGATTTCCGGAGAAGCGATGAACGCCAGAGTTTCTGGGTTCGCATCGTTACGCGCACGGAAGTTACGGTTGAAGGAAGTTACGATCGTGTTTTTCTCGCCAGACTTGATGTCGTCGCGTTTCCACTGACCGATGCAAGGACCGCAAGCGTTCGCCAACACTGTCGCGCCCACTTCATTGAACGTTGCCATCTGGCCGTCACGCTCAATCGTGTTCTGGATCTGAGTGGAGCCCGGGGAAACCAGGAACGGAGACGTCATTTTCACGCCCACTTCCATAGCTTGTTTCGCCACGAACGCCGCGCGACCGATATCTTCGTAAGAAGAATTCGTGCAGGAACCGATCAAAGCAGAGGAAATCTTAACTGTGTAACCTTTCTCAGCCACTTCTTTTTTAAGTGCAGAGATCGGACGAGCCAAGTCTGGAGTATGAGGGCCCACCAGGTGTGGTTCCAAAGCAGACAAGTCGATTTCGTAAACTTCGTCGAAGTATTTGCCTGGGTTTGCCACAACGTCCGCGTCTGCAGACAGGATGTCTTTGTGACCGTCAGCGATGGACGCCAATTGATCACGACCTGTGGATTTCAGGTAAGCGCCCATGCGCTCGTCGTATGGGAATACAGAGCAGGTTGCACCCAGCTCAGCACCCATGTTGGTGATAGTTGCTTTACCAGTACAAGAGATGGAGGACGTGCCTTCACCGAAGTACTCGACAACTTTATCCGTACCACCTTTTACAGTCAGCATTCCGCACAGCTTCAGGATCACGTCTTTTGCAGACGCCCAACCGCCCAGTTTGCCTTTCAGGTGAACACCGATCAGCTTAGGATTTTTAACTTCCCAAGGCAGACCCACCATCACGTCAGAAGCATCAGAACCACCAACGCCCACAGCACACATACCCAAACCACCCGCGTTCGGAGTGTGGGAATCTGTACCGATCATCAAGCCGCCTGGGAACGCGTAGTTTTCAAGGATGACTTGGTGAATGATACCAGCGCCTGGTTTCCAGAAGCCGATGTTGTAACGGGAAGAAGCTGTTGCCAGGAAGTCATAAACTTCTTTGTTGGTTGCATTGGCAACAGTCATATCTGCGCCCGCACCTTTGTAAGCCTGGATCAAGTGATCGCAGTGAACTGTGGAAGGAACAGCTGCTTCGTCTTTACCTGCAAGCATGAATTGCAACAAAGCCATTTGCGCTGTCGCATCTTGCATCGCCACGCGGTCTGGTCTCAACAACAAGAAACTTTCGCCACGAACCAATTCCTGGTTTTGTGGATCGTCCAAGTGACCGAACAAAATTTTCTCCGCCAATGTCAAAGGGCGGTTCAAGCGATTGCGAACAACAGCCAGTCTTTCAGCTGTCTTCTTGTAAACGTTCTGCACCATATCCGGTGTAGTTTCGATTTTCGAAGCCATTGTAATTGCCTTTCGTTTAAGAACGCCCCATCCTAATGAAAATCAGTTGAAATCTCAAACAAAATGCGGGGCTGGGATTCATTCTCGGGACCGTCCCCATGGCCTGAATTGCGCGAGGCATAATGGACTTAAGGCTATTTAAGAACATCGTCATCCTCACTGGCGCCGGTATCTCGGCCGAGAGCGGAATTCGCACGTTCCGGGACCAGAACGGCCTGTGGGAAGATCACCGCATCGAGGATGTGGCAACTCCTGAAGCTTTTGCTCGAAACCCGGCTTTGGTTCAGCGCTTTTACAACCTGAGAAGAGCTCAACTGAAAGAGCCCAACCTCGCCCCGAACCCAGCCCATCAGGCCCTGGTCGAACTGGAAAACCTATGGGAGGGAAACTTCCTGCTGGTCACCCAAAACGTCGACAACCTTCACCGACGCGCAGGTTCAAAGAATCTGCTGCACATGCACGGGCGCCTTGATCGCGTGTTTTGCCTGCATTGTGACGAGCATTTTGAGTGGCTGCTGGATCTGGCGGTGGATGAACCCTGCCCTCATTGTGGGCGCAAAGGCGGCGTTCGCCCTGATATCGTCTGGTTTGGTGAAATGCCCCACCACATGGAGGAAATCTATGAGGCCCTGGACAAGGCTGATTATTTTATCTCGATTGGAACCAGCGGGAATGTCTATCCGGCGGCGGGCTTTGTGCGTCTGGCCTGGAAAGCGAAGAAAATAGAAATCAATCTCAAAGACACCGAGATCTCCCCCGCGTTTGACGAGCACTTTGTCGGCCCGGCCTCCACGGAGGTTCCTCGGTTTATTGCAGAGTTCCTTCAGGAAGGAACCTAGAACTTACCAGCCAGAATAGCAGCGTTGGGAAGTGATCACTTTGTCAGAGTCACGAACCATGTACAGGCAGCTTTCATAAGCCATGTGAAGCTGGATGCGCACGTGAGGAATCACGTCGCCTTTTGGTGTGATCACGCGGGACGGTTGAGCTTCAATGTCCAGGATTCTCGCGAAAGTGCAAAGCTCGTCGTAAGAGAAGTCCTCTTGAGCCGCCACAACCTTGATCGCCGCTGTATAACGGTCGCTGTGCTCCCATTTCGTGCAAAGGTTACCGGCAAAAGCCGCAGAAGATGCCAACAAAGTCAAAGTCGCCAAAAGAATACGCATTTTGATTCCTCCTTAGGAAAACGGTCCCATGCTTAAAGGACATAGACCTAAAGAGCAAGAGTGCCCCGAGCCTTCTCATTCAATGAAAACTCAATGAAACCGCCCCGCAGCGTATCAAAACAAAACAGACAACTTCTTTTTGGTTACAAAGTTATGAACGGCGTTAATCCGGCTGTTGTTTATCCGATACGTTGGTCTATGGACCAATATCGAGAGCCCTCCATTAACTCGGATGACCTTATCTTGCTGAAGAAAGAGAACCCGTTCACCCGGTTCCTTTTCTGCGACTTCAACTTTGTAAGTCGAATCTTTTCACGCCGCAGTCAGGAGCTGATCAGGGCAATTTGGATCACGTTCATTTTGGGATCCCTGCTGATTTTCTTTTGCTCACTTGTTCTTTCAGGATTCGATTTTACTACGACGGCTCGCCTCATCCGGGACACATTTACCGCTGTCAATGGTTCCACTAGAAACTTAACTCAAGGATTCTTAACAATCACTATGGCTCCGATCGCTGTTTACTGGAGTTTGGACGCCATCTTTGGCCGACGATGGACTTACTGCGCGGGGCTTTACAATGAGCTCGTTAAAATGAGGATTACCAACACTCCAACTGACAGACTGGAGCTTTATTTCTTCAACCGAAAAGAGGAGTATTTAGAAGCTCTCATCGCGTATGACCTCTTTGATTTGGATCTGTACCACCAGAAGTCATTTAGTGAGTTTTTTGCACGCGTACTCGAAAAGTCAGTTAAAGAAAAAAACTGGGTTTTGAACAGCTTCATCGTCGATTTGAGATCGAAAAAGATCGGCCATGAGCAAGTTAAAAATCTGCTTAGCGCATACTTAGACAAGAAAAAACGAGCCATGGAAAGCGCTCGAAATCGCGCCGTTACACTTCGCCATACTCAGACAGTGACGCGAGCAAGGCAACATAACCAAAACAAAATCAAGCTAAGAGGCCATCTGGCAAAATATAAAGGCAAAAAAGCCAGTATCACCGTTGCCTCCGGCCAATTCCCGGGAAGTCCAAAAAGGAAGACGCCTTAGTACCCCGGAGCCCCGGCTTCTTTGGCGCCGCCGGCTTCCCGTTCGGCTTCTTCTTCGTCGGTTTCAAAAAGCTCGACGTAATCCTGATAACCGTTTTGAGAAAGATCGCGGACCGGGATGAATTTCAATGCGAACGGATTCACCCAATAGTCGTTGTCCGCCCGAAGCAGAATAGGCTCTCCGGTTTTGGCGTCGACAAAGATGCCTTCGGGTTCAAGGCCCTCAATATCATTCATGTGACGAAATGGCGAAAAATCGGGAGTCGTCATAACTGCCTCCTTCTTTGCCTCTGATTATCCCCCCGCGTTCAAGGGAGCCCAAGGTCTTTTGTTCTGCCATTCTGCACCAGCGACCTTGATTTTTGTTGGCAACGAATCTCTGTTCGATAGTCTAGGGTTATGATGCATCTATTTTTACTGCTGACACAATTGGTATGGGCGGCTCCGCAAGCGGCTCTTTATGAACGTCCTTGCTACATTGACGAAGGCGACGCGCTGACGACCCATCTGCAGGTTTCAGACAGCCAGTGGATCATGACTCATGTGGCTTATGAAGAAGATGCGTGCAAACAGCCGTATCTGACGTTTGAGATCCAGTACAACACCGTCACTGCCGGGACTGACGTGGATATGACTGTGTCGGAATCCTCTTACACTCCTCTGACGGAAGAGGTGGCCGAGGCTTTGAATATGGTGAGATACTGCGACTACACTGACTGGAAACGTGGCGAGAAAAAAGTCGTCTCTGGATACTTGTGTGACGAGTACAAGGCACCGAACGTGGGAGACAAAACTTATTCAATCTTCAAGGCGGAACAAAAAGACGGAGCCGAATTGCTTTATATCGGAACCGCCTCGGCGGACGGAAGTGGCAAGACACCCTCCCAACGTCATAAAAAGTACGAACCGCTTCCGTTCTTTAAACGATAAAAAACAAAAAACCGGATGAAAATCCGGTTTTTTATTAACGCAATCCGCCTCCGTAGCGATGGCTGATTGCGCCATGCCGAGCTGATTTCCCCATCAAGGGTTACTTCTTTTTGGTCTTCTGAACTTCAAAAATGTACGGATAGAAGAGACTCACGACTTTCCCCGCTCTTTGACTTTGCAGTTTTTCGAACTTCGCCTGACGAATGGAATTTTCAATACAAGAGTTCAAAGCTTCAGAGGCTGGACGAATGCGGTTTTCCTTGAACTGGAAGTTCGTCACTGTGCCTTCAGAATCAAAACTGAAATCCACAACCACTTTACCCACCGGAATCGGCTGATTGGCCGCTTTGGCTTCAGCAACCGTCTGGTCATGACATTTTTTAAGTTCACCGATCACAACGTCTTTGTTGGTGTGGTGAGCGGACTTCAGATCGACTTTGGCTTCGCCCTGAGGAGCTGTCAAAGTGATGTTTTCTGAAGGCATTTGCTCTGGTGTTTCAGAGCCAGGTACTGGATCTGCCGGAGGCGTCTGCGCCCCTGCGTGCAAAGCCATAAGGGTCAGTGAAGTCACAATCAAAGATTTCATTTCTATTTCTCCTCGACCGCGGATACCACCGCGTTCAGAACTTTTTTAGCATGATCCACCTGGGATTTCATGGTTTCTTTTTCTTTCATTTTGCCCAGCATCTCTTCCGGGGCAAAACTCAAGGTCTGGAAGAACTCAAAACTTTTTGCAATATCATCACCGTGGTCACGGCGAATACTTGGCGGAATCACTTCCAGCAGACGTTCAATTTCCATCGCCGCCCCACCTGTGCCGGACACTTCACCCAGAACTGTGTAGAAGGTGTTGGTCATTTCCACACCCACTTTACGGTAGTCGGTTTTACCCAAAGCCGTGTCGACAACTTTGAAGCGTTTTTGAACAAGCTCTTTCAAAGTACGGCGACGTCGGCCCCAGCCGAATTCACGTTGAGCTCTAACCAGCAACAACAAAGAAGCAACAGAATATAAAACCGCCCACAACCATGGACGATAAAGGACGCTGGCTTCGGCTGCTGGCTGCCACTGCATCAAAGGATCTGGCAGACGGTTTTCGACCACCTTCGGAGCATCCGCTTTTTTACCGGCATCCGCCATGCGTGAAGAAGAACCCACCGGCGCATTTGGATTGTTGGAAACAGTCAGGTTGATCGGTTGAGTGGTGCGCGTGTAGTACTTCTTGGTCTGAGGATCAAACATGCTGACACTCAAGCCCGGCAGAACCATCTGGCCTTCCTGACGAGGAATCACCAGCACTTCAAATTCTTTGTAGCTGCGCCCGTTTTTAAAGAACTTGGATTCCGACTTGCTGTCGTACTGCTCAAGGCCCGTTGGCAGATTCAAAGCCGGAAGATCAATCATCTTCGCATTGCCGGCACCCTCAAAGCGGATTTTCAGACTGAACGGCTGATTCACCAAAACCTGCGGATTTTCCACAGACGCATGCAGCTCAAACTGCCCCACCGCTCCGGTAAAGTCAGAAGGACGCCCTTCCAATGGCAACGGTTTTACTTTGACTGGAACTGCCGCAGAACTTTTCGTGTACTCATACGGCTTGCCATAGAATCCAAAACCTTGGGTCGGCAGGCGCACGCGGGACTTGATTTTGTATTCATCAATGGTCGCCGTCCCCGGTTTGATCGGGAACAGAGCGTGGGACGCCAGCAGCGCCTTTTTCCAAGGGGTGCCGTTCACGATTTCTTCGGTGAACTGGATGGAGGGAACTTCTTCGATGATCTCTTTCCAGTAGCCTTTCAGACTTGGGAACTTAAGACGATCCAGGGTTTCCATCTGACCACGGGTGTAGATGTACCAGTTGACTGTCACCTGCTCGCCTTCAAAGACCTCGGTCTTGTCGACTTCAACAGAAATGAAAAAGGCTTCGTTGGGATTCGTCGGCAAACTGCGGAAGGCAGCTTCCGGCAAGCCCGTCGTATTCGGATAGCCACCAAAGTCTTCTTGCTGCTGCTGTCCCTGCATTTGCTGTTGTAAAAGTCTTTGGCGCTGACGCAACAACTGATCAAAGATCTCTTGTTCGGCCTGATCCATGGATTCAAACGGATCATCAAAACCCGGAGGAGCCATCGACGGACGCTTCGGTGGTTTTCCCCCGCCCATGCTTTCCTGGCCGACTTTGATCACGATGGGTTGTGTGCGGTGGACCTTGCCACCGATCACGACCTCATAAGAACCAACGCTAAGAGTGCCCGTTTTCTTGGGGCTGAGCTGATAGTGGAATTCCTTGCGGCGTTGGGTCTGAAACTGCATCCCGGAAGGTGTGTTCACCAGCTTCTGAGCAACGGCATTGCTTTGCCAGTTGTTCAAAAGATCAAAGCCATCCAGATCCGGCAAACGCGGGTCCTGGATATCGACATCCTCACTGGATGTCACGGCCACGGTCAAAGTGAACGTATCGCCAAGGCCCATCTCGGTGCGGTCCACTGTGGCCTGCACCGTGGTGCCCGCGGCATGGGCAAAAAGCCCGAAGAAAATAAAACTTAGAAAGAACAGGAAATTACCAGTCTTTGTCACGAGGCTGCTCCTTCACATCTTTGCGATTGTATTCAGCACGGATTTTTTCTTCCTGCTGTTTCAATTCGCCCAGGATCTTTTTCACGTCCCCTTCAGTCAGCTCTTTCCCGTTGAACGGACGAGGCTTGTACTTTTGGGACTGTTGAGGGGTTTTGCCCTCTTTTTGTTCCTGATCCTTGTCGCCTTCTTTAGGATCTTTACCATCCTGATTTTGATTCTGCTGATTCTTATCACCGTTTTGCGGCTGATCTTGCTTGCCTTCACCACCGCCCTGCCCCTGCTGTTGTTGGGTCAGAAGCTCGATGTTGGTTTTCACTTCTTTGGAAGAAGGAATGATCTCCAGCGCCTTTTGGTAAACCGCCAAGGCTTCGTCCACTTGTTTAGCTTTGCCTAAAAGCTGCGCCTGATTAAAGCGCGCCATAAACACCAGCTCAAAGTTCTTGTCAGCCAAGGCCAGCTTCTCGGCTTCACGATAAGACTGCAGTGCTTTTTCCGCCTGCTGCAGACCTTCAAAGCTCAAACCCAAATTCAAATGAAGCTGACTGACAAAGGGATCATAACGAAGCCCTTCAAGATACTTTTCCATAGCCCCCGGATAAGTCTGCGCCGTCAGGGCTTTGTTCCCCTCACGATTCAGCTCCAGAGTTTTAAGATGAGGCCTGCCCGGCCCACACCCTGTCAAAGCAACTGCGATTATGGATGCACCAACCAAGTGTTTCATGCTGGAGGCACCTCGTAGCGACCTTTCCAGAACAGGAAAGAGTTTCTGCGTTCACCCAGGAACAGTTCTAGAAGCGCGATGATAATTCCCAACATCAGAACTGTCTGGAAGCGTTCTTCGTACTGGGTGGCCATAGTCGTGTCGAACTGGGCTTTTTCAAGCTTGCTGATGTCTTCCACCAGCAACTTGGTCTGCTCGCCCCCAAAAGTGGCGAAATAGAAGCTGCCCTGACCGGCTTCAGCCAGCGCGCGCAAGGCATCGCCTTTCACGGTGGTCAGAATGGTCTGACCCTGACGGTCTTTTTTATAACCTTTTAAGAAGCCCATGCCGTCACGAACCGGAATAGCGCCGCCTTTTTCCGTCCCGTAAGCCAGCGAGAAGATTCTGACGCCTTCACCAGCCATTTTTTTGGCTTCATCCAATGCGCCCTGCTCGTGGTCTTCCCCGTCAGAGGCAATCAGGATCACGCGGGTTACCTTCACGGTTTCATCGGTGGAAACCCCACCGCGCTCGAAAGCTTCTTTGGAGATCTTCAAAGCTTCCGTGAAGTTTGTTCCTTGCGAGGACACAGAGCTTGGCTCCAGGGATTCCAGATACATTTTGATCGCGCCCGGATCATTTGTCAGGGGCGACAACAACGCCGCCGATCCGGCAAAGGCCACGATGCCCACTTTATTTCCCGGCATCAGATCCACCAGACGGCTCAGTTCGGCTTTGGCTTGCGCCAAGCGCGAAGGTTTCACGTCTTCGGCCATCATACTTTCAGAAACGTCGACGGCGAAGATGATCTCAACCCCTTCACTTTTGACTTCCTGTTGGGATTCACCCATTTGTGGGCGTGCCAAAGCCAGTACAAAACAAAGCACGGCCAAAACCTGCAAAGTGGTTTTGATTGAACGCTTCTTGCGCGATACAGAACTTGAAAGGAACGGATACAGTCTTGAACCAATGGCGGCTTCCATCTTTTTTCGCGACATGCGATCAAAGACAAAGCCCACGATGATAATCACCGGGATCAGCCACAAATAATTAAATGCCGCAAGGTTTTCAAAGCGGAACATTATGGCACCCTCCTTAACCAGGAACGGCCCAAAAGCAGTCCGGCCAAATAAAGAACCAAAGCCCAAATCAGGAAGGGCGGAAATTTTTCAGTGTAGTTCGTGAACTTGTTCACATCGATCTTGGTTTTTTCCAAAGTGTCGATGTCATTAAAGACCCGTTGCAAGGCCCCTTCATTGGTCGCGCGATAGTATTTACCGCCGGTGTCGGAAGCCATACGACCCAAAAGATCCTCGTTCACGGTGCTTTCAAATGGCTGATAGGTTTTTACCCTCTGGCCGAAGATGTCGCGGGAATAAACCGGGATGCGCGTCGGACCGTCTTTACCAATACCGATGGAATAAACCTTGATGCCGTAACCCTTGGCGATTTCAAGACCCGTTTCAGGATCAATCGTGCCCGAGTTGTTCTCCCCGTCCGTCATAAAGATCATGACACGGCTGCGGGCTTGGGAATCTTTCAAGCGGCCGGCCGCATTGGCCATCGCCACACCCAAAGCCGTACCATCTTTGATTTTTGCGCTGGAAGCACTGGAGATCTCATTCACCCGCTGCAAGATCATCTGATAATCCAGCGTAGGTGGTACCATGGTGAAAGATTCACCGGCAAACACCACCAGGCCAATACGATCGGAAGTACGCGCGCTGATGAACTTGGCGATGGTTTCTTTCGCGGCTTCCAGACGGTTCAAAGGCTTCATGTCTTCAATCAACATTGAATCAGAAACGTCCAGACAGATGACGATGTCGATACCTTCCACATTCTTGCGGATCTTGGTGTTCATTTCCTGCGGGCGCGCCAACGCGACAATCGCAAACACCAAAGCCAGGGATTTTAGAATCACCGGCAGGTGCATCAAACGCGTGCGCAAGGTCGGCGCCACGGATTTTAGCAGCTCAACCGAGCCAAACTGCAAAGTCGGCGTCTTCTTTTTTCTTTTCCAGAAGTTCCAGATAAGAATCAAAACCAGCGGCAGCAGGAACCACAGGGCCCACAACGAATGATAGGTCATGAGGACACCCTTTCCATTTTCTCTACCAGAGTGCGGCAGTGGGTGGCCAGATTCAAAACGTCGCTGCTGGAAAGGTTCTGCTTATCCGCGAACGCGTGCTGATATTCATGGAACAGCTTCAGCAGGCCTTCGCCCGCTTCCACATAGACGTTGCGATGGTATTTCTTGATATCCTTGATCACCAAACGCTCGCTCCACTCCAATGCCGGCACGCGGAACTGGCGGGTCAGGAAAAGCTTAAACATCTTATTGGTTTCAACCAGCACCTGCTCGATTTCTTCTTTTTTGGCGTCTTTGCCAAAGAAGACCGGATTGGCACGTTGAAGACGGCGATAGTTCTGATGGAATTCAGACAGCGGCGTTAAAGCCGAGTCATGTTCACGCAGGCGTTCCAGCATATTGCGTCTTTGAATCACGCGATAAATCTTGGTGATCGCAATCAAAGCAATCACACCCAGGAATGCCGCTAAAATTCCCCAATAAAGCATCGGCACACCGATGCTGGCAGGCCCAATCGGACCATAAGGTTCTTGTTTCACGGGCTGTTCACCCGGATTTTGCGGCGGAGGCGGCAACACGGAAGTCACCCCGTATTGAATCGGCCCCAGATCCAGCGTCTGCACACCGTCACTCAGCTGCAGGTTTTCAAAGGGAATATTGCCAGCCGTGTACGCGGTGGCCTTGATATCAGCCAACGTGGGCGAGCGGAATTCAAAACCCAGAAGCTTGATCTGGTACTTCTGCTCAGGCTTCAGAACAAAATGAAGTTTTTCCTGCTGAAGATCGCGCGGGAATTCCCCGTCACACACCAAAAGAAACTCGCGCCCGACGGTGAGCTCGTTGTCTTTCAGTCCCTCGACTGCGGGAATTTCTGCCTTACACTGAATTAAAGCCATTATCTTCTCTTCTTAAAGAAGGCCACCAAAGGATTTACATAATCCTCGCTGGACTTCACATCCACACGCTCCACCTGAGCCAGGCGAAGCAGACGATCCCGGGCGTCTTTGCGTTTGGCCACGGCCTCTTCATACTGGGCGCGGAACGATTGCGAAGACGTGTCCACGGTGACGATCTCCCCGGTCTCGGCATCTTGCACTTCGATCACACCCATGGAAGGCAAAGAATACTCGGCCGCATCGTTGACCACGCAGGCCACGACGTCATGCTTTCTTCCCAGCAAACGCAAGGACTGTTCAAAGCCCTGATCCATAAAGTCACTGAATACAAACACCGTCGCGCGTTTCTTCAAAATCCCCTGCAAATAAGAGAACCCGGAAGAAAGCTTCGTGCGATGGCTTTTTGGTTTATAATAGAACAAATCCCGCAGCAGACGGTGCACGTGACCCCGCCCCTTTTTCGGCGGAACAAAGTGTTCAACCTGATCACTGAAAAGCAACAAACCAATCTGGTCGTTGTTCTTCACCGCAGAAAACGCCAAGAGGGCTGCCATGTGGGTCATGACTTCGCCCTTAAAATAGGGCCCGGTTCCAAAATCACTGGAACCACTGACGTCCACGGCCAGAATCAGGGTCAGTTCACGCTCTTCCTCGAAGGTTTTGATGTACGGCTTTCCCGTGCGCGCGGTCAGCGGCCAGGAAATCGAACGAACATCATCGCCCGGAACGTACTCCCTGAAATCTGCAAAAGTCATCCCCTGCCCTTTGAAGGCCGTGTGGTATTCACCAGCAAAGAGATTGTTCACAAGTCTTCTTGTGTTGATCTCGAGCAGTTTGACTTTCTTTAAGACCTCAGGAGGCAAGCTCACTATGGCACCTCGACCTGACTTAGGATTTCTTTGATGATGTCATCGGTTCTGATGTTTTCAGCTTCGGCTTCGTACGTCAGAATCAGACGATGGCGCAGAACGTGGTACGCAATGGCTTTCACGTCTTCGGCAGTCACATAACCGCGACCCCGCAAGAACGCGTGAGCTTTCGCCGCACGATACAAGCTGATCGTCGCACGCGGGGAACCACCCACGTTGATCAGGTTCGCAATACGGCTCAAACCGTATTCACCCGGCTTACGGGAGGCCATGATCAATTCCACGATGTAGTTTTTGATTTTGTTATCAACATAGATCTGATCCGCACGGTGAGCCGCACGCAAAAGGTCTTCTTTTGAAATCACCGGCTGCACTTCCGGTTTTTCGTTCGTGCCCATGCGGTTGAGGATTTCAAGCTCTTCGCCCTTACCTGGGTAAACGACGTTGATCTTGAACATGAAACGGTCCATCTGGGCTTCCGGAAGCGGATATGTACCTTCTTGTTCCAACGGATTCTGAGTCGCCAGAACCAGGAAGGGACTGGAAAGTTTGTAAGACTCATCCCCGATGGTGACTTGTTTTTCCGCCATGGCTTCAAGCAGTGCTGATTGCACTTTCGCCGGAGCACGGTTGATCTCATCCGCCAGAACGATGTTCGTGAAGATAGGTCCTTTGCGCGGAGCAAATTCACCGGATTTGGGATTGAAGATCATGGTACCAATCAAGTCCGTTGGCAGAAGATCCGGCGTAAACTGGATGCGTTGGAAATCCAATGAAATGGATTTGGAAACCGTCGCGATGGTCAGCGTCTTCGCCAAGCCAGGCACACCTTCCAGCAGGATGTGGCCGCCGGTCAGAAGGCCCATCATGATGCCCTCCACCATTTCCTTTTGCCCAACGACAACCTTGTTGATTTCAGCCATCATTTTATCAATGAATTGGCTCTCTTGCTTGATTGCGGCATTCAGGGCCATGATATCGACTTCACTCACGTTCTTGCCTCCAGAGTAGATGAACCTCTCTATTTCACAATTTGCTCTGAATCTTCGCAAGCTTAGAGTGAAATCCCGACGAAAAACTATGCGCCGTTCCTGTGCTTGCCAAGGGTCTGGTTTAGTGGGACTAATTTTATATGATCAACAACAATACAAAAGTCTGGATATTCATTCTATCAAGCTCTCTGGCCCTGCTGGTTCTTGGCTACCAGTTCGGGGAACGTCTGGGGTTGTTGATTGGTTTCTTCTTTGCGGTTCTTTTGAACTTCTTTGTGTTCTTTTATGGCGAAAGCCGCGTGCTGGCGAAATTGAACGCACAAAGAATCAAAGGCCAGGATTCCTGGGGTCTGATCGACAAGGTTCAAAAGATGTCAGCCCAACTGTCCATGCCGCCACCTGCGGTCTACATCACCCCGCATGCGTCCGTGAACGCATTCTGCGTGGGTCATTCCTGGAAGCGCGGATCTTTGGGTTTCACCGCCGGGCTTTTGCAAAAACTGAGCGATGAAGAGCTTGAAGCCGTCGTTGCCCATCAAATCTGCCACATCCGCCGTCTGGATACTTTCGCATTCGGAGTCAGCAGCACACTGGCTAATTCCGTGGTCGGCCTGGGGCAATTCCTGGACAACCTGATCCCTTATAAGTTGCAGTTCTTTATGCCTCTGCTGTCCCCGATTGGCTGGCTGATCATCAAGCTTGTGGTGGTGGAAAAGTCTTTCTTTGAAAATGATTTGATGGCTTCCGAACTTTTGGAAAGCCGCAACCGTCTGGGTGAGGTTTTGTGGCGCATGGAGGGTCTGGCTCAGACCCAGCCGCTGGACATCCCGGCCTGCACCAGTCATCTGTTTATGGTGAACCCGGAAGGTTTTAGACAAAAGAATCTATTCCTGAAATCCCACCCGGCCATTGAGGTCCGTTTGCAAAAGCTGATGGGTTATTACCCCATCTAACTTGACAGGATTAGCAGGGAACTCACATTCACAAAGAGGGTATTTATGAACGAAAAAATTGAAGCCTCCTTTTCAGTCCTAATTATGTCCGTCGCCTCTTCGGCGATTATGGCTATGGGTCTGGCTCCAAATCCTCAAAACGGCGAAGTGAGCAAAGATAAAAATATGGCTCGCTTTAACATCGACCTTTTGGTGGTCCTGCAACAGAAGACCAAAGGAAATCTAACTGGCGATGAAGCCAAATTTTTGGAAAACTTAATCAGTGATCTGCAAATGAAATTTGTGTCTATGTAAGGAGAAAACTGTCTATGAAGACGCTGTTGGTTCTTATTCTGTCTGTCGCAATGACCGCTCAAGCCCAAACGGGCGCGAAGGAACTCCCGAAAGATCCGCCGAAGATGAATCTGAGCGCCGCCCTGCCGGGGAATCTGTTTGTTGAACTGGCCAAGGCCATCAACCCGGCGGTCGTGAATATCTCCACCACCGCAATTCCCAAGAACTCTCCGCGCATGCGCGACCCGATGCTGGATATGCTGGAACAGCTTTATGGCTTCCGCATGCAGCAACCTCAACAGCAGCAACAGCGCCCGCAGCAAATGGGCCTGGGTACCGGCTTCATCATCCGTGAAGACGGCCTGATCGTGACCAACAACCACGTGATCGCCGGTGCTGACATCATCAACGTGCAGCTCAGCGAAAAATCCACCGAAGTGTTTGAGGCAACCCTTGTCGGCAGCGACGAACGCACGGACATCGCGCTGATCAAGATCACTCCAAAAGGCAAACTGCCAGTGGCGGTTCTGGGCTCTTCTAAAGACGTGGAAGTCGGCGAATGGGTGGCGGCCTTCGGGAATCCATTCGGTCACGGTCACTCAATGACCAAAGGAATTATTTCCTCCAAAGGCCGCGACATCACTGAGATCAATAAAATCCCTCTGCTTCAGACTGATGCCAGCATCAATCCGGGGAACTCGGGCGGTCCGCTGGTGAACACCAAAGGTCAGGTGATCGGCGTGAACTCGGCGATTGATGCGCGCGCGCAAGGGATCGGTTTTGCGATCCCGATTGATGAAGTCAAAGCCATCTTGCCAATCCTTGAATCCAAGGGCCGTATTGCCCGTGGCTTCCTGGGTACGGCCTTGGGTGACTTGGATCCGGAAGCCGCCGAGTACCTGGGACTGGGCGAGCTTCGCGGGGCCGTGATCACGCAGGTGTCTCCGGGCAGCCCGGCTTTGAAGGCCGGTTTGAAAATGTATGACATCGTGACCGAGTTTAACGGCAAGAAAATCAGAACCTCTTTGGATCTGATGGATGCGGTGGCAGACGCCCCTATCGGTCAGCCGATCAAAACCAAGATCATCCGCAACAACAAGGAAATGACCCTGAATGTGGTGACGGCCGAACGTGTGGAAGAAAAACGCGCGGTTCGCGCAGCGACTAAAACCTATGCGGGCCAGAAAGCTCCGTTTGATCTGGGCTTCACGGTGATTGATCCAACCACCGAGCTTCGCAAGGAATGGGGCCTGCCGGACGATATGAAGCAGCCGGTGGTGATCGAGACGGAAAGAAACTCCAACGCCTCCAAGGGTGGTTTGCGCGTGGGCGATGTGATTTTGGATGTTAATAAACAGCCGGTCGACACCGCCAAGGACGTTTTAAAGGCTCTTAAAAAGGGCAAGAACACCCTTAGAATTGCCCGCAACACCCGTATTCAGATCATCAGCATCGAATAGTTTGGCCTTCGGAAATTTTAATAAAGAGCAGTGCTTCAAAGCCCATCTTCGGATGGGCTTTTTTATTTTGCCGCTATATAAGTAAACACCTGCCTCAAATTGAGGCAGGTCGCGGAACCTCAGTAAAAATATAAAAAAATCCTCGACCTAGGTCTTTAGTTTTTCTTGGGCCCACCGAGAAGAAATACGGACCATAGTTTGGCTCCAAGATTGCGACAAAAAGGCCGGTCAAACGGCTTTTAAGAATGAGCAACTGTTATGGCAACAAGAACGGCAACAAGAAAGGGACTGTATGAAAGTCACCGAGGTGAAAGTTTTCCCCGTCAATGAGGACCGGCTGAAGGCCTACGTCTCGATCACTCTGGACAACTGTTTTGTCGTGAGGGATCTGAAGGTCATCCAAGGAACCAGCGGTTTGTTCGTGGCTATGCCCAGCAAAAAACGCAAAGACGGTCAGTTCCGCGATATCGCCCACCCCCTGAATCAGGAGACCCGGGCGATGATTGAAGACCTCATATTTGAGGCCTACGAAAAAGAATTAAAATCCATGGGCGAAACCCTGGTCAGTCTAAAACGCCAAAAAGCTCCTGGGAGCGACTACGGCAACGACGACTACTAGGTTTGACTTGATTCACCCTAGGGCCATGGGGCCGGGGTCGAGTTCCCTGCTCACGCACACCTGGCTGCCTAATGTGGAGGCAGCCAGCAACGGCGGCTTCAAGTAAACCCCCTGGAATTCTTAGCCCGTCAGATCCCTGACGGGCTTTTTTATTAAAAGGTTCCCGGTTCTTTCCCAGGCCCATGGCGCGTTATCTTTCAACGCATAAAGTCTTTTCTTGATTTTGGGCCGCAATATCCGTAATTTGGGCCTTCGAACGCATCATCTTGCTGGGGTATCGTCAAGTTGGTAAGACAACAGATTTTGATTCTGTCATTCGCAGGTTCGAGTCCTGCTACCCCATCCATTTTTCCTAAAAAAAATAAGACAACATAGACACCAGGAAACTCGCTTCGGGCATTGCTACGTCTTCAGGGTAGCAGGACTCGAAGAGAGCAATCGGCTTTGCGGTGAATGCGCCAGTGGCGCGTTCAGCGTAAAGCGGCAGGCCCGGACGGCCTGACGAGATTGCGGCCCCGGCTCCGGGACGAAAAGGCGTGACGCCTTTTCGTGGGAGGACCGAGTCCTGCTTTTTGACGCCTCGACCTGACATAGCACCTAATTGACGGCCCCTTACCCTTATTTATAAAAATCCCATAGCCACCATTCAATTAATGTTAAGCAAAGGAATGACCTGCATGTGGAATTACCTCGGCGCTCTTTTACTGGAAAAGGAATTTCAAATTGGCATTCTGCTCTTGCTCATAGGCTCTATGGGCACATTGATGTGGGGTTTTACCAAAAAAGCATATGAGAAGGTCCGTCCACCCCAAGCAGCAGATGATAGTCCACTATCGTTTGAATACTGGCGGCTTTTCGGCGGGGCAACTGTCCCCCTCATTATGAGGGTTCTGGCCGAGGAATATTCAGTTGAAGAGCAGCGGCTATCTGATGACGAATGGCCCTACGCCAATCTTCACTTCGCCAGCGGTGAAGATAAATTCGTTTTGTTAAAGAAACCAATTTTTTCATTTTTTCATACTTTAAAATTGAAACGATCGGAGCCGTTGCTCGTGGCTAGAGACCCCTTATGGGATCTATATTCCTTCAAGCATGAAGAAGGCATCAGACTAGATTTTTTGGCAAAGCCTCCCGACGATATCAATATCATGAGATGGATTGAGGAAAACTATATGGATGAGTCCGGAGATGTAAACTATCCGGAAACCGTGAGATCTAAGTGGTCACCTCAACCTGAAAGTGATTTGTCAAATCAAGTTGGTTTCCTGTTTTTCAAAGTAAAAAACAAATCATCAGAATCTCTATACGACACTTCAATTGAGTTTGAAAGGTCAAGTGTTTTAGAGTTCTATAGCGATATAAAACATCCTATATCGCATGATTGGCAAACCATAAAACGATCCTTTGAACACAAAGGTCAACCAGAGCAATACCTAAACAGCACGCCTTTTGAGGACGGCACAAAAAAAGTAGTTAAGATTCCAGAGCTTCTTTCAAATCAAGAACTTCTGTTTCTTATTTCCGTCTACAGGTCAGATGCGGATGGATTCGAAGTACAATATTTCTCCGACAAATACCTTCCGCTTTCAGCAGAAATTCGAACCGAAAAAAGCACCCACAAAATCAATATTAGATCGCCACATAAACAGGCAGCCCTAAAAAGGAAGGTACCTTATGGGTGGTTTCAACAATAAAAAATAGAAGTAACTCTCTATCGTATAGTCTTCCGAGCTTCAACGGACAGACTAACTCTTCTCAGAGTAATACTTTTGCAGATCCTCAATATGTTTTTTCATTTCTTTAGCTCTTGCTGAAACCTCTCGTAAAGAGTTCTCAAGACCTTGTTTTATTTCCGAAGTATAATTTCCCGATAAAGCATTAACCTGATGGTATCGCCCAAACTCCTCAATGCGCCCATCACAAACATTGACTATCTCCTGCAGAACCTGTTTACTTTTAAGAACATTCGAAAGTGATTCACGAGCATTCAAGTCTTCAAGATTAATCTCTCTTTTAAGCCTATTAGCACTAATTGCGACTCTTTTTCCAGACCAGTTCAGAAACTTCTCATAGACCTCTTTTAATATCGGAAGCACCAAAATACAAATTATCGTGAGCCCTAGCGACCAACCAAAACTCGTCCAGAAATAATCTTCAAGAACTCGATTACCTTCCCTCAACTTTCCCTGATAATCTAACTCAGAAAAGATTATTACGAAAAATCTCCAATTAAAGATAAGTAAATAAATTGAGAAAGTTCCAAAGATTGGACTTTCAAGACGGCTTTTAATAGCTCCACTTACTTCATCAAAACTCATTCGTTACCTCTCACATGTCCCAACCAAGAGATTGGCAAGCAATTAGAAATCGTAGTACTCTGGACATCAACTTCATGTCCACAATGCCCTGCCTTTCTAGAGAAGTAAATTCGAACGTGCTCTGTCGCCCATAGCAACAAACAAGTCCACACCCATCCAACAAACTATTACAGTACTCATTGTCTTAATTCTGGCATGCTATCTTTAGGGGGAATCATACCTAGACACTCCTTTAAGTCTCCAAAACTTGGTATTAACTATAATTCAAAAAAAGTCGTACTTCTTCAAAATCCAAGAACCACCGAAGACGCCGATCGTATTCTCAATGAACTTGACCAATGTAAAGCCAAACTTCTTGCAGACGGAATTTGCGATCATGATGTAACCACCATGTTGATTGATCTCCTTTTTGAGAAGATCGTCCTGAAGTCTCGTTCTTAAACCAACTGTACCATTCAATGGGAAGATGAGAAACCTACTGGGACTTACCCAATAAGCCTGCCATCTCTCTCCGCTAGAACCCCCTCCCAAATTTACAAAACCCCTCCCCTTCACCCCACTTTCAAATACTTAATTTGCGTTTTCCCGGGATAAACAATAAATCATCTAGCAACCAAAACCCTGGAGAAACCTTTGAAAGCCTTCAAACGTGCCCTGACTGCGATCGTTCTGTCCCTGGCTCCGTTCGTAAACGCTCACGCTGCTGTATGCACTATCACCACGAGCGAAACCCCATTTAAAGCCTCTAAAGAACAGCCGGACCGCGAATACGCGACCCTTGAAAAAGGCTCTGCCAACGGAGTTGATTTTTACCTGCGTGCCGCTCACGGCGTGGTTCGACTGGAAGCTTGGAAATCCGGAAAACTCGTAGTCAGCACCTTTGCTCAAGAAGGCGCTCAGTCCCCTTATGGCGATGCCCTGAACCTGGCGATCCAAACCCCTGCGGGTCCGGTAGAGGCTCAATGTGAAGGCTTCAACGCCCTGCTTGGCTATTAGAACCAGTTAAAACTACAAAAGGGGCAAAAGCCCTTGCCTATACCCCTGTTTTTATGGGACTTTCGCCCGTCATCCCCTAAAAACAGGAAATACGTTATGCAAGACTTCATCCCTCCACAACCACCAAAATCCTTCCGCATTGTTCTGGAGCTGTTCAAGTCTGCCAAACGCCTTGATGGCGTCCTGCTAACGGCGATCAAAAACCAAAACGAAGACCTGAATCTGCGCGAGATTTCCCGCACACAATACAAAGAGCTATTTACTTCCGGAAAAATCCTGATCAAAGGTCAAAGAGCAACACCGTCTTCTTCCGTTGCTAAAGGCATCACTTACGTAGACATCCTGGGATTCAAAAACAAATAATCCAGTCGGCGGGATGCTTAAGTCCCGCCAAACTTCGCGATCATGCCGCAGCGACAGGCACCGAAAATGTTCTTATCTGGATTGGCTTTCACCGTGACGGCCCCACAAAGACAAGTGCCTGTGATGTGATTCCCTGTTTCCATTTTAATTCCCCTTTGCCTTGCTCATCTCAACCAGACGTTTGCGGATCTTGCCGATATCCATCTTGGGATTATAGTTCGTCACGGCCGCAAGCCACGCCCCGTCCGCAGCATATCGGATGATTTCCAACTGCTGGTCGGAATCGGTCTTGGCGTGCCTTTTCATTCTTTTCACGTACCAATCAGTACTCAACGATGACAGATCCGGGTCGGAAAGAAGCACGGATGAAAAAGCTTTTCCGTACTCGCTATGCAAATCTAAAATCACCTGCACATAAGCGCGAGTGAAAACACCATAGTCATTCGAGTCTTTCGCGATCAGAGCATCAATTTCTTCATCCAGGCTTTCCACCAGATAGTCCATCATGGCGGCAATCAAAGCCCGCTTGTTTTCAAAATGATGAAATAACGCCCCCTTCGTCACCCCCGCGGCTTTTGAAACCAAACTTAAGGTGATCGCTGGAACCCCCTGCTCACTTGCAAGCTTTGCCGTGGCCTTTAGCAAAGCCAGTCTCACATTTTCAGGGTCTTTCTTTCTCTTGGCGGGACTTTTCGTTTTCATTTCTATCCTAAAAGTTGATGCACCTTTACAAACATACCGGACGGTAGGTATGCTGGCAAGGATTATGGAAAACACGCTAAAACACAATAAATGGCTCATTCTCTTTGCGGCCTTGCTGGCAAGCCTCCCCGTCGTGATCAACATGACCACCCTGCACGTGGCCATCCCGACACTGACAACCTCCCTGCAAGCCAGTGGCACGCAGGTGCTTTGGATTATTGATATCTATGCTTTGATGATGTCAGGTCTGTTGATCCCCATGGGAACACTCGCCGACCGAGTGGGCGGACGAAAGATGATTCTTGCTGGCTTGACGATCTTCCTCAGCGCTTCGTTTGTTGCATCATGGGCCACGTCAGCCAATTTCCTTATTTTTGCAAGGGCCGCCACCGCCTTTGGTGCGGCGATGATCATGCCCAGCATTCTGTCGATCATTCGCATTGCCTTTGATGATGAAAAAGAGCGCGGTCTTGCCTTGGGTACATGGGCCACGGTGGGTGCTGCTGGTGGGGCCATCGGGCCTCTGATCGGCGGCTATCTGCTGACGCATTTTTCCTGGAGCTATGTCTTTCTGATGAACGTTCCTTTGATTTTGATCATCATTCCATTCGGGGTGATGGTGTATCCAAAATCCGCAGTTCAACCTTCCGGCAAGTGGGCTTTCGATCAAGCCTTGCTGCTGATCGTTGGATTGATCAGTTGCATCTATGCCGTCAAGTCCGCATTTAAGGCAGACATCAGCATCTTGGAGCTTTCAGGAGCACTCGCCCTTGGCGCACTCAGTTTGTATGTGTTCTTTAGAAAACAAAAGACTTCCGAGTTCCCTCTTCTGGATTTGGAGCTGTTTAAGAAACAGGAAATTCGCGTTGGTTTGCTGCTGGCTTTGGTAGTTTCAGGAGCCATGGCGGGCGTTGAGTTCACCATTGCGCAAGAGCTTCAGTTTGTCTTCGACAAAACTCCTCTTCAGGCAGGTTCGGTCATGCTTCCGTTGATGCTGGCCACGGGGCTCGGTGGTCCCGTTTCCGGCTATCTTGTGGGAACCTTTGGCGTAAGACTTGTCGCGACCGTCAGCCTTCTGGTGTCGGCAGCATGCCTGCTGACACTGACGATTGCAGACTTTGGTTCCATTGGGCCCGTCATTGTCGGCTCCCTCTTCATTCTGGGGCTGTCCTTGGCAATTGGCCTTACGGCTTCTTCTATTGCTATTATGAATGCGGCCCCACCCGAGAAGGCCGGAGCGGCTGGCTCTATTGAAGCCGTCGGTTATGAACTGGGTATGGGACTGGGGATTACATTCTTTGGTTTGATGATGTCAGCAAGCTATCGTCACGCAATCACCCAGGCTTCGGAAGTCATCGCCACCCTGCCCAAGCAGGCGACACTTACTATCGGCGACACCATGATCGCGGCAAAGCAGTTTGACCCAAGCACGACCGAAGCCATTCTGTCGGCGGCCAAGAATGCTTTTTCATCAGCCCATCAGAATGTGCTGGTCACTGCCGGAGTCATGATCGCCCTGGTCGGGATCATTGTTTTTGTTCTGCTTGGCAACCGTGCAGGCGGCCCACAGCGTTCTTAAATTCGTTTTCGGATTTATAAATCGCCAAGGCATTTTCAACCATCTCGTCGGCTGATACTGCCTGCTGGTTGATTTGAATCAAGGTCTTTAATTTCTGCGCGTCCAGAGAGGCGCGCTTTTCTTTGGCCGTCATTGCAATCCCGGCATAAGACTTCTTTACATGGGCTTGATGGCGCCCCACTAGTGGTGATCAAAATCCAAAACGAAGACCCGAACCTGCGCGCGAGTTCCCGCACAGAATTCAAAGAGCTTTTCAATACTGGTAAAATTCAGATCAAAGGCCAAATAGCAACGCCGTCTTCTTCTATTTCTAAAGGCATCACTTATGTAGACATCTCCTGGGATTCAAAACAAATAGCCAAAAAAGCTGCTGACCGCTCTAGTTAGGGCATAAAAAAAACACAATGAACGGTCGTAAGGGATACTTTTTAGATCTCTACTTTTCGCGTACTGTAATCGCTGTGGACCCAAAGCAGCAAATTCAAGATAGACTTAAATTTTTCAAAGTTAATCTCTTTTTGGCCCTTTTGTACAACTGCAGATGCAAAAATTTTCTTCCCATAATGACTTTTATTGTCATGCTTATTCGCTCGAGAGAACGACTTGCCGCCAATCTTCTTTTCCAGAGTACCCTGATCAAAATAGTCTTCAATAACAGTGGCCTTCTCGCTTAACTTGGGAATTCTAACAATATAAAGATTCTGAGAGACATAAAATACATCACTGTGAACCTCTGTCGCTCGTGCACCTGTTATTAGTTCATTCCCTGCCTTATCGTTATCAGTGAGCATTATTACTGGATGAGCAAGCCCTCTACATCTAAACTTACTCATAAAGCGGCTATAGCGCAAAGCGATGAATTTCATGCCGCTAGCTCCTTCGGCCAACTTAAGCATGTTAGCATTTACATCAGTTCTCTTAAAAAATTTTATTTTAAATTCAACACCTTTATCACTTCTCTCCGCTAAGCTTGGAAATGCCTCAAGCAACTGCCGAATTGCACATTTAAGATAAATATTGTCCGTCTCTCCCTCACAAAAAATCAGGGGCTTGCTCAATGCAAAGAAGTACTTAAAATATAAGAACTTCTCATACAGATTCTTGATTCCATCAATTGCAACAACATGGCTCTTATCAGAGTACTGACTACACCGATTTAGTGGCGGATACATAGGTGTCTCATTTTCCTGCCTAGGCTTAAAATGACCGTCGTGTCTATGCTTTCTATAGCCAGGTCTCGCATACCAATTCCTGAAGGACTTGATACTATAAATATAATTTATCCTTCCTTCGATCTCGAAAAAAGATACAATCTTTTCATCTTTGCTTCCTCGATGGAAGTAACTCCCGTCCTTAAACAACTGGTTACACATTGTTCGCGTATCTCGGTAGTACTCAGAAGGAACGTTCACATAACTATTTACAACCAACCCAGTAACTTGCTGTCGAGAGGTCCGAAATTGCATTCGCGTTTTTTCTTTATTGATTTTAAATCCCGACCATTTTATACAGCCCTCCAATTCTTTTCCAACAATCCATTCCCCGTTCAGCTGGCATCCAATTGCGGCAGGAAACAATCGAAGATTTGTTGAAAAAGTTAAATCATCGGCATACCGAGAATAATTACATCCACTCCTCTTAGCTATTCGAGCTAATCTGACATCGAGAATTCGTCCAATTAAATTGGACATTATCGGAGAACATGGACTACCTTGAGGCAGCTCGTTATTATGACAAATAATCTTAGCCAAAATTGTGGCAATCTTTGGATCAAGGCCGAAATTTCGATCTTTAATAAAGAAACCGCGGACTCTACCGTAATTAATTGAAGGAAAAAATCCTTCAATATCTAAATTAAAAACATATCTTTTTTGAAGATGCTTCTCAGCATTCGTTTTGATTGAGAGTCCTTTTTGAAATCCGTGAGAAATGACGTTCGAAGGTCTTCTTTTGCCACCATATGAATCACTCTCAACAAGTTGGCCATGTGGATTCGAATATTCTTCTACGCAATTTTCTAAAAACTTCGCTAGAGTCTTCTGGAGTTTTTTTAGACGAGGAACCGGCGACTTAATTTCCCTTTGGCCACCATTCTTTTTGGGAATCGTAAACGTCGCATACTTGGACTTGTCAGGAATTACATAGATTATGTAAGAGAGGCTCTTCGCCTCATAGTTCAACAGTTTGGCTAGATCTTCTAAATTCTTTGCTTTTCTAAGCGCTTCAACTTTACTCATTTTAAAAAAAAGGTTTATGGGCACTCTTATGCGGCCCTAGCGGCACTTTAATACGCTAAAGAAGGCGAAAGATCCTAGAAAGTGTAGGTAGCAAATGCTCCAAACATTCTATCTTAAATTGCGATACGCAATAATAAATCTGCCCATAAACCAAATAAAGATTATCACCAAACAAACAAAATCCAATGTTATTCGCCAGGGCAAGACTAAAGTCCAATACGAAAAAAGGACAAATGCATAAGATCAAGGAAAATGAAAATGAAAGATCCTGCAAATCAATCAATTACCAAGGGCGCAACCGTGCAGGCGGCCCACAGCGTTCTTAAATTCGTTTTCGGATTTATAAATCGCCAAGGCATTTTCAACCATCTCGTCGGCTGATACTGCCTGCTGGTTGATTTGAATCAAGGTCTTTAATTTCTGCGCGTCCAGAGAGGCGCGCTTTTCTTTGGCCGTCATTGCAATCCCCGCATAAGCCTGCTTCACGTCGGCCATTTCAACAGCACTGAATTCTGGAAGTGTCGGATCGGTCCCGATATACACAAAAGCCGTTTGCAAGGACTCTTCCCCGCAGACCACATCCAGATCCGAACGCCATACGTATTCGGCCATCATGATGTTTTCACTTTTCAGGGCTTTTTGCAGAAGCAATCGGAAGCGTGCATTTTCAGGCTGAAGAATCATCGCCAACGTCATCTCGGAAATTCGCATGGAATCAGGAATGCCGTTGGCCGCGTCCGCCACCAGATGACCTTCCTGATATATTGCTTTAACAGTGTCTTCACTCAGGTAAAGGCCACGGGCCAGGCTGATATAGTACGAATCAGGCTTCACCGTGAACTCGATCATCATCTTGCCATAGCTTTCAGAAATATTCGGGTCGATGGCCAGATAAAGACCTTCCCCGGCAAACAACCCTTTGTTGCCGGAAGCTTTGGCCCAAAACTTGGAAGTCGCATAAGAAATGCGGGTTTGCAAAACCTGCTTTCGCCCTTGAGGTGTCGCCATCAAGGCTTGAGTGGCAGGGGCTGCTTCCTGATAGATGTCGAAGTAATGATATAGCCGCTGCTCATGACCAAAGGTCACCTTGGCATTTCGCAAATCACGCGCCAGCAAGGCTTCGGCGGAAGCGGCAAAGGCTTCCACGCCCAGAATCAGACCTAACGCTATGATACTTAAAAGCTTACCCATCCTAATCATAGATCCCTCAGTTATCGGCAGTCCGACAGTTCGCGAACAACGACTTCATCATGTCTTGCCACGGGCTCGGACTTGATTTCAATCGTGCCTTCCTCGTTATAGACCTGCATGATGACTTGTTCAGTCCAGTTCATCGCATGAACCAGAACATCTTGTCGGCCAGAGTAAGACTGCTGCTGCATCTCGATGGTGGTTGAGATATTGCCATTGCTATCGACACGGGTCACTGGCGTTGGCACCAGAACAAAGTAACTGCAGCCCTTCACGACTTCCAAACGCTCGGAAGTCACATCCGACTTCTGCACAACAGAGCTGAGGTTGGCACTTTGTTCGGCCGCTTCCGAGCTAACCAAGAATTGCCCTTCGGACTTGATCGAGCTTTTTGGAATTCTAAATTCAAAAACTTGGCCCTGATCCTGAATTCGCACCACACGTTCGTTTTTCATCCAGCGAACAGGAGATGACAGCTTCGAGGGTTTGCTGATTTCAAGCTTTACGGCCCCGTCCTTGATCGCCACCGCACGGCCGTCTTGATTTAAAAGCTCCAGGCGGCCTTTAACCACACGAACCGAAGCCAGTTGTTCCTCTGCCAGGGATGTCAAAGGAACAGACAATAAACAAATTGCGACCCATAGTGCCTTCATATTTCCACTCCCTGTTCCAATAGCTTTTCTTTGAGGTAAAAAACTTCGTCTGCCAGCTTAGATTGCAAGCGCCAGTCCATTCCGTCCGCCCTTACCAATAGCCAGCCAGGGACAAGTGAACATTACTAGTATCCGTATCCCCCAGACGCCTCGAAAGCCGCATCTAGGGCCAGTCTTAGCCTCGATCTTCAACAAATTTATTATAAATCTGCAAAGTTCTTTACACTGTACCCTGACAAGGAGAACTGATGCGCCCATCTTTCAAAACGACTGCCAGTGCCGCTCTTCTGCTCACACTTACAGCCTGCGCAAGCACGCCTGCCAAAAAAACCACCGCCCCTGACAAGCAAAGCCTGGTGATTCCCGCTGCAAAGTTGGATCCCGTCAATGCTCGTGCCGAGGCTGACTATAACTTCATTATGGGTGACGTTCTAAGCCGTGAGGGAAAGTCCGAGCAGGCCGTTGCTCTTTTTGAAAAGGTCGCAGCCTTGGATCCAAATTCCCCGGCAGTGCAGATGCGTTTGTCTGCTGAATACCTGAAGGTCGGCAAAGTGAAAGAGGCGATTCAAAAAGCCGAACAAGCCGTCGCCAACGATCCGAAAAATGCCGAGTCCCTGTTGGTATTGGGCGGACTGTACTCTGCTGAAAAATCCTATGATAAAGCCATCGCTCAGTATCAGGCCGTTTTGCGCCTGGATCCGAAAAATAGCGAAGCTCCGATTTACATCGGCTCTTTGTATGCAGATAAAAAAGAATTCAAAAAAGCACAGCAGTATTTCAACTCGTTATTGAAAGATACCAGCTATGAAACTCCGCACGAGGTGCACTATTACATCGGCCTGACCCACCTGGATCAGGAAGGTCCCGTTCATCAAAGAGCGGCGGAAAAGGCCTTCAAAAAAGCCCTGGAAATCAAACCGGGGTTTGAAGATGCTTTGATCTCGCTTGCGAACCTTTACCTGCAACAAACCAACCGCGCCAAAGCGCTGGCCCTGTGCCTTGACTATCAAAAACAAGAAAACTTCAGCCCGAAGGTTGCCGACCTTATCGCGCAAATTTACCTTGAGGATGGAGATTCTGAAAAAGCCTATTCCCAGCTGGAACTGATCACTGGAAATTCAGAATCCTCGTTGGACGTGCAAATGAAGATGGCCTTGCTGTTGATTGAACAAAAGCGTTTCAATCAAGCCGGAGCCAAACTCAAAGATATCGTCAGCCAGTACCCGACAGCGGACTCTGCCCGTTATTATCTGGCGGCGGTTCAGGAAGAAACCGGCGATATGGAAAATGCGATTCGCAACTATATGCAGGTCGCACATACCAGCCAGCATTTCAGCGAAGCTATTGTGCATGCGGCCCACCTGCTGAAAGGCCAAGGCAAGTTGAACCAAGCCCTGGTTGTCACCAAAAAAGGCCTGCAAACCAATGCCGACAAACCGCAGGTGTACACCATGTACGCTTCGTTGCTTGATGCCAAGGCGGACTATTTGGGCGCGGCTCAGGTGTTGGAACAAGGCCTTTCCAAGTATTCCAAGAATGTTGAATTGTTGTTCCAGCACGCGCTGATCCTGGATCGTCTGGGCAAAAAAGAAAACATGATCGCACAAATGAAAAAGGTTCTGGAAATCGAACCTAATCACGTTCAGAGCTTAAGCTATCTGGCCTTTTCATTGGCCGAACTGAATCAGCATCTGCCTGAGGCTGAAAGACTGGCAAGACGCGCTTTGGAGCTTGATCCTAAAGACGGCTATGTTCTGGATACGCTGGGTTGGGTGCTGTTCAAACAAAAACGCTTCTCTGAATCCATTCAAGTCCTGGAGAAGGCCCACGAGTACCAGGCCTCTGCCAGCATCATTGCTGAACACCTGGCTGATGCTTATTCCATGGAGTCCAAAACGGACCAAGCCAAACAGATGTATGAAAAGGCCGCCAGCCTGACCACAGATGAAAAGCGAGCAAATAAGATCCGCAGCAAACTTCAAAGGCTTCTTTCCTAGTGAGAGAAGCCTTCTTGTGATATCTTAGCCCCATGTTAAAGTCCTATTTTCCTGAGCACTCCTTTAAAGCCCTTTTGTTTGATTTTGACGGCACCGTGGCCGACACCATGCCAGCGCACCTGTCGGCTTGGAACAAAGCCTTGGACAAATATGATCTGTCCCTCAGCCGGGATCAGCACATGTCCTGGGCCGGCCGTCCCACGGCACGAATTGTTGAGATGATGAATGAGCTGCATAAGACGAATATCAATCCTGAGCAGTTCGTGAAAGAAAAGGAAGCACACTATCTGGCTTCTTTAAGCGATGTCACCACCATCAAATCTGTGATGGAGATCATCGAGCACTATCATGGCAAGGTTCCGATGGCGATCGTCACCGGCAGCCGCCGCAAGATCGTTGAACTGACAATGAACCAACTGGGTATTCAGAAGTACTTCGAAACGTTGGTCTGCGCTGAGGACTATACCCAAGGCAAACCCGCACCGGATTGTTTCTTGATGGCCGCGGCGAAAGTCAATATTGCGCCGACGGACTGTCTGGCCTTTGAAGATGCGGTTCTGGGGATTGAAGCGGCTCATACCGCAGGCATGAACTGCCTCAAGGTGACTGACGACTACAGTCTGATTCACACTCGCTAACGGGTCTTCAAGGACGGCAGCAGCAAACGCAGTAAGGCCGTCGTCGTTCGCGCCTTGTCGTACTGTTCATACGGGATGTTCACAACCGTTTCCCCATGGTCAGCGCCGTCCAAACGGACAAAGTCCACGCCCGGAAGCTTGGAACTTTCAAAAGGCACCATCCCGTCACTCAGATCATACGGTCCGGAATAAAGCCTTACCACACACTGGCCAAAAACTTTTTCAAGACAACCCATCGCCATAATATTAACCGCAGGAGTGAACAAGCTGTTCTGCCCGTTGACCACCCCTCCGACCGTAATCATCGGAATATTTGTGATCGTGGTGATCGTCTGGCTGTTTTCTTTCATAAACTGCGAACGGCTGGCGGTCCCCAGATAACGAATGGTTTCTGGCGAAGTATTAAAGAACGGGATCAGTCCGCCCAGGAACTTATCCAGATAAATCGGATTATCAAAATACGCATCCGCAATGGGTGAGCCCTTGAATGGGCTTTGCAAGAATACAATTCCCGCGACAGAGTCCCTGTAATTCGGGGAATCCACCAATTCTTCCAGCAGCGCCAAACCACCCAAAGAGTGAGTCAGGAACACGGCTTTTCTGCCGACACTCGCCGACTGATTCAGAGCTGCACGGATACTGTCTTTGATTTCAGAGACTGATTTGGAAGAACTGGAAAGCCTGACAGAATTAAATTTATAAACGTTCTGTAGAAGCTCTTGCTGGGTGCCTAGATAATCGCCCGTCAAACGCGCGAAGCTGACTGAAGATCGGTCGTCCTCTTTCAAGAAGGCCTCGGACAGTATTCCCGGCACCAGATAAAAATCAAATTGGCGAAGCTGAGCTTGCTCGGCAAAGCTTAACAGAGAATTGTCGGCATAGGTCTTCTGAAAGACCGACGTCAGGTCCGCAGCCCTGCCAGATAGGCTGACCACAAGACCCAAAGCTAAAATGAAAATGGCTTTCAACCGACTTAGCACCATCCCCTGCTTATAGCTTGAAATATGCCAATCATAAAGACCCATTTATTTCATTTTAAGCCTGAAAATACGCCGTTTTACGTCCTTTACGACGCCAGAGGGCCTTCAGATAGTCCCAGCCCCCGGTGCACCAAAGCGCCCAGGCCACCAAGACCGGTTGAAAGAACAAACGAATCAGCCTTGCCGTGTCGGTATTTAAACCGAAGGCATCGATCTGATAGACGTACTGATTGATATTCCCCGGAAAGATCGCAATGAAGAACAATGCCCCGGCAACTCCGACCTGCGCTTTGTAACGGGTCAAGAACAGGAAACTAAGACCCAGCAGGATCTCAACAACCCCCGAGGCCACGACCACAAAATCAGGATCCAAGGGCTGCCATTTTGGAACTTGCGCCAAAAATTCAGTGCGAAGCCATGTCAAATGCCCAGTGCCGGCATACACCAGAAAAGCGCCCAGCAAAATTCTAAGAACCAGTTTGATTTTAGATTTCATCGTAAGATTCCTTATACCTATTTTCTATCAGGCGGAATCTTAAATTAAAAGGACAAAGAGGCCCTTTGTTTTCACAAAGAGCCTCGGCAATTTTAGCGTTTCTTCGGCGAAGAACTTGGATAGCTTGTCTGGGAAAGATCCACAGTCTTTTTCAAAGAATGTCCGGTTTTAAGGCCAATCACAAACCAACCCAAAGCCAATGCACCCAAGGCAAAGACTGTGTCGCCAATCACTCGCAACCAGCGAATGACGTCCAACAGCTCCGTCTGCATAAATTCAGCGGACCTTGCGTACCAAAGACCGTGCTCAACACTGGCCATGGTCTGCAACAACCCCAGAGGCAACAGACTTAACAGCGCCATCAGCAGCAAACCAATGTTGATGCTCCAGAAGGCAAAACCAATCACTCCGTCCCGCCATTCATTACGGGCGGCCAGGCCTTTAAGCACGAACAGCATCAAACCGATTCCCAGCATGCCATACACCCCAAACAAAGCGGTATGACCATGCAGTGGAGTCGTATTCAAGCCTTGCATATAATAAAGGGCAATCGGTGGGTTGATCAGGAAACCAAAGATGCCTGCACCCAGGAAGTTCCAGAACGCCACCGACACGAAACAGTAGATTGGCCACTTGTAGGCTTTCAACCACGCCGTTGATTTTCCCAGTTTCAGGTTGTGATAGGCTTCAAAACCCATCAGCACCAAGGGCACGCATTCCAGCGCACTGAACGACGCTCCTAACGCAAGGACCGCCGTTGGAGTTCCAGTAAAGTACAAATGGTGGAAAGTCCCAAGAATGCCCCCGAACAGGAAGATCACTGTCGAGAACAGAACCGTACTGGAAGCAAGCTTCACGTTGACCAGTCCCATGCGCACGAACAAGAAGGCGATCACGACGGTTGCAAAGACTTCAAAGAAACCCTCAACCCACAAGTGAACGACCCACCATCTCCAGTACTCGGCCACGGCCAGATTTGTGTGACGTCCCCACATCAGACCCGCGCCATAGAACAACGCAATCGCCGCACAAGAGATCAGGAACAGCGCCAGCAAGTGACGTGATTCTTGCGCCTTTTTAAACGCCGGCCAAACCGAGCGCACCATCAGGAACAACCACAAGAACAAGCCAATCAACAAGAACGCCTGCCAGAAACGTCCCAGGTCGACATATTCATAGCCCTGATGACCGAACCAGAAGTTCTGCACCAGATCCAGTTTTTGCATGACCCCGAACCACTGGCCCGCCATCGAGCCAACGACGATCACCAGCAAAGAAATGAAAAGGAAATTCACACCGAATCTTTGGAACTTCGGCTCATGTTCCGAGATCGCAGGACCAATAAACAATCCCGTTGCCAGCCATGAAGTCGCAATCCAGAAGATACCCATCTGCACGTGCCAAGTGCGAGTCACCGAGTACGGCAGGAAATCCGAAAGCGGAATACCATAGAAGCCATCCCCTTCGACCGCATAGTGGGCCGCCACCGCCCCCAGAATCACCTGCACCACGATCAATGCCGTCACCACCCAGAAATACTTCAGGGTCGCTGACATGGAAGGTGTTGGATTCAATCCCAGCAACGGATCTTTTTCAGGCAAACTTGCGACACCGGGATCTTCATCCCTTTGAGCCGCATAATAAAGCCCCAACGCCCCCACACCGGCCAGCAGAATGATGACACTAAAGCCCGTCCACAACAGCATGGAACCTGTTGGTTCATTGCCGATCAATTTGTCCGGAGGCCAGTTGTTGGTATAAGTGATATCGTGACCAGGGCGCTCGGTGCCCGCAGCCCATGATGCCCAGAAGAAAAAGGCATTCATCTGGCGCATGCGATCCTGATCGCGAATGGCGTTTGCCGGAATCGCATAAGCTTCACGCAAACCTTTCAACGCCGGATCGTCCATGAACAAGGAACGATAGTGCGCATTGTTGGAATCCATCGACTCTTTACGAATAGCCGAGACTGTCAACGTGCCATTTTCTTTAGAGTAAGTATTGGTGCGCATTTCTTTTTGAAGACGCGCCACCAGCCCGGCCTTTTGTTCTTCGTTCAGCTGCTCATAAGGTTTTGTGAATTCGGCGTTGGACCATTTATCCAGAATGAATACGGCTTCACGATGAAGCCAGTCCGCTGTCCAGTCCGGCGCCACATAGGCCCCGTGACCCCAGATGGATCCGACCTCTTGTCCGCCCATGGACTGCCAAACGTTCTGCCCGTTTAGAATGTCTTCACCCGTGAAAAGGACTTCACCACTGGCGGTGACGACCTTGTCCGGTATCGGGGGCGCTTCGCGATAGATCTCGACACCATAGAAAATCAAAACCGAGAAAGAGGCAACAACCACAACCCCAAACGCGATCCAAAGTTTTTTCATGCTCATTTTAGTTTCTCCATATACAGCTATTAAACAAAATGATGACGGCAGAATTCGCAAGAGTTTCCGTGGAACCCTGCCGTCCCGCAAATGCGGTTTTGAGATGAAAATGGACCTGTTTTGATTTAAGAACCTTGATCGATATCAAGATTGAAACTTTTCCACCCCGGGGCGGAGAAAATTTCTGCGTTTCTGCATAATGACTTCTAAAACCATTACATGGAAAATCATGTTTAGCAGAGGAGCTATTATGTTCGCAGCAAGATACGTCCCTGGAAAAAAAGAACTTTCCCTTGTCGATATTCCCAAGCCAACCCCAGGTCCGCTGGATGTGATCCTTAAAGTCCGCGCGGCAGGCATTTGCCATTCAGACCTTCACGTTCTGCACGGTGAAGTTCCTTACAAAGAAACTTTCACTATGGGTCACGAGGCCTGCGGTGAAGTGGTGGAAAAAGGTTCGGAGGTCACAGGTACTTTCAATCCCGGTGATCTTTACGCGGTTCACGGGCCCAACCCTTGTGGGCACTGCGACTATTGCCGCACTGGTCACGACAACCTGTGCAATGACCCGAGCAGAACCTTTATCGGCCTGGGACAAGACGGCGCGTATGCCGAATACCTGAAAGTTCCTGCACGCAACATTGTGAAAGTCCCTAAGGGTATCAGTCCCGAAGTCGCGGCTGTTGCGACCGATGCGGTGTTAACACCCTATCACGCCATCAAAACCAAAGGCGGCGTGGGCTTGGGATCCAAAGTGCTGGCCATTGGCTTGGGTGGACTGGGAATGAACGGTGTTCAGATTGCTTTGGCTTTGGGGGCCGAGGTCACAGCCGTTGATTTAAAAGATGCCAACCTTGAGATGGCGAAATCTTTTGGCGTGCAGAATGTTTTGAATTCGAAACAGATCTCTTCACTGAAGCCCCTGTCCTATGATGTGGTGGTGGATTTTGTGGGCCTTGAATCAACCTTCAAAGATGCCCAGAATTTTGTAAAACCCGGCGGCACCATTCTGCTGATCGGTTTGGGGTCTGCGCAAGTGCCACTGACAACTGCGACAGCCATCACCTTTGAAACCAAAGTGCAGGCGTCCTTCTGGGGTACACACGTTGAGATGCAAGAGCTTTATGACTTGATTGCAGAGGGTAAAATTAAACCGCAGGTTCAAACCGCCCCCATGAAAGAAGTGAATCACTGGCTGCACGAGCTGGAAGCCGGACGAATCAAGTCCCGCATGGCCTTACTGCCATAAGAAATTTATTTTCCGGATTTCTTGGCAATGGATAAAAAGAAGGCGTTTTCCTTCTTTTTATCTGTCTTGGCTTTCCGCGGGGATTTCTTCGCGGAAGTCCCTTCGGCTTTTTCCGACAAAGTTGACTTCACCGGCAGTCCCAGCAGCGGATTGCCCTTGCTGATTTCGCGCATCAGTTGTTTGACCTCGTCTTCGAAATCTTCAGACTGGGCCGGAATATACAACCAGTCTTTGTTCGCCGGATGATTTTCCAAAAACAGATATTTCAAAAAGAACGCACTTTGCTTTTTCTTTTCCACCGGAATGATACAGCCATTCCACAGCTCAAAGGGATAGCTGACACCTTTATGTTCATAAAGACCTTTTCGCTCGACCAGAATAAGCACCAGCTTCATATCCAGATAGTAGGCAAGACCGCCGTGCTTGGGCAGGCAATCATATCCCGGGGGCAGAAGCTCCTCGATCCAGTAAAGATCATTCAGTGGCTGTTTCATTTCACCTCAACAAAGTACAATCCAGGATGGATCCTGGTCTCAAATTTACCAAAAGGATACCGTTGAGTCATGAACAAACCCGCCACGGGCCTGTGTGGTTATCGTCAGGTTCCGCGGAAATATTCGCAATACTTAGTTTGTTTTTGGTTGCCTGACAGGCCTTGAAAAACAATGCTTATACAAACCAAAAAAGGAGACACCATGAGATCACTTCTATTGCTGCCTTTGCTCTTTGCCGCGGCCTGCAGTTCCACTCCCAAGGAAACAAAGCCTGCCACCCCAGCGTTGCCAACCACATTGCAAGAAGCTCTAAGCAGCCCTTATCGCACAGAAACCAACAAAGTCCGCGATGCTTACCGCCATCCTGCTGAAACTCTGGAATTCTTTGGTCTGAAACCGGAAATGACCGTGGTGGAAATTTCTCCGGGTGCCGGCTGGTATGCTGAAATCCTGGCCCCTTATCTTTCTGCCAAGGGCAAGTACATCGCCGCAGCGGTCCCAGTGTCTGTCTATGGCGGCGGTCAGAAATTCCTGGACTGGCTGCAAGCTCACCCTGAAATCAGCGCTAAAGTGACGGTGAATGACTTTGCTCCCCCGGCAAAAATCGCCGAAGACAATTCAGCTGACATGGTTCTGACCTTCAGAAACGTTCACAACTGGATGACTCATGGTTCTGAAAAAGCGGCTTTCAAATCTTTCTTCAATGCCCTGAAACCTGGCGGCGTCCTGGGTGTGGTTGAACACCGTGCCGATGCCCGCAAAAAAGAGGACAAAAAATCCAAGAGCGGTTACGTCAGCGAAAAGCAAGTCATTCGCATGGCTCAGGCAGCAGGTTTCAAACTGGTTGAAAAATCCGAAATCAATGCCAACCCAAAAGACACCAAGAACTATCCAAAAGGTGTCTGGACTTTGCCACCGTCTTTTGCTGAGGGCGACAAAGACCGTGCGAAGTATGAAGCTATCGGTGAAAGCGATCGCATGACCCTGAAATTCGTTAAACCGTAATTCACTGATCTAGATCCCGGCCGTGTCGTTCGCGCGGGCCGGGACAATACACCCCGTTTCTAGCAAATGGGTGTGTCGCAATTATTCAATTTTTCCAGAATCAGCTTTTTCATCATCTTCAGCCCCTGGCTTTGCTGCTCGATCCAAAGCAGCTTCTTTTCAAGCTGCGAACGCACTTTTTCGCGGGACAACTCACCTTTAAGCAAAGCCACCTTCAAACTCTTGATTTCTTTCAGGCTGAAGCCCAGGGTTTTGGCAAGCTGGATCAGCTTCAGCTCCTCCACCACCGCAGACGCATAGTCTCTGTATCCATTTTCTCTTAATGAGCTGCGGATCAGCCCCTCTTTTTCATAAAAGCGCAAGGTATCCCGGGAGATACCGGTTTCTTTGGATAATTGTCCAATCAGCATAAAAAGCCCTCTTGACCATGGAGTTTACTCCATAGTTTAGGATGAAGTCCATGGGAGTTCGTATGAGAAAATATTTGATGATTTTAATGGCAATAACCGCAATCTCATTCCCGAGCTGGTCTCGCGATGAGAAACTGAATGTGAAGGTTCTGTATACCGGAACCATTTCCCCGCCTGAGGCTGAAACTATCAAAGGAGGCTCGTGGTTTAAAAAGTTTTCCATGGTCCACCCCGCATTCTTTATCCAGCATCCGAAAGGGACATTCCTGTTTGATACCGGTTTGGGACATTCCATTAAAGCGCAGGTGAAGGATATGGTCTGGTGGGCCCGACCGGCCACAAAGTTTATACAAAAAGAATCCGCCGCAGATCAGCTGAAAGCCCTAGGGCTTAAGGCAGACCGTATTATTCTGTCCCATGCTCACTTTGATCATTCCAGTGGCTTGATCGATTTTCCAGGTGTCCCGGTCGAGGTTCTTCCTCAGGAACTGGATTTTTTAAAAACAAAAAATGCCTCTCCGGCAATCTTCCCCTCTTTGTTCAACGACCAGATTGTCTGGCAGACTTACACGCTGGAAAACAAAAGCTATGAGGGCTACGCGAACAGCCGCGATATCTTTGGTGATGGAAGTCTGATTCTGGTGGGAATGCCGGGGCATTCTCCGGGGTCCGTGGGGCTTTTCATCAATCTTGCCAGCGGCAAAAGAGCCTTTCTGGTCGGTGATACAGTTTGGAATTCCGACGGGATCACCAAAGGGCTGCCCAAGTTCTGGATTAGCTCGAAATTCGCTGACAACAAACCTGATGAAGTCATGACCCGGATTCTTGAACTGCAGGCTCTGCAAAAAAAGTATCCCGATCTTCTGATAGTTCCAAGCCATGACGCCAAAGCCGTCGGGGCCTTCGAAGAAATGATGAACCGTAACTAGTGATCCAGCCCCTGATTTTGTACCGGGGTCTGGGAGGTAGAGTCCTGCAGTGAGGACTCTACTATATGCAGATCCCGCCGTGGATAAGGAATGAGTATTTTATTTTCCTGAAAACGCTCGACGATTATTGAGCGAATATCGCTGGTGATGCTTTCAATGCGCCAGATATTCTGACACCAAAAGCGCAGATCGAAATCCAGCGACGATTCCCCGAAGTTTTTAAGCAAAGCATTGGGTTTGGGTTCCTTCACAACTTCGGTGTGCTCCAAAGCGGCTTCAATCAGAATCTTTTTCACCAGTGCGACGTCAGAACCATAGGCCACACCCACCGTGATGTGCTGGCGAATTTTGCCCGAGGCCAAACTTTCATTAGTGACTTCTTCAGAGATGAATTTGGAATTGGGAACGATGATGGTGATATCATCCCGGGTCTGAATGATCGAGGAACGCACCCGGATGTCGATGACTTTTCCAGAGGTGTCGCCCACCCGAATGATGTCGCCGACCTTGATCGGACGCTCTATCAGTAAAATTATCCCGGCTATAAAATTCTGGGTGATGTTTTGCAAACCAAAACCGATTCCCACCATCAGGACGGCCCCGACTGCCGCCAACGAGCTGATCGAGATCCCCATGTTATCAAGGGCAAATATGCCCCCCATCACCACCAGCACATAGCGCACAAACTTCGCGATGGAGTCACGCACCCCGCTGTCCACCCGGCGCCGTGACAGCTGTCTGACTACAAGCTTACTGACCAGCTTCGAACCATAGACAGCCGCAACCAGCAACAACAGAGAAACCAACACACTGGCCGCAGAAATCTCGGCGTCCTTGATGCGAAAGATGGGCTCATTGAGCATTTGCCAAACCTGCTTAAGCTGCTGATACAATTGTGTGTCTTTCATAGCTGTCATTTTATGAAAGATCATCGGTGGGGGCATCCTTCACGCCACACTAATGCTGCCAACTTGTCACAAATCAGTGTCACAATTTGAGACTTTACAATCTGAGCAGTTGATTCAGGTCCAGTTTCATCCGATACCCTTAGTCTATGAGACATATCCTTTCACCCGCCATGGTCGCGCTTCTGATCTCTGGGGTCGGTCTGACCACCTTGGCGCAAGCTCCAAGCCCCATTCAGCGCCGCCCCTTCAGCGGCGACACCTTGGGTAAGAATGCCGTGATGTGCCTGATTGCCAAAAACATGGAAGTCCATGGTCACCGCGGCATCGATGGATATGCCAATAACACCATTGCCTCTTTCAAAGCGGCTTATGATGCGGGGGCCGACACCGCAGAGCTGGATCTGATGATCACCGGGGATGATCAGATCGTGACGGCTCATGACCCGATTCCAAACATTCAGGCGGAACGCTGTTCTTTGCATGGCAAGTCCCTTGAAAAAGCCGCACTTCGCAATATGAGTTATGCCGAAGCTTCGCAGATCCGCTGCGGAGAACGCCACTATTCTGAAGCTCACACCGAACCCATCCCGCTGTTGCGTGATGTCTTTAGTGTTTTCAAGGATTATAAAGTGGCAGGCAAGCCCACTCGTCTGAATATCGAAATCAAATATTTCAAAGATCAGGTGCAGTATTTCCCCGCAGAGGAGCAGTACCTGGAACTGATCCTCAAAGAGATCCGCCAAAGCGGCTGGAGCCATGACCGATTCTTTGTGCAGTCCTTCAACCATGAAACTCTGAGGAATCTGAAAGCCAAAGCTCCGGACATCGAAGTCGTGCCCTTGATATGGGACGCCCGAGGAGCCTTGGAGGCCGCCAGCAAACTGGGCAGCCGGCTGGTAACAACGGGCTGGCCACAGCTGACGCCGGAGGTGGTCTTTGGACTGCATCAAAAAGGAATTCGCGTGGTGGCGTGGACTCCGAACTCGGTTGAGGAACTGAAGTGGGTCATCGCCTCTGGGGCCGATGGCGTGATTACTGATCGCGCGGATCTGTTCATGAAGATCCGCGACGAACTGTGTGAGTAGTGTCAGTCAATAGTGATTAATACGATTGCGGTGCCCTTCGCTGTCGATGACTTCAGATTTATCACCGTCTTTTTTATCCCAGGGCTTTTCCTGATCGTCTTTACTTTGATGATCCTCGATGTCCCCTTGATTGTACTGAACACCGTTTTGAACTGCCGGATTGCGTTCTTTGCTGAAGTTGCCGGAGATTGGTGACGCTTCGGAAGGCTTACTTGAGTCCATAAACACCTCTCTGGATGACTTACATTAGACGATACAAGCCCTCCCCGCGCTACGAACCCATGACAACAATCATGGTCCCCGGACCAATCCCCGCCTGAAGGCAGTCCAGGTCCCAACCTGTGAATCACCTTCCATAGGTATTCACCTATAGAAGGTATATACAATATCTGACTTTACATATAAATGCCTTCATAATAGCTTGCGATCAACAAATTGGAGGTATCTTATGAAATCACTTTTCCTGGCCGCTGCTCTTCTTCTTGGCAACTCAGCAATGGCCTTAAATCTGGAGTGCACGGACAGCCCCTCTTTCACACAACGTAACTTCTTCATCAACCGTGACGGCGCCATCGGCTTTGACGGCACCTACATCACTCTGAACGCAGAGTTAGGCTACTGGGGCAATCGCGGCAACTACGACCTTTCTCAAGTCACAGGGCGTGCAGCGGATGCAAATAAAACACTGACTGGCATGACATTGGCCATCAGTCCGAAAGCCGCCTGCACGAATCCCCACGGGGATCTTATGAAAACGTCGTTCACATGCGGCCCGGTGCAAGCCACCATCATTGCCAAGGGGGAAAGCACCTCCAGTGAAAATGGAATCTTTGACCGTACCACCATTTACAGTCAGCTGAAAGGTCAGGTGACGGCCTCGTTGTCCATCAATCCCAATGGAACTATGCTACTAAAAGCCACCGTGACTTCATTGGGTAACACCCCGATTGAACTGGAAGTTCCGGTTCGCGACTCAAAATACTGCAATATCACCGGTGACAAAGTCAGCCAGGACAATTAATACATTTTCCAGAAAATCCACTAGGCACCTGCTGTCAGAATAGGCTAAAAACAAGCCCTCAACAGACAGCAGGTTCCAATGAAAAAGATCCCCAAAAAACACCAACCCCGCGGCTTTGAAATTCTTCACGAAGACCTGGATGTCATCGTCGGCAACAAGGCAGCCGGTGTTCTGACTGTGGCGGCTAAGTGGGATCGAGACAATACTGTCCACAACCTGCTGAATCTGTACGTCCGTAAGGGCAACCCCCGTTCCAACAAGTGTGTCTTTGTCGTGCATCGTCTGGATCAGGCCACAACCGGTGTTTTGATCTTTGCAAAAACCGAAGAGGTTATGCACTTTCTGAAAGACGACTGGAAATCCACGATCAAAACATACTACGCGATTGTTCACGGCAAGATGCCGAAGAAAAGCGGCACGATCACCAGTTATCTGGAAGAGGATGAAAACTACGTTGTCCATTCCAGCAAGGATTCCGACAAAGGAAAGTTGGCAATCACCGAATATGAGGTTCTGAAAGAAACTGAGAAATTCAGTCTTTTGAAAATCAACCTGCTGACCGGCAAGAAAAATCAAATCCGCGTGCATCTGGCTGGCGAAGGACACCCCATCGTCGGCGATCCCAAGTACGGAAAGCCCACAACGAACTTCAAAGAACTGCGTCTGCATTCTGCCAGTCTTGAGTTCACTCACCCGCACAGCAAAAAGCGCATCACCATCAAGGCTCCTGTCCCGAATTATTTCCGCACGCTCATTGATTACGAATATTAAAAGGCCAGTCTGATCCTGACTGGTTTGGCAGCGTAAATTACCAGTGATACTTTGAAGCCATCAGCTCCACACATTCGTACAAGGAGGTGGTTATGCGTTTCAAAATAATATCACTTTTTGCGACGTTGTTATTGTCTTCATTCTCGGCCCAAGGGTACGTTCCCAACTCGCCCCTCACGACAAATGATCCTTCGTTCGGTATGACCGGAAAGTTCAATCCCGCCGGGTGGTCCGATTGGATCACCATCGGTGGTATTGGCACTTCCGATCCGGCCAGTTGTTCCATGTCGGGTTTTCGTAACATCGTGTTTGTGAAAGGCACCGACAATGCGCTGTGGTCGCGCTATTGGAATGGCGCTGGCTGGTCGGAATGGTTTTCTTTAGGGGGCGTGCTGACGTCTTCTCCGGCGGCAGCCTGCCAAGGTGAACAGATCTATGTCTTTGCCCGAGGCACTGACAATGCTCTCTGGGCGCGTTACTGGTGGGGATCTCAGTGGAGTGAATGGATCAGCATCGGTGGTGTGCTGACATCAGGCCCTGCGGTGACTTCATGGGAATTTGGCCGGGTGGATGTCTTTGTTCGCGGCACCGACAATGCTCTCTGGCACAAGTGGTTCGCCAGTGGCGCGTGGTCTGAGTGGGAATCCTTGGGTGGCATTCTGACTTCCGACCCTGCGGCGGCGTCATGGTCCGCCGGAAGAATTGACGTCTTTGTCCGTGGCACTGACAACGCCCTCTGGCACAAGTGGTTCGCGGGTGGCTGGTCCGGCTGGGAATCTCTGGGCGGAATTCTGACCTCTGATCCCGATGTGGCTTCCTGGGGCGCAGGAAGACTGGATGTTTTTGTTCGCGGCACTGACAACGCCCTTTGGCACCTGTGGTGGGATGGCAAATGGAGCTCGTGGGAGTCCTTGGGAGGAATTTTAACCTCCGGCCCCGGAGCTGCCGCATTGGCTCAAGGGTATCTGATCATTTACGTGAAAGGAACTGATCAGGCTCTCTGGTTTAAGGCCTTTACACCTTAACAACCTATTCATCACAAAAAACTGACACCGAGTGCTCCGTCGGAATCTGACGGAGCACACAATTGAAAAATCCCGTGAATAATTTTTATCCGACCCTCTGCCCCCATAGTGATTCGTATTTGTCTGTGCTAAAGAGGGCTCTTAAAAAACCACGGAGTTTCCCATGAAATCATTGATTCTTGTTCTGATGACCCTCGTTTCCACTTCCGCGATGGCTGCTAAACTTGAAAAACTTCCCTGCGCTCAGTTTGCACAAGGTGCCGCGGAAGCTGATTATCTGCGTGACGCCACCGGCATCCAGGGCCACGAATTTGAGTCTTCCATCACTGCCTACGTAAAAATTGACCAGCGTCAGGCTGCTGTGACTGTTGAAATCTCTGGCGCCAACGACGAAGGTGACACTTGGACAACTCAATATGAAGTTGTCGTGCAGGCACCGGCTTGCACACTTGTTGAAATCAGCGCGAAGTAAATAATCGCCGTCATAGTTTCTGTTAAAATACCGCCGACTCCACCTCTGGGGTCGGCTTTTTTATGCCCTTCAACCCGGGTTGGATTGAAGAGCCCAGTGTCGGAATAAACCTACTCAATTATTGAAAAGTAATTGATAATCCGTTTATGTCCAACTTCAGCAAACTCAATCTGCTTATTTTGCTTCTTTTCGGTATTGTGATCGGCTTGGGCTGCTATTCATTCATCTATGCCAAAGGGTATTCGTACCTGTCGGACGATCCCAAGGCCTGTGTGAATTGCCATGTAATGCGCGAAAATATGGATTCATGGCAAAAGTCCGCCCATCACCACGTCGCTAAATGCAATGACTGCCATCTGCCCCACAACATCGTCGGCAAGTATGCCGTCAAGGCGCTGAATGGCTGGAACCACTCCGTGGCCTTCACCCTTCAGAACTTTCACGAGCCCATCCTGATCAAGGAACACAGCCTGAAGGTGGTAAAAAGCTCCTGCCTGAACTGCCATCAACCGATGGTGCAGGCCATGGATCGCACCGATAAAAATCACAACGAGGAAGCCAACTGTCTGCACTGCCACCGCGGTGTGGGACACGTTCGATAGGAGTCTGATATGAATAAGAACAAATGGATGTTTCTGGCTGTCGGCGGCGCTGCCATCGTCACAGTTCTGGTCACGGCATTGCTGGTGAATATCTTTGAAAGAAAATCTGAAGAGAAAAATCCATTCTATCGCGTGGTTGAGATCACTGACGACATCGATGATCCGGCGATCTGGGGGAAAAACTTCCCGCACCAGTACGACTCTTACCTGAAAACAGCGGACATGACCCGCACCAAGTACGGTGGCTCTGAAGCGTTCCCCCACATCCCAACAGACAAAGACCCCCGTGATGTGGTGTCCGCTCAAAAATTGGATGAAGATCCCCGCCTGAAGACCATGTGGGCCGGATACGCCTTTTCCAAAGACTTCCGGGAAGAGCGCGGTCACGCCTATATGCTGGTGGATCAGATTTTCACCGAGCGCCAGAATGTAGTGAAACAGCCGGGCACGTGCCTGAACTGCCACGCCTCCACCTATTTGTTGTATAAAAAACTGGGCAATGGCGACATCACCAAGGGCTTTGAAGAGATGGGGAAAATCCCTTACAAAGACATCGTGCACTCAGTTCAGCACCCGGTGTCCTGCATCGACTGTCATGACCCGTCCACCATGTCTTTGCGTATCACCCGTCCGGCCTTTATCGAAGGCATCAAGCTGGTCAAAGCCCAGCAGGGCATCAAGGAATACGACGTCAACAAAATGGCTTCCCGCCAGGAAATGCGCAGCTTTGTGTGTGGCCAGTGTCACGTTGAGTATTTCTTTAAAGGTGAAGAAAAACGCCTGACTTATCCATGGGGTAAAGGCCTGAAGGCCGATCAGATCATGGAATACTACAAAGAAAACGGCTTCAAGGACTGGGTGCATGCCCTGACCGGAGCGGAAGTTCTAAAAGCGCAGCACCCCGAGTTTGAAATGTTCAATCAAGGAACCCACGCCCGCGCTGGTGTAGCCTGCGTGGACTGTCACATGCCTTATCAGCGTGTCGGCGCTATGAAAGTCACCGATCATCAGGTGCGCAGCCCGCTTCTGAATATCAACAAAGCCTGCCAGACCTGCCATAATGTGCCCGAGGCAGAACTGAAAGCCCGCGTGGAAACAATCCAGGATCGTCATATATCTTTGCGTGATGTGGCCTTTGATGCGCTGGTGGACTACATCAATGACCTGAAAGAATTTAAAGACGAAAAGAATCCGTCTGAGACACTCATGAAAGCCCGCGCCCTGCAAAAAGAAGCTCAGTTCCTGTTCGACTTTGTCGAAGCTGAAAACTCCTCTGGCTTCCATGCTCCTCAGGAAGCTGCGCGTATTTTGGGTCTTTCCATCGAAAAAGTCCGTGAAGGACAAAAACTGGTGGCAAGCCTTCGCGCCAAAAAAGTAGCCGGAAAGTAGTTTCCGCGTGTTTCGACCGGTGATTCGTTTTTTTGCTTCCTTAAAACTGGCGGTGGTCATCATCGCCGTTTTAGCTGTACTGATTTCCGTGGGCACATTCATTGAAGCCCGCTTTGATGCCTGGACTGCCAAGCAGCTCGTTTACAACTCTGTCTGGATGTACACTGCCTTGGGACTGTTGGTCACAAGCCTTGTCGCCGTGATTGCCGATCGCTGGCCTTGGAAGCCCCGCCATGCGGCGTTCATCTGTGCCCATGTCGGCATCATCATGATCATATTTGGAGCGCTGTTAACCCAGCTCTATGGCGTGGACGGCATCATACGTCTGACCCGCACTGCTGAAGCTGTCAGCGAAGTTCAACTTCAGGACACACAGCTGACCGTCTACCGATCGCGCACAGGGGACGGCTATGACAAAGTCTATTCCGAAGAAGTGAACTTTCTAAAAAATCCCATCACCGCCAGCGAACCGTTTCTGATCAAGGCCAAGGGGCTGCATTTCGAATTGCTGGAATCCATCCCCTATGGGCTGGCACAAACCCGTGTTGAAGCTTCGCCGGCAGCGCAAAGCGGTTCCGCCGTGCGCTTTCAACTGGCCAATGCCAATGTCAGTGAAATCGACTGGCTGATTCAGCGCAACGCCTTTGAACGCGCCGAAAAACAAATCGGCCCGGTGCTGGTGACCATGGGAGGCCTGTGGGAACGCCGTCCTGAGATCAACGAAATCCGTCTGTATCAGAATGAAAAACAGCAGCTGAACTATGCCCTGTACAGCAAAGACAGTCAGAACCCTTATAAAAAAGGCACCCTGACGGAAGGCGACCGCATTCAAACCGCGTGGATGGGCCTTGAGCTTCGCACCCTTCAGTTCCTGACCAAAGCTGTACAGAAATACGAAGTTCGTTCCATGGATCGTCCCACCCCTGCCACGCGCGCTTCCCTGAAAGTTCGTTATAACGGACAGGAAAGCTATCTGGTGCTAAATGACTATATCAAAGTCTTCACAGACGAATGGGTTTATCTGGTCGCGTATCATCACAAAAAAATCCCTCTGGGATTTGATATCTCTTTAAGAAATTTCAAAAAAACAGATTATCCCGGCACCATGCGCGCTATGGCTTACGAAAGCGAAGTGCAGTTCGCTGATCAACGCGCGAATATTTCAATGAACGAACCCCTGAAGCATCAGGGTTATTATATTTATCAAGCCAGTTTTGAAGAATCCCCGAATGGCGGAGTCACCGCCTCGATTCTGTCAGTGAATCGCGATCCCGGTCGTGTCTGGAAATATCTGGGATCGCTGGTGATGTGTGTGGGAATCATTCTGCTGTTTTACTTCCGCTATCGTCCGCATGTTCGTCCACGTTCCACCTAAGAAGTGACCGAATACATATTGCCGCCTTGAGAGTTTGATACACAATAAACAGCTCAAGGAGGATTTCATGAAAAATATGGTTATGGCTCTGTTTATGATTCTGGGGCTGTCGTGTTTTGCTCACGCTGAAGAACAAACTCTGGTGACACTGCCGGTAGAGATCGAATCCATGGTTGAGATGTCGACAGCCGAGATACCGGCCGAGGTGGATCTGCAGGGGGGCGGTGGATCTACATCCCGTTACTGCTGCATGAACCGCGGGAACTATTGCGACATGGGCTACACCGACCGCTTTGGTCAGCCGTGCAAGTGCTACACCGGCAACAATGTCTATCACGGACACGTCTGTCGCAACTAAGAACGGACTTCCCTTGGGCAAGTCTGCCCAGCGGCTTCCTTTCACGCTGGCAGGCTTGCCTGATTCCCGAATATGAAACCATCTTAATTTAAGTCCCGTTGACAAATTTTTCCATTAGACCGAGCTTCAGTTGAAAGAGGACTTTATGAAACAACTGGTGCCGGTTCTTTTCCTGATATTTGGTTCTGCCGCCGCGAAAACCGCGTCCCACAGCTTATTCTGCCAACGTCCCTACCACTCGGATATTTTTAATACTGATTTGCGTATCACTGTGAGCAAAGAACCGACCTTGCAGGTTCTTTGGATCGACACCCACATTCCCTATGGAATTCGTCCGATGCCGTATCAGATTCAAACCCTTGAATGCCGCGACAACGGTGTCAGCATCGTCGCGGGTGACGCGGATATCGAACGACACGTTGAACTGCATGTGGATGGTGACCAAGGAAAACTGGTCTATCTGGATGGCCAGGGCCCCAAAGATCCGGCGATAATCTATACCTGCTTCCCGGATACCATCCGCAACTTCTGCGCGGGGAATTAATTACTTTTCCTTCAGCAACAAGGTCACCTGTGGGGCCTTGCCTGCCTCTCCGGCACTGCCTGATAACAAGTACAGCCGTTCCGTTTCAACTTTGCCAGCAGCAAGCTCCGTCATGACAGCCTTTCCCCGGGTAAGAGCCAGGCCTTTTAGTTCATCGTCGCTGACGGACAATGCTTCCGCTGTTTTCTTTTCCCAGGTAGCGATGCGCCCGGCTGGGTCTTTGGCAAATTGGTCTTCAATGGCTTCGAAAGCTTCCGGCTGCAAATTCTCTTTTGCGACAATTCGCACCGCTTTGCTGCGATCTTTGTTTTTTGCAAGTAACGGTTCAAGCTTTTCTTCCAGGGCTTTCACCTGCAGCGCCTGCCTGTCGGCCTCCTGATATTCGCCGCGAATCTCAAGATTCAACTGTGGTCGCTCGGCCAGGGCTTGGGCCAGCTTTATCAGCTTTTCTTTTTCACCGGCTTTAAGCTCGCTCTGCCCCGGAGCAAAGAGGATGTCCTGCATGTCATCGCCGCCACCGACCAGGCTTGCGAGAAAATCAAAGGGTGCCGCCACGATATTGATGATCATGTTTTTGACGGCTGTCCAAATCAGATTACCCAATGAGAAGGACGGAGAATTCACATCCCCTTCCACCGGCAGTTGAAACTTGATTTGCCCTTTGCGGTCCTTCATCAACGCCAACCCCAGCTTTAAAGGCCAGCCGGTCGCATTCTTGCTTTCAACCTTGTCCCCCAGAGTGAACTGATCCAGCAGCACCTTGTTGCTGCCTTTGATACGACTGTTGACAAGCTTGTAGTTCAAATCCAGGAACAGCTTTCCTTTTTTGATTTCGTATCCGGCGAAGTGCCCTGAATAAGGCGTAAAGGTCGTCATCTCGATATTGTGGAAGTTCATGTCCAGATCCAGCGTGGGGCGCTTGGTTCCCGGAATCACAAAACCTTTGCCCTTGAATTTTCCGTAGGCTTCAACCTGCCCGGACAAAGCAATTTGAATCTTTTCATCCGCCTTTGGGGAAATCGGTCCGACAGAACCCTCAAGATCATGCACCAGCGCTTTAAAATTCGGACGGATCTGCAGATCCGCGTAGTTCACCAGGCCGTCGCTTAAAGTCAGTTTTCCAATATGATATTTTAGCGGAGCTTTTTTCGTGGCGTCAGCAGGCTTGGTGGTTTCCACTTCCGCGGGGCCCTGCGGAGATTTCTTCACGAAGGAGCGGAAGTTCAACGTGCCGTCTTTTCGCAACTCCACGTCAGTTTTAAGACCTTTCAAATCCAACTCGGCAGCCTTTAAATCCAACGGGCCGGTGGTGACATCTATGCCTTGCAAATCCAACTGCGCCCATTCCACCACGGGCTTATCCTGATTTTCAGGCACCAGCGCCAAGTTGTGGATCTGGGCTTCGCCTGTTACACGCACTCGGCCATTCTGATATTGAATGCGTGACACGGTGTCGGCCTGCCCCTTTTTCAGCGTCAAATAAGTATGATCCGAAAGATAAGCTGTCAAAAAATCCAACGGTACTTGACGTGCTTCCACGGTAAGATTGACGGTGACAGGTTTTAACTGCATGTCCCCGCTTAAATTCAATGATCCTTGTTCACCGAAAGAAATGTTCAAAGACTTCAAAGAGGTCGTGGAGCCCAAAGATGTGCTGATATTGGCAGCGGCCAGATTCATGGGTCCCAAAGGAAGTTCCAGCGGCGTGGCGTGAGTGTAGTCAAAAAAGTCCACACCACTTTCACGGATTTGAATTTGCTCCAGCGTCAAAATCCAATCTGAATCCTGAGAAGTGTCTTTTTCGGGTTCCCCGGTCGGCGTCAATTCCCAATTGGTGTCACCACTTTTAAACACCGCAAAGCGCGCCGAGGCCTTGTCCAGAGAAACGCTTTTCAGACGAATTTCCTGATTGAACAAAGCATAGAGAGTCAGATTCACCGAGAAGCGTTCAAATGCCAGCCGTGGTTTTTCCTGATCTTTTGATGGCAGCAGGAACTTTTGAATTACAAGCTCAAAGGTGAAGGGATTGAGCGACACCGAACCCACCTGCGGGGTTGTCTGAAGTCTTTGTTCGGCTTGTTTGATGATTTGGGATTTTATAATCCAGGGAACCAGAATGAATCCAGCAAGGCCATAAAGGCCAAGAACCAAAATGCTGATTTGCAGGATTCTTTTTACAGTCTTCGTCATACAGTTCCCTCTGCATGAGTACTCCAGCACTTGGGCGCGAACGTCAAGTAATCAGTTTGTCATTTATGCCGCGCGGACATCCAGCCGATTCATAAGCTCAGGCACATCCAGAATCATAAACGTCTTTTTTACACCGGCAAGGTCCGTGACTTCGACAATTTCTTTCATATGGCCCTGCAGAGTCTTCGTCGCTTCCGGAGCAAGGATCGTCGGAATACGCGTCTTATTGGCCTCATCCACGGTGTCAATGGACTCCACAGAATCCACCAGCAGACCGAACTTGCTTTGCTGGCCCTTGACGATCAAAACCCGTGAGTTCGCAGGGTCTGTGGTCGGCTTCATTCCATAGAAGGTTCGCAAATCAACAATCGTCACGACCTCGCCACGCATCTTCATCATGCCCACGACATATTCCGGATAACCCGGCGGCCGCATCAATTCACCTTCGACCTTGGCAATCTCGTCAATCGAACTTAAGCGCGTCGACAGCATGAAATCCAGCCGGAAGGAAATATACGGCTTTCTTTCGGTCCTGGCTTTGGCCGCCTCGGCCTCTTTCTCGCGATTTCCATACAAAGAATCATGCCCGCGAGTGATAGCCAGGATCTCTTGGTCTGAAAGAATTTTGCTTTCGTTCAGCAGCACAACATTGGCTTTATTTTCCTGCGCCAGCAGCCCGCGCATCATCTCGACTTTTTCCTGTGCAAACATGGGAATCGGCAAAACTTCCTCTTCAAAGAAAGTTACGATGCTGTCGACACTGTCGACCAGAAAACCCACCTGAATATTCTGAAGCTTCAAAATCACGATGCGACGGGACTCAAGGTCCTTGCATTCTTCGCCTTCAATCTTCAGGAACATGCGAAAATCCAAAATAGGAATGATCGTGCCACGCAGGTTCACCATGCCGATGCAATAGTCCACGGCCAGAACGCTGCGTTTAATCTCGGGTACACGGATGATCTCGCGAATCCCGGAAATACTCAGACCAAATTCCAACGCTCCAGAGTGCACGGTGATGCACTGTTCCCGTTTGGAGGCCTTGCGGGTCATTTCCGTCTCCGTACTGCGGCTTTGCTCCAGAATCTGCGGGATATTTTCGATTTTAACCAAAGCTTCAGGATCCAGCACCTCAACGATGCGGTCCCCGCCGTTAAGCTTCAGGATACTGCGGATCACTGACTTGCGACCCTCCAAAGGGTTTTCAAAGCGCGAGACATCCCCGGCCTGAACATTCAAAATTTCCGAAGTGGAGTCAAAAAGCAAACCGATGCGCACGCTGTTGACATGCACGATCGCCACTTTTTTGACACTGTTGTTGCCGGAAGTTTCCACATCCAGCAGGCGGCCGATATCCACAATCGGAGTGACCGTGCCACGCAGGTTAAACAAACCCGTCAGATAATCCGGCGCCAGCGGCACCAGAGTGATTTTTTCCGGATAGTTGACGACTTCCTGCAAGGACGAGATTGAAACGGCCAGTTCAGTCTGACCCAGTCGGAAAGAAGCAAACATTTGCATATGCGAAGAGTTTTTCATAGTTTCTTCCTAACCCGTCTTGGGAAGTCTTTCGATGGAATAGTCACCGTCACCGGCGATACGCATCTTGGTTCCCTGTTCACCGCCGGGCTCAAAGGCCACGATGCGAATGCGGTGTTTTTCCAGCACCGCTTTTGCCGCTTTCAGATTTTCATCTCCGACGACAAATTTGGAATAGCTTTTATCCCCGTCCATCATGCGGCCGCCACCGGCGACGATGGCCTCCATTTCGGAAACATCCGCCAAAGTCGCGCCCATTCTTTCCAGCATGCGGGGAACGGTTTGACTGACATAGCGGGCATCTTTGTCCTCTTTGAAGGTTTCCGGGTACGGCAGCAGGCAATGAGCCAGAGCCCACTTGTTCTGGCGTCTCCACACCAGAGCAATTCCCACACACGAACCCAGCACAGTCTTTAACACCTCGCCGTTTTCAGCGATCAGGATCTGACCAATTCTGACGTGGTGTTCGACTGGCAACATATCAGCCCTTCACATAGATCAGAGGTTTTTTAAAGTTGAACTGAGTCTTATGGCGCGCCAAAGACTCGGATTCACCCAGGATCAGCATGCCTTCCGGCTTCAAAGCCCGGTGCATATTGGAAAGCACCAGTTCCTGATCCTGATCGTTAAAGTAAATCAAAACATTGCGCAAAAAAACGATGTCAAACATCAGACCCTTCGGAGGCGCCTTGTGCAGATTGTGCTGGAAAAAATCCAGATTGGCGCTGATCACCGGGCTGATGCGGAAAGTGCCATCGGCCTGCTCGCGGAAATATTTTTCAACAAATTCCGGACGGCGACTTTTCAATTCATCCAAAGTCCGGTCTTTGAAAACACCCGAACGCGCCTTTGCAAGCACTTCTGTGTCTATATCTGAACCCATGACTTTGTATTTGAAAGAAGGATGTTTGAAGCGGAATTCTTCGCAAGCCATACCCAAAGAGTGGGCTTCTTCACCGGTCGAGGCCGCCGCCGACCATATTCTGAGGATCGTATCCGGATTCTTTTTATACCATTCCGGAAGGTACTCGTTCTGGAAAAAGTCCCACACCGCCTGGGTGCGGAAGAAGTGGGTTTCATTGGTTGTGACGAGATTTACGAAATCCTGAACTTCGACTTTGCCCTGTTCCAGATGGTCAATGTAGTCTTCCAGAGATTCAAGCCCCAAAACCCTCAGGCGCGGTTTGATCCGGGCGGCAAGCATGTCACGCTTGCGCTCTTCCATCGTGATTCCGGTATGTGTCTTCACCAAAGAAAGCAGCCTTGTCAGGGCTGCTCCTTCCAGTTTCTTTGCTGCTTCTGCCACGTTTACACCACAAATCTAGCCACGGTTCTGTTCAGATCATCGGCTTCTTTCACCAGCATCCCGGTGTTGTTTGCAATGGTTTCAGATGATTGCGCCGATTTCTCGGATTCAGCAGCAATGTGCTGAATCGAAGCACTGACGCCTTTGGCTGCCTCAGACTGCTCTTCCGCCGCCAGAGTGACTTCAGAGATGGACTGGGTGGTCTTTTCGATGCCCGCCACGATTTTGCTGAAGGCTTCGCCGGCCTGCTTGGAAATGGAGCTGCCCTGTTCCACGCGCTTGGTGGATTCGTTAATCAGTTTGGAAATCTCTTTGGTTGCCTGAGACGATCTTTCCGCCAGTTTGCGAACCTCGTCCGCAACCACCGAGAAGCCCAGACCGTGCTCACCGGCACGTGCCGCCTCGATCGCCGCATTGAAAGCCAGAAGATTCGTCTGACTGGCGATCTCGCTGATCACCTTGATGATCTCGCTGATGTCTTCAGAGGACTTGTTGATCAGCTCCATAGCCTCGATGGACTTGGCAATGGCCTGACTGCCCTGTTCAGCTTCCTTCTGCGTGACTTTCGCCAGTTCATTGGCCTGTTTGGTGTTGTCAGCAATCGATGCGATGGACGCTGTGAATTCTTCAATGGAAGCGTTCATTTCCTCAACTGTCGCGCCCAAACTCTGGGCGCCAGCGGCCACGGAAGTGGACTGCTCGGCGATGGATTTGGAAGAGGTTCCAAAGTTGTTCGCAGAAGAGACAACCACGGAGATCACTCCCCGCAGATCCACCATCATTTTCTGGATACCATCCGCCAACTGGCCAATGGCATCCGCGCCGGAAACCGTGATTGGTGAAGTCAGATCGCCGGCTGCAGCTTTATTTACTGTCAGCAGCAGGGCATCCACTTTCATCTGGTCTTCTTCGGCTTTTCTTTTTACCTCTTGCTCCAGTTCAACCTGCCTGGTGATGTCACTGGCGAATTTCACAACTTTATAAGGCTTGCCATTCATATCCATGATCGGATTGTAAGTGGCCTGGATCCAGATGGACTTGCCCCCTGCACCCACACGCTGATACCGGCCGGAATCAAATTCACCGCGGTTCAGCTTCGCCCAGAAATTAGCATAGTCAGGACTTGCCGTGTATTCACTGCTGCAGAACATGCGATGATGTTTTCCCTGAATTTCCGACAGGCCATAACCCACCGTTGCCAGGAAGTTTTCATTGGCACCGATGATTGTGCCATCCATATTGAATTCGATCACCGCCTGCGCTTTTCCGATAGCGGAAATTTTTCCGGCATCTTCGGCGGCTCTCATTTTGGCGGCCGTGATATCAGTGGCAAATTTCACCACTTTGCAGGGTTTGCCATCAGCATTGAAAATCGGATTGTAAGAAGCGTTAATCCACACCTCGCGACCGCCCTTGGCAAAACGCTTGAATTCGCCCGCCTCAAACTCCCCGCGCGCCAGCTTTTCCCAGAACATTTTGTATTCCGGAGAATTTGTATAAGCCGGGTCGCAGAACATACGATGGTGATGGCCCTGGATATCATTCAGTCCATAGCCCACGGTCGCCAGGAAGTTTTCATTGGCGCTGATGATCGTGCCATCCAGGTTGAATTCGATCACGGCCTGCGCACGGCTGATCGCCGTCACTTTGCCCTCATATTCAGAGGTTTTGGCTTTCTGAGCCGTGATGTCGGTGGCGAACTTCACCACTTTGCAGGGATTGCCTTCATTATCAAAAATCGGATTGTAAGAAGCGTTGATCCAGATTTCTTTGCCTGCTTTGGTGAGACGCTTGAATTCACCGGCAACAAATTCGCCTTTAGCCAAAGTCTGCCAGAATTTCTTGTATTCCACGCTCTTGCCATACTCTGGTTCACAGAACATGGAGTGATGGTGGTCCTGAATCTCTTCAAGGGAATACCCCACTGCGCTCAGAAAGTTTTCGTTGGCTGTGATGATAGTTCCATCAAGGTTGAACTCGATTACTGCCTGCACCCGATGCAGAGCTTTGATTTCTTCGCGGAGGCTGGTAAGTTCATCAAGCTGGGGACTTTGTTCTACAAGTTTACGTGCAGTACTCATCGAAGGTCTCTCCTTACAAATATTCGACCTACAACTGTTCGGTAGGAATATTTCAAAGGACGAGAGGATCATTTTGTTTTGTCTAAATCTTAATCTTCACGCGGAAAGGCGAGAAAATTAGGAATCAGTAATCATATAAACTAATGCGCATTTTAGGGGTTTTGAGTCCCTTGAAGTTACAAAATGCCCGTTTTGTCTTGCCGGGCTGTAATAAACAACCCGCAATCCGAGCAGAAGCTCACACGAATGGAGGAGATATTTTATTTCGGACACTTTTAGGTTTACCGGTCTTTTACCGTTCGTTTTTGAGACGGTCGAGCCCTGCAGAAACAAAAGCTTCCTCTAGCGCATCTCCACTTTCGCTGTGCTGTCATAGGCTTTCAGCAGCTCCCCGGCCCGATAGTCGGTCATCTCGGCTTCACCCGCCTGTACTTTAAGCAAAGCCTCACGGAAGGAATCATTCAGAATCTGCAGATCACGCAAAGCTGCACTGGCATTATAACCACGCAAAACCGCCTGCACCGCCTGGGTCTGAATCTTGTTTTGCAACGCCTTCGGATTTTCATGAATCAGGGCGATATTTTCATAATAGTCGGCATTGATGCTGTAGCCTTCATTGCGATAGGCACAAGACAGCAGACGTGCATACTCCGTCTGTTCAGCATTCAGCAGATACTGCGCGCGCAGGGCCTTCATTTCAGCCTTCGACAAAGCATATTTGGCCTGACAGGCAGCCGCGACGCGCGGGCTGAGATCTTGGGCTTCAAACAGATAAATCTGGCGATTGTCCATCTGAACCTGCACACAAGATGAATTAGTGCCACACACTGCATGCAGGCGCTGCACGACCTTAAAGAAACGATAGGCATTGAAAAGACCCGCTTTGTTTTTTTCCGAATACAGACTGTGGAAAGAACGAATCGCCGTTCTTTTGATCAGACTTTCAACTTGCGCCCGCGACAATGAAGGAATCAAAGCCTTCGCATTGGCGATGGATCCAGTAATCAATGGCGTGGCACCACTGGTTTCACCAAACAAAACCTCCTGCCCGTTGCCGTCAATGGCCGCCTGGTATTCATCAGCCGGTGCCAGAATGTCCAGTTGGTCAGATTCCTGCGACGACAGCGTTTGCAGACCCCGCGGGGAATAAGAACCAACACTGATCACGGGAGCAACCCGTTCATGCTCGGCGATTTCACCGGGATGATCGTTGCCCGCCGCCATCACCCAGATGATGCCCATCTGGTCGACCTCGGTGGCCAGCTCCAGCACGGACTCAGATGTCCAGCCCATGGAGTTGGAAATCACCTGTGGTTTTACCGGAAGTTCTTTAAGCTCTCTGACAGCGCCAAAGTAAAACACAGCCGGGGACACTTTTTTAAGTTGCACATAGTTTACATGCTCAGAAACAGAGACCATGCCCTTGCCGTTGATCAACGAAGCCACACTGGTACCATGATGCCCTTTGATCGGACGGTTCCCGTTCATGGCGCGATCCACTGGGATGTCATAAGCCAGATTGATATGCTCTTTTTCAAAGCCAACATCATAGACAGCCACAGGCACGCGCTGCAGATTCGGCACCTGGCGCATTTCTTCTTTCACCAGATCAGCACCGATGTATTCCTGCGCCCAGTAAGGCGTCAAACGACCGTCTTCGACCACCAGAGGCTGGCGTTTTTCAAGTTCCACAAACGCACCGGCCTGGATGGTATTTAAAAGCACCATAACACAAGCAAGAATGTGGGATTTTTGATTTTTCATAGAAAGCCCCCTGTGGGACTTAAGTGTGCACTCTGCATGCCCGCCCAGAGTCACCAGAGGCTAATCCAGACACAGAAGCTGTCTAGGCCCCTGAAACCCGGCAGGATTTGTCACAGGCGTTTGTCTCAGGACGAGACAGGCTATTCAGGAATAGGGAACACCAGCTTCACCGTGGTGCCGGAGTCAGGACTGACGGAATGGTGCACGGAAGACACTTCCACCTGCCCACCGAACAGCTGCATGTATTCCGCAATCAGCGAGGTGCCAAAGCCCGTGCCCTCTTCATTTCCGGTGCCCTTGTGCGAAAACAACTTGTTTCGCTTGAACAACAGACTGACTTCATTGGGATGAATGCCCATTCCCTGATCACGAATTTCAAGCACGACACGGTCGCCCTGCTTCTGCGCCAGCAAACGGATTTCTCTGCCTGGCTCACAGAACTTGATGCTGTTGGAAAGAACGTTGGAAAGAACCTGATTGACCAGCGCAGAACGGTCAGCCCGCACGCAAACATCATTTTCAATTTCAACTTCGATCAGAAGCTCTTTTTCTTCAATCTGCCACGAGTAATGATTTACCGCCTCCCAGCACGCCGAAGCCAGTTCCACCAGCTGCATTTCAGCGTTCTGCTTGAACACGTGATAAACCTCTTCCTGGCGCACGGATTTAAGAATCTGATTGAGTTTGTTGGTGGATTTGTTGATGCGATCCAGATGGGCATCCGCCGCCTCGGCATTGACATGATCTTTCAGCATTTCTGAATGATACAAAAGGCCCGAAACAGTGTTTGCCACATCATGGGAAAGCACGCGCACCAGACGGTGATAGCGTTCCTTGTCTTCGGCAGCCTGCTGGGCCAGACGCTTTTCATCATCCAGCACGCGGATCTTGTAGGCCAGCCCCAAAGACAGCACGATCATTTCCCCCAGGTTCGCCAACAGCAGTGAATACTGGGTGTAGATATTGCCGGTGATGAAGCCGTGAATTGAGGCAAACCAGATAAAGGTTCCGATCAAAACCACCAGCCAGCTTAGCAGGAAATGAGAGGCCAGCTTGTGACCATAATGTATCAATGAATAGAACCCACAGAAGATAAAGAACAAAATCGCCGACACAATCGAGATATCGATCAGATATCCCAGGAAGAACAAACCCCGGTAGGCCGGAGCAAACAGGCTTCCCACCATGGTCACCAACGACAAGGCGGCAAACAGGCGAAGTCCCCAGTAACCGACCGCGAACTCTTTTTTGATGCTCAGGAATCTTTCAACAAAAAGGCTGGCCGAAAAAAGACTGACCGACGAAAAGAACATCAGATAGTTTGAAAACACAAAACGGCTGTTCGGGAACAGATAGCTGTCAAAAACCCCATGCAGCACCAGCGCCGTCACACCAAAACTTGCGGCAAAAAACGAATAGCTGAGATGATCTTTCTGCGTGGTAAACAGCCCCAGCAAAAGATTGTAAACGACCAGCGAAAAAATTCCGCCCAGGTAAAAATAAAAAATTGTGCGCGACAGTTCATCCAGATGTTCAAGATCCGATGGATCTGCCAGAAAGACCCGTGTGCTCAAAGCATGGTGAGAATCGCGTTTGATGAAATAGGTGGCCGATTCCCCGGGCGCAAGCTCGACCGGGAAGGCCCCGAAGCGGCTTTGAATGGCACGTTCTGCCAGCGGCAGGCCGGGACCGGAGGACAGCTGCTGGGACTCGCCCTGCTTTTGCAAATACAACCGCCCCATCAACGGAGCATCAAAATAAAGTACTTTTGACTGAACTGTGCTCTGATTATTGTGTAAAGAAATCTTAAACCACTGATCCTGTTCGGTGTATCCTCGAGCCAGTTCTTTGCCCCCGGAGGCTTGGAAAAGCACCGCTGCCGGAGTATTGATGCTGGCGGCGGCCTCTCCCATTTGCACCTGTGAGGTGATTTCCATCACCTCTGCCTGGGCCTGAAATGCAATTAAAATAAGAAACACGCAGATGGAACGAATGGCTGACTCCGAACTATGTCAATTAACGGTAGTTTAGTTGCAGCCACGAAATAACAGCCAAGGTTTCCAAGTTCAAGCAAAGCCTCGGTTAAGATTATTACAATCCAGCCACACTAAGACGACGCGTGCTTATAGCTGCGATACTTAGGATACCAGTAGTTCTTATCGATCAACGCCAAAAGCTCGTCATCAGAAACTTTTACGGCCACATCGTCAGCTTGCGCGGCTTTGGCCACGGCAAAGGCAATTGTGCGAGAGACCTTTTCAATCTGTGAAAGTTCCGGCAACAAAGCCCCCTTGCCATTTTGAGCCAGCGGAGAACAATCCGCCAAAGCACTGCTGGCAGCCATCAGCATCGCATCCGTCACCCGGCGAGCTCCACAGGCCAAAACCCCCAGGCCGATCCCCGGGAAGATGTACGAGTTATTACACTGGGCAATGGGGTAAACCTGATCATTCATATGCACTGGCATAAACGGACTGCCCGTGGCCACCAAAGCTTTGCCATCGGTCCAGCGCAGAATATCCGCCGGAGTGGCCTCCACGCGGGATGTTGGGTTTGACAGCGGCATAACAATCGGATGCTCGCAGTGACTTTGCATCGTGCGGATGATTTCTTCAGTAAACAGTCCCGGCTGTGCGGAGACACCAATCAGAATTGTCGGCTTGGCATTACGAACGGTCTCCAGCAAAGAGATTTCGTCGCTGGCAACATCCCACCCGGACAGAGTTTCAGTTTTTTGTACCAGCGGACTTTGGAACTCAAGCAGGTTAGGCATCTTGTCAGTCAAAAGACCGAAGCGATCCACCATGAACACCTGCTGACGGGCTTGTTCGTCAGTAAGCCCTTCATTTTTCATTTCGGCGATGATTTGTTCAGCGATACCACAGCCCGCAGAGCCCGCCCCCAGGAAGACCACACGCTGATCGCGCAGGCGTCCCCCATTGGCACGGCTGGCGGCAATCAGGCAACCCACCGTGACAGCCGCGGTGCCCTGAATATCGTCGTTGAAACTGCATATCTCGTCACGGTAACGCTTCAGGATTGGTGAGGCGTTTTTCTGAGCAAAGTCCTCAAACTGCAACAGCACATCCGGCCAGCGGCGTTTCACCGCCTGCACGAAGGCATCGACAAAGTCTTCATACTCTTGACCTGTAACACGCGGTTGGCGCCAGCCCATGTATAACGGATCATTGATCAAAGCCTGATTGTTGGTGCCCACGTCCAGCACCACCGGCAAAGTGTACGCCGGACTGACCCCGCCACAAGCTGTGTACAGAGAAAGCTTGCCGATAGGAATCCCCATGCCACCGATGCCCTGATCGCCCAGGCCCAGGATGCGCTCGCCGTCGGTCACGACGATGACTTTGACTTTTTGTTTGGTCACGTTGCGGAGCATTTCGTCGATACGGTCTTTGTTGGGATACGAAATGAACAGACCGCGGGACGCGCGATAGATCTCAGAGAAGTGTTCGCAGGCTTCACCCACCACTGGCGTGTAGATGATCGGCATCATCTCGGTCAGATGATTGACCACCAGGTGATAGAACAAAGTTTCATTGGTGTCCTGCAGGTTGCGCAGATAAACGTGTTTGTCGATATCGGCTTTCAGCAGGCGATACTGAGAATAAACACGTTCAGCTTGCTCTTCGATGGTTTCAATGGTCTGAGGCACCAGACCGTGCAGATTCAAATGGGTGCGCTCTTCTTCGGAAAATGCACTGCCTTTGTTCAGCAAAGACATTTCCAACAAGACAGTTCCAGAGTACGGAATATAAACAGGGCGCGCGTATTTATTGTCGGTTTCCACGAATAATCCTCAAGTAAAGGAAGGGTCGTTATGAGCATGAACCTACTCCTTGCCCGCCCTATAGGCAAGCAATGGCCCTTGCATAATTTACCCTGTGAAATTCGTAAAAACCCCCTCGCTGCCCTTGCCAAAACGCACCCAGAGGACTATGCATGGGTCCATGATGAAAAGCCTGCTTTTATCTTTATTGGGACTGTTGTTTTCTGCTCAAAGCTTCGCGGCAGTGTTGCATTTTTACAGCAACCCCCGCGTGCCACAGCCACTGTTCCACGTAACCCTGGAATACAAGTCCTATGTGTATGAAGCCGACACCCGCGAAGGTGGCCGCCGTGTTCCAGCCCATCACCTGCCTGCTGGTCATATCCGCGTTGAAATCCCGGATGAACTGGTTAACGAACAGGCGCTGCTGGGGCAAATGGGACTGCCATTTGATTATAATTTCATCTGGGACAACCAAAAGACCTACTGTTCCAAGCTGGTGGGAATTGCCCTGAACATGAAGCCCCTGCCAATGAGCTTCGCCGGAACCCACTATGTGAAATATTATCCGGACTGGATCTATCGCAATGATCCGGGTATTTCCCCGGATCAGATTCTTGAATTCGGCCTTGAACACGGCCGTCAGATTTACCCTCAGTAGCTTTGCAGCACCATTCCGAGATAGTTCCATATTTGCAACAATCTATTGCGAATATGTCTCCTTACGCAACAATTCCACCCATGGCAGGATGAATCCATAACGAACACTCATCCCCTTGAAGGAGGAACTTATGACAACGACCAAATGGAACATCGACCCAATGCACTCCAGCGCGAACTTCACCATCAAACACATGATGATTGCGAAAGTTCACGGCGGCTTTGAGAAACTGTCTGGCAGCCTTTCTTTGGACTCATCCGATATCACCAAATCCTCGATTGAAGCTGTGATCGATGCTTCCAGCATCAACACCCGTGAAGCCCAGCGCGACACCCACTTGAAAAGCGCAGACTTCTTTGACGTTGAAAAATATCCGACCCTGAATTTCAAATCCACGAAAGTGGAAAAAGATGGCGACGACCTGAAGGTCACCGGAGACTTGACCATTCATGGCATCACCAAAGAAGTGGTTCTGGCCGTGGAAGGCCCGACGGCTGAAATGAAAGACCCGTATGGAAATATCAAAATCGGGATTTCTGCGACGACCAAAATCAAACGCAAAGACTTTGGTTTAAGCTGGAATGCGGCTCTGGAAGCCGGCGGCGTGCTGGTCGGTGACGACGTCAGCATCTCTTTGGATGTCCAGTTCGCTAAACAGGTATAATTAATAAAAAACGGACGGGCCTTTAAGCCAAATTGCGCTTCAGGGCCCAGACGCTGATTTCAACGGCGTTGGAAAGATTCAGCTTTCTCATCACATTGGTTTTGTGAGTTTTGATGGTGTGTTCAGAACACTCCAGACATGCAGCCACTTCTTTGTTGGTTTTGCCTTGAGCGATCATGCGCACAACTTCCAGCTCACGCGGAGTCAGCACATTGGTCAGACGTGGCTCTTCCATGATTTTTTCCAGTGCCGGACAAAGATACTGTTTGTCTTCCAGCAGACTTTTAACTGCATCTTCCAAAACATCCATTGCAGACACTTTGGACAATAACACCTTCACACCCAGACGCTGATATTGTGCCAGCGTTTCAGCATCTTCACACTGAGTGACCAGCATGAACTTCAAATCAGGGCGTGACGATGCCGCCAGCGTCAAAAGCTCCAGTCCGGATTGACCGGGCAGCATGTGATCCAGGACCACATAATTCACATCAAGGCTTTTCAGGTTGTGCATGGCAGAAGCCACAGTGGAAGCCTCACCCAGGCACTGGATCTTTGCAGACAAAGACGTCAGCGCCACACGCAGTCCATGACGGGTCACCGGATGGTCATCAACAATAAAAAACGATACAGGCTTTAGAAGTGTGCTCTCTAGTGTGCTCATGCTTTACCAACTATTCTCTGCTCAGAGTATCAGGTCAACCAAATAACGGCAATTGTACACGGACCAGAGTCCCTTGCCCCTCTGCAGATTCTATGACCAACACACCCCCCATTTGGGTGATAAAGTCCTTCGTAAAATGCAGACCGATTCCAAAACCTCCGCCCGTGGCCATCGAAGTCACTTTGGAACTAAATAGCTGGTCGATCAATTCCTGAGACATGCCAAGGCCATAATCCTGAACACTGAGCTCAATGTGACGCTCAAACATTCGACCCGTCACTCGCACAACACCCTCACGCGGACTGAAGCGAATGGCATTTGAAAGAATATTGCGAACAACGGCCTCGAGCACTTTACCTGATCCCAAAAGATGGATGTCATGTTCAGGCAGCTCTTTATGCAGTTGAATATTTTTTTGCAGAAGCTGTGGCGACAATTGTTCAATGGCGGCATTCACTCGGCCTTTGAAGTCAATGCTGCGCTGACTTTCATCTTCGTGGCTCCACGCCAGTACATCACGCAAAAGACTCATGGAGGATTTATTCGCCTCGTGAACTCTCTGCAAAGACTCCACTGGGGTTTGATCTTCGCTTTGTTTCATCTGACTGATGACTCCAGTAAGCAACATCTGCACTCCGGAAAGCGAACCGGTCAGATCGTGTGACAACACTGTTTGGACCTTGCGGCTGAAACGGGTCATCTGAAGAATCTGGGTATTCAGCTCGCGCAAAGTGCGGTTGCTTTCCTCCAGATCGGTCACGTCCATCAAAACATAGATCTTGGCAGTTTCAGGCCCCTTCTTCATATGCACCGTGTGTTCGACAATTCGAAAGGTACGGCTGGCAAATTCAAAGGACTCGTCGCTGTCCATAATTTCGCGAATCACGGGAATCTGCGCGGCTCTTTGGCCAAAGTCAGTTGCGCTAAGCTCCAGCACCTTTTTCGCCGCCTGGTTGCAATCCCAGAACTCGCCATGCGTGTTCAACACGATAACCGGGCTGGGTAAATGATCGAACACGCTTCTTTGCGCCAGCGTGGTGATCTCAAGAAGGTCCCCGCGAACTGCCGCATAATTTAGAGCCAGCATCGAGGGCCAAATTCCCGCCACAGTGAGCTGCGTGAATTGCGGCTGAAGCTTAAAGACTGTCTGCCCCAAAATCTCAGCACCCACCGGAATCACGCTTGCCAAGAACATATAAAACGCGTGCCAGCGGCGCGGGCCTTTTTTGGTGGCCATCACCCAGAAATAAATTACGTAAAGAACCAAGATCCAAAAGAACGAATACATCAGATTGGCTTTTTGCAGCGGACTGCGGTCAAAGATCGGAAGTCCTTCAAAGCCATCAACCAGACGGAAGTTAAAGAAAATCCAGTCTTTTGCAAAAGGAAAGCCCATCATAGAGATGAGGTTGGCGACGATCACCACTGAAGGCAGAACATAAAGAATCCACTGCCAGCGTCGTATTTTTTCCCACAGATTCGGCAGAAAGATGGCCGTCCCCACCAGCGCCCAGGTTGCACACAGAGGTGGCAAAATCAACTGCCGCAGATGAGTCATGAATATCTTGATGGCCATATCATCAATTACCAGGACTGTTATGACGGAGAAAGCCCAGACCGCATAGGTCACCTGGATGCTCAGAATCATCCGATGCAATAGCTGCCGGCGATAAGGCCACAAATAACAGCTTAAGACCGTACAGACCGAGAACGTCAGCATCAATGATAGAAACACCAGAAGAAACACCATTGCTAAAAATTCTAACCATGGTATCAGAGTCGCGCAAATTCATTGAAAGCTGACGCTGGGGGCCTAATGAGCCCCGCGACGAGCCTGGAGTTCCTTGATAACTTCCTGAGCGGTCTTGGTTGGGGGACGTTCGGTGCGGACACCGCGCTGACTCTCCAAAGGCTTGACGCCAATCAGTTGCGAGATGAACTGCGAAGTTCTTGCCACCGTGTTGAAAATAGCCACTGGGTTCTTATTCGGAGATCCAGCCAATTCTGCGTCTTTGGCCAAATTGCCAGCCGCAGATCCCACGGTATAAATCGGCAATTTTTCCCCGCCTGCATCAGCATACTGACGAGCCACAACGGTCTCAGACAAGTTCAGCTCTTTCAATGGGCCCATAACATCAACCAGTTCGGGACTTTTCGCCACATTAGAAAGCAGCTGACCATTCAGGTTGGTATAGCCCGTGGAATCGATGATCATGTCACCTTCAGCCTGGCTGACGATGTTGTTCTTCGCATCCCGCACAGTCACCAGATAACGGCCACTTTCAAGGCGCTCGACTTTTTCCACATGCCCCGGCAGCCCCGTAACACGGTTCTGCTGGTATTGCGGCACGATCATGTCAACATAGCGATCCCAGCCGTTCTGGCTTTGGACGTATTCTTCAGCCGTGCGGAAGGTGTTGCCGATCCACTGAATCTTGAAATCTTCTTGAGTTTTAACATGAGGATTCAAGAGTCCTTCGATGGCGATACGGGATCCGTCACCATTGCCGATGATGATCAAGTCACGCGGCATGTGCACGCCCAATTTCTGCAAACGGCTTTCACGCAACGACACCAGGAAGGCGTCGGTGCTCATGATCGGACGCAAGACAGCGGGTTCGGTCTGGTGAAGCTTTTGAAATTCTGCAAAGGCCGTCTGGTAAGAGGCGTCTTTGACTTTGGTTCCAACTTCGCCAAGGCCTGTTCCCAGAATCACGTTCTTGGCGCGCAAAGTAACACCCTGATCCGTCACAACTTCTATTTGCAGCTTGCCATCAACCATCACCTTGTTCACGGCAACGACGGTGGTTTCAAGCATCACGGGAACTTTTGAAACATACTGCTGGCTTTGGATGTGAGTCGCAAGCTGGGTCGAGTGCGCGTACATCTGCGACGTCAGATGCGACAGACTGCCCACACCGCCCGGAAAATCATGCATCGACAGCCGATGCGCTTCGATACTGTTGATATAGAAATCTTTTTCCGCAAAGGTCTTGGCCACCAGATCTGTTTTTTCAACCACCAGGGACTTCAGATTGGTTTTCCCCAGCACCAAAGAAGCCGCCGCACACTGAGGCCCGGCCCCCAGACACAGGACATCCAGTTGAATGGTTTTGCCTTTGTTTTCATTTTTAAGTGCTGTCGACTGACGGGTCATTTCCTGCATCAGGAATTCAGACACTTTCAGGCTTTCCTGCTGCTCTTTTGCAATACGTTTTAATGTCGCTGGATCCTGCGGGAAGGGCTTGCCACCGCTTTCTTTCCAAACACTGGGAGCAAAGACAGATTCACAGGTCGGGGCGGCCTGAACCGCGGGCACCACCAGCATCAGCGAAATCAGCAGGGATAATAAACGTGTCTTGCTCACAGGGACCTCAAAAGCCAAAGGGCAAAATCGCCAGAAGCCCTTAAAGCAACCGCTATGCCACCATAGCACACCGCTGAAATCGTCCCAAAGACAATCAACTGTTCAAGATTTTTACATCAAGCCCGTTTTCAGCCGAAGATACGGCCCGCAAACAAAAGTCTCACAGTTCGGAAGAAGCTGCCACTGACTGCTGTCCACTGCCCCTTGTCCTGAATGACGTCAGCATTCAAGGTCAAAACCCCCGACGGCATTCCGATCTGCACTTCAGTTGATATACCATGGGCAAGTTCGCTGACCACTGTTCCAGGGATCTTCGCCGCCACGGCGGCACACAACGACACCGTCAACGGCAAAGCCTTGTGCGGCTGCCCGCTGGCGATCACGCGCATGGAAAAATTCATCTCGCCTGAAGAAGGCGCACTGACCAGCGCGATGTACGGAATGGCGATCGAGTTTTTAGCAGCTTCCAGATCCGGGGCTATCCCCATTTTCACAGAGCCCAGCCGGCGAATCAGATCCAGTTTTTTTAGCAGCTCCACTGAAGCCTCCAATTGAGCCGGCGTTTCAGCTCCGGTCAGCCCCAAATCTTTGGCCCGCACAAACACACAAGGGTTCGCCGCATCCAGCAATGTGACATCCATGGACTCGGACTCAGAAACTTTCAAAGTTTCGCGAACCTGCCCGGTGGGCAGAAGTTTTCCTGTCACCGCGCCGCCGGGTTTCTGAAATTCAAGCCGTACCGGGGCGGCGGTGCCGCTGACTCCGGGAATGGCAAAATCACCCGTAAACACGGGTTCGCCATTTTCCACCGGGAAATAGGAATGAATGACTTTCGAGGTGTTGGTGTTAAAGATGCGCACACACGCTTCACTGCCCGAGGGCTTCACCCATCCGGCCATCACCGCAAACGGCCCCACAGCCGAACTGACATTGCCACAGTTGCCTTTGTAATCGACCTTGGCTTCAGTCACTGACACCTGAGCAAAGGTGTAATCCACATCCGCGTCTTCACGTGACGATGGCGACAGCACACAGACTTTGGAAAGTGAAGAAATGCCTCCACCCATGCCATCCAGCTGACGACCATGGCTGTCGGGGCTTCCCATACAGGATAGGAAAATCTCATTCCAGAGCGCCGGATCCGAAGGCAGATCGTCTTTTTTGAACACCACCACACGACTGGTGCCGCCTCTCATGTAAACTGCCGGGAAAGATCGCTGTGCCATTCATTCACTCCTTGGAAATACCCTGAAAACCCCGACCATCATCCAGTGAACTGACTTATGCCTGAAGGGTGTCCTGCCGAAAAGACTCCCATGGGTAAGATCATTTTGCCACTTCTTTTGCTGTTCTGTCAGGCGGGCTTTGCCGCCGATGATCTGTCGTCTTTTGCGACAAACCTGGACACCACCTTGCGCTATCTGAACAACCGCGAAAGCGTGCCATGCAAAAGCGAAAAGCCCACTGAAGTCAAAGTGGCCAGCGCAACCCTTCAGGGCGACAAGGCCACCGTGATGAGCGAGGCCGATGCGCAAAAATTATTCAGCGAACTTAAATCCCAAGGGGACATCCCTTTTGAATTTTCCATCGCCGGCTGTGAAGAGCGTGCCCATGAAATGTCGCGCCTGATGCTGCTGAAGGGTATCACACCGCTGAAGGTCTTTGCTTCAGTGAACGAAGATGAATCCCCACGCCTGCGCCGCCCGAATCCCACCAAAAATGGCATGACCGTTGACTGGAAGTACCATGTGGCCCCGGTGGTGCTGGTAAAAAAAGGATCGGAACTGGTTCCATATGTGATGGACCCGTCTTTGGAGAAAAAAGCCGTCCCGGTTTCTGAATGGCAGGCCACCATGACCCGTCACAATCCGAAAATGAAAGTGAACCTGAAGTTCACACCGGCCGCGACATACAATGACGCCGGAACCATTCGGGTGAATTTCAAAGACAATGATTTCAACAAGTCCGTGCAGGGCACTTTGAAAGAATACAAAGTGCGCAGCAAAGATGTCGATGGCGAAGACAACCTGTGGTTTGAGCTTATGCGCAACGAAGAGCGTATGATGATGATCGACGAAGGCTATTAATGCAGTGACGGTTCGCTTTGCGGGATCGGCTCTTTCTTGCGCTCCCCTTCCGGCACCTGCCAGAAGATCGCCGCCGAACTGAACGTGATCACCCCCATACAAATGAAGGTCCACTGGAACGTGCGCAACGCCGCGTGATCAGCCGTGCCGAACTGATCCGAGAATCCGGTCAGCATCGCGCCGGCCGCTGCGACCGCCAGACTCATCGCCAGCATCTGCATCATCGAATAAAGACTGTTCCCGCTGCTGGCGTACTCACTGCCCAGATCTTTCAGCGTCAGCGTGTTCATCGCCGTGAACTGCAGTGAATTCACCCAACCAAAAAAGAACAGCTGCACCAGACGCAGCCACATGGGCTGGGATTCCGACATCAGCGCAAAGCTTGCCATAGTCAAACCCACCAACAAGGTGTTACCAACCAGCATGTTGCGATAACCGGCGCGGGTAATTAAAGGCGTGGCAAATCGTTTTGCCAAAATGCCTGCCACCGCCATCGGAATCATCATCATCCCGGCATAAGACGGCGAATAGCCCAAGCCCACCTGCAAAAGCAACGGCAGCAAAAACGGCATCGCCCCACTGCCGATACGGGCAAACAAGTTCCCCAGCAGGCCGATGTTGTAAGTTCCGATTTTAAAAAGATTCAAAGAAAACAGCGGAGACTCTGTGCGCCCGGCATGCAGCCAGTACGCCGCAAGACTTGCCAGACCGAACACCAGCAGAATCATCACCAATCCGGGGCGAAGCCCCAGTTCGGCCAAGCCCTCCATCCCGAATGAAATGGAAACCATACTGAAAGCCAAAAGCACATAGCCGGAGATATCAAAGCGCGATGCCTTGGCGCCGCGAATGTCCGGCATTAATTTGTAGGTTGCCCAACAGCCCACAAGGCCGACGGGAATATTGATTAGAAATATCCAGTGCCAGGAAGCATATTCAACCAGCCATCCACCAAGTGTGGGACCGATCAAAGGACCAATCAGACCGGGAATGGTGACGAAGCTGATGGCTTGCAAAAACTTGTCTGCCGGAAAAGCACGAAGTACGGCCAGACGCCCCACGGGCAGCAGCAAGGCCCCACCCGCTCCCTGCAGCACACGTGAAAGCACCAGCTGCGGCAGGGATTGAGAAAACGCACAACACAAAGATCCCAGAGTGAAAACCAGAATCGCACCCAGATAAACTTTCTTGGTTCCAAAGCGATCCGTGATCCAACCCGAGGAAGGAATCAGCAAAGCAATTGTCAGGGAGTAAGCAATCACCACGGATTGCATGTAAAGGGGGCTTTCTCCCAGACTCTTCGCCATCCCCGGCAGTGCGGTGTTGACGATGGTGGAATCCAGGGTCTCCATGAAGAAACCGATGGCGACCAGCCACAATAAAAGGTTTTGAGATCGTTCGTCTGATTTCGCTGAAACAGCAGGGGCCATAAAAAACTCGATTTCTATGATTCCCCTGATCTTACTCCAAGAGCGGGTCCCCCACAATCACTGTGCTAATGCGTATAGTTCGTACTGTTAAGTTCCACCAGACTGCGAATCAACTGAGGGACGGCAAAAGGTTTTCCCATGAAGGAGTCAAAGCCTTCGCCCAAGGCCTTGGTTTCGCTGCCTTTATCCACAAACGCTGTCAGGGCCATCATTGGCACCTGCCGCGAAAAGTGAGTTTCCCCCGCACGAATCCGGTGCGCGAATGAAAAACCATCTTCACCGGGCATACTCAGATCACACACGATCAGATCAAACACGCCTTGAGACTGCAGTGCTTCCTCGACAGAATCTGCTGCCACAACATCCGCACCGTTGATTTTTAAAACCGTCTCCATCACCTGAAGTGAGTCTTTATCATCATCCACAACCAGAATGTGAGTCCCCAGCAAAGGCCTGGAATTGCGCGATGGCGCAGTTGGGGACGGTTCATTGATAATCTCGCCCTGCTTGTTCCAAGCGGGAATTGAAAATGAGAATTCCGAGCCTTTGCCTATGCCTTCGCTGCGCGCGACGATGGTGCCTTGGTGCGCTTCCACCAGATGCCGGGAAATCGAAAGCCCCAGTCCCAAGCCGCCAAATTTTCGAGTAGTCGATCCATCCGCCTGACGGAATCGTTCAAAGGCCTGCGGAACAAACTCCGGATCCATCCCCACCCCTTCGTCTTTCACCGACACCGAGAAGCTGGGCCCCTGACGAGTCACAGCCACTTCAATACGGCTTTTGGCGTGTGAAAACTTAATGGCGTTGATCAGCAGATTATTGACGATTTGTTTTAAACGTTCGATATCCCCTTGAATCATGGCGGTCGCAACACCTTTGACGATCTCAATATGGATGTCCTTTTTTTCGGCCATCAGCCGAACGGCGTCGACGGCCTGATTTACCACTTCGACCAGATCGACCGGATGTTTTTCCATGTGAAAACGTCCCAGCAGAATGCGTGATGAGTCCAGCAGGTCCTCGATAATACGCGTTTGATTGCGCGCATTGCGTTCGATGGTTTCAAGGCCCAGACGTGCATCATGGTCTTCGGGCTTTGCCTCCAGCAGAATTTCGGCCCAACCCATAATTGAATTTAAAGGCGTGCGCAACTCATGGGACACCGTCATCAGGAATTCATCCTTGGAACGATTGGCCTCTTTCAGCTCTTCGATGCGTTTTTGCAGATCATTATAGTTGTTCAGGTTCTCGATACTGACGGAAACAGAGTCTGCAAGGGCTCGCAACAATTCACGTTGTTCATCGGTGGGAAGTCTTTGATCCTTCCAGTAGGTGCCAATGGCCCCGATGGGGTCTTCCCGCCGTATCGGGGTCATCATCATGCTCTTCACAAAGGTCGGCCGATATGCATCCCACGGCACACGCTCGTCGCGATAAATATCTTCGATGATCACGGTTTCCTTATGCAGCATGGCCCAGCCGGAAACGCAGGTTTCCAGCGGAAAGCGCTGGCCCTTCCATAAAGGACTGATCGCGTCCTCATCGGCATAAAAACAGAAATCACCGTCTTTCAATACAAAGGTGGCCCCGTCCGCATCGGCAATCACCCGCGCCGCAGTCCGCACCAGTTTTGTGATTTCATCCAAAGACCGGGCCGCAGACAGGTTCTGTATCACTTCCACAAGCTTTCTGACACCGCCATCATACGACATGAAACCTCCGAACAAGCGCTGGCTTCAGACTATGTGGGTTCAAAAAATTGTCCATCAAAGACAATCTTGAGAATCTTGAAGATGTAAACAAACAAAAAACTACAGATTAAAAGCCCCTTGTAATCAAGAAGCTTTAACACCGACCTGCACTAACGTGGGCTGCAAAAGCCTTTGGACATCCTGCGGCTTCATTGAAACCAGGAATCCACGCTTGCCTCCGTTGATGAATATAAGATCCAGATCCAGGATGGTTTTTTCCATATACACCGGCATTTCGCGCTTGGTGCCAAATGGCGACGTGCCGCCAACCTGATAACCCGAATGACGGTCCGCCACTTCCGGTTTGCAAGGTGAAATTGTTTTCACACCCAGCTCGCGAGCCAGTTGTTTCGTGGATACCTGCAGATCCCCGTGCATCAGAACCACCAGAGGTTCCTTTTTTTCATTTTCCATGATCAGGGTCTTGATCACGTGATGCTCGGGCACACCAAGCTCTTTTGAGGAATGAGCCGTTCCGCCTTTTTCTTCATAAGGAAAAAGATGTCCTGTGTACTGCACCTGATGTTTTTGCAGTTCACGAACAGCCAGAGTCACCGGAAATTTGTCTTTGTCGCTCATGGGTTCAGTGTAACCCCGAAGGCCAAAGCAAATCATTCATTTTTCGTGCACAGATGAGTCATCAGGTCCCCGGCGGCATCCAAGCGCCGCTCTTTGCCATACATGCCTGCAACATGTTCGAAGACTTCCTGATTCTTGGTGACCGGATAAATCTCGGTGCCCTCTCGATAAGTCGGAGTGTATGAGGCCCCAAAGATTTTCACCCGCCCGGCCGTTCGCGCCAGCCCCAGGTAAACCACCAGTCCGGTTTTTCGGGCCAATCCCGCCTGGCCCGCGACAAAGTTCCCCAAAGAATACGCCACCAAAGTTTCACGCCCGTCTTTCGTGACATATTTTTCCCACGGCTGCAGCACATGCGGATGAGATCCAATGATCGCAGTGACCCCCGCCTCAAGATAACGACGCGCAAAGGCTTTCTGTCGCGAATCCGGGGAATGCTTGTATTCCTGCCCCCAGTGCGGAAGCAAAATCAGCGCATCGACACTGGAATCCGAGGTGATGCTTTTAATCAGATCCACCATCTTGTCCGGATTCTTGTAGCAGAACAGCACCTGATCCTTGCTGTCGTTGTGGCCGTTGCTCATTTCTGTACATCCCAAAAAGGCCACCCGAAAACCCTCGATGGAAACAATCTGGTGAAAAGCCCCGCTGCGCTCTGATGACATGCGAATTCCCACCGTGGGAATTCCGACATTGCGTGCGGCCCGGATGGTTTTATCAATTCCCAGCCAGCTGCGATCCAGCGAATGATTGTTGGCCACCGTCAAAAGGTCATAGCCCGAGCGATACAGATCCGACAAAATGCGCGGATGATAGTTGAAGGAAAAATTCGAACCCGAATACACGACCTCGTCATAGATAAAGCCGACATCCCCATGATCCTTGCCCCGCTTGTCGACTCCCAAGGCCGCTGGGCCTTCCAGATTCCCCACTGAAAAATGGGCTTTCGTCATCAAGGGGTCGGTGCGCCGCCAGATTTGATTAAAGTGCTGAGTGCCGTTGACGACCGCGCGGTACAAGGCTTCATGCACCAGAATGTCGCCGACAAAGGACAGACCTATGCGGTCCTGCCCTTGCTGACACTCGGTTTGAAACCTGACTTGCGGTGCCGCCAGCGCGTTTGAGGTGTGAATGAAAAGAACCGAAATCAAAAGAACAATGAAGTGATGTCTTTGCATAGACATCACTTTTTACCGAATTTAAAATGGAGGCAAAAGAGCGCTGCGAGTTCTGAAGAAATACAGCGCTGGCAACAGGCAGGAAACTAAATCTGAGAGCTGCTTTTCGCCATCTTCTGCGCGTACTTGAAAAATGGATTGTCAGAGCCCAGCTTGTTTTCCAAAAATGCTTCCGCCTTGTCTGGACTGATGCTTTCGGATTGCAGCCACAGGTCTTCAAACAGATTTTGGGCCGCTGCCATATTCAATGACGGGAAGCTGGAATCCTGCACTTCTCCATAGCCCACCACAAACAGATAGTTCCACAAAGGCTTCATCGCCCGGTTGTAATGGCTTTCCATCAGCTTTCCCTGCCAGCCCAGGTTTTCTTTGATCACTTTGGTTGACTGCGGGGAATCCAGTAAAAAACTGTCCAGCGCTTCCTGACTGGAACGCGGCAAATGAATGCGCCCCTGCGAGCTTCCCAGATACGCCAGCATATTCAGAAAAACTTCTTTCGAGAAAAAAGTCGCGCGGTTGCGGAACCACTTGGCATAAATGACTTCTTCACTGCGAGAAAGCTCTTCACGCAGAACCCACATTTCCGCCACGCGGTTGTCACCATCCTGGTCCCATTCCCAACGCATTTTCGTGCGCGGGTAAAGTTCGGACCACAGACTGGCAGGCTCTTTGCGGTTTTCCAGCGGATACACCAACAGGCATCCCCGCTCATTGATTGCCTTCACCATCTGTGCTTTTTTCTTGGTTGAACTCATGGGGAAATTCTAATCTGCCAGGGCTTCCGGCGCAATCCTGACTTCGAAGGCTGGTGCCCCCGCCTCCAGCCACGCTTTCAGCAGTTCGTACTGACGCACGGTCAGCATGCCCCCCAAGGGCATGCGCTTTTCGACGATGGCGGCCTGATAAATTCTGGCGGCATTGAAGCTGGCTTCTGCATAGGAATCCAAAGCAACACCCCCACGGGTGACTCCAAACAGATGACTATGACAGCGATAGCAGCTGACAGAGAAAACTTCGGCATCCACATTCGGGTAATGCAGCTCCTGCGGGTCCACGGGCTTTTGCGGATTGGTGTCCGGGTCTTTCTGCCTTGAACTGTCATCCCCGGAAGAGATCGCCCCGCAGGCAACCAGTCCCAGTGTCAGCAGCAAAAGCAAAAAACGGACAAGATGGTGCATAAATCCCCTTATGACTTAGTGAAAGTCTTGGGGATGTCGTTGATGAAGGCAATCTGTCCTTCAACGCTGGATTTTAGTTGGCGGATTCGTCTTCTTCGCTGTCAAACTTCAGATCCAGGAAGTCCAGGACGGAGGCATCGGCCGCTTTGGGAATGGCCGGAGCCACACGATTCAAAATGCGGCGCTGACGGCCGACAACATAGTTGGAGGGACGATCAATACGGAAGCGTCGCGGATTGGGCAACACCGCTGCAATCAAAGACGCCTGATAAGGATTGATATTCCGGGCACTGCGCTTGAAGTACTTCTGTGAAGCCGCTTCAACCCCGTAAACCCCGGGGCCCAGCTCGATCACATTCAGATAAACTTCCATGATGCGCTCTTTGGGCCAGGTGAATTCAATCAGAATGGTAAAGTAGGCTTCAAGACCTTTACGAACCCAGTCGCGCTGGGGCCACAGAAACACGTTCTTGGCCGTCTGCTGGGTGATGGTGCTGGCACCTTTTTTTCGCTTGTGGGTTTTGTTGTACTTCATCGCCTTTTCAATGGCGTCAAAGTCAAAACCGTTATGCTCAAAGAAACGATAGTCCTCGGCCTTCAGCACGGCCTTTTGCACAGAGGGGGCGATCTCTTCCAACGGCACCCAGTCCTTGTGAATGCCGACAAACTCTTCTCCCCACATCGAACTGACCGAACGAATCACCATCAAAGGCGTCAACGGAACCGGAACGAAGCGATAGAGCAAAACGAATCCCAGACTGCTCACAAAAAAGAGCAGCACTGCTTTCACGATCCATTTTCTAAGTGTTTGCCAACGATTGCGCATGTTTTTTATAGAAGACCTGGTTGAACCACCTCAATCCAATATTGATCTGGATCTTTGACAAAAGCGATGTTTTTCATACCACCCTCGCCCAGACGTTTTTGGAAGTTCACACCCAGGGATTCAAAACGGGCACAGGCCTTCTGAATATCCGGGACTGAGATACAGATATGACCAAAACCGCGAGGCTCGGTATTGCCATTATGGTATGGGGTGGTCTCTTGCTCTTCTGTCCCCCAGTTGTGGGTCAGTTCAAGAACCGCTTCCCGACCAAAGGCATAGCGGGCATTGGCTTCATTGTCAGTGGGAACATTGGTGCCTTCCGGAACATACGCCAGAAAGAACAAAGAAAACTTCCACTCTGCAAAATCCAGCTTGCGCACCAGCTTCATCCCCAGAATGCGGGTATAAAAATCCAAAGAAGCCTTAGGATCTTTGATTCTAAGCATGGTGTGATTGAAAACGTATTGCTGGGTTTCTTTGTCGGGGCTCATGCATTCCCCTGGGATGTTTGACATGGAATTCTCCTAACCGTGGCCTATTCATAGCATGCTTTTGACAACAGTTCAAAAAGGCATTTGGTAGAGGGTAAATAGGTATAGATTGTTTCACCTCTGGAACATCGATAAAATGGGCTCATGTTCCGACGACTTTTAAAAACCTGGGCAGTTCAAACCTTTCTTATTTTTGTCCTGTATTACCTGACAGGACGGCTGGGGCTTTTACTGGCTTTGCCACCGGGTTATGCGTCATTGGTTTGGCCTCCTTTCGGAATCAGCATCGCAGCGCTGTTGCTTTTTGGAATCAACCGCTGGCCCGGTGTTCTTATTGGCGCTTTTTTGGTCAATGCCCGCCACCTGGAAAGTATTTCAAACCTGCTTATGCCGCTGGGAATCTCGGCGGGAAACACCTTTTCAGTCGTCGTTGCCGCCCTGCTAATCCGACGCTTTCTCCATTTCCCAAAACGCTTCTATCTGGAGCGCGAGGTGATTCTGTTCTTGTTCCTGTCCGGGCCTGTTGCGGCCTTGCTGAGTGCCAGCTGGGGTGTGGGACTGCTGTACTTAAACGACGTTTTGTCACAGAAAAATATTCTGATGAACTGGATTCACTGGTTCGTTGGCGATGCCATTGGGGGACTGATCTTCGCCCCGCTGGCCCTGATGTTTTCGACCCAGTCGCGCCGGTACTGGCTTAAATCCGTCACCAAAGTTCTGGTGCCGGTGTGTGTGGCCTTTGCCCTGATTCTTTCCGCCTCTCAATATCTGACCCACTCCGAACAGGAAAAGCAGGCTGCCGAATTCACCCGCAAAGCCGAGTTCACGTTCAATGTCCTGGAAAAGGACTTTAACGGCAACATCGACATGCTGATTTCCCTGAAGAGCTTCTTTGACAGCTCAACCACCGTGACCAGACAGGAGTTCCGGGAGTTTGCCACCACCCTGCATTCTCGCCGTCCCGAAGTGCAGGCTCTGGCCTGGATTCCCTACAACCGCTCCGAACCCGAAAAGTTCCGCATTGAGTTCATCGAACCCAGCGCCCTGAACAGCCGGATACTGGGCTATGATTTCGGAACCCATCCTGAACGCACGACTCTGCTGAAAAAAGCTTTGGAGAAAAAAAGCATTATCACCTCCAGTCCGCTGGAGCTGAATGAATTCAATCAGCCTGCGCGCGGCATTTATCTGCTGATGGCCATCGGCCGCCCCGAAGGTGTTCTGCTGGAGGTTCTGCGCCTGGATGGTATTTTACGGGACCTGACTGAGGTTCTGAATGATCCCAGCTATCGGGTGCTGATTGAAGACGTCACCAGCATTTCCGCGCGCGAGCTGCTGGTCGACACCCTGAGCGGTTCTTCCAGCGAGTTCCATCCGGACTTCAAATGGAGCTCCCATCTGGAGATCGGCGACCGGCAATGGGAAATCAGCGTTCAACAGGACACATCCCTGCGCCTGGGGTCCGCCTTCAATGCAGCAGTGTTTCTGCTGACGTCGCTGATTTTTGTGTTTTTAATCTGCGCTCTGCTGCTGACCATTGCCAACCGGATCATCACGGTGGAGGAAATCGTTGACGAAAAAACCCAGCACTTGATTGATCTGAACGTGCAGCTGAAAAAAGCGTCAGAAACGAAGTCCGAGTTCCTGGCCAACATGAGCCACGAAATCCGCACTCCGCTGAACGTGATCGTCGGCATGTCCGACCTGCTGGAAGAATCCCCTCTGAACGACGATCAGAAACACTATGTGGAGATTTCCAAGAAAGCCGGTCACAATCTTTTAAGCATCATCAATGACATTCTGGATATTTCAAAAATTGAGGCCGGGTTGGTGACTTTGGAAAAAACCGAAGTCGACCTTCACAGTCTGGTCACTGACATTACCGAGATGTTTGAACTAAAAGCACGTGAAAAGAATCTGGATCTGACCGTGTATCTCAGCGAGGACACCCACAGCATCTTCATGGGTGATCCGACCCGCATCCGCCAGGTGCTTTCCAACCTGATCAGCAACTCCTTAAAGTTCACCACCGACGGATCCATCCGCGTCGAGCTGATGAAGAACCATACGGACATGGAGGGCAACCTGATCTTCCACGTCAGCGACACCGGCATCGGGATTCCACGCGACAAAATCCCGCAGCTGTTCCAGCCATTCACCCAGGCTGACTCCACCATCACCCGCAAGTTCGGCGGCACCGGTCTGGGGCTTTCCATCTCCAAACGCCTGGTGAAGATGATGAAGGGTGATATCACGATTGAAAGTGAACTGCACCGCGGAAGCCGCTTTTCCTTCAGCCTCGATCTTCCGTGGTTGCGCGACGTGCAGGAGGAAAGTCAAACTCTGGCAGGCGAAAGTACCCCGGCACCAAGCGCCTCTCCGGCGGCGCAGGAACCGCTGTCCATCCTTATTGTTGATGACACCGATGACAACCGTCTGCTGATCAAGGCCTATCTGAAAAACACACCTCATCACATCACAGAAGCCTGCAATGGACGCCAGGCTCTGGAGCTGGCGCAAAAGCAGCGCTTTGATCTTATATTGATGGACATGCAGATGCCGGTGATGGATGGATTCACCGCCACTCAGAAGATCCGCAAATGGGAATCGGAGCACCAGTTGCCTGCGGCCACGATCTGGGCCCTCACCGCCTTTGCCTTGAAAAATGAAATTGATCGCAGTCTTTCAGTTGGTTGCAATTTGCATCTGATCAAACCCCTGCGCAAAGCCGACCTGCTAAATCATATTCAAAAGCTGAGCGAAGAACGACACCAGTCTCGCTAGTGCGTCATGACAGGGGTGGAGCCACGCTGCCACCGAAAGCGCTGGCCCGGCCCTTGCTATATGGATTCCCAGGTGACCGATGTCACCAGTTTCTGGGGGGAAACATTATGATCTGGCGGGGAATCACATCATTACTTGGAATGTCTCTGTTAATGTCTGCACCGGCAGCCTTGGCCCAAACGCCACCAGGCATCCGTATTCACAGTATCCAGGCCGTTGGCTCTGGATGTCCGGCAGGCACTTACAACGCCACGATTTCTCCGGATGCGCAGACGTTCTCGCTGCTTCTGGATAATTTTATCGCTGAATCCACCATGCACCGCCCGATCGTTCGCCTGAATTGCGAACTGAAAGTGAACTTCCAGGTCCCAGCGGGATGGACTTTTGCGGTGACCTCTGCAGACTATCGCGGCTTCGCTTACGCTGAAGCCGGAACCATGGTGACTCATCAGGCGCTTTATTCTTTTGACGGCAGCAAGCCCCGCAACGAACGCCCGGGCTATGAAAACGGCGGCACTTACAATTTCCGCGCGCAGGAATTCCGCGGACCTTACAACGACACTTACTACATTCGCCATCAAGTCGACCCTCGCGTCGCACCGTGGGCGGCATGTAACGCCAACTCCATTCAGTCTTTGTACATCACAACTTATCTGATGGCCCGCAATCTGAATCTGTCTTCACTGCTGACCGCCCAGATCACTCTGGACAGCATCGATGGTCAGGTGCAGTCACAAAGATACCAGCTGGCCTGGAAGACCTGCCGACCGAGCAATGGCGGCGTCAATCAGCCACCAGGACGTGATCCGGGACCGGGCCGACCGAACAATCCTGGAAGACCGCCGCGTTTCCCGTAATTAAAAATTCAAAACCAAATTAACGAACTAACAATATCATAATCACAAGGGGGATTTATGAAAGGTAAACTATTGATCGCAATCGCGGGGATGATCTCTGCAATGAGTCTGCAAGCCTACGCTCAGGAAATTCGCCTGGGTCAACCAGCCTACGGTGGAACCGGCTGTCCTGCGGGAAGCGCCAGTGTCACTGTGAGCCCGGATGCTTCTGCACTCAGCATCCTGTTCGATAACTACGTTGCAGAAGCCGGAAACGGCCGGTCCATGGATCGCAAATCCTGTAACATCTCTGTTCCAGTGACGGTGCCAAGTGGCTACAGCGTGGCCGTAATCCAGGTCGACTACCGTGGATTCAACTTCGTGCCTCGCGGCGGGATGTCACGCTTTGATGCTGAATACTTCTGGGCCGGTGCGCGTGGTCCTAAGATCAGCCGTACTTTCATGGGTCCTGTGAACGACAGCTATACGATCTCTGACGGTCTGATTGCCAGCACTATGGTTTGGACGCCGTGCGGAGCTAACGTGAACTTGCGTGTCAACACATCCATGATGGCTAAATCCAATGCCCGTGGTGAACAGACTCTGGCAACAGTGGACAGCGCCGACATCAGCTCCGGCCTGGTCTACCACTTGCAATGGAGACGCTGCAGATAGTGACGTTGCAGATAGCGACGTTGCCGCTAGTTTCTTAAGAACCCCAATTGGGCTCCTGCAGAGCTGCTAAAAGTAGATGTCAATGGCGATAAAATACGCTAGGATCGGCTTTTAAAAGCGAACCAGGAGCCCTACCCCATGTCCAAATCAGCTCATCACTCTGCCACTTTACAAGTCCGTCAGGCCCTGTGGGCTCTGCAAAAAGAAGTTTTGAATTCCCTGAAAGAACAATTCGACCGTGAAGTCGGCTATCAAGCTGCGCCAACAGAATGGTTCCAGGTGCTGATGACCGCTGAACGTTATATGTGGCTGCGTGAACTGACATCCCTGATGGCCGATATCGATATCCTGACTGAACTGGAACACATTGCGGAAGAAGATGCCGGTGTGGCGCGTGCAGAAATCGAAAAACTTTTGATTGATCACGTCGAAGAAGGTTTCGGAAAACAATACCGCGATCTTCTGATGTCCGGCGCAGGTCTGCTGCCTCTGCACTCTCAATTGAAGGCGCATCTGCAACAACTGCCTGAAACAAAAATTGAAAAACATCAAACTGTGCACCACAGAAAAAACTGGCAGGAAACTCACCGCCAGCAATCCCGCAAGAAGCGCAACTAGCCTTTCACGCACAGAACCTGTTTTAATACCGCCACGACTTCGACCAGATCTGACTGATTCTTCATCACCTGGTCGATGTCTTTGTAAGCGCCGGGAATTTCATCAATCACTCCGGCGTCCTTACGACACTCCACGCCCGCAGTTTGCTTTTGCAAATCCGCCATACTGAATTGACCTTCAACGAATAAGGCAGCGGCGCCCCTTTTTTCCCGACGTGATGAGAAATCACCTCCATCACCCGGCGAAGCATCTCTTCGCGGTTTTCCAGAGCATAAGTTTGTGCCCACTCCAAATCGCGCATATAGTTTTCGTATTCAATGCTGCCTTCGATGTAATAGCTCAGATCCGGATCAGGCAATTTGACGGCCAGCCTTGCTAGTTCGCTTTTGGCCCCGCGAATGTGCTCCCAACTGATGTGCAGCGCGATCTTTCAGGCGCAATAGCGATACGGACTCTGGCATGTTATTCATGTCCCAGCGGAATCACGCTTTCGATACCGGCACGCAGTCGATCCAAATCGTGTAACACCGACTCTGGATTCACGTTCAGACGAGCGGCAATCATTCCGCAACCAATATCCACACCGACAGCTGCAGGAATCACAGCGCCCTTGGTGGCGATGACACTTCCGACTGTGGCTCCAATTCCCAGATGCACATCAGGCATTGCAGCCACGTGTTTGAATACAAATGGCAATGATGCCACATTCTGAAGTTGCTTCAAGGCTTGTGACTCAACTTCGGATTCCGGGGACCAGATTTTCACTGGAACATGAGCAGACTTGATATTCGACAGGACTGGCATATTGCTCTTCCTCCACCGGTGTTCGATCTGTGATAAGATTAGCACATGTCGCAGCTGTTTTTTTTGATTATTTTTTTACTGCTGCCACCGGGGCAGACATGCTTTGCTTCACAGTCCGCATTGCGAATTGTGACCGAGCACTGGCCCCCTATTACCTATGAAAATGCAGGCTCAGCAGAGGGCATGGCCGTCGATCTGGCGCGCATGATTCAAAAATCAGCTTCGCTCACACAAAGTATTGAGGTTCTGCCATGGCCACGGGCTTATCACCTGGCCATGACCCAGCCCGATGTTTTACTGTTCACGGTGGTCCGCAATCCTGAACGCGAAAAACTGTTCACTCTCATAGGCCCCATCGCCAATGGCGAAATCGCCATTTACGTGCGCGGCACCCATGATCTCAAGAAAGTAACGCTGCACTCTTTAAAGAAAGATCTGCGCATCGCCGTCCATCGCGGCACAGCCTTTCATAATATCCTGGAGCAGGAAGGCTTCAGCAATATTGTGCCGGTGAATTCGTCAGTCAACGCCGCGAAGATGCTGATGTCCGGACGCGTAGAAGCCATTTGCGACGATGAACTGGCTATTGCCGAACTTTTCCGTCGAGCAGGATATAAGTCCAATCCCTTCGTCAAGGTGCTGTCACTGACCCACAGTTCTTTGTATTTTGCTTTTTCTAGGGGGACAGCCCCACTGACTATAACCAAATGGAAAACCGCCTTCGAAGAAATCAAACGTTCCGGGCAGTATGACCATCTGTACAAAAAATGGTTTTTGAATCTGAAGGCACCACCAGAAGTTCATCTGTCTCTGCCTCCGGCTCATCCGGCACTTAAACTTGTTGAAAAGCCTGCAAAAACACCTCGAGTGGCTGAGCTCCTGAAATTCCAGCCTCCCGATTTAAGATAACAAAGGGCACTCCGCTGATTCCCAGCGCATAAGCTTCGTCGATCAGGGCCGCCACTTCGTTGAAGCCTTGTTCGCTTTGCAGGAAAATCAGAACCTCATTCCTGGCATAACCCACTCGCGCCATCACATCCGCCAAGACTTCACGCTGGGACAGGTCCAGGGCTTCAGCATAGTAAGCCTTGTAAATTTCATTGGTGACCGCCACCTGGTTTTGCCGAGTTCCGGCCCACCAGATAAGACGATGGCAATCCATGGTGTTGATCTGCACCTGCATTTTATCGAAATGAAGTTCCGCTCCAGCCGCTGCCGCAGCTTGAATCACTCGCTGTTCTGCCATTTGAAAACGTTCGCTGTTGCCAAACTTGGCTGCAAGATAAGCCGCTCGTGGAACACCTTCTGCGGGAGTGCCTGGATCCAATTGAAACGGAAGAACACTCACATCAAAGTCATACTCGTCTTTGACAGATTCCATGGCCTTAAACAGTGTTGTTTTTCCGACATAACACCACGGACAAACAATATCGACCACCAGTTCAAGTTTGATTTTCTTTTTCATAAGGCACCTCCGCAGTAGTATACTGATTTTTATGAGTCTGCGCCATCATATCGACGAAGTTCTGCGAATCCAGCCGATGCCATCTCCCTGGCCTCGCATGCTCGTCTGCGCTTTTGCGACAGCCTTTCCTTTGGTGATTGGCTCGATCATGGGGCAGCTGCCGGTGGCAATCTTCGGTTCTTTGATGGGCTTTCTGCTGCCTTTGAATGATCATTTGGGGACCTTGGGACATCGCCTGTGGACGATCACTCTGACGTTCTTGATGATGGCGGCCGGACTTTCTTTGGGCATCCTGACCCACAAACACAACGCACTTTTCATTCCGACATTGCTGGGCCTGGTTTACTGGCTGGGGCTGATGGGTGGAGGCAAGGGTGCGGAACTTGAGCGCGCTTTGCTGTTTTCAATCTTTCAGTTACTGGCCGGAGCTTACGCCGGGGATCTGCAAAAATATTTCGTACCGATCGTGAGCTATGCTTTCCTGGGTTACCTGTGCGTCTTTGTTTCTCTGGGCATTCTGGTGTTCCTGCGCCGGCACCAGCCGAACCCCTTTGCGCGACTTCGCACCACCCTGAAAGAATCCATGACCACGGAAAGATCCCGGCACTTGTATGCCACCGGATATGCGATGGCGATTCTGCTCAGTCTGATTGCCGTGGATGTTTTAAAGGTGGATCACGGTTATTGGGCCGTGGGCACAGTATTGATTATTATGCGTCCAGAGATCAAACAAAGTGTCTATCGCAGCATTCAGCGTTTCCTGGGAACATTAGTGGGTGTGATCGTCGCTGATGTGATTATTTATGCCGAGCCACCTTTGTGGCTGGCTATTTTGATTTTGGCACTGGTCAGCTTCTGGGGGCCATGGTCCATCATCCGCAGCTACTGGCTGGGATCGGCGGTCATGGCTGTGATGTTATTGCTTATTCTGGATATGCCCAATCTGGAGCGGGGTGATTTACACACCCCGATGATTCGCCTGACAGCCACGGGCATCGGCTGCATTCTGGCCCTGGTTGGCATCCTGGTGGTGAACCCCCAGGTGCTTTTCCGGCGCCGCAGTTAGTGCTTTTTACCAACGTATTTCGGGTTCAGCAGATTTTCCATTGAGAACAATTCATCCAACTGCGCCTGAGTCACCACTCCGCGTTCAAGAGCGACTTCAGCCACATTGCGACCGGTCTCGGCACAAATCTTTCCGATACGATCACCTTCGTCGTGACCAATAATCGGATCCAGATACGTCACGATACCAATGCTGTTCATCACGTAATCGCGGCAGCGCTCCGGATTTGCAGTGATGCCCTTCACACATTTGTGCTCCAGTGTTTCACAGGCATTTTTCAAAAGATCCAAAGACTCAAACAAACTGGAGGCAATGACTGGTTCCATCACATTCAACTGCAATTGCCCTGCCTCTGCAGCCAGTGTGATTGCCAGATCATTGCCAATGATCTTGAAACTGACCTGATTCACCACTTCCGGAATCACCGGATTAACTTTTGCAGGCATAATAGAAGAACCCGCCTGCATTTCCGGCAGGTTGATTTCTTTCAAGCCCGCACGCGGACCGGAACTGAGCAAGCGCAAGTCGTTGCAGATTTTGGAAAGCTTCACTGCCGTGCGTTTCAAAGCACCAGAAATAATGATGTAAGCACCACAGTCACTGGTCGCTTCGATATAGTCTTCCGACTGAACAAATGGATGCCCTGTGACCTCCGCCAGCTTTTGCACGGCCAAAGACGCGTAACCTGGTGGCGTGTTGATGCCGGTGCCGATAGCCGTCGCACCCAGATTCACCTCCAGCATGAATTTCTGAACCGTGCGGGTCAGACGACCGTCTTCTTTCAGCAAAGTCGCAAAGGCATTGAATTCCTGCCCCAAGGACATGGGAACGGCATCCTGCAACTGCGTGCGACCCATTTTCAAAACGCTCTGGAATTCTTTGCCCTTTTTCTCGAAGGCCAAAGCCAACGAATCCAGCGCCGTCAAAGTTCCGTTCAGATGTTCATACAGCGCCACTCGGAAAGCGGTCGGATAAGCATCATTCGTGGACTGGCACTTGTTCACGTGATCATTCGGATTAATCACAGAATAGGTGCCTTTCTGCAAACCACGTTTTTCCAGGGCAATATTGGCAATCACTTCGTTGGCGTTCATGTTGATGGATGTCCCTGCGCCGCCCTGATAGACGTCCGATGGGAACTGCTGACCCCATTTTTTTGGATCCTGCAGAACAATGTCACAGGCTTCCACCAAAGACTTGGAAACATCCGCCGGGATTGTGCCCAGTTCACCATTGGCCAAAGCACAGGCTTTCTTCACCAGTGCCAGACCACGCACAAAACTTTGATTGCCCCCCACCGGGATGCCCGAGATCTGGAAGTTCTCCATCGCCCGCAGGGTATGAATGCCGTAATAAGCTTCCGCAGGGACTTTCTTTTCACCCAGCAAATCTTTTTCTACGCGGAACTTTTCCATCACTGACTCCAAATCTATTTTCTATTGTCCAATTTCAAAACTTCACCATGCATCATCACACGGAACCCACTCGCGTCGATTCCGGCACGCTCCCTTGCCGCTGCCAATTCCAGGGGCGGTTCGGCCAAGGGTTCGTCGCTAAGGCGGAAAGTGCCCCAGTGTACCCCAATGCTCAGACGGGAATGAAGATCCTTGTGAATTTTAACTGCTCCATCCGGATCCACATGCTGCTGCCCCATGAACCAGCGCGGCTCATAAGCGCCAATCGGGATCAGCGCCAGATCCACATCACCAAATTTGGTGTGCACATCTGAAAAATCCTTCGAATATCCGGTGTCCCCGGCATAGAAGAACTTGAATTTTTCTGACTGCACATGCCAGCCGCCCCACAGGGTCTGATTGCGATCCCAAAGGCTGCGCTGGGTCCAGTGCTGAGCCGGTGTGAACGTGATCGTCAACCCATCCAATGGGAACTGATCCCACCAGTCGAGCTCTTTGACGTTTTCAATTCCTTCGGATTTCAAAAGGTCGGCATTTCCCAACGGAACCAGGAACAGGGCCTTCCCCAGATTCTGCTTGTTCAGATCACGCAAAGTTTTTAAATCCAGATGATCATAGTGGCTGTGAGACACCAGCACCACATCCACCGGCGGCAGGTCTTTGATTTCAAACGGCAACGCCACCAAACGCTTCGGCCCCATGAAACTGACCGGAGACACTCGTTCGGAAAAGACCGGATCAGTGACAATGTTTTTTCCGTGAAGTTGCAACAAGAAGGAACTGTGTCCGATCCAGGTCAGTGTGGTTTCTTTTTTATTCTGACGCAAAAAATCCGTGTCCGTTTTCAGAACAGGCGGATTGAACGGCGGCTCGTCCTTGCGTGGCCCCGTCAGACGCTCCCACTGCCACTTCCAAAAGCTGGCTTTCGGGGAATTATCATAGTTGTTGTAAAACTGGGTTTCCCCGCGGTGCGGTTTCTGGGGGTCATGATAACGGAAACTTTGGCAACCCAAAAACACAAACAACCCGGTCACAGCCATCAAGGTCAATTTCATGCTCCGCAGAGTCTCACCGAGCGGCTTTGTAGGCAAGAATTTGGTTGCCACCGACGCCCCAAGATATTACGACAGAGCTTTGACAAAATGACCGAACACCCCAGCAAGGACACCCCTGTGATTCGTGAATTCTGGAAGCAGCAAAACCTCTCGCAAAAAGTCACCATCCTGTTCATTTTGACACTGATTTTCCGAGCTTTTTTCTCGCTGAATATCGGCCTGATTGACGACGAGGCTTACCACTGGTCCTGGGCTAAATGGCCCCAGCTTTCCTACTTCGATCACCCGGCGATGATTGCGTGGCTTGAAGCCATCACCACCAGCGCTTTTGGCGACACTTATCTGGGTGTGCGCCTGCCGGGCTTTCTGTGTTTTGTTGGCACCGTCATTCTGCTTTACAAGCTGACACGTGATTTATTTGACGACTGGGCGGCGATTTTTGTCGGCGTCGTTTTGCTATGGTCCCCATTCTGGGGCTTTGGCGGCTATGTCGCATCACCGGAACCACCTTTCATGTTCTGCTGGGTGGCGGCATCTTACGTGTTCTGGCAGGGCGTGCGTGAAGACGGCAAAGCCTGGAGCGTGAAAAAAACCTGGATCTGGCTGGGAATCCTGATGGGCCTGGGGCTGAATTCCAAATTCATCATCGCACTTTTGGCGCCGGGGTTTGGTTTGTATCTGCTGGCGACACCTTCCCGCCGCAAGGATCTTTTGACGCCTTGGCCGTGGGTGGGTTTGCTGATTGCAACTGCGCTGGCAACGCCGATCTTCCTGTGGAATCACCTGCACGACTGGCCGGGCTTCAAGTACCAGTTCCATGACCGCCACACGGGCGCTCGATTTGATATCGGCCGCTGGCTGGTGTTCTTTGGCGCTCAATTGCTGTTTGCAACTCCGTTCCTTTACGTGATGATTGCCTTGGCGTTCATTACCTCGTTCATTAAACGCCACGAGGCGCGCTGGAGATTCCTGCTGTGCCTGACCCTGCCTTCCATCGCGATCTTCTATCCACAACCTTTGTGGGCTGAATACAAGCCTCACTGGAGTGGTGCGGCCTACACCCTGCTTTTGATGGGTGCTGGTGCGATCTGGTCTCAAGGTTTGGTATGGGGTCGTCGTCAGATCGTTCAGGCGCGAAGCAAAGTCTTCACCTGGGGCGTTGGGACATTCTTTGTGCTGCTGGCTTTGATCAGCTACACACCGTTTGCTTATCCGTGGATTCCAAAAGCATACAAACTGTTCAACCCGAATGGCGAGTGGCAGACCACCTATGACTTCAGCAATGAATTCACCGGCTGGGAGGATCTGGGTCGGTATGTGAACCGTCGTCAGCGTGAAATCCATGCTGAAAGCGGCAGCAAACCGTTCATCGCGGCTCACCGCTATGAAAACACCGCTCAGACCACATGGGGCACAAAACAGAAAGTGTACATGCTAAGCTCTACGGTCAGTCATTACACCGTGATGCAGTCCCCGGAGGAAATGAACAACCTGAAAGGGCAGAATGCGATCTTCGTCAGCACGGAAAAATATCCGGCCGATCCGATGGAATGGGCTGCTTGGGATGGTTGTGACAAAGAAACCTTGAAAACATTCCGCCACGGCATCCACGCCCGGACATTCAACGTGTACTTCTGCCGCAACTTCCAGGGCATCACGAAGTAATAAAAAAGCCGCTCTTCGAAGCGGCTTTTTTATTTAATTTAGAACATATTCAATTGGAACTGTGATCGACCAGGAGCCCCGCTGGATTTCCTGCGGGAAGGGCTTCAAACCGTGGATGCCTTTGACCAGATCCAGTGCAGCTTGGTTCAAAGAATCGTAAGGTGTCTTTTCCACGATCTCACTGGTCAGCAGTGAACCATCCTGCGCCAGAGTAAAGCGCATGGTGACTTTCCCCGTCTGACCCATTTTTTTTGCCAGCATCGGATAGCGCTTACGACGCTCCAGCAGCTTTTTGATCTCATACAGGTAACGCTGCTCCGGTGACACTTCACTTCCGTTGGCAACCCCTTCACGGCCTTCCAGCGCGCCTTTGTCAGACGTTCCCGCCAAAGAACCCGCTGTCTTCCCGTTCGGAACCGGTTGCGGTGCCGACTCTGTCACTTTTTCAGTTTTAACAGTCGGACCTTCAGAATTGTCAGCAACAACCGGGGCCTTCATCTTAGGGGCTTTGACCTGTTGTTCTTGTTTGGGCGCCTGAACGCTGCCGCCATCACCGTACTGAAGCTCCACTCCTACCGGCAAAGGAAGCGCCTCCGGTGCCGCCATGCCCACCGCCAACGCAAACAGCCCGCCATGCAAAAGCACTGACAGAAACACGGAACGGTTGAGAGTGAAAGATAATGAGAATCGTTTTTTGGACATGGCCTTGGGCAATTTATAGATTCTTGCCCCTAAAAACTCAATACAGGGACCCAAAAATGGGCTCAAATGTAATTAATTTAGATTTGAGCCTTTGCTAATGAAAGCGAAATGAAAAAATAGACATTTGGCAGAGGGAAATCTAAAACCTAAACCCTGATGAGCTCCTTGAACCCCCATTTCACCTTTAGCTACTCCCAGCCCGAGGAATACCGTTTTTCCCATGATTCGGTGTTTTTGGCGCGCCAGGTGTTTGAGCTTATGAGCGAGGATTTAAGCCCCCGGACGGCTTTGGATCTGTGCTCGGGTTGCGGGATCGTGGGCCTGGATTTTCTGTACCACTGCAAGCAGGAGCAACGCCCTTACCCGGCAAACTTTGATTTTATGGAAGTGCAGGAAGTTTACCGCGATCACTTTGAAAAAAACCTGACAGCATTTGGCGACAATCTGCCTTCAGTAAACTTCGTGAATCAGAATTACGAGTCCCTGCTGACACCAGAATTCAGCGGCCGCTATGACCTGATCCTGAGCAACCCGCCCTATTTCCGCATCAATCAGGGAAAGCTGTCGCCGTCGGAATTCAAAAACCGCTGCCGTTTCTTTATCGATTCAGATTTTACAAATTTGATTCGCGGAATTGATGCCGCATTGAAACCACAAGGTCGCGCTTATATTTTACTGCGCGATTTACAGGATCACGGCTGGAATCCCTTGGAAGAAGCCCGTCGTCTGCTCCACGGGCGCCGTGAAATACAAAAGGTGGCCGACATTCGCGGCACACCTTTGGTTTTAATCAACTAGCGGCAGAAAACAGAGCCGATTGTCAGTGGCTTCAATGGGAAGATCTGCTCGTGCTGAATCTGGCCCACCAAACGACCGCTGATACCGTACACCAGATTGATCAGATACTTTCCGTCACCCGCGCGATTTTCTACACAGTAGTAAGCTGGAGCACGGTCTGGAGTGTTCTGCTGGGAACGATCCGCCTTTTCACAGATCATGTTCACCGCGAAGTCACCGTCGAAAGTCGCCAGCACACCCTGTTTCAAATTCACAACAGCCGTGTCCTGAATTACGAAAGAGATCGCCGTGTCGTCATTCAGATGACCGGAACACTTGGCAACAACAGTCGGAGATACATCCGCTTGAGCGGAAACACATACAAAAAAGGCGGCAAAGGCAAATACGATGGCTTTCATGGAAAACTCCCGGGTTTGAAATTCGAGGGTTTTTTAACAAAATTAGCAGCACTTCGAAAGGGCTTTTGCCAAACCCTACCGAAGTTTCATCTTTCTAACCGCCTAAACGCCGGAAATGGCTGGAGGAATTGAAGAGTTTATAGTGTTCCGGCGATAACCGGGAGTACTGAAACTGCTCCAGCTTGCGCGCCGGTCGGCGCTCCAGCACTGCCGGCGGGGCCGACTGCCGGGCTGCCGCCAATAAAAAAGCCCCCATCCGTGAGGACAGGGGCTTGGGTGGTTCTAACTTTTAAAATCTCTTAAACGTAGGATCCGCGTTTGATTTTCTCAAGAATCAGTTTTTCTGTCTTGATTGGGTCTTTCGGGTCGACGGAGAAGAAGGACTGCTGCTCGCAACGAATCTTTTCTTTGATCAACCAGCGCAGGATGTCCGCCAGATTTTTGTTCTTTTTATCCAGGAAGAACGGATCGTTCTCCAAAGCATCTTTGGCTTTTTTCAAAGCGCGTGCTTCGGCTGGATCGGATTCTTTCACTTTGTAGTGAGGCAGATCGTATTTTTTCACGTCTTCCGGCAACACGCCCAGGAACTTCACGTTCGGAGCGGAGAAGTCAGCATTACGGATCAAAGACGCCGCGGAACCGGCTTTCAAAGTACGATAGATGTTCTGCATGGTGTACGCATCGAGATCCCCGAAGAAGTACATTGGAACATCCAATTCTTCCTGGATCAGTTTTGCCCAGCCACGAACACCGTTGGATGGAACCCCCTGGGCACCCATCACGATACAGTTGTTACGTTTGGTGAAGCCCATGGTTACCAGCGTATTCGCGGTACCTTCAGATTCCACGATCAGACAGAAGTCGATTTTCTTTTTTGCCTTCAGCTTCAATGCCTGAGGCTTGTTCTTTGGCTGGAACGGAGAAGTTCCCAGCGTGGAAAGGTCGATCACGGCCTTTTCCCCGTCTGCCAGAGTTTCAGTCACAACCAACTGCTGGGAATAGGTCTGTCCACCACGGTCATTGGCGAATACGTTCAGTTCTTCACGATACACTTCCAGCATATCACCGATGAAGTCGATGATCGCATCTGATTCCGGCTGGTCGTCGAAATCCAAAGGTTTCAAACGAGGGTTGCCCTTGATCTCACCTTTACACATGTAATAAAGCTCACGCTTGGTATTCACGGTGCCGGTTTCCAAATTACGAAGCAGCATTTCCAAAAGGAACACCACACGTGCCAGTTTTTGCACGGAAGAAACGTTCAGCTCGGTACGGACAACTTTATCACCCGGAGTCAGGTAACCCACTTTGGCGTTGTACAAAGAGTTGTCCAAAGAGGTTTTTACCGCCTCAAGAACCGGACGCTTGGAAGACTCAAGGTCTTTCAGCATCTTATCCGCAAGAATGCGGGCCTCTTTAGGAATATCAATTTTCAAATCGCGAATGCTAAGTAGTTTTGCCATTACGCTTTTTTCCCAGTGGTTTTCTTAGTGGTTACAGTCTTTTTGGTGGTGGTTTTCTTGGTTCCTTGCGGTTCCTCGGAAGCCTCTTCCACCAGGTCACTGGAAGAAATCACATCGAATTCTTCTTCGTCACCGTGAGCGATGCCTTTTTTCTTGTCGCGTTTTTTCTGCTCAAGAAGTTTTGATTCCGCTGCTTCCAGATCCGCCATCGCGTCTTCGGAATCACGGCCCAGAAGTTTCTTCAAACCTTCTTCAGCTCTTTTCTTACGGGACTCTGGTGCCTTGATGATTCTTGCCAAACCTTCAACCAGGATTGGGCCGAACTGCTCGATGTGCGCCAGTTTTCTTTCAAGATCCGCTTCCTTCACTTCTTTTTTGATGTGACGGGACAGCTTTTGACCGGCTTGGATCAGGGCCAGACGGATTTCAGCAACCAGTTCCTCGGAAGCGTCGATCGTTTCCTTGGAGGCATTTTTAAACTTGATGAACGGAGACACGATGGAAACCGCGAAGATGTACGGCCCCAATGGCAAAGAGTCTTTTGGCTGACCCAGGCCATAGGCTTTCCAGTTCACAGATTCAATCGCCCATGTGATGGCGCAACCGGATTTATCAAATTGCAGCGGAACACGGTTGGCAAAACGAAGCAACGTCACTGGTGAGTCATTTTGCTGATTGCGGTCTTTGAAACGCGCCAATGCGACTTCCACCACGACCGGTTTGAAGTCACAAATGGTCGGTTTACGAGTCACAACCGCGAAGAAGTCGATTTCACCCAGACGAGTGATGGATTTGGACAACGCCTCTTCACCCACTGTCAGAACGGACTTCGTGCTTGGAGCCATCAAGTCTGTGTTTTGCACAGCCTGGAAGACTTTTTTGAAGTCTTCTTCGCTCAAAGCGGTCAAAGGCTTTTCAAGAAGACCTTTTGGCAGGCCTTTTTTCACGAAATCAGAAATAGACTGATCAGAAATACGGGAGAAACCCGTTTTCAAAAACTTGGACAAAGTCGTTTTGCCGAACAAAGTGGAATGTGTGATGAACTCACCCAGCTTGAAGGTATGAGGATGCGGCAAAGACGCTTCCGGAACTCTTGGCACTTCCGTGCTTACGCGAGTCACGGTCACGAAGTCCGCGTCCGTCAGCTTGTACGTGATGGTCATATGAGGATTCACCAGGATGGTGCCCTCAATGTAAGTCAAAAGACCGCCGTCACCGTTCAGCTGAATACGTCCATCAAGTACGAATTCAACGCGGGTGCCGTGTTCACGATCCCAATCCAGTGTTTCTTTGTTTTTCAGAACACCGGTGTTGGATTTGATGTCGACGTCCACTTGCGCGGAGATCGCTTTACGCATTTTTTTGGTTTTGGAAACAACACTGACACCACGGGCATTGGTCATCTGCGCCCACGTGGTCGCCGCAGAGATACCGATACCTTGTTGACCACGAGAACACTGACCACGACCAAATTTGGAAGATGCCAGATATTCACCGTAAACCTTGGCCAGGTCTTCACCTTCGATACCAGGGCCGTTATCTTCGACAACGATGCGAATTAAATCAGTATTTTTAGTTGAGCCTGCTCCCACTTTGGAGATCTCAACCAGTAGATCAGGCAGAATGCCGGCCGACTCACACGCATCCAGAGAGTTATCCACGGATTCTTTCAAGGTCGTCAAAACGGCCTTCAAAGGAGATGAGAAACCCACCTGCTGGAGGTTCTTAGCAAAATATTCAGCTGTGCTACTTTTGGTAATTTTGCTCACAGTCGCTTGGTCCTTACACGATGTTAACGAATTTTAATGAATGACTTTGATAGGTTAAGCCGAACGCAGGGGGTCAAAGCAAGACTTAAGGCTTAGTGATGCTTGGCGTAAATTTAAATGCGAGGAACTAGTAGGCTTTAAAAAGGGGGTCTGGAAGGGTCCAAAACCCCCCCTTTTTCATAGCTATCGATAGGCTTTTCCACGTCCATTTGACCAGATTTTCAGCCCAGATGGACTGTTGACGTTCTGGCTGGCCGTGGAGGAGTAGGTCAACACACGATTGTTGATATCCGTGTCACTCGCCACATTTGAAAGGTATACACCCGAAATATCATTCCACACGCAACCGGCAATCTGACTGCCGCCACCTGGTACAATTGAAATCGCAATATCCGCTGGCACACTGACGGCATTGGGAACTTCGATCGCAGCACCCCCATTACCACCGTTGTATCCGTTGGCATCGGTGTTGAGATTTCCAGCATCGTTCATATCTGCAAGACCACCGGCACCACCACCTCCGCCGAAGTGACCTCCACCGCCGCCACCACCAAAGGTGATATCACAAGCTCCGGCACCACCGCCAAAGCCGGCGCCGAATCCTCCGCGCCCAAAGAAGGCTTCGCCGGGATTGTTTCCTAAAGCAGAGCCCATCAAACAAGTGCTTCCACCCTGACCGGCAACTCCTTGAGTGTGCGCCACTCCGTTGGAAGGAGTGTAATCACCAGCAGGAGATGCTCCGCCAGCAACGGCTGTAGCTGGAGCTCCTCCGGCGCCACCACTGGAGGCCCCGGCTGTTCCGCTTACCGCAGCAGTTGCAGGTCCTTCCCCTGCGCCTCCGGCACCGCCTGCACCGACATCACTGTTGTCCGTGCCTCCGCGGCCGCCGCCGCCGCCGCCACCATAGATCATACCGTTATTCAAGATCGTGACGCTGGCGTATTGAGCCTCCACTTTGAACGCTGTTCCTCCGTGCTGACCCATGCGCAAAGAACCTGCAGTTGCTGCCGGAGCAAGACCGCCCGCCCCCGAAGCCCCAATGATCAAACCATCGTTGATCAAACGAACCCGCGCCGTCGCCGCCAAAGATCCCGTGCGCATCGCTGGCAGTGCAGGATCGTTGCTGGAGACTTTCACCGTTGGATTGACTCGCACGACAAAGGTGCGCGTAGATGCCGCCACGGCCCCACTGTACTGAGCCACGGCCTGGTCATAAATGTTGTAATTCAAAGTGTCGGCAGCAATTGGTGCCAGCACAACAGCATCCGTCATTGAAACGGCAATACTTGCCACAGCGGATTCATTGGTGCCACCACCGTTATCACGCACCTTCACAGTCACCGTCGCCGAAGCATCCACGCCCGCACTGGCTGACAGATTCACCGTCAAATTGCCATCCCCGACACGTGTCTGTGTGCAGTCCACTGTCAGGCGCGAAGTGTTTGAGTTGGTGCAGATCAATTCCAGATTCTGGGTGTTTTCATTGGCAGGCCCCACATCCACCGTCAACGAGAAGCTGGAAGGCGTTGCCGAGCCCGGGGTCAGCAGGATTTCATGTGTCGTGGGAATGGACGTGATCACCGGAGCATCGTTCACCGGCTGCACGATGATGGCGATTTCCTGCTCGACCACAGAGTTCCCCGCAGCATTGCCGTCATCAAACTGAATCTTGGCGTAACAGGTTCCAAAGTACTCGGCCCGCGGTTTGATACTGACTGCGCCCGTGACCGCACTGATTACAAAGTCCGTCGCAGGCGTCACCACCACCGAAGTGTCATTACAGGCCGTGCCGGTCAAACCCGTATAGTCCAGGGAATAGGTGCCCAGGCCCTCATCCAAAGAACTTACCGCAGCCGCACCAAGCACATCCACCAACGCCGAGAACGAGGGATCATCCTCGGTCAGGACTGTCGGAGTTCCGATCGTCAGCGCAGGTTCTGTGTTTGCAATTGTGATATCAATAAACTGAACGTCAGTGGCACTTTGAGGATCTTCAGCATGAATGGCCAGCCGGCAGGTTCCAACATCATCATCGTCCGGTGTGCCGTTGATCGTCACCACCCGGCCGTTGCCTGAAGGAGTTGCCGTCAACCAAGTACAAGTGTCTGAAACATCCCGGGTCACCGTCACCGTTTCAGGATCCGGGTCAGTAACTGCCACGATACAATTGTATTCATCATCTTCATCGACATTGGCTGAACACGGTGTCAGACCCGCGGCAATCACGGGTGCATCCTGAACGTTATTCACCGTGATGGCCACGTCCGCATACCCCGTGGAAGGGAAAGCATCCGTCAGTGCGATGCGGATCTGACAGACACCTTGATAGTCTGCCGCCGGCTGAAACGAAAACGCACCGGTCACTGGATCAATGCTATAGTTTGTCGCGGCTGGCGCCATCGCGTGATCTTCACAACGATCCCCGGCAACCGTTGGGGTTACCAAAGAATAAGTGCTGCCCGCTTCTTCAATGGAAGAAACATTGGCGCCGGAAATCACTTCGGCCAAAACAGCGTCTTCAGAGATACTGTAAGGCCCCCCGGTGACATTGATGATGGGGGCCGAGTTGGTCACTTCCAGTTCCCAGGCAAAGATCGAGGATTGTCCGGAGACGTCATCTTCAGCATAAACCGCCACATGACAGGTGGTTCCCACTTCTGCGGCAGAAGGTGTACCCGTCACCGCGCCTGAATTGGCATCAATTCCCAGCCAAGGTCCGCAGGTGGTTGATCCATCCAGATGATAAGTTAAGGTCAATGGTGATGGAAGATCGACATCCGTGGCATTGATACCGCAGGCATAAGCATAGTTTTCACCGATACTTCCCGCACAGGCCAGAGTCGTGATAACCGGCACATCATTCACCGGCTGCAGATCCAAAGTCACCGTGACCGTCGCCGATTCATTTCCGGCGCGATCCACCACCTTGTATGTGAACGTGTCATCAATGTCGTTATTCAATGAAGGAACGTAAGTGCAGTTCAAAGCACTGCTGCCACCACAGCCGGATAAGGAGCCACGCGCGGGAGCTGTGACAATCTGAATCTTGTACTGATCGTTGTCACTGGGGGTATTTAAAACAAAAGGACCTGCGGTGTCCTCAGTCACCAGCTCGGTCTGATCCGCCCCTGCCACCGGAGGCTGATCATCAATCAGGAAAGAGCCCAATTGCAAAGTTTCACGGGCATCCCGCACCACTGCTATTAGTCTTAAGTGATGTGTGCTGCCATCAGCCAGATGAGAGATATCCCAGTCATAGGCACCGGTGTTGGACATGCGATCCTGTATGACCAGCCAGGTGTTGCCGCCGTCTGCGGATGCTTCCAGCTTCAAATAATCAGGTGGAATATCCGCATCCGCTGTCGACCAGCGCACCGGCACCAGAGATGTGGACTTATAGGCGGCATTCAAACTTTGAGTCTGCGTGAGTTTACTTGTAAGGATAGCCAAGTCGGCGTTCATACACGCCGAAAGCGACAGAAGCATGATGATGGTCAATCCAAGACGTACAATACTCATCCTGTATATTATCGGATTATTCTGGTAAAACTGGATTGTTTTGATATTAAAAAGGTGCCATCATCTATCTCACAATGAGAAATCGGTTTTATTCGGAATATCTTTTCATTGCCCTACTCTGGACCAGTGGCGCCCAAGCCACTTCGCTCAGCGCTTCTCCCTGGAGCGGTCAAAGACTGGTTAATCTCGAATTCAATGAAAGCGCCCTGGCTTATGCTCAGGTGATCAATGCGACATTCAAAGACAGCTCTCTGGCGCAAAACACCTGGATGCAAATCACACTGACCAACACACGTTTTGAAAACACCCGCATCGTGGGGACCCAAAGCAACCGCTCTGAGTTCAGTGATGTTGAATTTGTTGATTCAAACCTCAGCGGATTCAAATGCGATCTTTGCCGCTTCACGAACTCCACATTCAGGAAAGTCCGCCTGGATGGGGCCCGCTTTTTGGGGGGCACTTTCAGCAATACACAATTTATAAATTCAGATCTCAGCCGCGCTGACTTTGTCGGTGTCAGGTTTGAAAGCTGCTCGGTCGATTCAGCGACGGCAAAAACCGTTCATCCGGCCATGCTGAAAAAATGGAATCTGCCGATTCTGGAGCAGCCATGAAAGAACTGCTGAAGTCCCGGGCCCTGCAGATCTATGGGGCATTGCTGGCTTTGACTCATGTGCTGTCGGCGTATTTCTGGATGGACCGATCGCTGGACCTGGTTGTCAGAAGTGCCGACAGATCTTCGTCGCTGTGCTGGCCGTTTTTGCCCTATTGCGAAAGCCTGCGATTTGTCAGCACCGGAACGGCATCGACCTATTTGCAGATTTATGCCGGTGTGGGTTTACTTACCGCCGTTCTTTTTCTGATTAAAAAAATCAAACCCGCTTATTTCCTCCTGCTGGCTTTGCTGGCGATGAAACTATACTTCACCAGTCTGTCTTATGGACTGATGGGGAATTATCATTACATGAGCTTCTTTGTGCAGGTGGCGTTCCTGTTCCTGCCACACAAAACCACAATGATTCCGTTCTTTATCGGAGTTTTTTACTGGGGCGCCGGAATTCTGAAACTGGATCCTGAATGGCTTTCAGGCGTGTCTTTGATTCACCCAAGTTTTCTGCCTGCACCTTTGCAGCACGCAAGCTTGATCTATGCCGTGATCCTGGAATGCATACTGGTGGTGGGGCTTTTCAGCCAGCGCCCTTGGATTCGCTATTTGACCCTGGCGCAGTTTGTTTTATTCCACGCTTTTTCCTGGCACATTGTGGGCTATTTCTATCCCCTGACAATGCTGTTGCTGCTGGGGCTTTTTGTGCTGATTCCCCTGTACCAGGAGTCATGGCAGGCGTTCTGGGATGAAAGCCTGCAAAACAAAAAGTCCGCCGTGATCCTGACCGCGGCGCTGGCTCTGCTTCAGATACTCCCCTTGCTTCTGGTGAAAGACAGTGCTGCATCGGGAGCACCAAGACTGATGTCCCTAAACATGCTCGATGCCCGCATGGAGTGCGAAACTCTGCTGATTCGCCACCAGAACAGGGCCGAGGAGGTTTACAATCCCTTTGTGAAAGCTCCTTCAACCCGCACGCAGTGTGATCCTCTGGTGTTTCTTTCCCAGATTGAATCTTTGTGCCAAAGTTCCGGTGAAAATTTTGATTTCTGGATGCAATCCCGTCGCACCACCGAATTGCAGATGCAAACCCGCCTGATCCTGCGTGATGTGTGCAAAAAGTCCCGCGCGGAACTGATGTGGGCGGAGGTGCTATGAAGTCCGCCTTATTTGGTATTTACTGTATAGTCATCCTGGGGCTGCTGATTCGGGCAGAATCCAACACCCTGCCTTTGCTGGAAAAGGACCTGAGTTTTCAGGAACTTCCTTCGCCGGTTCACGGGGCCACCCTGACTTACGAACTGAGTTCACGCGAAGCACGCTCACCGCAGTCCACCTATCGCGGAAATGCCAATCGCTCTGGCCTGGCGATTTCATCAGGGGATCACTTCAATGCCTTTCAACTAAAATGGCAAGTGCCGCAATTAAACAATGGCATTCACCGCGCCAGCAAAAGCTCACCGGCCGTGGATGATCAGGGTTTTTACGTCGCTGATGACACCGGCTTTTTGCGAGCTTATGACTGGACCGGATCACTGCGCTGGCAGTTTTATTCAGGAGTGAGTTCCCGTGGAATTCACTCCACTCCGTTAACGGATGAAGACAGTGTGTATGTGGGTGACTACGCCGGACACCTTTACTGCCTGAACAAAGACACCGGTGCCATCCGCTGGATCACCAAAACCGGCGTCACGATCGGTTCTTCGCCCTTTATGAAGGATGGAGTTCTGTACGTCGGAATTGAGCTGGCAAAACCCGACGGATACCTGCTGGCGGTTTCTGCCCGCGACGGAAAGTGGCTGTGGACATCGCCCTTGATCGGCAATCATCCCCATTCTTCGCCAGCGCTGACCCTTCCGCACAGCCTGATTCTGATGGGCTCCAACACCGGAGCCATGCAGGCCTACGAACTGGACGATGGAAAAGCAAGATGGAGCTTTACCACTGGCAGTGATATCAAGTGTGCGGCATTGATCCACGGTGACCGTGCTTACTTCAGTTCCTGGGATGGATTTATCTACGCTGTCAAAGCTGATACCGGAGCCTTGATCTGGAAAACCGAACTGGACAAAGGCGGCAGCATGAGTTGCCCCTCCATCAACGCCGACGGCACTGTCCTGGCGATCACCGGATTCATGAAAAACTTTGTCCTGGAAACAGCCACCGGAAAAATTATGTGGGAAAAAGCCATTGCCGGCCGCACTTCGCGCGCGCAGGCAAGCCCGTTGATCATTTCATATGCTCATCAGGAAACTGTGGTGATGCTTTGTGAAAACAGAAAAATCTGTGTTTATGATTTAAAAAACGCCCGGGAACTTCAGTCGCTGACGTTAAGCGGGGATTTTTCCGGTTCGCCGGTTTACTTCAAGAATCAGCTTTTCCTGGCGACAACCGGTCCCGATGGACTGCTGGTATTTACTCAATAGCGGCGCCCCCGGCGCCCAGACGAAGTTTGTAACCATTTTTTTCAACCATCGCACGGTCATACTGGGAGCCCACCGCCCCCGTCATCTGCCAGCCGCTTGGATGAGTCGCCACTGTCACCTCACCTCCGGAACTGACGATACGAGTGGCCTCTTTTATGACGGCATCAAACAGAAGGTCTTTTTGAGCCTGAAAACCCCCAAGATTGGTCACTTGCAGGGTTTTGATACCGGGCTCGGATGAACGGATGCTGCAAACCGAGAAACCAAAATCATCACTGGGAGTGCATACAACCGGGACCGTCCCCAGTCCTTTAATCACCGTGAACTGGGGAACATAACCGGCAACCACTGTGTTGTCTGAATTCATCAACTGAATTGCAAACTGAAGTTCGGTGACACCATCGGCCTTTCCAGAGGGACCGACCAGAATCTCTGATTTCGCAAAATCACTGATGGAAGGATCTGTGACCACACCGGCAATAGGCTGTTTATTGGTGATATCAATTCCAGGCGGCAGTTTGGGACCGCGAAGGCCTGCCAAATCCTGCAGACTGGCTTCGATTGAACAGCCTGTCAGCAGCAACAACAGTGGTAAAAGATTTATCGCAAGGTTCCGAAACATTCCAATGCCCCCGATTGATCTGTCTATTATATCGGCAGGATTCAGGACTTTCTGTAGATTACATCAGGTTTAGAATCCAGCCCCAATTCAAGAAAACTTTTGAAACATCCGAAATATCAAAGGTCTATGAGCATTCGGAACGTCATCTTATTAATTCTCGGGACTGCAGGGATCTCCGTTTTATCGGTGATCATCACCCTGCGTATGACTCAAACCAAAACAGACACTGCGACGCAAGTCAGTCAGCATCCAAAACAGATTTTGCCGGCCCAACAGCTTCCTCCAAATAATACAACTCCGGCACAACTGCCGCCAAACCCGGCACTGACACCACCAAAAGAAAAAACAGCTGCGGCTAATACGGATGCTGGTATGAACTTCGAGGCCGCCGCCATTCCCAAAGAATTCCAGCGCGGTCCGGTGGAGCAAAAGCCTTTATCAGCTGACAATGTCATCAACAGCCTGATGAAAGAAACTCCGGCCTGTCATGACGAATACAAAGAGCACTGCACGAAAAATCGATTTTTAGCTGAGCATCCATTGGCTTGCCTGCGCAGCAAAAAAGACCAGTTGTCACGGGCCTGCTTCAATCAGCTGTCGGCGGTGCGCGAGCGATTCCATCAGGACTGTGGTGAAGATATAAAAAGATTCTGCCCAAATGAAGCCAGCTATTTTGTTTGTTTGAAAAAACGCCTGTCTGAGCTGTCCCCTTCCTGCAAAAACAATATAGCAAAGTCCTCGCGCCCATAGTGTCTCGCCCTGAAACAAGATTTGTATAAATTGGTAATGCTTTATCCCCCGATTAATGTAGTTGGGAAAATAACCCGATAAATAAGGTATTGAGCGACTATTCGACCTTGTATTGAACGTTTCGGAAGGACATAAGGTATGGATTTTTCAACACTCATTAAATTCACGGCCACAGCTCTGTGCAGCTTAAGTGTCTCTGCCAATGCCAGCGTATCTCTGACTGAAGTGCCCCAGGGACTGACTGTCCAGGGTCGTATCATTCAGCCCAATGGAATGCCGCTGGAAGATTCGCATGTGTCTTTTAATATCAAGGTTCTTTCACCAGGGCCGGAAACATGCGTGCTGTTTGAAGAAAACCGCACAGTCAATATGACCAACAGCAAAGGGATCATCAACTTCACTCTGGGAAGCGGTGAAAATGGCGCCACCGTGGTGAACACGGGTCCACTTCTGCCCATTCATCAGGTGCTGAAAAATTCCTCTGCTATCAACGGACTGACTGCCTGTGCCGCGGGTTACACCGCCTATGTTCCGCAACCTGGTGATGCCCGTAAAGTTCGGGTCACGTTCACCGTCGGGTCCGACACCATCACCCTGTCTCCGGATTTCCAGATGCGTTCCGTTCCATATGCACTGGAATCTGAAAATGCCGTGGCTTTGAGTGGAAAAAAAGCCGCTGACTTTATCCAAGCTTCGGCAAATGTGACTCAGGAAAAGGCCGACACCTTGTTCCTGCCTGCCAACTTTGATGGACTGCTTTCGCTTCTGAATCCAGCGGCCTCCCCGCCTTCGGTGGGCACTATCGGAATCCCTTCTTCTGATGGCACCGCAGCGCCTCCGGCACGCGATGGTCTTATGCGCTATGATGAAAACACACAGACCGTGCAAGTATCTGTTGGTGGCCAATGGCAGCCGATTGTCACCGGCAACACCACTGTGGGCTCTTCCAATATTGCTGATGGATCCATTGGCACTGCGGATCTGGCATCCAATTCTGTGACAGCAGCCCAAATCAGCAGCAATGCCGTGACCACAGATAAAATTCTGGATGAAGCCATTACATCCGACAAATTGATGAACATGTCTGTCACCAACTCCAAGATCGCCGATGGTGCGATCACGTTTAATAAAATTGCCAACGGTGCAATTAGCACTTCCAAGATTGTCGATTCCGCCATCACCTCCGCAAAAATTCTGGATGGCAGTATTGTCACGGCGGATATGGCTGATTCTGCCATTACCAGCGCAAAGATCGCTGATGGCACAATTGTGACATCAGATGTGGCTGACTCTGCCATCACCAGTGCCAAGATCGACGACGGCACCATTGTCACCGCGGATCTGGCGAATAACGCGATCACAACGGCAAAGATTGCCGATGGGAATGTTACTGACGCAAAAATCAATACTGTATCTGGCAGTAAAGTGACCGGCAGTATTCCCGGCAATGCGGCTGGCTTCAACGGAGCCTTAAGTGGTGACGTCACCGGCGGGCAAAGCTCAACCGTGGTCACGGCCCTGCAAGGGCGCTCGGTTGCGAACGTCGGCCCGGGCGCAGGCCAGGTTCTGAAATGGAATGGTTCCCAATGGACACCGCAAGCGGACAATAACTCGGGTGGTACCATCACCAGTGTCGGTGCAGGCACCGGGTTGACCGGCGGTGGTTCTTCCGGAGCCGTGTCACTGGGCCTGACCAATACAGGTGTCGGTGCCGGCTGGTACGGAAGCTCTACGGTCATTCCGACGTTCTATGTCGATTCTCAGGGACGTATCACCGCGGTCAGTAACGTGGCTGCGGCGGCTGGCGCCGCCTGCGGAGGAACTCCGCACGGCCGAGTCACCCTGGCAGTCAACTGCGGAACTGCAGCCGTGACTCAATGTCTGAACGGTGGCAACGTTTCTTTGGGCACCGTTCTGGTTCCTAACGGGTGCGACGGTGACGGCGACGGTTTCTAAACTGTGAAAGCACTGACTTCTTATTATCTCATCATTTGCGTGGTCATTCTGGGAGGATACTATCTTCCCCATGGCCACGAGCTGTTTCCAGCTCCCAAAGTCCGGACATTGGATTTTCCGTCGGTGGAACAGACTTTCAATCCGGCATTTCCCGTACTGGCCCCCGGAACTGTCCCCCAATTCCCTGCAGCTGAAATCGTTCTGCAGGAAAATCTGTTTGCTCCTTTTGCAGTTTTACGCGACCAGAATCTGTCAGCCAAAAATCTTTCAAAATCCAACCTGAGCTTTGCAGACTTGCGAGGCGCCAATCTAAAAGGCACCAATCTTTCTCAGGCGCTGCTTTACGGAAGCCAGCTTGAGGGGGCTTTGTTTGACTCAAGCACCCGTCTGCCCTTTTCATCAGAAACCGCGCGGTCTTTGGGAATGCGAGACGACCGATGAAGACCTTAAAGTCTGAACTGCTGAAACAGCCCGCATTATGGGCTGTGGGCGCCATTTTAAGTTTTGAACATCTGCTGACGGTTTTTTTCTGGCTGACCGAAAGACCTTTGCTTTTGATTCTTTCACCGTCCACGCCGGCTGTGTGCTGGCCACTGCTTTCACAATGTGAAGCTTTCAAGCCCGGCCCTTTGCTGCTGCAGATATTGCTGGGCACTTATGCGGCATTGGCCGTGATTTCATTGGTCTTGTGGCCTCTGAAAAAGAAACCTGCAGAAGCGGTGGGGCTGCTTTGGGTTTTGCTGGTATTCAGGCTCGGGTTCATTATTCTGGATTACCGCCTGACGGGAAACTATCACTACATACCGACATTGCTGACTTTGGCGTTCCTGCTGATCCCCGAGCGGGCGCGGTCCCTGCCGATGACATTCTTCGTTTTGTATTTTACGGCCGGATTGCTAAAACTGAACGGCCAGTGGCTCAGTGGCTCGGCCATTAACGAACGACTGCTCCCTTCCGTGTTCACTGAGCTGGGTGTTTGGTATGTCCTGGTGCTGGAGCTGGGATTTATTTTTTTGCTGTTTGCAAAAAGCAATCGGTGGTTCTATTTCCTTTTTGCGCAGCTGGTGATTTTTCACCTCTATTCGTGGCATCTGACCAGATTCTTTTATCCTTCCGTGATGTTGCTGCTCTTAGGGACTCTACTGGTCACGCGGCCTTTGATTTCTGACTGGAACATCAAAGCCACATTCCAAAAAGTCTTTGCCTTGCGAAGTGCTGTCATTCTGACTGCGATCTTCCTTGCTTTGCAGCTGCCTCAGTACTATCTGCCCGGCGATGCCGCTTTAACGGGTGAAGGACGCATGTATGCGCTGATCATGTATGACGGCCGGGTCCAGTGTGAACCGCATGTGACCCTGTGGAAAAAAGACCAAAGCAAAGAAACCGTGCCACTCCTGCCACCATGGCTGATGACTCGTACGGCTTGTGATCCGTTGGTTTATATGCGGTTGGCTGAACATATCTGCCAGTGGACGGACAGAGATCCAGCGGTTCTTCAGGCGGATCTGACTGTGCCCGTGCGCTATCAAGGCGACAGCGACTGGCAGCCTCTGGTGACCGCCACAAACATTTGCAAAAGGCCACTGAGTTACTCCAGCTTCTTCCCGAACCCGTGGATCGCAAAGTCCCGAAAGGACTTTCAGACAATTGGATCAAAGTGATACACGCCCTCTGAAAAATCACTCAGATCACAACGATATACATTAATCGAAATTGTTAAAAAACCGATAAAGATGTGATGCTTCATGGACGTCTATCTTCAGCATATCTCGGCCTTGTATTGGGAATTACATTCCTGCTGGCCGGCTGTAATCTTACGGCCAACCTTGAAAGTCTCAGCTCACCTTCGGTGGCTTTGGAAGTCAGTCCAAAAATCAAAGGTGGTGAGATTCACCCGATCAAACTGAACATTGGCGGCACCTCCAATTATCAAACTGCAAAGATCTATTACACTCTGGATGGCACAACTTGGAGCCTTTTGGCAGAACTTCCCAAAGGCACCATCGAATACGCGTGGAATGTTCCTGCCGGTGATTATCCTCTGGCCGCCCTTCGCGCCATGCTGACTGACGAGGCCGGCAAAACCATTGAATCCGAAAGTCCCCTGGCTATCGACTCGACTCCTCCGGTTATTCCGCTGATCACAGATGAAACTGCGGCTTTGTCCCGAGATACTATGGCGCTGTTCACTTTGGCTGACTGCAGTGACGCAAAATTCGTAAAAATTACGGACAGTGCCACTGTGCCAGCCTTTGATTCCACCTGGGCAACTTGCTCTACAGCGGCTTCGGCCCTGGCAGCAGCCATGGATACGGACCGTGTTTATCCTTTCCACCTGTGGTTTGCCGATGATGTGGGAAATATCAACACCGCGATTTCCGCTTACAGTAAAACCCGCGACCGCTCGGCACCGGAAGTGGAGCTGACAAGCTTTCTTTCGGCGCAAAACATCAACGGCGGCAGCACTCAGGATATCAGCTGGACCTACACAGATGCACACCCGGCAGCCAATCCTGTTTCGTTTTATTATTCTGTGAACAATGGAAGCACGTGGACCGCGATTGCCGAAGATCAACTCAACACCAGCCCCTATTCCTGGGCTACCGGCGCACTGAATTCAAATCAGCTGCGCATCAAAGTTGTAGGTGAAGATGCATTGGGCAATATCTCTGAAGATATTTCTCCGGTTTCACATTTGATCGACAGCCTGGATCCTGTTGCCAGTCTGACAATCACTCCCGATCACACCGTCGCTCATAAAGGTGGCGATGTTCTTGTCTTTAACTGGCTTGCCACAGATGCCAATTTCGGGACCAATCCTGTCGAGATTGCTTATTCCATCGATGGTGTGATCTGGACCTATGTTGAGTCCGTGATCAGTCACCCCTCCAGCGGAACCATGAACGTGACAGTTCCGCTGGCGATGAACACCTCCACTTTGGTTTTTGCCATCAGAGCCACTGACAAAGTGGGCAGAAATGCGATCATTTACAGTCAGCCCTTCACTATCGATAACACCAACCCGGCGCTGGCCTGGGGCACTCCGGCTGCTGGAGCCAACGGCATCAACGGCCTGACCGTGACAGGAACCTGCGGCGGCCTGACCGGTGATGGTGCCAACGTAGTGCTTACAGGCGACATCAGCGGAGCACCTGTAACCACGGCATGTACGGCTGGATCCTGGAGTACGGCAGTTACCTTCACTTCAGGTTTTGGTGCAAAATCCATCACTGCCACACAAACCGATCACGCCGGAAATTCCACAGCGGTCAGCCGCGCCTTTACACGCAATCAACTGGCGGCAAAAAACTATGACTTGAGCTTTATTGATCCCGTGTACCGCAAATCCGGCGACGTTGTGGCCTTTGACTTCAGCAGCCTTGCTTTGGATTCAGAAGTCGCCTCGTGGAAAGTCTATTTCGTGGATGATGCGGATTCGGCCACCGAGGTTCAGTCTTTGACGGCGCCGACCAACAGCTACAACTACACCTTTACTTCCGGATCACAAAGACATGCCAAAATGCGTGTCACAGTGACAGATGTCCAAGGCAATGTCACAACAACAACCTCCAACCCGTTCCAGGTTCTGACTGAAGTTGTGACCGTTATTGGACAGGAACCGGTCAATGGCAATGCGGCGGATGGTCTGCCGGGAATTGCCAGACTGGATGCCCCTTATGCCTTGACCCGCCTGGGTTCAAATCTAATTCTGGCGGATCGTTATTATATTCGCAGTATCGACACAACGGTTCCGGCAATGCCCATAGTCAGCACTCTGGTGGGTTCCGGTTACACTACGGCAAGCGCAGGTCCGGGCCGTGAGGTTTCCATCGGACATGCTGTTGGCATTGCCACCGATGGCACCTATGTTTATTTCTCCGATCATACGCGCCACTGCATTCTGCGCTACAATCCAAGCCCCATGGTAAAAACCGTGGAGGTTTTGCTGGGTGCCTGTGGAACTGCGGGCCGCCCCGCCGCCAACGAAGACCAAACCAAAGCCACCTCCCGCTTCAGCAGTCCGGGTGACATCAAATACCACAACGGTGCCTTGTACATTTCTGACACCGTCAACAGCTGTATTCGTCGGTTTGACATGAACGACACCGTTTCGGTTATCGCAGGCTTGTGCGGAACTGGCGGTTACACCCTGGGAAATCTGGGGACTAACCGTATCCGAAATATCGGTATTGATATCGATAACTCAGGAAATCTATGGATTGCGGGTAACACCAATGGCACTCTCAGCTATATCTCCCTGACCGCCCCGTACGAAATGAAGTCTTTTGCAGCAGGTCCGATGGTCGGCGCCGACGTTCTGCAACTGGGCACTCCATCACAAACCTCCATTCGATCTCCTTACGGAGTCAAAGCCTACAACAATGGCGCACGAAACAGTCTGTTTGTGTCGGATCAGTATTCCCAGGTCGTCGTTGAGATTCCGTATGACCCCGCGAATCCTCAAAGCTTCATCGGATCCTCGGTCATTGTTGCGGGCCAACCGGGCCTGGCCGGAAATCAAGCCGGAGCTTTGGGCAACAACAAGTTGTTTGTGCCTTCCATGCTCTATATGGAAGGCAACGAATTGTATATATCAAGCACCCTCGGCAGTCAGATCATGAAACTGAATGTGGACACCTATAATCTGACCACGTGGTTCGGCATTCCAGCTGAAGTCACAGACTTCAGAACAGCCGGAGGCATGCCAAGAATATCCAATCCCCGCTTCATGACCTCGGATGGTACCAATATCTATTTATCCTCTGCCAATTCTCTCCGGCAGGTGCACCTGGCAAATCAAACCGTCACGACAATTGCCGGTAACGGCAGCCTGGGCGGTATCACCGACGGGCCCATGGGCACATCGCGCTTTTCGCAGCCTTGGGGCGTTTACAAAGTCCCGGGTGGAATTTACAGCATTGATCGCTCTGCCGCGACCATTCGCTTTACCACCAATGCAGGTGTGACCCGCACTGTGGCGGGAACACCTAATGTGCATGGCTTTATCGAAGCGGCTTCCCCAGGAGACATCTCCAGATTCAACGGTCCGACGGACCTGTGTGCCATCGGAAACTCAATTTATCTGGTGGACAACGACAACGCTCGGGTTCGCCGATTGGACGTGATCGACATCAATGATCCGGTTACAAATCCCGCGACGGCATCCATTGCGGGCGGTACCGTCGGATATCAGGATGGTGCCGGGGCCGCCGCACAATTCACAGAACCCATCGGAATTGGCTGCATCACGGGTGGAGCTCATGAAGGCGTTTACGTCAACGACACCCGCGCTGTTCGCAAAGTCACTCTGGCCGGAAACGTGACAACCATTGCAGGCAGTCTGACCCTGACAGGCGGCAGCGATGGCGTGGGCACCGCATCCCGCTTTGATTCTCTGGTCGGAATGGATGTTGTCGGCAACACTTTGTATCTTGCGGAAAACACGGGCCGCCTGCGAATGATGGATCTGGACTCTGGAGCGGTGACGTCAGTTATCAACAAAGATTTCGCCACTTCAACCCGGGCCGGGCGCATGTGGACTTATGTGAACAAAAGCGGCTTCTATGATGTCGTTATTATTGGGACTTCAGCGTATGTCACGCAGATCAACTTAAACACCCTTCTGCGTATCAGCCTGGTCAATGAAGAGATTGAACAGATGGTCGGCTATGGCCAGATTCGTGACAACTATAAGGCGGACAATGACGGATCCTATGCACGCAATATCGCCTATGCCCGCGGCACCAATCAGGTGAAAGTGGGCGACGATCTTTATGTTGTGGGCTTCTACGACTCTGCTGTTTATAAGGTCGACATCAATGGCGTCGTCAGTCTGTTTGCCGGAAAACCCGGCACCCCCGGCAGCATTGATGGCCCTCGCTTGAGTGCTCGCTTCCACTCGTCTCATTACATCACTCACTACAATGGCAGTCTGATCGTTTCCGACTATGAATTGGGCATCCTGCGCAAAATTGACCTGACCTCGGGAGTTGTTTCCACTCTGGCCGGCACCCTGGGTGAGTCCGGCAGCGTTGACGGGGATGCTTTGACAGTCGCGAGATTGAATCAACCCTATGGAATAGCTGTGCAGGGGAATTATTTGTATTTCGCGGAAAGAACAGCGTCTTTAGTGCGTGCCATGAACCTGACGACAAATGAAATTTTCACAGTGATGGGGACGGCAAATACCAGCGGTGCTGACGATGGCGACAAAACCACGGGACGACTGAACGATCCTTACGCTTTGACTGCGCTTGGCAACTATCTGTATGTCACTAGCAACGATTCAGGAACTTTAAGAAAGATCGATATCACTGATCCGTATAACGCGACAGTCACCACCATTGCGGGCACAGATGGTATTCAGGGCTACGCCAATGGCACCGGAGCCGGAGTGCGCACATTCGCTGGCACGGGACTTACCAATGACGGGAAATATGTGTATTTCACTGAACGAGGCAGCAGCACAGTTCGCCGCCTGAATCCTGCCACCAACGAAGTCACTCTGTGGATGGGGAACCCTGACTTTACAGGCCATCGCGATGGCCCGATGGCAGATGCTCTGCTCTTAAAACCCATCCAGCCGCACTTCACTCCAGAGGGAATGTACATCTCCAGCGGTGACCATTATAATGTGCGTTTGGCTAAATAAGATGCAACTTCCGGTCAAGGAAACTTATCCAGAACATCGTTAGCATTCTAAATACTGTCTGTAACTTGGCAAAACTGAAGAGTTGTGCATAAACTCTTTTATATGCAGTCGTCATCCGGGCTCAGTCGTCATGCACGTTTTAAGATTCTGAGCGAAAACATCAGTGCACTTATTGAAGAAGAAGGACTTCTGGTTCGTCCCTATGGGCACGCCACCCTGCCTTACTTCAATCTCCTCACCGCTGAAGAGCAAGAACAGGTTCTACGAGACATTCTGATTTACTTTCAAGTCTGCACCGACGTGAAATCCCAGAACGGCAGTTTGAAGGACACCCGATTGTTCACGGAAAAAGCCATCCATCGTCTGGGCGTCAGTGTGGATCCGTTTATTCTGGAACAAATTCAGCCCCATCACCTGATTGAAATCTACACTCAGGCGCAAACTCAGATCTTCCGCAGCTTGAAGTTCTTCGAAGTGTGCAGCTATTCACTGGAAGACCTTTATTGTCGCAAGTGGTATCACCTGTACCAGCGCACCACTCAGGATCAGGAGAATCTCGAGGCCGACATTGGCAGGTACTACTCACAAAGTCCTCTGCGAACCATCCAGGCGACTGCTCCGGAACACACCATCCATGCTCTCGGCGCCCTGGAAAGGGATGAAATCATCACGCAAATATTCTGGCTTAGCCCATTGCAGTCTCTGACCAAGGGGGATTCTTACATCCTCACCGTCGCAACAAGCCGGCTGCCCCAATAAAAAACGCCCGTTCCCGGGCGTTGTTGTTATTCTTGATTTTCGTCGTCAGATTCCGGAGTCGGTGTGGACGAACTTTTCAGCTCCTCCATGGCCAGTTCCGCACGGGTTTTGTAACCCTTTTTGCTGTTGCAGTCCTTGCAGGAGGGAACGCAATTGTTCTTATTGGATTTGCCCCCGCGGGCGATGGGGATCAGGTGATCCATTGTGAGATCAGCCGGTTTGAAACGCTCACCGCAGTGATAGCACAGACCTTTGCCCAGCTCCTGCTTCCACCATTGGCTTTGGCGAAGCTCCCGGGCCTTGGCTTTTTCACGTTTTTGATGCTCCGGAGGAGCGGCCGAAAAGAAGTAATCCATCCGCACCGTTATAACGTATGAAACTGGACCTCGCAAGCCCCCGCCCGAACTCAATTTTAGGGCCCTTTCAGCCGATATAACCATGTGATTTCTTTAAGGAGTGGGATTTTATGTCTGTAAAAACCTTTAAAAAAGGCGAAGTGATCTATAAAGACGGCGATAAAATTACGGCCGTTTATCTGATCCAATCCGGTGGTGCGAATCAATGTCTGATCCGCGGGAAAAAGACCATCGACCTTTTCCAGTTGGGTTCTTCTCACATTCTTGGTGATCAGGTGATTCTGGGGCAAGCCACTCACCCCACATCTGCGGTTGCGACCACTGAAACCAAGGTGCTGGAAATTCCGGTTGAAACCCTGAAGCAACAATACGAAGGCGCACCACAGATGCTGAAGGTGATCATCAAGTCCCTGGCAGACCGTCTGCGCCTGGCGATGAATGATGTTCGTTCCAGCAAAATGGAAAAAGACTCGTCCCCTTGTCCTGAAGATCAGGTGGCGAAGGTGTACGGTGCTGTCTTCCACACCGCCAATCACAAAGGCGACAGATCCCAGGCCGGCCGTGTGATCGTGGACTGGAACATGATGAAGCAATATTCCCAGCGCGTGATGGGCGATTCACCGAAACGCATTGAACAAGCCATCAATATTCTTGTGAAACTGAAGCTGGCTTTGTACGAAATGGGCAAAGACCCGACAAACCCTGATGGACCGGAAGAAATCCAAAAAGTTCACTTCCTGGATCTGGGGTTGGTGGAAAGCTTCTTTGAATTCTATCAATACTACTATTTCAAGGGCGGCAGATCCGACCTTTTGAAAGTCGATGAACTGTGCATGCAAATGCTGGGGGCAATCCTGAAGCTGTCAGAAAATGAACAGCCGGACCGCTTCGGCATCGTCGGCGTTGATTTCGCGAAATTCAGCGAATACTGCAAAGAAGAAATCGGCATCAATCTGAACAATGACCACTTTGCCCGTCTGGAGGGCAAAGGTGTCTTCATGAAACGCAAAAATGCCGGCACCGGCGTGGTCCTGCAATTTGAAGTCAAAGAATTCCGCTCGATCCTGCAAAGCTGGAAGATGCTGCGCGAGATTGAAAAATGGAATGAAAAAGGCTTTGTCGACATGGACGAAAAAGAAGAAAAACCAAAGAAAAAATCCAGTGGTCCTGCCTGCCCGGCCTGCAGTGCCGATGTTCAGGCTGGCGCCAAATTCTGCCATGAGTGTGGCCATAAGATGACTGCGGCGGCTTAATATGAGTGAATCCCTGATCGTTTTTAAAGCCATTCACAACGAAGCCGAAAAACAGACGCTGTTACAGCGTCTGGTGAACAGCAATGAATCGATTGTCCTTAGAGACAAATTCGATCGCAGCATCACACTGCGAACCATGGGCGTGAACGACAAATTGCAGATCAAATGTCACCCACCGGAATCCACCGCCATGAACACGGAGGATTCTGCAACGTTTACCGCAAGCTTCTCAATAAGAGGTGAAAAGTACCTGTTTGAAACCCATCCGGTTATCAACGAAAACAACGTCACACTGACGGTGCTAAACCTGTTCCATCTGCAAAAAAGAAAAAATTATCGCTACGTGATCCCGTCGGACTATTCCGCAGAATTCGTGGTGACTTACCTGAATCAATCCGTGTGTTCACACACCTGCCGTCTGCTGGATCTGTCCACCGAAGGCTGCGCTGTGGAAATTCCGCAGACCGAAGCCAGTTTGCATCTTGAAGATCTTGTGGAAGCTGAAATCTTCCTCGGCGATCGCGATCCGATCGTCGTTCAGGGTCTGATTAAAAATATCCGCGTGAAAAATGACGAAATGCTGGTATTAGGCGTGGAGTTCAATCACATGGCCAATGCCAGCGAGGGCAAAATCGTAGCCTCCCTCACTGATTTGCAACGCGATATCTATTTCCGTCGCACCGGCTAGGCAACACCCAGATAAGCCCAAAGGGAAATCCCTGTGCCGAGCATTCCCAAGACACACATGCCTGCAAAAAACACGTTTTGCAGGCTTTCTTTTTTCAGGATCAAGCTCATCGCCCCCAGCACCAGGCACAGCTGGAAGAACAAACTGGACATGTCAAAGCGGTCCCCGGCAACCGACAATGTCGCCAGATGGGATTCCATTTCCTGAGCACCGATGATTTTGCCCATTTCGCCGTTGATATCCTGAACCCAGTTGTCCTGTCCCACCGTCCGGGACCCGCGAAGGATTTCATTCTTTTCTTTTTTATAGCGCAGAATGCGTTTCTGCAAAGTGACCAGATGATTGTCGATGGCCTTTTCAGTTCCCGGCTTCAAAGCTCCGGCCTGCTTCAGGCTTTCCAGCAGGGACTTTTCCCCTTCAACCAGCGTTTCTTTCACGCTTTTCGACTGGTACCACATGTAAGCCGCGGCTTTTTCATTGGTTCCGATGATCTCATCATCCCCGTACTTGCCTGCAACCAGATCACTCACCGCCATGACCGCAGCAAAAACGGCGATCACAACACCACAACGAATTTCAAAATTGGAAGATTTATCGTCTGACATGACGAAAGATTTAAAAGCATTCCATCTGTGTCAGTCAACTTTTTCCTGAGCGCATGAATGACAAAATACACCGCTGCCATTTCAGCAAAAGAAATATCATGAGGACTCAACCAACCAAGGAGTCCCCGATGAAAGTGAAAGACGTCATGCATGAACGCGCAGAATACATCAACCGTGACCGGACAGTGCGTGAAGCCGCCGAGATGATGGCCAAAGGTGATTACGGGTGCCTGCCCATTGAGGAAAATGACCGGATGATTGGTATGATCACCGACCGAGATATCACCCTGCGTGTGGTCGCCAAGGGACTGGATCCCAATGTCACGAAAGTCAGCGAATGCATGAGCAAAGGAATTGAATACTGCTTCGAAGACGACAACCTGCTGGACGTGGGCGAAATGATGGCGTCCCAGAAAATCCGTCGCATGCCGGTGATCAACGAAAGCAAACGACTGGTGGGAATGCTAAGCCTGGGCGACATCGCCAGCAAAGCCCGCGATCAAAGTCTTTCCCACGAGATTCTGTCGAATGTTTCCCACTAAAACAAAAAGGACCTCTGAATGAGGTCCTTTCTTATGTTTCGCTATTTTGATGGATAATAAAGCTTATTGTCCCACATGCCTTCATTGAAGTACTGGATGGTGGCTTTAAGCTTTCTTTCCAAAGCCAGTCTGCGCGGCGAGGTGCCCGGCTGATCGGCCGGGATCTCGTGTTCGGTCGCGCGATCGGCCATGGCAAACATCTGCGGTTCGCCATGCCCCGGGGTCCAACGCAGGAAGTAGTCCTTCGCAAACAGCAGATAACGTCCGTCGATGAAATTCACCGCCGTCTTGTCACCCGGAATGAAGACAGAGCTTCCCAGGTAGTTCTGATCTTTGTCCGAAATCCCCAGGAAATCCAAAACCGTCGGCAGCACATCTATCTGCTGCACGACCATTTTTGTGTCGACCTCAGGAAACTTGTACCCCGGGTGATACATGAACAGCGGGATGCGATAGCTCCCCTGCTCGTTTTCAAATTCGGGACGGTAGTGCATGGAGGCGTGGTCCGCCGTCACAATGAACAGCGTGTTTTTGAACCACGGTTTTTTCTCGGCCTCGGCAAAGAACTTTTCCAGGGCAAAATCGGTGTATTCAACCGTTTTCAGAATCTCAATCGGGCCTTCCTTGAAGCGGTCCTGATACTGAGCCGGAATCTTGTAAGGCTGGTGCGAGCTCAAGGTGAACACCGAAGTCATAAAAGGCTGCGGCAGCTGATCGACCTGGGTCAGCATCCACTGCAGGAACGGCTCATCCCAGATACCCCACACACCGTCGTCATCCGCCCCGTTACCGTATTCGCGCGCACCAAAATATTTTTCAACCCCGGCACTTTGCATGAACGAATCAAAGTACATCGTTCCGTTGTGACCGCCATGGAAGAAGCTCGTCGAATACTTCGCCGGCGTCAGCAGTGTTCCCAAACCCAGGAAATAGTTCGACGTAAAGTGCGAGGAAATAAACGGCTCATTCATCAGCGCCGGAATCCCGCCCATGATCGCCCCCACCCCTTCGATAGAACGGCGGCCATTGGCATAAGCATTTTCAAAGCTAAGTGACTTGGCTTTTAAGGAATCCAAAAACGGCGTGTAAGACTTTCCGTTCACCGGGCCGATGTATTCCTCACCGAAGCTTTCAAGAATGATAATCACCACATTCTGCGGGTCTTTTGGGCGGCGGCCCTCCATCAGGGAGCCACGCAAAGATCCATTCAGCAATGACAGCATTTCATGCTGGTCGTCGAAGTATTTGTCTTTGCTAAGACCTTTGGCTCCGTAACTTTTTATAAAGGTGAAGGTGGAGTTCAGCACCAGATTGTTCAACAAGGGCGCGGTGAAAACATTGGCATTCACAAAGCTGACGGGCTTCGCCTGAAGTCCTCCGCGAATTCCGATCACTGAAATCGCCAGCGCCACAAAACAAAGAAACCCGTGAGCCAGCCACAGTTTGGCTTTGTCTTTCCGGCTGTGCACGGTCCATTGCAGTTTTTCAAAGCCAGCAAGTGTCACCTTGCGCACCAGAAGCACAAACAACAGCACAATCAGGGTGTTTACCAAAAACAGCAGCCAGTAACTGCTGACGAAGTTCCAGACTTTGCCGGGGATCTCGTTCACCACAAACAGGCTGTCAAAAGTGAAGCGACGGCCCACGAAGTTGATAAACTCGGTGTCCCCCAGATTCAGAATCAGGAAAGGCACCTGCAAAACACTGAAAAGCACCCATGTCAGTGTCGCCCAGATCCGGTTCCAAGCTTTCGGCCATGGCACAAAAGCCAGCAACAACAAGGGCGCCGTCAAACTTAGGATGGCGGCCACATCAAAGCGCAACCCCACAATAAAGGACCACAAAATGTCCTGGGCAGGTTTGTTTTTGAATAAACTCCAATTCCAAATAAGGAATTCGGCTCTTGCGAAGAAATAAAAGAGCACAGTCAGCAATACCAGAGAGAATATCTTAATCAGGCGGTAGGACGGTCCAAACATGGGCCTATAGTACATCGACGGCCCGCATCAATCAATCCGCCGTCGCTAAAGCTTTGGCGGACGGGCTCGCCAACTTGCCCGCCGAAGCCTTGGCGAAGGCTGGACAGGGAGGGCGCCCTCTGCTAGTTTCCCCTTCTATGACAGCAGAACAAATGAAAGAACGTTTAGAGAAGAATTATCCTAATTCCACGATCGAAGTTTTCGATCTGACCGGAACTCAGGATCACTGGGAAGTGTTCGTGGAAAGCACTGTATTTGCCGGCATGTCCCGCATTCAGCAGCACCAGAACGTCATGGCTTGCTTTGGTCCAGAATTGAAGACCGGAGAGGTTCATGCCCTGTCAATCAAGACTAAGATTAAATCATAAAAAGGACCGTTAAAATGGCAACGACTCACGAAAGAATTGATCAGATTGTTAAAGGTAATAAAATCGTATTGTTCATGAAAGGGACTCAACAGTTCCCAATGTGCGGATTCTCTGCACGTGCTTGCGCCATCCTTCAGGATATGGGCGTTCAGTTCCACGATGTGAACGTACTTGATGACGACGAAATCCGTCAGGGCATCAAAGAGTACGGCAACTGGCCGACAATTCCACAGCTTTACATCAACCACCAGTTGGTTGGCGGCAGCGACATCATGATGGAAATGTACCAGTCCGGCGAACTTCAGGAACTTCTGAAGTAATATGAGATGCAATGTCGCCCTGTGGGACCGCATTCTAAGATTTCTGTTCGGCGTGGGTTTGACCGCTTACGCTGTGGCAGGCGGTCCTTTCTGGGCGTACATTGGGGTCTATGGTCTTATCACGGCCGCTTGGGGCTTGTGTCCCGTCTATGCTTTCTTTAGAATCAGAACTCTGAAAGATTATCACCGCCCGATCAACGAAGAATAGGATTGTAGCACATGTCCACCACAGCTCTCCGCGACCTTGAAAGCATCTTGAAGAAAGACCAAATCAAAACCGACGAAGAGAGTCTGAAATACTGGGGCCGGGACTGGACAACCTATTTCGACGTCAAAGCCAGCGCCATTGTTTTTCCTCACTCCACCGCTGATGTGGTTGCGCTGGTCCAATGGGCCCGTCAAAACAAAATCGCTCTGATCCCTTCCGGAGGCCGCACCGGTCTTTCCGGCGCCGCAGTCGCCACCAACGGCGAAGTGGTCGTGTCTTTTGATCAAATGAACAAAATCAAAGAGTTCAATTCCGTGGATCAAACCGTGGTGATTGAACCCGGAGTTGTGACAGAGGCTTTGCAGCAGTTCGCACACTCAAAACAGCTTTTCTATCCGGTGGACTTCGCGGCGCGCGGATCTTCCCAGATGGGTGGCAACATTGCGACCAACGCCGGCGGTATCAAAGTCGTTCGTTACGGCCTGACTCGTGACTGGGTTGTCGGACTGACGGTTGTGACCGGTACCGGGGACGTTCTGGAGCTGAACAACGGTCTGGTGAAAAACGCCACCGGCTATGATCTGCGCCACCTGTTCATCGGTTCTGAAGGAACTTTGGGCTTTATCACTGAAGCCACCATCAAGCTTGCTGCCAATCCCCCGCCAATGAATGTTTTGGTGATGGGTGTGACTGGCCTTGATGCCGTGATGAAAATCTTTGCGGAATTCAAAACCAAAACTCCGCTGGTGGCGTTTGAGATGTTCTCGGACAAAGCTTTGCGCAAGGTTTTGGACAGCACGGGCTTGTCGGCTCCGCTGGCGACCGAGTGCCCGTTCTATGTTCTGGCGGAAGTTGAAACCCGTAATGAACAGGATCAGGAACACGCTTTGGGTGTGTTTGAAAAATGCCTGGAAGAAGGCTGGGTTCTGGACGGCGTGATTTCCCAATCGGAAGTTCAAGCCAAGACCTTCTGGAGATACCGCGAGGACATCTCTGAATCTTTGGCAAAATATTCCCCGTACAAAAACGACATCGCTGTGGCGATTTCCAAAGTGCCGCCGTTCATGGAAGACCTGGACCAGGTCCTGTCCAAAGCTTATCCGAACTGGGAAGTGGTCTGGTTCGGCCACATTGGCGACGGGAATCTGCACATCAATATCCTGCGCCCCGAGGGCATGACCAAGGAAGAATTCGTCAAAGAATGCCGCAAGGTCGACGTGATGGTCTTTGATGCGGTTAAAAAGTACAAAGGATCCATCTCTGCCGAACACGGTGTGGGTCTGACCAAAAAGTCCTTCCTGAACTACACTCGTTCTGAAGCTGAAATCCAGCTTATGCGCGGTATTAAGAAAGTCTTCGACCCGGACAACATCATCAATCCGGGCAAAGTTATCTAGACCCACCCTAGGACCTGCTGCCATGGCTCTTTCCCGTCTGCACTGATAGACTGAAAGAGCTGTGCGTAAGTTTATACTTCTTCTATTTTTGTTGTGCGTTTCGTGTACCAAACCGTTAGGTGAAGAGGATCCGTTGGATCAACCTTCCACCGAAGCACCGGGCGCATTCAATCTTGCGACCATTCAGCGTTTTGATTCTCAGCTTTTAGTTTCATGGAGCACCTCCAAGGGCGCCTCTTCTTACGAATTGAAATACGGAACTGCTGCTGGCACTTACACAAACTCCATCAAAGCCAGCAAATCCCCGGTCGTGATTGAAAGCGGTCTTGTGCCGGGAACGACTTACTATTTCCGTGTCACTGCCAGCAATGAAATCGGCACAGTGGATTCCTCCTCTGAAAAAAGCTATCCGTACATGGGGGCTCCGGGCGAATTTGCTCTGCTCACTGTCGTGCCTGGAAATAGTCAGGTGGCGCTGACCTGGGAAGCCAGTCCCGAAGCTTCATCTTACACTGTGATGTATGGCACTAGCGCCGGCAGCATCACCACTTCGGCCGGAAACTCGCTGACCACCGCGAAAACTGTCTCCACACTTGATAACGGTACGACTTACTACTTCTCAGTTATCGCAAAAAACTCGGTTGGCAACGCCACTTCAACAAACACTCTTTCTGCGACGCCAAGCCCCCCACCGACAGCACCGCTAAGCCCCATTACCACCGCGGCCTCTAACAAGTGCACGATCGGCTGGGCACCTCCGGCGACGGGTTCCGCACCTTTGGTGTACACGGTCCGCCGAATCACCAGCCCGACCACTGATGTGGCTGTTTGCTCAAACACGCCTCTGTTAACCTGTGAAGACACCGGGCTTGCTGCCGGGACTTACGAATACACCGTTGAAGCCACGAATGCTTCAGGCACTGGAGCAAAAACCAGTGCCGTGTCTTGCATTGTCGGTCTTCCGGGAGCCTTCCAGATGCTGACTGCAACGGCGGGCAACAGCACCGTCGCACTGACCTGGGAAGCCAGCAATCTGGCAACGGCCTACACCGTTCGTTACGGCACGAGTGTCGGGGATATATCCACTGTCGCTTCGGCGGCAGCCACCTCTCCTTACACCGTGACGGGCCTGACGAACATGGTTCCGTATTACTTCTCGGTGACTGCGACGAATGCACAGGGCTCAAAGCTTTCCACAAACACACTCAGTGCGACACCGAACATTCCACCAACGGTGCCACTGACCCCGACCGTGACTGTGCCTGAAATCGGAAAATGCACCCTGAACTGGATGCCTCCGGCCAGCGGCGCGCCCCCGATCACATACACCGTTCGCCGCATCGTGAATCCGAGTGTGAAAGTCACGATCTGCGAAAACATCTCGGTACGCACCTGTTCGGAAGAAGGTCTTTCCGGCGGCACTTACAACTATACCGTTGAAGCAATCAACTCTGTCGGCACCGGCCCTGCCACTGCCAATATCGCCTGCAACCTGGCGGCTCCAACGGCGGCCACTGTTTCCGCTCCTGTCGCTGGAAACAAAAAAGCCACGGTAACTTGGACTGGAGGAAGTGGTGCGAATTCCTTCACCGTCAAATACGGCACGACGAATCCTCCGACCTCGGTGGCCTCCGCCGCAGCGACCTCCCCCTATATTGTTGAAAATCTGACTAACGGAATTCTTTATAACTTCCGCGTGGAAGCCGTGAATGCCTATGGCACGACCACCTCCACGAACTATACGGCCACACCGACAAGCAATCCGCCGACACTGACTTGGACAGGTCTGCTGACCACGACGATTGCAACCATGAGTGACACCACAACCCGCAACTTCACCATTGCTGATCCGGATCCGGAAGACAGTGTCAGCTGCGCAAGCTCTGTGACGGCAACGACTTCGGACCCTTCGATTGTGCCTCAGGGAAATATCGTTATTGGTGGCAGTGGCATGAACTGCACCATCGCGATCACTCCGGCCGCGGGAACATCCGGCTTTGCCACAGTTTCAATTGTTGTGACCGATGGTCAGGCGCAGTCCACGACAAATCTAAGTGTGTATCGTCTGCCGGCAGCGCAAAGAATCTATTCCTGGAAAAAATACGGATCTTACAGCGGCCCGGCCATTCGGATTCGCCGCACGACTGATAATGCAGAGGCCGACATCTATTTCGACAGCACCGGTGTGGTGAACAAAACAGCCTTTGACACTTTCAGAGCCGGCGGCACGCCGACATTGGTAAAATGGTATGATCAAAGCGGCAATGGTATTGATGCGGTTCAGACTGTCGCGGCAAACCAACCGACCGTATCCATTGCAACTGGTGGGATTTTGAATATCACAACAAGCCTTGCGGCCCATGCTTTGACAGTGCCGAATTTCCCGGCTGCCGCAGCCAACACGGTGTATATGAACTTCAGATACACGCAAGATACCACTCTGAAAGAATTATTCTCTTACGGTACGCATGAAGGCGGTTCCCGTTCAGGCTTCCACCTGACCAAGAACACTGGTAACACCGGCGCTTGGCTGGGTATTACAGCGCTTGACGGGAATACCTGGGAAACCACAACTGGCGCTGCCAGCGTCAATAACACCGAACGCGGTCTTGCGCTTGTGATCAACACCTCCACGATGAAGCGTGATGTAATTACAGCGACGGTCGGGGCTTCGGCAGTGGCGACAAGAGTCACGGGCTCAATGACGGCTTATTCAGCTCCGGCAGGTGGAACGCCTTTGCATGTCTTTGCGGGGGGTACGGCAGGTGCCAGCAATCCGATTCGTGGCATCACGAAAGAGCTCCTGATCTTTAATCAGGAGCTGGCAAACGACCAAATCAAAGCTTTGGCCACTCAGAATAACTAAAACTAGTAAACCACACGTGTGCGGATGGAACGGGACAACTTCTCGATATCCGCCGCCAGCGTGTGCGCCTGGCTTGAATGCAAGTCCATCACCAGATAACCGATCTTTTCATCCGTCGACAGATACTGACCTTCGATATTCGCACCGGCTTTGGAAATCAAGCCGTTGATTTCACCCAAGACACCCGGCTCATTGCGGTGGACGTTCAAAATACGTGATGTCCCCTGCTTTACCGGCAGATCCACATTCGGGAAATTCACCGCACCCGGGGAAGAACCGATTTTCAGGTAGCGACGGAAGCTTTCCGCCACTTCCAGGCCGATGGCATACTGGGCTTCTTCCGTGCTGCCCGCGATATGCGGAGTCAGAATCACGTTGGGAATTCCCTGCAGCGGGGATTTGAATTTTTCTTTGTTCGAAGCCGGTTCTTCCGGGAACACATCGATCGCACAGCCCGCCAGATGTTTTTCCTGAAGGGACTTCACCAGATCTTCAATCACCACCACCGTGCCGCGGCTGGCGTTGATCAGGAAGCTGCCTTTTTTCATCATCGACAGTTCACGGGCGCCAATCATGTCTTTGGTTTCCGGAGTTTCAGGCACGTGCAAGGTCACAAAGTCTGAACTGCGCAAAAGATCTTCCAGCGAGTTCTGTACCATGGCATTCCCCAGTGGAAGTTTCTTCAGCACATCATAGAACAGCACTTTCAAGCCCATGGATTCAGCCAGGATGCTGACCTGACTTCCGATGTGACCGTAACCCACGATCCCCAATGTTTTGCCACGGACTTCTTTCGAGCCCACGGCAGACTTCACCCACTCGCCCAGATGAGCTTGGGTGTTTCGGTCGCCCAGTTGACGGGACAGGGAAATCATTTCCGCGATCACCAATTCTGCCACGGAACGAGTGTTCGAGTGAGGAGCGTTGAACACCGGAATGCCCTGCGCACGCGCGGTCAGAAGATCCACTTGATTTGTTCCAATACAAAAGCAGCCAACAGTGACCAGATGCTTGTTGGAATCCAGAACTTTTTTGGTGATTTCAGTTTTGGAGCGAATGCCCAGCACATCGTAATTCGGCAGAAGTTTCAGCAGTTCGTCTTCGGAAGGAGCATGTGTGATAAGATCGACTTTGTAGCCTTCTTCCTCCAGCCTTTCCTTTGCAACGGTGTGAATGTTTTCAACCAACAAGATTCTTTGAGCGCTCATAGGGCCTCCACTGGAAAATGGTAACTCTGTTCCCGTCCTTCGTCACTATTCACGGTGACGAGGCGTGCTAATGATGGCTAATTAAGGGCCGTCGGGTATGCTAAAGTCCTATGGCAACAACTCGAGTATTCTCTCTACTTATCGTCGATGATGATCCACTGATCCATCAGTCGTTGAAGCTGTCCCTGCCCAACCATTGGAAGGTTTTCTCAGCTCCTACTTTGGAAGCCATTCAGTACGAGCGTTTTTATCATGCGGCTTTCGTCGATATGCATTTGGAGCCGGGCTCTACCAAAGCCGTGGGTCCGACGGTGATCGAAAAGCTGGTCAAGCACAACAATCAACTGGAAGTCGTCGCGATGTCAGGGGACCTGAGCCGTCCCCTGATGGAAAGCTGTCTGAAAGCCGGCGCCCAAAGATTTTTAGCCAAGCCCCTGATGCCGGAAGAAATTCTGCTGGTGCTGGAAAAAATCGAAGCCCTGTGGGATCTGCGCAGTGTGGACCCTGCTGCCAACCGCAAATCCACGCGTTGGGTGGGAACCTCCCAAGCTTCACAAAAAATCAAGAAGCGCATCGCCGATCTGCGGGGTGAAACCAGCCCTGTTCTGATCGAGGGTGAAACCGGCTGCGGTAAGGAAGTTGTTTCCCGCCTGCTGCATGAACAAGAAGGCGAACGCCCGTTCATCGCGGTGAACGTCGCCAGCATCCCTGAAAATCTTTTTGAATCCGAAATGTTTGGTCATATCAAAGGCGCCTTCACGGGTGCGGACCAAAATAAAGTCGGTCTGACAGAAGCGGCCCACGGTGGTGATTTGTTCCTGGATGAAATCGAGGCTCTGCCTCTGACCCAGCAGGCAAAACTTTTGCGCTTCCTGGAAACTGGCGAAGTTCGCAAAGTCGGCGCGAAAGAAACAACACAGGTGAAAACCCGTGTGATCGTAGCCAGCAACAAACCGCTGGAAAAAATGGTCGCCGCCGGAGAATTCCGCGAAGACCTTTTGTACCGTCTGGCGTCCCAGCGCATTCAGCTGACTCCGCTGCGTGATCGTCTTGAAGACATCAACGAACTGGCCGCGCACTTCCTGGATGCTGAACGTCCACGCCGTAACAAGTCTTTCACTGAAGACGGGCTGGAAGCTTTGAAAAAGTACAACTGGCCCGGAAACGTGCGTGAGCTAAAACGCGTGTGCGAACAGCTGAGCCTGACTTCGCCCCTGCCTTTTATTCGCGGCGAAGATGTGGCCGCCTGGCTGAAGCCAGCAGCCACTGCAACCAGTGCCCCGTCTTACACGGTCATTGATTTCAACAAAGGTTTAAACAATCTGGTCGAGGAATTCGAAGCCCACGCCATCAAGACCTGCCTGAAACAGACCAAGGATATTGAAGAGGCTGCACGCATTTTGCAAATCTCGCGTTCCAGCCTTTACAAGAAAATCAAAGACTACAAAATTGAAGAGGAACCTTCGTAATGGATTTTTTTGATCTGGATCTTCCCATCCGCATTGCCATGCCAACGGCCTGGGAAAACCACATTTACCGCCAGACAGTTCTGATCGTTCTGTCGATCATCTTTGCTTCCGGCCTGATCGTCTTTTTCTTCCGTCAGAAGAACTATTACTTCGTTCAATCCTGGGCCAGCATCAAATCCTGGCTGATTGCCGCTCCACTGATGTTCCTTGCCATGGGGATGCCGGAACCTTGGCCCTTGGTGGCCCTGACCGCCTTGGCCATTCTGGGGGCGAAGATTTTCTTCCAGATCATGGGGATGTTCCATCGCAGTTACTTTGTGATGATTTGCTATGCCGGTATTATCGGTCTGGGTGTCTGCGCCTGGTATGACCGTCTGGATGTCTATAATGCCATGCCAATGGTGGTGCTGGGGCTTTCCTGCCTGGTGCCTTTGGTGAAAAACTCTTACAAGCGCATGATTCAGTATATCTCTCTGACCTTGCTGGCATTTATTTTCTTGGGCTGGTCGTTCATGCACTTGGGGTTGATTATGAAAATGCCGAACGGCGTTTTCCAGGTGATGTACCTGGTGATCCTGACTGAGTTCTGCGACAACACCAACTTGGCGGTCAGCCGTTATATTGGTGGCTGGAAAATGTTCCCGGGCATCAATCCGCGCCGTACCGTCGGCAGTACCATTGTGTCAGCCCTGCTGACGCTTTTCCTGGCGGGCTGTATGCGCTTCTTGTTGCCGGATGGCTCTGAGAAGTACTGGTTGGCTTCAGGTTTGGTTGCATCTATGGGTGGTTTCGTCGGGGATTACCTGATGACGGTGGTTCGTCGTGATGCCGGCATGAAAACCGTGGGTCCGTTTATCATTGGCCGTGGTGACTTCCTTCACCGCATGGATCGCCTGATCTTTGTTGCGCCGATTTATTATTACGTGATGACGGTAATTCTATGAAGGATTGGAACTACGAAAACGAACAGTGGACCAAGCTTCCCACTTATCTGAAGCACCTGCCGCTTTTCACCCGCCACATTGACTTGTTCAGTGTGTGCATGCGTTTTCTGTGGTCTGTGATCCTGAAGAACATCCTGTACAAGTTCTATATCCGTCTGGAAGTTCGTGGCACCCCGTTTGCGGAAATTTACAGAACCCAGCCGAAACTGATCATCATCAGCAATCACGCCAGTCACCTGGATGCGGTGTCCATCGCCGCTTCTATCCCAAGACGTTACTGGCTGAATCTGTACATCGCGGCGGCGAAGGATTATTTCTTCAGCAACCCGGTTTTCATGTTCTTTTCCCAGCACTGCTTGGGCGCGATCCCTATCGACCGCAAGGACCGTAAGGGTGAAGCCATCAACCTGATCTTGAAACTTCTGACCGAACTGCCACGCATGTGGCTGATCATCTTCCCTGAAGGCACCCGTTCCAAAGACGGCAAGATTCAGGAATTCAAACGTGGTGTTTCTATCTTTTCAGAGCGCACTCAGACACCTTTGTTGTTCACCTATTTGGATGGCGTGATGGAGCTTTGGCCTAAGGGACAATCCATGCCCCGCCCGGGAAAACTGATCCTGCACGTAGGTCCGGTTCATCCCCCGGGCCCGATCCAAGAGGTGTATGCTGCTTATAAGAGCTGGGTGCTGACGATCAATCCGGATGCTTTCCCTGCCGTTCCCGTGGAGGAAAAACCTCATGAGCCAGACAACGATTCAAATTGAAAACAAGAAGCTGAAAATCGGGCCCTATGAAGTGTGCCCGATCCCCACAGGCCTTTTCGGCCTGGATGGTGGTGCGATGTTCGGCACCGTTCCCAAAGTCCTTTGGGAAAGAAGCAATCCTCCGGATGAAAAGAACCGCATTTCCATGGAAGCCCGCGGGCTGCTGTTAAAGTCCCCGGGTTGTAACATCCTGATCGACACCGGCAACGGTGGCGACTTTGTTGCCAAGTACGGCGACAAAATGGGAAGCAAGTTTGCGGACCTGTTCAATATTCAATCAGACGGTCCGTCCCTGCTGAAGTCTTTGCAATTCCACGGCCTGAAGCCGGAAGACGTTCATCATGTCGTTCTGACTCACCTGCATTTTGATCATGCTGGCGGCGCTACGACCGAAAAAAACGGCAAGCTTGTACCGACATTCCCGAATGCAAAATACTGGGTGCAAAAAGGCAACCTTGAAACCGCCAGCCATCCCAATGTGCGCGAAAAGGCCAGCTACTATGCTGCGAATTTTCAGCCGTTGCTTGATGCGGGTGTTCTGAACATCATGGACGGTGCCAAAGACAACTTCCTGCCGGGCATTTCCGCGATCATCAGCAACGGCCACACGCTGGCACAGCAGGTGGTGAAAGTCACCGACGGCACAACGACATTGCTTTACTGTGGCGACATGGTTCCCACCAGCACTCACGTGAAACTGCCTTGGGTGATGGGTTATGACCTACACCCGCTGATGCTGATCGAAGAAAAACAGAAGTATCTAGGTGAAGCTGCGGACCAATCATGGTATCTTTTCTTTGAGCACGACCCTTACTGCGATGCTGCTCAGATCGAAAGACAAGGAAACGACTTTGCCGTTAAAACGAGATTTTGGCTTTAAAAGACTGTGGAGCGTACTGAAGGACACCGTCCAGCAGATGCGCGATGGCGAGCTGCAACTGGTGGCCGCCTCTCTGTCTTTTTCAACCGCTCTGGCCTTGGTCCCATTCATCGCCGTTGTTCTGGCGACCTTTCAGTCTATCGGCGGCCTTGAGGCCTTTTACCCCAAGGTCGAAGCTTTGTTGCTTTCCAATATGAAGGAAGCTGCGGGCAGCGGATTCACGAAAATGATGAAAGTCGTTTTGAAAAACGTGAACGCCGGCAAACTTGGTACCGCCGGTGCCGTGTTCCTGTTCATCACGTCCATCCGTCTGATCCATGACATGGAAGTCGGCATTCACCGCGTGTGGAACCAGCGCAACACCCGACCGTTCTATAAACGCCTGATCTATCATTGGACTCTGGTGTTGGCGATCCCGGTGTTCCTGGCCATTTACGTGGGCTTTACTTCCCTTGAGCAATTCCAGTTTGTTCACAGCCTTATTCCAGCGAAGGTTTCAAATTCACTGGTGCTGGTCGGAACGCTGTTCCTGGTTTACAAAATGGTTCCGGATGTTCATGTGCGAACCAGGGCTGCGTTTATCAGCGCTTTGTTAGCCTCTGTGACCCTGTTCGGAGTACACAAAGGCTATGTACTTCTGGCTAAAAAATTCTTTGCTTACAACAAGCTGTACGGCTCTTTCGCTGCCCTGCCGTTGTTACTTCTTTGGATTCTGACATTGTGGTACGTGATTCTTGGCGGCGTCGCCTTGTGCGCTAGCCTGCAGAAGCGCCACGTGGCCTAAGGGCATTGGTCTCCCCAAGCTGCCGTCACCCAGCAATGAGGGTTGGCTGATGTTCCACCATCACCCTCTTTGTGGACCTGGCATTTGATGTCTTTCGCCTGATGAAACACATGCCCTGTTGTTGCATCTGGCATCACACCAAGTTCAGACATGGAATCCCACATCGCTTTGGCCGTGATTTTCCCCACCCCGCTTGGAGTCGAACAGGAATAGGCCGGCATCGTATCAGGCAGAATTCCGCGATTGGTCTGCACGCACACCAACTTCTTGATCGACCAGGATACATATTCGCCGTTTGTTTTCTTTTTCGAGAAAGCCGCGTAACGAACATTGTAAGCCATGGTCACCGCTTCATCGCCCACGAACTCTCGAACAGTTTCGTCGCCGCAAGCAGCATGGGAATTTTGAACACCTAACAGTATCATCGAAAGAATAATGATGAGCTTCATACAGAGCCCCCCTTTGCCGATACTTTGAAACAAAGAAATCAGGGGTTCAAACGGACGCGCAAAGAAGCAAATCCCGGACTTAAAATCACAGCATTTTACAGTGTACTTCACAAAAAAGAATTTCAAATTTTTTAACCTTTCCTCTAGCCATAAGTCCTGTAAACCAACTAAAGTTTTAACAGAAAACAAATTTGAGTTAATGATTGAATTGAATGAATACTTTAGATGAATTACTTTTGAAAAAATCTTTAGCTGGTACCTATGATGACCTACCCCCGCGCATTAAGGTACATACCTACACTCACAAACATTTAGATAAAACAATAAAAAGCAAATTTTTTTATATCGAGTTCAAAGGCCATACGCCAAATGTTACCGACTTAGTTAAATTCCTTATTCACAAATTAGTGCAATATTGTATTCCCAAAAGGGAACGCCTAGATGCCCTTGCATACGGAAATGCAACCGGGGACTCCCGCTTAATTAACGAGCTTCATGAAAAAGCAAAGAAACTCTTTATAACAGCAAAGCTGCAGCAAAAAAGAAGTGGCGAACCGGCTGAAGTTCTCTTATTTACCCTCCTTGAAGGCTATCTACAAGCACCACAGGTAGTTGCAAAAATGTATTTAAAAACGGATCCCCAAATGCCCACATACGGTGCTGACGGAATTCATGTCATGTTAACCGAAGACCAAAGGGTCGGAATGATTTGGGGAGAAGCTAAATTATATCAGAACTTGAATGCGGCAATTCCACAAGCTGTGCAATCACTGCATCAAATCATTAAAGAACGACAGAGCGGCGATTGTCGTGATGTTGATTTGGTCAGAGACCACAATACCATACAAAATGAGAACCTCAGGTCGGCAGTAATAGATATTTTTAATCCTTACTCCGATGCCGGCAAAAACATGGTCGATATCTACGCTTCTTTTGTAGGATTTGACTATCAGAAGTTAGTCGATTGCAAAAGCGAAGATGACAGGCAGAATTTTTTTAACGAATACACTGACCTAATAAAAACTGCCTGTGAGTCATTCCAAAATTGCATTAAAGAACAAGGCCTTCAGGAAATCGAGTTTATTTTTTTGCTTTTGCCATTTGATTCGGTGAAAAACTTCAGAGAAGCATTCTTTAAAGAAATTGGGTTAGAAAATGTTCAATGAACTTTGTGAGAAAATTTGCCAAAATGAAAAGTTTCAGAATGAATTTTTAGAAATAAAGAGACTCCATCTAGGAAGTCATCTTGGGCTAAAAGAGAATGTTGGCACTGAAAAGAGCGAGATATTTGAACGCTTATTGACAGTATCCACCCACTTTGCGATGTCCGACAATCCAACGCATAAATCCCTTGCCTTGTCCATCATCACTTACTACCAAAACTATAAACAGCAAAATCAAAGCCTCAAGATTTACGACAAGTTAGCAACTGTCACCTTAACCCGTCTTGGAAACTTCCCAGCCCTCCAGTACTTCTTCGGATCTCAGGAAATTGATCAATTAGATTTTTCACTTTGGACCGAATCACAATCCAAAAAAATGCAAAATACAGTTCATTCATTTGACAGCAAGTATCTATTTACCGACTTTCAAAACAGCTTATGGACACACTTGAATAGGTTGAAAGAAAGATCAGCATTTACAGTCAGCGCCCCTACATCAGCAGGAAAGTCATTTGCCTTAAAAGTTTTTCTAACTGACCTATTTAAAAAGAACCAGGACTCTTGGTTTATCTATATCGTGCCAAGCCGTGCCTTAATCACACAGGTTCTTGAAGAGTTCCAAGCTGATTTACGCGGCAAAATCGCACAGAAATTCATGATTACCTCTGCACCGGTGAGCAAAAGCGAGCTAGGAGATGAAATCAAAGGAGGACTTTATGTTCTTACTCCCGAGCGACTGCAAGCTCTCTTAGATAACGAATCAGACCTTGATGTTACGGCTGTAGTAATTGATGAGGCACAAACAATTGGAGATGAGTCACGGGGAATACTTTTGCAATGGACCTTAGAAAAATTAAAATTACGATGTCCTCAAATAAAATGCATATTCGCGTGCCCATTCGTAGAAAATCCTGAAGTTTTCGAGCGCACATTGTCGTATAAAGAGGTATCAAATCCTATTTTAGAAAGAACTAGCCCCGTAACACAAAATTTAATTTATGCTGACCTTACCGAATCTAAACTAAAATTCAGATTCAAATTCGACAAGAAAGAACAAACAATTGGAGAAATGAGTTTAGACTCATCGGAAATTGACCTAATTAATCAATCTAACGAAGACGCCCCAAAAATCGCAGTCCTCGCACACGTAGTGGGTGGGGAACACAGCAGCATAATTTATGGAAGCAGTCCAAAAAAATGTGAGGATATCACCAAGAACCTTCTCCATTTATTAAAAGAACAGGGAGTGACGCCTTCCGAAGATCCTGATCTAAAAGACTTTTCAAAATTCTTGAAAGAAAATATTCACACGAGGTACTTGCTGGCTGAGTCGATTCTATATGGAGTGGCATTCCATTATGGAAATCTTCCGGCAATCGTCCGCCGAACAATTGAGGAGCTCTTTGAAAGAGGAAAGATTCGGCATTTGATTTGCACTAGCACCTTGTTACAAGGAGTTAATTTACCTGCAAGAAACCTATTCATGATCAATCCCACGAAGGGCAATGGAACATCACTATCTATCCCTGAATTCTGGAACCTTGCAGGACGTGCTGGACGTCTTGGGAAGGAGTTTGAAGGAAATATCTATCTTTTAAACTATTCTGATTGGAACGAACCCCTGGCAGAAGATATCCAACTGCAGGTCGTAGTTCCAGCCTATAAAAATAATTTGGACAAGAAGTATTCGGAAATCATCAAATTCATGGGCAATAATCAGCATGTATCTGGAAATAAAGAAGGTGTTGAGAATACATTTATGAAGGTATTCTCAGACTACAAAGATGGGAATAATCAAAGTTTCTTACCTGAACTTTCATCTGAGAGGCAAAGTGAACTGCTTGCCTCCATTCAAGTTATTGATCAAAAAATCTCAATTCCATCAGAACTCTTTTCCAAGAATCCTTCCGTTTCAGTATTGTGCCAACAAACATTATACGATCTTCTGACCGTCGGAATTATTGATCGCGAAACTGCATCCTCATATATTCCTCCCCATCCCCTTGCTTATAGCTTTCCTAAAAACATGGAATTCTTTACCCGAATGCACGATGTCTTTTTGCAAGGACGCGCTAATTTGCTGAAGTACTTTGCATACAATTCAACAGGGTGGATGTGCGGCAAGCCTATATCGTCAATGATTAGCAATAGGGTGAAGCATTTCGAAGATAAGGGACAAGAGTTTGACATTAATGAAACCGTCAGATGGGTATTTGAACGGATTGAAAAGGATCTGAGATTTACCTACGTGAAGTTCTCTAAATGCTACTATGATATTTTATGTTGGGTTTTCGATGAAAAGAATTTTGGCGATTTAAAGGAGAGCATTCCAACAATACCGCTATATTTGGAGTTCGGAGCTTCTTCTAAAAACATGATCCAACTGATAAGCATTGGGTTATCAAGAACGACAGCTGCCCTACTAGACCCTCACTTACCTAAGCCCGATATGCCAAAGGTTGAGCTAGAGAACTGGTTAGTTGGCAGGAAGTGGTTAGGCATTAACTTACCACTGATATGTGTAAGAGAAATCAAGAGAGTAATGGGGTAAAAATGAAGCTAAAAATAAAACAGATTTCAAAAGATGATACAATACTGTATCAAGTAATTGATCTAAACTTCGACGAAGAAATAGGGACTTTTGCATATCTAGAAGATGCAGAGTCATTTGCGAGAATGAAGGAGAAAAACTACAGTACTCCAGATGATCTAGATGAGAATTTTTTATGATTTAACTCAAGATAACTAAGGAGCTGAAGAACAAGTAAGATTCTGTTTCTTAGCTCCTTAAAAAGTAATTTCTTATTGGCTGATTCTAATATCAAGACGCATCCAGAATCACTAAGTTAGAGCTTAAAAAATGGTGATTCCGGTACGACTCGAACGTACGACCCTCTCCTTAGAAGGGAGATGCTCTATCCAGCTGAGCTACGGAACCACGGTCTCACTTGAAGTGAGGTTCCTTTATAGGGGTTTTACCCCGTGTTTTCAAGCACTTCTTTGGGCTTTCGGACTGTGGGGAATACTTTTATCCCCACTTAAACAAACCCACAACCAGCTTAGAAGCTCTTTTAATGGGCACCACAAACATTAGTAATATCAACAACTTGACGTAAAACCCAAGAATTCTTCTTTTCTGATCAGCGAGCCGCCAACAGACAGATTTTTTCCGCCAGTTCATAGGACTTCACAAAGGACGGAATTGGCAGGAACTCGTATTTGGAGTGAAAATTCAAAGCGCCGGTGAAGAAATTCGGAGTCAAAATTCCCTTCGCGGAAAGTGCCGCCCCATCCGTCCCGCCACGCATGGGGATGACCTTGGGCTCCACGCCGATTTCCTTTAGTCCCGCAAAAATCAGATCAATCGCACGACGGTCCTCACCGATCGCGGAGCTGATATTGCTGTAGGTGTCGGTGATCTTCAGTTGCACCCGGGCTGTCGGGTACTTGGCTTGAATCGATTCCGTGGCCTTTTGCAGTTTCTCTTTTCGTTTCGCAAAAGAGTTCAAATCAAAGTCACGAATCGAGGCTGTCAGTTTGGCCTCCTGCTGGGTGGCGGTCATACCGTTAAACCAGATGTAGCCTTCGCGACCTGCGGTGTTTTCCGGCGTTTCTGCGCGATCAAAAAGGGCCATAAAATCCTGCGCCATCAAAATCGGATTGACCAATACACCCTTGGCCGACATCGGATGGGCTGTCACCCCGGTGAAGGTCATATCAGCCGTCGCAGCGTTGAAGTTCTCATAAACCACCTCGCCCAGTTCGCAACAATCAATGGTATAGGCAAAATCCACATCAAACCGTGAAAGGTCCATCGCCTTAGCTCCCAGCAGGCCGATTTCTTCATCCGGCACAAAGGCCACAACGATGTCACCATACTGCTGATCCTCGCGCAGGTTCGCCAGCAAGGTCATCACCACACTGACGGCGGCCTTGTTATCAGCCCCCAGAACACTGGTGCCATCGCTGAAGATAATGTCCTGCCCTTGATAAGGCTTAATTTCAGGATGCTCGGAAACTTTAAGGTAAATGTTTTCTTTTTTATTCAGGCAAACATCTTCGCCGGTGAATTTTAGAATCTGCGGATGAATGTGCGGACTCAAGCCCACATCCACTGTGTCGATATGAGTGATGAAGCCAATACGCGGGCCGCCCTTTTTGGTCCCCGGCTTCACGGCCGTGACTGTAGCATATTGATCAACCACAATATTCTGCAAGCCAAGGTCTTTCAGCTCCTGCGCAAGAAGCTCTGCCAGCTTTTGCTGGCCCGGGGTGCTTGGCAACGCCAAAGCATTGTCATCACTTTGTGAACTGACTGACAGATAACGAAAGAAACGATCGACCAGTTGTTTTTGAATTTGCATCATAGACATCTACTTTGACACAGGACTCGACCGAGCCGAAGCATTATCTCGACATTTTCCCCAGGTAAATATTGAATCCCTCCGCCGCCTGCTATCAGCTAGTTGCTGAAGAGGTCAGGACGACCCGGGGAGAATCCAATGAATGCAAAAATACTTCTAACCGTATTCTTGTTCACAGGTATGGCGGCGACATCCGCACAAGCGTGCAACGCCCCTGTATCATGTGTGATCAAAACCTATCTTGGAAATTACGTGACTGCCGTCGGTGGTGGAGGACGTGTTACGGATGTCATTCACACGGACGCCACCAAAGTGGGCTCGTGGGAACGCTTCACCCTGGTGGATTCCTGCGACGGAAACTCAGTGATCAACTATGGAATTAAAACCGCGACTGGCAACTATCTGACAGCGGTTGGAGGCGGTGGGCGCATCACTGACGTGATTCACTCCGATGCCACTCAATTGCAGGCATGGGAAAAATTCAAGCTGATTTCTTTGGGTTATGGCGCCTATGCGATCCAGACCATCAGTGGACACTATTTAACTGCCGTGGGTGGCGGCGGACGCATCACCGACACAATTCACAGTGATGCGACGCAAATCCGAAACTGGGAAAAATTTCGAGTTATCTGCCAATAGTGGAGCCATAGCATGAAATTGATACTAATTCTGATCGCGATCGTACTACTCGGATCATCGGGGCATGCAGCTGTATGGACTGACACCAACCAGTGGTCCCCGGAATGGGAAAACCAATACGCGGCCTGGGTGAAAAGTGAATGGAACAGATACTTTTTTTCACGCAGGCTTTTACCCAACGGCCAGTCCAATCCTTATTATGGTCTGCGTGTGGACTGCGCCGACGCGGTTTATTCCATGCGTTTGATATTTTCATATGAACACAGACTTCCTTTTGTCATCAAAGATCCCACTTATTCCGGCGCAAGAATCTCGAACAAAATGAGCCGTTGGGATCGTCAACGCGAAATTGATCGCGTGCGAAGCTTCCTGCTTTATATACATGAAACCACCAGCACCCGGTCTTTACCGGGTGATACCTATCCCGTGGCCATCAGCCGCAAAACCATCCGCTCTGGGGGAATCCTCGCCACCACAGCGGTGAATCACCATTCGTGGACCATCAAAGAGATTCTGCCCATCGGCGTTCCGTACCTGGTTTACAACTCGGTAGTGGGCTCTCACTCGGGGTTCACCATGCAGGAAAGAAAATCATGGCCCAATGCCAACTGGGTTTTTGAGGGGGACTACAGTTCTTCCAGTGGAGCAGGCTTCCGGAATTGGCGCCCGATCTCAAGTCTCAGCCGTCCGGTGTGGGAGGTTCCTGGATACAGCACCGAACAGTTCCAGATTCCTTTGCAAAAATGGACAAAGACCCTTCAATCCCGCTTGGCCACCCAGCAGGAGGACGACACTGACTTGATCAATCGTCTGGTCGATAACGTCTGCGTTGGCTTTAAGGACCGCGTTTCCTATGTCAATGAAGCCCTGTCTTACAAGCGCCAGTACCCGGCTTGCATGTCCTATGAAGCCTTTGACACCTATTCGTCACCCAGCCGGGACGAACGAATTTTCGATGATCTGGTGCTGCTAAGACGTTCATACAAAGAGATCCTTCAGCGCAATGAGGGGCGAGGTCTCACCCCCGAACAGAAGGCTGAACTGGCAAAAGTATTTCCTTTCATAAATCAAAGTACCGCCAGCGAGGCCCGCCAGATGCAGCCGCAAAACATCACGGCTGATTCAGTCTGTGTGGTGAATTATCTCGGCAGTCGCAGCATGGACATGGCGGAATTCAAACGCCGGCTGTTTTTAGGCTGGCTTTCAAACAACCCCAATGAGCGCGGTGAATACCGCTGGGGCGTGCTGCGGGGCCCGTCGGACCACGCCCGCTACTGTCCGTCCTGGGGTGGCTGGTCACCAAGCCTGTGAATGCTAACCTTTGACGGGACCTTTGTGCAAATTGACGTTGAATGAAATCACTTCAGAGTTATAGCTGACATCAACTTCATCTGCAGAGCGAATTGTCTGAAACAGCAGTTCCAGATGCCCCAGCAGGATATCACCTTGACGCGGGGAAATTCGTTTGAAGAAAGAACCGCGCTTCACTTTTTCCAGCTTAAAGAACGCAGCACGTTCCTGATCATATACATCCAGCAGGGTGTAGATCTTTTTAATCGATTCAGTGCCAGCTTTCGGGAAAACAAACTCCGGGAAGGTCGCAGTGAGCTTGTCACCCTCCTCCACCAGCAGCTTTACATCCTGCAAATCCCGCAATGCAGTCTCCAGGTCCGCAAAGTCATAGGTTTCAATCTGCGCTCTGGTCAATGGCGCCCGCGCCAATGTCAGAAGCAAAAAAAGAAAATAGTGATCCCGTGTCCGGCCCACTTTGGAAACCTGCCGTTCAGTCAATTCCTGCTGAAAACCTTTTAGGGAGTTTTTTCCCGTGGCCTTGGAAACCGGCCTCACTTCTGTACTCGGGGAAATAATGCGGTCCATCTGCTTGGGGAAGAGCTGACGGCAATAGGCTGCGACCAATTGATCCCCATCGGCCTGGGGTAACAAGGCCGCCAGCTGATTGATCACCTTATCCGAAGGAGCAATCTGCCCGCCCTCGATCTTCATATAGTAAGAGTAGTTGAAAACAAGGTCGACCCGCCCCTCCAGGGCCATATAAAAAGACCGGGCACTGAGATAGCCCATCTTTTTCCGAATTGATTTAAGGGTTCCACCGACTGTTTCAGCCATGCATCTCTTATCGGTAGAATGTCTACAAATTTGAGAGATGCATTGCCGTCTCATTTTGATATAGAAAATCAACCATCAAAACAAACAGATCCCCCACCGGGATCGAACACATGGGGAATAGCAATGAAAAAAATTATGATTGCAATGGGGCTGCTTCTTTCTGCTCAGAACGTATGGGCTTTACAAGACACCAAAGGGGTTCAATGCGAGGCCCGCGTGGCCCAGATTACCAAGGCCTACTTCAATGTTGTGGACACGTCCAACCGCTTCGACTTTGTATTGAGCAAAAAGGACAAGATCGAAGTGACATCCTATGATGTCCTGACGCCAGGGTCCTACAATCAAGAATATGCCGCAGAGCTGGTCATCAAGTTTGACCGATCCAACCGCTACGCTCCGGAAAAAGATCAAAAGCTGCGCCTGAAACTGACCGGTGAGTTTGACTGTGACTATCTGAGAGTTCGCAGCATCAAATCCCTGGGCGGGGTTGAACGCGTCGACTAAACCCGTAGGACCAAAATAGAAAAAGCCAGATCCCCAAAGATCTGGCTTTTTCTGTTTTTAGGCTTCCCGCTTCTTAATAGAACATCGGGTGACCGAACGTTTCTTCAGACAAGATATTCAGATAGCGCATGGCCACGGCCTGAGGGAACTCGTTGTTCGAGTTGTATTTGGCCTGATACTCTACGATCAACTGATACTTCTGCTCGATATCCATCATTTTGACTTCCACTTTCAAGGCCTGCTCGGCAATCATGAACGCGTAAGCACTCATGTTCTTGTTGGTGTCTTTCAGGAAGTCGCCGTCTTTGCTGCCAACGTACATTTTGTAGTACTTGGTGCCTTCAGCATCAGCTTCACGGAAGGTCATGTTGGCCGCTGCCAATTCCTTACGATACTGATCCGGGGCATAGTCACGCACCTTGGCCATCATTGTTGCGAACAAGGCACGGCCTCTTGCATCCGCAGCCATGGACTGATGCTTCTTCGCAAAATCCGTAGCCATTTTGATCAGCTCTGCACTTGGGAACTTTCTGCATGGCAATTCGTTTTGAATGGACACAATCAGCATGTCATAGGTGCCCGTCAGCAGCGATTTATATGCTGGCTCCGACACTCCACCGCCTCGAACGGCATTGTACTGATCCACGAAGAAATTCATCAGCGTCAGAATATAAGGAGTCGACGTGTACGTGCCCCCCGTATTCATGGTCGCAATAAAGTCCTTCACCTGGTCTCTCAGCTGGTTGCCAGCGAATTTCTCCTGCACAGAGCCCGGTGCTGCGGCCTCTGCCCGCCCCACCCAAAGCTGCACAGGATCCAACTTGTCCTTCAAAAGCGCATCAAGATTGCGCTTGCATGAAAAAGCCGGAATGCGAGAGCCCAGCGCCAATCGTGGCGCTTCTTTGGTTGAGAAGGCTTTGATTTCCAAAGCCGCTTCCCCACCCATGGCTTCAGTCAGAATTTCGATTGCTGTAATGCCGGTTTTGGTCTGGAAGATCTCGGAACTGATCGGAGCCATTGGCTCGTCCAGATTCACCCCCATCAACTGGCGCACAGGAACTTTTTCATTCTTGTCAGTCACCAGCGACACAGAATAGATTTTCATACGCCCCAGTTTCGATTTCGCCTCGATGCGCACCAATGGCAAAGTCTTGATCAGATCCAGACGGTACAGATCTCCGCCCTTTTCACGTGTCACCTGATCAATGCGCCCCACACCCTCATACTGAGTCTCACCTGGAGGAGGTGCAGGCTGAGACGGAGGTGCCGGTGGTTTTGGAAGATCCGGCTTATTACCCGCCTCGGGTGCCGCAAAGCTGAACTGCGCCCCTGCTAAAACGAACAAGAGTACTCTACTCAGTAACATTTCGAACCCCTTTCACTATTGTGATATATCGTTGTTAAGTTTTCCTGCTTCTTTTCGCCCAACCGGGCATGTATTCACCTCTAAAAACGTCCATCCAAATACCGCAGAACCGCATTGTTCTGCCCATAAATATCGTCCACAAAACGCACCACTTCGTCCGAGTTCATCATCGAAGTTAAATACGCCGTATACACCGGCAAGCGCTTGTAAGACGGCACCGGGATCTCTGTGGGTTTAGCCACGACCTCCCCCGGACGAGCCATCATCGATGCGATGGTCTGTCGGTCCCATGGAGTGTCCTCCAAAAGGTATTCCGCCAGATCCAGCGGCTTTTCCAACCGCATGCAGCCCGAACTGAGCTGGCGCATCGGTGTATCAAACAGCTCCCGCTGATTCGTATCATGCAGATAAATCGCAAAGCTGTTGGTCAAATCAAACTTCAGCACCCCCAGAGCATTCCCCAGATGCGGCAACTGGCGAATGATGATGTCAGGATCCACCGTCCCGGCAGCGATCCCCTTCCAGTCAATGGTCGTCGGATCCACTTTGCGGCGGAATCCCCCGACCCAGGCTTCATAGTGGTGAGAATCAAAATATTCACGAATCTGCTCGGGACTCAGCTCCTTCAGGTCATTGACCTTGTCTTCATAAAAGATCGTCGGTGGCACGACCCAGTACGGGTTAATGATCACGTTGGTGATCTCATCACGCATGGTCGGCGACTTGCGTGACGGCCGGCCATTGATCGTACGGAAGCTCATAACCCGGGTCCATTCTGTTGCCTGATCCATCATGATGAAATACGACATCGCCAGGTTCACGAAGATGTACTTTTTCTCGAAGTACTGCGGGAACCAGCGCATCTTTTCCATATCCACCTGAATCTGCCGCACCCGATCCATGCAGGACACACTCAGGAAGGACCACACCTTTCCTTTGGGCGAGATCTCGCCGTCCGGCTTAATCCGCATGTTCCATTGAATATCAGTCACAGCTTTCAGCAGGTCGCCATCAAAACGATCATCCATGCTCTTCATCGGATATCCCAGCAACGCCAGACGGTTTTTGATCTCGCGGATCACCGGATGCACTGAATACAAACGCAGAGGCGTCGTCAGCGGCACAATGTCCTGCCAGGTTCCATCAATACAGTGTGGATAGATCTTCTGCATCGCGGCCTGCACACCTATATAAGGTGCATTTTGCGGTGCCACCAGATCCACAAAGCTGTGGGCATCATTCCCCGCAGCCAAAGCAATCATTTGAAACTGTTTGGGCGTCAAAAAATCCCGTCTGACCAATTTGACGTCCCGACCGGCATTCACCGGATCCACACTGCCAATTTGCAGATCACGCAACATACGCAAAAAAGCCTGATTCGCCTGGGGACGCAGAGTCTTCTCAAGATTCCCCCCGTTGCGATACAAAGTTTCAAGACGATCATTCCAGTAAACTTTCGGGTTCAAACCATGTTTCCAGATTCCCAAAGAGGCCTGGCGCATTTCCGCAAGACTGAGTTGGCTTAATGCCGAGCTATAGTCGACGGCTGCGTTTGCTGTCGTGGAGACAAGCACAAAAAAAGTCAGAACCAGTGACGACAGTGCCACTCGCATGATGTATCCCTCCTTGGATGATCAAGTTGATAGGCTATTGGTGCCGTTTGATTCTGAACGTTTTATTTTTGGTTGCTAAAGAGAATATGTGACAGTTGCCCAAAATCAGTTGGACAACGAATGGATGCGTGGCGCTCAGCACGAGTGGCAAGCGCGGGCGATGTTACTGTTCAGATTTCTTCTGTGGACGCAGATCTTCCACCGAGGTTTTAGTTTCACGACGTACCGGCTTGTGGCGGGGCTCTTTTTCCTCGTAGAAGTCCCCTAACAGACGGCGCATAGGCATTTCATCCATGGCTTTGAGGAAATCGTAAAACTGCACCACGCGATTTTTCAGTTGATTGAGCTTTCGGATCATTCTCACCCCTTCATGGTCAGGAACGTCCTCTCAGTCTAACTGTCGTTGCGCAATTTCAGCGAATTACATCTGGCAAGTCACAGGAACTGGACTGATTTCAGGATCAAAGACCGAAGTAATCAAACACCCGATAAACAAAGAAAAACTCAGTATCTTCAAAGTCCAGTGGGTCTTCGGGCAAATACAAAGCATCTTCTGTTGAGTCGGCATGCATTTTTTGAAGTTTCGTCGCAGCCGTCTGCCAGTACCGATCCTGCCACAGTGGATTCGTGACCCGGGTGAAAAGCTCACTCAATTCAAGACCGCGGCGAACGGCATCTTTGTTCATCTTTTTCTGACCTGGCAGAACATAATCCACGGCTTTGAGAATGTCTTCGGGATTGATCATTTCCAGCAGATAGTAAGTTGAAACAAACATAGCCAGTAAATACTGACGGTATTCCGATTTGGACTTTTGCATCCAGGCATCTTCCCCGCCTGAACGATAAATGACTTTCATGCGCTCGTAAGCCGGTGAAAGCTTTTTACCCAGCTGGTCTCCCAAAGCCAGATCCAAAGTCACCACCAGGCTTTCTGCAAAATTCAGATAGCGGCTGATATCCCGCTGTTCCGCAGGGGCTGGCGGCAACAGACGCCAGATCACACGGTGATTCTGTTCATGGAAAAGCGATATCTCGTTAAAGCGCATCAAGGACTGAATCTCGTTCAGCGGATCGGCCACCTCGTGGTGGAAATCCCGGAACCATACAAGCTCTGGTGCCGTCGGCGTGAACTCGATATTGTCCTTGAAAAGATCCTGCGCACTGAGAGAACGCATCGTTGAACACACACGGGCGCTGAATGTGCCGCCCAACGAAAGATAAAGCTCGCGGCTTTTTCGGTAAACCGCGCTGGCGTTGAGCATCGCCCCATCAAAAGGATAATCTTCCAGCAGCAGTTTTGCATGCTTGCGGGAAACAGGCTGCTCGCCCAGGATTTGCAGATCCTTGACGAAATGATTGACCTCTATTTGCGCCTCGGTCAGAGGCTTTTTGGTGCTTGTGCGTTTTGCCATGAGGCTACAATAATGCAGCCCCCTGTCGTTTTTCAACTTAATGTAGCGGCGGCGTGCGAGAATCCTCGTCACGGTCCCGTTCATAGTGACGGCGATCCACCTTCGTCATCTTGGAACTGTTATAACCCGCTTCACGCAGGTCCTCGCGCACCTCTTTGATAGAAATACCCAGTCCCATGGTGGCAATCCCTGCCGCAACCAAATCCACACCGACCAGCGTCCCAATAGTCCAGAATGCCGACACCGGGAACGTCGCCAGAATCAATCCCCCCAAAAGAAGAGAGATCAATCCACTGCCCGCGAACCAGCCCCAGCCCAGAGCCCGCTCGGTCACGGCACCGATAAACTTCGTCAGCCCGCTGGCGATCAGCAGGAAGCTCACTGCCAAGGTCAGCCCCAGAGTGTTTTCAATCGGGTTTCGAGCAATCAAAGCAGCACACACCAATGCCAGACACCCCAATCCCAAATGAGGCCACAGCTGCCCATCCTTACGCCCTTGAATACCGTACACAATCTGAGCAACCCCGACGCAGAACAAAACCACCCCCAGGACCATCACAGATGCCAAGGTCGCCGCCGAAGCAAACGCCAGGGCCGTGGCCCCGAGAATCAGATACACACATCCCAAAAAAATAAGCTGAGTTGATATTCTTCTCATCGCAGACCTCCCGCTTTTTCCCCAATATAGCAATGGCTGTGAGCGCGGTATTGCAGATTGTTGACACTGTCTCCACGACCAGGACATTCAATTTTCATCAGACGCAGACACTTTTTGGGTGGTTTAGGAAGGATCTTGCAGGCCGCAGAGAGGCCTTCGCGGGGCCTGGATGGCCCTCCGCCGCAGGCGGAAGCGACGAGGCAGGATGCCGTGCCGAACGAAGCGCAGGCAAGAGCCTTCCCCAGCAGCCCTCCCCCAAAATGGAAACGGGCCCCGACCCTTCGGCCAAGTCCCGTCTCGGACGATCCCTTTTGGACTGAAAACTTAAGCTATACAAATTAAGAAAAATCCAAATTTGCGCTTCAACTCCAAAAGTACCGTTTCATTCATAGTATAGCTGAAAACAGTCTTCATAGTGCCTGCGATGCCAACAAGCACTGCTTTTTACCTGAGAAAATTCGGATCAGACTTCATCTACCTTTATACCTTCAGCGGCCATGATTCTTAGGGCGTTGGTCGTAGGACATGGGCCCTGATTCAGATGATAATGGAAGACCATTTTACCGGCGCTGTCGATGTCTTCACGGAAGTGCAGATTCATCACCGACGGACTGCTTTGTTCCAAAACGGTCAGCTCCAGATCGTGAGTGGAAATAAAACCCAGTGAGGTCTTTTCATTGGCCAGGGTTTGAATCACCGCGCGCGATCCAATCTGACGTTCGCGGTTGTTGGTTCCGCGGAAGATTTCGTCAATTAAATACAGCACAGGCGTATCGGTCGCCGCCGTTTGCAAGATGTCGCGCAGGCGACGAACTTCGGCATAGAAATAAGAATACCCGTCACGCAGGGAATCGCTGACTTCAATACAGGTTTCCACTTTCATCGGCACAGTTTGATAGCTGTCAGCAAAAACCGGCGCCCCCATATTGGCCAGGATCTGATTGATCCCCATGGTGCGCAGGAACGTAGACTTGCCTGACATGTTCGATCCCGTCAAAAGCCCCAGTGATTTACTGCGCGGGAATCCGAAGTCATTGGCCACGGCCTTGTTGCGATCCAAAAGAGGATGGAACACCTGCTTGCACTGCAGATTCATCGCCCCACTCAAGACCGGATAAGTTTGTGTCTGGTACTTATCAAAAATCAACAGGGATCCCAACACTTCAAATTCGGAAAGCTCTTCCACACACTGCGGGAAGTCCTTCACCATTTTCTGGCGCAGACGCTCCAGGAAAAACACCGAGGTCACCGTCCACGGCAGCATCGCATTCAGGATGAAATGCAAAATCGGATTGGTCTGCGTTCCCACGAACCCCAGTACAGTGTCGAGCTTTTGGGAAGTTCGCGAAGGGCGAACCTTATAAATTTGTGCGCACAACTGTGCCAGAGCCGGGCTGCTTTCACATTTCTTTTCAATGGATAAAAACAATGGCGCCAAAGCCGACAGATGGTGTGAAAGCCCCGTGCCTTGCATGAAGGCCCCCCCCACCGATCCAAGGCTGAACAAACTGAGCAGTGGGAATGCCGCAAACAGAATTGTCGGCAGTGCGGTTTTCGTGGTGACTGCAAAAACCAGCAACAACACCGTCAGAACCCACAGCACAAGATTGGCCACGAACAGTTTCACAAACTGCGGACCGACGAAAGAGTTTTTCAAAAATTCTTGAATCTGCAGGGTTGAAAGATTCAGTTCGTTGGAATTAGCCTGAATCCCAAGACGGGTAAAGAACCACGATTGCGGGCGCAGAGCCTGAATTTGCTGCTGTCTTTTCTGCAGCAAGTCCGGATTTAGCGGCGCAACACTCATCCAGTGCAAAAGACGGCGCAAGCCACCTTCAGAGAACGTTTCATCCAGCACAGTCCACAGGGAATGAGATCCAACCAAACCCAGATCGCGAATCATGGGATATTCCGCGGAAGCTTCCTGCGCCTGCTTCCAGCTGCGCCCGGACATCTGCCCCTGACAGCGCTTCTTCTGGCGCACCACAAACTGCTGCAATCTTTGTAAATGCTGCAAATGGCGCGCAATATTGCGAGTGCGAATCACCAGATAAATGAAAACCAAAAGAACAACTGCGGGAACCGCAAAACCGACACGAGCCTCGGCATTCATTGACAATGGAATTAAGCTGGCAAAGAACAGTAGTCCAGAAATCAAGCGCCCGCTTTGATGACGTTGCAGTTTCGCCTGCCATCTTGTCAGCAGTAAATTCAAACGCTGCTCTTTACGATGAAGAGCTTGGGCATTATTCAAAGACTTGGTCATGGTGCCGGGAACGGATGCTGTGTCTGTCATGCCCTAATGATGCCGACCCCACTTCATGCAGGCAACTCCAAAAGAAAAAACCCACCTTCCGAAGAAGGTGGGTTCACGCATATTTTTACAAAAGCTGGCCCAGTTCTTCCTCGGTCACAACCGGATAGTCCTCCCCATCGACTATCGGAGTATAATCCCAACCATCGTCCGAAGGATCGTTCTGTTCCGGCTCAGTCACAAGTTCCTCACCCTCAGTAGACTCACCACCGGAGGCATCTCCGCTGCCAGTTTCTTCGCCAACGCCTGGCTCTTCTGGTTGTTCAACAACAGGTTCTTCACCACCGCCACTGCTGCCGTCATCACCGCCTCCGGAATCAACCGGTGTCTCCGGCTGAACGATCGGAGTTTTGAAAGCCGACTTCAGCTTCAAAACAGGCTTCAGCAGACAGCCGCCATTCCCCTGCACAACTACTGATTTAAGCGCGTCGAAGTCCACCACAATATTGTAGTGATGACCGGCCTCAAACTGCACTTTGTTCGTCAGGATGATTTTCACACCCGTTTTCTGGGCGCTGGGCGTTTTCAATTCACAGATGGAATCATCACCCTTCACGGCATAATGTCCGGATGGCTTCAAAACCAGACGAATCTGCTGAATGCGGATTCCGGCTGGCGCTTCCACATCCTGCAAAGGAAGAGTCACTCCATTTTGCAGTTGCAGTAGATCCACCGGCCCCAGGCCCTCTGCCAGAATCAACCTTCCAGCCTTGCCTGCTCCGGCGACCACAACCTCCATGTGATCAATATCGACCACCACGGACTTCAAGTCCTTGTTCGGCGCATCGGTCAGTTTGAAGCTGACTACAGCCTTCTCCGCGTTGCTCTGTCCCAGCCCTGAGGCTGACGAGTCCGACGGGGACTCTGACACTTTCTGACTGCAAGCGGCGATTACCACCATCGCGCCAAGACTTACTGTCTTCATGAACATATTTTTCATACTACCCTCCTGGCAGAATCTTTCCCTCAATGTACACCCCACGGCCAAAAAATCCTAAATTGCCCGAAGTGGTCCATTCATTCTGAGAGCGCTGTCAACGACTTGGACAGTTTTCTTAAGATTTAAGCCTTCCGTAGGAGTGAAGAAAATGCCCCCAATCCCCCCGGTGGATTTCGTAGATCCATTCATATTGCAACCTATCGTTTGCCAAGCGGAAGTTTTAGTCCTACTGTGGCCGCATTCAATGAATCGGAGACGCCATGGCCCTTTTACTCGTGAGCATCTGTCTAGCCGCCGTCATCTTTCTGTATTTCAATAACAACCCTCTGAATCACTCGAAAAAATTTATCTTCAGGCGCTTCGTCAACTGGTTCCCACTGGGCATGAGCTATGCCTTCCTGTACATGGCCCGCTACAATCTGAATGTGTCAAAGAACGCCATGGGCGACATGATGACCAAAGAACAGTTCGGGATCATCTTTGCCGCCGGAACCATCGTTTACGGTTTGTCATTTCTGATCAACGGCCCTCTGGTCGACCGCATCGGCGGAAAAAAGGGCATCATAATAGCCACACTGGGTTCAGCCTTGATGAATCTGTTAATGGGTGGCGCTACGTATCTCTATTTAATGGGCCGGTTGAAAACCAATATGGTCGTGGCTTTCTCGCTTCTGTATGCCTTGAACATGTTCTTCCAAAGCTATGGTGCTGTTTCCATCATCAAAGTGAAAGCCTATTGGTTCCATGTGCGCGAGCGCGGGGTCTTTGGCGCAATCTTCGGCACCTTGATTTCATTCGGTGTCTATTTTGCCTTCGACTGGGGTCAGGCGATTGTTGATGCGTCAAAACTAAATCCCGAGGGCCCACGCACCGCTTTCCAGAATTTTATCCAGCATATCTTTGCCATCGACACCGGAGCAACCGATGCGACTTGGCTGGTCTTCACCATTCCGGCCTTCATCCTGATTGTCTGGGCCCTGATCGACATGGTTCTATTGAAGGATTCCCCGAAAGAAGCCAACTTCGATGAACTCGACACCGCTGATGCGTCCTCGGGTGATGATGAAGATGTCAAAATCACCATGGGCTTGATCTTTAAAAAGGTTTTTGCAAATCCGGTGATGATCACCATCGCTCTGGTGGATTTCACTTCGGGGGTTTTGCGCAACGGGATCATGCAGTGGTACCTTATCTTTGCAAATGAAACCAAACAGACCAACCCGGCGTTCTATGCGGGGTCTGAGTTCTTTATCAAGAACTGGGGTCTTTTACTGTGCCTGACCGGAGTTCTGGGTGGCTTTATCGCGGGCCTTGTTTCAGACCGGATGTTCCAGTCCCGTCGCGGGCCTCCGGCCGCGATCAACAACTTCATCATGATCTTCCTTTTGATCGCAATGTGTTTCTTCCTGACGAAAAATCCAACCATGTTCGGCCTGGCAGCCGTACTGATGACCCTGGCGGTGATCGGTGTGCATTCCCTGATGTCCGGGACAGCGGCCGCGGATTTTGGTGGCAAAAAAATGACGGCGACGGCTTCAGGTATTGTTGATGGTTGCGTGTACCTGGGTTCAGGTCTGCAATCACTTTCCATTGGTTATCTGTCGGCGAAGAACTGGCACTACTGGCCTCTGTTCCTGATCCCGTTTGCCGTGCTGGGGTTGATCCTGGCCTTACGCATGTGGAAAGAGCTGCCTGAAGCCACCAAGAAATACATTCTGGAGGTCGAAAAGGCCGAAGCCCAGAAACAGCATTGACTCTCTGGTCCAAAGACGCTTTTTGTTACCTTTGTGCTAGTGATTGTGAAGCCCGTCTCTGGTAAAAAGCTCTGAATTGTTCTATATTAAAGGCAGCAAAAGGAGTTTTATCATGGAATTATGGTTTGTACTTGGATTTTTGGCAGTTGCCGGAATCTCCGTGATCATCTACTTCTGCCTTATGGTGTTCTTCCCTGAATGGGTTGGTATCACAGGCAAGATCGCCCTGCGTGCCGAACAAAGCCATCGCGAAGGTGAATCAGAAGACACTGGCAACACTCCTATCAAAGGCTAGGTCGCAATTCTTGCGACCTAGTTGTTTTTATCCCTGAAGGCCCCCGGACTATATCCCGTTTTCGCCTTAAAAAACCGACTGAAATAATTCGGATCCTGAAACCCCAAAGTAAGACCCACTTCGGCCACCGGCATGGATGTGTATCCCAGATAGCGTTGCGCCTCGAGCAAACAGCGATCGTGAATCATTTCGCGCGCTGACTTTCCCAACAAGCGATGCACCCGCATGGTCAGGGCTTTGGGCGAAAGCCCCAGTGCCTTGGCGTAAAATTCAACGTTGTGCTGTCGATTGAAATTCAATTCAATCAATCTTTCAAAATCGCCGAGGAAAGCCCCTTCACTTTTTTTGACCGCTGTTCTGCCGGAAAGACGGAACAGTGACAGAATCAGAATATTCAAATGACTCTTCAAAGCACTGCTGTACCCGCGATCACGCGAAGCAAACTCGCCGCACATCTTTTCACAATGGAAATAGAATTCCTTCTGCTGCGATGCTGAAGACATCTTCAGGTGTTCAGGCAGTTCATGCAGGTTCTGGAACAACTCCCGGTCCATGGCATCCAGACTTAAGGATTCGACGTAAAACTCAATCACATAACCCTTGGCGCCCTGCAGATCCCAACGGTGCACCTGCCCCGGCTTTACAACAAAGACGGCCCCGGCCTTGATAGGATAGGTTTCAAAGTCGATCTCATGCTGACCTCGGCCACCAGCCACAACAACGACCTGAAAAAAATCATGACGATGAGGAAAAGGTACCGCCGGTTTCACGCGGCCTTCCAGACGCTCGGCGCGAATGTCACCGCGTTCAGCTTTGACCACTCCCAAAGACTTCATGGGGTAAAGTGTGGTTACCATGTCAAATCACTCCTCATTGTAAAACCTCACAGAACCGGGTTTTATTTTGTCCGACTTATCATAACCCCGGTATAAATTCTCATCAACCAATGGAGGGTATCACAATGAAAAAGTATTTTTTATCTGCAGCAATGATCCTAAGCGCCGCAAGCCCCGCTTGGGCCGCCGAACTGACACCGGGAAATCTGGTGGGACGCTACAAAGTGGAGGCCCGCGCCGGGTTCCAGAAAGTTTATGCGAATTTCCGCGTCGTCAACACAACCGAATTCGAAGTTCAAAGAACTTATCCCAATGGAAATGCGGATGAGGTCTGCAACGGCACTTTCAATCTTCTCAGCAGCGTCAGCTGGGATGAAGAGTTCCTGATCCTGGCGGCGAAAAAGAACTTCAAAGGCTCTTTCACCTGCCCAAGTGACCGTTCCAAGGAAATCAGTTTCAATATCGACTTTGGCACCACCACCACGGACGATCTGGCTCGCGGCACAAGCGTCAGCCTGACCAGCTCTATCGCTCCGGGCATGCGCTTGAATGCTTACGTGAAAAAGCAGTAGTTTCGACAATCCATCAAATAAAAAAGGCGCCCTCTTTCGAGCGGCGCCTTTTTAGTTTAAGCCCGTCTTAATTTAGATAGGCTCTACTTCCGGCTCAGAGATCGCTTCGATATAAAGCTTATCCACACCGACTTGCACGCCGATACCTTTCAGCAGTTGCAAAGAGATATTCATCGCCAGCTGCGGCAGGCCCACTTTCACGGCTGTGAATGCACCCACCCCACCGATGATCGCGGCTTCACCCTGCGCCACCAGGTATTTACCCAGAATCACATCCGGATTCGAGTTGAACAGACTGATTTCAGAAGAAGCACCCTTAAGTTTGAAATAGCCGATTCCCGCAGTTGCGCCAATCCAATGATGTCCGATCGTCACCATCACATCCTGTGTATAGCGAGTTCCCTTGATGCTTTTGCAGTGAAGTGTTCCATAGGCCACAGTTTTGAAATGGCCGACAATAACTTTGATACCTTTGGATGTCCCTTTAAAGGTCATGCCGCAACCCCACAGGCGATTCCCCATGATGCTGGCATCATTGTCCAAGGTCACCGCATCCGTGTTGGCCTGAGCAAATGCTCCTGTCAGACCGATCGCCAAAAACAGAATCAACTTTTTCATACTTTCTTCCTCCTTGTTTCGTACAATGAATTGTCCGTGTTCTCTATTCGGAGGTAATTCGTGGAACTAGGCAAGTCGTCGGACGAAACACATATCTTTACCGGCAAACCCCTGCATTTTCCCACACTTCCTGTGGTAACAGCGGGCTGGACTCCTGTTGTCAGACAGGATATTGTGGACTCTCACATCTAGCTTTATTCCGAGGTACTTATGGTTGAAAACTGCAAGAACTGGCTTTCAAAAGACGTCCTTCCTCTTTGGCTGAACAAAGGGGTTGATTGGGAACGCGGCGGCTTTGTTGAGTCCTTCTCTTTGGAAGGCGAACCTCAGGATGTTCCACGTCGCTCGATGGTTCAGGCGCGCCAGATCTACAGTCTGCGCCTGGGCATGGAGCTGGGTCTTTGTGATCAGGAAAAATCACGCAAAGCCATCGACATCGGCGCAGCCGCTTTGATCCGCAATTACTCACTGCCTTCCGGCGGCTTCATTCACTCGGCAACCAAAGAGGGCGAAGCCAAAAACACCACGCCGGATCTGTATGCCCAGGCCTTTGCGCTGTTCGGACTGGCGCATGCTTATGCCGTAAATCCACTTCCAGAGTACAAAGAGCGTTCCCGCCAGTTGGTTCAGTATCTATACAGTGAACGTCACCTGTCCCAGGGTGGCTTCACCGAACTGACCGACAAAGGTGTGCAGTACGAAGCCAACCCCCACATGCATATGTTTGAGTCTGCCGTTGCGTGGATGGCCGTAGACAGCGATCCCCTTTGGAAAAAATTAGCCGACGAAATTCTGAATCTGTGTCTGACAAAATTCATTGATCCTAAATCCGGCACCTTGGCTGAACACTTCAACGCCGACTGGTCCCCGATTTTGGAAAATGGCAAGTTTGTGTTTGAACCAGGTCATCAGTATGAGTGGGCATGGTTGATGGGACTTTACCAGGGCCTGACCGGCAAGGATCTGACGGCCGTGCGTGAAAATCTGATCGTACTGAGTGAAAAGCATGGTATCTGGAACGAGCGTAAATCCGTGATCGATGAAGTGTGGAGTGACCTGTCTGCAAAAACGAAAACATCCCGCTTCTGGCCTCAATGTGAGCGCATCAAAGCGGTTCTGCAGATGGGTCTGGAAAAGAAAGACCAGCGTGCGCAGTATGCCCAAGCGGCGGATGAAGCGATGGCCACTTTGTTTAAGTTCTTTGAGACTCCACAAAAAGGTCTGTGGTTTGATACCTGGCAGGAAAGCGGTGAGTTCCGAATTCAGCCGGCCAAAGCCAGCTCGCTTTATCACATTATCGGCGCCATCAACGAGTACGTGCGCTATCGCCCAAAACTGTAAGTCAAAACGCAAACCGCCCTTTCTAAGGGCGGTCGATTCTGATCAAAATATCGTCGACGATACTTTCCACCGTCGATCCCCGGGTCATGCCCATGCGGTTTAAAACCACGATACTGAGTCGGTTTTCAGGACAAAGACGCATACAAGAAACAGTGCTCAGATTCCACTCCACATCCGGACGGCGCACTTTCAGCGCCTCTTGAACTTCAGCCAGAAAAAGCTTGCGGGACTCAACAGCGCTTTCAGCTCTGGATTCCGTGGATCTGGCGATGCACCCTGAACAAATTTCAATATTCTGTTTCAAAAAAATCGTCCCCTTTTCCTGAGTTTCTGGCTATAGTGCGTCCCATGCAAGATCTTCTTATTATCCAGCACGAAAATGACACTCCTCCGGGCACTGTTCTGCTTTGGGCGAAACAACAGGGGCTGAAACCCCACGTCTGGAATATCTCCACCGAACCAGCTCCTTTCAAACCTGAAGACATCAAAGCTTTGGTGATTTGCGGTGGCACGATGGACACGTTTGAAGAGGGCAAGCACCCCTGGCTGATTGACGAAAAAGTCTTTATCAAAAAATGTGTGAAACTGGGCATGCCCGTCTTCGGTCTTTGCCTGGGCAGCCAGTTGCTGGCGGAAGTTCTGGGCGGACGAGTGTACGCTGCCGGAAAATGGGAAGTTGGCTTTGTGCCGGTGACCATGAAAGATCAGACCACTCCGTACACACTGAATGTCTTCCACTGGCATCAATGCACTTTCGATCTGCCTCCAGGTGGCGAACTGATGGCGACGAACGACTTCTTCCCAAATCAGGCTTTCCGTTGGGGCACCCATGTGGTGGCCACTCAGTTCCACCCCGAATCCACTTTGGAATGGATCCACGAGTGTGCTGATTCCGTAACGCCGGAACATACAGGAATGGTGCAAACAAAAAAGGAGATGCTCGAAAGCATCTCCTTGCAACAGCCCATGCAGGACTGGTTCTTTAAAACTTTGACTCAATGGTACCAAGTCTAGTGATTGAACACGCGGCCGCACAGACGTGCCGCGCCGACTTCGCGCTGTTGATCCATGGACACCATTTTCAGGAATCCGTTATCCACTGACAGCAATTTGTAATCACGCGTGAAGTAACCCATCTTGTGCTTCACTTTGGTTTCTGGATCTTCGTAAATGCTGCGATCAATCACTGTGCGCGCCGGAATATCCACACCCGTCTGGCGTTTCACTTCCGATTCAAATTCTGCAAAGAAGTCACGGCCCCACTTATCATAGCTGTCCGCAGAAGACTTGTCGTTGCGATAGTCGATCCAGCTTGGCGGCTTGTTTCCGTGCAGGATACCCACGGTCATACCCATGTCGCCTTTCATGATATTGCCCTTTTCCCAGATATCAATGATATCGGTGCGCTTGATCGCCTTGAAGAACTTTTCGTACAGATACGAATCACCGAAGTCGCGCAGAACAATTTTGCCGGTAGGCTTGTTACGCTCATCCAGCTCCACCAGGAAGTTCTGAGAGTGCGGGGAATCATAGCGAATCCCAGTTGCCACAAAGAACTCTGCCAGCGCGCGCGCCAGAGGCTTATTGTAGTTTTCGTTCCAATAAGACGCCGGATCTGAAGAACCGTTGGCTTTTGCCAGCTCGCGGCCCAGGTTTTCGTGCATGATCGAGAAGCCCGGAACATAGCGCTTGCCTGTGCCCGGAAGCTCTTCATAAGAGCGCACGATCATACCCATATCAAAACGTTTGATACCAAAAGCAATCGGTTCATCCAATACGATAGAGTGCTGCAAAGGCGGCTGAGACTTCAGACGCTCAATCACGTAATCAGAAATCTTACGGATCTGGGAAGCATCATCCCAGGTCTGCTTCTTGTCCGCCCAGTAGCCACCGGTGCGGTTCGTGGAGGTCTTCAAAGAAAACTCTGCACCCGTCACCGGGTCCACCAGGATATAGCTGCGTGAAGCGGTCATATAACCTTCGAAATAGGCTTTCTTAACCGGCTCAATGCCATTGCGAAGCAGGAATACGCGCACGGCTTTTTCCCAGCGTGTGTCCTCCGGATTCAAAACCCAGCGCACATACTTTTCGCCGTCACGCTCAAAGGTCAAAGCTTTGACGTAACCGGCATTGGCGTCGATCTTCAGGTCGGATTCCAGAATTTTCAGTGGAATTTCGTAATGATGGATAACTTTCTTTTCATTACTTCGTGTGGCCACCGCATTGGCCTTGGTCTCATACAGAACCAAGTCACGCATCTCGTCGGTGATGGCCAGCGCAATTTGAGACCACAGCATCGATGCAACGACAGCCGAGCCAACAAAAGTCTTGAATACTTTCATCTCAAAATCCTCCACGAAGGTGTTCATGGGGAAGGATTTCAAGTGTTGTTCCAACTCAAGCCTCAAAAAAATGGGGGAACAGCTTGCGCCATCCCCCCATGGAAGTTTTTTGCTTTACAGATGTCAGATTCCTGACAGTCTCAGAATGAGACTATCGCATTTTTGGCATCGTGGCTTTGATCCAGTCAGCATAGTAAACGGCGTTGGTGTAAACACCCACACTGTCACACAAGGCGCTGCCTCGGCTGGTAACACCGAACAAATATAGCTGCCCATCCTGCTCAACGTAAGCCGGACCGCCGGAGTCTCCAGAACAAGTTCCGTGACCTTTGGATTCATCCAGACGCACTTCCGTTTCCTGTACAGAGGAAATCGGTGCATCCGTTTCACGCAAGATCCCGTCACCAAACATCTCAACTTTCAGACAATGTTTCAGGTTCTCATCACAGATCACTTCGCCGTATTCCAGAGCCTCATCCAGGTTTTTAACCTTTTTCGCATCCACAGGCTCTGTCACAACCTCATTTACACCGTAACCAGCCAGATGAACCTTTAGGCCGCGACGAAGAACGCTGTCATCTTTCAAAAGCTGCACTGGCTTGTAGCCCGGCGGCAAATCGCCGCGGAATTTGATCAATGCAATGTCAGCATAATCGGTTTCTTTTTCTTCCTGCTCTTCAGGTTTATAACCACCGTGAATTTTATAGTCCGTCACAGAGCGAGTATAAAGCTGAACGATATCCTGCTCTCGTGCACCCATCAGTTCATCGGCATTAACCCCGAAAACCAAACGAATTTTACCGGGCTTAAGATCCAGCACACAATGAGCTGCCGTCAGGACATAGTTTTCAGCGATGATAGAGCCTGTGCAGATCGCATTGTTCTGCAGATCCATAACGGCAACAATCCCGGACGCCACTTTAGAACCTTCAGAGACCAAAGTTCCGCCCATAATGCCTGAAGAATCTTTGGAATCCACCTGAGGACGAGTAGAAAGTCCACAGGAAGCCAAAACAACGGCCACCAATGCCAATAGAATACGATTCAAATGTGCCTCCCCCAAAAGAGCGGCTCTTATATGTAGAACCTTACGTGACGGCAACACTTTTTTAAAAAAAGGCGAGTTCGCTGACATGTTCTTGAGTTCTCCCTATGAAAGAATAAAATTCAGGGTATGAAAAACTTTTATCAAGACGGTCCACAGCTTTCGAACACGTTCCGCTCCGATGAAACTCTTCAGAAGATTCTGAAGCACCTGCTGCCAGCTGACGCTCAGAAAACAGCGTTGCCTCACCTTGAACATCTTGGCGAACGCGCGGTCACCGACATGCTGGTATGGGCAAAGGAAGCAGAATCTCTGCCGCCAGTTCACGTGCCTTTTGACCCATGGGGTCGAAGAATTGATGACATTCAAACCTCCCAGGGCTGGAAAGCCCTTGAAAAAGTCGCCGCCGAAGAAGGCATCGTCGCCACCGCCTATGACCGTCGCTTTGGCGCGGCTTCTCGCGTTTACCAGATGGCGCTGCTGTATCTGTATTCCCCAAGCTCTGCGATCTTTTCCTGCCCACTGGCGATGACCGATGGGGCGGCACGGGCACTGGAGCTTTACGCCGATGATGACCTGAAAGCCAGAGTGCTGCCTCACCTGCTGTCCCGTGATCCCAAGACATTCTGGACGGCCGGGCAATGGATGACGGAAAGAACCGGCGGATCTGACGTCAGCGGGACTTCCACTGACGCTCACCCGTTCACTGGCACCAGCCAGTTTGGCGCGACCCATTCCCTGCATGGAACCAAATGGTTTACTTCCGCAACGACCTCACAAATGGCGCTGACCCTGGCCCGCCCCGATGGAGCGGCCGCGGGTTCCCGCGGTTTAAGTTTGTTTTTCCTGGAGCTTCGTAACGACAAGGGTGAGCTGAATCACATTCAGATTCACCGCCTGAAAGACAAGCTGGGCACCAAGGCCCTGCCGACGGCCGAGCTGAGCCTGCAAGGAACTCCGGCCCGCATGATTGGCGGAGTGGGCGAAGGCGTGAAACGCATCGCCAGCGTCTTGAATATCACCCGTATTTACAATTCCATTTGCGCTGTCGGCCACATGCGACGAGCCCTGGATCTGGCTCAGGACTATTCCGGCAAACGTCAGGCTTTTGGCAAACTGCTGAAAGATCATCCTTTGCACAAGTCCACTTTGGATTCTTTAGAAACGGACTTCCGCAAATGCATCGCCTTTAGCTTCTTTGTCGCGAATCTTTTAGGGAAAGAAGAAGTCGGAGAAGCTTCCGCTTCCGAAAAAATCCTGCTGCGGGTTCTGACGCCGATTCTGAAGCTTTATACAGCGAAAAAATCCATCCATATTTCCAGCGAGGTCGTCGAGATGTTCGGAGGTGCAGGATACGTGGAAGACACCGGGATACCTCGCCTGCTGCGTGATGCGCAGGTGTTCTCGATCTGGGAAGGCACCACGAACGTGCTGTCGCTGGATATGTTGCGGGCATTCGAAAGAGATCAGGCCGGACAGATTCTGGAGCAGTTCCTGGTTCAGAACGCCGCCGGTTCTGATGAGCTTGCCCGCTTGCAAAAGCTTCAGACCTTGAGTTTGGAGGAGAAAGAAATCCACGCGCGTGAAATCGCGTTCCTGATCGGCAATGCCGTGACCGGCATCGCTATGAAAAAATATTCAATCTAAATACCAGCTGTCCTTAGCCTATGATTGTTAAGGACAACTGCCAAGTTTACACACGCGGATCTTGCCAGTAAAGTTGCCAAAGGAATGCCTTGGATCGCGCTTCAGATTCGCCCCGTTTTTTTCGCGGAACTTAAATTCAAAGACACAGAATCTCGGCACCTGAGAAGTGAACTGATTCAGAATCAGTTCGTCCTTCACAAATCGCACTGAGTCCGCGCTGTTGCCAGTCCCATAGAAAGTGGTTTCATAGCCGCTGTCTTCTTCAACACGTCCAGAGGGAGGGGCGACATCGTTCTTTTTTCGGGGTTGGACATGATTTCCACGATCTCGGTGATCGCAGACATAACGAAAACCGACTTCATCCAGAGCCCTGCCATAATTCATCCCAGCCAGAGAAACATCCAGGCGGTATTTTCCTTCGGACAGATCCTGATCCTGTTCGTCTTTGCTGGTTTTCTTTTTAAGCAGCTCTTCCGGGCCGGCATAGCAAAAGGTCACTGCATACTCTGCGCCCAGCGACTCGCTTCCCAATGACACATCGATACTGCGAAGCTGATTGCCGAAAGATTCAGTGCTGGGCACCAGACTGTCCCATTCAGGCCCCGCTGCCACAGTTTGATATTTTCCATTCTTAGTTTCGGCCGAAAGCACATCGCCATAATTGTTTTTACTGCGACAAACGCAGGCAGCATCGCCAGGCTTTACATTTTCCGGATTGCACACTTCCCCAGTTGAAAGACTGAAGCATTCCTGGTCATTGCCAGTGGAAGCATGACGGATGCGGGCGTTGCAGGCATACAGCTGCTCACCCGTCGTCATATCCACCACTGTCTGTATATCGGTGGTTGTCGCCGCGACCGTCGCACTGACCAGTATACTGAATAAAAACACCAGCAGTTTCATTTCTTACCTTTCACAGCGCAGGATGGGAAAGTCCCCGGACTGCATCGGATAGCTTTTAAAAACCGGGGAATTCTTTTGCATGCGAACATTTGCCAGTTCGACATCGCCACCGGATGGATCCATGTCCGCTGTGAATTCCAAAATCAGACGCTGGTGGAATTTACGTTTTCCCATGCGCATGCAACTTTCAGAACCCGCACAGGCACGGTCATAGTATGGCGGCCACACTGTGGAAGCGATGATGCCTTCCAAGCCTTCCATTGTCTGAGCCAGACTGACGGTCTGGTTGTTACTGTGCAACCCGCCCATGCCATTAATGCCAGGAATAATTCCCAGGTCTCCCAAAGTGGAGATAGCAGGAAGAGTATCCACGCCTACTGTCGCCCCTTCCGTGTCGAAAAGGCGCACCAACATCTGCTTCAGGCCATTTAAATAAATAGCGTAGTCATCTGTTGGGTCCTGAAACGTCGCCACAAGACGGTACTTGCCACCTGGAGTGAACAAGCGATCCGGCACTCTATAACTGATACCGTTCATGACACCCTGCCAGTTTGGTGGAACCAGGCCCCCGTCCCACCATTCTTCGATCAGCTCTGGGCGAGCGGCATCGCGCAGACGGAACAGTTCTACCTGACCGACAAAGGGCTGCATGAAATTTGATGAGCTGGAACAGCTGCTGCCCTCACAAGAGCGGTCAGCGATATTGGACACCAAGAACGAAAGGTCAATCTGTGTACGGTCCTGGCGGGAACGAATAGAAACCGGCCCCCAGTCACCGTCCACCGTATAGGTTGTGGTGAAACGAGGTATACCCGCGCCAAAGTCCTCGGACAAAGGCAATAAACCGGATTTTGGAGTGATATTGATATGGAACGGTCTGCTACCGACGTGTCGAACATCTGTGGAGCTTCCGGATTCATCACCGGTCACCAAAGTGTCGAGGTTGGCATAGATATCCTGAGCCTCGATGCCCATGGCATCAAGATAGGATGGATCCAGACATTCCTTTTTAAGAATAGGTTGAACTGCATAATCATTCTGCGCGCGAATTTTGATAAAACACATGCTTCCACGCATCAGGACGGCACTGTTGTCAATTCGAGTCACATCACAGAAAGGCTGCTTTTCATTCACAACCAAAGCGCCGCCCCGTGTATCAGCCACACGCAGATCGATGCAACTGCGAAGAAATTTATATTGGCGCTCGAAGTTTGCTTTGGTCACCTGCGGTAAATAAGAGGAAATGGATCTGGAATTTTCCAGACTGCAGGTGCCCGGATCAAAGGAATTGAAAATATAGCTGTCTTTGACTTCAGAAGATGAACCCCACTGGACAGCCCCCAAGGACAGCATCAGGAAGCGACCTGCTTCCTCCTGGCATTTTACGATACGGGAACCATCGATGGTTTCCTGCCCGCGATAATCCCCCCAAGACTTGGTCTCGGGGGAAATATTGATTTGAACTTTTTCTTCGTTTTCCACGATGCAGGCGGCATGAGCCAATGGCCCTGCCAGCATCAAAGTCAGACCGAAAAGGAGAGACAGATGTCCCCTGCTTCCATGGCGTTTTCGCGCGTTTACTTCCACATTCAACATATCTATCTTCCTTTTTATTCAAATCCTATGACGACTTAGTGACAGTCTTTGCAACCGTTTTCCATGTGAGCCATCTCAACTTTGGTGTGCGTGCAGATGTCAGCTCCGTGTTTTTGCCATTTTCTGTGTTTGCCATACTTGGACAAACCGTCTTTTTCTTCAAACACGTAACGAATTTTGCAGTACTTAGCCGCGCCACCTTTGTAGTCCAGCTCTTTGTATTGCTTGTCGATGATCTTTTTGAATGTGGAGGAATTCGCAGTCCACCAGTCAGACGCATACTCATAGTCTGAATTTGTTGGATTGAAGTTCGTCAGGAAGTAGTCGTTAAACTGAGGCACATAGTGCAGTTTATCGTCTTCATCTTTACAGTAGCCTTCTTCGCAAGATCTGTCTTGTGTATTACAGATGATGTAAGCTTTCATTTTCAGATCCGCAAGATCGCTGTAACCATCGCCTTGAACTTTCAGACCGTAGTCTGTCACAGAAGCTTCAGCAAGAAGGTTCCATTTAGTTTCAAAGTGGCTGTAGTCAATCTGAGATCCGCGATAGCAGATATCAACAAAGTATTTGGCGTTGTACAGCTCGGAACCCAGGTTGAAGGAAAGAGATTCCAAAACCTTGTGGTAAGCTGTTTTTTCGTCAAACAATTTGGCGAAGTTCGTGCCAGAGCCAGAAACTACGTCAACATGTGGATCAACTGTGTCGCCCCATGGTCTCCAGTTCGCATGGAAGTAGTTTCCATTTTTGCGACCTTTGGAAGTCGTGCACACACAGTTGTTTTTGTCGTCTTCCTTCTGAGGGCCACCATGGCCGGGACCGCCGTGACCGGGACCGCCACCGGACCAAGTCATGAATTCAGGAAGTACATTTTTTGGCTTAGGACCCTGGTGGTGATCATCTTCTTCTTCACCTTTACAGTCCAAACCAACGCAGTCACCAGAGCACTTCTCGTGAGTGATTGCAGTGTAACACGCTACTTTGTCACCTTCGTGAGCATCATAAGTGGTCAAACCGGCATTACACGGATAGATACTAGGACCCGAGCTGTTGACTCGGAAACTATATGTAACCTGGATGGCGTTTGCCTGCATTGCCATCAGGGTGACGGCTGTCGTTGCCATCGCTGTTAACAAACGTTTCATGTTGTCTCCTTCCCAATTAAGGGTGTTGTTGTAATAAACTGAAAAATCAGTTCAGTTTAAAAATTAAAGGCGCAGTCAAAGGACGATTCCCCATGCCCGGTTGTCGAGGCTGAACCTCGAAGGCAGAGGTTTGTCCGATATTATTACGGCAAAGAACGTAGCTCAGTGCCATGGGCTGATGAACTTCATCCAGCTTCACGGCTAACAAAGCAGTCTCGGCAGCATCCCCGCAGAAGGCACGAAGCTCGTTTCCGAAGACTTCACCTCCCACAGGTGTGTAATAGTTAAAAACACTCTTGATATCCAAAAGGACGTACTTTTCAGTTCCCAGATACTTCACCAAAACCTGACGATCATTCTGTTCCTGCTTGATCGCATAGGTTTTAGATATCTCTGTGAACAACTGACGCAACAGTGGCGATGTTGTACCCGCACAGTTACGGCAATAAGGCTCTGGACGCTGGCAGGCTGTCGGATTCTGGCAAAGGCTTTGACAATGCATGGAAGACGCAGTGTCGCAAGTGACCTTGGTCACCTTTGCATACTGCCCGCCCGGCTGCTTCAAATAGCCACTTTCCACCAGAAAAGCTGAAGCTTGCACCGAAACCATCAAAACTGAGGTCAATAAAACACCGATCCACTTTTTCACTAGAAGCCCCAGAAGTTATGGCCGATGGTCTGACGGCAGTCTTTGCTCATGCCGTACATGCCACCGAACTTTTCATAAGTTTTGAATTTCTTGCCGTCCTCGGAACAGCTGTACTTCACACGCACCTTGCCATTGCAATAGTCAGACTGGATGATGACGGCGGAAGAAGGCGTCGTGTTGCCGTTGGCATCTGTCAGCTCTTCCATCTCAAGGTTCTTAACCTTGTGTCCTGTATAGCGCTCAAAATAATCGGCAGCTTTCGCGGCACAGACATTCTGATAGCAACCCACACCTGCTGCGAGCTGATCCACACAGTGGTCCGGAATGCCACCATAGCGTTTATAGACCTCCACCACGCGGTTCACATCCACTTCCTGCAAGCGAGGAACGTTGACCTTGTCTTTTTTAGCCGTGATATAGCGGTGAATACTGCGGAACAGATACACACCCAATTTGATCGGATTCAAAGGCATCCCACCGCTGGAAACTGCAGCACCGCCCGCCACTCCGACAAAGTTGATGGAACATCCTCCACAATAGGATTTGCTGTTAGGAGGCGTGCTGACCATGTCCCCAGGGGAGCGACCAATCACATCGCCACCATCACGAATTTTGCAATAGTTCACAGAAATGCCGTTAAAGGCATAGAAGCTGAAATTCTTGGCGCTATTGGGTGCGATTGACACCGCACACGGAGCCCCTAGCAATGGACCGAAGTCTGCCAGCAGGGCCACTTCCATCTTTTCTTTCTGAATCTTCGGATCAAACTTCACATTTCCGTTTTTGATCATGGCATTCAAGCTGGTCACCTTAGGTGGTTTGAAGTCCACGTCGATATAAAGAGGCAAAGCATTCCAGCCAAACAAAGCCGTGCTAGCCAGATCAGCCATCAGTCGCTTGTTCGCACGACGGGTCTGGAACCAAGGGTCATAGACCTTGCAAGCCTTCAGATCCGCATATGGATTGAATACATCCGGAGTCGACACGGTAGAGTTCACGGGCAAAAATGCATCTGCATACTTCGCCACCGCGTATAGATCGACCATGGATTTGATCAGCTTGCGGGAACAATCAATCGCCGAAACACAGATGGAATTGCCGGGATCTGTCACACGGGTCGCATCCCATACCAAAAGTGGTGCTCCAAACTTCAGCGGCTGAATATCAGCGGGAGCGATTGTCGCCGGTGGAGCAATTTGCAGCAGTTCGCGTGCCCAGGCGTTGAAACCGTTTCTGTTCACAGTGTAGCCAGCCACATTCCAGATCTTCTCGCGTTCCAGGCTGTCACAGAAGGACACGATGTTTTCTGCAACTTTATCGAAATAGCGAGTCGCATCTGCCAGCTGCACCTGTGAGCCCTGGAAAGAGCGCTGCATGACTTCCAGCTGCTGAACCTTGTCTATCCCCGTTTTCATAAAGTCCAGACGCTGGTCCCCGGCCAGACGGGCTTCAGTACAAAGATAATAAAGCTCATCTCGATGCTGGTTGGAGTACGTTTTGGCAAATGCCAGGGGTTTTACAAAGTCAGTCAGTTCCATCGGGGTCATCGCCCCGCCGATGATATTCAGGAACTGAATGGCGCTCTGAACACGGTTCTTCATAGAACCGCGGGCAGAAACATAGTTCTTTCGAAAGTTTTCAACCCAGTCGGACGCATCGTCATAGCTGCGCGTCCCAAGAAAATCATCATTCACATCACGCGGACCACGGTTGACAACATCATCTTCAGGACCACGGGGCACCTCCTTACGATGCTCTGTATTGTCTCCATCCGGGCGCGCTAGCTCCCGGATGCTGTTCATGGATAATGTAGCTGCGTCACATTCAGGCTTTTCGATGCTTTTGCAGCCATTGGGAATCATCATGATGGATTCTTCAAGCGCGATAGAGCGGAACATCTGTCCATACTCAGGCGCAACCTCAAGAGGAATATTTGAATATCTCCAGGCAAAAGACAGATAGATCTTAACGCTGTTCCAGAAATCAAAACCCACAGCCCCGAATTCAACAGCACGAGGGATTTTCAGATCGAGCTGGATAATGGAGTTACGCGAATCCAGGGTCGCATCGGCACTTTCACAGTCCGTGATGTATTTATCCTTGGCAATTGCCGCCTGGGCCACAGACAGAAGAACAGATTTATCGACCTCGACAGAGTTCAACTGCTCCTGCAAAGCCGAGAATCTTTTTACATAGAAGCAAGCCACACGATCCGTTTTCTTCATCGACATAAAGTGGCTGCCATTGAACTTATCCAAACTTTCCCAGCGCAGACCCGCGCCTTCGGAGTTATCCCAAAGCTTGGACAAGTACCCATTCAACTCCGGGCAATAGGTTTTATTCTGACACTTTTCAGCAATGGCATTATACGTTGTCAGGCCGGAGGTTTTCAGATTGGTCGGAAGCAAAGGAAGCTGTCCCGCCATCAATTTATTCATAATCACCTTGGTCAGGCGAGTCACCGCCACGCGGAACTGCTGCATGCCCTCAGTGCTCATAGCCTCAGCATTCGCACCGATATTCTTCCCAAGCGAATAAACCAATTTTCCGGCATTATACCCGTCCACCACGATAAAGGCGGACTCTGTCGGAATCTCAGAGTCTACGGCGCATTGCGCTCGATTCGTAATTCTCAACTTGTTCAGCTGAACCTGGGAGGATGTCGTGGTTTGTGCATCTGCACCCACTGCCATCATCCAGATCGCCGCCATCAAAACCAATTTGCTCATAGACCCTGCATTTTTCATCTAAGACCTCTAGTTAAGACCGGAGCTGCATGAACTGACTTTGTTCAGCATGGTTGTATAAAACAGAACAACCGTCTGATCCGCAGGAGAGAAGTTTCTCTTAACAGAGCCGTCGGAATTCACCATGTTGTACAGATATGTATTCACGAAGCGATATACGGCCGGAGTCACAAGAAGGTTGGAGCGGCATTTGTAGTTTTTGTAGGTCACAGTGATGTTGGCATAACCGTTATTGTTGTTATTGCCGTTGTCATAGTCACCGATGTAGATGGTATCGCCATCACCACTGTTCGCACGACCGTAGCCCACCTGGAACTGAACAGTCCATCCGGAACCGCTGCTGTCCTGACCAACGATTTTACATAGGTTGCCCGAACACGCGATCGCCATTTCATTCTCAATCTTCTTCTGCAATTCTGCTTCAGAGTATTGAGGAAGCGGACGCGGATCAAATTCACCAGTTCCGTCGTCAAATTCGTTTGCAGTCGCCTGCATCGTTGTCGCCAGCAAAACTCCTGCAAGAAGCGCCTTGAGTTTCATAACTTCCCTTTCCTATTCCTTGATTGGAATTATTTTTTGGTGCGAAATAATTTTTACCAACCAGACAAAAACAAACTCAAACTACAGATCAGCAATTAAACAGAATGTAATTATCGTTCGGAAACGTTCGGCGAAAAAAAAGAAAAGGCCGCTGGTGTTCACCAACGGCCTTTTGCGAGAACACTTGTCTAACCGGGGGTTAGAAAGTGACTGGCATCATGTGCGGAATTTTTCCTGCATCGGAGTTTCCGATGATCATACCGCGCACTTTGGAGTGACGAGTTGCTGGCTGGAACGGAAGACCTTTGTAGTTCGGAGATTGAACTGCAGGCACCCAACGTCCGGAACCATCCACCATCCATTCACGGAAGTACATGTTGATGTGAGTACCTTCAACCAAGTAGTCGATTGTGGTGCCCGCACCCGCAATGGCCATCGCCGCACGGAATGTGAACAGATTCTCTGCCATACCTTCACCGAATGCGCCGTATGCGGCAGCAAACGCCTTAGGATCGGAGTTCATCGTCTTGTACATGGTTTTCAAAGCATAGTACATTTTGCTTGCAGCCTCGGCCGTTTTCTTGGTCGTTACGTTCACGCAAGAACCCGGGATACGTGATCCACCATCCATCATGCACAGATCGTAAGGATCGTTGCGCTCGTTGAAATAGGAGTAAATCTGATCCGTGGACTTGTCGATGAAGGAGTCCTGACTCATGGTCTGAGCCGCTCTCATAAGTCTCATGGTGTTTTCGTCACTGAAGTTCACGTTGAATTCAATGCCGGTGTAACCCAGATCTGCATCAGGCACGCCCACCATCAGGGAATCCAGGCCGGTCTTTTTAACCAGGGCATAGATACCGGATCTTAGACGCTTGCCGTTGGCGCTCTCGTGCTTGAAGGCATAAGAGTAAGTACCAAACATGCTTTCCATGCGCGCTTTGCTGTCCCAGTTCTCAACAGAGTATTTCGCTCCGTAGAACATGAAGTCTTTTTCTTTGTGCTTGAACCAGAAGCGGCTGTCTTCGGAATCAGAGTAGATACCGTAGTTAACAACAGCGGTGTTGCGGTCCAGATGCATTTCAGATGTGGTGTAAGAATTGATCTTACCTTTGCTGTACGTTTTGTCCCAAATGATTGGCAGAGCCAAAGATTTGCTAACAACACGGCCCGTCGCCACAGATCTGAATGTTTCAACCTTAACAACCGGTGCACGCTCAACCAAGTTTCTTGGCTTGTCGGCTGACAGAGTTTCTGACGCCAAAACGTTACCACGGATCACGTCTTCGTAAGCTTTGCGGCCAGTATCGGTCGTCAAATCGAACAAGAACGAGAATCCATCATCCGAAGATCTGAACTCACTCAAGCTCAAAGTCAGGATGGATACGTTGGTGAACATCGAGAAGCTGTTCAGCTTACCTTTGGACATTTTTACGTAAGCACGGTCAGAGCCGACTTTTTCCACGTAAGTTTCCCAAGTACCGTTCGCCAGTTTCGCCACCCCTGCACCGATTGGACCGAAGCCCGCGCCCGCAGAGAAGATGATTCCACCGTGACCGATGTAAGTGATGCTGTCACCTGGATCCCAGGTATCCAGATCTGCTGCATCCTTAGGAACAGACCAGCGACCACCCATATTACGGGCTTTGTCCAGAGTGCTCACATAGCGAACAGACTCTGTCTCTTTACCCATGATTGGCAGAACACCGACATAGCCCCAGAAGTGCTGACGCAAGCCTGTCGCGTTGTCGAACCAGAAGCGCACCTGCGCCCCCAGACCCACTTCGATTGCGCCATAGACAGTTTTTTGGAAACCATCACGGTAATCGCCGTAGATCAATGTATCGGAAGTCGGACGGTAGTCATACTTCACGATAGAGGTCGGCTGCACATTTCTGAAGTGCGGAGTCAGATTCACGATGTACTGACCATAATCGAAGCTCAAATGGAACAGAGGCTTCAATTTCGCTCTTAGTTTGTTTTTCTCTTCTTCTTTGAATCCAGTGGAACTGGAGGATGTCGCTGTGGACTCTCCGGTCGTGGATGTGGAAGTTGAGCTGGACGAAGATGAAGACGAAGACGTGGAAGTCACTTCACCTGTCGTGGATGTGGTCACGGATGTCGACGTTGCCGTCGTTACTGTGGTCGCCGTATCAGGATTGTAAGTGGTCGCCGTCGAAGTTGGTCCATAGGTACTTGTGCTTGGACCATAAGTCGTCGCAGTCGTGTAACCAGTGGACTGATGACCGGTGGTGTATCCAGTGGAGTAACCCGTGGACGTGTAACCAGTTGACGTATAACCCGTCGAGTAGCCCGTGGTGTAACCAGTTGTATAGCCGGTAGTATATCCTGTGCTATAGCCGGTGGTGTTACCTTTGTGGCCGTTATGGCCGTTATTCCCGTTGTTACCGTTATTCCCGTTATTCCCGTTGTTGCCGTTATTCCCGTTGTTCCCGTTATTCCCGTTATTCCCGTTATTCCCGTTATTCCCGTTGTTCCCGTTATTCCCGTTATTCCCGTTGTTCCCGTTATTCCCGTTATTCCCGTTATTCCCGTTGTTCCCGTTGTTCCCGTTATTCCCGTTGTTCCCGTTATTCCCGTTATTCCCGTTGTTCCCGGAAGAACCTTTGCTTCCGTTATTACCGTTGTTACCATTATTTACATTGTTCCCGTTGTTCCCGTTGTTAACGTTATTGCCGTTATTGCCGTTATTGCCGTTATTTCCGAGAACCCCGTTATTCCCTAGAACGGCATTGTTCCCATTGTTCCCATTATTGCCGTTATTGCCGTTATTGCCGTTGTTACCGTTGTTACCGTTGTTACCGTTGTTACCATTATTCCCACTGCTGCCAAGAATCCCGTTATTTCCGAAAAGTCCGTTATTCCCGTTATTGCCATTATTGCCGTTATTGCCGTTGTTCCCAACAGCCTGAATAACTTTGGAGTTTAGATTTACAAAACCTCCGCGGCCTCCAACTTCAATCACTTGCGTGTCTTTCTTGACGGTATTATTTGCCGGATTATTCGCAAACGCCGCGTTTGCAATCATCGACAATCCCGCCAGGAAAATCACTTTCCCTGACTTCCCACCCATTGCATTCTCCTTTTTGCAGCCTTCGCCCGCGGCAATGGAAGATCCACCGCTGCAGACAACGACCGGTTATTTTTTTTCGAGCTGACAGAATTTTTAGAACGCAGAAAATATTTTTGACACTTAAATAAATCATAATTTCAGCCATTTAATTGACACTTCTCAAATGTGTTATTCAACATTGCAAACTCGGCAGAATCTGGATCTTTCCCTTGGTAAACTTGCAAAAGCGTAAAGAACTATTCTGGAACTTCTATGTTAAGAACCATATTCAACTTTAGATAACGGCAGATCATCCCGGGGAGAAAACGATGACACCGAAAGAAAAACTGATGTTTGCATTCAATCAGTCAAAGAAAGTCATTATCATGACTTTCTTCACCCTGAACGTCGGCATCATGGTCGTGGACGGGCTGCCGGATCAAAGCAAATTAGGCGAGAAATTCATGTCTGCAGTGAAGCGATATCAAGCACTGGTAATGCTGTATCAGCCTTGGGCAATGTTTGCCCCGAACCCCATGAACACCAATGCATTCATTGAAGCGGACCTTAAATTTGAAGATGGGTCCACTGGAGTCTGGAAAATGCCACGGCCACTGCTTATCACGGGACCACGAAAAGTTTTGACTGCAGATCGCTACCGCCTGCTAGGACAGGAAACTCTGCTGCCGAACGAAAACGAATTGGTGTGGTTTGATGTTTCTCGCTTTGTAACCCGCGAAGTGATGCATGCGGAACGCTCGGGGAAAAACCGCATTTTGAAAGAGATCTCATTTAAGAGATACCAAAGCCGCGTGATACCTCCACCCGAGGCCCCGATGGTCCCGCATGGCACTCTAAGCAGCAAATATGATATCGAAACGATCTTCGTATATACTCCGACGTTTGAAAGGATTCGCCATGAAGCTACGAACCATCCGCAATAGTATTGATGAGTTTCTTTTCAAACCCCAGCCGGTCTACAGCGTGGCTCTTTTGCGAATCGGTTTGGGTTTGCTACTGCTGTTCAACTGGTTGATGATCTACACAGACCTAGAGGTCCTTTTTGGTCCCGATGGTCTCATTTCTCTGCAAACGGCCCAGCAGTACGGAAACCCGTTACGCTTTTCATTATTTGACTACATGCCGAATACGTACAAAGTCACCACCACCATCGCCTTTGTGCATCTGTTGGCAGTCTTAGCTTTGACATTCGGTGCGTGGACAAGGAAGTCCATTCTTATCGCTTTTGTCACCCTGATATCGTTCCATCACCGCAACGGGTTTATTATGAATAGCGCCGACTCAGTTCTGAGAGTCTTCCTGTTCCTATTGCTGTTCACGCCCTGCGGAGATGCATTTTCATTCGACCGCTGGCGTTTACGCCTGAAAGGTCAGGCCCCCGAAATCCCTGCGGAAAAAGCTCCTTGGGCGTTGCGCATGATCCAGATTCAGTTCTGTGTTATCTATCTGGCCACAGTGATGTTCAAAATTAAAGGAGACCGCTGGGTCGACGGCACGGCTGTCTATATCGCCACACGCCTTGATGACTTTGTTCGATTCGAACTGCCGCTGCTGAATAATATGATCTTCATCAAATACCTGACCTGGTCCACTCTGCTGGTGGAATTTGCCCTGGGCACACTGGTGTGGATCAAAGAACTACGGTACTGGGTTCTGCTCGCGGGAGTCGGCCTGCATCTGGGAATTGAATACACCATGTCGATCCCGGTCTTTGAGTGGGCGATGATTGTGGTGATGGTCAGCATGGTGGATTCACGGGATATCGAGTGCTGGATGGAAAAGCTTCGCAAGTACCGACAGCAAGCCCGCAAGACACAGACTCCCCAACCACAAACCACATAAAATCAGGACATAAAAAAAGCCGCTGGGTACAGCGGCTTTTTCTTTATTTGGATTTAACCAAGGTCAGCGGCCTCCAGGCCAGAACACTTGAAAACAGTCTGCCCTCTTTCGCCAGGGTCAACCAGCCTTTCAGGTCTTTTGGGTCCACCATGCAGATCATAGTGATAATCATAATCCATTCAAACATCGGGATATTCATCGAAAGCTCAATCCCCAGATGCAGGCCAATCCCAGCCAGAATCACCCAGTACCGCAGCTCGCGAATCCAGATTAGCGTACCCAGAGCAAGCTCTACCAGCAGCGTTGACCAGGTCAGGAACTTAATCACCACCAGGCTGTTCAAAAGCCCCAATGGCATTCGAACAAACTCATCAAGGCGTGTGGCAATATAGACGGCCGTACCATCAGCCCACAACGGGCCCTTCATTTTGAACATCACCGTAGCAATGTAAATGATGCTGAATTGAATCTGCATCAAACGCAGCCCCCATGGAGCTTTATCCACCGGCTCTGCCGGCGCCAGCCCCCGGCGTACCTGCCACCAGCGATCCAGCGACAGCCAGTCCCCACAAGGAGTCAGGAACAATAGAAACAAAAAATTACGAATCACGATGTCTGAACTGTTCAAAACAAAAACGTTCCGGTTATGGAACGAGATCAGCGTGAAAAATGCCAAAGCAATCGAGGTACGGGTGAAAATTCCGAACAACACCCCAATCACCGCCCCCAGATGAGCCAGCGCCAGCAGTGCCGGCACCCGCGGATCCGGTGGCAGCAGTTCAAACAAACTAAAGCGGAAGGCGCTCCCCATCTTTAAAGCGCTTTCCAAAGAGAAAATCCCCTCGACTCCCCAAAAGGTGTCCAGATGGGCCCACACCATAAACCAATTAATCAGCAAAACCACACCGAACAGAACTCGCAGTAATGCCACGGTATGCACGGGCTGGGGTTTAAAGAAGAACTCATTCAAACCACTAGTGAGAGTTGTTAGCTTCATAACGAAGTCCTCCGGTAGGCTTAAAGTGGAAAACACTTTCGCTGTTATAATCTTTGCTCATCTGGCCATGGGGCACGAACACCTGAGTCGGAGGCTGAACAACACTGGTGTGACGATAGAAATAAAGCTGTTCAAACTCACGCTTGCGACCGAGCTGTTCCAGCTTGGCCACTTCGCGCGCCACATAGCGGGACAGATCAAACCACAGTTCTGATTTTTCCATCGGTAAAAGATTATCCTGCTGATACTTGCGATAGCGTTCGCCCGCTGTGAAACGATCCCAGGTGTCCAGCTGCGAAGCCCTCGGGAAGGTCCACTGTTCAGTCGAGCCATCTTTGAATGTGATTGTCGCAGTCAGATAGGAGTTTACGGATGCGGGATTGGGAGCAAACATGCTCCAGGGCTGATCCAATCCGAAGAAGACCTGATAAGGCGACAGGGCCTGCAGAATGCGGTCCCCGACCGCGCTCCGATCCGGCAATGCCGCTGTGACCATCATCACAATGTGACCAGTAATAAAGGCTGAAATCAGAACCTTTTTGAGTACCGCCATGGCGAACCCCCTGTTGTTGTTGACCAACATCAGGGTTTATCCGAGAGGCCCCTCCCTGCACAACAGCATTCCAGTGCATCTGAATTAAGAATTCATCAACTAGATTTCAGCCCTTTAAGGTTGTTCGGAATTTACTTCTTTTTGCTGTCGCTTTTGACCTCGACGGTGTCTGCTGCCATCGTGTATTCAATCGTCACTTTCTGACCGACCTTCAGGTCACCCGTCACTTTGGTATTCGGATTTCTTTCGATCTCCCAACGGTCGCTTCCCTTCTGCACGATAATGCGGGAATCCGAAAGCTCTACGATTGGCCCCGTCACCTGATAGGTTTTTGCCGCAAAAGCACTCATTGAAAACAGCATTGCGACCATTGTAGCTACAAATTTCATATCAGCTCCTTGTAAGAGTTTTGTTTGTTTATTATTAGAATCAGCCACATGAAAACCTCAATTCAGAACCCCAGAAAGTGCCTAAGAGCAGAAAAAATGGGGCTATTCCGGAACGTCACCGAACACGCGTCTATTTTATATACAGGGGGACTTTTAGCGGCACCCCCCTCGCATTCAGCTCAAATTTAGGACACTAAAACAGGTAAAAAAGCTGGCACATGCCTTGTAAGGAAGGTTCATGGAATTATTGAATCCTCACGTAATTGAAAGTTGGAAAGCATGAAGAAACTTGTGACCGCCCTTATCATCACCCTTGCCAGCATCCAGAGTTATGCTGACAGCCTGTATGACAAGAAAATCAAAGACGTGCGCATTTACGACATGTTTAAAAAGCAAGGCGTGCCCGAGGCGGCTTTGCAAAGAACTTTCGAATTCCTGGATGTCAACGCCGGCAAAACCGTCAAAATGAAAGCGAAAATCCGCGGTCGCGAAAAGACTTACATGAGCACTCGCGAGGTGACGATCAAGTCTGATTTCATCGCAGTTATTGATTTCTCAAAACCTTCCAGCGAAAGACGCCTTTATATCATGAATATGCAGACCGGCGGCGTGACCAAGCACTTTGTGGCTCACGGCAAAGGCTCTGGCGTGAATGTGGCGGCAAAGTTCTCTAACATCGATGGCTCGAAGATGTCTTCCCTGGGTCTGTACCTCGGTGGCAACACCTACTATGGTGGTCACGGTGAATCTTTGAATCTGTACGGTTTGGAAGCTTCCAACAGCAATGCGGCTGAACGAGACATTGTCGTTCATGCTGCCAGCTATGTTTCTGAAGACTACGTAAAAAGCCAGGGCCGTTTGGGCCGAAGCTGGGGTTGCCCGGCAGTTGCTCCGGGCATCATCAAAAGAATGCTGAACAACTTCAAAGATGGTGGCCTGGTTTACGCCTACCACAAAGATCTGACCGCCAGCACGCAGAAGGACCCCACCTTGCAGGTCGTGCAAGAGCACGTGGATGAGGAAGATATCGATCTTCCAGAAGAAGAAGAAAGCGTTCGTAAAAACCCAACGGCAGTTACTCCAAACACCACCAGCCTGCCAACCGGAAACGCCGAAATTCTTTCAGTCCCACTGGAAGAATCCAGAGACTAAAAAACAAAAAGGGCTGCAAACGCAGCCCTTTTCTTTTCCCCAAATCCAATCTCAAATATCCAATTCTAATTTCTACTATAGTCGTCTTGGTAACGGACGATATCGTCTTCACCAAAGTAAGTTCCCAATTGAACCTCTACAAACTCCAGCATTTCACTGGAGTTGTTGCGCATGCGGTGCTTCGCCCCCAGCGGGATATGAATGTGACTGCCAGCCTTCACCGGAATCACCTGGTCATTCAGAACCACTTCGCCGGATCCCTGGGTGATCGTCCAGTGTTCTTCACGTTTGGCGTGAGACTGATACGACAACTGGGAATGCGGATTGACGCGAATAACCTTGGACTTGAAGTTTTCAGTGTCCTTCAGGATTTCGAAATAACCCCAGGGACGATATTCATAGACATGCTCTTTCACCAGCGGGGATTTGGCTTGAGTCAAAGTCTCAACCACATGACGCACATCCTGAGACTGGCCTTTTTTAACCAGCATCAAGGCATCCTTGGTATCCACGACAATCACGTCCTCCAAGCCAATCATAGAGTAATTCTTGGTCGGCTCGCCAAAGACAAAGTTGCCCTGCCCTTTGACATTGATGATGTCCTGCCCTTTTTGCAAAGCAGCCACGGCATCCCAGGAACCCACATCGCTCCAACCAAAGTCCGCCGGCACACAAGCCAACTCAGCTTCGTTCAGCTTTTCCATGATCGCATAGTCGATGGAAATGCTTTGCACCTGAGCGTAGATATCTCCCAAATTAGAAGCATCGGACTTCAACGCGGAAATCTGACTCCACAAAGTCGGCTGGTGTTTTTCAAACAGACTGGCCATGTGAGAAACTTTGAAAACAAAGATCCCCGCATTCCAGCTGAAACCACCTTGAGAGATAAACTCTTCGGCTTTTTTCAAATCCGGCTTTTCATGGAACTTCACCACAGAATAAGCCTTCAAACCGGCCTGATCTTTCAAGCTGGTCGTCTTGGTCTGAATATAACCATATCCAGTTTCTGGATAAGATGGAGTGATGCCCAAAGTGACCACGCGGTTTTCTTTTGCCACGGCGGAAGCAAACTCCACAACTTTCAGGAAAGCATCTTCTTTGGTGATCAGGTGATCTGACGGGAAGACCCCGACGATTTCGTCCCCTTTTCCCTGATCCAGCAACAGCTTGCACAGGGCTGCCACAGCCGGAGCGGTGTTTTTGCCCACAGGCTCGTAAACAACCTTAACGGCTTCGCCTTGGTTGGCCTTAACCGCTTCGCCTTGGTTGGCCTTCAGGTTCAGTTCGGTCAACGTCTGCAGGGCCTTGGAGGTTACAATCCATGGGCTTCCCATACGCAAACATCTTTTCAGGGTCAGAGTCTGTAGAGGCTCCCCGAAAATGTCGCAAAATTGTTTGGGCATCTGCTGACGGGATACGGGCCACAATCGTGTTCCGCTTCCTCCCGATAATATAACCGGTATCAAAACTACCTCCGAGATCAGTCCTCAATCTATATCATCAAAGGCAGTTTCTGAGTAATTAAGACCTTACAATGGCTCAATTCGTCAAAAAACTGAGGCTTTTTAGCTGCTTAAAAGATGTCGTCAAATCGAATTTAAGGCCCCCTAAATCTTTGCATACCACGACTTCGAGGTAGAGTTCCGGCCCGAATTCAAGTAAGACAGTCCCCATGGTTAAACACACCAAAAAGCTTTTGGTTCAGTCCGCTAAGATTCTTTTTTCAGCCGGCATCATCTACTGGCTGATCCAATCCGGAAAGCTGAACTTCTCTGCCCTTAAAAACCTGCTGACACCGACCACGGCGTCTGTGGCATTGCTTTTGGTTTTGCTGAACCTGTTCCTGGCCAGCGAAAGATGGCGCACCCTGATCCGTTCTCAAGGCATGAATGCGGGCCCTTTGAAGGTCTTTAAACTCAACCTGATCGGTTCGTTCTTTAACTTTGCCATGCCTGGCGGGGTCGGTGGCGATGTCATAAAAGCCTACTATTTCACCCGGGCCAATCCTGGTTCCAAAGTCATTGCCGTGACCAGCGTTCTGATGGACCGAGTGCTTGGGTTGTTTGCCATGGTGCTATTGGCGCTGCTGGTGATGCTTTATGATCTGAACCACATCATGACCATCCCGCCCCTGACGACTCTGTTCTGGTTTATTCTGGCGTTGTTCTTTGCCTTTGTAATTGCACTGGCATTGATCTTTTCCCCGCAGATCTACAAGACCTCTCTGCTAAAACGCGTGATCAACAAACTGCCTTTGTCTGAAAAGTTCATGAAGCTTTATGAAAGCATGCACCTTTACGGCAAAGACGGAAAACGCTTCATGCTGGTGCTGCTTCTAAGCCTTCTGTCCCAGGGCTGTTCGATTGTGTTTTTGATCATTGCCGGCAATGCGGCAGGTTTCACGGAAGTCGCAGCGAAAACCTATTTCCTGGTGGCGCCATTGGGGTATATGGCGACGGCGATCCCGATCTCTCCAGCGGGAGTTGGTGTCGGTCAGGCGGCGTTCTATTTCCTGTTTAATATCTACAACGGATCAACATCTGAAGTGGGTCCGACTGTGATTACTGCCTTCCAGGTCACCACCTTTGTGGTGAGCTTGCTGGGAGCCTTCTTCTATCTGCGTATTAAAGAACGCGTGGATGCCTCCACACTCGAGGACCTGGGCTAAATTAAAGCGTCAGGTCCGAGAGTTTTTCCAGAACAGTGAATTTGAAATTGGAATATACGGCCTGATGAGCCTGCAAGGACTTCATTTCTTTGTCGGTCTTTTCTGAAGCCAACAGGTACAAACGCCCCACCCCGGCAGCAAAAGCCGCTTTCAGGTCCGAAGCACTGTCCCCGACCATCACGGAATTCGCCATATTCACACGCAGCTTGTTGTTCACTTTGAGCAGCATGCCATTGCGAGGCTTGCGAAGCCCTGCCAGCAAACGCCCGCGGGGACTGCCTGCCTCGTCGATAAACGCCGACCACTCACAGTCATCAATCCACGCCCCTTGTTGAGCCAGAAGCTGCATCATACGTTGATGCACAGACTGATACTGAGACCAGCTAATCCAGCCTCGTCCCAAACCGGACTGATTCGTCACCAGCGCCACCCAATAAGACTGCGCATGGGCCTTGTTGATCAATTCGCAAATTCCCGGCAGCAACTGAACGGCTTCAGGGTCTTTGTTATAAGGAACGTTTTTAACAACCACATCATCACGATCCAGGAACAAACATCCTGCCCCGTGCTCGCCATCCAGTCCCTGCAGCGCAGACCATTGTCCCCAGTGGGCTTTCAAACTCTGCAAAATCAGCTGCCACTTGTGCAGGCTTAAGTCAGCAAAGGCATAGTCCCATTGATGGGATTCAGCCGACGATGCCTCCGCCCCCAACAAGACCCGTTGACCATTCAAAATTGCATCCAAAGACGTCAGAACAGATTTTTGGTTGGACTGGAACAAGACCAGATCCTCTGGACGAGTGACATACTTTTGCGCCAGCAGATCCTCGGCTGTGCGCGTGACGAACGGAATCTCCCCGGCAAAGTCCTGCACCAATGGCTGCTGCCATTGCGACAATGTGGCCGGATTCTGATCTGCAATAAAGACCAGACCGCCACCCAGTTGAACTGTTTCAACAATCAAAAGTTCCAGGGGATGTGACATAGAGGCCCAGTTTACGACAAACCGCCCCTTGTGTCCTCGGGTTTCTACTTGCCGCCTTGCATTTATGCTTATTAAAATTCCTGCAGGAGGAAATCCATGACGGCCTTACTGAAGCAGATTTTTAATTTTCTAAAACTCCTCAACTCGGACACCGGAACCAACCAATTGGCCTCCGGCCTGTCGCTGGGACTGATCCTGGGGTTTTCCCCGTTTATCTCTATTCAGACTTTTGTGGTCTTTGCCATCATCTTTATTTTCCGCGTGCAGATTGGCGCAGCCTTTCTGTCGGCGTTCTTTTTCAAGTTCGTGGCCTTCATGTTTGATGGACCGGCTCACCACCTGGGTAAAGCCGTGCTTGAAAACGAAAGCCTGAAACCGTTGTTCACCACCATGTACAACATGCCGCTGGTGCCAATGACCCGCTTCAACAACAGCATCGTGATGGGCTCCATGATTGTTTCCATCCTTCTTTTGCCGTTTGCATTCTTCGCCTTCAAAGCGCTGATCCTGAAATATCGCGCCACCGTGGTCGCAAGATTTAAAGGCACGAAGTTCTGGAAAGCCTTCACGGCGACCAAGCTTTACAACTGGTACTGCACTTACGACAACCTTTACGGCTAGGACACACAGCACATGACAACACCTGAAACAACACCCGTAAAAAAGAAAAAAGAAAAAGGCCCGATCCGCTGGGAAGCCATCATTCCGTTTGTGATCATCTGTGCGGTGATTGGATTGTACTTCCACTTCTTCTTCGACTCTCACCTGCGCAAGGGCATGGAATGGGCCGGATACAAAGCTGTCGGCGCTGAAGTGAACATCGCCAAAGTTGAAACCAGCTTCTTCAACGCCAGCCTGCGCATTCAGGGTATCGAAGTCACTGACGCAGAAAAGCCAACCCACAACTCCCTGAATATCGGCGACATCCGCTTCTCGATGCTGTGGGATGCCTTGTTGCGCGCCAAGATAGTTGTGAATGAAGCCGTCGTTGAACAGATCGCCTTTGGTGTGAAACGTGCCCGTCCGGGTCGCGTGGCTCCACCAGAGCCGGTGTCCAACGAACCAGGCCTTGCTGACAAACTGAAAGAACAAGCCATCAACGAAGCCCAACAACAAGCTGGCGACAGCGTTCTGGGTGATGTGATCGCGATGCTGACGGGCACTGACGCGAACGTGCAACTGCAAAAGCTTCAGGATTCTTTGCCGTCCAAAGCCATGCTGGAAAGTTTTGAAAAAGACCTGAAAGCCAAACAAGCCGCTTGGGATGCCCGCATGAAGTCCTTGCCTCAAGGTAAAGACATCGAGGCCCTGAACAAGCGCCTGAACAGTATCAAGTACAAGGACTTTAAAACGCCGCAGGAACTGCAGTCGTCTTTGCAGGAACTGGATAAAGTATTTAAAGACGGCGATGCCATGTACAAACAAGTGCAAGGCGCCGGCAATGATCTGCAAAAAGATCTGAAAGCGCTTGAGGCCCAGTACAAGGAAATCGAAAAGCAGGTCAAGACCGACATCAAAAGTCTTGAGCAGCATTTCCGCATTCCTAAGCTGGATGCCAAGTCCATGTCCATGGCGATCTTCAATCGTTATCTGGGACCATACAAAGCCAAGTTCTTCCGTTACAAGACCATGGCTGAAAAATACATCCCGCCAAATCTGCTGAACAAGAAAGAAAAGGATCCGGAGGATATTCCACTGCAACCGCATCCGCGTGAAAACGGGATCAGCTATGAGTTCGGCCGTCCGAATTCTTATCCTCTGGTCTGGATCAAACGCACGGCGGTCAGTTCTCAAGCGGGCCTGACTCCGGATGCGGGTAACATCAAAGGTGAAATCCTGGATATCACAACCCATCAGAAACTGATCGGCAAACCCACTGTGGCCTCCTTGTCTGGTGATTTCCCGTCCAAGGAAATCATGGGCTTCCTGGTGCGCCTGTCTTTGGATAACACCAAACCTGACAGCATCGTTGATTATCGCTTCAAGGTGGATTCTTACTCGATCGAAGGTAAAGAGCTGGTGCAGTCCCCTGACGTGCAGATTGCCTTTAACAAAGCCAAAGGCAGCATCGGCATCGAAGGCAAACTTGTAGGCCTGAAGAACATCACGGTGAACATGGATAACAAGTTCACGCAGATCGAATACGCAGTGGGATCCAAAAACGAGATTGCCGACCAGATTCTGAAAGCGGTCTTTGCCGGCATTCCGGTGGTGACGCTGACGGTGGATGGACAGGGCACGTTCCCGAATGTTCCTTTGTCTATTAACTCCAATCTGGGACCTGAGCTGCAAAAAGGATTTGAAAAACAAATCCAGGCCAAGATTAACGAAGCCCGCAAGAAAATCGAGGCCTACGTCAATGAAGAGATCGGCAAACAGCGCGCCCGCGTGGAAGCCGAAATCAACAAACTGCGCGGTGATCTGGACAAGGAAATCAAAAAAGCCGAAGGCCAGTTGAACGAGCAGAAAAAACAAGCTGAAGCCCGCGTGAATCAGGCGAAAAAAGACGCCGAAAACCAAGGCAAGAAGCAGCTTGAAAAAGAAGGTCAGAAAGCTGTTGATGAATTGAAGAAAAGATTCGGACTTTAAGATTTCAAATTTTCTGACAACGCAAAAGACACCCCTAAAAAGGGTGTCTTTTTTTGTCTAAATTTTCAGCACGGTCCTGTAAAGATCTTCGACGGTAACTTGTAACTTACTGTTTTTACTTATCAATTTTCCTCACTTTTTCACTTTGCCTCTGTTTTAAGCATTCACTTTCGTGCTAGCCTTGACGATGAGGTAGGTATGAAAGCATCGTTCAAAACACATTTAGCAGTTTTAGGTTGTGTGATTGGAACCCTTTCCGCGGGTTGCGCGAAAATGAATTTTGCGCCCGTCCCTGAGCAGGACACCACTGCGGTCACACCTCCGACCACAACCCCCAGCAAGACAATCTCCACCAGCGAGGTCGTCGCTTACGGCAACAAGCAGGTCGATTTCCTGTTTGTACTGGATGACTCCAACTCCATGCTGCCAGAGCTTAGAAAACTCGCAGCCCGCATGGGCACCTTTGTAAGCTCCCTGGATGCGAGCAATATCGACTGGCAAATGTGCCTGACGACCACCAGAGGCGTTTCTTCCGGAGGCTCCCTGGTCTATGGCACCCCCTACAATTGGACCAATTATACGCCCGCTGGCGGCAGTCCGGCTTACATCCTAAGAAAAGGAACAGCCAATCTGAATACGATCTTTAATTCCACTATCGACACCCTGACAATCGGCGGTGGCAGTTCCGGGGATGAGCGCGCAATCAAGGCTGCTCATGACCACTTTGAAGCTGCGGGTTCACATGGATGCTATCGTCCAGGTGCTGCGATTTCCGTGATCGTGATTTCGGATGAAGACGAACGCTCTGTGGGCGGCGTGGCTTCCCGTGTGAAAGCCAATGATGCTGCCGGCGTACTGTTGCCGATGGAGGCTTCCGACATGCCAGCCAATCTGGTGGCAAAATCCAAAAGTGTCTTCGGCCCGGATGTGCGCTTCACTTTCAGTTCAATCATCGTGAAACCCGGCGACAGCGCCTGTGAAGCCGAACAGGATAAAGACACTTCTCCAAGTCACCCTGGCCATTTCTATGAAGAGGCCTCCAAACTAACAGACGGTGGCGTGGGCAGTATTTGTGATTCCGACTACAGCGCCAACCTGAACACGTTCAAGGACAAGATCGTGAACTCGCTTTCCAACCTGAACCTGGAATGCGAACCGGTTCCTGAAACCCTGAAGGTCAGCATTGATGGTTTGAATATCCTGAACTACAAGATCGAAAAGAGCGTCCTGAAGTTCACTTACGCCCTGATTGAGGGCACCAAGATCGACCTGCAATACGACTGCGTAGAGGGGATTCCATAGCAAGGCGACGACGTCGCCGCGCGCTCAAGCAAGCAGGCTTGTCTGCGCGCGCTTCTTCAAGCCTTTAAACGACAAAAGCCGCTCTCTCGAGCGGCTTTTTGCTTTGCCCATTACTGCGCTGGCTTTGCCGTCAGCAGGGACTGTACGTAAGACACAGAGTCTTTGTTGAACCACTCTATCGATCCCACAACTTTTTTAACCAGCTTGTGGTCGGTGCCCAACACCAGTGATTCCGGCAGACGCGCCACCTGGAACTGCTTCATCAGGGAACGGTCTTCGTCATAAACGATGTGGATATTCGCACCCTTCATTTCAGGGAACGACTTCATAAAGACGTCGATATCATTACGACTGCTATCGCCAGAAACCGCAATCAGCTGCACGTCACCTTTGAATTCTTTGATCAGCTTAATCAGGGAAGGAACTTCCTCGATACAAGGCCCACACCAGGATGCCCAGAAGTTCAGAATAACCACTTTGCCTTTGAAGGCATCAAGCTCTACAGGTTTGCCGTCCAGATCCTTGGTCACAAAGTTAGGTACGCCCTCTTTTTCCATTGCTTCGATAGAAGTGTAATCAGACGGCGTTTGGCTTAGCTTGCTGGCAAAGAAGTGCGTATAGGCCCACAGACCCGCTGCTGCCAGGATAAAGACGATGCCGAAGGCTTTAAGGTGTTGTTTCATTGGACTCCCCTTCCAGCTCAAGGAACTGAATACTCAAGGTAAAGACTGTCGACAGGGATGGCAAGACGCGGTGGTGATAAATGGCGAGGGCGGTTCGCAAAGTGATTGAGAGGGCTTATTGCTCCAAAGAAGAAACGGCGGGTTCGGAAAATAAAAAAGGCCCAAGTTTCCTTGAGCCTTTTTTTGAAGATCTTAATCAGATCCCAGAATTAAGCGCGAGCTGCGGATGCCGCTCTGTCTTTTTTCTGAGCCTTTTTAACAGCTTTCTTCTTCGCTGCTACTGCTTTAGTGGAAGCTTTCTTTGCTACAGCTTTTTTCGCTGGAGCTTTAGTAGCTTTCGCAGTTTTAGCGGACTTTTCAGATTTCTCTGCAGTGTCAGCTGTTTTAGCTTCGAAATCGTAGTCTACGAACTCAAGGAATGCCATTTCAGCAGTGTCACCTGGGCGACGACCGATCTTGATGATACGAGTGTAACCACCAGGACGTGTTTTGAAACGTGGAGCAAGATCCTTAACGATTGTAGCAACCGCTTCTTTGTTAGGGTAACGAGAAAGCAACAAACGAGTTGTAGCCAAGTCACCTTTTTTACCCAAAGTGATCGCTTTTTCAACGTGGCGACGTACTTCTTTAGCACGGTCAACAGTTGTAGTGATACGGCCGTGCTCGATCAAAGAAGTCACAAGACCTCTCAACAAAGCTTTTCTTGGGCCAGATTTACGATCGAAATGTTTTACTCTTCTTCTGTGTGAACTCATTTTATTCTCCGGTTAAACGGGCTGACCGTATCAGGTATCAGCACGATAGAACACTCTTTGGTTAATTTGGTCGAGTGTTGCTTTTTCAGGGCTCCGTGCCCTCGCAGCCCCGCAGGGCCGCGTGTTCAAACACCATTCTTGGTGTCTATTTTAGATTACTGTTGAGTCTCTCTCTTTTGAGGAGGTTGACTTGGATCCCAACCAGCCGGTGGCCAGCCTTCGATCTTCATGCCAAGGCCCAATCCCATTTCGCCCAGAATTTCTTTGATTTCATTCAAAGACTTACGGCCGAAGTTTTTGGTCTTAAGCATTTCTGCCTCAGAACGTACTACCAACTCGCCGATGTAGCGGATGTTAGCGTTCTTCAAGCAGTTCGCAGAACGAACAGAAAGCTCAAGGTCGTCAACAGAACGGAACAAGTTCTCGTTCAGAGTTGGAGAACCAAGCTCGCGTGCTTCTTCTGCAGGCTCCATAGTCTCGTCGAAAGTCAGGAAGATTTGCAGCTGTTCTTTCATGATTTTAGAAGAAAGAGCTACTGCTTCTTCTGGCTTCAAAGAACCGTCTGTCCAAACTTCAAGAGTCAATGCATCGTAGTCAGTTCTTTGACCAACGCGGGCATTGGAAACATTGTAGTTCACTTTTCTGATTGGGCTGTAAAGAGCGTCAACGCCGATAAAGCCAACTGGAAGATCAGTTTCTCTGTTTTCAACTGGTACATAACCACGACCGAAACTTACAACGATTTCCGCGTTGAAGTTTGCGTTCGCGCCCAAAGTAGCGATTGGAAGATCTGGGTTCAAAACCTCGATCTTATCGGTAGTTTGGATGTCCGCTGCAGTTACTTTGCCTGGACCTTTTTTGGAGATCTTCAAAGTCAAAGAGTCTGCAGTGTACTGTTTAAAGCGCACTTCTTTGAGGTTCAGGATGATGTCAGTGACGTCCTCAAGAACATCTGGGATCGTAGTGAACTCGTGCAATACGCCTTCGAACTTAACAGCTGTAATTGCAGAACCCATCATGGAGCTAAGAAGAATTCTTCTTAGGGAGTTACCCAAGGTAACGCCAAACCCTCTTTCAAGGGGACGGATAATGAATTTAGCGTAGTCATCACGAAGAGAATCACGATCAACCTCAAATCCCTTTGGTTTGATCATTTCTCTCCAAAACTTATAATAGTGCTCTTGCATAGCTCCCCCGAGAGGTAAAATTATCTTGAGTAGTATTCAACGATCATGTTCTCTTCAACAGCAACTGCTACGTCTTCACGATTCGGAAGATCTTTAACAGTTCCAGTGAACTTAGCATGATCGGCTTCAAGCCATGCTGGCACAGAGCGTCTAGCTACCGCTTGGATAGCAGACTGGATCTTAGCCATTTCGCGGCTTGATTCAGCAACTTGAATAACATCGCCTTTATTCACAAGAATGCTTGGGATGTTAGCTCTTTTACCATTCAACAGGAAATGGTTGTGCTTAACAAGCTGTCTTGCTTCGCGACGAGAATTTGCGTACCCCAAAGTGTACACAACGTTATCAAGGCGAGTCTCGAGGAATTTCAGAAGCGCATGACCGGTCAATTCTTTTGCACGGTTGGCTTCTCCAACATATTTCACAAATTGTTTCTCAGAAACGCCATAGTATCTTTTGGCTTTCTGTTTTTCACGCAATTGAAGCGCAAATTCAGAGAACTTCAAACGAGACTGACCATGTTGTCCTGGCGGATAAGGTCTTCTTTCGAAAGAACACTTATCTGTGTAACAACGGTCACCCTTCAAGAAAAGTTTCACGTTTTCGCGACGGCAAAGCTTACAAACGCTTTCGTTAATGCAGCTCACGATATACTCCTTAGATTCTTCTACGCTTAGGTGGACGGCAACCGTTGTGAGGAACTGGAGTCACGTCTTTAAGAGACAAGATTCTCATTCCAGTAGCAGCCAATGCACGAATTGCAGGCTCACGACCAGCGCCTGGTCCTTTCAAGTAAACGTCCACAGATTTCATGCCTGCTTCCATAGCTTTCTTTGCAGCGTCTTCTGCCGCGACTTGAGCTGCAAATGGAGTACCTTTACGGCTTCCTTTGAAACCGAGGTGACCTGCAGAGGACCAGGACACGGTAGCACCGGTTGGATCAGTCATCGTTACGATAACGTTACCGAACCCAGCTTGGATATAGCAGTTCCCTTGAGGAACGTTTCTTTTTACTTTTTTCTTTGTAACAGCTTTTTTATCAGTGTTCATTTACGCAACCTCAATTATACGGCTTTTTTCTTGTTAGCTACCGTCTTCTTAGGACCTTTGCGAGTACGTGCATTAGAACGAGTGTTCTGACCACGAACAGGCAAGCCTTTACGGTGGCGGATACCACGGAAGCAGTTCAAATCCATCAAACGTTTGATGGATTGACCGATTTCACGGCGCAAGTCACCTTCTACTTTGAAGTTTGCTTCAACGATGCTACGGATTTTAGCAATGTGCTCGTCAGTCAGGCCTTCAGTTCTTAGTTCAGAAGGAATACCAACTTGCTTGCAGATCATAGCAGCACGAGGACGGCCGATGCCGTAAATATAAGTCAGTGCGATTTCAACGCGCTTATTTCTAGGTAAGTCGACACCAAGGATACGTGCCATGATTAACCCTGCCTTTGCTTATGTTTAGGGTTCTCGCAGATAACGCGAATAACGCCTTTTCTTTTAATAACTTTACACTTGTTACAGATAGCCTTAACTGATGGTCTTACTTTCATAATGTCTTCCCATACGCTTATAGTTTCCACTTTTATTAAAAAGCGGAAATTCCAGCAAAAACACGAATGCGGTCCGGCACGCTAACACCGAAAAAACACAAAGTCTAGAGATAAAAATAATACAGCCGTCTATTTTATTATTTTTTCGATCTCTTTATAGACTTCTTCGGTGTCCCTATTTCCGTCCACTTCAGTATATTTGCCTGATTTTTTATAAAACTCTTTTAGGGGGCTTGTGAACTCTTCATAAGTCTTCAGGCGGGTCTCAATAACCTCAGCCTTGTCATCATTCCGTTGAATGACCTCACCACCGCACAAATCACATTTACCCTCTACTTTGGAGGGCTTACTGACTATATGATAGACAGCGCCGCAATTTTTACAAACGCGTCTGCCAGTCAGCCTATCCATCAGGATTCTCATTGGAACTTCAAGGAAGATAGCCTTCCCGATGGATAGATTCATTTTTACAAGTAATTCATCTAGAGCCTGAGCCTGAGCCACAGTTCTAGGGAAACCATCTAAAATAAAGTTTTGGAGGCCTTTTTGGAGAACTTCTTCAACCATGCCGATAACGATGCTATCTGGCACAAGTTGACCTTTATCCATAAATTCCTGGGCTTTTTTGCCGAGGTCCGTCTGGCCTTTAATGGCTGCTCTGAATAGATCGCCAGTGCTGATCTGTGTCATCTCCTGGCGTTTAATCAAAAGCTCAGACTGCGTACCTTTGCCGGCCCCCGGGGCTCCAAACAGGATCAAGTTCATTAGAACTGAACCCTTCTGCTACGGATCTTAGCACCCTTAAGGAAGCCCTCATATTTCTGAGTGATCATATGAGACTGGATCTGTTGAGCAGTATCCAAAGCAACACCCACCAAGATCAACAAGCTGGTACCACCGAAGTGGAATGGCACGTTGAATTGGTTAACCATGATGCCTGGAAGAATACAAATAGTACAAAGATAGATACAACCAACTACGTTTACACGCTCCAAAACTCTTTGGATGTAGTCTGCAGTGGACTTACCAGCGCGAACGCCAGGAACGAAACCACCGTATTTTTTCAGATTGTCTGCCACGTCGTTAGGATTGAAAACGATCTCCGTGTAGAAGAAGGAGAAGAAGACAATCAAAGCCACGAACATGATGTTGAAGATAGTGCCGGAAGGATTCAAAGAATCCTGAAGCGCCTTCAACCAAGGTGTGTTCACAAATTGCGCCATAGTCGCCGGGAACATCAACAAGGAGCTCGCGAAGATTGGCGGGATAACACCAGAGATATTAAGTTTGATAGGAAGATGGCTTGTCGGAGTCTGCATTGATTGCATACCGCCGCCACCTTGTCTTTGAGAGTACTGAACTGTGATTCTACGCTGAGCCACTTCCATATAGATAACGGCTGCGATGATCGCCACCATGAAGGCAACCAACAAAAGAACCAATGCAAAACGCATTTCACCAGTACGAACAAGCTCCCAAAGCTGTTGAGCACCACCCGGAATCGCAGCAGCGATACCTGTAAAGATGATCAGGGAAGTACCGTTACCGATACCACGCTCTGTAATTTGCTCACCCAACCACATGATAAAGCAGGTACCTGCTGTCAATGTGATGATAGTCATGATTTGGAACGGAAGGAATGCCACAGTTGGAGCGATCACTAAAGGATGTCCATCCGGGCTTGTAGAGTTCATCAACCATGTGCTGATGCCGTAACCTTGGATAATCGCCAAAGCCACAGTCGCATAACGAGTGTATTGGTTGATTTTGCGACGACCTTGCTCCCCTTCTTTCTTAAGAGCTTCCAGATACGGGATCGCAGAAGTCAAAAGTTGGAAGATGATGGAAGAGGAGATGTAAGGCATGATTCCCAGTGCAAAGATACTGAACTGGGAAAGTGCACCACCAGTAAAGGTGTTAAATAGGCCAAAAATTCCACGGCTCTGAGCCTGAAAAAAAGAGAGCACCGCAGATCCGTCTACTCCAGGAGTCGGAACGTGTACACCAATTCTGTAGATGGCCAAAAGGGCCAATGTGAACAAGATGCGCTTACGAAGATCAGAATTTTTTGCGATGCTCTCAATTGCAGACACTACTTAATTACCTCGACTTTGCCGCCAGCAGCTTCGATAGCTTTCTTGGCGCTTTCTGAGAATTTATGAGCTTTTACAGTCAAAGCTGTTTTAAGCTCGCCATTTCCCAAAATCTTAACAGCGCCTTTGGAAATAAGTCCAGCAGCGTGTAGAGATTCAGGAGTGACTTCTCCAGAAAATTTAGCAAGTTGGCCAACGTTTACAATCTCAAAGTTATTTGCGAATGCTACGTTGCTGAAACCAAACTTAGGAAGACGACGGTGCATAGGTGTTTGACCACCCTCGAAGCCACGACGCACTGTCCCGCCTGTGCGAGCCAATTGACCTTTGTGACCTTTGGTAGAAGTGCCGCCCATGCCAGAACCGATACCACGACCGATTCTTTTTGGAGCATGCTTGGATCCTGCCTTAGGTGCCAATGTTTTAAGCAAGCTCATGAATTACCCCTTAACTTCAACATCAAGAAGATGTTGAACTTTCATGATATTACCACGTGCCGCAGCAGAATCTTTCACTTCAACAGTTTGGTGAAGTTTCTTAAGACCAAGGATACGAACTGCATCCTTTTGATCTTGCGTGCATTTGATAGTTGATCTTTTCAAAGTTACTACGAATGTTTTAGCCATTTTTGCCACCAGTCCGCGAATTAAAGCTGTTGTTTCAACTGCTTTAAGCCGTCGATTGTTGCTCTTACAGCATTGTGCGGATTACGAGTACCAACACATTTAGTAAGAATGTCTTTTACACCTACAGATTCAAGAACGGCACGTACCGCACCACCCGCGATGACACCAGTACCTGGAGCAGCTGGTTTCATGATAACCTTAGCTGCACCAAATCTACCGATAACTTCGTGAGGGATCGTACGACCTTCCTTCAAAGCTACAGATTTAGCAGATTTTTTAGCGGATCTGCTTGCTTTACCGATTGCTTCTGGAACTTCACCAGCTTTGCCGGAACCGAATCCAACATCACCAGCTTTGTTGCCTACAACTACTAGAGCTGCGAAAGAGAAGCGACGACCACCCTTAACAACTTTTGTTACGCGGTTGATCGCTACTACACGCTCTTCTAATTCAGCTGCTTGAGCTTGAACTTTCTCCACACATCACTCCTTAGAAATTCAGGCCGCCCTCACGAGCGCCGTCAGCAAGAGATTTAACACGTCCATGATAGAGATAACCGTTTCTATCGAATACAACGTCCTTGATGTTTTTGGCAGTTGCAGCTTTAGCCGCTTCCATACCAACAAGTTTCGCCATATCGATACCGGATTTGTCCTCTTTACCCAAAGAAGAAACAGCCACCAGAGTGTTGCCATCTACGTCATTGATAATCTGAGCGTAAACGTGCTTACCGCTTCTGAATACGCAAAGACGAGGTCTTTCCGCAGTTCCTTTAACGGTCTTGCGGATTCTGATCTTCTTCTTGAGGCGATTTACTTTTCTTTCGCTTGTATGCTTACTAAATTTCAATTTCATACTTTACCTCAATTATTTACCAGCAGACTTACCGGCTTTACGTCTGATCTGCTCACCAGCGTAACGAACACCTTTACCCAGGTAAGGCTCTGGTGGACGGAAGGAGCGGATTTTCGCTGCTACCTGACCAACAAGCTCTTTACTTGGACCATTCACGGTCAAGCTGGTTTGCTTCTCAACTTTAATTTCAATACCTTCTGGAATATCGAAGATAACAGGGTGAGAGAAGCCCAAAGAAAGCTCCAACTTTTTACCTGCTACGTTTGCACGATATCCAACCCCTTGAAGCTCCAAGCCTCTAGAGAAACCCTTAGTCACGCCAGTTACTGCGTTCTGAATAAGAGCTCTGTAAAGACCGTGCATCGCGCGGCTTTCTTTTGTGTCGTCATTCGGAGTCAAAACTACTTTGTTGCCGTCGATTTTCGCGGAAACATTTGGTTTCATACCGATTTTCAAAGAGCTTTTCGCACCTTTAACGACTACTTCGTTAGCAGGTGTAACGCTCACTTGTACTGTGTTATCAAAAACAACGGGTGCTTTTCCAATACGAGACATGATTCACCTACCAAAGTGTCGCAAGCAATTCGCCACCGAGTTTTTGCTCTGTAGCTTGCTTACCGCTCATGATTCCTTTGCTTGTGCTGATGATGGACATGCCCATACCAGAACGAACAGTTGGAATCTTGTCAGATTTAACATAAACGCGACGACCAGGACGGCTAACACGGTCAATATTATTGATCGCGTGGCCACCAGCTTCGTCATACTTCAAATAAACACGCATAATGCCTTGTTTGCTGTCTTTAGCAACTTTAAAGCTTCTGATGAAACCTTCGTTTACCAAGATCTGAGCAATACCGGCTCTTACTTTAGAAGCAGGCATATCCACTTTTTCGTGTTTTGCTGCTCCAGCGTTTCTGATCATTGTAAGGAACTGAGAAATTGTATCCATTCTGAACCTCTTACCAGCTGGCTTTCGTTACGCCAGGCAATTTACCGTCAAGGGCCAATTGTCTGAACGCAATACGAGACAAACCGAACTTTCTGTAGTTACCACGAGGGCGACCAGAGATCACACAACGAGTGATAGTGCGGTTTGGGTTAGTGTCACGAGGAAGACCCTGCAGCTTAGTGCGTGCAGCGGCTCTTTCTTCGTCAGAAAGCTTCATATCAACAGCTTTAGCTCTCAATTCTGCTCTGTATTGACCATACTTAGCAGCAAGAGCTTTTCTTTTATTATTTTTTTCAATGCTTGCTTTACGAGCCAAGTGACACCTCTTATTTTCTGAAAGGCATGCCAAGCGCTTCAAGTAGCGCTCTGCCTTCAGTATCGTTCTTCGCAGTTGTACAGATAGTGATGTTCATCCCACGAGTTTTATCTACTTTATCGTAGTTGATCTCAGGGAACACGATCTGCTCTTTCAAGCCCATGTTGTAGTTACCACGACCATCGAAGCCTTTGTTAGGCAAGCCACGGAAGTCACGTACGCGAGGTAGTGCCAACGTGTTCAGACGATCCATGAAAGACCACATTTTCTCTCTTCTCAAAGTCACGCGAACGCCCAATGGGATGCCAGCGCGCAATTTGAAGTTGGAAATTGCCTTCTTTGCTTTAGTGATAACAGCTTTTTGTCCAGTGATCGCTGTGATTTCATCAACCACAGTGTTCAAGATTTTTGGATTCTGAACAGCTTCGCTCAAGCACACGCTAAGAGTGATTTTCTCCAAGCGAGGAACTTGCATCACGTTTTTAACTCCCAGTTGATTCTTCAGAGCGGGAGCGATCTCTTTATTATATCTTGTATGTAAGCGATTCATCTCATACCCCTTATAGAACTTCCGGAGCCAAAGATACGATCTTAACGAAAGACTTTGCTCTCAATTCTCTGGCTACTGGGCCAAAGATACGTGTTCCGATTGGCTCTTTAGAAGCATTGATCAAAACTGCAGAGTTGTCGTCGAAGCGGATGTAAGATCCGTCTGGACGACGAAGTTTTGCTACAGTTCTAACAACAACAGCTTTAGCTACGTCACCTTTTTTTACTTTTGCATTTGGCAGAGCTTCTTTGATGGAAACAACGATAACATCACCAATGGATGCTACACGACGTTTAGAACCACCAAGAACCTTAACGCACATAACTTCTTTTGCGCCGGAGTTATCTGCTACATTCAGTCTGGTTTGCATTTGAATCATAACAGTCTCCTATGCCTTCGCCGTTTCAACGACTTCAGCCAAAGCCCAACGTTTAGTTTTGCTCAGAGGACGAGTTTCACGGATCTTAACGATGTCACCAACTTTTGCCTGGTTCTTTTCGTCATGAGCCTTGAATACAGACGTCTTCTTAACGTACTTACCGTACTTAGCGTGCTTAACCATGCGGTAGATCAGAACAGAGATGGTTTTATCCATCTTGTCACTGATAACTTCACCTACGACTTCAATTTTACGGCCTCTAGAATTAGTTTCAGTCATTTCCTACCCCTATCTCGCCACTTTTTTTACGATCGCTGTATTGATTTTAGCGATGTCGCGGCGAAGACCACGGATTTGCACTGGGTTAGAAAGTTGCCCAATGGAATTCTTGATACGTGCCTGGAACAACTCTTCAGAAAGAGCTGCTCTTTTCTTTTTCAATTCTGCAACAGAAAGATCTTTGATCTCTACGAACTTCATACAACTACTCCCTTACCAAGAAACGAGTTTTGAAAGGAAGTTTGTGAGCTGCACGTTCGAAAGCTTCTTTAGCTTGTTCGCGTGTCACACCGTTCATTTCGAAAAGAACTTTTCCAGGAAGAACACGAGCAACCCATAGTTCCGGGTTACCTTTACCGCTACCCATACGAGTTTCAGCAGGTTTCTTAGTTACCGGGATGTTTGGGAACACACGGCACCAGATTTTACCACCACGCTTAACAGAACGGGAGATAGCGATACGACCAGCTTCCAACTGACGAGCAGTCAGACGACCTTCCTCGATTGCCTGAAGACCGTAGTCTCCGAAATCAAGGTTAGCGCCTCTTACTGCAAAACCAGTAGCGCGGCCTACAAATTGTTTACGCCATTTTACTCTTTTAGGACTTAACACGACCTGCCTCCTCAACTTCGCGAGCAGATAAGATATCGCCTTTATAGATCCAAACTTTCAGACCGATGATACCGTATGCTGTCAGGGATTCTGCTGTACCGTAGTCGATATCAGCACGCAATGTATGAAGAGGAACGCTCTTCTCATTGTACCACTCTGAACGCGCAATCTCTGCACCATCAAGACGCCCGGAAACACGGATCTTGATACCTCTCACGCCGCCTTTGATCGCAGCTGCAATAGATTTTTTAAGAGCTCTTCTCCAAGAGATACGTTTCTCAAGTTGTTGAGCAATGCTCTCAGCAACGAGCTGAGCATCGAGGTCTGGTTTGCGCACTTCTTGGATGCTCAGGAAAACTTCGTTGGGTGTAAGTTTTTGAACTTCCGCTTTCAGAGCGTCGATACCACTACCTTTTTTACCAATAACAACACCTGGGCGAGCTGTGGAGATGATGATTTTAATCTTCTTCGCAGCACGTTCCATTTCAATTTTCGCTACACCCGCGTTCTTAAGTTTATCCTTAAGGAACTTTCTCAAACGGATGTCTTCGTGGAGGTTTTCATAATATTGTTGACCCTTCGCATACCAGCGAGAATCCCAAGTTCTGATAACACCGACTCTTAGACCAATTGGATTAACCTTCTGACCCACGACTATTTCTCCTCGAGTACTACGTTAATGTGGCTGGTCTTCTTACGAACACCGAACGCGCGACCTTGTGCACGAGGACGGAATCTTTTAAGAACTGGACCTTGATCAACCCAGATAGCTTTAACATAAAGGCTGTCTACATCCATAACCTTTTTGTATTCAGCATTGGCAACAGCTGATTCGATTAGCTTTTTTACCATACCTGCAGTTTTTTTGTTCAGGAAAGTAAGGGTTTTAACTGCCTCGTTCACGTCTTTACCGCGAACCAGGTCAGCAACCAATCTTGCTTTCTGAGCGCCAACTCTTGCATATTTCAAGCTTGCTTTAACTTCCATAATAAACCTCTATTACTTCTTCGCAGCAGGAGCAGCGGCTTTCTTCTCAGCGTGACCATGGAAAGTTCTGGTTGGAGCAAACTCACCGAGTTTGTGACCAATCATGTTCTCTGTGATGTATACAGGAACGAACTTTCTTCCGTTATGAACTGCGAATGTCAGTCCAATTGTCTCTGGAAGAATTGTTGAGCGGCGAGACCAAGTTTTAATAACTTTTTTATCATTTTTCTCAAGTGCATTGTCGATTTTCTTCTGAACATGAGTATCGACGAATGGACCTTTTTTAATTGAGCGTGCCACCTTTTACTCCTACTTACGTCTCTTGATGATTGAAGAGTTGGTTCTCTTATTGTTTCTAGTTTTGAACCCCTTACAAGGTTGACCCCAAGGAGTTACCGGGTGATGCCCTTTACCAACGCCTTCACCACCACCGAGTGGGTGATCAACTGGATTCATGTGCATACCACGTACAGAAGGACGGATACCTCTCCAACGAGAGCGACCTGCTTTACCTAGATTGATGTTTTCATTGTCAGTGTTACCAACTTGACCGATAGAAGCACGGCAAACTGTCAACACTTGTTTCAACTCACCAGATGGCATACGTACTTGGCAGTACTTGTCGCCTTTACCAGCAAGAGTCGCGCTTGCACCAGCACCACGGCAGATTTGACCACCTTTGCCTGGACGCAATTCGATATTGTGAATAACAGTACCAACCGGAATAGCACCCAAAGTCAGGGAGTTACCTGGTTTGATATCGGCTTTATCAGAAGAGATAACAGTATCGCCAACATTCAAACCTACTGGAGCAAGGATATAAGCCTTAGCGCCATCGATGTAGGAGATCAGAGCAATACGGCAAGTTCTGTTCGGATCGTACTCGATCGCGATAACTTTTGCTGCAACTTCAAGCTTGTTACGCTTGAAATCAACCAAACGGTATTTTCTCTTATGACCGCCACCTTGGTGACGAATAGTGATTTGACCGTGATTGTTACGCGCAGCTTGTTTCTTAAGAGGAGCTAGCAAAGACTTCTCTGGAGTAGTCTTAGTGATTTCTTTGAAATCGAAACCAGTCATTCCTCTGCGACCATGAGAGCGTGGGGCAAATGTTTTAATACCCATCTTTATACTCCCTCAAAAAGAGCGATCTTCTCACCTTCAGCAAGCTTAACGTAAGCTTTCTTCCAGTAAGCGACCTTGGTTAGACCGAATTTAGTTTGCTTAGAGTGACCGCGGCAGACGCTAGTTCTTACGCTATCAACTTTAACTTTAAAGTTTTTCTCAACAGCGGCTTTTACTTCTGTCTTAGAGGACTTCAAGTCCACTTCGAACACGTATACGCCAGCAGCGTTGTGATAAGTATTTTTCTCAGTAATGAGAGGGGCTTTAATTACTTGTTTCATTACGCCTTCTCCAATGAACAACGATCTACGATTTTAGCCACAGAATCTTTAGTGATAACAGCAGCGTCGTACTTCAATAGATCAAACACGTTCAAACCTTCAACTGGGAAGTATTTGAATGTTGGAAGATTCTTGGAAGCACGGTTGAATTTGTCATCAACTACAGAGTCAACCAATACAGCTTTTTTCAAACCGAAAGCTTGCAAACGTTTGTTAAGCTCAGCAGTTTTACCTTCAGAAGCCATGCTGTCCACGATGAACAGTTTGCCTTCTTTTTGAAGGTGAGAAAGTGCCATGCTCAGACCCAAACGACGAACTTTTTTAGGCAGAACGAAAGCGTAGCTGCGAGGCTGAGGACCGAAAGCGGTACCACCACCAGGCATCAAGATAGAACGGCTGGAACCTTGACGAGCTCCACCAGTACCTTTTTGTTTAAACGGCTTTTTACCACCACCAGACACAAGACCTTTAGTCTTAGTCATGTGAGTGCCTTGACGACGAGCCGCCAATTGCCATTGAACTACTGTATGAAGAACTTCCTTTTTAACAGGAGTTTCGAACACATCAGCAGCAAGCTCAACGGAGCCAACTTTTTCTTTTTTCCAGTTCAATACATTTACTGTTGCCATACTATTCTCTCACCAACTTAACCAAAGTGTTTCTAGCACCTGGAACTGGCCCTTTTACCATCAGAACGTTTTCTTCAGCGATGATCTGAACAACTTCTACGTTCTTAACAGTGACAGTTTCAGCACCCAAATGACCTGGGAATTTCTTACCCGGCATTACGCGACCTGGCCATGTTCTGTTACCAGAAGAACCCGGACGACGGTGGAATTTAGAACCGTGGGATGCAGGACCACCTGCGAAGCCCCAACGTTTCACGGAACCAGCGAAACCTTTACCTTTAGACTTGGAAGTGATTTTTACGAAATCACCTTTAGCCAAGCTGTCGATAGAGATTTGCGCGCCAACAACAGTGCCTTCTGGAGCAGCTTGACGAAGTTCTTTTACGAACTGAGCGCCATTTTCGAAGCCAGCTTTTTCAAGGTGACCTTTTTCTGCTTTGTTGGAGTTTTTAGCTTTTTTAGGGTGGCAAGCTACCTGAATAGCTTCGTAACCATCTGCTTCGTTAGTTTTGATTTGAGAAACAAACCAAGGCTCATAACGAAGAACTGTAACAGGAACAGCTTCGCCGTTCTCGTTATAGATAGTAGCCATACCTTCTTTGAAGGCGAACAGGCCGTTTAATTTAAGACCTGCAGTATTTTGAGTTTCTGTAGTTTCGCTCACGTCTTACCTCTAAACCGCAGAAAGTTTGATTTCAACATCTACACCAGCAGAAAGATCCAGCTTCATAAGCTGATCTACTGTCTGTTGAGTTGGTTCTAAAATATCGAGCATACGCTTGTGAGTTCTCACTTCGAATTGTTCACGAGATTTTTTATCTACGTGCGGAGAACGCAATACAGTGTAGCGGTTGATGCGAGTAGGCAAGGGAATTGGACCCGCAACTTTAGCGCCTGTACGACGAGCAGTCTCAACGATTTCTTTCGTCGACTGGTCAAGCAGTTTATGATCGAATGCCTTCAATCTGATTCTAATCTTCTGACTTTGCATATGGACACTCTTCTCTTTTATAAAGTATCGTAATTACTAGCAAATTTGTTAACGTTCAACGTCCTGATCCCATCGAAAACTTGCCCCGAATTAGCCCTTGCGGCCTGAATCGCCTTCAACGCGGGGGGTTTTTTGTAGATATAGACGCTATGAGTGCGCGAGTATGCGCACTTTGAAATATAATGTCAAAGGGAAATATTATTTTTTTTAATATCTTCCCATTTTATGGAGAATGTCCGTTTTTACCTTCGCAGGCACAATGGCATATTCCAAAAATTCCATACTGAAGCTTGCTCGCCCTTGGCTCAAACTGCGGACATCCGTCGCATAACCAAAGAGACTCGCCAGAGGGGCTTCGGCCGAAATAACCTGACCACCACCCTGCTTCACATTCATCGCCAGGATCTTTCCACGGCGGGCATTTAAATCACCCACAATGTTCCCGACGAAATCATCCGGACAAGTCACCTCTAGCTTAAAGATAGGCTCTAAAAGCTCTACAGAGGCTGCCTTAACCGCATCCCGGAATGCCAGGGAGGCAGCCGCCTTAAAGGCCATCTCACTGGAGGAATCGGGACGAACTTCAACTGAATTTAAGGTCCCCTTAATACCCAGCATTGAACAGCTTGCCAAAGGACCAACCTCAGCAGCTTCACGGAAGCCCGATTCGGCAGCCTTCAACATAGGGGCTGTAAATTCTTTAGACACAGCCACTTTACTGATGAACTGGATGCCATCCGCCTGAGAAATAGGCTCGATGGAAAGGGAGACTTTGGCAAAGTGAGTTTCGCCAGCAATCTCACGCTCGTAAACGTGCTCTGCTTTGGCGGCAACCGTGATGGTTTCACGATAGGAAACCTGCGGTTTACCCACGTTGGCCTGGATCTTATGCTCACGAAGCAAACGATCCACAAGAATTTCCAAATGCAATTCACCCATGCCAGAAAGCAGGATTTGCCCAGTTTCCGGATCCGTGCGCAGACGGCAGGATGGATCTTCTTTTTCAAGTTTAGCCAGGCCAGCCAACATCTTTTCCTGGTCCGCAGAGGACTTCGCCTCTACCGCCACGGAAATCACCGGCTCTGGGAATGTGATGGTCTCAAGAACCACAGCATGAGAGCTTTCACACAGAGTGTCCCCTGTACCTGTGAACTTAAGACCGATAACCGCACCGATATCCCCCGCCTTCAGGCTGTTGATTTCTTCACGGGAATTCGCATGCATTTTCACCAGCTTCTGAATGCGCTCTTTTTTCTGAGTGCGCGGGTTCAAAAGCTGCTCCCCGACTTTCACTTCACCGGAGTAAACACGGATATAAGTCAAAGTGCCGGCAAACGGATCATTGGCAATTTTGAAAGCCAATGCAGCCGCGTGAGCATCAAATTCAGTTTTACAGATGATTTCTTTATCAGGACGCTCAGGATCGTGACCCACGATTGCAGGCACTTCCAGAGGCGACGGAAGGTAGTCAATGACCCCATCCAACAAAGGCTGAACACCTTTGTTTTTGAAAGCGGCTCCACAGAATACCGGGAAGGCTTTCAATTCAAGAGTCCCTTTGCGCAAAGCACGTTTTAGCTCTGGCACAGTGACTTCTTCTCCATTGAGATACTTCTCAAGAAGTTCGTCTTCAAATTCAACGATCTTCTCAATGACCTCAGTGCGGAAGCGGTTTACTTCCTCTTTCATGTCATTGGGAACATCGGTAATTTCGAAATGGTCACCCATTCCGGACTGATCCCACATGTAGGCTTTATTTTCGAGCAAATCAACAACACCACGGAAGGTGTCTTCCATGCCGATTGGAACCTGCACAGGGATTGGGTTCGCGTTCAGCTTTTCCTTGATCGTCCCGAAGGACATCACAAAGTCAGCACCAACACGGTCCATTTTATTTACGAAGCAAATGCGGGGAACTTTGTATTTATCAGCCTGTTTCCAAACGGTTTCAGACTGAGGCTCAACCCCATTCACGCCATCGAAAACTGCGATCGCGCCATCCAATACACGCAAAGAACGCTCAACTTCAATTGTGAAGTCGACGTGGCCCGGAGTATCGATGATGTTGATTCTGTGATCTTTCCAGAACGCCATGGTTGCAGCAGACGTGATAGTGATACCGCGTTCCTGCTCCTGAACCATCCAGTCCATGGTGGCATCACCATCATGGACCTCGCCGATTTTATGACTTTTACCTGTATAGTAAAGAATGCGTTCGGTGGTGGTCGTCTTACCGGCATCGATGTGAGCCATGATGCCGATATTACGAGTGTACTTGAGATCAGCTACAACTTTAGGATCTTTAGCTGACATCTGAACAGATTACCAATTGTAGTGAGAGAATGCCTTGTTGGATTCAGCCATTCTGTGAACGTCGTCTTTCTTCTTAATAGCATTTCCTCTATTATTGTACGCGTCCAAGAATTCGCCAGCCAAACGTTTCGCCATGTCTTTCTCACCGCGCTCGCGAGAGTACTCAACCAACCAACGCATAGCCAAAGCCAAACGACGGGATGGACGAACATCTACTGGAACTTGGTAAGTAGCACCACCTACACGGCGGGAGCGAACTTCGATAGACGGTTTAACGTTCTCAAGAGCTTTTTTGAAAACTGCCAAAGGCTCTTCACCTTGAACTTTGCCTTCAAGCTCTTTCAAAGCACCGTAGAACAACTTTTGAGAAGTTGCTTTTCTACCTTGAATCATCATTTTATTGATGAACTTAGCAATTACTAGATCCTTGAAAACCGGATCTGGAATGATTTCTCTTTTAAAGGTCTTTTTACGACGTGACATCTCTCAATCCTTATTTCTTAGGTCTCTTAGTACCGTATTTAGAACGGGCGCGCAGACGACCGTTTACACCTTGAAGGTCCAATACCCCACGAACGATGTGGTAACGAACACCCGGCAAATCCTTCACACGACCACCGCGGATTAGTACAACGGAGTGCTCTTGAAGGTTATGGCCGATACCAGGGATGTAAGAGATAACTTCGAAGCCATTGGAAAGACGAACTTTTGCAACTTTACGAAGTGCGGAGTTCGGCTTCTTTGGAGTCGTTGTATAAACACGTGTACAAACACCGCGACGCTGAGGACAAGAGTCCAAAGCTGGTGATTTTGTTTGGTTTTTTTGAACAGTACGCTCACTTTTGATGAGCTGATTAATTGTTGGCACTTTATATACCCCTTAAAAACAATTATGCGGTTCTGGACGCTGGAACTTACATTTCGGTGACGCCCAGGTCAAGACTTTGTTGTTAAAATTACATTTATCCATGAAAAGCGGCGTGAGGTCCCCAATCCATGAGCTTTTTACCCTACGCCGGCCTGTGAAGCCGGCGATCAGGTGGTCTTACTTTAGCCTTGAGGCTGTACGGAAGACGTCATACCCGGCAATGCAACAAAGCCGATATCGTCATCTTCATGCACAGACACTTTCCAGCGTTTGTAAGATGTCAAACCAGTTCCCGCAGGAATCAGACGACCCATGATGATATTCTCTTTCAGGCCACGCAAATGGTCTGTACGAGAATTGATCGCTGCTTCCGTAAGAACTTTTGTAGTTTCCTGGAAGGACGCTGCTGAAATCCAGCTGTCGGTGCTCAAAGAAACCTTAGTAATACCAAGAAGAAGTGGGCTGCAAGTAGCAGGTTGGCCACCTTCTTTGTTAATACGTTCGTTTTCTTCCATGTAAGCGTATCTTTCAACTTGCTCACCAGCCAGGAAGCGGCTGTCGCCGGCATCACGGATTTCTACTTTACGTAGCATCTGACGAACAATGACTTCGATATGCTTGTCATTGATACCAACCCCTTGAAGTCTGTAAACTTCTTGGATTTCATCTACAAGGTATGCAGACAAGGCTTTAGCACCCAGAACCGCCAGAATGTCATGAGGATTTGTTGGACCATCCATCAAAGCCTCACCGGCTCTTACGTACTCACCTTCTCTTACAGCAACGTGCTTACCTTTAGGGATGAGGTATTCTTTTTGCTCACCCACTTCAGGAGTTACGATCACACGTTGTTTACCTTTAACGTCTTTACCGAATGTCACATAACCATCGATCTCAGAGATGATAGCTGCTTCTTTCGGTTTACGAGCCTCAAACAATTCGGCAACGCGCGGAAGACCCCCGGTGATATCCTTCGTTTTCGAAGCTTCACGGTGCATCTTCGCGATTACGTCACCCGCATGCACTTCCTGCTGATCCGCAACTAGCAACTGAGCCCCAACTGGGATCAGGTAACGAGCCGGGATGTCACGACCAGGAAGATTCAATGTTTTACCAGCGCCATCCACCAGGAAGACAGTTGGTTTAACATCGGAAGACTTGGATTCCATGATAACTTTGGTCGCGAAACCAGTTACCGCATCCACTTGCTCCTGCATTGTGGAACCTTCTTCGATATCCTGATATTGGATCTTCGCAGAAACCTCTGCGATGATTGGATTCGAATATGGATCCCATTCCGCAACAGTCTGACCTTTGGCAACTTTGTCGCCTTCTTTGAAGTTCAAAACAGCGCCGTATACGAGCTTGAAGTTTTCACGCTCACGACCTGCTTCGTCGATCACAAGAGCAGAACCGTTACGATTCATCACAGTCAACTTGCCGTTACGGTTCGCCACTGCATGAACGTTTTGTAGTTTAATAGTACCGTCATAACGGGATGTGTGAACAGATTGCTCAACCGCACGAGAAGCCGCACCACCCAAGTGGAACGTTCTCATCGTCAACTGGGTACCCGGCTCACCGATGGATTGAGCGGCGATAATACCCACTGTTTCACCCAGGTTCACAGTCGCACCACGGGACAAATCACGTCCGTAGCACTTCACGCAAACACCGCGTTTAGACTGACAGATAAGAGCAGAACGGATGTCGACTTTGTCGATACCACGGCCTTCGATGATCTTAACGTCATTTTCAGTGATTTCCTGATTAGCACGAACCACAACTTCGTTTGTCGCTGCATCAACAACGTCTTTCAAAGCTGTACGGCCCAGGATACGGTCACCGATGTTTTGTACGATCTCACCCGCTTCGTAAATCGGAGTGATTTCCAAACCATCTTCAACACCGCAATCGATCTCGGACACAACAACGTCCTGAGCAACGTCAACCAAACGACGAGTCAGGTAACCGGAGTTCGCTGTTTTCAATGCGGTATCGGCCAAACCTTTACGCGCACCGTGCGTGGAGATGAAGTACTGGATAACTGTCAAACCTTCACGGAAATTTGCAGTGATCGGAGTCTCGATGATCTCACCGGAAGGTTTCGCCATCAGACCACGCATACCACCCAACTGACGGATCTGAGCAGCGGAACCACGGGCTCCGGAGTCAGCCATGATGTAAATTGGATTGAAGGAAGGACCCACAACCTCTTTACCATTCACGTTGAATGTTTGCTTTTCGATCGCGTTCATACCTTCTTTAGCAATTTTGTCTGCAGTCTGCGCCCAGATGTCGACCACTTTATTGTAGCGCTCACCATCTGTGATCAAACCTTCGTCATACTGCTGCTGAATCTCAGTAACTTGTTTTTCTGCGTCAGCGATCATCGGAGCTTTCGCCGCCGGGATCACCATGTCATCGATACCGATGGACATACCTGCTGCAGTTGAATACTTGAAGCCGTATTCCATGATCTTGTCAGCAAGGATGCAGGTCGCTTTTGCACCGGCAAGACGGAAAGTCTTGTCGATCAGGGCCGCGATCTGTTTTTTACCCATTGTCACGTTCACTTCGTTGAACGGAACTTCTTTAGGAACGATATCAGAAAGGATTGCACGACCCACTGTGGTCTCTTGCAGAGTTCCGTTGATACGAACCTTACATACTGCCTGAAGGTCTACCAGACCTGTTTCAAACGCGTATTGAGCTTCCTGAACGCTGGAGAAGGCTTTGCCTGATCCTTTGGCGCCCGGACGCATACGAGTCAACCAGTACATACCCAACACGATATCCTGGGAAGGATTGATGATAGGTTTACCGTTGGCAGGAGAAAGGATGTTGTTCGTGGACATCATCAGAACGCGTGCTTCAACCTGGGATTCCACAGAAAGTGGAACGTGAACTGCCATCTGGTCACCGTCGAAGTCGGCATTGAACGCCGTACATACCAACGGGTGCAGCTGGATAGCTTTACCTTCGTGAAGAACAGGCTCGAACGCCTGGATACCAAGTCTGTGCAGGGTTGGTGCACGGTTCAGAAGAACCGGGTGCTCTTTCACCACGTCAGCAAGGATATCCCAAACTTCAACTGTTTCCTGATCAACCAAGCGTTTGGCTTGTTTGATAGTGGTCGCAAGACCTTTTTCTTCAAGTTTGTTGTAAACGAATGGTTTGAACAACTCGAGAGCCATTTTCTTCGGAAGACCGCACTGATGAAGTCTCAGAGTAGGTCCAACGGTGATAACGGAACGACCAGAGTAGTCTACACGTTTACCCAAAAGGTTTTGACGGAAACGACCCTGCTTACCTTTCAACATATCAGAAAGGGAGCGAAGAGGACGTTTGTTCGGACCAGTGAAGGTCTTACCGCGACGACCGTTATCCAACAAAGCGTCCACTGCTTCTTGAAGCATACGCTTTTCGTTTCGGATGATGATGTCTGGAGCGTTCAGCTCCTGAAGACGTTTCAAACGGTTGTTACGATTGATAACACGGCGGTACAGGTCATTCAGGTCAGACGTCGCGAAACGGCCACCATCAAGAGGTACCAATGGACGAAGATCAGGAGGAAGAACCGGAAGTGCTTCCAACATCATCCACTCTGGCTTGTTGATGGAACCTTTGAAGGCCTCAACAACGCGCAGGCGTTTAGTCAATTTTTTGATACCAGCTTCAGACTTGGTGTCTTTAACTTCCAAGCGAAGTTTGCGGGAAAGGTATTCAGGATCGATTTTTTTCAAAAGATCACGAACTGCCTCACCACCCATTCCGTATTTGAAGGATGGGCCGAACTCATTCAGAGCCGCTTGCAATGCTTCTTCAGTCAGCACCTGGCCTTCTTCCAATGTAGTTTCCATTGGATCGATAACCACGTGTGCTTCACAGTAAAGAACCTTTTCAACGTCTTTCAAAGAAAGATTCAAAAGGTTACCAATACGAGAAGGCAAAGAACGCAGGAACCAGATATGGGCTACTGGAGTCGCCAATTCGATGTGACCAAGGCGCTCACGGCGAACCTTGGTCTGAGTCACTTCAACGCCGCACTTTTCACAGACGACGCCACGGTACTTCATACGTTTGTACTTACCGCACAAGCACTCGTAGTCCTTGATCGGACCGAAGATCTTCGCACAGAACAAGCCGTCACGCTCAGGCTTGAAAGTACGATAGTTGATAGTTTCTGGCTTCTTAACTTCACCAAATGACCATTCACGAATCATTTCAGGTGACGCCAACGAAACTCGTACGGCGTCAAACGAAAGTGGATCTTTTGGTTTATCGAAAAAATTCAACAAGTCTCTCAAAGAACACCCCTGTTGTTAAATTATTAAACTTAGTGCTGCTCTGGTTCGTCTTTAGACGCAACCGGCGCAACTGGTTCTACCTCGATCACTTCTTCGTCACCAAAATCTTCATCCTGGTCACGTAGAATGTCAGACTCCATCAGCTCCACGTTCAGTGCCAGAGATTGAAGCTCTTTCACCAATACGTTGAAGGATTCAGGCAAGCCTGGCTCAAGGATGTTTTCACCCTTCACGATGCTCTCGTACATACGAGTTCTACCTGCAACGTCATCTGACTTAACAGTCAGGAACTCTTGCAGAGAGTATGCAGCACCGTATGCTTCGATCGCCCAAACCTCCATCTCCCCGAGACGCTGACCACCGAACTGAGCTTTACCGCCCAGAGGCTGTTGAGAAACGAGTGAGTAAGGTCCGATAGAACGAGCGTGGATCTTCTCTTCCACCAAGTGGTGAAGTTTCAGCATGTACATGATACCGACAGTTACCGGATTCGTGAACGGCTCCCCTGTACGACCGTCGAATAGAACGGACTTACCGGAAGAAGGCACTTGCGCTTTCGCAAGCAAACCTTTCACGTCAGATTCACGGGCACCATCAAACACCGGCGTACCCACGTGGATACCGTGCTTCATGCGCTGAACCATGGACTTCAATGAAGCATCGTCTGCTTTATCAAGTTTCGCGGAGATATCAGAGTCGCTGAAGATGTCTTTCATCTCTGTGCGAGCGTTCTCTGCATTCCACTTCTCAAGATGAGCACCCAGTTGTTTACCAAGGTTGTGCGCTGCCCAACCCAAGTGAACCTCAAGGATCTGACCGATATTCATACGAGAAGGAACCCCTAGTGGGTTCAGAACCATGTCTACTGGAGTACCGTCAGCAAGGTAAGGCATGTCTTCCGCAGGCAATACTTTGGAGACAACACCCTTATTTCCGTGACGACCGGCGAATTTGTCACCGACTTGCATTTTACGTTTGATAGCAACGTAAACTTTAACCATTTTGATCACGCCCGGAGGCAATTCGTCACCTTTACGAAGACGATCGATCTTTTCATTGAATACAAGTTTAACTGCATCCAACTGGTTACGAGCATTGTCGATGATTTTGTTCACCTGGAACTCAAGGTCTTGTTCAAGAGGGATGTAGTTCAACAATTCGAATGGAACTGTCTCCAGATCCGCCTCAGTGATTTCCTGACCTTTGTTCAACAACTTCTGAGAACCGTCTTCATTCAGAAGAACGCCTGTTGTGATTTTACCCACCAGGATGTCACGAAGTTTGGAGATAGCGTTATTTTTGATAACGTTCTGCTCAACCGCCAAGTCTTTTTCAAGCTTGCGTTTTTTCTCCTCGATGATCAGGGACAAACGCTCATCGCGGTCTGCGCCTTCACGAGAGTAAACCTGAGCATCGATAACAGTTCCGTACACGCCGGATGGAGCGCGCAAAGATGTATCACGAACGTCGCCGGCTTTTTCACCGAAGATCGCTCTCAAAAGTTTTTCCTCAGGAGAAAGCTGAGTTTCACCTTTTGGAGTCACTTTACCAACAAGGATGAAGCCAGGGCGAACTTCCGCACCGATGCGGATGATACCAGAGCTGTCCAGGTCTTTAAGAGCTTCCTCACCTACGTTGGCGATATCGCGAGTGATCTCTTCCTTACCAAGTTTTGTGTCACGAGCCACGCACTCGAATTCTTCGATGTGGATGGAAGTGTAAACGTCGTCTTTCAACAAACGCTCAGAAATAAGGATGGAGTCCTCGAAGTTGTAACCTTGCCATGGGGTGAACGCCACAAGGATGTTCTGACCCAATGCCAATTCACCAAGTTCAGTGGAAGGACCGTCAGCGATGATGTCGCCTTTGGAAATCTTGTCACCAACAGTAACGATTGGTTTTTGGTTGAAGCACGTATTTTGATTCGTACGCTGATACTTCGTCAGGTTGTAGATGTCCACGTTCGCACCCAGCTCGCCGCCTTTGGCGAAACGACGGATAACGATACGGGAAGCATCAACTTCCTCAACGATACCATCGTTTTGAGCAACGATGGAAGTACCGGAGTCACGAGCAACCAAACGCTCTACGCCCGTACCAACAAGTGGCGCGCGAGAACGAAGCAGTGGAACCGCTTGACGTTGCATGTTCGATCCCATCAAGGCACGGTTGGCGTCATCGTGCTCAAGGAATGGAATCAGGGAAGCAGCGATGGAAACCAACTGAGATGGAGAAACGTCCATCAAAGCAACTTTATCCTTGTCTACGATCTCATACTCACCGTCACGACGAGTGATGGTAGTCGCAGTCTGGATAGCTTTGTTTCCAGCTTCGTCACGAGCCGCCGGAGCGATGTGGTGACCAGCTTCTTCCAATGCAGAAAGATAGTTGATGTCTTTGGAAACCTGACCCGCTTCAACTTTACGGTATGGAGTCTCAATGAAACCATAGTTGTTGATACGAGCATAAGTAGCCAGGGAAGCGATCAAACCGATGTTTGGACCCTCTGGAGTTTCGATAGGACAGATACGTCCGTAGTGCGTAGGATGTACGTCACGTACTTCGAAACCAGCGCGGTCACGAGTCAAACCACCAGGTCCAAGAGCAGACAAACGACGTTTGTGCGTGATCTCGGAAAGTGGGTTCGTCTGATCCATGAACTGAGACAACTGGGAAGAACCGAAGAATTCTTTAACTACGGCGTTCACAGGTTTCGCGTTCACAAGATCGTGAGGCATCATTGTTTCAACGTCCTGAAGGGACATACGTTCACGGATAGCGCGCTCCATACGAACCAAACCGATACGGTATTGGTTTTCAAGCAACTCACCTACGGAACGAACACGACGGTTACCCAAGTGATCGATATCGTCGATAACACCACGACCATTTTTCAGATCGATCAAAGTTTTGATGGTGCTCAGGATATCCTTGTGAGTCAGTGTTCTGTGAGACGGTGGGCACTCGTCCATGGAGATACCGAATCTGTGATTGATCTTGATACGACCAACTTCAGAAAGGTCATAAGTCTCTGGATCGAAGAACAAACGGCCGAAGAATGTCGTAGCCGCTTCCAAAGTCGGAGGCTCACCAGGACGAAGACGTTTGTAGATCTCAACCAAAGATTCTTCTTTGTTGGAGACTTTATCAACCAACAGGGTGTTGCGCAGGTAAGGACCCACAGTCAAACCGTCGAAGAAGATCATGAAGAAGCTCTCGATACCAGCTTCGATGGAACGCTTGATGATTGCAGCGTTCAGCTCAGCATTCGCATCAGCGATGATCTCACCAGTAGATTCATCGATCAGAGGCTTCGCCAGAACTTTGCCTTCCAGATCTTCCGGAAGAACATCAAGCTCTGTGATATCAAGATCTTTGATCTTTTTAACGATCGCACGAGTGATACGACGACCCGCTTTAACCAGCGCTTCGCCGGATTTTGGATCAACGATATCAGTCAATGCTCTTTGACCGGACATACGCTCGATGTCCAACTTACGGAAGAGCTTGCCACCCTTAACGTAAACTTCATCAAGATCGTAGAAGTATTCCAGAAGCTGCTCAGAGTTGTAACCAAGAGCTTTAAGAAGGATTGTAACTGGGAACTTACGACGACGGTCGATACGTACGTGGATAAGATCTTTTTGGTCAAACTCAGCATCCAACCATGAACCACGATAAGGGATCACACGTGCAGAGTAGATCAATTTACCAGAAGCATTGTTTTTACCACCATCGTGATCGAAGAACACGCCTGGAGATCTGTGCAACTGGGAAACAACAACGCGCTCAGTACCGTTGATGATGAAAGAACCGTTGGCAGTCATCAATGGGATTTCGCCCAGATAAACTTCCTGCTCTTTCACGTCACGGATGCTGCGTGCTTCAGTTTCTTCATCAACATCGAAAACGATCAGACGAAGAGTCACCTTGATAGGAGCAGCGAAAGTCATACCACGCTGACGGCACTCGTCCACGTCGTACTTAGCTGGCTCTAGAGTGTAAGATACAAACTCAAGGCTTGCTGTATTGTTGAAATCTGTGATTGGGAAAACAGATTTGAAAACGCCATTAAGACCAGCATCGCCGCGACGATCTGGATCCATATCTTTTTGAATGAAAGCTTCGTAAGAAGACTTCTGCAGTTCAATCAGATTTGGAATATCAATGACTTGCTTATTTTTCGCGAATGACTTTCTAACTCGAATGTTAGAAGCCGTAACTGGAGTTTTTTCCAATGTACTCTCCGTGATAAGAAAATCGGACATTCGCTTCGGGGGGAATGTTCCAAGGCCCACATTAAATAAAAACGCAAGTATCTCAAACTACCCTAAGTTTTCAATAAAGCAAGTGATTCTAGAGGTTTTTGATGCCTTTCCAAAAACTTCAGGCACTCCAAAAATGGTCGGTTATTGCGTCGTGTAAAGTCGAGTTTTGCAGCTAATCAGTAGCCCATAACAAGGACGCATCATAGGCTTAAAAAGTCGAAGGAAGGATCCCCATGTTTAGAGTATTGTTCGCCTTAAGTTTGCTTAGTTTGTCAGCATGTTCACACTCCATCAGCATGCGCGCCTCCCATTTCAACATGCCGGTGGTATCCAACGAACAGTGGCAAGGACATGCCGCCGTGGTCATGGCCTCTGAAACCCGAGTGACCCTGGTCAACGACATCAACTCAACCCCCCCCCTGCGCGACAAGGTTCTGATCAACAGCGACATTGACGCCAGCGACTTCGTGACCGGCGCAAACAACGTCGGTTTCGACGCAAGCGTGAGTGTTTTCAAAGGGATAGAAGTCTACCTGGAAAACTTCCTGTGGGGCGCAAGATTCCAGTTCCTGAACCACGGAACTCAAAACCGAGTGTGGGTCGGCTCCCTGATGGGCGCCTACGGAACAAAAAGTGAAACCACAACCGACGCATTTTATCTGGGGAACAACACCACCGACGCCAAAGCCAAGTCAGACATCACCACCTCCCAAGCCGGCGTCAGCTTAGGGTACAAATACGAGTACCTGGTCCCCTACTTTTCCTACATCTACGAATTCCACAAAGTTAAAACAAGCATCACCAGCACCAACGGAACCTTCGGCCCCTATGACGACGAAGGAAATCACAGTTACTATTCCGTGGGCCTAAGCACCCATCAAAAAGGCCTCCGAGCCGCCATCGAATACAGCCACATAGACATCAAATGGGACAGATCCGACCGCGAAAGCCAAGAAGCCTTCGGCATAAAACTAGGCTTCGCCTGGTAAAAACAACCACCCACAAACAAAAAAAAAAGGCCCCACAAGGGGCCTTAATAATTTCAAAAACCAAAAATCTAAGTCCAAAGCACCCAACAAAGGGGCTTTTTCGCATTTTGGCCACCGCAAGCCCCGTTAGGATTGGGCTGGGGGCTTAGGGGTGCAAAAACCAAGTTCCACAGCGCCCGAAAAACCACCCAAGCACTCAGAAAACTAAAAACAAAAAACAGCTCAACCCGAAAAACAGACAGTGCGCGAGGACTGTCCGAAGGTTTTTGCACCCCTAAGCCCCCAGCCCAATCCCAACGAAGGGTAAAGCGAGGGCCAAAATGCAAAAAGCCCCGTGTTTCCACGAGGCTTTCGGCATTAGCATAAACTAAGTGGCAGAAATTACTTAACAGTAACTTTCGCGCCCGCAGCTTCAAGAGCTTTCTTGATTTTTTCTGCGTCTTCTTTAGTAGCGCCTTCTTTAACAGCTTTGTTACCAGCTTCAACAAGGGCTTTAGCTTCAGCAAGACCCAAACCAGTCAAGCCACGAACTTCTTTAATAACGTTGATTTTGTTGGCGCCAGCGTCAACAAGGATAACGTCGAAAGCAGTTTTTTCTTCAACAGCAGCAGCAGGACCTGCAGCAGCAGCAGCAACTGGAGCAGCAGCGGAAACGCCCCATTTTTCTTCCAAAGTTTTTACTAGTTCTGCGATTTCAAGAACAGTTTTCGCAGACAACGCTTCAACGATTTGATCGTTAGTCAGAGACATTTTATCCTCCAGGGATATAAAAATTATTTAAAAATTCAAATATTCAGCACCATCAGTCCCGAACCTTCGGGATTCAAGCAATTACGCTTGTGGAGCTTCTTCAGTACCAGCGGCTGCGCCGCCGCCCATTTTCTCAGCGTAAGCGTTAAGACATCTAGCAAGTGCAGAACCTGCACCCAACAATGTACCCAACAACATAGCGCGAAGCTGGTCTTTGCCCGGAAGTGTCGCCAAGAATTTAATCTTAGCATCATCCAAAGCAGCGCCGTCCATAACACCGGACTTGATTTGCAGAACTTCTACGTCCTTAGCGAAATCAGCCAATGCTTTTGCAGTCGCGTTCACTTCACCGTAAGAGAATACGATGGCGTTAGTACCTTTCATTGAATTAGCAAATGCTGTTTCAATAGCTGGGTGATCTTTGAACGCTCTTTTTGCAAGAGTATTACGAACAACTTTCATCTCAGAATCAGCAGCATTCAATTTTTTACGCAAGTTAGTTACTTGCTCAACCTTGATGCCTTTGAAGTCGACGATGAAAGCTCCCTTAGCCTTTCCGAATTTCTCCGTGATTAGCTTAATCTCCTGCTCTTTATCTGCGCGAGTGATCATATGTGAGCCTCCTTTCATTAGACTTTTTGCCCTTCTTGCGAAGGGGCCTGTGCGAATCAGGTCGGTTTGGAGGTCGCATGAACCTTTTTGCCTTATCTCGGTAGGCCCCCCACAAACGAGGGATTACATCCACTGAAAGAAACCTACTGTCTCTGATCGCAATAAATTTATGAACTAATACAAAATAACCGGATAAAAAACAAGGCCCTGAGCACGCTCAGAGCCTTAAAATTTACGGGTTAGCGCCAGTTGCAGCAGCTGCTGCGTTTGGCTCGATCTTAACGCCTGGGCCCATAGTGGACGCTACAGCGATAGAACGAAGGTAGATACCTTTGGAAGATGCTGGTTTAGCCTTAACGATAGCTCCCAACAAAGTCATGAAGTTATCTTTAAGTTTAGCATCGCCCATGGATTTCTTACCGATACCAGCGTGTACGATACCTGCTTTATCAACGCGGAAGTCCAACTTACCTTTTTTCTCGGCAGTTACAGCTTCACCAACGTTCATAGTTACAGTACCGATTTTTGGATTCGGCATCAAACCACGAGGCCCTAGGATCTTAGCAACTTTAGAAACAGTCGCCATCATGTCCGGAGTCGCGATACATTTATCGAAATCCAACCAGCCGCCCTGGATTTTTGCTACCAGGTCGTCTGCGCCTACGAAGTCAGCGCCAGCTGCTTTCGCTTCAGCCTCTTTCGGGCCTTTTGCGAAGACAACAACTTTAACTTCTTTGCCCAAACCGTGAGGAAGAGCGATAGCTCCACGCACTTGTTGGTCAGATTGCTTAGGGTCGATACCCAAACGCAATGCTACGTCGATAGATTCATCAAATTTAGCTGGAGCTGTTTCAACAACCAGTTTGAATGCTTCTTCAACAGTGTACTTTTTTGCAGAATCAACTTTTTTAGCGACTGCTGCGAATTTTTTGCCTGCCATCTTATACCACCCTTACGCGATGTCGATGCCCATGCTTTTAGCCGTACCAGCAACTTGTGACATTGCGGATTCAACTTTCAAGCAGTTCAAGTCAGGCAATTTCGTTGTAGCGATTTGCTTGATTTGATCGTTATTGATTTTGCCAACTTTGTCCTTCTGAGGCTGCTTGGAACCGGATTCCAGTTTCAACGCCTTTTTGATCAAAGAAGACACCGGTGGTGTTTTTGTGATGAAAGTAAACGATCTGTCTTGGTAAACAGTGATGATGATAGGGATGATGCTATCACCCAACGCTTGTGTACGAGCGTTGAACTGCTTACAGAATTCCATGATGTTTACCCCATGCTGTCCGAGCGCCGGTCCAACGGGTGGAGCTGGATTAGCTTTCCCTGCCGGTATCTGCAGCTTGATCATTCCTGTAACTTTTTTTGCCATGACCCACTCCTGCAAGAGGTTGTGTTAATTAATATCCATCGGCCGCCCTATGCGGCTTCTGGTTATGGTTTTTCTACTTGAATGTAATCCAACTCAACTGGAGTCGGACGACCGAAGATACTCACAAGAACTTTAAGCTTCGCTTTGTCCTCGTTGATTTCTTCAACTGTTCCCTGGAAGTTGGAGAATGGACCGTCAATAACAGTCACGTTCTCACCCACAGCGAACTTCACTTTCGGTCTTGGTTTTTCAGCAACGCCAGCCATTTGCTGGGTCACACGAAGAACTTCAGCCTCCGGAACTTCCGGAGGACGGGTTTTAGTGCCGCCCACGAAGCCCGTGACTTTAGACGAATTACGTACCAAATGCCAAGTCTCATCATTCAAAAACATCTGAACGAAGATATAACCCGGGAAAAATTTACGTGATTTGGTCTGTTTTTGACCTTTTACCAGCTCCACTACGCTTTCCGCAGGGATCAGGATTTCGCCAAAGAACTCTTCCATTTTGGAAGATTTGATCTTTTCTTCGATGGCTTTTTTAGCCGTATTTTCACAGCTGGTCTGAACGTTAACGATGTACCACTTTTTTTCCATGGTTCCGTCCTTACTTCATAAGAAAGTTGATTAAGAAGCCAGAGATCAGATCGAAGGAACTGATGATAACACTGGAGATAAGAACCATAACCACGCAAGCGATGGTCATAGCCGTTGTGTCCTTACGAGAAGGCCAAACAACTTTACGGATCTCAGAAACAACCTCTTCACCCCAAGTATGAACGCGTGGGTTGAACTGAAGAGCGGCAAACAACGCGAAACCTGCCAAAACAGGGATCCCGTGGCGAACCATATCAGAGTCAGCAGCACGAGCTACCACACCGAATGCGCCAGCGAATGCCTTGATTAGAAGAGAGACGGTCAAACCGACCAAGATAGCTGCAAGTGCAAAGCTGATTGTCAAAATCTTAGAGTTGGCCTTTTCCATTATTCCTCATCCCTAAAGTTATGGAGTCAATATTGGCAGGGGCGGAGGGATTCGAACCCACGACCTAACGATTTGGAGTCGTTCGCTCTACCGCTGGAGCTACACCCCTGCACTTTTTTACTGAAGACAACCGACCCATCGACGGCGTTGCTTCGTCGGCGGCCTACATTTAGTAGGCCTTTCTCCTCGCGCCTTGCGCTGGATCGCTTCTCGTCAGTAAAAACTTCTTCCAAAAACCTCAAAAAATAGACTTTTCAGACCTTTTTTTGAGAATGCCAAGAAACACCGAGGGGGACCCTTTTGTCAAGGAGTCCCCCGGGTGATTATTACTTAGCTTACGCTGCGTTATTACTCAAGGATCTCAGTAACAACACCAGCTCCAACTGTACGACCGCCTTCACGGATCGCGAAGCGAAGCTCTTTTTCCATAGCGATAGGAGCGATAAGTTCAACAGAAACTTCGATCTTATCACCAGGCATAACCATTTCAGTTCCAGCTTTCAAAGTACAAACGCCAGTAACGTCTGTAGTACGGAAGTAGAACTGAGGACGGTAACCGTTGAAGAATGGAGTGTGACGTCCGCCTTCTTCTTTAGTCAGGATGTACGCTTCAGCTTTGAATTTTTTGTGTGGTTTAACTGTACCCGGTTTAACAAGTACTTGGCCACGTTCAACGTCTTCTTTTTTAGTACCACGAAGAAGAACACCGCAGTTGTCCCCTGCTTGACCTTCGTCAAGAAGTTTACGGAACATCTCGATACCAGTTACAGTAGTTTTTTGAGTTGGACGGATACCAACGATTTCGATCTCGTCACCAACTTTAACGATACCACGCTCTACACGGCCAGTAACAACTGTACCACGACCAGAGATAGAGAATACGTCCTCTACTGGCATCAAGAAAGTTTTGTCTACTGCACGAACTGGAGCCGGGATGTAAGTATCACAAGCTTCCATCAATTTCATGATAGCTGGACGACCGATTTCGGAAGTGTCGCCTTCAAGAGCTTTCAATGCAGAACCTTTAACAACTGGGATATCATCGCCAGGGAATTCGTATTTAGACAGAAGTTCACGAACTTCAAGCTCAACTAGCTCAAGAAGTTCTTTATCGTCAACCATGTCAACTTTGTTCATGAATACAACTAGAGCAGGAACACCTACTTGACGTGCAAGAAGGATGTGCTCACGAGTTTGTGGCATTGGACCGTCAGCAGAAGAAACTACCAAGATAGCTCCGTCCATTTGAGCAGCACCAGTGATCATGTTTTTTACGTAGTCAGCGTGACCCGGGCAGTCAACGTGAGCGTAGTGACGGTTGTCAGTTTCGTACTCAACGTGAGTAGTGGAGATCGTGATACCACGAGCTTTTTCTTCTGGAGACTTATCGATTTGATCGTAAGCCATCGCTTGAGCTTTACCAGATGCTGCAAGAGTAGTCGTGATAGCAGCAGTCAAAGTTGTTTTACCATGATCGACGTGACCGATAGTGCCGATATTTACGTGCGGTTTATTACGTGTAAATTTCTCTTTAGACATTTATTCCTCCTGCAGAGATTTTTTATTTTATCTTAACCTTAAAAATTAAAAGCCAAATAAGTGGAGCCCATGATCGGAGCCGAACCGACGACCTCACCCTTACCAAGGGTGTGCTCTACCACTGAGCTACATGGGCACAAGTTCTGAAATTTGGAGCGGGAAACGGGTCTCGAACCCGCAACCCTCTGCTTGGAAGGCAGATACTCTAGCCAATTGAGCTATTCCCGCCCTTTCAGAACGCCCGAAGAGAACTTCTTCTCTTCTGTTTCAAAACTTTTCCGGGAAAACATTCAAAAAAAATGGTGGGCAGGGAAGGATTCGAACCTTCGTAGACATAAGCCAACGGATTTACAGTCCGTCCCCTTTAGCCACTCGGGCACCTACCCACTTGTGAATGCTTACCCAGAAAAATTTGGAGCTGGTTATGGGACTCGAACCCGCAACCTGCTGATTACAAATCAGCTGCTCTACCAATTGAGCTAAACCAGCCTTACTGAGATAACCGAAATGTTGTACGGAGAAAAAGAACGTCCGTCAAAGATAATTATTCGACAGATTACGATTTTTTTCGATTTCCGCGCGGCGCATGCTGTCTAAGGGTCTCAGTTAGTGCCATGGCCGTCGCCACTGAAGCATTATAACTCGCCGAAGAACTAGCTTGCGGTATGAACACTAATTCATCACAAAGGCGCTCCGTTGTCACTCTCATTCCTTTGTCTTCTGAACCAATTGCCCAAACCACCTTGTCTGGCAGCTCTAATTCGAAAATAGATCGCTTTCCGCGCGGACTAAGGCCATAGATCCAATAGCCCTGTTTTTTAAGTTCTTCCGCATAGTTAGCAAAGTTTGTGGTCTCTTCAACCGGAACATGCTCCACACCACCGCAAGCCACTTTATGTACGGTGGGCGTCAAACCCACCGCGCGGTCTTCCGGAATCAGAACCCCATGCGCCCCCACCAACCAAGAGGTTCTCAGGATCGCACCCAGGTTGTGAGGGTCTTCGATGCCATCCAGGATCAGAACCATGGATTTATCCAGACCTTCCAGACCAGCCATATCAAACTCCGGAGCGCCATCGACAAAGATCGCGGCACCTTGCTGGGATGGACCGAACTTTTCCAGCACCGTTTCTGCCTTCAATTCAACTTTGATATGATGTTTTAACGCCAGATCGTTCATGTCGCGCAGATCGCCTGAGTTTTCAAAACCCTGACGGATCCAGAAGCCTTTGACCTGCTTCGGACGCACCTTCAACACTTCGTTGATAGCATGCGTGCCGATCACCACACGCCAGTCGCGCGGGATCTGATTTTCACGAGGGGCGTGAGCCTGTGGACGGCCCCCTTGCGGACGACCCGCGCCTTGAGGACGACCATGCTGTGGGCGACCACCCTGCTGAGGACGTTGAGAGTTGTTTCTGCCAGAGGGACGAGAGTTATTTTTCTTCATACATTGCCATCACAAAATCAGTGGCCGCTTCCTTGATGTTGGAAGCTTCCAGAATAGGGCGACCCACGACCAGCGCGGAGGCACCTGCACGCAGTGCCTCTTTGGGTCCCATGATACGTTTTTGATCGCCGGAATCCTGCATACTAAAGCGAATTCCCGGAGTGACAAGGTAAAGATTTCGGTTTTGTAAAAGGTCCAATTCGTGAGGGGAACACACGACACCGGACAAGCCCGAATCCTTCACCAAAGAAGCCAGCTCCATCACGTGCTGAGCGATCGGTTGAGATTTCATATTCACCGGCAGCGAATTTTGATCCCAGGACGTCAGAATCGTCACCGCCAGAATGCGGAACGGACGCTGTTGATTCAGCTCTTTTTCCACCGCCGCCATGCGGGTCAGAGCCTCTTTGCCACTCAGGGCATGCACCGTCACCAAAGACGCCCCCGCCTCAAAGCTGGCGCGCACAGCGGCCTCCATCGTCGAGGGAATGTCAAAGTGCTTGTTATCCAGAAAAATCGGTGCTCGTTGCGCCATTTCTTTGACGAATTCCATTCCGTAACGCAAACACAAACGCGGCCCCAGCTTGATGCCTCCGACAATATCAGAAACATCGTCGGCAATTTTCAGCGCCTGGTCGCGGGTATCGACATCCAGAGCCAAAATAATCGGATTTTTCATGGGGTGAGCACGCAGATTTTTGTTCATGGAAACTCCTGGGAAGACGAACCCATCATAAATGCAATCCCCGATTATGTAAAAATTATTCCTGCGACATCAAAGATTGTCTTTCATGTCCTGCGTTAGTAGGTTCGCCCCGAAATCCGAATTTACAAACCTACAAGGAGATTATCCATGAAAGCTCTTCTTATTGCTTTGGCCATCGTTGGCGCTGCATCCTCTTCCCAAGCCGCTCTTTCCTGCGGTCAACTGGTTTCCTACAAAGCCAAACTTGCTGAGGAAATGAACTGGATCCGCGAAAAAATGAGAAGCACAAGAAACTCTGACACTCTTGAGCTTTACATGGACCAGTACGAAGAGCTTTATGCTCGTTATCAGAACGCTGATAAAGCGATCAAAAACGACTGTCAGTAATCGCTGAAGATACAAAGCAGGCTGCCCGAAAGGCAGCCTCTTTTTTTGCCGTTTAAAATACAAATTCGGCATTTAAGGCTTTGCACCTGGCTGCCCGGGGTTTTCAATTAGGTATGGACCAGAAACCCCGTCAATTCCATTCATTTGAAACGGCTGTGGATGAGCTCCTGAATACTTTGGGGCGTGAGATTCGCATTGCCGCCCCTTTGGGATTGGGAAAACCCAATCAGTTGATCAACCTGCTGTACAACCGGGTCAAACAACTTCCCGAACGCCGGCTTGAAATCTACACCGCACTTTCCCTGGATGTTCCTTCACCGCAAAGCGATTTGGAACGCCGGTTTTTGTCCCCCTTTTTGGAACGCCACTTCGGTCCGGACTACCCTGCCTTTGATTACCTCAAAGACCGCCGTCATGGTGAACTGCCCGCCAATATCCACATTCATGAATTTTACTTTCAAGCCGGACAAGCCCTGCACACGGATTCAGCCCAGCAGGACTACGTCAGCCTGAACTACACGCACGTGGCCTCGTATCTGGTGGAAAGCAATATCGAGGTGGTGCTGCAACTGGTGGCCCGCAGGCAGACTGAACACGGGACCCGCTACAGCCTTAGTTGCAATCCGGATCTGACTCTGGATGTGGTGGATCAGTACCGTAAAGCCGGCAAAAAAATCCTGCTGCTGGGAGTGGTTCATCCCGAGCTGCCTTTCCTGGGAACGGATGCCGAGGTTGGTCCCGACTATTTTGACATGATCGTCGACGACCCGAAACAACATCGCAAACTTTTTGCACTGCCTCGCACACCGGTGGACTGGACAGATCATCTGATCGGCTTTTTAGCCAGCCACCTGCTGCAGGACGACGGCACACTGCAAATAGGTATTGGTTCACTGTCCGAGGCTCTGGTGTATTCAGCCTGCCTTCGTCATCAGCAGAATTCAGACTATGAAGTGCTGTCGGAAAAATTCTGGCAGCACCGCCGTCACGCCCATGAACTTCACCTGCAGCGCGAGCCCTTTCAAAAAGGTCTGTACGGCACCAGTGAGATGGTCATGGATGGCTTTATGAATCTGCGCAAGGCCGGTATTCTGAAACGTCAGGTGCAGGAACCCGTCTCGAAGCAAAAACGCTATCTGCATGGTGCGTTCTTCCTAGGATCAACCGAGCTTTACAAGTGGCTGCGCCATCTCGAGGGCGAAGAGTTTGACGGACTGAACATGACCCGCGTGTCCGTCGTCAACGATCTTTACGATGGCAATGAACTGGCCCTGCGACGCCAGCGACGCAAAGCCAGATTCTTCAACACCTGTATGAATGTCACCTTGCTGGGGTCGGCGGCCTCGGACACTCTGGAAAGCGGGACCGTGGTCAGCGGCGTCGGCGGGCAGTATAATTTTGTGGCCATGGCACACGAACTGGAAGGAGCTCACTCGGTGCTGATGTTGCGTTCGACCCGAATGCACAAGGGACGCCGTCATTCCAACATCCTGTGGTCACACGGACAACTGACCATCCCCCGCCATCTGCGCGACATTGTGATCACCGAATACGGCATCGCTTACTTGCGCGGCAAGACCGACGAGGAGGTCATCAAAGAACTGCTGAACATCGCCGATTCTGAATTTCAGGAAACTTTGAAAATCAAAGCCCAGAAAGAAGGCAAGCTGCGTTCGGACTATCAGATTCCTGAATGGGCCCGCCACAACACTCCGGGTGAGCTTTTAACGCAAGCCAGGGAAGCAGGCTTTGACAGTCTGTTCCCGCCTTTCGCATTTGGCAGTGACTTTACTTTGGATGAAGAACTGCTGGCGCTGGCTTTAAGCGAACTGCGCCAGGCTCAGGAAGAATCCCTTGGTAAGCTTCTGGGACTGCTGAAGAGGGGCTGGAACACCGATGCCCTGATTTATCAAGACTGCCTGAAAAGAATGGATCTGGATCGCCCCCGAGGCTTTAAAGAATGGCTCTTTCAAAAGCTTGTGTTGGGGGCCCTGGAACAAAGCAAGGGCCGGATCATTTCGGCTTTTTCTGCAGGACCACGTTGATATCCTGAGCCAGATCCTGAAAGTAGTCATTTTCACGCAGGTGAATTTCAACCGAATCAAGGTTTTCATCCGCCATGCGCTTGACCGTGCGTTTGATATTGAAAAGAGGACCTACAATTCTGCGGGTCATGCGGTTGAAATACCAAAAGCCCACGACCAGACCCAACAAGACCGGAATCAACTGATAAACCAGGAACACGGTTTTATAGCGGGAAATAAACTCCTGCACCGACATCATCGAAAAGGCGCCGGTTCCGGCCAGCTCCTGAATCTTTCCAATGAACAACCAGGCCGCAAAAAGCTGGGCCAGAAACAGCACAGCCACAAAAAGGCTGACATGCATGACCACATCAAACTGCACTTCGCGATTGACGATCAACTTGCGGCGCGGACGGAATGTTTTCATAGCCAAATTATATCCCAGCCCCGAAGGTTAAACTCGTTAAATGTCAGTATCCACCAGGGAACGTTTCTGATTGAGAAACGTCCAAAAGTTTTTCACTTCATTTCAGCGGGCGCGGCTTAAGAAAAACTGCGCCAGCGCCTCACGGTTGTATTTGCAGTGCCCCCCCGCCAGGGGACTCCAGGTTGCGGACATTCCCACAGCCTGAGCCGCCTTTACAAACTCGGCGGATCCTTCCTGGAAACCAAACTCGTCCTGCAAGCCCGTAGAAACAAAAAACACCGGCTTGATCAGGCCCGAATAGCGACCGAGCAGATTGAAGGGATTGTGATTTTGCCAGTCTGCCTCGTCAACAAAGACCTCGCGGGAAATTCCCAGCATCAAATTCACGCGCGAACGCAGCGCCTTGGTCCGGGCAATGTATTTGTCGATATCAGCTTCAGAAGAATAAGGCCCGATCACGGTCAGGGCCGGGCACAACAGGGCCACTTTGGAAAAAGTCGCTGGCAACTGCAGCGAGGCTTGTGAGGCATTAAAGCCCCCCATGGATTCCCCCATCAGCAGACGGCGTCCGCTGCCCAGGCCTCCGACTTGACCTTCAAGAAAAGGCATCATCTCGCTTTGGAAAACCGGCAACAAAGGGAATTTCTGATTATTAACCAACAGCCAGATTTCACCAAACGAAATAGTTACGACAGACGGCTCATAACCCAACTGAGCCCAGCGCTTCAACACCCAAGAAGTGTCGCGACGCTGATCAAAGAACTGCCGGGCATTCCCCCACAATCCATGAAAGTAATAAACCACATCCTGGGTTTTCGCCCGATTCCCGGTATGAACACAATAGTCATAAGAATCACCCAAAGAAGTTGTTTGGGTTCCACAGACCGGCTGCGCCCCTGCAAATCCATTTGAAGCAAACACCACCAAAGAAAACGCCAGCATCCCTACTGCGAATTTCATCAGTCACCTCCGCACAAGAATAAGGCTCGCCGAATCAAGCCCAAAAGGCAACCCACGACCGCCACCCCAATTCCTGAACCTGCCCCCCAACACCAGACAAAGGAACAACCCAAACCCCAAAAAACAAAAAGCCAACCAAGGTATGACCCAGGTTGGCTCCCAAACAAAAAAAAGGCCCCGCAGGGGAGCCTTTTTCAAACTTAAATATCCTCAACAAAAATCTCCAAAAACGACCTGCCTCAAAGCCAACTCCCCGTTCCC
>NZ_JBLVRT010000003.1:0-445325 GCF_048286975.1 Bdellovibrio bacteriovorus | reverse complement strand
GTCTTAGAGGGGAAAACGGGGTCTTTTCCGCTTCCTGTGCGAAAAAAAAATGATTTCCCCTGCATTTTTCTTTAGACAAACGACTGGACTTGGATACACACTAAGCTCATTCGAGATAAACAAGACTAAAAACCTAACGGAGGAATTTCGAATGGCAAAAGCAAAAGCTACAAAAAAAGCTACAACTAAGAAAGCAGCTCCTAAAAAAGCAGCAGCAAAAAAAGCAGCTCCAAAAGCAGCTAAAAAAGCCGCTCCTAAAGCAGCAGCTAAAAAAGCAGCTCCAAAAAAAGCAGCAGCTCCTAAAAAAGCAAAAACTGCTCGTAAACCAAACGCAGCTTTCATGAAAGCGTTGACTCCATCTGCAGCTTTGGCAGCAGTTGTTGGTGCTTCTCCACTTCCACGTACTGAAGTTGTTAAAAAACTTTGGGCTTACATCAAGAAGAACAACCTTCAAGACACTAAGAACAAAAGAAACATCAATGCTGATGCAAAACTGAAAGAAGTTTTCGGCGGCAAAACTCAAGTTTCTATGTTCGACATGACTAAACTAGTTTCTAAACACCTTAAGTAGTAGGTCGTTTAAAACGGGGAAAAAAGCCTAGGTAAAACCTAGGCTTTTTTTTTGCCTTCTTTTCGGGGCTGGTGAAAAAGGCCCATCTCCTGCGTTGTCGGACTGCCTTCTCGCTCCGACGTACCATGGGTACGCCTCCGCTGCGAGGGCAGCCCTCCGCCTTGTATATGGACCTTTTTGACCAGCCCCTCGTCCCGTCGTGTACTGTGGGCTTCCGCTTCGCGGGGTCGCCTTTTGGGCTCGACTTTGTCGTTGCGGGTATTGCTTCCGCTTTGCGGGTTCGCTTTTGGCTGGGCTTTCGCCGTCGCCTTGGTGGGGGTGGGTTATTAGCTCGAATTTAGAGGGGAAACGGCTGATTTTATCCAAGGTGGGCTTGGATTTTCCCTGCTGGGAGTTGGGGTTTTGGTCTGTTCAAGGGTGGGGGGCTGTGCTATACCATCCTCTATGGGAATTAATCCGCTTTCTTTGGAAGAAATCAAAAAGATGACTGTTGCCTGCCGTATTGCGGCCGACACGCTCACTTACCTGGATAAATATATCAAAATTGGTATGACCACGAACGAGATCGATCAGCTTTGCTTCGATTTTATGGCGACCAAAGGTGCCAAGTCCGCATGTCTGGGGTATCACGGCTATCCTAAGTACACTTGTACTTCCATCAACGAAGTTGTCTGCCATGGCGTTCCTGATGACAAAACTATCTTGAAAGATGGGGACATTATCAATGTCGACGTGACTGCTTGGATTGATGGTTTCTTTGGGGACACTTCCAAGATGTACATGATCGGTAACGTTTCTGAAGAAGCCAAGGACCTGGTGGAAACCGCCCGTATGGCGCGTGATATCGGTATCGAAGCGATTCGACCGAACGGTTATACCGGGGACATCGGTTTTGAAACCAACAAGCTTGTGACCCGCAAGGGTTATGTGGCCGTGAAAGAGATCGGCGGGCACGGTGTGGGCCGCAAGTTCCATGAAGAGCCGTTTGTTCCGTCCTATGGCAAAAAGGGCAAGGGCGAGCGCCTGGTGCCGTTCCACTGTATCACCGTCGAACCGATGGTGAACCAAGGGACTGACGAAATCATCGAATTCGACATTCCAGGAAGCAGCATTAAGTACTATCATACTGCAGATAGTCTACTGTCCGCACAATTTGAACATACAGTTCTTGTGACGGATACTGGATATGAAATCTTAACTTTACCATAATTTTTAAAACCTAAGACAAGGACTTCAATCAAATGTCATTGACTACGACGAACGGAAAAACCGCTATGAAGAAAAATGCTAAAATGAAAGCTCCTGCTGCAGCTAAAACTGCTGCTAAAACTCCTGCTGTTGACTACAGAGTCTGCAAAGAAGCGATGGAAAACCCAGAGGTTTTCGCAAAGCTTGCTAAATGGGGTCGTGAAGAAATCAAGATTGCTGAAACTGAAATGCCAGGTTTGATGGCTCTTCGTAAAGAGTACAAAAAACAGCAGCCTTTGAAAGGCGCTCGTATCGCTGGTTGCCTTCACATGACTATCCAGACAGCGGTTCTGATCGAAACGCTTGTAGAGCTGGGTGCGGAAATCCGCTGGTCTTCTTGCAACATCTTCTCTACTCAGGATCACGCAGCAGCGGCTATCGCGGCAGCGGGTATTCCAGTATTTGCCTGGAAAGGTCTGACTGAAGAAGAATTCAACTGGTGTATCGAACAAACCATCGTGGGTTGGGGCAAAGAAGGCTACAACATGATCCTTGACGATGGTGGTGACTTGACGAACATGATGCACGAGCCTCGTTTCGCCAAAGAAATGAAGAAAATCATCGGTATCTCTGAAGAGACAACCACCGGTGTTCACAACCTGGAAGTCCTTGTAAAACAAGGTAAGCTGAAAGTTCCAGCGATCAACATCAATGACTCTGTAACCAAATCCAAATTCGACAACCTGTACGGTTGCCGCGAATCTTTGGCTGACGGTATTAAACGTGCAACGGACGTGATGGTTGCCGGTAAGATCTGCGTTGTTGCAGGTTACGGCGATGTGGGTAAAGGTTCTGCGCACTCTTTGCGTGGACTGGGCGCCCGCGTTCTTGTGACTGAAATCGATCCAATCTGCGCGCTTCAGGCGGCAATGGAAGGTTTCGAAGTGACGACTATGGAAGATGCAGCTCCATTGGGTGACATCTTCGTAACAGCGACTGGCTGCTGCGACATCATCACTGACAAGCACTTCATGAAAATGAAAAACAACGCGATCGTGTGCAACATCGGTCACTTCGATATCGAAATCGACATGGCTTGGTTGAACAAGAACTCCAAAATGCGTGAAGTGAAGCCTCAAGTGGACATCCACACTTTGAAAAACGGCAAACAAGTCATCATCCTGGCTAAAGGCCGTTTGGTGAATTTGGGTTGCGCTACGGGCCACCCAAGCTTCGTTATGTCCAACTCCTTCACCAATCAGGTGTTGGCGCAAATGGAATTGTTCATGAACCGTGACAAGTACCAGGACATCGCAGTTTACCGCTTGCCTAAACACCTGGACGAAAAAGTGGCGGCATTGCACTTGGATAAATTGGGTGTGAAGTTGACTAAACTTTCCTCCAAACAAGCCAAGTACCTGCACATGAGTCCTCAAGGCCCGTTCAAGCCTGAGCACTACCGTTACTAATCAACCCGCAAGGGAAGAGGGGCTGTCAGAGCCGGAAACGCTCAGACAGTCCTCGCGCAAAGGGAGCCATCATGGCTCCCTTTTTTTTGTTCTCTTACGATCTACTTCTTATATGCATTTTTGACATGCGCTGTGGAACTCGGTTTCCGGCTCTGACAGCCCCTCTTCCCTTGCTGGTGACCAGCTTGGTTGTGTGGGGATGGGGGAGTAGAGTAGAATTTTTTTTGTGTTGTTAAGAATTTTTGTGGTGTTTTGAAATTGGAATTTATTGAAGATCTTGAGATTTCAGAATCGAAATCAAAATAATTTAACGGGTTTGTTCCTTAGGTTTATTTAATCCGGGCCCGATACATTCCCCCATTAAGGGGAAATCATGAACGTACGAAGTTTGAATTTTAAAGTGTCTGTGATTGTTGGGATCCTTGTGATTTGTTCTGCTTTGATTGCGGTGATGAGCTGGCGCAGTCTTGGGAATCTGAATTCTACTTTGACTCATATTACGAACATCACGGTGCCTCGAATTGATCGGGATCACATGATGAAGGAAGTCTTCCTTACTCAAGTCATTAATGAAAGAAACTTTGCTTTGAATCCGGCCGGCAGTCCTGCTCGGGATGCGGCTCGTAAGTTTATTGGTGAACGTCATAAAGAGATGGCCGGGATTCTTGAAGAGCGTAAAGCACTGGCGGATGAAGCGGGGCTAAAGCATATTGCTGAGTTTGAAGCTGTATATAAGGAATGGACTGAACTGAACCAGCAAGTCACTGAACTTTATGATCAGGGACACGACAAGGAAGCTCTTAACATCCTGGTCACCAAAGGCCGTGATGTTCGTGTGCGTGGAACTGAGATTGTCGACGGCATGGTGAAAAGCAATAACGAGCGCATGCAGGCTGAACAAAAAGCGTCCACGGCTTCTTATGTCCAATCCCGCAATATCCTTGTGGGGACGGTGCTGGGTGCATTGTTGTTTGGGATTGCTTGTGCGTTCGTGGTGCTGCGTGCTTTGAGTGTGAGTATCAACCGTGTGATTTCGGATCTGACTGAAAACTCCACACAAGTGTCCGGGGCGTCCCAGCAGATTTCGGTTTCTTCAGAGCAATTGGCGGAAGCTTCATCCGAACAGGCGGCGTCTTTGGAAGAAACCGTGGCAACACTGGAAGAGCTGACATCCATGATCAAAATCAACGCGGACAATGCACGTGAGGCCGCGCGTTTGTCTGGCGAAACCAGTCAGGTTGCCAGCCGGGGCGACAAAGAGATTCATTCCCTGATGGACTCCATGCAGGCGATTTCCCAGGATTCCAAACGTATTGAAGAGATCATCAATGTGATCGACGACATCGCCTTCCAGACGAATTTGCTGGCGCTGAACGCGGCAGTCGAAGCGGCGCGTGCGGGCGAGCAGGGGAAAGGCTTTGCGGTTGTGGCGGAAGCGGTTCGCAATCTGGCTCAGCGCAGTTCTTCAGCGGCCAAGGATATCACCGAGCTTATCAAAGGCAGTGTCGAGAAAATCGACCGTGGTGCCAATCAGGCGCAGCAAAGTGGTAAAGTGCTGGGTGAAATTGTGCAGTCAGCCCAGAAGGTTTCCAGCCTGAACGCTGAAATTGCCAGTGCCAGTGAAGAGCAGTCCAACGGGGTTGCTCAGATCAGTAAGGCCATGAACCAATTGGATCAGGTGACTCAAGTGAACGCAGCGACTTCGGAAGAAGCTGCCGCCGCTTCACAAGAGCTGTCAGCGCAAGCCCAGCAGCTGGATAAAGTCGTGGACCTGTTGACCTACACCATCAAAGGCGTGCGCCGTGAAATTGCAGCCGCTGTGAGCAGTGTGCAGGAAAAGGCCAAGACCATCGACATCAAGTCCGCCAAGAAACGCCCGGCACCGGTCGCCGCAGCTCCACGCAAAGCCCCCGCAACCGATTCCATGGACGACTGGGGCAAAGTAGGAACCACCGAAGGCTTCTAAAAAAGGTGCCTGGTGACTTTTTACATCTACGCCGCAGCATCGGCGGTGTAGGCGTTGTTATCTGCCTTCGCCGTGATAGGGTTTTAAGATATTCAGGAGGACTTATGAAGGTTCTTGGTTTTATCTTAACCCTGTTCATCGTGGCATCCGCATTCGGTCGTCTTTCGGACGGCAAAGCCACATTCACCGTGAAAGACGGAAAAATTGTCGGCGCCATTCAAAAAGGCTTTCATTTCAACAAAGAAGCTCCGGCGGCTTTTGCCATGAAAGGCGCGGAGATCGCTCCTTTGGTTAAAGAAGAGTCTCAGCTGATCTTTGCAATGCCGGCAAAAGAAAATGAGCCATTCGAACTTGGCTTCTATGTCTGCGACGACAAGAAAACCGTCTGTGAAGAGCATAAAATCACTTACGTGCTTTCCGGGGGAAAATTAAAGTCAGCTAGTGAAGTCAAAAAAGTCGACCTTGCCAAGCCGGAAGTGAAAGCTTCCGCGGGCAAAGTTCACAAGAACCACCACGGCTTTATCGAAAATGATCTGGAAGCTGCCAAAGTTTTGGCGGCTAAGTCCAAAAAGAATCTGCTGGTTGATTACGGCGCCCCTTGGTGTCCAGCCTGTGTTCGTCTTGAAACCGAGGTGTTTGGCACCAAGGCCTTTAAAAACGTCACGAAAGATTTCGTGCTTGTCGCTTTGAATGCTGACATGACCGTCAATAAATCCTTCGGGAAGCAGTACAATATTAAAGCTATTCCCACAGTGTTGATCTTAAAACCCGACGGCACCGAGCTTTATCGTGCGCTGGATTTTGCGCCCGCTGATGTTTACGCCAAACGCATCAAAGACGCGAAAAAGAATCTTCAGTCGGCTGCGGATCTTGAAAAGCTGGCGCAGGCCGGAGATCCAAAGGCCATCGAAACCCTGGCCGAAAATGCCTACAATGCTCTGGATATGGAAAGTTCGGTAAAGTGGTATCGTCAGATTGATTCCAAGTCCGATCGTTTTGCTTCGGCTGAAACTTCAATGGCTGCAAAAAAGGCCCGTGCCGACAAAAAAACGGACGAGTATTTTACCATCCTGAAAAAATGGGCCGACCTGAAGCCGCAAAGTTTCACCGGCGTGACAGCCACCAACGAATGGGCCGAGTTCCTGCTAAATGAAAAGAAAGAACTTCCGGCTGATTTGAAAGAACGCCTGAAGGCCAACTGCGAGTTCCTGCAGAACCTGACCAAATCCAAAGCTGACACCGTCAAATGGGTGGCGGCGTGGGATGTCAGTCCAATGGCGCCGGTAGAGCGGGCGGAAGCCCTTTCCATGTGGAAAACATCTGCCGAAGCTTTGGGGCAAAAAGAGGAAGTCGCAAAAATCCAAAAGGAACTGCAGGAAGAAGTGCGTTCTTTGAAACTTTCAGAAACACGACCGGGCGAAGTGATGGCGACGTTGTATTACTTCCGTCAGGCCGGACTTCCTGAAATTGAAGAATCCTGGCTGCTGAAGCTTGAAAAGGCTGATCCCAACAGCTACGTGCCACACATGAAGCTTGCAAACTACTATGTGCGTAACAAGTCTTATGAAAAAGCCCTGCCGCAGGCCAAGCTGGCAGTGGAGTTGGGTGAAGACCTTCGTCTTCATAACCTGCAAACTTTGGCCGAGATCCAGAAAGAACTAAAACAAAAGGATGAAGCCAAAAAGACCATTGAGATCGCTTTGGCTCATCCGGAAGTGAAAGAGGAACGCTTCAAGGAAGTTCTAAAATCCCTGGAGCAGTTGAAGAAAGACCTTTAATCCTTCAAAAGGAAAGTGGCCTTCCCCAAGCTCTTTCCATTCACAAAGATCTCGACAACATGCGAGCCCGGGTAAAGGACTCGCGTGGTCACCGGGCGGAAGGAATGCTTTTTCGTGAACTCCATCCGCTTTTTGGCTTTCAGCTCTTTATTGGCAAGCTTGAACACCTTGGCTGAATTTGTGCCGTTGGCTTTTTTATAGTGAATCGCATAGTCCACCACAACCGTCGCATCCTTCGGGCTGGTAAGAGCAAACGACATTTCAAGGTGGCCGCCGGTTTTCACGGTCTTTGGCTTCAACGTCAGATCATGCAGCTTCACTGTGGCTTCGGTATGATAACCCAAAAGCTTTAAGGCCTCCGGGTTTCCGGCCTTTACTTGCGTTCTCAGAGCGTGGCGTGTGATCCAGTCAATTTTGGTTTTATGCTCTTTCGGAGCCTCTTTCTGCCAGCGCTTCAGGGTTTTGATCACCACATCTGGATGGGTTTTGGTGATGTCATTCAGATGATTGGCCACGGACTTGCGCACGTAAAGCTCTTCATCGTATTTCAGTTTTTCCAACAGTTTTAATGTCGGTGCCGGGTCTTTGATAAATTCGCGCAGCAGTTCGCCCCACGGCAGACGGGGACGGGAGCCTTCTGAAACCCAACGGCGTACGTGATGGCTTTCATCCTGTGTCCAGGCCATCAGCTGTTTCAGTGTTTCTTCCTGACGGTGGATCAGGAACGGGCGCACAGCCCATTCGGCGGTGAATTTCTGGGTCAGCGTGTGCAGACCCTTCATGGATTCATCAAAATGTTCCAGGCCGTAAGCTTGGACAAATTCAGTGAAAGCCCAAAGGTCAAAGCCTGACAGCGGCTCAACGCCGGGTTTGGGCTTCGTTACAGCTTTGAGTAAAATATTTAAGGCTTTGGTGTAGTCTTCGGGAAGATGAGACTGCAAGCGCCCGCGGATCAGCTGAACACGGGGTTTCATCTCAAGCGCAGAAAGTTCGCGGCTGAGCTTTTGAAAGCTTTTGCTGTCGAAATCAGAGTGGTGATATTGCAGGTGTTCAGCCATACGGCGCACCAGTGCTTCGTTGATCCAGTTTTTAAAGGCCGATTCGTTTTCAGCGGTTTTCTTCTGCGGCATAAGGCAGCCCTTCCGTCTGATCCGAATTTATTTGGTCGGATCAAACCACAGCTTCTTATCGTCGAAGGGAACCGTTGTTGGCAACATGGGATTGTCGATTCTGAACAGTTTTCTGTTCTTAAGATTCAGATCGGCAATAACTTTGCCATAGGCTTTGTTGAACATCCGGTCAAATTCACCGGTCTGGATCAGCTTTTCCAAACCCTCTTTGGTTCGGAGGGCGAGCTTTTTTCCCTCTGCTGTCTGCGGAAACCAGAAATAAGTCGGCAGGGGATAATACAACAAAAGATTTTCTTCGATCATCAACTGAGGCAGGCGTTCTTTGCGTGCATGGTATTCTTCGAGCACCTCAGTTACGCCGCGGGGAAAGGCCGTGGTGTGAGCGCTGAACACCAGATTTTCAAAGATACGATCATAGTAGACTTCTTCCAGCACGCGGAATCCGGCGCTTTCAAGAATGGCATTGTCCCCCCATCCTTCGCCCTGGCGCATGGGGATTTTTTTTAGCTGATCCAGTGTGGTGATCTTGGCAAAAGTGGCCTTGTCTTTTTTATTGATCAGCAAAACGCGATAAGAAATCAGGCTTTTGTCGATGGGGATCCGCACGGTCTCAAGCTGATGCTCGCGCTTGATGGATGTTTCGCGGATCATGACAGTCAGCTTTTGCGAGTTCGACAAAAGCTCGCGCATCTGACGGTCTTCCGTCATGCGCACGCTGGGCTTTAAAACATAGGGCCCATATTTATCCTTGGTGATTTCCAACGCCGCCTTTAAGAGATCCCAGTGGTAGGCGTAACGACGATCCATTTCAGATTCCGGCGGATGGTAAATGTAAACCATCTCGGCCGCAATGCTGGCCAGAGGAAGAAACAGACATAGCAAAAACAGCAGACTTTTGCGCATCATTCAGCTCCTGCACAAGAAAGTAGGGGCCTTTGATTTTCGAGTCAAAAGAAATGAGCATGCGTCCGCTGCCTTAAGATCCGCAGTGGACGCATGTTTGGGCGTTATTTCGTGAAGTGCATTTTATCGGTATAGTGGCGCAGTTCCTGGATGCTTTCGCGGATGTCTTCCAGGGCACGGTGCTTATTGGCCTTCTGGTACACGTATTTGAACTTATTGTTGATGATGACCTTCCAGGAAGACACATCCACCATGCGGTAGTGCAGGCGACCGGCAAATTCCGGCATGTACTTGTTGATGAAAAGGCGGTCTTGCATGATGGAATTCCCCGCAAGTACCGGCTTGTCCTTCGGATCCGGGAAGTGCTTCTTCACCATGTCCACAAGTTTGGCTTCCACCTGATCCGGATCCATTCCGTTAGGCACCTTAGCGGTCAGGCCGGATTTCCTGTGATGTTCCGTGTTCCAGGCGTCCATGCTGTCCAGATATTTCTGGGGCTGCTTCACCACGGTTTCAAATGTTTCGAGTTCCTTGAAGTTCAGATCCGTGACGATGGCCGCCACTTCGATGATCACTTCCTTCTCGACATCAAGACCGGTCATCTCCATGTCGATCCAAAAGAGCTTGTTCATGAGAGTTCCTATTCTAGGGCGCCACAGGCCCGGATGCTCTCTATGATGAGGGATTTGGGTGGGGGAGACAAGGCCTTTAGGCCTTCTTTTGCTCCATCCCAGTTTTTAGGGCACGTTCCACGGTGGAAATGAGGGAGTTTTCATCCCACGGCTTGTCAATAAAGGCATACACGCCCAATCTTTGAGCTTCCAGCACCATGTCCTTCTGACCATAGCCGGTGTGAATGATAAAAGGGATCTGCAAGCCGTTTTCACGCATCCACTTCAGAACTTCCAGGCCGGATTTCTTTGGCATCTTTTCATCAGAAAGAACCGCGTCGAATTGTCGAGTTTTCAGCAGATCAATGCCTTCGATGCCGTTGTTGGCGCGGTGGATTTCAGAGGTGCTGCCTTCAAGGATGGCCGCCAGGACTTCCAGAAGTTCAAATTCATCATCGATAATAAGCAGGCGACCCTTAGGGGATGCGGAAACTGTGTTAATCATGGGATCATTATGCCAAAGAAGTGCGGCCAGGTCATCGCGCTCTATGGTCAATTTTTTTTAATCGAACCCCCTGATCAGGGGATTCGATGATTCCACAATCTTACTTGGACTTTGAAGAGTTGATGATCTTGTATTCACCGGCTTTTGAAATCGCCGCTTGAATCTGATCTTGAGAAATCGTTGAACCGGCTTTAGGTGAGACAATCACTTTGCCGACAGTAACATCGCATTTTTCCAGGCCGTCCATTTTGCACACCTGAGCCTTGATGGATTTCGCGCAGGAAGCGCAATGCATGCCTTCAACGTCATAGGTGATGGTTTCAGCCAGGGCCGTTTGGGACAGTAGCAGGGCAGTTACAGCCAAAAGATTCTTCATTTTGGGGTCTCCTTGATGGTGCAAAGACATTATACCCGTCAAAACCGGCAGGCTAGGGCTTTATTTGCCCAAAAAGAGGGCATAGGACACCATGATATTAAGTTTTTTTAAAAATAATGTTGTCAGGGGTGTCCGACTTGGCTATAAAAGATTCTCCGAAACGCCACTGGGGTGGTAGTTAAGTTGGTTATAACGTCCGCCTGTCACGCGGAAGGCCGCGGGTTCGAGTCCCGTCCACCCCGCCATTTTTTCTCCGAAAACATGGCCAAAATCACCGAAGCTGAGTCTTCGGTTTTTTTATGCCCAAAATCAATCAACATACGTGCTGCCGTATTTTTTAAACAAGGCCTTCATTTTTCCCGAACTTTTAATATCAGCGATGGCTTTGTCTACTTCCTTCTTCGTGATTCGCCCTTTGCGACTGATTGAACAGACAATGGGGTAGTCTCTCAGAAAAAGTGCTTCGCGGTTTTTTGCAATGCCGGGATTTTCAAGACGGAAATAATCGAAAAAAATTTGATCTGTGACGACGTACTGGATACGGCCATTGAGCAGTTTTTTCAGATTTCCTTCTTCGGATAAGCTGTCTTCGCGTAGAATTTTGCCGGACGCAAAGTAGGGATCGAGCTTGGGGTAAACGTACTGAAGCATCGTTCCGATTTTTTTGCCTTGCAGATCGCTTATTTTTTTTGGCATCGGTGCCGGGCCAATAATAACTTCTTTTTTGTTAAAAAGAACTTCAGAGAAATCTAATTTTTTAACTCCGTCATCCCAGATTTTGCTTGTATAGCAGAGGACATCCATCTGGCCTGTCAGCATGTATCTGTTGAGTCGATAACGAGTCACGACACTGAAGCTTACGGTACGTCCCATAGCCTCTGCCAAAGCATTGACATAGTCGACGATAAGGCCGTCCACTTTTCCTTCTTTTTCAATCAAAAGAGGTGGTGCCAGACCCGCAGGAATTGCGGCGCGAAATTCAGTCTCCGTTTTTGCCTGCGCTGAATGTGCCAAGATAAAAAAAGATAGGAAGTACAGCAGCTTCGTTTTCATACTCCAAGTTTATTAGACAGTTGAGATGTCGCAAGGTTTAATTTGAAGGATACCACGTCTTTTTTTTTAGACATTTGATTGCGATAAACAACAGAATGTTGTTGTCACAAAGGCGTTTTGAACTCGTCTCCGGGCCGCCATTTTTTTCAAGAATGGGCCAAAATCAGGCGATATTAAAAGCCAAATGACTTGGATCCGGGATACACTGCAAGAGCTTTGAGCCAAGACCTGATACTTAGAAGCAGAAGGAAATCAAATATGGACGCCCATTACGGAAAAGTGATGCAAGCAAGAAATCAAATTCAAGGAACCGGAAGCAAATTGTATTTTGCATACTCGGGGGTTTTGGATCGCCAGGCCTTCGAGGTTTGGGCGGAAGAGCATAGCTACCAGTTTTTCGTACTGCCCGAGGGGCTGGTGGCTGAAGCAAAAAATGTCGATTTGATTTTTGATTTTCCTTCGCGTTGGTGGGGTGGGCGTGTTGCCGGGTTGGTCGCCAAAGAAGACTCGTCTGTCTTTGGAAGGTTATTTGAGATTCCGGAAAAAGAATGGCCCATTATTCAGCACAAAGAAGGTGTCGTGACTGGGATGTCAGTTGAGACGATTCTGCGTGTTTCCGTCGACGGGCAAGAGTTTGAGGCGACGGCCTTTGTGACGTCACCGAGTCGTCGCAGTCTTGATGGTCCTGTCAGTGAACGTTATCTCGAGGCCTTGATAAGAGGAGCCCGGGCTTCGGGTTTGCCAGAGGCGTATGTGGCCTCATTGCCAGCTAAAGCTCGAGACAATCCTTAATACCCGCGTCTCACTTTGCAACAGAAGCTTCGTATTTCAATTTAAGACATAACAAATTTGGAAGGCGCCTTTTGGCGCCTTCGACAGTGCTTGCTTTGTATAAACAAGCTTTATTGCAGTTGACGCTGGAATGACTCTCGCAGTGTAAATGGGCAGAGGTGCCCTATGAAAAGAGTCTTGTTGGCAACTGTCTTAATTTTGAACTTCTCTGCTTTCCACGCCCATGCGAACCTGCTGCCATTCACTCAGGATGTCAGTGTCGGAGAGCACTCTGTCGCTGTTTCAAAAGTTAAATTCAGTAAACGAGCTGAGGCCGGTTCCTTCTGTTATACTCTGGGAAAACAACTTGGCTTGAACATGAAGCTGGCGGACCTTGAAGAGGTTATTCAGGTTGCTGCATTTGGTAAACCGCAATTGGACAGCATGATGGTGCAGATTAAAAAGAAAGATGGCTCTGTTGATACAGCTATCGTAGCTTGGGATAACAAGAAAAAGATCAAAATCGACAAAGAAAATTCAGCGAACGTTGATACTCATCTGGTACTTAGAATTCGCGGCGGCGACGGAGTCGTCAGAGAAACAACCCTCAAAGAACTGAAAGAGCTAGGGGCCGTCGACTATCAGGATCGACCCCTTGATAAGCTTCCGGCCTTTTGCGTTCACGACAATACAAAATAAGAGTCAGACTATTTGCAGCGAGCCTTTGAGCTCAGAACAAGCGCCCGTGCTTGTTCTTCAGTGGCGGCGGTGCCAATCGAGCAGGTGTCCGCCCCATCCAAACGAACCGCATACACCACTTCCACATCCGACATTCCATCTTCAGTGGCTTCAGACAGGCGATAGATAAAGCCAATCCACTGCAACGATCCGCTGCCGTCCTCTAAGGAATTCGTTTTGCGGTACATCCATTCCACCTCAGTTGAAGCCACGTCATGGAACGAGTACGGGTTTTTAAGGGCAATTTGCTGGCCGCCGTAAGTCAGTTCCGGATGATAGCGAAGGTCGCCCCCAGAGATGTTTAATTGATACCCGCCAAAGCCCTTGCATTCGGCATTATAGAAATCAATCGGGGATTGTTGGTTTGCCGCGCTGACTTCAACACACTCCGTGGTTAGATTGGTAAACACACTGCCAATGGTGACTTGCTGGCTTTCCCCGGCGAAGGCCGTCAGAGCTGTCATTGAAATAATCGCTATTGAAGATATAAGCTGTTTCATCGTTTATTCCTTTACGATTGCTGAGTTGCTGATGAACTGTTTATTGCGCCTTCCAAGGAAATACGAGCCGAACTCAAGGCTCCTGCTGAGTGACAGCAACATTTTGTACACTTGGATCAGGTTAAGGAGCGGGGGCTTTTTATTTGTCTTCCGATAATGGTGTCGTTACAATTCCCCGAAATTAGACCTGTCTTTTGTAAAGGACTGATATGGACACGCCTCAAGATTCCGAAATCGCAGAAAGAGAAGTACGTCGTAAAACCCTTTGGGTGATAGGATTGACCTTCATATTGCCGGTGCTGATCACTTTGTGCGGCATCTATTACGTCGTGTCCACCGGGAAGTAGTTCTGGTCCGAACAGAAGGACGACAATGTCCGTAAATGGCCAGTATTTTAAGTTGAAATATCCTAGCCTGCCTTGGATCTACCAGGAGGTTTTATGGATTTCAAAGGAAAGAATGTTTTTATCACCGGAGCCAACCGCGGAATCGGTGCCGCTTTAGTCAAGGCCTGCCTCCGTCGGGGTGTCGCCAAGGTTTACGCAGCCGCCAGAGATAAAAACAAATTACCGAAAAACGATGACCCGCGTGTCGTTCCCGTTCAACTGGATATCACCAACCGGGAGCAAATAAACGAAGCCGTGTCTGCCGCCGCCGACGTGCAGATCCTGATTAACAATGCCGGCACTCTTCATGCCGGAAGTTTTTTGGAAGGGAATAGGGACGGCTTCCTCCGTGACATGCAGGTGAATTATTTCTCGACGATGGATGTGATGACGGCCTTCGTTCCTGTGCTTAAGCGCAACAGCGACGGTCGCATCGTGAACATCGTGTCGATAGCCAAGTTCGTGAATTTTCCCTTTATCGCGGGATATTCGGCTTCCAAAGCGGCACTTTATTCGATGACTCAGGCGGCTCGTATCGAACTTAGTCCGTACGGTATTGCCGTTCATGCTGTGAATCCGGGTGCCATCGATACGGACATGAATAAAGGTGCCGAGATGGATATGACCTCTCCGGCCGAGGTTGCAGACAGTATCTTGGCCCATGTCGAAAAAGAGGTTTTGGATATTGTTCCGGACAAGATAGGTCAGGCGATGTTCAAAGTCTGGCAGGAATCTCCAGCGGGGTTGGAGAACCTGGCTAAAGATATGTATTTTAAAAAGCCGGTCCCCTGAACTTCTTATAGGCAGAAGTCTCTGAACAATCTCCTGACTTGAGGGGTGCCCGAAAGTCAGTTAAATCCAGAGGCTAATAGCTCCTTAACAAAGGTAAGAACATGATGAACAAAGTCGCTTTTGCTTTTTTGTCTTTCTCTCTGGTCCTGGCATCTCAGGCTGCTACGGCCAACTGTGATTTACAAATTTCTGAGATCGCAGCCCAGCACGGACACCCGAGCGATCGTCCCTCGTCTCCGGTTCTGGTAGGTACTCTGCAGGCAGGGGATGCTCGTCGGGGAGCACAAGGGCAAATTGGTCCATTTTCCAAGGATGCCTATCTTTATGTTAACAGCGGTTCCCTGCACAGCGGCTGGTTTCAGGAAGCCTTTGCATTGGATTTAGACTGCAACCTTGTGGGTTATAGCGTTTTATACGCTGAATAAGCTGTGAATTTGTGGCTGTCGCGCTAGCCACAGGACAATAGCGCAAAGCGGACCCTTGTCATTCCGTTTGGAACATGAGTAATCGGCATGTTTCATATAATAGCCTTCATGGGGGATTTAGTAGGCCTACTGAAATGCCGAACAGTTCTTCATGATCAGAACGTATGTGTACTCATCTTTTGTATTTCTTCTAGCGGCACTTCTATCCGGTTGCAGTCTTGACCTGAATTTAACTCAACATCCTTCTTTGTTGCCGAACTCGCCGGACACTGAGAATCCCATCCAGTCCTTTGATGGAAAGCTTTGTTTCGAGGGCGGTGCCATTCGCACTGTTCTTGAAGCGGACGGAATTCGCTATTACGGCGGTGACTTTACTAAGGTAGGCCCCTGTCAGAGTGGCGTGACGAACTTGTCTTCGGATCCTCGTGGTCAGGCGGTCTCTTTGCCCGTCTCGTTGAAAGAGGCCCACGCCCTGGTGCAGGATTCTGCTGGACGTTTCTATGTCGCTATGACGGTGGCTAATTCTGGTGAAATGCATATCAAAAGATTTACGACTGACTGGGCTTTGGATAATTCCTTTGTTGCGCCTGCGTTTTACTATGATCCTTCCCTTCTTGAACAAAAACGGCAGATCGCTTGGTTGCACATTAAAAATGACAAGCTGATTTTAGCTGGTCCCCTCTATTACACACAGCCTTCCGAAGAAGAAGAAGAAGAAGAAGGTGGCGTCCCAATGGCCATGGAAGATGGCAGAAATGTTGCGATTCTGAATTTGGAGAATGGCTCATTGTTGCCGGCTAGTATTGTTGCAGATGGATTGGATCTGCTGTCCGTGGATGATGTCATCGTGGCGGGTACCAAGGTTGTCCTGGTTGGAACCAAGGATGGCACTGAACGTATTGTTGTGGATTTGGATTATGTGAATCAGACAGTCTTTGTTGAGCCAACGGGTTTTGACTCTCCAGCCAGCTTGTTGGTGGATGGTGCAGGCCAGCCTCTGGCATATCACATGGGTTCAGAGTCTTCTGAGCTGTATACAATCAATAGTGGCGTTTTAACCCCTCGGGCATTTGATATCTCGGCCTGCGGTGTTCTTGGGTCACCCAATGTGAAGGCCTATGGCAATATGCTTTACCTCCTGGCCTTAGTGGAATTCGAGAATAATTTGGTGAACATCTGTTCCTATGATCTTTCCACCAATCAGGTGACCAGAGTTATGCCTTGGGACACCGATCGAATCCCACCGAGCCAGATTGGTTGGGCGGTGAACGAGGAAAGAATCGCTTTGGCGGTGGGTTCGCAGTTCTTGGAGCTGAAACGTAGTGATTTAACGGAAACGTATTATCAGAGCGTTCTTAGCTCGGAAACGTTGGCCGCCGTTTCAGATGGATTCTTCGCTTTAGGTGCTGCGGGCAACGGAGTCGCTGGGTCGGCGGCTCATAGCGGTCTTTATGCCGAGTCAATGGCAACCCGACAGGAACTTGAAATCTCGACTGTGTTAAGCCTTGACGGTGAGAGTGATGGCCCCAATGACATAGTTAGTATTCGCGGATTGGCCGTTCATGGAAATAAGCTTTATGCAGGGGGCTTCTTTGGGAAGGTCAACGGAGTTCAACAACAAGGCCTTGTTGTTCTTGATATCAATGATGAATTTAAATCATTGGCCTTGCCGGTTGCGGTTTCGGGAAATGTCTCGGGCCTGAGCCTTTATAACAATAAGCTGTACATGATCGGCAATAATCTCGTCGTTGGCGAAGATGCCGAAGATGGCGGGGCGGGAGATATAGAGCCCATGTCGGTCAGTTCTGCGTCAAAACTGGTGGCTCTGGATTTAAATACCGGTTTGCTGGATTCGGTGCTTTCCAACGAGGTCGTTGTTGATATTGGCAATGACGACATTTACACCTTATACGTCAATCAGAGTGGAATCTATATCGGTGGCTACTTCGTGATCAGTCACGAGGGCAGTGAGTACTGGGATTTCGCTGTGCTGGATCATCAGGGAACTTTGATCGGAACACCGCTGCCTGAGGATCCAGGAGATTACGAAAGTGTCTCTGGAGTGGTGGAGTCCGGTGGTAAAATCTATTTCTCGGTCTGGGATTCAGGCAGTGATAAAGCTTCTTACGCCGAGCTTAAGCCGGATATGACGTTTGAAACGAAGCTTCTAAGCAGCCAGGCCGGCACTAAAGCTGTGGGCCTCTTTAAATACAATGGCAATCTTCACGGGGTCGTGACCACGCAGGGTTCTGATGCGGCAGTGATTCGCGAGGTAAGGCAGGATGGAACTGTCGTGGAATCTGAGAAGCTGTCTGTCTCCGAGGCTGAGGCTGGCGGAGGCCCCTCTTAACCGATTGGTTTTTAAGGTATCACAGAGTAAATGACCTCGACACAAGTGTCTCCGTGCTGGCGTATTTCTTTGATCTTAAATGCTGTGTCCGTCTGGCGAGCGAAAAGCTTTTTTCCCGCATTCAAAAAGACGGCTACAGTTTGTATGTGCATCTCGTTCAAAAGTCCGTGGTCGTAAAATTGTCCGGCCAGATCTCCACCGCCCACAACCCAGATGTTTTTTCCATTCGCTAATTTCTGCATTTCTTTGTGGTGGCTGGCGACATCCCCTTGAACAAAACGGATGTCAGCGTTGGGGAAAGGTTTAAGATTCTGATGGGTAAAGACAAAGCAGGGGACTTTATAAGGCCACTCGTCGGCATGCTGTTGCATCCACTTGTACGTTGATGTGCCCATGGCCAGGGCGCCCACCGTATTTACAAAAGTGTCGATGAAACTGATGTCCGTGGGGCCGTTTTTGAAGAGCCATTCCAGAGAGTCGTTGGGATCAGCAATATACCCATCCAAGCTGGCCGCTGTGAAATAAATGGTCTTCATCAGGTCCTCCGTTATGGATTGATAACGTCAAGAATCTGGTTGTTGCCGTTGATTTTAAGCTTCAAAGGCACGCGGGTTTCTTGAGATTCCGTCAACAGGTGCAGCTTTGCTTCAGGAAAACTCATCAGATTCTTGATGATCAGAAGCTTTGGCAGGCCCACCAGTTTTACCATGGCCTCATTTTCAATGGCTTCGACGTGTTCAACCACTCCAGTAACGTACAGTTGCGAGGCCGCGCCGGCGCTGACAGTGGCGCTTGCTTGTGACGTCACAACATTGAAAGCTACAAATAGACTCGCGATGAAAAGAAATTTTGCCATAATTACCGTCCTAATCCTTTTACTTGAGATAGAATTAACTGATTGTGTCCGTAAACATCTTCCACAAAACGGATAACACCGTCCGAGTTCATTTGGGAAGTTACAGGTACTAAATAAACCGGCATGGGCTCTTTAAGATCCACACGGGTTTCTTGATCGACCAATTGACCTTCTTTAACCACGAAGTTTTCAATCTGCGGCCGCGACCATTGCGTTCCTGCAAGCAGATATTCGGCCAGATCCAGCGGTTTTTCCAAGCGCACACACCCTGAGCTGCGCAGGCGCTGGGCTTCGCCGAACAAGTCGCGCTGATTGGTGTCGTGCAGATAAATCGCATAGGGGTTGGTCATCATGAATTTCACAACACCCAGAGCATTGTTGTAGCTCGGTTTCTGCCTGATATAGAAGTTCACGCTCGAGGACTTGATCGACTTCCAGTCAATGCTGGTCGGGTCAATGGTTCGACTGAAGTCAGCCGTGTACACCTCAAATCTGTTATCAGTGAAATACTTGCGAATGCCTTTGGTGTCGAGTTTCTTCAGGATTTCAACCTTGTCATTCAGGAACACTGTGGGTGGAATGGTCCACGTCGGGTTCATAACCAGGAAGGTGATACGATCCCGAAGCGTTGGAGTTTTTCGTTCCGCGGTTCCGTTGATCGCTTTGAAGCTCATCGAGATATTGTTCTTTTTGTCGGTCATCATGAAGTGTGAAAACGCCGTATTTACAAAAATATGACGGTCTTCAAGATGCTGCGGGAACCAGCGAAGTTGTTCCATGTCCGCCTGCAACTGCCTGAGGCGGTCCGGCAGGGAAACGCTGAAGAACTTCCAGGTGCGGCCGCCGGGTGAAATCACTCCGTCGGGTTTCATTTTCAGATTGAGTTGAATGTCATTGATCGCTATCAGCATGTCCTGATCAAAAGTGTCGTTCATGCTGTCGATGCGATAACCCAACTGACGCAGACGTTCTTTCAGTTTGATAATGACGGGATCTTTTTTGCCCAGGGACAACGGCTTCCTGGCCGGAGTGATGGATTCCCACAAACCGGCTTCCATCAACGGATACAGCTTTTGCATCGCCATCTTCAGGGACTGATAGACTGAAAACTGCGGAGCCAATTTATCAAGGGCCAGTCTTGCATTGCTCTGGCTGCTCAAAACAACAAGACGAACCTGCTCGGCTGTCAGGAAGTCCTTCTTTTTGACTTTAATATCTGAAGCCAGGCCTGTTGGGTTGACCGAACCGGCATAAACGTCACGCAGGGCCTTTACATAGACGGCCAGAATCTGACGGCGGTCGAAGTCCGCATCCAGAGTTCCTCGCAGGAAGGATTGCTCCAGTTCATTGCTCCAATAGACAGATGGATTCAGCCCATGCTGCCAAACGGTTAGCAGAGCTTCACGGATGGAAGCCGCACTAAGGCTGTCGACTGCCGTTAAATAATCAAGCGTACTTGGGCCTTGTGTCGGCATCGCTCCAGAATAAGGAGGACTTTGCGCCTTTGCCGTCGAAAGCCCGCCTGCCAAAATCAAGGATGTGATCGCAAGGAATATGCGAACAGGTTGTGTATCCATTTCCATTCACCTCGTGGCAACGGGTAGTACAAGAACTCTGCCAACGCAGGAATAGAACTGAATGTGATTTAGAGGCTATTTGAGAAATATCTTCACATAAATCTGTCAGGCGGTGACACTTCTGGTGCCTCGCTCAGTTGCTGGACAGCCAGGGGTTGCCAAAAGCGGCTTATAGTTCTTCTAAGATCCGGGCGCGCGGGCACGAGACTGGCAAGGATGTTATAAGCCTCACGAAGGCAACCTATGAAAAAACTGTTAATGCTTCTTTCACTTCTTTTAATCAACTGCCAGGAAAGCCCGGAAAGCTTTCAGGCGTCCGTCGTGGAATCAGAACCAGGGCAGGGTATAATCGGTGGGACTTCGGCTTCTTTTCAAAGTGACCTGTCCCAGATGGTTGTCAGTGTGCGCACTTACTATAACACCCGGATCGAGGTTATAAACGGGCAGAAGGTGGAAATGAATGACGTGTTTCAGTGCACGGGGATTCCACTTAGTCGACAGCTGGTTTTGACGGCCGCTCATTGTCTGAAGACTCCCGATGGATATTTACGCACGGTTGAATTTAAAACCAAAGCCGGAGAGCATCTGGCCTATGCCGAAGAAACTTTTGTTGTGGCGGAACCGTACAAAACCGGAGATCAGGATTATGACTTTGGGATTTTGAAGCTTAAAAAGCAGCTGCCCCAGGACATCATTATCACCCCCCTGATGGATCACTCTCTGGCGGATTTACGGTCTGTACTTGCGGCCGGCTATGGGCGCACCAATGGTGTTTGGTCTGACATTAATGGTGATGGCGGGAACACACTGAGGTCGGTTCAATTGACGGTGTCGGCATTTGCAAAGAATGAAAACCGTTTCCGGGTACTGCAGTCTCAGGGCAAAGGTTTTTGTCAGGGGGATTCCGGAGGGCCGGCCTTTGCCCGTATCAAGGGGCAGACCTATGTGGTGGGGATCGCTTCGAAAACAACACGATCGTCAGAATCCGCGACGGCTGACACTGAACGCTGCACCGACGAGGGTATTTATATCAGCGTTCAGAAGCAATTTGGCATGATCGTGGAGCTGGCTAAGTCCTTGGTCCCTTACGCCAATTAGTTAAGGGAATGTCGGCTTTTTACTGCCGTCCCAGGCTGGATTGGATTGGTGATCGAAGAGGGTGTTGTTCACGCCCGCAGGCAGGACCCACCCGCTGATATCCTGATTGAAAGAATCCGCTCCGAAGAACATCTGCTCCATTGTCGTCAAGCCTGGCGTTGCAAAGACCCAGCTTGCCAATGGCTGATTGAAGGCATCCGCATTTTGGAACATGGATGTCATATCCGTGACTTTGGACGTATCCCAATAACTTCCAGATTTAGTCAGAGGCTGATTGAAGGTCAGGGCCCCCATAAACATTCTAGCCATGTCTGTGACGTTGGCAGTATTCCAGTTACTGATGTTCTGATTGAAGGCCAGGGCATCGCTGAACATGCTGTTCATTGTGATCACGCTGGATGTGTCCCAGTTTCCGATGGGCTGATTGAAGGACTCGGCACCCATGAACATATTGCTCATGTCTTCAACAGTACCTGTTTCCCAGTGGTTGATCGGGCTGTTGAAGTTTGTTGCCATCATAAATAAACCACGCATGTCGGTCACGTTCGTCAGATCCGGTTTGTCTGTGGCGGTAATCTGCAGATTCTCACATCCAGCAAACATCATCTGCATCGAACCCCACTGATTGATGCCCCATTGCTTCACATCGATGACTTTCAGATAGTCACCGCCACCGGCAAAGCGGAACCAAGGCATCTCACCTTTGATTTTGATGTCGTAAACACCGCCGGCTGAGTAGTTATGTGAAATCGGCGGGTCCATTGGATTCCATGTGGCTGAATCAACAGGATCTGAACTGCCGTCACCCCAATAAACCATGAAATCGTATCCGGACCAGCCATTCAGGGGCAGCTCCATCGAATTTGCGCCATTCCCTTTGCTGGTATCGATTGTCATGATGAAAGAGTTTTTAATAAAAACATTGGTTGAGGGGCCAAATGCCGGAGCCAGAGTCCCGTCGCCATCTTCAGCTGTGCCGGCAGCGATGGAGATATTCAGAGGTCCATCGCCGCTGCAACCACTGATGGTCACAGTCGGTGTCATCGTAGTTCCGTTGGTTACAACCACACCGCAGCCCGCGGTCTCGGGCCCATTCAGAGTGATGTCAGTGTTCTTTAGATCGACAGCTGTGGCGTCTGAATAGGTGACTGTATAGACAAAGCTTGTTGCAACGGTGCCATTAGTTTCAGGGGGGGCTGTGACACTTAAAGAAGGGCCAGTCGGAGTTGGAGACGGGTTGATCGGAGGAGCCTCTGACGGCAATGCGATGCTGGTAGGGACAAGCTGCAAATCAAGCGTGCAGCCCGTTATCACGAGAGATACCAGTATAAGTATGGCGTTCCAGAGTGAGACACGTACCAGGGTAATCATGATGTATATTTCGGTATACTATGAACGACCCTTGAATACATATTGGTAACGTTGGCTGCTTTTACCGACAGGAACTTGGAAATTTCGACAAAAATGAGCCGGGCTCCTTTTTGTTTCTCAGTAGAGGCCTTGAGGGTTGGGCTCAGGAGCGCCAACCCTCTTGCAACAAATAATTTTCTGTTAGTTCAAGGCTTCGGCATCGATTTGCATCATCGTGGATCTGCTTGCCTGCATCAGTGCATTGGTCAGTTCTTTTGTCATATTTTCCAGACGATCCAGCTCTGGGTTGCCTTTGACTATCATTGTGACAAGACCACCGACGCTGGCTGCAGCAACGACGACACCAATCCACTTTAGCATGCTGGGCTTGGCTGCATCGTCATTGACAAACATGATCGCAGTCAGGCATCCCGAGATCACGGTGTTCAACACCAGCGCGCCTCCAATCGTGGATTCGTTGCCTTCTCCTGCCTGTATAGACAGATAGTAGTGAAGTCGTTGCAGCTGCACGAGGGCTGCCTGAAGAACTTCCAGACGCTGTTCAGCGGTTAATCCAGCCGTCGCTGCTGAAAGGGCCTGCAGGTCTTCAGGGGACACTTCTGACTTGCCGGACTGCAGAAGTGTCAGCGATTGGCTTTTAATTGCTTTCACGGCGGCAAGTGCCTGAGGGCTCATGGCTTCCTCAGAGGCGATACTTCTCTGGGGCGTCGCCGCGTAGGCCTGAGCTTGAACGGATTGAGCCATCATCGCACTGGCCAGAACCATCAACATTGCTTTTCTCATCTTAATCTCCTTTTTTACTTTATATTTAAAATTTCAAAATTTTGTTTCTTTATATTTTCGATCAGCAGCAGAGCTTTTTCGGCCTTTTCGCTTTGGCCGGTTGTCTGGAACTCGTGAAGCTTGAACTCAAGACCAGCAATGGTTTTTATGTTTTGTTCGTAAACTGCTTTGGTCATGATTGAGGCGGACATGAGTGCCTGATTCTCGATGTAAGCAGTGGGATCAGTAATGACTTGATGATGAAAGACGGTCAGCCAGGAAAGCAGGCCTACGAATATATACTTATTCAGACTGGAAACGACAACGTCGGCCCCGTGGCGAACCCGGGAACTGACATAGGCCTTTGTCAACGGACCGCCTTCGGGCTGGGTCAGGATTTCCACAAGGACCGCATCAGGAATTTTTTCTGGGCGGAAGAATTTGAAGTGCGGGACAGATACAATAAACCCGGCAGACCCGAGATACTGATAGCTGAGGTAATTAAGACCGGCATTGGCCCCAAGAGAAAACAAAAGGCGGAAGTAGTGAGCATTGTGGCGCAGAAGTGTCATCGGGTCCAACTTGACTTGGACACCCATTTTTTCCAAGGCGCGTTTGTAGTCGCGGCGCTGGATTTCAATGGTCAGTTCTTGTCGATAGTCTTTATTTAGCTGAAAAATGTTAAAGAACTCAGCCGCAGCCATTTTGGCTTTCGTGGATAAGTTGCGGTCCCCCAGAACATCGGATTTGGCAGCTTGATAGACTTGAGTTTCCGTGACTCGTGATTGACGCCAAAGTGACTCAAAGTGAGACGTGCGGGTGTCCAGGAAAGCACCGCCACACGCAATTTGCGCGGCTGCAGGCAATGCTAGCAGGATCATGAAGGCTGAAACTACCAGGCTTCGCATGGGGGACACCTCTTCCTAAGAGGTGTCAATGCAATGACAGAACCAAATAAGAGGTCCTTTATTTTAATTTGATCACTTTTTTATGCAGCCCTAACATTTTTGGGCAATCGACTGTTGATTCTATGGGCGTGGCCCGATCCCTCGGCCCCAAGGTCCTTTCTATTGACGCTTCTTCAATCTTTTCAGTATAGTTTCTGCGGGGAGCTGGGGATCAGCTCTGAACACTTCATGTATAGGATTTGGTAATGAAAAATAAAAAATGGTTCGCCGTTAAGACCCTTTATGTAACTCGTGCTGTGGGTAAATCCAGCGCCAAAGGTAAACAGACCTTCGCGGAACTGCTTGAAGAGCGTGTGGTGTTGTTCCAGGCCGCCAATGCAAATGCAGCGGTGAAAGCGGCTGAAAAAGATGCCAAAGAATACAGCCAGTACACTTACACAAACTTCGAAGGCCAGGCGGTACGCACTGAATACTTGAAGGCTTGTGATGTGTTTGAACTTTATGAAACTCTGGAAAGCGGTGTAGAACTGTTTGCTTCCACGGAAGTTCTGACGAAAAAAGTGTCCAGCAAACAATTGATCGCACGCAGACTGGGTGTTTTGGAGACAAAAAGCACCATCAAAATGCGCAAGCGTTTTATGAGCAAGGAACTGGGTTCTTACGTTTAAGTGCTGAAAAAGAAAAGCCCCGGAGTTCGGGGCTTTTTTTTTTGGTTGTGACTTAGTGGCCGACAGCCCCTTCAGTTTGCTTCAGCTCTGAAATCTGGAACTGGGTTGATACAATCAGCGACACCAGGACAAAAACCGCCCCGACATAGCCGACGGAACCAATATGGTTCGTGGATGAAATACTGCCCAGCAAAGCGCCTCCGCCAATACCAATATTGAAAATACCGGAATAGAGCGACATCGCCACGTCCTGCACATCAGGAGCTTCCTTCAAAACTGCAGACTGGAAGATCAGGCAGAGGACGGTCAATGCCGTGCCCCAGATAAATGCCAGCAGCATGAGCCAGATCTGCGAATGCACAGCCAGCGCCATCAACATCAAACTTCCTAGGACGATCCCCAAGGCAATCCAGAGCGAATTCTTCGGGTGCTTGTAGATTATCTTGCTGCCCAGAATGCTGCCAAAAATACCGGAAGCGCCAAAGACCAACAGCAACACGACAACGAAATCAGTTGAAATCCCACCAACGGCCAGCAGGAACGGTTTAATATAAGTAAACGCGGTGAAGTGTCCAGTGACGGTCAGCGCGGTCATTAGGTAAACCAGCACCAGGGATTTTCGTTTGAACAACGAAGGCACATTCTTAAATGTGGTCACACTCTGACTTGGTAAAGCGGGCAGCATACGACACAGAATAATGTAAATGACGAAGGCCACAAGGGCGATCACGGAAAAAGCCATACGCCAGCCAAAGCTTTGACCCAGGAATGTACCAAAAGGGATCCCTAGGATATTACCCAGTGAAGCCCCCATCGCAATAATCGAAAGGGCTTTGGCGCGGCCCCCCGCAGGACCCAGGCGAATTGCTAATGGAATTGCGATAGACCAAAACACCGCGTGAGCAAAGGCCACGATGATCCGGCATACCAGCAGCATACCGAAACTTGCCGCCAGGCCCGAGGCAAGGTTTGCCACGACAAACGTGCCCAGCAGGATCAGCATCAGGCGACGGCGATCCCAGTGAGAACTCACCACCGTCATCGGCAAAGACATCGTCGCGACAATCCACGCATAGATGGTCATCAACAGGCCGGTGAAGGCCTCGCTTTTACCAAGCCCTGCCGAAATCTCTGGCAGCAAACCAACAGGGATAAATTCGCTGGTCACGAAGATAAAACTAGCCAGACTGATGCTGACGGTGGGAAGCCAGGATTTCAGAGAATTTGTGTTCATGACAAGACTCACTCCATGGGAGTGTCGCCAGTATGAACCTGTTAGGAGGCACTGGAAAGGGAAAACTGTTGTCAAAACAGAAAAATGACTTTGGCTACGAATCTTATGGAGGCCCCCCTCGCTGGACTTGATGACGGCAGGGGATAAGAGGAAGATGAAAGAATAAATGCAAATATAAGGGAGTCTCTTATGAGGTTCGGGATTTTTATTCTCAGTTTTCTATTTGCCGGTGTTCTGTTGGCCAAGACCAGTGATTACAAGAAACCTTCGGATGCGGAGCTGAAGAAAAAGCTGACGCCGATGCAGTATCAATGCACACAGCAGTCAGCTACGGAAAAGCCTTTCGACAACCTTTATTGGAACAATAAAAGGGAAGGCATCTATGTTGATATTGTCAGCGGCGAACCTTTGTTCAGCTCCACAGACAAATACGACTCAGGAACCGGCTGGCCCAGCTTCACCAAACCTATTGATGACGGTTCATTGGTAACAAAACCTGATTATGAAATGTCGGTGGAGCGCATCGAGCTGCGTTCTAAAAAAGCCGATTCCCATCTGGGGCATTTATTTGACGATGGCCCGGCGGACAAGGGCGGCAAACGCTATTGCATCAATTCTGCCGCGCTGAATTTTATCCCGGTCGAAGAAATGGAAGCCAAAGGATATGGCAAGTATTTGTCTCTTTTCCCGAAGTATAAAAAGGAAAAGAAAAAATGACGGACGAATCCATTGTTCGCGAAGTCTATGCACTGCTTAACAGTGACGACATCCCCGCCCTTCGCCAGTATTTTGACCCCGAGGTGGAACGAATTGAGCCCGAAGGCTTTCCTATGTCCGGAACCTACAAGGGCATCGATGCGATGATGAAGCACTTCGCCACTGCGCGTGCCACCTGGGCCGAAGGCACCTGCAAGCCGGAAAAGATCCTGAATGCCGGTGACAAGTACGTGGTCTTCGTCAAAGTCCACGTACGCTTGAAAGACCGATCGGATTGGATCGAAGGCAACATCGCCGATGGCTTTATTGTCCGTAACGGTAAAATTATCTTTATGCGCACATTCATCGACAGCCAGAATGCAGTGGAGTGGGCTGAAATTTAGCCGGAACTCGTCTTTGGTATTAAGGTTCTTATGAAAACTCCGAAATGTTTATCGGATGAAACCTAATACTAAACTTGATCGAGCTCCGCTTATCAAAATGATACAGGCTGAGAGGCGAGCTCAATACCATCAGTATTTGCACGAGACCGAGTCTCCGCTAAGTCATATCTGTGATAGTGGTGATGCTCTTGGACCTTTGGTTCTGAATGCAAAGCTTGGTGTTGCACGTTGGAAGTTAACGGGACGTGCCTTTTTTTCTCGATTTAGACCGGGAGAAAGAGTTGAGTTGAGAGTTAACAAAAACGGTTCAGATATTTCGGAACGCTTCAGTGATGGCTGGTTGGTGGAGTCAGTGAGATATCCAGTTCCAGGGGAAATTGAAGTTGTCATTTGTGGGGTTAAACCGCTTGATGATGACCGGGCTATCGAGGTTTTTCTTTTTAAGAGTTCTACCGAGGTGTTTAGTAATTTTCTGATTTCCCAGATACAAAGATTGCCTTCAAGTTTTGAGTCTTTGGTTTTGGGCACCGAAAAGTTTGTATTGTCCGTAGATGAACCGGAATTCAAAGTACATTACGATCAACTTAATGACACACAAAAGAGCGCTCTGCATGATCTGGTTGGTAATAATCTTAGTGGGGCGATTCAGGGACCTCCCGGCACTGGAAAGACTCATTTGCTGCAGGCAGTTGTTGCTTTGGCTTTAAGTTCTAACATGCGTGTGTGTGTAACTTCTTTTACTCATTCAGCCGTTGACAATTTACTTGGTAAAATCGTCGGTGACGAGTTTCCTTATCCTTGGGTTAGAGTAGGTAATTCGGACAGGGTTAGGAAAGAGTTCTATCGCAGTCATGTGGAATTTGGCGGTTTTAGGGCACCCACATTTGGGGATGTAAGCGAAGCTAAGTTAATAGGATCAACTCTTCATAAACTTGCTTTCGGTGGTTCCTCGCAGATGTTTGACTTATTGGTCGTTGATGAGGCGGGACAGGTGCCGGTTTACTTCTGGCCATTTATTCAGCGAATTACAAAAAGACTGGTTTTGGTTGGTGATCAATTTCAGTTGCCCCCGGTTTTAACCGCTGAACATTCGAACCTGCCTTTTGATAACCTGTTTTCTCTATTTGTTAATAGAGATACCCCAATGCTCGAAACTCAATATCGAATGAGAAGAGAGATTCAGGGTTGGTCATCTGAAAAGTTTTATCGAGGGAAGTTACGCCCACATGTTTCAGTAGCGAATCGGGACTACTTCTCTTGCAGTCCGACGTATTTTACTGACAGCGCAGTGGTTTCTAAGCGGTTCGATTCTGATTCGTACGGCAAGGTCTCGCAGGACGAAGCTAATTTCATTGCAGAGAAGGTTGCTCGGATGGTGAGAAACAAAGAAGATCTTAGAACGGTTGGAGTCATATGCCCCTACCGAGCACAGGCAGGTAAAATAAATGCTGCTCTTCAAGATAAATTGGGAGTTGGAGAAGCCTCCAAAGTGCTTGTAGATACGGTCGAGCGATTTCAAGGACAGGAGCGAGAAGCGATATTCCTGTCGTTTGGAACATCTGCAAATTCTTCTGGAGATCTGAGTTTTTTGGCGGATGCTAGAAGGCTAAATGTATCCATTACCCGGGCTAGATCCAGATTTTACTGTTTGTTTAGTAAAGCTTTATATGAAAAGTCCGGTTCGAGAAAATCAGCTGACTTAAACGAGTTTTTGAACTGGGTCGCAAATGGCCGTACTCCTATTAAAAAGGCGGCATAGAATAGATTTGTCATGATGTTTTTTGAAAGACAGGCAAGTACATTTTTAACATTGAATACCCATTAATCTTAAATACCGAATTTGATCCTATAGACTCAAGGTGGGCTAAACCCAAAAAAAGGAGTTTTTATGGAGCCAATTAAAAGCGGCAGCCAACAATCTGCCAAACACAAAGGTTCATCTCCGCACTCGAAGCTGCTGGTGATCGATCGGCAGTATGATGTCCCATTGGAAAAACTGTTCGCCGCCTTCTCAAGTCCTGAAGCCTTGAAACAATGGTGGTGGCCGGAGGGTATATATACCGATCATGTCGAATGGGAATTTCGCAACGGTGGCAGGTACTATATCAACATGAAGGGGTACGACCAGGGCGGCAGCGGCATGGCCGGATCAATTGAAGAGGTCGTCAAAAACGAACGCATCGTCATGACCGATCAGTTTGCCAATGAACGGGGGCAGCCGATATCCGCCAAAGAAGCCAATATGCCCGGGGAGTGGCCGGAAAAAGGTTACATCACTTTCGAGTTTGAATCCCACGGCAAAGAGCGCAGCGGATTTAAGCTTTCTCAAGAGGGTATCCCCAACGAACTGCAGGCCGACTGTATTCAGGGTTGGTCCCAATCTTTTGACAAGCTTCAGAAGTATTTGAGCGGTCCATCTGACAAGCATTAGTCATTGATCTTAATTTCCATCTCGCAACACACTGTCACTCGCCGTGAAGTGTGTTTGCGTCACCATGCATTTATGCAGCTGTCTTTTTTATTAGTCGTGCTTTCGTCTGCCTCGATTCAGAATCTCAATTCGGGCTAAAGTCACACTCCAAAAAAACGAGAGAAAGGAATCTCAATGGAACGTTATTGGTCTCAACGAATAGTTGCTTCGGTTCTGGCGCTGCAGTTTGCCGCCGTTGCGCATGCGGAAGTCCAAATCCCGGCCTACACCAATGGTGCGGATTTGTTTAATGAAACTCAGAACAAACCGCCGTTTGAAGGTATTGGCCGTATTGGCGATGTTACCCGTCAGACGGGTGGCAGTACGTATAAGCTGGATCTGGTTAAAGCGCTTCCGCTGACCAGTCTGAAGGCAAAACCCAGCGCAGGTAAAGTGAAAATCGTTGCGGTGACACTGGTGACTGACAAGGGTGATCGCATTCCGGTCAAGGCGTATAACAATGTTGTCATTGCCAGCACGGATCAGCCTTTGGCATCCGAGCTTTTGAATAGTCCAGCGCCGATTTCTGTGATCGAAGTGCAGGCGGAAGCCATGGGTGGTAAAGCGGCCCTGGATATCAATGCCATCTCTAACAGCGAAATTCCGAAACTGAATCTGCGTGTCGAGGAAGTGGCTTGTAAAAAGAATATTGATGCCACGCTGAAAGAACATCTGGAAGTGGTTCAGGTTTGGGCCGGTCGTGCTGAAGTCAGTGCCCCAGGGTCCATCCAGGAAAAATATGCCACGAAAGAATTCAACCGCTATGTGAACGAGTTTATCTCGGTTCTGAAATCGGATAAAACTGCGTTTGCCTCCACCGAATACACAGTGACGCTGCTGAATTTCTTCGCTGAGCGCCACAATACCGCTCGTGCGGAAAGTGCGGCGGATGTTGCTTATAAAAATATGGCGATGGAAACGTTCAATGCATTTTTGCTGGCACTGCAAAGTGATCAGACCTGCTATAACATTGGCAGTGAGGGCATGATCAAAATTGCGACGGACTTCCAAAAACGTCTGGAAGGCAACAAGCCTGACAGCCGTGCCCGTAAACTTTACGAAGTGTTCGTATTGGGCGTTGGTAAACTGATCCCGAATCAGTACCGCAAAGAGCTTGCGGCAAAAAACCTGACGTTCCGTCAGGCAGATGCTGAAGGCCACAAGTACCATAAACTTGTGACGACAAGCAAACCGGACAACTTCCTCAAAACGACTCACCAGGATATGAGCGCATCGGCTTATACCGTGGCAGAAGCTGCACTGACTCGTGAAGTGAAAACGATGACCAGTGACCAGCGCTATGAGCTGATCGTGGAGTATCAGGCAAAATACAACGATGCCGCAAACTATCCGGCAGAGATCATGATGAAGTACCTCATCATTCTTTCTGAGAGTGGTACTTTGTTCCGCATCTATCGCTAGATTGCAAAAATGAAAAAGGCCCGTCGTGGTGACGGGCCTTTTTTTATTTTTTGCGCAAATTCTTTCCGTGGACTTCCTTATAGGCGGGAAGTGCGCCAAGGGCAGAGGCTTCATAGACCCCGCGGGCCACCGCGCGAGCCAGAACGTCAGCCGCCACCAAGCCAATTCGATTCACCAGATCCGCGCGGTTTTCGATATCCAGCCCCCAAGTGCCGGTTGCAACGGCAAACACGGTGTCGCCGTCAAACGGCGTGTGCACCGGGCGAATGGATCGGGCATAGCCATCTTGGGCCATGATCGCAATGCGCTGTGCTTCTGCCTTGGTCAAACGGGCATTGGTCGCCACAACTCCAATGGTGGTGTTTTCGCCCGCCCGGGGGATCAGACTGTCCAGAGGTGACCCCGTCCAGGCTTCCTGAGCAGAATTAAAATCAATGGCAGAACTTGGAATGGGCTGGCCACCCATTTCGTTGTTTTGCTCAAAAGGCCAAGCCCAGAATGCGGACTGACCTGGCATGATCGGGCTTCCCACGCAGTTCACGGCAACCAACGCACCAATTTGCAGACCATCACCGGAAACTGAAGAAGCTGTGCCCAGGCCGCCTTTTAACGGACCGGCTTTAGCGCCAAAGCCAGCACCGGCATTCCCCAGTTTGAAATCCAAAGAAGCATTGTTTAAAGCCGTGCGTCCCAGTTCCCAGTAAGGGGATTTGTCGCCCCAGTTTTTGTCGCCGCCATTTAGCAGGTCAAACAGAACTGCGCTGGGAACAATCGGTGCACGTGCCGGCCCGATCGGAAAGCCGATGCCACGTGAAGCCAGAATGTCTGTCACGGCAGAAGAGGCTCCCAATCCAAATACCGAGCCCCCACTTAGAACAATGGCATCAATGCGATCCACCAGACAGCTGGGATTCAAGGCATCAGTGTCGCGCGTGCCAGGGGCTCCGCCACGCACATCAACACCGGCGACGGCGCCGTTATCCAGAAGCATCACAGAAACACCGGTCCAGACGTTGGGATCTTCAGCCTGGCCGACACGGATAGAGTCGATGTCGGTGATGCTGTTGCGTGGGCCGGGTTTAAAATTGTATTTCATAAGTGCTCCTTGGTTGAAACGTGGGTTTCAGGGTAAATAAAAAATTGTTGCCAGGGAAGTCCGGCAGCGTTGCGTTTAATTCATCATCTCCCATACACATGGGCCGTAGGTTGGCTGGTGGGGTACGTTGACGTTAAGACTTGTGACTTTTTCTGTGTTCCCCACTTTATCACTGGGATGGAAAACGACAGAAGAAAGCGGTTTGTTTCGGGAGGGCGTGAATTCACCGATCACATTGTTTCCTTCACTGCGCAAAGAAAGTGGTTTTGCCAGGCTTTGGATCTGGCTGTCTTGCATTTTCAGGATGAATCCGCCCTCGACAGCCGCCGCATTTTCCACAGAGGTATTGTGATCCACCAATACGTCGACCAGCTTCATGAAGGAAGATGAATTGATGCCACTCTGGATCTGGCTTTGATTTTCAGTGATCGATACATGATTCAGATCCAGACAACCGGTCGAGGACCAGATAGCACCATCGCCTTCTAAGGAAGTGTTGTGTTCAAACACGGTGTCAGTGGCTTTTACGGAAGTGCCCCAGTGGAACAAAGCTGCACCACCATGCAAGGATCTGTTGTCGTGGAAATTCACATGATTCAAAGTCAGCATGCTGTAGTGTGGAGCCGCAGGGCCTGTAGCTTCAATAGCACCACCATGAGACATAGAGTTGTTTTCATAGAAGTCCACATTGGTGATCCCAATTCTGGAGCCTTCACTGAGGATGTTGATCGCTCCGCCAGCAGGGTAGTTCGTCAGGGTGGCCTTGTTGGAATTTCCATGGGTGAAGTTCATGTTTGAAATGTTCACGTTCAAATTCAAACCGTGGATCATGAAAATGCGGCTTTTGTTCTGAGCATCGACAACGGGGCGGGAAGTTTTATTCATCCCTTGCAGGGTCAGATTTTTTTGAATCACGATTTCGCCTTCGTCCAAAGTCAACAGGGGCACATTTTCATCGATTTCAATGGTGTCGCCGGATTGGGCTTCAGAAACCACAGATCGCAAAGAACCCGGGACCGAGTCCTTGCCGGTGGTGACATGAAGAACATTCGCCATAGCGCCGGTGTTTGACATCAGGATCAGCAGGGAAAGCAGGGTGGATTTTTTCATTGTTAACTCCAGTTTGATTGTTATGCCTGAATATAAAAGCATCAGCCGTGCCGAGGGGAAATGGGCCTCTAGAGGCGCTAATTTTGAGCTGAGCCAGTCCCTGCCGGGTTCCCGGCAGACCTTATTGCCGGGGGATCGGTGGGTGCCGGAAGGGCGGCAGGGGGACTTCTGCCATTCTGGTGTCCTTCCGGGGCGAAATAAGCTATAGTGGGCCCTCGCATTATCCGGGAGCCCGTATGAATACCTTTGCTGATTTTGAGCTGTTGCCTTCTCTTTTGAAAACCCTCAAGACTTTGAAAATTTCCAAGCCCACTGAGATTCAAAAGCAGGCCATTCCGTTGATCATGAGTCATCAGGCCGTGGTCGGAGTTTCTGAAACGGGCAGTGGCAAAACTTTGGCGTACGTGCTGCCGATTTTGAATTATCTAAAGTCTTTGGAAGACGCAGGCGACCCGGTAAAAGAAGAAAATGCACCTCGTGCTGTTGTCATGGTGCCTTCCCGTGAACTGGGCGAACAAGTGGCCAAGGTGTTTAAGTCCATGACTCACGATACAAGACTGCGTGTGCGTCCGGCATTGGGCGGGATGAGCCTGGAGCAAGCCCGTCGTAACACCTCTGGCGCTTTTGAGGTTCTGTTGGCGACTCCGGGCCGCCTGGTGCAGATGTTGAACAAGGATCTGATCAGTTTGCGTGATGTGCGCTTTCTGGTTTTTGATGAAGCCGATCAAATGCTGGATCAGGGTTTCTTGCCTGACACGAATCGCATTGTTGATTGCTGCCCCGAAGACGTGAATCTGGCGCTGTTTTCAGCCACGGTATCCAAAACGGTTGAAAAACTGATGAATGATTTATTCGCGAAAGCCGAAGTCATTCGCAGCAAGAACAGCGGTAAAGTGGTGTCCACTTTGAAAACCAAAAATCTGACGGTGGAAGACGGCAAACGCTGGCCATTGTTTGAAAAAGTTCTGGCGCAGAAAGTGGACGGGGGCACCATCGTTTTTGCCAATACCCGTGAACAATGTGACAAGATCGCCAAGGAATTGACGGACAAGGGCCATGCTTGCGTGGTCTATCGCGGAGAAATGGACAAAAATGAGCGTCGCACGAATCTGAAGAAGTTCCGTGACGGTCAGGTGAGTCTGCTGGTAGCCACCGATCTGGCGGGGCGGGGTTTGGATGTGTCCAATATCGCACGCGTGATCAACTATCATCTGCCGAAAGAGATGGAAAACTATCTGCACCGGGCCGGTCGTACTGCACGGGCTGGTCGTTCGGGATTGGTAGTGAATCTGGTCACGGAACGTGATGGTCGTCTGATTGCGGCTTTGGAAGGCAATAAGCCACCGTCATTGGAGAAAAAGACTGATCATTTGGGCAAGCCTCGGGTCGGCTCCACGACACGTTTTAAAGACGCCAAGGGCAAGTCCGGATACTCAAAATCCATGGGACAAAAAAAGCGCTAACTTGCGCATAGCAGCAGGGGGTCTTTCCGGCTTTTTCAGAGCCAGATAAGGCCCTCCCAGACTTGACAGAAATCAGGGCGAGGAGTGTACTGGTACACTATGAGCAAGCCCAATAAAACACCTGTAGATGCGCCTAATTTCCTGAAACAAATCATCGAAAAAGACCTTGAGACTGGCAAAGTCAAAGGCGAAGTGGTCACACGCTTCCCTCCAGAGCCGAACGGATACCTGCACTTGGGGCACGCCAAGTCGATCTGTTTGAATTTTGGTCTGGCTCAGGAATACCAGGGTCGCTGCCATCTGCGTTTTGACGACACCAATCCTGAGACGGAAGAAACCGAATACGTTGAATCCATCCAGGAAGACGTCAAGTGGCTGGGCTATGACTGGGGCCAACACCTGTATTACGCGTCTGATTACTTCGAGCAGATCTATCAGTGGGCTGAGCAGCTGATCAAAGACGGCAAGGCCTATGTTGACTCCCAGAATGAAGAAGAAGTGCGCAAGAACCGTGGTGACTTCACGACTCCGGGCAAGGACTCTCCCTACCGCAATCGTTCTGTTGAAGAGAACCTGGATTTGTTCCGTCGTATGCGTGCTGGGGAATTTGAGGAAGGTCAGCACATTCTGCGTGCGAAAATCGACATGCAGTCTCCGAACATGAACATGCGTGATCCGTTGTTGTACCGTATCCGCAAAGCGCATCACCACCGCACGGGTGACAAGTGGTGCATCTATCCGATGTACGATTATGCTCACCCCTTGTCTGATGCGATGGAGCACATCACGCATTCCATCTGTACTTTGGAGTTCCAGGATCACCGTCCTTTCTATGACTGGTGCGTTCAGAATGTTCCGGTGCCGGCAGAACCTCATCAGTATGAGTTTGCGCGCATGAACATGACGTACCTGGTGATGAGCAAGCGCAAGCTTTTGCAACTGGTAAAAGAAAAGCTGGTTTCCGGATGGGATGATCCGCGCATGCCAACCATTTCCGGTGTTCGCCGTCGTGGTTACACTCCGGAATCCATCCGTCGTTTTGCAAAACGCATTGGTGTTGCGAAATCGGAAAGCATTATCGAATACGATATCCTGGAAAGCTGTGTGCGTGATCATCTGGATGAAACAGCTCATCGTGCGATGGCAGTTTTGGATCCAATCAAGGTTGTGATCGAAAATCTGCCGGATGGTCATAAAGAGCTGATTGAAACTTCTGTGCATCCGAAAAACACAGAGTTGGGGAACCGTTCTTTGCCGTTCACCAAAGAAGTGTACATCGATGCGGCAGACTTCATGGAAAATCCGCCCGACGATTACTTCCGTCTGTCTCCGGGCAAGGAAGTTCGTCTGCGCAATGCTTATGTGATCAAGTGCAAGGACGTGATCAAAGATGCTTCCGGCAAAGTGGTTGAACTGCGTTGCGAATACGATCCAGTAACTTTGGGTGGTAAGCCGACAGCCGATGGCCGCAAAGTGAAAGGTATCGTTCACTGGGTTTCTGCAACGGATTGTGTGGATGCGGAAGTGCGTGTGTACGGGCGTCTGTTCAAAGTGGCGGATCCGGAGAATGTTCCGGATGGTCAGGACTTTAAAGTGAACCTGAATCCGGACTCTTTGAAGGTGATCAAGAATGCGAAGCTGGAAAAAGGTTTGAAGGATGCGAAACTTGAAAACCGTTACCAGTTTGAACGTGTGGGTTACTTCTGCCTGGACAGTAAGGACTCCAAGCCAGGGGCGCTGGTGTTCAACCGGGTTGTCGAACTGGCATCAAGTCACTAAGAAATTGAAAATTCAAACGACGAAGGCAGCCCCGAGCTGCCTTTGTTTTATAGGTGGTCGCTATGTTGTTTGCTGAAAGTGTTTATAAGACCCGTCAGGGGAAAGTGGCCGACGCCTGGAAAGGCCTGTTAGGTCCCCAGGATCTGGTCCTGGTTCACAGTGGTGAGGCCGTGCAAAAGCCAGGTGGCTTGGATCAAACATATGATTTCCTGCCTCATCCTTCTTATTTCTGGCTGACCGGACATCGCCGTGACGAAGGTGTCATGGCTTATTCTGTGAGCGAAGGCTGGATTGAACATCAACGCCCACTCAGTCCCGTGGACATCGTTTGGGAAGGCGCTGAAGGAAACTTTGAGTGCGAACACACTCTGGTGGATCTGCAAAAGAAACTGCAGGGCGGGGCGTACAAGCGGGTGTTCCATCTGGGACAGACTTCAGAACGAACATTCGAAGCTGAAACCCGCGAACTTTCGATCAAGCTGGATCAGGTTCGTCGTTGCAAGGATTCGCACGAAGTTCAGTTGATTCGTCAGATCGCTGCGATGGCCAATAAAGGTTATCAGGCGTTGCAAAATGCATTAAGACCGGGAATCACCGAGCGTGAACTGCAGTTGCATTATGAAAACGCCGTGTTGATGGCGGGCGCTGACAAGATGCCTTATGGATCAATTGTGGGTAGTGGTGAAAATGCGGCGATCCTGCATGCAGTACCAACAAAAAAGAAAGTTGGTTCTGGCGAATTGGTTTTGGTCGATGCCGGTGCCGATGTTGAGGATTATTGTGTCGACATCACTCGTGTGTACGCGGTGGATGGCAAATTCACGCAGCAACAAAAAGACGTCTATGATCTGGTTCACGAAGCTTACAAATCTTCTGTGGCCATGTGCCGTCCCGGAGTGCAATGGCGTGAAGTGCATATGAAGTCCGCTCGCGTAATAGCAGAAGGTTTGCAGCAGTGGGGCATTTGGAAAAGTTCCGTCGATGCGGCTTTGGAATCCGGCGCGATCTCTGTGTTCTATCCGCACGGCGTAGGCCACTTGGTGGGCTTGAAAGTGCGTGACACCGGCAATCCGGAAAACGTGAATCCACAACGCTATTACGGAGCTCGTCTGCGTGTGGATCTGGAATTAAAGGAAAATTACCTGATCACGGTGGAACCAGGGTGTTATTTCGCCCGCGCCTTTATCGAAGACAAAGAAATCCGCGAAAAGTACAAGGACCACATCCAGTGGTCTGAGGCTGAAAAGTGGAAGTCCTTTGGCGGGGTTCGTCTGGAAGATGACATCCTGATCACAAAAGGTGAGGCAGAGAGCCTCACCAATGTTGTTCCAAAATAGGTTTTAGAAGGCTCGCTCAAAGCGGGCCTTTTTTTATTTGGCTCCGTTCAGTTGTTTTTCAATTCTGTCCAGACGTGCTTTGATGTCTTCGTTTTCCTGACGAAGGCGCAGATTTTCAGCCTTGAGGTTTGCGGTTTCCTGATTGAACTGAGCATAGAGCTCTTTGACAGCCTCAATCAGTGGTGCCACCAGAAGGGAATAGTTAACACCTTTAAATCCATCAGGGCGAGTCACTACGGCTTCGGGGAATTGCACCTCGACCTCTTGTGCGATCACCCCCAGTTGGCGGGAGTCGGTGAAGTGACGTTCTGGGAACTCTTCGCTTCGCCAGTCGTAGGTGACCCCGCGAAGCTGCATAATTTTTGCCAGTGGATGTGATAGAGAGGAGATGTTTCTTTTTAAACGTAAGTCGGAAGGCGTGATACTGCCTGTCGCCGTAATATTTCCAGTAACATTAACGTCACCTGCAATGTTGGGGTTTCCGATTATTTCAAAAGTACCTCCCTGAAATAGAGTGCTGCCGATAACATGGAAGTTGGCGCTGGGGGAGGTGGTGCCGATAGAAACATTTCCGCCCATAACTCTGATCCCAGACGGGAAATCTGTAACTCCTGTCGCTGATAGAGTTCCTTCAACGCGGGTACTGCCATTGACACGCAGACGATAAGTCAGTGGATCATTGATGCCGATAGCAACACCACCACCAAGTGGAGACGTATTTAGCAGGACATGTCCATAAGTTGAATCTGTGGTATTCTGTCCTGCATTGATGACCACGTAGCCGGCGCCGGCGGTGCCGCTTCCCGAAGTAATCATGACATTACCACCAGACGAGGAGTTGCCGGTGCCACCATTAATGTTGACGGCTCCAGCGCTACCACCAGCGGCACTTGCGCCGCCTTTAATGCTGACCGCTCCGCCGTTTCTTGCAGTGGCTGATGCTGTGATACCAGGGGCACCTTCAATTGATACGCTTCCTCCATGTCCCTCTGTGGGATGGCCACCATAAATATATGCTATTCCGCCTGAACCGGAAGTTCTGCCGCCTAAGCCGCCTGAGACGTATGTATTTAAACCGTTAGAACTGTCACCAACATAGCCACCCTCAATTGAGTTGACTCCAACTTGGTTATTGCCGCTACAAATCACACACGCTGCACCAGCGCATGCGGTGTCCAGTTTGCCGTAAGTGGTACCTACTATGTACCCCAAAAACCCGGGCAACTGAGACATCGTGGCGGGACAAGTGGCCTGAGAGATGATTCTAGCACTGGCTGGGATTGTTGCGGTGACAGACGTCGAACACTTTTGATACGCAATGCGCCCACGGAAAAATGTATAGGAGCTAACGGCATTGAATTTGATCCCTGCAGATCCAGTTGCAGTCCAACCAGTCGGGCAGGACTCCATGAAGACCTCAGTCCCGGCAGGAATATTAGCACCAGCTGCGTCGGCTTGACAAACGTATGAAGTGGCCGTCGTTGTCAAAGTGAACATACCGACTTGGGTCCAACCCGTCGGGCAAGAGGTCATAACCGCTGTTGTGCCCTGAGGAATCGCGCTGCTGTTTTCCATGGCGATCCAGCGATTGGCCCGGCAGGTCTCTATTATTGATGTGCTGGCATTACGGCGAATGGCGCCGACATTGGTGCTGCTGCAAGCCACGTTTTCGTCACCCAACATCAGGTTTCCATTAACATCCAAGGATGCATTTGGATAGATTTTGCCTATGCCGACCTTTCCATTCATAAGAACGATATCTTTGTTGGTCGCTGTTCCTCGGAAAATATAGTGCCCGCCTGAAGGCAAGCCCGCTGAACTTAGATCTGCAGGCGTCGTATGCTTGAAGTACATTGCAGCGCCAGTTCCGATGCCTCCGAAGTCATCAATCCCCAAGAATCCAATCTGTGCCTGAGAGGTTTCGACATTTCCACCGATAACGCCAAAGTCACCGGCAACTTTCATTTTTAATACAGATTGATCACCGTCCAGTGGAGTGCTGCCAAGATCCAAAACAAGCTTGGTGTCTGGTGTGGGTGTTCCAATGCCGACGGACCCGTTTGGCAGTATTGTCATCTTTGCAGAGTTGTTGGTTTTAAGTGTCAGGCTTTGGTTGTCATTTGTGCCCAGAGAGGCCGCTACACCGAAGCTGTTACCGCCATTGGTGTAAATGCCACCGGCGCCAGTGACAGGAAGGTCTGAAGATGCAATCGCACGGAAAGCTGGTGCCGCAGAACCCGTGGTCGGGCCAGCAAAGAATGTGTTTGCGGATTGCACAGCAAAGTTGCTGCCAGAAACTGTGATGGTAGAACAAGCGAACGAATCAGATCCTGACAGCCAAATAAGGGCTTGGCCGGCAGTACAGTCGGTGGTGGGCCAAGGGCTCAATGAATTCACATTCAACAAGTCAGTATAAAAAAGCTTATTCGCGGTCCACGCACCAGTGTCCCAGCGCAGTGTTTGTCCATTGATTGTCCCTGCAGAAATTGAAATTGCAGGAGTGCTGGAACCTGTAGCCACACTTAGCGGAGCTGTTGCTGATACAGTGGTGACTGTCCCGGCGTTCGGGGTGATCCATTTAAGTCCCGTAGTTTCAGCACTGTCAGCGGCAAGGATCTGTCCATTGCTGCCAACGCCCAGGCGGGTGGAACTAGTGCCATCGCGAGCAAGGATATCACCTTTAGTCGTCAAAGGACTTAGAGCATTAAAGCCCGCAGCCGCTGTAGTTTGTCCGGTACCGCCTTTATTCACAGGAACAGCAGCAGAAAGATTGGCCGGATTTAAGTTCGTAACTGCAGAACCATCCACATTAAGTGTCACTGCACCAGAAGTACCTCCACCGGTTAACCCGGTACCAGCAATCACATTCGTGATGGTGCCGGAATTGGTGGTGTCCGCGGCAGGCGCCCATTTAGTGCCATCAAACTTTAGAACCTGACCTGTTGTTGGTGCGGTGGCATCGATTGCAACGCCTTTGATCTTGTCCACTACGGTTGCGGCTTGAGTGCCGCTAACGTCACCAGTCAGTGCTCCGGTGAATCCCGCAGCATTGCCTGCGATATTGCCATTGATCTTGGCGCCCGCGATGGTGCCGGTTATCTGGCTTTCCGTGATCTGAATATTGTAGCAGTCAAATTTATTGGCTGGTGTGACAAACACCAAAGACTGACCTGCCGTACAGCTGGTTGGGAACATGGTTGCATCGACTTTGTTCGTCAGCTGTGTCGAAAGACCGGCGACATCAGCAATGGCCAGGGAGCTTGGGACCCAAGAACTTGTCCCATTGTATTTAAGAACTTGATTCGCCGTCGGAGCTGTCGCATCCACCGCCACGTTCTGGATCTTGGTAGCATCGCCGAAGCGCGCATCATTTCCGGCAGCCACACTACCTGCTCCTGTCCCTACAGTGATACTCAAAGTGGGAATGGAAGCGGTACCGCCTTTAACGAGAGGAGCCGACACATTGATATCACTGATGGTGCCAGCACCACCGGAATCATTTTGACAGGTAAAGGCTGTTCCGTTGTAGGTCAAATACTGACCCACGGCACATGAAGCCAGGTTGTCTTTCAAAACAAAATCAGTGGGCAGGCTGTCGCCAAGGCGTGCTGCGGAATAAGAGAATGATGCAAAGGGAACTGAACGAATTTCAGACGGCGGGGTGATGGCTTTCCAGCCGGAGCCATCATGGAATTGAACTTTTAAGATGCGTGTTTCATTTTCAGCCGGTTTGTAAGTTCCACCCGCAGCGCAGGGAAGGTCGATAGAGTTCTTGAAAGCATCCTGAATGCTCGCAGTGGGGCCCGTCGGGAAGCTGCGAGTGCCTGTGCCGATAGGTACATCAAAGACCCCGCCAGATCCCTGCATATTAACGCCGTTGCGCTGCTCCTGATAGAATGTGCAATTGCCGGATTGATTTGTGATTGAAAAGGCAAAGCTGACATTATTGTATTCCAGCGGAGTTCCATCCACCTTTAGGATGCGCCCTTGATAGGTGAAAGAGTCAGGAGCCCCCCAGGACTTTAAGCCTGTAAACACAATAACGAACAGTAGGCATATAAATGATGACTTCATATCAGCTTGATCGGTAAATGCGAGAGGCATCTTTATTCGGTCGGGCGACATAGTGCTCGTGACAACTTAATCAGGAGCACAAAGTGACTATAACTCATGTTCTTCTCTCGTAAAACACAGCATTAGGTGGAGCTGTGGAGCTGGCGCTGTAAGGCTGGCTAAAAACTGCTAAGGAGCTTGCTCCTCTAGAACTCTCCGGAGCATCTTTCCTGTCTGAAGGTTTAAAAACTGCTGAATTTCAGTATTTATTATCTTAAATAAACCTATGTCAGAAAAATCAGTTTCTCAGCTTCTAATGCAAATTTACAACAAAAGACGCACGCAGAATCCCCGCTATTCCCAAAGGGCTTTCGCCAGAGATTTGGGGCTTTCTTCTGGGCATCTTTCCGAGCTTCTGAGTGACAAGCGTCTGCCCAATAAAACGACCATGACACAGTTGATAAGAAAGCTGGGGCTGAATGGTGTCGATGTTGATCGTTTCATCGAAGCGGCAGCGGACTCGAAAAAACGCAAAGTTCAGCGCAAGCTTCCTGTTGTATTGGAGCCCGAGCAATTTTCGATTGTTGCGGATTGGGAGCACTTTGCTTTGGTCTCTCTGATGAAAACCAAAGGCTTCAGGGCCGACGAACAATGGATTGCTGAACGTCTTGAGATTTCCAGGTCCCGAGTCAGCCAGATTCTAAACCAGCTTGAGCAGGCAGGTCTAATCAAACGAAGCGCAGGTAAGCTCTCCAGTCTTGAAGGCAACATCACGACCACGCAAGATATTCCGTCGGAAGTGATTCGTCAGTCTCACACCCAGAGAATCGGTCTGGCCTTGAAGAGTCTGAAGAAGGATCCTGTGAGCATACGCGATATCAGCGCTATTACGATGCCGGCCAATCCAGCCCTGTTGCCTGAGGTTAAAAAGATGATCACGGCGTTTCGCCGCAAAGTCGCCCGTCGTTTGGGGAACACTGGCAAATGCACAGAAGTTTATTCGTTGAACATTCAATTGTTCCCATTGACTCACAATGTGGAAACGGAGGAATAACATGATATACCTGAGATTTTTTGTGCTGATGCCTTTGTTATTGGTTTTCCCGGTAACTCAAGCGCTGGCACTTAGCGACTGGCAGGAAGTTGGCAACGGTGGTCAAGTGCTGGTTTGTCCTAGTGGTGTCACTATGTATGACTATAGTGAGGCTCAGCTGCGTTATCGACTGACGCCGAAGATGCCCGAAGCTAACGTCGTTTTTCCGGTGAATCCGCACATACCTAAGGAAAACCGACTGGCGTTGGAGTTGCTGAAGCGCTTTCGTGGTTTTGATGTCAGCTGGTACGGGAATGCAGAGGGACTCATTTTACATTTCTATAGTGAAGCGAATCTGATTTCAGGTGTGGATCTCGTGACCATTCGTGACACAGGCATGGGCTTTATCCCCCGCGGATGCCGGCTGGAGCAACTGATCGCGCAAAGCCGTCCTTCAGTTCCTGAAGACCGCTATTATAAGATCAATGCGGATCTTTGGGATTGGATGTTTCCTGAACAACGGGCCACGGCGATTCTGCACGAAGTGCTTTACCGCCTTTCACCGAAAGCAAAATTTATCTTTTCCTCTGAGAAAATCCGCTATGTCGTGGGTTTGGTTCTCGCAGACACATTGAAGGATAAATCTGCAGAAGAGGTGAATTCCATTTTGCTGGAAGCGGGTCTACTCTATTAGGCTTGGTGTGCAAAACCTTGTAAAGACAAATTCAGAGTTCTGGGGCCTGGCCTGCTTTAAGCCAGGACGACCATTTGTGAGAGTCATAGTCGGCGTCTAAATCCGGGACACTTTCCTGGGCCTCCATGGAAGTGTCAAAGCCGTTGGCTTTCTCATCGCCCTGGCGCAAAGGGGCCTGTTCTATCGCCGGGGAGCCTCCAGAAGCGGAACCTCTCAAGTCAGATTCCACATTCCATTTCGGACGAGTCAGTATAATTGCCACAATGAAAGCTGCTACGATCAGCACGATATAACGTTTGCGCATGCATCCCCCTCTCCCCAGGAAAGTCCTATTGCAAAGCCGTGCCGAGTGCTTCGAGGAATTTAACAGCAGTACAGGGGTTATAAATTAGACAATCCCCAGTCTCTAGACAAGACGCTGGTAATTGCCTGATTCTACATTGGAAACATCAAGCATGGAAAAATGGAATGTACACTATTTGAACACAGCCGCCGCTGAGGCTGGCAGTTCAAGTGTCACGGGAGTTGTCATCCCATTGGTTTTTTCATCGCCGTCTTTTTTAGAGAGGGGTCTGTTCTTTTTAGGCTTCGCGCTCATTCTTTAATTCACCCTATACCAGTCAACGTTCAAAAAAATAGGTTAATCAAAGCCACGCCTTGTGTTGGCGTGTTGTTAGACATCAAGAGTGTCGATGACTGATACAGTTGGCAAGTGAAATGTTCCATGGACCAGGAAAATGGAACGCTGTTCAGATACATATTTGTTTGGCTTGGTAGCAGGAGGATTATAGATCGCACTAACGTCGTAGGAGGAAATGTGGAAACAAATACAACTTTGAACGTAGGGAAGAAGCTGGTTGAACTCTGCAGGAAGGGCGACAACATGAAGGCCATTGAAGAGCTTTATTCACCGGATATTGAAAGCCTCGAGGCGATGGACATGCCAGGCATGCCTGCGAAGATGCGCGGTTTGGAGGCGATTCGCAGGAAGAATAAGGACTTTGACGAACAAATGGAAATGCATGGGATTGAAGTGGAAGGGCCCTTCCCATTCGGTGATCGCTTTGCCGTTCACTACAAAATGGACGCCACTGAGAAGAAAACCAACAAGCGTGTCAAAATGGAGGAAGTCGCTCTGTATACGGTGAAGGACGGAAAGATTATCAAAGAAGAGTTCTTCTATACGATGTGAGTTTATTCATGTTTTGATCAAAGTTTACTGAGTATCGGCACTGTTCCCGATTAAGTTTGCGAAATCATCAAGACGTCCCCGAGGTGAGAGCTGGTGGATTTGATTCTGGATTTATAGAATCATTTTGTGAACAAGCTAGCTCTTTCCTTTTTTGTAACTCTGCTTCTGACTTCCGGGGTCAGTCATGCCCGCACATACAACGTGGCGGTTTTATATTGGAGCATGAAGATCCCTGGTCAAGTGGCCATGCGTGAAGGATTTGAAGAAGAGATTGCTGCGTACAATAAGGTTAATGAAGAAAACAAAATTAAATTGATTCCTTTTGTGGCTGGCGAAGGTCGTGAAGGGTTGCTCAGGCAGATCGAGCAGCTGGATCAGGCTGTGAAATCCAATCCCGATGCCATCGTCATTCAGCCAGCGGATATCACGATTCTGAGTCGTGGTGCGCAGGACGCCAATAGCAAAAACATTCCGGTCTTTGTCTATGACCAGTACATCGTCAATGCGAAGATGACGTCTTATATCAGCAGCGACAATTATCAGGCGGGTTGGGACAATGGGCTTTATATCGACAGCCAGTTTCCCCCTGACAAAGTTTTGAAAATCGTGCCGTTTGAATACTTTCGTGTTTCGGCAACGGTAGAGCGCATGGATGGTTTCTTCGATGCGCTTCGCAGTCGCAATCGCAAGTTTGCCGTCCTGGGGCATTTCGAGGCGGTGGAGCCTGTCGGGGGATTGAAGGCTGCGCAAGAGTATATGAAGAAATTCAAACGCGGCAGTGTCGATGTGATCTTCACCAATAATGACGGTGGTGGTCTTATCATTGTCAAAACCCTGTGGGATGACGGGCACAAAAAGCTGATTCATGCGACGGTCGACGGAGATCCGGCCTCGATTGAAAATATCAAAAACAAGAAAATGACCGTGATAGATTCAGCTCAGTTTTGTGGGGAGCTGGGCCGGGAAACAGCACGAACGATGGTTCAGTATTTTCAAAATGGCAAAGTGGAGCCGGTGAAGTTCATTCCCACTTTTCCAGTCACACTTGATACCATGAAGAACTATCCCGGCTGGATGGGGCGCCCGACAGAAAAAGTTCGGTACCAGTCTTTGCGGGACTTGCACATCAAAGAAGCCAAAGCCGGCCAGCTTAAGCGGGGAGCCGTCATCAAAGTAGGCCTGACACCTTCTTGCCCGTATTTGTGTGAAATGGGTCCTGCGGGCTGGTCTGGGTATCTTTTTGACATACTGGAAAGTGCCGCAAAAGAAAACAATATCAAACTTGAGATCGTCAGCCTGCCCAGTGAAAAGCTTCTTCCAGCTTTGCAGAACCAGGAGGTTCACTTCGTAGTCAGCCCTATCTCCAAAGTTCGCTACACTCCCGATGTGCGCATCGTTGGCCCCAAACTGGGGATGAGCCTTGCCGGGGCGTTGTTTACCCCGGGGGTGAAATTGCAACTGGTGGATTCAGATTCTTTGGCAGACAAACGGATTGTCTTTGCCCAGCTGGCCCACGAAAATCCCATGCAGTTGCCTCCTTCGGATTTTAACAGATCACTGAAAATCTCGGGTGGTGAAATTGGCGATCGCATGACCAAACTGATCGCTGAAAGACGGGTGGATCTTGCTTTGGGGGACTATAATGTTCTTCGTTACAATATGTTGCGCCGTCAGCTGCTCAGCTTCGAAATCCAACCGACCTCATTGGCTGGCTACAACGCCCTTGTTCTGGTCGGGCATCCTAAAGATCCTGAGCACGGTGGACTTCCACTGATTTTGAATCAGTGGTTTGATAATCACCGCGCGTCAGGAAAACTGGAGAAAATTCTGAAGAAATACAACCTCAAGGACTGGAACATCTTTGCTTTGTAGCAGTTTTTCGACATATGATTTTCATGGAAAATGGAGTTTCTATGAAAACACTGGGATTGTCTTTGTTCTTTATGGCGAGTTCTTCCTGGGCTTTGCCTGCTTATCAAGCGCCGGAAATGCAGGTGCGCGCGCACTATCGCAATGCCTACAATCTGCCGCCTTTGACCTACCTAAGCAACACTTCACCTTCGATCAACAATCACGGGGATGTGACCTTTAAGCTGATGGCCGTGGATGGCACTCCAAATCAGGCTGTGTGGTACAAAGCCAAGAATGAAAGCAAATGGCAAATTGTCTATGTGGCTCCGGAAGATCGTTATGTCTCGGATCCGACGGTGAATGACCGCGGCGAGATCACCTTCAGTCCCTACAGCGAAGTGTTGAGTGACGGTTTGTTTGTGTTCGACACGAAATCAGGAACAACCATCGAAAAGCTGGCGGGCCCGGCCCATAAAATGGTGTTTATGGCTTACGTTCAAACTTTGAATGACGGCACGTCGGTGTTCAGAGGCATGGGAACCGATTTTGATCGGGGTTTCTATGAAGTGAATGGGGGGCTTAAAACAATTGCGATGGAAGGTCAGAAAAACTTCGGCACTCCGTCGGCTTACCTGTTTAAGCCAGCTGTTAACGATCAAAAGCACTGGGCGTTCAAAGTTCGGGTGGGTGAACGTGGTGAGATCGGCAACGAACAGTCGGATCAGATCCTGCTGGTGAAGCCAACACCTCAAGGGTACGACAAAACTATTGTGGCTCAGGATAACAAAGGCGATGTGAATTCTCCATTCACCGGATTTGGCAACGGCGTGTCCATGGCACAAAATGGCCTGGTGGTCTTTGTGGGTTATGACAAGAGCAACCTCAAGTCGTTGATCCTTTGGGAAAACGGAAACATCACAACACTGGTTCGCGAAGGGCAGGGGGGGATTTCAGAAATTGAGCTGTTCTCTCCGAAAGTGAATTCCAATGGTGTGGTGGCTTTCCGTGCGAAAAATGAAAAAGGTCTGCGCGGCATCTATGTGGCCTCCAAGGACGGTATCAAACGTCTGCTTGGTGAAGGCGACAGCATTCCGACCGACCTGGGGCCGGGGCAGATTTTGCAAAGAAAAGACTTCCCGGGCTTTGCCGGTGATATCGACATCAATGAAAAGAATGAAGTGGTCTTTGCCTGTGTGGTGGCCACCACCGACAATCAGATCACCGGAGACGCGGTTTATCGCATTTCTCCAGCCGGCCTTTAGCGGGCACATTCCCGCAACAAGCCGGCACAGCGATCCAGGATGGTGGCGCGGATTTTATCACGCTGCTCTGAAAACTCCGGATGCTGACTGGTTTGCACGATTTTATAGAGGCTGATGGTTCTGACCAGATCTATCAGCCTTTGTTTTTCCGGGCCCCGTGACAGCGGATACTTTGGGATCTCGCGGTTCAGGGTGACGGCTTTTTCGACGGCTTCCGTCCAGTCAATTTCGGTCTGGGTCAAATAGATGGTCGGCACAAAGCCGGTCTTTTTGATCGCCTGCTCTTCGCTTTTAAGCTGAGTGTTCAACCAGCGCAGTTCATTGACGATGGCCGTGAACTCGGCATCGTGCTTTTTTCCAAACAGGGCGAAGACGGTTTTTTTCCAGGCCGCACAGAAATCCTCAAATTCAATGTTTTCGGCCTTCTCAAAAAATGGCGGATGGGTGATGTAGTGCAGGGTTCTGCCTAAGACATCCATAGAAATCACCGCGCTGTCGGTTTTATGCCCCAGGCGCATCAGATTGTGGGCCCAGCTGACAATGTTCATGACTGCATGGCTGTTGACCAGGCCACTGCGGAAGTTCAAATGAAACCCTTCGTACACGGCCATGCTCATCGGTCGATCCAGCAATTGATCCATGTGGGACTTGCGACGCTCGCTGCGAGCAACGGCAAAAAAGCTTTCCAGATGATCCGAGAACTTTTCAAAGGAATCGTTCCACAGGCCTTCATTCTGGCAGGCTTTATAAAGTTGAAAGGCTTTGGCAGGAGTTGGCTCGGCCTCTTCCAGCAGGGCATTGATTTTTTGTTCCAATAAACGTGGGAATGAATGCCATAGTTCCTTGATCATGGACTAAAGAATAGCACGTCTCTGTCAGAGATTCTGATTTCCGTTTTTTGTCGAAATATTTGACGATTCTCCTCTGAAAAAGCACTTAATGCCACTTCACAAAATACTGTGTGGATCTTTGCCGCCCTTTGAGGGGGGATTTAGTATAATAATGCTGAACAAGGAGGTTGCTCTATGTTGTTTTCTAAACCTTTTAAAACGGTTTGTGCGCTTTCCATGGCGGCATTCATTTCCCAGGCTCCGGCAGTGGCCTTTGCTGAAGTCAACCGTATGCTTCCCACCTCGACACTCATTGAAGAGTTAAATCGGGAAGAAGCCACAGCCCAAGTGCAGGATTTTTTGAGCCGCGATGATGTACAGTCAGCTTTGATTCAGCGCGGACTTTCGCCGGCGGAAGCTTCGGATCGTCTGGCAAGCCTGTCTGTGGCTGAGCTTAATGATTTGTCCAAACAAGTCCAGGAGGCCAAGGCCGGGGGCGACATTCTGGTGACGATTCTTATTGTGGTTCTGATCATCTTCCTGATTAAGCGAATTTAAGATGCGGCTTATCTGGCAAATAACAGGAATAGTTTTGATGACTGCGGGTTGTGCCAGCACAACTCCGCAGGTGGATGCATTGAATCTATACTCGGTGATTCCGCAAAAAACAGAAGTATCCGGCGTGCCGTTCATTGAACAAAGTGAAGGTCATTGTGGTCCGGCCACTTTGACGATGGCTTTGCAATGGGCGGGCAGCAGAGTGCCGTTGTCGACGGTGACGTCGCAGGTTTATACGCCTGGAATGAAAGGCAGCCTGCAAACTGACATGATCAGTGGTGCCCGTCGTCAGGGAATGATGGCTGTGCCAGTTTCGGGTGTTCAGAATCTGCTGCGTGAAGTGCGGGGCGGGCATCCCGTGATCGTCTTTGAAAATCTTGCTTTAAGCTGGCTGCCGCAATGGCACTATGCCATCGTCTATGGTTTTGATCCTGCCAGCGAAGAGGTGATTATGCACTCGGGCCCCGAGGCGGGAAAACGCTGGGACATCCGCAAGTTTGAACGTTCCTGGAAGCTTGGTGATTATTGGGGGCTGGTTGTGCTTCCGGCCGGACAGTTGTCGGTCACCGCCTCTGAAAGGGCGCATGTGACGGCGGCAGCGGCTCTGGAATCCTTGGGAAAAAATGTCGAAGCCGAAACGGCCTATCAAAGCATCCTGTCGCGCTGGCCACAGAGTCTTGCAGCTTATGTGGGACTGGGAAATATTCATTATTCGCGAAGACAGTATTCTCTGGCGATCAGTAATTTGCAGAAAGCCACGAACCTGCAGCCCGAGTCCGCCGTGGCCTGGTACAATTTGACAATGGCTCAGGCGGCATTGGGGCAAACTTCCGCGGCTCGAAAAAGTGCAAAGCAGGCTCTGCGTTGGGCCACGCCCGAATCAAAAGACCTTTACGCGAAAAATCTGCGCTCCTTTCTGGATGAGTAGTGATTGTTGACAGCCTCTGTAGGGGGCGATGACGGTTCCAGGAAGCTCTTTTACCATAGTAGAGGGAGCTTTCATGTCAGCAGAACAGGATCAGAGTAACCAGCTGTGGCGGCGTTATAAGACCATTTTTGAGTCAAAAATGGTGGGTATCCTTTCTACGGATATGAACGGCCAGATACTGGATGCGAACGACTGCTTTCTGGAGATGGTTGGCTATAACCGCGAGGATCTCAAAGCCGGAAGGCTCAATTGGAAAACCCTGACTCACCCCAAGTACCTTGAACAAAGCCAGCAGGTGGCCGAGATATTAAAAGCCAAAGGCTCGGTTCCGGTTTTTGAAAAGGAATATATTCACAAAGGCGGGCATCTGGTGCCAGTGCGGCTGGGACTGACGATGTTTGAGGATGGAACCGTCATCACCCTGGTTCAGGATATCACCCAGCAAAAAGAAAGTGAAAGAAAGCTCGGAGAGGCCAAGGCCCTGTTGGAAAAACGCGTGGCGGAACGCACTCTGCAACTGGTGGAATCAGAATCATTTCTGGCGGCGATTTTTGAAAATATGCCGACGATGGTGTTCGTCAAAGACGCCAAGGACCTGCGCTTCGTTCGTTTCAACAAAGCAGGCGAGGATTTGATTGGCATTCCCAGGGCTCAGTTGATCGGGAAAAATGACTATGATTTATTCTCGAAGGAACAAGCCGACTTTTTTACCTCCAAGGATCGTGATGTACTGAAAGAATCCAGAATTGTGGATATTCCCGAAGAGGAAATCAACACCGCCCGGGGTGTTCGTTATCTGCATACGCGCAAGATTCCGGTTTTCGACAAGGAAGGCCGGCCTCAGTATTTACTGGGTGTGTCTGAAGATATCACCGAGCTGAAAAAGGCTGAAAAGCAGCGTTCCGTTCTGGTCAAAGAGCAAATTGCCCGCAGTGCTGCGGAACTGCGAGCCCAGCAAATGGGTTTTTTGTCGGATCTGACCTTTGCCATGACCCAGTCTTTTGATCTGGACAATATTTTGAAAGCATTTACGGAAAAGTCCATTCCGACTCTGGCAGACATCTGTATTGTGGACTTGATGGATGAAGAGGGGCTTGAGATTTCCCATACGCAGATATCCGCCAATAAATCCGAAGACACCGAGTTCATTCAAAGCTGGCGTGAAAAGTTTCCGATGCGCTGGGATGCCCCCTATGGAGCAGCCGAGGTGATGCGCTCACGCAAAACTGAAGTCATCAATGGTGTGGATCTGGATCAGTTCCTGAAGTTCACTTTCGGACCTGAGGCGGCCTTGACCGAAAGGCCCATTCACGCCGAGGCCTTTATGACCGTGCCCATCTTGCTGCGGGACGAAAAACCTCTGGGGACTATCAGTCTGATTTCAACGACACCGGGCAGGCACTTTTCTGCGATAGACCAAAGTATGACCGAGGAAATCGGCCGTCGTCTGGCGGTGCAGATTGAAAATTCGCGCCTTTACTATCGGGCTCAGGAGGCCAGTCGTGCGAAGACAGCCTTCCTTGCCAACGTCAGCCACGAAATTCGCACACCGCTGGGGGCCATGCTGGGGTTTGCCGAGATTTTGAAAGAGGATGAAAGTCTTAAGGAAGAACAGAAAGAGGCCATGGAGACGGTTCTGCGCAACGGGCAGCAGTTGTTGCATATCGTCGATGAGATATTGGATATTTCCAAAGTGGAGTCCGAGCGCATTCAGATTGAAAGCATTGTCTTTGATCTGCCGGATCTGTTGCATGACGTGATACATCTTCTTCGCGGCCGTGCCGAGGAAAAGGGCATTGAGTTAAGGCTGCGCCTGGGAGCCTTGCCAAAAATGATTCAGTCCGATCCCACGCGGCTTCGTCAGATTTTAATTAATGTGATTGGTAATGCCATCAAGTTCACTGATTCGGGATACGTCGAGATGGAGGTTCGCTCGCGCAACGGAAATCGCCGTGACGGACGCCAGCGAATCGAGTTCCTTGTCACGGACACTGGCATCGGGATTCCTTCCGAACAACGGAACAATCTGTTTCAGCCTTTTTCCCAAGCCGACAGTTCGACCACACGCCGCTTTGGGGGGACAGGTCTTGGCCTGTTTCTTTCGCGCAAGCTCGCGCGCCTGTTGGGTGGTGATGTGATATTAAACACCAGTTCAGCGGGTATCGGCAGCAGCTTTTTGATTTCGATCTTGGGTAAAGAAGTAATCAGTGCTCAAGGTGTTGACCCGCGCAAGGCAAGTGCAGAATCTGTGGCAGTCTCTGCAAAACAGGTCGAAAGTATTCTCGTGGTCGACGATGCCATGGACAATCGTGAGCTTTTCAAACGATTCATCGTTCGTGCCGGAGTTCCTGAAGAGCGTATTGAAACGGCCGAAAATGGTGCCGAAGCTGTGCGCAAGTCATTGCAGAAATCCTACAGTCTGATTCTGATGGACATCCAGATGCCCGAGATGGACGGGTTTCAGGCACTTAAGAAGCTGCGCACTCAAGGGTATCGCGGTCCCATCGTGGCTTTGACGGCTCATGCGATGAAGGGCGATCGCGAAAAATGTCTGGCTGCGGGGTTTGATGGATATTTGCAAAAGCCTCTGGATCGGGCTGAACTTAAGCGTGTGCTGAGTTTGGACTTTCCGAAACAAAAGTCTCGCGAGGCGGAACTTTAGTTCAGCGGTCCCTGCACTCGGGTTAAAATATCATTCAAAAGAGTCATATCGACGGGTTTGCTTAAGTATCCGTCAAAACCATATTCCATGGATTTTTTCTGGCCTTCAACGCTGGCTTGGGCCGTCAGGGCGACGATCGGCCGCGTGTAGCCTTTGGTGCGCAGTTGGGTGGTGGCCTTGTATCCGTCCATTATTGGCATTTTGATATCCATCAGAATCACATCAAAGGGTCGGGCCATGGCTTTGGTGACGGCTTCTTCGCCATTCTCTGCCGTGTCTACGTCGGCACCTTGTTTTTTAAGGTAGCGATTCATCAGCAAGCGAAGGTCTTCGGAGTCATCCACAACCAGCACACGACGGTCCTTCAGGAAGCCTGTTTCTTTGGCGATCTTCACACGGTCCAGCGCCTGGGTTTTCTGTTGTGAAGGTGCGACCAGTTTTAATTCTTTCACCGGTCCGACATTCAGTGAAAGTTCAAACGTGCTGCCTTTGCCAAGTTCCGAGGTCACCAGATGCAAACGCCCGTTCATCATCCGCGCCAGGCGTTCTGAAAGTGCCAACCCCAGGCCAGAGCCCTGCACCCGCTGAACTTCCGCGCTTTCACCGCGCACAAAGGGCTGGAACAGATTCTTTTGCGTGGATTCATCCATACCCATGCCTGTGTCAGTCACGCCGATGGTAAGATGACCGTTGTTGTCCGTGTCTGAAAAGAAGGCCACTCGCACGGTGATGGTGCCCTCTTGAGTGAACTTCACGGCGTTCGACAAAAGATTGATCAGCACCTGACGAAAACGCACAGAATCCGATTCTATGATTTCGGGAATCTGGGATTCATAGTAAATCTGGATGTCATGTTTTTGATCCTCCAGCGCCGAGCGAATGACACTTAGAGAGTCCTCCAGCTCACGCGCCGGGTTCATCGGGGCTTTCTGGATATACAAACGATTGGTTTCGATTTTTGAAAGGTCCAAAAGGTCATTCACCAGTGAGGCCATGAAATTCCCCTGACGGTGAATGGACTGCACATCCCGACGGCTTTGATCGTCCAGATGGGGATTGCGCAACAGTGTGTCGGCGAAACCCAGGATTGCGGCCAGAGGAGTGCGAATTTCATGGCTGGCATTGGCCAGTAAAACCGACTTGGCATTGTTGGCGGCTTCGTGCAGATCACGTTCACGGCGCAAGAGTTCTTCGTTGCGTTTGGTTGTGATATCCCAGGCAATGCCGGTGGCCCGGTAAGGCACGTTGTCCGGATTGCGATAGAAGCGACCTTTCAAAGCCACATGGCGGGCCGAACCAAAACTGTCGGTGAAGATGGCTTCGGTATAAAGCTCCGGGGTCGCACTGCGATTTTCTTTTAGCAGGGTCTTAAGTTGTTGGGTGCCAAGTGGAAAAAGGTCTGCGTTGCCTTCACAGTGAAGGCTGTCAGTCGTCATGTCCCAGTCCCAGGTCAAGGCATCAGAAGAAGCCATGGACATGCGCAGATGCTCTTCATTTTTTTGCAGTTTCGTATCCAAGGTCAGAAGTTTGATGATCGCCTGGTTCAGGTTTTTACCCATGACAATCATCAATCCGCAGTAAACCATCACCAGCATTCCCACCAGCAGATGGTGAGGCTGCCCCGAGGTGACATAGCCAATTCCCCAGCCCAGCATCGCGGGCGCCACAACGCACATCATTGCCACGCGGGAGGACACATAAGTGATCATGGCTCCAGCGGACATCGAACACACCAGCAGCGCCGTCAGAATTTGTTGGGTTGTGGATCCGAAGGGTGCCACCAATCCCACCGCCGCCCAACAAAGGCCGGATATCAGCAGCAGCCCGCACATGGTGCGATGCCAGAAGTGCGTTTCATCCATATGGCGCAAAGTGGGTTTTACACGGTTCCAGCGATACAGCATGGACAAACGGATCAGCACCGATGTGAATAGCACTGAGACCCAGGTTATTGAAAAAGCATGAGAGACATTGTTCCAGGAGATATACAAGAAGGCGGCGGCGTTGGCGAAGATAACAATCACGCCATTGATGCTTTGGCGGTAGATGAGATCAATTTTTCGAACAGCCAAATCCAAAGATTCGTAATTGGAGTTGTTCGAAGTGAGGGATGGAAGATCCATTTTGTTCGGCATTTGACTGCGATATTACAAGGCCGGTGTTTTTTAGGCAAATTGCATCGGCTTCATGTAGGCGGCGTCCATGAAAAAAGCTTGTGGATGTGGTCCCATTTTTCGCAGGGCGGAGCCTCAATAATGACCTTGTTGCCGTTCCACGGACTTTCCATTTCGATCTTTGTCGCCTTTAAACACAGTCCTTTGATGTTTAAAGTGTCTCTGAAGAAGCGATTGTGATGGGAATCACCGTGTTCGATGTCCCCCAGCAGAGGGTGAGCAATGCGGTCAAAATGCCGGCGGATCTGATGCCAGCGTCCGGTGACAGGGTGAGCCTGCACCAGAGAGTAGCGTGAAGTCGGATACTTTTTACCTACTGCATAGGGAAGTTCCACCTGTGCAAGACTGCGGAACACCGTTTGGGCCTCAACAATGCTTTGTCCTTCGTCGACTTCCAGAGGCAAATCAATGCTGCCGGATTCAGGCACAAACCCCCGAACAACGGCATGATAGGTTTTGTGCATGCGGCGTTCAGCAAAAAGAAAGTTCAGCTCGCGCGCATCCTGGCGGCTCATTGCAAACAGAACAATCCCGCTGGTCGGCGCATCCAGACGGTGCACCGGAAAGACGTCTTTTCTGAACATTTTGCGCAGATGCCACAGGCAAATACGCTCCTTCGGAACAGGATAAGGCGACAGTTCGGGCGGATGCACGAAGAACCCAGACGGTTTGTCTATCGCAAAAAAGTTTTCATCCTGATAGATGATTTTCAAGGGGCTTTCGCTGCTCATGCCGGGTCTTTCAGGTAAAATCTTTTGAATTCAGAGTTCAGAATTTCTTCACCACGGGTGATGGTCAGGGAACCTTCCTGCACCATCAGGCTGAAACGAAATTCACGCGAACTTTCGTCCCCCAGTGCCGACAGAAATTTGTCATCCAGCTGATGGATTTCAATCTTTTCGGGCTGGTGCACGTTCTCTTTTTCGCAGTCGCGCAGAATCTGGGAGGCATCTTTGTACGTGTAGATTTTGACAGCTTGCGAGGCCTTTGAAGCTTTGTGCAGTTTTTTCGGGCTGGGATTGCCGATTTCAATCCACAAAAGTGTTCGGCCGCTGGTGGCATCGCTGTGGCTCAGGGCTGCGGACTCAGGATCGCCCAACCCCTGCGCTGAAAACTCCAGGGCTTCAGAATAATTGCAGGCATAAGCCAGAGCCCGCGTCAGCATATAGGGCATGGACTCAGACGGATGCATCGCCAGACGGAAATCAAGCTGTTCATAAATGCCGCGGTCGATGTCGGAAAGATCAATCCGAAACCGGTACAGTTTGGAGGGTTGTGCCATGGGGCGTAGCATAGGGGTTTTCCCCAGTGAAAGCGAGAAAAGATTGCCCCGAAAGCGGTTTTTTTGCTTCAATGGCGCTATGAAAATGATGGGACATCGCGGGGCTCGGGACCGGGCGCCGGAAAACACTTTGCGTTCTTTTGAGTTTGCTTTGCAATCCGGCGTCGCTGCCGTGGAATTCGACATTCACGAATCCCAGGACGGGGTGTGGGTGGTTCATCACGACGACACTTTGGATCGCACCACCACCAATACGGGCCGGGTGGATGCCCGCACGTGGGCGGAACTTGCAAAGGTCCGAACAAAAGAGGGCGACCCTTTGCCGCGTTTGGAACAGGTGCTGGAGCTTTTCAAAAGTTCTCAGACACAGTTACAGATTGAAGTGAAGTCAGCGGGGAATTTCGGTGCCCTGGCGGAACTTTTAAAAAACAACTATCCGGCAGAAAGACTGACCGTGATTTCGTTTAATCATCGCTGGTTGCGTGAATTCCGGGACCATTCCGATATCAAGACAACATGTTTGCTTTTTGGTTTGCCACTGAATCCCGTGCAGATAATGGAAAGCGCAGGGGCGCAGGGAATCTCGCTCAGTGTGAACTGGATTGATCAGCAACTGGTGGCTGAATGCCATGCAGCGGGATTCACGGTCACGGCCTGGAATGCCAATGACGAAGCCACTTTCCAGAAAATGAAGCGCATTGGCGTAGACTGTCTGGGAACAGACGTCCCATTTACCGCCGCGTCGTGGTCTTAAGAGTAGAGCTTTCCTTCAATTAGAACCTGTGCTCTAGTGATCCCCATACAATTTGTGGGGATCCAATGACCAAGAAAAAAGCGGCCAAATCCAAGTCACCAAGAACTCAAGCCATTCACGGGGAGTTCCTTTCAAAATCATGGGAGTTTTCTCACCATTTGATTCCGCCGATGACGGCGTCGACGACGTTCCGTCTGGAGTCCCTGCAAAGAGGCGCGGAAGGTTTTAGCACTTTCGGGGCACAGAAGGGCGAAGAAAAACCCATCTGGATCTATGATCGTCTGGAAGAACCAACAACAAAAATGCTGGAGGACCAGCTGGCTCTTCTGGAAAAAGGCGAGTGTGCCGTGACCTTCGGAAGTGGCATGGGAGCGATTGCTTCCACCCTGATGTCACTTCTTTCTTCCGGCCAAAAAGTCATTGCCCATAAAACTTTGTACGGTTGCACCTACAGTCTTTTGACGAACTGGCTGCCGCGTTTGAATATTTCCACGCATCTGATGGATGTGAATGACTTTAAAAATCTGGCACTGCAGCTGGCGGACCCGGCCACACGCGTGGTGTACTTTGAATCCGTATCCAATCCTATTCTTGAGATCGCGGATCTGGAAAAGATCACCGCACTGGTGAAGACGGCCAACAAAAAACGCGGTAAAGACAATCAGATCTACACCGTCGTGGACAACACTTTCGCGACACCGTGGGCCCTTCGTCCGGTGGAATGGAACGTCGACTTTGTGATTCAGAGTCTGACCAAAAATATTTCCGGCTTCGGTACGGAAATGGGTGGCGCCGTGATTGCGCCAAGAGCGCATGAAAGCATTCTGCGCGTGGCCCGCAAGGATTTTGGTGCGATCATCCATCCGTATTCAGCTTGGCACATTCTGGTGTACGGTATTTCCACCCAAGCCATTCGTTTTGAACAACAGCAGGCTTCAGCCACGGCTGTGGCGAAATTCCTGGAAGCACATCCGAAAGTGGCCAGCGTCACTTATCCGGGCCTGAAAAGTCATGCTCAACATAAACTGGCGAAAAAATATCTGAAGTCCCCGGAAGGAAAGTTTGCGCCGGGCACGATGATTTCGTTCCAGCTTAAAGGTGACATGAAAAAGTGTCAGAAGTTTGTCGATGATATCGCCAAGAATTCATACTCGATCACTTTGGCTGTCAGCTTGGGTCTGACCAAAACGTTGATCGAGGTTCCGGGCTTTATGACTCACTCGGCGATCCCGGATGACAAGCGTGGCGACAGCGGTATTGATCCGCGCGCCATCCGCCTTAGTATCGGTCTTGAAAACGTGAATGACATTATTGAGGACCTCAACGAGGCCCTCAAAAAAATCTAGAATTCGCGGGAAGGACGCTGGGATTCGTCCTTCACATCCAGAGTGTAGCTGGTGGCGGTGTCAGAGATTTTGTAGCTCATCTCTGGCAGGCCGTCAGCGACATGGCAAAGACCGATTTCAAACTCGGATTCAAATTCACAGTAAATGGCTTCGACTTGGTCAAACGGAGTGACCGGATCAAGTTCGGTGATGTCGGACAGGGCATCGCGTGTCTGCTGGATTTCTTTTTCAGTGGACAGGCTTAAGTTCTGGCTGACCTTAGCGTCATTCAAATCCAGATACACGGAAGTTAAAACATAAGGGCACGCACCACGCAGACCCGCTGTTGGAACTTTCACTGCATATCTGCCGTCTTCCTGTCGCTGGGCTTTGATGACCAGCGTGCGGTCGTGACCAGCAGGGCTCATGCGGTCTTCCGCAAACTTACAAACAGAGGCATCCAGCTTTTTATTGAAGGTGAAAGCCGGGGAATAAAACGCCATGGCCGAAATCTGCGTTGAAACGGGGGCTTGTCCTTGAATCAGGTGTCCCTCGGAGCTGGGTTGTAAGCGTGTTTCTGCCGCTAGGGCGGTGGTGGTCAAAAGCAGGGTGAACAGGGCAGGCAGTACAACGGGCAATTTCATGTTTCATCCTTTGGCAGAAGCCTTAAAATTCATCATCAGCTGGAAATGCCAAGGCCATGCCATGAAAATCGGCCCTTCAATTGGAATGAGAGCCCGGCTCAGGGAATTTTTGCCCCATCAGTGTGTCAATTTGTTGATCACGGCGGCCTTTGCGGGCAGGGTGAGGTGATGATCCAGCAACGAAAACGCAAAACCAAAGACCCTTGCCCTGAATGTTACCTGCACCGGGATTTGTGCCTTTGCAGTTTGATACCTCGCCTGGAATCCCGCTCCCGATTGTGTCTGGTAATTCACGCCAAAGAATTAAAACGCACCACCAACACCGGCCGTCTGGCGATCAAGGCTTTGTTTAACAGCGAGATGCGCGTGCGCGGCGACAGTCAGGAAGCTCTGGATCTGTCTGATTTGCTGGTGCCCGAATACCGCACGGTTTTGTTTTTTCCTGCAGAAGATGCGCGCGAACTAAATGCCGGATTTATGGCGGAAGACCCAAGGCCTTTGCAGTTGATTGTGCCGGATGGAAACTGGCGGCAGGCCAGCAAGGTCAACACCCGTCATCCTGAAATTGCCGGGATTCCGCGAGTGATGATCAGTGCACCCAACAAATCCCAGCACCATCTGCGGGCGGAAACGACCGAGGAAGGCATGGCGACTTTGCAGGCGATTGCGCAGGCCTTTATGGTGGCGGAAGGCCCCGAGGTCGGTGGGGCCTTGATGGATTTGTATCAGGAAAAACTAAAAAGAACTCTGATGGGACGGGGAGTTCTGCCAAAGCCGACTTAGACGTCGGCTTCCATGATCCAGGTGTCAGTGTCATTGAAGAGCTGCTCCAGGATCTCATCTTCAAACAAATGATCCCCTTTGAACAATTCAAACAGAGACAGGGACCGGCTGGTTAGTTCCTGGTAGGACTTCAGTTTGCCGAAGTATTCTTCCTTGGTCATTTCCGGAGCGGCCAGAGGTTTATGAACCTCTTTTTGCCCGAAGATCAAAGTGTCATAGCTGTAGCTGTTAAAGACCAAAGCCTCTGTCGCCGTGAACTGTGAGTTGGAACCAAAGTTCCCCGCGCTCAGCGGAGGTCTTTGGTTGAACAGATTCACGATAGTTTGAGCATGACCAATGTTGGTCTTTTCGCGGCAGTGCTTCCAGAACGGAGTGTCCAGTTTCTTGTTGAATTTATAATGCATGCCCACAAACCAGCGGAAAGTGTCCCAAGTCACGGCGATTTCATTGTTGATACCGGTGATTGAAATCTGATCGTCCAAAGTTTTCGGCATCAAACGGCACAAAACATTGATGCTGTGAACAGCGGTCTGGATGGCCGTGGATTCCAAAGGCTCGATAAACCCGTAAGAGTTCCCCAAAGAGAACACGTTTTTCACCCAGGCTTGAGTGTGACGGCCTGAGCGGAATTCAACCATTTTGTATTTTTCAAAGTGACCGAAGCGGGCACGGGCTTCAGCCAACGCAGTTTCTTCGTCACAGAATTTGGACGAGAACACGTACCCATAGTGATCTTCCGTGCGCATAGGGATTTTCCAGCACCAGCCGTTGTTCATGGTGATCACAGACGTGTAGCAGTCAACAACGTCTTTGTTCGGCATATCAAAGGTCAGTGCGCGATCGGTGACCAACGTGTCCGTGAACGGCGTGAATTCTGTTTTCAGTGCCTGGCCCAGAATTTTGGAGCGGAAGCCGGAACAGTCAATGTACAGATCATAGGAAAGACTGTGACCTTCTTTGGATTCCAAATATGCCACATAACCACGCTCATCCAGTTTTACTTCATGAACTTCGGCATCCAGAATATCAATGCCGCGGCTTTTGACTTCCTTGTTCAGGAACCGGATCAGGTTCTTGTTGTCGATGTGGTAAGAAAACGGAATGCTTGGCAGGAATGAAGTCAGCGTGCCATTTTTGTTGCGAATGACCGGAATTTTATTTTCATTCATCAGCACCGATGGCCAGTTGGAATTCTTGATGTCATTTTCATAATAATAAGACTCGTACTGGTGTCCGGCAAAGAAGCTGAAATTGAATTTGTAATCACCCGGGCAGCCCCAGTCAAAACGAATCCCGAACTTCAAAGTCGGTTCCACTTCGCGGAAGAAATCCACCGGGTCGATCTCAAGCCCGCGGTGCAGGAACGGCACGATCTCGGTGGTCGTGGATTCGCCAACACCGATCACTGGAATTTTGCTGGACTCAATAACAGTGACTTCAACTTCAGGGTGATATTTTTTTAGTGCCAGGGCTGCGAGGTATCCGGCGGTACCGCCGCCCAGAATGCCGATGGTTTTGATGTCCGTCGGCGGGCATTTGGGGAAGTTCAGATAGCTAAGGTCAAAGGCATTGTCGATATGTTCTGAAAGTGTGCTCATGGTGGGCTAATCTGCCCGCGAATTCAGTGATTTGCAACTTGAGAGATCCACGGGCCCGTCCTTGTATCTTTCAGCTGAAATAAATACTGTCCAGGAATTTGACACCGATCAATTCCTAGGAGTTTTCATAACTCTTTGATAGATTCCCCGGCGGCGATTCACGCCGTCGTAAGGGGAGTCCTTGTGTTGAATTCAAAGCTGTTGTTGTCATCCTTGCTGCTTTTGTCCCTTGTTGCCTGTACTAAAAATGAAAAGACAAATAGTGTTGAGCTGAACGGTCAAGAGACCTCGATTATTGGTGGCGAAAAGGCCGACGCCACAAATCCAGTGACGGCTTCCACCGTTTCTTTGATTTACAACTATCAGGGAAAACCTTACTCCATCTGCACGGGAACTTTGATTTCAAAAAATCTGGTACTGACAGCGGCTCATTGTCTGGTGGACTTGCAGGGCGCTGAAATCTTTGTTCATATCGGTGAGGTGCTTCCGACAGCTGTTGATGAAACTAAGCTTTTGCGAGTGGCGGAATACGAAACCCACAAGGACTATCACCTGGTTTATAATGATAGCGGCTTTCCGGTGACGGGCCGTAACGACGTGGCTTTGATTAAGTTGTTGTTGGATGCTCCGGAAAATGCTGTTCCAGTGCCAATTTTGGATGAGTCCGTGGAGCTGAAAGCGGGCGAGACCTTGTTGCTTGCAGGTTATGGATTGCTGAATGAAATCGATAATCCGGTTCCGGCAACAGGTTTGAACTTTGTGCGTGTGCCATTGGCTAAATTGTGGGAATCCATTCTGGTGACAGATCAGAACAATGCCAAAGGTGCTTGTTCTGGTGATTCCGGTGGCCCGGCTTATTTGGAAACTTCCAAAGGACTTGTTGTTGTCGGGATCACTCGCGGACCGCACGATCTTGCGCCTGACTGCCGTCATTTCGGTGAATACACCAATGCTACGATGTTCAAAACATTCATTTTGGATGAAGCTGCCGCTATGGGTGCTGACGCCCCTGTCTTTACGACCGAGCGTCAGTAAATTGGCCTAAAGATTCGTCTGCAGTGTCAAAAAGACGCTGCGGACTTCCCCTGGGTACAGATAGATGTGCCCGTACTGAGTCGGGGATTCCTTCCAGTAACTTTCATCCGTCAGATTTTCAACTGCCAGACGTACAACGGTTTTTCCCTCTTTTGCTCCAAATTCATAAGAGGCTCCCGTATCCCAACGGGTCCATGCTGACAGCATCATGGAATTATCCGCAGTCACCGCGCGTTCACCTTCATAGGACACGCGGGAATTCACTGACAATCCCTGAACCCCCGGGATCAGATAATTCACATGGGCGCGCAAAGTATGCTCAGGCAGATTCGTTGGACGCTGGTCATTGACGGCAGGGTTCAGATTGCTGTCCAGACGGCGGGCCTTCAGCCACATCGCTGAAGCCGTCCATTGCAGACGCCCGGCTTCGCCACCCAGTTCCGCCTCAAGCCCCTGATGGCGGCTAAGACCGTCGATTTTATAGTCCGGTCGTTGGTCCTCCACCTGAGGACGTTCAATTTGGAAGGCTGCAAGACTCCAAGTCACAGCTTCACCACCGCGCACACCGACTTCAACCTGCTTGCTGATCACGTCCGGCACAAATTGCCCTGGGTTGGTGTAGCCACTGCGGTTCGGGGTGACATAGGTTTCTACACCTTCACCATAGCTGACATAAGTCATCCAAGTCGGGAACTGATAAGACAGCGCCAGCCACGGCAGCACAAAGTTTTCGCGATAATCAGTGGCGCGGGATGCATCGGTGCGAACGCTGCTGCGATGAACGTCACTGAAACGAAGCCCCAGCCACGCGCCCCAAGGACCAAATTTGGCTGAATCAAAGGCAAACAGTTCGTTCACTTCAGAATCTCTATTGGTGTTTTCATCTGTTAACGCAGGATCTGCCGGAAGCTTCGCCGTGCCTTGCACATTACCCACACCCACCGGGTTGTAAGCCTGTTTGTCATAGCGTTCACGGGATACATATCCCAGGTAACCGATATTGATGTCGTGGGAAACAGACCCGGTTTCCGCTTTGATTTGCAGGGACGTTTTGACGGCCTGAGTGCTGCGGCGTTCGTTTTCGCTTCGGAAGTCATACATGTCAAAAGTGCCGTCAGAACAATAGCGGTCATAATTGTTTTCAGCCGAGCAGCCAAACGGGTAAGCCAGGCGGTCGTCGGTGTGCAGTTCTTGTGCGCCCGCGGCGGTGTGCCAGGTCAGGTTCTGATTAAAGCGGTGAGTATACTTCAAGCTTCCGGTCAGACCGGTGAAAACCACCGGCAGGGACCAGCTTTGATTGTTCAGGTTCAGGCGCGGATCAGATACAGAGGGCAGATCATTTCCTAAAAGGCTGAACGCAGCTTGTGTCGGCTGGGATTTTTTGGACCATTCGATGTCAGATTCAAGCAATTGGTTCTCTGAAATGCGCCAGCTGTTGGCCAAAGCCAGGACACTTCGTTCACCTTTGCTGTCTTCCACTGCAGGGCTTAAGTTTTCATGGGCCACATTCAGGCGATAGCCGAACTGTTCAGAGCCTTTCATCGGGCCAGCGGCATCGGCCGCGATCAGCCAGTTCCCATAGCTTCCCACTTCCGTTTCAAGCAGCAGTTGGCGACGCGCTGTCGGGCGTTTGACGACATAGTTGACCATGCCTCCTGGCGAGCTTGCACCGGTCTGCAGGCCATTGAGTCCTTTCAGCACCTCAAGACGCTCTTTGTTTTCCAAGGGAATGGATGTTTGCGCATTGATCGGCAGGCCTTCACGCAGGAAGTTTGCGCGATTGTCCAAAGTGAACCCACGAATCGACAGATAGTCCCAGTATCCCGAAGCGTTGTAGCTGTCGGTAACCGACGCTTCAATCAGGGTAATATCAGACAGGCGGTGAATGCGGTTTTCACGCAAGGACTTGTCACTGATCTGGGAATAGGAAAGCGGCAGATTCTGGGCTGGCACTTCCGGGAAACCAAAGGCCTCCAGCGGTTCCTGAACCTGATCATCCTGAACAGTGATGGTGTTGATCTCGGTTGGAGCGTTTTGTGCGTGCAGGCCCTGGCTGGTCAGCAGAACTGTCATGGCAGAGAGGATTGATACGTGTTTTTTCATAGCCTTCCTTTGGCAGGTCGGCAGGACAGAAAGGGGCCTTTGGGATGAGCCGGATCTTTCTATTCTTGCTTCCCTGCGCGAGCATTATCTCTATCAGGTTCAAAGGGTTATTCTCAGTCGGTGAATTCACCAACACCCCTAGCGTCAGGTCAGCGTTATGATTGAGGAGGCCGCCCAGGTCAAATTCTTTTTGGCAACAGCGGAGGTCGGGCGTTATTTTCATTAATTCCGTTTATTTCCACGAACCCATGCTAAGCTTTATATATGAATATAAATCAAAGCCTGCTTCGCGAGTTCGTTATCAAGGGTTTGGTCTCTTATAAAAAAGAATTGCGCGGGCCTTTCTTGCAGGGTTTTCGGCAGCAGTTTGCCAGCCTGAATCCGGAAGAAGTGGCAGAGGCCTTTATTGATGTCACCTTTCTGGGATCGGCTCTGACCTTTCTGCAAGGGGAGCAGTGGAACCTGAAAAAGGATCCTGACACCAGCTCCGAAAATTATCTTCGTTTCACCGAACAGACCTTTGCCTCCAATCTTTTGTCTTTGAATTACCTGCAGGACACTCTGCAAACCATGAATGCAAAAGAACTGCGCCAGACGGCCGAGCTCTGTGAAGAGCTGGAGCGTCTGCTGTTGTCCCACGTTCAGTCAGCGAGTCAGGAACAGAAAAACCGCTTTGTAGCCAGAGCCCTGCAGTTGATGGAAAGCGTTTTTGCTCATGAAAATGCATTGTCGTTACAGGGAAACACGCAGGCTCGGTCCCTGGCGCTTTCATTGTATCGCACCTTTGATGGACTGGATCAGATCTTTGGTTTGAACTATGACGCCGACGTGGGAATGAAAACGGACGTGAACGGCACTGAAAGATTGTATGAAGGCGCGGGCCTGGGGGTGCAGTCTTCGTATTCAACTTTACTGACGGCTTTGCGTGAAGTTCAGGCGTCACAAGGAACGCGCTTCATTGACCTGGGTTCCGGTTATGGACGGGTGGGCCTGGTGGTGGGCGTGCTCAGGCCGGATATTGACTTTATCGGGTACGAGTACGTCAAACACCGCGTGGATATTTCCAACGAATCCACGGCCAAGTTCGGTTTGCAGGATCACGTGCATTTTTTCACGCAGGATCTTTCCGAAAAAGACTTCCGTATCCCCGATGCCGAGGTCTATTACATGTTTGATCCGTTCAGCAAAGACACCTATCAGCATGTCTTGAATCAATTGGTGGAGGTTTCACACCGTCAAAGAATTGTCGTGGTCACCAAGGGCAATGCGCGGCTGTGGCTGAAAGAAATCGCCGAACGCGAAGGCTGGTTGCCGGGTCAGGAATTTGACGGCGGCAATCTGTCGCTGTTCCGTTCGCGCGAATAGTTACTTTACAAATTTGACCTGGAACTTTTGACCTTTGATGCGGCCGTCACGCAGCTTTTGCATGGCACCGTCCGCGACTTTCGCAGACACCGCCACAAAAGAGATCTTGTCCTGAATTTCGATTTTACCCACATCTGTCGAAGTCAAACCACCCGCAGCGCCGGTCAGGGCCCCCAGAATATCGCCGGGACGAAGTTTATCCTTGCGGCCTCCCGAGATCGAGATGGTTTTCATCGGAGCTTCTTTCAGGGTTTTATTCAAACCATACTGATTTTTAAAGCCCAGTGACGGACGGGCGAACTTGCCGCCGGTCAGCTCTTCGAACTGCCCCAGTTTCAGAGTGTCTTTAGGGTGCGCAATCGTGACCGCCACGCCGGTTTTGCCAGCTCGGCCGGTGCGACCGATGCGGTGAACATAGATTTCCGGGGAAAGTGGCAAATCAAAGTTAATAACCAGTTCCAGATTGTCGATGTCCAGGCCCCGGGCCGCCACGTCGGTGGCAACCAGAATGCGGTGGGATCCGTTGCGGAACATCGCCATCACGCGATCACGTTCACGCTGTTCCATGTCACCATGCAGGCAGCCGCTGGCAGCACCCAGGTCATTCAGGCGTTCTGCGATTTCCGCCACCGCATTTTTGGTATTGCAGAAGATGATTGTGGAATCCGACGGATGCTGTTGCAAAATACGCATCAGCACATTGGTTTTGTCGTTGTCTTCGCTGTCGTAAACCAGCTGCTCGATCAAGTTTTGTTCTTCATCCTCGATGATCAGCTGTTGGGCGTGGCGCTGGTATTTGCGGGACAGATGTTCGATGGATTCCGGGAAGGTCGCGGAAAACAAAACTGTTTGTCGTGATCCTGGCAGATCACGCATCACGGTTTTGATTTCATCGGCAAAGCCCATATCCAGCATTTTGTCCGCTTCATCCAGGACCACAGTTTTCACCGCAGAAAGATCAATGCGGCTGCGGCCGACAAAGTCAGCCAGACGGCCTGGTGTACCGACAACAATCTGCACACCATTTTCCAAAGCGTCAGCCTGTTCTCGGCCGGATTGGCCTCCGGTCATGGCCAGAACCTTCAAGCCCGGCAGACGGCGGCCCAATTTGCGGATTTCAGTGACAACCTGACTTGCCAGTTCACGGGTCGGGCACAGAATCAGGGCCTGCAGTTCAGGCAGGTCGATCTGGATCTTGTTCAGGATCGGAAGTGAGAACGCCGCGGTTTTACCACTGCCGGTTTTGGCCTGACCGATCAGGTCCTTGCCCGCCAGAAGCAGCGGAATGCTTTCCTGCTGGATGGGTGTCAGTGTCTCAAAACCCAGCTCCTGAACAACAGCCAGCAGTTCGGGGGACAGGGGAAGAGATGAGAATTGATTTTGCGACACAGGCACCTCGGGAAAATGAAAAATATTTAGGTAGCAGGCAGGGCATTTAATGTCGAGTCTTGAATGGAAATACGAAAAAATGACCCGCCCCAGATTTAGGTACCCCCACCTGCAGTTTTGTGGCATCACTGCGCCATGGTTCAAATCGGTCAAATCAATAAACTTAAAGTCGTCAAAACAATGGAATACGGGGTCTTTCTGGATGGTGGAAGTGACGGGGAAATCCTGTTGCCCGCGCGTTATCAACCCGAAAAATGTGAGGTCGGTGACGAGCTGGAAGTTTTTGTCTGCTTTGACTCTGAGGACCGTCTGGTGGCCATGACGGAAATGCCGTTTGCGATGGTGGGAACTTTCGGTTTGCTGAAAGTGAAATCCATTGAGCGTGTGGGGGCTTTCCTGGATTGGGGTTTGCCGAAGGATTTGTTCCTGCCATTCAGTGAACAAACCCGTGAGCTGAAGATCGGTCAGAACGTGCTGGTGTATCTGTATCTGGATAACACCGACAGAATTTCGTCCTCTATGCGTCTGGATCGTTTCATGGACAAAGAATCCGGAAATTACGAAGCCGGGCAGAGTGTGGATCTGTTGATCGCAGCCAAAACCGATCTGGGATACAAGGCCATTATCAACGGTCGTCACTGGGGCATGTTGTATGCGAACGAAGTGTTTCAGCAGCTGGAATATGGTCAGCGTCTGAAAGGTTTCATCAAGCAGGTGCGTGACGATGGAAAAATTGATTTGCGCCTGAACGAAGCCGGTCACAAAGCCACGGCTGACATCGGTGAGCGCATTATGGAGTTGTTGAAATCCAAAGGCGGCTTCCTGCCAATCACCGACAAAACAGATCCTGAAGCCATCTATGATCTGTTCGGAGTCAGCAAAAAGAAGTACAAAATGGCGCTGGGCGGGCTGTATAAAAAGCGCCTGATCACGGTCCATGATGACGGCATCCGCCTGGTGGATGGCCGCTAAACGGCCGCCACGGGGCTTCCCGGCCCCCGGACAGGTCTGGACCTCTTACAGGGTGGGTTTTTACAACCCAAACCCACTTTTGGCCTTTAAGTTATTGATTTCACAATATTTTGTTTGTTTTTGCGCACTGCCGCCAGTGCCTGAGTGTTCGCAGCTTTCAGCGAAATAATGCTCATTTAGGTTATTCTCATTTTAATTGCTTCCCCTTTTCCGAGAAATTCGCTAGAAATTCTCTAGCAAGAATTTAGTCTCTGGAGAGTTTTCGGGCATAGGGCCCAAGACCTCTTAAGAGCTTCCCAAAAGCAAATCTTAGGAGGTTTATATGGGTAAAAAAATCTACGTTGGAAATCTTTCTTATTCTTTGGATGATCAGTCTTTGGCTGACACTTTCGCTGAATTCGGAAATGTTGAATCTGCACGCATCGTGATCGATCGTGAAACTGGTCGTTCTAAAGGTTTCGCTTTCGTTGAAATGTCTACTGACGACGAAGCAGCAACTGCAATCGCTAAATTGAACGGCGTTGAGTTGATGGGTCGCGCGATGAACGTATCTGAAGCTAAACCAATGGCTCCTCGTGAGAACCGTGGTGGCTTCGGTGGCGGTCGCGGCGGTGGCGGCGGCGGTAACCGTGGTGGCGGCTTCGGCGGCGGCAACCGTGGTGGTCGTTTCTAATTTAAGATTTTAATCTTAGTGAAAAGGGCGGAAAGAAATTTCCGCCCTTTTTTTATTTCTGAATCCTGTCTTTTCTGTCGACGCATCAGTCAGCTTACACTTTCTCTGTAATTCATAAAGTCCACTTCCACGCTAAGTTCCCGATTTCAGTCACCTCAGCAGTTTTGATTTATTGGCGCTGTCTTTGCTTTAAAACCAGCAGGAGGACGGCATGACCACACTGGGTATTCGTGTCTCATTTTTGTTCTTGTTTGCGCTGGCGCTGGCGGCCTGTGGGGGCGGCGGCGGTTCGGGCAGTGTGCTGCCTGCCGGGGGTGATTCCAGCGACCAGGAATCCTCTGGAGAAAGCAATGGCTCCGAGTGTGGAACCATGGTGGACATGGCCTGCGAAGTCCTGGTGGCGGTCAATCAAGAGCGCACCAGCCGCGGGCTGAATGCACTGAAGGCCCTGCCAGCTTGTGTGGCCGAAGCCCAGGCCCATGCTGACGACATGGTGGCGCGAAACTTCTTCGCCCATGACAGTCCGACGGAAAGCACCTCGCAGCGTTTTGCACGGTTTGGTCTGTCGGGAAGTTATTGGGGTGAAAACATCGCCGCCGGATATTCAACCGCCGCGCAAGTGATGGCGGGCTGGATGAGTTCCACTGGGCATCGTAATAACATCTTAAGTTCCAACTTTCGCACCATGGGTGTGGGGATCGCTGCTAATTCACAAGGCATGCTCCACTGGGTTCAATGTTTTTCAGGTAAGTCCGCGCTCTAAATCTGGAGCCAAAATTTCTGGCACTCTTCTTGAAATGATTCTCTCATGACTTCCTTTAAGAAGTCCTCTGGTGGCAAACGGGCCCCAGTGAAATTCCGGGGGGAATTATGATCACACACACTTTGTTGGCAGCTTCATTCACCTTTATGTCTTTGGCCGCTTCGGCTGCGGCAGCGGGATTTGTCGAAACTGCGGGCAACGCCTGTGAATGGACTCCGGGGCGCTATGAGCTGAGCGAAACCGAGGGTCGTGTGCGCATCCCCAACGGACTTTACGTCAAGAAAGAAGAAACCAGCAAGATTGCCCGTGGCAGTTGCACCTTTGCACTGACATTGAAAGCTCCAGCTGGAAAAAAGATTGTCGTGCGTGACAGTCAGCAATTGATCAGCCTGCGCGCTTATCCCCAGCAAACCCGTGTGAAAGCGGAAGTCGAAATCTTCAAAGCCGGCAGTCAGGGCGCGAAACAGACTCTGGAAATCGTGTCGGCAGAAAAAGCTGAAAAAACAACCCAGTATGTGGGGCAGAAAGACGTCTTGCTTGAAACCGCCTGTGGCGGCTCTGATATCCTGCGCGGAAACTTGTCAGCGACTGTCATTGGTGAAGGCAAGGGTCGTGCATTTGCTAAAAATGTGACCCTCGACATTCAGGAGGTGGATTGCAATTAAGGATTGCACCACGGACGTGGTGTGATGATTTTTGTGATCTCGTTGGCTCGCATATACAGGAACTCCGGACCCACCGCCAGACGGGCGCGCTCGCGGCGCTGGGATCTTGGAGACACTGTACGAATCTGTCCATAACCCAGACCATCGGTGATGGTTGTTCCAGTCATTCCTTTTAAACTCCATTTCACGGTCTTGCCAGCGATCGGTGTTACGTCCGATTCCGTCAGGATTGTCGAGATGGTGCCTTCTGAATCCCGGCACAGCAGACGAAAATGCAACACTACAAAGACCTCCTGCCTGCAGTTTTGCGAACGGGAATAGCCATACCCTGCATCACAGGTGTTGAATGCACGTTCGGTAAAGCCCAGCTCTTCCGGGGCACGATCCAATCCCAGGAAAGTTTGTAAAGCGACGTAGTCAATACTTGATGGTGCCGCTACATCAGGCACTACGGTCACTGACGCCGGGGATTCTTTCTTTGGAGTGGTGGTGCATCCGGCAAGTACAGCCACAAGAACGGCAAAAATCCATTTCATAAATATCCCCTCGCAGTGGTGTATAACTAAGCCTAGGTTAAATCTGGTAAATTACAAGGTATTCTATTTTGGAGATTCCCCAAATCCGCCTTAACGTAACTTGATATTTTCGCGGGAGGAATTTCATGTATAAAGCCCTCAGTAAAGCTCTGGTGCTGACACTCGTTGGAGCAAGCTCTGTCTATGCACAGCAGGACCCTATCGCCATCATCATTCGCAACGCCAAGGGTGAGCAGGTGGGGAATGCAACACTGACGGATGTGACCAACGGAATGCGTATTCAGATGGAACTGCAAAACCTTCCGCCCGGCGAAAAAGCCTTTCACATTCATGAAAAGGGCCTCTGCACTGCTCCTGATTTCAAATCGGCCGGCGGCCACTTTAATCCTGATAAAAAGAAGCATGGGCACAAAAGCAAAGGCGGCCCACATGCAGGCGACTTCAATAATATTGTCGTGAAAGAAGATGGGACTGCGTCAGTGGATGTGGTTAACCCCATGTTGACCGTCCAGGCAGGAAAAAATTCGGTGGTCTCCAAAGAGGGGACCTCGATTGTGATTCATGCAAAAGCGGATGATTATAAATCCCAGCCTGCAGGCGATGCCGGGGATCGGATCGCCTGTGGAGAGATTAAAACTCCGCCGAATACAAAACCTGTTATCAAATAATTACTTGGCAAAGGCGTAAATCAAACTACCACCCTTAAGCATGCCGATAACTTTGTCGCGCAGGTGATTTGCCACAGCTGGACAGCCCCAGCTGCGTCCCTGGATGACACTGGATTCCTTCACATAGCTTGCTCCGTGAATCACCACGGCGCGGGCACGGGCGTTGGAATTTGTGCTGGAAAGACCATCCAACTTCAAAGACAGACCGTGCTTGCCTGTGTATGTTTCTGCCGCCAGGTAATAACCCAAAGAGCTGGCATTGGAACCGGACTTGTTGCTGAATTTGTCAGCGTAACCGTCGTGGTTGGCATCAGAGCCCTTGCCGTGGGCGGTGTGGATCGCAGTCACTTCACCCGTGGACATATTAATGATAAAAAAACGGGCTTGCGTCGAACGTTTGCCGAAATCAATCAGCGACAGATACTTTTTGTTTTTGATCCGGGATTGGTTCTTGTCGAAGTAAACAACGGCTTCCGCCAGAGCTTTGGAGTTGATCAGCCTCTTTGGATCAAGATGATCATAGTTCTTCAGTATCGCTTCGCTTTCCATCACCGTGGTGGTGTCTTCGTTTGTTGCCGTCTCAGTTTCTTCGGCTGTGGATTTATCAACTGTTTCTGTATCGGGAATTGTCTGCTCCATCTCGGTGTCGTCCGGAAGGACTTCGGCGGAGCTGTAGTCTTGGCCTGCGCAGGCGGTCATGGAAAGGAAAGCGGCCAATACCAGGGATTTTTTAGAGATTAAATTCATCGATCCTCCGTGAAAGATGCTGTGTGTTCTTCGACAGATGCTAGCTGACACGAGGTGTTCGTCGGAAAAATTGTTACTGCGACATAATTTTTAGGACCTTGTGCGTGGGCGAATTTGCAATGGATTCAGGTTCTTCAATTCCTTCGTTCAGTGAACAAACGAAAGTGAAATTGCAAAGTCCTGCTGTGGCTTAAGATGCAGTAAGGGAGCGGGTTTGCGGTTTTCATATTTTTTTGCAGGAGTACTATAGGGGTATGAACTCTGGATGAATGAAAGTTAGAAATAACCGAAGCATCAAAGAGTCCAAAGAGGACCGTGAATAGGATCAATTGAATTGATCCCTCACTAAAAGGAGCTCAAACAATATAGTTGTTTCTTAGATGAAAAAAATAGAGTGTGCTTTTGAGTGACTCTGATTCTATTCAAAAAAGAACAATTCGTTTTTCTCCAGATCCTCTGTGCCCATGTGTTTTACACGTGGGCATTATTTTTTTTAGCACCTGCCTTTACAATGGACTCGATCATCACAAAGGAGTCCTTATGCATATCTGCGGTTGGTTTGAAATTCCCGTGAAAGACATGGGGCGCGCCATGAAATTCTATGAACAGTCTTTTGATGTCTCGTTCACGCTAAGTGAAATGGGGCCGGTCAAGATGGCCATGTTTCCGATGAAAGAAAAAGAGCCGGGCGCAACTGGAGCCCTGGTGCAGGGGGCCGATTACAAGCCATCCCATGACGGCTGTTTGCTTTACTTCAGTGTAAACAGCATCGAAGACTGCCTGAAAAAGATCAAAGACAAGGGGGGTAAAACCCTGACCGATAAAAAGAGCATCGGCCAGTACGGTTTTATTGCGACCTTCGAGGACACCGAAGGCAATAAAGTGGCTTTGCACGCCAAAAACTAGCTTAATTGAAAGCCAAGTAAGACTGGCATTTATGACACTTGCAATCGGCGATGGGCTTCAGGTAGAAGTCCCCTCATGAAAACATTTTTGATTTCTGCCTTTGTTCTTTCCTTGTCCCTGAACGCAGGGGCTTCTATTTCTAGAATTGTCTGTGTGCCGGGTTACGAGCCGATGCGCGACGAGGCTGTGATTGAAGTCATCTTTAACCGCGCCATTGATCCGCTGAAGCCAGTGATTGGCAGCTATAATCTGGGGGCGGTATTGAAACTTCACGACAAAATCACTGGTCAGACGTACACGCGGTCTGATGTTGTGCTGGTTCCAGCAACATCCATGGATGATGTGAATCTGCGTGGTGGTGCTGCTGGGATGGTGCACATCCGTGTCAACCCGGTTCTGAAAAACGGCGCGTTCATGGGTCGTTACACCGGCGATCTTTTCATCAATGATCTGGATTCCCGCAATTATTACAATCTGACCGGCACCCCGCTAGAGCCGGGAATTGTGTGCGAAACTCGTTAAGAGTCCGCTAGGGCGTCCTGTTCCGGGACTGTTCCATTCTGCCTCCATAGTCCTTTTCTATTCTTGAAAAGGACGAGGAGGTCCTTATGTTTAAAACTCTGCAAAAACAATTGATCGCGACCCTGATGTTGGTGGCTACCACTTCCGCACACACCACGTTGGCGCAGGAAAAGTCCCACGAAGCCATGCGTGAGGCGTTCCGTGCCTGTCACGAAGAACTGGGCATCGAGCAACCTGAACCCGGCCAAAGACCTCAGGCCCCCGATGATGAAACCCGCGCCAAGATTGATGCCTGCCTAAAAGAGAAGGGCTTTGAATCACCGGCGAAATTCGGCCGCAGCGGTGGTCCGGGCAAAGGTCGTCCGGAACGTTCTGCTTCCAGTGGTGTGCAATAGTCAAAATGAGACCATGAAGGGATTCTTGGATTTTGGTGGGTTAAACTAAGGTCCAAGAGTCCAAAGGAACTTTTTGGGAGGGCTTGTGAAAACACTGGATAGATGCTCACTGCGCGTGGGGCAGGAATTGGTGATCAGGGAATCTGAGCGGGGCGATGATTTGCATCGCGGAGATCGCTTGCGGGTTGTCGGGTTTCAGATGCTTTCGGAGACTGTCAGTCAGAACTTCCGGATCGGAAGTTCATTTTACTGGGAAGGTGAGGCGGTGTTTACACGCCTTTATGTGGCGGAGCTTGATGGTGACATCTTTCTGGTGTGGCCGGAAGAAACCTCCAACGGCCACTTTGATGTCCAGTACCTGCGTTAGTTTCCGCAGACCTCATCCAGGGTCACCTGATATTTTTCAGGATTGAAGACGCGGCCTAATTTGCCTTTGATACCGCCAGAACCGCGGCGTTCGATTTCACAGTCTTCCACTTTCGCGAACTGTTCAGAAATCATGATACGGTGAAGGCTGATACGCAAAGTATTCAAAGCTGTCTGGGCTTTGATTTTGTTGGTCACAGAGCTTGTCAGGCCGTTGGAGGCCTCAAGCACGTGCAGCAAGTCCGTCATGCCCAGCTTATAGCGCAGAACTTCTGCATCATAAACTTTCACCAGGTTTGCGTGGGCCAAAGCCGCAGCATTGTACTGCTTTTGTGCTTCCATCAAAGAACCCAAAGTCACTTCAATCAGGTTGGCTTGTTCGAATTGCAGTTCTTGCTTGCGCAATTTCAGCTGTTCGATGTTCAGGTTGCTGATTTTCAAGTTAGGGAAGTAAGCAAAACCAAAGTTCACAGAACCGGAGTGCTCAAGACCGCCCATGGATCCGTTCATGCGGGATGCCCCCAGGGAATGACCACCCAGGAAGCTGAAAGCCTTGCTCCATTTGTTGTATTGAGCAGAGGTGATCATGGCAGCCATCTGGCGGCTTTCCGGGGATTTTTCGTGCACCTGAGTCAGCAAAGACTGCGGGGACCAGTTTTCAACCGGGGAAACCGCGACAGTCGCGTCCTCAAACACGATTTCGGTCGTCAAAGACAAGCCCAGCAATTCGCGGATGGCAGCTTTTTCCTGAAGAACCAGTTCGTCCACTTGAGACAACTGCACCAGTGCCATCTGGGTTTGAGCCTGAGCTTGCAGGTATTCCTCTTCCCGGATCATGCCCAACTGAGCCGGCAGGCGCAGTTGTTCTTCGATGGCTTTCAGGTTTTCGTATTGCAGAGCCAGGATGCCACGCAGTTCGATATCCCCAAGGATCGTCACGTAGATGGAGTAAGCGGAAGAATAACCGTTCAGCTGAGCGATGTAGTGAGACATACCCTGCGCTTTAAGCAGGTAAGTGTTTTCTTTCAGGTCCATCCAGTTGGAAGGCATCAGGAAAGGCAGCAGGAAGGAAACAGAGTTCAAAGCAAAGGAGGGGCCGCTGGAAATAGCCCCGCCCAGATTCACAGAAGGCAGCAGATTTCCACGCGCTACGTTCACGCGTTGTTTGGCCTGGTGAACGTTGTTCAGGGAGATCGCGATTCCAACGTTGCGATCCAGGAACATGCGGCGAAGAGTGTCGGGATTAACTTTAACAATGACGTTGTTTTGAGCCGTGGTTTTTGGTGCGGCAAAGGCCGTTGAAGTCGTGACAAAGACGGCAAGCAAGAGTGCTGCGAATACTTTCATGAATCCCTCCGAAATAAACCATGAAAGATGTATTTGGACGGCTATTCCTTGTCAAACGGAGTGTTATTCGGAGTCCGAAATAGGGGGATCTTGGAGGTTTTTTCAGCCCTTTTGCCACGCTGCCCCCGGGAGGGAAATTGTCAGTGTCCCAAAGCAACCCAGGGGCCCGGCTCAAGTTGATATGGATGTCTTGGAAAACTTTAATGCTGCAGTCCTTGTGTTACCATAGAAAAAATTAAAGAAGCCGATTTCTAGGAGTTGTACGTTGGAAGATCAGAAGTCGTTTCAGTATAGTTTTAACCAGAAAAATAAAATGCTGGTGGTGAGTTTCTCTGGCGAGATCAGCACCCCGGTGTTGCCCGCCCTGGAGGCCTGCCGTCAGGAACTGCTGGCCAAGCGCGAGGTCAGCTGTGTTGTCTTGTACTTCCAGGATGTGGATTCCATCAGTGCGGACGCCATACCGTGGCTGGCCCAGGTGCAACGGGAGATTCGTTTGAAGCCCGCAGAGATTCGCCTGTGTTCCCTGCGCGAAAATCTGCGGGAACGGCTTGTGCGCATGGGAGTCATCCGGGGGTTGGAAGTTGCAGATGATTTAAAGTCCGCTCTTTTGTCCTTCAGCCGCGCTGGTTGATGTGCTAAGTTGACGGCATGAACAACTACAGTTTTAAAAAATACCAACCGTTAAGTCTGCGTGTCTGGCACTGGCTGAATGCTCTGGCAATTCTGGGGCTGCTGGGGACAGCATTTTTGCGTAAAACCTTTTTAAGCTGGCGCACAAACTCGGCCCTGATTGAAAGCAAACTTCAGGAAGCCGGAACCACAATCACTCCTGAGCTGGCCAAGGATATTGCAGTCAGTATTCGCACTCCCATGTGGGACTGGCATTATGTCCTGGGCTTCACGCTGGGGGGCTTGATGCTGGTGCGTGTGCTGGTGGGGATCTTTGCTGTTAAAAAGTGCCCGGCCACGCATGCGGCTGAAAGCGCCTGGAATCTGCGCAAGGTTCCAGCAGGGCAGAAAACCAATGCAATTCATTATACGCTTGTTAAATCCGGTTACGCACTGTTTTACCTGGTCACGGTCTTTATGGTGGTGTCAGGGCTTACTCTCTATTTCAAAACCGAACTGGGGATCAGTAAAGAAGCCCTGAATCCAGTCAAAGAAGTGCACGAACTGATGATGTGGTTCTTTGTGGCATTTGTTGTTGGGCATATTCTTGGATTGGTTATTGCTGAAAATCGACATGATCAGGGACTTGTTTCAGATATGATTCACGGTGGCTCCAAGGATTGATTTCATTCTTGTTGTTGCGGGTTGCAAACACTTAAGGTTGCGCACCCGCACTGTGATTGCCTTGCCGATCAGTGCCTGATCTGATCTTGGCATGAATACAAAAAACTTTGTCGATGTCCTGAAAGATCACTACAAAGAAAAGCGTGACAGTGACCGTCATTTTTCCCAACGAGCTTACGCTCGTTATATCGGGATTGATGACTCCCGCCTGTCAAAAATCCTGCGCGGCAAACGTCCCATCCATCCCGAACTGGTCGAAGCCATCGGGCGCAAGATTCAACTGAGCGACCAGGCCATTGAAACTTTCAAAAAAGCCGAGTTGCAAAAATACCGACGCCACACCCGGCGCGCGAAGAACAACATGGTGAAACTTCAGAAGATTCCTCTGGAGACCTTTAAGATCATTTCCGATCCCCGGCACTATCATATTCTGGAACTGCTGAAGCTGAAGAGCTTTCAGCCGGATGTGCAGTGGGTGGCTCTGGTGATGGGGATTCCAGTTTCCCAGGCGCAGGAGTGCATCGACCGGTTGCAGGCCGTGGGTTTGTTGCAGATAGAAAACGAGGGCACCTGGATCGACAACTCGGAAGGATTCACCACGGATATTTTAAGTGATGTGGCGGCGTCCGAAGCACATCGTCGGTTCCAGAAAGCGGTGTTGTTGCGTTCCGTGCAGGCCTTGCAGGATCTGTCGTTGGGGCATCGTGATCAGTCTTCGATCCTGGTGGCAACCGATTCGCGTAAATTGCATGAAGCCAAACAGATGATCAAAGCGTTCCGGCGCAAGCTGGGTCTTTTTCTGTCCGATAGCGAAACCAAGGATCAGGTGTTTCAGCTCAGTCTTTCGTTGTATCCACTGAACAAGGAGGAATAGTGAAAGCACTGTTGATGCTTGCCATTTCTTTGACGCTGTTGAGTTTTACCGCCCAGGCCTATCGCGAAAGCAATGGCGGCAAGGGTGTGCTGACAGATCGGGGAGTGGTGCTGTTGGATCTTTATGAAGCGTCTGTTGATCAGCCGTTCTTTGGCGGCTCCTATTCTGAAAAGGCCTATTGGGATTTGCGATTGAGTCTTCCCAAGGGATTCCCGGTGCAATTGATTGCGCAGAAACTGGCGGACATCGAAAGGTTTTCGCCGGAGCTGCATTTGCTGCTTTTGATGTTCCTGAATGATTTGCGCTGGGAGATTACCCGAGGTGAACTTGAAATGACGGATGATCTGGAAAAACTTCCGGCGGTGGATCCGGCAAGGCTGGTTCAATTGGCTGTGCGAAAAAAGAAGCAGATTTTCATTCATCGTCCACTGTGGAATATCATGTCGTTGGACCAGCAGGCGGCGTTGGTCATGCATGAAATGCTGTATTACCACTTTGATGCCCGTTCGGTTACCGGAGTCAGTCTGCCCGTACGGCAGTTTGTGGGGGTGCTGTTTTCAGAACGTTCCTACAACCAACTGATACGGGATGGGGAGTTCCGGCATCAGTGGCGCAAGATCTTGTTATTTGCAGATTGAAAGTTCACTGACAATTTTTTTGGTCCACTTGTATTTCAGTTTTCGCCCTTGAGGTCGCAGAACTTCCCAGTGTGATGAACGACTGAATAATTCGCCTTTGGCACCGAACTGCATATCCAGCAAATGCAATCCGCACTTCAAAGAGCTTTCCGGTTTTTCCCCGTCGCCGTTTTTGCAGCCGATTTCGGGACCGTGTCCATGTCGTCCTTCACTTTCATAAGAGGCTTCTTTGCCACGATGAAGCTGTAAGATGCCCACGGCAGTTCCATTGGGACCCTTGGCCGTGTGCGGGCCAGCTCCGCAGGTGCTTTCACCCAGGACCATGACATTCATGATGGCGACAAAGACCACCTTCTTTTCTTCCGGTCCCAACTGGGGATAGGCCGGGCAAAGGCTGACAAGATCCGGTGTGCCGTCAAAGAGGTTCGGATACTCGCGCTCATTCAGGATGTTCAGAATATGCTGGCCCCAGGGGCCGTAGCCTGTGTTGGTGACCATGCTGCTGCAGACTTCTGCGACCTTGCGGTCCTTCTGTTTGTTGTAGTTGTATTTGTAAATGTCTTTATAGGACTGATCGCCGCCCACGGCGGAACGAAGGGCGCGGACCTGATCCACGGACTTGTCGCCACGGTCTTCACAGCCAAGGCAAACACCCCGGGCTCCGTCAGATCGCAATGTTTTGCGGGTCTCCGCAAAAGCCGGCAGTCCCAGACTAAATATGATTAGTGCCGTTAAGAATTGTCTCATAATGTCTCCGAAACATTGCAAAGCAAGCATGATGCCGGAGACTCAAAACGAAAAGAGCAGACTCTTAGAGTCTGCTCTTGTTCAGAAATATCACACTGTCGTGACAAAACTGCGCTGTCTCAGAACGAGACAGGGATGTTACTAGTCGCGGAACTGACGTTTAGGACCACGGAAGCGTTTGATGCCCGGGTGGTCACCACGACGCTCTGGACGGTCGGTCTCGGAGCGCTGAGGGCGCTCAGAACGCTCACTGCGTTCCGCACGAGGGGGACGAGAGTCGCTGTTGCCAGAAGCACGGTAAGAACGCTCGGAACGCTCTGCGCGTTCAGCACGTTCGCTGCGCTCAGGACGTTCAGTGCGCTCAGCTCTTTCCGGACGATCACGGAAAACCGGTCTTTCAGTTCTTTCTGCGCGCACTTCGCCACCGTTGAAATCAGCGCGGGCACCTTCCGAGCGGAAGCCACGGGCAGGGGCGCTGGCGCCACGGCCACCACCGAATGGACGGCGGGCACGGGAATCATCACGGTCATCACGACGGTCACCACCACGGCCGCGAGAGAAGCGGTTGTCGTTTGGATCACGTGGCAACAATTCACGAGGAACACGGTCGCCCATGTAGTCCAGCATCAGATCTTTTTTCACGAACACGTTCGGGAAGTAAGCCGCGATGAAGCGACCCAGAAGCTCTTCTTTGGAAAGCTCTTTGAAGTTGATGTCTTCAGCCTGGATCAGATCCTGGATCAGGTCCATCGCCAGTTGCAATGGTACGGATTCAGGGTCCATTGTGCTGACTTTGTCCATAACGTCTTTGATCTTAAGGCCAGCCACTTCATCAGCAGAAGGGACAACACCTTTGGTCAAAACCGCTTTCGTGTTTTGCATCACACGGCGAAGAAGAGTCAGTTGCTCTGGATTCACCAGGGTGATTGCAGTTCCTTTTTGACCGTTACGACCTGTACGGCCGATACGGTGAACGTAAGATTCAGAATCCCAAGGCAAAGAGTGATTCACAACGTGAGTCAGATCTTTGATATCCAGACCGCGGGCAGCAACGTCTGTCGCCACGATCACCTTCACCTGACGCTGTTTGAATTTCTTCAAAGTCGCTTCACGTTCCTGCTGGGACTTGTCACCGTGCAGGGAGTCTGCCGGGAATCCACGCTGAGTCAAAATGTCAGCAAGCTCTGCCACTTCCATTTTCGTCTGGCAGAAGATGATGCCATAGAATTCCGGAGCGGTTTGCAACAGACGTGCAATCACTTCTGTTTTGTAGGAGTTTTTAACTGTGTAGTAGATCTGCTCGATAGTGTCAGCAGTGCCGCCCACTTTGTTCACAGAGACAGTTTCAGGATTTTCAAGATAAGTGGAAGTCAAACGACGAACTTCCGAAGACATGGTTGCAGAGAACAACCAAGTACGGCAAGCCGCGCGAACAGAGTCAGAGTCTTCCGGCTGAGTTGCAGAAAGGATTGTTTCCAGAGCTTCTTTGAAGCCCATGGAAAGCATTTCGTCAGCTTCATCCAGAACGACAGTTTTAACGCTCTGAAGTTTGATCATTTTCTGTTCAAGGAAATCAACCAGACGGCCCGGAGTCGCCACAACAATGTGCGCGCCACGTTTAACACCGTCGATTTGTGTGCGGTAAGAAGCGCCACCGTAGATTGTAACTACGCGAACGCCTTTTTTCTTACCCAGCAAAGTCAGCTGTTCTGCCACTTGCAGAGCCAGCTCACGCGTTGGGCTCAGGACAAGAGCCTGAGTGTCTTTGGTGGTGCTGTCGATGTTCTCAATCAGCGGGATACCGAAGGCAGCGGTTTTGCCCGTACCAGTCGATGCCAGACCGATAAAGTCATTGGCACCGGCCAGCAGAATCGGCAAAGCCTGACGCTGGATCGGAGTTGGAGTGGTGAAGCCCATGTCTGCCATCGCAGCCATCACAGGTGCACTCAGTCCAAAGTTTTCAAAATTGTCTACGGTTGTTAACGGAGTCATTAGAGACCTTTCAGGTATTGGAAGTGGTCTCAAATAAAAAACACCATATGTGCATTGATACCGCACTGCTTGCGGCAGATCCAAGCCCACTTCAAAAAGATGCGCCAAGATAGTCGATCTTGGCGCGAAAAGCTTTATATATTTTTAATATTTCCCAGAATAATGAACTATTTGCACAAGGGAAGGGTCTTCACAATAGCAGCGATGTTATTGATTTGTTGGTACTTTCCGCCGGATTTGATCACTGCCCAATACACCCCTGAACTTACGACAATACGACCTTTGCTCTTGATCTGGCCGGCCATAATGCCCACTCCGCAGTGCAGATTGATGTAGGGATCCAAAATGGTTTTCTTCGGATCGGTGGGCGCTAGGTTCTTGTCCTTTTGCCAGTCGAATTTGCAATAGCGGGCCCATTGCACGTCCTGATAGGAAAGCTGCAAAAGCCCTTCAGAGTAAACCTTGCCTCCAGTCACGGGGTCTGTGCCCATCGTGGTTTCGTGCATTCGCGAAACGGGACTGTAGGCGCTCTCATATTTGGCAATGGCGACAAAGAGCTGGGCCCAGGCGTTGGCCCGCTGGTTGTTGTCCAGAGTGTTGTATTTCGGGCAGAAGGTGGTGATGTCATCAGCGCCGGGAAGCAAGCTGCTCCATTCGTTCAAGATCAGCTCCTGCAGGTATTTGGACCATTCAGTGCGCTCTGGGTATTTGGTGCTTTCCCAGGCCAGGGCCTGCATCTTATAGCCGGGCTCTGGTTCAGGCTCTGGGGTCGGCGTTGGTGTGGGTGTCACACCTGTATCTGTATCATCACCGGGATCGGTGCTGCCGGGATCTGTGACCCCTGCACTTTGGTTGGAATCATCCAGACTGGTGACTGGAAATTGACTGGAATTTGCACAACCTGTGAACAGAACAACGAGTGAAATCAAGGCGGCGGCGATTGTATTGTTTTTAACTGCAGTGTGGTTCTTTGTTGCGATCATGTGTAACCCCCGCAGAGCTACCAGAGCAACGTCGGGACCATGTGAGGCGGGTCTATATTTGGCGAAGTCCTTGATATCTCTTGGGGATTTGGACCAGAAAAATCGCGAATTTGGGATTTTTTGTGTAGACTCTGAGAGGTGCTAAAAAAGAAGGCAGATTTTCCCGAAATTTTTTGAAGCCTTCAGAAGTAAAAAAAGTTATACGAAGGACCTATGATTCATTTATCGAACATCACCAAGCAGCAGGGTAACAAAGTCCTCTATCGCAACGGATCTTTCCAGATCAATGCCGGAGAGAAAATCGGTCTGGTCGGCCCCAACGGCGCCGGTAAAACCACCATCTTCCGCATCATCATGGGCGAAGAGGGCATCGACGGCGGCACTATTTCCAAATCAGATCGCACTGTGATCGGCTATTTCTCCCAGAATATCGAAGAGATGAAAGGCAAGTCCGCCCTTGAGGAAGTGAAATCCGCTGTGGGTAACATCGGCGATATGCAAGTGCGCATGCAGGAATGTGAAGCCAAGCTTGCGGACCCGGATCTGGATCCGGATGAGATGATGAAGATCCTTGAGGTCTACGGTGAACTGCAGGGTGAATTTGAGCGCCTGGGTGGTTATGACCTGGAATCCCGCGCCGCGGAAATCCTGACCGGTCTTGGTATCGGCCCGGATGACTATCACCGTCCCAGCGAAAGCTTCTCGGGCGGTTGGAAAATGCGTATTGCTCTGGCGAAAATCCTGGCTTTGAATCCTGAAGTGCTTTTGATGGATGAGCCGACGAATCACTTGGACGTGGAATCCATCGTCTGGCTGGAAGAGTGGCTGGTGAATTTCAAAGGCGCCATCCTGATGACAAGTCACGATCGTGACTTCATGAACCGTTTGGTTGGCAAGATCGTCGAGATCGCCAATAAAACCATCACGGTTTATGGTGGCAACTATGACTTCTACGAAAAAGAGCGCGACATCCGCAAAGAACAGCTGATCGCCGCAGCCAAACGCCAGGAAGACATGCTGGCCAAGGAAGAGGAGTTCATTGCCCGCTTTGCGGCCCGTGCCTCCCACGCAGCGCAAGTTCAGTCCCGTGTGAAGAAACTTGAAAAAATCGACCGTATTGAAATTCCGGATGAGGAAGCTGAAATCAAGTTTGAATGGCCGGTGCCTCCGCGTGGCGGGGACGAGGTTGTGAAGCTGGAAGGCCTTTCCAAAATCTGGAAACGTGATGACGGCAAAGAGAAACTGGTTTTCTCTGGAGCAAATGCATTGGTGAAACGCCTGGACCGTATTGCGGTTGTGGGTGTGAACGGCGCGGGTAAATCCACGCTGTTGAAAATCATCGCGGGTCACGCCGATGCCACCGAAGGCAAAATGACTTTGGGTGCTTCCATTAATCTGGGTTATTTCTCTCAGAACTCTTTGGACGTTCTGGATCCGAAAATGACGATCGTTGACGAAGTTCACTCTCGTATTCCGAATGCTGGCATGGGCACGGTGCGAAGCCTGTTGGGTGCTTTCAAGTTCTCGGGCGAAGAAGCTGAAAAAAAGATCTCGATCCTGTCGGGTGGTGAAAAATCCCGCGTGGTTCTGGCCTGCATTCTGGCGCAGCCGGTGAATTTGCTGATTCTGGATGAGCCGACGAATCACTTGGACATCAAGTCCCGCGAATTGCTGCTGGATGCGATCAAGAACTTCCCGGGCACTGTGATGATCGTATCGCACGATCGTCACTTCCTGCGCGAAGTGACCACAAGAGTATTTGAAGTCGACAAGAATCAGATTCGCATCTATGACGGCGACTACGAATACTATCAGCATAAAAAACAACAAGAGCAGATGGCTTAATGACTGGCAAAACCCTGGATCTGAAAAGTTTCAAAATCCCGCTGGGAAAACTTTCCCCGCTTGAAACTTTTCGCACACGCCAGGGGGATGTCCTGTCTTATCGCCTGTACCCCGCATGGTCAGACAACCTGATTGTCCTGTATCACGGGGTGGGCAGTGACAGCCGGTACATGTGTGTGCTGGCCACCGCCATGGTCCAGGCCGGACTGGGCACCGTGGTGACCCCGGATCTGCGCGGTCACGGTGCCAGCCTGAATGCGGCCGATCCCAAGTCGCCGCATCAATTCGAAATCGATCTTGAAGAACTTATCATCCACATCAAAATGACCCGCGCGGTTTCCCGCGTGATGCTGGCCGGGCACTCTTTGGGTGGCGGCTTCGTGTTGCGTGTGGCGGTGTCTGACATTCGCAGGCAGTTCGCCAAATTCCTGGCGATCTCTCCGTATCTGCCACCCAGCTTGAATGTTTTCCGCGAGGGTTTCGGCGGGTGGATTTCACCTGACAGCGTTGGTGGCTTCAAGGTCAACATGCCTGCGGAATTCATCAGCGGTCAGGAAAAGCTGGCTTACAGTGCGGCATATCTTGCAGCGGTGACTCCGTCGGAAAACATCATGGCGGATCTTCAGAAGATTCAGCCATCGGTGCAAGTCGTGGTGGCTGATCAGGATGAACTCATCATCCCGCAGCGCCATGTGGATCTTTTTACTGCAGCCGGAGCGAACATCCGTGTGGTGGAAGGCCTGAATCACCTCACCATCGTCTCGAAACCGGATGTCTGGTTGTCGCAAATTTCACTTTGAGCCGTCAGTATTACGATTTCTCCCCCAGGTGGGAAATTTACACTAAACCCCTTTAGCTCTATCAAAGTCCTGCCGAAAAGTTATACGAAATAACCAAAATAATTGAACGTAGGTGGTGGTTATGAATACGGAGCTTGGCGCATTTGCGCTCAGGCAGGTGCTTGCCTCAACAGCAGTTCTGGGGCCGATTTTAATCCTGATCGGACTCTGTTACTTCCTCTTTAACCAAAGCAGAAGAAGCGTGACCTTGTATATAGGCACGGGCTTGATTCTGACCGTCATCGGAGTCGCTTGCTTGTACTCCGAACTTCGAAGTGAAGACTCAAGGGTCCACAACGATGCAGCCATCGAACAGGTCGAAGTCATCGCTGAGGAAGCTGTTCGGAAGTAGTTCCTTTTACTTCCTTCCTAGCGCGGGGGATTTGGCGGCTTGTTGCCGCAGSCTTGGCGCTACGGGGGACGCCGTCCGGGCTCAGTTGCCGTTCGTCCCCTTCGGGGCCGAATACGCGCCATCCAGGCGCCGACAAAGCCCCCTTCGGCCAAGCCTGCGGCAACAAGCCGCCAAATCTGCGTTGAATGAAGCAAAAGAAACCACTTCCGAAAACCCCATCACAAAGACATCGTTTCTAAGGCACATCGTCGTGTACCTGCTCTGAAAAACAAAGCACTTCGAATTTCTACCGTACTGGCACCTATTGTCGCGTGCCTGCGCAGTTAAGAACACATTGATAGTTATTAGCTATTTCCGACTGGAACAATTTGGATGGGGACTTGAGGGAGCCCGACGCAGCGGCCTTTGCCGGCGCCTGGATGGCGCGAACTCGGCCCCGAAGGGGACGAGCGGCAATTGAGCCCGGATGGCGTACCGCGGAGGCGGGATCCCTCAAGACCCCAGCCAAACCCCGCGCCACCCGGAACTAACGAACCCACAATCAGTGAGTTTTAATTTCTGTCCAAGAGTCTTCGAAGAGTTTGTTTTTTTCGCCTTGGTCTTGGATTCGCTCCAGTTTTTTTAGAGTCGCTTCATCCGGGAACAATGCGCTGTTGTTTTGCATTTCTTTTGGCAGGGCGGCTTTGGTATTTTTCAGAACAGGACCACCTAGGATCGTTTTTACTCGGTTGATTTCGGCCTGTTCGCTCAATAGGAAGTTGATCAGCTTGTGGGCGGCTTCGGGGTGTTTGGCGCCTTTGATGATGACCAGGTTGTCGATGGCGAATGTTCCGCCCTCTTCCGGGATGATGTATTCGATTTTGCCTGGGGACTTGTCTGCGGCTTGAAGGGCGTCAGAGGAATAGGTCTGGGCCGCGGCGACTTCCTTGTTGTTCAGGATGTCGATGGTGTCGGACGCAAACATCTTCACGTTCTTTTTTGCCTTCAACAGTGTGTCTTTGGCTTTTTTGATTTCTTCCGGATTGGTGCTGTTTACGCTGAAGCCGTTCATTTTCAGGGCGGCACCCAGAGTTTCGCGCACGTCATCCAAAAGGGCGAATTTGCCTTTCAGCTGCGGATTTTCCAGAAGATCTTTCCAGCTCTTGATCGGGCCTTTGTAAAGGTCGCGATTGACGGCGATTCCGGCGGTTGTCCAGATGTACGGCAACGAAAACTTGTTCTCTGGATCGTAGTTCTGCTTCAGGAACTGGGGATCAATCAGATTTTTGTTTGAAATCTGTTCTTGTTTCAGTGTTTCCAGCAGATTCATCTTGGACATGACTTCGACCATATAGTCGGAAGGCACGGCCACGTCGATGCCGGAGGAACCCATCTGAACTTTTGCCAGCAATTCTTCATTCGAGGAATAGTTGGAAATGTTGATCTTGATGCCGGTTTCCTTCTCGAACTGAGCCTGCAGTTCCGGGGAGATATAGTTGCCCCAAATGGACAGGTTGACTTCTTTGGCTTCAGAAACTTCAGCAGACTTCTTTGTACATCCCGCCAGCAGCCCACAAAGAGCCAGGCCGACCATCAATATTCTCGACATTTTTTTATTTCCTTCTTATTGTTAGAAGCATGTTGGAACTTCTGAATATCGGCAAGAGTTTTTCCAGTCAAACGGCCCTGAAGGGAATCAACCTTTCCATTGGGGAAGGGGAGTTCTTTTCCCTGTTGGGTCCCAGTGGATGTGGAAAGACAACACTTCTTCGTATCATTGCCGGTCTTGAAAGCGCCACTTCCGGGCAGATTCTGCTGGATGGTCAGCGCGTGGATCATCTTGCTGCTCAAAAACGTCCGTTTAACATGGTCTTTCAGCGCTATGCTCTTTTTCCGCACATGACGGTGGGGGAAAACATCGCCTATGGGCTGCGCCTGAAGGGCTTGGGTAAAGATCAGATCGAGGCCAAGGTGGCCGAAGTGCTGGCCTTGGTGGATATGGGTGAATTCCGTGACCGCAAGCCTGAAACTTTGTCCGGCGGGCAGTCCCAGCGTGTGGCCGTGGCCAGAGCTTTGGTGAACGAACCCCGCGTGCTTTTGCTGGACGAACCTTTGTCGGCGCTGGATTACCGCATGCGTGAACACATGCAAAAAGAACTGCGCGCTTTGCAACAAAAGCTGGGTCTGACATTTATCTGTGTGACTCACGATCAGGAAGAGGCTTTGGCGCTGTCAGACCGTATCGGCATCATGAGCCGTGGGGTTTTGGAACAAGTCAGTTCGCCGCGCGAGATATACGAAAATCCCGAAACCATCTTTGCTTCTCAGTTTGTTGAATCCACCAGCCTGCTGCGCGGGGAGCTGGTTGAGGTCAGTGAGGATTTGGCCACCATTCGTCTGGGAGATGGCAGTCTTATCAAAGGTAAAATTAACGTGCCGCCGGATCAGATCCGTCTGGGCATGAGCATCGAAGCCTACGTTCGTCGCGCCATGGTCTTTGGCGAGCGTGAAAAGTGAAATTAAGAGACCTGTTCCTTCTGCCGGTGGGGTTGTGGTTTGTGGTCTTTGTGCTGCTGCCGCTGATCATCGTCGGCGTTGTGAGTTTTGCCACGCGTGGAACTTACGGTGGTATTGAGTGGTTATGGACCGTTGCGAACTATGTGCGTGCTTTTTCGCCGACCTATCTGGGAATTTTTGCTGAAAGCTTCAAGCTGGCCCTGGTCACCACCGGGATTTGTCTGGTTTTGGGTGTGATGGTTTCCTGGGCCATGGCAACATCATCCACACGTTTGCGCCAGCTGTATCTGATGGCTATCGTTCTGCCTTTCTTGACCAATCTGGTGATTCGCATTTATGCCATCCGTCTTTTTGTCGGGGCCGACGGTCCGTTGCAGGCGGGGCTGACCTTGTTGGGAATTCCCTTTGATGCATTCGCACTGACTCAGAACAAGTGGTTGGTGCTATACGGGATGGTCACGACTTATTTGCCGTTTATGGTTCTGCCTTTGTACGGCGCTTTTGAGAAGTTTGACTTTTCATTGGTGGAAGCTGCGCAGGATCTGGGGGCGGATGTCTGGAAAATTCTTTTCACGGTGATTTTGCCGAATCTGAAAAAAGCTCTGTGGGCGGGATCCTTGCTGGTGTTCATTCCTTCGCTGGGTGAATACGTGATCCCTGATCTTTTGGGCGGTGCTAAAAACATGCTTTATGGAAATCTGATCACCGAGCAGTTTTTAAAAGCCCGGGACTGGCCTTTCGGGGCTGCGTTGTCGGTCCTGATGATGGTGCTTTTGCTGGTGCTGGCCCTGGTGTTCAAAATGTGGGAGGCGCGCCGTGCCCGTAATTGAACGAAGCCGCCCTCAGGCGCCCAAGCTGGCAAAGATCGTTTTGTGGCTGACGCTGCTTTTGCTGCACACCCCGATTCTGGTGATGATTGTGGGCGCACTGATAGAAAAAACACCGGACTCCTGGAGCTGGACGCTGCGCTGGTTTACCGAAGTCGTAAATGATCAGTCCTTGATGGATGCCTTGCAAAACAGTGTGCTGGTCGGAGTGACGGCCAGTCTGCTTTCAACCGTGATTGGCACCAGTGCTGCGGTGGGATTGTACCGCTCCGCCGGAGGCTGGCGCTGGGCGGTCGAAGGACTGTCGGTGGTTTCGCTGGTATTCCCCGAAATAGTTTTTGCGCTTTCACTGTTGTCGTTGTTCTTCATTTTGCAGTTTGAGCTGGGTCTGACAACGGTGGTGATTGCCCATGTCAGCTTCAGTATTTCTTACGTGATGATGACGGTCGGGGCCCGCCTTGCGACAATGGATCGCAGCCTTGAAGACGCCGCCCGCGATCTGGGAGCCACCGAGTGGCAGACCTATCGTTCGGTGGTGTTTCCGCTGTTGGTGCCGTCGATCATCGGCGGCGGGGCTTTAAGTTTTCTTTTGTCCTTTGATGACTTCCTTATCACATATTTTGTGAATGGCGTGGGGCAGGACACGCTGCCAGTCAAGCTTTACACGGCGATGAAACTGGGGGTCAGTCCCAAGCTCAATGCGCTATCCAGTCTGATGTTTGTTATGACTTTGCTGGCGCTGATTTTCTTCTTCCGTTCTTCCGCGTTCCGTGTTTTCTTTGAAGCGCGGGGGAAGCATGAATCCAAATCAGAAAAAGAAAATTCTTAGCTGGGCCTTTTATGACTGGGCCAACAGTGGCTATGCCACGACGGTCATGGCTGCTTTTTTTCCGGTCTTTCTGAAGCAATATTGGAGCGTCGGCACGGACGCTGTTGTTTCCACGGCCCGTTTGGGTGTCACTATTTCCGTTTCAAGTCTGGCAATTGCATTACTAAGTCCCACTCTGGGTGTTATCGCGGATATGAAGGGCTATAAAAAGCTCTTTTGCATGCTCTTCACTTTGATTGGTGTTGTGGGATGCGCATGGATGGGGTTCATTCCGCAAGGGGACTGGGTCAGTGCACTTTGGGCCTATGGGATCACTCTGGCGGCTTTCAATGCGGCCAGTGTCTTTTATGACTCGCTTTTGCCTTACGTGGCTGAACATAAATACATGGATTTTGCCTCCTCACTTGGGTACTCGCTGGGTTATCTGGGGGGCGGGGTGCTGTTGCTGCTGAATGTGTTGATGGCGCTTTATCCTCTGAGTTTTGGTATCCCGGATGCAACGGTGGCGACCAAGCTGTCGTTCATGATTGTGTCGGTGTGGTGGCTGGCGTTTTCCCTTCCTTTGATGAAAAACGTGCCGGAGCCAGAGGCGGAAAGATCCGTGAAAGGTGTCTGGACACTGACTCGCGAAAGTCTGCGTACTCTGAAGGGCACGCTGAAGGCCCTGATGAAGGAACGCAACCTGTTTATGTTCATGGTGGCTTACTGGCTTTACATCGACGGCGTCTACACCGTGATGACCATGGCGGTGGATTATGGAATTTCGATCGGCTTTGAATCCAAGGATTTGATTGCTGCCCTTTTGATCACGCAGTTTGTCGGTTTCCCTTGTGCTTATTTCTTTGGGACTTTGACCAAGCGCTGGGGTGCGAAGATGCCTATTTTGGTTTGTATCGTGGTGTACGGTGTGACCGTGATTGCCGCCACTCAGATGAAAACAGCGACGCATTTCTATTTGCTGGCGACGGTGATCGGGCTGGTGCAGGGTGGGGTGCAATCGCTCAGCCGATCCATGTTTGGCCGTATGATCCCCAGAGAGGCCAGTGGTGAGTACTTTGGTTTGTTTAATCTGGTAGGCCGCTTTGCCTCCATTTTGGGCCCTCTGGTGGTTGCTGCCGGGGCTGTGCTCAGCGGAAGCTCCCGCTGGGGCATGGTGGGATTGTTGATCCTATTCGTTTCTGGCGGCATTCTGCTGGCCCTGGTGAAAGAGCCTCGCGAAGCTTAATCCTTTTTACCGAGGCCCCAAAAAGGGGTGGACTTTGACGGGGGTTCGCTGGATAACCCTCCGATATGACTTACAATCCTCGCGATCACTACTTCAGAAAAGCAAAGCAGGAAAACTTTGCGGCTCGTTCCGTCTTCAAACTTGAAGAGATCGACCAGAAATTCAAAATGTTCAAGCCCGGTCAGGTGGTGCTTGATCTGGGGGCCTCTCCGGGATCCTGGTCACAGTATGCTTCCAAGATGGCAGGAGAAAGAGGCCGTGTCCTGGGCGTGGATCTGAGCCCGGTGACCGTGAAGTTGAAGAACGCTGTTTTCATCCAGGCTGATCTTCGCGATTTGAATCTGGAAGACATTTTCAAAGAACATGGCTTCGTACCACCGTTTGATATCGTGATGTCAGACATGGCACCAAAGACCACCGGCATTCGCATGACCGATCAGGCAAGGTCCATGGAGCTTTGTGAGCTGGCTTTGGATGTCGCTCGTCGCTTTCTGAAAAAAGACGGACATTTCGTGTGCAAGCTCTTCCACAGTGATGACTTCGGCAAGCTTCGTGATGAAATGAAAAAGACTTTTGCGAAAGTCGAGGCCGTAAAGCCGGATTCCACCCGCAAGATTTCAAAAGAGATATTCCTCGTAGGCCTTAGTAAAAAATGATCCAGATCGTATTTGAGAATACTCACTTTATCATCTGTGACAAACCGGCAGGCGTGCTTTCCACCCCCAGCCGCTTTGAGGAAGATGACGCCCGTCTGTGCCTGGGAACGGCGTTGCAGAAGGAAAAGGGGATTCAGATCTATCCGGTGAACCGTCTGGATTTCGAGGTGTCTGGCCTTGTGGTTTATGCCAAGACCGCAGAGGCCCATCGTAAAGCCAATGCCTGGTTTGAACACAAGACCGTAAAAAAAACTTACCGTGCTTTGACCACCGGTCAGAGCTACGCGCACATTCCCGCCAATGTTCCGAATGAAAAACTGAAACTCAACCCGCAAGTGGGGAACACATTTGAGTGGCGCTGTCGTCTGCTGCGGGGAAAGCGCCGGGCTTATGAAAGCCCGCAGGGCAAGGAATGCCTTACTGTCGCGGTTTTCCGGGGCATGCAGGGTGATTTTCAGGTCTGGGATTTGAAACCTGTCACTGGACGTTCGCACCAATTGCGTTTTGATTTAAGTCGTCATGGTTTTCCGATAGTGGGCGATAAACTTTATGGATCAAATGTGGAGCTTGCTGACAATCGCATCGCTCTTCGCTCGTACAGAATTGATTTTGCGAACGCAAATGGAGCCACAGCTCTAGGCTTGCCGGAGTTCCTTGAGATATCTTCGTCATAGTGTTTGTGTGGCTTTGCAAAATGTCATGTATGGCAGTGCATATAAAAATCGTTTGCACGATCTCTGCGAATAGTACTTAATTGATTTCATGAGTAATACTTATTCCGAGTACAGGTCCGAGGTGGGTGAAGTCATGGATTATATCCGCCATATCTTCAAAGCCCTTCGCGTTTCTTCCAGTCAGTTCGAGAAAGATCTAGGTTTGAGTGCCGCACAGATTTTTGTGATGAAGAAACTCAAAGAGGAACCAGGGCTTTCCATCAACGACCTGGCACTAAGGACCACCACCCATCAAAGCTCCGTCTCAGTGGTGGTCAAAAAGCTCGAAGAACAAGGGCTTGTATCCCGCACGATCTCGAAAGAAGACTCCCGCAAAGTGGTTGTATCGCTCACTCCCTCCGGTCTGGAAAAACTCAGCGAAATCCCCCGCACAGTTCAAGAACACATGATCGACACGCTTCAGAATATGCCGCCGGAAAAAACCGCGTCGTTGGCGTTGTTGATGCGTGAATTCGTCACTGAAGCAGGAATTGTAGAGTCTGTACCCGCGCCGATGTTCGGTGAGGACACCGGTCGCTAGATTTCTCTTTTAATCTGATCCAGATAGGTTCTGATGAAGGCGACACGATGTTCGCCTTCTTTTTTGGCCGTGGGCGTGTTCAGGTGATCCACCAGTTTGAACAGCTTTGAAAAGAAATGATCAATACCAAAACTTTTGTCATCCAGCTCGCGGGTTTCAGCCCAGGGGTCTTCCTCGGCATAGAAGGGGCGGCTTAACTGTGTTGTCACGGCAAAGCATCTGGCGATGCCAATGGCTCCCAGGCTGTCCAGACGGTCGGCGTCCTGAACGATACGAGCTTCAAGGGTTTCCGGCTTGATTCCGGCGCTGTAGCTGTGGGCCTCAATAGCGTGACGGATGTCATCGAAGTACTCTTGCGGATAGTTCACTGACTTCAGATACTCGATGGTGGCTTCGGCGGAAAGCTTTGAAGCATAGGGCCTGCGCGGATCATTTTTTGGAACGTTGATATAGTCATGAAAGAAAGCCGCGGGCATTACGACTTCCCAGCGGGCTTGCTCGGCCTGACACAGCTGCTTGGCCATGTGTACGACCCGCATGATATGAAGATAGTCATGGGCAGGGTCCGAACTCGGATAAAGAACCCGAGCCTTGTTGCTGAAGATGTGATGCCAGTGTTTTTCCTGAAATGCACTCATGGTCTGGATTTTAAGCTAGGGTTCAGTGACTCTCACCATGGGACCGGTGAGTTTGTCAAAATACGCCGTCAGTGGTTGATCTGAATAGCCATCGACATGATCGAAAGTCACATATCCGTAACCCTGGTTGCCCCATTTCGGACCCCAGGAGTTTTTAAACATAAATACTTTTTGCTCGTCATCATAGCCGACGATCAGGACCGCATGGCCGCCGCAGTTGATTTTGCCGCTGTCACAGTCAGCATTGATTTGCGGGCTGAAGGTGAACGTGCCCTTTTGGTCGTTGATATGGGACAGGGATACTTTCAAAGTCACAACCACCGGGCGCTTGGCATCCAGCTCCTGCATGAAAAGTTCAGACCATGGTTTACGCACCCACATCTGCGTGATGATTTTTGTGCGGAGACTGCGGTAGTCGACACGGGTGACTTTTTGCTGGCGTAAATCAAAGAAGCTGGTTTGTTCCGGTGTGAAGGGTTTGGTGAAATCCAGACTGCTTTCCTGATAAGGCAGGTCTTTTTCCAGATACAGATTGTTGCCATTGGAGAAATTCAAAAGCAACTGATAGGTGTTTCCGAATTCCACCTCAGGACGCCACGGGGACTGCACTTTATGGCGATAGATTTCGTACTCTTCCGAAATATCATAGTCCTGGCCGTTGAATCCTTTAATGGTGGATTCAATCAATGCCGACACGGCAAAATACGCACATGTGTCGCGGCGTTTTTGATCTTTGACCTCGGTTTGCAGGGGGCGCAGGTCCACTTGTTTGGCCAGGGCCATTTCCAGAAAGAACGAACATAGCAGGCCCAACGCCAGGATAAGACGGGTCAACAGCAACTTCACAAACACTCCAGTATTTAAAATTCCTTCAACTCGTAAAGGCCAAGCAAGCCTCCTGCCAGCTGAAGTCCGCCACCTTGCAAACGGGTCCCTCCGGAGGCTTGGGATAGAGTAAAAACGACAGGATTCACCGTTTTTTAGACAGAAGTTTTAGGTCTGAATTCCTGTCATGTTTGTCCCTGATATCGGTGGTTTGCCGGGTAAAAAAGGTTGAACATTTTCGTATCCAACTTCATGCTGTGGCCAACTCTTTTTGTACGTGTAGGTTATGAGTATGTTCCGGGTTTTATTTTTTCTGGGGGTCTGGTTTTTTGCCGTGGCAGCCCAGGCTGAAAAAATAGTTTTTGCTTCAAATGACGATATTCCTCCCAAGATTTACCGAGAGGGGAGCGAACTTAAAGGCACTTACGTTGAAATCATCCGTGAAGTCTGCAAACGCCTGAGTGTTGAGCCGGTGTTTGAAACCTATCCGTGGCCCCGGGCCGTGGTGATGGCTGAAACGGGTAAAGTCGATGCGCTGTTCCCGCCTTTTTTGACCGAAGAGCGCAAGAAGGTTTTTCATTTTCCGCGCGAGCCTGTCAGTAACACTCGAAACATGGCCTTTGCCCTGAAAAAGCGCAATGTGAAGATCAAAAGCTTTGAGGACTTCAAAGGCCTGACGGTCGGGGTGAATGATCGTTATTCTTATGGTCCGGCATTTGACGAGTTCAAAAAGAAACTGCGTCTGGATCACAGCACGACTCAGGAAATGCTGGTAAAAAAGCTGAGTGCTGATGACGTCAAGCGCGTCGATGTGGTGATTGCATCGGAAGAGGCTTTCTGGTTTTTGGTCAAAAGAATGGGTTATAAAGACGTATTCGAACAGGTCTTTGTGGTTTCAGAGAATCCCTCCTATGTGGTTTTCTCCAAAGCTGCGGGCAGGGACCATCAACAGTTTACAGAGCGTTTTAATAAAACCCTTGTGCAGTTGAAAAAAGAAGGCGTGACCAAAAAGATCTTCGACAAGTACATGAAGTAATTCAATCCGGCTCAGGCAGATTGATCAGATTATTCTGCCAAGGGGCGGGTTCCCATAATTCAATGCGGTGTCCTTGCGGGTCTTGGATCCACGCAAACGAGCCAAAGTCATTTTCAACCATTTGTTCTTCAATTTGAATGCCCTTTTTGGCAAGTTCATTCAGCAGTGGCTTCAGGTTGTCCACCTGAAAGTGCAGGTCCGAACTTTGGGGCGAAGGCGTAAAGTCCCGCGTGTCGACATCCCGGGCATTGTCAGTGATATGGCTTCCTAATGTGGAACGATGCCAGTCTGAAATTAGCTGTTTTTGAAATTCATGTGCCATGGAGTTATTCTGGCCAAAGGGGCGCAGACCCGCAATATTGGCGAGCCTGGCTGTGCAATCATGCAGGATCTAGCGGCTGGCAGGCTGGCGCAAAGACTTGCACCAGTCCGGATGGCTTTTGGTGCCGCCATCATAGGCATAGGCCAGATTGTTCTTTAGCAGGATGTCCGCCAGGGACCTGCCGTCAACCATCACGTCGGCCAGAATGCGGAAGTACTTGTCGCGCTGAACATTGTGCAGCTCAACGTTTTTGGCATTTTTCAGCGTGCTGGCCACAAGATTGCGGGCAATGCGACCGGCTTCCTTTTCGCACTTATTTTTCGTTTTCACTTCGGGGGTGTCGATACCAAAAACACGCACGCTGATTTTTTTACCGATAAGCGCCGGGACGTTGGGAATATTTACGGTCAAGGTGTCGCCGTCATAGTTTTTCAGAACCTCCACACAGCGGAAGGTTTTTTCATCGTGTTCACAAGAGGCTTTGATGGTCGCGACCTCGCGGGCTTGAAGACGTTCAGAGCAGGCGGTGATCATCAGGGGCAGCAGCAGAATCAATGCAGGTTTCAACATACGCCCAGTGTAGCGTCATTTGGGGACTGCGAGCAACTATTCCAGATTCAGCCCCACCTGAAGGTTTGAAATGCGAGTCTGGGAACGGATTTTCTTCGAAAGCTGACGGTCTTTGACGCCAATTTTCACCAGGGCACTCTTGATATCCTGCGGCTGCAGGGTTTCCCATGGACGGTTCAGCATCAAAGAGGCGGCAAGCCCGCTGACCCATGCCGTTGCCTGGGATGTGCCGCTCATATAGCCATACTTGCCACCCGGAAGGGCGGAAAAGACATTCTTCCCGGGGGCTGCAATATCGACGGAGCTTGTGCCGAAGTTACTTGATGCCAGCAGACGTTTTTGTGAATCCATGGCGGCCACGGAAATGATGTTGCTCAGTTTGTATCCCGCGGGGTAATAACCGACCAGGTCGGTGTTGCGCCCTTCGTTGCCGGCGGCAGCGACAAATAGAATACCCTGTTCCTGGGCGTCGCGAATGGCTGCCTCTTCCATGGGGCTTCTTTCGTCACCACCGCCGGAATAGTTGATAATATCCGCTTTCATCTTTGTGGCATAACGAATGGCCTTCACAGTATTCATAAGGTTGTCGTTTGCCGGAATCGACGGATCATAATACTTCAAGATCATGAACTTCACACGCGACGAACGGGTGCGCTGCTGGATGATGCCCGCTACGTGGGTCCCGTGACCGTGGTTGTCGGTCAGGTCATTGTTGTTGGAAACAAAGTTCCATCCATGGAGGTCATCGGCATATCCATTGCCATCATCATCTTTCATATTGTCTTTTTCGCGGGGGTTCACCCACAGGTTGTCGCGAAGCAGTGGATGGTTCACATCCACGCCGGTGTCGATGATCGCGACCACAATATCCTTTTCTGAATTCTCTTGAGAGTATGAATTCATCGAGGCCCCCAGAACTGTAGTGATTAAAAACAGAATTGCTTTCATGCTGAAGTGCTAAAGCAAGCATGAAGCCAACACGGGGAGTGGGTGGAATGTATCTGAACCGGAAATTCGCTGCGAGTGTTCAGAAAAATCTGAACATAAAAAAAGCCCGAACAATTGTTCAGGCTTTTGTAGTCACCATAGTTCTATTGACGACTGTCTAAAAGTTGGACAGTTCCTTAGGCCACACGTTTGATCTGGGAACCCTTGGAAACAGTGTATTTGTTGCGTCCCGTCTGCTTGGATTCGTATAGAGCTTCATCAGCGCGCTTGTATAAAGCGTCGGCCTTCTCGCCCGGCAGCACTTCAGCGATGCCCAGGGAAACGGTGAAGCGAATTTCAAATTTTTCGTGAACAAAGACCTCTTTGCGGATGCGGTTCATGGCTTCTTCCGCCATACGCACCGCCGCCTGGGCATCACAGCCCGGCAGGATCACCGCGAACTCTTCACCACCCAGGCGGGCAATGAAGTCCTCTTCGCGGGAGAAGCTTTCCTGGATCAGGCGAACGCATTCCTGCAGGACAAAGTCGCCAATGTCGTGGCCGTAGGAATCATTGATCTTTTTAAAGAAGTCGATATCCATAATGATCAACGTCATAGGATCTTTGTCGATCTCATGCAACTGCAGGTAACGGCGGATTTGCTCGTCATAGCTTCTGCGGTTGTGGGCCCCGGTCAGGTGGTCTTTTCTCATGGTGGTGTTAGCCTCCATAAGCTGTTTTTTGACCGTGGTCAGGTTCTTCTTGATCGCCTCCATGCGTTTGGAGCGGCGTTCGTTGTGGGTGCTTTGATGCTTCAGATAGAAGTTGATGAATTCACGCGACTTGGCGCGCAGCTCTTCAATAGAGTTGGACTCGACCGCTTCACGCAGCTGTTCCAGGCTCTGGTTGATGTCTCCGCTGGCGGAAGCTTCGGCGTCGACCTCTTCACTGAGATGATCGGCGAATTCCCAGATGATGCGTTTGAAATCATCAAAGGTGTTTTGCACGTAGCTGTATTCATCTATGCGATAGCTGGAAATGAACTGACGGATTTCAAACAGCACTCGTTCGGTGTCAGCATGGTCCTGCTTCACCAATGACTTGGAGAAATTATCCAGCTTGTTGCGCACTTTGCGCACCGAGTGATTTTGAATTTCAAAAAGGTGCTTGTTCATAACGTCGAGAATAAAGAGCAGTGTTGCACGCTCTTCGCTCATGGCTGGAACTTCCTTTGGCTTTTCAGTGCCACCATTGTTCGAGCCCCAGTCCATGTCAAACTGATCAACTAGTTTTTTCACCCACTGTTTCAACTCAGCCTCCTGGCCACGGATACAACACTTTATTATCGGACTTATTGGGCTTTGTTTGAAGATGGGGCGGTGATTTTTTGGGGGTTCTGTCTCATCTTGAAACGGCGAAAAATACATTTATTTTTATTTACGTTGCAACTGTGTTGCTTTTTAGCATTTTCGTCGAGGTCCTGCTCCAGCCTGAAGCGGAAAATTACTATGATATCCGCATTCAAAGGAGCGTCTTATGGGAACAAGTGCTGAATTGAAAGGACCGAACTTTTCCAAGGGAGTGGATCTCAGCCAGCTGCGTGAAGATAAAAGTCTGCTGGGTTATGTGGGTGAAGAAGCTGTGATGCTGGTTCGCCACGACGAAGAGTACTTTGCCATCGGTGCGACCTGTTCCCACTATGGCGGCCCTCTTTCCGAAGGACTGGTGGTCGGAGAAACTGTGCACTGTCCATGGCACCATGCCTGCTTTGATCTGCGCACGGGGGAGGCATTGAAGGCTCCGGCTTTGAATCCAGTTTCGGCCTATAATGTGGAAGTGCGCGGGAGCAAAGTTTTTGTCACCGGTAAAAAAGAAAGCACGGTGCGACCGCGGGAGTGGAGCGAATCGCAAAGGTACGTCATCGTGGGTTCCGGTGCAGCGGGGACCGCTGCGGCAATCATGCTGCGCAAGCAGGGTTTTATTGGTTCGATCACTATTGTCAGCGAAGACAAGTCCTTGCCTTATGACCGTCCTAATCTGTCGAAGGACTATCTGGCGGGGAATGTGCCGGAAGATTGGGTGCCTTTGGAGACCGAGGAATTCTATCAGACTCACAAAATTCATTTTGAACTTTCGACCAAGGCAGAAAAGGTCGATGCTCACAGGCGCAGTGTGTTCTTATCAAATGGAAAAACTTTACGTTATGACCGACTGTTGCTGGCGACCGGTGGGGACCCGATTCATCCGCCGATTCCGGGGATCAAGCAGGATCACGTGTTTTATCTGCGCACCCTGCAGGACTGCCGGCGCATTATTGGTCGCACATCCTGGGCGCAAAAAGTGGTGATTGTGGGGGCCGGATTTATCGGCCTTGAGGTGGCCGCGGCTCTTCGTCAGCGCAATTTGGAAGTGCATGTCGTGGCACCGGAAGAAATGCCCTTGTTGAAGGTGGTCGGCGTCCATGTTGGAAGTGTGCTGCACAAACTGCATGAAGAACACGGGGTGATCTTCCATCTGGGGCACACGATCAAAGAAATCCGTCAGCGCAGTGTTCTGCTGGATGACGGGCACAGTGTGGACTGTGACTTTGTGATAGTGGGCACGGGAATTCGCCCTAACACTCAATTGGCTGAACAGGCGGGCTGCTGGGTCGAAAATGGGGTGCTGGTGAATGAATATCTTGAAACCAGCGTTCCCGGCATCTTTGCTGCCGGGGATATCGCCCGATGGCCCGATCCGCACAGTCAGCGTTCCATCAGGGTGGAACACTGGGAGGTCGCAGAACGTCAGGGGCAGACGGCGGCGTTGAATATGATGGGGGACCGGATAAAGTTTCAGGATGTGCCGTTCTTCTGGACACAGCACTATGATTTGAGCCTGGGATATGTCGGACATTCAGATCGCTTTGATCGAATGGACGTGATGGGGGATCTTAACAGCAGAGATTTCGCCGTGGCCTATTATGAAGATCAAAAAGTGGCGGCAGTACTGACGCTGGGCCGTGATCGGGAAAGCCTTTTGGTGGAGGAAGCAATCGGTCAGTACGATGAGAAGAAGATCCACGAAATCTTCCATCAACACGAACGCGATCATCATCCCTGAAACTTAAACCCCCGGAAAGATCCGGGGGTGATTTACTGACTAGTGTGCAGTTGCTGACGGGGAGCGAACTTCGTGGAAGTCGATCTCCAAAGATATCTCAGCCTTGAGCACTTTGGAAACCGGGCAGTTGGCCTTGGCGTCCTGAGCGATGGTTTCAAACAGTTTGCGGTCAATGCCCGGAACCAGCGCACGCAGCTTCAGCTTGGAAGAAGTGATGGAAAACCCTTCACCGGATTTTTCCAGGCTCACTGTCGCAGAAACATCCAGTGACTCCGCATTGAATCCCTTTTTGGCGAGGGCTCCAGAGAGGGCCATGGAAAAACACCCGGCGTGAGCGGCACCAATCAGTTCTTCGGGATTGGTCCCCATGCCATTTTCAAAGCGGTCGGAAAATGAATAGGGAAGATTCTTAAGGGCGCCGCTTTCGGTGGACAGTTCGCCGCTGCCATTTTGAAGATTTCCCTGCCAGTGAGCTGAACCTTTGCGTTGCATTGCAACCTCCTTTGTTCGAGGAAAGCATAAGATGTTAAAGTGGCCTTCGCCTAGCACTCCGACAAAATGCATTTTTACGATTGCTAGGTGACAGAAGGATGCGTGCCGCGCATAGTGGTTCTATGAACAAAACAAAAATCGCAAAAATTGCGTTTCCGATAGCGGCACTTTTGTGCTTTTTCCCCTTTGTCTCTTCTGCGGCAGCCTTGGTTCTGGGCGTTTTACTGGCCGTATTTTTGGGAAATCCCTATGTAGATAAGACCCGCAGCTACACCCATCATCTGTTAAGTCTTTCTGTGATTGGCCTGGGTGCCGGGATGGATTTGATGGTTGTGGGCCGGGTGGGTTTCCAAGGCATCGGTTACACCGTGGTGGGCATATCGTTCACTCTGCTGCTGGGAATGTTGATCGGGCGTATGCTTAAGATCGAACGGGATACTTCTACATTGATCACAGTGGGAACTGCGATCTGTGGTGGCAGTGCCATTGCGGCGGTGGCTCCTACAATCCGCGCCAAATCTCATGAAGTGTCGGTGGCTTTGGGAACGGTGTTTATGCTTAATGCCTGTGCCCTCGTGATTTTTCCTTGGATTGGACATCTGCTGAATCTGACACAAACCCAGTTCGGACTTTGGAGTGCGCTGGCAATCCACGACACAAGTTCGGTGGTGGGCTCCACATTGCAATACGGCCCGGAATCTTTGCAGGTGGGAACAACAGTTAAACTTGCACGCGCCTTGTGGATTGTTCCGGTCACATTCTTGATTGGTTTATTCTATTTCCGCGGTCAAAAAGTGGAGGGTGGAGCCGGTAAAGCAAAAAAGCCATGGTTCATTCTGGGCTTTTTGATTGCAGCCGCTTTGGTGACCTGGATTCCGGAACTTCGCCCGGCGGGCCACGTGGTTGAAGCTGTGGCAAAGCGTGCCTTGGTGGTCACCTTGTTCCTGATTGGTGCCAACCTCACCAAAGAGACACTGAAAAGTGTCGGCATCAAACCCTTTCTGCAAGGGGTGGGCTTGTGGGTGGTGGTGGCGTCCTGCACTCTGGGGGCCATTCTCATTGGTTGGATTCACTAAATAAAAACGGCGCTGTTTCCAGCGCCGTTTTTATTTTTCCGTCAGGGCTTTCGACCGCTGACAAGATTGATGATAAAGCTAATAACGGCCAAAGCCAGGAAGACGAACAGCAGGATTCGTCCGATTTCCACCGACAGTCCCGCTATGCCGCTGGCACCGAAGATGTAAGCTACAATCGCTAAAATAAAGAAAGCTATCGCGGCTCTAAGCATAAGAGCTCCTTTCAGTTGGGGCAGGAGGCGAGTGCGGGTGCAGATAGTAGTCTTCAAAGTTGTCCCGTGAGCTGTTCATCTGCGACGGATACGGGACGGTTTCGCGCTGATGGCGCTTGGATGCTCTTTGCATCTCGTCCAGCTCCCAGATGGGGCACAGTTCCTGGATATGTTTTTCAGACTGATCCAATGGCTCCTGCATGATTCCTCCCACGTATGTGGTGGTCTATAGGATCGGTGCAGAAGATTTGAAAGGCTAAGATTTTAAAGGAAATGTTTTAGAAAACAAAAAGATCGTGCGGAACGGGCGCCCCCCGAGGGAAATCAGAGCGACGCCCGACCGTCTTGTTACTTACAGAAGGATAATTTTTTGACCATACCCGAGATCTCGGTGATCTTCTGATATTTGCCACCGCTTTTTAGCACAGCCCAGTACGCTCCGGATCCTACTGTGATCAGGCCTTTGTTTTTGATCTGTTTGGCCATGATGCCAACACCACAGTAAAGATTCTTGTACGGATCCAGAATGGTTTTCTTCGGATCTTTCGCAGCCAGGTTTTTGTCTTTGCTCCAGTCAAATTCACACCAGCGCGCCCACTGCACATCCTGATAGGACAGCTGCAACAGACCCTCCGAATAAACCGGATTTCCGGTCACAGGATCTGTGCCCATGGTCGTTTCATGCATGCGTGAAGTCGGGCTGTAAGCACTTTCGTATTTCGCCATGGCTGAGAACAATGCAGCCCATACATTGGCGCGCTGATCGTTGTCCAAAGAACTGTAGCGAGGGCAGAACTTGCTCATGTCATCCGCGCCACCCAAAAGAGTGTTCCAGTCATCCAGGACGATTTTTTGCAGATACTCAGACCACTGTCTGCGTTCAGGATTTGTGGATGTTTCCCAGGACAGGGCTTCCATTTTGTAGCTGTTGTCGGGTACAGACGGCACGGAAGGTTCGGCGGGTGTGGCGGGCTCGGTTGGTGCTTGTTCGCCGTCATCCGGGGTTCCTGCGCTGCCGTTTCCATCTTCGATGGTGCTGGCCAGATCTTTCAGGGAAGTAGAGGAAGGGGAGCAACCTGCCGCCAGCAGAAAGGCAATAGCAATAGCGGCGAAAGAAACAGCTTTCGTTAGATGCTTAAGGTTCGTCAAAAGACCTCCAGAGTGTCGGGGGCTCCTGCTTGAAGAACGTGAAAACGGTGCCGGCTAAACTGTTATGGGTTCAAAATCATGTCACCGGTGTAAGACAAAGCTGTACTTTCAAAATACAAGAAGGCCTGTGAAGTATGTTAAATTTCACACTGAAACATAAAATTTCAGGACGATGGGTTTGAAAATGCCGACGGAAGTCTGGCAAGAAATGAAGTTGATGATTCTTTAAATCAGAGAATTTTCAACGAAAGTGATGGGCATGGCAGGGGATGCGGAATGAGACCAGTTGAAGAAGATGCTGGAATAAAAAAGCCAGGAGACCCTGGCTTTTTTTATTTATGAACTTAGTCGTTGCACTGAGCGAAGCTGAAGTCTGTGTCTTGCAAGCGGTCCATCCACCAGTCAACACAGCCACCAGAATCATATTCACTGCAAGTGATCACGGAAGTAGAAAGCGCGCCATCAATGCAGGTGCGAGTGCGGAAAGTGCTGTTGCATGTGTAGTTCGGGCCGATTTCTTTTGTTGGCTGGGAGCTATAATACATGCGAACAGTTTTGCCGTTCGGGATGATCAAACCATCAGCAGAAACGCAGTTGTCGGCCTGAGCAGCAGCAGAAAGGCCCAAAGTAAGAGCAAAGATAAGTGCTTTCATTCTATCTCCTTGTGTTTTTAGAACCGGGACTATAACCAAAATGTTCCGCTAATGTTGTCAGGAGATTGTCAGGGAATGGTTGAGATCTTTGAAATTACCGGTAAGGCCGCGTTTTTAGCGCAAATAAACCTCAGACAAAGCGGAATCCAGATTTTTAAACAGCAGGTTTAATGCTTCTTCATAGGCTTTGGTGATATCCGTGCCCATTTTGAAGCCGAAGGGGTGTTTGGTTTCAAAACAACTGGAAGCTTCGGCTTTGGCCTTGGCTTTGTTTGGAATGGTCAGAACACCGGAAACTTTCACACAGCCTTCTTTGAACTGGCCGGTTTGATAATCTTCAATTGTCAGCAACAGCGAATTCGCCCCCGGAGTTTTGACTGCCACGCCCTGGCGTTCCAATGCCTCGGCAACAGCACGGCGGACTTCCGAGCGCAATTCATCGCTTTGAACTTTCACTTCATCTTTACGGGCGTCAACCACGCTGAGGGCCACTTCTTTCTTGGGAAGGTCACGCAATGGCGCTTGAATGTTCTGAGAGTTGATGGTGGGAACATCACGAATGCTTTGTCCCTTCATCGCGCAAGAAGAAAGAAGTGCCAAAGCCGCAATTACCAGAAGTTGTTTCATAGCCACCATCCTTAAAAAGAAAAAGGGGGATTGCAATCCCCCTTTAAAGTTTATGGATGTTAGCGAAAATTACAAACTAAAATTAATTTTCGTCGCTGAACAAGGCTGGAATCAGCTGGGACTGGTTGTCCTCAAGCAGCACGTCCCGGACAGAGCGATTCTGTGGTGCGTACAGGATCAGGTCGCCAGCGCCGTAGCCTTTGATCAGGTTCACGGTTGTGCTGCTTTGAGCATCCAGTTCGATCACTTCCGGAATCTGGGTGTAGGCCTGAGCATTCGTGTTCACAGAAACCTTTTCCCATTGAGAGCTGTGCTCACCCAGATAGTCGTCGTATTCGATCGCGCCGTTGTCACCGTGGGTCGTAGAGACCTTCAGGCTGATCTCGCCAGTTTCTGCAAAGGAAAGCATGGAAATATCAGCTTCGATGATAGCCAAAGTGGAGTTGTCAAAGACGCCCATTCCGCGCATATCCAAAACAGCACCGCTGTAGTCTTCTTTGGCCTTGCCTGGATCTGCGGCGAAGTCTTTTTCGTACTGACGACGCATTTCGCGGGCTTGGTTGCCATCCAGTAGCAGGCTGACAAAGTCATCGCCTGTCATACCCGGCAGGTCCGAAGCCGGCAAACCCGCCAGTTCCTGATCCGCCAAACCGTCACCGTTGGAATCAATCTGCACATTCACTTCACAACGCTGCCAAGTGGTCATGCCTTCGTACAATTTCAAAGCAACTTGCAGTACGCGGCCCTTGTCGGATTCAATCACACGGTAACCCGCAGACTGAAGGTCACAGTTGCGGTTGTGAACCAGATCCTGCTTCGGGGATTTCTTGCGACCGTCAGCACCCAACAGGTTGAACAGGTAAGCTTCACCCGGATTCACACTGTCATTTTTCAGCACGACTTCTGCCAGACTGCCAGCGCTGTCCGCTTTGGAAGAGGAGTGAACCACCAAAGAAGACGCAGAAATTCTGGAAATCTTGCGGGTCACGGCCAATGCCGGCAGTTGTGCCAAAGTCTGATCCTGGGATTTCAGGGAAAGGTAACCATCCAGCTCGTCAGTTTGATTTTCCATCAATGAAGCGTTGATTTTTGCCTTCACCAAAACCGTCTTGGATTCGCCAGCTGCCAAAGTCACAGCCGGAGCTGAGATCTGCAATGCCTCAGAACCCGTCCAGTGAGCCGTCAAAGTCACAGACTCGTCACTGATGTTTTTGACGGTGATTTCTTTAGCCAAAGTCTTTTGTTTTTCAACGTCCGTGATGCCGAATGAAACAGCGGCAGGGACTGTCACGATTTTGGCATTCAGGGATTCGGCCACTTGCACACGGCCAGCCCCTTGGCGGCTGACGGAGTAAACTTTTTTATCAGCTGCGTTGATTACTTTACCATGCGCCAGCAAAACGGATTTCAGTTCAGCCGGGGACAGGGCATTGTATTTCTGCTTCAGCAACGCCATAACGCCGGCGATGTGCGGGCTGGCCATACTGGTGCCGGTCATGTTGGCACCTTTGTCTCCTGCACGGCTGGCAGCAGAGATGATGTTTGTACCCGGAGCGGAGATTTCAGGCTTGATGATGCCATCTTCAGAGCGGGGGCCACGCGAAGAAGACGGGGAGATAGTGTCCGCCATCCACGGCTTTTCGATTTTCGCAGTGGTCTTCAGATCAACTACGACCGGGCTTTGCGCCATGCCCGCTTTCACTTTTTTTGCGGAGGCCAGATCAATCATGATCGCCGGAATGTCAAACTTGCCCTCGCCGCCCATTACGATTGGCGCACCTTCAGCATTGTTGGCAACAACCACACCGATAGCTCCATTTTCCTGAGCCGCCTGGATTTTTACGGAGAAGTTCACTTCACCGCGATCGATCAAAGCAATTTTACCCTGTAAACGCGCCTTTGTCGCTTCGTCCAATGGTTTTGCGGCAGTGCCGATGTAAACCAGCTCTTCTTTCAGGGATTGAACATCCGCCAGAGGTTTTGAAATAGCACCTTCAGTGGCTTCAACAATCAGGGCTTCACCACTGACTGTGAATTCCGCTGCCGGGAACTGAACGTTCTGGTTCATGTTGTCGATGCTGTTGGCAACTGAAATGGCGTCATCAGAAACAGACGGCGCGCCCACGATGTATGGCAGGTCGCCGTTGTTACCAGCGGCGGCCACAACAATGGTTCCACCACGCACGAGATTTTTGATGGCGTGATTGTACATGATGTGAGGATTGCCGTAACCGCTGCCCAAAGACAGGTTTACAACATCAAGTTGTTTCTGGAAAGTCAGGTCTCCCGTCGGGTCCGCCGCGTACTCCAAGGCCGCGATAACCACCTCATCACTGGTGGAACCTTTCGCGCCAAAGACTTTGATCGCATACAGGTCTGCATCAGGAGCCACACCGCTGTAGGTGTTTACACCATCACCGACACCAGCCACAGTCCCAGCCACGTGTGTGCCGTGAGTCGCTTCATCCAAAGGATTGGCATCCGGAACCGGAATGCGCTTCAGAGGGTTCGTATGCCCAGAGTTGTACTCAGAGCCCACGATGTCGATACCACCAACAACTTTTTTGTTCGGGAAGGACGCATGTGCTTCATTTGGATTCACGGCTTTGTAAGCTTCTTCCGTTCCTTCGCCACCCAGCATTTTATGTGTGTAGTCGACACCGGTGTCAATCACGCCCACACGCATGCCCTGACCACGGATGTTCTGGGCATAGGCCGCTTCGGAACCGATGAAGTTCACAGATGTATTTTTACCTACCAGTCCTTTCAGATTGATATCGTCTTCTTCCATTGGACGGGCGAAAGAGCCGGCTTTTTCGGAAAGGGTGATGTTAGGAACTGATTTGATCTTTTCATAGACGTTTGCGGGTGCCCAAACTGCGAAACCATTCAATACCAGTTTGTAGCGAATAAGAACCTTGATGTCTGAAGAGATCTTTTTAAGTTCCTCAACAGTGGCTTCCTGCTCTGCTTGAATCGCGGCAAGAAGCTTTTTATCGATGACCAGCTTGCCGTCTTTTCTTTGCGCAGTTTCAAGCAATGCCGGATTGGAAAGTTTGACGATAAAGATGTACGGATCTTCAACGGTAGGGCGGTTGCTGTATAGGCCTTCCAGGAAGTCTGAATTGAAGATCTGACCTTTCGGAGCTTGAGCCGATGGGCTGCAGGCAGTGAACAGCAAAGCTGAAATCAGCAGGGATGAAAAAATTCTTGGTGTTGTGTTCGGGTTAGACGTTCTCATTTGCGCCCTTTGCTCTCATGTTGCATTTCAGTGCCATAGCGACACCGAAAAACGGGTTTTTGGAATTCCAGTGGGGAATATTCCAAGATCCGTGCCGGAAAAAATGCCACCAGTTTCGGCACTTTTTCTAGTGCTTTGGAGGGCTTAGCGCAAGCTTATTGTGAGGAAATGAGGACTATTTGTGTGCCCGCAGGCGAATCAATTGTCATTGTCTGCCAGGGCGAACTTAAAGTAGTTTAGGTGGAAACCAACCAGGATTATAACGATGGAAACAGTCTCAATTCATTCATTCTTTCATTTGGTCTTTTTGTCATTTCTGGCCCTGTTTCCGCCGGTCAACCCGATTGGAAGCTCGTTGGTGGTGGGGCCCTTCTTTATGGGGCACTCCGCAGAGGTTCGTCGCAAGGCAGCCATCTCCATCGCGGTGTTCTGTCTGGCGCTGTGTTTTGTGGTGTCTATTTTCGGGGTCTATTTCTTCCGCCTGTTCGGAATCTCAACAGCAGTTGTACAGTTGGCGGGGGGCTTTATCATTGCACGTATGGCCTTGCAGATTCTTTCTAAGACCGACGATGAGGAAGACCCTGAGAAAAACATAGCGGCCACTCAAAAACCGCAAAATTCCCTGATGTCACATTTGTTCTATCCCTTGGCGTTTCCGACCACGATGGGAGGCGGGACCATTTCAGTTTTACTGGCCCTCAGTGCCAACAGCTACCATCCCGACACGCAGGTGCACTTGTTCAAAGTCGTGGCCGTTCTTGTTGCGTGTGTGTTGATGTGTGCGACGGTGTTTGTTTGCTACTATTCTGCACCGACCATTCTGGCCAAACTCAGCCCTCAGGCCGCGCAGGTCTGCAACAAACTGGTGGGTTTTCTCACGTTCTGCGTGGGGCTTCAGATCATCGTGAACGGGATGATCAGTCTGATTGAGATTTACCCATCGTTGAAACCTTAAAAGTCCTGAAAACAATCCCAAGTTTGCGGTCGAGAAATGGATGGGATCCATCGGCCCAGACTTGAGCAAATTGCTTCGTCATACTTACTATAGAACTTCACGAGGTGAGTATGATGAAGTTCCCTATTGTCGTTGGATTATTTTCTTTAATCGTATCAGCCACGGCCTCTGCGGCGGTTGAGATTCCGGTTCAGGCCCGTTTTTTTGCGGGAATGACGGGTGTTAAGCTTGATGAACTGAATGACAGTCTGGAAGCTCAATCCATGAAAAAAATTGAAGGTGTCACGCAGTTGGGCCTGGAAATTACCTATCCTGTGATGAAATATCTGGATGTGGGCGCTCGCTATGCCAAGAAGCTCGCTGACAGTGAAGAAAATCCGGCCGACCCTAATACCGACTATTCGGCCAAAATTGACCAGGATGCTTTCCTGCTGATTGCACGTGTTCCAATTGTTCGTGAGGACTTTTATCGCGTCGATGCCTTTGCTGGTGTTGGCGGCACCAACACGAAAGTCACGATGAAGACCCTGGCTCAAAACGGTGACTACACCAAGAGTGTCGGAGAGAGCTGGTACGCATCCCCTTGTGCCGCGGCGGGAGTCTCATTGGCTTTGGGTTACAAGCGATTCTATTTTGTATTTGAAGGCGCTATTGAGCACAACAAGGTGGATGACCTGAAACGCTCTGGTTCGGTCAGTACCAGTGTGAACTCTCTGGATCTGTCGGGGTCCTACTTTACGGTGGGTATCATGTTTGACGGGATTCCCGGGACTGTCGGTCGCTAGGACTGGAAAAACAAAAGGCCTGCTTTCGCAGGCCTTTTGTTTTTAGAACACAGCTAAGTTTGTGCCCAGGAAGATTTCGCCTTCACCCTCGGCCGGTTCCACTTTCTGAATATAGCGGAAGCCAAAGTCGACTGGCAGGAAGCGGAAGACCACAGTCTGCGCGATCAATTCCGCACCATAACTGTTCAAGTTTGCATGGATGTTCCCAAGAACCACTTTGGTGTGATCCATGTACAGATTTCCATAAAGACGTTTGAAATAGATCCAAGCCCCCAGGTTGTAGTCCGGATAGGTCAGCGGGAACATGTATTCAAAGCTGCCCTTTACGAAGCGGTCTGCCGGCAGATAATCAAAGCCGCGGGAATAGATGTAGCCCACCGGATTGAACGCCGGGGTAGGGAAGATATAGTTGCCCGTGCCTTCACGATTTTCCTGACCGTTTCCAGTCAGACGGATGCCGTTGTTGGCAAGGAACCCTGGCAGATACAAGCGAGCTTGTCCAAAGGTGCGGTAAGAACCCGGCGCTTCTTCATCAGAAACACCGCTGGCATCTTCATAGAACGCCTGAAGATCGACACCCAATGGCGGCAGAATCGCACGAGGTTGCGCAGATTTCGTATAAGAGAATAGCACCCCTGCCTTTTGATCCACGTAAGTGGAAGCCTGGGATCCCGGAACGGAAACTTTGTCCAGACGATAACTTTCGGTTTTCAGAATCTTCGCTGAATAATCCAGCTGAAGGTAGCCGCTGTACGTGTGATTCTTGAAAGTGTACGGCAGGGCCACACCCAAACCGTACGAACCTTCACGCCAGGTCAGTTCCTGTGTGTTCATATTTACGTCTGCGGCACGATTGCGGATGTCTCCCAACAGGCTGACGACCGGCCAGTATCTTTTAAAGTCAATTTTTACCGACGTAAACGGCGTGTTTTCCTCTCCATCAGATCCGATCGTGATGGCAGAGCCAAAATCGCGCAGATAGTTGTCGGTCATCACTGTCAGGGCCAGACCTCTGCCGCCAAAGAAATTCCAGCTGTGCGGTGTGAACCCGCGGGCATCCAGCATGCCGTAATCAGTTTCTGGGTATTGGTCCGCATTCGCTGTATATAAAGAAGCCTGATCCTTCAGGGGAGCTGGTGGGAACTTGTTGTAGTTGTCACTTGGATTGTCACCCAGATAGTTAAAGTCCACAAGCTGGGACGACGCCAGATCCGAGCATGCGCTCAGGTCGGCTTTTTTGGTGCGTGCTCCGTAAGGTGTTTCTTCCGTATAGAGCACGGAAGTGCCATCAAAGCTCGGCGCATAAGAGGAAATCCTGCTTTGCGTGCACTGTTTAAGCGCGCCGCTTGCAGAGTTAATATGGAAGACTTCGTTGGCACCTTTGTATTGTGCCTCAAACAGCGCCTCTCCGTTGGTGTTGGTCTGCAGCCAGAAGATGTTGTTGCGAGAGAAGGGCAAAAGGACCTTGTATTGATCCGACCCGAAACGTGCCTGAATCAGCGCCTTGTGTCCGGTGTTGTCAGAAGCAATGGCAATCACCTCATCCGCATTCAGTGCCGCCGCTTCCAGCAGGTCCAATCCTTTTAGCGACAGAGTGCGAAGGTTTTTGCCTTCAAGGCTGATCTCTTGAATGTTCCAGGCCATCTTGTCGGTGTATTCCGCCGCCAGGATGGATTTGCCGTGGGTGCTGAACTTCGGATTGTAAAGACGACGGTGCGAAGTGATGTAAGACTGAGATCCGTCATTCAGATCCACCAGGGTCAGATTCGCGGACCCCTCAAAGCCATAACGTGGGTGAGGTACATAGTCAGTGTACACGGCGTGGGTGCCGGAATAGTCAATACGGCTCAGGTCTTCGGAGTAAGGCACATCAATAACTTTTTCCTCGCCTTGAGCGGTGGACTTGTAGATCGCCGGAACCGTGTTCATGTCAAATTTCACATAGTACATGTGACCATTTGCAATCTTGGGATTAAAGGATACAGAGTACTCTGTCTTTGGAACATCCGTGAAGGCATCTTTTTTCCAGGCCTCACGCAGCTCACTGAAGGTTTCATAGTAGAAGGTTTTAAACTCCACACCGGTCAGCTCTTTGAACGCGGATTCCAGTCGGAACGGGTGGGGGCCATGAGTGATTTTGTCTGTCAGTTTTTCCCAGAAGTCATCGCCGTACTTTTGATAAGCGCGCGAGATCAGCACATAGCCGTAAACGTATTGATTCACCAGCACATCCCGATAAGTGCCGTTGACGAACTGATCGTAACTTGGAGTTTCGCCTCCAAGCAAAATTCCCTTCAGACGAGTCAGGAAGCGCGGGGATCGGCCGCGGCCACCGTCGGTGTATTTGGTTTCCGCGTAAACGGCATCACCTTCGGCCATCCAGGGTTTTTTGGAAATGACGTCAGCCAGATTCAGGCCCAGGTCCCCCAACAGGTAGTCAAAGTAGCGAACCGTGTTTTTGTTAAAATCATCCATCTGCTGGACGTGACGGTATTCGTGGATGGACAGGATTTGCAGCCATTCCAAAGAACCCACCATCGGGCTGTAAGCACCGGCATTGAACCACTCGGTGCGGCGGGGAGCGCGTGCCACAAATCCGTTGGGCAGGGCCACTTCGTTGCGGATGATCAATGTCACTTTTTTCGGCTTGGTGATTCCATAACTCAGGCCCACCACAGCGGCGTTGTGTTTAATCAGATTCGCCACATAGACCGCCTTCGGGCGGAAGGCTTCCGGGTAAATGACTTTGACGTATTCGTTTTCGATCGTCTTCCATTGAAGAGGGGGGCTTTGAGAGTTATCGACAACCTCATACTGGGACAGGGCCGCCGTTGGCGCCAAAAGGGCCACCAGCATGGATAAAAGAAGCTTTTTCATTAGGTTCCTCTGTGTGTTGAACCCCTAAAATTTAGGGGGGATACAGAGGGTTAATCAAGAAGTAATTTGGTTTAATTAGGGAACGGTCCCATGGAAACCGGGGCCAGGCGGAATGGTTTTCTGTTGGTTCCCAGCTCGCTGTTGGTGTCGATACCCGAGCAGTACCAGTTTGTGCCAATTTTACCGCAAATACCATAAGCGCCACGAACTTCCAGATCAGTCACAGTGCCGATGGCATTGAGAGTCGCCAAAGCCGTCGGAGAAAAATGGTATTCATTCGTCTGATAGTCATTCAAGCCGTGTTGGTCATAGCGATTAAAGCCCCAGCAATAGGCGGCGCCGTTGTTGATCGCGCAGTGGTTGGTGTAACCGCTGGTCAGACGAGTCACGTTCGTGAAGCTTCCTATATCAACAGGCGTCTTTTGGTTGGTGTTGGTTCCATTTCCAGTTATTTGCCCCCAACATTTGATGGACGTTGTTCCGATGCGGGCACAAGTTCCATAACTGGAAGCCTGTAATTCATCGACATTCGTCAGACCCGGCACCTGATGCAGGCTGATTCTGTCAGTGGTATCCCCCTGACCCAACTGACCGTGGGCGTTATACCCTGTACACCAGACGGTTTTGTCTGTCTTCAACACACAACCGTGATGGCGTCCCAGAGAGACGGACACGTTATTGGAGCCAGCGGCGGTGATCTCTACCGGCGCATAATAGAAATCTACAGCAAGATCCAAGTAAGGAATGATATCAACCTGACCCCAGCAATAAAGTTTGCCCGCCGCAACGGCGCAAACAGTGCTGCCAAAACTCATTGCCAAATCCGTAACCCCTGAAGAGAGCCCGGCGGGAATGTTGGGATTTCCCGAAGAGCTTGCGGCAGCGCGAATAAAGTTGCGACCCCAGCATTGAACACCGCCTGACACAATGGCACAAGTGCCGGAGCTGGAACTTGCAAGTTTGGTGGCTCCAGAGGTCAAATTTTTCACCTGGGTCGGAGCCTGATAAATACGATCTGTCAGCAGATTTCCGGTTTTGTTATAGTAGCTGTCACCCAGACATTTCACGGCCCCGCTGAAGATGCCGCAAGCATGTTCAGTGAAAATGGAAATGGTGCTGGCACCACTGAATTTAGGGCTGAGGACGTGGGCATTGGACTGCAGAGGCTGCTGGTCCCCGTGCTGACCGAATCCAGAGAATCCGGTGCAATAAACCTGGCCACTGCGCACGAAACAGGTGTGAGCGCCTGTAGAGCCCGCAACTGCTGTGACACCGCCAGAGCCTCCAACCACTGGGGTTAGAGGAATCACAGAGGTTCCTGTCGGCTGATTGATTCCGGCTTCACCAAAATAGTTTCTGCCTTTACAATGCAAATCACCGGCTAAAGCTGCGCAGAACTGGATACCAAAGTAAATATCTGTGGCTCCGGCAAGTTCCGCCATCAAAAGCGGCGAGGTGACATCCGCAGTGGTGTTGCTCAACAGCTGGTTGTCAGAATTATTACCCCAGCAATAGACCTGATTGGAATTGTTTTTCGCGCAGGTGCCATAGTAGCCCGTCCAAACATCAGTGACAGTTCCCAGGCCGTTGATCACCGTCGGTGTACCCACCAGAGTGGTGCTGCCAACACCCACTTCGCCGTTGGAGTTTTGCCCCCAGCAGTACAATGCTCCGGATTTGATGGCACAAGCATGGAACTGGCCACTTGAGATTTTTGTCACACCCGAATTCAAGCTTGGAATTGCTACGGGCGCTGTTGTCGGAGAAGCGGTTGCGGGATCTCCGAGAATACCACTTTCTTTGATACCCCAGCAATAAACGGCCCCGTTTTGAATGGCGCAAGAGTTACCCCAGCCAATACTTACGTGGGTGACGCCCGAACTCATTCCTGTCACAAGTGTCGGAGTCAAACGAGTGCTTATTGAGCTGGTTCCGGTAAAACCACCGCCCGGATAAGTACCGTGACTTCCTTGACCCCAACAGTAAAGCGCCCCGTTGTTTAACACAGCACAGACGTTGTTATATAGGGAGGCAATCCCTACGGCAGGGGCGGCTAACGGAACCAGCAGTGGTGAAGAACTCGGATAGTAGTTCCCTTGTCCCAGAGGCGCGGCCCCATTGTGGCCCCAACAATAGACGTTACCGTTGCTGGTCAGGGCGCAGGTGTGGTTGTCACCGGCAGCAACATCCACGGCATCCTTTCCGGCCGGGCTGTCATTGTCGTTGATAAAGATATCGGCATTGGAAATATAAGATGTACCACCGGTGATACCGGTGATTTTGATTGGAATGCGTTTGTAAAGTTCGTCAGCCGAGTTGTTGATTGTTGTCAGACTGCCAAACGTGACAGAGGTTGCCCCTGATGCAATAGAAGCTGTGCCCGAAGTGGTTGTCATCGTATAGTCCGTACCAGCCGTGGCACAGTCAGTGCCTGTGCAGGTATCACGGGTCCAGTTGATGGAAACAGAGCCTTTGTCTGTTGGGTGTGACAGTGTTGCCATCAGGCTTGTGGAAGCGCCCTCGACAACATAGACATCCTGAATCGTTACCAGCGGGGGAGCTTCGTCATCTGTGATTGTCACGGTGTGAACCGTATTCGTACCCAGTGAACCACCCACTGGCGAACTCAGGGTGATTTTGAAGGTTTCGCTATATTCTTCCGTGCTGTTATCCAATATCGGAATTGATATGTTCACGGAAGTGCTGCCTGCCGCAATTGTTGCCGTGCCGTTTGTGGCGGTATAGTCGGATCCCATCGTTGCCGAAGGTGCGGAACCATTGGAATAGGTATAGCTGACACTGACGGCGATATCGACGGCGGATGGGATGCTGACTGCCACTGTATGCGTCGGATCGTTGTATTCAGAAACGCTGGATGTCGTAGCGCTAAACTGAATAGCCGGAGAATTTTTAGTCCAGGTCACAGTGGTTGCAGCCGCATAGGTCTGCCAGTTTCCAGCGGTGTCTTTGCCGACCACGCACACCTTAATGCTTCCATTAGCCAGTGCGGAAATGTTGTCAGTGATATTTGTTGAGCTGGATACTTCAGAAGCCGAGTATCCCGCTGCCACAGTACAGTCCGTGGAACCGGCGACACCCAATTTATATTTGTAGGCGACAACATCACTGCCGTTGACATCAATATTCAGTGCATATTTTGCACTGGACCCGGTGGGTTGGCCGGACAGGGTTGCCGTCGGTGGAGTGTTATCGAATGTAATCGATGCTGAACTAGCCATTGCACTGACGTTGCCTGCGGCATCTTTCACCCAGGCATAAAGTGTTTTGGCTTCATTCACGGTGGTCACAGTAAACGTCGCAGGAAGTGAAGCGCCGGCCGTCCAAGTGCAGGACGCAACCGCCGTGTTGTTTTCCATAATACAATAAGTGGTCGGACTGCCACTGACGGCAGAAGTAATATTGAATGTCGTGCTGTTTGTTGGCGTCGTATTGGTCACAGTGAATGTGGTGATGCTTGGAGCGGTCGTATCGATCACGATGTTTTTATTCGTGCCCAATGAGCCCGCAGCCCCCGTCGCCGGCAAGGTCAGAGTCGCGTTGTTGGCAGCCGCATCACGAATGGTTGCAGAGGCTACGGTCAAAGACGTGGTCGCGGCATAGTTCAGGTCCGCCGCGGTGTCCGTGGCTTGAACTGTATAGTTAAAGACAAGTGTGTTCGTGCCGGTGCCAGAAGCGTAAGAAGCTGAACGGGCCGGGGTCGTATTCAGGGCAATCAGCGGAGTCCCGGTGACGTTCACATTTTCAGAGAACGTGATACGCACGTCAATAACATCACCCACTGTGTAAGCGCCATTGGCTTTATTGGAAGTGATGTTGGTAACGGTTGGAACAGTCGTATCAATAACAATCGCGCTGGAACAAGCCGAAGTGATCGAGTTCCCGGCCGTATCCAAAGAAATGACCTGATAAGTGTAAGTCGTGCCGTTCACGCCTGTGAAGTTCGACGTGGTCGCAGAACTGGTCGCAGAGTTTTCCGTGCCGGTGTAAGTGTCACAAGCAGCACCGGTGTAGAATCGGACTTTTTGTGATGCCAGATCCGGACTGGTGGACTTGGTCCACGAAGCCACAAGGCTTGTGGTGTTTGTCGGGGATGTTTGCTGCCAAGCCAGGGAAGCGGCATTCACTGGGGCTGTGATATCGTATGTCACCGTGGAATCAGTGGTGGTCGAAGCGTTGTTGGTATTGCCGGCCGGATCGCTGACTTTGCCAGCAGTAATTGACGGAATCAAAGTTCCGGCCGTGGTGACGGCAGTGGCTTGCAACGTCCAGGTGATATTGTCGGAAGTGGAAAGACTCCAAGTGATACCAGAAGCGGTCCCGCCTTGAGTGATGTCTGCCACCACAAAGGTGCTGGCATTGATGGCTTCCGTGAACACCACTGTGAATTCAATCGGCAGGGTGTTGGTCGGGTCTGTTTGACCGGCTTTTTGATTGATGGTCAAAGACGGCTTGGTCGTCTCGTAAGTGATTTGATTGTCCGTGCTGGTGCTGGCAGTGTTGTTATTGCCAGCCACATCCGTCACTTTATTGGCGGTGATGGATGGGATCAGGGTGCCAGCTCCAGTGATGGCCGTGGCCTTCAGGGACCAGGTGATATTGTCTGAAGTTGTCAGGCTCCAGGTGATGCCCGTGGCGGTTCCTGACTGAGTGATGTCGGCGGTAACGAAGTTTGCGATGGCTTCGCTGGCCACGATGGTGAATTCCACCGGGACGGCATTGGTCGGATCAGCCTGACCGGATTTTTGGTTGATGGTCAAAGTCGGGGCGACCAGATCCTGAGTCCAAGTTGCCGTGGTGGCAGAGGTCAGGGCTTGTTCGACACTGGCCGAGTTTTTGCCGATCACGCACACCTTGATATCAGTGTTACCCAAGCCACTGACTGAATCAGTGATATTGGTGGCAATCGCGATATCACCGGAATAATCAGTTGCAACGGCACAGTTGGTGGAAGCCGCCGGGCCCACCTTATAGCGATAGGTCTGAACGTCAGCACCAGCCACGTCAATATTCAGGGTCGTCTGATTGGTTTTTCCGGTAGGTTGACCCGTAATGGTGGCAATAACTGCGGAAGTGTTCACCGTGAACACAAAGTCATTATTGGTGGCTGCGGTGGAGTTCCCAACGGCATCGCGGGCAGAAATGCGCGCGGTGTATTGAGTGCCGTTTGAAAGGGTGCATCCAGTGAATGTGTGGGATGTTGTCGCCACGGTTTGTTGCGCACAAACAGAAGCGGAAGCATCACTGTTGCGGATTTCAACCAGATACTGGGTGCTGCCAGCCGCCGCCGCCCAGTGGACAGTTGCGGTGGAACCATTGGTCAGCCACTCATCCTGAGTCGAATCCGTACCGCCAGTCACACCCGCGATCACAAAGGCGTCCGGCGCCTGCGTGTCGATGACGATGTTTTTATTGGCAGCCAGTGAACCTGCAGCGCCCGGAGCTGGCAAAGTCAGAATCATGTCATTACCGAAGCTGTCTTTGATCGTGGCACCGGCCAAAGTCAAAGCATTGACGGATTCATAATCAAGATCAGAAGAGTTATCACCCGCTTGAACAGTGTATTGGAACACCAGGGTGTTGGTGCCAGTGCCACTGATATAGGTAGCAACGCGGTCCGTGGATCCGGTTTCAATCAATAGCTCAGGAGTACCGCCAGCCACAGTCACGTTTTCATTGAACTGGACTGAAACTGTTACAACCTGGGATGCTTTGTAAGAACCGTTCGCCAATGAAGAAGTCACAGAGACGACCGTCCCCGGTAGATCCAGCGTGTACTGAACCGTACCCGCAGCAGAAAGGGCGTTTCCGGCCAAATCCGTCAGCGTTGTTTTTGCCGTCAGGGTGCAGACTTCAGCATTGGCTGGCAATGTCGTCACCGTCAAATTCACAACAGCAGAAGTGGCGCTTGCCGCAGAAACACCCGCAATAGAAACATTGGCTCCGGCAGAGCAGGTGACACCCCAGTTGCTTTCAGTTTCAACCGCAGATTGCAACATGGCTTCGCTGAAGGTCACCGTCACTGAAGCTGGAAGGCTTGAACGAACGCTGGTCGCAGGATTGAAAGAAGCCAAGGAAGGCGCCGTGCGATCCATGGTCAGCGCTGTCGAACATCCGGAAACCGAGACGTTTCCGGATGTGTCGATCACCGTCAGATTATAAGTATAGGTTTCTCCATCGGTGCCGGCAAAATTGCGGGTGATCGCCGAAGTGGAAAGAGAAATCGCGGTGCCTTCCAAAAGCAGGCAGGATGCGTCTTTATAGAACTGAATTTTTTGTTCAGCGATGTCAGTGGAATCAGACAAAGTCCAGCTGGCCGCAGCCGGAGTCACCTTGGTAGGGGACGATTGAGTCCAGCTTAGTGTCGTCGGCAAGTTTGGAGCACTGGTATCATAAGTCACCTGATTGTCAGAGCTCGTTGAGATAACGTTTAAGTTTCCGGCTAGGTCCGAGAACTTGTCGGCGTTGATAACCGGTTGAATCACACCGTTGCTATCCAAGCCAGAGACGGTCAGTTCATAGTGAGTGCTGTCGATCTTAGTCAGGGTGTGGGTGTTAACCGGGGCCGAGCCTGCGAAGCTGACATCTGCATCACTCAAAGAGCTTTCAGCAATAGCTTCGCTCAATACCAAAGTGAATTTGACCGGAAGAGAGTTGGTAGGATCGGCTTGTCCCGTTTTTTGACTGATTACCACAGACGGGCGGATGGTGTCGAAGTTCCAGGAATAAGTCGTCGCCGCGGTAAACGGCTGCCAGAAGTTGTTGGAATCCTTACCCACCACACAGATTTTCAGATTCTGATTGGCCAAAGCAGCAAGGTCGTCGATGATCTTAGCGGCAACGGCAGTTTCAACAGAATAGCCGGTGGAAACTGAACAATCCGTCGAACCTTGAGTACCCACTTTGTAGCGATAATGAGTCACGTTGGTGCCAGAAACCGTGATGTCCAGATCCTCAACGTTGGTGGGATTTGCCGGACGGCCGCCAAGCACGGCAGCAACTTCCACACCCAAACCTGAAATGCCCAAAGAACCGTTATCAGCGATATCCGGATTGGTGTAATTCCAAGTCAGAGTTTGTGAGTGGGTGTTCACTTCTGTCGGGCTGTAGGTAATAACAACCGAACAAGAAGAGTGACCATTCAGAGTGGTGGAACAGGTTCCGCCGTTTCCTGGGAATGATCCGCCTTTAAAGGCAAATGGTGCCGACAAGGTGCCCAAAGTCAGGCCTTGAGCCGGAGCATCGCCGGTGTTCTGGAAGGTCACGGATCTTTCAATCACCGTGTCTTTCATCTGCGGGCCGAAATCCAAAGTCGCCGCGGCAGTCACTTTCGCACGGGTGGTTTTGTCTTTCACGACGAAGGAAATAACGTTGTTGTCGAGACCCGAGAAACGATCGCCCGTAAAACGAAGTTCGAAAGTTTCATCACTTTCAATCACCGCATCGCGGGTGGCTTTGATGATGAAGCTAACGGAAGTGATACCCGGTTGAACCAGCAAAGTGCCATTGGAAGCTTCAAAGTCGCCGTCCTCATCATTCAGAGTCCAGCCCAAGTCTTCAGGTTTCAACGTCACGCCCGGCACACTTGGAGTTTCAACGCCCAAAGTGATCTGATGACCAATGCCTTCTTCCAGAATCACAGTCTTTCCGGATTCCACAGTGATTTTTCGAAGGACCTGATTTTCGCTGAGCAGAGGAGACAACGAGGCATCCATGCAGCTGGTAAGTAAGAGCGCAAGGAAAGCAGTTGAGATGTATTTTAGGTACGTGCTGGCGTGAAACATCTTATGGTTCTTTTCGGCAGATTTGGCGGAATTGTTAAGTGATTTTTACCAGAAATAGTCCAGTCTTTTCTGAGGTTTAGTCCTAAAAGGAATATGAAACATTTCGCGCATTTTAGGGGGATGGTGATTTGCTTCGCCTGAAGCAGCAAAAAGCAAATGGAGGAAAAATGAGCCGGCTCATTCGATTTGCACTTTTGGCTTTTGCACTGGTGTTTTCATCTTCCAGTCATGCCGCAGGCACAGATCCGCTGCCGTCCTGGCAGGATGGAAATCTAAAGAAATCGATCATCGAATTTGTTTCAGAGGTTACAATGAAAGCGGGCTCGCGATTTGTGCCACCTGAAGACCGGATTGCCACCTTTGATAATGACGGCACCTTGTGGTCCGAAGTTCCGACGATTGAGGTGGAGTTCACAAAAAACCGGCTTCAGGAAGCTTTGAAAAAGAATCCCAATCTTAAGAAACAAGAGCCCTACCTAAGTCTGCTCAAAGGAACGCCGGTCACACAGCTGACACAAAAGCAGATTTTGGAAATCGTGGCGCTGACTCACACCGGAATGAGCGAAGAAGAGTTCTCCAGTGAAGTGCGCGAGTTCTTTAAAACCGCACTTCATCCCAAATTGCAGGTGCCATACACCCAGGCGGTGTATCAGCCGATGCTGGAGCTTTTGGCCTATCTTCGCGCCAATGATTTCACGTTGTTTATCAGTTCAGGCGGTGAAATCTCATTTATGCGGGAAGTGGCAACGACAATCTATGGGGTTCCTTCTCAAAACATCATTGGCTCTTATTTCGTGGATAAGCTTGAAGAAAAGAACGGCCGCTTGGTGGCAGTCAGAACTTCGGCTCTGGGGTTGCTCAACGACAAAGAAAATAAACCCATTGGTATTCTTAGACATATTGGCAAGCGTCCGATTTTCTCTGTTGGTAATGAGCGCAGTGGTGGCGATATCGCCCATCTTCGATTTTCCCGAGAGTCTGCTTTGCCTAATTTTCAGATCATGATCAATCATGATGACGAGGTTCGCGAGGCGGCCTACAGCGAAAAGGATAATGCCTCTTTGGCGGCAGCCAAGAAATTTGGATTCAAAGTTTTAAGTATTAAGAGTGACTGGAAGCAGGTCTTTCCGTCACAGAAATCAATTGCGAAGGATTTTTAGCTGAATCATTAACACATGGAAAAGGAGTTCCATTATGGTTAAATCCGGAGAATCTCAAAAGACTCAAAGAAAAGAGAGTGGTGACGGGGCGGGCAAGAAGCCCAACATTCTCGTCATTATGGGTGATGACATCGGTATCTCGAATCTCAGCTGCTACAGTCGTGGGATGATGGGGTATCATACCCCCAATATTGATCGTATCGCCAATGAAGGTATGATGTTCACCGATTCCTATGGCGAACAAAGTTGCACGGCGGGGCGAGCGGCCTTTATGACGGGACAAAGTGTGTTCCGCACGGGGCTTTCCAAGGTGGGAATGCCAGGTGCCGACGTGGGGATCAAAAAGGAGGATCCGACGATAGCAGCTCTATTGAAACCACATGGTTATGCTACCGGTCAGTTTGGCAAAAATCATTTTGGTGATCGCAATGAATATCTGCCAACTGTGCACGGCTTTGATGAATTCTATGGAAATCTTTATCACTTGAACGCAGAGGAAGAGCCTGAGGACGTGGACTATCCTAAATCGGATGCATTCCGAGACCGTTTTTTGCCTCGGGGCATTCTACGCTGCAAGGCCACGGACAAGGATGATCCGACGGTGCATGAACGCTGGGGGCGCGTTGGAAAACAAATCATCGAAGACACGGGGCCTTTGACAAAAAAGCGAATGGAAACTTGTGATGATGAGTTCGTGGATGCCGCCAAAGAATTTATTAATCGTCAAAACTCTGAGGGAAAACCCTGGTTTGTGTGGCTCAACACGACTCACATGCACTTCCGCACTCATGTTAAACCTGAAAGTCGTGGGCAGGCCGGGCCGGGGCAGTCCGAGTATCACGACACGATGATAGATCATGACAAAAATGTCGGGCAGATGCTGGATCTTTTGGATGATCTGGATATTGCGGACGATACAATTGTTTTATACACCACTGACAATGGTCCTCACATGAACACCTGGCCGGATGGGGCGATGACTCCGTTCCGCAGCGAGAAGAATACCAACTGGGAAGGGGCTTTCCGTATTCCACTGCTGCTGCGTTGGCCGGGGCGGGTGAAAGAAGGAACGGTTTCAAATGAGATTGTCCAGCATCATGACTGGTTGCCAACCTTCCTGGCTGCGGCCGGAGAACCTGATATCGTCAACAAACTGTTGCGCGGACACCAAGCCGGAGAAAACAAGTACCGTGTTCATGTCGACGGATACAACCTGGTTCCTTATCTGACAGGTGAAGTGAAAGAGAGTCCACGCAAAGGCTTTATATATTTCAGTGATGACGGTGACTTGGTAGCACTTCGATATATGAATTGGAAAATGGTGTTCATGGAACAGCGAAAGGCCGGGACTCTGGGTGTTTGGGCTGAGCCATTTACAGCCCTGCGTGTACCGAAGCTCTTCAACCTGCGTATGGATCCGTACGAACGGGCCGATGTGACTTCGAACACCTATTGGGACTGGTATCTTAGTAAAGCCTATATTCTTCTCGCCGCTCAGGCTTTGGTGGGTAAGTTTCTGGAAAGTTTCTCGGAGTTTCCTCCGCGTCAAAAGGCAGCCAGTTTCACCATTGATCAGGTCATGGAGAAAATGAGCAATGCCGCAGGCTATGCTCACCAGGACTCCGCCGGGAAAAATATCAAAGAGTCCCCGGAATCCCATCGTGAAGACGGGAAGGGCATGCCGCCAGTGAAAGGCAGACAGGATGAAAGTGAACAACGCAGAAGTACTCATTAGACCTGAACAGGAAAAGGGGCCATCGGCCCCTTTTCCTAATATGGTTTGGATTCCTGGTGGGACCTTTACGATGGGCTCCAACCATCACTATGCAGAGGAAGCGCCGGCTCATAAAGTGAAAGTCGATGGTTTCTGGATGGATCTTCACCCAGTGACCAATCGCGATTTTTCAGTCTTTGTCGAGGCCACGGGTTATCAGACTCTTTGTGAAAGGGTGCCTGATTTAAGCTTGTATCCCGGCGCGCCTGAGTCCATGAAAGATCCGGCGTCAGTGGTTTTCGTAAAGCCCGCAGCGCCTGTGGATCTGCGCAATCCCTATTTGTGGTGGCAATTCATTCCCGGCGCCAACTGGCGTTCCCCGCAAGGTCCCGGCAGTACCATTGAAGGCCGTATGGATCATCCGGTGGTGCATGTGTCATGGGAAGATGTTCAGGCCTATGCTAAATGGATCGGCAAAAAACTTCCGACCGAAGCCGAATGGGAATTTGCCGCACGTGGCGGACACGAGGGGCGAGAGTTCGCCTGGGGTGAAGAGCTTGAGCCCGATGGCCGTCATCACGCCAACATCTGGCAAGGGCAGTTTCCCTGGCAGAATCTCAGCGCGGATGGTTTTGAAGGTACGTCGCCGGTTACAAGCTTTCCTCCGAACGACTATGGACTGTTTGATATGATCGGCAATGTCTGGGAATGGACGGTGGATTGGTACAGTCCTCGGCATCCTGATGAAAAACCGAAAGCCTGTTGTATTCCAAAAAATCCGCGAGGCGGGGCTGAAACAGACAGCTTTGATCCTCGTCAGGCTTTAAAGATTCCCCGCAAGGTGATGAAGGGGGGATCTCACTTGTGCGCTCCTAATTACTGCAAACGTTATCGTCCTTCGGCGCGCATGGCACAACCCGTGGACACATCGACATCACACCTGGGTGTTCGCTGTGTTGTTCGAGGTGAACGAAGTTAAAGGGGACTTTCATGGAAGAAGCCGTCCGGCAGTGGACTGAAGTCATTTCGATTTGTCTTGAGTTCTTTGCAGCTCTCTTGATCGCCATCGGCGCCATTGAAGGGCTTGTCAGACTGGCGAAGTTTTCCATTTTTGGACAACGGGGGTTGGGCGTCAGAAAAGACATCTGGCTGGGCTTTGCAAGGTGGATTGTCCTGGGGCTTGAATTCATGCTGGCCGCAGACATCGTATCCACGATTGTTTCTCCGTCCTGGGACGCCATCGGCATGCTGGCCGCAATTGCGTTGATCCGAACTTTCTTAAGTTATTTCCTGGAAAGAGATCTGGAAGTCGCTTCCCGAAAGGAGCTGAACAATGGAACCTGAACGCACGTCAAACGAGATGGCGCAGGAAAGAACCAATTTGTCTGAGCATAGAACGGACCTGTCAGAACACAGAACCGAGCTTTCCGAAAGTCGCAGTGATTTGTCGGCAGTGCGCAGTCATCTGGCGAACGAGCGCACGCATTTGGCGTACATGCGAACCGGGATTTCACTGGTCAGTTTGGGCATCACGATGAACCGCTTCAGCTGGTTCTTGTTGGAAAATAAAGAGATTTCCCGTTACGGGGGCCGTCCATTTTTGCATGATGCCAAAAACACCGGGCTGGGGATGGTGATTCTGGGCTGTGCCATGCTGATATGGTCTTTATATCGGTATTCGCAAACCGCGAAGCAGATTGAATCGCATCACTATTTGCCTGCGCATCGATCCGTGCGGATTTTTACGCTGTCATTGATTTTTATTGGGATCGTCTCAGTTTTATGGATGATCATGGGGTGAGGTGACTATGGAAGGTACATACGCATTGGGGCCGAGCCAGCTGTTTACTGTTTTCTTTATCATGCTGGGGCCCTTTCAAATGATTCAGCCCTTTGCCAAGGCGACGAAAGATATGTCCCAGTCGCAGGTGAATTCTTTGGCGGTGAAATCCACGTTGGTGGTGATTCCTATTTTGATAGTGTTGGGTCTTTTTGGGCGCGTTCTGATGGAAAACTGGCAGATTCCGCGCGCGGTGCTGGAGCTGACGGCGGGCTTGATCTTTGCCGTCGTGGCGTTTTCTATTTTGTTAAAGGGGAGCCAGAAGACCGAGGAAAAGTCAGATGAACCCGCAGACAGGGAGCCTATCAGTGCCTTGGGTGTGGCGATGAAAATGGTGGTCAGTGCGCATGGCCTGGCCACGCTGATAGTTCTGCTGGCAGTAAGCCAGGACAATGCGCGAACCCTTCTTATTTTTGGGGTCCTGATTGGAGTGATGATTCTGAATATGCTGGCGATGATTTATAAAAGGATCTTTCTGGGAAAAGTCGGAGTCGTCGCCATGCAGGTGTTTGGCGTGGTGCTGGGGGTGATGCAGGCCGGGCTGGCTTTGGCGATCATTCACCTAAGTCTGATGGAGTTGCATAAAGATATCTTCAGCTAAATCAACTGGGTCAAGATTCAGAACGAGCTGGATTTGATAGTCTGAATGATTTTTTTGCTGACGGTGTTGTTGTGCTTTTCGGGGCGGTAAACCAGACAGATTTCGTCCTTGAAGACAGGGGCCTCTTTTAGTTTTTCAAGCTGCTTGTATTGCGCGGCGACTCTTGTCGGCAAAAGACCATATCCAAAACCCAAGGAGGTCAGTTTCGCCACCACTTCAAGGTTTCCTGAACTTAGCACACCGCTGAAGCTGGTTCTTTTGCTGATTTTTTTTAGAATGTACTGGGACTGGGCCAGGTTCTGATCATAAATCAATTTATCCTGTGCGTTTTTCGTGTGGAAGATGGTGACCTCATCCGTGCACAGTTTGTGAATAACAAGGTCCGGGTGTTTGATGGGATTTACGACAATACCAAAATCAGCCTCCCAGCTGATGACCTTTTCAGTCATTTCTCGGGAAAGACCATGGATAAAATTGAAATCAAGGCCCGCAAAGTCTGATTGAAGAATCGGCATGAATGCCCCCAGAGTATAGAGGGCGACCGAGGGGTGAACCGCGATGGTATAACTTCCCTGAACAAGGCCGGACTCGGGATTTGCCAGATTCTGGGCTTGTTCCCATTCATAAAGCAGGCGGCGAGAGCGTTGTTTGAACTCTTCCCCCAGCTTGGTCAGTTGAATGCCGTTTTTAAGTCGGATCAGCAGATTTCCGCCCAGTTCATTTTCCAGTCTTTTAATGGAATAGCTCAGCGCCGGCTGGGATATGCCAATGATTTCCGAAGCCCTGGTGACATTCAGGGTCTCGCACACGGTCACAAAGTATTTTATGTCATCCATCATTAAAGACATAAATAGTTTTTATCACAATGAACTAAACAGGTCATTTTATTTATTTCTAGAAACTCGCTAGTTTCCGCCTTAGGAGGAAACGGAGTTTATGAAGCCTGCAGCCCTTGAACTAATTTCAATACAGAGTCATTCCCAACAGAGTTTTGATCTAAAAAGGTCCCCGGATGTCGATCCGGCTACTGAAACGGCCCGAAGAATGCTGGCTGAGGTCATGAACTATCGCCGTATTCCAAGTGCCAGTGACCAGTGCGGCAATGCAGAATGCCAGTCCTGTGCTTCCATTCATTTACCAAAATTCATTTCTGCAATTCGCCGCAATGAACCTGTCACTTTTGTGCTTCCGGCTTTTCCCGGTAAATCGCCGAATCCGGAAAAGGTTCTGGGGGCTTTCCCAGACTATGCAGAACAGCTGGCGCTGGAATTCCTGGGCCGTCTTGGTCAGAGGATTAAAAAATACTATCCTCCGGGGATCAAAATCATCCTGTGTTCTGACGGAAGGGTTTTCAGTGACCTCGTGGGCATGAAAGAAAGCAATGTGACGGCTTACCAGTCTGAGCTGTCGGTGCTTAAAGATAAACTCTCCCTTTCAGATATCGAGACCTTCAATCTGGATGATTTTTATGGAGAGCTCAGCTTCAACCAAATGCGTGATGAGCTGATGAAGCGCTATGGAAGTTCTCTGGACTTCTTAAAGCATAAGATTCGCAATGGTGCCGGGGACCAGGCAACTGCTGACGAACAAGATGCCCATCGCATGTATTGTGGGATCACGCGCTTTCTGTTCGAGGACTCTTTGCACCCAGGGCAGACCAAAAGCCGTTCTGCGATTCAAAAAGAATCCCGTTTGAAATCCTATGAAGTCATTCGCCGAAGCAACGCCTGGAGCGAACTGATTGCCGAGCGCTTTCCCGAAGCCGTCCGGCTGTCCATTCATCCGCAGACCTGCGGGGCTGCGAAACTGGGAATCCGCCTGGTCGGCGACGAAAGCTGGATGACGCCATGGCATGGGGTGGCTGTTGAAACCAAGAACGGCCACGTTCTGCTTAAACGTTCCGAAGCCGAAGCATTGGGGGCTGAGTTGGTTTATTCATCTGACGGCCGCCCCAGCCACTATAAAATGGGAGGTGTCCTGTGAATTTTAAAGCGACTCATTTGAAGCCCTTTGGTGTGATTGTTGAGCCTGTGGTTCAGGGTATGAATGTGAAAGAGCTGGATTTAAAATCCTTGCACCAGTTCTTCTTGCAGGAACAAATCGTGGTGCTCAGAGGTTTCTCTACCTTCAGGGACTCTGAAGATTTTGCCAAGTATTGTGAGCTGTGGGGCGAAATCAGTATCTGGCCTTTCGGAAAAGTGCTGGAGCTGATCGAACAGGACAATCCTCAGGATCATATCTTTGATCACCGTTACGTTCCGATGCATTGGGATGGAATGTATCGCCCTCAGGTTCCTGAGTATCAGATCTTTCATTGCGTGAAAGCGCCACTGCCGGGCCATGGTGGGCGAACCACTTTTTCAAACACCGTGTTGGCCCTAAAGAATGCGGCGCCCGAGTTGAAGGAACTTTGGGGCAAAGTGACGGGCATCTATCAAAGAAAGATGGAGTTCTACAACAGTAAAACAGTGTCACCGATTATCACGAAGCACCCACGAAGGGATTTCTCTGTGATTCGGTACAATGAACCTCCCTGCGAAGGCAAAGACTTCGTGAATCCTCCGGATCTGGAGTTCGCGGGTGTCCCGGGCGAAAAAGTGAAGGAATTCCATCAGGGGTTGCAAGACGCCCTTTATTCGCCCGCAAACTTCTATGCGCATGAATGGCAGGACGGGGATGTGGTGATTACGGATAATTTCTCTCTTCTGCACGGACGGGAGGGTTTTACGTCGAAGTCTCCACGTCATCTGCAGCGTGTGCAGGTGCAAAGCAGTCCGCCATTTAATAACCCTGGTCTGGAGTCTTACAAATGACCCCTCAAGTGGTTGATCTGGTTATTGTCGGGGCGGGTCCGGTGGGGCTGATGTGTGCTTATCTTGCAGATCTTTGCGGGATGAGTACCGTGATTGTCGATAAATCCGACGGGCCATTGCAGGTCGGTCGTGCCGATGCCCTGAACGCCAGAACTTTGCAGCTGCTGGAAGTGGGTAAGCTCTTTGATGCGCTTTATCCGTTGGGAAAGCCCTGCAACACCAGTTCGGTGTGGGCGGACGGAAAGTTTCTTTCGCGCCAGTCTTCGTGGTGGGACGAGCTTGAAGGCTGTCTGCACAAGCACTTTCTGATGCTGGGGCAGTCTTATGTGGAACAGCTCTTGGATGGGCGTCTGGCCGAACAAGGGGTGGCGGTCCGCCGGTCCACGGCGATATCGAATGTTGAAATTGTCAAAGACGGGTGTCTGACTACTTTGGCGGGCGGTGAAACTATTCAATCCCGCTATGTTATTGGTGCTGATGGTTCACGTTCCTTTGTTCGCGAAAAGATGAAGGTGCCTTTTGAAATCGTCAGGCCGCAGATCATCTGGGCCGTTATTGATGGGGTTGTTGAAACGGACTTTCCGAAAGTGCCTGAAATCATCGTTTTTCAGGCTGAAACTTCGGACGTGGCCTGGATTCCTCGGGAAGGAAATATTGAGCGCTTTTACGTCCGTATGGATGTCAGTGATTTCACCTTGGAAGAAGCTGTGGCGAAAATCAATCGCGCTATCAAGCCCCATGTTTTGGGATTTAAAAAGATCGTGTGGTTTTCCCAGTTTTCGGTGAAAGAGTCTGTGGCCGAAAAGTTTTACGTGCAGGATCGCGTGTTTCTGGCCGGCGATGCGTGCCACATCCATTCGGTGAACGGGGGGCAGGGGCTGAACACGGGCCTGGCGGATGCGTTCAATCTTATCTGGAAGCTGAATATGACTTTGAATCACGGGGGGGCTCGCGCCCTTTTGCAGAGCTATGAATCGGAACGGAAGCCCGTAGCTTTAAGTGTCATTGAGTCTTCGGGAGAACTTGTTCGTTCAACCAAATATTCTGTGAATGGGACGCATGCCGAGGATTACGTTCGGATCGTGCAGAAGCGTGCGGGGAATATCACGGGTATGGGGATTCGCTATGCGGGCGAGGGGCTTGTCGGCACTCGGTTGTTTGATTCTGAAGTGAGCTTCGGTACGGGGAAGGTTCGGCTTTATTCTTTGCTGGATTATACGAAGTATACGTTGTTTGTGTTTGGGGATGTAGAGTTGGATCTTCAGTTGCCGGAGTACGTTCAGCTTGTTGTGGTTCGTGCTTCTGATTCTGTCTATGCGGGGCAGGCGGTGTTGGTGAGACCGGATGCTTATATTGAATCCGTGGTCTCACTTGAGCGGGTTGAAGAGCTTGTGGAATTGGCTTTTGGTTTAGAGGTCGATTTCCAGTTCGTAGATGCCTCTTGCTGCGAGGACTTGTTGGGTGGAGTTTAGTTTTCTGACTTCGGTCAGTTCCCAGGAATAGTAGCCGGGTTCCCATTTGCTTGCGCAGGCGGCGGGGATGTCTTTTTCTTCAAAGGGTCGGACGGATTTTATTTTAACTATTGCTACCGGAATGCCGATGTCGGTTTCGCCTTCTTTGAAGAGGAAGTTTTTGTTTTCTACGATGAGGAGATCACCGGTGAGGTCGGCGGGTGGAAGCCAGCGGCGGACTTCGATGGTTTTTTCGCCGTTGGCGATGCGGGTGCCGTTGGGGTGGACTATGGAGAGGGTTTTGTGGGTCATTGTTTTGCTCCGGTTTTGTCTGGCTTGTTTCGCGCTTCGCTTGAAACTCGCTTGGGTTCTCGGTTTCGCGGGGATGAGGCTCGTCGCGTCCGGCTCCTCGGGGCTTCGCCCTGCCTACGGCACCTTCGGGGTAGCATCCTGCTACGCCGGTGACCAAAATAGCAGGATGCTATTTTGGCGCGCAAGCCCCGAAGGGGTTGAGGGCAGGAGCCCGAAACAACCCCTGTGCCGGCGCACCTAGCTTCGCTGGTGCTTTGAGATTTTCTTTTTGCGCCGGCGCTCTAAGTTCAAAGCCCCTTGGGAAAACCAAGCTGTGGGTAAAAATAAAAAACCCGAATCTTTCGATTCGGGTTTTTTATTTTTAGTACAAAAATTGGCGTTCCCAAGGGGATTTGAACCCCTGTATCCTCCGTGAAAGGGAGGTGTCCTAGGCCCCTAGACGATGGGAACGTTTAGAGAAAACAAACGAACTAAAAATGGTGGCTCGCGATGGATTCGAACCATCGACCCCTTCATTAAAAGTGAAGTGCTCTACCAGCTGAGCTAGCGAACCACTGTCCGTTTGAGGAAGTGCTAATTTGTAGTAAGAGGGGTCCAAAGTCAATACACTTTCTTGCAGTTTTTTAAAAATTTTTGCGATTTTTTGATAAAAAAAAGGCCTTTGCTCAAGCTCTGAGCAAAGGCCCCCTAAAAACTGCTAACTCTGCTTAATTGTTGAACAAAGGCTTGACCCACAGTGTCTGTTCTCGGCCCGGTCCGACGGAAATTACGTCAATTGGAGTGCCCAATTGCGAGCCCAAGTAGTCAATGTAGTTCGTTGTTGGGCGTGGAAGATCCGAGAGAGTTTTTACTTTCGTCAAATCTTGTGTCCAACCAGGGATCCATTCGATCACGGGTTCCACTTTTTCCAGCTCATACGGTGAAGTCGGCAGATCAGTGATGATTTCGCCGTTCAGTTTGTACGCTGTGCACACGCCGATACGATCATGCCCAGTCAGCACGTCCAATTTCATCATCGCCAGATTTGTAATACCATTCACGCGGATCGCATATTTCAACGCTACCAGATCCAACCAGCCACAACGACGGCTTCTGCCGGTGGTGGAGCCGAACTCGTGACCGTCGGCTTGAATCTTTTTGCCGATTTCATCGTTCAGTTCAGTCGGGAATGGACCGCTGCCCACGCGAGTGGTGTAGGCTTTGAACACGCCGATGACTTTTTGAACGCTGGCAGGGCCGATACCGGCACTGGCGCAGGCGTTCGAAGCCAGAGTGGAAGAGCTCGTCACAAATGGATATGTGCCGTGCAGGATGTCCAGCATCGTGCCTTGCGCGCCTTCGAACAGAACTCTTTTTCCGGATTTCAGACTTTTACTGATAAACAGCGAGGTGTCTTTTGTGCGGTACGGAGCCAGCTCTTCAGCCACGGCCAGAAGATCCTTGATCAGATCATCGGCTTTGAACGTGGAGCCCTTGTAGTAGTTCTCCAGCATGAAGTTCTTTTCAGTCAGTGCCAGTTCCAGTTTCTTTTTCAGATTGTCTTTGTCGAAAAGATCACCGAACAAAATTGCGCGGCGGGAAGCGCGGTCTTCATAAGCCGGGCCGATGCCTTTGCCAGTGGTGCCGATCTTGCCGTCGCTCAGTGCGGCTTCACGAGCAGCGTCCAGAGCTTTATGATATGGCAAAATCAAAGTGGCCGTATCCGAGATCAAAAGTTGTTTTGGGTTTTGTAAAAAGCCTGTGTCTTTCAGCTTTTTGATTTCATCGCGGATTGAGAAAACATCGATCACGACGCCGGAGGCGATCACACATGTTGTTTCCGGGCGCAGGATGCCGCTGGGAACAAGATGCAGAACGGTCTTTTGCCCGTTCACTACCAGGGTGTGGCCAGCATTGGCTCCGCCCTGATATCTCACAACCATGTCCGCTTTTTCAGCGAACACATCGATCAGTTTACCTTTACCTTCATCGCCCCATTGAGCACCGACAACAACAACGCCTGACATAATACGTACCTCTTAAAACAGACCCTAGAACTGTCTCTCAAAGAGGGGATATCAGGCAAGTTTATTCGCCCTTAAATGGAGCCGCCCCATACCAAGGGGCCCTTGGCGGGAGGGTGTCAGAGGTCGATCCGTCCACAAAAAAGGCCATAAGCTTATTAGCTGCAATCTGGGAGGCTTTAAAGAACGCGTCCTCTGTATTGGCTCCAATGTGCGGAGTCAAAACCAGGTTCGGGTATTTCAGCAAATTAGAGTTTCTGTTCAAGGGCTCTTTTTCGTACACGTCCAAACCCACCGAACGCAGCCAGCCTTTTTCCAGGGCTTCGCACAGATCGTTTTCGTTGATGACCGAACCACGCGACGTATTGATCAGGACGATGCCTCTGTGAATGTATTCAAACTGTGAGCGGTTCAGCATGTGTTCGGTTTCCAGGGTCTTTGGCACGTGGAAGCTGATCACGTCAGCGGTCTTCAGAACCTCTTCATAACTGAGGCGGGGAATGTGCAGGCGTTCAAAGACTTCGTCTTCTTGATAGGGATCATAGGCGACCACATTCATGCCGAAGGCTTGCGCCAGTTCCGCCACGCGGGATCCAATGCGTCCCAAGCCCACGATGCCATAGTTTCTGCCAGCCAGTTCAATGCCGGTGATTTGATCGCGGTTCCATTCGCCGGCTTTCACCATCTTGTGCGCCGCTTGAATGTTGTTCACGCACGACAAAACCAAGCCCCAGGTTAACTGAGCGGCGGATTCAATGTTCGCCGTCGGGGTATGCATGACAGTCACACCCCATTTTTGCGTGGCTTCTAGGTCGATGTGATCAAACCCGCTGGTGCAAGTCACAATCAGCTGCAGTTGACGGGCTTTTTTCAAAAGTTCTTCGTCAATTTTGGTGCGGCTGCGAATTATCAGGGCGTTGGCGCTGACCAGATGTTCCAGCGGCAGGTGCTGGGGGTTGTCGCTGCGAACAACTTCAAATTGGCTGTGCTGCTGCAAATACAGGAAGCTGTCTTGGGCAAAGCGGTCGGTGATCAGGATTTTTTTCTTCACGGATTTTGCTCCAGCCAGTGTTTCGCTTCGGTAGTGATATTGGAAATATGCTCTAGCGACATAAAATCCGAATCAAAGTGGCGCATGGTGTGCCCCAGGCATTCCACTAGGCGGATCAGTTCATGATCCTGGATGTAACCCATGTGACCCACGCGGATGATTCGCCCTTTGGCTTGATCCTGTCCACCCATGATGGTGATGTTGTGAACTTCTTCCAGATGCAGGCGGATTTTTTGTCCGTCCATCTGTGGCGGTACCAGCAAAGCAGTTACCGAGTTGCTCGGGGATTGCGCATACAAAGTGAAACCCAGTTTCAGACCAAAGATGCGGGTGAATTCTGCGCGGCGGTGAATGTCGTGGAAAAGTTTTTCCAAACCCTGCTGCGAAATCAGCGTCAGCACCACATCCAAAGCACGAATCAAAGCGACGTTGGAAGAATAGAATGTCTCGCCAGCAGCGTTGGCTTTTTTCTCTTTGCGGATGTCAAAATAGTATCTTGGGCATTTGGCGTCGGGGATGAATCTCCAGGCCTTTTTTGAGAATGAAAGCAGCGACAAACCTGTCGGCAGCATAAAGGCTTTTTGCGATCCCGCGACGATGCCGTCAATGCCCCAGGCATCCATCGGCAGTGGGTACGCACCCAGTGCGGTGATCGCATCCACCAGGAACAAAGTGTCGGGATATTTTTGAATGACTTTACCCAAAGCTTCAATGGGGTGGGCCACGGCTGTGCTGGTTTCACACGCCTGGCAAAGAACCGCGCGGGTGTCAGGATTTTTCTGCAGCAGTTCTTCAACTTCAGAAACTTTGACGGCTTCGCCCCAAGGGACGTTGATGGTCAGAACTGTGGCGCCAAAATGCGCAGCCATATCGGCCCAGCGCTCGCCGAATTTGCCTGAAACAATGGCAATGACTTTGTCGCCAGGTGACAAGGTGTTGACCAGTAAAGCTTCCATCCCGCCAGAGCCGGTGGAGGTCAAAAGATAGACATCTTGTTCGGTTTGAAAAACAGTTTTGATCTGAGTCAGAACTTTCTTAAGGATTTTATCGAATTCCGGAGTGCGATGGTGAATCATCGGCAGTGCCAGCGCTTTGCGCACCTCAGGATGGATATTGACGGGGCCCGGAGCCAGCAAACTGTAATCGTCTTGAGTTGCCATATTTCTTCCTTGATTGCGTCGCGCAGTCACTATTTCTGTGATGACTTCCTGCTAATTTTATACTCAACTGGGGTCGTGGACGCAATATTTAAAGCTTTTCGCATCACTCTGATTCTGTCGCTGTTCCTCTCGGGATGTGCCTATCGCCTGGGCAGCGGGACGCGCAGTATTCCTGGCGGCTATAAGCAGATTTCTGTGCCCATTTTCAAAAATAAAACACAGGAAACCGGGATCGAAGTGGCGTTCACAAACACACTGATTCAGGAGTTCCAGCGCTCCCGAGTTGCCCGAATTGTGGACAATTCTTTGTCGGAAGTGGCAGTGATCGGGCAGATTGATTCTGTTCAGTATCTGCCGGGCGCCAAACGTGTGGCCGGGGACTCTTCCGCGCCTTATTTGCCTAATGGAACTGTCGTTGCGTCAGAGTATCGTATCTTGCTGAATGTGACGGTGAAAGTCGTGCGTCAGGCGGATGGGACTGAACTTTGGAGTGGGTCCTTCAGTGGAGAGAGAACATACGCAGCACCTCAGGTAACGCTGGCCGGTGTTAACTCCATAAATCCGCTTTACAATCTTTCTGCGCGAAGGCAGAACATTGACCTCATGGCTTATGACATTATGTCCGAAGCTCATGATCGTATTACCGAAAATTTCTAAAAGGATATTCAACTCGTGGCACTCATCGATGCGCAGAAATTCTATCGCGATCTTGAAAAAGGTCAGACTGCGCCGATGTATTTCCTTTTCGGGGAAGAGCCTTACCTGCTGAATCAATCCGTCGAGCGCTTTAAGTACGCGGTCCTGACCGAGGGCGCGGTGGATTTCAACTACAGCCTGTTCTATGCTTCCGATGCGGATGTGGTGTCGGTGCGTGATGCCGTTGAAACTTTGCCGATGATGGCTCAGCGCCGTTTGGTGATCCTGAAAGAAGCCCAGGAATTGACCGACAAGGAATGGGCCGAGCTGGAGCCTTTGCTTGAATCCCCGGTGGACAGCACCGTGTTTGTGATTCTGGCGTCCCGCGTGGACAAGCGCAAAAAACAGATCCGTCTTTTGCTCGACAAAGCCGACTGTGTTGAATTCAAAAAACCTTACGAAAATCAGATCCCTTCCTGGATCAACTACATCGCCCAGTCCCTGGGTTTGACGATCAGTAACGATGCCATCTTGCTTTTGCATAAGCTGGTGGGTCATCACCTGACCGAAATCGAAGGGGAACTTAAAAAACTGGGTGAATTTGTAGGCGAGCGCCGTATTGAAGTGGCAGACGTGGCTCAGGCCGTGTCCCGCTCGAAGGAAGAAAACGTTTTTGATTTCACCAAAGCCATCGGCGAAAACGACCGTGTAAAGGCCTTGGAGCTTTTGGTTCACTTGCTGGATCAGGGGCAGAACGAGATCGGGATCGTGTCTTTGGTGGCCCGCCACGTGCGTATCCTGCTGACTTTGAAGCGGGGAATGGAAGAGGGCCTGCACGGCGCGAAGCTCGCGCATTTTGCCCAGGTGCCGCCTTATTTCCTGGAAAGTTATCTGGATCAAGCCCGACTTTGGACTGCTAAAAAGCTGGAACAAACCCTGGTGGTTCTGTCTGAGACAGACAAGGCTTTGAAATCCTCACCATTGTCCAGTCACATCTGGCTGGAGAATCTTGTTTTAAAGACCTGCGGCACTCAATACGCCATGTGAACTACTCCAGCGAAGCTGGAGTGCAGACAATTTCAAGTTGATAACAAAATTGACCGATAAGCTTTGTGATGAACAAAGCCAATCCTGCATTTGAAGATAAAGGTTATTTCCGCCGCCAGTATCCGCGTCGTGCGATGAAACGCAAGATCGGCATCCTGTGCGATGGGACTTACTTTGTCTGTGAATCTGGAGAGATCGGCGAGGGTGGTATGTCCATTATCACCGATTACGTTCTGACCGAGGGCCACGAGGTGGTGGTCAGTTTCCAAGTGCCAGCCGGGGACTTTGTATTCCTTCGCGGCGTGGTTCGTTCAACGCAAAAAAAAGAGGGTGACCATAAAGTCACCCACGGATTGAGCTTCAATCAGATTGCGTTCTCTACAAAACGACAAATTCGCGCCTTTGTATCAGCGCGAACCGACTCAGAACTCAATTAAAAACCGATTTTTATCTTTTCAGACTACTTCGTTGCAGAAGCGCGAGTAGAAAGACGGCTGATCTTGCGGGATGCAGTTTCTTTCTTGATAACGCCAGTTTTTGCAGCTTTCATTACTTGAGAAGAGAAGTTCTTCAACAATTCAGGAAGAGCTTTCAGATCTTTAGCTTCGATAGCTTTAACAAGTTTTTTCTCAGCTGTTTTAACAGTGCTTTTGCGAGCGTTGTTAACAGCAGTTTTACGGATAGACTGACGAGCTCTTTTTGCTGCAGACTTATGATTTGCCAAGGGATAACCTCCACAGTAACTTTTATAGACGAACCAAAGGGATTAACATAGGGTGTCTCACGAAGCAAGTGGATTAAAAGAAGATCGCAAAAAGGTCCTCAAAAGCGCCTTTTTAATGGCCTCCGGGACATTAACTAGCCGCATCCTTGGGCTTTTCCGGGATATTGCCCTGGGGGCTTTGTTCGACCGGGCGGTGACTGACGCTTGGACTGCCGCTTTCCGTATCCCTAATCTGTTCCGCCGCTTATTCGGGGAAGGCTCCCTGGCTGTGAGTTTTATTCCCGTTTTCATGCAAACACAATCGGAAGATTCCACCGGGGCTCGCGCCCGGAATTTAGCCAATGCCTTTTATTCGCTGCTTTTGGTGATTCTGGGGGTTTTGACCCTGCTGGGGATCGTTTATGTCGAGCCTCTTTTCCGGCTGATTCTTTCTTCGGATTATGCCTTGGATGCCGCCAAGTGGGAACTGACCCTGCGCATGGGGCGGATCATGTTTGGGTTTGTGTTCTTTGTCTGCACCTATGCCTTCTATATGGGGATTCTGAATGCCCTGGGCAGTTTCGGTCTGCCCGCGGTGGCGCCGGCGCTTTTAAATGTCTCTATGCTGGTTTTCACCTTTATGCCGCCACAGTGGTTTGCGGTGCACGGAGACGGCCTGGCGTGGGGAGTGTTGATCGGGGGGCTGCTGCAGGCATTGCTGCTGGCAGTGGCTTTAAAGCAGCGAAACTATCTGCCGCGACTGCAGAAGACGTTGTGGACTCCGGAAGTCAAAGCCGTGGTGCGGGGGATGTTGCCGGGGCTGATCGGCATGGGGCTTTTGCAGTTTTCGACTTTGGTGAATTTGTACTTTGCCAGCTCCCTTCCCGAAGGTTCGATTTCTTATATTTACTGGGCCGACCGTTTGCTGGAGCTTCCATTGTCGTTGATTTCAGTCAGCATCGGGGCCGCGCTGCTGCCAACGTTGAGTGACTTTGCCAGCCGGGGACTGAAAGAAAAGTTCCAGGAAACGGCCGAAGAAAGTTTTCTGATGAATCTGTTTCTGGCGTGGCCCGCAGCGCTGGGACTTTATATTCTGGCTGAACCGATCATTGAGGTTCTTTTCCTGCGGGGCAAGTTCACCGTGCAGGATGTGCAAATGACGGCAGCGATCTTGCGCATTTATGCTGTCAGTTTGTTGCTGGTGTCCTGCAGTCGTGTCTTGATGCCGCTGTATTATTCCGTAAAAAACACGAAAGTTCCCATGGTGCTGGCGTTGGTTTCTTTGGCGGTGCATGTGTCTCTGGCTCCGGTGTTGATGCGACAGTGGGGGCTTGAAGGCCTGATGATTTCCGGCGTGGCAGCGGCGTTCTTAAATGCCGTATTGCTGATGGGGCTTTTGAAAAAGTATTCCCCGGGAATCAGAATGTCCGTGCTGCTTCGTCCGGCGGTGAAGTTTGCATTAGCCGGGGCGGGGATGGTGATTTCTTTGCAGACGTATGAACTGCTGATGGCTCAAACAGGAAGAGGGCTGCAGATGCTGGCCCTCTTTGTCACAATCCTGTTGGCGGTTGTCGCCTATTTCGGTCTGGCTTATGTTTTGGGTTGCGAGCAGATTTCTAGAATCCGTCGGTCGTCCCCACCTTAGCTCTTTCGTCGTCATCAAATGGAATCACATCCTGAGAAGCGGACTTTTTCGGAGCCGCAGCCTTCATCGGAATCACATTTGATTTTTTCGGTTTCGGCATAAAGGATGTTTTCGCTTTAGCTTTCACCGGAGCTTCTGCCGCAGCAGAGGCTTTGGATACCTCGCTGCTGCCCAGGATCACTTCGTTCAGTTCCACAGTCAGGTTCAGGGAAGTGGTTGCCAGATTGTTGATCTCGCCACTGGTCGCTGCAATTTCTTCCGCGGAAGCCGCGTTGCTTTGAGCGGCCTGATCCAACTGGTTCATGGCTTTACCGATTTGTTGAATACCGGTGGTCTGCTCAGAGCTTGCTGCTGCGATTTCATTGTTCAGGTCAGAAACTTTTTTGATTGAGGTCACGATGTTCGTCAAGACAGCACCGGACTTGTCGGCAATTGCACTGCCTTCTTCGATCTGAGACACAGAGTCTTTGATCAGGGAGGAGATGTCTTTGGCAGAAGCGGCACTTCTTTGCGCCAAAGTTCTGACAGCTTCCGCCACCACCGCAAAGCCTTTGCCTTGTTCACCGGCACGGGCAGCTTCCACTGCGGCATTCAATGCCAGCAAGTTTGTCTGGAAGGCGATATCGTCAATCACATGAATGATTTCTTCGATCTTTTTGGAAGATTGAGAAATGGATGTCATGGATGTGATCAGATTCTGAATCTCTTTTTCACCCTGTTCAGCAGAGTCACGGGAACTTGCAGACAAAGCTGCTGCCTGTTTCGCGTTGTCAGAGTTCATCTGCACCATGGAAGTCATTTCTTCCAGTGCCGCCACCGTTTCTTCCAGGGAGGCTGCAGCTTCCGTAGAAGACTGAGACAAAGAGTTACCAGCTTCGTTCAACTGCTCAACCGCAGAAGCCACTTGGCCACCGGCTGTTGTCAGACGGTCTGCAACGGAACCTACAGAGGATGCGATCTTTGCTGCGATCCACAGAAGGACGGCAAACACTGTGACACCCGTCGCTGCAGAAACCAGATAAATCAGATTTTTTACATAAGCTTCAGTGGAGGCGGCTTCGGCCACACCGTCTTTGGCCATCTTGGCATAGATATCGGTGACGGCGCTATTCCAGTCCTGAACAGATTTGCCTATCTCGTTGTAGCGGCCATCCAGCAGAAGCTCAGCTTCTTTGGATTTTGCCGGATCTGAAGAACCGATCAGACTGATGATTTTTTCCATCGAGGCGTAATATTCCGGAAAAAGAGGCTTCGCCATTTGGTAAGCCTTGTCCTCTTCCGGTGTTCTAGGAATTGGATCGTAGGTTTCCTGAGCCTTGCGGAACTCGTTCATACCTTCGGAGGCAGTCTTAAGATAGGAAGTCAGCTTTTCAGGCTCGTCAGTGTGTTCCATGGCTGCCCAGGCGCCATATTGAAACTTATTCCGCGCTTGGCGCATTTCACCAATCAGATCAAATGTTGGAATAACCTGTTCGTTAGCGACGTCCAAAAGATGGACCACGCTTGATATCCCGTTGAGAGCGATGGAGCCAAGAATGGCAAATCCCACCATCGGCATAAATGCGGCAACGAGCAATTTCCCTTTAATTCCTTTGAACCAGCTTGATAATTTAAATTCCGACATAAGTAGAGTCTCCGTAAAAGTCTTTTATGGTTTCTTAACAGATATTTATTCGGAATTTGAACGACTGCTTAGTAGTCCAGAATTAAAAATGCGAATAATGGGGGAGAAAAAGCAACAAAACCCCACGATGGTCGTGGGGTTTTGTTAACAAATCTTGATGTACTTCGCGGGCTAGAATCCGTCGGTTGTTCCAACCTTTGCACGGTCATCTTCATCAAACGGGATCATATCCTGGGATTCTTTGCGAGCCGGGGTGGCCTTCATCGGAATCACATTGCTTTTTTTCGCCGCGGGCTTTGTGAAGTTGGGCACTTTCTTGACGGTCTTTGCTGTGGTTTCAGCCGGAACATCGTTCATCACGCTGGTGCCGCCCAGAATGATCGTGTTCAGTTCCACCGTCAGATTCTGATTGGTTGCTGCAAGACCGTTGATTTCACCGCTGGTGGCGGCGATCTCTTCAGCGGAAGCGGCATTGCTTTGGGCGGCCTGATCCAGCTGATTCATCGCTTTGCTGATTTGTTGAATTCCAGTGGTCTGCTCAGAGCTGGCAGCGGCGATTTCGTTGTTCAGATCTGAAACCTTTTTGATTGAATTCACGATATTTGTCAGAACGGCGCCGGACTTGTCAGCGATCTCACTGCCGCTTTCGATCTGGGAAACGGAGTCTTTGATCAAAGAGGAAATGTCTTTGGCTGAGGCCGCACTTCTTTGAGCCAGGGCGCGAACCGCTTCGGCAACAACGGCAAAGCCTTTTCCTTGTTCCCCGGCACGAGCCGCTTCCACTGCGGCATTCAATGCCAGCAGATTGGTCTGGAAGGCGATATCATCAATAACAGAGATAATTTCTTCGATCTTTTTGGAAGACTGGGAAATCTCGGTCATGGAATGAATCAAAGACTGGATTTCTTTTTCACCCTGTTCAGCAGAATCACGGGAGCTTGCAGACAAAGCGGCCGCCTGTTTCGCATTGTCAGAGTTCATCTGCACCATAGAGCTCATCTCTTCCAGCGCGGCAACTGTTTCTTCCAGGGATGCCGCGGCTTCAGTTGAAGACTGGGATAAAGAATTACCGGCTTCATTCAGCTGTTCAACTGCAGAGGCCACTTGACCGCCAGCGGTTGACAGACGGGAAGCAATAGAGCTGACAGAGTTTGAAATTCGCGCCGCAATCCAAAGCAGGATCGCCAGAATGGAGATCGTGGAAGCCAAAGTCACAAACAGTGTCAGGTTGTTAATGCGGATGGAAGCTTCTTCCGCCGCTTTGTCGTCGTCGGCGGCGGCTTTGTTGTAGTAGGCCATGGAATCAGAGCTCATCTTATGCATGATGGTTCCGATTTCCCACAGACGGCCGTCCAGTTGTCCTTCCGCTTTGGCGAAGGCCTCTGGGGTGCCAGTCGCGATTTCTTCAATGACCAGCATCAGCAGTTTTTCATACTCTGCGCGCGCTTGTTTTGCCGGCTCAAAGGCTTTTTCCATTTCCGGTGTGAATGGGGTGGAGGCATACTGGTCCATTGCCGTTGTGAACTCTTTAACAGCTTCTTTTGCAATGTTCAGTCGTTGTTCGCGCTTTTCCGCTGTCTTTACGCTCATCGCGGCAAAGACCTGATAGCCGTATTTATTGCGGGCCTGGCGCATCTCTGCAAGGGCCTGCAGATTCGGGATGATGTTCTTGTGGGAATTTTCCAGATAAGCTTCAAAGCCTTTCATTCCCTGATTGGAAATCGTATACACGATCCCGAATCCGATGACGGGCAGGGCTGCGGCAAGAAGTAGTTTACCTTTGATCCCTCTGAACCAGGATCCAATTCCGGTGGCGTTCATTTTTTCTCCTAATAAAATTAAGTTATTTAGTATGCTAAAGAAATATTGACCGAGATTTGTTCGGACTTCTTAATCCCGGGGTGGAGTCCAGTTTTTCATTTTGTGCGTAACGAAAGTGGATGAACGTCAGGCAAAAAAAAAGGGACTCTTCCGCGAGGAAGAAGTCCCTGGGTGGTTCTATTTGAAAGCGAGGTTTTACTTCACTTCAGCCAAAGAGTTGTAGCTGTCGCTGATCTTCTGCTGTCTTTCGACCTCTTTGCTCCAGCGTTTGACTTCGCCCTGATAGCCGCGCTGTTTGGCTTTCCATTCGTTTTCTTCGCTGGCCAGGCCGCGAAGCTTCTGGTTCACCTGTTCGTTCTGTTCTTTCAAAGTGGATGCGCGTGAATTCCAGATCTTTTTTTCTTCGGTCAACTGGGACAGCTGCAACTGATAGTCGTTGATGTTCAGCTCGCGCTTTTTCTGGTTTTCCTTGATCTTGGCAATCATGGCCTCCAGTTCGGCGATCTTCTGGGTTTCCTGCGACATTTTGTTTTTCTCTTCATTGATCAGGCCCTGAATTTCTTTTTCCTGACCACCGATGCGGCCCATGGCCTGATTGTTTTCTTCAGCCTGCTGGTGCACCTGCTTTTGCTGGTTCTCCACCTGGGATTTGGCTTTGGCCACTTCCGACAGATTTCCTTCCACGGTTTTCAGGTTCTTTTCGTACTCCTGAAGATTGGTTTTTGAGTTGTTCAGATTGCCTTTGATTTTCTCAAGGCCGTCTTTGGCGGAATTCTGCGCCATTGCGGTTGTGCCAAGACTCATCAAAACACCTAGGGACAAAGTCGTCATTGCTTTAGCGAATTTCATCTTGAAAATCCTTTCCTTATTGTTCAGACAAGCCGGCCACACTGCCGTCCTGACCTTCTTGGGCACAAACATTTTTCAAAGAAGAACGATAGTGACCCACTTCGTCCTCCCAGATTTCACCTTTAAACTTCCAGTTCAGGGATTTTTCCTTCTGAACTTTCAGCTCTGGACGCTCTTTTTCGTTGATCTCGCCACCAGCCATTTGATAGCGGATGTGCTCACCGGCGCCAGAGTACAGCTCGTACTGCAGAACATCGTTCTGATCCAGAACCTTGTCCAGACCTGCCAGCATCTCGTCAAAACGGCCTTTCAAAGCCTGGGACGCCTGGGCACGCAGCACCGTTTTTTCTTTTTCAATACGGGCCATGCCGGTTGCGCGCAGATTCTTGATGGACGTGCGGGCTTTCTTGGCAATGTGGAACTGGATACGATAGCTCAGCAGCTTCTGCTCGGCTCTTTGCACCGCCGCCACAGTGGATTCAGAAGGGCTGTCGCCTTTCAGGCCACGTTTGGCTTCCGCCAGTTCTTTGTTGGCTTCGTTTTGTTTTGCAATCAGTTCACGCTCTTTTTTCACCAAAGTCAGCGCGATGCGGTTGAATTTCACGATCTCGTCCTCATAGGCGTTGATCTGCTTTTGCACGCTCATGTAAGCCGGGTGGCGCGCCAGTTCGACGATGAAGGAACGTGGCAGACCGTCAACTTCCTTAAGGTCCGAGTTTTTCAACCAGCCTTTCACCGTTTCGTAGTATGCAGAAGAATCCTTGTGGGAAGTGCTGTAGGCAGCCAGTTTCTGCTTCCAAGGGGCATACTTCTTTTTCATTTCATTCAGCACCTGCACACCGTCACCGTATTGGCACAGGTTCAGGTAACCCACCGTGCGAACCACATAGGATTCCGGAGAGAACGCGTTTTTGAAGAAGTCCGTGTGCAGAGAGAACATGTTCCCCGCAGCGCCCTCATAGTCCTCACCCAGAATCTGGGTCCACGCACTTTCCACCATGGCCTGCAGCCACAGAGGATTGGATTTGTCTACTTTCAGGTAAGACTGGAAAGCCTCTTTGTACTGGGACTTCTGGAACTGCATGCGCGCCAGTGTCAAAGCTCCCACCGAACGCAGCTGGGATGTTTTGTCAGCTTCGGTTGCCGCCATCAGTTTTTCCAGATAGATGGTGGCTTCTTCGACTTTACCCTGACGATAGTTGAACAGGGCATTCAGCAGCAAAGCCTCCGGATAACGCGGGGACTTTTCACCGATAAAGATCAAAGCGTCTTCCATCAGGCCCAGTTGGCCCTTGTCAGAATAGTATTTTGCACGGGTGATCTGGTAGTCATCATTTTTAGTGATGTCCATTTCATACTTGATCACCAGCGGATCGATCAAAGCGATGTCCGTGGTTTCCAGCGTGTTGATATTCTGAACCAGAGCTTCCGTGGCTTTTTGCTGCCATTCTTTGGATTTGGTCTCTTGTGCCACCTGGATCATGTACTGACGGAATTCCGAGTTCAGCCCCAGCCCCTTGGCAGTCATGGCATAGTGGTACAAAGCCTCGATACGGTGTTCCGGGTCCTCGATCAGTTCCGAGAACAAACCCATCGCCAGTTCGTAGTTCTTCTGGATCTCCAGGAAGATCAAAGCCTGCAGCAGTTTGTAATCATTCGGCTGCATGTCTTCAAGCTTTGCCAACTGCACCAGAGGATCCCTGGTCACAGGCTCTGCCACCGGATTCAGGATTTTCACATCTGGAATCTTGTTGAAGGCATCAGCTGTGGTCAGCGATTTGGCCGGGTTCACCACGTCAGTGTAAGGCTTCAGGACAAAGTCAATTGCCACTGGAGACTCGCGACGTCGGGTTTCTTTCAAAGAAACTTCGCGGGAGGCGGGGAGGCGCAGCGGGCTCATTTCAGAAGCCTGCACTTCGCGTTCCTCACCGACATCCAGCAAAGGAATGTTTTTAACCTTGAAGACCTCCACTTTGCCTTTCACGACTTTCTTTTGATAAACATCAAAAGTCGGAACCAGACTGGATTTGACCTTCAGGCTGGCAGCCGCCGGGCGACCGCCTTTTTTTACTGTCAGTGCAGGTTCAGCCAAAGCCGTGCCGCACAGAAATGGAATAGTAATTAGAATGCTTAAAGACTTGTTCATAAATCCCCCCACCCTGGAGAAAATTAATGCCAGTACGTGATACCAATCATCAGTGATGTATCGTTGATAGTCTCACTGCCCAGATCACGCTGACCGCCCACAACCGTACCGCCCACGTTTGTTCCCGGAGCATAGTACTTCATTTTTTCCTGAGTGGACCAGGTGTTGACCAAATCCGCTCTGATCGCAAAGTGCTCAGAGAAGAAGATCTGCTGGAACACGCCCAGTTTGTAAGCCATGGCGTCTTTGGAGACGTTGCCCTCAGCCTGGGTGATTTCATAGTTCAGTGACCCCACACCGAACGAGATCCCCATGTCGAAATAGATGATGGCTTTGTCAACCACGCTCATTTTCGCATAGAACGGCACCCAGATGCCGGAAAGGAAATAGGACGATTTCAAAACGTTGTGGTCTGGAATCGCGCCATAGGTATCAACGAATTGTTTTACCGCATCGTTGTCCTTCAGGCTGGCCGAGTTGTAGCTGCCTTCAAGACCCCAGCGTTCATTGAAGAAATACCCCAGGCTTCCGCCGGCGATAGTTCCTGTGCTGTAGGGGTCATTGAATGGAATACCGGCTGCACCGGTCAGGTAGAAACGCTCCGCTTTCACGTAGCGTCTGTTCTGAACGACACTGAAGTCGTCGTCTTTTGCTGCCCAGTATTTTTGCTCCAGCTTTTTGATGTCCAGCTTGTCGCTGCCGCGTTGATCAGCTTTGCTGTCTGCCGCTTGCTGTGCAAATGCCTGAGATGCCGTCAGGATGAACATTAGAACTGTCTTCTTCAACATGATATAACCCCCGCCTTAGTTTGTACTTTTGAATAAGAATGGATAAGTCACTAGCACGCGTGTTCCCCCCTGTGGAGCAGGAAACTTCCACGCGGCAACCCTATTCAATATACATCCCTCAACGGTTGCGTTCTTAAGTGTTGTGTCACCAATGAGCTGCTGTTCCACCTGACCGGATGGACCGATCGTGAATTTCACAGCGACCTTACCGAACAGATCCGGCTTGGCACTCAGTTGTCTTTCATAGCAATACAAGATCTGACCCAGTTTGGATTTGATGTACTGAGCGATGATTTCGCGGTCCAGACCGCCGGTGATTTCACCTTCCTCTTCGATCAGACCCACGCCGCCGGAACCAGTGCCGCCAGCTGCCAATCCACCCATGCCGGAAGCGCTTCCGCCACCACCACGGCCGACTGTACCGACACCGCCGCCGGAGCCCGCACCTTCGTTACCCCAGTCACGACCGGAGCGTTCCATACTGCCGACAGCAGCCAGGGCACGACCGGAAGCACCGGAACCCGCCTTTACACCCGTGGCGATAACCACGTTGCCACTGCGTGCGGCTTGAGCGGAAACTTTACCCAGAAGCTGGGAAATACGACCGCCGGAAAGAGATTTCATCATTTTTGAAACCTTGCTGCCACCAGTTGGCATCTCTGCCGTTTTCTGATTTGCCGCCGGAGCCTGTTCTTTCACCACCACCTGTTGGGCAGGGGCGGCTTCAGCTTTTTTGCGTTTCGGTTTGATTTCAGTTTTAACAATGATTTTTTGCGCCGCTTTTGGCGGGGCTGCCACAACCTCAAGCTCCTGGGATTTCGGGGCGAACAGGCCCACAGTCACCAGGAACAAAGCCGCACCCAGAATAATGAACACGCCTTTTTTGGATTCTTCATCCATCAGCTGGTCTGTGGAAAGGCGGGCCATGCGGGCCGCATCTTCCAAAGAAACGGTTCTTTGTTTCACTTCAAGGTCGCCGACCATTTGTTTGTGCCATTCCTGGGAAGGAACACAAGACACCACTGTTGGAGTCAGTGCCATGGAAGGTTTGAATTTTTTATTCATTGGCAGGATCTTGGTTTCAAGAACCTGATCGTTCTGCTTCACGATATAAAGCTGGAACTGCTTGCCGGCTTCACGCTGTTCTTTGCCGGCCTTTTCAAGACGCAGATAAAGATCCGCCTCTTTCACCACCGGAGTAAACTGCAGGGTGCAGTCGCCAATAGTCAGGGATTTTTCCTCATCCAGGCGCAGAGCCGGGGAGCCCTTGGCGGAAGCGCTGGTGTTCATGTCCATATCGACATACCACCAGGCGCCGTCACGGTATTCAAAAAGACCCTGGATGCCCTTGGAATCCGGTGCGATGGAGATAACATCGGCCAGACGGGAAGACCCGAAGGTGTGTGTTGTGTTGTTGGATCTTAACTTCCAGGTTTTCGCCGTCCCGTTTTTCAGGGATTGACGTACAATCAACGTGAGCATGTGTTACCTCATGAATTAGTTATTCAAGTAGAGAGCTGATTCGCGGATGCGGCCATCCATATCTTTTTGCACATCGTAAAGAGGCATAAACTTGATGCCTCTTTTCTGCACAAGATAGGCGCCGTCAGGGTTACGAATCGTTCCCTTAAGGTTCATGTCACCGAAATTGACTTCCTGGACTTTACGGACTGTTCTTTGTTTGGCAAAGCCAGCCGATGCTCCCAAGAGAATGAAAGCAACCATCGCTGTGATGATAGTTTTCACTTGTACCCTCCATACTACAAGTCTCCCGAGATAACGTGCTGACCGACTTTGTTTTGATTTTTCAAATACTGTATCTTCTTACCCAACCAGTCGCGCATTTCCAATTGCTGACTGGCTTTAAATGCTCTTTCATAAGAATCCAGCGCAAGCGTCGGACTCTGTTTGTAGGTCTCAAACAAGTGAGCCTGTTGCAGAAGGAAATCAGTGTTGTCTTTCTTGCTGCCAAGCAGGTCTTTCACCACGCTCAGTGCTTTATCGACTTCACCCTTCTGGGCGTAAGCTTCACTCATCAGAGTGCCCACGTTCAAAGTATACAATTGTTCTTTAGAGATTGCAGACAAATTTTCAATTGCCTTCGTAAAATCTCCCTCTGAGAAAGCCTTCACTCCGGCGAAAGTTTTCATTTCTGTTGAAGACATTTGCATGTCTAAAACTTTATCGAAAAACGGCATCGCGGAATTCATGCCGTCTTCTTTGTAAAGCAGACGGGCTTTTTGGTAAACGTAAGGTGCGGCTTCAGGCTGGGTTTTCAATGCAGCCTCAATCATCCACAGTGCTTTATCGTTGTAACCGCGGGCATCGGCACCAACGCTGGCATAGAACAGGCCCAAGGCGCGCGTGTCTTTGGACTTCGCTAGTTCAAGACCCAGTTTTTCGACCATTTCGTACTGTCTAGAATAATAACAATTTCCTGCAACTTCGAGTGCGTTCACGCTGGCCAGCTGACCAGTCAGAATTGCGCTTCTGTTACAAGCTTTCGGTGTGCGAGTCTCAAAACGGGACACTTTGCCGATGGTCATATCAGAGCCAGCCGGAAGATAAGCCGCCATTTTTTCGGGAGCAGGGTACTGCGCCGTGGGCGGAACAGTCTGATCCACACGGATAGAGGCAAAGCTGCGCTCGTTGGTTGCGGCCTGGCCTTTTGCTGCGGCCAGAACTTTCAGTTTGGCTTCGTTTTCATTTTTCTTGTCCTGAATAGGAGCCGTCAGCTTGGCGATCTCGCCACGCAGAGCCTCCTGGTCCGCCGGAGTCAAAGATGCCGGCAGAGGCATGTTTGTCAGGCTGGAGATGAAGTTGTCATAACAGCGGTCAATACCGCGCATGGCTTCCAGCTGCTGGAACGGGTCCTTGGACATCTTCAGAGTTGTGTAGTAAGCGGTATGTGCTTTGTCCAGCTTTTCAGTTTTCATGGAAAGTACCATCGCGAATTTTTCCTCGCGGGCTTTCACACTTTGCGATACCAGTTCCTTTTCCAGAATGCGTGCCTGGATCAGACGGGCCTCGGCACGGATTTCCGGCGCCACATCACGGCCGTTGGCTTTCATCGCCAGGTCAAAGGCAGCCGTGGTTTTACCGGAGTCCAGCAAAGCTTTCGCTCGGTCAATCATGATCTGAGTCGTGTACGGCTCAAGACCCTTTGCCAGGATCTGGTTCTGGATTTTTTCCAGCTCGCCAGAGCGTGGCTCTGCTTTGTAGGAATCCATCAGTTTGCCATAAATACGCTGCAGGGTTTTGTTGTCGGCTCCGTTCAGGATATTCATGTAAGCGGCGCGGGCTTCCTTGTTTTTCTTTTCAAGAATATAAATGTCCGCCGCCAGCTCCAGGTGAGTATTGCGGTTTTTCTTGTCCAGGTCCGCGATTTTCAACAGAGTCTCTGCAGACTTGGAAATCTGGCCGACATCCGCATAAGCCTTGGCTGCCTCTTTCAAAGCGTCAAGATTGCGTTTGTCTTCTGGATGTTTCTGTACGAATTTCATGGAAGCTTCCGCAGCATCATAGATGCGGCCTTCGCTGTATTGCAGACTCAGTGCCTGCCACAAAGCATCCTGGGACAGTTTGGAGCCTTCGTGTTCTTTGGCGAAAGCCATCAGCTTTTCAGAAGCCTGGTTTTTATCACCGGTTTTTGCGAATTCCTGAATTTCAGTGAAATGCGCCTCTTCCATGATTTTATTCATGCTTTTCTTGCGGCCTTCATCGGTACTGGAAGCCATGACTTTCTTGGAGAAGTCCTTGATACCCGCATAGTCCTTGCGGATATTGAGCATATCCAGGATCAGGTCCTCAGATTTCTTTTTGATCTCTGCATTGTCAGCACCTTTCAGTGCTGCTAGCGGCGTCAGCCATTTTTCCGCTTCCGGATAGTTGGCTTCCTCGTAAGCGATGTGACCGATTTTGAATTTGATCAAAGTCGCAAACTTGCCAGTCGGGTGTTTGGCCAGATAGTTGGCAGCAAGCTCTTTGCGTTCAGCTTCCTTAAGTGGATCTTTTTTCTTTTCGATGCTTTTTTCTTTGGCATACAGGGCCGCATAGTTCGCATCGTGTTTCATGACCGGCTCAGCGGACTTGTCACCAACCATTTTGTACTGGACGCTGGCTTCGTCATATTTTTGCAGCTGGAACAAAAGTTCCGCGTAAGCAAAACGCGTTTTCAGGTCCGGTTTCGTCGGATCTTCGTTTTCCAGGATCAGTTTGAACAACTGCTGGGTCAGGTCCGAGAATTCCATGTTCTGTTTGTTCTTAAGCCAGATCTCCCACCATTTTTTCGCCATGTCGAGGCTTGTGTGACGGAAGCCTTCCACGCAGGAAGTTTCCAGCACGTCGGCTTTCTGCATGCCTCTCCAAGCGGAGTCTTTCTTACAAAGATCGGAAGCGTATTGCAGGTGGTTGATGACCTTGTCGCGTTTTTTCAATGTTTCGTTGGCTTCCACCAGGAACAGGTGAGAGCGCACCACATCCGGACCCATCGAGCGTTTGTCGATGTATTCTTCCAGGAAGATATTCATCTCTTTCTGGCGGGAGTGGGATTCGTAAAGTTTCGCCAGGTCAATCATGGACTGACCCAGTTCCTCTTCGGTCGCGAGGTCTTCAAAGAAAGAATAAAGCTTGTTGGCTGGATAAGAGTCACCAATGAACACCGTCAGGTCACGCATGGCCTCACGACGCAGATTGTGACGGTTGGTTGGAACTTCGCCATCCTGTAGTGGCGGATTGGATTTCACAACCTGAACCAGTTTCTTGATGCCGTTTTCGCTGTCACGCATGTTGTAGTAAGCCCAGGCGGCCTTGTACATACCGTAGGAATAAACACGGCTGTTCGGGAATTTTTCCACGCGCAGGAAGTGCTCCAGTGCCTGAGAGAATTTACCCTGGTCATAAAGCAGTTCACCCACCGCCAAAGTACCGTCGGCGATCAGCGGGGATTTTGGAAATTGAGTCAATAGCTTGTGGTAAAGAAGTTCAGACACCTTGTACTGCGCAATCTGCTGATTGGCGAAGGCGTTATTGAACAGAACCGCATCCATTTGTTTGAAATGCGGGAACTCCATTTCAATCTTGGTGTAGATCTTGATTGCGCGTTTGATAGCTTCGGCGCCTCGTTCGTTGGGTACCGGGAACGGCGAAAGCTTCATCAGGGGAGTGTCCTGATGAAGGTCAAAGAAGCGGCCGGACTTGGAGCGTCGCATGTACAGCTCCGCCAGGCGGTACCACAGGTCAGCTTCGTTCTTGGCACCTTTGTTTTTTTTGATAATGACCTGCAGGGATTCAATAGCTCTGTTTTCAGAGCGAGTGATCATGATCTCGCTGCTGAAGGCTTTTTTCTCATTTTCACTTTCACTGCCTTGGGTCATGCTGACTTCCGGAAGCAGCCCTTTTGCGTTTTTGTCGGCAGCAAAACAGTAATGCGAGAACAGATGAAATGCTAGAAGCAGAACTATTGTGCGAATCATAAACTTACTCTCCAACCATGGTGACAAGCTTCAGCTGAGGGAACCCCGCCATCGAAGCGGTGTACATCACTTTTCTCAGCGTCGCGTACGGCAGATCCTTGTCTGCCTGTAAAAGGATACGGCCCTCTTTCACATGGGCTTTGTCCTTTTCAGTCTCGGACTTCGCAATCTTATCCAGCTCCTGGAACAGAGGCTTGATGAAATTGGTGTCTTTTTCTTCCAGATCCTGTGGCAGGAAGTCTGAATTCTTCACATCTGCAATCTTGGTCTGGTCAATTTTTAAAGCCTCGCCATTGAGTGAGAGTTTGATTGATTCAGTCGCGTTGGTCATAGACGCTGAAGAAGGCAAACGCAGGTTGCTTTCAGGGGTGATCTGAACATCTGATGTGTTGTAGCTTTGCAGCAGAAATACCAGCATGATCGTAAACATGTCTGTCATAGACGTGATGTTCAGACCGAATGTGGAGTTCTTTTTGGTTTTTGGTTCATATCTGCGACGACGTGACATGACTTAGCCCTCCATGGTGTTCGCAAAGATGATCTCTGGGAACATGTAATTGGTTTCCACGTTCTTGCCCTGTTTGGTATCAAATACAGGGAACTTGACCGTGTTGTCGCGGGCCTGTCTGGCAGCGTCCATGATCTTCACAATGGTGTCGTAAGGGACTTTGCCGTCGGGATTCAATTCAAGCTTGAAAACTTCCGGATGGGCCTTTTTCACTGCCACCAGCTTCTGGTGCAGGGTGTTCATGTCGAAAGTGCCGTCCTTCAATGGAATGGTCTCGACTTTTTCCTGGCCTTTTTCTGTGATGATGATGCGGATGCCGTCTTTGGCATCGATTTCCATTGCCACATTTGTCGGAGTATTCTGATTTTCCTGACGCTGGATAGCTTCGCTAACCACCTGAGGAAGTTCGGTCTCAATCACCATCATTTGCACGAAGGCTGATGAAACCAAAAGAACTGGTACCAGCTTTACCATTACGGCCAGCAGTGGTGCCAAATCCAGTTCGAATTCACTGTTATGATCAACTTTGATCTTGCGTGCGCGTCTCATAAATCGTCCCATCCTTAGTTATGTAAGGTCCACCGCTCCGGGAAAAAGGCCTCCGTTAGGAGACCTTCTGGCCTGGGGACGGAGGCGTCACACTTGGTGCCGTTACGTGATCCGGGAACACGTTTTGGCGGGTCAGGTTCGGGATATGAGCACTGGTCAGAAGCTCTGTCAGTTTGGAGCATTTCTCAGACATATCTTCGATCAGTTCGTTTTGTCGGGCAGTCAGTACCGAGAAGAACACCATCGCCGGGATCGCCACTGCCAGACCCAAAGCCGTCGTGTACATGGACACAGAGATACCGTGCGCAAGCAAAGCTTGTTTCTGTGCAGGATCGGCAGATGCCACCGCCTGGAACGACAGGATCAGACCGTGGATTGTACCCAACAGACCCAACAATGTTGCCACGTTGGCAAGCATGGATAGGTAGTGCAGGCGTTTGGTGTACAAAGGCACGTTTTCGCTCAAGGCGATGTCGTGAGCCTGGAAGATTGTGTCGTCATCACGGTCTGCTTTTTCAAGAATGGTCTTGAAGGCAGAGGCCAATGGCTTTTTCTCAAGTTGTGCACAAAGAAGCAATGCTTCATCGAGCTTTTTCGCCAGAACCAGGTTCTGAACTTTGCCCATGAATTCATCGACATTCATTCCGTATTCTTTGTAAAGAGCTTTTGCGCGTTCGGCCACAAGTACCAGAGAGCCTACGCCCACCAGCAGAATAAACCAGCCGACAACACCGGAATCATTCATGAACTTTAAGAATGCCATCATTTGTTTCCTCCTTGGAAACGCCACCGCGTGTCCATTTTGTTAATTGAGCCATACCGGTTTCTTGCACTGAGAGGAAACGAACAGCGTAATGCAAACCGGATTTAACGTTGAGTCTCTGCTTGGAGTAATTCTTGCGAATAATCTCACAAAGCACGTTGAATGTCTGAGGGTTCACCTCAGAGGTTCTAAAGTTGAGCAGAATCTTTTGCCCGGGCAGAAGCAGGGGATCGTTCAAAAGAACCAGCGCCCCATTTTCACTCACACTCAATGTGTGGCCGTCAAAAAAGTTGTGATCATTGTGCGCATAGACTGGTGTTTCCAGATCCACGCGTGGACATTTTCTGTCTTTGAAGGAGCCTGCGATATGATCCTTGGTTTCAATCAGTCTGCACAGACGGTCTTTGGAAAACTCCTGAAGATCGCCCAGCAAAGTCCAATTTTCCAGGTGCGCAGCCCATACGAAGTTGTAGTCGTAGAGCTCGCCATTTTGGATCATCGTGATCAGTGATCTGTACTCGTAGGGACCATATTTCATTTCCCCACGCAGTATATACCACTGCTGCTGATTAGTTGCTGTCTGTACCCCACCCATACAACATCCTTTTACAGTTTAATCGACTTAGGATAGAAGTCGATCGTGATATTAGCATCCGCTGCCGGCACCGAACTTCCGTGGAAGGTGATGGTCAGGTTTGATGCATCGTAAGTCCATCCGTTGGCTGCGTCGTTGGGCACGGAAACTCCGTTTACCGTGATCACGATCGTGTCCTCTTGTGGTTCACGATTCAGTTTAAAGACACTGGAAAGCTGGATGATGGAATCAGAGATGAGCTCCAGAGTTGAACCAAAGTTAGAGCACAAAGACCCTTTCACACCCGCAGTCAAAGTTGCCAGTTCCGGCAGGCGAGTGGAGATCTTGCGCGCAAAACCGTCTGTGGACAGAGTGGTTTTGCAAGTGTCGTCAGGAACCGTGATGGTGCTGACGGAATAGTTACGACTGCCAACATATCCATCCAGGAAGTCCACATAGCTTTGAACTGTGTGAAGGTTGGCGTTGCCGTAGCTTTCATTGAAAGCCGCGGAGGAAGACGAGAAGTCCTCTTCGTCACTGACGATGATCACCGCCAGGAAGGCCTCGCTGCGGCGGAAACCCGCATTTTGCGGCTCAAGCAAAGCTTCCTTGAAGCTTGAGAACGCACGTTCGTCACCGTTACCCAGCGTTCCCTGCTTGGCGTTGGTAGAGAATACATCACCCAGGTTCGCGGTGTTCTTATCCATAATGAACACACCAGAGTGGGTTTCGATTCTTGGATTTGTCTGTAGTACCGCACCGTCCTTGATGCGGGCTTTATCACTGCCTGAATTAAATTGTTTTTCCCAAGCCTCAGTGGTTGTTACGGCCATGTGGAAATCATAGTTGTATTGTTGGAAGCGCGAGATGAAAGACTGGAAGTTCGCCGCCAGATTGTCCTGAGACGTCTTCATGGAGCCGGAGTTGTCGATCACCCAAAGGATGTCGATCTGCTTTGGAATGAAAACTGCTTGTTGCTTGTAGTCTTCTGCATCATTCAAGAGGGAGTAAGAACCAGTCCCCTTGCTGCAACCAGCTACCAGTGCCACTGCTGAAGCCATCATTAGTGCTTTGCTAGCGACTGTTTTTTTCATACGGTTATGCCCTCCTGAGCCCCACCATGCTTCTTGATGGATTCAGTTTCGTTTAAAACAACCCAAAACTGAAATTTCAGGTAACTGCATGAATTCGTTTTTTAATTTTTAATTGGTCCAGTTTTGAGACACGCTAAGTGTGTGAAATAACAGGGTGTTGTGAAATCAATCAATTTTCAAAATATTTTCTTGTGTCAAACCTATAGCCAGTTTGTCAGGCTTTCCGTCGCGTTTTCTCAGCTAAGTGCGCGTCGAAATTAGAAGATACTCGGAACTGTCGAACTTCTCGCCACAACCAAGATCCTCTTTTATTACGAGGCCTCAAAGAAAGGGGACCTTCGATGGAGGATCCTGCGTTCTATTTCTTCTTCAAAAGTAATTTGGCTTTCTGCCAGTACTCTTCTTTTTGTTCCAGAGTCATTGCAGAAAAATCCTTTTGGTCTTTTTCAACAAGTTCCACCATCATATTGAAGCGATTTTCAAAACGTTGATTCGCTTTGCGCAAAACCTGTTCGGGTTCCATCTGCACATGACGTCCCAGTTGTGCGAGTGAGAACAGGGCATCACCCAGTTCGTGTTCGATCTCGCTGTCATTGCCTTCGTCCAAAGCTTCACGCAGTTCCTGATATTCCTCTTCCACCTTCGCAAGGACGCCGTCCATGTCTTCCCAGTCGAACTTCAATTTTTCAGTGCGTTTGCCAATTTTGTAGGCTTTCTGCAAAGCCGGCAGGGGAGGCACATTCAGGGCGTATGGCGACGGTGCGGCAGAAGAAGCTTTCTCCTGTTTCTTGATTTCTTCCCAGTTGCGGATGACTTCGGCGCTGTCAGCAACTTGGGTGTCCGCGAAGACATGCGGATGGCGGCGCACCAGTTTTTCACTGATTCCGGCAATCACATCTTCCAGAGTAAAAGCTCCACGTTCGGCGGCAAGCTGAGCGTGCAGAACCACTTGGAAGAGGACATCCCCCAGTTCTTCTTTCATTTTCAGATCTTTCGTGGCGTCCGAAGCGGGCAGTTCCAGGGCTTCCACCAGCTCGTGAGTCTCTTCAATTGCGTATTGAGTCAAAGACTCGTGAGTCTGCTCTTTATCCCAAGGGCATCCGCCGGGGCCGCGCAAGGAAGCAACGATCTCGACTAAGGACTCAATATGACGTAAGTTGGAGGGAATATGTGGCATGGGGACTCCTCGACTTTCTGATGGAATCTCTTTATTGCTAACACAAATGCATAGTGATTTCGACAATTTTCGCAATATGGGTTACGGTAGAAAAACTAGATATGCAACGAGGAAAAAATCCAAAAAAGGGCGAAAGCCCAGCCAAGCGGGTCAACTATGAGGATCACAGTCTGAAGTTTTTGGACTGGGTGGATTCCATCGGTTTGGAGAAAACATTCCTGGGTCGAATTGTGCAGCTCATGGAAGAAAAGTTCTTCATTCGTCGCGCTGCTTTGATCTTCCTCTATTGCGTTCTGCTGTCGTACACAATCTTCTATCAGTTCGATATCCCGTACAACTTCACTGTGGGTGATGTGGCCAAGTATGATGTCACTTCCCCAATGGGCTTTGAAATGACGGACGAGGTCACCACCGAGGAAAAACGCCTGAAGGCTGAATACACGGTGCCGATCGTTTACGACTATGACACCAGCGTTTTTGAACGTGTGTCGGTCAACCTGATTCATTCCTTCCGTACCATGCGTGCCTATTACCGCGAGACCCAGTGGCCGACGGCTCCTTCCAAGTACCGATTGGCGGTGAAGGACTTCTTCCAGTACAAAAAACAGTTTGAAAAAGAACTGGGCGTGGGTGTTTCGGACTTTATGTTCGAGTGGCTTATTGATCTGAAGTTCAATCCGCGCATTGAGGCCATTGTCATCCGCAACCTGGAAAACTGGTATGACCGCAAAGTGGCTGAAGCACCGGACCGCTTTATCCCGGCCAGCCAGGCCGCTGTTTTGGGCCGGGTGGTGCACAAGAACAATCTGGGTAAAGAATTCCCGATCCCGCGGGAAGAGATCCTGGATCTTCAGTCCCCGGAAAACTTCGAACTGGAACTTAAAAAAGACCTGAATCGTTTCTCTGAGTCGGATCAGGCCAATATCCTGTACTTTGCTCGTTCGCTGGTTGTGCCAAACATGACCCTGAACAAGCAGGAAACCGCCAGCCGACGTCAGGCCGCACGCGATGCGGTGATTCCGGTGACGATCACCATTAAAAAGAATCAGAATATTATCGCCCAAGGGTCGGTGGTTCAGCCGTTCCAGATGGCAGTGATCAAGCAAATCGAAAATATCCGTGCCGACAAACGCAAAGACATCATGTCCTTGTCCATGGCGCTGATGTTGTCGGTGGCCATTTTGGTGTTCTTCTCTTACCTGAAACGTTTCACCATCAATAAAGTAAAAATCGAATTCAAAGACGTTTCCGTCATGATGCTGATCGCTTTTGGCATCATCTTCTTCACCAAGATCTACATGTTCATCACGGATGCGGCCTTTGCCTCAAAATTGGGCCACTTCCTGCCTCCGGCGATCTTCCTGTATGCGGCTCCAGTGGCGGCGGGTCCGATGCTGGTGGGTCTTTTGATCACGTATGGTGAAATCGTTTGGCTGTTCACAGCCTTTCTGTCGGTGTGCCTGGGCATCATGGTGGATTACAACTTCGCCTTTATGTTCGTGTCCCTGGTGGGTGGTATCGCGGCGGCGCGCGGGGTGTACAACTGTAAAACCCGTAACGACGTTTACTATGCGGGTGTGCGCACGGGTCTGGTGAATGCGGCGATGATTGCTTTCATTTTGACCATGACCAAGTTCGACCAAGAGGGCGGAGTCAAAGAGATTCTGCTTTCAATCCCGGCGGGCTTCCTGGGTGGTATTTTCTCGGCCCTGGTGGCGATGATGTTTGTTCCGCTGCTGGAATCCGTTTTCAGCTACACCACAGACGTAAAACTGCTTGAGCTGAGCAACCTGAATCACCCGCTGCTGAAAGAAATGATCGTGAAAGCCCCGGGAACTTATCACCATTCGATGATGGTGGGTTCGATGGTGGAAGCGGCGGCGGAAGAAATCGGTGCCAATCCGCTGTTGGGTAAAGTTATGTGCTATTACCATGACATCGGTAAGATGGAGCACGCCAATTACTTTATCGAAAATCAGAAGCCGGGCCACAACCCGCATGATCATATTTCTCCGTTCATGAGTAAAACCCTGCTGATCGCCCACGTTAAAGACGGGGTGGAAATGGGGATGGCTTACAAACTGGGTAAACCCATCATTGACGGGGTTTTGCAGCACCACGGAACGACGCTGATTTCTTACTTCTATAACAAGGCTCTGGATCTGAAAAAAGAAGACGGTCCGGAAATTGGGGAAGAGGACTTCCGCTATCCAGGTCCGAAACCGCAGTTCCGCGAAGCTGCTTTGTGCATGCTTGCCGACAGTATCGAAGCTGCCGCTCGTTCTTTGGATGAGCCGACTCCGGCGCGTCTGCAAAATATCGTTAAGAACATCACGCAAAGAAAGTTCTCTGACGGGCAGTTGGATGAGTGTAACCTGACCCTGAAAGACATCTCCAAGGTCGAGGCGGCGTTCATCCGCATCCTTCTGGGCATCTATCACCAGCGTATTGATTATCCTCGCAGTGCCGGGGGTGGTTTGGGTGACGTGGGTCACAGTACGACATCACAGGGCTGAACATGGAAGTTTTAATCGTCAATGAATCCAAACACGCGGCTCCTCGCAAGTTCATCCAAACCTGGATGGAGCTTGTGGTGGCTGAACTGAAGCGCAAAAAAGTGCTGAAGGCCGAGCAAGCCCGCCGCGAACTGACGCTGGTGTTTCTGGATAAAAAGCCCGCTCAGAAAATCAATATGGAGTTTCGCAGTAAGAATTACGCCACGGATGTGTTGAGTTTTGACTCGATGGATCCGGGGTCTTTAGGGGAGCTTGTTTTGTGCCCCGAGGTTCTGAAACGTCAATCCAAAGAACATGGGCTCACCTATCAGCAGGAGCTGGGTTACATGCTGCTGCATGGAGTGCTGCATCTGTTGGGCTATGACCATGAAACCAGTGAAGAGGACGCTCTTGAAATGTTCGGCATTCAGGATGCCGCTTTCGAAGTCCTTTTGAAAAAAGTTTCTGCCAAATAAGGCGTCTTTTCCCTCTAAAATCGACAAGAGATTTGAAATCACCTCGGAAGGACCAAAAAGGACCTTCTGCGTCCGTGGTTTTGTCTAAAGTTTGAACGATTCCCTTGTGCGAGCCCAGATTTTGGGGCTTTCCCGCATTTATTTCGCAAATAGTCAGAAGGGACCCGGTTGGCATCGCCTTTGTATTAGGCAGATGTGTGTTTCTCCCAAACTGTCGCCTCCGAGAGATTTTCCCCTCCCTTCTCTCGGAGGCGTTTTTCTTGACAGACAGGGCCCTGTGATTACACTGGGCCTATGTCTATCGTTACTGAAGCCTCTGAAATAAAAAGTAAAATCGTGTCTCTCGAAGCCTTCTCTAAGGAGCTTCGGGGGTATCTTTGACTTAGATCGCAAGAAAAAGCGCCTGGAAGAGATCTCCATTCAGGCTGAAAATCCCGCACTCTGGGAAAAACCTGCTGAAATGCAAAAGCTGAACAAAGAAAAAGCCCTGCTTGAAAAAGCCGTGGGTGAATTCGACGCCTTTGCAAGTCGCTTGAGCGACTCCAAGGTTCTGCTGGAAATGGCCGAAGAAGCCCAGGATGAAGGGAGTTTCTCTGAAGCCAAAGCCGAGGTCGTGGCACTGGAAAAGTTGGGGGAAGAGCTTGAGTTGAAACGAGTTCTGAACGGCGAATTGGACAGCAACAGCTCGTATCTGTCCATCAACTCCGGGGCGGGTGGTACGGAGTCCTGTGACTGGGCCTCCATGCTGCTGCGTATGTACACGCGCTATGCTGACAAGCATGGCTTTAAAGTTCAAATCATCGAGATGACCGAGGGCGAGGGTGCCGGGATTAAATCCTGCACGCTTTTGATCGAAGGCCCTTATGCCTATGGATATCTGAAGGCGGAATCCGGAGTGCATCGTCTGGTGCGTATTTCTCCGTTTGATTCCAATGCCCGTCGCCATACATCTTTTGCGTCCGTCTTTGCCTGGGCGGAAGTGGATGATGACATCAATATCGAAGTTCGTCCTGAGGACCTGAAAGTGGACACGTTCCGCGCCAGCGGGGCCGGTGGTCAGCACGTCAACAGAACGGATTCAGCGGTTCGTATGACTCACATTCCATCCGGGGTTATTGTGACCTGTCAGGTGGAAAGATCTCAGATTCAGAACCGTGAAAAAGCCCTGAAGATGTTGAAAGCGCGCCTTTATGAAATGGAAATCGAAAAGCGCAACGCGGAAAAAGACGCGATGAATTCCCAGAAGAAAGCCAATGAATGGGGTTCGCAGATCCGCTCTTACGTGATGCATCCTTACCAGATGGTGAAAGACCACCGCACTGATTTCGAAACCAATCAGGTCGATGACGTGATGGACGGGGATCTGGATGGATTTATCATGTCCTACTTGAAATCGACTTTGACGGCAGAAAGTCAGCCTTCGTGAAGTCGTCATTGCCCTGGCTTTCCTGGCGACTGCTTTTCTCGCGCAAAACCATGTTTGGCGGTTCGGCCCCTTTGGCCCTGCTCGGACTGGTTTTGGGGGTGGCAGCGCTGGTGGCCTCGATGGCGGTGATGAGTGGTTTTGAAAACACTCTAAAAACAGCCATGGCCGAAGTGTCCGGTCATGCGCAAGTGGTGAAGCGCTCGCGCTTCCCTGATGACTGGAAAGAGCTGGAAGAGCGCATTCGCAAAGCTGAACCGACTCTGATCAGCACCAGTCGTTTTGTTTTCATTGAAGCGGTGTTGGCCAATAAAGGTCAGATCTCGGGTGTGCTGATTCAAGGTGTGGACACCCAGCGGGTCAACGAGGTTTTGAATTTCAAACGCCGAATTGTCAGCGGGACTGATGATTTAAATGTCGCCAGCGATGTGCCCTTGGCACTGGTGGGTAAAAATCTTGCCAAAAAAATGAATCTCAATGTCGGTGACACCTTCCGTGTCGTGGTGCCGGTGGCGGACTCTGTGGATCCGTCAAAGTTCCAGCGCCGGGTGGGTGCCTTTAAGGTGCAGGGCGTTTTGGACTTGGGAAAGCATGACTGGAATGAACGTTTTATTTTGTCTGACTTGAAAGCGACCCAGGATCTGGCCGATATCGGGGATCGTTATTCGGGTTTGCTGTTGAAGTTTCAGGATGTGGATCATGCCCGTGAGGCCGCTTTCAATTTGAGTGGTGTTCTGGGGGCGCCTTACTGGGTGCGTGACTGGCGCGATGCCAATGAAAACCTTTTTGAAGCCATCAATGTCGAGCGTCCGGGTATCTTCTTTGTCGTTTTGGTGATCACCATTGTGGCAGCCTTCAATGTGTCGGCGACCTTGTTTGTCAATGTGGTTCGCCGCTTCAAGGACATTGCCATTCTTAAAACCGTGGGTCTGTCCCAAAAAGACATTATGAAGATCTTTGTCTGTCAGGGATTGTTTATGGGTCTGGTCGGATTGGTGCTGGGTTTCGCCCTGGGGATCGGGATTGCCTATCTGTTTGAATTCATGCAGGGACGTTTAAGTCTGATTTCCGGCGAGGTTTATCGACTGGAAAATATTGAATTGCAAATCCGTTTCATCGATGGCGTGGCCATCTGTATTGCAACACTCGTGATCTGTTTGATTGCCACGATCGCACCGGCCCGTCGCGGAGCGAAGCTGGAACCAGTGGAGGGACTAAGAAGTGAATAGCGAAAACATTCTTTTGCGTGCCGTGGACATTCACAAATCCTATTCCCAAGGGGTGGGCGAGCTTGAGATTCTTCGTGGCGTCAGTCTGGACATCCGTGAAGGGGAAGCCTTTGCGATTCTGGGAGCGTCTGGTGCGGGTAAGTCCACTTTGTTGCAAATCATGGGAACTTTGGATCGTCCCAACAAGGGCGAGCTCTTCTGTGAAGGTCGCGATCTGCTGGCGATGAGCGATGATGAGCTGTCTCGCTTTCGTAATTCCGAAATGGGTTTTGTGTTCCAGTTTCACCATCTTTTAAGTGAATTCAATGCTCTTGAAAACGTCATGATTCCCTGCCGGGTTGGTGGGGAGTCTATCAAGGTGGCTAAAGAAAAGGCGTTGCATCTTCTGGACTTCATGGGGCTTGCCGATCGTGCCGACCATCATCCGAACCAGCTTTCGGGCGGCGAGTTGCAGCGCGTAGCCATCGCTCGTGCCTTGGTGCGCCATCCAAAGATTCTGTTCGCCGATGAGCCTACGGGGAATTTGGATTCTCACACCAGCGGAAAAATTCAAGAGCTGTTCTTCCGTCTAAAGGAAGAGATGAAGCTGGCGCTGGTCATCGTGACCCACGATTTGACCTTCGCGACACGCTTTCCAAAGGTGTACAGAATGAAAGACGGTCAGTGGCAGTCCTAGAACTCTTCAATTCTTAGGGGCTATCTTCATGATTTACTTGTGCTTTGCGGCTAAAAAAGTGGTGTTGTCTGGTGGGTGGCTTTGACAGGACCTTGGTCTTAAGTTACGATTCCTTGTCTAAATTGTAAGTACTTAAAAATCTTATAGATTTTTAAAAAATAACGGGGAATGGGAACTTTGAGTAAGCTTCTTTGTGCACTGTTAATCACATTCATGTCCGCGACGGTGGCAGCTCAGCCTGCCAAAAAGAAAAACTCCCGGGCCAAGGCGCCTGTGGTGGCTGCGGAATCTTTGGAATCTTCTTCCGGTTTGATCGTTAAAAACATCGAAGTTGCCGGAAATCGCAAAATTGAAAAAGACGCCATCCTGGCAAAGATCGTCACCAAAGTTGGAGAGCAGTACAGCACCCAGCATATCCGTGAAGATGTTCAGGCGTTGTTCAACTTGGGATTCTTCAACGACATTCAGGTGGATCGTAAGACCACGGGCAAAGATGTCACGCTGACCTACACTGTCCTGGAAAAACCATCAGTGGTTGAAATCACTTACGAAGGCAACAGTGAAGTAAAGTCTGAAGATATTGCCGATGCCACCGGTATCAAGCCATATCAGCTTCTGAACATGGCCAAAGTTAAAGAGGCGGTTGAGAAAATCCAGAAGCTTTATGAAGACAAGGGCTTCTTCCTGGCCAAGATCGATTCTGAAGTTCAAGAGGTCACCAAAGACGAAACTGTTCGTCTGGTCTTTAAGATCCGCGAAAATGATAAAGTAAAAGTTAAAAAGATCACCTTCCTTGGAAACAACCATATGGGTGACAGCTCTCTGAAAAGCAAAATGCTGACTCAAGAGGGTGGCTTCTTCTCAGGCATCAGTGGTTCCGGTCAGTACAAGCAAGAGATGTTCGAACGTGACGTTCAGATTCTTCGCTTCCTTTACTGGAATCAGGGTTATGTCCAGGCCAAGGTCGATCGTCCTCAGGTGACGGTGACACCGGATAAAAAGAATATCTATATCACCATCCGCATTGAAGAGGGCGAGCAGTACAATGTCGGTGACGTGGATTTCGCCGGTGATCTTTTGTTCCCGAAATCTGAACTGCGCGAAGTGATCAAGATCGATGACAATGGCGTCTTTGCTTACGATGTGTTGCAAAAAGACATCAGTGAGCTGACGGCGAAGTACGGGGATCTGGGTTATGCCTACGCCAACGTTATTCCGCGCACTCGTTTCAACGACAAAGAACGTCGTGTGGATCTGGTGTTTGAATTCGACAAGGGCAACAAGGTTTACTTCGGTAAAATCAATATGGTTGGAAACTCCAAGACCCGCGACAAGGTCATCCGTCGTGAATTGAAAGTTCATGAAGGGGAGTTGTACAACGAAACCCGCCGTCGTCAGTCCTTGGAAAACATCCAGCGTCTGGGCTTCTTTGAGGAAGTGAACTTCAAGACCTCGATTGATCCGGAACGCACAGAAGTCATGAACGTCGATATTTCCGTGAAAGAGCGTAACACCGGTCAGATCCAGTTGGGTGCGGGTTACGGGACTTCTCAAGGTTTCACATTGCAGGGTTCTATCAGTCAGGCGAACTTCCTGGGTAAAGGTCAGAATCTGGGCGCGTCCCTGAATTTGAGCAACACGGGCAGTTACTACAGCTTGTCCTTCACAGAGCCGTACTTCCGAGACACGTTGTGGTCTTTGGGGGCGGATCTTTATCAAAGTGCGAATACTGGACGTGTGGACTATGACGAAAATCACACAGGTGGTGCGATTCGTTTGGGTCACCCGTTGGCCGAGTACACGCGCGGCTTCCTGAAGTACAAATATGACGACACCAAACTGTCTAAAAAATACGACAGTGATGGCAAGCTGATCACGGATCCGGATCTTTTCCCGCTGGAATCGGCGTCTGGTGTGACCAGTTCCATGACTGGAACTGTTGAATATGACACGCGTAATGACCGTCAGATGCCGACCAAAGGTATCTATTCCAGTGCGTCTTATGAATACGCCGGTCTGGGCGGAGATCTGAAGTATACTCGCGGAAATGCCAACTTCAGATACTACAAGAACCTGTTCTGGGATGTAGTGTGGCGAAATAACATCCAATATTCCCGTATCGACGGCTTGGATGGTCAGGAAGTTCCGTTCTCTGAATTGTACCTTCTGGGTGGACCTTACTCTTTGCGTGGTTATAGATCTTACCGCGTGGGTAAAATGAAGTTCTCTGAGATGATTTATAACGATCTGATCGCTGACGGTAAATCCGAGGCGGAAGCTCGTGAGAAAGCTTGGCGTTTCTACGGGGGCGTTCAGCAGGCCATGTACCAGACGGAATTACAGTTCCCTTTGGTTAAAGAAGCTGGCATCATGGGAGCTGGATTCTTCGATATCGGTGCCGCGGATGATGTCCTTTCGGACAACAACTTCTTCGCGGACGTCGGCTTCGGTATCCGCTGGTACTCACCAATCGGTGTTCTGCGTTTCGAATGGGGCTTCCCACTGAACCGCAACCCAGCCTACCAAGACGCCACCGTCTTCGAATTCTCCATCGGGCCTAGTTTCTAAGCGCGCCTGGGCGCAGGAAGCGCAGGCGCCCTCTGGGCGCCGTAGCTGGACTTAGCCGGCTGGGCCGGGAGAGCGCAGCGGGCTTTGCCCGCGTAGCTGAACCAGTACTAAATTATTTTTAAAACCTTTTAAGGAGGATTTGGAATGAAAAGAATGTTGATCGTGTTGAGCATGCTACTGACGGCATCTTTGGCACAAGCGGAAGCAAAAGTTGGATTTGTTGATATGCAAAAAGCTATTCAATCCACTTCTGCTGGTAAGAAAGCTAAAACTGAACTTGAAACAGAGTTCAACAAGAAGAAAAAAGAACTAGAGAAAAAAGAAGCAGACTTGAAAAAAATGGGTGAAGACCTGGAAAAGAAAAAGTCTGTTCTTTCTGAAGAAGCGCTTGGTAAAAAACAAGCTGAATTCCAGGAAGAAATGCTGAAGTATCGTGATGTGGTAGGCAAAAGCCAGATCGAGATTCAGAAAAAAGAACGTGAGCTGACGGCTCCGATTCTTGATAAAATGAAAAAAGTGATCGCGAAACTTGCGAAAGACAAAGGTTACACTCTGGTGCTGGAGAACTCTCAAATGGTTCTTTACGCAACAGCGGATGCGGACCTGACAACTGAAGTAATCGCGGCCTTCGAAAAAGAAAAGTAGTTGATAAGAAAACGAAAGGGCCTGCAAAGGCCCTTTTCTATTTTAGGAATAGAAGTTCATGGCAAATTATAAGATTCATCCAAGCAGTGTTATCTCTCCAGACGTGCATATCGCCGACGACGTTGAAATCGGTCCTTACTGTTTGATTCAAGGCAAAGGTTTTATTGGCAAAGGCACATTCGTCGAAGGTCATGTGACACTGGGTTCCCGTCACGGCATCATCGAAATCGGCGAAAACAATCATTTCTGTCCCGGTGCTGTAATCGGAGGGGCTCCTCAGGACCTTTCCTACAAAGGTGAACCAACCAAATTGATTATCGGTAACAACAACACGTTCCGTGAGTTTTCCACCGCCAACCTTGCGACCAGCAAAGGGGATGGTAAAACTGAAATCGGCAACAACGGTTACTTCATGGCTTACACGCACATCGGGCATGACTGCAAAGTCGGCAACAATGTGACCATCGCCAACAACTCCCACTTGGGCGGACACTGTGAAATTGAAGACGGTGTGACCATCGGGGGTGTGTGCGCCTTCAACCAGTTCACCAAAGTGGGTCGTGGTGCTTTCGTTGCAGGATCCTCCATCGTGAACAAGGACATCCTGCCGTTCTGTCGTGCTCAGGGCACTTACGCGACAATCCGCGCGACCAACAAAATCGGTCTGGCGCGCAAAGGTTTCCCGCGTGAAGAAATCGCAAACGTACACAAGGCCATCCGTATCATCATCATGGGTTCTCACACTGTGGAAGAGGGCATCGAGCGCATCCTGAATGAATGCACGATGAGCCCGAACATTGAGTACTTCGTGAATTTCATTCGCTCTTCCAAACGCGGTATTGCCGTGGACAGAAGCCCTAAAGGATGGCAGGACGATGAGTAAGAAACTTCGTGGCGCGGTTGTCGGGGTTGGATACCTTGGTAAGTTCCATGCTCAGAAATACAAAAACAATCCGAATGTGGAGCTGGTCGGGGTGTGTGATCACTTCCCGGCTCAGGCCGACAAAATCGCTATGGAGTTGGGGGTAAAAAGCTTCCACAAGCCGCAGGATTTGATAGGTCATGTGGATCTGGTGACGATCGCGGCGAGCACTCTGAGTCACTTTGAGCTGGCAAAGATGTTCGTGGAAAGCGGCGTTCATGTGAACGTTGAAAAGCCGATCACCGCCACGGTTCAGCAAGCGGAAGAACTATTGGCGCTGGCGGCGAAAAAGAACGTGAAAGTGGCTGTCGGGCATATCGAAAGATTCAACCCGGCAATCAACGATCTGCAAAAGCATCTGAAGAATCCCAAATTCATCGAATTGAACCGCATGGCTCCTTATAATAAGCGCGGTTCAGATGTCAGCGTTCTGCACGACCTGATGATCCATGATATGGATCTGTTGTTCTGGCTGACGGGTTCTGAAATTGAAGCCATGACCGGAACCGGCACCAAGCTGATTTCCAAAGAGCTGGATACCGCCTCTGTGTCTTTCAAAATGAAGAATGGCATGCAGGTGATGATCAACGTCAGTCGTGTATCCCCGGTGGCTCAGCGATCCATCCGTGTGCTGCAGGATGATTGCACGCTGTTGGCTCAGACAGGGACATTGGAACTTGAAAAAGTGGTTCCGGGGCCTGGTGGTGATGAGTTCTTGACGGTCACCAAATGGAGTGTGGAGAAAGCCGATGCTCTGCAAAGAGAAACCGACGCTTTCATCGATTGTGTATTGAATGACAAACAACCTGTCGTCACAGGTCTTGATGGGTTGAAAGCCCTGAAAGCCATCGAAGACGTTCAGAGAATGATTGAGGGCTGATGGATCAGGTTCTGATTGTGGCGGCGGAAGCCTCCAGTGTGACCTATGCCCAAAGAATTCTGGAAGCCTGGAAAGCCCAGGGCCGCAAGGTCCATGCTTTTGGCGTGGGCAGTCAGGATATGGAAGACATCGGCTTTGAACGCCTTGGCAAATCTGAAGAGATGGCCGTTGTCGGTGCCGCTGAAATCATCAGTGCGTATTCCCATCTGAAAAGTGTTTTTGACAGCCTGGTTGCGGAAGCTGAAAAGCGCCGTCCGAAGGTGGCGATCGTGATGGATTATCCGGAGTTCAACCTGATGCTGGCTAAAAAGCTGCACGCATTGGGCATTCCGGTTGTTTACTACATCTCTCCGCAGGTGTGGGCATGGCGCAAAGGTCGCGTGAAGACCATCAAGAAATACTGCAAAAAAGTTTTCGTTCTGTTCCCGTTTGAAGTGCCGTTTTATGAAGAGCACGGTGTGCCGGTGGAATTCGTCGGTCATCCGCTTTTGGATGAATTGGACGAGCGCCTGATTGATGATCTGGCTTATCGAAAAACCCACCGCAACCAGTGTGGCATCCGTGACAACGAAATCGTGCTGGGTCTTATGCCGGGCAGTCGTCGTCTGGAAGTAAAGCAGCATTTGGACATTCAGTTGGATGCCGCTCGCATTCTTTCCAGAAAGTTCCCGAATCTGAAAGTTTTGATTCTGACGGCGCCGACCTTCACCAAAGAATACATGCAGGATCGTCTGGAGAACTTCCGACTGCCTTATATGTTGCTGAAGGATGAACCATTCAGAATGATTCATCTGGTGGACATGATGCTGGTGGCTTCAGGAACTGCAACCCTGCAAGTGGGCTTGCTTAAAAAGCCAATGGTCATCATGTACAAGATGAAGTGGTTGACCGGCGTGTTTGCCAAACTCTTCGTTCGTGGGACCAAATATTTTGGTCTGGTGAATCTGATTCTGAACAAAGAAGCTGTGCCGGAGCTGTTCCAGAGCGAAGTTACTGCCGAAAATCTGGCCGCTGAGCTGGAGCGTTACGTTCTGGATAAAAAGTACCATGACTCGGTTGTTTCTGATCTGGGTCAGGTTCGTCAGTATCTTGGCGACAAAGGGGCCACTCAGCGTGTGGTGAAAGCCCTGGAAGAGTACTTCGTCTGATGAGATCATATCTTCGTCCACTGTCATTTTTGTATGATCAGGTCGTGGGGGTTAAAAACAGCCTCTTTGACCGCGGTGTATTCGGCATCTACAAAGCGCCGGTCCCGGTGATCAGTATCGGAAATCTGACAGTGGGTGGGACGGGAAAAACACCAATTACGGATTACTGCCTGAAGTCCCTGGTGGCTGATGGCAAAAAAGTGGCGGTGATCAGTCGCTCTTACCGCGCCGATGCGGATTCACCTTGTCTGGTGGATGTGGATCATCCGTTTGCCGCACGCTACTTTGGCGATGAACCGGTGTTGCTGGCTCAGGCCAATCCGGATGTTAGAGTTTATGTGGGCCCGAGCAAGTGGCGCACAGCCCGCTATTCCACGGAAGTTCACAAGTATGATGTTCTGATAGTGGATGATGGATTTCAGCACCGCCGCCTGCATCGCGATTTGAATATCGTCATTCTGGATGCGACGGAAAGTCTGTCGAACTATGAAGTTCTGCCGGAAGGCCGCGCCCGAGAATCGTGGGCGGGAATTCAGCGTGCGGATGTTCTGATTTTATCCAAATGCAATCTGGCGCCAGAGGATGCTTTGAAGGCTTTGGAGGCCAGGCTTCCCAAAGACAAGGAAGTGCTTTATTTCGGATACGAGATTCAGCAGTGTCAGAATGTCAAAACCGGACAGGTTCTGAAGCGCAGTGAGATTCAGGGTAAAAAATTATTCCTGGTTTCCGCCATCGCAAGACCGGATGTCTTTGAAAAAATGATGGGCGAAATCGGCGAGGTTTCCAAGCAGAGCCTGCATTATCGCGATCATCATCAATACACGGCTCAGGATGTGAAGAACATCACTGAAGCTTTTGAACTTTCAGGGGCGGATATGCTGGTGACAACAGGCAAGGATGCCGTGAAACTTCGTCATTTGTTCAACGACTCCTCCATCCTGTGGAGCACTTCTTTGGAAGTGGTTGAAGCAGGAAAGAAGGGACGCCTTCATGAGATTATTACTCAAGTTCTTCGTTAACCTCATGGTTTTTTTCAGTTCACTGGTGCCGCGCCGTTGGTTGCGCAAGTCAGGGTCCTGGGTGGGCTTTTTGTGGTTTGATGTCTTTGGTTTTCGCAAAAAAATCGTTCTGGATAATTTGAAACTGGCTTTCCCCGAGTGGACCGACCAGCAACGAAAAGCCGTCGGTCGCGAATCTGTGTATCAGCTGGGGTATAACTTTGCTGAATTCTTTTTCATTCCGTCTGTGACGCCTGAATGGATCGCCAAGAATGTGGTGTTTCACGGCTGGGAGCATGTTGAAAATGCCCGGGCTGCCGGGAAAGGAATGTTCTTCCTGACTTTGCATCTGGGGAACGGGGATCTGGCCTGCAACACGATTGTGCTAAACGGGCAAAGTGTGAACCTGATCACGAAAAGATTTAAAACCAAGTGGTTTGATGATCTGTGGTTCTCCATTCGTGGGGCCAAGGGTGTTCAATACATCGATGCGCACGCCCCCAACAATGCGTTTGAAATACTCAAGGCGTTGAAAAAGAACTCGGCCGTGGTCTTTGTTCTGGATCAGTTTATGGGGCGTCCCTTTGGGATTGAGACCTCCTTCTTCGGAAAAAAGACAGGTACAGCCTATGGTCTAGCTCTGTTTGTGCAAAAAACCAAAGCCCCGGTTCTTCCCATCTATACCTACGAGGGGGAAGATAAAAAACTTCATGTGGTTGTCGAGCCAGCGATGGACACGGCTTCCTGTGTGACTGATGATAAAGACCAGACGACTCTCAATCTGACACAAAGCTATTGTGACAAGTTGGAAGAGATCGTCAGAAAGCACCCGGAACAATGGATGTGGGTGCATCGACGTTGGAAGGACTTTCGGTGAATAAGCTGCTTCTTGGTGCTCTCGTTTCATTGTTTTTGGTTTCTTGTTCGACTTCATTTTTGAAGTATGAAAAGGCCGACCAGATGAAGAAGAACGAGGAGTTCGAAGGAGCGGTGACGATAGTTAAGCCGCAGGCCGAAAGTTCGTCGGCGGGTACGGAAGCTCCCCCCGCAGAACAAACGGCGGCGAAATCCGAGACACCCGTAAAGGCAGACAAATCAGCCACTAAAAGCTCCGGTAAATCCGCAGGCAAAACCTCTGCGAAGACCACGGGAAAGTCTTCCGAAAAAGCAGTTAAAACTCCAGGAGTGCCGGCGGGGAAGGCTCCCGCAAAATCCTCCAAGGCGTCAGCCAAAACCGAAGCGGTCGTGACAGAGACCGCAACCCGCCAGCCTGAAATTGAAGACTCTGAGGGTTTCAACGGTCGCCGTCCGGTCAACGATCCTTTCCGCGTGGGTGAAGAGGTGGTGCATGATGTGCATTATTTCAAAGTCTCGGCCGGGGAGCTTCGTATGAAGGTGGAGCCTTTTGCCATGGTCAACAACCGCAAGTCCTACACTTTCGCGGTGGAAATCCGAACCAGCTCTTTGTTCAGCTCATTTTACAGCGTTGAAGACCGCGTAGAGACATTTGTAGACTACGAGGATCTTGTGCCTCGCGTGTTCCAGTTGCACGTCAAGGAATCCGGTCAGTTGCGTGAAGCCAAGATGCTCTTTGATGTCGAGAAAAACACGGCAACCTTCTGGGAAAAGAAGGTGACCAAGGATCACGGTGAAGAAGAGAAAAAACAAAATTGGGAAATCCTGCCTTACACGCAAAACGTGTACAGCGCGATTTACTATATGAGAAACTTCAAGTGGGAAACGGGCAAAGAGTATTCTTTCCGCGTCGGTAACGACAACGAGAATCTTGTGTTTTCCGGAAAAGCCCTGCGCCGTGAAGTCCTGAACACCAAGCTGGGACCCATTAAAGCCATCGTGGTTCAGCCTAAAATCACTCTTAAAGGTAAATTGAACCCGATCGGGGACAATTTCATCTGGTTGTCGGATGATGATCGCAAGTATATCTTGAGAATTGAATCCAAAATCAAAATCGGAACTCTGGTTTCCGAAGTCGTGGAAATTAAACCCGGCAAGTAATTAGCGTTTGCGGTCCGCTTCGAGTCTTTGGGCGGCCAGGGTTTCGATTTCTTTTGCTAAGAATAAATTCTGAGACAGAACTTGATAGAAATTGTTTTGCTGGATTTCCAGCAGAATGGTTTCTTGTTGGGTTGTCGCCGTCGCGGTTCTTTGGCCGCCGCTCATTAAGAGTGAGATTTCGCCGAAACAGGCACCTTGGGCCATGACGTTGATGTTGCGGCCTTGTTGGCTGATCACAACGCTTCCTTGGACGACGATGTAGCAGGTGTTGGCGGGTTGTCCTTCTGCGAACAGTCTTTGATGGGCTGGGGCTTTTACCAAGCGGCCTGAAAAGATCAGACTGTCCAGACAATCACCGGGCAAATTCTTAAACACGTTAGAGGACTGCAGGGCTTGCAGGATCCAGAAGCGCTGTTGCAGGCTTTGCGCCTTGTCGCTTTTGATCAGCTGATCGAACTCTGGCAGATGACGAACGCGCAGAATTTCACTGGGCGCCAGGGTGATGACATCGGCCGTGCGTGGTTGGTTCAGTAAGAAGCCACTTTCGCCAAACAGGGCGCCGGAATTAAGGGCTGCCACCATTTGGCGCTGCTGATTTCCGAAGACACGGTAAATTCCGGCCTGACCTTTTAGCAGAATGAACAGATCGCGGTCGTTTTTGCCGGATTGAATGACTTTGATGTTGGCAGGGACCTGGAAACGTTCTGAACTCTGCATCAGGTGTTGTGCCAATGCCGGCTCCAAAGAACGGAAGAAGGGGAGCTGTGAAGGATTGAGCGACATAACTTGCTGTCCCTGTCCGCTTAAGTGTCCCTGTTCGTTCATGGCCTGGTGGGCGCGGTTGAAGTAAGTCTGAACATTTGGATTCTGCAAAAGACCTTCTTGAATCAGGAATTCCAGCAAGGCAGAAAGTTCACGGAAGCTGACCAGCCATCCCTGTCCCAGAAAGAACTGCACCAGTCCCTCAATCGAACTGCCGTTTTTAAGCACGTCCAGATACGAGTACTGCAGGGGATTCAGGCGGTAGCTTTTGCGGGTGGCAAGAACCGTAAAGCTGCCGCCGTCAGCCGAGGGCTGCATTTGCAGGGCAGGGATTTGCAGGGGTTCTTTCTCGATTCTCATTCGAGGGCTTATCGGAATATTTTGGGCTGCTTTCAACAATACAAAGGTCCTGAAAACCCAGTCTGGATCTGCGCGATCCGTGGGCAACTGACATAGAATATAGGGATGGCGATGATCAACTGCAGACACTTTTCCGGTTACAAACCCTGCTCCAAAAATTCGGTGTGTGACGCCTCCTGCGCGCAAAAGGATGTGCCCACAAGTTCTGTGTTGATTGTTCATCTGGGCGCTTTGGGGGCCGTGGTTCGCAGCACCAGTTTGCTGAAGGCGATCAAAAGAAAGTACCCGGGATCCATGATTACGTGGGTAACCGATGCGCCAGCTCATCATCTGTTAAAAAATCATCCAGCGATCGATCGTGTTCTGACCACCAGTGAGGCGGACTTGCTGCAATTGTCCACATTGGAGTTTGAAGTGGGCTTTGTTATTGATAAATCCCTGAAGGCCTGTGGGGTGGTGAAGCGCACCCAAGTCGATCAGATCTATGGTTTCACTGTCCAGGGCACCAATGGCGCTATCGTGCCCGCGACCGAAGCGGCACAAGAGTTGTGGGAACTGGGCTTGGACAATCACAAGAAGTTCTTTGTGAATCAAAAGCCGGAAACACAACTGATGATTGAAGCTCTTGAATTGGGCGAATACCAGCGCGATGACTACTGGTTGCCGTTGACGGAAAGCGAAGACCGGGAAGCCCGCCGCCGCAAAGAGGCGTGGCTGGCTGAAAATAACAAATCGCTCGTGATCGGGCTTAACACCGGTTGCAGCCCCGTGATTCCTTATAAAAAATTGTCCGTGGATTATCATCGTCTGTTGATCGAGCGCATTCAGGCGAAATTTCCCTATGCAGAAATTGTGCTGCTGGGTGGACCTGAAGACACTATTCGCAATGGACTGATTCAGCAGGGCTATTCCGTGATTTCTTCGGAAACGGAATCCGGGCTTCGTGATGGTTTGATCAGTGTGGCGGCCTGTGACGTGGTGGTGACCGGGGACAGTCTGGGAATGCACATGGCGATTTCGCAGAAAAAACAAGTGGTGGCCTGGTTTGGTCCGACTTGTGCTCACGAGATCGACATCTATGACAGAGGTTTTAAGCTTTTGACAAAAAGCCCCTGCAGTCCGTGCTGGAAGAGGACTTGTGAAAAGGCCATTATGTGCTACGATCAGGTCTCGTTAGAGGAAGTTATTGATGCCCTTGAATCTTGTTGTGCAAACCGCCTTTCTGGGCGATCTACTGCTCTCAATCCCGCTCCTTAAAAAATGCCGGGCGTTGTGGCCTGACCACAAGCTGGGATTGGTTTGCCGTAAAGGGCTGGGCGACTTCTTCGTCAAAGCTGGCATCGTTGATCACGTCTATGAAATCGAAAAGGGCAAGAAAGACACTTATGCCCGTATCATTGAATCCCTGCGATCTGAAACTGTTGATCATCTGATTTCTCCTCATGAATCCATGCGCACGGTTTTTTTCTGCATGCAGATCAAGGCCACTCATAAAATTTCTTATAAAAACGCCTGGAACTTTCTGGCATTCCAAACCCGCGTAAAACGCGACGTGCGTCTGCCGGATGCCATGAGGCAGCTCAGCCTTTTGGCGCCGTTTGATCCAGAACTGAAAAAGAACATCGAAGACTATGTCACCCGGGCCAAACCGTATTTGCCGGCTGATCATGGTTTGTTGCCTGCGCCTCCGGCCTGGGCATCCATGAGCCAGCGTGAAAAAGTTCTGGCGCATTCTGAATTGTTTCAGCAGTTAAAAACCAAATTCAATCTTCAGGGGTTTGAAGACGGCAAAGCTGTTTTGATCTTCCCGGGCAGCGTGTGGGCAACCAAGCGCTGGACAGAAGAGGGCTTTGTTGGCGTGGGCAAGGCTCTGAAAGAAAAAGGCTATGAAGTCTATGTGATGGGTGGTCCCGGGGAAGAAACCCTGTCAGAACGAGTGGCGGCGGGTATTCCGGGGTCGGTGTCTTTGGCTGGAAAAACCAAGATCATCGAGTCTGCGCAGCTGATTGCCCGCGCGGCTTTGCTGGTTGGAAACGACAGCGCTTCCACGCATTTGGCGGCGGTGTGTGAAACACCTTTGATTGCGGTATTTGGTCCTACGATTTTAGAGTTTGGCTATCGCCCGTGGTCAGCACAATCTTATGTCGTCCAGAAAGAGGATCTGCGCTGTCGACCTTGCGGCAAGCATGGCCACAAGGTTTGTCCGATCAAAACCCACGTGTGTATGAAGGACATCCCCGCAGAGGAAGTCCTTCGCACCGCCGGGTTTATTCTTCGTTAGTATATTCCTTCACATTGATGCCGTACTTGCGGATCTTGCGCAGCAGGGTGTTCTTCGGAATATTCGCCTGAGCCACGGTCTGATTGATACGACCGTTGTTGGCTTTCAAAGCACTGACGATAAATTCCTTTTCCATCTCTTCTTTGAAGGCGTCAAAATCCAGCGGGCCGGAATAACCAACACTCGCAGTTTTGTCAGCGCCATCTTTCGGAGCAAGCTTAATGGATTCCGGCAAAGAATCCACCGTGATCTGGTGACTGTTTTCCACGATGAAAGAACGCTCGATGATGTTTTCAAGCTCACGGATGTTTCCTGGCCAGCGATAGGATTTCAGCATATCCAAAGCTTCGGGAGTGATCGCGGTGATCTGACGGCCGTGTTGTTTTGAGAATTTCTTAATAAAGTTACCAGCCAGCGCCTCGATGTCGTCAGCGCGCTCGCGCAATGGCGGCAGGAAGATCGGCATCACGTTCAGGCGATAGAACAAGTCTTCGCGGAATTCGCCTTCTTCCATCATCTTTTCCAGGTTGCGGTTGGTGGCGGCAATAATACGCGTCGTGGTTTTGACTTCGCGATTGCTGCCCACTGGGGTGAACTTGCGCTCTTGCAGAACGCGCAGAAGTTTCACCTGCATGTCCGGGCGAAGTTCGCCGATTTCATCCAGGAACAAAGTGCCGTTGTTCGCCAATTGGAATTTGCCGATCTTGCGTTCCACCGCGCCGGTGAAGGCACCTTTTTCGTGGCCGAACAATTCGCTTTCCATCAGGTTTTCCGGAATAGCACCGCAGTTGATGGCAACAAAGGCACCGGATTTTCTAGGGGAGTTGAAGTGAATCGCGCGGGCCACCAGCTCTTTGCCTGTCCCGTTTTCGCCACGCACCAGAACCGTCGTGTCGACTTTGCACAGACGGTAGATCAGGTTGAAGACCTCTTTCATTTTCGAAGAACCACCCACGATCTCGGATTCGATGTCGTCATCAAAAACCGGATTGGACATCGCCAAAGAGGAGATCAGATCACGGGCCTCAAGACTTTTACGCACGATTTCGGCCAGTTGTTGCGGCTGCACTGGCTTTTCGACGTAGTCGTAAGCGCCTTCTTTGATCGCCACAACAGCGTCATGAAGGTTGGAGTGAGCCGTCATCAAAACCACGAACGTGCGGGGATCGTGTTCTTTGATCGCTGTCAGGGCTTCAAGGCCGTTCATCTCCGGCATCTTGACATCCATCAGAACCAGATCCCATTGCTGTTGTTTCACCTTGTCCAGGGCTTCGCGGCCCGTGGCTGCTTCCTCGATGGTGAATTCAATTTCGGGCATGGTGGATTTCAGGATCGAAATCACCGAACGGCGCAGTTCGGCCTCGTCATCAACAATCAGTGTGTGGAGCTTATTGATCATACTAACACCTCGTCTTCTTCAGCATCCAGCGGCAGGGTGAAGGCAACCGTGGTCCCAAGGCCCACTTTGCTTTCCATCGTCACTTTGCCACCATGGAGTTCAATAAAATATTTAACCAGATAAAGTCCAAGGCCGGTTCCCTTGGTGCGCAGATCCTGATCGGAACCGCGCGTGAATTTGCCCCAGACCTTTTCCATGTCTTCGGGTTTGATCCCTTCCCCGGTGTCCTTCACCAGGACGTGCACGAATTCTTCAGACTCGTGCGAGATCACTTCGATCTGTCCGCCGCTGGGCGTGTACTTGATCGCATTTTCAATCAGATTGATCACAACCTCTTTCAAAAGGGTGGTGTCAAATTCCACAGAGAACATCGGCTCCAGCGCCGTGTGAATCTGAATGCCTCTTTCGCGGGCCAGCGGGCGCAGGTGCTGCAGGGCCTCTTCGATGATCTCGTTTATGTCGGCAACTTCCTTGTTGATTTTGAAATCACGGGACTCGACACGAAGAACCTTCAGGATGGACTGGATATAACGATTCAGTTCATCACTGAAAAGGCGCAGGGATTTCAGATCCTGTCCCAATTCCGTTTCCTGCGCATGCTGGGTCATCAGGCGGTCGACGATGGCCTGAATTTTTGCAATCGGCGTTTTCAGGTCATGGGAAATCAGACTGACGAAGTTGTTTTTCAACTGTTCCAGCTGTGCCAGATATTCCTGTTCCTGCTGTAAATGGAAGTTCTGGCGTTCAATCTTGGTGGCCTGATAACCGATGAAGATGATCCAGCTTGTGGCCAGCAGTACGAACGGAGAAAACGCCGGGGACCAGAAATAGAACGTGTCAAAGACCCACGCCGACAGGGCCGCCAGCAGCGTCCCGATCCACAGAATAAAGAACAGCGCCACCGACTGTGGATAGGTCGTGATCACAAAGACCGCCATCAGCATCAGTACAAAGAACCCGGCGGCATACCACACAAAGCTTAAGCGCTTGATCCACTTGTCACCCAAAACGGTGTCAGTGATATGAGCCAGAATTTCAGTGCGCGACAAAGTCCCCATTGGGGTCATGTAAACGGGCGCGGAAGAAGTCTCAGCACCGATCAAGATGATTTTGTCGGTGAAGGCATTGGCCGGAAGTTCGTCATAGATGATTTCGCTTAAAGAATACTGTTTAAACACGCGGGCAGAGCCGCGATAGTTGATCGCCAGTCCTGCCAATTGGGTCGGGAACTTCTTGCCCGTGATTTTTTCCACCAGGTGAGGCATTTCGGCTCGTTGCGGGAATACGCGACGGACGACCCCGTCTTCGTCTCGGCGAAGTTCATTGCTGCCCAGATTGTTGTGGTCGCGGTTGGTAAAGACCGGGGTCAGGATGCGTTCCAGAGAATTGGTGGTCGAAGCCCACACAATGCGTGGATCAAGGAAGATGCGTTGATCTTCCGGGGTCATGCGAACGGTGCCGATGTTGTCGCCAAAGTACAGGGTCACACCCACAGATTGTGGATTCTGGCGCAGAATACGCAATAACAGTTCGGACCACAGGGGTTTGTTCCAGAAGAAGCTGTCGGTGATGTCGGTGACTTCGCTCATGTTGTCGAGGAAGTTTGTCCGGGCATCATAGATCATCGCAAAGTCAGATTGTTTGATGGTGATCAAAACGATCTGCGGGGAGGTCTTTTGGTCTCCGCGCAGTTGGAAGCGCTGGTCATAAGACGTGATTTCATCGTTGGACAATGCCAGGCAGCCGATAAGCCAGCACAAAAGGCAACGCAGCCAAAAACCCCGGCGTCGGGAGAAGAATCGAAGCAGGACTTCGAGTCGGTATAAGAGGTGATGAAAGAGTCCCTTTTGCACGCGTCGCAACATAGCAAATTTATTGAAAAATTCAACGATTAAAAGCTCTTACCGGGAGGCGTAGAAACAGGTATATTGAAAAATATGCAGGTTTATCAAGGTGCCAAACATCTGAGCGCTCCCTTGGCGGCTTCTGTCGTCACTATAGGGAATTTTGACGGGGTCCATCTGGGCCACCAGCAGCTCATCGAGAATGTCGTGCGCGAGGCTCAGTATTTCGGGGTCCCGTCGGTTGTGTATACTTTCCATCCTCACCCCGTGAAGGTTCTTCACCCTGAAAGGGCCACTTATCGCCTTTTTGACCTGAAAGACCAGCAGGAACAGTTTGAAAAACGCGGTATTGAAAACGTCATTATCGAGGAGTTCACCCGGGATTTTGCCAAAGTCACCCCGCAGGAATTTTTAGACAACTATGTATTGAAGCAACTGAATCCGAAAACTCTGGTGGTGGGGCATGACTTCAATTTTGGTGCCGATCGTGCCGGGAACATTCCATTCCTGGAAAAGTACTGTGCAGCAAAAGGCATTCGTCTGATCATTATTCCACCGTTCCATTTCGAGGGCGCGGTGGTTTCTTCAACGCGCATTCGTGAGCATCTGAAAAACGGCGAAGTGCAAAAGGCTAATGACCTTTTGGCGCGCACTTACTATCTGCGCGGCCACGTGGAAAAAGGTTTTCAGCGCGGACGCACCATTGGTGTACCCACGGCCAATGTTCATCCGGATGTTGAGTTTATCCCGCGTCAGGGGGTGTACTGTACGCTGACCAAAATCGGCTCGCATATGCATCCTTCGATCACCAATATCGGTGTGAATCCGACCTTTCAGGAAAGTGGCAAAGGCCCGGTGAAAATTGAAACTCATTTATTTGACTTTGATGCCCAGCTTTATGGCATCGAGGTTGAAGTGTATCTGCTGAAATTCCTGCGCGATGAAAAGAAATTCTCGGGCATCGAAGAACTGAAAAATCAGATTCAAAACGACATGGCAGAAGCCAGAAAGTATTTTGATGAGCATCCTCATTCGTGAGATCCGTGCTGATGGCACGCCCGGACAGTTCATGCGCTTTATGCAGGCCCTTGCTGGTGAAAAAGGCTGGGACTGGCAGTTTGAAACTGTCCGTGAATTTTCTGCGGAGGTTTTTCAAGGTGCCGCCGCAGTCAAAGTTCCTGCATCCCTGTCCGCTGAAGTCCTGCCACAAATGAAAGTTCTGCCCACGCAAGTGCGTGCGGTGCAGGTTCTGGATTCTTTCTTTCCTGAAGATGGATCGTGGTATCCGCGAGTCCTGTTGCACGAGGCCTTGCGCATGGTTTTGGTGGCTGAAGCCCGGGACCTGGATATTCGTGCACCGGCCTTTGTGATCGGGCACAATGAAGAAGCTCGTGTGGTGGCGTCGGTTCTGGCATTGATGGGGATTTCGGATATTTATCTGGTCGGAGAGTCTGACGGACTGGAAGAGCACCAGCAGGCCCTGATGCGGTCTCATCTGGGAATCCGTTTTCATATTCTGCCGAATGATGAACTGACGATGCAGGCGGTGAGTGCCGGTATCGTGGTGAATACGGTGGATTTGTCAGGGCAGCAGGCACTGCTGACGGATTTGTCCTATTTCAATTATATGAAAGGCACGGGCTACGCTCTGGACCTGAATCTGCTGCCACTTCAGAATCTATTGCTTGAAGAGGCCGAGAAGGCGGAGCTTCGTGTGCTTCATCCGGTGTTGGTTGCAGAAGAGCTGACTCGTCTGTGGTTGGAACGTCTGCTTCCGGATCATAATTTGAGTCATGAGGATATTCGCGAAAGCTGGACCCGCTTTTTGAAACAAAACTCATCCTCGGTCTAGTTACAAAAAATGGCACCCTGGAGTAAAGTGAGTCCAGGGGAGTCCTAATGTCTTCACTCAAAATCGGGGAAATTCTAGTCAAGCAAGGTTTGCTCAAGCCTGATCAATTGGCATTGGCCATGGAAGAGCAGAAAAAAACCGGACAGCGGCTGACGAATTCCATCATTCAACTCGGGTACTTAAAAGACAATCAGATCCTTCGCGCTGTTGAAAAACACTTCGCGGTTCCGGGGGTCGAGGTCAATACGTTTGAAATCGATGCGACTGTCATTGCAATGATTCCCAAAGATGTGTGTGAGAAAAACACATTGATCCCTCTGCAGAAAGCCGGAAACACCCTGGTTGTCGCTTTTGCTGATCCCTCTAATATTATAGTCAAAGAAGATTTGCGTTTCATCACTCGTTGCCGCATCCAAGCGGTGGTGGGGACTGAAAGTGCCATCATGTCCGGTATTGAAAAGTACTATGGCGGCAGCATCAGCACCAAGTCTTTGAACACCATGGGCGTGGGTGATGAGGATGACTTTATCCTCAGTGCCGGTCCAGCGACGGAAGTCATCGATCAGGATGGCGGGTCAGAGGACGCGCCGATCATCAAGTTCGTGAACTCGATCCTGGCAGATGCGATTCGTAAGAAAGTATCTGATATTCACTTTGAACCTTACGAGAAAAAATACCGTGTGCGTTTCCGTATCGACGGTAACTTGGTGGAAGCCACTGCGCCTCCGGCAGGTACGGCAGCGGCGATCGCCTCTCGTATCAAGATCATGTCCAAGCTTGATATCGCGGAAAAGCGCCGTCCACAGGATGGTCGTTTGAAAGTGCGCACCAAAGCCAAAGAGATGGATTTCCGTGTCAGCGTTTTGCCGACTCTTTGGGGTGAAAAAGTTGTTTTGCGTCTTTTGGATAAATCCAATTTGCAGCTGGACATGACCAAGCTGGGTTTTGAAGAAGACGATTTGAAACTGTTTAAATCCACAATCAATCTCCCTCAGGGCATGGTTCTGATCACGGGCCCGACGGGTTCGGGTAAAACCACCACGATTTATTCCGCCTTGGCGGAACTGAATCAGCCGGATGTGAACATCTCCACAGCCGAAGATCCGGTGGAGTTCAACTTGGAAGGTATCAATCAGGTTCAGATGAACCCGGATATTGACTTGAATTTCTCAAGCGCCTTGAAGTCCTTCCTGCGTCAGGATCCGGATGTCGTGATGGTGGGGGAGATTCGTGACCTTGAAACAGCAGAGATCGCCTTTAAAGCGGCCTCCACAGGTCACTTGGTTGTAAGCACCCTGCACACCAACGATGCTCCCGGAACTGTCATTCGTCTGACCGAGATGGGTGTGGCTCCTTATATTATCACTTCGACAGTGAATCTGATTGTGGCTCAGCGTCTGGTCGGTAAAGTCTGCGAGTCCTGCAAAGCGCCGGTGGAAGTGCCGGCGCAGACGCTGATAAACCTGGGTGTGCCTCAGGCTGAAATCGGCGACTACAAATTGATGCGTGGGAAAGGTTGCGCCAACTGCAACAACACCGGCATCAAAGGCCGTCTGGCGATTTACGAATTGCTGGCGATGACCGAGAAAATGAAAGAGGCCATCTTGAAGGGTGCCTCCACCGGTCAGCTTCGTTTCCTGGCCCGTGAGCAGGGGATGAGGACTCTGCGCCGAAGTGCGCTGTTAAAGTTAAAACGTGGCGTAACAACTATTGAAGAAGTGCTCAACGCATCAGTGAAGGACACCTAATGAGTCTGACCGAGCTCCTTTTGCAGGCTAAAGCCAAAAAAGCGGAAGAATTTTTGTTTGTGGTCGGCAGTGAGCCGCGCGCTCGTCTGGCTTCGGGCTGGACAAGTCTGCGCTCATCACCTGCTCTGATGACGGAATGGAATCTTTTGCAGCAAAGCCTGCTTAGCACCCAGCAAAAAGCGGTGCTTGAAACCACGGGTGTGGTGCAAGGGGAAGCGGCCCTGGATACATTGCGTATTGGTTTTTCCTTTTTCCAGCAGGACAGCACCATGAAGGCTGTTTTGGACATGGATCTGGACGGAGGAAAGCAGGAAGTGGCGCTGCCGCCTTCTTTGCTGGAAGCGTGTCTGCGCATGAAGGGCTTGGTGCTGTTGTCCGGTCCGGGTGAAGCCGGGCAGGTGTGGGCATTGCACAGAATCCTGCAGAAAATTTCTGATGAAAAATCTTTCCTGGGTGTGGTGTTCTCGCGCAAGGCGTTCCCGCAGGTGCGTGAATCCAAATCCTGTTATCTGTATCACACGGGTGAATTTGCCCGTGCGGAAGAAAAAGAAAGTCTGATGGCGGGCGTGGATATGGTGGTTTATGACGGCTTCCATGACGAAGACTCTTTGCTTGAAGCCCTTTCTTTGGCCGAGCAGGGTGTGTTTGTGATTTATTCCATGAAAGCGCCATCTGTGACGAATGCTCTTCGTCGTGCGCTGTCCACTTTGGGTGATCGCTTTGGTGAACACGGGGCGCCTCGTTTGGCGGAAGTGCTGACGATGGCTTCCGGTCAGTATCCGGTGGCGGGCTTGAGTGGCGAAAAGGTTTTCGCCCATGAAGTGCTTTTGATGAAGCCTCAGGTGCGTGGTCTGATTGAGGATCAGGATCTGAAGTCTTTGGAAAATCTTTTGACGCAGGCGCCGGAAAACTCCGGCATCCTGACTTTGAATCAGTCTTTGTTGCAGCATCTGATCCGTCGTCGCGTGGATTTGAAAACCGCGTTTGAAGTGTCCCGCGACCCAGACAACCTTGATCAGCTTCTTAAGAAGGTAGGTATCTAAGATGGCAAAATTCCAGTATCAGGCCAAGAATGCCTCTGGCCAAATGGTTCAGGGCGAGATTGAAGCGGCTTCCCAGCAGGAAGCCATCATCCGTCTGCGCGCCCAGCAGCTTTTGCCAGTTCGAGTGGTGGCCTTCGGTGCCTCACGTGCTTCTGCGGGAAAAACCCCCGGTCTGTTTGCTCCGACCGTAAAGGGCAAGGATCTGCAGATTTTCACCCGTCAGTTTGCAACGTTGATCAACGCCGGTATCCCGGTGGTGGATTCTTTGAAAATCCTGTCTGAAGGTTTGCGCCCGGGTCTTTTGAAGGAAGCTTCAGCCCAGGTTAAAACATCAATTGAGGGCGGTCGTCGTCTGGCCGACTCCATGGCGCAGGTTCCGAACGTCTTTGATAAATTGTATGTGAATATGATCCAGGCGGGTGAAGAGGCCGGTATCCTTGACGGGATCCTGCAGCGTCTTGCGAGCTATATGGAAAAGTCCGAGAAAATCAAAGCCCAGGTCAAAGGGGCCTTGGTTTACCCGATGGTCATCATCTGCGTGGCGATGATCGTTATCGCCGGTATTTTGGTCTTTATCATTCCAAAGTTCATGGAGTTCTTCGCCGGATCCGGTAAAGAGCCACCAATGCTGACACTGATGGTCGTCAACTTGAGTAACTCGATGATCAATAACTGGTATCTGTACCTGGGTGTGATGGTGATTGGCCCGATGGCCCTGATGCAGTGGCTGAAAACCGAGGGTGGTAAAGACGCCTTTGACCGTTTCATCATGAAAGCCCCGGTCTTCGGTGAGGTTGTGCAAAAATCCGCGATCGCGCGTTTGACACGTACGTTGTCGACGCTGCTTTCTTCCGGTGTGGGTTTGATCGAGGCGATTGAGATTTCTGCTAAAACTGCGGGTAACGTGGTGATTGAGCAGTCTTTGCTTCGTTGTAAAGAGTCCGTGACGGCGGGGCGTACTTTTGCCTCCCCGCTGGCGAAGGAAAAAGCTTTCCCTGAGATGGTGGTTCAGATGATCTCTATCGGGGAGCAGTCCGGTACGATGGATATCATGCTGGGTAAAATTGCGGACTTCTATGAAGATGAAGTTGAAACTGCCGTGAAGGCCATGACCTCTTTGCTGGAGCCATTATTGATGGTTGTTCTGGGTGGTATCATCGCGGTTCTAGTTGTGGCGATGTATCTTCCGATCTTCAACATGGCGGATGTGGTTCAATAGATGCGTTTAAGTTTTGCTTTGCAGAACAGTAAAAATCAGGGGCTGACGGTGGAATTTACCCGCGTCAGCCTTTTTGCGTTGATTTTGCTGATCAGTGCGGTTTCCAGTGTGTTTCAGGAAGGTTTCATCAACTGGCAGATTCTGGGTCCGTTTTACGCGATCCTGAGCGTGGCCTTTGGTGTTCATGTGGTGTGGTTCTCGATGTGGGACCGGCTGCTGAAAAGTCCATGGCTGCTGTTCGTGGGCTTCGTTGTTGATTCCCTGCTGATTTCATTTTTAATTTATTATTCCGGGATCAATCAGTCCCTGTTCCTGTTCCTGCACCTGGTGAATATCCTGCTGGCGGGGATTGCCTGCCGTGGTGTGGGGGCAGTGACGCTGGCCCTGTTTACCAGTATCTTCTTTACGGTCGCAGCACTGTTTTCGCCGGAAATGAAGGCTTTGAATTTCTTCTTCCTGCTGGCTTTGAACAACATTGCGTTCTTCTCGGTCGCCGGGCTGTCTGGATACCTGAGTGAGCAGTTGCAAACCGTTGGGAAAGAGCTTTCTGAAACGGGGGCAAGTCTTCGTTCTGCCCAGGAATTGAATGAAGTGCTGGTCGAAAATATTCCCACGGGGATGGTGTCTTTCACCGAGTCCGGAGAGGTGGTGAAAGCCAATTCTTCCGCGGCTGAGATCCTGGGTTATTCTGATCTGTCCACCTTGAACTGGTATGAGCTGTTTCCGGAGACCCGCAGATCAGAGGGGTTGTTCAAAGGCGATGTGAAATACACCGCCAAGAACGATGGCAATGCCAAGATTCTCGGTATGACCTTGTCAAAGATTTATAGCCCCGAGTTGAAAGCGCATTTGTCCATTGGCTTGTTTGATGATCTGACTAAGATTCGCCAGCTTGAGTATGCTGCCAGACAAAATGAAAAGCTTGCGGCCGTAGGCGGCTTGGCGGCGGGGATTGCTCATGAAATCCGCAATCCCCTGGCCGGTATCAGTGGCAGTATCGAGCTATTAAGTCAGACCGTGAACAATGACGACGATCGCAAGCTGATGAAAATCGTTTTGCGTGAAATCGACCGTTTGAACAACTTGATCACCGAGTTCCTGGACTATGCCCGGCCGGAAGTGCCGCCGACAGATGCCGTGGACCTTTCGGCACTGCTGACAGAGGTTCTGGATTCGATGAAGCTCAATGCTCAGGTCCGTGCCGACATTGAGCAGGTTCGTGAGTTTGAGCCGGGTTTGCAGATCCTGGGCCGCCGGGACAAGTTGAAGCAGGCTTTCCTGAACATTATCATCAACTCCTATCAGGCTATGAATGATTCTCAGAAACCGCAGATCTCGGTGAAAGCTCTGGTCACTGACAAGGAAGTGCGCGTGCGCATCCGTGATGCCGGTTGTGGCATGAGCGAGGCGACTCGCAAGAAGATGTTTGAACCTTTCCATACGACAAAGCCGAAAGGCACAGGCCTTGGTCTAGCTGTGACCCATAAGATTTTAGAGGGGCACGGAGCGCAGGTGTTCGTGGAGAGTGAAGTGGGCGTAGGTACTGAGTTTATTTTGACTTTCCCCAGAGCACACTGAGAGAATAGTTTTTAACACAAGGACGTGGGAGCACATAAATGAAGTCGAGAATTCTTGTTGTCGATGACGAAGAATCAATACGCGAGTTTTTAGAGATCATGCTGAAAAAAGAAGGCTATGAGATCACTTTGGCTGAAGACGGCCAAAAGGCGAAAGACCTTCTTACGAAAAAAACATTTGATATGATCATCTCAGACTTGCAGATGCCCCATGTGACGGGGATCGAGCTTCTGAAGCACGTCAAAGAATCCTATCCGGATACAGTCTTCATGCTGATCACAGCGTTCGGTACAACCGAAACTGCGGTGGAAGCGATGAAGATGGGTGCGTATGATTATCTGACAAAACCATTCAAAATTGATGAAGTCCGTCTGAACATCCAGAACGCACTTCGTTCCCGCAATTTGGAAGTGGAAAACAGATCCTTGAAAAAGGAACTGGTAAAAGAATACTCCTTCCAGAACATGGTGGGGAATTCTCAGGCTATGCATGCGATCTACGATATGGTAAAGCGTGTCTCCCAGACGCCAACCAACGTTTTGATCACAGGGGAATCCGGTACAGGTAAAGAGGTTGTTGCCAAAGCCATTCACTATAATGGTCCGTTGAAAGATCGTCCGTTTGTAACAGTGAACTGCGGTGCCATCCCTGAGAACCTGATGGAATCCGAAATGTTCGGTCATAAAAAAGGCTCTTTCACCGGTGCGGTGGCTGATAAAGCGGGTCTTTTTGAAGTGGCTGACGGCGGTACTTTGTTCCTGGATGAGGTTGGTGAATTGCCACTGACGATTCAGGTAAAGCTTCTTCGTGCGATTCAAGAGCGTGTGATCCGCCGCGTGGGTGCGACAGAAGACATGAAGGTGGATGTGCGTATCATCGCCGCTACCAACCGTAACCTGGAAGACATGGTTCAAAAGGGCGGCTTCCGTCAGGATTTGTTCTATCGTCTGAATGTTATCAATATCAAAACGCCGGGTCTTCGTGAGCGTCGCGATGATATCCCGCTTTTGGCCAATCATTTCCTGAAAAAGTACAACGAACGCCTGAACAAAAACATCGGTGCAATCAGCGCGGATGCGATGGAAATCCTGAAAAAGTACGACTATCCAGGGAACGTGCGTGAGCTTGAAAATATGATCGAGCGCACCGTGGCTTTGGAAGGCGGGGCGACAATTCTTCCTGAATCCCTGCCACCGATGGTGAACACTTCTTCCGGTCGCAAGATGGCTTCCTCCAATGAAATCGAAATCGGTGACGATGGGGTTGATTTGGACAAGGTGATGGGTCAGATCGAAAAAGAACTTTTGATCAAAGCCATCCACTCTGCCGGCGGCGTGAAGAAGAGAGCTGCAAAGCTGCTTCACATCTCCTTCAGATCCATGCGATATCGCATCGAAAAGTATAATCTAGGCGTCGTCGGCGACGACGAACTCGACGATGAATAAGCGCCCGTTCCGGGCGACGTAATAAAACCGTTGAAAAAGGCCCCATCGACTGCGTTGTCGGCGGGGCTTCTCGCTTCGACGTGCTTGGAGCACGCCTGCGCTGCGATGCCACACCTCCGCCTTGCGCTGCGACCTTTTTGAACGGTTTTAACCGGTTGAAAAGGTCGTTTTGCTTTTGGGGCTTCAGCAAAGGTCCTGTCGAAGTGAAATCGAAAACGATTATCAAGTTTGATTATTCTCAATACGTTTTCAACTGTTGCCTTGGCTGCCTGATTCTGCAATCATTCGGGGGGTGGAGGTCTTATGACTAAAGAAAACAAAAAAGTAGTGGATCTTTTGAATGAAATTATCGAGATGGAGATCTCTGGCGTTGTTCGTTACTTGCACTATGCATTGATGGTGAAAGGACCGAACCGCATTCCAATCGTTAAATGGTTCCATGAGCAGGCTAACGAAGGTTACCAGCATGCTTCCTTGATGGGCGAAAAAGTGACAGCTTTGGGTGGTCACCCAACTTTGCGTGTGTCTCCGGTTCCTGAGACTAAAACCCACAAGGTTTTGGATATTCTGAAAGAAAGCCTTGAGTTCGAACAGGCTGCCTTGGCGAAGTACAAAGGCGTACTGAAGCATTGTGGTGATGACGTTGCTTTGGAAGAACTGATCCGTTCAATGGTGCGTATGGAAACTGAGCACATTGAAGAAGTGGTTAAGATGCTGGACACCACTCACTAGAGTGATCTGACATTCAGAATTGAAAAAGCCCGCGGTCATGCGGGCTTTTTATTTTTAAGACCTAGCGGCAGTTCAGATTGTGAACCAGGTCGCTGGCATAAGAATAGACCATGTCGTATTCGCCGTCGAATTCAGGGCGCTGGAACATCAATGACGCCACCAAATCAGTGACCTTCTGAGTGTCGCGCAGTTCTGGCAGGCTGATATCTGCAACCCGGAATGTGTTCGTCATTTGCCCCGTCAGTTTGTATTTTTTGTTGCCCGGCGCTTTGCTGACCAGGTCGTCATACTTGTGAGGTTTTTTGTCCCCCAGCGTGACTTCGGCATCATCACCATCCTGAACGATCTTCAGGGTGTGCGTGCTGGATGCAGAATCACATTGAGTGATTGTGACAAACGAAGCATTTGCGCTAAGCGCAGAAAAAATGATGGCAAAGGAAAGGGTCAGCTTCCACATGGTAAGGCCTCCTGATTTATTTGAGACCTTAGGTTGTAGCAGAGGGGATTCGCCCCCCTCCAGCTTCTTTTCCTTTATGACAGTAACTTAATCCTGCCCCTAGAATTCTGTGTCGAACACACCAAGAATCATGGCTTTGAAGTAGTTTCTCTTTAGTCGGTCATCGATCAGTCGGGAATCTTTTTTATACTGATTGTAGATACCCGTCATTTCGCGGTTATAGGCAGCACCATAAATCATCACACCGTTTTCCATGTCGTGGATGAAGCTGCGCTTGTTCAAGTTGACCGATCCCAGGAATGAATACACGTCATCAATCAAAACAATTTTTGAATGCAGAATCACCTTCGGCTCGGTGTACTCATAGATCGAAAGCTGTTGGAACAGGCGATTTACTGCCGGTTTGCTGGATTCACTCAGGATCCAGTCGACAGTGTCGCCCTTCAAATCCAGACGGGTGATCACGGTGACCTGAACCCCACGGGCGGCGGCTCGTTCCAGCGCTTCAACAATCTGTATTGGCGGGCGGAAATACGGTGTGGAGATCATGATTTTCTTTTTCGCGCTGTCGAGCATTTCCACATAGAACTGAATCAGGCGTTCGTCGTCTTTGAAGGGAACCGACATGAAGTGACGCACCAGCGGTTCGCGGTTGTTGAGGTAGGACGGGCTGGTTTGTGCGACCATCGGCACGTTGACGTTGATGCTGCGGAATTGCATCGTTTTATAATCACGATCCCACAGAGTCAGGAAGTGCGCTGCCACTTTTTCTGTAAAGTCCTTGTCGTGTATTTTGAATTCAAAATCACGCCAGTGAACGAAGCTTTCATCACCCTTAACATAGTTGACCATTTCCGGGCGGGGATAGTCGTAAGCTTTTTTAAAGATGAAGCCATCGTGAATGTTACGTCCACCGATGAAGGCCACGTTGTTTTTGGGCTCTTTCTTGGACAGGGTCAAAAACAGCTTCACGTGCATTGAACGGTGCAGGCGATCGAAGCGGTCGCTCAGGCTGCCGCCGGAAGGCACTTTGTATTTCAGCTCCTGCAACTGGATGTTCGGATTCTGGGCCTCAAGCTTGCGCAGCAGGACTTCATCTTTGTCCAAAGTGATCACTCCGGCCACCAGGATCTTTACTTTGGTGCCGCGTTTGGCGTGAAAATCAAGCAGACGCGCCATGAAAGTTCCATAGTAGTCCGCGCGGAATACCAGATAGGAAACATAGATGCTGTCCAGGTAAGGAGCCTTTGAAAAATCCAACGGAGCATAAGGATCGTGCAGGTCCATGAAGTGAGACGGAAGCGGCTGACCCAGCAGGGCTTCAGCTTTGGATTTCAGAGAGTCCACAGCTTCCGGCAAATTCACTACCGCCGGAACCGCTTGAGGGCAGGTCATCGAGGCGTACTTGTCAGTCATGAAGAACTTTTCGATGCCAGTCAGATTATCCGTGCGAGGCATCAGACAGCCTTCAACCAGATTGTGCAGATCGAGATATGGATTTGCCGGCTCAACAAAGCGAACACCGAACAGGGCCGGGGCGCCTGGGGGGCCGGCTTTCAATTCGCAGCTGGTCACGGAGCTGGCCGGGAGCAGGCGCAGGTTGTCGCCATTGTATTTGCTGTCGTACATGCGGAAAGTGGCTTTTTGGTTGGCCACAAATTTTTTGTCCGAGAACGTCTTTTTGATGCGGAACGGACCATCGCAGGTCACGGTCGCCTCAAAGTGTTCATTCTTGCGCTCTTCATTTGGATCATCAGTGCTGATCAGATAGTTCTTGATCTGCACCTCATAGTCTTTGGCATGCATGCGGTCGAATTTAAAAATGCGCTGAATCTGGCCGTTGCGAAGAGCGAAGTCCGTTGCGGAATTCATCTCAAGGCGCTGTTCCTGAGTGCGCCAGGATTCGTTGTTGCTTGTTAGAACTGAAACCGGGGTGTCAGCACGAAGTGCGTTGATGCGCTGCTGAGTCATTGCAGAGCTTTGATTCACGATCTGCAGCTGGCGTTCCTGTCGGGCGCTCATTTCTTTGTAAGCGCGTTCTTCGCGGGTTTCCTGAGGGAAGGAGTCTTTTTTGTGTGGATGTGGAGTGGTCTGCCGTCTTTTCAGAATCAGCAGCTGTTCTTTGTTCAGTTCGGCCTGCAGGTTGTCGCTGTAAAGCTTTTGCACGTAGAAGGCCACATCCGGCGGGACCTCGACTGAGCTGGGATTTCTTTGTGCCGGAGTCTGGCAGGAAATCAAAGTGGAGGAAAGAAGCAAAACACCAAGCAGCGTTCCAAAGTTTTCAGTCTTTTTCATTCTGAATTTATCGGAAAAACCTGACAAGGACATAACATTTTCCGGGATTACCAGAGCGTCATCTGTGTCTTCGCAGTCGGAGTATCAAAATGAGACAAAACAGGGGCATAATGGTCCTGCTTTTCGGAGGATCCGTGTTTCAGAATCAGGGACTGAAGGCCATAGCATTGTTCGAGGGGACCAAGGGTGTTTTCGTTTTGCTGGTGGGCTTCGAGCTTTTACATTTGTTGGGAGCTGACGTGCAAAATTCCAGTCAGCAAATTGTTCATCATCTGGGATTGGATCATGGTGCGCTGGCCGGTGTGTTTCGACGGCTTCTTGATCAGATCAGTAACTCCAGCGTTCGGATGATGGCGGTGGTGGCTTTACTGTATGCGACGTTAAGGCTGGTGGAGGCCGTGGGGTTGTGGCTTGCCAGGCCCTGGGCGGAATGGCTGGCGATCATTTCAGGCAGTCTTTATATTCCCGTTGAGATGTACAAGCTGATTCAGCACCCCACTTTGATTCGGATTTTGATCACCTTGGGGAATGTGGCCCTGGTTTACTATCTGATTCGGAGACGCAGGGGCGGTCGCTCTAATTTGTCACCCTCTCAGCCTTTTTAACAGGGGTGGGGGCTTTAAATGAACTATAAACCGTCTTACCCGGGCAAGGGGCTTGCAACAAGGGGTGGGTGGTATAAACCTTTGGAGGCTTTATGAAAAAGTGGATCTTGTTTTCTTTGATGTCGGTTATGGCTTCTTCGGCGATGGCGGATGGAACGATCACCTGCAAAGGGTTTGATGCTGATAAAAACAAGACGGAAGACGTACTGGTCATTGAGGCCGACATGGCGATTCTTCTGTCGGCTTCCAATAATGAAGGCTTCCTTTCTCCACGCTGGAAAAACGGAGAGGTGAAGGACTACGCCAATGACCTTTACGTGGTCACGTTGGATCGCAAGGCCAGCACCATCACGACGGATGACCTTCGATCAGGCACCCAGAAGGTCCACACGGACGCCAAGTGCCGTTATAACGGGGAGCCTGACGAAGGCTACTGAATATCAAAGCGCGCGTTGCAGAGGACTAGCCAGAACCGGCCAGGTGGATTTCTGGATCACCGGCCGGCCTTTAAATACCAATACACCGAAAGTTCCATAGTGGGTCAGGCGTGACGCCCACTCGGCAGGGTTGCTGTCAGCGCTCCAGCGCACCCACACCACGGTTTGTTGTGGATGGTTTTTAAGGCGCGCCACCAGAACTGTACTGACTTCGTTCAGATTATATTTCTGACCTTCAATGGAAATGGTGTCAGCCGTGATTTGCAGGTTCTGTTCAGCCAGCTGGGTTTTCATGAAGTTCACAAAGTTCTGCTGATCACCCACAAAGACCATCGATCCTTTAGCCGGGACATCCAAAGGCTCACCGCTGAAGTGAAGGACATCACTGCCTTCTGTTTTCCGGGACCACACCTCAACAAACTGCTTCGCAGAAGCATCGGCCGGGTCAAAGTAATAGTGAATCTCAGCAGATCCCAAAACGCTGGACAACGTTGCCGGGCGCTCTTCCGTGTAAAGACGACGGAAAAGTCGGAAGTCCGGATCAACTGAAACCTTCACCGGGCGGGATGGAGACGTCAAAGAATAGAACTGGGTCTTGTCGGAAAGACGCGCCAGTTGGCGGATCTCTGCACCGGATTCCAGCGTCCAGATCACCGGGATGTTCAGATCATAAAGATCCGTCTGCTTTTGGCTGAGCACATAGGTGGTGCTGGTGGATCCGTCGTGCCATTTCATGATACGCACATCACCCAGTTCAATTTCTGGTGCACCTTTGCGATCCAGCCACTGGCTGAAGAACGTTTCCAGATTCTGGTTGGTGACGGACTCGAAGCTGTTTTGAATGTCAGTGAAAGAGGCTTTCTTAAACAGATTGCGTGTATAGAAATCCTGCAAGGACTTGTGGAAGGCCTCTTTGCCAAAACGGAATTCCAGCATATGGAACAGCATCATGGACTTGCCATACCCCACGGCCTGAGAGCTCGAATTATGACGTCCGCGGAACTGACGAAGCGGGAAGTCTTTTTCCGGGCTGCTCGCAACAAAGTCCATATAGTTCAACAAGGTGTTCATGCGGTAGGTGCGCTCGCTGCCGGCTTTTTCCTGCTGCCAGTAATCAGCCATATAGGTCGTAAGACCCTCGCACCAGTTGCCTTTTTCATAGTCCACATAAACGCTGTTGCCCCACCAGTTGTGCAGCACTTCGTGTGGCAGGGAAGAATTCAGGATAAATGGCAGGCGCAAAACAGTGGGCCCCAAGAGCGTGAAGCCTGGCATGCCATAGCCGGTTTCCCAGAAGTTCTCAACCACGCTGAAAGATGAATACGGATAAGGCGCAATGATCTGGGAATAGTGTTTGATGTATTCTGGAACCAGACTCAAAAAACTTTGAGCCAGGGCTGGATCATCTTTGCGCAGAAGAACCTGCACCTTTTTGCCTGAGGGAGTATCGACCTGATAGCTTTTGAAGGGGCCTGCCACCAGATAGATTTCTTCCTGCGGATAAATTTCGACAAAGCGGGAGGTGCGAATCGAGCCTTCCACCACGGTGCTGGCGATCTGGCCCTGCACCAAAGACATCCAGTCACCTGGGGTCTGCACCGTGACGTCAAAACTTTTCTGAACACCCAGGAAGAATGGATACCAGTAGGTGCTGCCAAACAGGGTTGCACCTTCCGGAGCAATCAGGCCGTTGCTGTTGTCGTTCAGAACCGGATCAAAGATCACACCGAAATACTGCAAGCTGACTTTGCTGTCGATGTTTCCCAATGTCAGGCCGTATTCGGCATAGGGTTCTTTTTGGGTTGCTGGGTGAAGCAATACGACGGAATCGTCACTGCTGGTCACAGAGACTTGCAGATCCTTGTGCAGCAGAAAGCTGACTTTGCGGGGAGAGTCCTTGGGAAAAGTCAGAGTGTCCTGTGCCTTGATCATCTTCAGGCCCGGATAAAGCTCGACATTCAGTTTGTGATGCAAAGTCTGGCCGTGGGACTGCATGGAAACGAGCAAAATGAACAGCAGACCGACTACGATCAACAACTTGTTAAGCGCTTGCGCTTTGGACATGATTTACCTCTGAAAACGGGGTCTGTATTTACGCCCGTCACAGGGTAACGTCAAAGGGATTTCAGTTTGTTCTCAAGCGGGAGCGCAGGATCAAACAGAAGTTGAATTTTCTTCCATTTCTCGCAGTGCGGGGCCTCGATAGAGACTTTTTCGCCACTCCAGGGGTGAGTGAACTCCATGCGCAGGGCTTTCAGGCACAAACCCTCGATATCCAAGTGGTTTCTGAAGAAACGGTTGTGGTGGGAATCGCCATGAACGGCGTCCCCCAGCAAGGGATGGGAGATGCGGTTGAAGTGACGGCGGATCTGGTGGTATCGGCCGGTGTGGGGGATGACCTCCACCCAAGAATAGCGGGCGGTGGGGAACTTTTTACCGACAGCCACCGGGAATTCCACGGTGGCCAGGCGTTTAAAGCTGGTCCGAGCGTCCACCAGGTCGCCGGTGGAATCCAGTTCCAACGGCAGCTCCACTTCGCCTTCTTCTTTCACGTAACCGCGCACCACAGCCTGATAGGTTTTATGGGTGGCGCGTTCAGTGAACAGGCGGCACAGTTTGCTGGCGGATTCCGAAGAAAGTGCAAACAGCAGCACGCCACTGGTGCCGGCATCCAGGCGATGCACTGGATACACGTGCTGTTTCATCATGCGGCGGGCATGATAAAGGCAGATCTTGTCGCGGGAAACACGGTGCTGGACATTCTCGTGGGGATGCACGTGAAAGCCGGAAGGCTTGTTCACGGCAATAAAGTATTCATCTTTGTACAGTAACTCCACGAGGATCCTTTATCACTCTTGTCCGGCCCAGATGTAATAGACGCTGCCGCCTTTAAGCTGGGAGACCACAGTGTTAATGTGTTTTTGCTCTACCGCCGGGCAGCCCTGACTGCGTCCCAGAGGTTTATACTGGGGATCGACATACCAGGCGCCGTGCACGACGATGGCGCGGTTCATGGCCTGATCGTTGGTTTTTTCAAGCCCCACCAGACGCATTGAGCGGCCATGTTTACCACTGTATTCCGCACCGGTCACGTACATCCCGATGGAGGACATGTAAGAGCCCTCTTTATTGGAAAATTTCTTGGCCATCCCGGTGTGGGAGGGGTCTGAGCCCTTGCCGTGGGCGGTCAGATAGTGCGTGACCAGGCCCGTTTTCATGTCCACCACATACATTCGTTTGTTGTTGGAGCTTTGAGTGAAATCAATCACCGTCAGATAGTTTTTGTTGGTGATCTTGTCAAAATAAACGTCGTAATAGCGAAGCGCTTTGGTCAGAGCTTTGGTGGGAATTTCACGCTGAGGATCCACATAATCGTACTTGCTCAAATCCACTTCAGACGGACGAAGTTCGGCAAATGCCGGGGCGACAAAAAACAGGCTGGCGATCAAAGTCAGAAAATATGTTTTCATAAGTCAGTCTCCGTCTTGTTCCAATCGGAGCTTTCGGCGCGGACTTGACGTCGGGATGAACTCATCTAGACTTAGGCAGGAGGCCCGGAATGAGACACAAGGCGATTCTGTACAGCGATTTCAATTGTCCGTTCTGTTATGCCCTTGAAGAACGCCTGGTGGTGAAGAACCTGATGCCTGAAATCGACATCGCTTTTCCCATCGGCAAACCCAACACTTTGAAAGCCATTCAGTATTCGATCGCGGCTTCAAGGCATGAGCCGCTGCTGGGCTTGGTGTTCAGGCATACTCTGGCCCGGGAATTCTGGGTGAACGGGGAAGACATTTCCGATGAGGCTTTCATCAAAACTGTGGCTCATCAGTTTCAGTTTGATTCTTTGAGGGTCGACAGTGCCGGATGGGCTTGCAACCGGTGGAAGTGTTAAAGACCTTTTTCGGTGAATGACTGTTGATTTGCACTTGTGCCGGCATAGCTTTGAGTTCGCAAGCCCCCTTTGAGAAGATAGGCTTATTGCGAAGGAGGAACGGCCATGAAAAGCCACAAAGTGCTTTTTGTTCTGACCAGCACCGAGCAGCTTGGTGATACCGGCCATCACACGGGCGCTTATCTTTCCGAAATCACACATCCCTATGATGAGTTTGTGCGTGCAGGATATGAAGTGGATATGATCAGTCCGCTGGGAGGCAAAGTTCCCCTGGACGGAGTGAAAATGGACGATCCTCTGAATGCCACCTGGATGAATGATGAAGAGTTTTTATCCAAAGTCGAAGGCACGGTGAAACCCTGGCAGGTTTCAGGTCGTGACTATTGCGCGATCTTTTTTGCCGGCGGGCATGGGACGATGTTTGATTTTCCGGAAAACCTGCAGTTGCAAAAGCTGACGGCGGAAATTTATGAAAATAATGGCGTGGTCGGGGCCGTTTGTCATGGCCCTGCGGCACTGGTGAATGTCCGTCTTTCAAATGGCCAATATCTGGTGAAAGGCCATGAAGTTTCCAGCTTCACCAACGATGAAGAAGAGTTTGTCGGGATGGAAAAGGCCGTTCCATTTCTGCTGCAGACGCGCCTGCAGGAGCGGGGCGCGCATCATACGTCTTCACCCAAGTTTGCCGGGCACGTGGTTAAAAGCGGCCGCCTGGTGACCGGGCAGAATCCCGCTTCGGCGGCCGGAGTTGGCAAAGCCATGGTGGAAGTTTTGGAATTCATCGAAGAAGGGCGCATCGTGCCGGAACAGAACTGGTGTGAGTGGCATGAACCGCAGCAGCTCCATCGAGGTGGTTTGTGACGGCGGATTCGCGCATCATCGCCAAAAGCCCCCGGTTTCTCGAGGTGCTGGAGCTGGCCCGTCTGGTGGCGGCCAGTTCTGCCAATGTATTGATCACCGGGGAAAGTGGCACCGGTAAAGAAGTCATCGCCCGGTTGATTCACGATCAAAGTGCCAGACAGCGCAAAACCTTTGTGCCCATCAATTGCTCGGCCATTCCAGAACCTTTGTTGGAATCTGAACTTTTCGGGTATGCCCGTGGCGCATTCACCGGTGCGATGAATGCCCGGCAGGGCCTCTTTGAAGAGGCTGATGGCGGGACCCTGTTCCTGGATGAGATCGGTGATCTGGATCTGCACCTGCAGGCCAAGCTTTTGCGTGTACTGCAGGAAAAGAAAGTCAAAAGAGTAGGGGAAAATCATTATCGCCCTTTGAATCTGCGGATCGTGGCGGCGACCCACAATGATTTGGAAGGTGATGTGCAGGAAAAACGCTTTCGCGAGGATCTGTATTTTCGTCTGAAGGTGGTTTCGATCAAGATTCCGCCGCTGCGTGAACGCAGCGAGGACATTCTGCCTCTGGCGCATTATTTCCTGGATAAATTCACGCGGCGCTATCAGATGCCGGAAAAAAAATGGGGCCGGGACGTCGAGGAATTTCTGCTGACCAGGCCGTGGATGGGAAATGTGCGCGAGCTTGAAAACACCATCGAGCGGGCCGTGGTGCTAAGTCCCGCCGGGGTGATACCGTTGAAAGTTCTGCAGGACGATCTGCAGGTGCGGGAATGCAGCCTGGATCAGATTTTTGAGAAAATGCACCAGACCCAGGGACGTATTCTTTCTTTGGAGGAGTTGAGCAGAGCCTATATAGAATTTGTCTTAAAGACGAATCGGGGAGCCCGTGAAAAAAGCTCCCGCGATTTGGGAATAGACCGTAAAACCCTATACCGGAAAACTCACGCGCCTCTTCAGTGAAGATTTGCAGAGGGGCGTTCGGCTTCAGCACGGGCGCGGTGCAGTTCTGACTCTGTGCCGGATTCAGGTGCTGGAGGTGCGGTGCCAGTGCGTTGCGCACGACGCATTTCTCGCTCCCGCACAAAGTCCATAACCAGGGCCGACAGAGCGGATTCCAAAGATCCGGCATGAAGTTCCTGCTGGCGTTTGAATTCGGCCTCGGCAGCTTCACGGCGTCGATCAGCGGCGCGCACACCCGGCCAGGCAAAGAAGTAAACATAACTTAAGCCCCCGACGGCCGCGGCGGTCAGACACAGGCTTGTGATCAGGGTTGCATTCCAGAACACGAAGCCCGTTGTGTCGTATTGACTGGTGGCTTCGGTGATAAACATAAAGACACCGCCACAGACAAAGGCGATGGCCCCCAGGCCTGTCATCGACAGGAAGACTGCGGTACGGCTGCGGATGGTGATGGCGTCATAAATTTCCAATGCAGTGTCCTTCAGACTGTGACGGGGTCTGTTACTGCCTTTGCCTAAATTCATGATGAAAGGAAGTATAAATCCTAACCACTTCATAGCATTCTCCTGGGTGTACAAAAAGGCCCCTGGCGGGGCCTTTTTGATTTTAGTGTTTGCGGTTGATCAGGGCTCCGGCCACAAAGCCTACTGCGGCGGCTCCGAGGATGGCATAGAAAGGATGGGCCTTCACAAGGTCTTCAGAAGCCTCCACACCTTCTTTCACTCTGGATTCCACAGCATGATAGCGGTCGCTCCATGCACTCTTTTCAAGCTCCTGAGCCACGTTTTCTTTGATGTCGCCCATTTTCTTTCTGAATTCGCCTGTAGTAGCTTCCATGGCATTTCTCCTTTTCTCATGGTTAATGTTACGAGCAATGCAACTCAAAGTAAGACGGTAGCAGCATTGGTGCCATGCTCAGCTTCAAAGAGGTGGCAGTACAACGACTTGCAGAGGCAAATAGTCCCCGCTGGACTGGAAACTTGCCCCGCACCCGGTCTTTGCGTTAGCATGACGGCATGATTAAAACCTTCGTACTTGTTTCTGCTTTTTCTGCAATCGCGTATGCGAATCCCTGTCATGAAAACCGGGCGGCCCTGGATCTTGGGTCCGGGACCACGAAAGCCTATGTGGCGACGGTCGACACGTGTGAAAAGAAAATTGTGAAGGTGCTGTTCGAGGAACGTCTGCCTTTGGCATTCAATGAGGCCCTTGAAAAATCACCGACCAAGGAAATACCGGAAGCAACTGTCCGGGAATACACTCCGCGAATTGAATTGCTGCTGCAAAAAGTGAAAACCTACAACGTCAAACGCATTAATGCAGTGGCAACCTCGGTGTTTCGTGTGGCGAAAAACGGGCAGTCCGTGGCCAAAGGCATTTCCAAAAAACTGGAGATTCCAATCGAGGTCATCAGCCAGGAGCAAGAGGCCGAACTGGGGTACTGGTCCGCACTGGCTCAGCGGGGAATCTCTGACACGGATAATCTGATCGTGTGGGATATCGGCGGGGGATCGATGCAGATGTATTCCCGTGAAAAAGGCAAAGTGCATATCTTTGAAGGAAATCTGGCATCGGTGACTTTCAAGAATCAAATTCTGCAGGTGCTGCAATTTAAGGATCCAAAAAAGGAATCATCCCCGAATCCTTTGGGTCGTCAGCGCGAGGCCGCTTTACAGCTGGCAAAGAATCATGCTTACTTGAATGTGCCGGCTTATTTCAAAGCCAAAGCACCTGCAGCCCGCTGGGTGGGTGTGGGTGGTGTGATTTCGATGTCCGTGCAAAAGCAGGTGCATGCGGGCGGCTCTGAATTCACGCAAAGTGCCTTGGAAGAGACCTTGATAAAAAGGTCCCAGCTGAAAGATTCCGAAATCGAAAGTGAATACCGTATTTCAGACATTTCCAATCTGGCTTTGGTTCTGGGGTATATGAAAGCACTGAAGATCGAAAAGGTCGAAACTGCCCAGGCCTCTTTGGGCCAGGGCCTGATATTTAAGAATTTAAAATAGCCGCGGCCGGCGACTGACTGGGCATGTCCTCTTTGGACAGCACCACCACCTCGCCCCCATGCCGGATCACTTCGCAGGCGATGTCATCCAGAATATCGTCATCCTTGGCATTGGTTTGTTTTTCATGGAAGGTGATCTGACCGCTTTTACGGTGCAGTTCGCCCCAGATTTCACTGTTGTTTTGTAAGAACAGCGTGCGTACATGGCCATTGATAGCGGCGCGGCTGATTTTTACCAGATCGTCGATCACCTTTTTCTGATGATTCATTTTTTCCAATTCATAGGCCGACAGATTGCGCTGCTGCGCCAGTTCTTTTTTGACGTGAATCTGCGCCTGATGAATCAGCGCCTCCATACGCGGGGATGACTTGGACGGATCCATTTTGAAAAACACAGCACTGGGGTGCGATGTGACTTCTTTGTAGGTGTGAAACATATTTTCACCCGCAAACACAAACAGAGGGACTTGTTTGTAACCAGGTTCGCGGCTGATCTTGGCTTCGATCCAGCGCAAGAAGAGCTTCACACCGGATTTTTTCTTGCACTGGTTGTCGTCAAGGCCCCGGCCACGCATGTGACTTTTCAGGTGCGGGATCTGCGAGGTTTCGGTTTCATCCAGGTGCTTCCAGTGAATGCTGTTGCTGTGTTGCCCCTGGTGAAAAAGGAAATTGTGAATTTCAGTGCCGCTACCGCCATCACAATGAAGCAGCACGGCCTCCAGCGGGGTCAGTGTCAGGATGTGGTAGCTGCTTTCACCTTGAAGGTCCTCCAGCAAAGGTTTTAGGTGGAAGCTTTCGGCCACCACCACTTTGGACGGGACGGTGTGGGCGGCCATATAGAAGCCCTTCCAATGTTTGTTCACAAAGATGGCCATACCAAAATCCGAGCGTTGAAGGTGCTCCGCCGGGTTGAATGAATACAGCGAATCCAAAAGTTCTTTCTTTTCACCATTTTTTGCATCCAACGACAGCAGATGAGCGGCTCGGCGCACCAGTGTCTCGTACTCCAAAAGCAGAGTCTTATCAGGCATACCGGGGATGTAAATCGAAATACACGGACCTTCATTCACAGAGGTCAGCATTAATAAATCATCGTGGGTGAGTTTTTCAAGCATGGCAACTCCTGGGACGAAGAGGGAATCTCTCTATAATCCGTTCTTTCCCTAGCGAACTCAAAGTGTCTTGTGACAGTCCAGTGTAAGGGGTCAGCTTGTGGCACATAACCACCAGCCGCTATAGTGAAAGGAGAATCCTCAACTTCCAAGAAAAGAGGACAGTCATGAAAACATGGATTGTAGTCGTCAATCGAGTTGAAGCCAAAGTTTTTGAAAGCGACGGTAAAGGACACAAAGGGGATGTGAAGTTCGTGCAAAAGCTTGAAAATCCCCGTGGACGTCTGAAATCCCAGGACATCAATGCGGATAAGCCGGGATTCTCTCCGGGCGTGGCAGGGCATGGGGGCACCAAAGAAAAAGCCCAGTCACCCACTGATCGTGTGTCACAGATGTTTGCAAAAAGGGTTTCTGATTATCTGGAAGAAGCCCGTTATGCGAACTCCTTCGATGAAGTTGTGCTGATCGCCGCACCTCAGTTTTTGGGACGCATGCGAAGCATGTTCAGCGGACCGTTAAAAGAAGTGGTATCCATGGAAATTCCTAAAGATCTGGGCCCTGCAGTCACCGGACCGGATTTGCGGGACAGATTATGGCCTGCTCCGGAGGTACGACATGAACTCTGATTTTAAAAAGCCGATACAGAATCAGCGCGGTAAACTGGGCTGGATCTTCCTGTGGTTGATCGGTATCCCAGTTCCCATTCTGCTGATTCTGTTTCTGATTCGAGGCTGCACTTAAAGTGGAGCATTCCAAAGCTGGAAGTACATCTTGCGGTTTTGCAGAAGTTCTTGATGTGTGCCGCTTTCCACCACGCCCCCCTGGGCGACAACATAGATGTTGTCTGCCTGAGTGACGGTGGACAGGCGGTGCGCGATCACGATGGTCGTGCGACCTTTGGTGGCTTCCGCTAAAGAGGCCTGAATCACCGCTTCGGTTTCATTGTCCACCGCTGAAGTGGCTTCATCCAAAATCAAAACCGGCGGGTTTTTCAAAATCACCCGCGCAATGGAAATGCGTTGACGTTGACCACCGGACAGTTTCTGCCCACGTTCACCAATCACCGTGTCCAGTCCTTCTGGAAGCTTTTCGATAAATTCCATCGCATGGGCTTTGTTTGCGGCATCCAATACAGCCTCACGAGTGGCACCGGGGCTGCCATAGGCGATATTGTCATAAATGCTTCCGTGGAACAGGAACACGTCCTGACTGACCAGACCAATCTGTGAACGCAGATCTTTTGGATCACAGTCCGCAGTGTTCTGACCACCGAACAGAATCTTTCCTGCCGACGGTTTATAGAACCCCAAAAGCAGTTTTGTGACGGTGGATTTACCAGAACCCGTAGGGCCGACAATCGCCACGGTCTTTCCTGCCGGCACCTGGATATTGACGTTATTTAGAACCGGCACACCATTGCTGTAGGCGAAATCAAGATGGGAGAACTCAATGCCTTTGGCATGATCAAATTCGCGGGCCGCTTTGGTGGATTCCAGATTCACCGGGGTTTTGATCAGATCCAAAACTCGGTCAGCCGAAGCCATCGCACGTTCAAACAGATCCACGGTGTCAGCAAGGCCCGTCAACGGCCACAATAGACGCTGGGTCAGGAAGACCAGCACGCCATAGAATCCGACGTTCAAGTCTCCGCGCAGGGCCATCTGGCCCCCCATAACGAAGGTGGCGATAAAGCCCATCAAGACCGCCATACGAATCAAAGGATTGAAGGCCGAAGAGACTTTGATCGCCTCTTTGTTGGACTGAAGATAAGTCATACTGTCATTGGCAACTTTTTTGGATTCCAACAATTCGGAGGTGAAACTTCGAATGGTCGCCATGCCGGAAATATTATTCGCCAGACGAGATCCGATCTGACCGGCTTTTTCACGCACATCCAAATACAACGGTGCCGCGCGTTTTTGGAAGTAGAAGGCGCCCCACAGGATTACCGGGATCGGCAGGAAGGCGAAGATGGCGATACTTGGTGCCAGAGCAAAGAACACGGCGCCAATCAATACCACGGACGTGAAGACCTGAATCAAACTGTTCATGCCGCCGTTCAGGAAGCGTTCCAATTGATTGATGTCATCATTCAGGATTGAAACCAGGCCGCCGGTGCTGCGATCTTCAAAGAAGGACATATCCAGTCTTTGCAGGTGATCATAGGCTTCGGTGCGGAATTCGTGTTGCAATGACTGGGCAAGCCCGCGCCATTTCAAAAGCAGCAGATACTCAAACAGGGATTCACAGATCCAGATCAGCAAAGTCAGAACTGACAGCAAAATCAGCTGATGTCCCGGGTCTTCAACGCCCCATTTTGCCAGGAAGGATTTTTCCTGATTGGCGACGACGTCAATCGCGATACCGATCAGAATTTCCGGCGCAATATCGAAGGTTTTATTTAGAAACGAAAACAGACTTCCCAAATAGAAGTCACGACGGTGTTTCTTGGTGTAAGAAAAAAGGCGAGCGAACGACGTAAATGATGAAGAGTGTGCCATGGCGAATTGTCTACACCTGTCCGCACCCTGGGTCCATCTCAAAATGCCGTTATCGTCATAAGTGAAAGCTCAATGAACGACGGGCCCGCGATTACCGAGCGGGCAGGGTGTTTTGCAGACGGTGTGAAATCTGTGAAAGTACTGCGTGATAGTCCCCCGAGTCCGTCACAATGGTTTGAGCATGCCTTTTAGAGGGTTCTACAAACTCGTCATGCATGGGTCTGACCTGAAGCTCAAACTGCCTTTTGACGCCCTCCGGGGTGCGCCCGCGTTCATGCACATCGCGGTGCAAACGGCGTTGAAAGCGCAGGTCTTCCGGGGTGTCAAAAAAGACGGCTTCATCCAGCTCGGCTCGGACCTCGAGTGAGTGCAGGATCAAGATCCCGTCGACGATGATGACCTTTTTGGGACTTTCCAGCAGTGTTTCGCGTTTACGGGAGTGGGTGACAAAATCATAGATCGGCACATGCAAGGGCTGGCCCTTTTTTAGGGTCTGAAGGCCCCGCGCCAGCAAGGCAAAGTCCAAGGCGTGCGGGTGATCGAAGTTCACCGAGCCCCCATCACCATCAAAACGAGCGGACTGGTCGATGTAGTAATTGTCCTGATAAAGAATGCTGCAGTTTTCAGAACCCAGCATCTTTTGCAGTTCTTTGGCGAAGTATGTTTTGCCAGAGCCGCTGCCGCCAGCGACTCCGATAATGTGGGGACGATTCATAACACCTACTTGGTTTGGAACAGACGGTCTCCGGCATCACCCAGGCCCGGCACCAGATAGCCCATTTCATTCATCTCGGTTTCAATGTTGACCGTATAGACTTCAACATCCGGGTGATAGTGATGAACTTTGTCCAGACCAGTTTGGCTGGTCAAAATGCTGATGACTTTGATTTGACCGACGCCATAGTTTTTCAGACGGTCAATTGCTGCAATCATCGTGTCAGCGGTGGCGATCAAAGGATCGCACAAAAGCACATCCTTGCCTTTGATGTCCTGAGGCATTTTGAAATAGTATTCCACCGTGTTGTGGATGAATTTGTCGCGATAGATGCCGATAAATCCGGTGCTCGCAAAAGGCAGCATGGAAAGGGCGCCATCCAGCATGCCATTTCCAGCACGCATGATGGAAACCACCACCGGCGCGCGCACAATGCGTTGTGCTTCGGTTTTGGCGATCGGGGTTTCAATGGCGATTTTTTCCAGGTGCTGCCAGTCGCGCATGGCCTCGTAAACCAGAACTTTGGAGATTTCTTTGACGATCTCGCGGAAGTCCTGGGAATAGGTGTTTTTATCGCGCAGGTAACCCAGCTTATGACGAAGCAGGGGATGGTCGATGACTTTGACTTTTGAATTCACAAAATGCTCCTTAATAATAAACCTTAGAAAACAGTGCCGTCGCTTTCAATTTTCAGCGGAGGCGAACTATCCGCACGCAAAGCTTTTGCGGCCTTGCGACCGGCCCACCAGGTGCCGCCTTCCAGAACTTTTGCCAGCGGGAATTCAGACGGGGACTTGTTCAGTTTGGTCTGAACCTGCTGACCGATACGATCCAGCAAAGACACCGTCAGGCCTCGCCACTCAATGATTAACTCTGAATCCGGGCGATGGCTTTGTTCGGCCATGCCGGGATCTTTCAAAGAAATCAGACCGCGATCCAGCAGCAGACCGCCGTTGCGATATTCGGCAAGTCCGGTCAGTTTTTCGACTTCGGTGATTTCAAAGCCTGCCTCCAGCAAAGGCTCAATCAAAGAATAAGTCATCCACTGGGACAGCTTGTGGAAGGCTGCAAGGCCCCCGGGAACTTTAGAATAGTTCCAGATATCCCCCAGATTCACGCCCGCCACCTTCACACGGCCTGGCCAGATTTCACCCAGTCCATCCAGCACCGCACGCAGCAGCTGAGGTCCGGTCAATTTCTTTCCATAGCGCAAATGCAGATAGTCCACCAGACTGCCGGGACGGCCGCCGGGGAACAGGTCTTTTTTGTCGTTGATGGTTTTACCCAAGTTTCGTAACAGGGACAGGCGACCCTCAACGCCCACCAAAGGATTCTGGTCGCTGACCTGGAAAACTTCAGAAATCTTCTGCGCCGTCAGGTGCTGCAGACCCTTTGCAGTGGCTTGCAGTGGTTTATCTGCGTTGTCAGAAAGGGCGCCCTCCATGAAAAGATAGAAGCTTGCAACACCCAGACCTTCAGAGCGGGCAAAGTCTTTTTGAGTGCTCTGTTCATGAAAAGACCAGACGTTTCCGGCGCCGGCATCCAGCAGCACCGAAGTGATGACCAGATCCAGCTTGATGCGGGCTTTTTCAAGAGCGTCAAAGTTTTGAATCTGCTCTTGCAGGATTTTTACGCGATCAATGCCACCGGCACGGAAGTGCCCCCAGCGTGAATGGAACGGAATTTCCAGAGCTGGGTAATTTTGGCGGATCACTTCAATCACATAGTCCACAACGGGTTCAAACTGATCAGCGTGATAGTGGAAGTGCGTCTGGCCTGATTTAGTCAGTTCTAAAATCTTTTCTGCACTTTGGCGGATCGCCAAAGGGGACAGCAGAAAATCCAGATCCTGGGCAGAGTAAGTGTGAGAGTTATTCATCGATGGGTCTCCCCAGAACTGTTTCCAGTTCCTTCGCGGTTTTGGTTTCGCCCGGGTTGAAATAACCCGCAGCTTTTTTGGCTTCGATTTCAACTTGCGCATCGGCCGGGATCAGTTCCGCAGGAATAGAGATGCGGTTGACCACTTCAATACCGCTTTTCACGATGGCATTGTATTTCATGTTGCTCATCGAATGCAGGTTGTGGATTTTGGTGATGCCAAAGAAATGCAGTATGTCCGGCATCAGTTCCTGGAATCTGGCGTCTTCGACCCCGGCCACACATTCGGTGCGGTGGAAGTACGTGGAGGCGGAATCACCACCGACCTGGCGTTTACGGGCATTGTAAACCAGGAACTTGGTGACTTCACCCAAAGCACGGCCTTCTTTGCGATAATAGGCGATCAATCCCACGCCACCGCGCTGGGCGGTTCTGGCGGCATCTTCAATGCCGTAAATCAGGTAAGGTCGGCAGGTGCAGATGTCTGAACCAAACACATCCGAGCCGTTGCATTCATCATGCACGCGGCAGGTCAGTTCGATTTTTTCATTCGCCAGATCCTGCGGGCTTCCGAAAATATAAACGGTGGTGCTGCCGATAGGTGGCAGCATGACTTTAAGATCCGGACGGGTCACCAGTTCCGGGAACATACCGCCGGTTTCCTGGAACAGGATCTTGCGCAGATCGCCTTCGTCGACATTCAGTCTTTTGGCGATTCCCGGCAAATACCATACGGGTTCAAAGGCCACTTTTGTAACTTTGATGTCTTTGTTTTCCAGAACGACTTTGCCATCCACTTTCAGGCGTCCGGCATCAATGGCCTGATGGATTTCTGGAATCTGCAAGTGGGCTTGAGTCACCGCAATAGTCGGGCGGATGTCATAGCCCGCTTCGTAAAGATCTTTGAAGTGAATAGGAATATCCAGACCCCAAGGATCAATGGACACGATTTTGTCCGGGTCAGACCAAGAAGGGAACGGCCCCATGCGCACCGGACTGTCAGTATTGTGCAGATCAGGTTTGTGAGTGGTTGAATAGGACCCTTGCGCAATGGAAAGCGCACGGTAAACCGCATAGGAACCGCTGTGAGTCCCGATGGCATTTCTTTGTTTGACGTCGGTCAATGATCCAATGACAGGACCGCGGTGCATGGGGTTTTTGACTCCCCAGTGAATTGGCAGGCTGTCCTTGAACACCTGGCTAGAATGAGAGGTCAGAATAACGTGGGCTGCTCTTTTCATCTTATAAATCCTTTTTTAAGACATCCAGTTGCTGTCGTCTTGTTTTTCCCATTTGATTGTTACTTTTTTGGTGTTGGACCAGAAATCCAGAGACTGCGCACCCGTGATATCGCCATGTCCGAATTTGGAGGCATTCACGCCACCGAAAGAGAACGGCTCACGCGGCACCGGCACACCGACATTCACACCCACCATGCCGGTTGAGGCCTGGCGAATGACTTTTTCAGCCAGGTTGCCGCTGGAGGTGAACACCGAGCAGGCATTTCCATAAGGATTGCTGTTTTCAATTTGCATCGCGTGAGTGATGTCACGGCAGCGGATGATGCTCAGAACCGGACCGAAATATTCCAACGTCGCGGCTTCGCTGTTCGGAGCCACATTGTCCATGATGGTCGGACCAATCCAGTGACCCTGATCCAAACCGGCTGGCGCCGGAGTGTTTCGTCCATCCAGCAGGATTTTCGCGCCTTCTTTTTCGGCGCGGGTGATGGCGTCTTTTAAGAACTGCACCTGAGATTTGGAGATGATCGCACCCATGTCTTTGCCAAGAACCAGGGATTGCGCGCGCTGAATGATTTTCTGGATGTGATGATCGACGTCACCCACAGCCAATACCACGGCGGCGGCCATGCAGCGCTGACCCGCACATCCGGTGAATGAGTCACTGATGCCAGGCCCGGTCAGATCAGGATTTGCATCTGGTAATAGCACGATGTGGTTTTTAGCGCCGCCCAAAGCGAGCACTCGTTTTCCCAGGGCTGTGCCTCGCTGGTAAACATGCTGTGCCACTTTTGTGGAGCCAACAAAGCCCACGGCTTTGACCTGCGGGTGATCAATGATCGCATCCACCGTGTCTTTGCCGCCGTGAAGAACCTGGAACAAGCCATCCGGCAATCCTGCTTCCTGAAGGGCGGCAGCGATTTTCATCGACGTCAACGGAGTTTTTTCAGACGGCTTCCAGATATAGGCATTCCCCAATGTCAGCGCAATAGGGATGGTCCACATCGGAACCATGGCCGGAAAGTTAAACGGCGTGATATTGGCGATCACACCCAGTGGTTCACGACGGAATTCGCAGCTGACTCCGCGAGAGACTTCCATTTTTCCACCCAGATCCATGTTTTGCAGGGACAGGGCAAACTCCAGAACCTCAATTCCTTTCATCAGACCGGCTTTGCCTTCAGCGAAGGTCTTTCCTGATTCAGAACTTTTCAGGTGAGCGATTTCATCCAGATCCCGCATCAGAATCTGGCGGAAGTTGAACATGATTTTGGTGCGTTCTTTTAACGGGACATCAGCCCAGGATTTTTGCGCTTCATGTGCTTCCTTGACGGCCTGATCAATGTCTTTTGCGGTGGAGGCATGAAGGCCGCCAATGATGTGTCCATTATAAGGACTGATAACATCCATTGCGGGGCCGGAACCTTTTAGAAATTTTCCGCTGACAAAGTTTTGGCAGGGGATGGGAGTTGTCGGAATTTTTACGCTCATGAATTTCTACCTCTTTGCAAAAATGAAGCAGAAACTCTAAGTCAAAAGCGGTGAATTGAATAATTACAATGAAGTATTAAATCCCATGGATGCGAGAAAGTGCGGACGAAAACGAACATTACAATGTGCGATCTTGTAATGTGGTTTTGTTGTCACCAGTGGCAAGCAGATTTGAAATCGCATTGATCAATTCAGAAGTTTGTACGGGCTTTGCAATATGCATGTGAAAACCGGCAGCCAGCGCGCGTTCATGTTCTTCGGGACGGGCGTGAGCGGTCAGAGCGACTGACCACAGGTTTTCGCTGCCTGGAAGCGTGCGAATCATTTTAAGCAGACTGTATCCGTCAATATCAGGCATGCTGATATCACTTAGAAGAATCTGCGGATTGAATACCTGATATAGATCAAACGCTTTTTGGGCAGAGTCGGCCGTCACCACATTGGCGCCGGCTTTTTTCAGAACCACACTGAGTAAATTTCTGGTGTCTGCGTCATCATCGACGATCATGATACGAACTTCATCCAGAGTTTTGGGATGTTCGGGGTTGGTTTCCACAAAGTTTTCGTAACCAAAATGGCTGGTTGTGAATCCCTCGTGCAGTTGGGCTGCCAGGACGGGCAAAGACACAGTGAACTTTGCTCCTTGATTGGGACCGGCACTGGTGGCCGAAACTGTGCCGCCGTGGCCTTCGACGATATGTCGAACAATGGCCAGCCCCAACCCCAGTCCGCCATAGCGGCGGGTGGTGGTGGCATCTTCCTGGCGGAATCGTTCAAACACATAGGGCAGAAATTCCGGATCAATGCCTTTGCCGTTGTCGATGACATCAATCTGCACACGGGATTCGACATTGGACAGTTTGACAGTGATATTGCCACCCTTGGGTGTGAACTTGATGGCGTTGGAAAGTAGATTCCACAAAACCTGTTGCAGTCTTTCGGGATCACCGCCGACAGCTTTGACGCGTTCTGGCCCTTCCACCCGCACCCGGATGTTTTTTGATTTGGCTGCGATCTGCACACTTTCATAGGCGGCTTCCACCACGGACTCGACATCAATCGGTTTTACATGCAGCTGCAGTTTTCCAGAAATGATGCGCGACACGTCCAGCAGGTCGCTGATGATCTGCACCTGTATCTGAGCATTGCGATGAATGGCGTTGATAGAGGCCTTGGCTTCTTCCGGGGATGTGTTGGGGTCTTTCAGGATATCACTGTGACCCAAAATGACATTTAAGGGTGTGCGCAGTTCATGCGAGACGGTGGCCAGGAATTCGTCTTTCAGGCGATTGGCGGTTTGTGCCTGTTCGTAGAGACGCTGTCGGATGCTGGCATCTTCTTTAAGTTGTTTGTTGGCCAGTGCCAGCTCTTGAGTGCGTTCCTGCACCCGCTGTTCCAGCTCCTGGTAAAGAGAGCGTACTTTGGTCTCTGAGTTTTTGCGTTCAGTGATGTCATGCAGGAAAGATCCAAACAGGTGCTTTCCATTGTGCTCAAACGGAAAAATGGTCATTTCGACCGGGATCTCGTGGCCTTCGCGGTGAAGGGCGGTGATCTCCATGCGTTTGTTCAGAACCGGCCCCTCGCCCGTGTTCAGATAGTGCGCCAGCCCTTGTCTGTGAGCTTCGCGGTACTTGTGCGGAATGACGACTTCTGAGAGCTCTTTTCCCAAAACCTCTTTGCGCTTCCAACCGAATGTCAGTTCCGCCTGCCGGTTCCAGTCCGTGATGAGGCCCTCGCTGTTCATGCCTATAAAGGCGTTGTAGGCCGAATCCAGAATCGTGCGTGTGCGCTGTTCGCTGATTTCAAACCGATCCAACAAAGCCTTTTCAGGCTCTGAAAGGAAAAAACGGGCTCCCTTATTGCGAAACCAGTCAGCGAGTTTCATAAATAAAGAATAGCCTGTTTAATTTAAGGCGACCGCAATTTATTTTAATACACCCCCGCTTGGGGGATCGGGGATGTGGGCTGGCAAGCTGAGCTTATGAAGAGCCGGCATCTGGCAATGCTAAACATTGTAGGATGCCACTTAGAACTCGAAACCTACTCCTGGGGGTAAAGAGAAGATTTTCGAGAATGTCCAGATCTTCACCGGTGTCAGGTTGCTTGTGGTTTCAAATCTGACAGAGGCGGGCTGGCCAGTTCCTGAATAAGAGATCAGAAGTTCGTGGGAGGCAACTGCCGTCCAACCGTCTTTGTCTTCGGGTTCGCGGACCAGATAGGAAATCCTGACGGTCTTTTCTTTGGTGATCAGGTGGATAGTTTGCTGTCCATGCAGGATCTCGCCTGGAAGCTCAAATTGAAATGAAGAGTCGCCATTTTTGATGATAGCGGCCTTTTTGTCTGTGCTTAAACTGAGGGAGCATTTTTGATCCTGACCTGGGTTCGTATCCAGATCTTTGATGACACAGCTTTCTTCGATGGATTTGTTTTCGATCCACGAGATCAGATTTTTAACTTCTTTGGCTCCATTTTCTTCCAGAGGGCTGATTCGTAGTGCTGAACCGACGACTTTCTCATCAAAACCAAGGCCGATAAGATGCACCAACATCTCGTCAGAGGACTTGCCTGAATTGGAATCCATCAGCAGGTGCGTGGCTTCGCGAATTTTAGGATAGTCAGCTGCAGTCAAAACGGAGTACAGCGATTTTGGCCTTACGGCAACTGCGAGGGCTTTGGACTGAACGTACAGCTCCATGACTGTCTCATGGAAAATCAGATAGGCTTGCGTTTCTGGGGACAGGGTGTTGAAGGCATTGGAGTCGATCCAGATTTCACCCTCTGTCTGAAAGGCATATTGCTCATAATCCTTTGTTCGGAATTCCATCCCCATTTTTTCGGCATCGATGCGATTCAGCTTTTGCGGCACAAAAATCCAGGTTTTCTTTTGCAGCACATTCAGCAAAGCCGGTGCAAACGTTGAGGTTCTTTCCAGAACCTTGCTGATTTCAGTTTTCCAGATGCCAAGGGTTTCAAGTTTGGTGATGTACTGTTCATACATTTTGGAGTTAAAGCCGGTGCCGCCTCCGCCATCGCCGGTGTTTCCGCCGCCGCCGCTGGTTTCAGTGGGTCCGGTGCTGGTGTGATCACTGGGTTGACAGGCGACGATTAACGTCATGAAGCCGCACAGAAGCCAGGGCATAAGGCGCAAATAGAATCTGTTTCGCGATGCTTGCACGGTCATAATCGACTCCTGACAAACTTAAGAGCAAGCGCCGTGCCCCGTTGTTGGTCCCGAAATCTCAATTTGAGACAGGAGTAAGGTCTTGATTTTTGGCCCGGAAATCGAAAAACAGGTCGGGCTTTGTTTACCGTTAGTAAACTGAGAACATGCTGGATATTTACAACTACGACGACTACAGGCTTTTCTTTAAGGACGTACTTCAATCCCAAGAGCGGACTGACAAGAAGTACCGCGGAAGACTGGTTGAAGCCATGCGAATCAGCACGTCGCTGTTTTCGCAGATCCTAAAAGGTGAAAAGAATCTTTCTTCCGAACAGGGTTTGGAAGCTGCGGCGTTCTTTGGTTTTGGCGACAAAGAAACGGATGTCTTTATGTTGATGATCGAGCTGGGACGGGCGGGCTCGGTCAAGCTTCAGTCACGTATCAAAGGCAAGATCCAGGTGCTGCAGTCAGAAGCCAAATCCATCAGTGCCCGAGTTCCCAAAGATGTTGTTCTGAGTGATGTGGACAAGGCCACGTACTATTCTTCGTGGTTATATACTGGAGTCAGAAATCTGCTGCCGACCCCGGTGGGAAAAGAATTGAAAACCATCGCCGAAAAGCTGGGCGTGCCATTGGAAAAAGTGGACACGGCCATTCAGTTTTTGATCGAAGTGGGTCTGTGTGAAAGAAAGAACGGGCAGCTTTATTACAAACAGGGTTTTACCCACCTGGATTCGACCCATCCGATGATTTTAAGGCACCACCAGAACTGGCGACAGCGAGCCATTGCAAAGATGGATTTTTACAAAGACCCCCATGTTCACTACACAAGCCCCATGTCCTTGTCCGCCGAAGGGGCCCAGAAGATACGGGATTATCTGCGTGCAAACATCAAGGAAATCATCAACTTATCGCGCGAGGGAAGCCCTGAGGTCGGCTACTGCCTTAATATAGACTGGTACGAATACTGACTTTACCAAAAGTAAACTGAAACCCTTCCGTTTTAACCAACCGGACTTCGCGGATTTTTTCTGAATTCTGTAAAAAGCTTCTCATGCGAAATGAATCGTATGAGGAGTTTTTATGAAGTTTTCCAAATTGATCTTCGTGTTGTTGGTCCTGACTCAGGTGCAAGCCCATGCGGGCCCGTTGTGTCTGAATGACCGGTACCAATCGAAATGGACTGTTGAGGCTCTGGCTGAACAACTGCCATCCCTTCAGGAACGCGCGAAGGCAGCAAAGCCCTTGTGGGTTCGCCTTCAAGGAGAGGATCTTCTGATTAAAGAAGACACCCTTCTGGTGCTGCCTGAAAACCCGTCTCAATATCTGGCCAGAATTGGCAAACTGACCGTTCGAAATAACGCCATGATTTTCTATGCTCAAAATGCGCGTCTTGTTGTGGCTGAGGTGATGAAATCCTCGCGCGTGCAAATGCTGGATGTGGCGGCGCTGAATCTTTCAGCTGAAATGGATCACGCCAACCAGGTCGTTTTCTTCAAAGAATTAAAGAACAATCCCGAACAAACAGAGCCCTTCAAAAGATGCACTCTGATGTCCTGTGCAAGTGTGGCTGCAGCCAATGGCAGTCATGGTGGAGCAGGGGGAAATGGCCGTGATGCTGGCGGCAAAATCAAATGGGGTGTTCCACAATCCACACCCAGTTCTGATGGCGGCGCAGGAGCTTCTGGCGGTGCCGGTGCGAACGGCCGTAACGGTGACAACGGCGCGCCCGGCGTTGCGGGGCTGAATGCTCACAAACTTTTCATACAGTTTGAAAGTGTGGATCTGTGCAGCGGGGTGGAAATTGTCGCCAGTGGGGGCACGGGCCTCAAGGGGCTGAAAGGCCTGAATGCTCAGGATGCTGGACAAGGTGGCAATGGTGGTAAAGGCGGCCGTGGCGGCGGAGCCAAGTGGGATCGCAAAGCCAGTCGCGGTGGTCACGGTGGCGCGGGTGGTGCCGGCGGCAACGGTGGTAATGGCGGCTTTGGCGGTGATGGAGGCAAAGGCGGTGACGGCGGTCTGGTGGTTGTCGTGGTCAAGCCGCGCTTTATGGATATGGTGAAAGTGAACGACAACATCAATGTGCTGGTTGCTGGTGGTAAAGGAGGACCGGGCGGAGCCAAAGGACTGGCAGGCAAAGGTGGCCGCGGTGGTCTTGGTGGAGAAGGCGGTAACGGCGGTGACGGTTCTGTCTTCAGTCACGGTGGCAGCTCGGGCCTTGTTGGCAGTGCGGGAACGCAAGGTCAGGATGGCAAAGATGGCCAAGAGGGCCGTCCCGGTGTTGAGGGCCGCGAGGGTCTTGTGACCAAGGCGGAGATTTATATTTCAAACGATGTCTCTATTGAGAGCTTTCAATTTTAGTAAGGAAAATGACTATGAAAAATGTATTTAAGAATTTGATACCTTTGGTTTCGGTTGTGACTTTTGCGGATCCTGCATGGGCCCGGATTCTGGGGGACCCTTCCGAAAGAACCCGCGTGCTGCTGGAAGAACAAAAATTTCTTTGCAGTCAGGATGAAACGCTCGTGATCAACGGCGACGTGGAATTCACTCGCAAGGATGAGGACCTGCGCCAGGCGCCTTTGAATGTTGATTTGATCTGTAAGCGAATTGAATTCAGAAATGGGGGAAGAATTCTGACTCAATCCAATTTGCAGATCGTTGCTGACTCTGTCGAAGGCTTTATGAATGTGGAAAGCATTCGTGGAGTCAAAGGGCAGCAAGGGGAATTTGCCCCGGCCGTGCTGGTACTTGCCAATGACGGTTCTGCCGGTGCCCGCGGGGGCAATGGCAGTGGCGGCAGCCTGACCGATTCTCCAGAGGACGGGGGCCGGGGTCAGCATGGCTATAACGGCATGGATGGCCTCGACGGTAACAATGGTGCCCCGGGTGAATCTGGTGTTCATGCTTCGGATATCGTGCTGAAGATCAACAGAATCGAAGGAACCATTGGATTCCGCATCCGCGCTGTCGGGGGCGAAGGAGGCACTGGCGGCAAAGGCGGCCGGGGGCAACAAGGCGGCAATGGGGGCGTCGGTGGCGATGGCGGTCGCGGTGGGAACCAGAAATACGCCATTTGGAATCGCTCGGGCGATGGAGGTGACGGTGGTGATGGGGGACACGGTGGTAATGGTGGTAATGGCGGCGCCGGTGGTGACGGGGGCCGAGGTGGCAACGGCGGTAAGATCGCTTTGTATGTGGCCGAAGTCTTCAACACGCTGGAACTGACCGGAGATGAGTTCGACAACCGCGGAGGCCCCGGAGGTCAGCCAGGTATGGGTGGCGAAGGCGGTGCCGGTGGCAAAGGGGGCGACGGCGGTAAAGGCGGTTCTTCGGGCACGGCTTTAGTGACCTCAAGTTGTCAGATTCCTCCTTGTGAAGGTGATAACGGTCGCCATGGGAAAAGAGGTCTTGATGGCAAGCCGGGACTGGCAGGCCCACAAGGGCGCCTGGGGCAGGACGGTTTGGCTGGTGTCAAAATTCTGGATCCGAAATTCAAATTTGTGAAGACGGTTCCCGAGGACTATTTCGACAAGCTGCCAGAGCTGGGAACAGAAAAGAATTTGAAAATCCTCAGATTGAAACTTCCGTAAGGGACAGGATAAATTTATGAAAAAAATTATTTTTGCGATGTTGTTGTTATCGATGCCGTCGTTCGCGCAAACAATCAGTTACAGCGAGAATGGTTCTTTGAGACTGGGGGCCGGGGTGGATATGGATCACCCCGACAGAGCCAAAGCAAACTGTGTGAAAAACACGGATCGTGAATGGCTGGATGGCAACACGCCGGTTTCTACCTCGTTTGATCTTAGTATGATTGAGACTTCCAGTGAGCTGGAAAGAAAAATGAATTTTGATGTTCAGTTGAATGCGGCGGGCACAATCAAGGCCGTGAATTTTGACAGTCAGAATTCATACCGGGTGATTCATAAGTTTCTGGAAAGCAAGAACAGTCTGAATTTTGCACTGACGGCGGAATTTTCCTACGGTCGCAAAGGCCTGACAGAAGAATCCCTGAAGCCCGAGTATCAGACCCTGCTGGACAACGGCAAGTGGCAGGAAGTTTTGAGAAGATGCGGAACGCACTTTGTTTCAGAAGAGATTCACCGCTCCAAAGTTGTTGTGCTGATCCACGTGAAGAATTCCCGCACTGAAGACATCAAAGAACAGATTCTGGATCTGAAGAACAAACTGAAAGTTCCCAAACTGAATTTCGGCGGGGATTTGAATGTTCAGTACAAAGAATTCATCCGCAAGTTGGACAAGATTGGTTCGGTTGAAGTGAAAGTGGTTTCTGTCGGCGGACAAGGGGCGGATGCGCTGGGTGTCTTTGCCAGTGAAATTGCGGTGGATGATCTGCAAAGCATTAAAAATGCGGCAGAGAAATACTTCCGAAGCTTTACGATCGAAAACTCCCCGGTGTTTGCCTATGTGGTAAAACCCCTGGATATTTTCGAGGGTGCAGAAAACATCCGTCCAAGACAGAAAAAATGGCAACAGTTGAAAGTACTGGCTGACTGGATTTTTGAGCATGAGGAATTGCTGGTCGAAATCAAAAGCATGCAAGCCCGGGTCAGCAGAGCCCTTTACACCGTGTACTTTGATCCCAAGGCCGCAGCTCTTGAAACCAAGATCAGTGAGATCCGCTCGCGAGCGGAAGAGTGTCTGGACCGCTACAACTGCGACAATCTTCCCGCGGTCGCGCCATTTTCGGTTTACGTCCCATCGCGCGCTGTCAGTGCGGTTTCATTAAGCACGCAGTGTGGGTATCTGCCAGTCAGAAATTCGAACATGCAGATTCTAAGTGATGTCCGCGTGGGACTTGATGTGGATGTGATGTATGCCAAGGACATTGAAAATATCGAATTGTTCCGTCTGGACCAAAACGGCGAATTCCAGAATGCCAACTATGGACAGAACGAAGAACTGACGATGGCAAACAATATTCTGGAATCCGAAGTGGGGCGCATCAGAAGATATCAGTCGGTGAACGAGTTTTCCGCCAACCACGTGCTTTCAGACCGCGCCATCTTGTCAGCACAAGACAGCGTGGTAAAGACTCAGGAAATCTTCAACGCCGCCTTTAATTCAATCTACATCATGAAGATCAAATTTAAACAGGGTCAGGATTTAACCCAGATTCTAGGCACCCCACCGATGAAAAACTGCTCGATCTCAAGATAACAGCGGATCGCAATTTAATCCAATGCGGGGGCGCGCCCCCGCACCGCAGACCGAGAGCCCCAGCTACCCAAATCCTCCCCTTTAAATTCAAGTTCCACAGCGAAGCAAAACGCCAGTGCGAAGCCAGAAAATAAATAACAAGAGCGAGGATGTGTCCGAAGAATTTAAAGGGGAAGATTTGGTGCGGGTGGAGGGACTTGAACCCCCATGCTTTCGCGGAAGATTTTGAATCTTCTGTGTCTACCATTTCACCACACCCGCAGTGAGACGTCTTTTGTATTGAATTTGCCCGGAACTGACAAGTTCTTTTTAAATAAAAAATGAAAAAGGGGCCGGCAAGGCCCCTTTTGCTTACTAAATAAGCTGATTTACAGCGATTTGATCTTTTCGTTGATCCAATCCAGGTGTTCGCGAACATCCGTGAACAGGGCAACACCGTGGCAGACGCGCACTTTCTTTTCATCGGTGGCGCGGTTGTCGACCCCCATGGACGTGATACCCACCAGGGTCAGGCTTGAACCCACCTGATTATAAAGAGGACCGCCGGAATCGCCGGTGCAAACGCCAGTGTTGGCCTGGTCCACGATGATGGTTTTAGGAACTGAAACTGACTTTCCAACCAAGGCCAGATAAAAGCTGGTGCCCAGAACATTGGAAGAAGGCGTGGACGTGAAACGCAAAGTTCCAGAGTCTTCGCCTTTTTCCGTGGTGGTTCCATAGCCCGTCATAACCAAACGGTCCGTGGGTGCCACACTATAGGATTTTTGTGGCAGTTCACGGATTTTGTAGCCTTCAGGGACGCTGCCAGAGAATTTCAGCACGGCCAGATCTGTCGAGGCGTTATTGAAGTCTGTTTTATTCCAATAAGAGTAAGCATCAGGAACCGCCGTATCAGTCACGAGACGCAAAGTTCTTTTCGGAGCAGAAGAAACACAGCCCACGTTATTGGAAAAAGCGATGGCCGTTTTGCCGCCCCAGCTGGAAATACAGTGAGCCGCGGTCAGAACTTTGTTATTTGCAACCAGGGTTCCGGTGCAGATGCTGGTCTCTTCTTTATAATTTATATGAATGACCATGACGGTGGATGAGCTCAACTCATTCCCCGAAGCCAGGGTTTGTCCATTCACGATACCAAAGGATTTGCCGGATACTTCACAGTTCGAAGGTTCGACTTTAAGTTCACTGCCGCCGCCAGAGCCGCCGCACGCACCAAGAAGAGAAAGAGACAGAAGAAGAGCAGAGGAACGAAGGAATAGAGCAGGGGACATCCGGAAATCTCCTTATATATTGTCTATACTCCGGCATCGCCGGATGGGCTCGAGCAGAGGTTTTACCAAATTTATCCATAGTCAGGGGCACAATGACCCTGGTTTGCAAGAATTTCAGAAAGCGTACTGGAAGTTGTCACAAATCTCGTCACTTCGGAAAAAGCGGTGTTTCGGGGGGGAGCCTGAGATGTCGGGGATATCAATAACTTAGACGCTGGCGACGCATTTTGGCGCCGTTGGCATCAGGCTTGCTTTATGCGACCAGTGATAAAAGGTTTTTTATATAACCAGAACCACGAGGAGATCCTATGAAGAAGTATTTTTATATACTTGCAGCCTTGAGCATCGCGCCGACGTTTGCTCTTGCTCAAAGTATTGAAAGCGATGTTGATGCTGAGCTTGATCAAATGTATTCAAGCCAAACAGCACCTGCTGCTCCAGCCGCTCAGGCCGGAATTGCCAACACCGCACCGGTAAGCGGTCAGCCTATATATATCCTGAACCAGGCGACACCGACTTCCACAGCTCAGTTGCAACAGCAACAAATCCAGAAGCAGCCTACAACTATTATTGAGGCTTCTCCGCTGACTGAAAGCCGCGCGGAACAAATCCGTCGTGCCCGTCAGGACGCTGAAATGCAGACTGAGCAGCGCATTGTTGAAAAACTTGAATCTGCCCGTATGGAAGATGAGAAAAAACGCGCTAACGTTCTATTTGGTGACAAGTTCAATCAAATGAACGAACAGCAGCAACAACAACCTCAAGCTGTTCAGCAGCCTGTGTACGTACAGCCTGTTCAGGTTCAGCAGGTTGAAGAACCAAAAGAAAACACCCGCGACATCATTCGTGAGGAACTGGCTGCTGCCATGAAAGTGGAAGAAGAAACAGCGTTGGCTCCAATCGAAACCAAGTATGTTGCCGGTATCGTCGGGGTGGGTGACTATCCAGATGTTAAGAACGTCAAAGGCAACTACTCTTTGGGTGTGGCTTTCGGTAACAAATATGACAACTTCGTGATCGAGGGTTCTTTCCTTTACTCCAACTACACAGTTGAAGGTCAAGGTTACTACTCTGGTGGCTACGGTTATAACGGTTACAACAACTATCCGTACAATAACGCGAGCACTTGGATCCCGAATAACATCGACGTGAACCAGTACTCTGGTCAGTTGGCTGCGAAAGTTCAGTTGTTCAGCGGTATCATCAAGCCAGTGATTGGTGGTTTGGTGTCTTACTCTTACAGATCTTTCAGCTGGTCTAACGACAACTACGGTTACTACAACGACACGACTGCGAACTCTCACGCGGTTGATATCGGTACTATCGTGGGTGCGGACCTTGAGTTCTCTCCGAAGTACTCTTTGGGTGTGGACTTCCGTTACATGTGGAATCTTTCCAGCCGTGTAAACGCGGAAAATACCTGGATGTCTGGACCTCAGTACGGGACTCCGATCGAAAAACTGCAATATTACGTAATGTCTATTGTCGGACGCGTAAATTTCTAATTTAATTAGAAAAGTAAGAAGTTAAATTCCTCAGTGGTTATCAACCCCCGCCCTAAAAAGCGGGGGTTGTGTTTTTTCGGGCGACAGCCCGGGGGGCCAAAGCACCGGGCGGTGCGAAGGCTGGACTTCGTCGTGCTTTTTAAGCATAGTAATCCTATGCGCTTTCTTTTGATTTTCTTTTTTACGATTTCGGCTCAAGCGGCGACTCTGGTGACGGAGACGGTGGGGCAGGTGTCTGATTATGTGGTCACCAGTCGTGAAGTGCAGATTTCTTTGGTGATTGGGCAGGTTTTGGAGCCCAGTTCAAAATTACCTAAAAACACTTTGCCGGAAGTGCGTCCGGGTCAGCCGGAGTTTTCAGGGGCGGTGACTCAGGTGTTGCTGGAGCAGGTTGTGGCTTTGGAAGCGGAAAACTTCAATGTCGCCAGTGTACCGGATGCGGAAGTCGATGCGGCGGTGGCCAAAGTTGAAAAAGCAGTGGCGGGCCGGGCTTACTGGGCGGGGATTGAACCCACGTCCGCAGAAGTTCGCCGTTTCACCACACGCAAGCTGATTGCCAAAAGCTTTTTAAAGTTCAAAACCAACTCCATGACCGGGATTATCACCGATCAGGAGGCGCAGGCTTATTACGAGAAAAACCGCGCCAAGTTCGGCAGTTCTCCGTTTGAGGATTTCCGCGATAACATCAAGGCTTTCCTGGCCCAGCAGCAACTGGAAGAGCGCATCCGCTCGTGGTTTGAAGTCATTCAGCGCAAATACAAAGTCCGAAATTTCGTGGCGGAATAACTATGCATGTGGAAGTTCTGAAAGGGCCTCAAAAGCCCGCGATGCGTGCCCTGGTCGAGGCGATTCATGCCGAGCAGGGGTTGATGCCGTCTTTTTACTGGCCTCAGGATCTTCTGGGAGCTGAGATGGCCACGGCTGAAGCTATGGGTGTTTTTGAAGGTGAGGTTCTTACGGGTTTTGTTCTTTACCGTGAGACCCCCGATGTTTGGGAGATCTCTTTGGTGGCGACCCACCCTCAGTTTCGCCGTCGCGGGCTGATGGAGCACCTGTTAAAGCATATGATCGCCGCGAGGGGTCAAGGTCGGGCGCTGTGGCTGGAAGTTCATGAAGAGAATGTTTCGGCGCAAAAACTCTATGAAAAACTCGGGTTTACGGAAGTTCGCCGACGTCCCCGGTACTATAAGGACGGGGCCACAGCCATTTTGTACTCACTGTCCTGACCTGTCGGGCCCCCAGGGGCTCAGCTCAGATAAACCCTTGCACTTCTTCGATTTTATTGTTAATTTGGATCCGTTCAATGGGCCCCGCAGGCCCATTTTTTTTTGTACCGGCCCCGCCCGGGCAGTTCCCACATGTCGACCCAAAACGTGCGACGAGGTAGCTGAGACAGGTTCTTAGGGGCTTGTTTGAGCTTATTTTATTTTTAGGATTGAACGAAATGTCAGAGTCTCCATCTTGGATGGCAAAAGTAGAAAAGATCGCCAACGACGTCGCGGCCGCGCAAGGCTGTGTGCTTTACGATATTGAATTCGTTGGTTTGGGCAAGGGGCGCACGCTTCGTCTTTTCATCGACAGAGAAGAAGAAGGCGCAATCAGCATTGAGGATTGCACCAATGTGTCCCGCGGCTTGAGCGAAATCCTGGATGCGGATGAAGAGATGATTCCTGGTGGTGAATACAATCTGGAGGTTTCCACTCCGGGTCTGGATCGTCATCTTAAAAAACCATGGCACTTCAAAAAGGCGATTGGCAAAAAGGTTTACATCAAAACCACCAAGGCGCTGGAGTCCGTGGGAGTGGAAGACAAAAAATGGAAGAACGCCAAAACCGTCGAAGAGGTTCTTGAATCCGCCGACGAGCAGGGTGTTCGCTTTGTTGTGAAGGACGTGGAGATCAAAATCCCGTACGCGATGATCGACAGGGCAAAATTGGTTTTTGAATATACTAAAGGTCAGAAAAAGTAACGAGAGAGGAAAATCATGGCTGAAAATGTGTTTTCAGATCTTTCCAAGGTGATTGATCAAGTCGGAAAAGACAAAGGTATCGACAAACAGGTTGTTATCGATGCAATCACTCAGGGTATGCTGGTAGCTGCACGTAAAAAATACGGTACTTACCGCGAGATCGAAGCTGCATACAACGAAGACACCGGCGAAGTTGAACTGTTTGAGTTCAAAGAAGTTGTTCCTCGTGAAAAATACATCGATGAAGAAGTTGAGATTCCTCTTGATGAAGCTCAGAAGCTGGATCCAAATGTTCAGCTGGATGACTCCATTGGTATCAAAATGGAAGCTTCCGACCTGGGCCGTATCGCTGCTCAGACTGCAAAACAGATCATCATGCAGAAAGTGCGTGATGCGGAACGCAACATCATCTTCAACGAATTTGAAGAGCGCAAAGGCGAGATCGCTTCCGGTATCGCACGTCGTGTTGAAAAAGGCGCGATCGTTGTCGATTTGGGCCGCACTGAGGCTTACATCCCGCCTCGTGAACAGATCCCGGGCGAACAATACAAGCCAGGCGATCGCATCCAGGGTTACCTTTCTGAAGTTCGTCAGACGACTCGTGGTCCTCAGATCATCATGTCCCGCGCTGATGAACGTTATTTGATGAAACTTTTCGAAATGGAAGTTCCAGAGATCTACGACGGTGTTGTGGAAATCATGGCGGCGGCTCGTGAGCCGGGACAGCGCGCGAAAATCGCGGTTCGTTCCAAAGACAACTCCGTGGACCCGGTAGGGGCTTGCGTGGGTATGAAGGGTTCCCGTGTTCAGAATATCGTTCAGGAACTTCGTGGCGAGAAAATCGACATCGTTCCTTGGGACGAGGACATCACTCGTTTCGCGTGCAACGCTTTGGCGCCTGCGGAAATCTCCCGCGTGTTCCTGGATGATGCCAACCGTGAAATGGAAATCGTTGTTCCGGACTCTCAATTGTCATTGGCTATCGGTAAACGTGGTCAAAACGTGCGTCTGGCAGCGAAACTGACGACTTGGAAGCTGGATATCATTTCTGAATCTTCAGCGGCTTCCCGTACTGCGGAATCCATCTTCAATCTGATGTTGATCCCGGGCATGAGTGAAACCATGGCTCAGAACATCTTCCAGTCCGGCTTCGGTTCATTCCAGGCTGTGGCGTCGGCAGGTGTTGATGAGTTGATGACCATCCCTGGTTACGATGATCCAGACAAGGCAGAAAAGCTTTCCAAAGAAGCCAAAGGCCTGGTTGCGAAGTATGAATCTGAAGGTGTGCCGGTTCCAACCGCTCCTTCAGTTGCCAAGGACAAAGGTTCCAATGTGTCTGCAAAAGAGCAGGCTGATCTTCTGTTGAAACAAGAGTTGAAAAAACTCGAAGCTGAAGAAGAGTAGTATTTAGTTATTTGGATAGAGAACAACAACGCCGCCCCGGCAAAGTATCGGGGTGAGGCAGGCTGCCCCGGAAAGTTCCGGGGTCTAAGCAGGGAGACTGAGTGAGTAATCCAAAGGTTTTTGAATTTGCAAAAGAGATCGGGATGACCCCGCTGGCCCTCATGGATAAGATCCGCGAGTGGCATTTGCCGGTGAAGAGCCACATGGCGGAGCTGGAGCCCGAAGTTCTGGAGCAAATTAAAATTAAACTCAGCGGCGGTGAAAAATCCGGCGATGAGGCGAAACCAAAAAAGACAGCGGCTCGCAAAGCGGCGCCGAAAAAGGCGGCTGTAGCTGCTCCGGTTCCGGAAGCTGATGCTTCTGCGGCGGCGGCAAAAACTCCTGTGATTCGTCGTAAAAAAGACGAAGTGCCTGCTGAGGCTCCAAAAGCCAAAGTGGTGGCGAAGCCTGAAGGTGAAGTTGAAGAGGCGGCAGCGGCTCCTAAAACCACACGTGTCGTGGTGAAAAAGCCGGCTGTGAAAGCAGAAGCGGAAGAAGTTGAAGAAACTCCGGAAGTGGAAGCGGCTCCAGTTGAAGAAAAAGCTCCTGTTAAAGCAGCTGTGAAAGAGGAAGCGCCGGCTCCGGTTGAAAAGCCAGAACCCGTGGTTGCCAAAGAAGCTCCTGCCGCTCCGGTGGCACCAGCTCCTGAAGCTCCGGCTCCTCAGGCGCGCAAGAAGGAAGTTGTTGTGGGCACGAGTGGTGTATCCAGCTCGGCAACACCGGCTTCCGCTCCTAAAAGAAATATCATCGGACGCATGGATCTTTCCCGCGTTCAGTCCCAGGCTCCGCAGCGCCCTCAAAGCGAACGCCCTGCAGGTGGATTCACTCCACGTGCAGGTGGCGAACAGCGCGGTGCCAGCGCCAGCTTCACTGGTCAGCGTCCGGGCGGTTTCAACCGTCCAGCGGGTGGAGCGCCAACGCGCAACATCCGTACTGGTTTCGTGGCAGCCAACCAGCCGCCCGAACCAATCGTAGAGACGGGTGCAGATCGCGGTGGTCGTGACTTCGACAAGCGTAAACGCACGTTTGGTCCGGCGGCTCCGGCTGCAGGCCCAGCGGCTGCCGGTCGTGGTGCTGGTGAAAAAGAAGAAGTTGTAGTCAGCTTCAACGCGGTTGAATTCCGTAAGCGTGAGATGGTCTTCCAGCCTAAAAAGAAAAAAGGTCTGTTGGATCGTGACGCCATGAAAACTCAGATCACGACTCCTTCCGCGCACAAACGTGTCGTGAAGGTGAATAACACTATGAAATTGAGCGACCTGGCCATGGAAATGGGTCTGAAGGCGCCTCAATTGGTTCGTGAACTGATGAAACAGGGTGTGATGGCCAACATGAACATGGATCTGGATTTCGACACGATCGCCTTGATCGTTCCGGAGTTTGGTTGGGAAGCACAAAACGTATTTAAAACGGCGGACGAAGTTGCTGAACAGACGGCATTCGGTGATCTGGATGCAGCTCCAGTGACTCGTCCTCCAGTAGTGACTGTAATGGGTCACGTCGATCACGGTAAAACATCCCTTTTGGATGCGATTCGCAATGCGGACGTGGCTAAAGGTGAGGCCGGCGGTATCACGCAGCACATTGGTGCTTACAGCGTGAAAATCGAAGACGGCAGCCTGATCACATTCCTGGATACCCCGGGCCACGAAGCCTTCACGGCTATGCGTGCTCGTGGTGCCAATGCCACTGACATCGCGATCATCGTGGTGGCAGCGGATGACGGTATGATGCCTCAGACTCAAGAGGCGATTAACCACGCGAAAGCGGCGGGCGTACCAATCATCGTGGCAGTGAATAAAATTGATAAACCAGGCGCCAACCCAGAGCGTATCAAGCAACAGTTGACTGAGCTTGAAATCGTTCCTGAGGAGTGGGGTGGATCCACGATCTTCTGCGAAGTTTCTGCATTGAAGAAAACGGGTATCACTGAATTGCTGGAGCAGATCAAATTGGTTGCGGAAGTGGCCGAATTGAAAGCAAATCCAAAACGTTCCGGTACCGGTCTGGTAATCGAAGCGAAAATGGAAAAAGGCAAAGGCCCTGTGGCGACTTTGCTGGTTAAAGACGGTACGGTTGAAGTGGGTCAGTACATCGTTGCTGGTACCATGAAAGGCCGCGTTCGTTCTTTGACCAACGACCGTGGTGAGCGTGTTCAGTCCGCGGGTCCTGGTATCCCTGTTGAGGTGCTGGGTCTTGAGGCGGTTCCTGCTGCCGGTGACAAGTTCGACATCGTGAAAGACGAAGTCACGGCGACCAAGGTTTCTGAATTGAGAAAAGAGCAGGCTGAAAAAGCGGCAGCGACTCCGGCGGCGAAACTGTCTCTGGATGAAGTGTTTGCGAAAGTAAAAGCCGGCGACGTGAAAGAGCTAGCGATCGTGTTGAAAGCCGATGTGCATGGTTCTTTGGAAGCGATCAACGGAATGCTTGCCAAGCTTTCCACTCCGGAAGTTAAAGCTCGTGTCATCCACTCTGCAGTGGGTGGTATCAACGAGGGTGATATCGTTCTTGCCAACACGGCAAAAGGTATCGTCCTGGGCTTCAACGTACGTCCGGATCTGGGCGCGCAGGCGAAAGCAAAACAAATGGGCGTGGATGTTCGTACGTACTCTATCGTTTACGAACTGATCGACCAGATGAAAGCGGCCATGGGCGGTCTGTTGTCTCCGGATATCGTCGAAGAAGTCCTGGGTCGTGCAGAAGTGCGTAACGTGTTCACTGTTCCTAAAGTTGGTACGATTGCAGGTTGCTTCGTTATCGATGGTAAAGTTCAGCGTAACGCGAGCATCCGTTTGCTGCGTGAAAATAAAATTGTATACGAAGGCAAAATTGCCTCCCTTAAACGCTTCAAAGACGACGCCAAAGAAGTGGCTTCCGGCTATGAGTGCGGTATCGGTATCGAGAACTACAACGACGTTAAAGTGGGCGACCAGATGGAAGCCTTCGTTAAAAAAGAAGTGGCTCGCGAGCTAGAGGGCGGAGCTAACTAATGAAGAATATGGGTGATGGGCGCCGTATTGCCCGCGTTGAGCGTGAAATTCAAGCGACCATTGCTCAGTTCCTGATTCGTGGTTTCAAAACACCGTTGCCAGGTCTGGTGACGGTGGCTTCTGTAAAAATGCCTGCGGATCTTCGTGCGGCAAAAGTTTATGTCAGTATTCTTGGAGACGAAAAGCAACAGGATGAAGCCCTGGATCTTCTTCAAGAGCGTGCCTTTGAAATTCAGAACTATATCGGCAAAGAGCTGAAAATGCGTTATTGCCCGAAGTTGACCTTTTACCTGGATCACGCCACCGAGCAGGTGTTGAAGGTTGAAAAAATCCTTCACGAGCTTGAGCTTGAGCGCAAAGCCAATAACCCTGGCGAAGGTTCCGACGAATCCGATGACGAATAAAAATCAATTCAATGGTCTGCTGCTGGTGGATAAACCTTCAGGGATCTCCAGCCATGACGTTGTGGCGCGTTTGCGCCGCATTCTTTCCACGCGTGGAGTCGGGCACTCCGGCACTCTGGATCCCATGGCTTCGGGTCTGATGGCCTGCCTGGTGAACGAGGGCACAAAGCTCAGCCAATACATTCTGGAAGGCGACAAGGGCTATCGCCTGCGTGCGCAGTTCGGGATTCGTACCGATACCCTGGATACAACAGGTGAGACCCTGGAAACTCTCCCTACCGGACATTTAACCCGCGAGCTGATTTTGTCCGAGGCTTTGAAGCTTCAGGGCGAGATGGAAGTTGAAGTGCCTATTTACTCGGCAATCAAGGTTCAGGGCAAAAAGCTTTATGAATACGCCCGGGGTGAGCAGGAAGTGGCCATTCCCAAGAAGGTCATGAAGTTCTGGGATGTCGAGCCGGTGGAAATCGGCGCTGATTGGGCAGAATTTGATATCAAATGCAGCAAGGGCAGCTATATTCGCACCTGGATCGACCTGCTGGGCAAGGCCTTGGGGTGTGGGGCGGCGATGAGCGGCCTGCGCCGGACGTGGTCTTCACCCTATAAAATTGACCAGGCTCAGACTCTGGAGCAGATCGAGGCTTCGGTCAAAGGCGGCTCTTTAGGCCCTGCTTTTGTTCCCATGGAGCTGGCGCTGCCTCAGGTGAAACGTATTCGAATCAAGGGGCAGGACAAGGTCCTTTTGGGGAATGGCCAGATCAGCCATGACCTCAGATCCCAGCTTATTTCAGCCTTCAACCCCGATGTGGACCAGTACATTCAGGTTCTGGCCCAAGAGGGGGGCGAGCTTTTGGCCGTTATTGGCCTGGAGCCCGGCCGGGGGTTCGTTCTACGCAGGGTATTTAAATACTCTTGACCCGTATGGGGCTTGGGTTTAAACCATAACTTCACAAAAAATCTCTCTGGAGCGACAGCCATGACGCCCGAGGGGGATGTGATAACTAAAACCATTTCAGGGCAACCTGGAAACACTTAAGGAGACGCTAATGGCAGTCACTAAAGATCAAACATCTCAGATCGTAAAAAAATTCAAAACTTCCGACTTGGACACTGGTTCCTCTGAAGTTCAAATCGCTCTTTTGACAGCGAAAATCAACGATTTGACAACTCACTTTGCGAAACACAAAAAAGACCACCACGGCCGTCGCGGTTTGGTGACTATGGTTAACAAAAGAAGAAAACTTTTGGATTACCTGCATCGCAAAGATGTTAAAAAATACCAAGACCTTATCAAGGCTTTGGATATCCGTAAGTAATCAAAAGATACTAAATGCAATGAAGGGGCGCAGAGCCCCTTCGTCGTTTCAAGCCACAGCAGCAGAGCATAAGGCTCTGTGATAACTTCAAGGAGATTTAATGAAAACGACTGTCACAACATCGGTGGGTGGAAAACAGATTACCATCGAAACAGGCCGTTTGGCGAAACAAGCGGATGGCGCCGCTTTGGTAAGCTCCGGTAACAACATGGTTCTTGTTACTGCAACTTCCTCAAAAAAAGCCTCTGAACTGGATTTCTTCCCTCTGACTGTTGAGTACATTGAGAAGTTCTACGCAACAGGCAAAATCCCAGGTGGTTACTTCAAACGTGAAGCAAAACCAACCAACGACGCGGTTCTGATCGCTCGTCTTATCGACCGTCCAATCCGCCCTGTATTCCCTGAAGGCTACCGCCACGAAACACAAATCGTTGCGACGGTGTTGTCTGCGGATGGCGCATTCCCTCTGGAAATTCTAGCGAGCCTTGGTGCATCCGCGGCTTTGCATTGCTCTGATATTCCATTCAACGGCCCGACAGCAGCTGTGCAAATCGCACGCGTTGACGGTCAGTTCGTTGCCAACCCAACTCCACAGCAGATGGAAAAATCTGACATGGACATGATCGTTGCGGGTACTCGCAATGGTTTGTTGATGGTTGAAGGTGAAACGAAATTCATCTCTGAAGCAGACGCTTTGGCAGCATTGAAATTCGGTCACCAGTCTTTGATTCCTCTTCTGAACGCACAGGATGAGTTGCGTGAAAAAGCCGGTTCTGTGGCGAAACGCGCTTTCACTGCTCCATCCATCGATGCAGACTTCAAAAACAAAGCTGAAGGCCTGTTGAGACCAAAAATTGCGGCGGCTCTTTCCATCAAGGAAAAGCAGGACCGTTATGCAGCTGCCAACGAAGCAGCGGCGGAAGCTGAAAAAGCTCTTCTTGCTGACATCGCTGACAAAGAGCTTTTGAAGCAGCGTAAAAAAGAACTGAACTCTATCGTTGAAGATTTGAAATACCAGGAAGCCCGTTCCATGATTCTGGATCGCGCTGTTCGTATCGACGGTCGTGACGTGAAAACTGTACGTCCTATCGCGAACGAAGTGGGTATCCTGCCTCGCGCTCACGGTTCCGGCTTGTTCACCCGTGGTGAAACTCAAGTTTTGGGCACTGTGACTTTGGGTACGGCTGACGACGAACAAATGGTGGATTCACTGTTGGGTCTTCAGAAGCGCAAGTTCATGCTTCACTACAACTTCCCTCCATACTCTGTGGGTGAAGTGGGTCGTATGTCCGGTACCAGCCGTCGTGAGATCGGTCACGGTAACCTGGCTGAACGCGCGATCAAAGCGGTTCTTCCGGACTTCGAAAAGTTCCCTTACACAATCCGTATCGTGTCTGAAGTTTTGGAATCCAACGGTTCCTCTTCCATGGGTACTGTTTGCTCCGGTATCATGGCTTTGCTTGACGCCGGTGTTCCTTTGAAAGCCAACGTTGCCGGTGTGGCAATGGGTCTGATCAAGGAAGGTGACCGCGTTGCGGTTCTGACGGATATCCTTGGTGACGAAGATCACCTGGGTGACATGGACTTCAAAGTGGCGGGTTCTCCTGCGGGTATCACTGCTTTGCAGATGGATATCAAAATTGACTCCGTTTCCTTCGAAGTGATGGAGCAGGCTTTGGCGCAAGCTAAAGAAGGCCGCGCTCACATCCTGAATGAGATGGAAAAAGTGATGAAGGTTCCTCGTGGTCAGATCTCTGAATTTGCACCTCGTATCGAAACCATCAAAATCAAGCCAGACAAGATCCGTGAAGTGATCGGCTCCGGTGGTAAAGTGATCCGTGGTATCACTGAAGCTACTGGCGTTAAGATCGAGATCCAGGACGACGGTACAATCAACATCGCGTCTGCAGATCCGGAAGCAACCAAGAAAGCAATTGCAATGATCAACGACATCATCGCTGAAGCTGAAGTGGGCAAGACCTACAAAGGCCGCATCGTGAAAATCGCTGAGTTCGGTGCTTTCGTTGAAATCCTTCCGAACACACAAGGTCTTTTGCACATCTCTGAAATCTCCAACGAACGTGTACGCGCAGTTTCTGACGTACTAAAAGAAGGTGAAATCATCGATGTGAAAGTTCTTGAAGTGGACCGTTCTGGTCGCGTCAAGCTTTCCCGCAAGGCTTTGCTACAGTAATAGATGAATACAAAGTTCAAAAAATCTGAACTTTCTAACGGGATCCGGGTGGTGAGTGAACTCCATCCAGGGTCCCGTGCCGTTTCTATGGGTATTTGGGTTTTGACGGGCACCCGGGATGAAACTCCTGACGTGGCCGGGATCTCTCATTTGCTTGAGCACCTTGTGTTCAAGGGGACCAAAACCCGTTCGGCCTATCAAATTGCCAAATCCTTGGAAGCTCTGGGCGGGGAGCTGAACGCTTACACCACCCGTGAGTACACTTGTTATCATGCTCTGGTTCTGAAGGATCACTGGGAAAAAGCCCTGGATGTTCTGGCAGACCTGGTTTCGAACATGAAGCTGACCCAGAAGGAATTCGACCTTGAAAAAGGTGTGATCCTTCAGGAAATCGCCATGTCCGAAGACAGCCATGAAGACATGGTCTATGACGTGTTCTATGAACAGGTCTATGGCGCACATCCATTGGGTCGTCCTATTCTGGGCACGCCGGTATCGGTGGCGCGCATGAAGCAGACCCAAGTGATGAACTATTATAAAAAAACCTACACCGGCAAAAATATCATCGTCAGCGCCTCCGGGTGCATCGATCATGATGATCTGATGGCCGGGATCCAAAAGCGCCTGGGCGCAAAAAAGAAAAGTGAACTGAAAAACACCCGTCGCGTGCCACGCTGGTTGAACCGTCGTCACGTCGTTGAAAAACAGGCGGAGCAGGTTCACATGCTGTTGGGTCTTCCGACAGCCAGCTTCCAGGACAAACACCGTTTTGAGGCGGTGGTCACCAACACTTTGCTGGGCGGAGGGATGACCTCGAAGCTGTATCAAAGTGTGCGTGAAAAAAGAGGCCTGGTTTATTCCATTCACTCCAGTCTGAACACCAACATTGATTCCGGCATGCTGACAATTTATGCCGGCACCGAGGCGAAGAATGCGCGCAAGGTGGGGGATCTGATTTCGAAAGAATTCGCCAAGATCCGCAAAGCGGGTGTGACCAAGGCGGATGTTGAGATGTGTAAAACTCAAGTCATCGGCAGCATCCTGCTGGGATCTGACGACATTGAAAACCGCATGACCTCACTGGCCGTGAACGAGATGGTCTTTGGACGTTATCGCGCGGTAGAGTCCGTCATTGATGAAATCAAAGCAGTGACAGTGGATTCAGTGAATGAGTATATTCGCAACGTCCTGGATCTGGACAAAGCCGCAGGCGTTCTGCTGGGCCCTGAAGTGACCAAGCTTCAGGACTGGTGGCAAGATCTAAAACTGTAAAATTTAGGAAGGGCATCAAATGCAAAAACTGGCTGTAAAAATCAAAAAACTTGAAAACTTCCATGGCGATCTGCCTCAGTATCAGTCTTTGGGCGCCAGTGGTTTCGACGTGCGTGCCCAGCTTGCCGGTCCAGTGGTTTTGAACCCGGGTGAAAGAGCGATGATCCCAACCGGCCTCAGTTTCGAAATCCCGCTGGGTTACGAAATCCAGGCGCGCCCCCGCAGCGGCTGGGCAGCAAAAAGCGGCCTGACTGTCCTGAACACTCCGGGCACCATCGATGCTGACTATCGCGGCGAAGTAAAAATCATCGTGATCAACCTGGGCAACGAAGCGGTCACCATCAACGATCAAGAGCGCTGCGCTCAGCTGGTGCTGGCACCCGTAATCCAAGCACAATTCGAACTGGTTAACGAACTAAGCGACACCGAGCGTGGAGCAGGTGGTTTCGGCTCCACTGGAAGAGCATAGTTCTTTCGAAGAAAAACCAAACTGTCTGTCAAAGTTGGACAATCAAAAAGAGCACCTTTAGGTGCTCTTTTTTTGTTTCAAGATAAGCGTGTTAATAACGTGAACTCGAGAAAGAGGGTCTGTCTTGGTTCCGGCAGACTGATGCCAGAAACAGAAGCGACCTCCGTGGGCGCCACGATGGCGCGCACCCGCGCGCAGCGCGGGCCACGGCAGAGCCCGGACGGCGTGTTGCGGAGTTGCAGGCAGCAGACTGACGGAGCCAAGACAGGCCCGTCGTATCTACCCCAGGCGTTCAAGACGGGAGATGTCGATTCTGTTCCAGAGCCAGATGATGAAGACGATGGCGAACAGGATTGTGACTAATCTGAGCGCGCGGCGTTTTTCCATCTGGAAGTTTTCAGTCAGGCCCACCGCCATCAGCAGTGCTGTGAAGGCAAAGCCCACCAGGGTGATCGGGGGCAGCAGTTCTGATCCCACCTGGAAAATAAAGAACGGGATGTTCGCAAAAAGCACCAGCGTGAAGATCTTGCGCAGGGAGCAGGTGCGTTTTTCAAAGACCTGGAAGTAATAGTAGATGAACAAAGAACCGATGAAGGTCGTCACTGCCGCCACGATCGGGGACACGATGATGCCACCCATGATGCGGAAGAAGTTTGGCGGAACCAGGCCGGTCAGAACTCCGGAGATGATCGACAAAGCCACCAAAGTCATGATCAACAACGGCCAATTCCAGTCGGGAAGTGTTTTGATTTTTTCAACCGGGTGGCGAAGGTAGTTGATGATGTAGCGGACGACCTCTTTGGTCATTTCAAAAGAGGGCTGCTGTTTGTTCGGGGTGACGTCACGATAGTCGCTCATAGTATTATCTCACCACCACGCTCTAGGTCTGGCAAGGTGTATTTAGGACTGCCGAAGATCCATTTCCGCCAATGTTTGGGCGCGCTCCAGGAGCAGGCCTGAGTTTTCAAGAGCGGTGTCAGGCAAAGCTCCCAAAGAACTTAAACTGTTCAGGTCCTTGCGGCGGACCCATTGCTTGTGCAGACGATATCCCAGATGCAAAAACAGGCTGCCTTTAGGGGTGTCCACCATCTCAATTTCGCCCACGGGCAAGGGAAAGGCCCGCAGATCCGCCGGGCCGGCTTCCAGATCGCTGTCGCAAATCCGGGTGATACTGACGACCGACGGCGATCTTTTGCGCAAGATATCCTGAAGCTCCAGGAATGTCGGAGTGTCCACGACCAGATGGAACTTGCGGTTTTGGGACTCCTGCTGATTCAGGAAATATTCAAACCGCTCCTGGCGCAGGCGGGTTTTGTTCCAGGGCAGATGCAAAGTGAAAACTTCATAGCCGTGTTCAGCCAGATAAGGAGTATAAAGATTCCAGTAGGTGCTGAAGTAAAACATCGAACGGGGACCTGTTACAAACAGCATAGGGAAGCGGGTTAAAAGGCAATTGGGTTTCAGTTCAAAGGATACGTCTTTACGACGGCGGGCCCGGTTGGTCATCAAAGCCAACCCCAGAAAGAAAACTGCCAAGGAAAGAGTAAATACAATAACGTCCACACTTGATTATAGAAATTCTTCTGCAGAAAAATCAAGGTCTCTAGAATCGGCGCATCCATTCAAGCAAGGTCTGCACTACATCGGCGCGGTCATCTTCCTGGCTAAGTTCTGTGCGAACAGACCAGTTGCCACCCAGACGGCGGCGCAAAGTGAATTGGCGCTGCTCGGTCATATTCGACTGCATGCTGAAGGTGGTGTTGTCGTCCAGACGCATGCGGGCGGTGTAGGACTGGCTGTTGGGGTCATAGCTGATAGACTGAATCGGTGTCGAAGACAGGAACAGCAGCGAGAATAAACCCAGTGCACCATCAGACACCGCCCTGCTCATGTTGGATGTGGAGTTGACCTCATCCTCGTTCAGTTCATCCAAAGACTTGTCGAAGAGCAGCACTGAAAGAATCTGCTGCTGATTCAGCTGTGGGTCGCTTTCCAGGTTCACGATCGGGCGCTGGGTGTTTCCCAGCAACAATATACGGATGTTCACTTCCGGATTGGAATAAGAGATCTTACCGGACAGTTCCGGGGCGACGGTGTCCGGATGGAAGATCAAATCCACATTGTTGACCGTGGCCTTTTTGCGGAAGAATTCAAAAGGAAAGCTTTGCACCATGACCTTGCCTTGGGGCTTGCGATCACTTTGCGCCTGAATGTCCAAAGCAATTGGCACAGGACTTTGCAACAGGTTCGATGAAATCAGCACGGGCTTTTCTGTTTTGACCCTCACGGACCATTGCAGTTCAAACGGCAGCTTGGTTGTAGGGTAGGGATTTTCTTCTTCAATAATATCCAGATCCTTGCGCATGACGAAGCGTTTGTCTGGCAGAACTTGTGGCGGGACGGCCAAGCGCAAAGGTGGGGCTTGCAAGTGCACGTCTTGCAAAACGACATCGGAATGAACCTTTAGGCCCTGAGGTCTTAAAACCTTCCCCAGGGTTTCCAGATCTGCAGTGGCTTTCACAAACAGCCTTTGATTCTTGGAGCTTAAGCGAGTCTGCGCAGTCGCATCCGCAGTCAGCGGTGATTCCAGATCCGTCAGCTGAGCATGAACGTCAAGATCGACGTCGCCGGTCAGCACGTGCAGGGGGGCGGGTACCGCAAACGGTGTGGATTCGAACAGATCTTTCCAAATCACAAAGTCCGGGATGCGCAAGTGGACTTCGACCCCCGCTTTGGCGGCGGTGATTTTCAATGGCTTTTGCAGTTTGATTTCCACTTCGCCATCTAACTTGGCTTGTGCTTGAAGGAACGTGTTGGCGCCACTCAGCTCGGCCTGACCGCCAATTCTTAAGCGCTCGGCAGCGCCCTTGCCCAGTGTGTGAGCGGCCAGCGTGGCGCTCAGAAGTGTTTCCACATTTTTGATTCCCGCACGGTTCTTGTCAGGGGTGACAATCAATCCGCATTGCAGGCCGGCTTTGGCTGGATAACCTTTTTCGGAATCCAGAGTCGCCTTCACTGCGCAGTCCTGCAGGCGCAGTGAAATTTTGCGCCAGACGTTTTTAAGCTGAATGTCACCCAAAGTGACATTCAGCTCTTTATTCGACCAGTGCAGGTCCACAGCGGGGTTCAGTTTGATCTTCCCATAACGGATCAATGGCTTTGCTTGCGCGCGAAGATCGCGGCCCCAGTTCGCCGATAAAGGTGATTCGATGCTCAGGGATGGCAGCGTGACTTGGGCTGTTCCATTCACCACTAACTTTTGTAAATCCAAAAGGATATTGGCCTGCGCCTTGGCGGCAAAAGTGCCTGCTTGTTCTGCCTGGGCGGAAAGATTGAAATGCAATTCTGTGGCCTGATCACCTGGCAGGCGAGTCAGTTCTGCTTGGGCCAGCAGCGGGGCCCCTTCGGCGAAGTTCACCCGGATATTTTTAAGTGACAGACGCAAAGACCCAATCAAATTGAAATCCAGCTGCTGCGGCATCAGCTCAGCAAACGCCGGCAGTTTCAAATCAGGCAGCACGGATTTGGGTTCCTCCGGGGTCTCTTCTTTGGCGGGCAGGTTGAGGGTCAGCTCGGACACGTCCATGGTGACCTCGCGCAGCTGTTCCAGATGCGGTCGCCAGTTTGTGACAGCCATCGCCACATCCACAGAAATTGCGGGTGCACAGGTGTGTAGCAGAGGGGCGTAAGATACGCACAGGTTTTTAGCCGCCACCTGAATACGCTTGTGACTCCAGTCCGGACTTTCAAATTTAAAGCCCAGCTCATCCCAGGAAATTTTCAGATTGTCAGGGGCATACTGCAAAGCCCAGCGCACGTTTTTTTCGTTGATGACAACTTCAGGTCTCATCCACACATAGGCCAATGCGCCAATCAGCAGAATGAACAGCAGCAGAAGGGACAGAGCAAAGATCTTCAGGGATTTCTTTAGCAACGCCATCAGAACTCCCTTCCGAAGCTGAAGAAGAACTGATACCCCGGATCGACATCGTTTGGAACAGGATCAATGACAAAGCCCCGGCCCAGAGTCGCACGCATGGATCCGATCGGGGAACCCCAGCGCAGCCCCGCACCCGGAGAATAATAAAGAGCCGAGTTAAGCTTCATCGAAGACTCGCCACCCTTTGCGGCGTCAAAAAAGATCAACGGCTGAAGATTGTAAGGCAGTACATCTCCGGCACGCAGCTCAAGGCCCTGATAGATGTAAGTCAGATAGCCTTGTCCCTCCTGAGGCAACTGCTTACGGGCAAAGCCGCGCAAGTCGGCGTCGCCTCCCATGAAGAAGCGCCAGTTGACCGGGATCTGACTGCTTTCAGTAAAGCCATCCGGCAAAATGAAAGCTCCCATCGAACCACGCCAGCCCAAAATCAAAAACGGTGGATCCCAACCCTGCAAATTCCAAAGCACCTGATGGCGCAAAGTCAGACGATGCAAGTCTTCATTGGCAACAGCCCCTTCGACCTGCGAGGCGGAATTAAACGTGACCGTCCAACCCTTCTGGGGATCGGCCAGATAGTATTCGTACATGTGGCTGGTCAGACTGACTTCAGTGCCCAGATACAAAGAGTCGATGCGGTACGGCCCCGGGCCCCGGATAACATCCGTTCGAGTCAGGTAAGGCCCCAGTTGAAAACTGCTCGTCGCAGTGGACCACTCCTTTCCGAATGAAACTCCGGTTCCCATCTCATAAGTCATGGCCTCGTAGTTGCTTTCTGATTCGTGGCGAATTTTTGCGCCGCTGATCAGGTGGGTGCGCGAGCTTAAGTCATCCAGGAAATAGTGATAGTGATTGAAGGTGATGTACTGCTCGATAAACGAAGCGTAAAGCGAAGTCTCTAATGAATCCGCTGAGTCAGTCAGGCGCGCCTGTTTGAACGTCGATTTGATCAAAGCACCGCCTTCAGAATCAAAGCCGACGCCGAAGCTGAGCAAGCGGGGTTTGGCGGGGATCATTCGGCGCACGATCGAATAACTTCCGTCCTTCTGGCAGGCGATGTCGTAATAGGTGCTAAGAAACAAATCTTCATTCAGCACTCGGGTGGAGCTTAGCTCCAGCAGGCGAATGTCAAAGGGCTCGCCCGGAAGAAACGCGGAAAAGCGCTCCAGGATGGCGGGATCTAAATCCTCTTCACCCACGGTCGGATAGGTGGCGAAGACGGCAGGGCTTCCGGCATTTACATCCAGCAGAAAGGTTTCTTCGTCGATGATTCCGCGGGATTCAACCTGAGGGCACACATAACCATTTTCCTGCAGGCGGCGCAGGGCCCACTTGTTGATCTCATCCAGGGTATTCGGAGTGAAGGGGCGATTCAGAATATATCGGCGCTTCTTCCAGTCCCAAACGGGCGGGGCGTGCAGGACGTTGAGCTTTTTTACGTGGGACTTGGGCCCGGTTTGCACCAGAAGCAGATCTTTTTCATAGGTGAACTGGGCCTGATGATAAGCGCGGCTTTGCAGGAAACTTTTCAGGAAAAAAATACGTTGGTTGTCCGGAATGCTTTTCCACGCGTCATTTTTTGGGGTGCCGCACAGCCAGTCTTTTTCGGTGTCGGTGAATTTGATCTCTTCGCTGCCTTCAATGCGAATGCCACACAGGGATGTGGTGGCCGCCTTGGCAGAAACAGAGGTCAGAAGTGTCAGCAACAACAGGAAAAAGGGCATGCCTAGAGTTAACAGTTCTTAGGCATGCGGGCAAGGTTCGGGAATGATTTACAGGGATGTGTTCAGGCGGAAAGCGAAGTCAAAAGAGTTTTTGTCAGATGTGCGGTTCACCATGGCCGTGTGAGCGCTGACTTCAGCCCCCAGGGACAGGTGTTTGTGCACCTGAGCCATAAAGCCCGTGGAAACAATCAGGGACGGTGTTGTTTCATTAACGCTAATACCTTTGGACGAGTCGCTGAAGCGCAGGAAGCGGTTGGAAAGGCCCGAGCTGATGGAATAAGACCAGATGCTTTCCAGACGGTTGGTGTAACCGATTTTCAGATCCATTTCGCGCAAAGTGAACTCTTCGCTGCCGGAAGAAGACACGCCGTAGTTTTTAAACACTCCTTCAGAGTACCAGTTCGGAGAAAACAGATCCATCCCCAGGGACAGCTGAATGCCATTGGTGTGGCGGTTGAAGTTCTGATTGTTGGCGGAAATGTTGGTGAAAGAGTTGGCATAGCCAATTCCCGCGTGCAGGCGAACGTCATCAAACGAACTCGTAGAGCTTTGGGTCACTTTTTGCTTTTTTGCGCTCAATTCATTGAGCAGGTCCTCATAGCTGACCTCTTCATACTCAGAGTCGCCGGAAGCGGCCTGGACCAAGGTGGGAGCGGTAAAGAGGGAAGCGGCGATCAAAGCGAACTGAATTGTTTTAATGATTTGCATACCCCATTCTATCAAGGCTTTGTCATTTTTCAAAAATTGATCTTTCGTTCTGGACCTTGTCTTTGGCAGACTAGAAGTATGTTGTCGTTCTTTAAGACTCGCCATAATTGTTACTGTGCCTTCTGTAAAAGCCCCCGCCGTATTTATCGTCGCAAGAATATTTCACTGATGAATATTCTGGGCAGTGCCTTGGCATCCGTGGTGATTATGTTCGCGTTGTGGCAGCAGTATGATCCGCGTGTGATGGTGGCCTTTGTGGTGTGTCTGGCGATTTCTGAAGTCTTCGTGAAAATCCGCTGGAGACTGTCCGTGGTCTGCCGCGTGTGCGGGTTTGATCCTGTTCTTTATCTGAAGGCACCGGAGCAGGCGGCGAGTAAAGTGAAAGAACAGCTGGATGTTCGCCGTCAGGATCCTAAATATCTGCTGGCAAAACCTCTGAATTTGCCCGCAATTCCCGCAGACAAAGCGAAGGCCCTTCAGGATAAGGGCAAAGGCCGCTTGGTATCGCGTTCAATTTGATCTAAAGATTGCAAGTCGGGGCTCTTTGTGACAGCTTAGAGCCATGAAAAATCTGGTCGTAATTCCTACCTACAACGAAAAAGAAAACATTCAGGCGATTGTGCCTGCTGTATTGGCGCAGAACCTGGGCGTCGAAATTCTGGTTGTTGATGACAACTCTCCGGATGGCACAGGGGCCATTGTTCGTGAAATGCAAAAAAGCATGCCGCAACTTCATATTCTTTCCCGTCCTGGCAAGCAGGGTTTGGGTAAGGCTTATATCGCGGGCTTTCGCTGGGCCATGGATCATGGCTTTGAGGGCATTATCGAAATGGATGCAGATTTTTCTCACCGTCCCGAGGACCTGGGGCCTTTGATCAAGACAATGGAAGCCAATGATTTTGCTGTGGGTTCCCGCTATGTGGATGGTGGGCGCACGGTGAACTGGGGTTTGATCCGCAAGATCATCTCCCGCGGGGGCGGCATCTATTCCCGATTGATTCTGGGCTTCCCGCTGAATGACTGGACAGGGGGGTTCAACGCCTGGAAAAAAGAGGTTCTGCACGGGATTGATCTTTCCACGGTTGAATCCAACGGTTACAGCTTCCAGATTGAATTGAAATACAAAGCTTTGAAAAAGGGTTTCAAAGGGGCGGAGTCTCCGATTGTCTTTGAAGACCGTCGTGTGGGCCAAAGTAAAATGTCTCTGAAAATTGTGCTTGAGGCTTTCTATCGTGTTTGGCTTATGCGCTTTAAATAGGGCAGCACTGCTGCTCTTGCTGTTCTTTCTTTTTCCCGTCAACTTGTGGGCGCAGGCCCAGCAGGCGACGGTGATTCTGGATGGCGCCCTGGTGTATCAGGACGCCGACTTTGATGCGCCGGTGATCACCACTTTGAAAATCGGTTCTGTTTTTAATATCTCCACCAACAAAAAAGGTCCGTTCTATAAAATCCGTCTGAAACCCGGGCATCTGGGGTGGATTTCCGACACGGATATCAAGCCGGGCATTATCAAAATTCCCAAGCCTGAGCAGGTCAAGCTGAGCGAAGCCAAGGAAGAAAAAAAGAAAAGACCTTTCTTTGCCACCCGCTATCGCGGCCCGGTTCTGCAGATGACGAATTTCACTGAAGACACGTTAAGAGAAGAGCGCACTGACAGCCTGTTGTTCTATGGAGTGAAGTTTAATGGCTTTAACACGCTTTTCAGCGGCGAGATCTACACGGACGCCAATATCTTGTTCCACTTCGGTGCGCCTTCGTATTACGAGGACTATACCAAAAAAGCCGCTGACGGCTTTATCTTCATGACGGACTTCACTTTCCAGACAGTCATCCCCCAGGGCAAAAATTTTATTTACTACTATGGTTTTGGTCCGATGTTTAAGTATTCACACTTCAATATCGATGTGCCCAGCAACGGCGAAACTTTAAGTTATTCCGCCGATGATATGACTCTCGGAGCGGTGATCGATCTGGGGATTGGCGCCCGCCTGGGCGGCATGTCCTTACGAACCAATGCGAAATACTACTGGGAACGAACCAAATATTTCGCCTTCGGCCTGAATCTGGGCTGGGACTTCTGACGCGCAGCTTCGGAAAAAGTAAGCAGGTACCTTTTGTGGAAGCGAGGTGTTATGAAGGCGCTTCTTAGAGGGGGCTCTTTGTGCGTTTGGCTGCATTGTTTTTTGTCATTCTTTTCAGTTCTGTTTCTTTTGCGGGTGGGGACATTGAGCCTTACTTCGAGGCTTTGAAAAATTCCGGCGCTAATTTTGAACCTGACGGCACTGTTTGTGAGGAAATTGCCCGTCTTGAAGTCACCAAAGAATTTGGTGATGCTTATGAAGTGACCACCGGGGTGGAATACAGCCTGGGGGAAGACACTTTAGGAGAGCTTGATGTGGTGGTGTTTGAGAAATCCACGCATAAAGTCGTTCTGGTGGCCGAGGTGAAGTGCTGGAAAAATTTGCAGCAGGCCATGGACAAGCTGAAAGCTCAGCGTGACCGATTTACATGGAATTTGACCAAACACGCCAATCACATTCAGTTTCAGCCCGATACAGGCCTGAACTTCCGCGTGGAGGACTTCCAGGGGCCGTTTAAATTCCGCGCTATTTCTCAGTTTGGCGGTCTAAAAAAGGGCTTTGATCAAGAGATCCAACTGACTCTGACCGAGGTCAAACAACTGCGCTCGAAACTGCTGAAATGTCAGGCCTGGGGCGAGTGTCTGCGCCCACAATAGTCCTTTGACTTGAGGGGGGAGCTCATGCAAATTCCCCCTATGTCGATCCAGATTTTATCCCCTGAAGTTGTTGACCAAATCGCCGCGGGCGAGGTGGTGGAGCGTCCTGCTCATCTCGTCAAAGAACTTGTGGAAAACAGCATCGATGCCGGCGCCACCCGCGTGCACGTGGAATTCTACGACGGCGGCCGCATCGTTAAGGTGATCGACAACGGCAAGGGGATGTCCCCGGAAGATTTGCCCAAATCCCTGGAACGATTCGCAACCAGCAAAATCTCAAAAACCGATGACCTGTGGTCTTTGCGCACTTTCGGTTTCCGCGGCGAAGCTTTGGCCAGTATCGCCTCTGTCAGCAAGCTGACACTGACTTCGCGTCGTGCCGGGGATGAGCAGGCCCATCAACTGATCAGTGAATACGGAAAAAGAAAAGAGATCGACAAAGTCGGCGGTTCGCAAGGCACGACCATCCTGATTGAAAACCTTTTTGATAACACTCCGGCGCGTTTGAAATTCCTGAAGTCTGATTCGGCTGAAAACTCGGCGATCAAGACGACCTTGAAGGCGATGGCCTTGTCACATTACGATGTCGAGTTCCGCATTCAGGAAAATGGCAAGCTTGTGGCGTTCTGGCCGGCGTGTAAATCCCGCAAGGACCGTGTTGAACAAATTCTTGAAATCAAACCTCTGTTCGAAGGCGAAGCTTCCCGTGAAAACGTGAAGGCCTATGCGGTGTTTGCCGATCCTCATAACGTCGCCAAGACTTCTAAAAACATCTGGCTGTTTGCGCAAAATCGCTGGATCCAGGATCGCAGTCTGCAGGCGGCCGTGAACGAAGCCTATCGCAGTCTTCTGATGCACGGAGAATATCCGATTGCCGCCGTGTGGGTGGAAGTGGATCCGGACTGTGTGGACGTGAATATTCACCCGACAAAATCCCAGGTGAAATTCCAGGATCCGTCCCTGGCATTCCGGGCTGTGGCGGCGGCTTTGCGTGGCACGCTGGAGCAGGCACCCTGGATCAAGCGCTCGGATGTGGCAACGCAGAATGTGACCATGCCGCTTACGCAGAACTCTTCTGAAGAATTCAAATCCACCGACGGGCTTCCGAACTTTGCTTCGCAACCCATGCCTCAGCAGAATCTGCGCTTCCAGGACAATTCTTTGGAAGTGACTCAGTTCCAGAAAAAAGAATTCAACTTCCCGGCGTCCAGTTTTCCGGTCTCATCATTGCAACAGCCGCAGACCACTTATCAGTCCCTGGCTGAATCGGCGGCTCAGCGTGAATCCTTTGCTCCGAAAGCAGAGGAGGCTTCACTGGGTTACTGGTCTTCTTTGGAGGTTCTGGGGCAGGCGAATTTGACGTACATCGTGACTCAGTCCAGAGACAAGCTGGTGTTCGTGGATCAGCACGCCGCTCACGAGCGTGTGGTGTTTGAAAAACTGATGAACGCCTGGAAGGGCGGGAAGGTTGATATTCAAGACTTCCTGTTCCCGCTGGCGATTGATATGTCTCCGGAAAAAGTCGAAGGTCTTTTGACCATGGCCAAAGAAATGGAACGCCTGGGTGTGTTTATTGAAGCTTTGGGTCCGGGCACGGTTGGTGTTAAAGCCGCCCCGTTGATGATCAAAGAATCCAGCCTCAGTGGTGTTTTGGACAAGATGGCGACCGAGATCGTGGATCAGGGTGGCAGTTATTCTTTGGAAAGAACTGTGGGCGACATTTGTGCGACGATGGCGTGCCATTCCGTGGTGCGTGCGGGGCAGTCACTCAGCCCGGATCAGATGCGCAGCCTGCTTCGTGACATGGACATGTTCCCGCTTTCAAGCTTCTGTCCTCACGGTCGCCCGGTCAGTGTGGAATACCCATACTACAAGCTGGAAAAAGATTTCGGACGAATAGTTTAATGGCGAAAAGGCATGTGATTTTTGTTGTCGGCTCCACGGCCACCGGGAAATCCGAGTGGGCGCTGAAGCTTGCGCAGGAATTCAACGGCATCATCGTCAACTGTGATTCGGTTCAGCTGTATAAGAAACTGGATATCGGTTCAGCCAAACCCAGCAAGGCAGAGCAGGCCTTGGTGCCGCACTATTTGCTGGATTACGTAAATCCGCCGGAAGAAATGACGGCCGGAACTTACTGCCGCGATTTTTACGATATGCTTGAAACCATTCCGGCAGAAAAGCCGGTGTTTGTGGTGGGCGGTACTGGTTTTTATTTTATGGCCATTGAAAAGGGCATGTATCCCGTGATCCCGGTGCCGGCAGAAATTCAGGCCCAGGTGGCCCTTGAGCTTGAAACTGAAGAAGGCGCCATCCGCCTGCACGCCGAAATGATGAAGGCCGATCCTGAATACGGCGCCAAGATTCATCTGGCAGATCGCTATCGTATCGGGCGGGCGATTGAACTGATTCGCAGCCAGGGAAAAAGCGTCACGCAGATTCAGGCCGAATTTGAATCCCAGCGAAAGCCGTTCCCGTTTCCGCTGTTGAAGATCGGTCCTAGTTGGGATCGCGAAGTGCTGCGTGCCCGCATCGGGCAGCGCGTGGAAAAGATGCTCGCTGCCGGTTTGGTGGCAGAGGTTCGGGGGCTTCTCGATGAAGGTCTGGCTTCGTGGGCGCCGATGAGCAGCGTGGGTTATACAGAGACACTTGAATATCTGCGTGGAGAGATGAGTCTTTCGCAGCTGCAGGAACAGATCACGACAAACACTCATCAGCTCGCCAAAAGACAGAGAACCTGGTTTCAGCGGGATAAAGACATTCAGTGGTTCGACGGAGCCTCGGGTTTTGCTGAGGCTCGAACCGTGGTCGAGAAATTTCTCAAACCTTGACCCTGATTCGGTGGAAAGCCGAGAATAGAGGTACTTATGAAAAGCATGACTGGCTACGGCACCGCAAGAGTTCAGACTAAAGACGTCACTGTGGAAGTGAGCATCCGCTCCGTGAACGGACGTTTCCTGGAGCCACGTTTTCACCTGCCGCGTGAATTTGTTTCTTATGAAGGGGAGTTGAAGAAAATCCTGAGTGGGACCCTTCATCGGGGCACGGTGGATGTTTTCGTTTCCCGCCGTGTGAAGAACACGGCCAGCAAGGCGCAGATGACCGTGAATGATGCCTTGGCCAAAAAATACATGTCCGCTTACAAGCATCTTTCCAAAGAGTTGGGTGTGCCCTTTAATGTGCACCTTGAGGTTGTGGCAAGACTGCCTGAGATCATCAAAGTTGAAGAAACCTATGAGTTGTTCAGTGGTGAAGACAAGATTCTGAAAAAAGCATTTACGGAAGCCTGTTCCAATTGTGACAAGGAACGCGCCCGCGAAGGCAAATCCCTGCAAAAGGATCTGCAAAAGCTGCTGGTGTCTTTAGAGAAACAAGTAAAGATTATCAGCGAGTTGCGTGGCGAAGCCAATGCGCAACTTCAGGATCGTTACGAGCAAAAAGTTCGTGCGCGCCTTAAAGGCAGTGAAATCGATTCCGCGCGTTTGTCCCAGGAAATCGTGATTCAGCTGGAAAAAGCCGACATCAACGAAGAACTGAGCCGTCTTGCGGAACACATCAAGAACTACCGACAGTTGGTGGGGTCGGTGACTGCTGAGGGTAAAAAGCTGGATTTCTATACTCAGGAATTGCTGCGTGAGGTGAATACCATCGGGTCAAAGTCTCAGGTAGCCAAGATCACTGCGGCTGTGGTAGAAGCAAAAACCCTTATTGAAAGACTTAGAGAACAGGTTCAAAACGTTCAGTAATTATGAAAACTCGCATGATTATCGTCGCCGCTCCAAGTGGCGCAGGAAAAAGCAGCTTTGTCGAAAGGATCACCCGGGAGGATTCCCGCTTGGTGGATATCGTCACTTTCACAACGCGCTCTATCCGCCAGGGAGAAACGCCGGGTCTGCAGTACAATTTCATTGATCACACGGATTTTGAACAAAAGATCAAAGAGGGCTTCTTTGTGGAGTGGGCGAAGGTTCACACCAATTTCTATGGAACCTCATATTCGTCCCTGGAAACAGCCTGGAATCAGGGTAAAACCGCCATTATGGACATCGACATTCAGGGCGTGGCGACCTTTAAATCCAAGTTTCCGGACGCTAAGACCGTCTTTATCCATCCCCCAAGCATTGACGAGCTGCGTCGTCGCATTGAGAAGCGCGATGGCAAGGTCCCTGCGGACATTGAAGTTCGTATGGCTAATGCCGAAAAGGAGATCCGAGAGGCCTCCAAGTTCGATTATCAGATCGTCAATGACGTGTTTGAGAAATCCTATGGGGAATTTAAGAAAATCGTTGAAGATTTACTAGCTTAGCTGTAATTTGGCCTGATCTATTTGCTGGAGGCGTAATGGCTCGTGTAACCGTTGAAGATTGCTTGGAAAAAGTACCTAACAGATTTGCCCTTGTTTTGATGGTTGCAAAACGTGCGAAGCAACTTCTGAAAGGTGCAGAAGCGACTGTTTCCACTCGTAGCAACAAATACATCGTAAGCTCCCTTCGTGAAGTCGCGATGGGCAACGTGGGCTATCAGGAAAGCCTGGATGCCAACGAAGCTATCCGTCAGATCGAAAAAGATCTGAACAAGTAATCACATTAAGAGGGTGAAGCCCGCTTGCATGTGAACCCAATAGAGGGAGGCGAAAGTCTCCCTTTTTGCGTTTTCTGGACGCCTGTAATTCTTCGTTGGACACCCCTCTGGGGTCAGGTAAGCTATAGGGAATATGTTTAATTTCCTGAAAGAGGATGGCTTAACCAACAAGCCGGTCAAAACAGTCGACGATCTGCTGGCACGCATTCGAATCTATTATCCGAATGCGGATCTCAAAATTATTGAGAAGGCCTATTCATTCTCAGAGAAAATGCACGAAGGACAAATCCGCCGCAGCGGCGAGCCGTACATTTCTCATCCTCTTTCTGTCGCTGCTATCTTGGCGGACTTCCATTTGGATCTGGACACCATTGCCACCGGTCTTTTGCATGACACCGTTGAAGACACCGCGGCCACGTTGGAAGATATTCGCCGCGAATTCGGCGATGTGATTGCGCATCTTGTGGACGGGGTGACCAAGATCGGTCAGATGAAGTTCAAAAACAGTCACGAAAAGCAGGGTGAAAACATCCGCAAAATGATCGTGGCCATGGGCAAAGACGTGCGTGTCGTTCTGGTCAAGCTGGCCGATCGCCTGCACAACATGCGGACGCTTAATTTCATGCCCTTTGAAAAGCAAGAGCGCATCGCGCTTGAAACTTTGGAAATCTACTGTCCGCTGGCGGGGCGCATGGGTATCAGTGCGCTGAAGATCGAACTGGAAGACCTTTGCTTCCGTTACTATCGCCCGGACATGTACTATGAACTTGTTCAGCAGATCAAAAAGACCGAAGCCGAGCAGAACCGCTATATCGAGGAAGTAAAACAGCTTATCGGTAAAGAGCTTAACAAAGCCGGTTTCCGTTATGAAGTGTATGGACGTTCCAAGCACTTGTGGTCCATCTACCGCAAGATGCAATCCCGTAACATCGATTACGATCAGGTTTACGATGTTCTGGCGTTCCGTGTTTTGGTGGAATCTGTGGCGGAATGTTATGCCGCTCTGGGGTTGGTCCACTCGTTGTGGAAGCCGATCCCGGGTCGTTTTAAAGACTTCATCGCCATGCCCAAGGCCAATAACTATCAGTCCCTGCACACGACCGTCATGGGGCCGGGCGGGGAGCGTATCGAGATTCAAATCCGTACCAGTGAAATGCATCTGGTTGCGGAAAAAGGTATCGCTGCTCACTGGAAGTACAAAGAGCGCGGCAAGATGATGGACGACGGTGATCTGCAGCAGGCCAACTGGCTGCGTGATCTGGTGTCGTGGCACCAGAACGTGCGCAATCCTGATGAATTCCTGGACACCGTCAAAACGGATTTGTTCGAAACTGAAATTTACGTTTTCACTCCGACCGGAGATGTTCGTGAATTCCCTGAAGGTGCCACACCGGTGGACTTTGCCTTCGCGGTTCACACAGAGCTTGGCAACCGCATTGTCGGCGCCCGCGTCAACGGCAAAATGGTGCCGCTGAAATATCAGCTGCAAAACGGCGACACAGTCGAAGTTGTCACTTCCAAAACCCAGGTGCCTTCCAAGGACTGGTTGAAATTTGTCGTTACCAATAAAGCCAAATCCAAAATCCGCGCCTTCGTCAAAGAAGAGCAGCGCCGTCGTGCGATCATGCTGGGTAAAGAACTGGTGGAAAAAGAATTCCGCAAGTTCGGCATGGCCGCCGTGAAGTATCTGAAAGGCCCGGCCTTTGAGGCTTACCTGAAGGACCACGGCCTGGCGGATCTGGATGAGTTGTACGTGACCGTGGGTTACGGAAAACTTGAAACGCGCATTCTGGTGGAAAGACTTTCCCCGGAAAATATCGCCAAAGAAGCGGCAAAAACTGAAGACTCGACCTTTATGGAAAGAGTCATGCGAGCCGCGACTCAAAAAACACGCAAGACCAACTCCCTTATCAGTGTGGATGGCATGGATGACGTTCTGGTGCACTATGCGAAGTGCTGTCATCCGATTCCAGGGGATCCGATCGTGGGCTTTATCAGCCGTGGCCGTGGTATCTCCATTCATCGCAGCGATTGCCGCAAAGCTTTTGAATTCGATCAACTTCGCAAAGTCGATGTGACCTGGAACGTGAAACAAGCCGGAGAAGGTCAGGAGCGCATCGTGCGCCTGAAGATCATCTCCCAGGACGTGCCGGGATTGCTAAAACTGATGTCAGAGGCCTTTGCCCAGCAGGGGATCAACATTCAGTCAGCCCAAATCCGTACGACCAAGGATAAAAAAGCCGTATGTAACTTCGAGGTGAGCGTTCAGAACGCGAGCCAGTTGAACCAGGCGGTGTTTGAAATCCAGAAGATCAAGGGGATCATTGGGGTCACCCGTGTTATTCACTAACATCAGGAAGAATCTGCATTTCCTGATGGCTCTGGCCGTGCTGAGTATCGCCGCCGTCGTGATTTTCGGATGGATTCTGCGGGACCCGGCCCTGATTCAAATTCGTCCTGACTTTGCCCCGATGGTGATCAACACGGCGTTGGGGTTGGCCGCTCTGTCCATGGCTCTTCTTTTTTCGGAAGGGCGCTTTCCAAGAATTTCCATTTTCTCTTCGCTGTTTGCCTTTTTATTGGGGACGATCAACCTGCTTCAGTATCTGACAGGTATTGATCTGGGCATTGATCAGGCCTTGGTTGAGCCATTTTACAGTGTGGGGGTGGCTTCGCCGGGGCGCATGTCCATCAGCACATCTGTGTGTATGTTGTTGTTGGGCCTGATGGGCGTGGTGTCGGGTCGTTCTTATGCCCGCCGGATGGTGCGCATCACCATCAGTTCCCTGGTGCTTGGATTTGGTACGTTGGGTTTTCTGGGGTACTTCCTGAACTTCAGTTCAGAGTACGGATGGGGGGCGATTTCCCGCATGGCGATTCATACATCGCTGTCGTTCGTTCTGCTGTCATTGGCGCACATCATACAGCTGCGCCGTTCGGTGCGTGATGAAGAGTCCGGCCGCTCTGCCGTCGTGCCTTTGTATGTGGTTATGACCGGAGTTCTGACGGCAGTGGGTATCTGGCAGCTGTTGTTGCTGAAGGATATCGAAAGAAACCGCAGCATCACTTTGATTCGTGCTGAAAGCTTCCGCAGCAAGCTTGATGGAACGTTTATTCCCCTTGAAAAAGCCTTGCAGCACATGTCCCGTCGTATGGCCGTGGGGGCCTATCGTGATGAATCTGTGTGGCGTATGGATGCCCAGTTTTACTACGAGGAATTCAAAGGCATCCGTCGAATTGCCTGGGCGGATCAGAATCTGCTGTTGCGCTGGCTGTATCCAATGGACGACTTCAGTCGAAATATCCGCAACACCACCATGGGGCGTTCGGCTGAAATCAGACGCAGTTTGGATATGGCCCGTGAGTCCCATCAATCCCGCATTTCTCGCGTGATTGACATGAAGTCCGGCGGGCGTGGTTTTGCGCTGCTGGTCCCGGTTTATAAGAATACAGAGTTTGCGGGAATTCTCAGTGCCGGGATCGAGATTCAGACTTTTCTGGATCGTTTTGCGCGCATTGAAGGTTACCATGTGGCCATTTACGAGGACGGGCAGGAGGTTTACCGCAGTTCAGACTGGGATCCTGTGTTGTCGCGGGACTGGCTGACGCGCATTCATTATACCAATATGGGGGTGGATTGGGCGATCGTCTTTGCACCTTCAACTGGAGCCATTCGCAGCAATACATCGGCTTTGCCTTCGGTGGTGCTGGTTTTTGCCGTGGGTATTTCCGTTTTACTGGGGCTGTCGCTCAGCTTTTACAACCGCTCTGATGAAATGCGCAAACGGGCGCGGGCTGTCGCGGACTGGAAGTCGGCGGCGATGGATGCGACTCCGTTGATGATAATTTCCTTTGATGAACACGGCATCGTTCGGGAAATGAATCGCTCTGCGGAAGAAAAGACCGGCTGGAAGGCCGATGAGATCGCCGGGAAAGAGCACCCGTTCATCTTCCATGACCCTCAGGATGTGGAGCTGATGCGGCTGAAACTTGAAAGTGTGCTGAAGCGTCCGGTTGAACTGGGACTTGATTTCTTCGAAGCCATGTTTGAAGCGGGCTTTAACACTGCTTCCGAGTGGACGTATGTGAATCGCAATGGTTCCCGCTTCCTTGGGCAGCTGTTTGTTGGAAAAGTCTTTGGTGAAAACGGGGAAATGACGGGGTATCTGGCGGTTGTTGAGGACGTCACGCAAAAACGTCAGCGGGAAAAGCAGATCAAGGAGCAGGAAGACAAGATCATTGCCAGTGCACGCCTGGCCTCGCTGGGTGAAATGGCAGCCGGCATCGCCCACGAAATCAACAATCCTTTGACCATCATCAATGGTCACGTCGGCGTCTTGCGCCGCCTGCTGGGGGCTCGGGGGCTTGCCACGGACATTGAAGTGCAAAAGCGCGTCGAAGTCGTCGAAAACACCACCCAGCGCATCGCCAAGATCGTCAAGGGCTTGCGCTACTACTCACGGGAATCTGATCCAGGCGATATGGAATGGGTGACAGTGGATGCCATCATTGATGACACACTGGCGTTTTGTTCAGACAAGTTCCGGCATGAAGGGGTGGACCTGATTGCACGTCTGGAGCCGAACTTGAAAGTGTATGTGCGGCCGTATCAGATTTCCCAGGTGCTGTTGAATCTTCTGAATAATGCGGCGGATGCCGTTCAGTCGGTCAACACCCGTAAGGTGGTTGTGGAAGCCAAAGGCGTGAAGGACGGTGTCGAGATTTCAATTTCCGATTCCGGTCCGGGAGTGCCGGCGTTCCTGCGCGATAAAATTATGGAGCCCTTTTTCACGACCAAAGAGGTCGGCAAGGGGGTCGGTCTGGGATTGAGCATTTCAGAGGGAATCGTGCGGTCTCATGAAGGCAGATTCTATCTGGATACGGAAGCCAGCCAAACAAGGTTCGTGGTCTGGCTTCCTGCTAAACACTAACTACCAGAAATAATTCAGTCGCAGCCCCAGCTCTCGAGGTGAGTTGACCTGGTTGTAGCTGACGGACTGACCGCCAATAGAACTTGTGCGGTCATAGATCACATAACGGGTATCAAGCACGTTGCGCACGTACAGATCCACATTCATGCTCCACGCAGCCAAAGAATACTGCCCCAGCAAATCCAGATAGAACTGTTCCGGCGAATCCATGGTGTTTTCCGCATTGCCATAGGACTTGCTCAAGTATCTGAAGATACCTGCGGCATTCCAGTCCTGGCTGATCTGATAGCCATAAGACAGGCGACCGGTCCAGTTGGGCGCAAACGGGAATTCATTGTCGGTGTAGTCTTTGCTGCCGTTCACAAAGTCTTTGAAGCGGGTTTTTACATAACCAGCCCCCAGATTGAATTCATGGCGGGACGCCGGTTTCCAGTTGATCTCGGCTTCCGCTCCGTACAGCTCCGAGCTGGCAGCGTTGACCACTTGAGTGTCAAACGGGTCGTTCGACAACTGAACCATCACCTGCTGGTCTTTCCAGTCGGTATAGAACGCAGCCGAGCTGAAGTTCCAGTTGGAAGCAGCATACTTGTAAGACAATTCGTAGTTGCCGGTTTTTTCCGGATCGTAGGTGTCCACGCGAACACGCTTGCGGTTGATGGACAAACCACCCGTGCGGTAGCCTTCGGTGTAAGAGACCCCGTAGCTGTGCTGATCCTGAGTCAGCATGTATGCCACTTTTGGAAGCAGGATGGAGTTGTTGTCCTCGTCTTCATAGCTGCCAGTCACGCTGTCCAGATAGGCATCCACCGCGGCGTTGGTGCCGGCCCCCAGATTCTGCTTGCGGGTGGCGGTGACGTCAGCTCCGTATTTGTTTTTCACGAACTCGTAGCGCAGCCCCAGATTGATGGATTGATTTTCGGTGAACTTCCACAGGTAAGAATCAAACAGGGCAAATACCGTGCGGTACTTGTCAGTCACCTGACTTGAAGCAACGGGCGTGAAAACAGAGGCTGAAAGCGGGTACAGGATGTCGAAGCGGGCGTCGTCCTTCAGATAGTAGTCATGCGCATGGAAGCCCAGGACGTTCTTTACTTTTTCGTTCTGGAACTTCAAAAGGTTTTCCACGCTGACAAAGCGGTCGTTGTGTTCTTCCGTGCGAACACCCGCTGTTGGGTTGGCCGTGCCATCCGCATCACTGGTTTCATCGTTTTTCGCCTGGGAATAGGCGCCGATAACTTCATTCGTCCAGTTGTCATTCAATTTGACGAAATAGCGAAGGCTTGTCTGTTGGTTGCCGGTTTTGCTTTCAAAGTCCACGTCCTCGTTAACTTCATAGTCAAACGGGTTGGCACTTTGAACGTAGTTTCCACCAGTTTCATTTTGCATGATCTTGGTATTCCAGCGAACATAATCGGTTTCATTGATTTTGTAGGTCAGATCCAGCCCCAGATGGTCTTTGGATTTCCCGCCCCATTTGTTGTTGTCAGTTTTGATGTTTTTGATGAAACCATCATCCTGCTCGTGATTCACAGACACGCGGCTTAGCAGTTTTCCATCCAGCCACACGTTGTTGGTCATCACACCCGCTTCGATGCGGTTGAAGCTTCCATAACCCAGCTTTGCCGCGGCCTCGGTCTGATCCGCAGGCTTATTATGGAAAAGCAAAATACTGCCGGCCAAAGAGTTCACACCCTGAGTGGTGGACTGAGGACCGCGGTAAACTTCCGCCTGCTGGGAGTCCCACAGGTCAAAGCTGCCAGCCTTGATCGCAAGGTCGGTTTGGAAAACATCATCCACCAAGATAGAAGACAGATTGTCTTTCTGGAAGCCCGTCACGCCGGTGTTGTTCACACCACGGATACTGAAGCTGTCGTCGTTTTTGTTGATGGAAACGTTGGGAACAGCATTCAGGGCTTGGATGGAATCAGACTGAATCGGGGAGTCCAGCTCACGGCTGGGAACCACAGAAATGCTTTCGGTGCTTTCCTGATAGGATTTGTTTTCTTTAGTCCCTTGAACCTGCACGGCCTCCAGAGTGGAGGATTCCTCTGCTGAGGTCCCTTCAGCGGCCGGAGTCTGGGCGTTCAGAATCAGCGGAAAAACGGTCAGAATTGTGATGATGCGTTTCATTGTTTCTCTCTAGATGTAGGTAATAAAATTGGGAACAGCCTTCTCGATAGGGAAGATGCTTTTTTGTGTCAGATTATTGATGATGCGCGCGGATCTCCAGGCCATCAGACTGGTTTGTGGTTCGGAAATTCCGTGACCATGACGACTGAAGTTCAGGGCAAAGATCTTGTTCTGCGCAGAACCCTGCCAGGAAACCTGGAAATCCTGATTCATCTGGAAGCGGCCATCCGCATCGAAGTTAATCATCGGGCGCAGAGGATCAATCAAAGCCGGGATGTTCACGCGGAAGCCCGTGCTCAGCACCACGGCGTCAGCGGCAGCCGTTTCAGATTGTCCGTTGAAGCCATTTTGGATGTGCAGCTTGTAGCGATCACCGATTTTCGCCATTTCTGTCACACGACGGAATGGCAGAATCTCGATTTCGCGTTTGTCACCCCAGACGTGTTTCAACTGGTAAAGCTCGCGGTACAAGGTCTCCAGATACTCCGGAGTGTTTCCGTCGCTGGCCAGTTTTTGATACTTCACGATAGGATCTTTCTGATCCTGGCCCAGTTGCAGGAATTCCTTCACGTAAGAAGGTGTGAAGTACTCATTCACGAACGGGGAGTTATCCAGTGGTTCCAGGTTCGGACGGCTGGCAATCAGTTTCAAACTTTTAGGATTTCCCCATTTGCCCTGAAGACAGTTGCGGAAGATTTCAAGGCCGGTCTGACCACCGCCCACCACAACAACGTCTTTGTTGGTGGCATCAAGCAGTTTCAGATAGCTGGATTTGGCGTGGAAGACGTCCGGGCCTTCCAAGTCCTTTGCAAAATCCGGCAGGTGAGGGACAAGACCTGTGCCGATGCAGATGTTAGTGGCGGTGAATGTTTCACCGTTGATAGTCAGCACGAATCGGCTGCCGTCATAGGTGACGGACTCGATGTCGCTGTCAAAGCTCAGGTGATCAGGCATATTCTGGCTGACCCACTGGCAGTACATTTCAAATTCACGACGGGTGATCGTCTGGCGTCCTGTGTTCAGGAACGCATAGAACAACCCCTTTTGAACCAGGAAATTCATGAAGCTGAATGGGTTCGTCGGATCTGCGGCTGTCACCAGATCCTTCATGTAGGACGTCTGCATCTCAGAATCCGCGAACATGATTTCAGAGTGCCAGTCAAAGCGGTGCTTGCGATCAAAGAAGCGGAATTTCACATCCGGAGTCTTGCTTAGCAAAGCTGCCAGACTCAGGTTGAACAAACCAATGCCGATACCGATCAGGTCATAGTGTTTGTTTTCGCTCATACGCGCCCCTTTTTCAGAGCCAAAGCCACGGGGTTTTTCAGATCTTCACCCAGGATCGGCAACGGGCGCTCGGCAGAATCCGCATAGCCGATTTTGAAGCGGACTTTATTCACCAGTACGCGGTGGAAAGTGTCCTGAAGAAGGTCGATTTTGCCAAAATAGTTCAAAGCTCTGATCTCCGGATTTTTAGCCAGATAAGACTCCAGGGTCCTACCCAAAACGGCATAGAATTCAATCTCGGGATATGTATCGCATTCTTGCAAAGTTTCAGAGATAAAACGTAACACCGTTACTAAATGACCAGTCAAAAGATCATGAATCAGATAATGTCTCGGTAAACGGGTCAGATCGAACCCCGAAAGAGAGCTGGAGTCATCACTCAGGCGCAGATCCCCCTGAAAATCTTTCAGGAAGACGCCAACAGGTGTGGATTTTTTCAGACGGATGACCACGTTCTGCCCATGGGCCACCAAGCCGATCCCATAGCGGGCCTGCAGATGGTAAAGAGGGATAAAGACCTTTTCAAAGTACTGGGAAAGCCATTGGCCAATATCCAGCCCCGAGGCCTTGGCGTAAGCACCCAACAGCGACTTCCCCTGGGTATCGCGATGGAACAGACTGCCCGCGATAATCGCGGTTTCGCCTTCAGCAAGGTGGAAGTCCGAGCTTTGGCGCCACAACACGCCCAACAGCTCGTTGTAGCGGTAAGGGGCTTGAGCGATCTGGCTGTACAAACCATGACCGACAGACAGTCCGGCTTTTTCTTCAAGCACCGTCACGCCCGCAAGGACGCTGTCCTTTTGGCAAAGCTCGGTCAGAGCTGTGCTTAAAGCGGGCCCCTGTTTCATGTACTTGCCCGGGATTCCGCGAATGGCCGACGTGTTCAGAATCGTGATCGGAAGCTTGATATCAAGCCTTCCAGGGCGGGTGATGTTGCTGAACGTGCGCAGACTGATCTGCGGCAGGTACTGATCACCAAAGGCGCCTAAGAAATGGATGTGGCCACAGGCCAGATCCGTTCCGTATTGAATTTTGATATAGCGTTCCCACTGCCACGGATGAACCGGGACAAAGTGGTACTCAGACTTGGAGATGTTTTTAGCGGCCAGCTGTTCTTCAAAAGCCGTTTTGTCCGAAAGACATTCGTTCAAAATATCGTCCCAGGAAAGATGGGCATCCAGTCCTTCCAGGGTTTGATTTTTGCGAACCGCCACCCAATAAAACTGAACGGGTTTGGCGTTTTCAGGTCCATAAAGATCCTGATCTGCGGCACTCCAGCCAATACGGCCTTTGTTCAGCAATATTTTAGGGTGACCTTTCAACAGGGTCTGAACTTTTTCGCCACTGAAAGCGGTCATGTCATCTGAAGAAACCTGACGGTTCAGCTCCAACACGCGCAAGTCCGCGTAAAGGGTGTTGTGCATTTCTTCCAGAAAGTTCGCCAGGATGATGTCATCCATGCCGGTTTCTTTCTGGCAGTCGATAAAGAACTGTCCCGCACTTTCAGCGGTGACACCATTGCGGGTGATGGACGCCGGATCCACCTTCAGATCCGTCCAAAGACCGCGCCAGGCACTGAATTTGTAAACGGTCTGATTAGCCAGGGGCAGTTCATAAGGGCCGACGACGGATTCATCCCGCATGGTTGTGGCCACGGGGTTGATCACCTGTTCATAGGTGAGTTCCTGCAGACCTTTTGCGATCATCTGCAGATTGATGTTTTTCCAGTCGGCCAAAGAACTCATAGGTAGCGTCCCCCGAAGAAGGCTTCACGACGGCATTCCAGCAACGCCGCACGTTTGTGAGGGAAGTCGAATTCTTTCAGCTTCTTCCACGCTGTGAAAGTTTCCAGATACTTCAGAACATTGACGTTGTCCGAACGTGGTTCGGCCATGATTTTGCGGGTGCGGGGCTCTTCCAGGAACAGGTAATGACAAACGGATTTCAGGATGGCATCGGTGTTGGCAAAGCCCAGCACGCTGACATCCCCAATCAGGAAGTGGAAACCACGGTCAAAGGCTTCAGAATCATAGTACGGGCCCAGGCGGTCTTCTTTGGTCCAGTACATTTCAAAGTAACCCACTGGGACACCATCAAACTCCAGAATCGTAGGGAACTGGTGGCCGTCTTTCAGACCTTTTGCAAGGTAATCACGCAGTTCTTCTTTGGGTTTGTCCAGTTCCCAGAACTTCAATACGCGCGGCTGATTGTGCCAGTCGTGGAAAATATCCAGGTCTTTTTCGATTTGCGTCACTCGGAAAGTCAAAACTTTGCCGTCAGCCAGTGTGCGGCGGTAAAGAATCTGACCTTCAGTAATTGCCGGACGAACCGGGTGGGCCACTTCTTTGGTGACAGTCCATTTTTCCGGAGTCAACGCCGTCAATCCACTGTGAACCCATAGAGGGCGAAGCTGGAAGAAGTCCTCACGGAAAACCGCAAACGGAGACGCCTTTGCACCCACCAGGTTTTGCAGTTCCGGGTTGGAGTTGGTTACTGTCACAGACTGCAAAGAAGTGTTTTTGTTAAAGAGTGCTTCCAGAATCGCCAAAGATTCAACACCTGAAGCGGTTTCGGCAGTCAGGGTGGCTTTGTCGCCGTCGACAGAAACTTTGAAAGGGACTTGAACTTTGTCCGTTTTCAGAAGGCCCGTTGTGCCTTCGATTTGTACGTTAAAAGCCTGACCAGTGGCGCAGGCATAAGTGGAGAATTGGATGTTCATGACAGGGCTCCAGAGAAAGAAGTAGGGTTGTCGATCAAATTATAAATGGCTAAGGGGTTGGCCACAGTGTTTTCATTCAGGCTTTGCAGACTGCAGATGAAATTACCTTTTTGCCAGATGCGCGCATCTTTGGTCACATAATCCAGGAAGCTTGTGTCCGGCAGATTTGGTTTGTACAGACCTTTGATGAAATCATTCATGTCGGCAATCAACTGAGCTTCGCTGGCTCCTTCAGGGTGTGAAAGGGCCGCCAGAATATTCCAGGTTGAATTCACCAGCAGATAGTAAGCAAAAAGAATATTACCCTTGTTATCCAGAATGTTGCCGTTTTCACGGGTCAGGCTTGCCACGTCCTGGTGATAAAGGCTGTAGCCGTGTTCACTGTAGCCCGTACCCTGACAATCGCGGAAGTAAGCCTTCACTGGCAGATTATTTGAGATACGCAGTATCATATTCTGCTGATGCGCCCCCAACAAAATACCGTATTCGCTTTGTGCCGTGATAAACGGCTGCAGCGCCACTTGCATGTAGTGCTTAAACCATTCGCGGCTGGCGTCCTTGAGGTTTTCCCCAGAGGCTTTGGCAAGCTTCTGCACCTGTTTCCAGATCAGGGTGTCGCCTCCCAGGGGGTTGTCCTGGGCCAGCGTGGAAACCACGATGTTTTCTTCGTCGGGGATTTCCTGCTGGAACGGATTTTCGCGGCAGACGACAATGCTTTCGTTGATGACTTTGCCATCGGCGGTTTTGAGAGCAGCATAGGCCGGCTCAAATATCACTTCAAACTGCGGATTTTCGTTCAGGAATTTCTTTCCGACGGTGGTCGACATCACATCGTACACTTGCAGGCCGCGCACGACTTCCACATCGGTCAGATGACGGATGGAGTTCGTCAGTCGCACGGTCAAAGAAAACTTCAGCATGTACGGGCTGTGAGCACCATGGATCGAACGCAGCGAAGACGTCGGGTGCCAGCTTTTACCGGATACAGCGCCGCCATCCACAATCAGATCTTGTTCAACGTATGATTGAATTGCAGGATTCTTTAGAAGATGCTGACGCTGCCACGGGTGTACGGGGAAGGGGATAAAGCCTTCTGGAACAATGCCTGCACCTTCTGCCTGGAACAAACGAGTTGTCCAGTTCTTGGTGGCAAAGGCTTCGGCTGTTTGCACGTGCAGGACTTCGGGTTTTACAAAGAACCAGTGCAGCGGGAAGTGACCGCCCATTTCTGGTGAGTAAATCTCGAAATCACGGTCATCAAAACCTTCGCGCATTTTTGGATACGGGTGGAAGTTGTGACCGATCATCAGGCCTTGTTCGGCCTCGATGAAGCTGACTTTGCCGGAATAGATGTGCTCGATGTCTTTTTCACGAGCTTTCAGGGAAAGCTCCATGTTGTGCAGGCTGTTTTCCAGGCGACCCATGAACAGGTCTTTTTTGGAAAGATCCTGTTGCCAGTGCTTGCACAGGAAGGTCAAGAGCTCATTCACAGTTTGATTGAAATCAACCTCTGTCAGGGCGGAGTTTTGGCGCAGATAGAATGTGCCCACGTATTCGTGGCGCCCCAGCAGGGATTTTTTGCTCAGAGGAATCAAAACTTCCTGGCCGTTTTTAAGATCCACAGAAATGACGTCGGTCTTTTCCGGAGTCGTTCCTGCTTCAAAATAAAAATTCTGATACTCCCTGAACAGGGAATTCATAAAGCAGGACACAGTGTGTTTCAAAGCCAGTTTGTTGAAATTATGCATAGACCGCCTCGCGACGTCTGTAAAGAAGGGCGATATTCAGAGCCATGACCACCACCAGGGCTGTCATCACACTTTCAATGCCGAAAAGATCCATTTTAAAAGTCAAAGCCGCCAAACCACCGCCCAAGGTGTAACCCAAAGTGTTGGCAGCCGCTGCAAGGCCGGCACGACGGCCAAACTGCATCTCAGGTCCGCGAGTAGCCATCAAAGCCATATAGCACGGTGGAATCAGGGATAGCCCCACAGACAACAGAACAATCGCCACCCATAGTTGTGGCCAGCCACCCAAGTGACCCAAGATCAGGCTGGCCCCCAGCAAGGTGGCAACTCCCACGATCATGGCGCCTTGCCATGGATTTTTGAAAAGCACTTTACCCAGGGCTTGGGTAACCACGGCCAGGATCGCACTGACCAAAAGCAATTTTGCCATCAGGACACTGGAATCCACCGAAGTCAGGTCGAAAGATTTTTTCAAAATGGAAGCCAAAGAGAAATTCAAAATGCCGACAAAGCTTGTGAACAGGATCGCCAATGAAAAAATATCAGCGATGTGGCGCAGGGCGGACTTCCATTCAACCAAAGAAATGCGTTCGGTTTTTGTGGCCTTCGGAGCTTCCGATTGTGTGATGCCAAAGAGATTCAATAAGAAAACCACCAGCGCCCATGCCGTCGTGCTTTGTAAAACCAAAAGCATGTTAGAACCACCACCCAAAAGCAGATACAGCGGGCCCAGGGCGCGGCCGACATTCAGGCTCATGGAATTGGACAACATTGATTTTAATGGAGTTTGTTCTGGATGCTGATCAATCTGCAAAGCCTGGGATACCGGTACGATTGCAGCAGCGGTCAGACCGTAAAGCAGGCGACTGCCCCAAACGGCAAGCTCATTCACCGATTGCGCACCCGGTGACATCAGCACAGCGGTCAAAATGGCCGTGGAAAGAAACAGACCCAACATGCCTACGGACAAAACCTTCATGCGACCCCAGCTGTCACTGCGCGAAGCCCAGAAGGGGCTGGACCACAGGAACAAAAAACTGCCCACACTAAAACTAAGAACCACAGATGAAAGACTTAAAGCCCCTTTTTCCGCGATGAAAGGAATCAGGGTGAAAGTCATCATCTGGATGGCACTGAAAGTGGTGGTGTTTAAATGTCCCAGGGCGCTCAGTTTCTTCATTGAGATCCCTTTTTCAGCCACGAGATCAGGAAATAAACGACAATGGACACCGGCACAACAAGAGCTGCGACGAACACGGTGTTCAGTGCTCCTTGAGCCAGGAAGCTGCCGATCACAGCCGCGGTTGAAAACACGGACAGGATCACCGGTACGGTGTAGATTTTTTTAAACAAGACACCTTTCCAAGGCTGCACGGACGTGGCCTTGGCGGACGGGGCTGGGGCTTTTTTGCGGCGGCGGTTCCACCAGATATAGATGCCTGACACCGGCATCACCAAGGAAGCCACCGACAGAATCACCCACAAGATTTTCAGGAACAGACCACCGTAATTTCCGAAATGCAAAGGTTCTGACAGCATTGCGACTTTCAGATACCACGGAAGCTCGCGCACTTCAGTGAGTTCGCCCGTAACGCCATCGATGATGACCAGTTCCACCAGACGCTCGGTCATGGGCGTGTTTCCATGCATCAGCACCATGAAATGACCCGGAGGAGAAAACTGAGTGTCGGGGAAGACCATGAAGTCAAAAGTGGATTCCGGCAGAGCTTTTTGTGCGGACGCGATCACCTTGTCCAAAGACGCCAGCGGTGCCTGCGGAGCCGTCGGGTACTGAATATTCAGCTTTTGCAGTTCGCTGTACTGGAAAACTTTGATCAGCGTGGACGAGAAGCCCAGGAACGATCCGGTCACGCCTATCATCAAGCTCCACGCAAAGGCCGTCATGCCGACAAAGCGGTGCAGATCGCCCATGGTGGCGCGGGTGGATCCGCGACGGACTTCGCCAAAGTTTGTTTTGCGCGCAAAGTTTCCATAGATGAAGAATCCGGAAATCAAAGTGAAAGCATACAGCACGCCGATCAAGCCTACATACAGCTTGCCGTTGGAGCCCAGCAGGAACTCACGGTGCAGGCGCAGGATAAAGTCCATCACGCCGTCAGATTTTTTGGGCGCCGCAACCTCTTCGCCCGTGTGCACGTTGAAATACACGCGGTGGGATTCTCGGAAAAGTTTTGAACCGTTGTTACCCATGCGCAGTTGTGCGACGTCGTGATCGGCCTCTTCGACGTTGAAGGACTGCGGGCGGTCCCCAGGATATTTCAGCAGGATTTTTTCCAAGTGGGCGTCCATCGCCGGAACGACTTCCGCGTGGTGTTCTTCACCGTGGCCAGCGTTTCCTTCGATTTCGTCCTTCAGGATCAGGATGGTCCCGGTCAGGATCAAAATGAATAGGTGGACGGCGACAAAAATGCCCACATATATGTGGATTTTATAGAGAAATTTAAAAAACCGTCCGTTCACAAAACTTCCTGCGAATAAGAGTCATTTAGGGTCGGTTGGTTTTAATATGGGGCGCCAGAGGGGGCAAGGTTTCAGAGTGGATGTAAGCGTATTGAGAAAATATTGGAGGGTCTTTGTGAGGGGGGCTTAGAAATAAAAAAACTCCCACCTGATTAGAAGTGGGAGTTTTTCAATTTTACCGGTCAAGGTGACGGTAAAACTACTTTACGCGGCCAGTAACTTGGATGTGGATACCAACTTTGTCGGAATCGCACAGGTCAGCAGCGTCAGAAACAGGAACGTAAACAGCTACGCGACCGTGAAGGTATTTGTAGTCGTTTTTAGCCAGCAATTGATCAAGGTAAGCTTTACCAGCAGAGCAGTCAGAAGTGCCGGAAGTTGCGTAAGCTTTGGAGTTAACCAAAGATACAGTCCACAATGCGTTGTCTGCCAACATCAAAGTGCTGTAGTTACAAGTGGAGTCACCTTCAGTGTAAGTTGCCTTAAGAAGGATGTTGTCCAAAGAGTAGTCTGCAGATGCAGTAGTGAAGATGATGTTGCGGGAAGAGATATCAACCGGAGTTGCAGTTTGAGTGTTGCCATCGTCACAAACGTAAGCTGTGAATTTTGCCAACCATCTTTCGCCATCAAGAACCAGGTCTTGGTTAGCTTGTGCAGAGAACGGAAGAACCATCATTAGTGCCAGTACGAATTTTTTCATGTTTTCTCCTAAATTGAGGTTTTAATGAACTGGCGTGGTTTTTAAAATCAAAGAGGGGCAGGGGTCAACTTTTCAAATCTAATGAGAATCTATTGATAAACGGGTTATCATTTCAGGAAATTACTGACTCCGAACTAAGATGTATTTTTACAGGTTCCAGGCCCAGCCGGCTTTGATCACAATCATGCTGGCTTTCACCGTGTCGGAAGCCGGGAACATATTGTATTCGATGCTGAAGGGAATGTAGTTTTTACGATCCATCTGCCAGTCCAAACCGCCTCCGAAAGTGAAGACCTGATTGGTGGAGATTTCTGATTCATTCAACGCCGTGGAGGACTTGGAAAGTGCCAGCAGATAGCCCATACCACCTCCCAGCCACACACGGTATTGACTCTGAATCGGATACCATTTCAGAAGTCCATACAGGGACAGATAGTTGATTTTCGCATCACACGTAGTGCTGCTGTTGCAAGCCGCTTCGCTTGAGCTGCCAGTGACGTTGAATTGTTCCATCGCCGCATAACCACGGCCCACCAGGCTGTTGTTCAGGGCATAGTCGTAAAAGCCGCCGAAACCAAAACCCGTACCGGACATACTGGCAGAGGCCTTCTGGCTGATACCGAAGCTGTCGCGATAAGTGATGTCCGCATCCATGGAGTTCATCATATAGCCGCCCAAAACGCCCCAGGAGTCCTTCAGGACGCGCAAATAGCCGGTGGCATTGGTTTGCTTAGGGGTGGCTTCTTCGCTTGTCTCGGCAGGGGCGTCAGCGGACATGGCGGATGGCGCTTTGGCCTGCAAAGTAAAGCCATCAGCGGCTTTACCGCGCACGAGTTCACCCAGAGCTTTGTTGCCTTTGACTTGTTTGATGCGAATGATGGCTGAACGTTTTTGTGTGGATGGATTGATCAGATAGAATTCTTCACCCACCTCGGTGGCGTCACCATCCAGGTTGATCAGAACTTTTTGCCCTTTGACTGCAGAAACCGATGCGGCAAGGCCTGTGGAGGAAAAACAAAGCAGAAGACTCAAGGCGCACAGCTGGTTTTTGAAATTCACTCGGGGGCCTCTATTCTAGTGTCATCAGGTTGTTTTCAAGTTCACGGATGAATTGATCTTTGTACAAAGTCCAGACGGTTTCGCTGGCGAACTGATAGATGCAGGACTGAGTGGATCGCTCGCTTTTTTGCAAAGCTTTGACTTCGACCAGTTCACCGCGGTGAGTGCGCCAGATCTCCAGATCATTTTCAGAAAGGACAAGTTCGTAGGTGTGAGAAGGAAATTCCTCGTTGAACCAGGTCTCTAGCTTGCCTTCTTTTTTACAGCTGATCAGCTGGAAAGAAGCGGCTGCCACTTTGCCCGGAGCCTCGGATTCAAATTGCTTACGACCCTCCGAACGGTAGATTGTACAACCGCTGAGCAAGACCACAAAAAGGGAGGAAAGTATGAAACTTTTCATAGCCCTTTAATTATAAGAACTTAAAAGGCAAAAAAAAAGCCCCGAATTACTTCAGGGCTTTGGGCTTAATTTAATGCTGCTTCAGCTTACGCGTCTCCGACGCTCCAGCTCTGCCCGCGGGGCGGACTAAAAAGGAATTTCGTCGTTGCTGTTGAAGCTAGGCTCCGGACCGAAATCTTGGAAGTTGAAATCGTCGTTACCCATAGAGTTGCCAGAGGACTTTTCGCCACCAGCTGCGCCCAGGAACTGAACTGTGGAAGCCACGATTTCAGTCGTGTAGCGTTTTTGACCTTGTTGGTCTTCCCACTGACGAGTTTGCAGTTTGCCTTCTACGTAAACCTGACGGCCTTTGGAAAGGTGTTTGCCGCAGATCTCAGCCAATTTGCCCCATACAGTGATACGGTGCCATTCAGTGCGCTCTTGGCGTTGACCGTCTTTTACCCATGACTCACTTGTAGCCAGGTTCAAACGCGCAACAGTGCTGCCACTGCCGATAGCTTTAACTTCAGGATCAGCGCCCAAACGGCCTACAAGGATAACTTTATTTACTCCGGACATATTCCCTCCACTTAATTTACCAGTTCGTTTTTTGTCAGAACCGGGTTGAAGTCAATAAGGACTTCACGCTTGATTTGTATTGTGAAGAGGGTGAGCAATATTTAGGCAGAGCCCCGCATCAAGTTAATTTAAGCGGGGCTGGTGGGGGATCTAAAAATCGGATTAACGCACAGCCCCGATGCTTGGCGGCATCATAGGGTTGCTGGCGGAAACCTTGAATTTGTACTGAGAACCTTCGGAAGTCGGTGTTTTGTAACCATCGATGAACGTCAAAAACAAAGCCGCACGCTCTTGGAAGCTGCGTTTTGTTTTTAAATCCACTTCGATGTTATAGGCGCCGATCTGATGACCGAAAGAGTTTCCACGATTCACAATCGTCAGGCCAATCTTGCCCTTGATAGTGCCGTAAAGTTCATCACCTGGCTTACCAATGGTGCCGGTTTCAATCACGAACTGTCCGGCGGCCAGACGGCCTTTCAGTTCCACCGTGCTCAGTTTCAGATCCGGCAACGTCAACGGACCCATCGGGGTGTTCACGTTGGAAGGCGGAAGTTCAAACTGATTGATGGAAAGATTCATCTCGATATCAGGTTGTTCCTGGAAAGTCAGATCAGCCAGTGCTGTGGATTCCAGATTCAGCTGACCTTTCAGCAGAATTGGCAAGTTCGCCATTTCGCGCAGGTCATGCAGGGAAATCTTTTTCGCGCTGACTTCGATCTTGTGGCGTTCAGCACCGTTTTCGGTTTTGCTGCCTTTACCCACTTGAACGTCGACGTCACCTTTCAACAAACCCTTTGCAGATACATGACCGTAAGGTTTTTGCTGAATCAGACCGCGAACCGACGGGGTGATCACCAGCTCGGTCGCAGAAATCGCCGGAGTTCTGATGGATTCAATATAGACTTGATCCATTTTCACGCCCGGTTGCGGGAACAGGCTCATTTTCAGTTTTTCAAACTGCACGTAAACGGAATTATTGGAAAGACGGGACACCTGGGAAGAAATCAAATCACTCAGGTCATCAAACGGGAACAGCATGAAAGCAAACACCAGGGCGGAAACCACCATGACAAAGATTTTGCCTTTGCTTTCGCGGATCAATTTCAGCAACTGACGAACCTGCTCCATTATTCGTCTCCGCTGTCATTGTTGTTATTGCGTTTGAAGCGGTTGCCGCGGGAAGGCGGCTCTGGAGCTTCCGGTGCCGGAGCAGCAGGGACGGCCAGGGCCACCAGCTTGTAAACCACGTCAAAATAGCGGTTGTCCTCGCGGTTGGCGGTCATCACCATGTCTTTCATTTTCACGCTGGGGTTGATGCTCTGGAACTGATAACCCAGATCCAGCACCTGACGGATGTTCAATTTTGCAAGGCTGACCTGCAAAAGACCTTCCGTCAGATTTTTAGGAACCAGATTGGAATTGTTTTCCTGAACCTCGGTGCCTTTGATTTGTTCCGGCAAAAGATTCGCCGCTTTGATCTGATTGTCGATATTGTTGCGAATCATGTCCATGCTTGGCGCCTGAGGAATCTGCGGCACATCCGAGGATTCGCGGCTGACCTTCAGCAATTCACGAATGGTCATGCGTTTGCTTTCAAATTCGCCGACGTATTCAGTGGACTGAGTGTATTTGCCATAGGGAACGGACAGGATGATCAAAGAAACCAGCGCCACGCCACCCACCAAAGTGAGCTTTTGCATGGCCGGGGTCATGTTTTCATAGCGGTCGCGCAGTTGGTTGTAAGCACCACTTTCCTGGATGCGTTCCCAGGTTACGCGGGCGTCGCTGACAAGTTTTTCTTTTAAATCGTCAAAACTGCTCATCTTGTCACCTTCTCAACATTGCGATCGACGTTGAAGCTGAATGAAAAAGCGGTGCGGCCGGGCAGAGCACCCAAAGTGCTTTGGCCACTTTTCACCTGACCATCCGTGGAAACGTTGGTCAGCGCCTGTTGCAGAAGACTCATTTCGCGCGGGGAGTTCACATACCCTTGCAAAGTCACCTGCGCATCCTGAATTGCCATTTGCTGGATGTCCAAAGTGATCGAGGACTTCGGCGGAGCCGCATCGTTGATCTTTTTGGCGATATCCAGGGCGGAATTCATATTGGCAACGCTCGCCAGAGTTTTAAGATCAGCGGCGCGTTTTTTATTGTCACGGATGTACTTGCGAATGCCATTTTCAGAAGCGGCACGTCCTTTCAGACCCGCCACTGTCTTGGCCTGGGACTTCAGGACTTCCTGAGTGCGGTCGGCAAGACTTAAAGCAAAGCTTTCACGCAAAGAAGAGTATACAAACAGAACCACCAAAGCCGCTGTCGCCACTTTGATTGTCGAGCCCCATTTTTCCCAGAACATTTTCAGCTGGTGATTTTCTTTGGCGAATTCACCACGCAGGAAGTTCAAAGGTGGATTTCTTGGCTTTTTGAAGCCTTCAATCGCCAGACCCAAAGCCACGCCGCAAATAGCGCCGTGGTAAGCCGAGCGTTCGAAGTTTACATTCGGGATCTGATCCAGAACCGACACGCGGTTCACCGGCACTTCCAAAACTTGCGTCAGGAACGGGCCCAGATTCTGAATTTGAGAGACACCGCCGGTCAGGTGGATGTTGTTGATCTGCGCGTTGAATTCACTTTTCATTTCCAGAATCGCCAGTTGCAGATCGCGCGCCATTTCGCGCACGCACTTGGCAATTGTGTCAGAGAAAGTGACCTGATCGAAAGTGGCACCCTGTTTATTGGTCAGGATGAATGCTTTGGTCTGAAGTTCTTTGATCGCTTCGATATACGGAATTTCATATTTCTTGGCGATGGCGTCAGCGATATTTTTACCGCCCCAAAGGATCGACCCCACCTGAATCAAAGAGCTGCCTTCAAAAGCACACACCAAGGTGCGGCTGTGGCCGATGTTCAAAGTGATAGTGACTTGACGAACGGGTCGTACTTCTTCTTCCAGTCCCAAAGACGGAGCGGCCAAAGCGGGTGGAGCTTCATTCCAGCGTTCGAACACGTTCGCAAAGGAAGTTCCTTCGGAAGAAATGATGAACGGATCCATGTTGGAATCCTGCGCGCGCTGAATCAGATTCTGCACGTGGATTTTTGGAGCCGCACACGCCAGAACTTCCGCGCCAGAACCTACCGTGCGGATGATTTTAGCGTCAAAGATGGCATTGTCAGATGAAAATGGCAGATCTTCTTCAAGCTCAAAGGCCAGAGATTTGGAGATCTTGATGCGGTCATTGAACGGGAAGAATTTGTTTCGGATCGCCACACGATTTTGTGGCAATGCAAAGTTAAACCGAGTTTGTGACGGGTCATAAAGACTGGAGAGGTCACGCAAATACTCAAGGATTTCAAGCTCCTGATCAGCGCCTGGAGAAATTCCGAGTGGATGCTCCATGAACTGAGTTACTTGAAAGCCCTTTGAAGTGGACTGCACTTCAACAACCTTGATGCTGCTGGATCCGATGTCAATGCCGAGAGATTTCAAAGCAATTCCTCCATGAACTGGCTTTGGTCTAAGTTTATGCGACGTTTGGCTCTGTGTATAGCTATTATTGTCGCCACGCCATCCGGGCTCAGTCGGTGCCACAGCTTCGCTGTGGTTCGCGCATCCATGCGCCACCGAAGGGCGACAATAATAGCTATACACAGAGCCAATGGCATAAAAGACCTGCATCTTGGCGTGGGGATGTAGGCTGTTCCCCTTTGGGGAAGGCGCGGTGGGGGATGGGGATGGGGATGGGTTTTGACTGGACCTTGATCGAGTGTGGGTGTCTATGGGGTGGACGGCTGGGGAATTTTTGCTGGTTTCTTCGATGTAATCATACAGAAACGTATTTAGTGGTAGAAACGCGGATCAAATTCAATCTTTTGAGGTTTTCATGCGTTTTTTTGGCGTTTTTGTCTTGGTCTGTCTTGTGTCGTTTAATTCTCATGCTTTGTTTGGGAAGAAGAAAAAAAACACCCCTGTTTCCGAGTATTCAAAGGGACATACAATTAAAACTGCTGACGGGTGCAGCTTGAATTTGTCAGATCTTTATATCAACCCTAAAAATAAACATTCTTGGAGCGGAGCCTGCCCTAGCGGTTATGCGGAGGGGATTGGTTGGGTCTCTGTTCAACAAGCCAATGGAGTTTCATATAAAGCCTTTGCAGTTCAAATGCAGCGTGGATGGGTTCTTCCGGGAAGCTACTGGTATACTTCCGGTCAAACAGATTACTACCAAAGCACACTTGGAACTCATGATTGCAAAGATAAGAAGAGCAATATGCAGCAATGTGCTCGAATTGACTCGTTCGTGGCTGCAAATCATCCTTATGAACAAATTCTGACTTCTGATGGATGTAAGCTTCAGCAACCCAGCTTACTCGTCTTTGGATCGCAGGTGACGTGGAGTGGGAAGTGTGAGAACGGTTTGGCAGAAGGGTATGGATATGTAAGGCACTCTGCTGTAGACGGGAATAATGCGATTGTTGGAAAATCAGCCTATTTGTTGCGTTATCATCACGGCAAGAGAGTTGTCGGCAGTTATTATCAGTGGGACTCTGAGTTCAATGGCTCCAAAAGCTCGTTCGTCTATAAGGTTGATCCCGCTCTCACTCCTATGCATGTTGAAACATTAAAGCCCTGCGCATCTATCAAGCCTTGTAAGGAGCTGATGGCGGCGAAGGCTTTGGGTGGGAAGAATCCTGAGGGGATGGCTCCGGTGTCGGATTTCATGCCTCCCGTTGCTGGGACTCGCGGTGGTGGGGATCGTCCTCCGGCATTTGATCCGAATCCTCGTCCGAATCCGAATGCTCCGGCGCAGCCTCCGGTGAATGGTGGGAATGGGGCTTCTTCTGGTGGTGGGTATGGCATCGGCAAGTACAAAGCTCCGAAAGTGGCTTGTGATGACTATGCTTTGGGTCTTGAGATGGACAAACACTCTGCAACTATCAATGAGGGCGTTGGGATCTGTGACAATGCCAAGGCGACGGCGAAACTTTATGAGTTCTATGCCAACTTGCTAGAGGCGAGTTGCCCGTACAAAACTGCTGAAGTGGCGCAGGTGCGTGAGGCTGTCGCATCTGCCAAACAAACCATTCGTGGCAGTTGCACAGACTATAATTACTAATTAAAAAAATCTTAGGTTCTAAAAACTAAAAACCCCGGTTCATCGCCGGGGTTTCTTTTTTTTATCTTTCGTTCCAGTAGACAACTCTTGGAGGGCCTTTGGGGATTTGCGTGGCGTTGGCATTGTTGCCGGCATTTCCACCGGGTGTGGTGCCTTGATTACCTCCACCGCCTGGGTCAGACTTGCTTTCGCCGCCGTTGTTTTTTTTGTCTTTGTCGACGTAGGTTTTCACTTTGTTTGCGGTTTTTTGCAAGTCCATCACCACCGCAACAATTTCGCGGGTGGCGCCGGCGAATTCTCCGGTGCTGCGGATTTTGAAGTTCATCACGCTGTCGCAGATCAGTGGCACGTCTTCGGGATTTCCTTCGGTACGGATGCCTTTGCCTTGAACGAACTGCCAGAAGTCGCTGCTGCCGCCGCCTTGATCACACTTAAACGGACCGCCTTCTTCTTCGGAACCGCGGCGTTTGATGATTTCGGTCACCACTTCATCGGTCATCGCCGGATCCAGGGACTTTAGAACTTCGCGGGTCGCGATGTTCGGGTTGATCCCCTTCATTCCATAGATGGTGACCCGCGGGGCCAGCAAGTCATAGAAATCATCGTTCATGCCCGGGACCATGTGCAGCTCGGCAACAGAGCGGAACGGGCGGTTTGGCGGATAGTAATCGCTCTGCGAAGCTTGGTTCAGTTCGGCATAGTTGGCGCGTTTGTCGCCGCCGTTTAAGGAGGCTGACTTGGGACTCATCCAGTCGGCGATGTTATTCACCAGTTCGTCAAATCGGACATTGCTGTATTCACGCTGGAAGTTTTCGTCTTCTTTGATTTTTTGCGCAAAGATCGTGACCAGCTGTTTTTTGGTCAATTCTTGCAAAGACTTTGACGGGGAGGCCAGGTCATTCAGATCGATCTTGGAGCCTTCATCTTCGATAGTCACAATGTAGCTTGTGTCCATCGTGGAATCCGCGACGGCTTTTTTAAAGGCATCTTTATCGATGGCGCTTAATTCATCTGGAATTGGCAATGGCCATGCAAACGGGAACTGCCAGATTTGATCCAGCATTTTGGTGTCACCCAGTTTGTCGCCCAATTTGCTTTGGGCCTGTTGGTAAATCTTAATACGCAGCAGGCTCAGCTGCATGCCGGACTTCGCGGCATAGTAGGCCTTCACACGGTTTAAACCCTGTGAATTTACCAGATATTCGACGTTGGAATCGTAAGACACTTCCATCGCAATCCACATCATCAGCATGATACAGGCAATCGCGATCATCAGCGCGATGCCCCGGGCGTTATTGAGTGGACGGTGTACTTCGCGGCCAAGAGCTTTGATTGCCTTGAGCATTTGCACCCTCCTCTGAATTGTTGGGGAAGTGAATAGGGACGATCAATTGCATTGAATATTTTTTGCTTTTACCGGCGGTTTTCTTTTCCACGGTCAAAGAGATCTCAACCGCTTGCGGGAACTTGCCTTTGGTCGCCGCATCGCCTTGAGCATCTGTGCGCCAGTCATTGGCCCAATCTTGTTTGCCTTTACCCATGTAGCGCAATTTGAATTCGCTGACGTTTTCCAGTAACGCCACCTCGTCGCCACCTTTGGTGACATCCAGATCCACGTACGGGGAGCTTCGGCGCCATAGGCACTTGGAGCTGCCGCCGCCTTCGCGCAACGATTTACAATCGCGCAGGGCATAGCCGACTTCGATAAAGTCCGCCTGCTTGGTGTTTCTGACCGTGCGGGCGTTGTTCATGGTCACAAAATTTATGGACTCGTTGTTGCCTACGAAGTGAGTCTCGGGATCGCGGCGGGGAACTTCCCGTTGCTCAGGCTGCTCATGCATATCGTTGGTGATTTGGCCGCCGGGGATTCCGCCGGGAATGGTGCCATCGGGGATTGTGCCGTTCTGGTTTGAAGAATTGTTATTTTTCTTCTTCATCAGTTGTTCCAGCTCTTTTTCAACGTCGCGATAGTGGTAAGCCAGATTGATGTCTCTTTCCAGTAGGCGCAAACCATCACGCATGCGGGACACATCGTCGATCTGATCCTGCAGTTTGACCTTGGCCTTCACGGCCTGTTGAATGGCCTGTGCTGTCAGCATCGTGAGTGTCCCCAGGATGGTGATCGTGATCATAAGCTCAATCATGGTAAAGCCGCGGTTGTGTTTCATCATCACATCCCCGGCATCGAAGGCAGTGGCAGTTCCTTGTCATAGTCGACAAAGTACTGAGTGGCAGAAAACTCCAAAGGTTTTTTGGCACCTTTATAGATCACAGTCACTTTGACTTCTTTCACTGACTTGGAAAGATGCTCCGTCAAAGTCTTCATCACGGTCAAAGCCATTTCATCGGCACCACCAGCCTGGGCGGTGAGGGTCGCTGAAATATCCGGGACTTCAAATTCTTTGGAGGTCATTTTCCAGGTGTATTGCGGGTACTCAGAGCCAAAGTCGTCTTCGGTTTCTTCCGGGATGGAGTCCAGAGGTTTTCCGGCGTACTCCATTTCGACTTCGACCATTTTTCGCTCAAGCAAGGCGGTGACTTCGGTGGACAGTTGGGTCTTGCGGACACGCATGAAAGAACCGCTCCAGGAATTTGCCAAAAGCATAATTCCTGAGGACAGGATCACCATCGCCATGATGGTTTCAATCAATGTGAATCCGTTTTTTTTCACCGCTGGACTTCCTTTAACGAAGAAGCTTTCTCAATGATATCAGCTTGACCCGTTAAAGGATTAAAAACAAGAGTCCAAGTTAAATTATTTCCATTCGTGATCTGCACAGCAGAGGCTTCCACAAAGCCCTCTGGGAAGAAATGGATGTAGGCCACCCCGGAAGTCATAGGGGATTTCATATTCACAGTCTCCACCGAGGCAAAACGCAGGCCCTCGGGAAGCTCTTTTTCTTTTTTCAGCAGGGACTTGTCCATCTGAAACAGTGGAGGAGGAGCGCCCTCTTCATCCCGGTCTTTTTCCTTTTCCGCAGCTTCAGGATCCACAGCTTGGGGGCCACTGGCGCGTTCCAGCCAATACTTTTCCTCTCCCGGTTCCATGCTGATGGCCAGGCGGTACGTGGAGTTGGTCAAACGGGCTTTGTTGCGGATTTCTTTGGAAAGAACGATGAAGTTGCGGGCGACGGACTTGATGTTGCCGTCTTTTTTGAGAAGTCGGGGGGCTCCCACTGTGATCAGGGCGGCCATAATGGCCAGCACGATCATGATCTCAATGAGAGTGAAACCCCGCTGATTACCAGGCATCTGAATTAGTTCAGATCATCCAGTGTGATGTCTTTGTCAAAGCCAGAACCACCTTCGCGGCCGTCTTTACCCAAAGATTTCAAAGAGTATTCGCCACCTTCCAGTTCGTAAACCAGATCGTGACCGAATGGATCTTGAAGTTTCTTGGTGTAGTAAGGCTGAGGACCCCAGTTAGAGCAGTTTGGATCAGCAGTTGTCAGGCCTTCCAAAGTCTGAGGATATTTACCGCAATCCGTGTAGTACATGGAAAGGGCATTCACGATTTGTGTCAGTTGGATCTTAGCCTCTTTGGCTTTGGATTTATCCAATTGTCCCGTGATGTTAGGAAGAAGAAGAGCTGCGATACCACCGATGATGGCAAGGACGATCATGATTTCAATCAGAGTCATACCCTTGCGGTTTTTGAGAAGAGACATACTTACTCCTTTTTACAGACATTGAGGATAACAAAACCTAGCCCAAAATCAAAGGACAGAGCGGCAGCCGGACTAATGTCACATAATAATTCTTCGCTTGGGATTTCGGTTTTGCGACGCCTGAAGAGGAGACTGAGGCCTGCGTCTCGCCTTCGGACAGTCCTCGCTCGTGTTGGCTTTTTCTGTTTCGCCTTGTTGGGTGGCTCGGCTGCGGAACTCGGCGTGACTCAGGCCTCAGTCTCCTCTTCAGGCTCGAATTGGATATCACAGTGAGATTGTATGGGACATTGGTCGGGACTGCCTTTGCTGGGTTGTGAAGGTGTGTGGATGGTTTGGGGTGGGGAGTTTATGGGTTACTTTAGGTTTTTGGTTGGACGTTTGTCTGTCTTGTTTTGAGTGAGGGAGCTGCCGATAAGTTTGGAATGAGAAGTATATTTGGTGTCGTGTTCTTGTTTTTGATGCAGGCGCAGGCTTTTGAAATTTCGAAGCAATCGGGCAAGCTTATTTTGTCGGGGGCGTGTGAAGAGGGGAAAAGTATTTACTCTTCTTTGGCGCGGTGGAGCACAAATGCTAAGACGGGGAAGACTTGTGATCCTGCGGCTGTGGCTGGGGAGTCCGGTGGTTCCTGTAATTTGGATATCACGGATTGTGTGCCCGAACATGTGGTCAAATATCATGGGGCCAGGCCGGAAGTGGATGGGCCAAACTGTTGGAATCTGTCTTTGGTGATGAGTAAAATTTTGCCAGCCATGCGTTATTCTACGCCGGAAGAAATGAATTTCTATATGCGTCCGCCTCTTTGCCGCGCTTTAAAAGACGGTGAAAAGAAAGAGCCGGGGGATGTCGGTGCCATTCGTCAGATCGCGGGTTTTAATAAGACTGAGGAATATCACGGGTTCATCTATATCGATGAAAAAATCGCCTACTCTAAAAACGGTTTTAGCAACATGGCGCCTTATGAATTGCAGACATTGGATAAGGTTTACAGGACCTACGAAGTCCCGGATAAACCGGGATGTCGCCAAAATGTGATCAACTCCAAGAGCTCCCAGTGTGGTCAGGCGGTGGCCTTCTATCGTTGTGATTCCATGGAAAATTATCTGCAAAAGAATCAGAATGTGCCGGATCAGGTGCGTGAGTCCTTCAAGAATATGGATGCGGCAGAAGACTGCGTGCAGGAAGCTTTGTTTAAGGGGGATACTTTAAGCGCTGAGGCCCGCAAGAATTTGCGTGATACCGGGGTTGCTCTTGTTGAGTACCTGCAAGACGCCAAGAACAAGCCAGAAGTTGCCAAAATGAAGTCTGAAGAACGTGACTTCCTGCTGGGAAGTTTGCAACTGCGTCTTGCCGCTTTGGGAGAGCAACTGCAGTTCGTGGCAATGGAAAGACAGGATCGTGACACCTTTAAGACTGCGGGTGAATTGAAATACGTGGCCGAGATGTTACAGGCCTCTGCAAAACAGCTTAAAAAAGGAGCTCGCTAATGAAAAATGCATTGTTGATGTTGTTGGCAGGATTTGTTTTTGCGGGCTGTGGGTCTGTATGGAAGGGGCCTGAGGCGGCGCCTGTGCGCAAGCCTGATAATGCTTCAGTGACTGCTCAGGAATTGAAAACCTGGGGCCCGGTGAACCTGCTGCAAGGACTGAAAAGTCATTGCTGCAATGGCGTGATGATCGAAAAGACGGCTGTGACATTCTGGGGCGAAGCCGAGATCGCGGAACTGCAAAAGTATGTGGATGACACAACTCCATCCGCTCCAGTGTATCGCCCGTCCAGCGCGGTGATGTGCCATGGACCAAAATACGTTTCTTCCGTGGGCCGTGAAGCCCGCCATCTGATCGAGGGGATTAAGAAGGGGACGTATCCAGTCTCGCAATGCTCCACCTACGATCTGCAATTCTCCGAATAAAAAAAAGGAGCCTCAAGGGCTCCTTTTTCATTAGTCCCAAATCACCTTGATCTGCTCGACCCTGGAATATACTTTTCGTTCCTCTGAGCACCACTCTTCAATGTTCAACTCAATTCCGTCATTAATTTCTTTGATTCCATAGCATCCGCCGATAAAAATTGGTGAAACTGTTAGCATCTTCTTTTTTCCGTCAAGGTGCCAAACTTTAAAGCGCGGTTCATTTTTCCCTAGAGTCCATTGGATCAAGAAGCAATGAAGGCCGTCCTGAGAGACTAAACCCACGTCTTGAAAGGAGTATCCCTTCATGTCCGGGATGAATGGGCCACGAAGTTCCACGTCCGCCACCTTGAGCGGAGAGCCCATTCGTATTTCATTGGCATTCGAGAAAGACAGTAGATAGTGAGTCATAAAGACACCTCGTCGAGAACTTCGTTTAAAGGTACATCGTCAGGGATATAAAACTGGTGGCCACTCCCTCCCGCGACCTTACCAGCATATCCAGAAACATTTTCTTTGAAAACGTATGTTTTAATTTGATCTGCATAGTTGTGATACTTGAAAATATTTAGCATTTCATCAGCCTCTTTTGCATCACGAGGACGAATTGGCGTAAACCATCGGCCTGGGGTAGTTGCACCAGCTCGCTGTACTTGATGGACAACTTCACCTGCATAGTAGACTCCTGGAAAAATATGACCTTCAAAAGCATCTCCATAGTCCTTACGTATTGGTGGAAGGTTTCTGACGAACTTCCCTGTTTTTTGAGGGGAGCGTGCGGAAACTATAGCGTTAAGGATCCTCCCGGGTAGACCTGCTTTTGTACTTTTGAGGATTTTGATCCCGGCAAAGCCCAGAGGACCCAGAGCTGGTGCAACCATACCTAGTCCGGCCATCAGTCTTTCTCCGTCAGACAATGGAGTTTGGGTTACAAAGCTTCGACCAGATGTGAACTCATAGACATCTTTTGCCCACCCAGCAGGAGAAATAGAAACACCGAGTTCGAGTGCAAATGTAGCGAGGGCCCGCGCGCCTTCTAGAAGATCATCTGCGGCATCATACTCTTTATCTAGATAAGCATTTTTTGCATCCTTTTGTAGGGCTGTGGAAACTCTAGCCAAGGCAGCTTTTTGGTGGCTTTGCTGGGAACTGTTTTTGAGTCTGTCCAGCGAGCGATCAACTTCTTGATACTTCTTCGCAAAATCGCTGCGCTCCATGTAGTCGCCGGCCTCAGTGGCATTTTCTCCGGGAACGGTGCTGTAGTTCCACCAGTCGGCTTTATATCCCTGCTGGAAACAGCTCAATGTTTCAGAACAGGAAAGTAAGCCACGCAGAGGGAGCATCTTTTTTCCATCGGTTGACTTCACATATTCTGTGCCGTGGTTGTCATAGAAAATATCTGAATTGTCGTTACCCGGATTTACGTGTTGTTGGGCGTTTTGAATAGCTTTGGACCCGCGAGCATAGCGCGCGCCGCGCTCATCTCTTTCATAGTGGGTTCGACCTTCATTAAATGAATGGCGTTCGAAGTCATCATCGCGGCTGTCGTCGTCATAATCTCCACGATTGTATCCGCCGCCGTTGCCTCGATCATCACATCCAGCACCAATACAGTTGCCGTCTTCATGACCTTCGTAACGGTCTTCTCCTGAGGTAATAACTGAACCGTCATCTCCGAAGTCGATAGGTATGCGATCATCGGCGTATGCAAAGCTATTCAGAATGAATGCGAATGTTAGGCAAAGAGATACAATTTTCTTTGATTTCATATGGCCTCCGCAGACCGGATATCGCAATCCGGAGGCCATCCTCATAGAGGTCTAAAAGCAATAGGTTTGAGATGAGGGGTTTGTGGAGTCTTATTTATTAGAAATGGGATTCGATAGGGAGAAGCGGGGCCAGAGGCCTACCCCGCAACGTTCGCCATTTCGAACATTGGGACCATGACGGCCATAACGATCATACCGATCGCGGCACCCATGATAACGATGACGATCGGACCCATGATGCTGGTTAGGCCTTCCAATTTGGTTTTTACCTGGAAGTCATAGGCATCCGAAACCTGGCTTAGCATGTTTTCCAGCTCGCCGGTTTTTTCGCCGATGTTCACCATGTGGATCACGATAGGGGGGAACTGGCCGGATTTTTTCAATGGACCGGCAATAGATTCACCCTCAGAGATATTGCTGCGGGCTTCATCAATCGCTTTGGCCAGAACGTGGTTGTCGACAACGTTTCTGACGATATCCATCGCCGCCAGCATCGGCACGCCACCATTTAGGAGTGTCGCCAGGGTGCGGGTGAAGCGGGAAACCGCAACCATGCGAACCGTCGGGCCAATCAGCGGCAATTTCAAAGAAATCGCATCCCATTGGTTTTTGCCGGCCGGGGTGTTTCTCCAGTTACGGAAGAGCAGATACACGATCAGCATGCTTCCCAAAATCAGATACCAATAGTTCACCGCAAACTGGGACGCATCAATCAAAGCCACTGTGTACCACGGAAGCTGCAACTGTGGAGCGGACTCAAACACGGTCACCATTTTAGGAATCAAGAAGATGAACAAGAAGCCCATCAGACCAAAGGTCACAACCAACATGATCACCGGATAAGTCATCGCACTGCTGACTTTGGCGCGCAAATCGGCCTGAGCCTCGGTGAATTCAGCCAGACGCATCAAGATGACATCCAGGCTTCCTGACATTTCACCGGCTTCCACCATCGAAACATAGATCGTGGTGAAGACGTTCGGGTATTTCAGCATGGCTTTATGCAGGGTGGAACCTTCGTTGACCATGTTCTTACAGTCAGCCAAAGCTTCCGCCAGAGTCGGGTTTTCGACCTGTTCAGAAACGGCTGTCAGCGCATCCACCAATGGGATGTTGGCTTTGATCAAAGTCGCCAGCTGACGGGTCATCAAAGAAAGGTCTTTCACGCCCACGTTTTTAGTGGCGCGGGGACCGGATTTCTTTTTTGGATCGATCTTCTTTTTGTCTTTAATGTCGATGACAAAGATATTGTCTTTTTTGAGCTTGGTGCGGGCCGCACGCTGGTTCTCAGCGTCGATGGTCCCTTTTACGTTTCTTCCGTCTTTCGACAGGCCTTTGTACTCAAAAATAGGCATCGTGGTTACCTTATAAGTCGTTTCTAAGCTGGTTCAGCTGCAGGGGCGAAGCCCCTGCGCTCTCCGCGGCTGCCGCCGCCCTAAATATCCAGCTGCGTATTGGAAGTCAGTTCTTCAATCGTCGTGATACCCGCAAGGACTTTTTGGATCCCGTGGTCACGGAAGGTCTTCATTCCGTTGGCAACTGCTTGTCTTTTAATTGTATTACCGTCTTTTCGCTGCATGATCAATGAACGGATGTCATCCGTTACGATCAGCAGTTCCCCGATATTGGTACGACCGGAGTAGCCTTTCTGCGAGCAGTGGTTGCAACCCATGGCTTTGCAGATGTTGGCTTTGTTAGCTTCTTCGCGAGTGATACCCAAAAGCTGAATTTCAAAATCCGTGGCTTCATGCGGGGCTTTGCAGTGAGGGCAAAGAACACGCACCAAACGCTGGGCGATAACACCTGTGATAGAGGTCGCAATCAGGAATGGCTCCACCCCGAAGTCGATCAGACGTGGGAAGGCCCCGGCAGAGTCATTCGTATGCAGTGTGGATAGAACCAAGTGACCCGTCAAAGAAGCCTGGATCGCCAGTTCGGCGGTTTCCAAGTCACGAATCTCACCGACCATGATGATGTCAGGGTCTTGACGAAGGAAGGAACGAAGGCCGGCGGCGAAAGTCAGGCCGATCTTCGAGTTCACTTGCACCTGACCGATCCCGTGGATACGTTGCTCCACCGGATCTTCAACTGTCAGGATGTTTACGTCAGGCTGATTCAGCTTGGAAAGGGCCCCGTAAAGAGTTGTGGACTTACCAGAACCCGTTGGACCCGTGACCAGGAAGATCCCGTAGGAACGAGTCAGGATGTCTTCCTCCATGCGGGACAGGTTGTCTTGAGAGAAGCCCAAGGCCGCCAGTTCGCGCACCACAGAGGATCTGTCCTGAATACGCATAACCAGACGCTCACCGAACGTGGTCGGGACGCAAGACAGACGGATATCGATATCTTTACCACCGACTTTCAAAGGAATACGACCGTCCTGAGGCAAACGCTTTTCGGCGATGTTCAGGTTGGCCATAACTTTGATACGGGACGTGATGGCGTTTTGCAGCTTTTTAGGTGGTTTGAACACGTCGAATAAAATACCGTCCGTACGGAAGCGCACGGCCATGTCTTTTTCATAAGGTTCGATGTGGATATCAGACGCTTTTTCTTTCACCGCACGGAACAGAAGGCTGTTCACCATCTTGATCACCGGAGCGTCATCTTCGCCGGCCTCAAGCAAATCCACGATAGGATCATCTAAATCGTAATCTTCTTCGGCGATTTCATCCAGACCGGAAAGATTCGCGGTGCTTTTTTCATAAACTTTATTGATCGCATCCTGAACACGGCTGGAAGTGGTGATCAGAGGGCGCACGCGCTTTCCGAACAGCACCTTCATGTCATCCAGGGCTTTGAGATTCACCGGATTGCTGGTCAGAACAATCAGCAGGTCCGCATCTTCCTTGTAGGGAAGGACATTGTGCTGTTTTGCGTAGTTGATCGGAAGGTCACGGATCAAGTCGACGGCGATCTCGCTGACCGGGATGTCGCGGATAAAATCCAAGCCCAGTTCTTTGCACAGATCGGAGACCACTTCATCCGCCGTGGAAAATTCCTTCGCAGCCAAAGCCTCGCCCACGGTGACGGGTCTCACCACCGAAGGGTTGTTTAACACAGAACGGATTTGGTCCTGTGTTAAAGAGGTTGATTTGGCAAGTATCGTTGAAACATCCACGGAGGCCATCAGAATTACTCCTCAATAATAGGTTCAGCAGTCGCAGGCACATCAGCAGCGGAAGGTGCCTCTGCTTTGCGGCGGATTTCATCCAGTTTTGCACCGTATGGATCCACGCCGCCCTGAGCTTTTACGAAGTCCACGCGCTCATCCAGTTTTTTGGAAACGATGGCATTGGCTTCGATGTTGTTGCGCACGATTTTCGGAGTCAGGAACACAACCATGTTCGTTTTGTCTTTTACGATCGTGCGGGACTTGAACAACCATCCAATAATTGGAATATCACCCAGCAGAGGCACTTTCGTGACGGACTCCTGGTCTTGTTCTTTCATCAAACCACCCAGAACCACTGTGTCACCGTTGTTCACGTTGATCACGGTTTTCAGGGAACGTTTTGCCAAAGGCTGTGTGGAATCCTGGAACGCTTTCGGCGTGGAAGCTGTAGAAAGCTGCGCCACCTGTTGTTTGATTTCCATGCGGATCTGATTGGAAGCCGGGCTGATGAATGGTTTGATCGCAAGTTTGATCGTTGCGTCTTCAAACTGCGGTGTTCTGACCGTCGTGCCGCTGGTTCCAACGTTCTGCACGTTTTCACCGACAACAACCTTGTCACCCACTTCCAATTCACCCTCTTGATTGTCCAAAGTCATCAATTGAGGAGTGGACAGGATGTTGGCTTTTTTCGCGGTTTTCAGGAAGTTGATGAAACCAAGCAGGCTTGGGATCTTCAAAGTCGTTTTGGAAACCGGATCAGTCACTTCCACTGTTTTACCCTGACCGAAACCGATCACGGCACCAGAGCCACCTGTCGGGGACAGGAAGTCATTGATATTGGAAAGACCGTTGAAACCAACCTTGCCGTAACCGCTGTCGCCGTACTGGTAGTAACCAATACCCCAGGAATTACCGTCATTCACAGACATTTCCATGATGATGGCTTCAACAAAGACCTGGTCACGAGGAGTATCAATTTTAGAAAGGATATTCAGAACCACATCGTAATCCTGCTTGCTGGCAGTCACGATCAGGCTGTTTGTGGTTTTATCAGCTGTGATTTTAACATCGCCACCGAAGATTTCCTGAGGAGCTTGCATCCCTTGAGAACCCAGCGGGGAAAGCAGGCTGCCGCCAGTTGCCGGTTTTGGAGCGGCATCCTTGGTCACACCCTGAAGTGTTTGAGCGATTTTTTCAGCATCACCGTGACGAACGTTATAAACGTAAACGCCACCGGATTCTTCAGCGCGGATTTTGAAGTCCAGCTGAGAGATCAGCTTTTTAATACGCACGATGCCGGACTTGTTACCCACAACGATGATAGAGTTGGTACGGTCATCAGGAATCGCCATAAAGAAGCTGGCGCCCTGTTGGGACGTCGCCCCCGCAGAACGGGAGAATCTTGGAACGCCGGCAGTGAAGGTGCCCGGAGCAGAACCTTGAGTTTTATTGCCTTTATTGACGATTTTATCAACGAGGTCCGCAAGATCTTTGGATTTAGCGTACTTAACCGGAATCACTTCAAGTTGTTCTTCAAATCCTGGAACGTCCAACTGGCTGATGATTTTCATCACGCGGTCGATATTGGAACCGTAATCCGAGATGATGATGGAGTTTGTTGGCTCGTAGATGTTCATTTCACCGTCTTTGGACGGCAAGATACGCAGGTCACGGTTCACTTGAGAAGCCGAGATGTGCTTCAAGTGGATGATACGTGTGATCATCTGATCAGCGTTAGGGTAGTAAGCGCCAGAGAAGGTCTCGATGTTATCACGCTGGGCATTTCTTGCGGATTTGACTTTCAGGAAGCTTCCGGAAGGAACCACGGTGAAGCCATTGATTGCCAAAGCTGACAAGAACGCTTTGTAAGCTTCAGAAACGGTGATCTTGGTCGGAGCAATGATCGTGATTTTACCACGAACGCCCGGATCGATGATGAAGTTCTTGCCGGTCAATTCGCTGATCGCGCGAATGATGTCAGAAATCTCGACATTCGGGAAATCGAAAGACTCGATGGTTTCCGGGAAGTTCTTGTTGTTGATGTCTTCGATTGGAGCTTTGGCAAACTTGTCTTTTTCCGCCTTGCTCAAAGGTGAGGATCCTGTCGCAGCTTCAGATCCGCCACGTGGAGCCATCCCGGACGGACCGCCGGAATTGCTGCCGCCAAAATCAGAAGGAGCGGAATCACCACCACCCATGTCGCCGAAATCTGGTGGCGGTGGTGGAGGCGGGAAGTCCTCAAACTGAGCCTTTGCTGCCGGGCCCACAAGCTGGGCCGTCATCAATGAAGCAAGTCCTATGCTGACGTTCTTTTTCATGTTGCTTCTCCTCCTGAGGAGTTGTCTTAAAATCCTTTTAAGTTCTTCTAAAGCTGCTTCAGCCTACGCGCCTCCGGCGCTGCGGCTCTGCCGGCCAGGCCGACTACTGAATATTATACGTCATGGTTTCGTTTTTACCGTTACGCTCCACTTGAAGAGTCACTTTGGGTGAGTTCTTCAGTGTGTTGTAAAGTTCCATGGCTTTGGCAGGGCTGTCGACAGGGGTGCCGTCGACAGACTTAATGACGTCCATTCTTTGGATGCCAAGTTGTTCGTAAATACTGCCAGGTTGCATGTCCAAAATACGGAAGCCGTTGATGTTGCCGGTGCCGGGTTCACGATTGGGAACCGCACGGGCTTGCATCAGAATGCTGGACAGATCATTGGTGTATTTCAATAGATCCGCACGTTTGATCACGAAGTTGTTGTCGCCAACTTTTTGAACCTCTTTACTGCCATCGCCAGATGGTTTGCCAGCTCCGAAGGCGACTTTGCCGCCTTCTTTTTTCATTTCGATGTATTCAAGACGGTTTGAATTCAGATTGCGGAAAACCACCTTTTGGCGCTCCACTTTCATGATTTCAGCCATGCCTTCGATCTGCTTGCCCGGGCTGTAAGAAACCACGCCTTGCTTGCCGCGAATTTCAATTGCGGCCAGGGATTTTTCAGGGTTGGAGTGCACCAAAGTTCCGATCAGATTCAAAGGCAATTGGGAAGGAACCGGATCCGCTTCGCGCTGGGCTTTTGCGCCTTTGGATTTATCCACCAAAGCATCAGGAATCACGCCGCTGGAAGCAAAGATGTTACGGCTGGTGATAGAGTTGTAAGCGCCACGACTGACGCCGGCTTCAAACTGGCTGGATTTCGGATGGGATGGGGGAGCAGATTGCGGAAGCATTTTATCGCGATAAGCGAGAATACCCAGATCGGCCACGCAGTAACCAATAAATGCAAAGAGAATATAGGGATACCACTTTTCAAGTGGTGGTCTTTGATTCTTCGAGTTGCGTGAAGTCACGGTTGTACAATCCTTTGTAATTAACCAGCATTACTGCTGACAGCTCCTAGTCCTTGGGCCTCTTGTTAGCCTATCAAAAAGGCGAGGTGACTGCACTAAAAAATACATACTGGACCCTGGTCTGGGTCCTGCATTTTTCTGCACACATTTCGTAAAGATAGGTCATGATAGGGATATGAGAATTCTCTACTTCACGGATGGAGCAGGAATCGATCTCTTGGGTATTCGCGAGTCCTTATTGCGTATCCCGGAGGTGCTCACCTCTCTACGTCGAGGCCAGGAACAGGCACGATACGTAGATTTGATGCAGGTGATGGCGTTGCCGGACGAAGATTTTCGTCTGGTCCCTTCTGTATTGAGAAACTACCTGATCAATTTGGTTCAACGGGGACTGCATCAGCGCTGGATCAATCGTGATCACCGCGCGGACTTGATTCTTCGTCGTATCAATCATCGCAATTTTGCTGAAATCAAAGCGGAAGTTTTGAACTTCATCCACGGCAAGCTGGAAGGTCGCCCCGTGGCGACAAAAGACCTGCACCTGCTGCATTTCTTAAGTTCAATTGAGATCACCATTATTGGCCCCGGCTACGACGAAATTGAGATGTGGCTGAGACGCGAAATCTCCACTCGCAGTGATGTGAAAGTGTTGATTAAAGATGTGATCGCGTCAGACCCACAACTTGACTGGTTCTGGCCGCATGTCTCTGAATCTATGGTTTCATCGGCTGGACTTATCTAAATAAACAAAAGTTACCTGCTTAAGAGCCCATATAAAATTCCGAAAAGCCCTCCACTATAATATGCGAGGGTCTCTATGAACGTGTTTTCAAAAGTCCGATTGTTTAATCTGCTATCCATTGGTCTGGTGCTGGCTCTGTATGTTTGCATCGGAACAGCTTTCCGATATCAGGCGGAACTCAATCGTGCTCACGACTCCAAATTTAACTCCATCCAGCTTGCGCAGCAATTGCGCGATGATTCTGCGGCTTTGACCCGCAATGCCCGCACCTATGTTGTGACCGGGGACACAAAGTTTGAAGATGCTTATCTAAAGATCATCGCGGTTCGAAATGGTGAAGAGGCTCGCCCAGACGGAAAAAAAGTGTCGGCTAAAACCCTGATGCAGGAGGCGGGATTCTCGGCGGAAGAATTTGCGCTGCTGGCAGAGGCCGAAAAGCGTTCCAATGACCTGGTGAAAACTGAAACTGCGGCAATGAACGCAGTAAAGGGGCTTTATGCTGACAGTTCAGGCCAGTTCACAGTGCGGAAAGAGCCTGATTTGAATCTGGCGCGTCAGTTGATGCATGATGAGTCGTACCATAAGTTCGTGGCAACCATCGGGGAGCCTATCGACAAGTTCGAAGCCGTGTTGCATGCGCGAGTGCGTGGCGCTGTTGAGCAGGCACTGTGGTATGCCAAGTTGGCGCTGGGATGCGTGGCTGTGATGATTATCGCTCTGTCAGTGACGATGTTTATGTCGTCTTTCTCATTGAAGGAAGGCATCCGTCAGCAAACGGAGTCTTTGTCTGCTGCCTATGCGCAGATACGCCGTCTGGTCAGCGACCTTACGGGATCAAGTTCGGCGCTGTCCGCGGCTTCGACGGAGTCCGCGGCTTCTTTGGAGGAAACTGTGGCCTCTTTGGAAGAGTTGACCAGTATGATCAAACTTAATGCCGACAATGCGAAGATGGCTTCGGAAATGTCCCAGGTTTCCAAAACCACGGCTGAAGAAGGGGCGCAGGAAATTGCATCCCTGATGCAGTCCATGAATGAAATCGCCAACTCTTCAAAAAAGATCGAAGAGATTGTGAATGTGATCGATGATATCGCCTTTCAGACGAACCTGCTGGCGTTGAATGCGGCAGTTGAGGCCGCCCGCGCCGGAGAACAGGGCAAGGGGTTTGCGGTGGTGGCCGAGGCGGTTCGCGCCCTGGCATTGCGCAGTGCCACTTCTGCCAAGGAGATTTCCGGATTGATTTCAGAAAGTGTGGGGCAGGTTGAAAGAGGTCAGTCTGTCGTCAAGAGCAGTCATGAAGTTCTTCATAAAATCGTGACGTCGGTGAATAAAGTGGCCAGCTTGAACAATGAAATCGCGACGGCCAGTCAGGAGCAAAGCACCGGAGTGTCGCAGATTTCCCAGGCTATGAATCAGTTGGATCAGGTTACACAAACCAACGCTTCATCTTCAGAGACCATTTCTGAAGCTGCCGGAAGCTTGAGTCATTCGACCGAGGGGTTGACGGCCACCATTAACAATCTTGAGACCCTGACGGGTCTTAAGAAAGCCGGATAGAATTTAATTTCCACACATGCCGTCAAATGAGCTCTTGCCTTTGGGGTAAGGTTTGCACACCTTGGCGGCAAAACGTGCGCCCGCAGCATGTTGGGAAACGGTCCAGTCAAAATCAGTTTCCCAGGATTTCACGGTGCGCACCGCTTTACGACAAGATTCCATCGTCAGACCATTGCCGCAGATATTCAGGCTGACTTCGGTTTTGGCAATCAACCATTGCAGGAACGGGTGTGGGCCCCACAGCTGATCGCGCGAACAAGGCAGGCTGATGCCGGCCACTTCGCCACTGACATGCCACGAGGAGTAAATACCGCTGGCAACCATATTATCCATGTACTTTTCCAGCATCGTGCGGGCACGGGCTTCAATGCGCGGTACGGAAAGATCAAACGGTGCACCCACAGTTTTTAAGAAATTACAGAAAGGATCTTTGGCAACTTTGTCGTAACCGCATTGTTTTTCTCGGCCACGTTTCAAAGTGGTTTCAATGACGGTTTCTTCAAAGGTGCGGCCCATGCCGCGCAAGGCGACCTCTTTGGTTCTTTGCAAGCTCCAGAATAGATGCGCCGGAATTTCAATTTGCTGACAAAGACGAATGCCGCGATAAAGGTGGGCCGCCATGGATTCAACCTGAATGGCCAGAAGCGGACTTAAGCCGGCTTCGATCATCTGGCAGGTCATAAAAGCGGCACCCATCACATGATAGTTTTTAGAGGCAATCTGAATGTCTTTCTTGCCCGGATACTGAATGCTTAAAACTTTTTTCTTAAGGTCATCACTGATATCAGAGGCCTTGGAAAGGCCGCCGGCCACATAGAAATCCGCATACTGAGAAGGGCAGACAGTGTTGATTTCCGAGTTCCCGTCAGTCGGGGAGTACAGCTCATCAGAAGGAATTCCGCTGTTGGTCAGTTTGATTTCAACATCCTGATTGGTGAATTCGCCCTGGTTTTTATCGTCATGTCCGCAAAGCCCAATCAGACTCATCGCCACGTTGGGATTTCCGTTGGCGTACTTCAGTGCTTTTTCATACAGCCAGCCGGGCTTTAAATCCTTGCGGTTTTTGCCAGCCACATCCCCCAAAGACGGTCGCGCATGGCGGGACTTATCACCTTCAGCAGTTTGGCGTTGTTTCGTGCTTAGTTTCAAATCGCGATAGAACAAATAGGCTTTTTCCGCAAAGCAGGCATTTTGCTCGAACTGTTGTTCAAAGAACAAAGCCACGCCGGTGTTGGCGTTGGCCACTTGATTGTCATAGGTATAAGACTTCAGGGAAAGAATGTTGTAATAGCGTTCAAGGCCGTCTTTAACGCCTGAATTGGGAAGCTTGCTGATCAGGGTCAAAGCGATCTTATTGGCAGAAGAGATGTTGTTTACATCCGTTCCCAGGTCGCTGGCTTGAGCGGTCAAAGAAAGGCCCAAAACCCCGGCAACCAAGGCTTTAGAGAACTGTTTCATTTTGAGACGGCGCGCTTGTGAGTTTCCCATATAGGAAAACACAAGCAAAACCAGCGCCTGCACGGGATAAAGCAGGGCTGATTTAAGCCCCTAAGCACTGTCGAAAGTGCCCAAAATAGTTACCGGCTACAGGGCAAAGAAGGGCTCGATTTCAGCGGGTTTTTCGTTGTTCGGGTGCATGAATGACGGCACCTCGGCATCCGGTGGAATCAGCAGGTAAACCCCAAACGGCATCTTTGCTGAAATCCAGTTGCGGGGACGGCGATAGATAAATTCAGTGCGCGTTTGCGTGTACACCAGGAATTCATTTTCCTTGGCATCATCAAAGGCCTTCCAAAGCAGGCTTTCAAAGATGTCGCCGTTGTCGGCAAACAGGAAATTCAAATATTTGAAGTTCAATCCCGCTTCAATTTTCAGACGGGAATAAGGCTTCGTCAAGGTGCGGGTCCAACCCAGCATCTTTCCGAACTTCAGGAACTGACGGAAGTTGTGTCCGCGCAAAGAATACTGCATCGGAATAAATTCCTGCATGCCTCCGGCAGACCACGGGGCCACGCAGCCCACGATATTTTCATTCTTGTCAAAAGCGATGATGAAATCTTCCAGCTTCAAACCCTTCCAGCGGTCGAGTTTTTCCATAAAGCTGGTTTCATCCCACGTCGTGGCCAGATCGCGCTGACGGGATTTTTGCGTGATATAATAAATCAATGCATCCACGTTTTGCGCGCTTCCGCGGCGCAGGCGCAGATGCGGCAGTGGGTTGGACGCCCACGGCAAACGGCCATGCACGGAAACCATGTTAAAGCGGCGGAACAGGTGATAGTTCGGCAAAGGACGCTTCATCGAGCGGGGGCGCACAAAGGCATTCAATGCCTGCACATCCGCCATGCTCATCACCGAGAACAAATACTTGTTCCCCAGAGTTTGGGAAACTTCATTCATCACCGGCAAAAAGTGCTGAGACCATTCCAAAATCGCACGGCGATTGGAAGAAATACGCAAATCCCGGCCAAAGGCGACGGTGGAAACTTTCCCATCCAGCCACACATCGCGAACCACGAAGCTGGCCATACCCTCGATTTTGTTTTCATCGGTCTTAAGCTGGTAAGTCAGGTGCTGGTCGGATTGCACGGAATAGGGCGCGAAAAAATCCTTTTCGCGATCAATGCGGATTTCAACCGGGCCGTTCAGGGGGAAGCTTTTGTAAAACTCAACAAGGGCTTTGGAGTCCTCAGGTTTTGCGATCTCTAATCTCATTAAGTTTTTTCCTAGGTTTTCTTCCAAAGAACGTCTGCGACTCCGTGTTTCATGTTGGCCCAGCGGGCTGCCACGAACAGATAGTCGCTCAGTCGATTCAGATACTGCAAAGTCATGGAATAGCGCTCGTCTTTAACCGCAATTTCGGCGGAACGACGCTCGCTGCGGCGGCACAAGGTGCGCGCCACATGCAGGTGCGCGGATGTCGGGTGACCGGCTGGCAGAATAAAGTTGCGCAGTTCCGGCAGGGTTGTGGTCAGTTCATCAATTTGCAGCTCCAGATAGCGGATTTGTTCTTCCGTAATGGGCGGCAAAAGTTTGAAGACCTCATCTTTTTCAGTCGCCAGCAGGCTTCCGATGTTGAAAAGCTCGTTTTGCACTTTTTCCAGAGAATGATTGAGTTCTGACATCTCGGGGAAGGGGGCCAAAGTCGAACGCACCACACCCAGATAGCTGTTCAGTTCGTCCACGGTCCCATAAGCCTCGACGCGTGGATTGAATTTCTCAACACAGGAACCGTCCACAAGGCGGGTGCTGCCTTTGTCGCCGGTGCGCGTATAAATTTTGGCTTTGGGAGCATTCGTCATAGATTTGACCCTTCTTGTATTTAGTGTCACGGTTAAGGTCTATCAGGTCAAGAAGTGAGAGTTTATATATGACAAGCGCAAATGAAGTTCCCTTGATTGTGACGATCCCCCATTCCGGTGAAAAAGTTCCGGATCAAACGCCTTGGCTGAAGTCATTGCCCGAGGAAGTTTTGATGTGCGACGTGGATCGCTTTGTCGACTTTCTGTATGAACCTACTTTGCACAAGCTGCACATTCCCTATGTGAAAACCGAGTGGCATCGTTATGCGGCCGATTTGAATCGGGTGCCTGAAGACGTGGACGCAACGTCCGTTATCGGCAACAGCAACCCGGCCGGCATGCACAACCGTGGCTTTCACTGGGTGATCACGACTTACAAACATCAGCTGATGAAAGAACCAATGTCGGTGGATGCGCACAACGAACTGGTGAAGCTGGTTTATGAGCCCTTCCATGCCGGCGTTCGCAAGCTGTATGCGGACTTGCACGAAAAAGGTTTCAAGAAAACTTATCACATTGATGCGCACAGCATGCCTTCTTTGGGGACCAGTGAACACCGCGATCCAGGCGAGCTGAGAGCCGATATCGTTGTCAGCGACAGCAAAGGCAAAAGCTGTGACCCGCGCTTTAAAGATTTGGTGATTGCGGCCTATGCTTCTGCCGGATTCAAAGTCGGTTACAACTGGCCGTACTTTGGCGGGCGCGTCACAGAGCAGTATGGTGATCCAAAGCGCGACCAGCATACACTGCAGGTGGAGCTAAACCGCTCGTTGTACATGGATGAGAAGACCAAAAAGCTGAAACCTGAAGAAGCGAAGAAAGTTCAGGAGAAGCTTCTGTCGGCCGTAAGTTATGTCCGCAACAATTTGATGCATATAATGTAGGGCGTCGTAAAGCCAAAAAGCGTGGTCATCAAAGCCGATCTAAACTATTGATAGCTATACCAAAATCAATAAGCTCTCAATAAGGATCGGCTTTGGATAAGACCTCTGCGCCCCAAAAATCCCTGTTTAAAAGAATCAATAAGCCTTTGGCGTCGTTGAAGCTCGCGGTTTTCATCATTGTGGCCCTGGCCGTGATTACTGCAGTGGGGACTTTTGTTGAAGCCAAGTATGATGCTTATGCCGCCAAAAAGTTGGTTTACGACACTTGGTACATGTATGCAGTCATGGGGCTTTTGGTGATCAACCTGATCGCCGTGATGGCGGATCGCTGGCCCTGGAAAAAGCGTCATGCGGCCTTTGTTCTGGCGCACATTGGGATTATCATCCTGCTGGCGGGCTCTCTTCTGACCTGGAAATGGGGTCTGGACGGTTCTATGCGTGTGGGTATTGGTGAGGCCAATAACTTCGTGCAAACCGCCGAAACCGATATCGTCGTCTACACTTCGTTTGACGGTGACCGCTACACAAAAACTCTGGAACAAGAAGTGGACTTCTTCAGGAATCCGCCGACTGTTGACAAGCCTTTCATCATTCCTGCCTATGAAGGCGAAATCAGAATTGTTGATTACAAAAAATACGTTGTTCCCTCCAAGAAGGTGATTGAAGGCGAAGTCGGAAAAACCGGGGCAGGCCTGCGTTTCCAGCTTCAGAATGACAACGTGAATGTGATCGAATGGCTGGTTCAAAAGAAACCGGGCAATCTGGTCAGCCACAATTTCGGTCCGGCACAAATCTTTATGGGCCCGGCTCCGGAAAAGCCTCGTGGCGCCAATGAAATTTTCCTGACGCCGGAAAAAGACGGTTTGAAATACGTGGTCTTCCAGAAAGACTCTGACAAACCTTTGAAGAAGGGCTTTGTTAAAGAGGGCGATGTGTTTGATCCAGGCTTTAAAATGGCCCTGAATTTCCGTGTGCTGCGTTTCCTGCCGGCGGCGCGTGAAGATTGGGATCTGCAGGATTCCAGTCGTCCCACCCCGCTGACCACTTCCGCAGTGAAGATCATCTTTGATGGTAAAGAAAACTGGGTTCTTCTGAATGACATGGTGAAGCTCTTCACCACGAATTCAGTCTACCTTCTGACCTACGGCAACCGCCGTATTGATTTGGGTTTCAATTTGAAGCTTAAAAAATTCGAAGTGGCGCGCTATCAGGGAACCATGCGGGCGGCCGCCTATGAAAGTCTGGTGGAAGTTCCGGATTTTGGCGAATATCTGATTTCGATGAATGAGCCTTTGAAATACAAAGGTTTGACCATCTATCAGGCCAGCTTCCAGGAAGAAGAAGGTCATCCAGTGGCTTCGATCTTCTCTATCAACCATGATCCGGGCCGCTTCCTGAAGTACCTGGGGTCTTTGGTTTTGTCTTTGGGTATCGTGCTTTTAATGTGGTTTAAACATCTCGATTTCAAACTCGCCCGTAAGGCGGGGACTGGGAAGAAAGAATCATGAAAAAAATATTCCTCATCATTGCTTCATTGTTGGTGACTTGCGGAGCTGTGGCCAAGCCCGGTGATCTGCTGAAATCCATGCCGGTTCAGGACGGCGGTCGTATCAAGCCTTACGACAGCTTCGCCAAGGAAATGCTGGAGATTGTTTATGGCAAAACGAAGTTCGAGGGCCGCAATGCCACCGAAATCGTTTTGACCTGGATGCTGTCCCCGCAGGCGTGGGAAGGCAAAAAAATCTTTGAAGTGCGCAACCACCAGGTTCTGCAGGCGATGAATCTTCCGAAAGATCAGCGCTATTTCAACGGCGAAGAGCTTTTTGCCAACGAACGATTCACCCTGCTTCGCCAGGAACTTCAGGCCAAGCGTGAAACCAAGGAAAAGCTGGATCCGTACTTCCAGGCTTTGCAGCGTTTGGAAAACCAGTTCTTTGTGTTCCAGGAAATTGCAGCCGGCCGTATGCTGAAGGTCGCTCCTCCTAAAGAAGGCGACACGTGGCTGGCGGTGGCGGATCTGCCAGAGCATCTACAGGCGAAATTCCTGGATGTGACCAAGGCCTTTGTGACTTATCTGGGTGTGATCGCGGAAAAAGGGGACTCTTCTGTTTCCGGCAAAGCTCTGGATGAAGCCGTGGCGGCTTTTGAGGCGGCGGCACAAACGGAAAATCCGGCTTTGTACAGTCTGGGTGGCAAAATCACGGCGGAAGTTCACTATAATTCCTTCCATCCGTTCCGCTGGGCGTATGTGTTCTATTTCCTGGCATTCCTTGTGTTGTTGCTGGTGTGGGCTTTGAGCAAAGAGTCCCTGATGACGGCGGCGTGGGTGCTGTTGGGAATCGGTTTTGCGCTGAACACTTATGGATTTGGTTTGCGCATGTACATCATGGACCGTGCGCCGGTATCCAATATGTATGAAACAGTTGTCTGGGTTGCCTGGGGAACTGTGTTGTTTGCGGCGATTTTGGAAATCATTTACAAGTACCGTTTGATTCTGGTGGCGGGGACTTTGGTGGCTGCCTTTGGTCTGGTGATCGCGGACTTTGCGCCGGCGGTTTTGGATCCGAGCTTGCAACCGCTTGAGCCGGTTTTGCGCAGCAACTACTGGCTGACGATCCACGTGATGACAATCACTATCAGTTATGCGGCCTTCTTCCTGGCGTTCGGGTTGGGTGATTTGGGATTGTTCTATTACCTGCGTGGCGAAGATAAACACCAGGCACAGATCAAGGCTATCACTACCAGTATCTATCGCGCTATGCAGATTGGTGTCGCGTTCCTGGCTCCAGGGATCATCCTTGGTGGTATCTGGGCGGATTACTCCTGGGGTCGTTTCTGGGGTTGGGACCCAAAAGAAACTTGGGCTTTGATCGCGCTGCTCGGTTATCTGGCGGTGCTGCATGCTCGATACGCAGGCATGTTGAAGCATTTCGGAATGGTAGTGACAGCGGTTATCACTTTCTCATTGGTGATCATGGCGTGGTACGGAGTGAACTTCGTACTTGGCGCGGGGCTTCATTCCTACGGCTTCGGTGCTGGTGGGGTTGAGTATGTGTCTGCTTTCGTGGCAGCGCACATGCTGTTAGTGGTTTATGTAAGTGTGATTAGACAAGGCAGAGGGAAGAAGGCGACGAAAGAGTCTTAAATTTGGTGTGCACACTTTTTGAGCGGACGGGTCCGAGTTTCTCTCTTTTTCAATATGCTTGCAAAAAGAATATGGACAACTGGACTTTTCCACCATTAAATAGGAGCAAACTAAAATTAGGACAGCATTCGTTTGTCTTTGGCCCACATCGTAATGAGTTAGCGAAGGATGATTATGCATCGGGTATTCAAAAGAACAGCGGCGGGCGCAATGGCGTTTATTGGCGCGCTCATGGTTACAACACTTCTGACAGGCTGTAAATTCCAGCCGGGTTGGGGATATAATAAAGGATACGCTCCAGAACAGCCGATTCCTTTTGATCACTCTCTACATGTGGGTACGCACAAAATGCAGTGTCAGTACTGCCACAATCAAATCGAGAGAACAAAACACGCAAACATTCCTGCGCTTTCAACGTGCATGAACTGTCACTTGCAGGTTGCCACCGACAAACCGGCAATCCAAAAGCTGCGTGAAGCTTATGATAACGGGGACTCCATTGAATGGACTCGCGTTCACATGCTTCCGGACTTCGTTCACTTCAACCACAATGCCCACATTGCCAAAGGCGTGAACTGTCAGACGTGCCACGGTCCGATTGAGACCATGAAAACCGTTCAACAGTTCTCTGATCTCTCTATGGGTTGGTGCGTGAACTGTCACCGTCAGCCAGAGAACAAAGCTCCACTTAACTGCTCAACTTGCCACTACTAAGGGTTTGGTAAAATGTCTGAACATCATGATCACGATCACGATTTAGAAATGAAAAAAGCGCTTCGCCCGAAAGTGGAGCGCGACACAAAATACTGGAACAGTCTTGAACAATGGAGCAACGATCCAGAGTTCAACAAAATTGCTTCCACTGAATTCCAGTCCTCTCCATTGCGTGAGAGTGACGATGAAGGCGGCTGGGCACGCCGTGAATTCCTGAAGCTGATGGGTGCATCCCTTGCGATGGCTTCTGCAGGTTGCATCCGTCGTCCGGTTCAGAAAATCGTTCCTTACAACAAACAGCCGGAAGAAGTGACTCTGGGTATGGCGAACTACTATACCTCTGCGTACTTCGACGGTTCTGACGCTTTGGGTGTTTTGGTTAAGACACGCGAAGGCCGTCCTATTAAAATCGAAGCAAACCCTGGTCACCCATTCAGCATCAGCGGTTTGAGCATCCGTTCCCAGGCTTCTTTGTTGTCCATGTATGACCCTGAAAGACTGAAAGGTCCTCAGCGCAACCTGTTCAACGAAAAGAAATCCAACAGCCAGGTGATCGACGTTAAGTGGGAAGACCTGGATAAAAAAGTTGTTGAGCAACTGAAAAAAGGTGACGTTGTCATCCTTTCTGGCAACGTGGCTTCTCCGGCAACCCGCGCGGTGATCGGTGATTTCGCTCAAGGTTTCAAAGCCAAGCACGTGGTTTGGGAAGCTCTTTCCAACGACGACGTTCGTGAAGGTCAAAAAGCCTCTTACGGCGACGACGTGGTCCCGGCATTCCGCTTCGATAAAGCGAAAATGATCGTTTCCATCGATGCTGACTTCCTTGGTACATGGATTTCTCCTACAGCGTTCACGAATCAGTTCGTTGAAGGCCGTAAAGACATCAAAAACATGAACCGTTTGGTGTCCTTCGATTCTAATTACTCTTTGACTGGCGCCAATGCGGACATCCGCATGAAAATCAAGCCGTCCCAGCAGCTGGATGTTGTGATGGGTCTTCTTCACGAAATCATCGTGAAGAAAGGTGCTTCCTCTCACGCTGGCAACAGCGCGGTGAAAGCGGCTTTGGCTCCATTTGCTGACGTGGCTAAAAAACTGAATGTGGAACCTGCTTTGTTCGCGAAAGTGGCGGCAGATCTTTGGGCTAATCAGGGTACTTCCCTGGTGGTTGCAGGTGGTATCACCACTCTGACTGAAAAATCCAAAGAACTTCAGGTGGCAGTGAACTTCCTGAACTCCATCCTGGGTAACGACGGTAAGACTGTTGACCACAACGGTGGAAACAAAGGTGACAAAGCTTCCAATGCTGACATGGCTGCTTTGATCAAAGACATGAAAGATGGCAAAGTGAAAACTTTGATCATCCACCGTGTGAATCCAGGCTTCGTTCTGGGCGCGGACATGGGCTTTGCTGAGGCTATCAAAAAAGTCGACCTGGTTGTTTACACAGGTGATCGTATCGACGAAACAGGCGTATTTGCTGACTACATCACTCCGGACAACCACGCGTTGGAATCCTGGAGCGATATGGAACTGGCTTCCGGCGTTTACAGCATCTGCCAGCCGTCCATCCGTCCAATGTACGACACTCGTTCCTTCCAGTTGTCTTTGATGACTTGGGCGTACCTTGCGAACATGGGTCCATCCCGTCTTCGTGACTACGAGACCTTCTATGATTACCTGCGCGTCTTCTGGAAATCTGACATCTTCCCTAAATACGGAAAAGGTCAGTCCTTCGAGGACTTCTGGCAGACGGCTCTGCAAAAAGGTTATGTAGGGGAGATCAACTCTGGATCTTCTTCTCGTTCCTTCAAAGTGGATGCATTCACATCCATCAAACCGGCAGCGGCTAAAGAAGGCTTTGAACTTGCGCTTTATTCCACTTCTCAACACGGCGACGGCTCCTTGGCGAACGTTTCCTGGTTGCATGAACTTCCAGATCCAGTGACCAAAGCAGTTTGGGACAACTATGTGATGGTTTCTTTGGCGACGGCTGAAAAGCACGGCCTGAAGCAAGCGACTGTGGTTGAACTGACTGTGGGCGGTAAAACTCTGGAACTTCCAGTGTTGATCCAGCCGGGTCTTCACGACGATGTTTTGGCAGTGGCTGTCGGCTTCGGTCGCACGCGCGCTGGTAAAGTTGGTAATGGCATCGGTCAAAACGCCTTTGCATTCGTAACGGCTAAAGACGGTAAAGTTATTGCTGCTGGTACTGCTGCGTCCTTCAAGAAAACTTCCAAGAAGTATGAAATTGCGATCACGCAAGGTCACCACACAATGGAAGGCCGTACTATCGCGGTTGAAGCGACACTGGCTGATTACAACAAAAAGAAATCCACAGGCATCCCGCACCCACACGTTTGGTCCATCTGGTCCGGTCACGAATACAGTGGTCACAAATGGGGTATGGCGGTTGATCTTCATTCCTGCACAGGCTGTTCTTCCTGCGTGATTGCATGTCAATCCGAGAACAACATTCCAGTTGTGGGTAAGAAATACGTTCTTGAAGGTCGTGAGATGCACTGGTTGCGTATCGACCGTTACTACATCGGCAATCCGGAGAACGCAGAAGCGGTCTTCCAGCCGGTGATGTGCCAACACTGTGACAATGCTCCGTGCGAAACGGTGTGTCCGGTTCTGGCGACGGTTCACTCTGACGAGGGTCTGAACGACATGGTTTACAACCGTTGCGTTGGTACTCGTTATTGCGCGAATAACTGCCCGTACAAAGTACGTCGTTTCAACTGGTTCAACTATGCGAAACTGATCGAGAAGCCAATGCACATGGCTCTGAATCCTTCTGTGGGTGTTCGTACCCGCGGGGTGATGGAGAAATGTACATTCTGCGTTCAAAGAATCCAGGATGCCAAAACAGTGGCTCGCAATGAAAAACGTCAGTTGAAAGACGGGGATGTTAAGGTTGCGTGTCAGACTGCATGTCCTGCAGGCGGTATCGTATTCGGTGACCTGAACGATCCAAACAGTGCTGTAGCCAAAATCTTCAAAACTGAAGAACGTGGTTATGCACTTCTTGAAGAGTGGCATGCGGCTCCGTCCGTTCGCTATCTTTCCAAGATCCGTAACAATGATAAAGAATCAACTGGTGATCAAAAAGGTCACGGTACTGCAAAACAAGGTGAGCACTCATGATGAAGCGTAGCCCATTAGTCCTTGGCAATAAAACTTTGAAAGATGTTACTGACGACATCTGCGCTCCGGTGGAACGCTTCCCATCCAAAGGTTGGGTGGGGATGTTCCTGGGTGCGAAGACGTTGCTTCTGTTCTATATCGGTATCCTGGCATCCGTCGTGGGTGTGGGTATCGGTCTTCTGGGTGTGAACAGCCCGGTGTTCTGGGGTACGATGATCGTTACGTTCGTATTCTGGATCGGTATCGGTCACGCCGGTACTCTGATTTCCGCGGTTCTGTTCCTGTTCCGTCAAAAGTGGAGAACTTCCGTAGCTCGTACCGCAGAGGCGATGACCGTTTTCGCGGTTATGACCGCGGGTCTGTTCCCGCTGTTGCACACCGGTCGTCCTTGGTTGGATTACTGGTTGTTCCCGTACCCGAATCAACGTGGTCCATTGTGGGTGAACTTCCGTTCTCCGCTTCTTTGGGACGTTTTCGCGGTATCCACTTACGCGACAGTTTCCATGGTGTTCTGGTACATCGGTTTGGTTCCTGACTTTGCAACTATCAAAGACCGTGCGAAAAACAAACTTCGCCGTACTGTTTACGGTGCGTTGTCTTTGGGTTGGAGAGGTACTGCGAAGAACTGGTCTCACTACGAAATGGTTTACTTGCTTCTGGCAGGTCTTTCCACTCCGCTGGTTTTGTCCGTTCACACGATCGTATCCTTCGACTTCGCGGTTTCTAACTTGCCGGGTTGGCACACCACGATCTTCCCTCCATACTTCGTTGCCGGTGCGATCTTCTCCGGTTTCGCGATGGTTGTGACTCTGATGACGTTGGTTCGTATTGGATTCCCTGAATTCAAGAACTACGTAACATTGGATCATATGGAAGTGATGAATAAGATCATCATGACCACAGGTATGCTGGTTGGTTACGCTTACGCATCTGAGTTCTTCATTGCATGGTACTCTGGCAACCAATACGAGCGCTTCGTGTTCATCAACCGTGCGTTCGGTCCTTACGGCTGGTCTTACTGGATCATGGTTTCTTGTAATACCATCTTCCCTCAGTTGTTCTGGTTCCGCAGATTCCGTCGTTCCATCCCGGTGATGTTCGTAGTGTCCATCCTGGTGAACATCGGTATGTGGTTCGAGCGTTTCGTGATCACTGTGACTTCTTTGCACAGAGACTTCCTGCCTTCTTCCTGGGGCATGTATGCTTGGTCTTGGTTCGATACCGGGGTTCTGGTTGGATCCTTCGGTATGTTCCTGACACTGTTCTTGTTGTATTTGCGTCTGTTCCCTGCGGTTTCTATCGCGGAAGTGAAGCCCGTATTGCATGTGGGTTACGATGATAAAGGAGGGCACCACTAATGGCGGCTAAATATACTAAAGGTATTGCTGGTATCTGGTTGGAAGAGCACCAAATTCTGAAAGCGACCCGCAAAGTGCGTGAGTCCGGTTTCACGAAGTTTGAAGCGATCTCTGCTTATCCTATTCACGGAATGGAAGAAGCAGCGGGCATCAAACGCTCCTGGATTCCTTACGTGGCATTCACAATGGGTCTGGCTGGTTTGGCTGGTGGTCTTGCATTGACTTACTGGACATCTGCTGTGAACTGGGCGGTGAACGTGGGTGGTAAGCCGTTCTTCAGCTTGCCTGCGTTTGTACCTATCATGTTCGAATTGACGATTTTGTTGTCGGCGCTTTCTTCAGTAGGGGCTTTGTTCTATGCCTGCGGTATTCCGCGCATGGATCCACCGGTGATCGATCCGGATCTAAGCTGCCACAAGTTCGCTATCTTTATCCCGCACAATGACAACGGTTACGACGAAGCTAAAATTGAATCTATGTTCAAAGAGCTTGGCGCAACTGAAGTGAAGAAGACGGAGTACTAGTAAGATGAGAAACATCGTGAATATTTCAATGGGTGTTGCAGCAGCGGGATTGGCTGTTCTGGCGTTGTCCAGCTGCGGTCCTCGTGGCAACAAGCCGAATGTGGAAATTATCCAGGATATGATGGTGACTCCGGCAGTCAAGGCTCAGTCCTACGATGCGGATGCTCCTCATCACCGTGGCATGCGTGTTCCTCCAGAAGGGACAGCGCCGGTTGGTTTTGAACCGTACCAATATGCCACCGACGTGGAAGCCGCTTCCAAGAATCTGAAAAATCCACTGGCTGGCAAAATGGACGAAGAGACTTTGATCGTAGGTCAGAAATTCTACGAAACAAACTGCGCTCTTTGCCATGGTTACAAAGGTGAAGGCGGTGAGGCTGCGAAGTCCACCATCTCCGCAAAAATGGCTTTGAAACCACCTTCTTTGCTGACTGATAAAGTCAAAGGCTGGACTGATGGTCACATGTATCACGTGATCACAGTGGGCCAGGGTGTGATGGGTCCTTATGCTTCCCACATTCCTCAGCAATACCGCTGGCAGGTTGTTAACTATATTCGCTTCCTAGAGAAGCAAGAAGCTAAGTAGGTTGTAAAATGGGCGCAAGCAATCATCATGTAAATCTGCATGTATCGAAATTTGAAGCTCCAGCGAAATTGAAAACGCTGAGCTTCGCCCTGATCGCAATTGGTCTTTTGACTTTCGTGATCGGTCTTATGAAAAATCAGGACAGATTGTGGACTTCCTACCTGGTGTCCTATTTCTACTTCTCTTGCCTGGCATTGAGTGGTTTGTTCTGGATCGTTATCAACAACGTGGCTAAAGCCGGCTGGTCTGTATCCATCCGTCGTTATGCTGAAGCAACAACGTCCTTCCTGCCGGCGATTCTGATCGGTGGTTTGGTTCTGTTGGTTGGTTTCAAACACCTTTACCCTTGGGCGAACCCAGAGGTGGTGGCTGAAAATCCGGTGATCGCAGCGAAAACCGGCTACCTGAACATGGGTGGCTTCGTGATTCGTCTGTTCATCTTTGCGGTGGGTTGCATGATCTTCCGTCATGTGATCGTGGGCAACTCTTTGAAACAGGACAAGTCCGGTGACGAGTCTTTGACTACGAAGTCCGTGGCTCCATCTGTTGGTTTCATCGTGTTCTACGCTTTGATGTTCTCTTTGTTCTGCGTGGATCTGTTGATGTCCTTGCTGCCAACCTGGTATTCCACCATCTTTGGTATCTATGGCTTCTCTGGTATGTTCCAGGCGGGCATGGCATTCCTGGCGATCGTTATCGTTTTGATGAGACGCTCTGGTTTGGTTAAGGGTTATGTGACTGAAGAGCATCAGCACGACGTGGTGAAATACCTTAAAGGATTCTCCATCTTCTGGGCTTACATTGCGTTCTCTCAGTTCATGTTGATCTGGTACGCTAACATCCCTGAGGAAACTGAGTACTACATCGCGCGCGCTCAAGGCGGCTGGATGAGCATCTCAATGGCTCTTCTGATCTTCCGTTTCGTGGTTCCGTTCCTGGCGCTTTTGCCTCGTGGAATGAAACGCAACGACAGCAACGTGTTGTTGATCTCTGTATTGGTATTGGTAATGCAATACGTGGACATTTATTGGATGGTTTACCCGAACTTCTTCGACGGTCACGTGACCTTCGGATTCTGGGAAATCGGCATCTTCGCTGGTTTCGCGGGTGCGTTCCTTCTGACAATCATGTCCTTCTGGTCTAAGCACTCTTTGGTTCCGTTGAAAGACCCAAGAATGCACGAAGCGCTGAACCACCACGTTGCTTACTAAGTAGCACGTGGTCGGCTGACGGAGTGGGGGCCTTGGCCCTCAAAACGCTCAGACAGTCCTCGCACAAAGGGAGCCTATCTTGGCTCCCTTTTTTTATTCTTTTTACTCTTCTGATTACTACGGCAGTTTTTTTCAGGTGCTGCGGAACTCGGTTTTGAGGGCCAAGGCCCCCACTCCGCCAGCCTCCTGGCTCTTATTCGGCACCGGGTGTTTCATCGCCGCCTCGAAGACGTTTGGCTGTTTCGCCTTTGGCGAAAGGCGCCCGGCCCGAATAGCTACAGCGTGCTGGCGCCGCTGGTCGCCCGTTGGCGGAGGGAGGGGTATCTTTAAAAGGTTTAAAAGGTGCCTGGTGATTTTTTACGTCTACGGTGTGTCATTGGTGGGGTTCTGGACCTGTATTTTGGCCTTATTTGGCGTCTTTAGTTGTTTCTGTTTTCCATTGGCACATCCTTGGGCTGTGTGGAGGACGTATGAGAAACTTGCTCTCTGTGCTTGTGATCTTGTTGCTCTTAACGACGGTGGATTCGCTGGCGGTGCCGGTGAATGTTGCCGACAAAACTCAGCAGTTGGTGGATCAGTTTTATGCTGCCAAAGACCTTTGGGTCTCTATCTTGGGGAATCCTCCAAGGCCTTTGCCGCCTGAGGAATATCCGCCGGATTCTCCTAACAACCCTGGCAATCCGCCACCGAACCGGCCTCCGAATTGTCCTCCGGACGGTGGTGGTGGAGGGGGAGGTTTTCCCGGGCGTTGTGTAGAGGCTGTGTGCAAGCAGCTTAGCCGCTTTGAATGTGACGACAAGGACGATATGTATGAAGTCACCCGGGCTTGTCGCAATGTCAGTGGGCCTTGTGTGACCAGCTTGTGCAGTCGCATGTCGCGTTTTTCCTGTGATGAAAAGGTCGAGGTCTTTGAGGTGGTGGGGTTGTGCAGGGGGTTGGTGGATATTTCCTGCATCGACTATGTGTGCTCGCGGCTGTCGCGCTTTGACTGTGACGAGATGTCAGAGTTGAGGCAGGTCGCCCAGCAGTGCAGGTAAGTGCTGTTTTGAAGGATTTAAATGACAAAACGACCGATTTCAGGCCGGTCGTTTTGTTTTTTAGGGGTTTACGCTGAAGGGTTACTTTTTCATTGTGTCTGAAGCATCCTTTGCGGCATCGACGGCGGCATCTTTGCCTTCCTCCATGTGATTGCCGGCTTTTCTTGCGGCACACTTCATATCACCTTCCATGCATGTGGCTTCCTCAATTCGATTCATGCCTTGCTTGGCTGTTCTTTTGGCTTTGCGGGCGGCTTTTTTGGTTCCGACTTCGGCGTCTTTATAGACTTCCTTGGTCTTGTCGCCAGCTTTTTCCATTTTTGTTGCGGCCTTGTCGGTCATGCTTTCTTCGGCAGTTGCCAGGGACGTCATAGCCAGAAATGCCACGCTTGCCAAAAAAACTGATTTCATTGAGGTCTCCTTGAATAGATTGTTGAATTTCATGAGTATTGTTCAAAGATAGTTATTTGTATTTTAATTCAGGTAAATCAGTAATTTAACAATGTTGTTTAAAGCATTCTATACGACTGTCCACGTGCTATACGGTGATCTCAAATATAGACGCGTTTGATCCGCGGGCTTCCGTTTTGCAATGAAGTCCTTCATGCCCAATGAGCGTTTTAAGGACCTTATTTATCTCAGTTCGAGCCAGCATTTGCCTTTGTATCTGCAAAGACTGCGGGGCGTGCGCTGGTATCGGTCGCGAAGTGCGGCTGAACTTAAGGAAACACTTCAATCTTCAAAAGGGGATCTTCACGTGATCATTCGCACCGAAAACCTCAGTCTGCGCGCGGTTCAGGCCTTCTTGAGCTGGAGTCATTCCCAGGTAAAGGCGTCGTTTATTTTTATCGCTCAACATATTGAAAACTCTGTACATCAACTTATTCTGAATCGCCCGGACATCCTTGTTCTGAGGGAGTCTGAGCGCGAAAGAATAGAACAGCTTGTGACGCGTCGCCTAAATGGCGAGAGCTTAAAAAGCCGCAAACAGGATCGCATGGCGGTCAGTTCTCCGGTGATGTTAAAGAAGTCCGTAATGGCGGAAAGTTCGCCGACCGGGGCCTGGGTTCAGTTTCTGCGTGAAGGCCACATGGTGGACTTTTCCCAAGGCGGGGCACAGATCTCCCTGGGACAGGAACAGGTCCAGAAAAAGGACTTCATAAGTTTGATGTACAAGAACCAGCATGGCGTCTGGGTGTCTGTGGAATCTCAGGTCCGCTGGGTCGCCTGTTCGCCTGAGGGTGAGCAGATTATTGGTGTGCAATTTCTTGCGGTGAGTGCTTGACCCCTTGAGGGTGGGGGATTACTACTAATGTGATGCAAATGCATAATTATTCATCACATTTTCAAACTAGTACGGCGCTTTCCGCGACGACCCTTTCTGACTCCGGCCAGGCCGGAGTGCAAGCACGCTAATGTCACAAATTACAATTATTTTGCCGGATAACTCTACGAAGGTTTTTGACCATGAACCGACAGCGCTGGAAGTGGCGATGTCCATTGGCCCTCGCTTGGCCAAAGAAACTCTGGGTGCAAAACTGAACGGATCAACTGAAATCTCTGATCTTCGCACCGTTTTGAAAGATCAAACGAAGGTGGCTCTGGTCACCACAAAATCTCCTGAATCAGTTGAGGTTGTTCGTCACTCCTGCGCGCATATCATGGCTCAGGCGATTCAGGACATCTGGCCTGAAGTGAAAGTGACTATCGGTCCGGTGATCGACAATGGTTTCTATTACGATTTTGATTCTCCGTTTGCCTTCACGGAAGAGCACTTCGAGAAAATCGAAAAGAAGATGTCTGAGATCGTATCCAAGGATCTGCCAATTCATCGTGAAGACTGGCCGATTCAAAAAGCGATCGAGACCTTCAAGGGCATGAACGAACGCTTTAAAGTTGAGTTGATCGAGGACCTGGCTAAAAAAGGCGAGACCACTGTTGGCATCTACTTTAACGGCACCAGCTGGTTTGATCTGTGCCGCGGTCCTCATATCCAGTCCACAGGCCAGATCAAAGCGTTCAAACTTTTGAGCGTGGCGGGGGCTTACTGGAGAGGCGACGAGAAAAACGCCCAGCTTCAGCGCGTGTACGCGACAGCCTTCAACGACAAGAAAGATCTGGAAACATATCTTCACAACATCGAAGAAGCCAAAAAACGCGATCACCGTAAACTGGGTAAAGAACTGGGCATGTTCTATTTCAACGAACTGGCTCCGGGTTCTCCGTTCTTCACGGGTAAGGGTGCGACGGTTTACAACTCTTTGCAGACTTATCTGCGTGAGCTGTATTTCGAAACAGGGTATCAGGAAGTGATCACGCCGCAGATCTTCGACGTGAACCTGTTCCATACTTCCGGTCACTATCAGAACTACAAAGAAAACATGTTCTTCACCAAAGTGGATGAGCGTGATTTTGCTTCCAAACCAATGAACTGTCCTTCTCACTGTTTGCTTTATAACTCTGAGAAGTATTCTTACCGTGATCTGCCTATCAAAATGGCGGACTTTGGTCGTTTGCACCGTTATGAAAAATCGGGTGCCATGCACGGTTTGACCCGTGTTCGTACGTTCTGTCAGGACGACGCGCACATCTTCTGCCGCATGGATCAGTTGCAGGAGGAAATCGCCAAGTTCATGAACCTGCTGAATCGTGTTTACGACAAGCTGGGCATGGGCAATTACAAGATCTTCCTTTCCACTCGTCCGGACAACCGTATGGGCAGTGAGGAATACTGGGATATGGCAGAGGGCGCCTTGGCGGAAGCCTTGAAATCCCTGAATTTGCCATTTGAGCTGAATCCAGGGGACGGGGCCTTCTATGGACCTAAGTTGGATATCATGTTCGTCGATGCATTGAATCGTCCTTGGCAGTTGGGTACACTTCAAGTGGATCCAAATCTTCCGCAGGCGTTTGATTTGAAATACACGGGCGAGGACAACAAGGAGCACCGTCCAGTGATGCTTCACCGTGCGATCCTGGGCTCTTTGGAGCGCTTTATCGGCGTTTACCTGGAGCACACGGCAGGTCACCTGCCACCGTGGATGATGCCAGTGCAAGTGGCGATCCTGAACGTGACGGACCGTGTGAACTCGTTCTGCGAAGAGTTGCAAAACTCTTTGAAAGGACACAGCGTTCGCGTTGAGTTTGACCGCCGTAACGAGAAGTTGAATTATAAAATCCGTGAGGCGCAGCTGCAAAAAATCCCATACATGATTATTGTGGGGGATAAAGAGGCTGAATCCAGAACGGTTTCATTGCGTTTGAGAGACGGTTCAGAACACAAAGGTCTGACTGTGGATCAGGTGATGAATTTGATTACGACAGATATTAAAACAAGAAGTTTGCAGAGCTCTCTTGCGAAGTCTGCAACGACAAACTAGACGGCGCACTTAAGCGACGCTAGAATTTAACTTAAATTACTCCGGCGAAGCCGGAGTGTAAGCCAGTGGAGGTTTACCATTAGCAAGTTTGAAGGTAATTTTAGAGGTGGCGGTCGCTTTGATCGCAACAAAAAAGACTCTAAAGACTCATTGAGAGTCAACCGCGAGATTCGCGCGCAACAGATCCGTGTTATCGATGATGAAGGTAACATGCTGGGCGTGATGACAGTTCCTGAGGCGTTACGCATTGCTGAAGATAGAGGCCTCGATCTTCTTGAGATTGCTCCAACAGCAACTCCTCCCACTTGTAAAATCATGGATTACGGCAAGTGGAAGTACGAGAATAAGAAAAAAGCCACTGCGGCCCGTAAAAAACAGACTGTTGTGACAATCAAAGAAATCCAGATGCGTCCTCGCACGGATCAGCATGACTTTGAAACCAAGATGAACCACGCCCGCCGCTTCCTTCTGGAAGGCGACAAGGTGAAAGTTTCCTTGCGTTTCATGGGTCGTGAAATGGCCCACCAGGAATTGGGTATGGACGTGATGAAAAAGTGCATCGCTTTCGTTGATGATCTGGCACTGGTTGAATCTCAGCCGAAGATGGAAGGTAAGAACATGTTCCTGATGCTGGGTCCAGACCCGCTCAAGATCAAAGAATACCAGAAACTTCACCCGAACAAGTCCAAGCAAGACACCAAAGAACTTGCTGAACTTGAAGAAGTCGAAGAAGACGACGAAGAGTAAAAGGTACCTGCTTACTTTTTCCGAAGCGCTGCATCGAACCAGTAAGCTGATACAATTTGTTCAATCAAACCCACGTTGAAGAATGTGGGTTTTGTTTTTTTAGAATCTGATTTATCAGGAGCCCCTATGAAAGCCGTAGTGCAAAGAGTTCAGAATGCCTCCGTTGTTGTGGATGGAAAGTTGGTTTCCTCCATCGATAAAGGCTATTTGACGTTGTTGGGGGTTGCCAAGGGCGACAGTGAAGAACAACTGCAAAAGCTGATGACCAAGATCCTTGCTTTAAGAATATTCCCGGATGAAACCGGCAAGATGAACCTGTCCCTGAAAGACGTGGGCGGGCAGCACCTGATCGTGTCGCAGTTCACTTTGCTGGGGGATGCCTCCAAAGGCAATCGTCCCAGCTTCATCGCAGCAGAACTTCCGGATCGCGCCAAAGAACTTTATGAAAAGGCTCTGGTGCTCAGCGAATCTCAAGGCGTAAAAACCCAAGGCGGTATATTCGGGGCCGACATGAAGGTCAGTTTGCTGAATGACGGCCCGGTGACGTTGCTGCTGGAAGTATAGTTTATTTCATGCTGCCTGTGTCCTGCAGCTTCTGATGCCAGGACAGGGCTTTGCTCAGCACGTGAGGGGTCTGACCGCCACGAGCCAGGGCTTCTTGATAGTACTCATTCAAAGCATCCCGGAACTCGGGATGACAGCAGTTTTGGATGATGACCTTGGCGCGCTCACGCGGCGCCAGTCCACGCAAATCCGCCAATCCCTGATCTGTGACAAGAATGTCGACGTCGTGTTCGTTGCTGTCCACGTGCGATGCCATCGGCACCACGTGTGAAATGGTGTTGTTCTTGGAAGCCGCCTGAGTCACAAAAATACTCATGTAAGAGTTTCGGGCAAAGTCCCCGGAACCACCAATCCCATTCATCATTTTTGATCCGGCAATATGGGTCGAGTTGACGTTGCCATAGATATCAAATTCGATGGCGGTGTTGATTGCGATCAGCCCCAGACGGCGGATGACTTCAGCCGCGTTACTGATGTTCTGTGGTCTGAGCAGAATTTTGCCACGGTACTTTTCCAGATTGGCAAAAAACTTTTCATAGCAGCTTTGCGAAACCGCCAAAGAGCAGGCTGACGCAAAAGTCATTTTGCCAGAATCAATCAGTTCAAAGGTGCTGTCTTGCAGGACTTCCGAATACATCGTCAGGTTTTCGAACTGCCCATGAACAAAGCCGCTTAAAACGGCATTGGCCACTTTGCCGATGCCGGCCTGAAGCGGGTGCAGGGACGGAGTCATGCGGCCCATTTTGATTTCGTGATTGAAGAAATCCATGAGGTGACCGGCAATGGCGCTGGTTTTTGTGTCGGGTGCGACCAGTTCTGCCGGGCTGTCTTTAGCATCAGAAAAGACAATGGCGATCACTTTTTCATGATCCATTGGCATGGTGTCAGTGCCGATGATCGATCCGGCATCCGTCACCGGAATGATCGAGCGGTGCGGGGAAAGACCGGTATAGAAAATGTCGTGGAAGCCACGAATTTCAAGTGGGATCGTGACGTTGACTTCCAGAATGATGTGTTTGGCGTGCTGGGCATAGGCCAGATTGTTGCCAACGGAAGTTGTGGGCAGGACGTGACCATTTTCCAGAACCTGCGCCACCTCCAGCACCGCGATATCCACCGGAGGCAAAAAGCCGTTCGCCAGCAGGTCAGCAGTTTCACCCAAGTGCTGATCGACGAACATAACCTCGCCGGAGTTAATGCTGTTTCTGAGAATGGGATCGGCCTGAAAAGGCAGTCGGCGCGAAAGCGCTTTGGCTTCGGCCAGGCGGCCGTCAATGCCGTGGCCCAGGGAAGCTCCGGTCATCAGTGTGATTTTCAGTGGATCTGTAGAGGCCCGCTGTGCCAGAGCTTTCAGTACGACTTTGCTGTCGCCACCTTTGGTGAAGCCGCTGGCGCCGACGACCATTCCATCTTTGATGAAGGCGGCCGCCTCTTGGGCGGTCATGATTTTTTTGCTTAGTTCGCCGTGTTTAACTCTTTCAGGGTGCATAGTATCACTCACTTCCAACATCATCTCTTAAAGTACAACGTTGGAAGAGGAGAGACTAAAAATCAAGGGCTCCGATGAATTGACACTCAGTGCTTTTCTTATCTCCGCCATTGGGTGGAGAGCCAGCGCCAAACTTCAATTCGTCTTTCACCAATATCAAAATGGTTCCCATCGAATTCAATATAATCGTGAGTGATGCTATTTTTTTTGAACAGCTCAGAAATCTGCCGACATCCATACTGCAGATGGAAGTTGTCTTTGTTGCCGACATCCAGATAGACCGCAGTGTTTTTCAAAGCACCCAAGCGCTGCGGCAAAAAGTGCAGCGGATCTTTTTCCAGAATCGTTTTCCACACGGCAGAGTTTTTTGTGCCGTCTTTTTCTAGCGGAAAGTGGAAGTCGCCATGCTCGCCCTTCGGTGCATAACAAGCCGCCATGCCGAAAGCATTTAAAAGTGTGTGCCAGTTGCGCATCTTTGTCAGTCTGCCATTGCGCAGTTCTTCCAGGGCTTTCAGTCCTGACTGATACTTTTCCCACAGAGGGGCCGTCTGGTAGAATTCTGAAAGCAGGCTGGCTTCAAAGAAAGAGTCCGGAGCAATCGCTGCAATCACGCCGAAGGTGTCAGGATATTTTGATCCCAGGTGAAGCGCTCCATAACCGCCGCTGGATCCACCAGTCACACACCAGTCTGACTTTTGGTCAGAAACTGTGAAGTGCTTTTTCACGGCCGGGATCAGCTCCTGCATAATATAATCTTCGTAATTTCCCACCGCGCTGGAATTGATGAACTGGGACCCTCCCCAGGTGGTCAGGGCATCGACAAAGACATAGAGCGCCTGCGGAGCTTCACCACGGGCCGCAGCTTCATTGATGATTTGCACCGGGTTCTTTTCGTTGAATTTGCCATTGAAGTTAAAAGGGGCGTTGCTGGTAAAGCCGCTTAAAATCACCACCACTGGCCACGGACCTGGCACATGTGGGACCAGCACCGGGTTGAAGCGGGTGGCTGGATCCTGCAGCGGGTTTGATCTCAGAATCGAGCTTTCGATTTTTAAAGTCTCGATTTTGAATTGTGGGGTTTCATAGGAACGGTAATTGGGCAGAACTTCATGGTTAATCATGTATGAAATTCTGCCACGTTCACAAGTCAGGTCAATAGCCTTGCCACTTGTGTATGAATGTTGGCGTGTAGATGATCTTGGTAATTCCGCTGCCGATAGTCATCAAAACGGCAGAATCTACATAGCCGAAGTTTCCGCCGTAAGCGCGACCCACGCAGCGCACTTCGCCAGACGTGGCTTTAGCGCACGTGGACGAGTTCGCAGCCCACACTTTGGTGTATGTGTTGGCGCCATCCACCACCATTGGGCTCATATAGACCGTGTGGCCTCCCGTATATTGGGGCGCTCCCAGTCCGGAATAGGTCGCATTACCCCAGCATTTGATTTGTCCGGCGGTGATGCCGCAAGTATGGCCCGACGCCATGGAAATATCCGAATAATCAGCCGAAGCATCAATCGCAGTCGGGGTGTAACGGCTTGCGCTTGTTCCATCCCCCAGTTGCCCAAGGAAGTTGGCTCCCCAGCATTTCAGCTTGTTGGCAGAGGTGATGCCGCAGCTGTTGAAAGACCCCGTGGCGATCTTCGTATAAGTGACGCCAGAATCCACCACATCTGGAAGATAATAGGCAGAGGTGCCGCTGGCTTTGGCGATCTGGCCCTGAGAGTTACTACCCCAGCACTTCAAAACACCCGTGGTCGTTCGCCCACAAGTGTGAGTCATGCCCATTTCGATGTCGCTATAACTGACGCCACTGTCGACGACAGTGAATCCGGTGCGGGCTGTGGTGTCTCCCAGTCCCAGGCGGCCGTTGTCATTGTTGCCGGCGCATTTCAGGACACCAGTGGTGGTGATGCCGCAGGTCGCATGATTAAATGAAACCACTTTCGTATAGGTGGTGGTGGTGCTGTCTGCCACGGTCGGAGTATGAACAGTCGCACTGACGGCTGCGGCTTCGCCCAGTTCGCCGTAGTTGTTGATACCCCAGCACTTCATCTGTCCCGCACTGGTGATGGCGCAGAAGTCATGAGATCTGCGGGTGTGGATGTAGCTGTAATTTGTGCTTGGATCAATCATCACCGGGGCTGGGCGACGTGCATCGGTTTGAGAACCGTCACCAAAAGGACCTTCCGTCGCTTTCATCGAGCCCCAGCAGTAAAGTTTGTTGGAGGATATTCCACAAGTTCCTGAATAGTGGTCGTCAATGGCATCAGCGCCAAAGACGGAAAGCGTGTCAAAGGTCCACTCGGACGCTTTGGTCATTTTTTCTGCATACTGATGGCGGGCATTACCACTTCCATAGCTGTAAGAACTTTGCGGGGAGCTGTCGCCCAGCAGATTTCCCCAGCACTTCAGAGCTCCTGTCAGAGTGATGCCGCAGGCACGGGCCGCAGAAATCTGAATTGCTGCATAGGCTGTACCCGCATCCGATGTGGCCGGGACGTACTGCATGTTGGAAGTTCCGTTCCCTAGCTGTATCAGGGAATTGAAGCCCCAGCATTGCAAAACATCATTGGATGTGATGGCACAGGTGAAACCACGGGCTGTTGCGATATTGCCGTCATCATTCACGGAAACAGTTTTGTAAACCTCTGAGCCCGAGACGGCAACCGGAGTTGTCCTTGTTGTGACACCATTGTCACCAACCTGACCATAGTTGTTCGTACCCCAGCACTTCAGATTGTTGGTCAGAGTGATACCGCAGGCATGTTTTGATCCGATAGCCACGGACTTGTAGGATTCGGCGGCGTCAATGGCCGTCGGAACTCCACGGGCTGTTGCTGACCCATCACCCAGTTGATAGTTAACGTTGCTGCCCCAGCAGAACAGCTTGTCGTCACTGCGAATAGCGCAGGTGGAACGGGAGCCGGCATGGACAAATTTGTAAGAGTTAGCATTGTCCACATCAGTCGGTGACGTGCGTAGGGTGGTATCATTCACACCCAACTGGCCATAGTCGTTTTTGCCCCAGCACTTCAGCTTGTTGGCCGTCGTGATGGCGCAAGAGTGATAGTCTCCGGATGTGACGGAAAGATAGGTCGTCGCGTTGTCCACGTGCAGTGGCGACCATTGATTCCCCGTGGTTCCGCCGCCAGCTTGACCGTCGCTGCTGTTACCCCAGCAGAACAGGCGGTTGTCCAGAGTGACGGTGCAAGTGTGGAATTCACCGGTTGAAACACTTCGGTAGCCAGTCACACCCGCAATGTTGATGACGAACGGAGAAGCCTTGAAGTCGCTCACCGAACCATCAATCTGGCGGTACATGTTTGTACCCCAGCATCGAAGGGACGAGTCTTCCATGATCGCGCACTGGTGGCCGCGGGCCATGGAAAGCTGGGAGGCTTTCAGATTCTTTTCATCATCCGCAATAAAGTACTGAGCCTGATAGTTGTCGCCCATGGTCGCCAGTGGCGAATCGGTGTGGGTGAAGTGCAGATTCAATAGTTTTTCGCCTTCCACCAGGCTGTTGTCAGGGAAGTTGACAGTGATTGTGGCGGTCGTGGAGCCCGCCGGGAAAGTGATGAAACCTGAACTCAGGTCATGGTGGTCCGGATTCACGGCATCGCCGGTGATCTTGTAATAGGTGGTCACATCATAGCTTTTTGCCGGAGTCAGGCTGACATTGATTGTTCGGGGACCCGAACCCTCCTGAACCCGATTCATTCTTGTGCTGGTGATATTCACTGCTGAAATGGAATCCTTGGTCCAGCTGACAGAAACCGCATCGGCCGCTGCTTGGAATAAGTTTGTGGCATCACCACCAAGCACACACAACGTCACCGGTCCATTTGGCAAAGCCGAAATATTGTCGGTGATGTTGGTGGAAGTGTTGTAAGCCGCCGAGTATGTTGCAGCAGCACAAGTGCCGGAAGTGATGATCGCCTTTTTATATTGAGTCACACGGAACCCAGAGACAGTCACATTCAAAGTCGACGTTGTTGAAATTCCGACCGGATATCCTGTCAGCGTTGGAGTCGGAGGTGGATATGGCGTGCTGATTTCCCACGTACTGACCGCGTTACCGATGGTGACGGTGGCTGTGTTGGTTTGGGCGTTGGCGGCAGGGGACGTCATGCGCAACTGAATGACTTGACCGTTAGAAACTGCAACAGACCCACCCCAGTAGCTTCCCGTTGTGATATTGCGAATCTGCGCATCTGCTCCCGTGACTGTGGCGATGGCGGTTTGATTCAGGGAACTGATGGTTGTATTGGCTGTGGCGTAGCGGGTGTTCAAAGCCGCATTATGAATTTTCGCAAAAGTCGGTGGTGTTGTCAGGATCGGGCCTGGATTTCCCCAATAGGCAACCCAGCCGTCACGAGTCGCGCTGCCGTCACTGGTGAACTTGATTGTCATTTTACCGGAGTTGGCAGTTTGTGTTGCTGGAATAGAGCTTCCGCTGACCTGATTCAGCAGCAGAGTTCCTGCGGTTGTTCCGTCATAGACGCTCAGTTTGTCCCAGGAGGCTTCCGTGTTGAAGGCCGTGAAGGTCAGGCTGATTGGAGATCCCGTATTGATCTCGAACTGACAGTTTTCGTTGTTCTGATACAGACCGCTCGCGCCGCCGGAGTCATATATGAACCCGGTTGTGGCCGTCGAGGCTGTTGCTGAGCACAGTGAGTAGAAGTTTTGTACGTTGTAGCGGTCCCATTGATATTCCGTTGGGTGCCAGAGAGCCTGCCAGGTTCCATTGGTGTGTTTACCCAGGATACAAAGTTTCAGTCTTTCATTTGCAAAGACGCTAAGATCAGCAGTGATATTGGATGAAATGGCTGTTTCAGATCCATATCCGGTTGCAACAGTACAGTCCGTGGTTGCGGATGTTCCAAGTTTGTATTTGTAAGATACGACATTGGCGCCCCCCACCGTGGCATCCAGAGTGGTCGTGCTGTTGTTGGAAGCCGGTACATTGCTGGCCGTGGCGACTACAAACGGGTAACCTTCGATAACCAGATTTTTTCTTCCGGCCAGGGAATTTGCTGAGCCAATAGCTGGTAGCGTGGCGGTGGCATTGCTGCCCATGGCATCTTTAATGGAAGCGGCATTGGTTAATGTGGTTGATGAATAGTCCAGGTCCGCAGCACTGTGTTCATAGGCCACGGTATAACGGAAGATCAGCTCTGTGGATCCACTGCCGCTCAGATATGAGGCTGTCACGCCGGAACCGGCAGCCAAAGTCATGACCGGGTTTGTACCCAGAACCGTGACTGGTTTTGTGAAGACAACCTGAATGTCGATGTTGTCGCCCGGCTTATAAGTGCCATCAGGATTTGTGGCAGTAACATGAGTCACGGTTGTTGGCAGCAGTGGAGTCGCCACCATCCAGTAATAGCTGGCATCGCCGGCGCGAACATGGGCCAGTCGGTATTGGTCTGTCGCATTTGGTGAAGTCATGCGGACTTCAACCGCATCTCCAGGATTCACAAGCACAGAACTTGAGAAGTCGGAAGAGGTTGTGACATTGCGAATTTCCGAGTCATAACCTGAAACCGAGAACACAGTGGCTGTGCTAAGGCCATAGGCAGCCGCAACACGGCTGTAAACGGTATTCACGGTCGCATTTGTTACGTTAGTAAGGGTCATGGTGGGCGTCAGATTTGGGGCTCCTCCCCATACCAGAATCACACCAGCACCCACCACGGAGCCGTCACTCTTGAATTCGGCATAAAGAGTGCCGGAGGTCGAGTTGACAGCCGTGTTGGTGACGGTGCCAGCCACTGGGCCCAAAATCACTGCTCCAGCAGCTCCCGTTTCACGCAGTCTCAGGAAATCATAGCTGATGTTGTTTTCAGTGTCGTAGCTAACAGTGGCGGAAATCGCCGTACCTGTATTGATCGAGAAATAGCAGTTGGCAATAGTTTCATTGTCGCTGTAGTTGGCGGTCGGCCCGCCGGAGTCATACAGACGCCCTTTGGGAGCCGTCGAGGACTTGACGGTTCCGCACAGATTGAAGGATGGCAGATTTTCAACATAGTGCCATTGCGCCTGTGTGACGGCGAAAGCCTTTTGCCATTTTCCTGTGCTGTCTTTACCCAGAACGCAGATTTTCAGGAACGAATATTTCGGATGCGCACTGATGGTGTCCGTAATAGGGGTCGCCACCGGAATTTCAGCTGAATAATCCGTGTAAGTGGAACAGTCGACAGATCCGGACAATCCCAGTTTGTATTTATAAGAAACGACATCCAATCCCGACACAGTGATGTTAAGAGTGTCGTTGGAATCCGCTCCCATCGGTGTGTTGCTTAGAATGGCTTTGGCCAGAGGACTTGAGTAAGCTTCCACGGCGATATTTTTGGTTCCTGCCAAAGAATTCGCCGTTCCCGGCGCCGGAAGTGTCAGGGTGGCGTTATTGCTAAGTGCATCCCTCATTGTTCCGCCGTTCAAGGCAAGGGCGGTCGTGCTGGTGTAATCCAGATCCGGGGTTTCATCACCGGTCTGAACGACATAGGTGAACAGAAGCTGGGTTGTGCCGGAGCCGCTGGAATAGTTGGCCACTCGGTCGGTCGTGCCAGTTTCAAGGGTCAGTTGCGGAGTTCCGGTGACGGTTACATTTTCATCAAACGTCACACGAACCTGCACAGACTGACCCGGACCATACACGCCATCAGCGGTGGTGGCATCCACAGTCAGGATGACAGGGCCTTGAGTATCCCTTGTCCAAGTCGCCTGGGATGTTGCCGTGGACCAGTTGCCTGCAGTGTCGCGACCAAAGACGCAGAGCTTATAGGCCCCTTGCTCCGTCAGTGTGTCGGTGATTTTTGTGGCTACGGGAATATCGCTCCCGGTGTAAGCGGTACTGTTTGTGCAGACCTCGGTGCCGCCCGGAGCAATTATAAAGTAACGATAGTGAGTGATATCCGTGCCGCCGACAGTGATGTTTAGTGTGCTGGTGGAGTTGGTTCCTGTCGGAGCCCCTGTGATTGTCGCAGCTCCCGGGGATTGGGTGTCTTTCGGATAAGTTGATGATGCTGTGGCATTGTTGCCGCTGACTCGGCTGTGAGAGGCGACCACTGTGAATGGAGTGCCAGAAGTATCGGCCAAAGAACTGAAGTCCAAAGAAGCTGTCCACGAACCCGTGGTGCAAGTTGCAGATCCGGTCACTCCGGCGTGACCAGTGACGGTCAGGTTGACCAAACGACCGTTTTCAGAACAGGCGCCGGAAAGGTTCAATGCTGTCTGATTCAATGAATTGATAAAGGTCCCGGCCACCGGAGAAGTCAGCGTGACCGTCGGTGAAACGGAATCATGAATGATGGAATCAAACGCGCAGTCAGATTCATTCCCGGCCACATCGCGGACTTTGAAATAAATCGTATTGGTATTGTTGGCTGTCGGCAGTGTCCAGGACTTGCTGGCATTGTAGGTTTCCCAGGTGCCGCCATTCAGGCACAGAGCCGTGTTTGTGGCATACATCTGGACGCCGTCAGTGGTGGTGCTTGCAAGTGTGGCGCTGAGACTGGTGGCGTAGGCATCATTATTGTTAATGACAAAGCTGTCCACTGTCGGAACCACTGTGTCTTTGGCAAAGACTTTCGTGACCGTCGGGGCCGTCGCGCCGCTGGCACGCGAGTGATTCAGAGTGAACGTCAGATCCCCTTGGGCTGAAGTGCTAAGATCCAGAGTTTTAGTCCAGGTGCCACTGGAACATGTTGCTGTTGTGGCAGACTGGCCCGTCACAGAAATTTCAACCGGGCGGCCATCCTCAGAACAGGCCCCGGAAATCACAAAGGCTGAAACATTGGCAAGATTCACAAAGCTGCCATCGGCCGGGGAGGCCAACGACAGTGACGGCACCGTGCTGTTGTGAGTGATGCTGTCATCGTAACAGACAGAAGAATTGCCTGCGGCATCTCTGAACTTAACGTAAACAGTGTTCAGGGCATCCGCCGTTGGCAGCGTCCATGATTTTCCAGTGGCAAAGGATTCCCAAGTACCGCCCGTGGCGCAACCTGCGGTGTTGGTGACATACATCTCCGCCGCATCCGCACTTGTCAGTCCCAGGGAAACAGCAAGGTCATTGGTTGTGGCTGAGCCTGAATTAATGCTCAGGGTTCCCGTCGGAGCCTGTGTATCTTTGTTGTAGGTTGGCGAGTTTGCGGTGTTGGAGTTTCCAGCAACGTCATTCAAGGAAGCCGTCAGCTGGAATGTTCCCTGTGGAAGGGCGCTCAGATCCAGGATCGCGGAAAAGGCTGAGCCTGTACAGATTGTCGTTCCGGTGAATCCACCCGGACCAGAAAAGTTCACAGATCGGTTGTTTTCAGAACAGGTGCCACTGACCGTGAACGCGTTCACATTGTCGGAATTGATGATAGTGCCGGAAACAGGAAGTGTGAAAGCCAGAGTCGGAGCGACATTGTCATGAAGAATATCATCGCTGACACAAGGGGATTCGTTACCCAGGCTGTCGCGGAATTTCGCATACACCGTGTTTGTGGCATTGCTGTTTGTCAGAGTCCAAGGGGCTGCCGCATTGTAGGCGACCCAGCTTCCTCCGGTACAAGCAGCCACCGAACTCAGATACATCTCTGCGGCATCAGTGACCGAGCTGTTCAGAGTTGCACTCAGCGAATTCGTTGCCGCATCGCCGTTATTCAGAGCCAAAGAGTTCACCGCAGGCCCCGTGACATCGCGGCTGACGGTGGATGTGGCTGTGCGCGTATTTGCGACGGGGTCCGTGTGAGTTGCTGATACCACAACCGACGTGCCTGATAGCGAGCTAAGGTTCATTGACGTTGAATAGGTTCCGCCAGAACAGACGACTTCGGCGCTCACGGCTCCTGCGGTGACGGAAACATTACGGCCTGTTTCAGAACAGGTGCCGCTGACCGTGTAAGCATTTTGATTCACAGAGGTGATGGTGGACAGGGCATTCAGAGTGATCGTCGGAGGCACCACGTCTTTGGTGATAGCCAGACGGTACTCCTTCGGTGTGCCGCCAGGGGCAGTGACAGTGGCGATCAAGTCGCCGCTGTACAAGTTTGGCAAAGAGCTGAAATCCAGATTCTTTGTCCACTGACGGTCACTGCAGGTGAAGATCAGCAAAGGTGTCGCGGCCGCGGAAAACTCGATCGAGGATCCCAGCAGGCAGGTTCCTTTGAAGGGGGCAGCCGTCACGTTGCCTTCATTGATGATGGACTGAGAAAGGCTTTCGATGGAAAAGGCGCCAAAATAGGTGATGGGGTTCGAACAAGATGAAGAAGCAACGCTGCCGTCTTTAGACAGGACGAAGACCTTGAAAGTGTACTCGACGCCATCTTCGGGAGTGAAGGTCGGAAGGTGAGATGTTTCAGCGGGACCGACGTTGGCTACCGGCAGAATCGGGGTGGCGCAAGAGTCACCTCGGAAATAGAGAACCTGCTGTTCTTTGATGTCGGCTTTTTCAGGAAGAATCCACTCGGCCTTTAGCAGACCCTGCTGCCCCAGGGAATCGCTGCTCCATTTCAGGGTGGTGGGGGTGGAGTTTTCAGCAGCGATTTGCAGTTCCAGAGAACACCCGGCCAAAACCATCAGGGAAAAGGAAAGAAGAAGCCTTTTCGCCTGTTGGGTTAGGTAGATGGTGTTAAGAAACGTACAATTCATGGAAGGTTCTTCGGGTTTCCGTGAATGAAACTAAATCCCCATTTTGGGGGAAAATGTTCAATAAACTCTTGGAAACACCAGCCTTTCCGCTGGGTCCTCGCGGAAATAGGGCTGTTTTCGGGGGCAATTAAAATGCGGTAATGACCGCGATTTTGCGAGTATAATATGAGAATGTCTCTTAAATGGAGCTAAAACCACTAAGTCCTCAAAAAGCTTGATTTCCCCCACCTTTCACCCTAAAACAGTGAGTCCGTATTTACGACTGTCTAAGGCAATGGTTAAGAGTCCTCCCTTTCGGGAAGAACGCCTTATCGGTGGAAGGTATCTATATGAAAATGCGCACTCACTCTGGCGCTAAGAAGCGTTTGAAAGTTCTTTCAAGCGGTAAAGTTAAGAAAAAAAGCACTCGCATGCGTCACTTGAACTCTCACATGAGCTCTAAGACGAAAAGACAACTAGGCAAAACATCATACGTTGAAGACGCGAACATGCTTCAAGTTCGTCGTTGTTTGGTATTCTAGTTTTTAAATTTTAAAATTAATGTCTTTCGGTGCCCGGCTAAGTCCGTGGCGTAATAGAGGTTCAAAATGGCTCGTGTAAAATCTGGTAAAACAAATCGTGCTCGTCACAAAAAAGTTCTTAAAAGAGCAAAAGGTTACTACTCTGCGGGTTCTCGCGCGTACATCCACGCGGTAGAGAAAAATGACCGTGGTATGGCTTTCGCTTACCGCGATCGCAAAGTTAACAAACGTAACTTCCGCACTTTGTGGAATCAACGTATCAATGCAGCAGCTCGTTTGAACGGGACTACATACTCTCGTTTGATCGGTGGCTTGATTAAAGCTGGCATCCAAGTTGACCGTAAAATCTTGGCTGACCTTGCAATCAACGACGCAGCAGCATTCACTGCACTTTGCAAACACGCTTTGGCATAAGCCAAAGCTAAAAAGTACAGCAAAGCTCTGTTAAAGGAGCCTTAGCCCCATGGACGAGTCCAATAGTCAGTTTGAAAAAAGAAAGCGTGATCATATCAGGATTGCGCTGGATCCAAGGTCCCAGACCGATGGACAAAACGGATTGGACTCGATCACTTTGATTCATGAGGCTTTGCCTGATCTGAACTTTAAAGAGGTCGACATTTCGACCTCTTTCTTTTTTTCCGGGGAGTCCATCCCACTTTCTTCTCCGATCTTTATCTCTTCAATGACTGCGGGCCACGAAAAGGGCCGGGAGATCAATGAAGCTTTGGCGCGTCTGAGCGACCGCCGTCAGATTCTGATGGGAGTTGGCTCTCAACGTCGTGAACTGGAAGATTCCAATGCTGCCGAAGAATGGGCTCGCGTGCGCAAACAAGCACCGAAGGCCCGCTTGCTTGGCAATATTGGAATCGCTCAGCTCATCAAGTCGCCGATTGATAAAATCCGCCGACTGATTGATTCCACGGAAGCCGTGGCTTTGTTCGTCCACCTGAATCCTTTGCAAGAGGCTTTGCAGCCCGAAGGCACGACTGATTTCAAAAACGGCCTGGCCGCGATTGAAAATCTGGTAAAACTGGCTGGCGTGCCGGTGATTGTGAAGGAAACCGGCTGTGGTTTTTCTGTCGATACCCTGAAGCGACTTTCCAGCACCGGCATTTACGGTGTGGATGTTAGCGGCAAGGGTGGCACGCACTGGGGCCGCGTGGAAGGTTATCGTTCGGAGGAATCCGACATGCTTTATCACGTAGCCCAAACTTTCGCCAACTGGGGCATCAGCACGAAGCAAAGCATGCTGAATGCCATCGAAGCCCGGGTAGAGTATCAGCTCTGGGCATCGGGCGGCGTGAGAAATGGATTGGAAATTGGTAAACTTATGGCGTTGGGAGCTTCAAAGGTGGGGGTTGCAAAACCTTTCCTCGAAGCGGCTCTTCAGGGCGATGAGGCCCTTGAGAAACTGCTGACCCAGTTGGAAACAGAGTTGAAAGTAACTATGTTCTGCACGGGCAGCCGCAATCTGAAAGACCTCCAAAGCAAGAAGGTGATTCAATGACAAAACAACTTCAGGATATCTTTAAAGGTTTCTCCAAACTGTCTCGTGAAGAACGTCTGAAAGCACTTAAAGAAGTCGGTGCATTGAACGAAGCCGAAGCTGACTATCTTGCCAAGGGTGGGTTGAAAGACACTTCTTTGGGTGAAAAGTTTATTGAAAACGTGATTGGTTACTTCCAGCTTCCGCTGGGGGTTGTCACCAACATGCGCGTGGACGGCAAGGACTTTGTCGTTCCTATGGCGGTGGAGGAAACCTCTATCGTGGCCGCGTGCTCTAAAACGGCCAAATGGATCCGTGAATCCGGTTCTATCACCACCGAAGTGATCGGAAACGAAATCATCGGTCAGATCCAATTGGCAAAAATCCGCAGCTTTGCGGATTTTGAAAAACAAATCCTGGCTCAGAAAAATTACCTGATCGAAGCGGCCAACCGTGAAGTGGCCTTCGGTCTGGTTCGTCGTGGTGGTGGAGTGCGTGACCTGCAAGTGCGCCGTGTGCCTCGCGGTGACGGCTCAGATATGGCCGTGATCCACATCCTGATGGACCCGTGCGATGCCATGGGGGCTAACATCATCAATCAGGTGTGCGAATACCTGAAAGAGCCGATTGAGCAGTTCAGCGGTGAAAAAGTCACCATGTGCATCCTGTCCAATCTGGTGGATTCCAAAGTCACTCGCGCGGTTGTGCGCATTGATGACATCGAGCCTGAGTTGGCAGAAAAAATTGAAGAAGCTTCTTTGTTCGCGCAAATGGACCCGTACCGTGCAGCCACCAACAACAAAGGTGTTCTAAACGGCATTGATCCGATTCTGATTGCAACCGGCAACGACTGGCGCGCGGTGGAAGCGGGTATTCATGCTTATGCTTGCCGTGATGGTCAGTACCGTTCGATCACTCGCTGGTACCGTGAAGGCAAAAGCCTGGTGGGCGTGTTTGAAGCACCACTGGTTGTGGGCACCGTAGGTGGTGTGACGACTTTGCATCCAACCGCGATGCTTTCCATGAAAATGCTGGACACCAAATCTGCCAATGAATTGTCCCGTATTGTTGCGGCGGTGGGCTTGGTGCAGAACCTGGGTGCTTTGAAGGCATTGACCACGGTGGGTATCATCGAAGGTCACATGAAGCTTCACACAAAAAACCTGGCTTTGGGTGCAGGAGCCGAGGAAAAAGAAATTCCTCTGGTTCAGAAGAAGCTGGAAGAAATTCTGGCGATTCGCAAGCGCATATCCCTGAGCAATGCCATCGACGTTCTGAAAGAACTTCGTGCGGCTCAGAAAACCCCAGCCTCCACGACTCAACATCATTCCTAGGAGCGGACCTTGTCGCTGGTCTTCTCCGTTCCCGGAAAAACATTTATTGCTGGTGAATATCTGGCGCTGGCGGAAGGGCCGACACTGTTCTTCCTTTCGCAGCCTTGCTTTGAAACGGAAATCTCCCGTGGCAAGGGCGATGTTCTGGGCATTCATCCGGAAAGCCCTGCCGGGGTTTTCATGAGCAAACACCGGGGTTATTTCAGAAATTTTGATATCACTTTCCGTGATGCTTATTCCGGCAAAGGTGGCTTTGGGGCCTCGACGGCTCAGTTCCTTTCCGTCTATGCGATGTGGCTTTATAGAGAAGCCCATCAAATGGACATGGAAAAGTATCTCGACTTCAAACACATGCTTGAAGTGTACTATCACGTGGCCTGGAACGGGCAGGGTCAGCGACCCAGTGGCGCGGATCTGGTAGCACAATTAAAGGGGTCGATGACCTTCTTTGAGAAGCGCAGTGGGATGATCTCTGTGACCAACTGGCCGTTTGAGGATCTGGAATTGTTGCTGGTTCATACCGGCAACAAGCTTGCGACCCACGAACATCTGCGCACGCTGCCGGTGTTCCCGACCGCAGGGCTTGAAAGCGCCATGCTGACGATCCGGGAAGCTTTCGACAAAATCGACAGTGTTCGTTTTGTCGAAGGGATCAAAGCCTATGCCCAAGAACTGTTAAAACTGAATTTCACCTGTGAACCGACGCTAAAACTTTTGTCTGACATCCGTCAAATTCCAGGAGTCAAAGCCGCCAAAGGTTGTGGCGCTTTGGGGGTGGATGTGATGGCGATTGTGACGGCCAAAGGTGAAACTGCAGGTGTTAAAGCCTACTGTGAAAGCAAGGGCCTGTCCGTGCTTTCATCCTCTGATAAAATCTCGTCCGGACTTCAGGTCCGAGGTAGTCTATGAAACAAGTGACTGTATCTGCTCCATCCAATATCGCCCTTATCAAGTACATGGGTAAAATTGAGGGCTCTGGCAATAAACCGACCAACGGTTCGTTGTCCTATACTTTGGAAAACCTGCGCACCTATGTTCGCCTGACTGAAGTCGACGGCGCACAAGATCAGTGGAAGCCCTTGGTTCGTGAAGACCTGCAAAAAATTGAATTGTCTGAAAAAGGCCAGCAGCGCTTTATCAAGCACCTGCAAAATCTAAAGGACAAGTGGGGCATAAAACAAAGTTTCCTGATTGAGTCCGCGAACAATTTCCCATCAGACTGCGGTCTGGCCAGCTCGGCTTCCAGCTTTGCGGCCCTGACTTTGGCGGCGGCGGAAATGTTCCAGCAGATCAACCCACAGCCGTGGGGCACGGATAAAAAATATCTTTCCGAGCTTTCCCGCCAGGGTTCGGGTTCTTCCTGCCGTTCCTTGTTCACACCGTGGGCGTTGTGGCAGCATGAATACGCCGAGCCGATGGCGTTTGAAGTCAAAAACCTGCACCACATGGTGGTGATTGTCGAAGACTCTAAAAAAGAGGTTTCCAGTTCTGAGGCGCACAAACTTGTGACCACAAGCCCGCGTTTCACGGGTCGTCCAGAGCGTGCGGAATTGCGCTTGAAAGACCTAAGCATGGCCTTGCAGTTCAATGACTGGCATATCGCGCGTCAGATCGTCTGGGATGAATTCATCGATATGCACCGTTTGTTTGAAACCAGCACGCCGTCTTTCACTTATATGAACGATGGATCCAAAAAGGTTCTGGAAGATTGCCAGGCGTTTTGGAACAAATGGCAAGATGGCCCTTTGGTGACCATGGATGCGGGTGCCAACGTGCACTTGTTGTTCCGTCATGATCAGAAAAAACAGTTCGCGCAGTATCGTGAGCATTTTGAAAAGGACTTCAAGGTCATGGCCTTTGAAGGTGTGAAAGACAATGTCCATTGATTTCACCTGCAAAGCCTTTGGTAAATGTATCATAGCTGGTGAGCACGCGGTTTTGCGTGGTGTGCCGGCGGTGGTATTTCCCATCCAGTCCCGCAATCTGGATTTAAGTTATTCCCGCGGCGAGCAGCCGTTGGAACTGCGTCTGGTCGGGGATCACGGCAAAGAATTGCAATTGCTGGTGTGGGGCGTGCTTGAAAAGGCGTGCGAGCTTAAAGGCATTAAACGCTCCGATTTAAAAGGCACCTTGTTGCTGGAATCCTCCATTCCTGTGGGGGCGGGCATGGGCGCTTCCGCCGCCCTTTGTGTGGCCCTGACCCGTTGGTTGGGATATCTGGGGTATGTTGTTGAAGAGGACTACTATGAATTCGCCCGCAACTTGGAAAACCTTTTCCATGGCGAATCCAGCGGCGTTGATATCGCCGTTGCCTTAAGTGGTGAAGGTCTGCGTTTTGTTCGCAATGGCGAAAAGAAGCCTCTGACCCCGGCGTGGAAACCGCACTGGTACATCTCCTATTCTGGCAAACGCGGTGTCACCGTGGATGCTGTGAACAAGGTGAAAGACCTGCTTCTGAAAAATCCCACTGTGGGTGAAAAGATCGACCAGCAGATGGCTGAAGCCGTGGGCATCTTGGAAACAGCCCTGAAGATGGATGAAAAAACAGGCCTGCCAGTTTTGGCAAAAGCCCTGACCCTGGCAGGTGACTGCTTTGAAAAGTGGGACCTGAACGAAGGCGAACCCGCAAAACACATCGCCTGGCTCAAAGAACAAGGCGCCCTGGCTGTAAAACCAACTGGCTCTGGCGGCGGCGGCTATGTCTTGTCCCTGTGGACCTCACTGCCTCCGGCAGAAATCCAATCTCATTTGATCCCCTGCTAAAAGGTGCCTGGTTGTTTTTTCTGCCTACAAAGCGTTAGTATTGGAATAGATCACTATTCCCTCTAAGGCGGCGAGCATGAAGAAAGAGTCAGGCATTTCGCAAGCATTGTCAGCGGTATCGCAGTTGCAAAAGGACGTTCACAGTCATGCGGATGCCAGTCGCGCCGTCGTCTTGCAAAGATTCTTCAAAACCGGAAAAGGCGAGTATGCTGAGGGCGATGTCTTTTTAGGTCTGACCGTTCCGCAAAGCCGTAAAATCGCCAAAAAGTATGCTTCCGCCCTTGGTTTGAAAGAGCTTGATAGTCTGATGAAGTCCGCGAATCACGAAGAGCGTCTGATAGCTCTGCTGATTTTGGTGTCGCAGTTTCAAGAGGCCACTGAAAAAGAACAAGCCCGTATCTTTAAGCTTTATATCAAGAATTCAAAGTGCGTGAACAACTGGGACCTAGTGGACACCTCCGCACCAGCCATTGTTGGTGGCTATCTGCTGAATCGAGATCGTCCTGTTTTGCAGAAACTTGCGACATCCAAGAACCTGTGGCAGCGCCGTATTGCCATGTTGGCGACGTTTCATTTTATCTATAATGGCGAGTCCGCCGACACGCTCAAGATCGCAAAGCTTCTGTTGAAGGACGAGCACGACCTGATTCACAAGGCGGTGGGCTGGATGCTGCGGGAGATGGGTAAAAGAGTCAGCGAAGAAAAACTGCTGAAGTTTCTGGATCAATATGCGGCCAAGATGCCAAGAACGATGCTGCGCTATTCTCTGGAAAAGCTGCCTGCAGAAAAACGCAGGCATTATATGAATAAATAAACAGGCGCAGTTCGCTTCTGCGCCAAGACTGAACGGGTTAGCGGTGCTGACAAGAATAGCTGTACAGCGCAATACTGCCAGCGACGGTGGCATTCAGGGATTCCACGCTCTGAGTGGCTACAGACAGGCGCTGCAGGTTCTTAATCCCACTGAAGCCAGGACCTTCTTCGCCCAAGGCAATACGCACATTTTTAGGCCATTTGAAATTCGCGACACTTTCGCCCTTCATGTCCAAAGCATAGATCTGATCATTGTTGGAAACAAAGTCTGCAAATTTACCAATCTTAAACAACGGCAGTTTCAGCAAAGCCCCCGCGGAAGCCTTGATCGCTTTGGGGTGGTACGGGGAACAGCTTTCTTCGGTCAGAATCATTTTGCTCGCACCAAATGCCAAAGAGGAACGCGCCAAAGCGCCCAGGTTGGAAGGGTCGCCCAACGGGGAGATCACTTCCAGGCCCTCAGCTTTTGCAGTTGTAAGCGGAGCGATCTCTTTCGGTTCCAGAACCAGAAGATTGTAGTGCGTGCCCACGACGTCAATTTCGTTAAACAGTGCTTTTGGCAGTTTGAAAACCGGGATGCGCTGGCCTTTAAGCTTAGGCGCGGTCATCGTCACGGACTTCAGGTCCTCGTGCACGATTTCACCCTTGATGCGGAAGTTCGGGTTTTCCAAAAACTCTTCGATCAGCTTTTCGCCCATCAGAATAAATTCAGAATGCTTTTTAATTCCGCGCGCAGAGCTAAGATCGCTCCAGCGGCGAAAATGGTCGTTGGTTTTAGAGCTGATTTCAATCACGGCTGATCCTACTCGCGGCGGTAAAGTTTCAGGTCGAAGTATTTCTGCGGACCTTTGATGATACGAATCTTGGTTCCATCCAGGTCTCTGAAGACAATCACGTCATAGAAGTGGGTCGGATCCATGGCGATCTTACCATAGAACAGCGGACCGTCCGCTTCCAGCCAACCGGTGGCCTTGTGCGTGAACAGGGCATGGGACTTGATGCGCAACGTGGACAGAGCGTCGCCTTCACGCATTTCCAGATTCACAAACCAGATGGAGTTGTGATCATAAGCCACCCAGTCGCCCTGGAGCTGTTCGCAAGTGACCGGAGTCAGTGAAACAAACGTTGGCCATGGAATGACAGGGTCACCACCCGGGCCGCGGGCATGAGCTGAAATACTGAAAACAGCGAGAATTACTAACAGGAGTGTTTTCATAAAGTAGCTTCCTCCGATTGTCTGAAATGCACAGATGATTGCGGATTAAAGTAATAACCTTTGCGGTCGCGCAGGATGTATCTTGGGCTTTCCATGTCAGGCTCAAGCAGGGCGCGCAGACGTTTGATCGAAACGTAAATCAGATTGTCATGCAGTTCAGGGTCATAAGCCTGCTGCCAGATGATTTCTATCAAGTCTTCCTTGGAATAACGGGTGCCGGCTTTTTTGATGAACAACAAAGCCAGGTCAAAAAGAATATGCTGATTGCGGAAGTCAATCAGGCCCTTGGTGCGCTCCTGAACGCTGCGTGCCGCCTCGTCGATCTGGAAATCAAACTGAGGAGCATTGCGAACAATATCTTCAGGGCACATTTGACGGATGAATTTATAAACGCGTGGCAGACGGGCTTTGTCCGTTCCACGCAGCGCCAACTCTGCATAAATGCGATAAGCTTCTTTGTTACCCAGTTCGCGGTTCACATGGGCCATTTGCGCCAGAATACGGGAAATCAGCAGATGGAAGCCGTGCAGTTTGGCTTGTTCATAGCAGTCCCACAAAAGATCATTCGCCGCTTCCAGTTTCCCGGTTTGTGTGAAGATGTGTGTGCGCAACAGACGGGACGTCAGCTGCATTTCGGCGTTATCCATTTCAGCCAAAATGGTGTCGAGCTTGTTCAGCTGCACCAGGCTTTGCGCGAATTGGGCTGGTTCAAAAGCGCGGGTCATTGCATTGGTGAACAGGGCGCGCACCAGCGTGTCCAGATCGCCAGTTTGCGTGGCTTTGGCAATGGCCGAGTTGATGTAGTCTTCGGACTCTTGCATTTTACCGTTGGCCAAAAGCCAGGAGCCGATCAGGTTTTCGGCCATGCCCTGCAGGCGCTCGTCCGAAGTGTTGCGACTTAAAGTGAGAGTCTGATCAATCACGGATTGAGCTTCTGAAAGCTCTTCCAGCTCATGACAGCATTGGAAGTACAGACGGGCGGATTCGATCCAGTCTTGGGAAAGTCCGCGGGCCGAAGCCGCCACCATGGCTTCTTCACTCAATAAACGGGCCTCGTGCAGCGCCCCTTTACGGTGCTGCAAACGTGCCAGTTGCAATGAAGTGTTCTGGGTGGAGTTTGACATCAGTACTTAGCCCAGCGTCTTTTTTCTTCGTTGGACAGCTCGTCCATCAAAAGCTCTTCGCCTTCGTCTTCTTCCGGCAAAGGCATGTTTTTGATTTTTTCATAAACGACCAGACGGCGTTCGTGCGGAGTTTGCGGCAGGGAATACGCCACGTCCTGAACCAGTTTGTAGTACTCGCCCCAGTCTTTTTTGGCGGCTTCAATTTCAGGACCCACGCCGGGGCCTTTCATGAAGTAAACGCGGCCGCCGATTTCAAGGCAGCTCATCACGTTCCCCAGGGTGTTGCCGATATCTTCAACAGCGCGGGTGATGGCGCCGCGAACCGGATAAACGCAATGTTTGTTGATATTGCGGCCCAGAATGTCGAGGTTTTTAAGATTCATCTCACTGCGGACATGCTTGAGGAACTCCACACGGCGCTGAACGCCTTCACCCAACAGGATCTGTTGATCCGGGTACATGATTTTAAGGGGAATTCCCGGGAAGCCGGGGCCCGTGCCCACGTCCAGCAGTGGGAACTGCAGGTCGGTGTATTTCATGATGATGATGCTGTCGATGAAGTGTTTGATGGCCACATCACGAAGTTTCAGAAGTCTTGTGAAGTTCTCTTTTTCCTGATTCAGCATCAAAAGGCGGTAAAAGTGCGCCAGTTGCTGTCTTTGGCTGTGGCTGACCAGATCAAATCCGTGATTGCGGAAGACATCAGCAAGGCGGTCATTGGCCTCATGGATGTCATAGATCGTCTCTGGTTTCTTATGGCGGCCCATGTTGGAGGTCGCAGGAGGTGCGCCAGCGCCTTTGGACCCATGACGGGCTTCTTGGCGGGCTTTATACGGGCTGTAGTTGGTCTTGTTCTTATGGGCCATAGCAGTCGGGGGAACATAGGTCTAAAGGCCTTAAACCTCAAGTCTTTTCTGCGCCGTGTGTAAAAGCTAAATGCTTGAAAATACGGGCCTCCGGAGGGATATTGAGAACCTATGTCGACGACCAAACTTGATTCCATCAAAGATAACGCCCTGGCGGCCTTTAATGCGGCCCCCAGCTCCAAAGACCTCTATGATCTGAAAGTTCAGTACCTGGGTAAAAGCGGGTCCCTGACTGAAATCATGAAAGAAATGGCTTCTTTGCCGAAAGAGGAAAAGCCTCTGTTTGGTAAAAAAGTAAATGAAGTGAAGCAGCTTCTGGAAGCCGCTTACACCGAAGCAGAAGACGCTCTGAAAAAGAAAGAGATCTCTGCCAAAATGGCGGCGGAGGAAATCGACATGACTTTGCCGGCGTTCTCCCAGCCAAAGGGGACCGCGCACCCGGTGAATATCGTGGTGGAAGAAATCTTCACCGTGATGTCCCGTCTGGGTTACAGCATCCGTACAGGTCCGATGATCGAGAAGGATTATTATAACTTTGAAGCCCTGAACATTCCGGCAGATCACCCCGCGCGTGACATGGCGGACACCTTCTTCGTCGACAAAACCCACGTTTTAAGAACACACACGTCTCCGATTCAAATCCATTCTTTGGAAAATGAAGAACTTCCATTGCGTGTGATCGGGACGGGTCCGGTGTTCCGTTGTGACAGCGATATTTCTCACTTGCCGAACTTCCATCAGATTGAAGCTTTGTGCGTGGATGAGAAAATCTCCATGGCGGACCTGAAAGGGACGATCAGCTTCTTCGTGCGTGAGTTCTTCGGTCCGGGTCTGAAAACCCGTTTCCGTCCAAGCTATTTCCCGTTCACCGAGCCTTCTGCGGAAGTGGATTGCTCTTGCCCGATCTGTAAAGGCAAAGGCTGTTCTTTGTGCAAACAAAGCGGCTGGATTGAAATCGGCGGTTGCGGTCTGGTGAATCCGAAAGTGTTCCAGGCGGCAAAAATTGAATATCCTAAGTGGCAGGGCTTTGCCTTCGGCTTTGGTGTTGAGCGTATGGCCATCATCAAGTACGGCATCGAAGACATCCGCTTGTTCCCTGAAAACGACGTAAGATTCTTAAGGCAGTTTGTAAAATGAAGATCAGTTTAAAATGGCTCCATGATTATGTTGATGTGACCGAATTCTTCCAAAAGCCGGAAGTGCTGGCGGAAGCTTTGACCCGTGGCGGTTTGGAGGTTGAAGAAATCACCAATCGCGCGAAGGACTTCAATCACGTGGTGATTGGTCACATCCTTGAAAAAGACAAACATCCGAATGCGGATAAACTTTCCCTGTGCCGTGTTTCCACGGGCGAGGGCGTGGTTCACCAGATCGTGTGTGGCGCACAAAACCACAAAGCGGGTGACCGGGTGATCGTGGCGTTGCCGGGGGCAGTACTGCCAGGCAATTTTGCGATTAAAAAATCCGCAGTTCGCGGAGTGGATTCTGCCGGCATGCTGTGCTCTTTGAAAGAGCTGGGCTTGGCGACGGAATCGGAAGGCATTGCGATTTTGCCTGCGGATGCTCCGGTGGGTAAAGCTTATGCGGAATACGGCGGTTATGACGACGTGACTTTCGAACTGAAAGTGACGGCGAACCGTGCAGACTGTCTGTCGCACTTCGGTTTGGCACGTGAGGTTTCCACTTTGTTCGGGAAAGAGCTGAAAGTGCCTTCCTCTGAGCTTAAAACCAATGGCAAATCCAGCAAGTCTGAAATTGCTTTGGACGTCAAAGCCTTCGATCTGTGCCCTCGTTACGCGGGTCGTTTCTTGAAGGGTGTGAAAGTGGGACCAAGTCCTGCCTGGTTGAAAGCGCGCCTTGAAAGCGTGGGCATGAACTCCATCAACAACATCGTGGACGTGACAAACTACGTGATGTTGGAGCTGGGACAGCCATTGCACGCCTTTGATGCGGCTTTCATCAACGGAAAAAAAATCATCGTGGACCGTGCCGTTGCTGGTGAAAAATTCATCACTCTGGACGGAACTGAAATCGCTCTGAACGGCGCTGAATTGACTATTCGTGATGTGAACCATCCGGTGTGTCTGGCGGGCGTTGTGGGTGGCAAAAACTCGGGCGTTTCTGATTCCACGACCGAAGTGTTCCTGGAAGCGGCTTACTTCCTGCCGATGAGTGCGCGTAAAACTTCACGTTCGCACGGTATCGACACGGATTCTTCTTACCGCTTTGCCCGCGGTGTGGATCCAGATGGAACTTTGCGCGGCTTGAACCGTGCCGCGGCTTTGATTTTGGAAGTGGCGGGTGGCGAAGCTTATGCTGATCATCATGACTTCTATCCAAATCCGGTGAAAAAAGCGCCGGTGGATATCACCATCAAAACGGTTTCTGACCGTTTGGGTTATGAAGCTGAAGAACACAAATTCGTCGACTTCATGAAACGTCTGGGTTGTGAAATCAACAAAAAGGGCGAGACCTTCACGGTGCTTCCTCCGACCTTCCGTTTCGACATCGAACAGGACATGGACCTGGTTGAAGAGTACGCTCGCCTGAACGGGTATGAGCATATTCCAGAGGCATTGCCGGCTTTGGCGGCAGCTCCAAGCTTCCAGGACAAGACTTTCATGTTAAACCGTACCACCAGCGAACTGTTGCGTGGTGAGGGCTTCCAGCAAGCGGTGAACTTTGCCTTTGTTGGTTCCAAAGCTCAAAAAGCATTCTTGGGTTCTTTGGAGGCCTTGAAAGCGACGGGTCTGGCAGCCACTGAAAAGGAAATCCGCATCCTGAATCCTCTGAATGAGGAAATGGATGTGATGAGAAGCTCTTTGAGCTTTGGTCTGTTCAAAAACCTGAACCATAACTTCCACTCCGGCAACATGCAGGGTCGTCTGTTTGAGATCGGCAGCACGTTCTTTGTTAAGGATGACGGAAGTTTTGCGGAAGGCAGCCGTGCCGGGATGGCTATCTGGGGTCGCGCAAGCAACCTTTGGAACAAATCCCTGGATTATCCGGTTGTTTATGAACTTAAAGCGGCAGTTGAAGTTCTTTTGAAGTCTTTGAATATCTCTTCTTACACCTGGGTGACTCCGGCGAATAAGTCCGAAGTTCCAGAGTTCCTGCATCAAGGGCAGTTTGCACAGCTTTTGGTGGAAGGTAAGAAAGTGGGCTTCATCGGCACACTTCATCCGCTTCTGCTTGAAGACAATAAGATCCGTGTTCCTGCGGCTTTGGCCGAATTGGATCTGGATCAGCTTTATAAAGGTCAGCCTCGTCCATACCGCATCCAAAGCGTGTCCAAGTTCCCGATCGTGGAGCGTGACTTCGCCTTTGTGATGCCAAAAGCCCTGAAAGTCGGCGATGTCCTGAAAGACATCCGCAAGGCCGGAGCAGGTTTGCTTCTGAACGTGGACGTCTTTGACCTGTACGAAGGCGAGAAGATGGAAGCAGGCAAAAAATCCGTAGCGATTCGTATTTGGCTGCAGGATAAAAATGCCACACTGCAAGAAACCCAGATTAACGAGACAACAACCAAGATTCTAGAGAGTCTGAAGAAGAATTTTGACCTTTCTGTGAGATAAATTCTTGATTGTTTTCAGTTAGTTGTTAGGCTTTATGTATCGGCTTCAGCCGGTAGCTGCGGAAGCTGAAGCCCGGCTCCGCCGGCAGAGCTGGAGTGCCAGAGGCACGCAAGCTGAAGCAGCACTTGAAGATAAATTATTTGGAGTGAATGACTATTATGGCAGGCCAGAACTTAGGTAAATCAACTGTGACTAAGGCCGATATCGTCGAGAACGTATATCAGAAGATCGGTTTCTCCAAGAAAGAGGCTTCTGAATTGGTGGAACTTGTTTTCGACACCTTGAAGACTGTTCTTCAAGATGGCGAAAAAGTTAAGATTTCTGGTTTCGGTAATTTCGTTGTTCGTGGCAAGAACGAGCGTATTGGTCGCAACCCGCAAACCGGGGAGCAGATCAAGATCTCTGCACGCCGTGTTCTTACTTTCCGTCCGTCTCAGGTTTTGAAGGCGATGTTGAACGGTGAAGAGTACGCTCACTTAAAAGATGAGGACGATGATGATGACTACGACGACAATGAGTAATCCGTCCCTGGAGGCTGACAGCTCCGAGCTGTCGCTAGGGGATCATCATATTGATTTTGTCGAAGAGACCGAAAAAGCCACTTCCGTTCCTGTGACGGCGGCGACTCCGATTTCCATCCCGGCGATGCTGTGTGATGAGAAGCTTCTGGAAGAAATCAATGCCATCCCGGACAAAATGGGTTTCAAGATCGGCGACGTGGCTGAGATCCTGGGCATCAAACAATATGTTTTGCGTTACTGGGAAACAGAGTTTGAAGTTCTTCGTCCGAAAAAAGCCTCTAACAACCAGCGCATGTACACTCGTAAAGATGTTGAAAACGCGCTGTTGATCAGAAAGCTTCTGCACCGTGACCGCTTCTCTATCGAAGGCGCACGCAACGCGATGAAAGAGCTGAAAGCTCACGTGAAGAAAGAAAAGGACATGACTCAAGTGTACCACAAGCTTGAGGGCATCAGCGAAGCGGTGGAGGACTTGATCCTGGATATCCGCAGAGTCCGTCAGATTTTCAAATAGTTTAAAATGAAAAAGGCCTCGCAAGAGGCCTTTTTTGTTTCTTGAATTTGAATGTGCAATTAGAAGTAAAAGGCCCAGCCGACATTGAAATAAGTCGCCTTCATTTCCAGCTCCACGTCAGAGTTGTTGTCTTTGATGGTGGCCGACCCGGCACCGAGCTCCGCTTTCAGTGCAAAGATTTCTGAAAGCGGGAACCACTTCAAACCGAAGCCCAGACTTGCAGTGCTTCCTTTGGCGTCGATTGTGTCAGAGTCTATCACGACACTTCCGAGGCTTAAGGCGGCATAAGGTACCAGATCTTCCCCGGGCTCATTCTTCAGAATGTTAACATGGCCGATCAATTCAAAAGATCCTGCGGTCGACTTGTCGCCCGTGTCTTCGTTCTTGTCCGTCGAGGAGGCAAATGCGCCACCTAGCTCAAATCTGCCGAAGTTGTACAGATATCCAAACTTTGTCTCGGTGGAAGTTGTTTCCGTTTCGACGTCGGTGTCTTTGTTTTTGGTTTTTGTGTTGCTGCTGGTCATTTCCCAGCTCATACCATGAGTGCGTTTTCTCAAGTCGCTGGCAGAAGGTTGGGGCACAGATTCCGACGCTGGCGTCGTTTGAGCAAAAGCATTGGCTGAAGTGGTAAGAACAAGGGCTGCAATAAGGTGTTTCATTTATCCTCCGTGGTAGCTATTGTAACGAAGAAAAATAAACAATCATTGGTTTTTGACGGTTCAGGCCTTTTTGCGGGGTAAATAAACAACCACCGGACATGGCTGTTTATTTACTGGCAGAATTCGGCCGTAGGATCCTGACTGCAGGCCCATTTTTGCAGGGAAGTGACCTGTTCTTTTAAGGCGGCATTTTCAGCTTTCAAAACTGCATTTTCTGAATTCCATTTTGCATGGAACTCTTTCATCGCTTCAATCAAAGGTGCCACCAAGTTGGCGTATTGAACTGCCAGGAAACCGTCGTTGTCTTTCGTGACCACATCCGGGAATACAGCCTGAACTTCCTGGGCGATCAGACCCACTTGCTGGCCTTTTTCAAAGTTCTTTTGCGGGAATTCGTCGGTTCTCCAGTCATAGGTCACCCCGCGCAGCTGCAGCACTTTTTCAAGGCTTGAGTCAATCGTTGCGATATTGCGCTTAAAGCGGCGGTCCGAAGTGTTGGCCCAGGATGTGCCACCAGCCGTACCATTCACGTGCAGCATGTAAGCCGGCGTCAGGGTGCCGATGCCGACTGAACCGGCGTTGGCTTCTGTCAGCATCGCATATTTGTTGGTGATCGTGCCTGTACCAGTTGGAGAGCGAATCACAATCCCGGTGAATTGATTTAAAGTGTCGAACGAGGAAATGCTGGATCTGATTTCCAAACCGGCTCCTTGATCCACTGTAATTCCTTTGCCAGTAGCGCCTTCCAACAGAAAGTCCGAGGTGATGGCGTTGACTTTAAGCGCGGCGGGAAGGTTTTCAATGTTGCCCATTTTAACCAGTCCCCAAAGACCTGTTTGCAGTCCCGCAACAGTCGTAGCAGGGACTGAGCTGGGAGTGCTGAGTGTGACTGTGCCACGAACGCCATAAGCTGATCCGGTAAAGCCTCCCGAGACGTTCATAAAACTGGTTCCTTCCAACGCGCCCTGATCACCACTCACGGCGACGGTGCCAGAGACGGTATTTGTGATGCCGGCCGCAGGTCCTGAGATACTGGAATTGGCGGTGAAAGTGTTGCTGCCACTGACTGTAAAGCGTCCGGTGTGATAGCTGCTGCTGCCGCCGTAATAGCGTGAATCAAAAGCAAAGCCCGAGGGGCTGTTTGTTCCGGAGCCCATGTCGCCCAGACGATGATTTTTGTTTGTGATGGTATAGCGGGCTGTGCCCCCGGTGCCAATTGAAATGGAGTCATTGCCTGTGCTGAAAACTCCAGTGTCCGTATCTGAGGTGAAGGAATAGCTGGGCTGGGCCGCCGTGCCCCCGGAGCCGCGTAAAGGGAAAGCAGGAGAAGGCAAGCGGGCGGCATCAATAGTTCCTGTCGTGATCACCCCGGCATCCAGGCCTGTGATGTTTGAACAGGCAAAGGCATCGGTCACCGCGGACCAAGTTAGCGTCTGAGAGGCGGTACAAGATGTTGCAAACTGTGCAAGCCCCGCAGAGGTGCGCAGATCATCAACGCCAAAAAAAACGGGTTCAAGCTCGGTCGTGCCATAGCGATAAACTTGTCCTGCCTGGGGCGTGGTGGGAGCCACACTCACGCCCTGGATTTTGACAACGGTGGGGTTAGGAAGGGTGCCACTCAGATCACCGCCCAGGTTGGCTGAGGTCTGGAAGGCACCCGTGATACGGCTGTCGTTGCCTTGCGCGGCGGTTCCGGCGGTGGTGCCGTAGTTCACGGTCACTGTTTTTGTTGCTGTTCCCGTGACAGAAACACCCGTCCCGGCAAGAACATCTGAAACAACTCCGGTTCCCCCCGCGTCCGTGACGCAGGTGAAGTTGGTGCCGTCAAAAAAGACAACTTGTCCGGCAGTGCAAGCCGCACCCGGAAGCGTGTTGGTGCGAACAAAGTCCGTGGCAGAATAATTTCCCAGTTTCAAAGCAGACGATGCAAAGTGCGCATAAGGCACAGAGCGAATCTCATTGTCCGGACTGATTTGCATCCAGCCGGTGCCGTCGTGGAATTGAACACTTAAACGGCGGGATTGAGTTGCGATCGGACCTTTTTGACTGGCGACGTTGTTGCTGGTATCAGCGCAATCCAATGTGGTGGAGTTGTCGAAGACTTCCTTCAAGCCCACACTGCCAGAAGTGGGGAAGAGCTTGGTGCCAGTTCCCAGTGGGACATCAAAGACCCCTTTGGAGCTTGCCATGTTCACGCCGTTTTTCTGTTCGCGATAGTAAACGCACAGGCCGTCTTCAGATTTGATTTCAAACAGGAAGCTCACATTGTTGTATTCCAGCGGAGTTCCATCGGACTTAAGAATGCGGCCCTGATAGGTCAAAGTATTCGGAGCAGCTTGCGCCAAAACAGAAAAAAATAGAACGGGCAATATGAAGGCAGTTTTTCTAAACATGCCAAACTTGTCGGTTTAGCAGTTAAAAATTTTAAATGTTTATTTTCCAAATTACCAATCCGTGAATGAAACCCCGCCCTCGGCACAGGGTAAAGGGAGGGATACTCAAGAGGGTAAAAATGGAAAACATGAGAACATTTTTTTAGATTGAAAATGCTGACCCGAAAAGGCGATGGGTGACCATCGCGAATCCGTTTCGATTTATTTATTACTGCCGTTCTTCGGGGAGGAACTTCCGGATCCGCCCGCAGCGCCTCCTCCACGGGCGGAGCCCTGTGAGGCCGATAGAACAACCAGTAAAAGAACACTGATAAAGTATTTCATGAAGGCTCCTGAAGAGTGTCGATCACATTGAACATAAATATTGGCAACGATCCGCGCGACGAGGGGTCTTCCAACAGACGCATTTTGTCCTGGAAGGCCTGCACATCGATATCGAGCCACTTGCGATAGGTGGACTCGTTGATGGATTCAAAAAACAAATTCATATAGTTGGCGTAGTTTTCGTCGGTGCGGGCCGGTTTTGAGTACTTTTCCGTCAGTCGCAGGCCCACGGATTTAATGGCATCTGCGGAAAAAGTGGACCGATTGCTGCCCAGGGCGTACCGGCCGTTTTCCAACTGGCGAAGTACGTTCATCTGCTTCATCTTTTCCAGAATTTCCATTCCGTATTCGCCGAAACGGGTTCTGACGAAACCCTTATCGAAGGGACGGGTGTCCGCAAGAACGTAGAGCTCTGAGAAGCACGGGTCCTTGATCAGCTCCTGCTCGACGCTGACGTTGTACTTATGCAATGGCGATGACTTAAGCTGAGGGTCGGTGCGTTTAAGTTTTTCCTGAATCAATGCGGGAGCTGAATTCAGCATCTGTCCCAGATCTGCAGTTCCTGTCAGGCAGGAATACAGCTTGTACAAAGTCTGATAGGTGGGGTTGTGTTCCTTCAATATCAGGCGTTTCAACGTCTTGGTATGGATACGCGTCTTGGCTGAGAGCTGAGTCAGGCCTTTGCGGGGATCTTTGTGGCGTTGCAAAAACCGGCCAATATCCTGGCTGACTTGATCCTGAATTGATGCGGTGGATTCCTGCATGCACGACCTCGCTTTTTTCCGAATGACGTATTGGGGGCGTCGGCGTTTGGCAAGTTTCAAAAATGAAACCCGAGGCTTGGTGTGCAAGCCCCGGGTGAAAAATGCAGACTAGTGGCAGGAAGGAACTGTCAAAGCCTTGTTGAACAAGAACTTGTAAGTGTCGTTGCGAGAGCTCATTTTTTGGGAAACTTTCACGTTCACAGTCAGTGGGTAAGTGCCGGAAATAACTTTGTCCGTGCAAACTTCGCGGTTTTTACCGATGTATTTGCAGTCAGAAACTGTGCGTGTGTAGTTGATTGGAGTGTAAAGGTATTTGTAACCAGTGATCACTTCTTTAGAGCGATTTTTGCCAATGAAAATAGTTTCTCTTTGAGCAACCGCTTTTTTGGTTCTAAGCATTTTTCCATCCACGCAAACGAATGTGTAGTCAACGGCGTGACCCATGAATACAACTGGAGCGTCGATTTTCAGGTTGGTATCGGCCATTAGAACTTCCCAGGAAGTGTCGGCGGTGTGAGCGGATGCAGCAGAAGCGGAAATCAACAAAGCGATCATTGCGAATACGTTTTTCATAAATTCTCCTTTTGGTTTGTTTGATGAGCCTTGATTCCACCAGTTTCCGCGAGGATTCAACGGGAATTGAATGTCTAAAGAAAGATTCCCGGACAAGTGCGGGCATGTCCGGGGTGTCGACGGACAACAGTCGGTTTGTCCAAGAACGATATACTTTTTCCATGATGTCAGATGGCAGGTTCAATGGAGGGCACTTCTGATTCTTATCATTTCCACCGGCAATTTTTGGGGTTGCGCTACGCCGTCATGAAACGACTTTGTTATCCTAGAAGAGAACTTTTGAACAAAGGAGGCTAGCATGTCTGGTCATCATAAGAACAAAGGTTTTAGTCAAACAAGCAAGCGCTTCGACGGGGCCTTGAAAGCTCAGCATCAACGCAGTCGCAGCAAGCAGATGGATCACTCTGCAGATCACCGCGAGGAGGAAACCGAAAGCCGCGAGTCTCAGAACGTGTCTTCATCCAAAAAGAATCCACGAGCCTAGGGGGGCTTTATGAGAACGAATCCTTTGCAGGACAGTGATACGGCGAAGTGTATCAACTTTTGTTTTACAACGTACCGTGTGTGTCTGGAGACGCTCAATCACGTGCAGGATCACGGAATGCGTTTTGCGCAGACTGAACTGACGTCGCTGTTGCAGCTTTGTGCAGACACCTGTGATCTGCACGCGCGCATGGAAATGGCTGAAGCCGATTTTGCCCCTCAGGCGGCGGAACTGTGTTTTCAGATCTGCAATCGAACCGCTTTGGAGTGTGAAAAGTTTCCGGAAGAGCCGATTGTCATCAAATGCGCCGATATCTGCCGCAAGTGTGCAGAACACTGCCGTGGCATGGCGGGCATGACCGTGCGGGTGAAATCTTCCCAGATGTCAGCTCGATTGTAGCCAGACGATGCTTCGCTGTTGGGGATCAGTGGTTGATCTCCGGCGGCGGAGGTGACTCAACAGGTTTGTCGATGACTCGCTTGAAGACAGTGGGTTCGGTATCCTCTGTCATCCACGCACTTAAAAGGCGCAGGGTGACGGCCAGGATGACCGGACCAATGAATAGTCCCACGATCCCAAAGGAAATCATTCCACCCAGTACACCCACGGTGATGACGGCCGATGGCAGATCCGCCCCGCGTTTGATCAGAATCGGGCGAACAAAACCATCCATCAGTCCCACGGCGACAGCCCATCCCAACAGAATTGTTCCAGCCGTGTTGTGACCCTGTGAATAGAGCCATGCCACGGCACCAAGCAGAGGCAGTAACGGGCCCAGCTGTATCACACAGAAAATCAGAATCACGGCGGTCAGCAGACCTGGTTTGGGAACTCCGGCAAGCCAGGCCCCCATGCCGCCAAGGGCGGTTTGAATCAGAGCCGTGCCGATAATTCCCATGGCGACGGCTTTCACGGATTGGGTGGCCAGTCTTAAGGCTTCTTCTCCGCGCAATCCGGCAAGGCGGCGTATGAAGGTGCGGCAGGAGAGGGCGATTTTTTCTCCGTTTGTATAAAATATCGAAGCCACGATGATCGTCAGAATGCAGTGGACCACCAACATGGTGATGCTGCCAACGCTGCCGACAATCCACTCGAAGGCCCGATGCAAATAGGGCTTGGCTCTTTCCATCAGATCCTGCGGGGCGGTGGCTGCCAGTTCATTCCAGCGGGCCGCAAGACGGGGCCCGCCAAGGGGCAGTTTTTCAATCCATTCCGGCGCCGGTGGCAGTTGAGTGTTGGCCAGGTCCTGCAGGCCGGAAACAATCACGTGACGGTTCGTGACCAGCGAAAACAAAGCTGCCGCCAAAGGAATGATCACGATCGCAGTCATCAGCAAGGCCATCGTCAAAACCGCAGGAAAGCGTTTGTTGTTGAATCGACCCTGCAGCTTTAGCATTGTTGACCAGGTGGCAATGACGATCATGGCAGCCCAAATCATCGCCGGCAGAAAAGGCAAAACCACCCACAAAGAAATCGCCGCCAGCAGTCCCATAAAAAGAGTGCTTAACAATGTCTTGGTCAGGTCTGTCGTTGGCGTCATGAAGATCCTCCCGCATTCCTTCATGGCAACCTTGAAGGCCCGGAAAATCAAACGGCCCGTGGGGCTTTGGTAAATTACATGGGAATGAATGGCAGCAAAGAAGTTCATGCAAAAAAAAAGGCGTCTCAGCGAGAGACGCCTTGGGAATTCAAAGTCTTAGTGGTGAGCCACTAGTGGCGGATCATTTCCGGGGCCGTTTCGTTAGCCAGATCATTCAGGCAGTCCACGAAGAACTTGCACACGATGAACAGGTGAACCTGCTCATTGGCTTCCAAAGCCGGCTCCAGTTCCGGGGACATGAACAGCTCTTCGATGATGTAGTTCAGAATTTCAGGCTGACCTGCTTGCGCAGCTTTGTCCTGAAGGTCTGCGATCATGTCATCGTTGATTTGCAGATACTTTTCGAACTCAGCTTCGTTCTTTTCAAAGCGCTCAACAACTTCATCTTCGTTCATCGCGCGAAGGTTCTGGTACTGTTCTTCAAAAGAACGGTTCAGGATCAAAGCCATCATGAAGCCCAGATCCTGAGCGCCTTCGCTCATGTCTTCAATGAACTCCATAAAGAAGCCGGCAAGATCCGGTTGAACCTCAAAAAGATGCTGGGATGCCTTTTCCAGGTCGCTTTCTTCCGTAATGCTGCAGATTTTGTCGATAGAATTTTGCACTGTTTGGAACGGAATTTTTTGCATAGGCGACCTCGTCTTTATCTTTCCTTTAATCAAGAAAGAGTTTTATATTTGCAGAATACACAGGGAGTCCCATTTTATGCAATTCATTCTGATGCTGGTAGTTTGTTTTTCCGCGGCAGCGGGCAGAGCTGGAGTGCCGGCAGGCACGCGAGCTGAAGCAGCTGCGGCAGCGGGCAGTGCGCAGGTGCCTTCCGGCACCATAGCTGAAGCAACTCTTTATTCCCGCAAAATCCAGCCGCTTTTTGACAATCGCTGTCTGGCCTGCCACAGTTGTTTTAATGCTCCCTGCCAGCTGAATTTGCAGAATTTCGAGGGGTTTCAGAGGGGCGCGAACAAATTAAACGTCTATGATGGCACTCGCCTGAAAAGTGTTGAGCCCTCACGTATCTGGATTGATGCCCATGCGGACGAGTGGCGTAAACGCGGGTTCTACGAGGTCAGCACCAGTAAAGATCCTGACCAAAACCTGTTTTTCCAGATCGTACAGCTACGCACCACAGCGAAAAATGCGAAGATCACCAAGCAGGTTTCCGAATCTCAAGTCTGCGCGCAGACCATGACGGACTATCAGCTTTTGGCCAAGAATTCGCCCGAGTTGGGGATGCCGTACGGATTCCCGGCTCTGAACGCCGCCGAGCTTGCCACCCTCAGGGACTGGGTGAAAGCGGGCACTCCGGGCCCGGCTGCGGATGAATTAAAGCGCCAGAACACTCCGTCTGCAGAATTACAAAGTCAGGTGCGTGAGTGGGAAGAATTCCTGAATCAGGAAAATCTTCGCCAGCAGCTGGTCAGTCGTTATCTGTACGAACATCTTTTCCTGGCGCATATTTATTTTCCGGAGAAATCAGAGGAATTTTTCAGACTGGTGCGTTCAAAGCAAGCCTGCGCTTTGGGAATTCAAGAAATCGCCACTCGTCGTCCCAATGACAATCCGGGGATGAAGAAGTTCTGGTACTGTCTTAAGAAATTCCCAGGCACAGTCGTAAAAAAGACCCACATCCCTTATCAATGGAGTCCGGCAAAGCTGGCCCGCTATAAAGAACTCTTCCTGGCCGAGGGCTGGAAAGTTTCTTCACTTCCCAGCTATGAGGCCGGTGTGGCGGAAAATCCGTTTGTGGCCTTTAAAGACATTCCGGTGAAGGCCCGTTATCAGTTCCTGCTCGACGATGCCCAGTACCAGGTCAGCACTTTCATCAAAGGCCCGGTGTGCAACGGCAGCATGGCGGTGAACTCCATTCAGGAGCAGTTCTATGTATTCTTCCTGAACCCTTCTTCAGACAACATGGTGCTGTCGCAGAAATACGCCGACAAAGCTGCGAATCTTCTGATGATGCCGGGCGTGTGGGGCAGTGATGTGGATGTGAAAGAAACACCGCTGTTTTATAAAAAACTGGTCGACCATCGCGAAAACTATCGCAAACTTCGCACGGAAGAACTCGCCAAGCTTCGTCCTGATGGATACACCCTGAAGGACGTCTGGGATGGCGGGGGCTTTAATCCCAATGCCACGCTGACTGTGCTTCGTCACGATGACAATGCGGTGGTGATGAAAGGGGCTGTGGGGGATTTGTCCAAGACCGTCTTTATGCTCGATTATCCGTTGTTCGAGCGACTGGTTTATAACTTGGTGGTGAACTTTGATGTCTTCGGCAATGTGTCTCATCAATTGTTGACTCGGGTATACATGGACATGATTCGCATGGAGGCTGAAGAGCTTTTCCTGACCTTCCTGCCTTCGGAAGAACGCCTGAGCTATCGTCGTGCGTGGTATCGTGGGTTGTTGGCGCAGGCGAAAATGGCCTATGTCTTCCCGACGGTGGGTTCGGCCGAGCCGACGGGGATCAAGTTTAACGAAGACAACCACACCAAAAAGCAGTTTGTGCAAAAGGTGCTGTTCTTCCATCAAAACGAGTCGGTGCGTGGCGAATGGGACTTTATCAACTGGAAGAATCTGGAAGTCCCCGACAGTATGCAGGATCAGTGGAAAGTGCGGGGACTGAACAAAGAACTTCGTAAGATCGCCGCAGTGAAAGCGGAGGCTTCATCGCCGTTTTCCCAGTTCTTCCCGGATCTGGCTCTTTTAAATATCAAGACCGCCAAAGGTTTGAAAATATACTCGCTCATTCACAACAAAGAGCACGAAAACATCTCGTGGATTCTGGGCGAGTCTTTGCGCATGGATCCCAAGAATGACACCCTGACGGTGCGTGAAGGGGTGTGGGGTTCTTACCCGAATATGATCTTTAACGTGAAAGAAAATGAGTTGCCGGCGTTTGTCATTCAGGTGCGTGGAATGAAGTCCGCAGAGGATTATCAGAGCCTGGTTTCCCGCTATGGCCTTCGCCGCAGCAACGCCAGGTTCTGGTCGTTCTATGATGATATGCACGTCGCGATGAAAAAGTCAGATCCGGTGAACTTCGGCTATCTGGATCTGACCCGTTACGAAATAAAATAGAACTCTTTGCTTTCAGAGTCCCACTCGACCGTGTAAACCACGCAGTTCGGAGTGGGCAGGCTTTCGGTGATGTCCGGTCGTAAAGAGTGCAGGAACCGGCGCATCGCCAGGCCATGAGTGCATAGGCCAATACTGTCAAAGTCATGCTGTTCGCACAAAGCCGTCAAGGCAGCAGAAAAACGCTCTACCGTGGCCCAGGTGTTTTCAGCATCCGGGAACGCAAAATCAAAATGCTTGCGATCAACCGACACCCATTTTTCCCAGGCTTGGGGCCCGTACTCTTGCGCGACAGCTTCGCGGGTCATGCCTTCAATCTTCCCCATATTCACTTCACGAAAGCCCGGCTGCAGCAGCATGGGCTTTGCCAGATGATGATTGGCAATGTGGGCCGTTTGTTGAGCGCGCTGTAAATCACTGCTGACAAAGAATTCAACCGGATTGTCGCGGAAGAACAATTGCAGACTCAAGGCCTGCTGCCGGCCTTCTTCGTTAAGAGGAATATCTGTGTGTCCCTGCAGGCGAAGCTGCGAGTTCCAGTCGGTGAGCCCATGGCGGAAGAGATGGATGGTTTTTCGCATAATGGCTCTATTGAAGCACTTGCCAGTGGCATCGGAAAGAGAAAAAATCAGGATATGAAAAACATTTTTCGCGCTCTGAAACAGGCTTTTGAATCTCTCTTGCGATTGCGGATGTTTCTTTTGATTCTGGGCCCTCCAATCGTCACAGTTTTCGTGCTGTTGGTCTTGTTCATTGTTTACTGGAGCGCATGGACCGTGGGGATTGCCGGCGTCATTGGCAATCTTTGGGGCTTTCAGTGGGTGCAACAGGTCACGGGCTTGACTGAATTGGCGTTGTGGCTGGCGATGCTTTTCCTCGTGATGATCTTTATTCCGTTGGCTTACGTGATTTCGGTCTTGATTGTATCCGTGTTTGTGATGCCGATAGTGCTGAAATGGGTGGGGGATCAGGACTACCGCACACTTGAAAAGCGCCGTGGGGGAACTGTCGCGGGCAGTGTCTGGAACACGGTCAAAGCCACGATCTTGTTTGTGGTGGCCTTTATGGTGACTTTACCGCTGTGGCTGATTCCGGGTTGTCAGCTGCTGGTGCCGTTGGTGCTGACGGCGTGGTTGAACAAAAAGGTCTTTTTGTATGACGTTCTTCAGGATTATGCCTCCAGGGAAGAGCGTAAAAGTATCGAATCGGAAGAATCCGGCTCCCTGTACCTGATGGGTCTTTTATTAGGACTCCTCTCATATATTCCCCTGGCTTTTTTCTTCGTCCCCATTATATCGGCTTTGAGCTACACCTATTACGGCTTAAACGCCCTGGAAGAGCGCCGAAAGTGAATTTTCCTGCCCGGAAAGTGGATTTTGGGCGGCATTTGGTGTATCTCCTAGGGTATGACAAAGTGCAGCCATGATCGGAAGAACATTGATATCGACTCTCTGAACGAGAGAGTGCGTAAAGCGGGGATGAAGCTGACCCAGCAGCGCAGTCAATTGCTGAAGATCCTTTTGCACCATCCCGAGCCAATTTCCGCTGATGAGATCTTCAAAAAGATCGACGACAAATCTGACGGCATGGATCTGGTGACCATCTATCGTATCTTAAAAAAATTCGAAGAAGCCGCCCTGGTTTCACGTTTGGAATTTGGCGATGGTGTCGCGCGCTTTGAACTGACCCTTGAGTCCGGCCATCACCATCATCATGTGATCTGCCGTCATTGTCAGCGGGTTGAACCTTTGCATATCTGTGATCTGGATCAGCATATCAAGATGGTTGAGGCGATGGGATACAAACAAGTGGCCCACCGCCTGGATTTCTTTGGCGTGTGCTCTCGCTGTCAATAGCTGAGAGCTTCCTCTTCCTGCCAGCGCGGCAGACGCACCACAAATGTCGTGTTCGGTGCCTGGCGATCCAGGATCAATTCGCCTTTGTGGCTTTTCATAATACCCGCAGAAATACTTAGACCCAGGCCTGTGCCTTTGCCGACTTCCTTGGTGGTGAAGAACGGCAGCATGATCTGTTCGGCGATTTTTTCCGGGATCCCGTTGCCGGAATCAATCACGCGGATTTCGATGCAGTCGACTTGCTCGACAACTTTGATGCGAATCCATTTTTCCTGTAAGTCACTGATGGCATCAAAAGAGTTGTTCAAAAGATTCAGCAACACCTGCTCAATCTGAATCAGGCGGCATTCCACTTCCAGTTCCGGATCGATTTCACCAACTTCGACTTCAACGCCATGATTGTAAAATCTGGTGCGGCAGAATTCCAAAGTCTCTTCGATGATTTGTTTTAACGGAATGACCTCAAACGGATCGTAAGTGCCTTCCCGGGCGAAAGAGCGCAGGGATTTGATGATACGGGCAATCTTGTCGGCGGTACGACTGATGCTTTCGGCGGCCTGCTTGATTTTTGCCGGATCCATTTTGCCAGAGTCCACCATTTGCTGCAGCTGAAAGGCGCGGGCCTGGATGACGGTGAGGGGATTGTTGATCTCATGCGCGATACCGCCGGACATCTCGCCCAGAGCGGCCATCTTGGTGGACGAAATCAGCTTGGCTTTGTTTTCCGCCATTTCGCGTTCTGTCTGGAATTCTTCAGTGGAATCCCAGGCCACGCCGTACATGCGCGGGCTGCCGGTGCTGGTCATGAACTTGCCATAACATTTGATGTGATGGATTTGCTGATTGGAATGGGTCACGCGGTAAGTGACATAGAAATCCTGGCGGTTTTCAACGGCCTCTTGAATGCGGCGATTGACGTTTTCCATATCCTCGCGAATGGCGCGCTTCCAGACTTCATCCAAAGGGTTTAATCCCGGCAGCACCGGCACGTCATGCATCTCGTACATTTTCGTGTCCCATTGCAGGCGGTTTTTTTCGATATCCCATTCCCACGTGCCCATGTTGGCGGCCGACAGGGACAGGTTCATTTTCTCGATGGTCTTTTTCAGGGTTTCTTCATAGCTTTTTCGGTCGTCCACATCGGTGGCGATGCCTAAAATAGTGGCGACGTTTCCCTTCTCATCTCGGGAAAACGGAGTGATGCGGTCGTTGATCCAATGATACTGCCCGTTGTGATCTTTAAAGCGGTACTCAATGGAAATAACCTCGCCCTCTTTCAGGGTGCGGGATTTTTCAATGGCGGCATTCAAGACGGGGATGTCGTCTGGATGCATGGATCTTGCGTAGTATTCCGGTCCCAGGGCGCGAAGTTCGGCCAGGGTGTATCCGTACAGATCCTTCACCCGGTCGTTGAACCACACCATATTGACTTCGTTCAGGTCAAAAATATAGACGCTGTTGGGGATCGTTTTGTTGATCTTCTCTAGCAGAGTATTTTGGTCTTTTAGAAGGTCTGTAATCATAGATTTATTTAGTCTATCCTAGGTTTTGGTAACGCGAAACGGCTAAAATCATAATAAAACCTTAACAATACAGCGCAATATCATAGTGCTAGAGTTTGTCTCATAAATCCATAGGGAGATTTTATGTTGACCAACTTTGTAGTGTCTTTGTCTGTTGTTATGGGCGCGGCTTTGGCGCACGCACAAGCTCCAGTTATCAAAATCGATGGTTCGTCCACCGTGTTCCCAATCACCGAAGCGATGGCGGAAGAGTTCCAAACCTCCCAGCGTGGTAAAGTGCGCGTGACCGTGGGTATCTCGGGAACAGGCGGCGGCTTCAAAAAATTCTGCCGTGGTGAAACAGACGTTCAAAATGCGTCCCGTCCAATTCAAGCCTCTGAAATCGAAGCTTGCCGTAAAGCGGGCATCAAGTTCTTGGAACTTCCAATCGCTTATGACGCTACTGCTGTGGTGGTAAACCCTAAAAACACATGGTTGAAGTCCATCACCGTGGCTGAACTAAAAAAAATGTGGGAACCAGGCGCTCAAGGTAAGATCAACACCTGGGCTGACGTAAACCCAGCTTGGCCAAAAGAGAAATTGAAATTGTACGGTGCAGGTTCTGACTCCGGTACCTTTGACTACTTCACTGAAGCCGTTGTTGGTAAATCCAAGTCTTCCCGCGGTGACTATACGGCTTCTGAAGATGACAACACTCTGGTGACAGGTGTTTCCAACGATCTTTACGCTTTGGGCTATGTTCCTCTGGCGTACTATGAAGAGAACAAAGCTAAGCTGAAAGTCGTAGCTATCGTAGGTGGCGACAAAGCCCCTAAGAAAAACGAAGCGGTGCTTCCAGGCCGTGAGACGGTTGAGAACGGTTCTTACTTCCCATTGTCTCGTCCGATCTTCATCTACGTCAGCGAAAAGTCCATGGCCAAAGCTGAAGTGAAAGAGTTCGTGAACTTCTACATCAGCAAGTCTTTTGAAATCGTTCCTCAGGTGAAATACGTTCCACTTCCAGCCAAGGCTTATGACATGGTTAAAGACCACGTTAAAAAGAACAAGCTGGGAACCGTCTTTGGCGGCCACTCTGAAGTGGGTTTGAAAATTGAAGAGTTGATGAAACGTGAAGGTTCGTTGTAGTTTAGCCACGTGAGTAAAAGCCAACTTAGAAAACTTTCTGAATTCACATCCGCCGACCACCCGGTCCGGCGGATGCGTCGTTTAAGGGAGAGAGCCATCGAAACGGTTCTGTTCCTGGCGGCGGCTTCCTCGGTTCTGGTCACTGTCGGCATTGTCGGTATTTTGGTGACTGAAAGCATGCCGTTCTTTGCGCATGTGTCCCTGAAAGACTTTTTAACCGACACGCAGTGGACTCCGCTTTTTGAAAATGCCCGTTATGGCATCTTGCCTCTGCTCAGTGGAACTTTGCTTTCCACCGTGATTGCCTTGTCGGTGGCGATTCCATTAGGCACAGTGGCAGCCGCTTTCTTAAGTGAATACGTTCGTCCTTCGGCGCGCGAAATTTTAAAACCTGTCTTGGAGCTTCTCGCGGCTGTGCCGACCGTCGTGTACGGTTATTTTGCTTTGTTGTTTGTGACGCCTCTTTTGCAAAAGATCATTCCGAATTTAGGTGGCTTCAATGTCCTGAGTGCGGGGATTGTGATCGGGGTGATGATCGTTCCTTATGTTTCCAGTCTGAGTGAAGATGCCATGCGCTCGGTGCCCAATCACCTGCGTGAGGCCTCCTTTGCCGTGGGGGCGTCGCGCATGCAGACGGCCTTCCGGGTTGTGATTCCGGCGGCGTTTTCGGGGATCACTTCTGCCTACATTCTGGGCATTTCCCGTGCTTTGGGTGAAACCATGGTTGTGGCGATTGCCGCTGGTATGCAGCCGAATCTGACCATCAATCCCACGGAACCTGCGGCGACCATCACAGCCTTTATCGTTCAGGTCAGCTTGGGCGATTTGCCTCACGGTTCGATCGGGTATCAGAGTATTTACGTGGCGGGCCTAAGCCTTTTGGTGCTGACCTTGTGTTTCAATATCGTGGGCCTGTGGCTGCGCAAAAAGTTCCAGGAGAAAGAGTAGATGGAATCACGTCAGGAACTTTTGGCGAATATCAAACGCCGTCAGATGTGGGATTTTGCTTTTGCCCTGATGGGTTTGTTGTCGCTGCTTTTTGCTTTGGTGACTTTGCTGGCCTTGATTGTGGATCTGGGGATGACCGGGATTCCGCGTATCAATGCGGAGTTCTTCGTCAACTTCCCTTCGCGCTTTGCGGAAAAAGCGGGGATCTTGTCGGCGTGGGTCGGATCTTTCCTGATCATGGTGACCACCGCGGTTTGTGCCATTCCGTTGGGTGTGGCGGCTGGTGTGTACTTGGAAGAATACTCCAAGAAAAACTGGGTGTCTCAGATCATTGAATTGAACATCATCAACTTGGCGGGGATCCCATCGATCACTTATGGTCTGATGGCGCTGGGTCTGTTCGTTTACAAGCTGAAGCTGGGTCAGAGTATTCTGACCGCGGGTTTGACTTTGGGGTTATTGGTTCTGCCAATCATCATCGTGACCACGCGTGAAGCCATTCGTGCGATCCCGAACACCATCCGTGAGGCGAGCTACGCGATGGGGGCCAGCAAGTGGCAGACCATTCGCTATCATATTCTGCCTTATTCTTCCGGTGGTATTCTGACGGGTGTGATCATCTCATTGTCCCGTGCGATCGGTGAAACCGCTCCGCTGATCACGATTGGCGCTTTGACGTTTATTGCGTTTTTGCCAACACCGCCGATTGACGGGCAGTTCCCTTATTTGAACTTTAACTGGCTCATGGATCCATTCACCGTGATGCCGATTCAGATGTTTAACTGGTTGTCACGGCCTCAGCCGGAGTTCCATGTGAACGCGGCCGCCACGGGTGTGGTGTTGCTTGTGATGACTTTGATTATGAACGGTGGGGCGATTTACCTGCGCTCCCGTTTCCGTAAAAAGATGAAGTGGTAATTTATGCAGTTGAATTTGCGCGCTGAAGTTAAAAATCTGGTTTTCTCTTACGGTGATAAAAAGGTTCTGAACGGCATCACTTTGCCGATCTATGAAAACCGCGTGACGGCTTTGATTGGTCCTTCCGGTTGCGGTAAGACCACGCTGCTTCGTTGTTTCAACCGCATGCACGATCTGTATGCCAATGCCCAATACCAGGGCGAGATTCTGCTTTATCCAAATCAAAGTAACATCCTGGGTAAAGACATTGACCCGATGGAAGTGCGCATGCGTATCGGAATGGTTTTCCAAAAGCCAAATCCATTCCCGAAAAGCATCTATGACAACGTCGCTTACGGTCTGACTGTTCGTGGAGTCAAAAAGAAAAGCTTCATCGAAGAACAGGTCGAAAAGTCCCTGCAGCAGGCCAGTCTGTGGAATGAAGTCAAAGACCGTTTGCATTCCTCAGCGACAGCGCTTTCCGGAGGTCAACAGCAGCGTCTGTGCATCGCACGCGCCCTTGCGACCGAACCTGAAATCCTGCTGCTCGATGAACCTACATCTGCACTGGATCCGATCTCCACTCGTCACATCGAAGAGCTGATTCAGGAGCTTCGTAAGGACGTCACCATCGCGATCGTGACCCACAGCTTGCACCAAGCAGCCCGTGTGTCTGATTTCACCGCCTTCATGTATCTGGGCGACCTGATCGAATTCGGCGCCAGCGACCAGATCTTCACGAACCCAAAAGATCAGCGCACAGAAAACTACATCACCGGCCGCTTCGGGTAAAACCGTTGAAAAAGGCCCCATCGACTGCGTTGTCGGGCCTTTCGCTTCACTCCGACGTGCTAGGAGCACGCCTCCGCTACGCGAAAAACCCTCCGCCTTGCGCTGCGACCTTTTTGAACGGTTTTCTTAAAAGGTACCTGCTTACTTTTGCATAAGCGCTGCGTTGTTTATTGGAAGGCGACTTTGAGGGCTAGTTTGGCGTAGTAGGCGTTGCCGATGTCGACTTGGTTGCCTGGGTTGATTTCGTAGTTTTCGGCGATGAAGAAGCGGCGGTCAAAGGCGTGGCCCACTTCGAAGTCGGCAAAGACTGATTTTGACAATGGCGACTTGATGCCCATCAGGAACTTCTTTTCATCGTAAAATAAACGATCTTCGCGGTTTTCGCGACCGTATGGCAGATAGGTCACCTGGCTGAAATCCATTCCCGCATACACTTGGGCGAAATCGTTCAGTTTATAATAGACCGTGCTTTTGATCACCCATGGAACCAGAGTGAAAAAGGTCAGTCCGAACTTGTCGGCAAACTGCCAGTTGATGGAAGCAAACGGGGCACCCAGCACCAGATTCAGCTCGCGGGACGGGTAATAGAACCAGGCAAAGCCCGGCAGGGGAATGTTGTTCAGAATCGGGCGGTTGTTGGAATAGTTCGCCAGAAGCAGCCAGCTGCTTTTTTCATCGCTCGGGTAAGAGTAAAAGGCGGTGATCCCCAAAGTGGAAACCGTCGGGTCATAGAAGGGTTTGTCGCTGGCAGAACCGTAATTGACCATCACAGACCACATACGTTTTTCACCAAGCACTTTTGTGTAGCTTGCGCCGAATTTGATGTCGTAAAGCTCGGAATACCCATTCTGAGCAGGATCCACGCTCATCTGGCTTCCGGAAAAACTCAAGCCCACGGACTGTGTTTCAGTTTTGTAAACCGGGGAGCTAAGGTCCATCAGTTGATAGCGCATGTTGGCGCGCTCTTGTGGGAACTCGGCCTTGTCATAGAAAAAGCCCACATAGTTCAATGTCGTGCGCTGACGGCCCGGCGGAGTCAGTCCTTGAGCCAATTCAAAGGCCATTGCAGAGGTGGAAATGCCRAAAACCGCCATTACTGTAATCAATAACTTTGTCATATCCCACAGCATAGAAGCCTCTTTGCTCGCGGACAACAGCTATTCTGTCAGGGGTTCGAAGTATTTAGTTCTGACGATCTTTACATCAACTTAACTCGAGTTTTCAAAAAGACCTCGTTAGCCTTGGTTATCCCTTTCAAGTAGGTGAAGAATGAGACGTCAAAGAGGCTTGTTGGTTCTCTTGGGGTTGGTGGCAATCGGCAGTCTTGGCATCGCCGCTTTTCGCGGATTGTCGACGCCGGAGAAGGCCAACTGCGTTCAAATTTATTTCGATGCGGAATCCCGGGACCAATTGGCCTCTGGGAAAGCCTTTGCCGATCAGTTGCGTGGATTATTGGCCCCGTATGTAGGGTATTCTGTTCACGCTTCGGGGATTGCGAACTATCAAAGCGGAGAAGTGCATCGCTGTGATAAGAATATTTATATTGGAACTCATTTTGACCATCGCGTTCCCCGGGTGTTTGTTGAAGACTTTATGAGCGCCAAGGGGAGCGTGGCTTGGTTTGGATACAATGTGTGGCAGATGGGCCCACGCCTGGAAAACGAGATGGGTCTGCGTTTTTTAAGAATGGCTCGGCAGGAGTTCACCGGCTTCTTTGATGAGGTTTTGTATGAGGGCGGCTTCTTTAAAAAAACCAGTAAGACCCTGACTGAACAGGTCGAGCTTCTGCCTTCGGACATGAGCAAGTTTTCCATGTTGGCGGAGTCGCGAAACTCCATCACCCGCGAAATCGTACCCTATATCGTTCAATCAAAAAATCGCTTCTATGTGGCTGACGTGCCAGAGCTTGAGGCCGGTCACATGAGCCTGATGATGGCCGAGATTCTGGCCCGGTTTATGGAATCCAAAGCGCAGCCCCGCGGGGTTATCGCCTTTGGGCTAGGTCATTAAATGACCGTTCCTGCTTTGCGATTGCTTCACCCGAACGGAGTGGTTAGGCTAGTAGGATGACATCACTTCAGACTGATAAGTACTTTATTCGTGAAAGCATGTTCAACCTTGTTGAGCTTTCTTTGTTGGCCCGCCTGTATGAGGCTCATTGCACGCCCTCAGCATCCAGCGGGAAAATCAGCCCTGAATCCCTGGCGCAGACTCTTTTAAAAATGAAAGCGACAGAAAAGAACGGCCAACTGCGTGTGGCGATCTTTGAAACAGATCCTGTGGGCTTTTACTGGAACTATGAAGGCAAGGTTCTGGCGCACTGGGTGCACCCGGATCATCGCGGTCATGGGGTAGAACAAAATCTTCTGGGCGGCGCTTAAGCCGTGACTAATTTCTGGAACGGCAAAAGAGTTTTCGTTACGTGCCCCACGGGCTTTGTGGGGACGTGGCTGGTGCAAACTCTGCTTGATTCCGGGTCTCAGGTGTTTGGCTTTGGTGAACCGGCCAGCACATCTCCGAATCTTTTTGATCTGAAAAACCTGGGACAGAAAATCTCGATGACCTACGGGGACATACGGGATGAGTCCGCATTGCGCGAGGCTTTGCAATTTGCCGAAGCTGATGTGGTTCTGCATCTGGGCGAAAGCGGCCTGATTTCAGATCTTGGCAAAAGACCGCTGGAAACCTTTGCCAAAGCGGCGTTGGGAACGGCGACTTTGATGGAGCTGATGAGGGAAACGGCTTCGGTTCGTTCGTTGGTGGTTGTTAGTTCTGACAAGGTCTATGCACGAAAAACATCCGGCGAAGTGCTGTCTGAAACAGATGCGGTGGCGCCGTCAGCGATTTTGCCCACGGCCAAGCTGTGTGCCGAGATGATCGCACTATCTTATCGCCAAAGTTTCTTTGCTCCTGAAAAATACAACAAGCATAAAATCGCCATTGCCACGGCTCGCATGGGTTCTGCCATCGGAGGCGGGGATTTTACCGAACACGCATTTATTCCGCAGGCCGTGCAGGCCTTTGTGGCGGGAAATAGTTTTGAATTGAAGAACCCTCAATCGGTGCGCCCGTGGATTCATGTGCTGGATCAGGTGGCGGGTCTTTTGAGTCTTGCCGAAGCTTTGTTCGAGCGCGGGCCGAAGCTGGCGCCGACCTATAATTTTGCGGCGAAAGAGACTAACACAGTCGGCGAAGTTGCGCAAGCTTTGGCTCGTTATTGGGGAGAAAATGCACGGGTGAATTTGGGCGAGGGGTCGAAGTCCTCTTTGTCTGTTCATGCAAATTTGGATTCAAAGCTCGCTCAGAGCGATCTGAACTGGAAAGTTCAAAGAAACCTCACAGATGCTCTGAAAGAAACACTTCAGTGGTATAAAGAATTTTATTCTTCAAGGACTTCTGCTACCTTGTAGGGATGGCCTTTTCCGGATTAAGTCTTCAAAAAATTTCTCATTTAGTCAGCCCCAAGGATCTTGCGACCCTGGAGCAAATGCCTGTTGCTGAAAACGCATTTCGCATTCTTAAAAAAATGTCCCTGGACAGCCACAGCATCCAAAAAAAGGAAGACGGCGGACTGGAAATCCAGTTTGTTTACGCGGAAGAATCCTCTTTGCGTAAATCCTATGTGCAGGTTGAGGAAGACGGTGAGGGCGGAGAGCTGACCTTCCACTGTGCCCAGTGCGCAGAAAGCCGCAAGGACAAAGAAGACATCTGCGTTCATGAGTGGGCGTCGTTGATCCTGATTTGGTGGGCGCTGTCGGTGGATCGTGGATTCCTGCGCAATCACAGCTTCCAGGTCAGTAACTTCTGTGAAGACTTCTGGGATCTGACTGAAACCAAAAAAGCCCGCCGCGGTGAAGGCGATGGCAATGGTCTGCCGGACAGCTTAAAACTTGAATCCATCAGTTTGGTCTCTGAAACTCTGTCTTTGGATGAAGACCGCGCCCTGGAAGAATATCTGCCCGAGTGGAATAAGGTCTATGAGCTGAATCGCGTTCCTGAAGGGGATGATGCCAGCACCGGGGCGGTGTGGGGGCTTCCTCAAGCCTTCCGCGGGTCTTTGCAAAAAGAAACCGTTTACTGGGCCGATGTGCGCCATCAAGACCAGTTGGCGGGGCTTTTAAGGTATAACTTCAATGACGGTGTGCAAATCAGCAGCCGGGATATTCTTCGCCATGCTTATCGTTCCGTGGTGCCACGGGATCTTTTGCCGGGCCCGGCGCGCAAAGAGACCTTTGAAGTCTACTGGCCGCTATTGCCAAGTGATCCGCATCGTTTTTTCAGCCGTGACCTGCTGGATATTGAAGCGGTCATGCAAGAGCTTCTTTCCCGTATCACCCGCCGGGTGAACAAAGGGGATCTGAAATTCTATCTGCAGGATCAAAAGGATCTGGGAAAAGCCTTCCAGGTCGGCAACATCAGCGTGGAAGCTGAAGACGCCTTTGAATGGAAGGTTGAGTTCAGCGGTTCTGACGAAGTCAAAACCTCGGCGCTGCTGACGGCGCAAAAAGATCAGCAGAAATACATCTTCTTTGATAATTTCGCGGTGGATTTTGCCACTGGTGCGGTTGTCGCTTTTGCGTGGAAGAAAGAAAGCGAAGCTTTAGATCAGTTTTATTCCCGCCAGTTGAAGACGGACCGCCCCCGAGCGTTCTCGCATCTGCATGTGGAAGGTAAAGGCGAAACAGCGGCCTTTATGAAATTCCTGCGCGGACGTTCGCTTCCGGTGCGTGTTCAGGGTGGCAGCCATGATATGGGTGCGATTGCCAGTGTTTTGAATCTGCACCATCAGGATGACGCGGGCTTTGTTCCGGAAAAAGTGTTTACGTTGAATGAAAAAGAAACCGTCAGCAAAATGGGTTTCAGCACTCCGGTGGTGCTGATCATGCGCACTTTGCAAGAGGGCCTGGGCTTTTTGCTGCAAACCGAAGTCAAAACTCTGGCCTCCAGCAGTTTCAAAAAGCGCGAGTGGGATTTGAAGATCCTAAAACACCTGGGCGTCTTGCAGTATCTGACTTTGGAAGCCCTGACTTATCACTTTGAAGGTCAGCTGACTGATGGAACGACTTGTGATCCGGCGAATATCTTCCCGGCCTTGCGCAGTCGTGTTCACAGCCTGCTTGTCACTGGGGACGGCACCAGCCTGACTAAAACACTGGATTTGGACGAGCTTTGCTCCAAAGGCGTGCTGGGGATCTTTGCCGACTATGTCGCCAAGGTCCTGAAATCAGTGGGTGAGCGTGAAGCCATTTACAGCTCCAAGGGTGAATACCTGTTCTCGGGCTCCGTTGAACGGGAGTTCCGTGTTCTTTATGAAATTCTGAAATACATGGCTCTTTCCACTCAAGGCAGTGCCTTTAAGCGTGCGCGTACAGGTTTTTTGACAAAGACCTGGGATGGAAAGCTCGAAGAAGACCCGATGTTGGAACAAGGACATTTCTTTATGCCTTCCTGGGGTAAAGAAGACGTCACGCCGACTCAGTCCTTGGGATTGCTGCAACCTTTGGTGGATCATGGCATTCGCCTGTACGTGCGCGGTCAGCTGCTGCAAGAACTTGGTCAGAATGAATTCGTTGTCGACTTCCAGATTGTCAGCAAGCTGGATGAAGGCATGCTGAACTGGTTTGAGCTGAATCCTCGTTTCTTCCTGCAAGGAAAAGAAATCGATGCCACGCAGTTAAAAAGTATGGGAAGCGGGGGTGTGGTTGAATACGACGGAAAGTTCTTCCTTGTGCCGCGCAAAGAAATCCCTTCGCTGCGCCGTTTGGAAGGTTTCTGGCAAAAGCTTCAGGCGGGTAAAAAAGACTCATCCAAAAAAGCCTGGACGGATAAATACTATCAACTGCCCAAGCACCAGGCGCTTGAATTACTTGCCTTGCGGGCGTCGGGTTATGCCTTCCGCGGGGATGATGAATGGAAGCGAATCTGTGCTTTCTATGATGGTTTGGGTACACGCACGGATTTGGTGAAGCTTCCAGGTTCTGTGAAAGCGGAGCTAAAGACTTATCAGCACGAAGGCGTGCAGTGGTTGCTGGATCTATTCACTCTGCGCATGGGCGCACTGCTGGCGGATGACATGGGTCTGGGTAAGACCCTGCAGGCGCTGTCGTTCCTGGATCTGCTTCGCACGCGCGAACAGCTGGGGCAGGTGCTGGTCGTCGTGCCATCCAGCTTGGTCTACAACTGGGAAAGCGAAGTCGCGAAGTTCACTCCGGAGCTGCCATTTGAGATCTTTACCAGCAAGGACCATGACCGCCTTGGCAAACGTCTTGAAGCCAAAGAGCCGTTGGTGGTTGTGACCACTTACGGTCTTTTGATGGAAAATGACGAATTCTTAAGCCAGTACAACTGGAATGTCCTGATCTTTGATGAAGCTCAGAATCTGAAAAATATCACCGCGAAAAGAACCAGTTCGGCGCGTATGTTAAATGCCCGGTTTAAAATGTGCCTGACGGGTACGCCGATGGAAAATCACTTTGGTGAGTTCTATTCGTTGTTGGATCTGGTGGTGCCGGGTTGTCTTGGCAAGTACGATGATTTCCGCCGCCACTTTGTGAACACCGAAGTGGTGTTGCTGGAAGACGTCGAGGATCTGAAGCTTAAAACCAGACCGTTGATTATGCGACGAACTAAAAAAGAGATCCTGGATCAGCTTCCTGAGAAACAGGAAACCAAGGTCAGCATCGCCTTTGAAGACAAGCAAAAGCAGATCTACCGCGATATTGCGATTGCGTATAATCAGCGCATTCAAGACACCATCCGCGAAGCCGGGGAGTCTCAGTCCCAGCTGCAGATGTTGACGGCTTTGTTGCGACTTCGTCAGGCGTGCTCCGATCCTGGGGCTTTGCCGGAAGTGAAGTATGAAAAGACGCCGCCGAAACTGGAGGCTTTGATGGACTCTTTGCAAGAGATCATCGAGTCCGGCGAAAGTGCGCTGGTCTTTACCCAGTTCCTGCAGACCTTGGAGCGCACCGAAAAGCTTTTGAAGGCTGTCGGTATTCCGGTCTTTGTTCTGCACGGGGCGATTCCGACCAAACAACGTCAGAAGATCTTAAAGGACTTCAACGAAACCAAAGGCGGAGCCGTTCTAGTGATGACCCTGAAAACGGGCGGGGTGGGTTTGAATTTGACCAAGGCCAGCTATGTGTTCCATCTGGAACCATGGTGGAATCCTTCGGTCGAAAATCAGGCCACAGACCGTGCGCACCGTTTGGGGCAGCGTAAGGCCGTTCAGGTCTTCCGCTATATCATGCACGAATCCCTGGAAGAAAAGATGGAGCTTCTAAAAGAGCGCAAAAACCGCAAGTTCCAAAGCCTGTTCTCGGAAACCGAAGCCAGCACGGACCTGACCGGCGCCGGTGGGGCTCTGACCAAAGAGGACTTCGACTTCCTGCTAGGATTGAAATAAAAAGGTTCCTGGTTCTTTTTCCGGCCCATGTTGCGTTAGACGCACTGTGGCCCAAAACGGTGCCAGAACCTTTTTTCTGAGCCATTTATTGGGTACTGTGTGCCCATGCTTTTTAACTCCTACGCCTTTTTATTCCTGTTCCTGCCGTTCACGTTGCTGGGCTATTACTGGATCACGAAAAAGAACCTGCAACTATGGTTCTTGTTCCTTTCAAGTGTGTTTTTCTATTGTTACTGGAGCACAGTGTATGTGTTCCTGCTGTTGTTCACGGTGGTTCTGGATTTTTATTTAGCCAAAGCCATATCGATGACGACCTCACAGGCGCGCCGAAAGACCTTCCTGCTGATTTCGGTGATCGCCAATCTTGGGATTCTTGGATTCTTTAAATACTACAACTTCTTTGCGGACTCTTTGAATGGAGCCCTGCAGGTGACGGGGCTTGCGCCGCCGCTGCCGATTTTGAATCTCGTACTGCCCATTGGTATTTCCTTTTACACGTTCCAGTCCCTGTCTTACGTGATTGACGTTTACCGCAGGACATCCAATGCGCATGCGCACTTATTGGAGTTTGCGGGCTATGTGACTTTGTTCCCGCACCAGATCTCGGGCCCACTGGTTCGTCACAACTATATCGTTCCCCAGCTGGAAGACTCCAAAACCTACTTCTTCAATCCAGAGAACTTCTGGAAGGGGTGTTATTTCTTCGTTTTCGGTCTGGCCAAAAAGATGATGATCGCCGATCGTATCGCGGCGGTGGTGGATCCGTTGGTGATGAATATGGCCGGGGCTTCCACGGCAGAGGCTTGGATTGCCATGATTGGCTACACCATGCAGTTGTATTTCGATTTCAGCGGCTATTCTGACATGGCCGTGGGGTTGGGACTGATGATGAACATTCAGTTCCCGCAGAACTTTAATTCTCCGTACAAGTCGTTGTCGATCACTGAGTTCTGGCAGCGCTGGCATATCACGCTGTCTTCGTGGTTGAAGGATTACCTGTATATCTCCCTGGGGGGAAATCGCGCCGGGGTTTTGAAAACCTATCGGAATCTTTTCCTGACCATGGCCATCGGGGGCTTGTGGCACGGGGCGAACTGGACATATCTGGTCTGGGGTTGCTTCCACGGTGGGATTCTGGCGATTGAAAGACTGTTTAAGGACCGTGGCTGGAAGGGTGTTGGCAACAAATACGTGAAGTGGACTTTCACCTTCTTCCTGGTCTGTGTGGGCTGGGTGTTCTTCCGTGCGCATTCTGTAGAACAGGCGCTGTTCTGGTTGCAGAAGGTGTTTATGCTAAATGGTGACATCAACTGGGACATCACGTTGATTCCGCTGAAACACAAGGACCGTTTCTTTGCAGCTTTGGGTGTCGGGATCTTGGTGGCCTTCCTGGCCAAGAACACCTGGGAGCGTGAGTTTAAGCCCACGCTATGGCGAGCGGCTTTGATGGCATTCATGTTCGTGGTGTGTCTGATGTACATGGGTGAGGAATCTCCGTTCCTTTACTTCCAATTCTAGGTGGGGCGTATGAAAAGTAATACTTTGAAAATGATTCTTTTCCTTGCGGCTTTCATCATCGGACTAATGGCGCTGGTGGCGGGTTTTAACTTTGCTGTGGATCCGATGTGCTACTATCGCTGCGATGTTATTGATACCAACAGACAAAGTCAGAACGTCTATTATCAGGCAGCCCAGATTGTCGGGGCCAATCCTGAAGCCCAAGTTGTGATTTTGGGATCTTCCCGTGGTGAAACGACTTCCGCTTTGTGGGTGGAAGAAGTCACGGGTCTTAAGACGATCAATCTTTCCAAGGGCGGCGCCGGTTTGCTTTTGAAAGTGTCCCTGTTAAGAAATGCTTTGGATCAAAAACTGCCTTTGAAGAAAGTCATCTGGATTGCGGATTACTTCGAACTTGCCGGTGAAGTGACGGACGTAAAGGTTCGTCAGACGCCGGTGCTGCGTGAAAAGCTTCTGTCAGACGTCGAAGGTCTTGATGGGATGAAGTACTATCTTGAGCACCTGCAAAGCCTGATCAGCCACAACACGTTGGAAGCGGCCATTCATCAGTTGAACCAGAAAAAAGCCGACGGCATGTTCGCCCCTAAAGGCAGTGGTAGCGCTATTGACTATAAAAAGTGCGCGGCGGCTGATTATGCCGGAAAAACCACTCCGGATGTTTTGGCCAAAGAAATCGATGTCAGCTATTCCACTTTCGGTGGCCCGATGAAGGCACCATTGAATCCTAAATTTGTAGAGCTATTTAAAAAGCAGATCAAAGCCACGGCCGAGCAGGGCGTGGAAGTCCTGATTCTGGTTCCGCCGTTCCATCCTGAATTTGTTCGCAGGCACGCGAAAGATCATCCGGAAGCGGTGAAGTCTCACCAAGAATGGCTGGATATGATCAAGGGCCTGGAGTCCGACAAGGTTCACGTGCAGTCGTACTGGGATGGGGTGCCCGGGGATGATGCCGGGCCTTCTTTCTGGGATGATGGATCTCACGCGACGTGCAAGGCGATGATGTTAATGCTGAAGCCTGGGCTTAGCGGAACAAAAGCTCCTGCGACTCTTTGATATAGCTTAAGCCTTCTTCGTGCATTTTCTTGCCATTGGCAGGACATGGGGATTCTTTGGTGAAACTCATGTCCTCTTTCCACTTAAAGCATCTTTCTTCACCCGGGTTGCGGATGTTAAAGACCACGGCCCAATCACCATCAAACCAAGCCGACTGGCCCAGATGGAAGATGCTGGCGCCGGGGCTGAAGGCTTCCGGGCGCGCCAAGGATCTTCCCAGGAACGTTGGAGCCTTTACGCCTGTGATATCGGCCAAGGTGGCCGCGATGTCGGACTGAGAGAAAGCTCCCGGTAAAAGTTTGTTTGGAAGCACGCGGCTTTCTTTGCCGTCTTTGGTGTAGTGTTTCATCAGGAACGGAATCGCATAGTGATCGAAGATGCTGGATCCACCATAAGTGGTGTGATCAGCAACCAAGACCAGCAGCCAGTCTTTTTCCCACTTGCGACTGGCTAGCAGCTTATGGAAGTCTTTAAGTTCCGTATCAGCCCACTGGCGGATGGTTTTATACTTCTGGCGATCGGCTCTGGCCGGGAACAAGTTGTCGTGAGTGGTGTTGGTATTGATTCCAACCAAGAACGGCTCACGCAGGCCGTTCATCTTGTCCAGGGCAAATTTATACAAATCCGTGTCGTAAACACCCCAGGCGTTTTGTTCCAATTTTTCGTAATCAGGAATGTCGCGTTTTCCATACGAGCTTTGGAAGCCGGTCTTTAGCACCAACAATCCCGTGCCGCTGGTGTATTGATCAGATCCTTGGAAGAAGGCCGAGCTATAGCCTTTTTCGCTGAGCAAACGGGGAAGGCAGACAAAGTCTTTGTTTTCAATTTCCGAGTACATGATGCTTTTTCCCAGTGGGTTGGGAAGACTGCACATGCTTGAAAAAATCCCCTCGGTGGTGCGATGACCGCCGGCCAGGAACAGATCTGTGTGCAGGGACTCGCGGCGAAGTTTATTGAAGAACGGCAGGATCTCAACGCCGTCTTGAATACGGTCGACCTCGGACCCCCACCAGCTTTCCAGGAAGACGATCACGATGTTGCCGTCAAAGCCGCCAATGGGTGTATGGATGCCACGCTGGGCCTTCCAGGCGGCAAAAACTTTCTCGGTGTTGATGTCTTTGGGGAGGGCGATGTTTTCTTTGCTGGATTTCTTTTCACCCACCGCGGCCCAGAAGATTCCATAGGCTCCGTTCAGGGCCAAGAAGGCTCCTTGAGGTCCACCGCCAGCGCGATAAGCCCAGGACGGGTCTTGGGGGATGCCTTCAAAACCTCGGAAGCCCATGACCGCCAAGATCGCCGCCATCAGCATGGCAAAGGTGCGGCCTATTGGACCGGAGGTGGTTTTATAGTTGGGGGACACCCAAAGGTTCAAGCTGGCCGCCGCCACCAAGGAGACGAGCACGGCGATCCAGTAGCGTCCAAAAAGACTCAGCATCGAGCCTTCGATTGTGAAGAGCGAGTAAATTTCGTAAGACAGATGACGACCGGTCTCTTTGGCATATAGAGAGTCGGTGACAATCATCACGATGTAGAACCACAGAAACAGGAAGTTCCAGCGTTTGGCGGCTTTCGGCGAAAGCTTAAAGAGCAGGATCATCCAGTACAGCAAAAGGTAAACAACCGAACCAATCGCCAGATCGAAGTGCCAGCCGTGCAGAAAGGCCGGGAAGGTGTCTTTGACGGTGTTAAAATCCATCAAATCCCAGATTTGCAGGTAAATGGCTACGATGGCACGAAAGACCGCGCCAATGACGGTGATGCGAAGAAGGAAGCCCAGGGATGAAAACAGGAATCTCATGTTTTTTTCATACTACGAGGGCCTTGGGCTGTACATCCATTTCGACAGGCTGTGTCTTATGAATTGACGCAAACCCTTTGAAGACTTACTGGTACATTTTTGCCAGCATATTCGGTATTTTGGGCCCATGGTATACGATTGCTTTGTGTTTTATGATGAGTTGGATCTGTTGGATATTCGCCTGAACGTACTGGATAAGGTCGTCGATAAATTTGTTATTATCGAATCCAAGAAGACCTTCCGTGGGACCGACAAGCCACTTTTTTATATCGAAAACAAGCAACGCTACGCCCAGTTTGAATCCAAGATCATTCATGTGGTGGTCGAAGACTTCCCGAAAGTGAATTGGAAGAAGCTAAGACCTTTCAGCAACTGGGATCGTGAAGACTATCAACGTAACGCCCTTGCGAAAGCTTTGGTGAATTGTGCTCCTGAGGATGTGATCATCTTCTCTGACGTGGATGAAATCCCCACGCCGGAAAAGGTCACCGAATACCTGCACAAACCGGGGATTAAGACCTTTTATCAGGAGCTTTACTACTATTACCTGAACAACTTGGCGTATGAGCACACCGAGCCCAACGAAATGTACAAGGACTATATCCCTTGGCATGGAACAGTGATGGCCAACTATTCCTATTTCAAGAAATACGGCTGTAACAACATGCGCACCTATCGCAGTAAAAAAGACAGCGAACACACCATGGTGATGGACGGGGGATGGCATTTCTCGTTCATGGGTGGGACTGAAATGATCCTTAAAAAAATGCGCGCCTACAGTCATACAGAATACATGACCGAAGATATGTTCAACCCCCAATGGGTGGAAACCCAGGTGCGATCCGGGAAGGACATCTTCAATCGCCCGATGAAGTTTAAGCCGGTCGGGGTGGAGCGCCTGCCGAAGTACGTGCAGGAAAATCAGTCCAAGTACTCCAAGCTGCTTTTGTCATAGGGCTTTTTCGCGATGCGCTTCAGATTGCCACAGAATAAACAGGTTTTATGGGGATTGCTGAGCTTGAGTGTGCTGAGCGCACTTTTGCAGCTTTATGCATTCAAATATCTTCTGATTGTAAAGCTGTTGATGCCGTGGCTGTTGTATTTTTCTGTGCTGGTATTCCTGCGCCCGTATCCTGCGGCTTTTTTCATTTTCCTGATCGAGTGCTTGGGGGTTCGGATTCATCTGATGAAGATGGCATTGACGAACTCTCCCTTTGAGGCCTCGGATATCTTTGCCTGGAAACAGGCTTTTTTCCTGAAAAGTTATACTGATTATGTGATTCCGGCGATTGTGATCGGGCTTTTGCTCTGTGTTTGGAAGGGGATTTCCTTCAAGAAAAAGCAATTACTGTTTTTGCCGGTCTTTTTCATGGTGGCGATGTCCATTGTGCAGGAACGCCATCCCACGGAATCCCAGGCCAACCCGGTCAGCTCATTGTTTAAGCTGGCACGAGTAACCTATGTGGACTGGAACTTTACCACCAATGTGAAGGAAAACGGCATTCTAAATCATATTTTCCTGACGCTGCCGACGGGGCAGATTCCGGCCAAGGGAAAGCTTCCTTACGAGGATCTAAATGCGGTGATTGATCGAAAAAAAGCCAAATACGAGCCGGATGTCTTTTTGGTATTGTGTGAGTCCTGCTATACCAGCAGCAATGAGAGCTTTGTGACTCCGATTGCGGATCTGGAAAAAGACGGCTTTGCCCATGCGACGGTGATTTCTCCGGTTTACGGGGGGATGACGGCCGAGGCAGAATTTGAGGTTCTTACTGGACTTCCAAGTCGACGGTACAAAGGGATTGATTTCCAGTATTTTGCGGAAAGGTATTCGGCCAAGGCCGAAGCCGTGCCCCGAATTTTTGCAGAAAATGGCTATGACACCTGGTCGGCGCACGCCAATGACGGGTTTTTCTGGAAGCGCGACATCGTTCATCCGAAGTTTGGTTTTGAAAGATCGTTCTTTGCCGATTCCATGAGCTGGTCTGATGGCAGCAAGTACCCGGAAGACAAAGTCCTGTTTGACTTGGCTTTGACCAAGTACGCTGACAGCCTGAAGGCCGGGAAGAAGACCTTTGCCTTCCTGATCTCGGTATACACCCATGGGCCGTATGCAGATACTGACGGGGACGGCGGCGAAGCTGTATATAAGGAAAAGCTCGGAAAAACAGTACAACAGTTCCTGGATTTTAAGAATGCGGCGGTCAAGCTTGCCCAGCAAAACAATCGCCCGGTGATCTTTGTGATCTTTGGGGATCACAAGCCTGCGATGACCATTTCCTTTTATAAACGCCATGAGTTCGATGATGACTATTTCAGTGCCCGTGGTTCACGGAACGAATCCTTCCAGTTTTCGACCCTGAATCGGTCCCAGCAGATCGTGTACGGCAAAGTGCCGATGTACGTGAAGGGGTATGGGTTGAAGGATGCTGGTGTGGCAGAGGCGATTGCCAAAGAGAGCGAGCAACGTCCGATCTTCTGCCTGCCGGGGATCTTGTCAGAGCGGATTGGGATTCAGAATGCTTATTATAACTATCTGGTGGATACCTGTCGCAAATCTCCGGAAGACCTGGTCGATCCGGAGTTTTTAAAGAAATACTTTACTGAGGAGATTTACGGGGACCGGTTGTTTGATTAATTAAGCCGGTTCGTTCTGGGGCTTGGTATGTTGCTTCGGTACTCCGTCAAGGTAGCCGTAGGAGAAGCCGAGGAGGATTAGGATGAAGTTACGGACTTCGTGTTGGACAAACGGTGTTTCTGTCCAAGAGCAGGCGAAAAGGGCAACAATACAAAGAATAGAGCCAAGTGCCAGTTGCTTTTTGTGGAGTTCAGCAGAGCTTTTCAGTTTACGATAGTAGAATACTGCGCCTCCGCCGAACGCACCAAGGTATCCAGCCAGTCCAAAGATTCCTGCGCCAGCCAGAATGTCCAAAAACTGATTGTGAGCATGGCCAACAACGTACTCATTTGCGTGACCCATCTTAACGTAATAAGAAGGGAACAGTTTGGCGGCATTTTCAAACCCTACGCCAAACAAAGGGTGATCCAGGAATACCTGCCAGGAGACTTTCCAAATTGTCAGACGGGCGATTTGGGAGTTAATACCAGAAAAGTCGAAAGTATAAAGTATTCTGTCTTTCAGCTCAAAGACGTTCAATACAACGGCTGCTGCGAATGCGGCAAACGTAAGCCCAGAAATGGCGATAGCCTTTTTGTTCCTAGTATAGAATAGGGCGACCACTAAAGTGCAGATCATGCCGATCCAGGAAGTTCTAGTATAGGTTGCAATAAGCGCAATGGTCGCTAGTATTAATGCAAGTGTCGCAGAGGTTCTTGACGGACAGTCTTTGGAGTAAAGGACAAAGGATAGGACCATAGCCCAAACTAGCACTAGAGCCAGTGCAAAATAATTGGGGTTGCTGTAAAACCCTTGGAGTCTGTGGTCGGGAGTGATGAAGTCACCAGCGGTCAAATTATACTGGCGATAGATGATCCAGCCCAAAATCCCAATAAGGGCAGTGAATGACCAATTGAACTTCTTAGAGTTTGCTGCAAGTAAATGACCAACAGCATGGCAGGCGAAAAAGCCCCAAATCCAGCGCAGGCTGGCGATCTTGCTCCATTCATGCATTTGCATCGGGCTGTTCAAAAAGTATCCCATGATGCCAGAGCCAAGGTAAGCAGCAAGGCATGTTAGGAGAAATTTATTGGTAAAGCCGAAGGTAGTGCGAATGCCGTTCCAGGACTTTCCTGAGAAACAGAATGCAACAATAGTCGCAATTGCAAAAACGCCGTCCATCCAGAAAAAATTAAACAGATTAAGTGCTAAAGAAAGCGGCACAAAACATGCGAGGAGGGCAAAAACTAAAGATGATCTAGTTGCGGACATTGATTGAGTGTAGAGTTATAATAAATCAGTGTCACTTGGTAATTCGTTGGCCAATCTTTGCGCTGGCGATGCGGCATACCAACCATCATGCTCGTATTTCGAGTTTCTTGAAATGAGTTACTAACTTTAGGAGTGCTAAATCTGCGCAGCTTTGTATCTCGCTGAAAGCTTGAGCAGAATAAGTTAGGGTATGTTTTGTTCAGTCGTGAGAGCTGATTTGTTAGCGTTTTGCGCGCAGCATTGGGGATCTCTCAGGTCTATAAATTGAGTCTTTGAGGTGTTGCATCAAAGAGGGCTAAAGTGTGGATTTTATTTACTTATAGAAACTCTCGGGTTTAGTATGCCCTTTCTAAGAATTGAAGAGGGTGTATGGGTTCTTTATCGTCTGATTTGAAATCAAAAAAAGCTGTAATTGGCATTGTCGGGTTAGGTTATGTTGGGCTTCCACTGGCATTGCGGTTCTCTGAAGAGGGTTACTCTGTTGTTGGATTTGATATTGATGACTTTAAGGTCAGTAGAATTTCCGAAGGTCAGAGTTACATAGAGCATATTCCAAGCTCATCGGTGAAAGAGGCAGTTTCAAAAAGCTTTACTGCGACGACCGACTTTAAGCAGATTGCAAAAGTAGATGCAATTATTCTATGCGTACCGACTCCTTTGAATAAATATCGGGAGCCGGATCTTAGTTTTGTCTTGAATACTATGGACAGCATAGTTCCTTACTTGAGAAAGGGGCAGGTTGTTTCTTTGGAAAGTACAACTTATCCTGGGACTACAGATGAAGAATTGAAGCCGCGAATTGAGTCTCGTGGTTTCAAGGTCGGAGAAGATGTTTATTTAGTCTTTTCACCAGAGCGGGAAGATCCGGGTAATCCAAACTTTACCACTCGAACTATTCCGAAAGTGGTTGGTGGTTATAGTCCATCCTGTCTTGAGGTTGGAATTGAGCTCTATGGTGGCGTGATCGACAAGGTAGTCCCAGTTAGTTCAACAAAAGCTGCTGAAATGACTAAGTTGCTGGAAAACATCCATCGCGCCGTTAATATTGGCCTAGTGAATGAAATGAAGATAGTTGCAGATAAAATGGGCATTGATATTCATGAGGTTATTGATGCGGCAGCAACGAAACCATTTGGATTTGTGGCGTATCGTCCTGGGCCTGGAATTGGTGGGCACTGTATTCCTATTGATCCCTTCTATTTGACTTGGAAGGCTCGGGAGTATGGGTTGCACACGCGCTTTATTGAATTGGCTGGCGAAATTAACAATGCGATGCCGAACTACGTAGTTAGTAAGATTGCGATGGCATTGAATGATAAGAATAAGTCGGTAAAAGGATCTAAAGTCTTGGTCCTGGGAATTTCTTATAAGAAGAATATTGATGATATGCGTGAATCACCATCTGTCTTCCTGATGGAAAAATTACGCGATGATGGTGCGATCGTAGATTATACAGATCCCCATGTTCCGGTGTTCCCCAAAATGCGTGAGCATAAATTTGACTTGTCTTCAGTTGAAATTACTCCTGAGAGTGTTGCGAGTTATGACTGTGTCGTTTTGGCGACGGATCATGATAAGTTTGATTACAATATGATTTTAAAGCACGCCAAACTTGTTGTGGATACCCGTGGCAAGTATCGCAAGGCTTCTCACAATTTGATTAAGGCATAATTATGAATTTTGCTATTATTGGTGTTGGCGGGTATATCGCCCCAAGGCATTTGGAAGCAATTAAAGATCTTGGTCACAAATTGGTCGCTGCATATGACCAGAATGACTCTGTCGGGATTATGGACAGGTACTTCCCTGATTGTCAGTTCTTTACTGACTTCGAACGGTTCGAAGCTTTTGTTGACTCGTTGAAAGGGACATCGGAACAGGTGGAGTATGTTTCCATCTGCACTCCTAATCACATGCACGCTCCACATATCAAGTTTGCTCTAAGTCACGGGGCTAATGCAATTTGCGAAAAGCCACTGGTTTTGTTTGAGAAGCATATTGATGAACTTGCAGTGTACGAGCGTAAGTATGGTAAAAAAGTCTTCACGGTACTGCAATTGAGAGTTCATGACGCAATCTTGAGCCTAAAAAACAAGGTTGAGGCTTCAGGAAAGACTGCCCACAAAGTTGATCTGACGTATATGACTTCTCGTGGACAGTGGTATCATGAATCATGGAAAGGTGATGTCCGTAAGTCGGGGGGGCTATCATCGAATATCGGAGTTCACTTTTTTGATATGCTGACCTGGATATTTGGTGATTCAGTTGAAGTAGCCATGACAGAAAAGTCACCTGTTGTGGAAAAAGGTTTTGTAAAATTAGCTAAAGCTGACGTTCATTGGGAGTTGACCATAGATAAGTCTCGCTTGCCAAAGCAGGCGGTTGAATCTGGGAAGACAACTTTTCGATCTATTAAAATTGATGGGGAAGAGTTTGAGTTTTCTGAAGGTTTTACTGAACTTCACAAACGTGTGTATACTGATATTTTTGCCGGACGAGGCTATGGATTGCAGGACGCCAGAGCTGCAGTTCGCATAGTAGAAAAAATTCGGAGCCTATAGGCCTGAGTTAATAATAGGGTTTTGAGGATAGTGTGGATTCAAATGTATTTGTTCATCAGACGGCAATTGTAGATAGTGGAGCTCAAATTGGAGCTGGCACCAAAGTTTGGCATTGGACCCATGTTTCAGGGGGCGCAAGACTTGGTGAAAATTGTTCCTTGGGGCAGAATGTCTATGTAGGAAATAAAGTCGTTCTTGGAAGTAACGTTAAAGTTCAGAACAACGTTTCTATTTACGATAATGTCTTCATTGAAGACAATGTCTTCTGTGGACCTAGCATGGTCTTTACCAATGTGATCAATCCTCGTTCTGGAGTTGTAAGAAAAAGCGAGTATAAAGATACTTTTGTTAAAAAGGGCGTATCTATCGGAGCAAATGCGACTATAGTTTGTGGCATTACCCTAGGTGAATATTCATTTATCGCTGCTGGCGCTGTAGTAAATAAAGATACAAAGCCCTATGCTCTAGTTGCTGGGGTGCCAGGAAGGCAGATTGGTTGGATGAGTCAGTTTGGGGAGAGAATCCCTTTTCCTTTGTCTGGATATGGGCGATGGCAATGCCCGAATACGGGTACAATTTATGTTCTTTCCGGCGATTTTGTATCCGTTGAGGCAAGCGGGGTATGATTACTATAGTTGATTATGGTATGGGTAATCTTGGCTCAATACGCAATATGCTTAAACGTGTTGGTGTTGCATCCTTGATTACAAGCGAGTTGAGCGAAATTCAACAGGCATCCAAAATTATTCTTCCTGGGGTTGGCGCTTTTTCCACTGGTATGGAAAAGCTGAAAGAAATGAATTTGATTCAGTTGCTTAATCTGAAGGCACTGGAAGAGCGAGTTCCAGTTCTGGGGATATGCCTAGGCATGCAGATAATGTGTAAAAGTTCGGAAGAAGGGGCTGGATCAGGCCTTGCTTGGGTCGATGCTGAAGTAAAAAAATTCCAGTTTCCTCTTGAAGATAATTTGCACAAAGTCCCACACATTGGTTGGAACTATATAAGTCCAAAAAAAGAACACCCAATTGTTTCTGGTTTTGATCCAAAGACTCGTTTTTACTTTGTTCACTCGTACTATGTTAAGTGCAATGATCAAAAAGATGTCTTAGGAAAAACTAATTACGGTATCGATTTTGATTCTATGTTTTCGGTCGATAATATCATTGGGGCTCAGTTTCATCCTGAGAAGAGTCATAGATTCGGAATGGAATTGTTGAAGCGGTTCGCTGAGATGTAAGAGGGCATATGCGTACACGAATTATTCCAACGCTGCTATTAAAGGGCCATGGCTTTTATAAAAGTCAAAAGTTCAAGGATCTTCGTTATCTTGGTGATCCAATAAATATACTTAAGATATTTAATGAAAAAGAAGTTGATGAAGTATTGATTCTTGATATTTCGGTCAGTAAGGAAGGGCAAGAGCCTCAGTATGATCTATTGAAGGACCTTGCTGGGGAGGCCTTTATGCCTCTAGGTTATGGTGGTGGAATAAGAGAAATTTCACAGATCAAGAAGATCCTTAATATGGGGTTCGAAAAGGTTTGTTTGAATTCCTCTGCACTTTCAAACCCGCTTTTTGTTAAAGAGGCTGCCAAGGTTTTTGGTAGTTCAACCATTGCCGTGATGGTTGATGTTAGGAAAAGCTTCTTTGGGAAGTATGAAGTTTTCAATCATGTTACGGGAAAAAGCTCTTCGGATCCTTTAAGATGGTCAATGGAGCTGGAAAGTCTTGGTGCCGGAGAGATCATACTAAACAACGTAGATCGAGATGGAGTTATGAAAGGTTTTGATTTGGACTTGATTAAGTCCATTTCTTCGAAGGTATCAGTTCCAGTAGTGGCTTCTGGCGGAGCCGGTTCTGTACAAGATCTTCATGCTGCGATCCAAGAAGGGGCTTCTGCTGTCGCGGCGGGAAGTCTTTTTGTGTTTCAAGGACCATTACGTGCGGTTTTAGTTAGCTACCCGAGTGATGAGGAGTGCGCTTCAGTAGGTTTTCATCGATGAGGTATCGAGATGTTTAAAGATGTTTTTTCACTTGCGTCGAGCTCTGTACTTGGTCAGGTGATTAACCTCTGTGTGCTTCTCTTTGTAGCTCGACTGGTCTCTGTTGAAACTTATGGTGCATATGCCATTTGCATCACTCTTGTTGGTTATATGGTGGTTTTTGCTAGCGCAAAGTATCATCATGTCGTTTTTTCTGGAAGCTTGGATGAGGCTCGGAAGATAGCTACCGGCAATTTTGTGTTCACTGGATTATTGTCTGCAATTGGATTTTTATTAGTACTCATATTTAAGGGCGTTTTTGGTAAGCTACAGGATGTTTCGTTTGTTGATCTAATTCTAATCTCCCTTGCCGGGTTTTTCTCAGCTTCTAATCTCTTCTATTACTATTTGTGTCTAAGGGAAGATCGCTTAAGTGTGATTTTTCGCTCTAGGTTAATTCCACCTTTGGTCGGCGGCATTGGAATGGTTATCTATGCAGCGATGTCTGGGACGCAGACGGGACTGTTGTTTTTTTATACTCTTACGAACTTACTCGGGCTTATTATTCTTAGCGGTAGGCAGCGTGGTGGGTGGTCAGTGGAGGAAGTTGTACTCCTCTTAAAGAAGTACAAAAACTTTCCGCTATACCTTCTGCCGGCAGGAGTGTTGGAAGCTTTTAACAGTGGCTTTTTGCTATTGGCTTCATCGGAACTTTTTGGGTTGGAAGTCTCTGCTGCATTTGGTTTATATTTACGCCTGGTTGTTTCTCCGCAAGGTTTGGTGGTTTCGTCGATTGGTGATATGTTAAGGAGGAAAATTGTTACCTCCTCCGTTAGTGATTTGCCCCGACTTTTAAGGCGATTGGGTGCGGTTCTTTTTCTAATTTCAGCAATATGCGCGGTCATTATTTTCCTTTTCTCAAAATTTGGAATTGGTTTTGTTTTGGGTGATAAGTGGGGCTATGCTGGGAAGTATTTTATTTGGATGCTTCCGATTTTTGTTTTGTCTTTTGTAGTCCCTTCTCTTTCGGTTACGTTGTATGTATTCAATGGTCAAAGATATGATTTGTTTTTACAGGCTATTACAGCAGGACTCTATTGCTGCGTGTACTTCGTCGCAAGTAGAAATCTAGAAACCTTCGTTGCAGCCTTTGTAGGGGCAAATTGTTTAAAGTATCTTATAGAGCTGTTGTTGTGTTTTAAATGTATCGGGGAAGCAAATGAGACCACATAGAAGGCAATTTATTATTGGGCCTGTAGAGTTTAAGAACGATTCCTTCTTTAAAACTCGCCGTCTTTCGTGCGGAAGTTTTATTTCCTATGATAGTGATTTGCCAATATATACAAGTGACGATGATAGGTATCTTTTAATTGGTAATGCTTATTGCTCTAAGACGGGCATGGGCGCCAAAGAATTGGTGCGTTCGGTTCGGGATGTTGATGTTGATACGCGGACATGGACAGGGCGATGGATCTTGTATTTTCAAGGCGAATTGTATTCAGATTTAACGACATCTCTTTCAATGTTTTATCGGACAAATTGTCGAAGGTTTTGGGTATCTAGTAGCGTCGCATTGTTGGCCAAAGTAGAAGAGGGTCTTGTTCGACCGGAAATGGTATTTAAAGAAAGTAACTACTTGGCTCCGACTACTTGTGTAAGCGACGTGAAGCAGGTGATGATTGGTGAAAAAGTAAATCCGAGCAGCGGCGCTGTGTCGTGGCAAGGATTTTCGCCTTTGTTTACAACTACTGACGATATGGAAGTAATAGTTGGCACTCTCGTTGCGCGATTTGAAACTGCTGCAAGGGCGGTTCTGAACTCCGGAGTGATTGTTTATTCAGCTCTTACGTCTGGACAGGACTCCCGATTGGATTTGGCTGCACTGTTGAGGGTGTCCGAAAGATATGCCTTTAGAACGTTTACATTTGTAAAAAGTTTTCTGTTTATGAATCCAGGGGATAGAGAACTTCCAAAGAAGATTTCTAAAAAGTTCGGTTTTCATCACGAGCCAATACAGGAAGGTGAATTCAGAGAGAGTGTCGGTGAAATTTATAGGGAGCATTGTTGGACCTTAAGATCCACTGAACCAGGATCACCTTTTTTTTATTTGCAGCGCGGATTTTGGCAGAAATTACCGGCAGGTGTGTTGAATTTAGATCATTGCTATGAAATTGGACGAAATACTCTTTATGGTAAAGGTGCGAGTGGGGTCGGATCGGATTTTTCCAGGGAAGATCTGATAAAGGACGGGTATGTTATTGATAGTGAAGACTATCTTCGACTTGATAGCTATTTTGCGAAGCTAAATGATGAATTTGCAATTGATCGCAGGGATGCGCTTTATTTATATAAGAGCTATCCGCTATTTGGGAAGTTGTTTCAAGCACAAGATCTTTGGGTCGATTCACTCCTTTTGGGGAATAGCAGAGAGATGTTTTCACTTCTTTTGTCAGTAAGGTCAGAATTAAGGAGTGGTGGGGTGTTTCATAGAAGGCTGATCTCGGCAATTAATGAGTCGCTTTCTGATTTTCCATACAACCCAAGTCAACCACTTTGGCAGAAGTTGTTCGTCCGCCTCATTTCTCGAATGGGGAATTGGTGATCAAAGTTGTTCTATTAATTTTTTGTCTGCTTTTTCCAGCTTATACTCTTTCTTTTGAGTTGAATGACAGGCCATGGGGTAAAGAAGAGCTTCAGGAGCTTGTTGTTGGGAATTTACTTATCAATGGTGATTTTAGTATCCCGAGTAAGAGTGTTTCGATAACGAGAGATCTGGATGGGTATTGGCAGATTCGCAAGTGCTGGGGCCTTAATTCAGAGGACTATCAGAGATTCAAGAAATTGAATCAGAAAAATGTCTCCGGGATTTATATCGGAGGACTTAAAGATATTGAATTGATCGGACGTCCGTTGATTTACAAGGATGTCGATAACCTTTTGCGGGATGTATTGATAACTGTTAAAGGAGAGTTTCTTGCGCCGCAGGTCTTTGCGAAGGTGCTCGTTTGCAATGAAAACTGCTCGAGTTTGACAATACCATTGGCTGAAAAAAATGGAGATCTTGTCGGCTATGTAGGTAAAGAGTTCTTGGGCGCTATGGTTTCGTCGTTTACGCTGGTTATTTCTGGAGGAGTAAATACAATCACTTCTGTTTCTGTTGGTGAGCTTGGCGCATCTAAACTTAGACTTAATGAGCGCGATTTAGTGGCCTCAGAGATTTGTCAGAAGCCCCCTGGTGTAATGAGTAGTGCTGGAAAAACGGATTTGTTTTTTATGTCTATGCTTACGGTTTTTGCACTTTTGGTACTTTGGTATTTTGTGCGTAAACAAGAGTGGTTTTTGTCTGTCGTAGTTTCAGCATGGCTTGCCTTTTCGTTCTTTGGAGTTTGGGGATTATACTTTGGTGTGAGTGAGTATAGATTGGCTCAGGGGGTTGTAGACAGGTCAAAGATTATTACTCTCGCATTCCTGAGTATTGGTTCGTTGCTTCTTATTTTAGCTGGTTGGCTATTTAGCCAAAAGATATTTTCTTTCGTTAAGATTTCAAAGCAAAACAAGGAGGTACTTCAAGTAAAGATTGTGGTTGCATTATATGTCTTTTTGGCTGGTGCTTTGTGCCTGCTGGCAATTTCCGGCTTGTATTCATTTTTGAAAATCTACTTTAATTGTGATGGTGCACATTGTGCTACTTACTTAGCACAAGTAAGGCAGGAAATAACAGACCTCGGTTTTCTTAAGCCACATTACCAGCGTCTTTTATTCTATCATCTAACTTCGTTGCTTTCTTATTCTATCATTTGGCGACTTTTGACCAGGAAGACCATCGGCAGTTTATTGCTTTTAGTATTCGTGTTTTTCATTCAGGTTTTCCTTATTGTTTATAATGGAGAGAAGGCCCCCGTGCTGTGGTATGGGTATGGACTGTTATTTATATTCTTTTCAAGTGGAAAGATTAGTTCGCGTTGCTGGTCCATGTTAGTTCTGTCTTTGGCAGGTATTATCCCATTGTTGTTAGCTGCAATTCCCGTTTCCTTGGCAGATCGACTTTCTTTTGGATCCTTAACAGTTGCTTACAAATTGATGGAGGTCTTTCCAGCAGAAACTGCTTTTTTAGGTGGGAAAAGTCTATTTGATCCTCTTGGTTTGTATGGTGGTAATAAATTTGATTTGCCATTCTATCTTTGGCGAGTGATCCATCCGGAACTGCTATTTTCATCGATTCGTGGCACCTCTGTAACGGCCTTTTGGGGAGAAGGCTACGCAAATTTTGGATGGACAGGTTTTGTTCTTTCTACTTTTTTAATGGGACTATTTTTTGGCTCATTGGTAACTTTTGTTAGGAGATATTTGTCTATCGGAGATTGTGTCTCCGTTAGTGCTTGGCTTATTTTTCGATATATAGTTTTTGCAGAAAGTTTGTTCTTAACATTGATATTAGATTTTTTCTTGATTGGTATTGGGTTGGTGTTTGCTGTTCTTTACTGTTTCAGTAGAATTTTTAAAGTTGACACCAAGTAGGGATGAGGGTTTTGAAGGGAATAGTTTTTTTATCCATATTCTGCACAGCTAGCTCTTCATACAAGCTGAGAAGTTTTTTTTCTTCAATCTTCCAATTTAAGTCATTGAGAATTGCAGATCTCCCATTTTTTCCCATTTCTTTCGCTTTATCGATGTTGTTTGCTAAAAAGTCTATTGCATTTGCAATCTCCTCAGGGGATGTTGGGTCCACGCAGATACCACACTCATAGTGATTTACAATTTTTTCCCAGTTTTCGAAGTTTGAGGCAATTATGGGGATACCAGCGCTCATATACTCGAACATTTTTACTGGCAGGGATTCTATGTAGCTCTTTGTCGGATGTAGTATCACCAGGCCAGCAAATGATTGTGCAAAAACATCTTTAATAGTTTCACGGTCTGCGTATCCAAGTTCTGTAGTTTTTCTCCAGCCCCGCATTAATTTTGCTCGTTTTTCAGTTTTTGACTCGGAAAATTTGCCACATAAAGCAAGCTTCACTTCTCCTTTTACTAATTCCATCGCCTCGATTATTTGGAATACTCCCCGTGCCTCAGTAATAGCGCCAACGTAACAAACTTGCTTGGAAGTTTCAGGGATTGACGGCCGTACTTCCTTAAATTCATCGGCAATTGGATAGTTTAAAACATCAATACATTTGTTGGAGATGTTTTGAAATTTGCTGTTAATGAAAGGAGTTGCTGAAACTACAGCATCTAGTCTCTTTACTGCATTTTGTTGGTATGTTTTATAGATTATTGAAATGAGTTTTCTTGCTGGACGAGGAATATACCTTTTCTCTAATATTTGATTTGGAACGTCCTCGTGGGAGTCAAATATTACAATTTTCCCCAATTTTTTTAACTTTAGTCCGATTGGTATGAGCTCGGGATCATGCAAGTGATAAATATCGGCATCTACTTCAATTGCCTTTCTTAGAATTCGGGCCGGAGAGAAAATCATTCTTTTAAAGCGACTGCCTGCATTTTTTCCTGTATCGAAGATCACGACTCCAGATTTAATCTCGTCTTTCATGCCGTCAGCTACGATCAGTGATACTCTATATCCAGATAGTGCAAGGGAGGTGCATTCCTTTAGGAATATTCGAGTGTCATACCTATTGTGAACTGAAGTTAAATGGCACACACTGTAAGTAGTCATTGTAAATGAGTCATTTTCTAACGCCTGTTTTTTAGATGATAACCGCCAAATATTCATACTTATCTATTGCACGACGGTTTCTCGTATTAATAGTAGTGTGCTGACGTGTTTGTAGAAATACACGCCATAAGTTCAAAGTGTGAAGGAGAAGGTTACAGAACCATAAGGAGTTTTAGATGATTAATTTGGGATGCTTGCGCGTGTTAATGTTCATGGAAAAAATTTAACGCTGGTCGGATTTTAAGTGTATTTATATCTGTGAAATTTGGGGTGTTTCACGTCTGCTGCTACAGAAAGCAAATATACCCAAAGTTGTGTAGATTGATACCGGCAAGAAGCTCCAATATGAGAAGCTGGAAGTGAGTGTAAATGCGATGGTAATTAACAATGCAATAAACACTTCCAGTGACCATTCTGTCTTAATACGAAAAAGACCGATCAGTGCAATTAGTATGCAGGAGACCAAGAGGATTACTCCGACTGCTCCCGTGGAAATGTATGATGTCATCAGGAAATTGTGAGGGTAGTCTATGGATAATTTGTTTATTCTGCCTAGTTCTTTCAAGTAAAAAGAGTGTCCAAAGAGCTTCTGCGTAGTTGAAAAACTGCTTGCTATCGAATATGCCGCCTTTAGTCTGTTTTTTCTCGGCTGAAAGGCCAGCTCACCAAGGCTATTAATAAAGTCTGAGTGCTCAGATGATACCTTACTGTGGTCTCGAATATTATGAACTAATTTGTAGTGAATTTTATTGAACTCTGCTGGGGTCAACACAAACGAAAGAGGGCGTACAATCGGTTCGACTATCGCTTTATTGATTAGATAGCTTTTGAATACTTGAAGGTATGCAAATAATAGGACAGTGATTGAAATTAAGAAAGCAAGTCCAATGCCAAGTGCAACCTTTTTAAGGTTAGGCAGCTTAAGGGAAGGTCTTAAAATCCAAATTAATGGTAAAAGGCATAAAAGGACAAGGAAGGCGCGTCTCGAAGAAGAGTTTAAAATGCCCGATGCTATTATTGTTGAAAAGAGAACAGCTGGAATTTTGGAGTCTTTGGAGAATGCCAAGGAGTTTAAAGAAAGAAGCAGTAGAAATGCCATGATATTGTAATCAATATTTGTTCTAACGAAATCGTAAAGTGAGCTTGCTAGAGTGAGAGTGTGGACCTCAGATATTGTTGATCCAAAACTTAGAGTAATTATTGCTGAGGGGATTGATGCTAGTAATACTCCAGCTGAAATCTGATAGGAACGAAGTTTTGATGAAAAGGTATTTAAGTTCACCGTTCTTATGAATAGTGCGAAGAGAGCTATAGTAGTGACATTTAAAATGTCTAGAATAAATATAGGATGAAAGGCATCTCGATACCAATCCCGAGTGATACAGACCAGGTGTAGCAGTGAGGTCAGTCCAAATAGAAAAATCAGTTTGATGTCGTTATTATTTATGGAGCGAACTTTGGAGAAAACTAGCACGGTGACTAATGTTGCAATTAGTAGGAGTCCTGAGTAGATTGGAATCCATCTAAAGTACAGTGACGCCACAATAAAGAAACATACAATTGATTGTTTGTTTTTTAGTTTTGTTGCCAGAAAAGAGTTCCTATTGATTAATTCTTTCACAGTGGCGCCAAGCTAGATATACCCAAGCTTACTATAGATGGCGAGAAGAGATTTCTCCTCAATATGCCAGCCAAAGTTGTGCTGTTTATTCTGCATTTCACTTCTTTTTTGATCGATAATGTTCTGAGTGAGGGTGTCGATTTTGTTTGAAAGGTCTTCAAGTGTGGGTTTGATGGACCAGCCTGCTGCATTTTCATCAATGAACGAAATCATCTCCGGAAAGGCACTTGCTAAGACCGGTACTCCCGAGTTTAGATACTCATAAACCTTGTTCGGAAGGCAGAGATAGTAGCTTAAACATTTGTTTTCAATGAGTGAAAGACCTACGTCCGCAGAAGGCGTGATTTGGGGAATTAATTCTGGAGCAACGGCTGTTTTATAATGAATATTGCTATACTTTTCAGCGTAGGACTTTATTAGGCCGGAAAGTTCTCCATAGCCCATGAATATTATATGCTTTCCAGATTTATCTTTGAATGCCTCGAGGGTCATCGGAATTCCCCGGCCTTCAGAAAGTAGTCCTTGGTACAAAAAGACTATTTCCGAGTGCGGGATGTTAAATGTATCTTTTAAGATATTGTTTCTTTGCCCAGTGTAGCTTTGTCTGTGTGGTACATTTTTTACTACAAACGGGAGTGCTATGTTGTAGGTTTCTGAATACCAGCTGGCGATTGAGGTGTTTACTACTGAAATTGCATCACAAAATCTTATAAATATTTTTTCTGTCAGTTTGTATATTAGTTTTTTGGTGCCTTTACAGCTTATGGTCTCAGTCTCGAGCTCGTGAGTGTCGTAGACTAGCTCGCAACCTTTGAGTGCTTTTATAAAAACAGATAATGGCAGGACGGGGAGACTGTGCGGGTTGATACACTCTACTTTATGTCTGGATAGATAGAGTATGGTTTTAATGTACCAAGACAAAACTGCAATCACTCTTTCTATTGAGCGGCCCAGTAGTTTAAATCTCATCGGTTTAATGCGCACAATTTCAATTTTATTGTTGATCGGCGATCGTTCTGCTAATCCATCGCGCCAGCGCCCCAGGATCTCGATTTTATCAAAGATCCCAGCACTCGCTAAAGAGGTTGTGATTTTTAGAATGCGGCTCTCATTCTCGATTGTTGACGGGTAAATGTGGACATTCATTTTATAAATTTACGTATCAAAGATCGTACTTTGTACATTGTCTGACGAAGTTGATAATTTGATGGATAGTCCCTGAATGTTTTCAGAGGCATGGATAGATACTGTTTGAATTCTTCTGGTGAGATACTGAGTTTTTTGCATAAAAATTCTGTATCTTCGGTTACGAGTTCTATCGGCAAGTTGGGCTCATTCATTTTTTCTAGAGCTTCTTGGCGTGAAAGTTGTCCGGCCAATACGAGGCTTGAAAGATGTGCGCGTTTTTTGTCAAATCCAAATCGCGTTGGAAGGAGGTATCCCTGGAAGAAGCGTGTAAATCTGGATTCGTAGTGCTTGCCGCCATAGTACTGCCATCCTAATTTCTCTGTCATTTCTTGAATAGCTTTGTTTTTATCGTATTCGATAAAATTCAGAGGTTTGATAATCTTGAAACGCTTTATGTATGGGAAGTAAACATACATTTTGAAGAAACTGATGGTTGGATATGTTGAAAGCTTTTTCTTTCCGAAAATTTTGTGAATGGCCTTGAGTTGTTTTGAGTCCATGGCGTCATAGCCCCATGCCGTTGGCAGCACTGATTCTGTTGCAAAGTTGCTACCGCTAAGCACATACTGGATATTGTGCTTGATTGCGTACCCATAAAGTGCAGCAAAAAAAGCATGGTCTTGAGGGACATCCAGGTTTGCAACACCAGACTTGAAATAAGATAGTTGCAAGTCTTTGATTTCTTCCCAATTGATGACTTCAGTGAATAAGTCAAATCCGAGTTTTTTTACGATATTTTCGATATTTCTTACTGCAACCTCAGAGTTCCAGCCTGCGTCAACGTGTACTACCAATGGGCGGAGGCCGTATTGTTTTGCAAGCATAGCGACGTAAGAGCTATCGACTCCTCCACTCAAGCCTAGAATTGAATCATAGGTTTTGCCTTCACCATCGAGTTTTATTTTGGCCATGAGCTGACTTAGTTTTTCTGGGTCTTTACTCCAGGCAGGCTTAATGACTGTGTCGAAAGTTGAGCAATGGCTGCAAACCCCGACGTCGTCAAAAGTGATTTCTGGGTCGGAGGTATCCATAATGCAGCGAGTACAAATCTGATAAGTATTATTCATATTGGCATTTGAAACTAGCTGGGGCATCTTTAAAAATCAACTGTTCTTTGTGGGCAAAAGTAAATTGAACAGTTGGCTATAATCTTTGAGAGATCCGAAAGTCTGATCATATGAAATATCAAGTTTGTTCTCGTTGTATAATGGATACATCTGATCCGGAAATTAAGTTTGATAGTGCGGGAGTTTGTAACCACTGTCATCGATACGATGAGCGGGCGCTGGTGGAGTTAAAGCACGGACCTCAAGGGCAAAAAGAGCTGGCGGACCTTGTTGAGACCATCAAAGCCGATGGAAAAGATAAGTCTTATGATTGTGTGATCGGTGTCAGTGGTGGCGTTGACAGCACAATGGTGGCTTATAAGGTAAAACAGATGGGATTGCGTCCCTTGGCCATTCATTTTGATAATGGTTGGAACTCAGAATTGGCTGTTTCTAACATTGAAAAGACTATGAAGAAGTTGGGTATTGATCTTTATACTTACGTGATAGATTGGAACGAGTTTCGCGATATTCAGCTTTCGTTCATCCGCGCTGGCGTGGCCAATATTGAGGCCCCGACTGACCACGCTATTGGGGCCCTGCTCTATAAAATGGCTTCTAAGTATGGCGTAAAGTATTTGATCAGCGGCGGAAATTTGGAAACGGAGGGGGTAATGCCGTCTTCGTGGCTCTATGACAATAAAGATTGGAAGCATATTAAGGGCCTTCATCGAATCTTCGGTAAGGTAAAACTTAAGACATTCCCTCATTATGGGCTATTACATATGGTCTACTTTGTCTTTTTTAGAGGCATCAAATTTGTGAAGGTTCTAAACTATGCGCCTTACAATAAAAATGAGGCAATGGAGTTGTTCCGCAGGGAGTTTGACTGGGTCCCGTACGCAGGGAAGCACTACGAATCCATTTTCACGAAATTTTATCAGGCGTATATTTTGCCTAAGAAGTTCGGGTATGACAAAAGAAGACCTCATTTGTCTTCGCTTATCCTCTCTGGTCAGATGACTCGGGATGAAGCCTTGAAGGAGCTCGCAATGCCGCTTTATCGGGCTGACGAGCTTGTGCGTGACAAAGAGTATGTTTTGAAAAAGTTTGGTCTTTCTGAAATGGAATTTGATCGAATAATGTCTGAAAAGCCAAAATCCTATAAAGAGTATCCATCAAACCGTCGAATTTTTGAAAATTTGAACAAGGGTTTTTTGGGGATGATAAAGAGATTCGCGGCGGGCCAGAGGAAGTAGTGAAGGTTGTATTTGTAAATCAGTTTGCGCTGAGGCCTACTGACCGCGGAAGTTTGCGGCATTTTTATTTGGCGCAATATCTTGTTAGTCAGGGCTACCGGTCTGAAATTGTTACTTCAGATATTCACTATAATAGCCGGGAAAAGCTAGTTTGGAGCCAAAGTACTGAAGTTCATGACGGTGTCACATTTAAGGTTATTAAAGGCAGACGTTATAGTGGGCAGATCAGCCGTCTTTTTAATCATATCCAGTGTGCACTAAAAGGATTCTTCTATCTCGTGGGGAACTTGCGACCTGGAGATGTCGTGGTGGGATCCAGCCCCCAGCCTTTCTTGGCTTTTACATCATATCTGGCAGCGAAGTTGAGACGCGTGCGTTTTATATATGAGGTGAGGGACTTGTGGCCACAGACATTGATTGATCTTGGTGGGTTGAGTCGATTTCATCCAATGGTGCAGGTGATGTTTTGGATTGAGCGTTTGCTTTCACGGAGATCTGAAAAAATTGTCGTATTGATGCCTCTAGCGGGTTTGTATTTTTCAGAGGCACATCGAATTCCATCGGAAAAGATTGTTTGGGTTGGGCAAGGGGTGGACACATCGGCATCTATTCCGAAATTTAGCTCAGCTTCGGTCGATTCTGCACCTGTAGAAATTGTTTATGCAGGTAGTCTTGGGGCGGCGAACAGGATTGAGTTTTTGTTGGAAGTCGCTAGTAAGCTTCAAATATCCAAAGTGAACGTTCATTTTTCAATATATGGTGATGGTCCCGAGAGAAAAGGATTAGAGTCGATGGCGATGCGATTGGGGCTAAAAAATATTACGTTTTTTGGAGCGCTTTCTCGTAAGCAGGTACTTGGTAAAGTTGCGGAATCGGACTTTGCCGTTGCTCTTGCGCACAATTCTCCGCTTTATAAGTTTGGTATTAGTTTTAATAAGCTCTTTGACTATTTCTTGGCAAAGAAACCGGTTATCTTTATTGGCGATGTGGCTAGGAATCCAGTAGCTGATGCTGGTGCTGGATTTGTTATACCCGATGGAACCCCTGGTGAGGTTGCTCAAGAAGTGAAAAAGATTATCGGCAATACCCCGGAGTATTTATTTTCTATGGGGGACCGGGGATATAGTTTCCTGATAAATAATCATGACCACAAGGTTACGGGTCAAAAGTTCCTTAAATTAATTGCTAATCAATCCTGATTTTAGGTTTTGCGGGATTTCCCATTGCGCAAGAATTTTCAGGAATATCTCTGACAACTACGGAACCTGCTCCTAGAGTTGATCGTGATCCAATTCTAATCAAAGGAATCGCTACAGATCTGGCGCCGATAAGGGTCAGTTCGCCGACAGTGACTCCGCCACAAAGTACTGAGCCTGGGGCGATGTGGGAAAATGCTCCGACGGCGCAGTCATGCTCAATTACTGCGCCGGAGTTAAGGATGCAGCCGTTTTCAATGATGGCATCTGAGTTGACGATGACCCCTGGCATAACTACTGTCCCTGGGCCGATCTTGGCTGAAATGGATATGACAGACTTTGGATGGATAAGCACTGGAAGTTCAAGGCCAATTTGGGTAGCATCCAGTGTCAGTTTTCTTCTGGTGCTGTTGTTTCCGATGGCAATTACTGCATGAGTTATGTTTTTGGTTCTGCAGAAAGTGGCAAGTTGTTGAAGATCAGAAAAGACAGGGCGCCCCAAAAACTCGGAATTTTTTGGTGAGTTGTCGAAAAAGGCAGCGATTGTATAGCTGTCTGTTGCTTGAATAACATCCGCGATGACTTTGGCGTGGCCACCGCAGCCGAAAATGACAATCTGCTTCGTCATGTTAAATCCGTTTTTTTGGTATTAGTATCGGTGGCTTCCACAAATGGAGTCATGGTTTCCGAGTTCTTAGCAGCAACACCTTCTCTTCGGAAAACTTTCCATGCAGTCAATAGAATGATTTTAATATCAAGGGACAATCCATGATTGTCCACATACCAGACATCAAGTTTGAAGCGATCCTCCCAGCTTAACAAATTTCTCCCGTTCACTTGGGCCCAACCGGTAATTCCAGGTAGAACCTCATGCCGACGTGCTTGGAATGGTGTGTAGTGTGGAAGGTACTGCATCAGTAGTGGGCGGGGGCCGACAAAGCTCATCTCGCCCTTTAGGACATTAATGATCTCAGGCAGCTCATCAAGACTGGTGCGGCGAAGAAACAGGCCGAACTTGGTAAGGCGTTGTGAGTCGGGAAGTAGGTTCCCCGACAGGTCGCGCGCGTCCGTCATAGTTCTGAATTTGTACATTTTAAAAGGTTTGCCGTATCTCCCTGGGCGAATTTGGCAAAATATAGCAGGTTTCCCAAGAAAAAGAATTACCCCCAAATAGGTCAGAGCCATGGGTACAGCAAGTAGAATGCAACACAATAAGGCCAAGGTGAGGTCAAAGCCCCGTTTCATAAATCTCCCTAGGATGAAGAAGTCTTAGGCTATAGGAAAATAAATCGCCAAACAAGTCTTCTCGCGCGCCGCATCTTGCATGCATCTGTTAGGTATTTTGAGGACTCAATGATCTTTTTCCATTATGCTTCTGGGGCTTAGTCTTAAAGAGGGATAGTGATGAAGAGCCTTTTGGCAATTGATGGGGGAGCCCCAGTTAGAAATGCGGCTATTGCGCCTTGGCCGTTTTATGATCAAGATGAGATTGAAAAAACGGTTTCGATACTTAAATCGGGTAAAGTAAATTATTGGACTGGATCAGAAACGAGGCAGTTTGAAGAAGAGTTTGCGCATTATCATGGGATGCGGCACGGAATTGCATTGGCCAATGGTACACTTGCATTGGAGTTGGCTCTTATCGGTTATGGAATTGGGCATGGTGATGAGGTCATTACGACCTGTCGTACATTCATTGCCTCAGCTAGTTGTATTGTTCGTGTGGGAGCGACCCCCATTTTGGTCGATGTCGACTTACAGTCGCAGAATCTTCTTACTTCGGAAATTGAGAAGGTAATCAGTCCCCGGACCAAGGCTATTATTGCAGTTCACTTGGCTGGTTGGCCTTGTGATATGGATGCGATCCTGGAAATTGCACGAAAGCACAACCTGAAGGTCATTGAGGACTGTGCTCAAAGTCACGGGGCAAAGTACAAAGGGCGATTTGCTGGTTCTTTTGGCGACATGTCGGCCTTTTCATTTTGTCAGGATAAAATCATCTCCACTACTGGTGAAGGTGGGATGCTTCTTTTGAATGATACCGAGTTGTATGAAAAGCTCTGGGCATTCAAAGACCATGGAAAAAGTTTTGATGCTGTTTTCAGGCGTAAACACCCTCCGGGATTTCGCTGGTTGCATGAAAGCTTTGGAACTAACTGGCGTATGACCGAAATTCAGGGGGCGGTTGGGCGTCTTCAATTGGGAAAACTTGAAGGTTGGATCCAGAGAAGGCGCCAACTGGCATCCGAAATCACTCAAAGTATCGCTCAAATTAAAGGGCTCGTTGTGCACGTTCCGGATGAAACGATTTACCATTCTTACTACAAGTACTATGTGATGGTGGAGTCGGGATGTTTGAGGCCTGACTGGAATCGGGATCGAATAATGGCGGCAATTAATGCCGAAGGAGTTCCATGTTTCTCCGGAAGCTGCAGTGAGATTTATTTGGAGCAAGCATTTAAGAAAGCGGAACTGGGTCCGTCTTATCGATTTGCAAACGCGAAAAAATTGGGAGAAGACAGTCTGATGTTCCTGGTGCATCCGAATCTGGACTCGGGTTATGCGGTTGACTTGATCAATGCTGTTACTAAAGTGATGAATGTAGCTGTGGAATAGAATAGGGAAGTTGGGTTTTTATGTTTTTGCGACTAGCCGGATTGCCTAGAAGAATAAAAATATTGCTGATGTTATTTAGCGATTTAGTTCTTCTGCCATTGGCATTATGGTCTTCAGTCGCATTGCGCATGGGAACTCTGAGTCCTGATGTGGAAAGTTATATTTGGCTTTTCTTTGTGGTTCCATTTGTAACAATCCCTATTTTTATAAGAATCGGATTGTATCGAGCTGTTATCCGTTATCTTGACGATAAGATTATCTATACCGTTTTTTATGGAGTCACACTTTCTGTTTTATTGTTGACGGCTGTTATTGTCATGGGAAGAGCTTCTTCCATTCCCCGGTCTTCTTTGATTATTTATTGGATTATCGCTATTGCTTATATAGCTTCAAGCCGTTTCCTAGCACGAGGATTGATGAGAAGCCTTGAAAGATTCGAAGATCGCCGTCAACCTGTTGCTATTTATGGCGCTGGTCGTGCCGGGCTGCAGACTGCTTTGGCATTAATGTCGGGGCCAGAGTTTCGCCCGGTTGCATTCTTTGATGACAATCCTGAAGTGCAAGGCACCAATGTTGTAGGGATTCGAGTTTTCGACCCAATGGAAGCGATTGATGTTATGAAGGCCAAAGAGTGCAGGCAGTTATTAATTGCCATGCCTTCTGCAAGCCGCACGCGCCGTAAGGAAATTATTCAGAAATTCGAACGTGAAGGGGTCATTCTTAAGACGCTGCCTGGAATGGGCGAGCTTGTTGATGGTCGTGTCAGGATTGAGGATATTCGTGAGGTGGGGGTGGAGGATCTACTTGGGCGTGATCCGGTACCGCCTTTTGAAGACCTTATTAAATCTTGTATTAGAGACAAAGTGGTTTTGGTTACCGGGGCTGGGGGCTCCATAGGTTCTGAGTTGTGCCGTCAGATCATTCTAAATACGCCACGTAAGTTGATTCTGTTTGAGCAGGCAGAATATGCTCTTTATCGCATCGAACAGGATATAAGTAGGCACCGGATTAATTTTGAGGTGATACCAGTATTGGGTGATGTTCTTAATACCGAGCACTTAGAGAAAATTATTTGTCAATATAGTGTCCAAACCGTCTATCATGCGGCGGCATATAAACATGTCCCTCTTGTTGAGGCGAATATTATTGCCGGTGTCATGAATAACGTCTTTGGAACTATGTCGGCTTCTGTTGCGGCTACAAGAGGAAAAGTTGAGACGTTCGTTTTGATTTCAACGGATAAAGCTGTGAGACCCACAAATGTGATGGGTGCCTCAAAGCGTCTGGCTGAGCTGGTCTTGCAGGGGTTGTCTCAGGATAAATCCCATTCGACACGCTTTTGTATGGTGCGATTTGGAAATGTCCTGGGCTCTTCGGGGTCCGTGGTGCCTTTATTCAAAGAGCAGATTCGGAACGGTGGTCCAGTAACTGTCACTCACCCTGAAGTAACTCGATACTTTATGACGATACCGGAAGCGGCGCAGCTCGTGCTGCAGGCTGGGGCAATGGGTAAAGGTGGGGATGTCTTCGTTCTTAATATGGGCGAGTCGGTCAAGATCGTTGATTTGGCCCGTAAAATGATTGAATTGAGTGGTCTTGAAGTACGTCATCCTGAAACTGGGCAAGGAGATATAAGCATTGAGTTTACTGGACTCCGCCCAGGTGAAAAATTGTATGAAGAACTTTTGATCGGGGATAATGTTGCATGGACGTCGCACCCTCGAATAATGACTGCCGAAGAGAAATCAATTGAGCTTGGACAGTTGATGGAGTCTCTGGGACAGATGCGCAAAGCATGTGGTGCTGGTGATGAGGCTGCTGTGCTTGATATTCTGAAAAAGCTAGTTCCGGAGTATCAGTGTCATCAGTGATCAGGTACCGCCCTGAGATTGATGGATTAAGGGCCATTGCGGTTGTTGCAGTTATCGTATTTCACTTAAATGCTCAATGGCTTCCAGGCGGTTTTGCTGGCGTGGACGTTTTCTTTGCATTGTCCGGATTCTTAATTACCAGCATTATTGTGCGTGAGAAGGAGTCCGGAATTTTCTCATTTAAGTCATTCTATATTCGCAGAATGAAAAGAATTTTGCCTCCGCTTTATGCATTGGTGGCCGCGACCGTGCTCTTGGGTGTTTTGGTTCTGACGCCCAAAGATTTTCGCTATTTTAAAGAGTCAATCAAGTATCTCCTTATGTTTTGCTCTAATGTTTACTTCGGCAAAGGTGGGGACTATTTTGGACCTCAATCTGCTGAGATGCCTTTATTGCATACATGGTCGCTGGCAGTAGAGGAGCAATTTTATTTCTTTTGGCCAGTTTTGTTTGGGCTTTCTTACAAGATACGGAATGGCTGGAAAAAGAGTCTTTTTGTTGTTCTGGTAATTTGTTCCTTTGTCTACGGTGAGTACTTACTTCAGATAAAGAGCAACAAACCGCTTGCTTATTATTCTCTGTTTTCACGGTACGGTGAGATGCTGCTTGGGGCTGGAGTTGCTATTCTGATGGTGAATAAGGACTCGCCTCTTAATGGTCTTGGGCGTTATTTGAGTAATCTTTCCTGTTTGTTAGGGATAGTGATGCTTTTAGGCTCGTTCGTCCTGCTTGGAGAGAGTGTACGCTTCCCCGGAGTGAATGCTCTTCCTTCAGTGGTGGGCACCTTACTTCTGATTGTAGGGATGACGAATTATCAAGGGGTAGTAGTGGCGGTGTTGTCCAGTCCATTGTTCAGCCATCTTGGTAAGATATCTTACTCTCTTTATTTGTGGCATTGGCCTATTCTGGCTTACATGCGGTATATGTTTGGTGCGCGCGATCTTCCTGTAACCTGGATTTTTGTGGCAGTTTTTCTTACTTATGTTTGTTCAGTTTTTTCGTACTATACGGTTGAACAGTCTGTGCGTAACTTAAAAATGAGTTTTGCAAACACCTTGGCATCTTGTCTTGTAGTTCCGACGATCGTTATTGTCGTGGCCCTACGAGGCGCAGAGTACCTTTCGTTGCAGAATGATGTGAGCCCTCTTCTTAGCACCTATGGGGGAGAGGAGGTTTGTCATTTTAAGTTTGGCGAAAACTGTATTCGTGGAGACATATCCAAGAAGCCAGGAATTTTGATTTTCGGGGATTCGCATGCCGCTCATTTGCATTACTTCATGGATAAGCTAGGGCATCTTAACGGTTGGTCGGCAATGATGGTGTCTGCAAGTTCCTGTGGTCCTGCTCTCGGATTTGATGTGGATTATCTTCCCGTGGGTTCGCGTAAGGACTGTCAGGAGTTGCTCAGTTATGTTCAGAACAACATTGCGAAATACGATACAATAGTAATCGCAGCACGCTGGGATTTTCAGTTCGGAATAGAGCCCAGTGAATACAATGATCCTGATTTTACAAATAAATTCGAGAAAACACTCGAGGCTTTGAAGAAGGCTGGGAAGAGGGTTTTAGTTGTTTCGCAAATACCGGCGCTTACTTCGGATCCTTTTCGCATGGACAAGGTTAGGAAATTGGGTGTTCCCGTGGAAGTTAAACATGGCCCCTATACCGGGCGAGCTAATACAGTTCTACGTCAGATGGCTTTACAGCATGATGTGGAGGTTATGGATATAGCTTCTTTGACGAAAGACCTTGACGGTGGTTTTTACTTAAATGGGAATACGGTCTATATGGACAACAATCACTTGAATCAGTTGGGTTCAGCAGCTTTGGCAGAAAAGTATTTCAAAGGCGAGAACCTGCTTAAATAAAAAAAGCGTCCTCGGGACGCCTTTTCGAATTAATAGATTTCGATTGCTTAGATCTGAAGCGCCACCTTTACCGCCTTCACCACTTCATCCTGCGACGCCTCATCCAAATACGGATGCATCGGCAAGCTCACCACACGGCTCGCAGCCAGCTCGGACTTCGGATAAGAACCCTTCTGATATTGACCCGCATAAACCGGCTGCAAGTGCAAAGGAATCGGGTAGTGAACCGCTGTAGGCACACCCAGTGTTTTCATCTTTTCAATGAAGCTGTCACGGTTGTCGACCTCAATCGTGTACTGAGCATAAGCTGAAGTGTTTTCAGGCAAGATACGCTGAATCGGAGCAATACCTTCCAATAGCTTATTGTAACGAGCAGCCACTTTGTGGCGAAGTTGAATCTCGTCATCAAAGATTTCCATTTTAGCCAAAAGGATCGCAGCCTGAAGAGTGTCAAGGCGGGCATTCATGCCGATGTCGGTGTGATAGTACCTTCTAGCTTGACCGTGCGTTCTTAGAACTTTGATTTTCTCTGCAATTTTGTCGTCGTTAGTGAAGCAAGCGCCACCATCGCCATAGCAACCCAGAGGTTTGGATGGGAAGAAGCTCGTGCAGGAAATCGTCGTCAAATTGCAGGATTTTTTACCTTTATAAGTGGCGCCAAAGCTCTGCGCCGCATCTTCAATGGTCACAATACCGTGTTTTGCAGCGATAGCCTCAATAGCATCGTAGTCAGCACACTGGCCGTACAAGCTGACAGGAATGATCGCTTTGGTTTTCTTGGTGATCTTTTCCTCAATACGGCTTGCATCGATATTGTAAGTTTCTCTGTCGATATCCACAAAGACCGGAACGGCACCAAAGAAGCTGATTACTTCGGAGGTGGCAAAGAAACTGAAAGGAGTTGTGATGACTTCATCGCCCGGTTTGATCCCGATAGCCATCAAGGCTAGCATCAAAGCATCGGTGCCGTTGGCGTTAGAAATACAGTGTTTAGAGCCAGTGTATTTTGCAAGGCGTTCTTCAAGTTCAAACACCTCAGGACCCATGATGTACTGACCATTCGTAAGAACGGTGTTAATTCTTTCTTGAATCTGTTTTTGAATTCTTTTTTGCTGTGACTTTAGATCAATAAATTCCATGACATAGTCCTTTTGGATAGGACTAGTATCTTGTCGATAATTGACCCAAAACTCAAGCTGCCGATGGGGGAATCGTGACGTGCGATGCGTCGATTTGGTCGGTCTTAAAACCTCAACCGCACCCCAATACCCACGTCCAAATCCACATCCGTCTCCGGCGTCAAATCCACCGCGACGGAAAGCTCCCCAAAGATCTCAATGTCCGGATTATTAATATTATAAAGCAACCCCAGCGGGGCCCGCGGACCGATGGCCAGCTCGCCATCGTGCTCGCCCTTGTTGAAGTTAATCAACCGCACCCCAAGGCCATAATACATCTCAATCGGACCGCCTCCTTGCACAGCAAAAGTCCGGGCGCGATCCCAAAGGTACGTGGCGTGAATATGAAGTCCGGAATGGTCCCCCGTGGCATAGGCCAGGGCGCCTTCGATGGAATGCTGTCCATCCAGGGAAGCTCGTCCTGAGATCCCCGATGGATCGCCCAGCACAATACCGATGGCATTGTCGGCAAGGGCGTTAGAAGTGGTAATCATCATTGATAGAGACAACGTCGCTGCTGCCATTAACTTCTTCATGAAGTCCTCCGCTGAAGTTCATTATCCGCAATCGAATAAAGAACTCCATATAAAAGAACAACCTGTTTCAAGCTGAGTGGCAACAGTCAAAAATTTCGACAGTTTATTAAACTTAAACTGTCAGCGGGGCCTCAGTTTGAACTGCAACCTGTGCCGTGCCATCAAGGCCCAACAGATAAGCCACAACATCCCTCGCACTGTAAGAACTCTTCCCACGAAGCATACGAGCGACATTGTTCAAGTCATCACCCGCCGTCAACAAAGGCTGCTCTTCCACGCCGCCGGCCTGGATTTGCCCCATGCCCACGTCAGCCATCAAAGCATTGCACAGACATTTGCGTCCGACAGTGTCTTCTTCCAAGCCGCCTTTTTTAACATAATCATTCACCGGTTCAGCAGGGCATCTTTGACCCACACTGCCGTCGGGCTTTTGATAAGCATGGCGCAAGTAACCCAGATCGCAAATACGTTTGCGGGAAAGATACAGAGCCTCTTCAGAAATAGTTCCTGAAAGACGAGCGGCCTTAAATGGAAAACCTGTTGGTGAAGAGCGAGGATCGGTAAAGATCCAGCCTCCTTCAGGGGCCGTTTCGGTCGTGATTTTCTTCAAAGCCTGGGCCTTGTGTTCTTCCTTCACGCCGGATTCTTCCGAGAAGGCAAACAAAGTTCCCACTTGAACTCCGTGAGCACCCTGAGCACGAACTTCAGCCAGCTTTTCCGGAGTCGCATAATAACCCGCCATCCAGAACGGAAGCTCCAAAGCCGCCATTTCTTTCAAGCACACTTCATCGCGAGTTCCATAAACCGGCTCGCCACGCTCGTTTAGTTTCATTGGACCGCGTGGAGGCGCATTGTGGCCGCCAGCCAAAGGACCTTCCACGATAAAGCCGTCGACGCGACCTGTGGATTTCTTTTTCAGATTCGCTGCCAGAATTGCAGAGGAAACGATCGGGAAGAAGTAAGGGCGTTTGAGTGGGACAAGCTCAGTGCCTTCCATCACAGACTGCGGATCAAAAGATGTAATGCCATCTTCAGCCGCACCCGCGACCGGAACTTTCAAAGTCGCTTTTTGGTTCTGAGCAAGCAGATCCAAAGCCCCCGGGATTTCACGCGGAATACCCGCACCCATGATCACGTAATCCACACCCGCCAGCAGGCCCCCATAAAGGCACGCCAGATTTGGCAGAACCACTTTTTCCAAAAGGTTCAAGCCGATCAAACCATTGTGACCTTCACGCGCCAGCCACACTTCAACAAAGCTTGCGGCCACAGTCAGCTGTAACAAGGCCTTTGGAGATTCCAGGTTGAACATCGGAGGACGTTTGTAAGGCTGGTTCGCTGGGCGACCACCTTCGATGAAATATGTGTCCAGAATCTTCTGAGCGATTTCCTGGGAAGGGAAGGCTTTCAAAGCACGGCGGCAGTCGCCCGCAGCATCACCATCTTGCAGACGACGAACCAGAACTGAATTGATCGCAGTTCCAGAAACAACGCCCAACTGGCCTGTTTGTGAAACTGTCTTTGCCAAACGCCAGTCAGAGACTGCGATCCCCATGCCACCTTGTATTACGATCGGATGATTAAATTGCATCCGAGCAATCTATCGGGGGGCGAAGTAGGCATCAAACATATAAAGCCACTCGGGTTAATTTTATGTTCGTTTCGGGGCGGCGGTCCAAAAGGTCTAGTATTTACATATAATTTACATATCTATTGACCAAGGCCGGGTTGGGGCAATAGAGTTTTTTAGAAAGCTTCAATCAGCTCCCTCTATAATCAGTAAAAACGTCTACCTTTAAGTAGATAAAATATATCTTTAAGTCTATCTAAAAATAGACGATATGATGTATTATATCTACCTATAGATAGACGAATGGGGGCCTAGTGAAATCCAAAACCGCAAAGTTGCGAAGAGCTCAGTTGGACCGGCAGTTTGCTGCGGCGCAAGGAGTTCGTGCCTTAAAAGCACCCAAAACGGGTTGGGTGCGTGAAATCCGTACGGCCTTGGGGATGTCGATGAACGACTTGGCGACACGTTTGGGTGTGATCAAACAGCGAATCGAAGGGCTCGAAAAGAACGAAGTGGCAGGGACGGTCACGTTGGAGTCTTTAAGAAAGGCAGCGGAAGCTATGAACTGTGACTTCGTTTATTGTTTTGTTCCGAAGCAGGGGCTGCAAAAGACCTTAGAGGCGCAGGCTTTTAAAGTCGCAGATGAAATCGTGAAGTCCAGCGAGCATTCGATGGGCCTTGAGATGCAATCCACCTCCAAATCCGCACAAAAAGAACTGACAGAGGAAATTGCCCAGCAGTTGCTGCGCAATGAAGATCGCCGTATCTGGAGCCGGAAAAAATGAAAATCCAGGAAATCCCCGGAGCCACACCTTTGGACGACGAGACCTTGCGCGGTCTGATCCCGGGTTTGACCACACATGGGGAACTGGATGAATTTGAGGCCGCCAATATCGCGCGGGCCCTGTTGTGGGCAGAAGCCAGTCGGTCTTTGAAAAAAGACCTGCTCAGCCTGACGGGGCTTAAACGCTTGCATCAGAAAATGTTTGCAGATACCTGGAGCTGGGCTGGGGAGCTTCGCGTGCGGCAGACGAATATCGGCGTTACGCCACAGGCGATTCAGAACGATTTGGGTGTCTTGCTTGGAGATGTAAAGTACTGGCTTGAGCATCAGACTTTTTCAATTGAAGAAATTGCCATCCGCTTCCATCATCGCCTTGTGTATATTCACCCTTTTCCCAACGGCAACGGACGTTGTGCCCGCCTTATGACGGATCTTTTTTTACAGCATCACGGAGTGGCTCGTTTTACCTGGGGACGGTCAAGCCTGACTCAGGTGGGGAAACTGCGGGAAGAATATATTCGCAGTCTGAAAAAAGCGGATCAAAGCGGGGACTATGAGCCGCTTATGCATTTTGCGAAGAGCTAGTGCCTAACGTTTTTTAATAACCAACTCTTTGTATTGGGTATGTCCGTCCACTTCACGGTGGAAAGTCAGATCATGATTTTCCAAAAGAACGATCTCGGCTGTCGTGTGAATCACAGAGCCATCCATCAGATGCCCTCCAATTACTTGTCCTTCAAAGTTACTGATGGACATATGCAAGTGGGCGCCATCGGGACCCAGTGTTCCTGATAGGGACACGATCTCAAATGGCCCCTGGAACTCGACAACGTCCTTGCCGCCAGACATACGTAAATGAGCCTTATCGACGCTGCCAACTGCGCTCACGACGCAGGCCGCATGAAGGTGGTACTTTTGACAATAGAACAAGAGTTCCTTTTTTAAGTCCTGACCCGGTCTCAAACGGAAACAGTAACTGGTATTGGAGCTGGAAAAAGGTTCAGTTGCCATTGGATTTCCCCTTATTAACGAAATGAAAACAAAAATTTATAAACTTCATCTTTGTCCGGTCCCGCAACGGGAGTATCATGGAAGATACGGAGATCGGCATCTTATGAGAATATATTCTGATATCACGAAAACCATTGGTCAAACCCCCTTAATCGAAATGCAAAGAATCGGCAAAGACTTGCCGGGGCGTTTGTTACTTAAACTTGAATTTTTCAATCCTCTGGGGTCCGTCAAAGACCGCATCGGTCTGGCAATGATCGAGGACGCTGAGCGCTCAGGTCAGCTGAAACCGGGCATGAAAATCATCGAGCCGACAAGTGGCAACACAGGTATTGCTTTGGCCTTCGTGGCTGCCGCTAAAGGCTACGAGATCACGCTGACTATGCCAGAAACCATGTCGCAGGAACGTCGCACCCTGCTGCTGATGCTGGGCGCGAAAATCATTCTGACGCCAGGACCTCTGGGAATGAAGGGCGCTATCGCCAAAGCCATGGAGCTTTTCGAAAACACGCCCAATGCCTGGATGCCTCGTCAGTTTGACAATCCAGCCAATCCGGCAATTCACAAAGCAACAACGGCGCTTGAGATCTGGAACGACACCGATGGCAAAGTCGACATGGTCATCAGCGGTGTCGGAACCTCCGGCACCATCACAGGTGTTGGAACGGTGCTGAAAGAAAAAAACAAAAACATCAAAATCATCGCGGTGGAGCCTGCAGAAAGCCCGGTGCTTTCCGGCGGCAAACCTGGCCCACACAAAATTCAAGGCCTGGGAGCTGGGTTTATTCCCAGTGTGATGGACAGATCCGTTGTTGATGGTGTTGAACAGGTGTCCTCTGAAGAGTCCATGAAAGTGGCTCGGGAAGTGATCAAAAAAGAGGGCATCCCCGTGGGGATTTCATCAGGGGCTGCGATCAGCGCAGGGCTTCGTCAGGCGGCGAAAGAGGAAAATCGCGGCAAGAATATCGTCGTGATAATTCCAAGTATGACCGAACGTTATTTGTCGACCATGCTGGCTGAGCAGGAAAGAGCTGAAGCTCTCAGTCTTCCGGTTGCCACCGTGGATGAAAATTACCTGAGTAAAGTGAAGTAAAAAAAATGGTTCCTTTTATCGTTCCGGCCAAAGAAAAAGTGCTGCTGAAGATCGGGGAGGCTCCCAAGCTTCCTCTGGCCCCTTCGCAGTTTGATATCTTTGTCTGGAACGTTTACAAGGGACAAAAAGCTCATCTGTTTGAACAAGACTTCAAACGCCTGGGCGAAAACAAGGATTTTATTTTTTTGCAGGAAGCTTTGCTGGATCAGCGCATGCCAGCCATGTGGCGATCTGATTTTTCCGCCTATGAATGGCACCTGGCGCAGAGCTTTCATTATAAAAAAGACCTTTCCAGCACCGGGGTGGCGATTGGTTCAAAACTGACGCCTCATTCGGTGGACTTTATCCGCGCCAAAACCCGTGAGCTGTTCTGGCTGACACCGAAATTAACTTTATTTAGTGAATACAGCTTCGGTGAAAAGAAAGCCCTGTTCGTCTGCACGCATGTGCTGAACTTTGTGACGTTAAAGGCATTCACGTCATCACTGTACGAAATCGCTGAAAAGATCGCGCGCTTTGACGGCCCTGTTGTTTTGGCCGGGGATTTCAACACCTGGAATTTCAAGCGCTACATGATTATGAAATCTATTTTCCGTGATCTGGGGCTTGAACATCTGGATTTGGAAGATGACGGGCGCATCCTGAAACTGGATCATGTCTTTGTGCGCGGCTTTGAAGTGGTGAAAGCCAAAGTTCACCACACCATCGTAAGCTCTGATCACTTCCCTCTGGAAATCACCCTCAAGCTCTAAAAGGTTCCCGGTTCTTTTCCGGGTCTCCACTGCGTCAGCTTTATTTGCTGTTAAGTACAGCTTTTTCCAATCGATCCATCCGGGCTTTCAGTTCTGCCAGCTCTTTGTCTTTTTGGGCTTTGTCCTGCTCAAGAGCCAGTATACGCTGATCTTTGTCGGCCAGTGAGCCTTTCAAGGCACTGACTTCTTCATACAGCGCCTTGATAGCTTCCACCAAAGGGGACACCAAGTGCGAGTAATTCACCGACTTCATTCCCTGGGGATCGGTTTCAACAAGCTCTGGATAAATCTTTTCAAGCTCTTGGGCGATAAAGCCCAGTTGCGGGCGCTTGCCATGTTCTGGATTTTTCCAGTTGTAGCTGACACCTTGAATCTTCAGGATGCGCTGCAAGGCCTCTGAAGAAGACAGCGAGGCAATGTCACGTTTCAGACGGATATCTGAAGAATCGGTGATCCCAAACCCGCGCAGGGTTCCATTGACATCGAGTCTGTATCCCGGAGTCGTTGTTCCAATTCCGACATTACCATTGATCGCAAAATGCATGCGGGCGGCGTTGTTTGAATAAATCTGCAAAACCCCGTCAGTCACCCATTCAAGCCCCGTGTCCTGATCCCCGATGGCCAGAGCAATACCCGGAGTCGTAGCGCCCCAGCCCGAGTTGTTATAAACGTACAGTCTGTCTTTGACGAAGGTGTTCCCCTCGACGTGCAGCTTGGTGTTCGGTGAGTTGGTTCCGATACCCGTGTTGCCGGTGAAGACGTTGGTTGAAGCCGTGTCTTCCTGATAGATGCCGTACTTGGTCGTTCCGGCTATAGAGCCGATATGCAGACCGTAACCTGTATCGATGGTTCCGCCCCCGGTGTTGGCGACAGTCAGATAGGCTGCTTTGGCCAGAGTCACTGTACCAGTGGAAGTGTTTTGCACGTTCGCCTGTAGGCCCGTTGCATTAGACATCGTGGAAACTGATTTGTGGTGAACGTCGTTGACGGAACCGATCGCTGCGGTGATGTTTCCAGTTTGTCCGGCACTGTCTTCAATGCGGTTCACTGCACCGTAAAGAGAACCGGTGAATGACTGCGCCGAACCAATCAGGATCGTGTTCCAAACCGAGTGCAAATTCTGGGTGACTGTCGCCGTCGGAGCCGGAGACAAAGAGTTTCGAACCAATACAGCCGGGGGTGATGCGGCGGACGTGGTCACATGCAACAGTGAGCTCGGGGAGGCTGTGCCGATACCAACGTTGCCCGCATTATCAATGCGCATTCTTTCGTTCGCTCCACCACTGGTGTTGGTTGCAAAGGTAATGGCTGTGTTCGTCATCGTACTGATTTTGAAATTCCAACTGGAGTTTGATTCGAGGTATGTCAAGGTGGTGCCGCTGCCCTGACCCCAGGTGCCGAGACTGAGGCTATTTGTTCCGGCTTTGGCGCTAAAGTACGCGCCGCCCGAGCTATTTGTGTTATTGACCTGAATACCTTTGCTGGTTGTTGCCGAGCCCACAACTTCAAGTTGTGTTGTCGGGGAGGCGGTTCCGATTCCCACATCACCCGAACTTAGGATTGTCATGCGTGTGGCATTGTTGGTTTCAAGATTCAAGGCCTGAGCATCGTTAGTACCCAAAGTCGCAGCGGCACCAAAACTATTCCCGCCATTGGCAAAAAGACCCGACGAAGCGTAGCTTGTACAGCCCATAACCCCGCCAGCGTCAAAGGTCATCAGCTGGCCCACAGCGCACGTGAACGCGGTCACGGTGGCGCCAGTGCCATCACTTGCCAAAAGACGATTGGCGGTCAGTGAACTCACGCCCGTACCACCTTTTGAGACGGGAACCACCGGCAGTTGAGACGTGGCAATTGAGCCACTGATATCTGCAAAGCCTAGCAGTGTATTCACCCAGTCCGTACCGTTATAGCGCAAAGTTTGGCCTGTTGCATAGGCCGCCGGGGTGACGGATTTCCCCTTGATTTTATCAACACTGGTCGTACTGGAAGTGCCGCTCACATCACCAGAGAACGTCGAAGCCGCGCCCAGTTTGTTGTTAAACGTGTTCCAGTCTGTCGAACTTAAATACCCATTGGTAGTGGTGTTAGCCTGAGTGATCGTGATATTCGGAGTCGCGCCACCACTGGAAGCCAAAGGGGCACTGGCCGTGACGCTTGTCACACCATTGGATCCTGCGCCATCGCCGACTTTGACCCACGCACTTCCGGTGTCGCGATAAAGGGAGTTGTCATCCGTGCCAATATAAAGTCTGCCCGCCGTGGCTGCCGCTGGACGGCTGGCGACGGTCCCGGATTGCACACTCGGTGTGCCGCCGGCATTTTGAATTGAATCGGTGATACCATAACCCGACAAAGTCGTTGGTTTGCCGGTGGTGATTTTGTTCCAATCCAATGCTGGAACATCGGACGCAGACAATGTTGTCCCTGATGTCACGCGGCCCTGGGCATCGGTAGTGACTTTTGTGTATGTTCCCGCCGTGCCGGTGTTTTTCAAAGTCACCGCGCCGGTTGTCGACATCGTGGCATCGCCGCTGACTGAAGAGGGGCTGTACTGAGTGCCATTGTAAATCAGAATCTGCGCGGAAGTCGGCGCCGTGGCACTGACGGCCGTGCCTTTGATTTTATCAACACTCATCGCAGCCGACGTGCCGCTGACATCGCCCGCAAACGTCGAAGCCGTGCCTAGTTTGTTGTTAAAGCTGGTCCAGTCCGCTGAAGTTAAAAGACCTGTTGTGGAACCGCTGGCTGTGGGGATGGAAACATTGCCAGCCGCTGTCAAACGACCTTGCGCATCCACGGTGAAGCTTGGCACCTGAGTGCCGGAACCGTATGAGCCCGCTGTAACCGATGTGTTCGCCAGGGAAATAGTCCCGGTGGAAGTAATCGGCCCTCCAGAAAGACCTGTGCCCGTGGCGATATTCGTGACTGTGCCGCCCGCGTTGCTATCGTTGGCCGGAGCCCACTTCGTGCCGTCATATTTCAGAACCTGCCCGGAGGTCAGTCCGGTGGTGTCCACATTCACGCCTTTGATTTTATTGACAGTCACGGCACCAATACTGCCGCTGACATCGCCTGCGACGGAAACGTTGATGGCCTGACACTGGAACGATCCAGACACGGAACTCCAATACGGAGTTTCATAAGCCGCGCAGTTAGCACTTCCCACCGCCGCATTAAATGCCGCCGTCGTGTGATAGCCCGCTAGATTCGTCGACAGATTATTCACGTCGGTGATTTCAATAGTCGAAGGCACCCACTGAGCACCGTCGTGTTTAAAGAACTTGCCGCTGGTGGGAGCTGTGTTTGAAACAGCCACGCCCTGGATTTTTACTACGGAAGGACTTGGGTAGGAACCACCAAGGTCTCCGCCCGCAGTGCCCGTGGGCGTGCGGGAATCAGACAGGCGCGGGTCATTGCCGGCCGCCACTGTGCCTGCGGTGGAACCCACGTTCAGCGTCAATGCCGGGGTCGAAGTGGAGTTTGCAACCGTGATATAGGAATTGCTTGAAGTCACGTCCGTGACCGTGCCACCAGCAGCGCCACTGACCGGAGCACACACCATCGCCGTGCCATTCCAGGAAAGGAACTCGTTGGCAGAACAAGTCGGTACGGAAGCTTTCAGAACGAAGTCACTTTCAACTTTGCTTCCCAGCTTTTCAGCGGACAGAGCGTATGCAGAATAGGGAACAGAGCGGATTTCATTGGCCGGAGAGATCACTTTCCAGCCCGAGCCATCATGGAATTGCACTTTCAACAAACGCACATCGCCCGTGCCGGCGGTGTAAGTCGCGCCGCCAAAACAGTTGTGCACCAGAGAGTTGTTGAAGGAATCCAAAAGTGTAAACAAAGGATCTGCCGGGAAGAGTTTCGTGCCCGATCCGATCGGCACATCAAAGACCCCTTTGGAATTCACCATGCTGACGCCATCGCGCTGTTCACGATAGATCACACAATTGCCGTTGGGGCTGGTGATTTCAAAAAGGAAACTGGTGTTGCCGTACTCCAAAGGAGTGCCATCGGCTTTAATAATTCGCCCTTGATAAGTCAGATTGGAAGGTGCTGCATAACCTAACTGGAGCCAGAAAGTACAGATGAACAGGGTCAAACAGAGCACCATTAACGTTCGTTTGCTCATGCCTCTCTTATCGGCTTCTTGACAGAAAATTACAGTGATTTCAGATTTTTAAGAATGACGTTCAGGTATGAGACGCACTTTTCCCCCAGGTGGGGGAGCAAAAATAAGCTCCTGACTCGTTAATTGAATTAAATATCGTGAAGGAGTCTTTTGAGTGCCTGCTTGCGCACGGTCATTAGTTCGGCCCCCAAGGCGGCGCCAAAGAACCATAACAGCGCACTTTCCCAAGTGACTTCGTGACTAAGGGACGAGAACACTCCCAAAGATACCAAAGCCAGACTGGCAATACTCAGCGTGCGGTTTTTCAAAAGCACCAGCCACTCTTCGCGATTCAATATCATTCGCGCCAGCAGGAAAGTGGCCGCCAGATAGTATGCACCACACAAGCTGTGACAGAAAGTCTCGCTGATATTCATAAACGAATGCATCAGATCATGACCGGTGTTAAACAGGGTCACACCAAACTGCGAACAGGAGGCTAGAGTCAGGGATGTTGCCACAGTGTGGGCAATCCCCAGTTTGCCGGCCACTTTCCATGGTGATGGCAGTTCGGCTTGCAGAGTGCTGTTGATTTTATTCAAGACAAAAGAGGAGCCAGCCGGGGAGCTGTCTTCAGCAAATGATTCAAAGTCTTTTTTGATATCGGTCATTTCGACGCTCCTTTCGGTTTTTGGCCTCTTAAGAATTTCAGACTGCGCGAAACAATCTGGCGGATGTTGCTTTCGGACTCCTGCAAAAGGGCCGCGATTTCGTTGTATTCCATCTCGTCCAGATAGCGAAGGCGCAGGATTTCCTGCTCCCGGGGCTTCAGGTCCTGCAACAGGGCTTCGGCCTCGTCCTTCTGTTCTAGTATAGGAGAGGACTCTGATGTTTGTGACAGGGAATCGTCCCACTCGAGGAAATCTTTGATTTCGCGATTTCTATAGTCTTTTAGCTCACTTCGGGTGATGACATAAATCCAGGCCTGGGCCGAGTGCTTGGGGTCGTACAGGTGTTTTTTGCGGTAAATCTGTAAAAACACGATTTGCAGCAGGTCCTCGGCGCGCTCCTGCGACAGGCGTCTTTTCAGGGCATAGCTCAGAACTCGGCCCGAATGTCTTAGATAGAGGATATCCAGAGCTTTTCGTTCGCCCTCAGAAAGTTTTATTAATAGATCCTCGTCACTCAAGTCATTCATGTTCCCTGAAGGTACGCTGAGCTTTTTAGGAAAGCAATGCATCGTTAAAAGGGCGGCAGAAGTGAATTATGCCCAATCGTTGAGCATAATGCGGCGCAAATTCAACTGCTACGGCCCCCTCCCAGATTGACTCGATGTAATGAGACGCGGTAACTCTAAGCCTTCGTAATTAAAACGAGAAATCATAAACGGAGTGCAACATGTTTAGTGAATCTTTGCTGATCTCTCCTGCAATTGCAGGGGTCGTTGGTTTGATCGTTGCTTTGGCTCTGTACCTTCGCGTGAAGGCACAACCAGCGGGCAATGAGACAATGAATCGTATCGCGTCCTACGTGCGCGAAGGTTCTATGGCGTTCCTTGTGCGTGAGTACAAGGTACTTTTCGTCTACGCAATCGTCGTAGGCTTGGCTCTTTGGTTCGCCTTGGGCGGTATCGCAGCAGGATCCTTCATCCTGGGTGCGTTCCTGTCTTTGCTTGCGGGCTTCTTCGGTATGAAGGCGGCAACTTATGCCAACGTTCGTACCTCTCAAGCCGCAGCTGGCGGTTCTAAAGCGGCAGCATTGCTGGTTGCTTTGGACGGCGGCGCTGTAATGGGTCTTTCCGTTGCAGGTCTTGGTTTGATCGGTCTTGGTGGTTTGTATGTTGCTTTCCAGGGTGATGCTCACCTTGGCACAATCCTTCACTCCTTCGCAGTGGGTGCTTCCTCTATCGCTCTATTTGCGCGTATCGGTGGTGGTATCTACACTAAAGCGGCGGACGTGGGTGCCGACATCGCTGGTAAAGTTGTAGAAAACATCCCTGAAGACGATCCTCGTAATCCTGGTGTTATTGCCGATAACGTTGGTGACAACGTCGGTGACGTTGCTGGTATGGGCGCAGACATCTATGAGTCCATGGTTGCTGCGATCGTTTCTGCTATGGCGATTGCTTTGACAATCCCTGCAGAAGGTCTGTCTGCTTTGATGACTGGTGCGGATGCAGAAACTGTGCGTATTGCCGGTGTTGCTTTGCCGATCCTGTTGTCCACTTTGGGTCTGGTGATCTCTATCATCGTTATCTTTGCTGCTCGCGCGTTCAAAAACGGCAAGCCTGCAACTGTATTGCGTAATGCTTTGATCTTCCCTCCAATTCTTTTGACTATCGCTGCTTACATCATCCTTCCGATGTTCGGCATCAATCAGAGTGTGACTGTGGCATTGGCTGCAGGTGCGTTCGGTGGTGCTTTGATCGGTTTGATCACTGAGTACTACACAGCGGCTCGTCCTATCCGTCTGGTTGCTGAAGCAGCTTTGACTGGTGCGGGCACTGGTGTGATCCGTGGTTTGGCAGTGGGTATGGAATCCACAGCAATCCCAATGTTGATCGTTGTTATCGCAGCTTACGTGGCTGATCAGGCTTTGGGTCTGTACGGTATCGCAATGGCGGCAGTGGGTATGTTGGCTGGTACTGCAGTTGTAATGACTGTGGATGCTTACGGTCCAATCGCTGACAACGCGGGTGGTATCTCTGAAATGTCCGGTCTGGGCAAAGAAGTTCGTGCGATCACTGACGAATTGGATGCGGTTGGTAATACAACGGCAGCTATCGGTAAAGGTTTCGCGATTGGTTCTGCGATCCTGACAGTTGTGGCATTGTTCTCTGCATTCAACATGGAAGTAAACCACGTTCGTGAGGGCGCGGGTCTTGCTAAAATGTCTTTGGATCTGACTTCTTCCGGCGTTCTGATCGGTATCTTGTTGGGCTCTATCCTTCCATTCCTGGTGGGTGCTACAACAATGACTGCGGTTGGTAAAGCGGCTCAGAAAATCGTTCAAGAGATCGCTCGTCAATTCAAAGAAATCCCAGGTCTTCGTGAAGGTAAAGCGGAACCACAACCTGCTAAGATCGTGGACATTGCAACTCAGGCTGCATTGTTCGAAATGATCCTGCCAGGTATGATCGCGATCCTTGCTCCAGTGGCAGTTGGTTTCTTGTTGGGGCCTCAGGCTTTGGCAGGTCTTCTTGCTGGTGGTTTGGCTGTCGGTGCAACTATGTCCCTGTTCATGGCGAACGCGGGTGGTGCATGGGATAACGCTAAGAAATACATCGAAAAAGGCGGCCTTCCAGGTCATCCAAAAGGTTCCGATGCTCACAAAGCAGCGGTTGTTGGTGACACTGTCGGTGACCCGTTCAAAGACACTTCCGGTCCTGGCGTTGCGATCCTTATCAAAGTTATGTCCGTCGTATCTTTGTTGATCGCTCAATTGATCGCTACTATCGGCGGCTAAGGCGCGGCAGCGCAGGAGGCCGTAGCGCCGCTACTCCGGCACTGCCGGAGTGTAAGCGGTCGCGAAGGCTGGACTTCGGCTCTGCCGAGGAGGCGTAGCTGGACTCCGGCTCTGCCGAGGAGGCGTAGCTGGACTTTCTTCTTGGTTGCAATTCAAACCCCACAAGCTAACACTTGTGGGGTTTTCTTTTTTTGTCCACAGGACCTCGGGCCATTCTGACACCAAACTTGTGACAAGCCTGCTTGGCAGATCGTATAAACAAGTATGCGTAAACCACAACTTGCACTTTATGGAACACTCTTGGCTTTACTGCTTTCTTCCTGCGGCGGCATTGAATCGATGATTGGTCCGTCCGAAGTTCTTCACGACATTCCTTCTGACATGTTTTATCAGACCAAGGGTGACTGCGCTCAAGGGGATCTGTCTTTCAGTCTGCTGGTGGCCGCGGGAACGCAAATGTGGACGGATCCCGCAGCCGTACTGCATTCGCAGCAGGAGTTATATCTGCACTCCAATCACACCTTTGATATGCGCTATCGTGAATTCACTTTGGATGATGTGGCTTTTGATACAAGGCTGCAGTCGCGTTTCAGTGTCGACAGTCACAGTGGACTGGTGAAGCTGAACGGAGTGGGGGAAGGATTCGTGATTCAGGATAACGGACGCCGCTACCTGCAGCTGCAGTTCACTCAGGCGGTGAATTCGCCGGAGCTGGTTGGAAAAACAGCGCGCTTTCGAATTATGAATTCAATGACGGGACTCGACACGGATCGTGCCGAGTACTGCGGTTATACGCTTTTTTAGGACTTGGCTGCCAGAACCCAGATTCCGACCAGAATAAACAAACTGCCAGAAACGTATTTCATGATTTGGGGGCTCAACATGGTCCCCAGGAACTTTCCAAAGATCACTCCCAGTGCTCCGGCAAGACCCAAGGCCAACACAACGGCCAGCATCACGGTCATGGTCGACTTTGTTTGTGAAGATGCAGCCAACGCGGCAAATTGGGTCTTGTCTCCCATTTCAGCCAAAAATATAGTGATAAAGGTGCTGGCAAAAATCTTCCAATCCATCATGGGTCCTTTGTTCGAAAAATGAAAACCTAGTGATAAAAGGATAGGTGAGGGAAGGCAAGTTTGAAAAGTCGATTTATTACCGCCATGGATCTTTTGCAGGAAGAAGCTTCCAAAGGACACCTCACTTTGCGAAGAGTCTTCGAATTGCTCGGAGAAGAAGGCCACGCCATGCTGGTGTTGTTCTTCTGTCTGCCGTTTCTGCAGCCTATTCCCATTCCTGGTCTTTCAACGCCCCTGGGGATGATGATTTCGGTGGTGGCTTTCTTCCTTTATCTGCAAAAACCTCCCTGGCTTCCCAAACGTTTTGAAAATGTGAAGCTGTCCTCTGAAGTGGTGATCAAGGTCTCTGAGGTGGCAGAAAAGATCTGGACCTACGTTTCCCAGATCGTCAAAGAGCGTCTGACTTTCTTCCACGATATGTGGTTTTTCCGCATCCTGAATCTGATTGTCTTCGTCGGCAATGCAGTGCTTTTGTCTTTGCCGTTACCCATTCCCTTTTCCAACACCGTTCCGGCCGTCGGGATCATTCTGTGCGCTATCGGCCATATGGAAAAAGACGGTGTTTTTATCCTTTTTAGCTACCTGTGGTGTCTTATCGTTGCATCGTTCTTTGCAACGCTGGCTCTGGGAGCTATCAAACTTGTCTGACTTCCCTTAGGTCCAGCTTCACAGAAAGGACCAACAAGACCTCAAGCTCTTTGTGTGCTTCCGGCTGCTGCTCTAACATGAGTATCTATAGGGGGTACTTTATGGGAAAACTATTAGCAGCTGTTCTGGTCGCCTGCTTTGCAAATGTCGCAGTGGCCAAAGGGCCAAACGATGTCTGTGCCAAGGATCGTGAAACACTTTGTGGTACTGTTGAACGCGGTGAAGGCCGTGTCCTGAAGTGCATGATGGACAATAAAGACAAACTTTCTGCCGACTGCAAAGCAAAGTTTGAAAAGATGAAGGACCACGCGGCCGAAATGAAAGATGCGTGTCACGAAGATCACGAGAAATTCTGTGCGAATGTTTCCATGGGCAAGGGCAGAAAAATGAAATGCATGATGGAACACAAAGATGAACTGTCTGCAGACTGCAAAGCGCAGATGGAAAACATGAAAGATGCGCACAAGAAAATGAGAAAGGGTAAATAAAGAAATCTATGCGCGAAAGAAGTCTGAGGCTTAGTCTTTTCGACGCTTTTCTTTGTTCACTGATGATTGGAGCCGGCGAAACTTATTTGCCGGCTTATTCTTTATCCATCGGCATGGGCGAAATCTTCGCCGGCATTCTTTCAACGCTTCCCATTGTCAGCGGAGCGTTCCTGCAGCTGATCACCCCGCGCGGATTGCAGCGCATTCGATCTCATAAAAACTGGGTGGTGGCGTCCGCCACGCTGCAGGCTCTGACCTTTATTCCTTTGATTTATTTTTCGGCCACGAAAGCGCCGAACTTCTGGATGTTGTTTTTGATTTTGTCCCTGTACTGGGGTTCGGGCTTTGCCGCGGGACCCGCGTGGAATTACTGGATGGGCCGTCTGGTGCAGGTTGAAGAGGGCAGTCGCTATTTTGCCAAACGCGCCCGGGTTTCGCAGATCGGTATTTTACTCGGACTGATCGGGGGCGGTGTGGCCCTGCACAACAATGTTGAGATCGGACCTTTCTCGTCGGTCTTCACGATGCTCTTTGTGTTTGCTTTTGCCTGCCGTCTGATTTCATCGTTCATTCTTTCATCGCAGTATTTTGACCCTGCCTGGAACAAGGAACCAAAGCTTGGTTTCCGTGCCTCCTGGAAAGTCTTTTGGGCGAACAAATCCAAACGCCAGTTTTTCTTTTACCTGGCGCCGTTTCAGGCGGCGGTTTTTGTTTCGTCGCCGTTTGTCACTCCGTACATGCTGGCGCAGGTGAAGATGGACTATGGCGCCTATATGACGGCGATCGGGGTTTTGTTCATCGGAAAAATTCTGACTCTGACCTTGATTGACCGGTTCCGCCAGAATGCTTCCGGTTTCAACCTGCTGGTGTTCGGTGCGGGCGCCATTGTGCCGCTGCCGGCGATGTGGGCGGTCAGCAGTGACATGTATTTCATTTTCTTCCTGCAGTTCATCAGTGGCATGGCGTGGGCTTTTGTGGAAGTCGGCTTGTCTTTGATTTTCTTTAAAGACATCAAACACGACGAAAAAGTGCCGATGCTGACCGTGTACAATCTTTTGAATTCCCTGGCGATCATTCTGGGAACTTATATCGGCGGCAAAGTGCTGTGGGTCTTCGGTGAAAAAGTATCCAGCTATTATGCTGTTTTTATCTTGGGATCCCTTGTACGTGGCGCGGGGTTCTATCCACTTTATCGCTATGTCCGCAATCATCTGGGCAATTCCGAACGCCTTGGTGAAGGTCTTTCGACCGAAAAAGCCTCTTAATCTTTAAATGCCGCTGAACGTCTTGCCAGACGGGGCGCACTGGTGTTTCCAATATGGAAATAGGCGTGTTCCTATTTACAATAGGCAGGCCCGGGGATTCTGTCTATAACAGCTTCAATAGAAAAGGAGCTTTTATGAAAAATCTGATTCTTTCTGTTTTTGTTCTGGGCTTTGTTTCAACGGGCTGGGCGGCACCGGCAACAGTTCCCTTTGTGGATCTGAACAAGTATCTGGGTAAGTGGCACGAGGTTGCCAGCATTCCGATGGTGTTTCAAAAACAGTGTGTTGGAAACACGACCGCCGAGTATTCGGTGGCGGAAGAGGGCATGATCCAGGTTTTGAATTCCTGTGACACCAAGAGCGGTGATCGCTCCGTCGCCGAAGGCCGGGCGAAAGTTGTTGATAGCGACAGCAACGCCAAGCTGAAGGTGACGTTTGTTAAAATCATCGACTGGGTCTTTGGCTTCGGTGGAGACTATTGGATCCTTGATCTGGCTCCTGATTATTCTTATGCGGTGGTTGGTGATCCGACGCTTCAGTATGCGTGGATTCTTTCACGTCAGCCAGCTCTAAGCCGGGAGGTGTTCCTGGCGGCCGAACAAAAATTAAAAACTCTGGGCTACGACACGTGCTCCATTCTGACATCGGTTCAGGACGGCGGCTTAAGTCAGCGCACGCCTCTTTGTGAATTTGTGAAGTAGGGTGATGGATAAACGTCTTTCGAAAATTTCATTCTTTGATCTGATGCTTTTGGCGGAACTGCCGGACCATAAGTCCTTAAGGTCCCTGTCCCGTTCGCTGGGGGTTGAACCGCCGCGTTTGACCAAGGTTCTAAAGTCCGTCGGGCATCAGTTGCAGTTTGAGATAATCAAGACGTCTTCCCACGGCTATATCATGACGGCTGAAGGCTCTTATGTAAGCCTTCAGGCCAAAGAACTTTTGAAAAAATCCGAGGACTTTATCCCCCGAAAGTCCCAGTTTCTGGCGCCGTCGACCACTTACACGGTGGGTGGTCGCGGCTTTATGAATGTGTTTTTTTCCGGAGTCATGATTACAAGTCTGGAGTCCGCCGGAGTGAAAGCCCTGCTGCGGTTTATGGATTTATCGCCGGAAGAATTGCGCCAAACCGCCACGGAAGGGGTATTGGATGTGGCCCTTCATTTGGAAGAAATCAAATGGCCTCAGACCTGGAGCGCGGCGGAAGTGGGCGCGATGAGTTGGAATCTGTATGTCGGTAAAAACCATCAGTTGAAGGGCACGGTTTCGAAAGAGGAGCTTTTGAAGTTTCCCTTCGCCCGGTCTGCTTACTGGAATGGACGGGCGATTGCTCAGGCAGCCGACAACTTCCCCATTCCCCGCAATGAGCGGATCATGGGGCATGAAATGCAAACGGCCCTGACCGCCATTGAGATTGTTCAGCACTCTAACAACGTGGCGCTGATACCCAATATCATCGCCCGAAAGTATGAGGAAGCCGGTTTGATTCGAAGTCTGAAGGTGCGCGGGCTGGATTTGGTTGAATCCAAAATTTACCTGTCAGTTCGTTCTGACAAGATCAGCCAGCGACTTTTTAAACAGTGGCAAACACAGTTAAAAGGTCTGCTGAAAGTGTAGAAATGTCATTTAACATGGTTTGCATAATAGAGATGCCCCAATAAAGTGTGCTTTATATTTTAATGACATCATCACGGAGTTACTTTAGTTACTCACTTTGGCCCCGGGGTAAAAATTTGAGGAGTTAGTCTAGTGAATTTGATTCTTTCTCCAGCTCTTCAAGTGAGCTCTGCATCGAGTGTTGAGCAGTGTTGGAGCACGTTTTTGCACGAACCTGCCCGGGAATTCATGTCTCGTCCCAAAAAAGAGTTTCGGGCCGAGTTGGTTTCACTGGGCTGCAGGCTTTATTCAAAGGGAGCTCCGCTTACTGAAAAACAAAAGTCCGTCATCGCCGAGCTGTCCAGGGTCCTTGAATGGATCCATGCCGGTTCATTGATCGTTGATGACATTCAGGATGACAGTCAGGAGCGCCGAGGCGGGCCTACCGCCCATCGTTTGTACGGAGTGGGGCCGGCCCTGAATCTGGGTAACTGGATGTATTTCGAGGCCCTAAAGGGATTGCACGCTCTTGCTGTGGATGATTCTGTTAAATTGAAAATCATCAGCTGTGCCCACGAGGCCATGCACCAAGCCCACCTGGGCCAGGCGCTGGATCTGGGGGCGAACATGAAAACTCTGTCAGCTGAGCAGATTCAGGAAGTAGTTCATAAAAGTCATTCATTGAAAAGCGGCGCTTTGGTGGCGCTGGCCCTGCAGGTGGGCGCCCTGATCGGAGATGCGCAGGCGGACCTTCAGCTTTTGCGGGATCTGGGAATGCAGCTGGGATCGTCTCTGCAGCGCTTTGATGATCTTGGAAATTTGAAATTTAACTGTACTGACGGCAAGGCGCTGGAAGATCTGAAGCTGGGCCGTCCATCCTGGATTTGGATGTTTCTGGCCTCGTGCGGGGACAGCGCTGAAATCCGGGCCTTCAAAGACTGCCTGGAATTCTTGCCCGAGACTCATGCGTTGGAAAGTTTCGTGCAAAGTGCGGATCTGAAAAAACGCGCCCACGCAGAAGCCCTCAGGCTTCATCGTGAAATGGAAGAAAGACTGAAAGCGTCTTTTGCCGGTCTTGAGAATGCCCAGACACTAAACCTACTAAAAAACCTGACAGAGAGAATTGTCCATGCCTATGAATAAAAAAGTTGCAGTAATTGGAAGTGGATTCGGTGGATTGAGTGCCGCCATTCGTCTTCAGGCCGCGGGCTTTGAAGTTCGTATTTTTGAAAAGCGGGATATGCCTGGTGGCCGGGCCTATGTGTACCGGGACAAGGGATTCACCTTTGATGCCGGACCGACGGTGATCACCGCTCCGGAATGTCTGGAAGAACTTTTTGCCCTGAAAAACAAAAAGATGTCCGACTATGTTGAGATGATTCCTGTTTCGCCATTTTATCGCCTGCTGTGGGATGATGGTTACAAGTTTGATTACAGCAATAATACCGCCGAACTTTATGCACAGATTCAGAAAAAATCCCCGGACGATGCCAAGGGGTATGAGAAGTTCTTAAAATATTCTGAAGAGGTCTTTAACGAGGGCTACACCAAACTGGTGGCAACACCCTTCCTGCATCTTTGGAGCATGGTGAAGGTTTCCCCGCAGCTTCTTCGTCTGGGAGCCTATCGCAGTGTTTATTCAGTGGTTTCAAAGTACGTCAAAGACGATCATCTGCGCCAGGCGTTTTCTTTTCATTCCCTGCTGGTCGGGGGGAACCCTTACAGCACGTCGGCTATTTATACCCTGATTCATTTCCTGGAAAGAAACTGGGGCGTGTTCTTCCCACGCGGCGGGACCGGAGCATTGGTGCAGGCGCTGGTGCGCTACTTTACTGAAATGGGTGGTGAGATCCGCTGCCAAAGTGAAATCTCGCGGATTCTGACCTCTGACGGTAAAGTCACAGGCATCAGAACTGTTCAAGGGGATGTCTGGGAATGTGATGCCGTGGTCAGCAATGGCGATATCGTGCACACCTACCGCGATCTGCTGGGTCAAGAACCCCTGGCGGCGAAAAAATCCAAAGAGATGCAGAACAAAGATTTCAGCATGAGTTTGTTCCTGATCTATTTTGGCACGAAGAAAAAGTATCCGCATCTGGCCCATCACAATGTTCTGTTCGGCCCCCGCTACAAAGGGCTGCTGGAGGATATTTTCAGCAACGGGACTTTGCCGGATGATTTTTCGCTGTACTTGCATGTGCCCAGTTTGACCGATCCGAATCTGGCGCCGGAAGGGCATGAGTGCTTCTATGTTCTGGCTCCGGTCGCGCATCTGGGCAAGATGAATATCGACTGGAAAAAAGAAGGTCCGGTCTATGCGGAAAAGATCCTGAAATACATGGAAGAAAAATACATGCCGGGGCTGCGGGAAAATATCGTGACCCAAAGAATATTCACCCCTGAGGATTTCTCCACAGAGCTGAATTCGTTCCATGGCTCGGCGTTTTCACTGGAACCAAAACTGACTCAAAGTGCCTACTTCCGCCAGCACAACAAGGATTCGCAGATTCAAGGACTGTACTTTGTGGGGGCGGGGACACACCCCGGTGCCGGGGTCCCAGGGGTTGTGAACTCTGGTAAAGCCACAGCCGGTTTGGTTGTTGAGGACCTTGTTTGATGACGCCGAACCAGGATCTGGAGCTGCATAAACAGAGCATCCAAAAAGGCTCAAAAAGTTTTGCCCTGGCTTCTTTGTTCTTTTCAAAGCAACAGAAGCTGTCGGCCTGGAAGCTTTATTCCTGGTGCCGGTATTGTGATGATCAAATCGACGGGGCCTCGGTGTCGACAGCTCCTCGAAGACTGCATGAGCTGATTCAGTTGACCCGGTCTTTGCCGCAGGACCCAGCAGCGATGCCGTTTCCGTTCCGGGGCCTTAGGGATGTTCTTTCCGCGCATCATATTCCCGCACAGTATCCCCTGGATCTGCTTCGTGGGATGGAAATGGATGTGCAGAATCGGCGCTACCAGACTTTGCAGGATCTGGAAGAATACTGCTATTGCGTGGCTGGTGTTGTGGGATTGATGATGTGTCATATTATGGGTGTTCGTTCTGATCAGGCTTTAAGGCATGCCATCGCGATGGGGAATGCCATGCAGCTGACAAACATCTGCCGGGACATACGTGAGGATGCAAATCTGGGGCGTTGTTATTTACCGCAAGAATGGTTGAAACAAGCCGGGATGACCGAGACCACGTTGTTTCAGCCTGAACATCGCGGGTCTTTGGTAACGATTCAGGAGCGTCTGCTGCAAAGAGCAGATGAACTTTATGCGGAAGGCTTCGCCGGGTTGCGGTTTTTGTCACTCCGTTCTTGCTGGGCGGTTTTGATTGCGGCTAAAGTGTATTCATACATTGGTGAGCTGATACGCCGGGATTCTGACCGTGGTTTGACCCGGCGGATTCATGTGAGCTTTTGGAAAAAGATAGTGTTGATCGGGTCCACGGCAAAGTACTTTGTGCCACAGGTGTGGTGGTCTTTGAAGTCGACAGAGGCTGTGCGTCCGCCAGCCAGGATTTGGAGTTTGAAGTGAGTACCAGTTTTGTTAAAGAGACATGGATATATGCCAGCCGGGTTCGCGAATTCAGTCTGAAGGACTGGATCGTGTATGTGCTTTGGGTCGGAATGATGTATGGGCTTTTCGCCGTGGTGACTCTGTTTATCGGCGTGGGGCACGTCAACGGCGTTAATTTCCCTGCATATGTTTACAATATTCCACTGGGGATCTTTATTTTCTCCACGGCAATTGCATTTGATACCATTGGACATCGCACGATCTATAAAGAGTTTTTGCAAAAGGCCGAAGCTCTGGTTCATCACATCACGATTTTTGCCGGTATCACCAGTGTTTTGGTTCTGTGTATGGCTTATCACTTTCCGGTGTTCTTAAGAATTCCGGCTTTGGTTTTGGTTTCGTTAAGTATTGTTTACTCTTTGATTGATGAAGGTTTGCACTGGTACCGCTATTTGGCTCAGCACTCGGACCGAGTCGAAATGTGGAGTCATTTTTTTATTTTCGTCGGCCATCTGATCATGATTCTGGCGTGGTGGCAGTGGTACAGCGAAGGCTATCAGGGTGTTAACGAAACTCTTGCTCTTGGGTTTTTCTAAATAGAAACAGCGACGCCGCCAGGAACAGGGCGGCGTATAGCACCAGTCCCCAGACGTGCTTCGAGTTCGTGGTCTGATCCAGTAAAGAAGCCCAGACCACTTCGCCCAGAAATCGTGTGGGCAGGTATTCCGATATCTTCTGAACAACCTTGGGAAGAGCCTGGGGTGGCATCCACAGTCCGCCCGCAAAAGACAGCGGCAGATAAACCAGATTTGCCAGGGGAACAATGGATTTGGCGCTGGCCGAATAACCCAGGCAGGCGCCCAAAAGAGCAAACGGAACCGAGCCCAGCATCAGACTGGTAAGGAAGTTCATCCACGGAAGCTCTTGCCAGTTTAATGGTGTCGTCATCATCGCCACAATCACCACCGCAGCAATCGACAGCAAAGAAACAAAAAGGGCATTTAGCACCTTAGGTAAAAACGTCAGGATTTTTGGCAAAGGCAGAATGTGCAGATAATGAGACCAGGCGGTTCCTTTTTCCTGGGCAATGCCGATGGCAAATTGAAACAGCACCACCCCCAGGACTCCAAAGCAGGCAAAGGATCCAGTCAGCATGGCGGCGGCGGCTTCCGTTTGTGCATTCGGCACACCGAAGAACCAGAAAAACATTGCGGGGAAAACCAGGGTTGAAAGCAGGTACATGGGTTGGCGGATAAGCTCCAGGAACTGATAGTAAGTGTGCAGCAGTGTCAGCTTAAGGTGCTTTTTCATGATGCTTCTTTCTTAAATGAATAAAAGCCTCTTCGAGAGTGGCCGAAGAAACCTCCAGATCCTCCAGGAAGTATTCATTGTTGATCAGTTCTTTCAGCAGTGCCTCAGTGTGCTGGGTCAGCACCCGGTGGCTATGTCCCTCGCTGAAGCAGTCGTCAATAAGGCCGGAAACCGGGGCTTCAGGTGCGCGGAACTTCAGTGTTTTGAATTTTAAACTGCGGGTGATGTCAGCGGTGGGGCCATCAAACAGGACAGTTCCATGATCAATGATGACCACTCGGTGGGCCACCTGGGAAACTTCATTCAGATCATGAGTGGACAGCAGGACCGCGCCGCCATCCTGGGCAAAATTGCGAATTTCCTGCCACAGATGAATGCGTGACTCAACATCAAGACCCGTGGTGGGTTCGTCCAGCACCAGAACCTGCGGGGCTCCAATAAGCGCGCAAGCCAGCGAGACCCGGCGCTTTTCGCCGCCGCTAAGTCCCCCCATCTGGCGGTGTAAAAATGGATACAAATGAAAATGCTTTGCCATCTGGTCGATGGAGGGCCCGCGGTCATAGTGTGCCTTAACCAGACGAAGAACTTCGATGGTTTTCAAATGAGCCGGAAACGAAATTTCCTGTCCGGCATATCCAATCAGGGACTTGTCGGGTTTTTGGATGACCCCTTCGTCGGCGCTTCGTAAGCCCAGCAATATCTTCAGGGTTGTGCTTTTGCCCGCGCCATTGGGTCCTAACAGAGCCACAATTTGCGAAGGCTCCACCGAAAAGCCCACATTGTGCAAGGCGACCTTGGCGCCGTAGCTTTTTTTAAGATTGGCGATAGAGATAAGCGGCGATCTCACGTGCTTTGATCCGTTTCGCCGGTGTTTTTCATAAACTGCGCCTCATAGGCGGGATGCTGGGTCCCCAGCAGATGGTCCCAGATCGTATAGAACAAGCCAAAGTTGTATTTGTAATAGCGGTGATGACCTGAATGATGGGTTCCTGAGATCAGCCATTTTCCCAGCGGATGTCTGGCCGATCCCCGCGGTAAAAGCTCAAAGCCCAAATGATTCACAATTGCCGACAGGGTCATCAAAGTCAGATAGACCAGCAGAACCAGCGGATGCAGGGGCAGGAACAACAAGATCAAAGGCAGTGGCAGGGCTTCGATAATGGATTCGACCGGATGAAAAGAAAAGGACGCCCACGGGGAAGGCTGAAGTGAAGCATGGTGAACCGCATGGAAGCGGCGGTACAGCCATGGAATATGCAAAGCCCGGTGAGTCACATAGAAATAAAAATCATGCAGCAGCGACAGTATAAAACCGCTCAGCAGTAAGTAGCCCCATCCGTATTCATCCAGGGGCAGGTAAAAACGCGCCCATCCGGTTTGCCACAAAATGCCCAGCAGCACTCCACCCAATCCAAATATTCCTGAACTGATGACCGACCATTTGATTTCGAAAAGCTGAATTTTTTTGTCAGGCAAAGTGGGGTAGATTTGTCGGCTTTTGGCCCAGGGCCAGCTTTTTCTGTAAAAGGCGACATAGAAGCAGGTCGTCAAAGCCAGATAGCGAATTAAAACCACCGAAGTCAGGGCTAATGTTGCAAGCAAAAAGTTCTGCGGCACCAATAGATCGAAGGGAATGTACGATTCATACTTCTCGAAGTGGTTCATAATTGATTGCTATCTTAAAGCACGATATTTGTAAAACATGTTTGTTCAGGCGGAAGATAATATTTGGGATTGCCTTATTGTTGGCGGTGGCTTGGCCGGGGGACTGCTGTTGCAGGCCTTGCGTACAGAGCAACCCGAATTGAAAGTCCTGCTGCTTGAGCGGGGAACACAGTTGGGTGGGAATCACACCTGGAGTTTTCATGGCTCAGACGTGCCTGCCGACGCCACTTGGTTGCAGCCCTTGATCTCAAAAACGTGGCCCGCCTATGAAGTTCGTTTCCCCAGATATCAAAGAAAGATTCAGAGCTCTTATTGCTCCATCAAAGCCCAGGATTTCCATCAAAAGCTTCTTGGTCAGCACGGCAGTCAAATTCTGCTTCAAGCTTCGGTGCAGGAAGTGCGCCGCGATTCAGTGACCCTGCTTGATGGCAGGATGTTTCGCGCCAAGTGTGTGATCGATGCCCGTGGCTGGGGGGCTGCTGCTGATGTGAAACGTGGGTATCAGAAATTTGTTGGTTTGGATGTGAAGCTGTCCCAGCCACACGGGTTGAACCATGTGATTCTGAAAGATGTTCTTGTCCCGCAGGTGGATGGTTATCGATTTGTCTATATTTTACCCTGGAGTGAAACCGAACTTCTGGTTGAAGACACTTATTACTCCAATACTCCGGATTTGGATGTGACAGCACTCAAGTCAGGCCTTCTTGATTATATTGTCGGTAAAGGCTGGGTCACTGAATCCGTGATCAGGCAAGAGGTGGGCTGTCTGCCTCTGGATCTTTATGATGTGCCTGTGGGGGGTGGTCCCTCAGACGGCCCACTAAGTCTTGGTGCTGCTTCGGGTGTTTATCAACCGGTAACGGGCTATACCTTCCCACAGACCGTGGCCTGCGTTCAGGCATTAGCCAAAAGCTCTCTGGACACCTGGGGGGAAGTTCTGCCAGCGCTTCAGCTGAATTATAAAAAGCAAGCACATTATCTGCGAATCCTGAATCGTATGATGTTCCTGGCAGCCGTCCCGGAAAAAAGATACGTGATACTTGAAAGATTTTATCAGCTTTCGGAGGCGTTGATTGAGCGCTTTTACCAAGGCCGTCTGACGGTTTTGGATCAAGTGCGCATTTTGTGTGGCAAGCCTCCGGTTTCAGTCTGGCGTGCCCTCAAGAGTTTGTTCTAAGCTGCTTCAGAAGTTCTTTTGAAAGTTTTTTTGAAAATTGCGATGCAAGGCCTTGTCCTGATAAGTGTCCTCGGGGGTGTTCAGGTCTTCTTCGGTGTACCCGGAGAAAATTCTGATCACACTGACGTGGTGGCCCTGAATTTCAAACCGTGCACGCCAGGTGCGATAGGCGATGACAAATCCTGAACCTTCGGGTTTCACGCGCTTCTTGCGGGAATTATCCGGTTCAAATTCCAGCTGATGCTGCAAGAATCCACGCAGTTGATGTACCTGGTGAAGCTCCAGCCATTCCAGTTCCTGTTTGGCTTCGACTGAATAATCTATGGTAAAGCGCTCAGCATTTTTCAGCCACGCAGGTTCCACACCGGGGAATGAATCTGCATAGGCCACATAAGGTTTGATGTCCAAAATCGGACTGCCATGCAAAAGGTCAGCACCTTCCACATGGATTTTAAGTTTGTCGATGGATTTAACTTTCACGCAGCTTATGCCCACGGGATTGGGGCGGTACGGGGATCTGGTCGCAAACACGCCTTGTTTGGTATTGCCACCGCGTGGGGGTAGCACCATCGGGCTCCAGTGGTCATTATGATGAAACAAGAACACCACCCAGATGCGCTCACAACCTTCAAGGCCTGTGAGGGCTTGTTCAAAATTGTGGCCGGGTTCAAGTTCAATCACACCTTGCGAGTGAAACTCATCCGGCTGGCGTCCGGCTTCGTAGGGATGCACCTGAGGACTTTTGAAAGTGCCGATGGCGGTAAACTTTATTTCAGTCGCCATTGTCTCATCCATTCAAAGCCTGCCACGGCCGCGGTAACGCCGACATTCAGGGAGTTTTTGCGCCCGCGCAAGGGGATGATGCGGACTTCGTCGATGATCTTTAAAACTTCCGGATCAAGGCCGAAGCGTTCATTCCCCAAAACAAAGGCGGTAGGTTCGGATTCAAATTTTTCAAACAGATCTGAAGCGCTGGCTGCGGTCTCTAAGGCGACAATACGGTAGCCTTCGTCCTTCAGCTCTTCCAGGCACTCTAAAAGTTTCGGAGCCTCTTCCCAAGCAAGGTATTCTTGAGTCCCCATGGCGGTCTTTTCGACTTTCCATTGGGTCGGAAGCGGGGTGTAGCCGCAAAGATAAATCTTTTCAGCCCCCAGGCACTCGGCGGTGCGGAAGATGGATCCCACGTTGAAGGCAGAGCGGATGTTGTCCAGAACAAATACCAACGGCAATTTGCCTTCAGCTTGTTCGCGGTCGTTTTCAACCACCAAGAATTCATCGTCCTGCAGGTTTTTATGTAAAAGGCGCTCAAAAGGTATGGCATAGCTGACGAAATGTTTCAGCGTCATGCCAGGGGTCAGGTGTTTTTCCAAGGGCGCCAGACGGGAAACATCAGGATTTTCACAAACAGACAAAGCCGAAATTAGAGTTTTCAGTTTTTTTAGTTCTGTCTCGGAAAAAGAAAAATCCCCCGAGGATTTCTCCAGCTTCAGAAAAAGCTGATGGATTTCTTCGAGGGATTTTTTATCCTGAATGGAAAGATTCATTATTTTACTCTCTGGCCGACCTGGGCTCCGTCATCCGCCGAAAGCACGAACAGATCGCTGCCACCAGTTCCTGCCGCCAACACCATGCCTTCAGACATGCCGAACTTCATTTTGCGAGGTTTCAAGTTCACACAAACCAGCACTTTGCGACCCACCAGCTGTTCTGGTTTATAAGCCGCTTTGATGCCGGAAATGATCTGGCGGATCTGGCCTTCGCCGATATCGATCTTAAGACGCAAAAGTTTGTCAGCTTCCTTGATTTCTTCAGCTTCAATGACCTGACCGATACGCAGATCCACTTTGTCGAAATCAGCAAATTCGATTTCAGCCGGGCGATCTCCCGCTGTCGCAGCTGCAGCAGGGGCCGGAGCCGCCGCTGGTTTTGCGGTGGAAGCCGCTTTTTTCGCCGCTTGAATCTCTTCGTTGATCTTGCGACCTTCCTCGACCATGGCTTTGACTTTGTCGGCCTCAATACGGGTTGCCAGATGTTCATAGTCATTGATCTCGCGGTTGGTAAGAACCGTGTTCAGATCAGACCACACATAGTCTTTTTCACCCAAAAGTTTTGACACCTTTTGGCTATAGAATGGCAAGACCGGCTTCAGGTAAATCGCAAGCATTCGGAACATGTTCAGAGTGGTGGTGATAACCTGCTTGGTGCCTTCTGGATCAGTTTCCAGGGTTTTCCAAGGGGCTTTTTCGTCAAAGTACTTATTGGCGTCATCAGCCAGGCCACGGATTTCACCCAATGCTTTGGCAAAGTCGCGGGCTTCATAATGAGCGGCGATGGATTCAGCCGTTTTTTGAGCGTGCTCAATCAGTTTTTTGCCTTCAGCATCCGGCACGCTCATTTTGCCGTCCATTTTCTTTTTCAGCATCTGGCCACCACGGGAACCCAGATTTGTGATTTTACCCACAAGCTCGGAATTCACACGGTTGGTGAAGTCTTCCAGATTCAAATCGATATCATCCACAGAGCTCGACAGTTTGGTGGAATAGTAATAACGAAGATATTCCGGGTTCAGATGGTTCAGATACGTTCTTGCGGCGATGAACGTCCCTTTGGACTTGGACATTTTCTCGCCATTAACCATCAGGTGACCGTGCACGAACACCTGATTAGGCGAGCGGAATTCCGCAGCCTTCAGGAATGCCGGCCAGAAGATGGTGTGGAAGCGGGCAATGTCTTTGCCAATGAAATGATAAATTTCACGGCTTGGGTCCTGCCAGATGTCTTTCAGGGTTTTGCCCTGGGATTTCGCCCATTGCTCGGTGGTGGACATGTAGCCCATGGGAGCATCCACCCAAACATAGAAGAATTTTTTATTGTTGGTGCCCGGAATCGCGAAGCCGAAATAAGGCTCATCACGGGAAATATCCAGATCCTTCAGGTCCTCGTTGAACCATTCCAGCATCTTTTTGGAGATTTCAGGGGAGCAGTGTTTAGGGATCCACTCTTCCAGGTACTGTTTGAAGTCGTTCAGTTTGAAGAAGATGCTCTCGGAATCTTTCATCACCGGAGCTGTCCCGCAAAGGGAACAGTGAACGTCCTTCATGTCGCTCGGGGAGTAAGTCGAAGCACACACATCACAGGAATCACCGTACTGTTCCTTGGCGCCGCACTTAGGACAGGTGCCCTTTACGAAGCGGTCCGGCAGGAACATTTTGTCGTGATTACAGTACATCTGCTGAATCGGCTGGCTGCGGGTGTGGTTGCCTTCCTGCATTTTTTTGTAGAAGTGCTCACAAAGCAGACGGTTTTCTTCCGAATTGGTGGAACCAAAGTGCGAGAACTGAACTTGGAAATCAGCAAAGTCCTGGGTGTGTTCTTTATAGCTTTGTGCGATCAAAGCTTCCGGAGTGATGCCCAGTTCGCGGGCCTTCACCATGATCGGGGTGCCGTGAGTGTCATCCGCACAAATGAAGACGCATTCGTTGCCACGCATATTCTGAAAACGGGCCCAGAAGTCGGCCTGAAGATACTCCACCAGGTGACCCAGGTGAATGTATCCGTTTGCGTAGGGAAGAGCACAGGTGATCAGAATCTTGCGTTTGTCGTTCATTTATCGAAACTCCACATTTCCAGCTTCCAGATGGTAGACAGCCTTCACTATCTTTACATCACCCGAGGTCACAGCGTCACGCAGGATTGCGGAGCGTTCTAGCAGTTCATTGGCAAGGCCTTCCGCCGCCGTCAGATCACCGCAAGAGTCCGAGCCCATGATCACCACCAGATTGGTGCCCAAAGTGCCTACAGAATACTCAAGACTTTCCTGAATATTTTTGTCCAGAATCAGCTCGCCTGTGCGAACCACATAGATTTCACCCAATTTCTGGTCAAATACGATTTCAGGCGAAACACGGGAATCGCTGCAGGTGTAAATTGCCGAATGCGGGCGCTGCAAAGCGCTTACGCGGCGGCGGTCGGCAGCCGAGGCGCCGTCATTACGGAAGGTGCCGCGCACAAAACGAGTGTTGCCGTTTTTCAGCCAGCCAAATGCTTTTTCGGCAGGCACTGGTCCGGCCTCACGGGGAGCTTTGCCATGAGTGTCTTGAATATGTTGAGCAGCAGCGGCAACGGCTTCTTTTACTTCCGTGGCGTGAGCTTGTGCTTCAGCATCGCTGCCAACCTCAACACGGGTCATTTCTTTTTCGCCGCCAGTGCTGGTGGCTTGAGCCGGGGCCTCTTTAACGCCGCCTTTGCCGTCTTTCAGGGTCACTTTCGTTTCCTGATTGGGTTCGCGATGGCTGGTGAAAGATGCGCAGGCTGTAAGGTTCAGAGCAAGAAGCCCGATAATGAGATTGGTTTGCATTGACGTCCTCCGTGATGTCTTATTGTCAGGACCTCCCTTGGGAATGGTCAAATTAAAAACAAAAAAAACTTCACGCCGAACCGACGTGAATCTAGAATGAAACGGTGATTTTTTAATAAGGACGTTTATGAATCTACCCATTCTTTCTTCTGCGGATGTTCAGGCTCAACTTTTAAAGCGACAATACCAGGCTCAAGGCAGCTATCTGGCGATGTACAGCAGCTGGTATGGCGGGGTGATTAAAGACCCGGGGCTGATGATGGTGCCGGTGGATGATCACCTTGTGCACCGCGGGGATGGTGTTTTTGAGGCGATCAAAGTCGTGGATGGTCAGGTGTTCTTGATGCAAGAGCATCTGGAGCGTCTGCAGTCTTCCGCCCAGCAGATCGGTATCAGTCTGCCGCACAGCCTGGAAGACATGAAAAAGATCATTCTGGAAACCACGCGCATTGCCGGCGCGCCTTATGCAGTTTTGCGTCTGTATATTTCCCGTGGTCCGGGGTATTTTACGACAAATCCTTACGATTCCATCAGCTCGCAGATGTATTTGATTGTGACGTCGTTTACGCCGTTCACAGATGAAAAGTACTTGAAGGGCGTGAAGGTCGGGCGCAGCCAAGTCATTCCAAAAGACCCGTGGCTGGCTCGGATTAAGACCTGCAACTATCTTCCGAATGTGATGATGAAAAAAGAAAGTGTGGATCGCAAGATCGACTTCACTATCGGCATTGATCCGCAAGGGTTTATTACGGAAGGCAGCACGGAAAACATCGTTCTGATTGATAAAGACAAAAACCTGCTTCGTCCAAAACTACGTCAGATTTTGAAGGGCACAACCATGATGCGCACCTTTGATCTGGCTGAAAGCCTGTTGGCGGCGGGGGAGTTAAAGTCCATCCAGGAAAAAGATCTGACCGAGCAGGACATCTTGAGTGCTTCCGAAGCCATGATGATCGGAACAACTTTGGATGTGTTGCCGGTGACCGAATATGAAGGTCAGCAGATCGGCGAGGGCAAACAAGGACCGCTCGCGTTTAAGCTTTTGCAACTTTTGCGCGAGGATATGAAAAAGGGGCCGAAAACGACCCCCGTGAAATTTTAGCGAAAGTTCTAAACTTCCAACTGAATCTTATCGAGCAGTTCTGGATCACTCAGGACTGCTTCGCCGCCCTTGGCGATTGCCGTCAGCGGGTCATCCGCGATGCGAACCTGCAGGCGAACCTCATTCTGAATGCGCAGGTCAAAGTCGCGAATCAAAGCGCCACCGCCAGCAAGTGTGATACCTCTTTCGATAATATCAGACACCAATTCCGGTGGAGTGTGTTCCAGCGCGCGGTGAATCGCATTGATGACTTCCTGAATACAACCGTTCATTGCCAGACCCACGTCCTCGGAGCTGACTTCCATTGTGCGGTTCATGCCGGTGTCAGCATCGCGACCCGTAATCGAGACGCTGCGAATGTCTTTTTTCGGAACAGCTGTTCCGATAGTGACCTTCAGGTATTCGGCCGTGGTGTCAGAGATGATCAGTTTTTTGTATTTTTTGAAGTAATCAATGATCGCATCGTCCAGACGGTGGCCACCCACGCGGGCGGCTTCGCAATAAACGATGTCAGCCAGAGCGATCACAGCCACTTCTGTGGTTCCGCCGCCGATGTCGATGATCATGTTGCCTTCTGCGGACTTCACATTCAGGCCGGATCCAATCGCGGCCGCCATCGGTTCGTCGATCAGATAAACCTCTTTTGCGCCGGCCGCTTTACAGGATTCAATCACGGCCTTCTTTTCTACCTCAGTCACGCCGTAAGGAAGTGACACCACCACGCGCGGGCGGGAAAAGGCACCTTTGACGCCCGGTTGGCTTAGGAAGTGTTTGAGCATCACTTCGGAGGTTTCAAAGTCGGCAATCACGCCATCGCGAATTGGTTTTTGCGCAAAGATGCTGCCCGGGTTGTTCGCCAGCTTTTCTTTGGCGTCATTTCCCACGGCGATCACGCGCTTTTTCCCGGGGCTGGTCTGCTGGTAAGCAATCAGCGAGGGCTCATTCAGGATGATCCCTTTGCCACGAGCTGCGATGAGTGTATTGGCAGTCCCCAAATCTACGTATAGATCTGCAGCTGTTCCGGTTTCGTCCTTAAAGAACCATGAAAACATATTACTTCCCGAATCCTTTGTGGCTTTCAAATGGGAATGTCAGATAAAGGGAGATGTAGGAATAAGACTTGTTCAAGTCAATGCCCACTTCCGCGCCCATATTTACTTCTTTCCAATCAACATAGTGGAATTCGCTTCCCAACGCCAGGTTGGAAGCAACGAAGTTTTCGTCTTTGGTGTTCAGGAATGTAAACGGCACCGCCAGGTAAGGCACGGTCAATCCGTATTCTGTGTCAAAGCGTTTGCTGACCAGGGGGGCAAACTGGAATTGAATCAGGTTTTCGTCCTCATCGCGGGCAATGCCGGCACCAGCACGAAGGCCCATCGCAGGCTGATTGTCCACGTCAGGGATCGGGATCCATTTAACGCTGGCAAAAGTGTTAAAATCCACGGCCCCAGCGCCCATGCTGATGCGTGCGCTGGAAGAATCGCTCAGGGCCGTATCAAAGAACACGTTGAAGTTGGCACCATTACCTTTGTTGGTCAAAAGCTGAGGCTCAACACCCACTTGATATTTGCCAGGAGCCAAAAGCTCGCCGGATTCCGCGATGCTCAGGTAAGCATGCGCTTGAGAGGTTAGAAACAGTCCGAAAACGAAGTATTTAGCAAAATTCATGGATAAAAGCCTTTCGATTCAAAAAATGGTATCGAGTCGTGAATCGTTTGACAAGACCTTGATCCAAAGAGAATCTGATTCCGTGACGAAACTTCCCATTTCCCTCGTGATCATTACCTTGAACGAAGAGGCGCACATTGAGCGCTGCATTCGCTCGGCCCCCTTTGTTGACGATGTTGTCGTGGTCGACAGCTTTTCGACGGATCGCACCGTTGAGATTGCTGAAAAGTGCGGCGCCCGGGTGTTCCAGGAAAAATGGAAAGGGTTTGGTCCACAGAAGGCTTTCGCTACCGCCCAGGCGAGGAATGTTTGGGTTTTGTCCCTGGATGCTGATGAGGCTCTCAGCCCTGAGCTTGCATCCGAGTTGTATGAAAGTTTCCATTCGCTGGATCCTGATGCGGGCTATTTGTTCCCGCGAAAGTCTTTTCATTTGGGGCGCTGGATCGAGCACGGCGGGTGGTACCCTGACTATCAACTAAGATTGTTTAATAAAGCCCGTTCCCAGTGGAATTCCGCGGACGTACACGAAAAAGTGGAAGTTAAACGCATGCTCAAGATGAAGCGGGACCTGCTGCATTGGGTGTTTGATGGGCTGAGTGATCAGGTTATCACCAACGACCGTTACTCCACGCTGGGAGCAAAGCAGCTGGCGGCTTCAGGCAAGAAATTTTCATACTTCAAGTTGATCTTTAAGCCCTGGGGTAAGTTTATCGAGACCTATTTTGTAAAGCGCGGCTTTATGGATGGGATGCCGGGCTTTGTGATCGCCGTTGGAGCCGCGTATTCGCTGTTCTTGAAGTTCGCCAAACAGTGGGAGATGGAACGTGTTCACAAAAGGTCTGAATAGTCTTCTTTCTGTTCTTTTGCTGGCGGGGATCACTTTGGTGGATTCCCATGTTTTTGCGACTCCTCCCAAGTATCCAGCAGTTCGTGAAGTTCGCGGCCAGGCTTGGGTGACGGGGAAAGACGGCAAACGTCTGTCTCTGCGCGGCGCTTCGACTCTGCGGGAAAAGGCGACTCTGGAAACATCTCTGGATGGGGAAGTTAAAGTACAACTTGATGAAAAGCGCAGTTTCACTGTTTTGGGTGGTAGTGAGCTTGTCATTCCCGTGATCAGCTGGGAGGGGGGCGAGGCCCCAGTTCTGAATCTGAAATCCGGTCACCTTCACTGGAATCAGTCCTTAAAAGACAAGGGGCCCTACAACGTGGCCGTGCGTTCTGATATTTTCGAATTTATCGCTCCTGCCGGGGACTATGTCTTGAGTATGGATCCGGCCAAAGCTTTTGCCGGCGTGAAGATGTTTGAAGGTTCGATGGAGTTTTCCGCCCTCAATGGTGAAGACTCGGCAAAGGTTCAAAGTGGCCAACAAGTCGGCTTTCAAGGGGTGATTGAAGGCGGAGAAATCGCCTATGACATCCTTTTGCAGGGGAGAAAAATCCCTCGCGGACGTCTGACTTCGGTGACGGCGATTGATATGAAAGAGCTTTCCAAGGCCAGCGAGGCCGAGAAAATGCGCCGGAAGAAGCAGGCCACCGAGCAAGCGCGCGCAGCCAAGGTCAAAGCGGATAGCAAAAGATCCGGATCCATCTGTGAAAAGCCTGCCGGTCGCTTTAATGAGTGCTCGTGGACGTGTTTAAATAATCCCAAGAAAGAAAAGAAAGCCTGCCTGGTATTGGTTGAAGGGGTTTCTTGCGTTCGTCATCGGTGTAACGCCAATGGCGAATGGGCTGAAGAAACGGTTCTTGATGCCGAAAAAGGGGGCAGTGCCTGTAAGGCGCAGGTGGTCGTAGGCCCTTGTGATTACTAGGACTTTTTAAAATCTGTGTTCCGGGGCCATTTTCGTGCTTGCACTTTCTTTGGCAAGGCCCTATAAAAGATCTTCCTTTGTGGTGGGTATAGCTCAGTTGGTAGAGCATCGGATTGTGATTCCGAGTGTCGCGGGTTCAAGCCCCGTTACTCACCCCATTTTTTTCTCTTTAAAATCTCCAAAAATCTAAGTATTTGAAATCATAAAACAGTCTCAGATCGAATAGATTTCTTCTCGTTTGCCCATGCAACACAAAACAACACGATGAAACAGCACTCATACGCTGACTTTACGGCTAAAAAAGGCTGACTTACGCTGACTGTGTTTTGAACCTGATCTTTTTCATCCAAATTGAATTTATCCCCAAGTGCGGACGCGATGGTTTTGTGAACCCGCGTTTTTGATCCACTTTGGGGACAGCAGTCCTCGTTTGGGGATTGTTCATCAAGGGACCTCTTACTTTTTTCGATATGAGGTTTTGATGAAACTAAGTTCAACTTTAGAATCACTTTGCAAAAAGAAAGGGATCACGCTGGCTGAGTTGGCTCGAAGGTCTGAAGTGCCAAAGCAAACGCTGCACAACTGGACAATCGGACGCCGGTCGATCAATCCCGATCAAATTAAACGCGTCTCTCAAGTTCTTGAGACGTCGGTCCACTATTTACTTTTCGGGGAGCATGATCCGTTTGAATCACCCGCTGAGGAGATTTTGAAAGAGATCTTTTCTGGGGATGTTCGCGTGACTCTTCATCGGATTGAACGACGACGGAGGGGCTCATGAGGTATCGGTCACTGTTTTTCGTTTTGTTTTTCGGAAATGTCGCATGGGCTGGTTTGACTGCCGATCAGGTTAAGAAAATTCGGATGAGTATTGATAGCAATGATTCGAAGTCCGTCACTGATACCCTTGCCGGTATCGAAGATCCATTTAGATGTCCTAAAAAGGGTTTAGGGAAGATTTTTGATAATACCCCTTCACATTACTGCAAGGCTGATAGCGAAGGTCAGGAGCTTCTGAAGAGCGCATTTAAAGCAAGGCCATGTCTAGATGAAATCATTGTTGAGCTTTTGAAGTCTGGGGCTCGATATGATTTTGGTGGACGCTATTCGAATGAGACTATTTTGAAAGATGCCTATGAGGCGGTTTGTCCGAAAGTTATTGATCACATGATTACGGTGGCTTCTGAAGATGAGGTTGCATCCGCAGCAAGTAAGTTTTTTGTCTATGCCGCACGTAAAGCCAGTTTGTACATTGAGACACTGAAAGATGGATACGAAGTTGATACTGAGGGGATCGAGGCATTAAAGCCCATCAGTAAGTCACTCCGTGAATTTGTGATGGACAAGTGCCCTGACATATCGAAAGCAACACCGGTCTGCTCTGCGCGTGAATCTTTGGAGGCTGCAAAAGCTAAGACCGATGGGTCTATTAAAGATGCGGAAAAGTACGCACAAGAAGAACAGGCCAGAGAAGACTTTGCAAACTCGCCTGAAGGGATGAAAGCTGCGATTTGTGAAATCGACCGGCAGATAGCTGAGGCTCAGGCTGAAATTGATCGTCAGAAGAAGATTGGAAAGGTTTCGGGGACAGTAAATATGCTGGTATTGAACCAGGCTGGGACGAAGATTGTAGATTTACGTGAGGCTCGAAAACTAACCGAGAAGAATCTGAAGTTAAAGATAGGTAAAGATGACGTCTCGTGGAGATGTAAATGACGGCATTGATGCTTCGACCCTTTGCGTAGAAATAAAACCCTAAAAATAATCATGTCTCCACATTGACCAATGACAAAAATGCCTCATGTTTAAGTGTCGCCACAGGAGGGGTTTTTGTGGATCATCTTACTTCTTTAGCATTTTCTCTACATTCTAATAAAGGCGCTTATGCACTTTTAGTTGGTTCAGGTATTTCACGCTCGGCTGGTATTCCAACAGGCTGGGAGGTGACGCTGGACATGATTCGAAAGGTAGCGGTAATCACTGGTGAAGATGCTGGCGACAATCCGGAAGAGTGGTTTAAAACGAAGTTTAAAAAAGATCCTGCTTATTCAGATTTGCTGGATACTTTGGCTAAAGCCCCATCTGAGAGGGCTACTTTTCTAAAAGGCTATTTTGAACCTACAGCGGAAGAGCGAGATGAGGGAAAGAAATCTCCGACAGCCGCTCACCGTTCAATTGCAAAACTTGTCGCCAGTGGCCATGTGAAAGTCATTGTTACAACTAATTTTGATAGACTCTTAGAGAGAGCTATCGAGGATGAGGGAATTACTTCTTCTGTCATTAGCACTCCTGATATGTGTGACGGTGCAACTCCTTTGATCCACACCAGATGTACTATTATCAAAGTAAATGGCGACTATCTGGATATGCGAAGTAAGAATACCGTTAATGAGTTAACGAGCTATGACCATCGAATTGAGAGTTTGTTAGATCGTGTTTTTGATGATTTTGGGATGATCGTATGCGGCTGGTCTGGAGATTGGGATATTGGTCTTCGGGGTGCTATAGAGAGAACGAAAGGCCGTAGATATACTACCTTTTGGACAAAGAAAGATGAATTAACCGAAATAGCAAATTCTCTCGTAAAGTTTAGAGGAGCATCGATCATATCGATTTCAGATGCGGATTCATTTTTTGTTGATATTCAAAGCAAGCTTTCTGCCATTGAAGAAATAAACGCCCACCCTATGTCCTCAAAGTTAGCAGTCGTAACTCTAAAGAAGTATTTGGCAGAGGATAAATACAAGCTAAGACTTCATGAGTTGGTTTTGGCTGAAATGAAAAAGGTTATGTCTTCGTTGGATGAAAAGAATTTTCCAATGAATGGAAATCTTAGTCCTGAGATCATTTTAGAGAGGCTGAAAAAATATAATTCAACGTTGGGTACCTTAGCTCCATTTTTCATGCATGGTTCTTATTGGGGCAAGTTTGAGTTGGAAAGTTTTTGGATAAAGAATTTTGAACGAATCGCAAATGTTACTCCAAATGGTGGCGGGCTTGTCGTCCTACTAGCACTACGGCACTACCCAGCACTGTTGCTCTACTACTCAGCTGGAATTGCATGTGTTCTTCAAGGGAATTTTAAGCTTTTACACAAGTTTCTGCATGAAACTAATATTCGTGAATCAAATGGCGGTTCTCCTGCCGTGACTGCAATAAATGCCATTCACGTAATGGACACTTATAATAAAATTGCAGGTTATGATCGGTCGCCACTGCCGATGAGTGATTTCTTATTTGATTCTATAAAAGAGCAGTTCAAAGACTTAGTTCCCGATGAAGAGTCATTCGTGGCCGCTTTTGATTATTTTGAATATTTTTTGGGAATGGCATATGTAGATGCGACCGAAACACATCCGATTAAGGAAGAAGATGGTCAAAGTCATAGTTGGGCCCCCTTAGGACGATACGCCAAAAGATCTGCTCGATATGGAAGTCTTGTTTCTCAAACAATTGAAAAAGAAATTGATGATAAGAAGAAGAATTGGATACCTCTTCAGGCCGGTTTTTTTGGTGGATCATATGATCGAGTTAAAAGTGTCAAAAAGAGTTTTGATAAATTTGTATCACAAGCGTCCTGGAGATGGACTTAGATATGTTGGTCGGAGTTGATGAGAACACCCACCTAATTTATCAAGGGCAAAATAAGGCTGTTTCTTATGCTCTTTGGCCTTTACCTCTACTTTTGCCGGTTAAAATTGCTGGAATCTTTGAGTCGTCTGCCGGAGCTACATCTACCGGATTAGCTGGTGCGGAGATGATTTTTCGAGAAGACTTTTTTGACCCGATCACGAGAATCCGCAAGGGACGATTGTATCGCGTAGGGAATCTAGAAAGATGGATAACTCCGTTACATCCGATGGGCGACATCCCAGTATCCTATGGCGCACCGATCGTGGTTAAGCAGAGAGATTTGCGAACTTGTACCCCAGTAAATTTTCCGGTTGAGCTAAATGGCAAATCCGTTCGCCAGATCAAATTGGTTCTGGGAAATTCGGTCGCAGCTACTAGTTGGACAATTTCTTCATGGGAAAGAACGTCAACTAACGAAGACCTTTTAACCTTGCGAGCGTCAATTTCATACGGCGCCCTTCCATTGCTGACCCTTGGGGCAATTTCTGAAGTCGAAAAAAAATTGATTGAAGATGAGTATAAAAATTTAGAGGACAGCTTATTTGTCTCATCGCCTGAGTCGATCGTGGATTGTTGCCGAGATCTTTGTGAGTCTGTTCTGCTTGCAAAGATCCGAACTGTGGATATGCAATACCAGGATGCCGAAATTGGAAAATCGATAAAAAAATTTTCAGAGATTTTTAAAAATGAATTTAAAAATGTTTTGAATCATGCCCAGGTTCTCCAAATCTATCACCCGCGACGAAAACTAGAAGAAAAAGTTAAAAGAGATTTGCGAGCTGCGACTTCGCAAGATGCGGAATTATGCGTTTTAAGTGTTGGCGCCATAATTTGCGATTTGGGATATGGAACTTGGGGATAACGGTTATGAGATATTTTATTTGTTCAATACAGAGGTGAGGCACGATGGCACAAGATCAATTTTTTCAACAGATTTTAAAAGCGCTAGAAGGACCATTAGATCCTAAAGCTTTTGAAGCTTGCGCGTGCGAACTGGTTCGGATGGATTTTCCTGGAGTCGTATCGGTGCCTGGTGGTCAAGACTCCGGTATGGATGGCGCTATTCCTGATCTCGACGGCGAAGCATTTCCTTTAATTTGTACCACGTCAGAGGATGTCATAGGAAATTTAACAGGAAGTCTAGACTCATACCTGGCTAGTAATGGCCGGAGACGAAAGATAGTCGTTGCCACCAGTCGGTCACTAACGCCGACGAGAAGAAGAAATTTAGAGGAAAGAGCCCAGGAAAAGGGTTTTACGCTTGTTAATGTTTATGAGCAACAGTCAGTGGCGGAGCGGCTTTACCGAAATTCGAAATGGTGTAAGGAGTTGCTGAATCTAACTGGTCAACCACCGGCACTTTCAAAAATTCCGCCCAACCCCCGAGCTGATCTCACAGCTAGTTTTGTAGGTCGCGAAGAAGACTTAAAATGGCTTAAAGAGCGACAGCGGGACTGCGTATTATCTGGTCAGCCAGGATCAGGAAAAACGCATTTGTTAAGACAGATTATTTCTTCCGAAAATTCCTATTTTTTAACTGGGGACACATCTTCAGAGATAGCAGCTGCAATCCGAGATAATAATCCTGTTTCGATAATAGTTGATGATGCTCATACATGTATGGATGACCTGGCAACTCTTCAGAAAATTAGAAAAGAGACAGGATCTAATTTTAAAATTGTGGCTATCACTTGGCCTAATGGTCTAAAGGATCTCCAGGTTGCCCTGTCCATAGGGACTGATGATTGTCGAGAACTTCGCCTTCTAACTCGAGACGAAATCGTAGAAGTGATTAAATCCTGCTCTATACATGGGCCGGATCAGCTTATTCATGAAATTGTAAATCAAGCGGAAGGTAAGCCTGGTCTTGCGGTCTTACTTTCATTTCTTTGCATTAGCGGCAACATTAAAAGATTCTGGACCGGAGATCTGTTGTCCCAATGGGTCCTTTTCTCGCTTGCTAGATCCCTAGGTGAAAAACCCGAGGAAATCTTGGCAGCATTTTCTCTCGGTGGAGATGAAGGATTAAATCTTTCTTCTATCTCCAGAGTTTTTAATATTCCTTTAGTTCAGGTTCGTAAGATCGTTGCAAATCTGGCAGCTGCGGGAATTGTCACAGAAGTTGGAGATAAATTATCGGTGCGTCCTCCAGCATTAAGATATGCACTTGTTCGTGATGTATTTTTCTCAGGTGCAACATCATTAGATCCTGTTCCTTTTTACTCTGAGGTTTCAAATAGCGAAGAACTGGCGAGTACAATTGTTCATGCAGCTCATAGGGGCGCAAATATTCCTGATCATATTATTTTTGAAAGAGTTGTTTCTGCCGATGCACCGAAAGTTTGGGAGTCGTACGCTTGGCTTGGCAAAAGGCAGACGTTGAAGGTTTTGGAGGAATTTCCTCAGTATGACCAGTCTCTGATTGAACCTGGGTTAAATTATTGTCCGGAAAAAATGTTACCTAGGATGTTTGAGCGAGCAATCGGAGACAATCGCCCTCTAAACTCGAATCCCGATCATCCAATTAGAAAAATTCAGGATTGGATTTCACATGTATGGCCGAAGACTCCAGAGGCTGTGGAAAGAAAACGCCAACTATTAAACTCAGTCATTTCTTGGCTAGATTCTGATAAAGAAAATTCCGTGGCATATCAAGTTCTGCCTGAGGTTTTCCAAATGGGGTTTCGTCAGGATTCAATGGACCCAGGCGGAGGAAACACGTTTCAACTTCGGCATGGAGTTCTAGATAAAGTTGATGTTGTTGCTATAGGAGTTTTGTGGGATCGATGTTTTCAACTCTTAAGTCGTCAGCAGTCCATTGAGTGGAAATACGTAATTGATGCTGTAGAGCATGTATTGTATATCGGTCGTCATCCATCTGAAATCGAAGCTGAAACTCTTGCTGAGTCAAAAAGGCTCGCAGCGAAAATGATTTCTGATCTTGCAACTATTGTTGGCGATAAGTCAGGTGTTAAGTCTCAGCTTATGGTCATGGCCGAGAACCTGGGGATTACGACAGGTCTTACGATAGATACAACGTTTGAAACCCTCTTCCCTAGTCGAGACACCATGTATGAGGACAAAGGGCAATCTGCAACTAAGAAAGTAAAGGAATTGTCTGAACGTTGGAAAACTCGAGAACCACGAGAAGTTGCTCGTGACCTCAACCGATTTGAGAGCGAAGCAAAAAACGCTGACCTAAAGTGGCCAAGACTTACTCCACATCTAGTTGAAAATCTCGCAACGTCTGTTTCGCATCCGATGACCTGGGCACAGGTTTTCTATGAATCAGGTTTGCCGACTGATTTAGTATGTCCATTTTGGGAATATTCAATGTTAAACGATTTGGAGGGCTGGCAGCAGTTTGCCACTCAGAATATTGGAACGCCTTTAAAACATCGAATAGTTCAAATGATTTTTGTGCATCCCAATCCACCAGTAAAAATGTTGAACTTGGCTTTAGATAACTGCTCAGAGTTTGGGGATAGCATTGAGTATCTAACAGCGCGAGCGCCCTTGGAGACATTAAAGCGTCTTTTACAACACGAGAGCCCCAACATAAGAGGACATGCAGCCATTGGCGAATGGAATATGTCTGAAAAGCATCAGATCCGCACCGAAGTTGAAGAACTTTGGCGTGATGCTATTGTAAATTTCGACGATCATGATTACTGGCTCAACGAAATTCTCAGGAAAGACACAGATCTAGCTTTTAAGTGGACGATGAAGCAATTCACGACTCCAAATGCAATCGATTATGAGAAAGCTAAGTTAATCACTTCCCTTTGCCCAACGCTTTCTACCGAACAGCGATCCGCACTTTTAGATCACTTACCTGATGGGTACTACGGGAAAGAGCTTATTTTAGACTTAGTTCAAGATGATGATGAGCTATGTGCAAAAGTTTTTGCCTCAGAAAATTTGGATTATTTACGCTTGTATTTGGTTGAATGGAAAGGCGGTCCAGGCTGGGAGCAAAGAGTTATCAAGGCCATTGAGTCTGGTTATGACATTGATGAAGTCTCCTATCATGTCATTCCTAGTAATCAGATGTGGTGGGGAAACGAATCTGAGATGTGGAAAGGTTGGCAAAACACTTTCAATCCCTTGCTTGATCACTCCGACGAGAGGATACGAACTGTTGGACAAAAAGTTAAAGGCTATGTCCAAGAAAGAATTGATCGTGCTTTAAAACGTGAAGAGAGCAGAGCCGTTTACGGAAGGCGATTTTAGTCAGCTGACTTAAGAATAATTTTTTATGTGAAAGGATCACTATGGCCTCAAATGAAACGGTATCATTAAAGCAAATTTTGGAAGATGCCGCAAAGACTACTAGGGCATCATTTGATGAAATTCGAAAAAACAATCCGCACTATGGGGACGCCGGAAGTGAAGTCGAGGATATATTAAAAACCTTTCTCAAAGAGCGGATGCCAAGACGGTTCGATGCTGAGGGCGGCTATGTAGTCGGAGCAGATGAAAAAATTAGTCTTCAAACTGATGTCATTATTTTTGATGCCTTAAATTGCCCGATCTATAGAAGGACTAAGCAGGCATGTATCGTACCTAGAGACAATGTTGCGGCAGTTATTGAAGTAAAATCTAAATTGAATAAAGAAGAATTGAAAGATGCGGCCAAAAAAATTGCTGCCGCAAAAAAAATCAATCCCACCCCTATTAATGGCTTCGATCAGCCCGTTAATTTTGCCAATTTAGTTAATACCAGTATTCTGGGATGCGTCTTTGCTTATGAAAGTGCTACGACTCTGGAAACACTCGCAGAAAATCTTAAGGAAATTAGTGCAGAAATAGATTCTAACCACTGGATAGACATGGTTGTCGTTCTCGATAAGGGCATCATATCTTATGTCATTCAATACCCGATGGGGAAAGAGTTTCCAGGATGGTTTGGGGGGGCCTTAAGCGATGGCGTCGTAGTCCCGCCAGTATATGTTCACCTGGTCACAGAAGAGACGGCCAGCTTATCTTTAAATCATTTTTATGTTCGGCTAATGTCCCATTTATCAATTTATCGCCAAAGGTCTTCGGTGCCATTCGATGCCGCTCTAGGAAAGGAGCAAAGGCAAACGAAAACAATCGAGGGCTATCAATACAATCTAAAAAATCAGTTAGTGCCTGCTGAAGAAAAGCACCGACAAGGAAGCTTTCAAAACCCCAAAGTGCGATATAATCTTTACGATGCTAAAACTGGCAATTTCATTGGACAGTCATGTCTTTGGCCCTGGCAGGAAGGTGCCACTGTAACTTTCGCAGGCCACATTAATCCACAGCAGTTTTACGGACAGCTCTTTCGCAATTTAAAATGCAAAATTTCATATTTTCTGGATATTGGAGGAAAGAATGGAATGTTGATGGCTTCAAATGTTGTTGAGCTTTCAGAGGCTGACTTTAAAGAGGCAATTGGTAAGTTACCTCCTGCGATAGTATCAAAGTTGGACGAAGCGAATGGCGAAAAGATTCCAATGAAAATTGATCCTGTAAAATAGCTTTTAGCAGTATTCATCGTCTCCGAGAACTTCGAGCGCCTCCCTATGCGAAATAAGTTTTTCAATAGTTTCTTTAAACGCCTCAAGCTGCTCGAGGCTTAACTCCGCTGTTGGCTTATTGAGGCCCATTTTATCACCAAGTTGCTGATGCAATTCGCCAAGTTGCGGCATGGACAAGTTCTCAATGTAATTCTCCAATGTAAATGGCAGTTTTTCTGCCGGTTTACGTTTCGGATAAATATACGGAAGAAGCTCCATGTAAATTTTAACTCTATCGCGTCCAGAAAGCCGTTTAGCTTCTTTTAAAATTTCATCTAAGGGGTCGATGGCCCTGTCTGACAAAGTTGCGCACAAATCAAATGTACGAACATTCGGGGTTCCCTTTTTTCTTCCACCTGTTTTTGGAGATCCTGGCGCTTTTCCCATTTTTTGATTCTAAAGTAGATATCCCAAATCAACAAGATGACCATCTTGTGGCATTGTGCTAGTAGATGCAGCTCTATGCAGTTCGATGCAAATACCGACAAATATTTTGAGCATTTTTGTAAAGAGATTGAAGAGACTCTTCAACCCTTGGGTGAACTCCATGAGATTGATTTTCATGAAGTTCTTAATCAGGACATTTTGAAATTTGGCGATTTTTCAATCGCATACGATGCAGATACGAGTCGTCCTACAGTAGTTTTTTCTGAAAGATTCGTTTTAATGATCGAGCGGCACCTAACGCCTCTGATGACTTACCGTGAGCAGAATTTGATTATCGAGAGCTTAAAAGCGTATCGATTGGCGCAGGAAATATTATTCGAAAAACCGTCGATAGTATTATGGGCTACGTATCGCGCCGCTTTCGAAGAACTTCGAGTCAAGGTGATTGCTCTTCGTGCGCAGAACCCCAAATCTAAAAAAGAGCTAAATGAGAAGATTATAAGAGCCACTATTTGTAGTCTTAAAGTTGATGTGAGCCAAGAAGCACTTGCGGCTTGTTTTGTTTCTCCAGAAGACTTTAAAAAACTTCAAGAAGATCTGTTTGGAGAGGTGCTTCTCGATCCTCATGCGAACGAAAAGAAAGAAGCAAAGACCTTTAAGAACAAAATTTCGGAATTTCGGGTTGCGATTCTATCTGATGACGGACCTGGTCGCTGATAACTACATGAAATTACTAATGGCGAATCCTATTTTTAATCGGGACGTCCATTTCGTGATCGCTTTTAAAAAAACTGTAAAGTCCTGTTCATGCAGCTCAATGTTGCAAGAAAGGAGTTAACAGTGGCTTTACCGGTCGATGAAATGCTTTTGACGGAAAAAGATGTTGCAGATTATTTGGGGTTGAAACCAAGAACACTTCAGTTCTGGAGACTCTTTGGTCGTGGACCAAAGTTTATTAAAATTTCAAATCGTCTTATTCGATACCGTGCCTGTGACGTACAGACATGGCTCGATGATATTAAAGAACGACAAAAGCAAGAACTTACGTAAGACAGATTTAAAGTTCAAATCCCTTAAAAACAAGAAATCCCAATGACTTGTCTGATTGGCGTCCGATCAGTCACTGGGATTCCTATATCTTAAGATTGGAGTCCTTATGTCTATTTCAGACATCGAAGTGAAACAAGAAGAAAAAATCAGGTCAAGATTCAATCAACGGGTCCTTGATCTAAAAACGGCCTACGGAATTAAGAACGCCGACACAACGGCAGATCTCGTGGATAAGCTTCACCATCGCGTCCATGAGCGAAATCTTTTAGTCCATGACTACGGATTGATTTGTAGCGAACTCGATAAAGTTCGTTCCGTCGAAACCAGTCGAACGGCTGCGGAAGACCGCTTCATTGAGCGATTCAAGCATGAGTGGAAAATCAAACTTTACCCGCAAACATGGGTGGGCAACCTCTGCCTTGATTACTTCACGCCAGCATTAGGCGCGTTCAATTCAGATTTTGTCAGAGGATACACCCTAAAAGGCCTCGCATTCGAAATCGACGGCAGCGTTCATGAAACAGAAATGAAAATGAAGAAGGATGATCATAAAACGAAAAGTTTGATGGACCTCGGTTTAGCCGTCTGGAGGCTTACGAACGAACAAGTTTACCAGGGTAAGGCATTGCCGCCTCGACGAGAGATCGTTCAGCACTTCGGCAAATTATGCTCTAGAGAGCGTGCCCGAATTTGGAGTCGGATCTATTTGATGACGATTCTCTATCACGCGCCATTTGGGATGGTGAGTTATTATTTCCCTAAGATGAAAACCGTATCTTCAGAGGAGTAAATGTCGTGAAAAAGATGACAACTGATTTCGACAGAAATAAAACTTTGTCTGGTTCTTTGAAAATTCAAGGTTGGATGAAAACAGATCAGGTAGCGAATTATTTGGGGACTTCCCCGAACAACATTCGCAACATGGTTTATAGATGCAAGCTGACGCCAAGAAAGTTCGGCGGTCGCTGGTATTTTAAACGTGCAGAAATTGATCACTTGATCGAGACGGAAAGGAGCTAGAAATGGCTATCATACCGTACGAACTAAATGGTCAGACCTGCTATCTGATTAGGTACAAAGCAGAAAGTCGAATCCGTCACGGACTTAAAGTCCAAAGGCAAAAGAAGCTGGGGGTTGCGACTCTTAAAGAGGCTCAGGTTGAACACAATCAGCTGAAGCGTGAGGTGAAACAAGAGTTGATCGAGAAAGAAAGAAGTCAACTTTCTTGGAAGCACCTCTTAAGCCAGTGGTTTGAAAAAGATGTGATGGAATGTCATCACCCAACTTCAACGAAAGTCGACAACTACAATACGCTTTTGAGGCATACCAAAGAATGGATGGAAACGCCGGTTGATCGTCTTAATTCTATGTCGGTGCAGATTATCTTCAACGACATGAAAAAGCTGGGACTTTCTTACGGACGAATGAAATCGGTCAAAGGTGCAATCAATGTTGTTTTTGACTGGGGAGCTTTAAATCGCCTTATTCCTGCAACGGTGCTGAGTCCTGCTCGAGGTGTGAAAATACCCAAGAGCGGATCAAAAGATAAACCTGTGCTGAATAGAGGCGAAATGCGCTTCTTCTTAAGCAAGGCTCGAGAACTTGATCACGAATACTATCCAGTTTGGGCAATGGCTTTCGAAACTGGATGCCGTTCGGGTGAACTTTGGGCGCTAAACTGGACAGACGTTGATTTTGAACGCCGAGTGATTTCGATCAATAAATCGTATAACTCGCGGATCAAAAAGATTAAGTCCACAAAAACTGGGGAACCTCGAAAGGTTCCCATCAGTCCAGGACTAGAGGCACTTTTGAAAGAGTTGAAACTCAAGACAGCATCGACAGGATTTGTTCTTCCAAGAATAAACTCCTGGAAACGTGGTGAAGCTGCCGAGATCACTCGAAACTTTTGCCGGCTGATTGGGATTCGGGAAATTCACTTCCATGCGACTCGTTCATGCTTTGCGGTGATGTGCTTGGAAACAGGAAAAGGAATCACTTCGACGATGAAATTGGGCGGATGGAAGGAAATTAAGAGCTTTCAGCACTATGTTCGCTTGAGCGCGACCGAGATTGATGGCTTAACGGACAATTTCAACATTTTGCCCGAAGCCAAAGAAGGTCGGATTCTCGAATTAAGAGCAATTGCCGCTGACGACGAGGCTAAAATTGCCGTAAGTACCTAATTTAACTTGGGGTGTTGGAGTTCACCCCAATTTTTCTCTAAAACTTCGCCGGGCTTGAACCTAGCAGCGAAGCTGCCCTTTGGGCAGACAAGCCCCGTTACTCACCCCAATTTTTCTTCGAATTTCAAAAGGGAGCTGAATCAGCTCCCTTTTTTATTTCTAAACTCCTGCAAAAGACAAAGTGTGCACTCCCCCAATCAGGCGTATGCTTTTTTAATGAAGTACCTAGTGTTAATCGCATTCTGGATATTGTTGGGCTGCCAAACTCGTCCGGGTCCTATTCAGATTGATTTGCCGCAGTTGAAATCCTATTTGTCTCAGAAAAACGAAGTCGCCCAGTGGAGCAGTAAAGCCCGCATGGCTTCTTTAGGCGGGCGGGCGCCAAGTCAACAGCTGGCACCAACTTTTGCCATGCCATTTAGTAAAGCCAAACTCAAAGCTCATGTGCTGGATGTACGAAGCGAAGCCGACTTCCAGCAATTTAATTTAAGCATGGATCCCATCACCAAAATGCCGGTCAGTAATATTCCCGCTTCTGTGCTGAAGTCCCTGACTCCGGAGGTCGCCGTAAAAACAATCGGAGACAAGGGAATGACGGTCGACTCAATAATTATCGTCGTTTGCAGCAAAGGGGCGGGCTTTCCTGATATAGCTCAGCAAATTTTCGCTTGGGGGTTCCCGCGGGTTCTGAATTATCCAGGAGATTATTCCGGCATGAAGGGGTGTCACAACGAAGTTGAGTCGAAGACTCAATAACAGGTTTCAGGACCTGGCTTTTTTGTTTTTCATTGTTATAGTTCTGACTGGATTGCGAGGTAATTATGCAGGCAGGTTCCGTATCAGACGTTGTGGGGCACACGCCATTAATCAAACTTCAGTCTCTTTCCAAAGTGACCGGATGCGAGATCTTCGCCAAAGCTGAATACCTGAATCCGGGCGGCAGTGTGAAAGATCGCACCGCTCTGGGGATCATCCTAAACGCCGAAAAGCAGGGGCTGCTTAAACCCGGCTACACTATTGTTGAGGGCACTGCCGGCAACACGGGGATAGGCCTTGCCACGTTGGCGGCGCAGCGCGGATATCGCTGCGTGATCGTGATGCCGGACAATCAAGCCAAAGAAAAGTACGATGCGCTTCAGGCTCTGGGGGTGGAGCTTGTTAAGGTCGCCCCTTGTCCTTTTGCCAATCCCAATCACTTCTATCACACGGCTCGCACTTTGGCTGAATCTCGCCCGAATGCTTTTTGGGCCAATCAGTTTGAAAATACCGCCAATTTCGAAATTCATTATATGACCACCGGTCCTGAGGTGTGGGCGCAGATGGGTCAAAAGCTGGATGCCTTTGTTTCTTCCGTAGGAACTGGGGGGACACTGGCTGGAGTTTCGGCGTTTTTAAAAGAACAAGATCCCAAGGTCTTTACACTTCTGGCGGACCCAATGGGTTCGGGCCTTTATTCATTTGTAAAAACAGGCAAGTTTGAGGCTCAGGGGAGTTCCATCACCGAGGGCATCGGCATCATGCGCCTGACAGAGAATTTTAAAAGAGCCCGTGTCGATGAGGCAGTTCAGGTCCACGATGAGCAAATGCTCTCGATGCTTTATTATCTGGCTCAGCATGAAGGTTTGCTAGTGGGGACTTCCGCGGCGCTGAATATTTTTGCGGCTTATCAGTACGCTTTGCAAAATCAGGGAAAAGGCCTGCGCATTGCGACCGTGATCGGGGATTCGGCGCTTCGCTACCAGTCCAAGGTTTTTAATCCAGACTTCCTGAAGGACAAGAACCTGCTGATTAAGCCCTTGATCCATAGTTAAAGCTGGATAAACACCTGAATTGTGATAGGTGTTTACTTATGAAATACAAGATTCGTGATATCGAAAACTTTATTCAGACAAGCACCTGCTCGACAATTATTCAGGCGGCGCAAAAGCTTGAAATCAGCCAGCCGGCACTTTCGGAAAGTCTGAAGCGCCTTGAGTCAGATCTGGGCACAATTCTTTTCTATCGTTCCCGGTCCGGTATCCAGCTGACACCAAGTGGTCGGGTGTTTCTTGGTAAGGCTCAAAGAGCCCTGCAGTCCCTGCAAGAGCTGGATTTCGCAGTCGATCAAGAGCGTATTTTTGCCGGACGCACGGTGACCATTGGCTGCCACGTGACTGTTGCTCAATACTCCATCCCCAAAGCCGTGCATTTTCTGAAAGAGAAAGCACCGGATTATAGCATCGAACTTCGTCATGATTTATCGCGCAGTATTCAGACGGAGATTCAAAGAGGCAATATCGATATCGGTGTGGTCATCAACCCGGCGGAAGTGCCTGATCTGGTTATTCAAAAGATGTCCCAGGATACCGTCGGTGTTTGGGCTGCCAAGAATGAGTCTTACGATACAATCATCTGCAATCTGAATTTGTTTCAGACGCAGTCCATTTTGAAGAAATGGAAGGATCGTCCGGAAAAGGTGATTTCCACCGACAGTCTGGAGCTGATTTGCAAGATGGCGCATGAACGCATCGGCTACGGAATTGTTCCCGGTCGTGCAGTGGAGATGTCCGGGCTTTCCTTGAAACACCTTTCCCAGCTGCCTGTTTATAAAGATCAGATTGCTCTGGTGTATCGTCCGGAGTTTGGGAAAATTCCGGCAGAAAAATTGGTGATAGAATCTTTAAAACACTCCATTCTCGGGTTATAAACCCGAAGGGTAGGTTTCGGGTATTTCAGTCCGGTTGATTTTCTGTCTCAGCGGACTTAATGCCCGTGACTCATCAAAGAACAAAAAGCAGTCATAGCGCTCGGCGATCTTGGTCGAAACATAGTTGCTGCGTTCATGATGAGGATTGTAAACCACTCCCACCGCGCGATGCCCGCGCGACTGAGCCCAGGGTTTGGACCGGTCCTCCGGGGTGAAGTTCAAAGAGAAGTTTTTGTATCCCGAGGCATAGGCCACTTGGTGGAAAAGATCTTCATAACTGCCGCTCTGAGCCTGGGGAAGATTCATGATTTTCACAGGGCCAGCCCAGGCCGGGGAGGCAATAACACTTCCCTGATAGCTGCCAAATCCCACCAAAGCCACATTGCTTTCCCCGAAAATCTCCCTTGCCAGTCCTCCGATGTTGACACTGCCTTCAAGCAGCATGTCGGTCGCACGATAGTCACCGATATGGGTGTTGTGAGCCCAGACAATGGCTTTTGAATTGGGGCCATAGTGCTGCAGCAGGGCTTCCAAAGATTCCAGCATGTGTCGGTCGCGCACATTCCACGAGCTGTCTTCAAAAGAAGTCATCGCCTGGTAATACTTTTCTGCATTTTTAATCACACGGGCATTCTGAATTGCATCAAACAGGGCGTTATCCGCACGGCTCATGTTCTTTTCAAGCAGGTCTTCCAGGGCCGAGACGGCTTCTTCGCGGCAGCCTTTATAGTTTCGCATAAGATCTTTTACGTATTTTTTCTCATCATGCCGATAAGAGGCAAAGCAGCTGTAATATTCCTTTAAAGGAGCCACCAGATCAGGTTCGATCCCACCCACAGTTTTGACAATGGCATCGATGGATTCAAAGAGCGAGTAGACATCCAGTCCATGAAAGCCGGCCAGATTCTGGTTTTTCAGGTGATTGTGAGAGCGCAGCCAGGTTGTAAAATCCCGGACTTCTTCGTTAGCCCACATCCATGCAGGCCATCTTGCGAAGTGCGAAAAAGGAAGTTTGTCGAGATTGCTGGAGCGGACATAGCGATCCAGATACTGGCATGTCGGCCAGTCCCCCTCCACGGCGACAAAACTGAAGCCGTGCTTGCTGATCAGCTCCTGGGTGATCTGTGCGCGCCAGTGGTAATATTCGTGAGTGCCGTGTGAAGCTTCTCCCAGCAGAACCACTTTGCGGTCCTTGATGTGGAATATCACATCCTGCAGGTCCTCATGGCGCTGCAGGGGCGTCTGGCGCTTTATCAATTCTTCGATGTTGGTGGGGATCATAGGTCCACCGGCTACTTTTTAGAACTGTTTTTGGACGAGCTGCGGTTGCGTGTGGTTCCCTCATGACGGGTGTTTGTGTCAATGAGGTCAGCGCCCTGATGTTCTGATCGAAAATTCTCTCCTTTCTCCAGCGAAGCCTCAATTTTTTTGCGCAACTCCGAACCTCGAACAGAATGAATTCTTTTGTCAGGCATAAAGGCCTCCCGCGAATCATTTTCCTTCTTCCTGCGGCACCTGGGGATTTAAATTCCAACGAGGTGATTTAAAACAAGAGCTCGATCGGTCCAAGGGCCTACTTTTGCCAATCCGGAACCCAGGCAGTGGTGCGGCCGCCAATTTCTTCGTATCGGATTTTATGTCCTTTGTGGGTTTTTGCGGTTTTTGACTTTCCCCATCGTTCATGAAAAAGCCAGGTCTTGGGGAATTTTTCATAGTCGGCGTCGACGGCAACAGCTTTCTTGACGACGTTCAAGGTCACTTTGCGCAGGATACTCACTTCATCAGGGCTTAGTTCCGAGGCCCGGCGATGGGGGGAGATGCGCGCTTGAAACAGGATCTCATCGCCCAGCCAGTTTCCAATACCTGCAAAAAGGCCTTGATCCAGCATCACGGCCTTGATGGGTTTATTTCGTTTGCGCAGGCGCTCATACAGAGCTTTGCTCGCAGGAAAGTTCAGCAAAGGATCAAAACCCAGTTTGGCAATTCGGGGATGTTGCCATGGGTCGTCTGTCAGCCACATTCTGCCAAAGCGTCGGGGGTCACTGAAGGCCATTTCAATTTTTTTATCCAGGCGAAGCAGCAATCGGCAAAACCAGATCATGCTGTGCTCGCTTTCGTCTTCAAGACTCCAAAGCTTTTTTCCACCCCAGATGTTGCGATGTCTTGTGTCTGAAGGGTCGCTGAGAAGTGAAATGTTCCCGGTCATTCCAAGGTGAAACAAGGGCCAGGGCTTACGATCCAGCTCCAGCCAGAAATACTTTCCTTTTCTGCCAGTGCCGGTGATGCGGGCCCCTTCCAGGGCCTTTTTCACTTCTTCGGCTGGGGCAAAGGCGAAAAGGTGTCTGTCTTTTTCTTCATAAATGACTTCTTTGATTCTTTTCCCGCGCAGGGCTTTGTCAAGATGACGGCGCACGGTTTCGACTTCGGCAATCTCTGGCATAGGGACCTCCGTAAGATCCCATTATTCAGGTACATACCATCCAAGAACAGGGAAAACTGGCTAAGATGGCAGCAGTCAGTGTTCCCCGGAGGTCCTAGAAGTTCGTGATCTCTCCAAATGTGGAGCTTATTTTTTTTAAGCCCTCATAGTCGTGTCTCAGAATTGTGTGGGCTGAAACAATTACGGCCGTCATCAGCTCTTCAGGAGTTTTGGTTTTTTCCTCATAGGTCGCAAGTTTCTCAAAGCTGCGCATGGATTTTTGCTGTTCTTCAATCCACGCCAGATAGCTGGCCTTGGAGACCTTCACCACCTGAGTGGAAAAGGTCGCCTGGTTGCGCTCTTCCTTTTTCTTCTGCGAATAAAGGCCTTCACGTACAAGGTCTATAAAAAAATACGCGATGCTCTTAATAAAAGATTCCGAGTGCGCACGCGCCAAAGCTCCGTTCCCCAGGTTAGGAACCGTCTTAAAGGCCGGTTTGACTTTTTGTTTTCCGGTCACACGAATCAGATCGTGTTTTTCCAGACCAAGAAGGTACTTGTCGGTGGTTCGGGCCGTCAGTTGGTACTCGTCAGCAATTTGTTTGGGGGTCATTCCGTCAAAAAGCTTCATCAGGTAGGCGAAGTAATTTTTGTTCTTGGCCAGGAAGGCATCCTGCTCTTCGGTGAACGAAGGGCTTCCGGTGTCCTCTTCTGCTCTCAGGGTTTCAAGCTCTGCAAGATTTGTATCTAAAATCTCACACAGGTGCAGAAGTCGATTCAGCGTAAGTTCTTCGGGCCCCAGAATTCTTTTGATCGTAGGCACAGAGCATTCCATTTGTTCAGCAAGGGCCTCATAAGTCAGGCCTTTCTTTTTCAAAAGAGCTTTAAGAACTGCTTTTATTTTCTGGGACTTAAATTCGTTCACAGGATCCTACCTTTTAAAGTTTTTGCGAAACTCGCGCTCTAGAATGTGACTGCAATCCACATCCAGACTGTCGAAACCAAGCAGCGAACACATAATATAAAAAATTTTTTTCATTTGAGACCTGCCTCTTTCAGAAAGCCTCATCGCTTTCTGAAACCAGATTGCAGTATTTGGTTTGGAGTCTCAATCATCATTCTGAGGGTATCAAAAAACGATCTGAAAAGCCATAAAATGGCTCAAAAATAGGGTGTGGTATCAAAAATAGATCCTCGGCGTGGGACTGCTTCGGTCCTCGAATATCTCTCCAGTTGTCCGCATTCATCCTTGCTGCTAATTTCCCGCCACTATGTCACCAGCTTTATTATCAGTACGCCAACCCGTTCTTATCATGTCTCTTGTCATCCTTATGCTGACTCTCGGAGGCATCTCTTTAAAAAACCTTCCTATCGATTTGTATCCGGATGTCACGCTTCCCACTGTCGTGGTCGTGACCTCTTATGCCGGTGCCGGTCCGCAGGAGGTTGAAACTGAAATCACCAAGGTATTGGAAGATCAGGTTTCAACCATCTCCGGAGTACAGAAGGTCTCTTCCCAGAATATGGAAGGGGTCAGTATTCTTAGCATCGAGTTCTCGTTAAAAACCAATCTGAATTTCGCCGAGCAGGAAGTCCGCGCCAAAGTGCAAAACTCCATGCGGGAACTTCCTGACGATGTCGATGAACCAGTCATCAGAAAGGTCGGGCCATCTGATGCGCCGATCATGTATATTTCACTCCAAGCGGACATGGAAGACGGGAAGCTTTACGATCTTGCCAAAGAGATCATTTCCCCGCAATTTGAACAGGTCTATCAGGTCGGCCAGGTCGAAATCCTCGGGGGGCGCAAACGTGAAATTCATGTCAGTTTGAATCGGGACCGTTTGAACGGTACGGACATCTCAGCCAGCACTGTGGCTGAAGCCCTGCGCAGCGGGGGACGAAACATTCCCGCTGGTAAAATTGATGTTGGTGAAACCCAGTTCTCTTTCCGCACCCTGGGGCAATATCAATCGGTCCATGAGATCGGTTCGACCGTGCTTCGCCTGGCGGATGTCTATCATCCGATCACCATCGGTACGGTGGCCAGGATCGAAGACACTTTGCAGGACGAAAGCTCGCGCAGCCGTCTGAATGGCAAAAAAGCCATCAACTTTAGCATCTATCGCCAGTCCGGAGCCAACTCAGTTAAAGTGGCCGACGATATCGCCAAGAAGGTTGCCAAGATCAATGAGGACTTCAAAGCTCAAGGTGTTGAAGCCCAAATGAAGATCGTTCAGGACACCAGTAACAAGATTCGCGCAAACGTCTATGACGTTTATGAATCCATCATCTTCGGGGTGATCCTGACGATTCTGGTGGTTTATTTCTTCCTGGGCAGTATGAAATCCACTCTGATTACTGGCTTTGCGCTTCCGAACTCGCTATTGGGGGCGTGTATTATGATGGGGATCTTCGGGTTTTCCATCAATATCATGAGTCTGCTGGCGATGAGTTTGGTTGTGGGTCTTTTGGTGGATGACGCCATCGTGGTGCGTGAAAACATCTTCCGTAAACTTGAAATCGGCATGTCGCCGAAAAAAGCCGCTGTGGTCGGTACCAATGAAGTGACTCTGGCCGTTGTGGCCACCACTTTGACAATTCTTGCGGTGTTTGGCCCGATCGGGAATCTGCAGGGGATTGTGGGGCAGTTCTTCAAACAGTTTGGTTTGACCATCTGTTTTGCCATGATCGTAAGCTTGTTCGACGGCCTGTTTGTTGCGCCGACTTTGTCAGCATACGTGGCCGGGGAGCATTCGCACACACCTCCAACATCCAAATTCGGCATCTGGAATCAAAGAGCTCTGAAGGCCTTTGACCGCTTCCAGACCCGTATGGAGCAGTGGTATGTGAAAACTCTTGGCTGGGCTCTGGCGCATCCGGCGAAAACCATTCTGGCTTCCGTCGGGATCTTTGTGTTTTCACTCTTTATTGCCACACGCGTGCCATTCACATTCCTGCCAGCGCAGGACAACGGTGAATTCTACGTGCAGTTTGAGCTTTCCCCGGGCGCCAGCCTTGACGGGACAGATGTGATTGCCAAAGAAATCGAAAGCCGCACCCGCAAGTTCCCCGAGATCGAGGATATTTTGACCTTCGTGGGTACCGGCAATGGAGAGCCTCACAAGGGAAGCCTTTATATCCGTCTTGTGCCGTCTAAGAAACGCAGCATGAACACCACACAGACCAAAGCGGCTTTGCGTGAAGCGTATAAGGGCCTGGAGAAATACAACATCATCGTGACGGACAACCCCGGTCAGCAGAACAGCCGTCAATTCAACTTGAATATCGTGGGTCAGAACATGAACGATCTGATTCAGTATTCTGAAAAGGTGCTGGCCAAGCTGAAGGCCGAGCCGGGTCTTTCCCAGCCGGATACCAGCTATCGCGCCGGTAAGCCAGAGTTCCAGGTGCAGTTGAAGCGTGAAAATGCCCAGGCCTCCGGGGTGTCTCTGATCGGCGTGGGGATGGAGCTTCGTACTTTGATTGAAGGTCAGACGCCGGCCATCTATCGTGAAAATGGTGTGAACTATGATGTGCGTGTGCGCCTGCAGCCGGATCAGCGTGACTTGCGTGAACAGTATCCAAGTCTCAAGGTTCCAAACCTCAGCCAGCGCCTGGTCCCGTTGGCGAACGTGGCCCACTTAAAAGAGGCCCAGGGGCCTTCTGTGATCTTGCGCGAAAATCGCAACCGTTACATCCAGCTGTCTGCCGATATCACCCCGGGTGGCAAAGGCCTTGGCGGTGTGATCGCAGAAATTAACAGTCTTTCCAAGGCAGAGTTGAAGCCGCCACCGGGTGTGACCTTCAGCTTCGTGGGTGAGGCCGAACGTTTTGCCGAGCTGATGACGAACATCCTCGTGTCTTTGGGCCTGGGTGTGATGTTCATTTATCTGGTGCTGGCAAGCTTGTATGGCTCTTTCATCACTCCGGTTACTATTATGTCTGTGATCCCGCTGGCAGCCTGCGGGGCTTTTTTGTCGTTGTTCATTACTCGATCCAGCTTCGATTTATTCTCGATGATTGGGTGTGTGATGTTGATGGGTCTTGCGACGAAGAACTCGATCTTGCTGATCGACTCTGCAGCTGAACAGCAAAAACACGGTACGTCTCCGACAGAAGCTTTGCTGAAGGCGGGTGAAACCCGTCTCCGTCCGATCATCATGACCAGTCTTGCGCTGATTGCCGGCATGGTTCCTGTGGCGATCGGTTTGAATGAAGCATCGAAATCCCGCACAAGCCTTGGGATTGTCGTTATCGGGGGAACTATCAGTTCCACCTTGCTGACATTATATGTGATTCCTGCTGTTCACTTATATGTGGACCGATTCCAGAATTGGTTCATGGCGAAGTACCGCAGGGTCTTCGGTCACGACGAAACTGTGATCTAATATTGAAGCCGTCCCTTGGGGCGGCTTTTTTTATGTCTAAATTCAAATGTCTCTGCACCTAGGTGATGGCTTACGAATGTAAGCTGGCACTAATGATGGATTCTTCATGGAGCAGGTTCATTCAGTAATAGAATAGAACAAACGAACCAGGAGGTTTCTTATGGCATCCAAACACGGTGAGAAAGAAAGCCTGTCCCATAAAGTGGGGGATAAAATCGAGAAGGTGGGGCAGAAGATCTCTGAGAAAGCCCCGAAAACCGGTCAGGCCATCCATGATCTGGGGGATAAGTTGAACACATGAACGACAATAAGAAGTCCCGCCGTACTTAATGAGCGGTTTTAAAGGCCCCTTTTTTTATATGGAAGGGGCTTTTTGCATTTTCTGCTCCCTATTAATAAGGGAAATGGTCCCTCTATCTAGAGATTTCCTCTGAAATGCGGGATAAATGGGCTCCTCTTTTATAAGCATGAAGCGCTGCGGAGTCGCTTTGTGCCCATTAAGGCGGCATAAAGCGCAATTTTTGCCCTATTTTTCTACACTTTTATTTATTTAAAAAAGGCCTTGCCTGGAAAGGGCATTAGGCCTATAAATCAGGACCTCACCGACGTTATGTTTGATTCCAAACACAGACAGGGTTCATAAGTAATTGATTTGAATTCAATTATTTGCGACACGTTTGAACGTTGATTGAGGATCAAATATTTTTTCGAAAAAGTTCTTTTTGAAAATTTTCGAAAAAATGTTTGAGAGGGTGTTGACAAGAGCTTAGCTCTTCGATAAAACTCTCTACCTCGCCGCTAAGTAAGATTAACGGCGAGCAAGATTCGCTCTTTGAAAACTGAATAGCTAGATAAAATAGATTTTTGGGCTCTTTGAATACCGAGTAATTGGTATTCACAATTTCAAAAAATATTCGAACAAACAATAGCGTAAAAGCTAGCTGTTTGCTTCTAAACAGAATTTAAACTGGAGAGTTTGATTCTGGCTCAGAACAAACGCTGGCGGCGTGCCTAATACATGCAAGTCGAACGGGGAAAGCTTTCGGGTGAGTACTAGTGGCGCACGGGTGAGG
>NZ_JBLVRT010000002.1:0-557286 GCF_048286975.1 Bdellovibrio bacteriovorus | reverse complement strand
CTCCCCCCCCAATCCTGGTCGCTTTTTTTTTGCCTAAAATCCCTATATCCTAGTTGCTATTGAACATCGATGAATCATCGAAGGAGATTTTCAATGCAGGTAAAACCACTGGGAACACTTCTCTTGGCAGCTCTTATGACCGGCACCATGCCACTGGCAGCGTACGCACAAGTCGACAGCTCGCAAATTGAAGCCGAAGAGGCCACCGCCGACGCGGAAGCCGCCAAAGCTGAAGCCAACGAAGCGAAAAAACGTGCCGAAGAAGATCGCAAGCGCCGGGATAAAATCCGTGCAGAATCCCAGTCGGCTATTAACAAGGCTCGCTCATTGGAAAATGACGCCAAGAAAGAACAGGCTGATTCCGAGCGTGAATCTGCAAAGCTGAAGGCTGAAACCAACGAACATGACAGAGCTAAGACAGCCGCTGAAAAAGAGCAGGCCTCAGCTCAAGCGCGCATCAAAGCCGCTCAGGAAAAAACTCAAAAAGCCATCCAGGTTCGCGATGAAGCTCAAGGCAAGCGCAAGCAGGCTGAAAAGAAAGCCGACGAGTTGGTTGATCAGGCCAAAGATCAGGAAAAGCAGGCCAACGCTGCAACTGAAGCCGGCTTGACGGCAACGAAAGAAGCCGAAGCGGCGAAGAATGAAACTTTGAAAGCCGAACAGAATCTTTCCAAAGCCAAACTGCTGACCCAAAAAGCGGTGGCCGAAGCCAAGGCCCGTGAAGCCAAAGCCAAGCAGGAAATCGCCCGTGCCGAAGCCGACCGTGCTCGCGCGGAAGCTGAAATGTCCCGCTTGAAAGCACAGGACGAACAAGCCAAGGCGATGATCGAAAAAGTGGAAGGTGAGCTGAAAGCCGCGGTAGAGGCGTCAAAGAAAGCCAAGGAGGAAGCTGAATCCGAGCGCAAAAAGGTGACTGAAACCAAGTCGCAGGAAGAAAAGCTGAAACAACAAGCCGCCAAAGCCCGCCAAGAGCTTGAAGGCAACCGCAACAACCTTCGTAAAGAGCAGGCGACCGCCAACCTGGAAATCGCAAGATCCAAGAAGGCCATCGCCGATTACGAATCCGAAGTGGCGAAATCTGAAAGCGAATTGAAACGTCTGACTGAAGAAACCGAGAAGGCTAAAAAAGAGCGTGAAAAGCTTGAAAGTCGTCTGGATTCAGCAAAAAACGAAGCTGAAGAAATTCGCATCAAGGTGGCAACAGCCAAAGCCAACTTTGAAGCGGAAGAGTCCCGCCTGGAGGCGGTTAAAATTCGCCTCGATGCAGGTTTGAAAGCGAAGAAAAAGAAATAGTCTTTGCCAGAATCTAAAAACACAAAACCCACAAACACTGAAGTTTGTGGGTTTTTTTATTTCATTTTGTTCAGGAAGCGGAAGTAGCGTTCCGGTTGGATGTCCACCGACATCAGGTTGCCCCGGCTGTCGTGGACCTCAGGGAAGGAAAACTTCCACTGGCCTTCATAAAGATAGAAGTTGATGCCGATGGCGAATTGCACTTGGGTTTCTTCGCCGGTGGCTTCGGAATAGTAGGGTACAAAGAAGCTTCTCATGCGCGCCTGGGGCGGCAGGAAGCCGTCCACCATATTGACCTGGTCGACGAAAGCCTTCGGAGCATCGTGAATCATGATCTTGGGGTTTTTCAGCTTGGAAGACCAGTTCACAAACGCACGGACCCCCAAAGAGTTGATCCCGCGCAGTTGTTCCAGATGCAGGTGCAGATCCAGGGCTGCCGGAATGGCCAGTTCAGTTAAAGCCTTTTCGTCATTTTCAAGCAGGCCAGCCAGGCTGACACGAGCCAGGTTTTGGTCTTTTAAAATAACGTGGTCGACTTTTACTGACATGGCTTCTGGGGCTCCTTATCTTATCGTGGTCACCTGATTATAAACCGTCTGAGTTGGGTAAGCAAAACTGACGTTCATATCGGCTGCAATCTTCAAAATCTCAATAAAGATTCGTTGCTGGTGTTGCAGCTCTTCCGGACCAGTGTACACCTTCAAATGGAAATTGACGAGAACATCCAAGGATGAAGCATTGTAATTATTAAAGTGAACTGTCACGGTGTCCGCAATAACTTTTTCGTCCGACTTGATATAATAGCGAACGCGATCGCAGAAGGCCTCTATCGTTTCTGGTGCTGTTTCGTAAACTAAACCGAGCACCTGGCGCACACGGCGGGCAGGACGAACACCCATATTGTCGACCGTCTCTTTTGCCATCATAGCATTTGGTATGGTGATCAGGGAGTTGTAGAACGTGCGGACACGTGTAGAACGGAAGCCGATTTCTTCAACCGTGCCTTCCATGTCCTTGATTTTCACCCAGTCGCCGACCTGGAAGGGGCGATCAAACAAGATGGTGATTGAACCGAACAAATTGGCAGCAGTGTCCTGGGCAGCCAATGCCAGCGCCAAGCCCCCCAAACCCAGACCGGCCAGCAAGGACATTACATTGAGTCCAAAGCTTTGCAGCACGATCAGGAACCCCATCACCACGACAAAGATCTTTAGGGCTTTGGAGGCAAACGGCACCAACTGGTCATCAAAAGTGCTTGGGGTTTTTGAAGTATAATCCGCCAGCACCGAGCAAGCTGCATCCACTGCATAATAAACCAGGCGGATAATGAAGATGGCAATCAGACCGCGCAGGAAGTGGTCATAGTAGCTGGCAAATTTGCCAGTCAGCTCGGCTGCGTCGCCCGCCGCAAACCACAACAGGATCACCAGGATCCACGCCATCGGGCGGTCCGTGTCGGTTCTGAGGAAATACCCCCAGAATGTGTTTGGATACTTTTTGGTGATCGGATTGTGTTTCTTAAGTTCTTTAAGGATCAGGTGAAACACCGGGCGGATCACAAAGATCCCCGCTGCAAACGCCAGCGCCAGGAAGGCCCACTTCCAGTTGGGCATCACAAAGGTTGTGGATTTCAGAACCTCGGTCAGCTCCGGAGTGAACCACTGGGATTCTTCAAACAAAAACTTTTCCATGGAAGAAAGCTCTTTCATATTACACCATCTGCAAGTCATGCCCTGTATAGAGCAAAATCAAAATCACCAAACCCAGAACAATTCGGTAGTAACCAAAGCCCCGGAACCCATAGCGCGACACTATACCGATAAAGAACTTGATCGCAACCATCGCCACAACAAAGGCCACAGCGCAGCCCACCAGCAGCAAATTGATTTGTGCGGGCTCAATCGTCTTATAGATCTTTAACAGTTTGTACAGCGTGGCTGCGGCCATTGTCGGAACCGCCAGGAAAAATGAAAACTCCGCTGCTTCTTTTTTATTCATGCCAAGTGTCAATCCGCCCATGATGGTCGCACCAGAACGCGAAACACCCGGGATCATCGCGATGGCCTGGAACAGTCCGAGCTTCACCGAATCTTTGTATGTCAGATCATCGGTTTTTCGGCCCATCATTGTCAGGTGAGCAAATGCCTTGTCCGCCCAAATCAGGATCGCACCGCCGATAATCAGCGACCAGGCAACGACCTGCACGCTGCCCATCAGGTGTTCCACCACATCCTTTACGACGAAACCGATGATTGCCGTGGGCAGGAACGCCACGAACAGCTTGCGATAAAATCCCCAATGAGGAAGGAAGCGTTTCCAATACAAAACCAGCACCGACATAATCGCGCCAAACTGAATGATGACTTCGAAAGCCTTTGTGAAAGAGCTGTCTTCGATGCCCATCATAGAGCTGGCAATAATCATATGACCCGTGGAAGAAATGGGCAGGAACTCGGTGATCCCCTCGACAATGCCAAGGATGATCGCGTGCAGATAACTCATAGATGAACCCTCTTTCGCTGCAAAAAAACAGTCGCGAACATCATTGAAAAGAACGCCGGTGGGTTCAATATTCGATGGGTTGTGTCAAAAAATTTAAGATTTGTTTAAGATTTTTGTATTCAATGCTTAAGAAAGGTGAATATTATTTTTTCACCACGGAGGGGGTTTAATTATGAAACGTGCATTACTAGTTGGTGCGGTTCTGTTTGGTTCTCAGGCGTTCGCTGGCGAATACCTGGTGAAATATTCGAACACTCGCGCTTTCAACATGCTGAATACAATGACGACATCTAAGGTGTCCACGATCCAAATGATGGATCACAACGACACTGCTAGCTTGGTGTTGGTTGATGTGAACAAGAAACACGAAGCTCAGGCTTTGGCTTCTTTGTTGTCTCAACCAGGCGTTGAGTACATCGTTCCTAACTTCAAAATCAGAGCTTTCACAGCGCCAGTTGACGCTGCTGCTTTGAAAGAGCAATGGGCTATCGCGAAAGTTCAAGCTGAAAAAGCTTGGCAGCGTGCTGGTAACAAAGGCTCCAAAAACGTGATCGTTGCGGTTATCGATACTGGTGTTGATTACACTCACCCGGCATTGGCTCCGAACATGATCACTGGTTATGACTTCCGCGACAACGACGCTGATCCAATGGATCTGACTGGCTTCCAAAACCCAGGTCACGGTACACACTGTGCGGGTGCGGTTGGTGCGACGGGTCTTATCGACGGTGGTATCGTAGGTCTTTCTCCTGAAGTTTCCATGATGCCTTTGCGCTTCCTGGGTGCTGACGGTTCCGGTGACCTGAACAACGCGATCAAGTCTATCGACTACGCTGTTGAAAAAGGCGCTCAGATCATTTCTGCATCTTGGGGTGCGGCCGTTCCTCGTTCTCAAGCAGCTCCGCTTCTTGAGGCCGTAAAACGTGCTGACGACAAAGGTGTTATCTTCATCGCAGCTGCTGCGAATGACGGTAAAAACAACGATAAAACTGAAATGTTCCCAGCGAACAACGGTTACCCAAATTCCATCACAGTAGCGGCTTCCGGCCCTGCAGATGCGAAACCATCTTGGTCTAACTACGGTACAGCGACTGTTCACGTTTCTGCACCGGGTGAGAACATCATGTCCACTCTTCCAAAAAACAAATACGGCAACTTGTCTGGTACTTCCATGGCAACTCCGCTTGTTTCCGGTCTGGTGGCTTTGATGAAAGCTCAAGATCCTTCTCTGACTGGTGCGCAAATCCGCGCGATCCTTCAGACGACAGGTGCTAAAGTTTCCATCGAAACTGCATGTAACTGCCGCGTTGACGCTTACGAAGCGGTTGAAGCTGTTATGTCCAAGAAAATGGTTGTAGTTCCGGCTGCGGCAACTATCAAACCTTCTGAGACTCTGGCTTTGTCTGTTCTTCACGGTAAAGCGCCATTCAAATTTGCTTCCAGCAACTCTTCTGTAGCTTCTGTATCTGACAACGGTACTTTGACTGCAGCTTCCAACGGTTCCACTGTTGTGACAGTAACTGATGCTGACGGCAAAACGGCTTCCACTCTGAACATCCACGTGGGTGCTTCTTCCGGTGGCGGCAACAATCCAAATCCTCCGCCAGACAACGGTGGTGGTTTGCCTGACCCAGGTCAACCTGGCGAATGTCCACTTGGTGATCCAGCGATCTGCCAAATCATCTGCCAAATCAAACCAGACCTACCATTCTGTCAGTAGTGACGAACAAAAAAAGGCTCCCTCAGGGGAGCCTTTTTTCGTTCTAAGGGGGAGCGGCCTATGAGATGCCAACTGCTGCGTTGGTCGGCGTCGACGTACCAGGGGTACGCCTCCTTCTTCCGCCTTGCATTTGACATCTCCTAGGTCGCTTCGGTAGCGTCGAGGGTAGGGGGAATCTTGTCTTTTTATTCTCAAGTCTTTGCGCATCTTTCTGTTTCACTTAAAAATCATACGCTTTGGGTTACGCTTGCTAATTCGGAGCAGAGTAATGCTATTTCGCTTGAGATGGTGGAATCGTTGACTCGGGTTTTGAGGTTTGCGGATTTTGATTCTTTGGTGCGGGTGATTGTTATTACTGGTGAAGGAACCTCGTTCTGTGCTGGTGGTGATGTGAAGGCTATGCAGAACAAGACGGGCATGTTTGCTGGGGAATCGAATGAGCTTCGTATGCGTTACATGCATGGGATTCAGCAGATTCCTAAGTGTATTGAAGAGCTTTCGAAACCTGTGATTGCCATGGTCAATGGGCCGGCGATTGGGGCTGGGTGTGATTTGGCTATGATGTGTGATCTGCGCATCGGCACTGAAAAGTCCAAGTTTGGCGAGACCTTCGTAAAACTGGGGCTGGTTCCGGGAGACGGGGGCAGTTTCTTCCTGCAGCGGGTGATTGGCTTTAGTAAGGCCATGCAGATGTCTTTGACCGGGGATCTGGTTTCAGGGGCTGAAGCGCTGAACTGGGGGCTTTTGAACTATCTGGTGCCGGTGGAATCTTTGTTGGCTGAAACTGAAAAGTTGGCGGACAAGGTTGCTGGCAATGCGCCGGTGGCGGTGCAGATGACGAAAAAGACCATGAAGATGGCTTATATGAATGATCTTGCCACGATCCTGGATCTAGCGGCGGCTTATCAGGGAATCACTCAGCGCACGGAGGATCACTTCACGGCTCTGGAAGCGATGAAAGAAAAGAAAGCGCCCGAGTTTCAGGGGCGCTGAGCGATCTTGTCCAGATCCTCGGCTCTGGATATCAGATTATCCCTTAGCACATTCTTTTGCGAGGAACTGAGGCTCTTCCAGAACTGCTCGGTCAGAAAAGCCTGGAAGGCGGCTTTGTGTTTATTCAAGGCCTCGGTGAACTCCGGCAGGCGGCTTGCTTCATAGTCGACAAAATAGTCCGCCACAAACTTTTGCAAGGCCGGGGGATTATGACTGGCCGCCAGGAAAAGTTTTAGCGTGTGTTCGCGGCTTTTGTTTTGAAGCTCCCACGGATAGGGGTTTGCTTTTAAGAACTTTTCGATTTCGTCTTGTTGTTTCACGGAAATTCCGCCGATCCAGAATTCAAAACTGCGGCGATAGCGTTTGTAGGCTGTCTTCAGCGATTCTTCCGGGGTTTCGTTGTCTTCCTGGGTTTCAGTGATGTCTTCGCGGACTTTCCTGGCGAAGTGTTCAAACTGCGCCTTTGTCAGGGTGCCGGCGGTTTTAAGTGCCGAGTCTTTGAAATAGTTTGTGCCTTTTTTGAAATAGCTTTGAATTTCCAGAAAGTTTTTGGCGACCAGGTCTTTGTTGATCTGATCTTTTTTGATTTCTGGTTCCAGGCTGCGGAAGGTTTTTGCGACTTCGGGGAACATCTCTTTTCGCATCTTGGTGATGTCGTTTTGGATGTTTTCTTTCAGTTCGGATTTTTGTTCGCTGGTCAGATCAAAATAGCGATCGGCGCGGGATGTAGCGGTGATATCAGCCCAGCGGACCATCATGTCCAACTGACCGCACCCGGTGCATAGTAATAAGATAAGTCCCAAGATCAGATTTTTCATTCTGATCTTTGTTTTAGAACGATCCTTCGAAGCAGAACAGCCTCAATGACAAGATACAGGATAAAACTGACGGTCAGTCCAATACCTTTTAAAAGCGCCCAGTTGGTGGTGCTCCACTCCAAGGCCGCCCACGTTGCCAAGACGGCATGAATGGCAAAGAAGATTCCCGTGCGGAACGTGATTCCGGCCATACGCGATTTGATGATCTCCGGAAACTGCTGCCCCTGCTGTTCTGCAAGATAAACCAACAATGGCTTTTTAACGACCAGCGATCCCCAAAGCACAATCGCAAAAGCCCCTTCCATCAAAGCGGGCTGAAGTTTAAACCAGATGCCTTCGGATGAAATCAAAGAAATCGCCCCCAAGCCCAGCAACATGCCGTTACCGATCCAGGTGATCTTTTGCACTTTCTTGTGGCGGTAAAGTTCCCAGATGATTTCACCCAAACCAAAAATCATCCCGGCAATCAGGCCGGGAATGATTCCATAGTATTCTTCAATCAGAGTGAAGGCGATAACTGGCAGCAGGCCGCCAAAGAACAGGCCGGCGGCGGTTTTCTTCGGAGCTGGATTCATGAACGAGTTTCCAGGAAGTCTACGGCCTGACCTTGGCTTGGCAAAACGACTTGATCGTTTTCCATAACCAGTTTTCCACCCACAATTGTGTGTGTCGGCCATCCGGTCACCCGCATGCCGTGGAACGGAGTCCAGCCGCAGCGGCTGGCGATCCAGGAATTATCAATCGTGGTTTCTTTTTTCAGATCCACAATTGTGATGTCAGCGTCGAAGCCTTGGCGCAGGCGACCTTTGTTTTTGACACCAAAGACGCGGCAAGGGTTTTCGGTGACAAGCTCGGTGAACTTTTTCAAAGACAGTCGTCCGTCATGCACGTGATTCAGCATGATCGGCACCAATGTTTGCACGCCCGGAACTCCGGACGGGCTTGCCGGGTAGGGACGGTCTTTTTCTTCACGGGTGTGGGGAGCGTGATCTGAACCAATCACGTCCACGGTGCCATCCAAAAGGGCTTTCCAGATGCGGTCCATGTGGCGTTTTTCACGGATCGGCGGATTTTGCTGGGCATAGGTGCCCAGCTTGTCATAACAATCCGGCGCATACAGGGTCAGATGCTGAGGCAGCACTTCAACAGTGGCGATGTCCTTGGCGTCTTTTAGCAGATCCATTTCTTCGCCGGTGGAAACGTGCAAAACGTGAATCTTACGTCCGGTTTTTCGGGCCAGTCTCAAAAGACGGGTGGTCGAGTTCACGGCTGTTTCCACATCACGCCATACCGGGTGATAGTGGGGATCGGCCATGTCTGAAGCAATGTGTTTGCGCTCACGCAGGCGCATTTCATCTTCACTGTGGAAGATGATGCGGCGGTGACCGCGTTTTAGGATTTGCTCCAAAGTTTCATCGTCCTCGACCAACAAGTTTCCGGTCGAGCTTCCCATAAAGATCTTTACGCCCGAACAGTGAGGCATCAACTCCAGTTCGGCGATATGGGCGACGTTGTCATGGGCTCCACCGATAAAGAAGGCATAGTTGCAGTGAGCCCGGTTTTTTGCTCTTTGCAGTTTGTCTTCGAAGGCTTCTTTGGTGGTGGTGGAAGGGTTGGTGTTTGGCATCTCAAAGATGCTGGTGACGCCCCCTAAAACCGCCGCGCGGGTGCCGGTTTCCAGGTCTTCTTTATGGGTCAGGCCGGGTTCGCGAAAGTGCACCTGGCTGTCTATGACCCCGGCTAGGACATGCAGACCGTGGGCTTTGATGATTCTGAGGGCGGGCTCGTTGATAGAGTCGCGGATTTTTTCGATGCGTCCATCTGTAATGGCGATGTCGGCCTGCTGCTCGATAAGGCCACTTTCAGAGGGGTGGGGTAACAGGCAGATCCCGCCTTGGATGATCAGATCATAGGGCTTTTGAGACATAAGTATCACCTCGAGATGGAATCACGCTAACCCGAATACCTTCAAAGGTCCAGCATTGACGGGGCCCTTGGGATGGGTGAGAATTTGAATTGTGACAATTGAAAAATTTCTGTCCTTTTGGGATCACCACAATACCTCGATCATAGAGGGCCTTCTTGGGCTCATCATCCTTCTTGCGTTGTTCTTGGCCTTCCGGGCCTTTTTCGCGAAGAAAGGTTCTTCTTCCACATCTGCAGAAAACGGTCAGGGTATCGATGCGGCTCAGCTTGAGAAAACGCTGCAAAAGATCCTCGACAGTCAGGCTCATGCTCCGGCGGCGAAATCCCGCCCGGCGGCGGAAGATCTGGGTGTGGATGTTGACATGGACGAATCCCCACTGACGACGAAGAAGGGGCAAGCTTCGGCGGCAGCTTCTTCAAGTTCAGATGCGGCCGCGGCGGTGGCAGAATCCGCAGCCGAAGTGGCGCAGTTGCGTTTGTCCTTGTCTGAAAATCACCAGAAAGTTGAAACCCTTCAAGCGCAATTGCAAGAAGCTCTTGCTGCAGCGCAAGCCGCCTCCGCTGGCGGTGGAGCTGGTGGCGGCGAAGGCGGAATGTCTTCGGCGGAAAAAGAAGAACTTAACGGCAAGCTTCGTGATCTGGAAGCACGCCTGGCGGAATATGAAATCATCAGCGAAGACATTGCGGATCTTTCCCGTTATCGCGATGAAAACGAAGACCTGAAAAAACAACTGGAAGCGCTGAAGGCGGGAGCTCCGGCCCCTGCGGCAGTAGCGCCGACTCCAGCGCCGACCCCAGCTCCAGAGCCAACTCCGGAACCGGCAGCTCCGGCAGCGGAAGTGGCGGCCGAGCCAGCTCCGGAAGCTCCGGCTGACAGTGGTGGTGGTTCTGATTTGATCGATGATGACCTTATGAAAGAATTTGCAGCAGCGGTAGAAGGTCAGCGCGCTTTGGATAAGGCCGCTGAAAAAGCCGGTGATGGCAGCGAAGAAGCCGCCAAAAACGGAGATGAAACCAACCAGCTGATGAGTGAGTTTGAAAACTTCGTCACCAAAAAGAGTTAAAAGCTATGAATAAGATTCTTGTGGCCTCTGTTTTGATTGCGGGACTTTCTTCAAGTGCTTTGGCAGCAGGTCCCAAGGGTTCATCCAGCACTTTAACTTCAGCCATGGAACTGCTGAAGCTTCCTGGTGAAAACCGCCGCATGGTGGTCCAGGTTCAAGGTGAAAAATACTATTCCCAATTCGTGTCTTTGGCGTTCAATGACTCCCAACCCATGAGTGTTCGTTGGAAGGCTTTGATGGCAGCAGCGGAAGCTCGCGGCCCGAAAGCCACGCCGGATCTGGTGCGCGCAGGGGATTCCAGTCAATGGTTCATGCGAAACGCGGCGCTGATTGCGCTGAGTGAAGTGAACACGGACGAAGCCCAAAAGCTTGCGCAAAAGCTGATCAAAGACAAAGCCCTGGTGGTTCGTTCGGCGGCGGTAGAGGTTCTGGAAAAGAACTCGTCTCCGGAAGTTCGTGACCTTTTGTGGGAAGAGCTGAATCAGAAATACAACTTCAAAAATGCCCACAGCCTTTGGATCCGCCATCAGATCGTGGATGTTTTGGCAAAGAAGCCGATGGATCGCGAGCTTAAGACCTTTGCGGGTCTGCTTTCAGACACCGACACAAGGGTTCATCTGCCAGCGGTTCGAGGGCTTGAGAGGCTGACCGGAGTTCGCTTAAGCGACAAACCGATCAAGCAAACAGCCCTGGTCGACATGTGGAAAGATTATATCAAAAAAAATAACTAATAAAAAAGCCGGGTCACCCCGGCTTTTTCTTTATTCAGTGGCAGGTTCTGCCTCTGCGTTTTCGATTTGCTGTTGTTCATCTGCATTTTCAGCGGCTTCTTCAGAGTCCACCTCGTTGGTTGGGGTGGCTTCTGATTTGGCGCTTTTATAGGGATCTGTCACCGAGGACGGGGTTTTAGCCAGAACCGAGTTGCACGCAGGTTTCGCGCGGAAGAAGTGCTTCCACATCTCATCCCCTGGTTTGCCTTTGATTTCTGGGTCTTGCAGTTCAGAACCCATGTAAGAGCTGGTGCCAGAAAATTCTTTCAAGCGTTTTAAGCGAGGAATCTTGCGTTCGCCGTCACACTCGCCTTGAGAAGCCTTGCCCCCTTCAGCGATAAAGCTGAAAGCCTTGGGCGGAGTTCTTCTTTTTGCCAAAGCGGCAGAGCTTGGAGTTAGCATCGGGTGAAGCAGCAGTACGCTGGCAAAGATCAGTGCTTTTTTGAAATTCAAGTTCAACATATCTAAAAAGCGTAGCAGGAATCTGTGTCGTCTAAAAACGAAAAAAAGACCGTTCAAAATTTACGTTGCGGCTTGGCGTAGGGCGGTGGATTTCTTTCGTACATAAAGCGTCTTGCTGAGTTCTGCGACTTTCATGCCGTTCAGATCAAAGACATCCACTGGCAGGTCAAAAACGAACTTGTCTCCGGTTTTGGTTTTTTCTCGGATTTCGTTCAGCAGCGGATCGTCGATGCGGAACTCAGCGATCAGGTCGGTTTTGCCGGGCTTTAGGAATTCAATTTTGGCAGCCTTGTCCCAGACGATATATTCAGACCCCAGGCTATTCAGCAGCAGGTACATAAAATGCGGGTCGGTCATGGAATAGATGCTGCCACCAAACTGGGTGCCCACGTAATTGCGATTATAAAAACGAAGCTTCAAACGCACGCGCAGGTATTTATAGTCTGACGAAATCTCTTCGACTTTGATGCCCGAGCCGAAATACGGCGGATAGATGTTGAAGAACATCCTCATAACAAATGTCGGGGATCTTTCAGCAATAGAGCGGAGGAATCTGACCAGCACGGTTAGAAGCCGGCTTTTTTCAAAGCTTCGTTGACGATCAATTCGCGTTCGATGCGATAGAAGATGATCTTTTCTTCCAGACCGTCGGTTTCCATTGTTTCAGGTTCACTGAAGAAATCGCGCAGGATCTCCATGCGCTTTTCAATGGTGACTCGGGTGGATTCGCGGCCTTCGGTTTTACCTTTGGCAAAGATCAAGGTCAGTTTGTAGCGAATCCCGCTGGAAGGCGGGCGTTGTTCGTTCGGTGGAATCCAGCCGTCGACACCTTTGATGTATTCAGTTTCGATAACGCCGGTGTCCTGGTTTTCCTGGGCGATCGGGTATTTCAAAACCGCGTGCGCCGCGCGCCAGACGTTGTCGTAAGAAGCAAAGAAGACTTTTTGTTTGTTGATCTGTCCCATGCGCTGGTGGGCGGATGGTTTTTTGTCAAAAAGACTGCAACCCACAAATGTGCATCCTGTGATAATCACAAGTCCCATCAGAACTTTTTTGGATAGAATGCGCGCTGGATTAGACATCTAAGAAAAATCTAACAGCAACTTGGCGCTTTTGGAAAGCTTTTTGGCGCGAAAAAAAAGCCGCTTCGGGATGAAGCGGCTTGGTGTGTCTTAGAAGGAAACAGAGCTGTGGGTCACGTGAGTCGCAGATTCGATCATCTGAGGTCCCACCGGAGCCGTCGTTGCCGTCTGGCTTCCGACGAAGTTCACTTCCCAGCGTTTTTTGCCGGCTGGAGCAGAGTCATTCGGCCACTGCGGCAGCTTTAAGCGTTCAAGCCAGTTCTGTGCGTAAACCTCCCACTGAGGGTTCAGAACTTTCACTTTGGCAGAGCCTTGAACCACTTCCTCTTCCTTGGAAAGGACAGAGTAAGTCGCAATCGGGCTGACACCATCAATAGTGTTAAACTTAGGCATCAGGATCTCGCCAGATTGCAGGGATGGATCCGGGATCAAAGGCAGCATTTTTGGTGCTACGCCGGCTGCGAACGGAAGAAGCGTCGCGCTCATGCGGTCGCCACCGGATTTCATCTCGGCCGTTCTTTTCAAAACGCCCAGAACCATCAGCTCAGACCCTGGCAGGGTGTTTAGACCCAGTTTTTTGCCGTTTTCGATCTTTTTCACGTCTGTTGGGATCAAATAGCCAGACTGATTGGCTACGCCGACAGCGATGAACATCTCGTCTGAACGGAATGCTGGAGCGGTCACGTCTTGTTTTGCGGTGAAGTTCAGCTCGCGTGTTGGCATGTCCAGACGGGTGCTGCCGGATTTCACGTCGATGTCACGAACCGCACCACCGTTGATGGTGAAGCTGTTGATCAGCTCATAGAATTCAGCTCCGCCGCGAAGGGCGTCCACGGTGGATTTGAACGGGAAACGACCGCGAGCCGCAAAAACGCGGTTCACACCAGTGTTTCCGTAGTAAATGCGATAGTTCGGTTTATCCAGAGTGATCGTGAACAGAGCGTATTTCTCGCTTTGACGAGGCAGGGAGATGTTGGCTGGAACATCGATGTCCTGACCCATGGCTTCAATGCGATCGGATTGAGGACTGATCACGTTGTTGATGTCGAAGGAAAGCAGCGCCATTTTAGAGAACGCTGGCATCACCAAACCGAAATCCACATAACCGTCTTTGTCCTGAACCGGCAGACCGGACGTCACACCTTTGACTTCATATTGAGTGGTCGTCACGGATGGGCGCAGTTTGAAGGTCAAAGCGCCTGGTTCCTGGTTCATATAAGTAGAGCGAATAAAGCCTGGGGCTTGAACGGTCACAGCCATGCCAGTGTTCCAGCCGGCTGGGATTTCAACCTGGCCGTTAGCGTCTGTGGTCAGGAAGTTCCCGCTGAACGGGGAGTTCAGGGCATCACCGATCAAAATTTGAGCATTTTTAATTGGCTGGTCATCAAAGGTGCGAACGGAAATGACGTTAGCACTTTGTTGCCAGACCAGGCCTGCAAAGCCTTCAGAATCACCGGTTTTTGGCGTTTTCTTGTCAGAACAGCCTGCAAGTAGCGCTGGGACGGCCAAGGCCATCATAAGCTTTTTCATAAGTATCCCCTCCGTGGTGGTCCTTATATAAGGACCATGTTGCGGTCCCTGTCTTTGGGACCCAAAATCTGTCACAGTCTGTAATTGCATTGCGGAAAAGCCACACGGTCAAGACTTAAGGCGGGCTAAGTACGAAAATTTAAGATTCCGAATATAACGCAAAGCCCATTATTGACTTCCTGCGCGTTCACAACTAAAAATCTTGCTTCACGCAGACAAGTGGGGACTTCGTTCCTTATAAGTTGGCGTTACTGTGTGGTGGGGTAGCTCAGCTGGTTAGAGCAACGGAATCATAATCCGTAGGTCGGCGGTTCAAGTCCGCCTCTCACTACCAATTTTTTCTAATTATCCAATAAAATCAAATAGTTAGATCTGACAACCACCTACCCACGGGTAGGCGGTGTAGTCATTTTTAAATCAATCTATTGAATTTGAGCTCAAAATCGCGCAGAAACCCTCCGAAAAGACCTTTGGAGGACCGCGTGGGCTCGTACTACCTAAAGAAAACCAAGAATGCTCAATGGACGCTGTACAAGCAGTCCTATGAGAATGGGAAACGCAAGCAAGAGCGTGTTCCCGATCTTGCCTACGCGAGTTGGGGTTAGACCCCAAGATTCCTTATATCAAAGCCCACGAGATCGTTCGGGCGCTCAATAAAGATAACTTCAAAGAGGCTGAAAAGATTCGTGTTGCTGCCAAGCGGACAGAGGAGTTGGTCTCTCTGCATGCGGGGCTGTTTCCTGATGAATATATACAGGCATTCAAAGAGAAGCTTAAGGAAGAAAATTTTGGATCTAATCGGCACTTGCTGAAGCTTTATTCGCATTTCAACTTCATTCAACAAATGTGTATACAGTTGAAAATTGAGCCAAAGGACTACAAGGAAGCTTCTAAGAAGATCTATAAGTACTTTGTTGAACGCAAAATATCTGTGAACTATTCGGCGCGAATTATTTCATTGCTCAATCGCTGGGGATTGTTTGTTAGTCGCAAACAAAGGTCTTTCTATGATGAAGTTCCCGTTCCTCGAGGGCGTGAACAGAGTGCGATTGCGGATGCCCAAAAGACTAAGCGTGGAACTGAAACTGATTTGGGAGTTCGTCAGGAATCACTGCCGTTAACGCCAGCGAAGCTTGAGAAAGCCAAAAAGTTCCTTATTCCTGAGCAGTATAATTGGTTGAAGCTTTCGGTGTGGTTTGGTCTTCGTCCCGAAGAAGTTGATATGTTAGTCGACGAGAAGAAGTTCCGTCTTGAATTTAATTTGAAGAATAAAATTCATGTGTTGCACGTTTATCAGTCAAAACTCCAATCTGTTGCTGAAGATAAACGGTGGAAGAAGATACCGATAGTCTTTAAAGAGCAGCAAGAGTGCCTGGATGTTATTTCAGCTGGCTCATTTAAAAGGCCACTCCATAAAACGGTCAGGAAGTATGTCGGTAAAGGCGTAACTCTTTATGGCGGTCGTAAAAACTTTGTCGACATGATGATGGAGAAGGGGCAGAAGCTGGAGGATATTTCGCTCTGGCTTGGGCATGCTTCAATTGAGACAACTTGGTCGCATTATAAGGACAAAGACCAGGTTAATTTTGTCGAGACATCAGAAACAAAACGATTGAAAGTACCTTCGACTCGATAGTTTTCCATAAGCTCTCAATAAGAAGTTATAAATCCGAACGTACGGCGTATGTATATCTTTCATGTGTATCATATCTAAGTTATTACATATACTTAGATAGGTTATAAAATACAGTTCGTAATATGTACTTTTATAACTTCTTTGGTTATAACCTTTTTGAATTTGGAGGTTATATGAAGAAGCAATGGTTAAGAACATCCTTTAGATTAAAAAAGGAATCCGAGGAGCGAATAAAAAGTCTCTGCGACCGTTCCGGATATAAGCAGAAGGAAATTCTTGATGAAGTCATTCGTCGGGGATTTGAAATGAAGATCTTTTCGGATGAGGTAGAAAAATCTGAGACATCTATATTTCCAGAGGTTTATAAGCCATGGATTGATCTCCAGAAAACATCCAGAAAGACCTATGAAATCACGAAGCAAAACTCAAAATTCCTAGAAGATATCGTCTCAGTTCATGATTATTTGAACAGGGATCAGGTGCTCAATTTGCTAATTTATATTGTTTCAGATGGTTTGATTTTCCCCCTAAAAAAAGAGCGAAAGAAGCTATTAAAGATTAAACCAAAACTGAAGCGATTGATTGGCTTGAAAAACTTGATTGAGCGCGATTTGACTGACGTGTTGGGGGATAATTCAGATGCTCTTACATTGTTGAATTGGAAAGAGCTAAACTCATCTTTGCAGGCATTTGAGCGTGCCTTTGATAAGTGGTCAGGCGTAACAATTGTGACCAAGAAAAAAGACAATTCGGCAAAAACTGGGAGAATTTTATGAAAATTACAAGTCATGCTAGCTGTAGGGGTGCGCAGAGAGGGATTTCGCTCAATAGCTTTGATCTAATCTATAAATATGGTGAGGCCCGAAAGCGATCTGGTGGAGTTTCGGAACTCGTGATTACAACTAAAGCAGCGCAAATGGCAATTCAAGTCCTAAAGGATGAGATCAAGAAAATCGAAAAAATGAAAAATAAAGCCTTTGTTTTTGATGGGGAGACTTTAATTACAACATTTCATTCCACCGAGAGGTATCGCTATGAATAGTGAAGTTGTGGGTGAGTTAAGAAAGAATGGAGTCAAAGGTAAGTGGACATCGAACGGACCCGTTTTTAGGATTTCAAGGGCGCAGAATGGGCTTTGGTTTCGATGTGAACGCAGTGGATTTCATAGGGATGAAATCCGTAATTATCTACCCCTTAGTAATATGCCCAAGCTCAGCCAAGTACTCTCCGATCTTGAGAGGGTGGATGATAGCCTGAGATTGCTTGGAGGAAGAGTCTTCATCTCTAATCGCGGAGTTTTTAGAAAGTAAAGCTGGTTAACTCCGCCCTGATGCGCTGAGGCAATTTGTGAAGAAAATTGGGAATCGAATATTGAATTGCTCTGAAGTTGCCTTGAGAGTTGGGCTTTAAGATGGTTTAATTGTTCAGTAAAGTTTGTTTATATAATTTGTAAAAAGGCGAGCAAGGTAGCTTGTCGGTCTTCAGTTAAAGCATCCTATTGCCATTGAAGATTAGCGAGTTGAAACAGGGAAGTTGTTTTATGAATTTGATTCCAGAAATTGGAAGTGCGGTTTTCATTCGTCAAAGACAGTATATTGTTGAGGATGTGGTTGCGCCAAAACCACCTATCTCGAAAGACTCGGCTCATATTGTTTCATTGAGCTGTATAGATGATGATGCCCAGGGGCAGCAGTTAACGGTTCTTTGGGAAAAAGAACACGACAAAATTGCTGATTATGGACAGCAGTGGGCTGACCTTGCTAAAAGAACGTTCGACGATCCTAAAGTGTTCTCTGCCTTTTATCATAACTTAAATTGGAATTCGATTACATCTACAGATCCGGAGCTTTTCCAGGCACCGTTTAGATCTGGGATCAAGATCGAACCTTATCAGCTTGAACCACTTTGGAAAGCTCTCAAACTTCCCAGGGTGAATCTTTTTATAGCAGATGACGTCGGTCTCGGTAAAACCATCGAAGCAGGATTGATCGCTCGAGAACTTCTTATTCGCAAAAAGGCGAAGGACATCGTGGTCTTTGCTCCACCATCCATGCTTTATCAATGGAAAGATGAGCTTGAAAATAGGTTTGGTCTCGTTTTTGAGATCATGGATAAAAAGTATATTTCAAAAATCAGACAAGAACGCGGTTGGGCTGTAAATCCTTGGGAAACGCATTCGCGTTTTCTTGTTTCACATAGGATGTTAATTGATGATGAATTCACTTCATTGCTTCGTGATTGGCTAACAGAGTTTAGAGGACGGTCACTGTTGATTTTAGATGAGGCACATCATGCGGCTCCTTCAAGTGACGGTAGCTATGGAGTCGAGAGTCAGTTTACTAAGGCTATCAAAGATCTTTCGCCTCGATTTGAGCATAGACTGTTTTTGTCAGCAACACCACACAATGGACATTCTAATAGTTTTTCAACACTACTTTCTATTCTTGATCCAAATCGTTTCTTCCCATCGGAAAAGATCCGAGATCAAAAGATGATCGACGAAATTATGGTTCGTCGGTTAAAAGAAGATTTGCGCGATATTGTTGATGGCTTCCCGACGCGAAAAGTTGAGGCGATTTCAATAAGTGAAGATACTTGGCTTGAAATTAAGCTTTCTAATTTGTTGCAACAGTACAAAGAGGCTAAAGAAGAGCGGTTGAAACAATCGAAGGCCAGAGCTAGGGCGTCGTCAGGATTGGTATTAGTTGGATTGCAACAAAGGCTTCTATCTTCACCCGAGGCATTCTTTAAAACTCTCAAGGTTCATAAGGCAGCTTTTGATAAGGCCGCGAAAGAGAAAACGCAGATCACTAAGCGTTTTGATGAGGAAAACTACTTATTTATAAAAACCGGTATAGATCAAGATAACGAGTTTGCGGAAATTGAATCTGATGAGCTTGAAAAACTGGAGACTTCAAAGATTGAAGAATTGACCAATTTTAGCAGCGAGGATGCCGCTGCTGATCTTATAAAGATAGAGCAGAATCTTCTGAGCGAGATGATGGCTGTAGCTGAAAAGAATCGCTATCAAAAAGATGGCAAGATGACTTATTTGCTCGACTGGATTGTTAAAAATCTCTGTCCTAATAAGAAAAACTGGAATGACTTAAGGGTTATTATCTTCACAGAGTATGAGGACACGAAAGTATATATCAAAAATCAGCTGGACCAATTCTTTGAAAACCAAGTGGACTTTCAAGAGCGTATCGCTATTTTTCAGGGATCAACTTCTATGCAGCAGCGGGAGGAAATCAAAAGATCTTTCAATGAGAATCCTGCAAAAAATAAGTTGAGAATTTTGATTGCAACTGATGCTGCAAGAGAAGGTTTAAATTTACAGACCCATTGTTGGAACCTTTTCCATTATGATATCCCTTGGAATCCGGGGCGTCTTGAGCAAAGAAATGGTCGTATAGATAGAAAGCTTCAGCCAAACAAGGAGGTATTCTGTCGATACTTCGCATATCTACACCGACCTGAAGATAAAGTTCTCTCAACGCTGATCCGTAAAACACAGACCATTCGTGAGCAATTAGGTAGTTTGTCTCAAGTTCTCGATCCACAGTTTTCAGCAATTTTGGAAAACGGCATTGATTTGAGAACGGTGGAAAATGCTGTAACTAAAATCAACCAAGTTACCCAAGATGAAATGAAAAGGAAGATTGTCGAGGAAGAGCTAGAGATTGCAAGGGACAAGCGTAAAGACAAAGTTGTAGAAAAAATTGAAAAAATGAAAGCGCTTTTGAAAAAGTCGCAAAAAGCTATTTCAATGGAAGAAGATTATCTCAAAGCTGCATTAAATTGTTCGCTTAAGCTATCTGGGCTACCGCTTTTGCAGCCAGTAGAGAATGGCCTTATGTTCCCCAGCATCACGGAGAAGATGAAGGATTCTACTTGGCAGGGGACGCTGGATACGCTTCGACCTCCAAAAAAGAGAGATCAAAAGCCAGCGGATTGGCGCGCAGAAACCAGTTATCGTCCGATCGTATTCAAGGACCAAGAAAATATCTCAGATGAAAAAGTTCATCTTCATCTTGAGCACAGGCTAGTTAAAAGATTACTGAACAAATTTTCCGCACAAGGTTTCGTTCAAGATGGTTTAAGTCGAGTATGTGTGATTCCTAGTAAGGTACAAAGGCCGAGGGCAGTTCTGCTGACTCGCCTTCTGTTCTTTAGTAAAAATGGTGCGGGCAGGCTGCATGAAGAAATTATTCCGATTTCTGCTGAGTGGAAATCAAAGGATCGCTCAAAGGGAATCGAGACATTTAAAGAGGTAGGGGAAGCTTCGTCATTATTGTTCCTTCATAAAGCACTGCTGCAAGAAACTTTTCCAAAGGTAGATGCATCACTCGTGAAAAAGCATCTTAAAGAGGATTTCGATTCTTTAGCTGAGGATATTATTAAGAAACTTTCAATTAGAGTTGTTGAAGTTCAGGAGGCTTTAGAAAAGAGAGCCGACGAAGAGTCCAAGTCCTTGAAAGAGTTATTGGAAAAACAGCTTGGTAGAATCAAAAAGGATTTGGGTATTGGTGATCCGGTAGAGCAGGAGAAGCTGATGAGCAAAGGGCAACTTTCATTTGAAATGGGGGATGTTGGTGCCCAAATGAGTCTTCAGGTTCAATTAGAAAATTTATCTGCAAGAGAAAAGTATCAGTTCGAGGCTGACAGACGTGCTCTGTTGCAAAAGATTGAGTGGCTTAAAGTTGAGATCATCGAGGAGCCGGAAAAAGTTAAAAGGCTTTACGAATATCACCCTCCAAGAGTTGAAAAATTAGGATTAGTCTATTTGTGGCCTGAGGGCGGGGTGTAATATGGCTTCAAATAAGGTCATCGAATATCATCAGCAATGGATTGGGTATTTAAACCCGACCGGATTGGTGTTTGCTCCAAATGCTTTGGAGAGCGCGCAAGTTGTCATAAATGAAAATGTTATTTCTGAGCAAAAAGAGTTTCTAACTCTTGTCACTAAGCCGGTAAATGATATCCCTGAATTCACAGGTTTTGAAAATATCCGGGAGTTATTTTTCAAAGTATTAAACTGGCGTGAGTCTGATCTAAATTCAGATCAAACCGTCATTGCTCAGTATTCGTTCTCCCATCCTCAGTTTGGTGAAGTAATTGTGCCAACTTATGTGGCCCATGTGAATGATGGAAAATGCATTTTAATTCAAGAATTAGATCAAGACGATTTTGATAAGTCTGCCTTGACCGAAGATAGCTGGAACTCAAGCCCCCATTTTAAATTTGAGAGACTTCTCCGTGAGAAGCAGGTTTCGACTGGGATTATCGTTTCTAAAAAACAGCTACGCTTGATTTTTGCGCCACGGGGTGAATCGTCCGGTTACATAGATTTTCCTTTTAAAATCATGTATCAATCTTCAGGTAGATTGGTATTTTCTGCATTTAGGGAACTGCTATCCGATGCGAAGGTTTTTAATTCCCCCAAGGGGCAATCGCTCATTGAGATTTTAGAGCTTAGTCGTAAATATCAGGCCCAAGTTTCAATTGAACTCTCTGGGCAAGTTTTGGCTGCTCTTTATGAGCTCCTAAGGGGCTTTCAGACAGCTAACGATGATGAAAGTGGTAAACTCTTAGAGAAAACGCTCAAAGAGAATCCTCAGCTTATTTATGAGGGTCTATTAACAACTTTACTTCGCATGGTCTTCATCATGTATGCCGAAGATCGCAATTTATTGGCTACTGACGAGGTCTATCAAAGTAGTTACTCGCTTGCAGGGCTTTATGAAAGACTTAGACAAGATGAGGCTCAGAATCCAGACACTATGGATAGCCGTTACGGGGCATGGGCGCATTTAATTTCTTTATTCCGACTCATCTATGACGGTGCTGAGTACGATTCCGAAAAAGGAAAAGTAGTTTTACCAGCAAGGCATGGTCACTTATTTGATCCGAGTATTTACCTATTCCTTGAAGGAAGAGATTCAAAAGATCAGTTATACAACAAGGCTCCAAAAATTTCTGATGGAGTTGTTTTTAGAGTTCTTAAAAATCTTCTTGTCTTAAAAGGAGAGCGAATCTCTTATCGAACTCTCGATGTAGAGCAGATTGGCTCTGTTTACGAAACTATGATGGGATTCGAGCTTGGCCAATCCGAGGGCGAAACTATTGCTTTAAAGCCAGCGAAGTCTCATGGAGCTCCTTTGCCAATTAACCTCGATGAGATTTTGGCTACAAAAGACAAAGCTAAAAAACTCATTGAAGTCTCTGAGTTAAAATTGTCTGACAAGGCAAAAAAAGAATTTAATGAATGTAAAACCATAGCACAACTTGAGAATGCACTTGATAAATGGATTGACAGAAGGGCTACTCCCTTCATTTTGTCCAAGGGGGCAATGATACTTGTTCCGAGTGAAGCACGAAGGAGGTCGGGTTCTCACTACACGCCGCGAGATATTACAGCTCCCATTGTTCGCGCTGTTCTCGATCCAATCCTTGATAAACTAGGTTCTAGCCCAACACCTGAACAGATACTTGAATTAAAAATTTGCGACCCTTCGATGGGGTCTGGCGCATTCTTAGTAGAAACTTGTCGACAACTATCAGAAAAACTAATTGAGTCTTGGTCTGAACATAAAGTTCATATTTCAGTTGGAAAAGATGAAGATGACTTACTCCATGCAAGGAGAGTCATTACGCAAAAATGTCTTTATGGTGTAGACAAAAATTACATGGCCGTCAACTTAGCCAAACTTTCTCTTTGGCTTATAACTCTTGCTAAAGATCATTCGTTCAGCTTTTTAGACCATAACTTGAAGCATGGTGATTCACTTATTGGATTAACAAACAAGCAGATTCTTGCCTTTGATTATGCGAGCAGAACCGAAGACTTGCCACTGTTTCAATATGCAAAGAATCAATTAGATGAGGCCCTAGAAGCTCGTGATGAAATTATCAATGCTACAGATGAACAAAATTATGATGCCCTCAAGCTAGTGGAAACAGAATACCTAGAAAGACTTGAGCCATTAAGGCTTGTCGGGAATCTTGCGCTAAAGTGTTTTTTCGATGGAAAAAACGAAAAAGAGCGTACAAAAAATCTTGAGACTCACTCTCTAATAATCTCGAACTACTACTCTGCCAATGATTATGAAAGGTTGAAAAGATATTGCCTGGATCAATTAACTAATTCTACGCCTTTCACCGTAACATTCCATTGGGAGCTAGAGTTTCCAGAAGTCTTTTCTAGAGACCAATCTGGATTTGATTGTTTTGTTGGAAACCCACCCTGGGGAGCTGAACTATCGGTTCGTGAAAAGGACTTCCTAAAGTCATCGTTTCCAAACATTATCGTGCGAATGATTGATTCTTATATGTTTTTTATCTCTAAAGCGGAAAAACTCCTAAATACCAAAGGATCGCTTGCTTTTGTTCTTCCCGATGTTCTTTTCTATCAAGACGACGTGCAGAATTTAAGAAATGTGATCCTGCAAAACTTTAATGTTAATTTTTTAGCGAGCTTGGGAGAGGCATTTGATGGCGTAACAAGGGCCTCAGCCATTTTTGTTGCTAGCAAAAAGGATTTATCTGCAAAAAATTGTATTGTCTCTGATGTTTCAGAAATAAAGACTCTTCAGGAAAAGATGAAAAATCTTTTTACTGATGGGAAATGGCATAAATTAACTGGGAACGACTTGTTTGAAAAATTGCCGTCAAAAATATTCATAACATCAAGCCCAGAACAGTACGAAAAGCTTTTAGACTTGTACAATCGACCTGAGTTTTCGTTGCTCTTAGATATTGTAGATGACGATGGTATTCAGAGAGGGGTTAGTCCTGATTTCAAGGATGCGTTTATTGTCACATCCTCTATTGCTAGCAGCAATTTTTTAGAGGAAAAGCTCATCAAGCCAGTCTTAACAGGCGGAACGTCCATTAAGCGCTTTAGAATTATTGATACTGACGAAAGACTTATCTACACAGACACCAACACGGATATAATTTTATATCCCAATATCAAAAAATGGATAGACTCATTTTCGGATAAAATAAAATGTACAGAAGTTTCCGCAGGTAAGCACTCCATCTATCGTTTACACAGACCGAGACAAGAATCTTTATTTTTAAAGAAATATAAGATTGTAGGAGTTGTAACAGAGGATGAAGTGATCGTTAGCCTGGATTTCGATAATCAATATTTTAGCGATGGTGTTTATGGGTTTGGTTTAAAATCTGAATTCGATGAATATGTATATTTTGTTATTGGCATTTTAAACTCTTCAGTATTTTCCAAAATTTATCAACTCCTAGCTCAGGAAAAAGGAAAAGCAATGGCTCAGGTTAAACCTAGCATCGTGGAGCGGATGCCATTCCCTAAAATTAGCGAGATAGATAGTTCTCTTGTAAAGCAAATAACTGATGAAGTTAAGACAATCCTTGAGGAAGGAGAGGATAAACCATCAATGGAAAAATTAAACAGTCTAGTAGAAGAGCTATACTTCCCAACTAGCAAGGTTGAGGCTTAAAAATGAAATCCACCGATATAAGAGAAAATATTGTCGATGCAATGAATCTTGACTTAATTGGGCCCAGTCATAATTCTGAACAAAAATATCTCCAAGAGGTTTTGAGTGTTCCGCCGTCTGCTTATTACCTGACAGGGTTTCTGGTTCCTCATGGTTCAAAGATTCAAGTTGATGTTGAAGAAGATGATGCCAATGTTAGCCCTGACGATACTGATGATAACGCTGAGTCTGGTGGAGATGAAGCCAACTCACTCATTAAGAGATTTCCTTCTTCTATTGGAATGAGTTTCCTTCTCAAAAAAGAAACCAAAGAATTTGAAGTCGTTTGTCGCTGGGGCGAATACAGGCCTCAGCAAGAAGGCGACAAAACTATTTGGCCGAGAATCCATATTGAAAAAACAGTTAAAGTTGTTCTTTCAAGCGATGTTAATCAAAGATTTGCAGTTACCAACGAAGTTGAATTGATCGTTAATCAAAAGATTTTAAACCTTGCTAGCGATTCTTACAATCTACTTGAAGATGGAACAAAATCGCTTTCAGTATTTTTGGTAAATAGAAAACCTATCAAGAACGCTGTTCTCCCTGATGATTCCTTTATGTTCCAAGCTGAAATGGAAATTCATGCGGCTCATGGATTCTGTCCTCGTCCAAATCTTCGAGCCTTAGAATCAACCGATCCAGATGACAGCATTGCTGATCTTCAATTCGCTAACATCCATGAATATGCCACTGGACATGGTGTCGCCGCTCTTTTTGAAGCCCAAGATGGTTCTTGCAACAAGATCACCACCTCTTGGATGCCCTCGTACGAAGTTGAGGGAGTACAGTCTCACGATACAGAAGGTCTCGAGCTTCGTATGGAAGAGCTTGCGAAACTCGATAGTTTTGAAGCAGCCAAGGTTAAACTTTCACCTCTTTTGGAAGACTACAAGCAATGGATTAAGAAACAATCCGTACTGATTCCGAAGGGAATAAAAAAACGAGAAGATACTGGAAATTACCTTGTTGGAAAATATAATTTTGCTCTTAAAAGAATTGAAGATGGCATCAATCTTTTGCAAAACAACAATGTCCTTGAATCTTTCAAAGTAGCAAACCTTGTAATGGCCGAAGCTGCGAAGAAGAGAAGATCAGATACTCCCAAGTGGAGAACTTTCCAGCTTGCATTTGTATTGATGAATCTTAAAGGGATTATCAATCCTGCGGATTCTGAGCGGGACACTGTTGATCTGCTATATTTCCCTACAGGTGGCGGTAAGACGGAGGCATACCTTGGTGTGGTAGCTTTCACTCTTGTCTATAGACGACTAGTTGACCCAACGATTACCTCTGCAGGCGTGAGTGTCTTGATGAGATATACACTGAGACTTTTAACGCTCGATCAGCTTGAGCGAGCAACAACTTTGATTTGTGCTCTTGAAAAAGTTCGCCGTGACCAAAAGACGAAATGGAACCTAGGCGAATCGCCTTATGAAATTGGTCTTTGGGTTGGAAAAGCTGGCACGCCTAACAAGTTTGGCAAAAAAGGTTTGAATAGGTCAGATAGTGCACGAGATATGCTGAGGGCTTATCAAAATAGTAACGGGAAATCTCCTGTGCCTTTAGAGAATTGTTGTTGGTGTGGGGAACGGCTGCATAAAGATCATAGCTTTAAGTTTGATAACAATGATATTCCCATGGAGTTGAAAGTAATATGTAATAATCGTGAATGTGATTTTACGGCCAGTAAATTTGGAAAATTGCCGTTAGTAGTTGTAGATGAAGAAATCTATCGAAAGCTTCCATGTTTTATTATTTCAACTGTAGATAAGTTAGCCTCGATGCCGTGGGAAGAAAAAGTTGGAAAACTCTTTGGGCGTGTTGATAAATTTCATAAAGATTTGGGATTTTTCTCGTCTACAGAAAATCAGGCTGGTGCTCAAAGGCTGGCCGGAGAATTGAAACCATTAGATCTTATCATTCAAGATGAGCTTCACCTTATTTCGGGGCCACTTGGTACAATGGTAGGTCTTTATGAAACTGCCGTCGACGAGCTTTCATCAAGAACGGTTGACGGCAAGAAGATAAAGGCCAAGATCATTGCTTCAACCGCAACCGTAAGACATGCGCAGAAGCAAGTTAAAGCACTTTATGGAAGAAGTGCGGTTGATATTTTTCCGGTTCCAGGTGTTACATCAAAGGACTCATTCTTTGCGAAAACTGTCCCTGTAACAAAGGAGAGTCCGGGCCGATTGTATGTAGGAATCGCAGCCCAAGGTCGCTCAACTAAGAACCTTTTATCTAAGTCATATCTATCAAGTATGAGTGCTGCCCAAAAACAGCTTGATCTGACTGGAAATAGCACCGTTGTTGATCCATATATGACAGCTCTTGGCTACTTCAATTCACTTAGGGAGCTTGGAGGGGCAAGACGGATTATCGAGGACGAGGTAAATTCTAAGTTAAGAAACTATTCAGCGTTTAGAAAGCGAGAAAGCGAACCACATTCTGACATCCTTGCAAATCGAGTTATTAAGTTTGAAGTTCTTGAGCTTACATCTCGAGAAGATACGGCGCGTGTTGCTTTAGCAAAACACAGACTTTCTAGACCGCATGGAAACAATGAATTTGTAAATGTTGCCATAGCTACGAATATGATTTCTGTGGGTCTCGATATTACCAGGCTTGGATTGATGCTTGTATTTGGTCAGCCTAAGACAACCTCTGAATACATTCAGGCATCAAGCCGGGTAGGTCGGGGCTCAACGCCGGGGCTTGTTGTTACGCTCTATAATATCCATAGGCATAGGGATAGATCGCTTTATGAAAGATTTGTTCCTTATCACCAGAGTTATTATCGTGATGTTGAGACAACAAGTGTCACACCTTTTTCAACTAAAGCTTTGGATAAAGGACTAGCAGGTACTTACTTGTCTATTGTTCGTCATTTGATTGATGGGATGAGACAGGAGCTTGATGCTGGTAAAATTGCTAGTAAGAAGAATGAACTTGGAGCTGTCGTTTCCAATCTCATCTTGCATAGATTAGGCGCGACTGGATCTAACCAAGCGACCAGTATAAGTTTGCAAAAGCGACTTAACTCGCTTTTGGATGACTGGGAAAAAATCTTAAAATTTGCTGAAGAAAGAAATGAGGAGCTGACATACACCGATGGTGATCACTCACTTATACATCAGTATCTGGATCCGAAACTGGATGACCTTCCTAATTATTATTTAAAATTTCGGGCAAATCGCTCCATGCGTGAAGTAGAGCCAACAGTGAATATATGGGTCAAGGGTATGAACGATCAGGATTTGGAGGACTAGATGACGAGAAAAGCGCATGGTGAAGTTCGGCAGAGCCAAATCATTACCACCTTCGGGCCGGGGGCATTATTAGATTTGCCAAAGTATTCAGTCATCGTTGCGGGGCTTGATGGCATTCAAGCGGATGGTCTAATTCAAGAGCCACGTCTTCTAGAGAAAGTTTGTCGTATTCCGGGCCTTCAGCATGTTTCATCCCTTAGGAATCCCCCGATGCAAGTTGAAACATACGGTACGGATACTTCGGGTATGAGAGCACATCGGTTTCCCGATTGGTTTATCACCACGCAAATACAAGATACCCGCGATCGTTTTTTGGTACCTAAGGGATTGGTTGATCGTCAGAAGTTCAAAGATGATGAAGGAAATACGTATTCCGTTGTTCCTGTTCGCTTCCTAAGGGCCTGCCGCAGAGGTCATATTGATGACATTGACTGGAAGGGATTTATTCATCATGGACAAAGAGAGTGTAAAGTTCCGATCTATCGGTTTACCGAGGTTGGAAATACAGGAGACGCTTCCGATATAATAGTGTCTTGTTCTTGTGGCGCCAGTAGGCATCTGGAAGAAGCTAAAGAGCCAGCACCAGATGGATTAGGCTTCTGTCAGGGGAAACGACCGTGGTTGGGTTTTGGTGCGCAAGAGGAATGTAGTGAACTATCTCGCTTAGTGATTAGAAATGCATCCAACATTTATTTTCCCCAAGTTTTGAGTGTAATCTCTATTCCGCCAAAGCAAAATATCACTCTTGGAGACGTTGTACTCAAACATTTGAACATGATAGGCAATTTGACCGACATTGTTCAGTTAGACGCTTTTAGAACTATCCCGATGCTTAAGGAAGACTTTAAAGAGTATTCCAATCAAGAAGTTTGGGAATGTATACTGGCGATCAAGAAAACCGGTCAGAATCCTCAACAGGTAACACTAAAGGATGCTGAATTTGAAACACTCTTCTCATCTGAAGACGAAGTGGGGCAAGATTGGCCTGCCGGGAATTTTTATTCAAAAGCCATCAAAAGAGAAAATTGGGGTAGTGCCCCTTTCATGGATAGATTTAGTAGATTGGTCTTAGTTCATAGATTGAGAGAAGTGAGATCTCTAGTTGGGTTTACCCGCATAGACAAGCTGAGCTTAGGAATTGACGGGGAGCTTGAGGAAAACGAATCCGTTCATCGCGCATCTCTATCCCTGGGAAGTGTTTCTTGGGTTCCTACTGTGGAAAATCGTGGCGAAGGTATCTTCATTGGATTTGATAAGGAAAAGGTCAAGGAGTGGGCGAATCGTCCTAAGGTTGTTGAGAGAAGTCAGCAACTAATTGATGGAATGAGACGGCTTTATCTTGAGAAAGAGCAAGAATTTGATTTAAGCAAATTTCCGGGGATTGCCTACTATATGCTTCATTCGTTTTCGCACATGTTAATTACGGCGGTTTCTCTTGAGTGTGGCTACCCGGCAAGTTCTATTAAAGAAAGAATTTACTGTTCCAAGCATGGCTACGGTGTTCTCCTTTACACGGGCTCACCCGACTCAGAGGGTACTCTTGGCGGGCTAATTGAATCGGGTCGCGATATTCACAAATACATTAAGATTGCTCTTGAAATGGGTGAACTTTGCTCTAATGACCCAATATGTTCTCAGCATGCTCCAGACCACAACTTGGATGATAAATATCTATTGGGGGCTGCTTGCCACGGTTGCCTTCTTATTGCTGAGACTTCATGTGAGATGAGCAATAACTATCTTGATAGATCACTTGTCGTTCCAACAATCGAAGATCTCGGCTGTGAATTTTTTGGGATCGTAAAATGAATATAGCAGATTTAGAGAAGATAATTGTCAATTTTGAAAGCGGAAGATGGGATATTCCCATGAATTCTTTTCTTCTACAGGAGATTTTTGAAGGGGAGAAGGTGGAGTATTGGCGCGAGGTCTTCTCTAAGTACGAGGAGCATAATTTCTCAAAGGAACAGGTTGTTTTTAGCCTGAAGCAGATCCTTGAGAATTTAAAATCTAAAAGTGGCGCCAAGGGAAATATAGAACTGGTATGGACGGGGCCAGAGGCTCTCAATTCTACATTGAGAGATACGGCTGTGATGGCGCAGGAACTTTTTCGTGGAGCAAAGAACGAAATAGTTATTGTTGGTTTCGCGTTCTACCAGGGTAAGGAAATTTTCAAAGATTTGGCGACTAAGTTAGATTCGGATCCTTCTTTTTCTGTAACTTTCTTTGTAGATGTCCGTCGCGAGGGTAACACGTCTGCAGAAGTTGCAGTTCTGGCCAAATTTAAATCAGATTTTCAAAAAAAACAGTGGCCAGGTGTTCGGCTTCCAGAAATTTACTATGATCCAAGGACACTTGATTTGAAAGAGGGACAACGATCTTCGATGCACGCTAAGTGTATCATTGCCGACTCAGAGCGGATATTAATAACCTCAGCCAACTTTACACAAGCGGCACACCATCGAAACATTGAGGCGGGTGTAGTAATAGACTCGGCTCCATTTGCTGTCGATCTAAAATCCCAGTTCTTTAATTTGGCTGAGATGGGTTATTTAAAGAAGTTGTAGAAGCAGCAAGGGAGCGCTTAGTTGCTCCCCGCTCATTTAAGCTTCTGCGCCAAAGCTAACAATAACACAGTCTTTTCTTGTGTTTTTGTACTGCCGACCTTGAATGGTAAGACCGATGGATTGTCTTGATCCAAGCGCAGAGAGAATTCCGTCCTTGAGCCTGCTTTCGGTTCCAGCAATTTTTGCCGTACAAATTTCGCCTGATTCAGTAGATTCTAAAGTCGCAAAAAACTCACCGTGTTCTGATACCTTTACCTCTTTTACATAATAGAGTCCTGTAAATTCAATTTCCTCTGGAGTATTTCGAGTTCTTTTGAATTTTTCGCGAACATCGGCATAGTTTAATTTTTCACCTTCTTTTTCAACAGTTTCATCCGGCTTAATTGCTTTCACAGCTTTGTCGCCTAGTGACTTCCCGGCAGATATCGCCGCCTCAACCGCAGGTTTTTCTGCGACTATATCCCGAATGATTTTGAGTCTTTCAGTTTCCTGGGTGGTCATTGTTTGTGTGACGGCTTCTTTGTTGGCAGCTTCTTTGTATTGAAAATAGCGGTCGGCGATAAAGTATCCGCCCAACGAAACGGTTGCAGTGGTTAACACTATTGCGATGTGCTTCGATTCCATTCTTTTCATGCCCTCTTCTACCATTTTATTAAATGCTTTCCCCAAATTTGCAATCAAATCAGAGGATCCTTCTGCCACCTTCACGAAAATTTCTAGTTGCTCTTTTTCATCCTTAGATAGCAGATGTGTTTCATCACCATAGACCGCTAAGGCATAGATCCGATTGACTTCATACTGTAGCTCATAGATCACATCGCAGAGGCGAGTGGATACAGTTCCATTGAAGCTTGGTCCTTCATATTTAATTCTGACGATTGGAAAATCCTCAAAAGATATTCTTGCACCTTTTGTGTCAAAAGTATTTGTTGAGAGCTGTTTTATCAGGTCCCACGCTTGATTTTCGTTGGTCAGCTTAATATCAAGTGCTGCACTCATTATTCCTGCTCCTATTGATGTAATTTCAAAATGAAGTCCGAAGTCTGGCTTTCTGTAGCAAGCTGTCCGGCCTATAGTGAAGATCAAGACAATGCTCATATTTTTATCGGGAAAAACAACTTAAAATTTAGTCCAGTAGTTGTCTTTGAATGTGATTGAATCATCATATCAATAAATAAAGCATAATAAAAACATATACATACAATCTATCTATCAAATAACTAAAATTTCAGGTAATTAATTGATAAAATGTAAATATATGATTATATTAGATATAAATCATATGAAGAACCATCATCAGACTTTAGCGTTTCTAGAAGGGGCATTAGGCCAAAAAATCCAACTCAAGGGGCTAATTCTCCCTGGGGTGCCGGTCTATATTACGCAAGCCTTTAACAGCTATCAGTTGGCTGTAGGAACTCCTGAACAATATGAATTGATCCTACTGACGCCAAAGCGTGCGCTTGCCTTTGAGCAAATCATGAGTGCCCTACGATTTGTTCGCAAGCTTCGTGGCGACACCATCCCGGTGCTTGTCGCTGATGATGTGAACCCTAAATTTCGGCCATTGTTGGTAAGAGAAAAAATTTCATTTCTTTACAAAGACAAAACCATCTTCATTCCAGAGATTGGATTGAAGGGTGACATCGGAAAAATGATTAAGGCAAAAACGAATCATGGGGTCGGTCTTAAAAATGCACAGTTTGAACTTAAGCCGCTGGCATTGAAGATCATCGCAGGATATTTGACGGATCAGGTTCCAGAGTTCTTTTCTCAAGGGAATTTATTCGATGAAATAAAGGGAAAGACAGACATATCTCGCACAAAGTTTTCTGAGGTCATCAGAGACTTGGTTCGTGCAGAGCTGCTTGTGACCAAAGGGCAGGGGCCAAAGAAGGAATATCAATTCCTTCCAAAACAGCAGCTTTGGAAGGCGGTTGGTAAGCTACCAATTGGAAAACTACTCCGAGTTATTGAAGTAGAAAATGTGCCGGTCATGAAAAGCGAATATGTTCTGGCGGGAGAAACAGCTCTTGCTAATTATTCAAACTTGGCTGAACCAAAAAAGAAAACGATTGCTATTACTAGTGAGATTTTCAAGGCTCTTAAAGTTGCGGGACGTCTCATGGCACAGACGGTTGCTGACGGAACGCTCATTGAAGTTTGGAAGGAAGATCCTAAGCTGTTTGCCATTAAGAATAGCTTGAATCCAATCGAGGTATACTTTTCTTTAAAGCATGACGTTGATGACCGAGTTCAAATTGCCCTTCAGGAAATGCTTCGCGAATACGATATTGAAATGGAGAGCAAGTAAATGGCAAAACCTCATGGCTTCGACCATTTCTGTAGTTACATGGCAGGTCTTGAAGATCAATTCGTTATTATCGGCGGGAGTGCCGCTTCAGTTTTAATGGAAGAGCAAGAGTTGGAGTTTCGACCAACTAAAGACATTGACCTTGTCATCTTAACGAATACATCTGGCGAACTGAATGCAAGGATATCGGCCTATGTAAAAGCTGGTGAGTATTCTGTGAAAGAAGCCACTGAAGGCTCACCAAGATACTATCGCTTTTCAAGCCCAGTAGGTGCGGAGTACCCAAAAATTGTTGAGGTTTTTGCCAGAAACGAAAGCGAAATCGTTTTGGATGACGGGCAATATATCATTCCTATCACTAACGATGCGAGCATAAAGTTGTCGGCCATTTTGTTAGATGAAGAGTACTTCTCGCTCATCAAAGAAAACATATATAGAACTGAACAGAATACGCCGCTAATAAACTCTGTGGGGAATATTTGCCTAAAAGCTAGGGCTCATCGCGAACTTATCGAAAGAAAAAAGACCGATGCATTCGTGGATTCAAAAGACATTAAGAAACATCGCAATGACATTTTGAAGGTGGCGTTGACTCTCGTGGGTGATGAGCGTCCTTCTATCGGGCCAACTGTCAAAGTTGACCTAGAAATTGCGCTGGGTGAGGTCAATCAAATTACGGCAGACCAATTCAAAAGCATTATGAAGGACTATCCTGGTGTTGATCTTCAAGCCTTGGTCAACGTTCTAAAGTCGGTATTCGCAATTTAAAAGACATCCCTATTGAAATGTGTAGTTGCCGTTTCCATCATAGCAAGTCTGTCCTGCAATATATCCGAAGCTCCCATCTGAATAGCTGACTTTTTTAGTTGAAGGGTAGCAGATGGTTTGTATGGATATGCTAGAAGTGTCCGGCATGTACGGTCTATTCCCCATAACATAATCTCGCCATGACTCCCAAGTATAGGTTGGGACATCCACAATTGTCCTTGGGGCGTACTTAAAGGCCAAAGTGGAAGTTTCAATAGCAGACTTTATTGAATCATTCCAAACTTGGTTAAAGGATTCAGAACTCATTTCAGTGAAGTTAAATTCTGATCGAATCAGGATTGCTTCATTGGTCAAACTTGTGTTTTGGGCTTCCGTAAGATCAGGCAAATACATTGAGTTGCCGTTTCGCAGGTAGGTACAGAACTCCCAAGGAGTAAGTAGATATGGGCAAAAGATTCCACTGATATCCTCATTTTGATCGAATCGAACCATTTGCCAATTTGGGCTAGAAAATTCATAGCGATAAATTTCGAGGGGAGCGACCGTTTCTGAGCTTGCGCCGATAGAGCCAAGATCTAATAGAAGCTGCTTTCCATAGTCTTGGGGGTTGTGAAGTTCGGTTTCATGGTCTTCCCTGAGGTAAAAGCAACCTAAGTCGCGAGAGAAGGCAGGCTTGCCTGCGCCGCTGGAGTGAGAATCAGAAGTAATGCCTAAGGTAATTCTGCGAAATTGCCCGGTGGTGCCGTCAAGTTCCAGCAAGATACGATCATTCCGATAGGTATAGAAGTTGTCCGAAGCTTTTATCCAGACTTTGCCGATATTTTGCGGAGTGCAAGTGATGTTTTGTCTTTTGCGACGATCTAACCCTTGTTCATAGTCTGTTAGTTTGAGGTTCTTTTTAACGCAGGTCTGTGAATATTCGCTAATCTCGTGGGTATATTTTTTGGTTTCCTTAAAAACAGGATCCCACTCGTAGATGACTTCATTTGAGCAGGAGTTTTCAGTCGAAGACGATGAAGAGTTGGTTGTATTATTTAGACAACCGATGGTCGATAGTAGAACCAAAATTGTTGAAACACGTCCAGCAATCATACCTAGTTCCCTTAGCCCACTTTAATTAACTTCTCCTTGAGTATCGAAAACTCCTGATCGGATAGCGCACCTGACTGTCTCAATTCAACCAGCTTTTTAAGTTCATCTGATACCCCTACAATCGAAGTTGAGGCGCCAGATGTATGCCTTATAAGCGTGCCGTTTACGTATTCATTAACAGCAACTTCAGCCTTTGAAGCTAATTTAAAATGCACGCCCATTGCTAAAGAAAATAAAATCAGTGGAATGAAACCAACCGGTATCGTCAATAGGGCAAGATAGATAGCCAATATCCTGTGTTTTTTTGTGAAGTAGGCGATGCTTGCGTAAAATTTTAGAGAGTTAAACATTCTAGTTACTTCAAGGCTTGAGTAATTAGTATTGCCTTTATTAACGGCATCTTGAACTAAGTTGGCATAAATGAAGTACGATACGAAATCGGAATGACTAATCTCTCTAATGTTGGCAAGGGGCAGAAAGCGTATTGGTTTTAATTCGCCGGATGCCTTCATTTTTCTGACTTTCTTCTCGACCTGAATTTGTGGGGAAAACATACAATAGAATGAAATTATCATCCACATTAATGCGGATAAGCCAATTAATTGCAGAATAGTTTCAATTTGGTTGTTGTTCATAGTTGCCCCTTGTTGCCTTGCTCTACTCTTTGAATACCTTTTTGATTGTCATGCGATATTCATTTTTTCCATCTTTGAATGTAGAGCTAAACAGTGAAATTTCAGACTTGTTATTTTCCATTTCACCGAACAAAAGAGTGGCAACTGGAATTTCTAGGTAGGTAGCTAACGTGGCTATGTGATGTAGGTTCTTGGCTGATGGTAATACACCATTGACCCATGCGTGGAGTACGCTGATAGGCATAGAACAAGCCTTGGCGACAGCATTAATGGTCAGTCGCCGAGCTTTCAATTCTCTCTTTAGTGTGGTTTCAAGTATAACCTTCATATCCATTTCATCGTCAGTCTGCATAGCTGACTGGACTAATATTCCGGCGACTGAATATTAAATCCCGTCGACTGAATGGGTGGGATTTGATCGCTCAGGATGATCGTATTCCTTTGAGAAAAAATTGATCAATCTTGAAACAACTATTTAAAATATTGCTGAGTCGCAAAATTTATAGAATGGTGCCCAATGATGCCGCCAATCTAGTCACAACATTTGTTGCGCCGATTTTATCAACGATGATTTGAGTCTTCCGGTTATGGCGTGCCGCTGATGTGTATTTAAAAGCTTCTAGTAAGGGGAGGCCACCTGCTTGATAAATAGGTCGGGAAAAAAGCAAATCCACAACAGAAGCAGAGGTACACCTACCTTTTGCAATCACGTCATCGGCAGAGGTTAGAAGTTCCGTTGGGACTGGAGGGCGATAGGCTGGTTCTGAATTTCCTAGGAGTGTGGCAATACATCCCGAACTTTCTTCACTAGATCCCGCGCCATTCACGGCGTCGACAAGGCAAAGAATGCTGTGGTTAGAAGAAAGTAGTCTGTTACTCGAAGAACGCATTTCGATGGCGAAAGTGCATTTTTGTTCTGCCCAAGTTGCAAGCTTATTATGGGCAAGAGTCTCATTTGAAAATAGAAATGCCGTCACTGCCAGAAGCAGCGCTAAGATCGAAGATGTTTTCATGAAATACCTCTACTAATTGAGTTGAGATTGTCTATTTAGAGTAACCATCAGGGGAGCCAAATCGAAGTTCTCTTTGAACTCGGCCAATGTGTCGTCCGCAAGGGTGCGGGACTGTTGAACAATAAACTGAACGTATTCTCGATCAATAGCGGGAAGTGGCAGTTGAAAAGACAATGATAATATTGAACCGTCCATCCCATACCTTCCTGCTAGGCCCATATACTCATTGAGCGCTAGAGCCTTGATGGCAACCAAAGAAATCTTGTTTTCAGGAACGTTTGCTAAGCCAATCGATACATTCAAAAAGGGATAACCTCGAAACAAGTATAGATTCATCACAAGTGAGTATCGTCCATCGACTATCACCTTCCATGTAGTTTTATCTTCAAGTTCTTGTGTTTCAGCGAGACTGAATTCTTTCTGGCTTTTGAGAATGTTCTGAATCATTTCCTTGGTGTTTGAGACAAGCAGGCCAGAAGAGTTCGTAGTCATAGTCACTCCTTCAGGAAAGTTTATTTTTTGAAGAGAAAATAAAAGATGGCGCTTTTTAATGTTAACCCATCTTTCGCAATTAGTCAAAAATCTGATATGATAGTGTGTATGATTGAAACGAAAAAAACAAAAGCGGTAATATACGCACGAGTTTCTACGCTTCTTCAAGAATTCCCTCAAACACAAATTTCATCATGTAAGTCATTTTGCGAAGCTCGGTCGTTCGAGTTAGTTAAAGATTATGTGGACTACGGCGTCTCAGGCAGAAAGGAGAGTCGGCCTGCATTGAATGAATTAATTAAAGATGCACGTAGAGGAAAATTTAAAATTGTTGTGGTGGCCGCGCTTGATCGAATCGGGAGGGATACGCGCCATCTTTTAAATCTATTTAACGAGTTGGCAGGCTATGATGTTAAGGTAATCTCGTTACGGGAAAATCTAGATCTTACCGCGCCAATCGGTCAGGCAATGCTAGTGATAATTTCGGCGATTGCCGAATTAGAAGTTAATCTCACCCGCGATAGAATTCGTAATGCACTTGCCGCAAAAAAGAGGCAAGCATTAGAAACTGGAAACGGTTGGAGGACTGGTCGACCGCCGCTAGCTGTAGGCATAGCCCAAGAGGTACATCGTCTGTTGGCGTCAGGTTTGAGTTATTCGCAAACGGCCAAGGCGTTAAATATCTCAAAGACATCGGTTGCCCGTATCGTGAAATCTTCTAAAACCGACATCGTTCCTAAAACCTAGCTTCTTAATGCCAAGTTTTGCCCCAGAATCTGTGCTCAATTGAAATCAATAGCTTATAACCGGGAGTATCAATTTGAAAAGTTGTGACCTTAAACACTTGTTTTTGGAACGCCTTGGGGTGCCATTTAAATCTCTTTATTTTGCAGTACCGGATTTGCATGGGAGATCTGATATAGCAAGAAAAGTGGTGGCTCTATTAGAGGAGATTCAGGCAATGAATGTAGTTTTCCTGGGGGATATGATCGATCGCATGGAAGATCCCCTCGGTGTTGTCCGTGCGATTTCTCTGGGAAAGGCTCAGAATCCATCGTGGGTCGTTCTTTTAGGGAATCACGAAGACATGGCATTGGAAGCATTTCGAGGCAGTATTCCTTTGGACGAGGAAAATAGCATTTTTAATATATGCACTCCTGCTGAGATAGAGGAGTGTTGTAAAATATTTTCTGCACTGCCGGTATTTCATGAGACGGATTATCTGTTATTTACCCATGGCGGAATAGAGGCATCTTATGATCGACCTCTTGAGGAGATTCCGCGATCTGAGCTATTGTGGACTTATGGCGTCCACAGAAATTACGTACGTAAGAAAGTCGTGAGAGGGCATGAGATTTTTGACAGACCGACTGAGTCTGTGAATAACATCGCAACCCAAACGGCTTCTTGGTGTGACAACACACCATTTTGTATTTCAATATTATCTAATACGCCTAGGGATAGAAAGCTACTTGGGTGGATTGAAATTGAGTTAACGGGGACAGATGAGGTAAATCTCGTCATTTTGGATCCTGTAAGTGAAAAGCGCCAAAAAGTCAGCACCTAACACCGGGCCTAGTTCATCACTTCCAATAAACGCAAAGTCGCGAATGATGACATTGGATTTGTCTCGAGTGGAGCAGAGGATGTTTTTCGTGAAGATATTCAACTTTTCAGTGGTGCCATTTGCTCTAAGTAGAGTGAAGTTTCCAACGGGAATATTTGCACTCGTAATAAGATCCAATGGTATGAAGCTTTGAGACATCTCTGGATCAACTGTAAATTGTACAGAACGTAAACACCTGTCCTCGTTATCTAAGAAAGTAATTTTAATTCGGACTTGTTGTGCCATTTGATCTCCTTTTTTGTGTATTAAATCTTTTAGATTTTTGGACGAGGAAGTGCCTTTACGAATTTCCATCGAAAAACGACAGATAGAATTCGCATACACAAAGGACGCTCTCTAAGAGAAGATTAGGCTTTTTATTTCTGCACAGCTGTTAGAGAGCGAAAATGAAATTTATACAGTCAACTTGCGACTTCGGTTAATAGTGCCGGGATCACCATATTGGAATTCTTATCTCGAACAATTTTAGGGGACCGTGAATGGCTCATATAGATCGTGCACATTGATAGACGTTCTTTTGTCTTGGCACCGGCACGTGGAATATTTCTATTTACTCCAAACAAGTAAAAACCAAACTTCTCTAGACCTTTGATCTCTTCCGAAATTTCAAATTCGATTTTTAGTTTTCCAGCTAGGTCTGAATCATGCCAGCGGACGATGTCACCTTTGAGAAGTTCTAAAATTGATATCATAGCATCTTGCGCTCTTTTATCGTCAGCCTCATCGCGTTCAACCTGAAATAGATCTGCACCGCTTATGATTGATGCTAGGTCTTTACCTGAAGTGAGGCGGGGTAGAAGATGCACTTTCTTTTGTGGCTTTGCTTTTTTGCGAACATTTGAGCTTGGGGTGAGGTCCTTGACGTCAATGTCAAATGCCCCTGCAACTGCCAATAGCGTCTCGAACGACGCTGAGCCATCCCTTTCTAGGCGCTGAATTGTTCGGAGATTAACTTTGGCCGCTTCAGCTAGCTGTCTCTGGGGCCAGGCCCGTTCGGCACGTTGTCTTTTAACTAATTTTGCTCTGCCTAAATGTTTAGCCATATTTTCTTCCATATTGGTTCCTTTCGTTTTGAATGAAAGTAAACCGAATTGTATTAGAACAGTGACGACATACCTACGGCACTTTTACGACAGTTATGCGACAGTAGTCAATATTTGCTTGATGAGCACAACTAACTGAAATAATTGATTATATATCTCTGTAGGCTATTTTAATTTTGATTTTAAATTGAAGTATGTCCTTCTTGATATTCCGTGAATCTCACAAAACTCTTCTACTGAGTAGTTTTCTTCATCGAGGAATGAGAAGAGCCAATATCGCTCGTAAGCTAGCCTAAAGTCGGGGAGGCTCATTTTCTCGGGGCGGCCAGGGCAAGATTCCTGTTGTGTGTGCACTGGCTCATCCGAATCAAGTCGTCGTGAAGCTTCATGCTTCAGACGATTGTTCTCTTGAGCCAGTGCAAATAATAGTAACTCTTGTCCGAGCAGCCATTCCATACCTTATAGATTAGGCTTATTCTTTGGAAATGAGTTTTGTAATCTGTACATATTAGGTGAATGCAGATCTAAATACTCGGCTACTGTTTTTGGATATGAATAGTTAATCGTTGTGGGGATATGTGTAGCGGTGAGTATTGATAATATTTTCGACTGTTGACTCAGTGGCATAGTCGCTATCTGGTTCAGAAGAGATTGAGTTATTATGTGGATTTTGCTGTTACTACTTCTCTGTGTAGCTGCTTTATTGACTACCTTTTGTTTTCGTATATTTCGTCGTTTCGCTTTTACTGCATTCTTAAGTGTCTTCTGCCAGTTAGGGTCTAATTGATATAGGCCCTTCTTTTTAGAAGATACTTGTATAGTGCTTCCATCGAGTGAGGTACCTTTAATAGTTGATATTATACCTAACTGCCTCAGTCTGTTCAGGAAGTATTTGTAGGATTTGTATTGGGCCTGTGATTTTGGCATGAATACATAGCCATCCTTTTGTATTTGCTCACAGAACAGGCCAATTGAGCTTAATGTCGTTTTACCATTAATCAGGCCAAGAACTTGCCTAGTGAATATCTTATTATCGAAATTGTAAAGACATTGGGTGAATTGTAAATCTTCGATAGCAATGCTGACTTTAGTGAGTATTTCCGATGCTTCCGTTGCATACCTTTTTAGGCTACTGATGAGATCCGAGGTAGTGCTGGATCTACAGGGAATATTATCAATTTTTAACTCAATTCTGGTTCTATCGCCTTTTGAGTAAGTAGTAAGTCTTGCGGGGATTTTGTAAGAATATTCCTTTAGATAAATGCTCCACTCTTGTAGGGGGCCATTCTGACCTAATTGTGGAGATCTTGTAGTAGGTACGCTAGTAAATGTTGTAGAAAGGTATTCGTATATTCGCTCACGTACCTTTTCTATTTCGGCATTTTTAGGGATTTCAAAGTAGACTTCAAGACCCGAACATCGAAATTCTATTTCGCCTTTTGGAAGTGAGTCATCCAAATTATTTCTAATATCTACTAGTAGATTTTCACAGAGATCTAGTTGAAACGTAGGAAAGGGAATACGGGTTTCTATTTCGTGAGCTTTAATCAAGAGGTTATCCGGTATTTGATTTTTGGTATTAAAGTATTTGGATTTTTTTCCTTGGCCTTCATATTTGAGACCTAAATAATGAAAGAATAGCTTTGTACCGTTGGTGAAGCCAGATCCCTTTCCTCGGCCCAAGAACACGCCAGAAGCAGATAGATAATAAGCCTTCTTATGGATTCTCTCCAAGATAGACGTGGTAAGTTGTGGCTTTTTAATATCATGATATCCTTTCCCTGCCTTTCGATGAATTGAGATGTCTATGCGATCTATTGCTATGAACGGTTTTTTCCTGTTTTCTGTAGAATTCAGGTCTGTACTCCTTTCTTCCTTATTCATAATGTTTTCCTCCATACATAAATTGAATCAGTTATTTTGGGAAAACTAAAGAGGTGACCCATTTAATGGGGAAAAGTGTGTATGACTTACACTTTCTAGGAAAGTCGGCTCGAAATTTGATTTTTTAAAGAGAGATGCTATATCTAAAGAGAAGGAGAGTTGTGGACCTTTCTCCTGGCATTCTAAAAGGAAAGACTCGTAGATTTATTGAAATTGCGCGCGAGTTGATAAATAAAGTCGCTAAATTTTATGTCTAAATAATTTAAACCCCAAATTCAAAGAATTTATATCAGCCAATTAGGTCACGGAATTGGTGCGTTTTCCCTATGGCATTTTGTTATTGGGACCGCCTACCCGGGGAACTGTTTCATCTTGAAACGCAAAACTCAAAAAACCTATTTTCAGAGGGAAAACACCATGAAAAACGATCAAAAACGGGTAGGCGGTGCGTTAATGCCTCTCACTACCAATTTTAAAAATAAAGAAGCCACCCATTGAGGTGGCTTTTTTATTTTTTAGATCTGGCGATCTGCCGTTATTCTTCGACCCTTGTTGAGTTCAAAAGCTATTGATTCCCAACTAAACATGAGTGTTTGAGCAAGATGCCTTATGGTTATTCCTTTTTTGGCAGCACTTCAAAAATCCTTAGACAAGAGCTTAGGTCGAATTAAGCAATATACGACCTTCAAGGGCCAAATTCTCAAATAGAGACAGTTGGCATGCTTTGCATAAACAAAAGCTATGGAGGATATTATGTTTAAAAAAGTTGCGGCCGGTGTTCTTACATTTTTCTGTTTTTCTACGGTATTGGCTGATGATCTAAAAGACCTTGAGATATCAGGTTTTAGAGCGATCAAATCAAACTCTAGCATGATGAAGCTTCAATATGGTGATGAGAAGCCCTTCGTGATCTCCAAGGTTAAGTTTTCTTCTGAAGAACATGCAAAGTCTTTCTGTAAAAAGAATAAATTAAAGCTAGATGTAAATGGATTTGATAAAGTGCTTTTGCTAGCGATGTCGGGGGCCGCCAATTTAAATAATGAAATTATGGAAGCTATCACATTCAAGCTTAACGAAGAAAGTAGCGGGATAGCGGCTTGGACAGGTAGTAATAGCCAAGTCATGATTATGTGGGATGGACGAGGCTCAGCCTCTGAGACGGCAAAAATAGAGGACATTGCTAAAGCGGCCCAAAAATTGGGAGCTCCAAACGCCGCAACTTTCTCCGCAGTATGTGAATAATATCCTTTGATTCCAAATCGAAGCCTGATCAGAAATGGTCAGGCTTTTTTGTGACCCGTAAGATACGGGCCTCATATAGGTCTGCTACTTCTGAGTTTTCACAATCTGCATCGCACTAGCAATCAACCCACTCATATCACTCAAATTCGCGGGTACGATGATAGAGTTGTTCGTAGCAGCCAACTCACCAAATGCATTCACATACTGCTCAGCCACCTTCAAACTCACAGCATCCGCTCCGCCAGGCTCACGGATGGCCGCGGCCGTCTTTCTTAGGGCCTCGGCACTGGCTTCTGCAATTGATAGGATAGCAGCTGCCTGACCCTCGGCTCTGTTAATTGATGCCTGTTTTTCACCCTCAGACTTTGCGATAGCAGCTTCTCTTTCACCCGAAGCGAGATTGATCTGTTCTTGCTTGCGACCTTCAGACGCCGCAATCAGGGCGCGTTTTTCACGCTCGGCCGTGATTTGGGCCTGCATCGCATGCAGAATTTCTTTTGGTGGTGTCAAATCTTTGATTTCATAACGCAGAACCTTGACGCCCCAGTTGGCGGCGGATTCGTCAATTGCATTCACGATTGTCGTATTAATGTGATCACGTTCTTCGAAGGTCTTATCCAGTTCCATTTTACCAATCACAGAACGCAAAGTGGTCTGTGCAAGCTGCGTGATCGCGGCAATATAGTTCGAAGAACCATATGAGGCGCGCATTGGATCGGTTACTTGGAAGTATAGAATACCATCAACCTGCAATTGGGTGTTGTCTTTGGTGATGCAGACCTGAGGTGGGACATCCAAAGGGATCTCTTTCAACTCATGCTTATATCCAACTCGGTCAATGAACGGGACAACGATATGCAGCCCTGGCCCCATCGTCGTATGGTATTTGCCGAGGCGTTCGACGATCCAAGCGTGTTGCTGGGGGACGACGTAGACGGTCTTAAGTACAAAGATTACGGCTACAACAAGAATCACAACTGAAATTAGAGTAAAGAACTGTAGGTCCATCTAAGATGTCTCCCGTTAAGGTTTTGCTACCAAAAGTCGGTTGCCACGAACTTCACGAATGACGAAGGTGCCAGCGGAAGCTTCACCGCTGATCAGCTCAACGTCCCACATGGCGCCACGATAAGTTGCTCGTGCGGTGTTTTCTGAACTCCAGGCATCCACTTTGATTGTTTGCCCGATGTCGATATTGACGTTGGGATCAGATTCACTTTGCACATGACGAGGTTTACCGAAGCGAGACTTCCGCAGAATTAGGGTGCAAACCACCCATATGACTGCAGCAATGATAGCTTGCAAGCTAACGTTAGCCCCCAGTAGGGCGGAGATGCCCGCCGCGGCCATCCCAATTGAGATGACTACCAGGTAGAAAGTGCCGGTGAGAAGCTCTAGCCCCAGCACTAGGCCCGCTAAGACAAACCACATGATCCATGTTTCCATTGCTGACCCCTCAGAAAGACCTATGAAGCTGTTTTGTCTTCAGTACTGGCTTCAACTGCCGTTGGTGGTTGCATATCCATAAGCGGCGTTGTTGGGCCGTGGTCATCAACTGCAGCAGTAGACTTGCGTGTTCTCTTGGTTTTGCGAGAAGCGCGTTTTTGAGACTTCACGAACTTGTGAATCTCGGCGGCCTTAGTGTCGTTCCAGCCTTTGATGGCGTCGTTGAGGCCTTGTTCAAGTAACCAGTAAAGTCGGTCAGTCAAAATCTCGTGATTAGCTTTAAATTCATGTTCGCCGCGAACATATTTTGCGACATAGCGAACAACATCTACTGACAGAATGGCTTTCGCCAAAGACTCAGGAGAGAAAGCCATAGCTTCTTTAGAAAGCTCAGGCCATGTGGAGGTGGTGTAAGAGCTCTCATGGAAGTCAAAGAACTCATAAGCCTGTTCTTCCACAGCTTTCTTGGAGACTTCGATAACGTCTTCTGACTTCAGATCGAAGCTGGCGATTTCAATGCCGCCATATTCAGGCAGGGAGAAATCATAAAGCTTCCACTCACAACCATTGGTCAAAATACCCCAGCGAACGTCACCAATCAGGCTTAGATATTCCTTAAGTTGAACTTTACCGCAGCGGAAGTCGGACTTATTTAGGTCAAACCCCATTTTTTTCACTTCCACAACAAAGATAGGCTTATCTTGATAAAGCACCACAAGGTCAGGGCGCATTTTGCCCTTTGTTTCCTGTGCGCGGATGGAGTAGCCCGCTGAAGCAGAATAGCCAAGACAGTTTCTTAGAAAGCTTTGCGCCCAACGTTCGACATCAAGCTCTTTGGTATTAGGATTTGCATCCAAGCTCTTTAGTTCATGCAGATGTTCTGTTGCTTGATCAAGTAGGTTGCGAACGATTCTGTCTTGTTTTGTCTCTCTAGACATCTTTGCTCCTTGTTGTGGGCTACATTTCGGATTGTTTAGCCAAAAGTTTAGGCGTGCTTAAATATAATGCAGACGTTGTTTTGATAGATCTTTAACAGTCGCGGAAACGGCTATTTTGTGTACTCGCCATTTTTTAATCCCATTCTGACCCGATCGATGATGGCTTGATCGTGTTCGCTGCGAGAAGTGGGCGGCGACGTAGTTTCTATTTTTTGATTTGCTATGGTTCTTTGTGACTTCAATTGAGGATTTTGCCTCAGACTTCTTTCGGATATCTTTGGAGAGCTTACTTTTGATTTTTCACTGGTATTGGATCGTTCACTTTTGGTAAGAGCTAGCAGTGTGGGAGCACCATATATGAAGGTGATGCTAATGGACACTACTGTGAAATAGTCTGCTATCTTTCCTATGGTCATTGCCATTTGCTCCTTGAAACGTACTTGATGGTATACTTCGGCATGTTTATAAATATATTTAGAGAGTTCCACTAATGGGACACTTGGGTTCAGATTTATTACATTTGTAAAGAATTTTTTACGATTTGGTTCTCGCGATTTTGTGGGAAAGTTTGTGAAGTGGATGTGACTTTTGTATGCTGGTTCTATGAATCAAAACCATTTCGCAGTTCTAAAAGTCGTGGCCTTGATGCTTGCCGAAGATGATTCAATTCATCGCAATGAGCGACTTTGGTTTTCTGCAATTGCTGGAAATTACGGCGCGACATTCCGCCAAAGGTTGATCCTTAATAAATTCTTACATGGACATTCCACTGACAACCTATGGGAGATATTAGCTGACGTGGAAAAAGAAGATCATCAGCGTCTTTTGAATTTTCTTCGTGTGGCGATGAGACAAGATGGGCTGGTAAAAAATAGGGAATTGTCTTTCTACCACAGAGTTCAGGCTGGTTTGATTAGTATTTCTAGTGAACATATTTCGCTCGGACGTTCTCTCCTGCAAAGGGAAAATGAGCTGGGGATATGGGAAGAGCTGAATAGTTTTGGGAAATTCCTTTCACATAAAATTCCAGGGGCGGGGATCGTTGGTCCATTAGATATTTATCCCTTAGCATTTGCGATGGATTTGTACGCTTTGCCAGGCAGTGGAAGGTATATTCTGGCAGCGATAATGGTCATCTTCATTCTTGTGGCCGCATTTTTATCCGTCTGAGTGGTAGGTAGGTAGGGACATTTGTCCTCATATTATGGTAAAAAGAATCCATGTCGAAGATACAACTTACTAAACCAAATTCCCGCACCCTCTGGCTCCAATCCCAAGGCCTCACCGAAGTCAAACCCTTCGGTCAAGGCCCCAAAGCCACCGTCAAAGCCATCAAACACCTGGGCTATGTTCAAATCGACACCATCAACGTGATCGAGCGGTCCCATCACCATATCTTGTTTTCACGCATCCCGGACTACAAACGCTCGCACCTTCACCAAGCGCAAAGCAAAGATAAGACGATCTTCGAGTATTGGACCCACGCCCTGGCGTACGTCGCTACTGATGACTTTAAGTACTTCATCAACGACATGAACCGCCGCAAGGCCAATCCGTCCGAATGGTATTCTTCCGTCACCGAAAAAGACGTGAAGGGGATCCTGGCCACCATCAAAAAACAAGGCCCCATCAGCATCCGCGATGTGACCGATGATGTACTGGTTGAAAAGACTCACGCATGGGGCAGTAAAAAGCCTTCAAAGAAATTCCTGCAATGCGGATTTAACGGCGGGGACCTGGTCATAGCCGAACGCCAAGGCATGCTGAAAAAGTATGACCTGACTGACCGTCACTTTGCGTGGGACAAACGCCCCAAGGCCGCAACACCGGCTGAAGTGTGCGAATACTACATTGACCGGGCCTTGCGATCCCAGGGCGTTATCAGCCTTGATTCCGCAGCCTATATGACCAAAGCTCCATTCAAGAAAGAAATCCTTAAACGCATCGAAGCCCGTGTCAAAAAGGGGAGCCTGGTCCCAGTCCAAATCAAGGGTCTTGAAAAAGAAGCCTTCTGGATCGCAGCAGAAACACTTGATAGCGAAATGCCTGAAGCCAACGACATGACCCACATCCTGTCGCCATTTGATCCGCTGGTCATTCAGCGCAAGCGCTTTCACATGTTCTTTGATTACGACCACCGCTTTGAAGCCTACGTCCCGAAAGAAAAACGCAAGTACGGCTATTTCGCCTTGCCCGTGATCATCGGGGATCAGGCCGTGGCGGTCATTGATCTTAAGACCGATCGCCAAAACCAAGAGCTTCTGATCCAACAATGGAGCTGGCTTGGTAAACACAAATCCAAGGCCAATAAAGAGAAAATCGAAAAAGAGCTTCATCGCTTTGAGAAGTTCCAGTTGGGGACTTAAGGCTACCTGCTGACAGCCCTTCTAATTACCGGGAAAAGACGGAACTGAAATAAAACGCCGTCTTAAATTGATTCACTCGGTGAGTTTCGTACTTATTGTCAAAATTCTTGTCTATGATGAATCCCAGGGGGATTTCCATGCGTCTGATCAGTGCAAAGTCAGCTTTGCTTGCTATTGCTATTTTCATCTCAAATATCTTTTTTATAAATGCCGGCGGGGTTGAGCAGCCTCAGAATGTTTATCTTGCCGCAAATGGTGATGATCGGGGTGATGGGACCGCGCAACGACCATTTCTGACATTAAAGAGGGCGCATGCGGCAGTCGCAGCTATTTATAAACTTCGTCCCGATGCCCATGTTCAGGTCTTTATTCGTGGTGGTGTTTACTATGGTCAGAACATAGTTTGGACGGCCGTGCCTAGAGCGGGCAGTCTGATTATCCGTGGCTATGGCAGCAGCAAACCGATATTTGATGGGCGAGCAAGTGCTAACGCCGCTCTGGGCAGCACGGTTTCGCTTTTAAATTTAAGGCCCGCAAAAGCAGGCCAGTATAGGATCACTATTTCTCATATGAAGTTGCAGAACTATCTTGAGGGCATTGATTTGATTGCTCCAAGTCGCGATGTAATCACGCAAGGCATTTCGGGTCTTGTCCTGGAGCATCTGGAGTTCTACAAAATTGGCAGTGAACATGCGGCGATCTTGGATGCAGCCGGGAAGCGCAGAGCGGGCCTTGCGGCAATTCGTATGGTGAACGTCAAAAGTTCACAATTTCGCTATAACGACTTTAAAGACCTTTATAATGTGGGACGCAGTGGCGGCTCTCAGCACGCATATTATGCAGCTCATTTTTCTTCCAATAACACCTTTTATGGAAACAGATTTATTCGCAATCTGTCCGGGCACGCGATCAAGATTCGGGACTTTTCCAATGACAATTTGATTCACTATAACTATTTCAACAGCGTGACACCGACAGCTTTGCAGATCTGGCATTGTGAAAAGAAAGACCGCAACGACTGTACGAAGATTGGTTTGGGCGAGGCTCGTTCCTACAACACCAGAGAAGCTAAAAATATCTTCGTTAATTCTGAAAGATACAGTGTGTTTAAAGAACGTGTTGGTCAGAATAATCCGCTGCCATATCCGGGCGGGGTTTATGACTTCATTAAAGATGGTGCCAATCATCGGGGATTCATCGTACGCTCTTTGCTCAACAGCAACACGCTGGTTGGAATTTGCGAGCGCGAGACCGATTGCATCAGTTCCACTGCGAGATGCTATAAAGACCAATCAGGCACGAAAAACCACAAGTGTGAAAGAGGCAATTGGGTAGCACGGTAACCGGATGCCGGGCTTGTCCGTCCTTTTTCTCGGACGGCTTCCGGAAATTCAGACATTCCGGGCCTTAAAACGAAATAAAGCTGTCCTCAGGCCCCAATTACGGGGTCTTCACCTTGCAAAAGGGTCTTCCTGAAAAAAGAGGAGACCCCATGAAGTCATTCATTCTATTTGCTGCCACCATTCTAGCTGCCACCTCGGCTCGTGCCACAGGCCGATGTTCTATGGAAAATCTGACCATCGCCCAAGCCGAAGCCCGAGTGGCCTGGCTAAAACGTTGTATCAATGAAAACAACGGTGCCTTTCTGCAGTTCACCACTGAAAACTCCAAATATTTTGGAACGATCGTCCGAGCCAACTCCGTTATGAAAGCCATCACTGTGAATTATCCAGTCTTTGGCGATGACGAACAAAACTGGGCCCCAGGTGAAGTCTGCCAAGTGCCTGAGGAGGTCCGCTTCATCGCTGTCTGTGAAAACTCGGTGACTGAAAAGGTCGTCATGCCCAATCCATTTACTCCGCCACCCGAGAAAAAACCTGATCCACCTCGTCCGCCTAAAGAACCGTGTCCACGTCGTTTGTGCCAATAAAAGGAGAAGCTATGAAATCACTCATTATCACGATTGCGACTTTACTGGCCTCCGCTTTCGCCAACGCTTCTTTTGAAAGATGTTCCGTTGAAAAGTTGACGGTTTCCCAGATTCAATCCCGCATTGCCTGGCTGAATCGTTGTATTGAGCAAAACAGCGGTCATTTCTTTGATTTTACCAAGGACCGGGCCCAATACTTTGGCGTGAAAACAGAGCAAACATCCACAGAGTCGACCACCACGGTCAATTATCCCGTCTTTGGTGATGAAGAGCGAAACTGGGCACCCGGTGACATCTGCCGAGTCCCTGAGGGCGTCAGATTCGTGGCGGTTTGCCAATGGTCGCTGACTGAAAAGTTAGCTCCGCCGCCGCCCGCACCACCGAAAAAAGAAAAAGAATACTATCCACCGCCGAAACGCCACGAAGTCTGCCGCGTTCAAACCTGCTAACAGAGATATTTGGAGAAACATATGAAAACGAATTTACTGAAAAAAATTAAACTAGGCATGGCAGCCGCTCTGATCACGGGTGCTGCTCCAGCGTATGCGGAAACAATCACCAAACTTTCAGAACAAGGCTTTCTGGGGTCGGGCTTTGATTCTGCGACTCAAACCTTCAAAGTGCCTTGCGTGACCGGAACTCTTGCCTATGTGGGCAGTTCCAATGGCTATGTCGGCGTTGAGGCCGGTGTCAGCCAGGAACGCCTGCTGACGGAGCTGGGCATGGCCATCGGAGCAGATATCTCTTTGGATATTATCTCTGCCGGTGGGGCTGCGAATTTCACAGGCAGCACCGCGAACACTTCCAACTCGGTTTCTGCGGCTTATGTAATCAGTGCGGCCGGGAAAAACGCTGTTTTGCAAAACCTGACTCTGACCCAAGCCGGGAAAGATGCGGTTAGCAAAGGCAACGTCAAGCAAGTCTGCGGTGACAGCTACATCCGCTCGTTGGCGTTGGAAGCAAAGCTTCTGATCAACGTGAAGTTCACCTTCACTTCCAGTGACTTGAAAGCAAACTTCCAGTCTGATGCCAATGCCAACATTATGGATATCATCAAACTGAACGGTCGCATGAACGCGGCCGTTCAAAAATACGGCCGCGATGTGAAGTTTACGGTTACCGCAGTTCAAGTTGGCGGGGACGTTTCAAAACTGGCTAATATCTTAAAGGGCGTTGAAACCTCTGAAGAAAAAATCAAAAAAGGCGTCACAGCCCAGATCTTTAAGTGCGATATCGAAAAGTACGAAGCGTGCTATGAGGCTATCTCTCAGATGATCAACTATGCGACTGAAGAGGGCGGGTTTTCATCTCAGCTGAACAACATGACCTATCAGCCCCAGAAATCTGACGGTCCGGCGTGGATGCAGTATGGTTACACCAGCTATGCTAATTCCGAAGCCCAGGAACTGAGCAGTGAAGTCACGGATATCGGCGAAGACATCAAACAAAAAAGAAGATCCTTGGTTCGCCAGTATCTAAAACTAAGCGCCGACTTGGGACGCACTCAAGACTTGCTGGATATCAGCATTGAGCATTCTGAAGAAAAAGCGCGTCTTCAGACTCTGCAGGCGGTAATTCGCGATAACTTTGACGTTGTTCAAAACGCTATCAAGATCTGCCGTGAAAATCCGGATTCTTGCGTGAACGCTTTTGCCGGTATGACGGAAAAGCTGAAGTTCTATGATTCCCGCGAAATCACCAAAATGATGACCTTTGAAGACTACTGCGGTCTTTCTGACGAGACCTCAGTCACCAAGGAAACAGTGAAGGCGATCCGTACGGCTGCAAAAGTTTCTGAAAAGATGAATTGCTCCCAAGCATTCCGTTATCTGCAGGATCTGCACAAGCTGAATTTGGCTAACACCAAGATTTCTTCCCTGGAGCCCTTGCGCGGTTTGAAGTCCCTGACGTCTTTGGATGTTTCAGAAAACGAAATCTTCATGTTGGACGGGATTGAGAACCTGAAAAGCCTGGAAGTTTTGAACATGCACCACAACCGCGTGATCAATATCGACAAACTGAAAGAATTGCCTAATCTGTCCCATGTGAACTTTGCCAATAACAACGTCAGCAATTTGTCAGCACTTTCTGCCATGAGACTGGTGACTATTCGTGCTTACGGGAACCCATTGTCAGACAAATGGAATCACGAAAATCACGGCATTCATAATCATATTATCACCAATAACCGTGCCTGCGATCTGCTGCGCCAAACGATGTTTCATCAGGGTGTGGATATCCGTCAGGCCGAAGCCCTGAACACGGCACCGATCTTTAAGGTCCCGGGTCAGTTCGGTAACTCGAATGTGGAAGGCTGGTACAGCTGTGACATCGCGGTCGCTGCGGTGAAGGCGGAGCCCGACTTCTGGAAAAGCTTAGCTCAATAGGACGATTTATGAATGCTCAGGCACTTCTTGTTAACATTCTAGCATTGTTGCTTGCAGGAGTTTCCTTGCCAGCGTGGGGACAGGCCGTACCCCGCGCGGAACAAGAAGCCTGGGCTTTGGGAACGGGATATGATACCAAAACCAAAGAACCCCGCGCACGCTGCCTTAAAGGCCGAGTTCATTACCGGGGCCTGTCCGAAGGGCAATTGCAACTGACGACGAACTTATCACTAAACGGAATTAAGACCTCTTTAAGTGGTAAAGTGTCTGCTGAAATCAATGCCGTCGTATTGGGCGGCAGTGCTTCGGCTTATACGTCGACGTCTTATGAAGACGGGACGATGGCGGGTTCCACCGGATTTAAATATGAAATGCGCGGTAAAACGGCCGCGTTGATTGATTATGAGCTGACCGAGATTGGTAAAAACGCCCTGGCATTGAATGACCCCAGGGCGTTTGAAGAAATTTGTGGCAACAGCTTTCTTGATAGTGCCGATATGGGTGGGGTGCTGCTGATTCATAATCGCCTTGATTTATCTAAAAAGTACTTTCGTAACCAGATTGATATTGAAACCGAGGTCTGCGTGTTGGGCCTGTGTAAATCTGATTCGGTGACAGTCGTTAATCAGAAGCTGCATGAAAACACTTTGATCACAACAACGGCCACGCAACTTGGCGGGAACAAGAGCCGACTGCCGAAATTTGAAATTAAAAGCTGCCGGATCGACAATGTTGAACCCTGCCGGGACATCGTGAATCAGATTTTGGACTATGTGAATGGCCCCGAGGGTTTTGCTGCCCAAATGGCGTCTTTGGAATACAACGAAGCCAAGCTTGAGGAATCGCCAATACTTCAATACAACCTGGATTCGTACACCCGAACAGGCTTGCTTCCTTCTTATTGGAGCTTTAGTGAAACGGGTGGGGCAGACCCTGAATTCATCGAAGAGTTTATTGAAGTCCATTCCGCCGTCCTTAAAAGGCAGGCAAGGGCTGAAATCCTGCTGGCGAATGCCGAGCTGGAAATAAACCACCAACGTTCGGTTCAACAGTATTTGAACTTTGCCAAAAGTGCCTCTCGCAAGATCGCAGCTTCCATGAATCGCTGTCAGAAAAGTCAGTCCTGTATTTTGGAAATTCGAGACGCCAAGAACCTGTATCAGCAATTGGCTGGACAAGACATGGTCCTTGAATTGCAAGATTCAGAGATGTTCAAAAGCGCGAGGTAGTAACCGGCTATGAGACTTCTAAAATCCCTTCCTGTGCTTAGTGCACTTCTAATTTTGATCGGCTGCGGTCCGCAGCCGCGCAATCATCATATTGATTTTGACTATGATCAGGCCTTTTTGACGGAAACCCGTCGTAATATTCCTGACAATCTGGCTTTGGGCAGAAGCTACAACGTTTTGACCGGAGACGTGGGCCGCGAGTGTGCAGCGGGAACCAAAACTTCCCAAGGGGAGCCGGTCCTGAAAAACAGTCTGAATCGCAACTTGTCCCCGGATCAAGTTTACGAGCTTTTAGGATTTAACCAAGGACAGTATCCCAATCAGAAGACGTTCTTTTCGGGCAGTTCCGTGGACAGATTTTTACTGCCGCCAAAAGAATCGTTCCGCAGAGTCTTTTTTTACAGTCTTTCCTTGCGCGGTCTTACGCTGAAGCTAGATCAAGTTAAACTAAGCCAGAAAGACTGCCAGCAAGCCTATATAGAAAGCCAAAACCTTGGCGCCGATATCCTGGTGAAAGTGGACATGTATTTTCAAAATCGTCAGGCGGCCGATCTTTTTGAAAGCCAGGCTGATGGCAGCTCGCTTAAATCCTTATTCCGCGTTTTGCAGCAGCATAGAACTTTAGATGGATTTATGGTGTCCGCCCTGCAGTGGGGTGGGGATTCTCAGCAGTTTATTAAATTTACGGCCAATGAACTTAATGGCCTTGCCCAGTGTAATATGCAGGCGGATCTGAATGCCTGTGCCGAGATTTATGAATCCCTGACAAGCTATGCTCTGAACAAACAAACCGGTTTGCTTCAGCAGGTCCTAACGGGTGGGGCTTCATCTTCAATCGTTTCCTTTAACTGGAAAGAGTTAAAGAGTCCGCTATTCAGCCCGCAGGAAGAACAGACATTGCAACAGCTGAAAGTCCTGTCAGAAGAATATCGCAAGCTGCAAGTGACGTCAGGGCAAATGGAAAGCTGGCAAAGTATTGTCTCTGTCCCCGGTGCTTATCGCGAGATGTGGGACAAAGCTAAAGAAAACATCAATCAAGCCAAAATTCAGATCGAGGATCAAGTCCTTGCTTGTTTCCAAAACCTGCAGACCTGTGAAATCAATCTAAGGCAGGATACCGTGACCTTTCCAAAAATTCCGACCTTTCTCTACTGGTGTCAAAACTCCAGCGATAAAGTATTTCAAACTTTGACGGACAAGTTTGCGGGAAGTTGTGGGGCTGCTTTTCAGTACCTGAATGAAAGTCCGCGTTTGGATCTTTCTAAAATGGAAATCGAACATCTGGATTTCTTGGAAAACCTGCCAGAAAAAGAATTCATCAATCTTAAAAGAAACAACATCTCAGATGTGACGGTATTGCAGACTGTTGCCGGGGTGGAAACTCTGGATGTTTCAGGAAATTCGGTCGGGGATTGGGAAGCCGTTTCGGCGATTCCAGGGTTGAAAAATCTTGTGGTGAGCGAAAGCGATTTCTTGCTTTCCGTGGCAGCAGAAAAGTGCCCGGACTATAAGGTGTGGGCTCGCGGAAAAGTCCTTGAGCCCAAATGCACTAATTAAAGACGGATGCCTTCGGCAGCGACAGCGTCTTTCACGGAAGCGCGTTCGGCCATTTTTGCCATAAGGCCTTGGATGCCCTTGTGGTTTGTTGTGTCCACATGAACCAGATTCGTCCAACGAAGAACGTTGTACGCGTAAGCATCCACAACCGAGAAATTGTCACCCAAGATATAGGCGTTGTTTTTAAGGTGATCATCCAGTACGCCCAGGCGCAATTGGATTTTTGCCTGGATCGCTGCTTTGGTTTCGTCGTTCATGTGGGCCGAGTTGAACAGCGAACCAATGCCTTTGTGCACTTCTGTTGCGATAAAGTTCAGCCACTCCATCGCTTTGTAGCGTTCCATGGTGCCGAACTTTGGCAGAAGATTTTTTTCTGGGGCCTGATCCGCAATCCACTGCAAGATCACCGCACCCTCAGTCATCAAGTGACCGTTCGGAAGCTGCAGGGCCGGGATGTAGCCTTTAGGGTTTACTTTTTTGTAGTCGCCGCCAGCGTACTCTTTGTTTTTCAGATCAACTTTAACCATTTCGAAGTTCATGCCTGCTTCACGCAGAGCGATTTGAGACGCAAGGGCACAAGCACCTGGAGAATAGAACAGATTCATTTTCAGATTCCTTTTTATGTTAAGACCAATAGACCTTTGAAATGTATCCATTATTGTTACATAAGTAAAGTCTCAACCCTGAATTTGAGGTGTTTTTTGATTAGTGGCCCAGATCATCATGTGGTGTGTTGAGGGGCTTCCATTAATGCAACAATAATAGTAACATTATTGCTCTATCGATCCTTCAAAGGAGCATTCTTGAATACCCATTCACTTTTTCAGCCCTTCCAATTTAAAGGCTTAAACCTTAAGAACCGCATCGTTATGGCGCCGATGACGCGTCAAAAATCCCCGAACGGTGTGCCCACTGAAGACGTCGCTAAGTACTACCAGCGCCGCGCCGAAGGCGACGTGGGATTGATTTTGTCGGAAGGCACCGTGATCAATCGCCCAGCTTCTTCAAACGAAAAAGATGTTCCTCATTTTTATGGTGAAAAGTCTTTGAGTCAGTGGAAACAGGTTATCACGGCCGTTCATCAAGCCGGCGGTAAGATGGCGCCACAAATCTGGCACATGGGCAAAATGAAACCAAGCCAGTCAGGCTGGCTGCCGCCGACTGAATTTGAAGGCCCGGCCGAGATGACTTTGGAAGACATTCAAAATACCATCAACGCTTATGCGCAAGCGGCCTTGGATGCCAAGAACCTGGGCTTTGACACCGTTGAACTTCACGGCGCCCACGGCTACTTGATTGATCAATTCTTCTGGCCGGGGATGAACACCCGCACCGATCGTTTTGGTGGCAGCACTATCGCTGCTCGAAATACATTCGCTGCTGAAGTGGTGAAAGCCGTTCGTGCGAAAGTGGGCCCGGACTTCCCGGTGATCTTGCGTCTGTCGCAGTGGAAACAACAAGATTATAACGCAAAGGTCGCAACGACTCCGAAAGAAATGGAAGAATGGCTGGTGCCACTTTCTGAAGCGGGCGTGGATATCTTCCACTGTTCTCAAAGACGTTTCTGGGAGCCTGAGTTTGCGGACTCTGATTTGAACTTCGCGGGCTGGGCTAAGAAAATCACCGGCAAACCAACGATCACGGTGGGCTCTATCGGCCTGAGTGGCGGAGACTTCTTAAACAGCTTCCGCGGGCAGGGCGCCGAGGTCGGGGGGCTAGATGAATTGACCCGCCGATTGGATCGCGGGGACTTTGACTTGGTGGCTGTGGGCCGTGCTCTATTGACTGATCCTCAATGGGTGAAGAAAGTAAAAGACGCTCGCACTGGTGAGCTTAAAGGCTTTAACCCTGCGGACCTTGCAATTCTGACATAGGTTCCTGGCGATTCCGTGAAAAAGGGCTGCTAAAACAACGAATTTTGGCAGTCCTCTTGTACAAATTAGTAATCCATTATGAGCCCTCTTTCGGTTTTTCTAAGGAACAGGTACCTTCCTGTCCGTTAAACAAACCAAAGGAGATCCCCTTGAAAAAAGCATTATTGCTTCCGTTCGCTGCTTTTCTGACTTCTGTTTCTGTTCAGGCAAAAACAATTGCCTCTGACGACAAGAAAATCCCAGTGTCTTCCGTATCCCAAGTTGTTCAACTGGCGAAAGTGGAGCGTGATTCTGTATTGAAAACTGTGAATGTGGTTGTTACAGACCATGGCAGATCTACAGATGTCAGCCCGACGGCTTCCATCTATTTGACGTTCACGGCTTTTGCTGAGATGGGAAATATCTCTACCAGTTTCCAAATCGATCATGTTCTGGATTTCAAATCTGCAGTTCGCAAGTCTGCGGGCATCTATGAAATCAAAGCTTTGGTTTATCGCGACGAAGCTGGTATGCAGGACATCACATACACAGTTGATACCAATCAGATGTTCATTGATGAAGCTAAAATGCGCGACGCCTGCGGTGGTGACTTCTGTGATGGTGAGCTGAAAACTTCCATCGAAGTTACAGAGACTCTTAAAAAAGCTCAGTTCTAATTCTTCTGCCTTCTTGAGCCCGGGGAAATCCCTGGGCTTGTTTTCCTGCCGATCAATTCATGATACTTGTTGTCGCCAGCCTTCTTTGCGGTATGCTTATGAAAAGGACACCGCATGACTAATACCGAAGAAAAAATCAGAAGACTTTGCCCGGACGTGGTGGCATCGGGTTTGGACCCGGTGTTTTTAAGCCAGATGCTGGACACACGTTTTCTGGGGAATTTTTCGATCTTTTCGGCGGCGGCGGATATCTTTCTTTACGAATACGCCGAGGAACTTGAAGAGCTTCAGAACCTGATCGAAAATCTGGATCGCAAGAAAGCTTTTGCTGCGGCTCACAAGATCAAAGGGGCGATTTCGAACTTTCACCGCCCTGATGTGGCGGAAACGGCCCGGATTTTAGAGATCCACACTGATGACTGGACACACGAGCAGTTGAAAGCGCAATTTGCGATCCTTCAAGTGCAGATCCAGGAATTTGCGTTTGAATTAAAAATTTTGATGAGATCTTTTGAAGAGATTCAGGACCTGCCATGAAACCATTGAACATTCTTGTGGCCGAAGATAACACCGTCAATCAACTGATTGTTCGCGGCATGTTGGTTAAACTAGGCCATAACATCACCATGGTGGAAAATGGCAAGCTGGCTTTAGAAAAGCTGCAAACATCTGAAATCGATTTGATCCTGATGGATTGCCACATGCCTGAAATGGATGGCTTCCTTGCCACGCAAACCATTCGTGAAAACCCCAAGTTCAAAAATCTGCCGATCATTGCCATGACCGCTACCGAGATTGCCGAAGAAAAAGACCGCTGCGCACAAGTGGGGATGAATGACTTCTTGGCAAAGCCTCTGACCATGGCCACGGTCGAAGCTGTTCTGCAAAAATACAGCAAATCTTAAGAATCTCATTATGAGACAGCCTTGATGGTGCAGTCTTTGCTTTTCTAGTGGCAAGGGCCTCGCAAAGTGCATGAAATGCATTTTGTGCGTTTCCATCGTCTATGGGATGTATGGTGCGTGCCCTAAAAAGGAAGTCCATGCAAAGAGCCTTCATGCTGATAGCGATTTTCATTGTGATGTTGATCTCGGGTCCGGCCCGGGCGGTCAACCTTTGCCAGGATGTTCTGTTTGATATTCCGGGTTTTCAAGTCAAAGAAGCCGTGCTGGATAACTTGCCGGTGTCCTTCCGCGAGGTTCCCTACAATTCCCGCATGTACAAGGCCGAGCAGATTCTGGGGAATACCCAGGATTTACTGATTGGTTTTTCTGAATACGGTCACGCCTATGTGGTAGCCAACAAGCTGCGTTTAGACGGGGATATCATCGGTCGCCAAACCCAAGTCAGGTCCACTGACTTGTTGGATGCCGGAGTCATTATTCGCATTCATTCCACGGCCATTGACCGCGTGAAGCTTAAAGCCTTTAACGACAAAAATGGATTGTCCTGCAGCAAGACGGCGTGCAAGGCGCTGGCGAAAACGGCGGGTCTTTATGTGGGCGGCAGTCGGACGGGATATTTCTCGCCACGCAAGATGCTGGCTTCGATCTTGAAAAACGGAATCAAAGACAGTGACGGAAACCAAGTTCCTTTTGACGTTTACTATGTCGGTAACAAGTCTTTGAATGAAAGTGTCGCCTTGCTTGAACAGTCTGACGCACGCATTACCCAGGAGATCGCTGTCAAGGGCGGGGTTATTCTAACCGGCACCTCTGTCACGGCGATCACACTTCTATATGCCATGGGTGTTCTATAACAATTTGAGTTTCGTGGATTCCCCGAGGCATAATCAGGCCTCGTAGGAGCATCTATGAATCAATTTATCTCTTGTTTTGCAGCAGGCGTTTTAATTGTTTTTTCTTCGGTGTTTGCGACAGCCTCAGAGGGGCCGTTGCCTTTGCCTCAAGGTGGTTACAAAGTTTATTCGCGCATTCAGTTTGTCGACCTGACGACCCAGCACCCGGTGCGGGACAAGGCCCTGGGGGACACGCTGGAGGTCAGCTTCAAGTCTCAGTTGGATCAGCTTTATCGTCTTCATAACCCCTCCGTTCGCAACTTGCAGTTTGTGGAAAGAGTGCCGCAGGAATCTTGCGACCTCCGAATCACTGGCACTTACACCCTGCGCGCTTTTGGCAATCGCGGGATGCACGCCACGGTGATGGTCGAAAATCTGCGCAGTGGAGAAACACAAAGTTTTGAGGCGGCAGGTGATGCCTTTGAAACCACCGAGATCTTGGCGCAGGACGTTTTTCATGAATTTCAAAAGACTCGCTTTCCCACCCAAGCAAGAGTGTCTGGCAGAAGTTTGACGCTGTTATTTAAGGGCTCGATCTATCGACCAACAGCCACCAAGATGTATGACCTTTACAAGCAAAGCCTGATCGCCTGTGAAATGCGCGGAGGCCGTGTCAGTACTGAAAAAGAACTGATCGCGGTGGCGACGTTGGGTGATTATGGTGGGGGTGTGTCTGTCGGGCATAACGGTGTTTATACAGACTACTGGTCGGTGGAATCGGGTCGGGTGTATGTGGCGCCGTGGAGTCAATCCACCAGCGCCACCAGTTTAAATCCTACCGAGCAGTTGAATTATCTTTGTGTACGCTAATCATTCAGGGGTCGCTTCGACTCCTGAACCATAAAGTTTTAACAGAATGTTTCCTTCACTGGTTCCGATGTACATCTCGCCATAGTGTTCACCCAGAGCTTTCGGGGTGAAGTACAAATCCACCACGCAGTATTTGTCCGGATCAACGGTGTCGCCGCAGTTGGTGGTCGCGGTGTACATTTCCCCAAAGATCGTCAGTTCATTGATCTTCAGAGCTTTGTCGCTGGGGGCATTGATGCCGATTTCCACCCAGATTGTTTCTTCCAGGTAGGCTTCGCCGAACTCAATGCTTAAGTAACTGATGTCCTGTGGGGCGGGGCTGACGGTTTCAGCGGCAAAGGTGGGGAAGGCCATAAAGGTTGCCAGTAAGAAGGCGCCAAGAGTTCTCATAACTCCTCCTATTTTGTAGCCTTATTCTAAGCCTGTGGCCGTCATTTCGCAGTATGCAAGCAAACAGCGGTCTGGTACATTTTCCCGATCGAGGTTTGGTTTGGTCGGTTCATTAAAGTATTTTGAGCTTTGGGCATTAAAGTTCAGTGCCTTTTTATCGGGAAGTTTTTTTTGCTTTTTCCTGCAGTCACAGTTTCAATTTCGCGCGGTGGTTGCCGCCGCATTGACGGGCTTTTTGGGGACCTTCATCCCGGACACCAAACGCATTGAAAAGACCCATGTTCACGCCACCATTTACATGGGTGCCTTTATCGCCATGGGTTCGCGCGTGGTAGAGGCGGGGCCGTGGCAGATCCTGTGGGTGTCGGTGCTGGGTTCTACGATTTATTTTTTGATCAGTCCCTATTTTAAGGGCATGGGTGGACGTCTGGGGTTGATTGCCTTTATTTCATCCCTGCTGGGATGGGCGATGAGGCACTGGCTATGATGATCTTTTTGGTGATGCTGCTATCCTTTTTGGGTGCAGAACTGACTTTTTTCTTAATTCATCGTTATCATTTCCCGACTGTGCGAGCGTCCAGTGGACTGACGTTGGTGTTTGCGGGAATCCTGGCCCTGTTCGATCTTCCCTTTGTCGGGGTTTTGCAAGCCGCCTTTTTTGGAGCCACTTTCGTCGGGATGACCGATAGATCGCGCATGGGCTGGAAGCGGGTGTTCCTGGCCAGTCAGATTTATGGTCTGATCTATTTCTTTCTGATTCCCTTTGCGCGAGGCTTTGGCGGGGGACTGGGGGCCGCGGCCTTTGTGTCTATCGCGACGGTTTATTCTGCTGACAAGCTCTTGAGGAAGGCCCGATCGTCGGGTACCGTTAAGTCATGACGTCATTTGTAAATCAAATTGCCTGGATCGAAGAAAACTTCAAAGAAATTAAACCTTCGGCTGAAGTTTTTCTGGATATGAAATACGCCACCAACGACAACTTTATGAATGTTGATATTTATAAAGGTTTTGACCGTTGTTTTATTTCAACGGTGGCTTATGAGATGTTCATGAAAGCCTGTACGGTCTTGCGTGAAAAGCACCCGGATTTGCAGTTTCTGATCTGGGATGCTCTTCGTCCGCGCAGTATTCAAGCCCAGTTCTATGACCACTTGGCGGGAACGCCGTTTCAGAGTTATGTCGCGGCCCCTTATCCGGGATCGCTTCATAATTTCGGCATGGCGATGGATCTCAGCTTGCAAACTAAGTCGGGCGTTCCTCTGGATATGGGAACCGGGTTTGATGATTTCCGTGATTTGGCCCAGCCCAAATTAGAACAGTATTTTTTGCAGTCCGGTGAACTGACCGAGGCGCAGCTGCAAAATCGTCTGTTACTGCGAAGCCTGATGGAAGATCAGGGATTCAAAGTTCTGGAACATGAATGGTGGCACTTTAATGCGCTTCCCAAGGATCAAGTGCACGGCAAGCATCCGGTGCTGGAATAGCCGAAAAAACGAAAACGGGAACCGTCCTTGGTTCCCGTTTTTTGTTTCTGATTATGGTTTGCTGAAAGAATTCAGAATTGTCAGCAGGGAGGTCAGATTGTCAGAAACGCCGCTCATCACGCGCATATTGTTGGCACTCTGTGGAGCTGTGATCACAACCTGGATTTCACAATTGTTGAACCCGCGGTTGGTGACAGTGTAAATGCCAGATTCTTTGAAGTCAGTTGCGCCGCGAAGATCCAGCTCGTAATTGCTTGGATCACGCACAATCACATCACGTCCACATACAGGATTGGCGGAGAAAATCACTTTTTTGCCATCAGCAATCTTGATATCCATCACCATGGTCATCATTCCTGACAATTTCAGAGAGCACATGCCAGAAGCCAGTTCAGCATCCGTACAACGATTGTAGTCTGCATGAGCAGAAGCGGCGAAAGTGGAAGATACGATCATGATCAGGGCAGCGATTTGTTTTTTCATTTGAAACTCCTTGGTTCTTTTTGTTTTGCCGGCATCAGCGCCAGCGTTATGCAGATCTATAAAGCACTGGATGTGCCAGCCTGGTTTAGGGCTAAAAGTGCATTTATTTTGATCTGACAAGGAGTCTGCCGGGAACCCGGCAGGTGATTCTGCCGGGGAATCGGTGGCTGCCGAAAGCTCGGCAGGGGATCTAAGCCTAAAAAAGGTGACTTATTTAAGAATAAAGCGGCTTGTAAGCGCCTTGGCGCAGGTTGATGCCGTATTCCAAATACGCTTTCATCGCGCAGGCCATTTGTGACCAGCCCATGCAGTTTTTGTAAGAGCTGCTGATGCCGGCTTCGTCTTCTTTCCAGCCGGTTTCGTAAATCTTCACTTTGGCTTCTTTGTCGTTCAAAGCTTCAAAGACAAACTCCGTCTTGGTGTTGTAGCCGCCAGTTTCGGCCTCCCATTCGATCACAATCAGCTTGTCCTGGATGATTTGTTTTACGGGCACAGGGAAAGGACCCGGGAAGTCGGCAAACTCCCACTGCACGGTGGTGCCTTCTTTCAGCGGAGCTGAAGCCCCTGCGGTTGTGAAATACGCGCTGAGTTTCTTCGGATTGTAGACAGCATCAAAAACTTCGTTCACAGGCTTTTGAATGATGATGGAAACTTCAAACTTAGGAATCATGGCGACCTCCGGTATTTGCTGGAAGCCAAAGTCTATCGGAGATTTTATGGTAAAAGAAGCTTTTGCCGCGCAAGGTGTGTGAATATTCAGGGACAAACTGGTATCGCGCAGACGCAGGCAAACCTAAAATAAAATCATGAAGATGCAACTTGGACTAATTCTTTTTATTGGCCTGTTTTCGTGGACGGCGGCCGCTTTTGAGCCCGCCATCAACATCGTCACCTATCATCCGCTGGGCTTTCGCGTCGATGAAACCGAGCAAGGGCAGCGTGTGCGACGCCTGCTGGAGAAAATTCAACAGCTTGGCGTCAAAGTTTTGATCTTGAATATGCGAGGACACATGATCACCGGCAAAGGCAGTGAGATCAATTCGGTGATCCCTGAATCCTTGCGCCCGGAAGAAGAATTTCACATCCGGGCCCTGGCCGCCTATGCAAAGCAACTGGGAATGGATGTGGCCTTCAGACCTATATTGCTGGTTGTAGGCCCCAAAGGCGAATTTCCGTACACCGAAAAAGGTACTACCTGGTGGCACGGAAATATCGAACCGAAAGATCCAGTCAGTTGGTTTGACAATTACTTCAAGTTTCACGAACGCTACATGACCTTGGCGGGAAGTGTCGGGGCCAAGTGGTATTCCGTCGGGGCCGAGATGCATTCGATGACCTCGGGCTTGGGCAGTCGAAAACCCAAGTGGCGCTTCGGCTTTCCGGATAAGTGGGTGACCTTCATCAGAGCCGCCAAAGAACGCCTGCACCCCAGTGGTGTTGCAGTCACTTACGGGGCCAACTTCACCGATCAGTTCGTGTTGGAAAATGCCAAACGCACCTGGGGCGGGGAGCTCGAACAATGGCGCCACGACATCACCTTTAAACCCAAAAACAGCAAAGAGAGCACACATCAGAACAACATGCGCGAACTTTGGCGGTCCCTGGATTTTCTGGGTTTGGATTTTTACCGTTCCCTGGGAAAGAAAACGTCAAAATACCCCGAAGCCTTCGAGGATCTGGCCAATCATTTGACTGTTCAGACCAGGGGCTTTGCGCAACAGATTCAAAAGAGTGTCGAGCAGATCGCCCAGGTCACTGGAGTTTCTAAAGAAGTGGGTTTGCAGGAAGTTGGCTATCGCAGTGTCGAAAAATGTTTTGTTTCGCCGTACCACTATGAAGGCGGCAGTGAACCAATTAATTACATGCATCAAGCCGCCGCGTGGGAAGCGTTGCTGCGCGCATCGACTGAGTTTGGCCTGTATGGAGTGGGCATCTGGCAGGTGCTGGTGGATGAGGACACAGATCTATTAGAGAACCGTGGTTTTTCACCTTTGGGAAAAGCGCCGGTCACTGAAGTCTTTCGCCGTCACTTCATAGTTCAGTGAGTCCAGTCAGACAGGACACTCCACGCCCGGCGATCTTCGATTTGGCTGTGATCATAGACGTCGATTCCGTAACCCAGATCACGTATGGCCCACAGGGTTCGTTGGAACTCTTGCAGGGTGGGCTGCACCATGCTGTCTTGTCCGTACCAGGGGGAAATCTCGACGTGGAGGATGGGAAGGCTGCGACCGGAGACAAAACGCACAAAATCCAAAGAGGCCCGGCGGGTCCATTCAGGAGTAAAGACCGATCCTCCGTATTCGCCGGCCCATTGCTGCCACAAGAATTCACCCACGATGATGTCGATCTTTTCAGGGCCTTCGAGATTTAGTGTCCCGTCAAAATCAAAGCCCACCTGATCGCGAATTTGTTCAGAACTCATCAGGCGGCCGGTGGCGTGTGCGGGCCAGGTATGAACCACCGCAGACAGGATGTTATGCTCATGGGCGACAGTCGACATGATCGCCACCAGATTCGTTAAACCTTGCGCGCGAAACTTAAGCCAGGTGGCATCGCCTAAGGCCGCCAAGGGATGACGTCTCTGGAATTCGGCGTTCGAAACAGGGTTGTAGTCAGGCTCGCCCGTCCAAAAGCAGTCCACAGTGGGTTCGACCGCTTCGATGGCGTAAAGATCGGGGAACTTTTGCAGCAAATCGTGAACATAGCCCCGAAACCAAGCGCGATAGGCCGGATGCCATGCGGAAAGGTGATGAGTGCGGGAGAACGGTTTATAGTCCAGGCCGTTGCGCATTTTCGAACGCCAGTCCGGATGTTCTTCCCACAGTTTTTTAAAATCATTAACGGGAATAACGGCGACAACCTTCAGCCCCTGGGTTCGGGCGGTGTTATAAACTTCCAAGAACACATTGTCTTCGCCCATCTGTTCTTCGACTTCGGTGAACGGGTAGGTAGTACGATAGAACGAGCCATGCAGGGGACTGTAGGCATATAAAAACAAAGTATTTGCGCCAGCGCGCTTGGCTTGAGTCACCACCCGTCGGGCAATCGCTTCAATGGATTGATTCGGATAAAGACGGCTGAAATACGCCGGATCCACGCGCAAGCCTCGCATTGTAACACCTTGGGCGTAGGCACTGATTGATGTCAGCACCACGAACAATGTTGTCAGAATGAAAACGAGGACTTCCATGTTTCACCCTAAAGCTTGTCAGCCAGGACTTCCAGAATGCGTTCTGAGGCTTTGCCGTCACCAAAAGGATTTTTAGCCTGGGACATACGCGCAAAAATCTCTGGTGTATCCAGGACCAGGGTTGCAGTGTCGAAGAAAGCCTTTTCCTGCAGGGGAATCAGCATCGATGTTCCGGCGGCAATGGCTTCGGGTCTTTCGGTTTTTTCTCGGGCCACCAAAATAGGTTTTCCCAAGGATGGAGCTTCCTCCTGAACACCGCCGGAGTCGGTGATGATCTTGTGGGCCTTTTCCATCAAATAGACAAAAGGGACATAGTCGATGGGCTCACACAACCAGATTTTACTTTCCCCGGGATTCGCTGGCAGTCCTTTGTCTATCCAACGGGCGCGATCTCCAAAGATCTTGCGTGCCGAGGCCCGTACCTGAGGATTCATATGAAGTGGAATCAGAATTTCAACATCCGGCCGCTCTGAGAGGGCCACCAGACCTTTCATCACTTCTTCCATCGGCGTACCAAAGGATTCGCGACGGTGAACGGTGACCAGAATCAGCTTTTTTAATGGATCTAAAAAGGCAAATCGTTCGTTCAGCTCCTGATTATAGATATCTGATTTTTGCAGGCGCTTACGCACTTCGAACAAGGTGTCGATGCCTGTGTTGCCCGTCACATAGATGTCATCAGACGGGTAGTGTTCTTTTAATAGATTTTCCCGCGAGGTTTCTGTGGGGGCGAAGTGGAACTTCGCTAACAGGCCCGTGGCTTTACGATTGAACTCTTCCGGGAAGGGTGAATTGATGTCGCCGGAACGAAGCCCTGCTTCGACGTGGATGATCGGGATGCGATGATAGAAAGCGACCAGGCCTGCTATAAAGCAAGTCGTGGTGTCACCTTGAACCAAGATGCCATCCACCTTGTTGTTCGACAGGTAATCATGCAGACCTTTCATCACCGATGTGGAGATGTCTGCAAGGCTTTGTCCTGGTCTCATCAAATCCAAATCAAAATCGGGCTCAATCTGGAAGAAGTTCAGAAGAGGTCTAAGCATTTCCCGATGTTGCCCGGTCGAGCCGACAATCACGCGAAAGCGCGAGTCTTGTTTAGCTTGCAGAATAAGCGGGGCCAATTTCACAGCTTCAGGTCTTGTTCCAAATACAACGAGTAGTGTTTTCATGCGTTCAACCGTAGTGGCGCAGATTATTCGTTGGCAACTCCTATATACTTACAAGAGTTTAACTCTTCATTGCCGCAAAATTCATTTACCGTCTACCTTCCCACGAACTCTTTGCGAAGGAATTGCGGATGACGTTTCGTTATATATGTTCACTTTTTGTAATTACATCTATGTGTTGTGCAACTGCAAAAGCGGATGAAGCCAAGGATGTGCTGGCCGAGAAAATGGTGATGAGTGCAAAGCCTGCACCGAAGGGCTTTGTCGAACTTTATTCTGAAAGCAGCTATTTTTACGACTATGATTTCGTCACCGACACGCGCCTTCGCTATTACCATCCAATTGCTGAGATTCTTTCGGCGAAGGTCGCAGCGTACTTGGGTGCCAATATTCAGTATCAATCCTCCGGAGCGAAAGCCAAGTACTATGATAACACGGTGAACCCGCAGGTGGGGTTGCAGCTTCGTCCGGTCGAGTGGATGAGTGTCGGGGCCCAGGTGGGTTATCGCACGGTTGTCGGCAATGACGAACAACCGGCGGCTACAACATGGGATCCGCGCATGGTCGCAGCAGCGGGATATTTCTTTAGCTGGCCGGTTCCGCAGGTCTTCACTGATGTCTATGGGGAAGCATCCTATGTGCCGCGCCTGTCTTCCACGCCGGTGTCTATGGCCTGGGTGAAGCAGGGCTATCGTTGGTCGCCGCTAATGAAGCTAAAAGTGGACGCTTATGGTGAATTCTATGCACGTGAAAGTCGCAGTGCTGATTTGGGGCCGACCATGACGGAATGGCGTGTGGGTGGGCGCACAGGATGGTTTGAAAACTCCTGGAATATGTCGGCCCTGTTGTTTCACCCGTTGGAAAAGCACACACACAGCGGAGAACTTGAAGGTCTTCTGGTCGTCGGAGGAATCTTCTGATGCCGTGGACTTGGGAATATCACGATGCCTTCTCGCTCTTGACGTGGCTGGTGGTGCTGGCGACGACGGTCTTTGTTTTGGATGATTTGTTTATTGATCTGGTGGCTTTGCTGCGAGGGCTTAGGCCTCAGCGTATTGGGCATTCGACGTTGTTGACGATGAAGTCGCTGAAACAAAAGCATATCGCCATCATGATCGCCAATTGGAAAGAAGCCGACGTTATCGGGCCGATGATCCGAGGGAATGTACAAGGTATTGAATATCAGAATTATAAGTTCTTTCTGGGTGTTTACCCCAACGACACAGCAACATGGGAAGAGGCCAGTAAACTTGAGCGCCTCTTTCCGGACAAAGTTGTCGTAGTTGTAAACACCCAGGCGGGACCAACCTCCAAGGGGCAGATGCTGAATGAGATTGCCCGGCAGATTATTCAGTCTGAAAAGACCACCGGGCAGGCGATGGATCTTTTTTTGCTGCAGGATTCAGAGGATGTATTGCACCCTCACGCATTCACCTTGATGAACTATCACAGCCGTGACGCTGACTTCATTCAGATCCCGGTATTTTCATTTGATGTGCCCAAGTCCTCTTTAGTCGGGGGCATTTATATTGACGAATTCAGTGAAGCGCACACCAAGGATCTTTTAGTGCGACAAGAGCTGGGCGCAGCCATTCCTTCGGCCGGAGTGGGGACTTGTATGTCGCGCAATCTGGTGACGGGTATGATTGAACGTCAGAATGGACAGCTTTTAAAAGAAGACACTTTGACTGAAGACTATCATCTGGGAATTATCGCCAAACCCATGGGCTTTATAAGTCGTTTCGTCTGTGCTGAACTGGTGAAGCCGGATGGGCAAAAAGAGTTTATCGCGACCCGGGAATATTTCCCCAGCCACTTTATGGCGAGCGTCCGTCAGAAATCACGATGGACCCTGGGGATTGCCTATCAGGGCTTTCACAACCTTCAATGGGGTGGAACGTTGGTGGACAGGTACTTCCTGTTGCGGGATCGAAAAGGACCGGCGAACAGCATTCTGGTTTTACTTTCTATTTTGGTTCTGCTGGGGATGCTGGTCCTGCGCCTGCAAGGGGAGGCAACGCCAAGCCTGCTGCAAAGTCAGTTCTTTGTGGCACTTTTGAGTTTTAATGCGGTGGCCATGGGTCTTCGTATTCTGCAAAGAATGCGTGCGGTGACTCGGGTGAATGATTTCAGTCAGGCCCTGATGGTGCCGGTGCGCTGGGTGCTGGCTAATGTCGTCAACCTTTTGGCGTCATTGAAGGCACATCGTATGTTCAGGCAAAGCCAAAGAACCGGCGAGCGTCCTGTATGGATCAAGACCGAACACAAGATGCCAGCGCACTTCGGCGTTGAAGGCGGGGCAGCCATGCCATCGGCCCCGATGGCGGATGTAGAATTGGGATGATCAGCTTAAAAGGCCGTCGATGATATCGGCGGTTTTTTTCTGACTGGAAGTCAGGAAGTTGACGTATTCATCAGTGGGCTTGCTGTGAGTGGTGTCAGCCACAGTTTTGACGATGACAAAAGGCACCTGGGCTTTTTCACAAAGATAAGCGATGGAGCAAGCCTCCATGTCGACCAGCAACGCATCAGCAAACGTGCGTTTCAGCAAGTCCTTGCGAACCGTGCCGCCGACAAATTCAGATCCAGATAAAACAGTGCCATGGTGAACAGCGTAGGGGCTATTCTTCAATAGTGTGTCGATCTTCTGATTCCATTGTGTCGAGGCTTTGATCTTAAGCGATTTGCGCTTTTCCGGAGGTAACGACAGGTGCAGGTCACCACTGGCCATGTACTCTAATCCATGGTTGGAGGAACAAATGGCGTCGTGCTGAATGACGTCCGTGGCGATGCAAATATCGCCAAGCTTTAGCTCTGGGTCGATAGCTCCACCCAAACCCAGCAACATGACGACATCCAATTTATAGTTGCTTAAGAAAGACGTCAGAACCGAGCTGGCATTGATGGGACCAATGCCAGTCTGAGCGATAAGAATTTCTGATTCATTTTTTTGCAGCTTCCACACGGGGGTCGCAAAAGGTGCCAAAGAAGCCGTGGGCGTTGAGGGCAGGCCCGCGACGTCCTTGAGCTCTTCTTTCATGGCCGTCAGAATCAGAATCTTGGTCATCAGGCCTTCTTTACGAATTCAGACTTCAGATTCATGGCACCAAAGCCATCAATCTTGCAGGCGATGTCGTGACCATCTCCGCCGGATTGCAGGCGGATGTTTTTTACTTTGGTTCCAACTTTGACGACGGATGAAGATCCTTTGATTTTCAGATCTTTGATTACTACAACAGTGTCACCATCTTGAAGGATGTTGCCGTTGGCATCTTTGATAACACCATCATCGACGGCTTCTTCCATCGGAGCTTCTGCAGCGTGGGCGCTCCATTCGTGGGCGCATTCTGGGCAGACCCAAAGGTTGCCGTCTTGGTAAATATGTTCGGAATTGCATTTTGGGCATTTGGATTCAGTACTCATGGAACATTTAAATCATATCAAGACCACGGAAGCTAGTACTTAGCGGTGATATTTTTTAGTGTGCCATCTTTGCGCATGGACTCCAATGCACCGTTCAAGGCCTCAATAACAGAATCAGGCGTACTGGGATGGAATGCCAGCCAGTAATCTGTGGCATACAAGTAAGCCAGCTTCTTGTATTTGACGTTCCACTTGTTCTCATAGGATTTTTGACTGCCCGTCGTCACAATATCCAGCGCAATGCGGCCTTTTTTGAAGGCTTGCATGCGTTCGTCCTCTTCACGATAGATCGTCACTTTAAAGCCGTGCTTTTTTAAAAATTCTATTGGGGCGTCTCCATACTGACCCGCGACGCTATGGGCTTTGAAGGTGGTGAAATCCGCGTGGGGTTGATAGTCAGCGTTCTGCAGGCAGGCCAGATGAACTTCATCTTTCACGATGGGGCCGACCCATTTAAAGAGCTTTTCGCGCTCTTGAGTGCGTGAAGTGGAATAGACAAAGTGTTTGGGTTTTTCCAATGCGGCTTTATAGGCGCGGGCCCAGGGCCAGACTGTGAAAGTGGCTTTGATCTTTGCGCGCTTAAAAGCTTCCTTCGCCACTTCGGTGGCCGTGCCTTTGACTTCGCCATTTTCCTGATAGTTGAAGGGAACGAAGTCTTCGGTCAACCCCTGATAGACCACTTCGCGTCCCTTGTGGGCCGTGAAAGGGGATTGAGCATGCAGAGGCGGTGTAGCCAGGAAGGCCGCACCGAGCAGAATCAACGAAAGTTTCATTTGCTGACGGCTTTAAATCGAGCCAGTGGAGCCATACGGGCTTTGTTTAAGCTTAAGCTGTCTCCATCCACGGTGTAGTTATCCACGCCCTGCAGAACTTCGGCGAAATTATCTTCCGTCGGCATTTTCACGCAGAATTTTTTCGTGGAGGCGAGTTTTGATATGAACAGGCGCTGACCTGGAGTTTCTTCATATGCTCCGGTGAAGCTGTTGCAGCCGTCGCTTCCGTTCACGCGATTGTCACCACCGTTAAACTGAATATAAACTTTTTGCGAATCAGCGTTGGCGTATTTCACGGGTTGACCCATCAGCTCGACAAGTTCCCAGCGGATGTCTTTGAAGTTGGCAGCCGGGGCGGAGGTGTTTTGCATGCTGGTCTCCTCAGGTGTTGTTTCACTGTGGGCGCAGCCCCACAAGGAAAGACAGATCAAGGACAACAGGGTGATTTTATTCAAGGCAGATTCCTTTCTGACTCGGTGACATCTTTCAATTCGTCGGTATCGATGTCTTTGGAAAACAAGTCCAAAGCCGACTGACCTACTTGTTTTGTATCATAGCGTGTATACCAGCCGACGGCAACGGCTCCGGCCACCGGAATCCAGCGCGAGATGCTTGCGCCCAGCATTCGTTGAGTCACCCGAAGGCCCAATCTTTCACACAATCTTTGCACCATGCGCAGGCTGGTTTTACGTAAAACATAGCGTTCACCGACGCGCACGACGATGTCGCGGAAAAGCTGGGTTGCGCCGTGTTTGAACAGGCAAAACAACAAGGCCTCTCTGGTCAAAAATCCTGTTTTGCCATGGATGGCCGCAATATCTGAAACCATCTGGGCCTGAATTCTCCAGATCAAAATCAAATCCGGCAGGATCGTCACCATGCCAAGAGGGCCTGGCGGAATGGCCAAGGCCGCTGAAACACTGGCGGCACGCAATGAGGCTGACTTGATCACTTGTGCAGAGTCTTTGACGGGAGTGTTTGAAACCTTATGCGTGGAGGCGGGGATCTGACTGACCAGATCCAGCAGAGTATTTGCGACTCCCGCAGCGGAGGGCTTTCTTTGTGCCATATCTCATCCTTCCGTTGAAGTTTGAGTACCTTCCATAAGAATACGGCAAATTCCGCGTAATTGCATCAGAGCTTTGGCAAATAAGAAATAAAATGCTCAAAAAACGCTCAAGACAGGGCTCATTTCGCTTTCATTGGGACTGCTAGCGCAGCTCCATATTTTCAGCGGCCCTTTCCGCGAGGGCGGAAATCGTCAACAGAGGGTTCACACCCACGGCGGTTGGAATCACCGATCCATCCATGACAAACAATCCCGGGTACAGCGACCCGTCCCGGTGAAAGACTTGCCCCAGATGATTGACGACGCCATTCTGAACTGAATCACCCATGCCGCAGCCTCCGAGCGGGTGCACTGTGATCAAATTATTGCCGCCCAGAATTGTGGAGCGTGGATTTTTGACGTAGGTGGCGTCATTGACGGCAACATGCTGCTTTATTTTGGCGATTATGCGTTTGAATATCGGATCTTGCTGTACTCCCGGCCAGTGAACCACCGCACGATTGGCGTGATCCAGTTGCAGGCGGCCTTCGGCCCGGTCATGGCCCATTCCGAAATACACCATGGAATGGTTCAGCGAACCTTTTTCCACATCCTTGCTGTTGATGAAATCAATCCACGCCCGATAGATTTTTGACGGCGATGTCTGGGCTTTGACGAAAGTGGTCAGGCGTCTGGCGATTTGCACCAGGGCGCCAGGGATGTTGCCTTCTTCAATCAGATATCGCTCAAAGACATTTTTGCGCTGACGGTACTCGGCGATCCCATAGATGGTCGCACCAGAAAGCATGTCCGGTCGATAGATGCGAGCAGTGCTGTTGCCAAGCATGTCGGTGGATAGGCGGCCATTGAAGCCCAGTCCCAGCAAGTCGCCATTGCCAGAAAAATGCCGGCCCAGCAGAGGGGACAGCTGCAGGTGCCCCCATTTCTGCGACCGAAGCAGAATCTGATTTGAGCCCATGGTGCCCGCCGAAACAATCACGTTGCGGGCTTCGATACAGAAGGGCTGTTTGTCGCGCCCACTGACGCGTGTGCCCCGGATCAGATAATTTCCCTGACGGTTTCTTTCGATATGACTGACTTGCATCTGGGTAAAGATGCGAGCCCCATTTTTCTTGGCCAAGGGAAGATAGTTCATGTTCAGGGTGTTCTTTGCACCGGTGTTGCATCCTGTGCTGCAGTTTCCACACATATGACATTTGGGCTGGCGATCCCCCAGGGGGGTGCGGTGGCTGCCATGAATATTGACGGCGATGTTGGCCCAGCGAAAAGGATCACCCAGTTGATCGCTGCTGTTTTTCAGGTTGTTGGCTTTATGAATGCGCATGCGGCCGGGGTCGTAGGATTGAGCGTTAAGCATGTTCTCGACACGGCGATAGTAACTTTCAAAATGACCCTTTTGGGCGGATTCTTTAATTTCTTCGGGCCAGCCTTTCTTCTGAAACAGTTCACGGTCTGGAGCAATCACGACACCGGCATTGATAAGCGAGGTACCGCCAAGGCCACTGCCGCACATGACGTCAATGTCGCGGTGGGTGTGATAGGAATAAAGTCCCAGGGGATGGCTTTCGCAGTACAGGTTGGATTTCATTTGCTGAAATGTTTCCGGGAACTCTCCGGGGACCCATTCACGGCCACGCTCTAAGAGGGCGACCTGATGATGGCGGCTGAGGCGCGCCGCCATCACGGAGCCGCCATATCCTGAGCCAATGATCAGAACTTCGTAGAAGTTTTCAAGCTCGTCCGCGGACTCTGCCAGGCGCGTGTAGTTCATGGTCAGATTGACGTCTTGGGTTCTGGGCTCGGCTTCGGCTTTTTCACCGCGAAAGAAACCCAGTGCACTGGCAGCCAGAGATGACTTAAGAAAGGATCGTCGTGAAAAGTTTGATTTCACCCGGGGCCCCCTTGTGAAATCAGGGTAGGGGCGGGCGGCTTTGTTGGGTATGCTGGCTTGCGAATCCTGCCAACTGTCACCGGGTAAGGGTCCAGTTGGTTGTCAGGTCTCAACTATTGCAAAAACTTTTGGGATAGTTTCTGACGGAAGATATGTAAGGCCTGGCTGTAATCACCCAGGTCTTTGATCACCGTGTGAGCGTGGTCTTTGGAAGGTTCCACGAACTGATTGTGCATCGGGCGCACTTGCAGTTCGAATTGTTTGCGCACACCGTCCGGAGTTCTGCCACGTTCGTGCACGTCACGCTTCAGGCGGCGTTCGAACCGCAGTTCTTCAGGGGTATCAAAGAAGATGGCTTCATCCAGTTCTGCGCGCACTTCCAGAGAATGTAAAATCAGAATGCCGTCGATAATGATGACTTTTTTGGGTTCACCCAGCAGGGTTTCTTTTTTGCGGGAATGGGTCACGAAATCATAAATAGGGATGTTTAGTTTTTGACCGGATTTCAGGGCGCGCAGTCCTTCGGCCAAAAGACCGAAATCCAGACTGGAAGGGTGGTCGAAGTTCACCGAGCCACCATCGCCGTCAAATTTAGCGGATTGATCGATGTAGTAATTGTCCTGATAGATGATGGAGCAGTTGTCTTCGCCCAATAGCTGTTGCAGTTCTTTGGCGAAATGTGTTTTTCCGGAACCGCTGCCGCCAGCGACGCCGATGATGTGAGGTCTTAACATGGCTCATCCCCTGTGATCCGGGCAGTTTCCATATTCACAGGCGGAATATCAACTGCGCCGGGCAGGGGATGAAGTAATTGCCGGACTGTCCAGAAAGTGGACAGGGCAGAATTTAATAGATCAGCTCCATAGGAGTATTGGCGTTCATCGGTGTGTTCACACCCAGTTCGCCTTCCATGCCTTCACCCCAGCAGACCACGCGGCTGGAGGTGGTGGCACAGGTTGTACCAGATCCCGTGGATACCTGAATCGGGGAGCCCCATGCTGAAAGCATGGAAACTGGAACCGGTTCGGTTTGATTTCCGGCGGCAGCGCCAAGGCCCAGGCGGCCATTGGAATTCAAGCCCCAGCATTTCACCAGGCCGCTGCCGATACCGCAGGCCATTTGCTCGCCAACTGAAATCGCCGTGTAGGTTGTTGCTGCATCCACATTCACAGGGGAGGTGACATTGTTGCCGGATGTGCCGTTCCCGACGTTACCAAAGCTGTTTTCACCCCAGCACTTCAACGCATTGGTGTTAGTGATACCGCATGTGCTCGTTGAACCAGCAGATACGGTGGAGTATTGAACTCCTGAGTCGATCAACACGGGATAAAGAGAAGAAGAGGTTGTCCCGTTCCCTAGTTTGCCACCCAGGTTGTTACCCCAGCACTTCAACTGATCGGTGGTGGTGATAGCGCAGGTGTGGGAGGCCCCTGTTGAGACAAATCTATAGGTGGTTCCGGCATCAATTATGACCGGAGTGCTGCGATAAACAGTCGTTCCATCACCCAGTTGTCCCGCACTGTTGGAGCCCCAGCATTTCAGGACATTCGAGTTCGTGATCGCACAGGAATGCATATTCCCGACTGACAGTTGCATGTAATAGTCGCCACCAGCCAGCGCTTCAGGGTAAGTGACAGTTGCTGTCGTGCCGTTACCGACCTGACCCTGAGCATTCTGCCCCCAGCACTTGATGTCGCCAGCCATGGAAAGACCACAGCCAAAGTCGGTCCCCATTTTGATGTAACTCCAGTCAACACCGGCTGGATTTACATAAGCAGGAATGTTAGAGGCCCCATTCAGGATGCGACCGCCGTTGTTGTTACCCCAGCAGAAGGTGCCGTAAGGAACTTTCGCGCAGGCCCCATTGAACGGAGACACGTTGATGTTTTCAGCACCCATCGCCAACGGACCGCGAACGTTGATGTTGTAAACACCATTGTTAAGACCGGGAGAACTGGCGCTTAATGGAAGGGAGATGGGCTGCATGGTTTTGATATAGAACGGCAGTGAGTACTGACCACCGTACAAGGTCATGTTCGGGCTTGGTGTCGTCATACAACTGCTTTCGTTGTAAAACTCTGTGTTACCCGAACCCAGAACGACCGGCATCTGAGTCGGAGCCATAACGGCCGTGTGCTGAGCGTTCACCAGTACGGCCTCATAAGCCGAGTTGTAACACTGGCCGCGAGTTGGGCCATCACGGTGACCGCGAACTTCAAAACCAAACGGAACGTTCGTTCCGCCACCACGGTAAACAGACTGAGTCAGAGTCAGGTAACCTGAGCCGGACATGGTCAGGGTGTTTTGCCCTTGAGCGCCGGTCATTTTCAGGAACACATTTGTGCCATAGGTATGAGCTGAAATTGTCGCGGTTGTGATCGATGACGAGCAATTTGAATCACCGTAGACGGTCAGCCCACTGGAAGGTGCCAGTGTGATCGTGGCCGCAAAGGAGCTGTACTCATCAGTTCCTGTGACATAGCGGCGTTTGATGGTAAATGGATAACAAAGGTCAGCAAGGATTGAGCGAGCACCCACGAGATCAAAACCTTTATCGCCGGATCCGACGTTTTGGAAGTTCGCCGTTGGAGTGCTTAGTACCGCTGATGATGACACAACTGTGGTGGCAATAACCAAGGCCCCCGGTGTGTCCGGCGCCTTTACGATGACATCTTTGAAGGACTGTCCTGCAGGGATGACGGCCGTGCTGTAGGCACCGATGCTCTGCTGACACTCATTGAAAGACGGATAGATTTCCAACGGTGAGCCATTGGCGGATACTGAGAACACAGTATCGGTGGCCAAGGATCCTTCGCGATTCTGAGCATCACGCAACGCCACTCCAAAACTGCTGCAGGAATAGGTCGTCAGCGTATTTGGAGGGAAGTAATCTTTTTGAATTGCCAGGACGGTTGGAATGACGCTGCCGCCACCACCGGGACCGTCATCCGGGAAATCGGGACCATCACAGGAATCAAACCACTTTTCCGGATCGTAAGTAATGTCGATGTCGATTTTCTTTTCTTCGCCAGCGACCAAGAGCAGCTTGCCGACTTCACCCAAAATATAAGGCTGAGACAAAGCATCACCAGGACCCGAAGTTCCTTTAAAGTCCTTGCAGGTGCCTTCCGGAGCATAGAAGCCGACGACGGTGATCACGCGGTCTTTGCCCGAGGTGACATCCATAGTAATGGAACCACCAGCAGGCACGCCACCAACCCATTCGCCGATAAATTTAGGTGTCATGCTGCCATCATCACGAGTGCAGACGTTTCTTCTCATGTTTGCTTCAGGACCACTGGCACCAATGATGTAGCAGTTGATGGGGCGATCACCGGTAAATCCCGTTGGTACGGGGCGAGTGCTTCCGCTCGTGGTCATGGCTTCGACTTTGGAAGACAGAGATTGTGTGCTGGGGAAGGTGATCTTAACTTTGGAAGATTCATCCAAAGAAAGACGATCACACGCCGTCAGCGCCCAAAGAGCCATAATCAGAATAACATGATGTTTTTTCATACTGTTCTTGTCGGCTTTTTGTCAGGGGCTCTAAATACTTAAAATCACGTCCCACTTTCAGGCATTCATTAAAATCTCTGTTTGGGTCTGGGAAATTTCAGGCTTGAAATAAACATTACCGAACACGCCCATCGTCCAGTGTTGAGTCTGAGACCTCAGTCTAAAACCGAGACGGGGGACAAAGTGTTTTTCTAATCCAAGAATTTCTCATCTAAACTATAGAGGTACTTAATAATTAGAGGATGGCGTAAATGGCTAAAGTCGTTGGCTTTGTTTGTTTCTTATTGTGCGTTCAAGTTCATGCCGCTGATAAAATGTATGGTGTCTTTATGGTAGTGAAGGGCGGTGTGCAGATTCACACAGAGGGAAAAACTGCTGCTGCTAAAGTGGGCGCAAAGGTTTATGAAGGCGACAAGGTCGTTACGGCCGCTGATTCTCGCGCCAAGATCGTGATGTCAGACCGCAACGTTCTGAATCTCAGCCCGGACACAACAATTGAAATCACTCAATATCAGAACGACGCGGCCACGGGCAAAAAGAACGTCGAGATCAAACTTTCTGGCGGTAAAATTCGCAGTAACGTTGAACAAACTTATGATGGCGAAAAAAGCAAATTCCAGATCAAAACTCCGACCGCTGTCGCGGGTGTGCGTGGGACTCAGTTCCAGGCAGGATTTGACGTAAAAACTCAGATGACTTCGATTGTGACCTTCAAAGGGGCCGTGTCTTTGGCAGCAGTGAATGCGCAAGGTAAAATGGTTGGTAGCCCTGTGATGGTTAAAAAAGGTGAGATGACAACGGCGGCTCCAAATGCGGCGCCAGAACCACCTAAAGCACTTCCTAAAGAGGAAATGAAACAAATCGACGGGGATTCTGTGGCATCCGCGGTGACGGCTCCAATTGAAACTGCGGCAGTTGAAGCCGGAGCTAACAACCGTGACGTGGCTTCTGAAGCCCCGGTTGCAGGCGCCGACAAACCAGCCGCACCGACGTCGATGATCGACAGCAAGGATATGGATCTGGGGATGGCTCAGGAAATCAAACCGATCGCGGCTCCAGTGGTGGCTCCGCCAACGGTGGTGAAAGCTCCGACTCAGGACACATTGAAGGACGTCAATCGTGCCATCAACGGTAAAACCAAGGTCGTCATTACACCTCGTCCGCGTTAATAACCACTTCAACCATCGAGAATGCAGCGTATGAAACTGGCAGCTTTGGGTTTAGCAGGAACCTTGATCGTGAATTCGGCTTATGCTTTGGATGCACGAATCTCTCAAACACAATCATTGGAAATTGAATTGCAGGACAGTGAGGGCGGGGCTGACGCCCGTCCCTTGCGTGTGCGCGACAGCGAATCGGGCAAAATGGCCCAGGTGATGCTGAACCGCCGTGGCGGCGCTGCCGGTCCCCTGACCGGGTTCTTTATTATTCAGTTCTTTATCGGCGACAATCGTCCGCGTGTGCTGGAGTTTTCAGCCCCCGGAAAGCCACCTTATTATGCTTATGCGATTCCGGGTGAAACTGTTCAGCGCATTGTGCTTTTCAAGTCGGCTGATGAACTGGCCAAGTTTGTGGCAGCCAATGAAAAGAAGCAGGTGGTAAAGCCGGTGGCGGCGGCCCAGGTGATGTCTCCACAAAATATCCGCAAACTTGAAAAACAGGATCGTGAACAGAAGCGTGTTCAGGAAAAAACTCAGCTGATGCTGGAAGAAGAGCAGGCCAAACAAAGAGCGGCCATGCTGGAACAGCAAGCGGCAATGAGTGCGGCAGAGAAAAAACGCAAAAAAGAAGAAGCTATCGGTTTGGTTAAAGAAGCTGATAAGTTCTATGCCCAAAAGAATTACGAAGAGGCTGAAAAGAAGTACGCCGCCGCCGTGGATCTGGATCCAGAATCAGACTCTTATTATTACCGTTATGGCGTGACCTTGTACAAGGTTGGCAACTACAACAAGTCTTTGGCGACACTTTCCATGGCGGATGTGCCGATGGATATGTCTTTGGAAAAAGACTATTACGTGGCGCTGAATCATCTGAAGCTGAAAGACTATGACAAAGCCCGCAAAGAGCTGATTGAAATCCGCTCTGAAAATGACCCGGCGCTAAGCCCGACGGCATCCTTCTTTGCCGGCAATATCGAAATGCAGCAGCAGAAGTTCCCGGAAGCCCGCACCAGCATGGAATACGTGCTGGATAATTCTCAGGATCCGCAGATGGACCGCGCAGCCGAAGACCTGCTGGCTCAGATCGACAAAATGCAGTCTTTCTATGAAAGTAAAAAAGAAAAGTACCGTTTCACCGGATTCATCGGTGCCATCTATGATGGCAACGTTCTGAATGTGGCGGAAAATAATGTCAGCACGGATGTGAAGGCTTATCGTTTGAACTTTGGTGCCAGTGCTTTGGCCGTTTGGAATCGCACACCGACTTCGGACTTTGGAACCCAGGTTGGTGTTTCGGATTATTATAGTACAGATACAAGCTTTAAGGACAACGCGACCTTGCAGACGGCCGACCCTTTGCAGATTGACCTGAGCCTTCCGTTCCATAAAGAATTTGAATACGCCAAGCGCTCTTTGAACTGGGAGCTTGTGCCGACTTACAAGAGCATCTTTATGAGCCCGACGGGCGGTACGCGCAAAGAAGCGATTAGTTCTTTGGGTGTGAACACCACGTTGTCAGCACCGATTCAAAGTGATGTCTTGATGGCCGGTCGACTGGATGTGTCCCATGAGCGTTCGCTGCTGGCAACCTCGGTAGGGGATGATGACCAGACCGCTCTTCGTTACGGATTCACGCTGTTGCCCACCTGGATTCTGGATCTGAAGGGCGAAAAGTCCCTGACACTGGATGCATCTTATCTGATCAATCAGGCAGAAGGGCGCAACTACCGCTATAAACGTTCGGCGCTGGGGCTGACTTATGCCTTCCCGGCGTGGTGGAAGTTCAATGGCAGTCTGCGTGGCGAGTATTCCAGTCAGAACTATGACGAAGCCACAAGCCCGCGTATTGATACGAACCCCATTGTGACAGCTGCCTTTAATAAGGATCTAAAGCGCAATGTGAACATGCTCCTAAGCCTGCAGTACAATGTGGGGGACTCGGACGAGGATTCTTACGATTACAACAAGTTCGTTGTGACCAGTCTTTTCACCTTCACCCACAGTATTCTGGGTAAGTAGGAATGAAGAAGCCACCTTGAAGGTGGCTTCTTTTATTTTGTTTTCATGACGTAAACCCCATCCCAGTCCTGTGGTGGCGGAGAATCCAGATACTCCTGACAGCGCTCAATATAAAGCTCACTGACGGGTTCTTCCGAGCCCCAGTTGCTTTGGGCTTTTTCAAAGACCTCTTTGGCTTCGGCAAAGCGTTTTTGATGATACAGTTCATATCCTGACTGGAACGATGTCATTAATTCGGCGGTTTTGTTTTTGGCCGGGCCCTCGCACACCAGTTCAAAGATGCGCACGGGTTCAAGTTTGCCTTTGACTCGCACGCGGTCAATTTCGCGGGCCGTAAAGGCACTTTTGACGTCATTGTAGGTGAATTCGCTGATCACAATACGAGTGCCGTATTCTTTGTTAATCCCCTCAAGACGGGACGCCAGGTTTACTGAGTCACCCATCACCGTGTAGTTCTGAACGATGTTGGAGCCCATGTTACCCACGCTCATTTCACCGGTGTTGATGCCGATCCCGATATCGATGTGCGGAAGTCCCTTGTCCGAGAACTCTTTTTGCAGTTCTTTCAGTTTCACCAGACTTTCCAGAGCGCAACGGCAGGCGTGGGCGGCGTGATTCGGGTCTTTCACCGGGGCACCAAAGAAGGCCATGATCGCATCACCCATGTATTTGTCGAGCGTACCGCTGTTTTTAAAGACGATATCGGTCATGGGGGTCAGATAAAGATTCAGCACGCGGGACAGTTCTTCCGGCGGAAGTTTCTCTGAAATTGTCGTGAATCCACGAACATCCGAGAAGAACGCTGTCATGCGCTCACGACGGCCCCCCAATTTCAGGTTTGCGGCGTCTTTTAATAGTTCATCCACGACCGCCGGGGAGACGTATTTAGAGAAGGTCGACTTAAGTTCCTTCTTTTTCTTTTCTTCCGTGAAGTACTTAAAGACCTGAATCGCACCAAAGCCCACAAAGGCACAGGCATAAATCAGGAAGGAATGAACCAATAAGTTGTTCTTGATAAACAGCCATAGATCCAAGGCCCCCAGGGCAAGGATGAAGACGACAAAGCCCAGAAGGGATGACAACGATCCAAGCAAAGCCCAAGCGACGGCCAAGGCGGTTCCGCCCGCAAACAGCACCACCGGAAGCCATTGGGCTTCTTGGTTCCACTGTTTTAGGAAGTGTTTGTCAAAAAGATTCGCCAGCATGGTCAGATGCAGCTCTGGCCCGGGATAGTTGGCTTCTAGCGGAGTATTACGCAGATCATACAGGCCCACAGCGGTGGCACCCACGATCAGGCTGCGGTCTTTGAAGAATTCTTTCTTGTCGTATTCTTTGGTTTCGATCACGAGCTGCTTGGAGTCCTGATTCATCACGCTGGTGGTGACTTTCACGGTCGGTTCGTCATTGAACAGCTCTTTGGCGGAAACATACGGTAAGGACATTTGACGGCCATAATAGTTGATCAACAGCTGGCCTGATCCATCCACTGGATAACTTGCGATTTTGACTTCCGGTTCTTGGGAGGTGTCATAGATATTAAACTGCTCCAGACTTTTTTCGCCGTCTTTGGCGGTCGCCATTTTCAGTTCAGCCCGATATGGGCCGGACAGCAGGAAGCTTTGCAAGGCCATGGAAGGAATGAAGCTTGTGCCCAGTTTGTGACCGGACCGGAAGAACAGGGGATAACGACGAACGTAACCATCGGCATCCAGCTGTGCGATAAAGCTTGAGGTGTAGTTCGCCGGAGTTTGCAGTTCCAGCGTGTTCGGAGTCCATTCGCCGTATTGCGGGATCGGATGGGTTTTATAGGCTTTACGAATGCGGGAACGCAGGTCTTCGAATTTCAGATTTTTCAAATCTGGAGCTTCGGCGACAACGTCATGGTAAAGCGTTTCGACCTGACCGATATTTTCTGGCGACAGGAAGATGTCGTGCTTGGTCAGCCAGGTTTTGCAGTATTCAAACAACGCCATGGACTGACGGGCCTTTAGATTGTTCTTTTGGAACGTTGAAAGGTCTTCAGGGGATTTTTTTCCCAGGCTTTTTAGCAGGTCATTTTGTTCACGATCCTGAATGGTTTGAAACAGGGCGGTGAAGAGCGGTGCCCAGTTCAGGTCATCGATAGCATGGGTTTCTTCATCAATCGCAAAGCTGGGATTGATTTTAACCAGTTGGTCTCCGCCAGTGGCCAGAAAAGCTTCTGCCACGCAAAGGTCTTGATGAGGCTGGAAGTCGACCAGGTTTTCACTGAAAGTTCCCAGAACAATGCGATCCGGGTTGTCCGCGATCACTTTGGCAAAGGCAGTGTCGGCCTGTGGGTTGGATGTTTCTGGTTCGGCAAAGATCACATCGAAGCTGATGGACTTGGCGCCAAGCTTCAGCAGGTTGTCAGTCATCTCCGCGACCATTTCACGGCTCCATGGGAAACGACCTATTTCGCGCACCGATGCATCGTCAATCGCAATCAACGCCACGGGGGCCTGACTTTGTGACGGGGGGCGGAGCTTGTATTTGATATCGTTAAAGCGCAGATCCAGAACCTCAATGCCTTCCAGGAAGGGGCTGTAGGGGCGCTGGATCGCGGGGGTGTCGACGTATTTGAAGTAATGGAACCCGAACCACATGAAGAGGGCCGACACGGTGATGCCAATCAGGATGCTAATCTTTTCTGTTTTCATGCTGTGTATTCTTTTATTGCCCTGTTAAGTTAATAAGCTGAACATTTCCCATACTGTCGGTCACAGACAGTTGAATGGCCCCGACCCCTTCGGCGGTGACAGAGATGGAACTGCTGTACTCAGAATAGTAGTGGCTTGCTGCACCCGAAGTTTTTTGAACAGTGTACGGAGGTACACCACCCTGGATATAAAGCGTGATCGAGTTGCCAACCAGAACTATCGGATCCGGCACCGGAACAAGCAAAGGCATGACCACCGGATTGATGGTCAGTTTACTGATCAGATCCGAATTGTAACCTTGAGTTCGTTCTGCATGTTCAGAGCTATAGGTGATATTTGCCGTTTGAGGGCTTTTGGCCTTCATATAGATGGTTTTGACACTTTCACCTGCGGCCATTGTGTAGTTGTTGGAATTGTAGCTGCAACTGCTGCTGTCATAGAAATCAACAAGGGCGGTGGAACCCGAACCTTGCATGATCGTTGTCGGCATAAATCTCAGAATCTGCCCGGCCGGAATTGTCACGTCCTGGTCTGAGGCATTTTTGGCAACAAACTCCAGTGCCTGGCAGCTTCCCACCGGAGGGGTTGAAGTCGAGCCGCCCGGCAAACGCACCGCCAAATGATGAACCAGCGGAGAGTTGTTGATAGTGCTTTGAACGGTGTTGCCAAAGCCCTCGGCTTTTAAGGTGGCGTTGTTTGGAATCTCAGTACCGACTTCGATTGCAAATTCGGCGATAGCGGAATTGCTGTAGCTTAGCTGGGTGATAGGGGATTTGGTGATGCAGTTATTCACCAGGCGCGTGCCGGCTGGCGGAGTGTAAGCTGTGCTTCCATCCAATTTATACCAGAAAAGATCCACTGTCCCGGAGGACTCGACGGAATAACCTGAGTTTGTCAGGCGCACCATCATCGGGAAACAGCCATTTTTGAAGAGCTTCAGTTCGGCAGTCGTGCCTGAATACCAACTTGAAGAGTTCATCGCCATTTCCATCTGATAAATGGTGGTCGGCGGCTCTGTGACTGAAACATAAAGCGGAGCCGGCGGGGTCAAGCCTGCTGAGTTGCTGGTTACGCTGATGTTGTAAGACAGCGGAGAGGCACTTTTCGTGTAGAAGTGGACAAAGGTACTTCCTGCTGCCATGGTCACATTTATTGTTGATGCGCTGGTACTGGTGCAAGTGGCATTGGTGTACAGAACGGACTGTCCTTCCGCATCGATTGTTGCCGTGACTCCGTTGGCATTTAAGATTCCTCCGGCAGAACTTGTCAGCGTGACTTCGATTCGGCGGCATTCATTGACCAGAGGTTGGGAGGATTGATTGTATTGATTGCTGCCCAGATGCAGGTTCATGCCTGTAGGAGGCTGGGAGGAAAAGGACCACATGCTAAATGGTACCTGAGAGCCAAAAGGGATGTTGTTTTTGCTAAGGCAAATGATGTAGTTGGTGTATTGATCAGGTGTAAATCCAATATTGCCTATAGAGAACTGTGCGGAGTCACCGGGGCCGCCCGGAAGTGAGTTGGTTCTTAGTAAAGACCAGCCTTGCTTACTCAGTTCTTCGGGTTCACAGCGATTGTCATACCCCATTGGTGCGTAGGTGCTCTGGGTTGACTTATAGATTTGATAGCTTGTGACCGCCTCTTTAAGGCCCGGCAAAAGAGAGACTTCAAAGTAAGGCCCGTTGGCATTGGCTCCCTGCTTGAAGGTGTTGCGATAAGTTGTAATTCCATCAGTGGATTTTTCTCTGACGGCCGCCAATCCCCGGCGCAAACCAGAGAGTCCTTCAATCGATTCCCAGAGCTCATTGCCGAAACTCGAGTTATCCAGAATCAGATAACGCTTGAATTCTTCCGCCAATGGCAGTGAAGAGCAGGCGGTGATGTCCATACCTCCGATGATGGATGCAAAACCCGCCGACACCTGCGGCGTTGTGCCTGTAAAGAAAGCCTTGATTGGCATGATGTCCAAAACGGAGTGACTTAGGTATTTGTTCCCGAAATAGACGTCGCCATTGTTTTTGGTGGTCTTGCTGAAAGAGCAGACTTTTTTATCATCCAACAGCGCCGCTTGAGCGGCAAAGAACCCGAGAAATCTGTTGTCGATACCACGATCCTGCCAATAGTTTGAGTTGTTCTCCCACTTGCGCTCCGAATGAGCAGGCATACGAATGCGCATCAGGTGTTTTGAAACTGGCAAAGAATCCAAAGTCCATTGATTTCCCAGCAATGAGCCGTCGGGCAGGACATAGTCCACAGCCACGTTTTTGAAAACAGTCGCTTCAAACCAACCACCCAGAATGTGACGGCGATCCACCACAATGCCAGGCTTGCCAGCAGGGCGGTAGACCATCTTCAATTCCCCGGAAGGCCCTTGATTCGCAGCCGTCAGGTAGCGACCGTACACACGACCTTCTTCTTCGGGTTGCGTTCCGCTGAGGTTATCCAACGGCACATCCGCTGAATCGGTTCCGCCGATCAAAGTTTTTGTCACATCGCCATAGTAGATGATCGCATTGTCATCATTGCTTCCAGTGCCGTACGCCGCAAGCACTTGAATCAGACGGTTGTTACCGGAAGGGATTTCCAGAGTCACCTCAGAGGGAAGAGACTGACTGTCGTGGGAATCCAAAATCAACGTGACCGGCTCGGCCATATCCGCTGCGGTGACTTGCACGGCAATGTGCTTTAGCGCAGAAACGGATTGGGCACCGGCTTTTCCAGAAACGGTTTTTGGAAGTTTCAAAGAGACTTTGCTGTCTTCCACGGCCATTCGATCACAGGCACTCAATAACAAGAGCATGGAAAGGATCGAAGTGACCTGCTGAATATTTAATTTTTTCATGAACTTAGACTCCACGGCGTGTTCATTTTTATCGGCTTTTTTACAGGGAATCTGAAGAAATCTCGGGCTCAATTAAGTCTCAAGATGTCTCAGAATGAAGCGAGTTGATACTTTGGTCCGGGAGTAGTAAGTTCTTGTAATGTCTGAAGAGAAAAAGCCCTACCAATTGCTGGGTGGCGAAGAAGTCCTTCGTCGTCTGTGCAAAAGATTCTATGAGATTATGGAAGCCCTTCCGGAAGCCAAAGGCATCCGCGACATGCATCCAGGGAACCTGCAAGGTTCCGAGGAAAAGCTGTTTATGTTTTTGTCCGGTTGGCTGGGAGGACCTGGGTTGTTCGTGGAAAAATACGGGCACCCAAGACTGCGCATGCGCCATTTTCCGTTCAAGATTGGAAAGTCTGAGCGCGATCAGTGGATGATGTGCATGGTTCAGGCTTTTGATGAGGTGAATATCGCCGAGCCGCTGCGCAGTGAACTTTTGCATTCACTGCTGCGTCTGGCAGATCACATGAGAAATGTGGAAGAACCCGAATTTCCGGAAAGCGCGGATTAAAGTCCGCGCACGCGTTCGATCATTTTCATCAGAGCCGACATTTGTGCGCCGGATTTGCTGACGTAATCAGGTCCGGTGAAGCCAAACCAGTCCCAGCACGCATAAGGATTTCCGCGGCTGTCGCGGGCCGACTGTGGATACAGCACAACGATGTTGTTGCTTTCAGCCCAGTCGTTGTATCCGGCCTGGGTGGCAAACTTATCTTGAATAAAATCCGGATTCATCTGGCAGCCATGCAACGCCACGTGCAGTTTGCAGGAAGCTCCTTTTTTGCAAGCTTCGGGAACATAGATCCAGCCATCGCGATAAAGCGGCGTTTTACTGTCACCAAAATCGGACTGCTGGAACTTGTGCAGATTTTCCGCCACCGCTGTCCCGCGCGGTTTTAAATCCGTATACATGTGCGAAAGAATGTCGCCTGCTGTATCAAAGTTGCATTTCAAAAGCCACGGCAGGGCGGCTATCGAGCATGGACCACCACTGGAAAGGGTCGGGAAGCCGTGGGCGGTTTCTGGAGTCGTCACCCGATGGATTTGATTTTTAGGAACATAGCTTTCGTAAAACTCAATCAGCTTGTCGCTGTTACCCAGTTTCACTACGGAATCTTTCGGGCTGGCGAAAATATAGATGCGGTGATCTTTTAAGTTTTCAAGAGAATCAATATCACCCTGGGCTGACAATTCACGGGCCTTTTCAATCATCAAGCGGCTGTCGATTTTATCAGGATTTCCCATGCACTGGGATTGGGCTTTTTTAGATTCGCCTTCTGAGCACCAGTAAATGCCACCAGCAATCGCACCAGCTCCGGAAAAGACCGAGGAAAAGGCCACATCCATTTGCACGGCCATAAAGCCGCCAGAGGAAACACCGGAAATAGTGATGCTGTGGGGATCAATGTTGTAACTTTTTAAGCTGTCGGTGGCAGGATCCGAAGCCTGAATGCAAAAGGGCACAAGCATTGCGCATAATGTTTCAAACATGGTGACCTCCTGATGAAGAAATCACCCCGAATGAATCACGGAATTTGCTGGACTGTCGAGAAGAAAAAGCCCCGTTCTGTCAGAAAGGGGCTTTAGAGTAATTGCTTCAAGGACCTAAGCCTCTACTTGTAAGGGTATGAAGCTGAAGTTTGTGACGTTCACCAACCCACGATCAGTGAGCTTCAAGGTTGGAATCACCGGCAAAGCCAGGAAAGCCATTTGGATGAACGGTTCATCTAAATGGACTCCCAAGGATCGGAAGGCGGTTTTAAGGTCGGCGATGCCGTCTTTGATTTCTTCGGCGCTCTTGAGGCTGAGAAGACCCGCGATTGGCAGTTCCACCAGGGCTTTGATTTCACCCTGATCAGCCACGGCAAAGCCGCCGCCAGATTTGATTAATGTGTTCACGGCCAAAGCCATATCCGCCGGGTTGGTCCCGATGACCATGATGTTGTGAGAATCATGCGCCACAGAGCTGGCTAGAGCGCCGCTTTTTAACCCCATGCCTTTTACAAGGCCCAACGCCGGAGGCAAACCTTTGCCATAGCGTTCGATGTTGGCCATGTAAAGCACATCGCTTTCAGCAAACTTTTGCCCGTCAAAAGCCACGGTCAGATGTTGTGTGATGATTTCGTGAGGCACGATTTCAATCACGTTGTAAACTCCCGGAATCAGATTCACGGTCAGTTCTTTTTCTGTCAATGACGCTCGCTTCATGGTGTTTTCAAGAGGTGGTTGCGACGTCTGCAGTTTTTCCTGCAATGAATCCTGAAGTTTTAATTCAGAAACAAACTTCCCACCGATCATCACTTCCTGAATATCGACAGCTTTCAGGTCCTTCAGGAAAACCAGATCGGCTTTCTTGCCCGGTGCCACCAGCCCCAGACGTTTCAAACCAAAGTGGCGGGCGGCGGAATAAGTCGCCAGACGGTACGCCACATGCACAGCCACGCCGTGTTTGTTGATCAGTTCTTTGATCAGATAGTTGATATGTCCTTCGTGTGCAATTTCAAAGGGATTGCGATCATCGGTGCACAGCAAGCACTGCGGGGACGAGAACTCGTTCACCAGCGGAGCCAGAGTGCGCAGGTTCTTGGCAACACTGCCTTCGCGAATGATCAGGCCCATGCCTTTTTGCAGCTTTTCGCGGCCTTCTTCCAGCGTCACGGTTTCGTGGCAGTTTTGAATTCCCGCCAGCAGGTACGCATTCAAGGCTTTACCGCGCAAAAGGGGCGCATGGCCGTCCATGTTCAGATCATCAAAGGCTTCAATTTTTGCCAGGACTTCTTTATCGGCGTGAATCACGCCGGGGAAGTTCATCATCTCGGCCAGACCCAAAACGGAAGGGTGATCCTTGAAGGATTTCATTTCTTCCAATGGGAAGTCACTGCCGGTGGTTTCAAAACCCGGAAGAGCTGGAACACAGGAAGACATCTGCACAAAAAGATTCTGGTGCATCAGTTCAGAAGAACGCAAGAACCAGCTAAAACCCCGGCCACCCAGAACGTTGGTGATTTCGTGCGGATCACAGATGGCCGTGGTGGTTCCCAGCGGCAACGTCGCTTTTTCAAATTCAAAAGGCGACATCATTGAGGATTCAATATGCAGGTGACCATCAATGAACCCCGGAGTCACGAAGGCCCCCTGGGCGTCCCAAGTGCGACGGGCGGACTGGGTTTGATATTCCATCCCCACGCCGACGATATGTTCACCACCGATGGCAATGCACGTGGGATAGATGTCGCCTGTGATCACATCGAGCATCTGCACATTCGTGATCAGCAGATCCAAGGTGCCATCGCCCCGTGCTTGGGACAGGCGGGCCGGCAGAAGGTCGGAGGCGATCTTTTGGGTTTTCTTGTTGCTTAAACTCATAGAACCAAATCCCTTGTTTTAAGAATCTGCGCCACAATACTGAAGGCGATTTCCACTGGCGCGTTGGTGCCAAAGCTTTCTCCCATAGGGCAGTGGAACTTGTCGAGTGACTCTTGAGCAATGCCGGCATCGATCAAGTCCTGACGCAAACGGCGGGCTTTTTGGTCGCTGCCGATGTTACCCACATAAGCGAAGCGATCGCGCTGTTTCATGACTTCCACCAAAATAGGCAGGTCAGTGCCATGGCCCATGGTCATCAAAGTCACAAAGGACTTTTCTGGAATTCGGGAAACCAGGCCCTTCATGTCCTCGGTGCAAACTGTGGTCAGACGACTGGAGGTCGGAAGTTTGTCGATCCATTCCTGGCGCGGATCCACGCACGTGATTTTGCAATCCAAGCGCATCAACAGGCGCACCAGTTCCTGGGCAATGTGCCCGGCACCGAACACCCAGATGTTGAACGGGTGGTTGTATTCAAAGAATTCAAAGAAGAAGCTGACCACACCACCGCAGGTCATGCCGATATCTTTTTGCAGATTCCAGTCGGCGTAGTGATGATGGCTCTTTTCGCGGATCATTTTCTGGGCTTCTTCGATGGCGCGTTTTTCAACTTTGCCACCACCCACGGTGCCGTATTCCAATCCGTCGGCTGACACGAGCGCCCGAGCGCCCACGTCCTGGGGCGAGGATCCTTGTTGTTTTACCAGTGTCACGCTGACAAAGGACTTTCCAGAGTCCTGCAGGGACTTCATCGCGGACAGATAGTCTTCAAAGTTCATTTTACTCATGACGAGCGATCTCCATCAGCATTTCTTCCGGGGTGGCAGGGGACTTCAGGGTCGAAATCAGGCCTTTGCTTTTGGCATTGGCGGCGTCTTTCAAAGCAGTCCATACGCTGATTCCCAATAAGAACGGCGGTTCCCCCACGGCCTTGGAGCGGTGGACGTTTTCGCGGTTCTCGTGGTTTTCAATGAATTCCACATTAAACACCCTTGGCGTGTCTTGCACGTTCGGGATCTTGTAAGTAGTCGGGGAGTGGCTTAAAAGTTTTCCCTCTTTGTTGTGGAAAAGTTTTTCTGAAGTCACCCAGCCCATGCCTTGCACGAACGCACCCGTGACTTGGCCCTTGTCGATACCCGGATTGATTCGGCGGCCCAGGTCCATCAGGATGTCGGTGCGAAGAACTTTATACTCACCTGTGAACAGATCCACCTGCACTTCACTGACGGCAACACCGTTGGTGAAATACTTAAACGGCGTCCCTTGGCTGGTCTTTTTGTCAAAACCAAGGCCCTCGGTTTTAAAGTGAGCGTACTCTCCCAAAGAAAGACGGTTGAAGTAAGCTTGTTTAACAGCGTCAAGCCAAGTCATGGATTTGCTGGAGGGTTTGTGAGTCAGAAGTCCGTTTTCAAAATGGAATTCTTCAAATTTCAATTTGGCTTCATCCAAAGGCGGGCATTCGGCGATGTCGTTCATCGGTGTGCCAGCCAGAATGTTTTGGAACAACCATGCCAGACGTTTCTGAATCCCGACGGCGGCCTTCAAAGCTGCCGCACAGTTGATGTCAGATCCACTGGAGGCCGCCGTAGGTGACGTGTTGTGGTTTTTCTCGGTCGAGGTTGCCATGACTTTGACGTCGTGGGCTGGAATACCAAAGGCGTGAGCCACGACCTGCTGGATCTTGGTGTTCACACCCTGACCCATTTCGGTGGCGCCGGTGGAAACCTGCACGGTGCCGTCTTTGTGAACGTTCACCGAAGCATTTCCTTGATTCAGGAAGCGTGCGGTGAAGGCGATACCGAACTTGGTCGCTGTCATGGACAGCCCCCGCACAGCGGTTTTACTGCTGGCATTGAAGGCGTCGATTTCTTGACGGCGCTTTTCATAGTCGGAAGACTTTTTAAGATCCGCAAAAAGTTCTGGCAGGGGATTGTGTCCCAGCGCCTGACCATAGTGGGTCACGTTGTTGTGATCTTTTTGATAACAATTCAGTTCGCGGATGGCGAGAGCATCCTTTTTCAGGTGCAGGGCCATGTCCTCGATAATGCTTTCAATGGTCATGGTCCCTTGCGGGCCCCCGAAACCACGGAAGGCGGTGTTGGAATATAGATTGGTGCGAACCACGGCACCTTCGATGTGCGCGGCGGGCAGATAGTACGCGCCATCAACGTGGAACATCGCCCGATCCAGGATCGAGCTTGATAGATCGGCGTAAGCGCCCCCATCGGCGTAAAGGTGCGCCTTCAAAGAAAGAATGCGGCCGTCGTTATCAAAACCCACTTCGTAATAGTTTTTAAACGGGTGGCGTTTTCCGGTCATCATCATGTCGTCGTCTTTCGACAAACACAAACGAGCCGGGCGTTTCATTTTACTTGCCACCAATGCTGCCATCGCCGCAAACGGGGCGGCCTGACTTTCTTTGCCACCAAAGCCGCCGCCCATGCGTTTAACGACGCAGACGACTTCATGCAGGCTCAGGCCCAAGGCTTCGGCCACCACGTGCTGGGTTTCAGTCGGGTGCTGGGAACTGGCGTGAACTTCGATCTGACCGTCTTCCATTGGGTAGGCAATGCAGGCGTTGGATTCTAAATAAAAATGCTCCTGACCGCCGCACTCAAAGGCGCCTTTAAGGCGGTGCGGGGCTTGGGCCATCGCGGCGTCGGCATCGCCGACTTTGAAGGCGTTGGCTTTATAGATGAAACGATCCAGTTTAATGGCTTCATCAATGGTGAAGACGCCATTTTCTTTTTCAATTTCAAACTGCACGTGTTTTTTCGCGCGCAACAGGTCTTCCATGTCGGTGCCGACCAGAAGCACAGCCGGTTCATCATAGTGGCCGATCTTGTCGGCAACCAGAATAGGCTGTTCTGGGACGATGGTGCCCCAGGAATTGTGGGAAAGGTCTTTGGCCGTGAAGGCCGCCAGTACTCCGCGGCACTTCAGGGCTTGGGAATAATCAATAGACTTCAGGCGGCCGGCGGCCGCGGGAACACCCACTGGCAGCACCAAGACTTCGCCCGCCATCATCGGGCGGTCGTCGATAAACACACTGCCACCAGTGACGTGGCCACGGGAAGAATCATGAGGGATGTTTTGACCTACGGACATGCTGTCATTTCCTGTTGAAGTTCAATATGGCATTTCTTGAATAAGTTTTCGGCGACCTTCAGGCGGTATTCATCCGTGGCGCGAAGATCAGAAATAGGCTTGATCAAAGTGCGCACCTTTTCACCCATACGGGCAAAGGTGTCTTCGCTGAAGGCTTGTCCCTTCATCGCGGATTCAATCTCGCTTAGACGAACCACTGTGGGGCCGACACCGCCCATGGCGATGCGAGCGTCACTGATGGTATTGCCCTCGACTTTTAGCAAAGCGGCAAAGGTCACCGCAGAGATATCCAGATCCTTACGCAGGGACACTTTAAAGAACTTGGACTTCCATTCTGGTCCCGGCACCGGGATCAGAATCCCTGTGGCAATCTCATCCGCAGTCACGTCAAAGACCTTGTAGGCTTTATAAAACTTTGGCAAAGCCACTTTGCGAAGACCTTTGGTGGACTGCAAGTGCACTTCCGCATCCAGCGCCAAAAGAGCGGGGATGCTGTCACCAATCGGGGAGCCGTTCATGACGTTACCGACCAGAGTCCCTTGGTTTTTGATTTGCGGTGAAGCGAAGATGCGCAGCAGGCGCGAAAGCTCTGGCAGTTTGTCTTCCAGGAAGTTTTCCAGGGCTGTCAGGGTGACGCGGGCTCCGACCCACACGCCGTCAGCGGTCATTCTGATTTCATTGGTGTCGGTGATCTTGTGCAAGCTCATCACGTCATCCATGAAGGCTTTGCCTTTGTTGTGCAAAACGCCCAAATCAGTGGCGCCGGCCACCAGACGAGTTTGTGGGGATTTGGATTTTTGCTCGGTCGCCACCTGGAAGTTCGCCGGGGCGGTGAATTTCTTGGCGCCAGCTTCAATCATCAAAGAATCAGAAGCCAGTGGCTGGAATTGTTTTTTCTGACTGTCCGTCAAGTACTTGGCAGACAGAGACTTCCATTTTGACAGATCCAGATTGGTCGCTGCCGCCAGGATTGGTTCATATCCGGTGCAACGGCACAGGTTGCCGGTAAGGAAGTTGCGGGCTTTTTTCTCGGTGATGGCTTTTCCTGAACACGCGCTTTTTTCTGCCAGTGAAGACAACGAACACACCATGCCCGGCGTGCAGTAACCGCACTGACCGCCGTGGAATTCGCGCATCTTGTTTTGCACTTCGCTTAAGTCGTCCTGCTCAGAAAGACCTTCCACTGTGACCAGTGAGCCCATGTCGAAAAGGTACATCGGGGCGATGCAGGAATTGATGGCTTGGAATTCAGACCAGCTGTTGTTTTCAAGTTTTGCTGAAAGCACCGTGCAGGCACCGCAGTCGCCTTCAGCGCAAACCACTTTCGTTCCCGGAAGGGAGCTGTGATAGCGTAAATACTGGGCTAGCGGAAGGAAGGCTTTTTCGCCGGAAATGCGGTGTTCAGCGCCGTTGATAAAGACATGAATTTCGTTGCGAATTTTGTTTTCAGACATCTAAATTGGTTCTCATAAAAGGGGTCCCATGACAATAGAATTTCCCTTATGAGTTTAGCCCCTTTTGGGGGCCTCAATGTCCTCAAAAATTCAAATGTGAGCCATTAAGCCGCCTCAAGTCTATTTAAAGACCATTCGGCCGTCCCAGACGGGCGCTTGGGCGGGGAGCTGGGTGTTGGGATTTCCGTCCCAGAAGAAGGATTTGAAGTACGGCGCCATCGAGTCCCGCAGAGCTTCCCGGGACTGACGATTCTGTTCCGTCCAGGCAAATCGGGCAAAGCTGGGCTTTTCGGTTTCAAAGTTCCCCAGGTAGAACATCGCATCCATGCCGTGCACAGCGCCAAAAACTTCTTTCCACGGGGAGGGGGTTTCTTTCCATTCAAAGGAATAACGATAGGTCTGTGGGTTGTAGGCTTTCACTGCCCAGAAGATTTCTTCCATCGTCATCTGCATCGCCAGGGACCCGGCAGCGGTGCTGGAATGGTACAGAGTCACCTTGTTGTCTTTGATAAGGTCTTCCTCTTTCAGATCTGCTGGAGGATTTTGGATCAGGGACCACAGCTCTTTATCGGTGGGCTTGATCAGGGCGCCGCCCAAAAGATAGGTCGCCTCATCCGTGGTTAAACCCAGGATCAGCGGAACGCGGTGGAAGTTTCCGAATAAGATTCCCTCCACCCCATGTGGGAAGACGGCGTCATCTTTGAAGTGCTGAAACGGCACGATGTATTCTTGCGCCTGCACCAGTTCTTCGGTGGTTCGGGAATACAGGAACTGGCGGATCCACTTGGTGCCCTTGGCTAGCAGATACGCTTCCGCTTGGGATTTTACTTTCACCAAGCCGGCATTCACCACCAGATTTTCGATGAAGTCTTCAGAGCGGGTTTCCGCAACCCAGCGAGGATAGGCATTCGGCACACCCGCAGAACAAACCGCACGGTGGAAAAGATCTTTGGAAAGGGGCGTCTGCAAAAGACCCCACACATTCATGCAGCCTGCGGATTGACCCATGATGGTGATGTTGTCAGGATCTCCGCCGAAGTTTTCAATGTTAGTGTGGATCCACTTGAGCACGGCGACCAGATCTTGGGTCACGTAGTTGCCGGAACTGTCCCACTTGCTGCCTTTATTCAAAGCTTCGTGCGCCAATGCGCCCAGCATGCCCAGGCGATAGTTGGCACTGACAAAGACAACGTCTGAAGAAGAAGCAAGCCACGCGCCATCATAAAGAGGATCGGCAGAAGTGCCTTTGAAATTCGATCCGCCGTGAATCCATAAAACCACGGGGCGTTTTTTTGCCGCGACCGGTTTCCATACGTTCAGATAAAGACAGTCTTCATTGCCAACCGGAGTTCCGAATTTTTCTGGCGGCACATTGGCAAAGAAGTTTCCTTTCTGAGGGCAGGCGACAGGAAGTTTTGTGGCGTTGAGAGTGCCGAACCAAGGGGCCGGGGATCTGGGTGCTTTCCAGCGAAGGTAACCCACCGGAGGAGCGGCGTAAGGGATTCCCAGAAAGGCTTCGGTGTTGTGAGCCGTACGAAGGCCTTGGATCTTTCCATCAGCCACCCGAGCAGAAGGCTGCGCCGCCTGTGAATTCCAGGACCATCCAGTAAACAAGACCAGCAAAAAAGCAGAGTAAGCAAGTGATCGCATGGGGCCTCCGTCAATTTCAGTCTTAGCGAGCTTCGGAGGATCTTCCAAGAATAAAGAAAACGAATTTCATAAAAATCATGCAGGCTTGGCAAGTTCTTTTAAAAAATTCGGTAATTACCGTCGAGGAAGAAATGTTTGGGGGCAATAATTTCCCCTCTGCAAAGGTCCGAAAAAAGGCCAGTTCCAAAGTGGGTCGCCGAGAGTCTTTGAGCATTGGGAAAAAACAGACAACGATTGATATCAGGTTTTGAAGGATTCAAGACCAGAGGGGAATAAAATGAAAATGAACCATCTTGTTATCGCAGGCCTTATGATGATGTCTGCTCCAGTATTCGCGAAATCTGGCTCTGTAGGGGCTAAAATCGTTGGTGGCGTTGAGGCTTCCATCGGTGAGTTCCCATACATCGTGTCTTTGCAGAGCGGCAGCCATTTCTGCGGCGGTTCCTTGATCAAGAAGAACTGGGTATTGACAGCAGCTCACTGTGTTCGTGGCGGCACGGTTAAAAAAGTTGTGATCGGCTTGCATGACCGTACAAATGCGGTGAATGCAGAATCCATCGCTCCCAAAAGAATCATCGCTCACCCGAACTACAATGCACGCACAATGGAAAACGATTTTGCATTGATCGAGCTTTCTCAGGATTCTTCTTATGCTCCAGTGGCGTTGAACCCTGCTGAAATCGCTCTTCCAACTGACGGCTCTGAAATTTTGACGACAGTGGCTGGTTGGGGTGCAACTCGTGAAGGTTCTTACTCTTTGCCGACAAAACTGCAAAAAGTGGACGTTCCATTGGTTTCTACAGCAGCTTGTAACAAAGCTTACAACAACGGTATTACTGACAGCATGATCTGTGCTGGTTATGAAGGTGGCGGAAAAGACTCTTGCCAAGGTGACTCTGGTGGTCCATTGGTAGCTCAGGACGAAAACAACCAGACATACTTGGTTGGTGTTGTGAGCTGGGGTCAAGGTTGTGCTCGTGCGAACTACTATGGTGTTTATGCCAAAGTTAGCAACGCGATCGAGTGGATCAACAACACTGCTCAGTAATTCGATTCAAAAATTGAATTTCCAAGAACCCCTGGGGAAACCCGGGGGTTTTTGTTTTTAATAGCCGTTGGTTGGATAAGCGTAGATGGTGTTGGCTTGGAAGGCACCGGCTGGCATTGTACATGACAGGGTTCTGTAGTCACCATGACCCTGATATGCGCCGAAGTTCGGGGCATAGGTGCAGGCTTCATTGGCTTCGCAAAGTCCGTTGTTGTTTCCAACATCGTCAAAGACCTCTTCATAAGCATTGATCAGGAATGTCGTCGGAGACGTGCGCTGATCTGTGATTGTCCAGGAGGCCGGATCCAAACCCGCAGGGCAAAGGGCGCCATTAACAAAGCTCGAGTTGGCACTGTTGCCGTTTTGCACGCGGTCACGCAATGCCGTGTCCGCCGCATTAAGCTCAAGGCTTGCGTTAAACGAGCCGCTTGAATTCACGTTAGGAATGTATGTGTAGGTGCTGGAGCCGGAGGCTGCGCAAGTGGAATGAGTGACTCCTGGATTGGTTCCTCCACTGACGTTACAGTGAGTGTAAGAGCCCGACATTGTCGTGAAAAACTTGGTGAATTGGTTATTGGAAGAGCCGTTGATGCGGATGTCATTAGTGCCAAAGTCATCTCCGGCAAAATGAGTTTGGGCGAATCGGTTGTTGTCAGAGCCGGAAATCATGTTCAAACCATATAGCGCAACTGCGGCAACCAGATTGTTGACGGTGTTGTAGGTGGAGGCATTAAACTCAACAGTCGAACCGCTGAATGAGCCCTGACTTGAAGTGATGTGAGTCATCACGTTGCGATGGGCGGATACCAGACTGATGTTTCTTGGAGTGTTCCCGTTCCCAAGAATTCGGACTTTTGTGATGATATTTTCATTCGACCCATTGATGACCATACCCGCATTGCCACCGGCACTGATCGCCAGATTGTGAAGGACGTTGGAGTTCGACCCGGACTGTAGGGTAAGGCAGCTGGCTGAGCCATAGTCTGAGTCGCATTGATAGCTAATAATTCTATTGTTGGTTGACCCAGATAGAAGCATGGCGCTGCTCGTGTTATTCCAGTTTGAAACGATGTTTGCCAACAGGTTCCCCGATGAGTTGGTTAGTTGGAAAAGCGGACCATAGCTGTTTCCAACGACATTCAGGAATGCACTGTCAGTAACTGAGTTCAAATCGAAAATCCGATCCACTCCGTACCATGACATGACATTAACGACATTGAATTCGTTTCCGGCGGAAGGGCCGGCAATCAAGATCGGAACTTTTGGTGCATCTTCGAGGTTCAGGTTCTGCACCAGAATTTTCCCGGAGTTGTTGCTGATGTGCAAAGTGTGGCAGTTTGCGGCAGTCGAGTTGTAGTCAGAAGTGATATCCTTCAGTTGAATTGAATGTGAGCCGCTGATGGCAATCATCCGCCCGTTGGCAAGTGTCGGGTCCCCAATGAAGTCTGTGATGTTACGGACTTGAGAGAACGTGACATTGTGAAGGAAGATCGACGTGCCGACCGTTCCGCTGCTGCTTTGCCAGACATTTGTTTCGATCCAGATGAATTTTTGAGAGCCCGCGGCCACATTCGTGCGGATTCCGGAACCTGTTTCACCAGTGGTGGCGTCGGTGTTAAGGGGCCATGAGCTGAAAGCAGGAGTAATCATTCCGAATAAGGTGACCAAAGAGATCTTGTCCGCGTTGATGTTGTATCCGCGTCCAGTCGAATTGCTGGGCCCAATGGTGTAGATGGTTCCAGCGGTTGACAGGGTCTGAGTGGCTGAGGCAGCCGAAGGTGCCAGTTGGACGGTGTTCGTCCACCATACACCCGAGGCGCTTTGCGCCACTTCATTGCCGCCGACAGAGACGGTCAGTGTGTTGTTCATGAATGAAGTTTCATTCAGCATCTGGCGAAGACCTTTATTGGCTTTCAATCCCAGGGAATAGATCACTGCATTGCCGGATCTGTCATCACAGGCCCAGTCAAAGACATCCAAAGAGTCAGCGGCAGTGACACCTGTGCAGTTTGGCTGCGAAGGCATATTGGCTTTGCGGAATTCACCGCCGTGAAGACAGCTGCGGAAACCGTTGGTTTCAGTGCCGTCGCAGGCCGTGTCCGCCTGAAGGTAGCTTGGCAGAGTCGAGTTGTCGTTTTTGATATAGTCATTCCACTTTGCACCGTTTGTTGGATAGGCGGGTGTGACTGTAATCAGAATCCCTGTGGCAGTCGTGAACGAGTACAGGCTGTTTGATGCATCCAAGTTCGAGCCGCCAACGGCACGAACTCGCGCTCGGTAAGTGTTCCCGAAATTCAAAGTACAGCTGGTAAAGGAGTAGCTGGTTGCTGGTGCTGCCACGGTCTGTTGTGGACATTTTTCGGTTGCGCCATCATTTTCAAAGATCGTCACCTGATAAGAGGTCGCGTTTGTGGACGTACCCCAGTTGACGGTTGCCTTGGTCCCGTTGGTCAGTTGGTTGTCAGCAGTGCTGTCAGTGCCTCCGGTGATACCTGAAATTGTGAACGGGCCCGGAGGTGGGGCATAGGTCACAGCCTGACCGGCAGTCACGGTGACAGTGTTGGTATTGTTGTTCCCGCTGGTATCTTGAACAGCGTTGGCGGCGACGGAGGGGCGCAGTGTGCCTGGGTTGGTCACAGCAGTAGCGGAAACTATAAAGATCGTATTGTCTGATGTGGAAATACTCCAAGTCGTGCCTGAAGAAGTTCCCGTTTCAGTGATATCAGCAGCAGTGAACGTTGCCGGATCAATCGCGCGGCTGAAAGTGATGCGGAACTGCACGGGAAGTGACGAAGTCGTACCGTTTTGTCCGGTGTTGCGGGCGAATGTAACAATTGTCAGATCAGCAACGCGAGAGAAAGTGTAAGGGCTGTTCGTGGCTGTCTTTTGAACCCCGACATTGCGTTTGGCAACAGCAAGAACCTTGTAGCTTGTTCCCGCACTCAGGGCGCAAGTGGCAAAGTTATAGCTGGTGGCAGGGGCTGCCACATTGACCGTCGCGCAGACGGTGGCTGTATTGGCATTGTTGCGAATGGTGATGTCATAGCTGTCCGCACTGGTGGCAGCGCTCCAGTTTACGGTGGCATACTGTCCACTGGCCAAAGAATTGTCGACGGTGGAATCCGTGCCACCAGTGATACCACTGACGTTAAAGGCACCCGGTTCCAGATAGTAGCCAACGCTGGCATCGACACTGGTGGCCGCCTGATTCAGGTTCGCAACAGTATCAGTCACCTGGCCTGCTGCCAGAGTTGGGATGATGGTGCCTTCTGCACCCACGGAAATCGCTCTAAGAGTATAGACGGTGTTGTCAAAGGTGGTCAGGGTGTAGGTAACACCCGTAGCCGACCCACTCTGGCCAAAGTCAGAGTCGGAAATGCTTGCCGGGTCGATGGCGCGACTGAAGGTGACAGTGAAGTTCACTGGCAACGACGACGTTGGATCTGCCTGTCCGCCAGCTTGTTCGATAGTGACTGTAAGTGGCGTAGGAGTCGTAAAGGCATAAAGACTGTTGGTTGCTGTTCGGGTGGTGCCATTGGTACGGGTTGCAACCACGCGGGCTTTGTAAGCCGTGTTCAGGGTCAGGGAGCATGCACTAAAGTTATAGCTTGTTGCCGGCGCGGCAATAGTTTGGGTCGCACATTTCACGGTGGTGTTGTCATTTTCAAAGATTGTGACTTCATAGTTGTTAGCCGCCGTGGAAGCCGCCCAGTTAATGGTGGCTTTGTCACCGCTGGACAGCAGGTTGTCGGCCGTGGAATCAAGGCCTCCAGTCACACCCGTGATATTGAACGTTGCGGGTTCGGCATTGTAAGTCACAGAACTGTCGGTGGAAGTAGATACCGCATTGCTGTTCCCCATAGGGTCAGCAACGGCAGCGGCTGCAATGGACGGAACCAGGGTGCCACTGCCGGTGGCGGCCGTGGCTTGCAGACTCCACGTGATATTGTCACTGGTGGAAACAGCCCAGGTTACACCCGGTGCGGTTCCGTTCTGGGTGATATCAGCATTGCTGAAAGTCGCGGGATCTATGGCGCGGTTGAATACCACCGTGAAGTTGATCGGCAGATTGTAGGTTGGATCGGCCTGGCCACCAGCTTGATTGACGGTCACTGTCAGCGGAGCTCCGGTTGTGAAAGAATATAGACTGTTGGTGGCAGTGACCGAGCTTGCCAATGCACGTTTCGCCACTACGCGGGCGCGATAAGTGGTCGAAGCATTCAAGGTGCATGCGGCAAAATTATGACTGGTTACCGGAGCACTGACATTGGTCAGAGCACATTTGACGGTGGTTCCATCGTTCTCAAGGACAGTGACGTCATAGCTTTCGGCATAAGTCGAGGCATTCCAGTTCACGGTGGCCACAAGGCCGCTGGTCAGTTGATTGTCGGCAGTGTTGTCAGATCCACCGGTGATACCTGAAATAGTGAAGGCTGATGGATTAAACAGGAACTGCACGGAGTTGTCCGTCGATGTGGAAGCCAGATTCGTATTGGCCAGGGTGTCTTGCACGACACCTGCATTGATGGATGGAATGACAGTGCCTTCGCCACTGATGGCGGATGCAGACACCGTCCACATGATATTGTCCGAGGTCGATACTGTCCATGTCGTCACAGTCGCTGTTCCCGTGTGAGTGATATCCGCACTGGTGAAAGTGGCCGGATTGACGGCGCGATTAAATATGACGGTGAAATTGACAGGAACCGAGTTTGTCGGGTCGGCCTGGCCCCCAGCCTGATTGATAGTCACTGACAAGGCCGCCAGAGTCGTGAAAGTGAAAGGCACATTGGTGGCCAAAGTTGATGGCGCCGACGGGCGATGAGCCACGACATGGGCCTTATAGCTTGTTCCAGCCGTCAGCGTACAACCAGAGAAACTGTAGGAAGTCGCAGGTGCCGCGACGGATTCAGCAGGACATTTTACTGTGGTGCCATCATTTTCAAAGATCGTAACATCATAGCTTTCAGCATTGCTCGAAGCTGCCCAGTGAACAGTGGGGATTAAGCCGCTGCTTAAAGAATTATCTTGTGTGGCATCTGAACCACCGGTGACACCGGAAATATTAAAGGCTGCGGGTTTTTGACGATACAGGACGGAGGCATCTGTGGAAGTTGACGCCTGATTGGGATTTCCCAGCGTGTCGGTTGCTTTTGTGGCATCCAGGAATGGAACCAACGTTCCTTCGCTGGCAACAGTGGCGCGCAGAATATAGTTGATATTATCAAGAGTGGAAAGAGTCCACGTCACACCTGTCGCGGTGCCGTTTTGAGTGATATCTGCGCTGCTCAAACTTGCTGGATCTATGGCGCGGCTGAAGACTAAAGAAAACTCGACTGGTAATGTGGCTGCCGGATCGGTCTGGCCACCAGCCTGGTTGACGGTCACAGTCAGAGGTGCTGGAGTTGAGAAAGTGAATGGATTGTTGGTGGCGGCGGTGAAGTACCCGTTGGCGCGATGAGCAACCACAGAGGCTTTGTAACTGGTAGAAAGACTCAAGGCACAGCCAGAGAAACTATAGCTGGTCGCTGGCGCAGCCACAGAGACCGTCGCACATTTGACGGTGGTCCCGTCATTTTCGTAGATCGTCACATCATAACTGTCAGCCGCTGTGGAGGCTGCCCAGCGGACGGTGGCCAGATTGCCGCTGCTCAGTTGTGAGTCGACGGTATTGTCCATCCCCCCGGTGATTCCGGAGATGGTAAATGCCGCCGGAGCGGGGATATAGGTCACATTTCCATCAGAGCTTGAAGAGGCCAGATTGGGATTTCCCAGCAGATCATTCACGCGGCCCGCCGGAAGTTCCGGTTTGACAGTGCCACTGCCACCCACGGCCGTGGCCGTCAAATTATAGACACGGTTGTCAGTGGTGGAAAGACTCCAGGTGATCGTGGGCGCAGTGCCGCCCTGGAATAGATCGGCCACAACCAGTGTTGCTGGATCGATGGCGCGATTGAAGGTCATGACATAGGCAATCGGAAGATTGTAAGTCGGGTCGGTTTGGGAGCCGGACTGTTCAATCACCACCGTCAGATCCAGGGTGTCGTTGTCCAGAATGGACAGGCTGTATTCAGACTTGGTGCCGATGGTAACTTTATCTGGCGAACTCAGCTCCAGGATCAGGTTTTCGGTGGACTCCATAACGGCGTCATCGACAAAACCCAACGAAATTGTTTTGGATGTTTCAAGCGGATTGAAGGTGACCGTGCCCGAAGTGACAGAATGATCTGCTGCCTGGACGGAGCTGGTGCCTTTGATTGCGTAGTTTACTTTGGAGGTGAATCCTGACGGACCACTGAGGGTCAGAGTCACGTTCTGGCTGCCGATGGATTCCAGCGCCGTTTCCGAGGCCAGTTGGAATTCCACCGACGGCATGGCTTCATTGTCCTGTACAGTCAGATCCAGAGCCGAAGGACTGATGGAAACTTCACTGTCATCGGAACTGAAGGACAGGACGAAATCTTCGTTGTCTTCGTAGATCGCATCATCCAAAACGGGCAGATTTAAGGTCACCATTGTACTTCCGGAAGGCAGTACGATCGTTCCGGCAGAGATGGTGAAGTCGGTGGATCCGTTGGCGATATTCCAGCGAATGGTCGTCGGGATCAGGCGCGGATTTTCAATCTGCAGATCGACGTGGAAAACGTCACCTTCAGTCAGGGAAGTCACAGTTGATTTTGCAGAAACGGTATAAGAGGGTTTGATCAAACCTGACAGTTGTTCAATAGAACTATGGATTCCGCAGGCAGAGAGGGTGAGTACAGAAAGTATGAGGGCGCCGAAACGGACAAGATTTTTCATACATACAATTGATCGGCGGCGAACTGTTCGATACCAAGTGGCGGAACATCAATGTAACACTCATTACTACACTGAAATGTGTTTGTATCAAGTTGAGGCTAGCGACAGCTTTGAGACCAGACCTTTAGGTCAGGGGAGCTGGACTGGGATGGATTGAACCAACGGGCTTCTTCAAACTTCCAGACAAAATCCATGCGGTGGGTGTTGTAGACATTCACGTAGTGAAGCCCGTCGCAGATGCCTTCAAGGCCCTTGTCGGTGACATACCAGTCTGAATGGTGGGCGGTGATTTCGGAGCGTTGTTGTTGCGAATCCTGGCACGTATAGACACAGCTCCATTTGCGCTGGGTTCCGTACCAGGTTTTCTTATACAGCTGGTACTTTTTGGAATACGGATCGGCGATGCAGCTGCAGGCTTCGGCTAAGGCCGGGGTCGTGAATTCAAAGGCGACTAAAACTGCTAGGGCTAAAAAGGCGATTCGCATGTTTTCACAAGATGCAAGAGCAGTTCCGGGCCGGGAAGGAATCAGACAGATTTAAACTGTCTATAAAATCGACGGTGCCGTCCCCGGACCTAACGGTCGTGATGCTTCGAGGCGTTGTAAGCTTTGCGCCCGGCCCGGTGTTGCAGCACGTGAGCGGAGGTCTCAAGCAGGGCACAAGACAGTTCTGCGCAACGATCCAGCAGTTCCTGAGCGCCTTCTGTCAGGGCCTGGCTTTGCTGGACGTAGCGCACGTTGTGCTCCATGTTCTCAGAGCTCCATCCCAAAGAGTGAGCGATAAAGGGAAACGGGGGCAGGTGATAGCCGAGCTCTGAGAAAAAGCCCATCATGTGACCCGCGACAGCCTGCACATTGTCCTGCCCACCGGTGATGATGAATCCGGCAACTTTGTTGCGCACCAGTTGGTTGTTGTGGATTGTAATTTGATTTTGGATGCAATTAAAGCGTTCCGCCATTTTATAATACAGCGAACTGGCTGAGCCCCAGCGAATGGGTGTCGCCACGATCATCACATCCGCCCAGTGAATGAGATCTTCATACACGCGATCCAGCTGATCGTTTGGATCCATCTGCGTGATCGAGCAGGGCCAGGTGCAGGCGTGCGCACTTTTTGAATAAAACCCCTCGCAGTGGCGAAACTTCAGTTCGCGAATTTTCTGCAGGCGGGTTTCATAGCCCTTGTTTTCAGCGTGTTTCAGAGTTTGTTCCAGTAAAAGTTCCGATGTTGAAATCCGTGGATGGGCATTATCCATCACTGTGGTTGAGATACCCACCACTCGCAACGGGCCTGGTTCACGCTGCACTTTGCGGGTGAGGGGATGGGGCTCATGTGGCAGGTGCCCTCGCGCCGTTGCACTGGCAAGATCCACCCACAGTTCGCCATCTTCCGTTTTGAGTTTGTATGCGGGCACGCGGTCGCCTTCATAGCCAGGCTCGCCAAATCCGGTGCGATAGTGAAATTTGTAGTAGTGCCAGGGGCAGACAACATAGTCGCCCTCCAGGGTTCCATTGCCCAAAGGGCCGCCGACGTGATTGCACACGCCTGAGATGGCAGTGAACTCGTTGTCTTTGAAAATCAGAGCCAGTCGGGTCCGGTGAACTTCGAGCTGCTGCAGACTCTTTTTCTTGAGCAGTTCGATCGGACCCAGCTTGTGCCATTGAGTTTGTGACATTTCTTTATTGGAACCAAAAATACCGGTTCAGGAAAGCAATGTCATCCTGACCTGATGAAGGTCAAAGATAGGGAAGGATGCGTGTGATACGAGTGACGTCCTCACCACGACATTCTGTGCTTGGGCAGCGGTTGGAAACCGTGCATGAGCCCTGATATACAAAATCGGTGTCTCCACGGACCAAGATGCCCTCAATCACACCGGAAGAGTTAAATACTGCGGAACCTGAGTTTCCTCCGTAGGTATCCAGATTTGCGACGAAATGTTCAGATTCTGTGGCACTGCGCACTTTGGCTCCAGCGGCAACTTTGGTGGGAAGACCCACAGGATGTCCAATCACAACCAGCGATGCTCCGACTTTGATGCTTCCGCTTTTGCGGGTTTTTAAAACAGCATGGTTGGGCACTGCACGATCCAGACGAATCAGCGCAAAGTCTGAACCTGTTGCCAGAACCTCGGTGTGAATGATTTCAGCGCAGCGATAGACTTCGCTGGAAGGGACTTCGCGGGGCTGGACTCCTGCGGACTTAACGGCATATCCAAAGACAAAACGGGTGTCACTGCAGTCACGAACGGAGCGTACGCAGTGACCGGCGGTGGCTATGACGTCTGGCGCAACCAAGGAGCCTGAACAGAAGGCCGCATTTTCCTGTTCGCCAAAGCGCTCGGAGGCGCACAGGTTGTATGATCTGCGGAAAGTTTGGGCAGTGATGCGGGTGATGTCGGCGCCCACCTGCAGATTTTCGTCCTTGATCAATGCGACCGTGGAATCGGCCAGCCGCCGTTGCACGGAGGACTTTACTTCAAAGAGATCCTTTCGGTCGTCGCTGCCATAGATGACTTTTTCCTGCAGCTCAGGGGGGGCTTGTGGCGTTATGGCCGAGTTTTCACCCGGGGTGCTGTTTTGGCAGGCATTTAAGAACACTAATAAAGAAAAACATAAAACTGTTTTTTGCATCCGTTATCTTCCTTTGATGGGGGATTGGAGGGACGGCCTTGTCCCGGTACTGAATGACCCCGAAGAAACAGAAAAAGGTTAACCCGGTGGCTGGTTTTCTGGGTCCTATCAGAGGGAAATTTGAGCATTCCTATATTCTTGGTGGAACACTTTCCGGGCTAGGGCGGACGCGGCAGGGTTGCTCTTAAGGCTGGGGATCAACAAAATAGGTGTTACGGAGAACGTAAGATGTTGGCGGAGACTATGACCCAGGATGCGGATATCAGAGATCGTTTGGCGAAGGTGCTTGAGAGCGTGATTCAAGAGATGACTTCCTGCTATGAACAGGTGGAAGTGACCTTTGCAGCAGGCGACAAAACCACAGTGTATAAAGTGACGGTGCCGCAGGAGTATCGAGGTAAATTGATTGGCTCTCAGGGGAAGAATATCACTTCGCTCCGCAATATTATCGGCGCAATGGCCGGCAATCACGGCTTTCGCGCTATCATAGAGCTTGTCATCTGAATCTGTTGCAGCGTTCCCTTTGTTTGATGTACGGAACTCTTCGTCTATTTTAACCTTGCAACTTTGTTATTAAATGTAAAAAATCCCTCATGTCGGTGGGGGATTTTGTGTCTAATCAATTCGGTGCCCTGTTAAAAAATAAGCTAGAGGAAATTCAGAAAAAGAACCCTCGCTTCTCGTTCCGTTCTTTGGCCAAGAAGGTTGGCATCTCTCCAGGCTGTTTGAACGAACTGATGCACGGCAAGCGCCCTTTGAGTGAATTTTATGCCAACAAAATTGTTCTGGGACTTGAGTTGGGTGCCGAGGAACGCAACGAAGTTTATTCTTTGATCTCCACGCGTTCCCGAAAATTTGCGGCACAAAAAACTTTGGCGGAAAAAGAGCTGGAACTGATCGCCAGCTGGGAGCACTTTGCGATCCTGAATCTTATCCGCATGAAAACCTTCAAGCCGGATCCGGAATGGATTGCTGAACGTCTGGCCTTGCCGCTGGAAAAGGTTCAGCAAAGTCTGGAGCTGCTTTTGGACTTGGGCTTTATTAAGCGCAAGGGCAATTCCATCGCGCGTTCGGTGGCAAGTCTTGCCACCACCACCGATATTCCAAGTGAGGCGTTGGTTCAGGCCCACGTGTCTGACATGCACAAGGCCATCGAGGTTCTGAAAAGAACTCCGACGGACCGTCGTGATTATTCCGCCATCACCATGGCCATCAATCCGCACAAAATGGAAGAGGCCAAGAGTTTGATTAAAAAATTCCGCCGTAAACTGTCCATGCTGGTTGAGGAGGGCGACATGACGGAAGTGTACAACCTGAATATCCAGTTTTTCCCCCTGACTGTTGCTGAAAGTGAGAAGCCGCTATGATCAAAAAGACCCTGTTACCCCTGATTCTGTTTTCATTTGCGGGGTCGCTGGCACAGGCCGCATTTATCGGCGGTGATGAAAAAGGCAATGGCGGCAGCGTCATTTATTGCGAAAACCGTTTTGAACATCAGCGTTTTGAAGTTCTGGATCTGTTTGAGGCCCGCGAGATTCAGACTTTCGAAATGGATGTCATTGAAGGTCTTGAGTATAAAAAAATCCTGCGCCAGATGATTGCCCGCATGGAAAATATCAATCCAACCCGGGCGATTTTGTACAACTCGTTTCTGGAGACTTTTGATCGTGAAGCTTTGTTCCTGAAAGGCACCGAGTTCACTGATATTCCGGATCGTGGCTGGGGTGCTTTGCCAAAGGGTTGCATCCTGGTTCAGGGCGCCGTTCAGTACAAGCGCCCAAGCATCAAGGGGCATCGCTATTACTTCAATAAGGATGTCTGGGATCGCATGACAAACACGCAGCGTTCGGCGCTGGTGCTGCATGAGTTCATCTATCGCGAAGGTCTGCAGCCTGAAAACAACTTCCAGACATCCAATGGCGTTCGTCTGATGAACGGCTTCCTGCATTCCACCATGATGCGTGATGTGACTGTGCCTCAGTACATTGATCTGTTGCAAAGATCAGGTTTGCAGTTGGCTGACGTGAATGGTTACCATGTCTTCCTGCATTCGGGTCAGGAATTGGGTCGTGGTCAATCCTACAGAGTTTCCTTCAACGATATGGGTATTGTTACCTCTGCGACATTGGCCAGATCGTTTTATCTTTCTGGTCCGGGCGGACGCCCCATGCCGGTTTATTGCGGGGGATCTCAGTCGACACCGGTAGAAAAGGGCGGGGGGATCATCAACTTCTGGCCGAATGGAAAAGTCAGGCATATTCAGATGGGCTGCACTTCCGCGGGATTTGTTCTGCGCTCGAAGGAAGCTATTGGTCAGGCGACCGCATCGGAACTGTTCTACAACGAACAGGGATTGCTGACTCAGATTAAAACTCTTCAGCTTGAATTGAATCATATTGATTACAGTCTTCGTTCGACTCGTCCGGGTGGCTACATCAACTTCTATCAAACCGGTGAGCCGTCGCAGGTTTGCATCGGTAATTACTATGTAGATCATCAGCGCAGCTGGATACGTGATGCAAGCGGAGAAGGGGCTGTTGTCGCCCAGTCGGGACATGACACCTTCGGTTTGACTTTGGATGGTCGTATCTTTGAGTCGACGAAGTCTCTCTGCGGTTTTGAACGGTAGTTTTTCAGGCATAAGTATTAAATAAAAAAAAGCCCGCTGAAATCCAGCGGGCTTTTTTTATTCAATATTTCGCTTCGGCATCAATTGCCAAACAAGTTGATGCAGAAGGTGACCAGCGCCGCATTGATAAAGTCAATAAAACAGGACCCCACCAGTGGAACCACCAGGAAGGCCTTGTAGGCGTGACCATAGCGCTGACTGAGTGAATGCATATTGGCCATGGCGTTGGCTGTGGTTCCCATCATGAATCCGACATAGCCGGCACTCATTACGGACGCTTCGTAATCCCGGCCACCGACCCAGAATGCGGGGCCCAGAGCCGTCACCGCCACCAGCAGGGCCTGTACAGTCAGGAAGACTAATATCGGCAAGGCGGCGTTCTTCAGCTCTTCCAAACGCAGACTCATGATGGCCATCGCAATGAACAGGGTCAGGGCGACGGAACCGATCTCCTCAATCCATTCCGGAGAGATTTTAAAGACTGGCTTCATATCTTCGATGTTGCGGAAGATCGCAGCAACCACCATGGAACCAATGTAGATGGGCAGGGTGATTTTCAAAGAGCTGATCCACGAGCTGATCGTGGTGCCGATACCCATGATCAGGGTGAGCGCCAGAAGGTGCATCAGCAGGTCGCGACCCGCGAAGGATTTCAGCATCATGGATTCATGCTGTTCTTTGTTGTCATGATCGACCGGATGTTTGAGTTTCTTTTTGTTGATCAGATAAGTCGCCAGGGGAGTTCCAATCAATCCACCCAGGACAATCCCACCCATGGCGGTAGTCAGGCCGATGACGGAGGCTCCTTCGACTCCGGCCGCCTCAAAGACGGGACCGAACGCCAAGGCTGTGCCCGGACCTCCGGTAAGGGAGACGGCACCCGTCAAAACCCCCATCAAAGGGTGTTCGCCCATCATTTTTGCCAGTCCGATCCCGGCAATGATTTGCACCAGCAGGCCGCCGACAGTCAAAAGCAGGAAGAACACCACCGCGCGACCGCCCTCTTTTAGCAGGCGCACAGATGCGGAGTAGCCGACAGACGTGAAGAAGGTGATCATCAGTGCTTCCTCAAAGGCCTTGTTGAATTGCAGAACAAAAAGGCCGTTGGCCTTCAGGATTGAAATGACGATAGCGACAATAAAGCCACCGATAACCGGCGACGGAAGATTGTACTTATCCAGGACGTGGACTTTGCTTTTAATATACCGGCCGAAATAAACGACCAGTGCTGCCAGAGCGACGGTTTGAAATGCTGTTAATGTCATCACAAAAGCCTAGCGTGGCCCGTCGCCGCTGTCCACCCTTTAGCTGGCTTTCGGGCGTCCGTTGAGCACGCCCTCCACGGATTCCACCATCATATCGAGCTGCTGGGACTGACTCGACAGCTCCACTGAGGCCGCCGCAGTTTCTTCCGAAGAGGCGGCATTATTCTGGGTGACTTTGTCCAGATCATGCAAAGCGCGGGAGATCTGATCGATGCCCGTTGACTGCTCCTGACTGGCCTGGGCTATTTCATTGTTTAAAGTTGAAACTTTTTGTGACTCTTGCAGAATTGTTTGTAAAGTTTCTCCACCTTGCAGGGCGGATTTGTAGCTGACCTCGATCTGACTGACGCTTTCAGAAATCAAGCCGGATATCTCCTTCGCGGACTGAGCGGACTTCAGCGCCAGTTGGCGGACGGCTTCGGCAACAACCGAGAACCCACGTCCATTTTCGCCGGCACGGGCCGCTTCCACAGCGGCATTCAGAGCCAGCAGATTTGTCTGAAAGGCAATGTCGTCAATCAGACCCGTGATCTCCTGCACCTTTTTCGCCGTGACGGAGACAGCTTGCATTGAAGTGATCAGCTCCTGCATATTTTGTTCACCCCGCACAGCCGCATCCATGGCAGACGTGGACAGCAACCGGGCGTTCTGGGCGTTGTCGGAATTCACTTTCACCATGCTGGTCAGTTCTTCGATAGAAGCGGATGTTTCCTCAAGGGCGGCAGCGGCTTCCGTGGCCGATGTGCTCAAGCCCTGTGAAGCATCGGAAATCTCCGAACTTGTGGCCGAAAGATGCTGACTTGAGTTTCTGATGCTGTTGACGGCGTTGCGCAGGTTTTCCAGCGGTTTGCGCAGAACAAGCCAGGCGACAAGAACGCTCAGAATAAGTCCGAAGAAAGAAAATAGAAGGATCTTATTCACCGAAGCCTGGCTGGTGGCATTGGCGGTGGCCATACTGCTGGTGATGGCAAAGACACCATGAAGTTTTCCATCGGACCAGTTTTCCATGTCATGCCCCAGCACATCTTTACCATTGCCAAACGGGCTTTGCGACGGATGGCCGTGACAGATCAAGCAACCTTGTTTTTCAGACAATCGGACCGGGCGATAGACAATGACTGATTCATTGCTGGTGGTGACGATTTCCTTCAGAGTGGGTTCATTAAGAAAGCGGTTGTAGATCTGCATTTCATCAGTTCGAGCCTGGTTTTCCTCCCGGCGGGGTTCTGGAGAAAAGACCCTGAACTTATAACCACTGCGCTCGGACTGATCCTGACCCACTTTGATCGAAGCGAAAATCGGAACCCTTCGCAGAATGTTCATCTTTAAATCTTTCGGGACATTTCCATCAGGATAGCGACTGCCAATATCATTTATATATTCAGCAAGGCCCCCTTGGGAGGCGACGTAATCGCGCGTGCCCTCCAGTTGATCCAGGATGGCCCGGCTCTTGTCGATCAGGTCTTTTTCGCCCTGATCGTGGACCTCGGATCGGGAGACTTGGGTGGCGGCAACAACTGAGACAACAGCGGCAAGGGAAACAATGGCAGTAATTTTTGTGATCAGCTTCAAGCACAACCTCCTGTGCCCTTTCAGTGTAAGATGGGCCGGGGGGGAGTAATGATGATGCAGATCATAAAATAAATTATTATTCATTGGGATGTTTCAGAGTGAAACATCCTAGGACTGACCGATGATCCAGTTCATTACAATTACAGAAAGGGCGCCGGCGACAAATTGTTTTTGCCACAGATAAGTCATGCGCGTTTCTTTCATTTTGGCGAAGATTTCTTCCAGAGTCACACTGATCATGGCGCCACCGGCGAAAGCCAGAATGAAGGGCAGCGACGCCGAAGTGACGCTGGTGAAGATTCCCCCCAAAGTTCCTCCCAGAACTTCCATAACCCCGGTCATCGCGGCGCCGAAGAAAGAAACCTTGCGGGACATGCCGATGGAAAGGAATGCCGCGGCGGTGGCCAGGCCTTCGGGGAAGTTTTGAAACACAATGGCGCCCACCACTGTCCAGCCGTTGGCGGCGGAAATGGAATCAGCGCTCAGCGCAGCTCCCGAAGCCAAACCTTCGGGGAGGTTGTGCAGCATCATAGCCGTCACGAAAAGCCAGGCTCTTCGGTGAACAGACCATTCGGAGGGCGTCACGCTATGGATCAGATGGCTCAGTCCATAGATGGAAGCCACACCGAGCGCCAGGGCAAGAGACACCCCGAAGGAGCTGTGGGTGCTTGAATAAGCAGGGCCGATAAGATTAAAGGCTGCCGCCGCCAGCATCATCCCGATGGCAAAATCCAGATTCAGACTGCGCCAGGGATTCCAGCCGGTGGTTTTGTTTTTCAGAATGGGAAGAGCACCGAGCATTGTTGAAAGCCCGGTGATTCCTCCTGCCAACAGTCCCATCAATGCGCTGCCCATGTTCTACATCCTTTCTCGATGATTTAAATCGGGATCAGGATCTGTGACTGCGGATCATCCAAGCGGCTTTTTCATGGAAGCCGATCAGGTCTTCGTACAAAGTCACAGCACTGGTTTCTTCCGCTTCCTCGGCGGTTTCCAGTCGGGATTTTAAAGCGATGGCCAGATTTGTGTGGTCCTGGCTGAGCATTTCGATCATTTGACTGGCGCTCATTTTGTCAGAAGCCTCCTGAATGGAGGACAGTTCTTTGAACTCTTTGAAGCTGCCCGGAGCTTTGACTTTCAAAGCGCGGATGACTTCGGCCGTACGATCGACGAATTCCGCCAGTTGGCCGTATTGTTCTTCAAACAACTTGTGCAGAGAGAAGAACATCGGACCTTCCACGTTCCAGTGGAAGTTTTGGGTTTTAAGTTGCAGCAGGTATTCCTCAGCCAATGATTTTTTCAGTGTTTCAACAACGGCATTGGTGCCGGTTTCAACCGATTTCATGCTGCTGACGGATTTGCTTTCATTCAGTGAGTGGGCGTTTTGTGATCTCATAAATTCCTCCTTGTCACTGTCAGAGAGGTCCCTTGGAGGAACCTCGCTCTTGCCTGTAAACAGGATAAGCCCGGTGACGGGAGGTGAACAGTTCTCTTTTTCTATGGGAACTATAGAGATTATCTATATGCTGTCTATAGGCATAGATGAAAACTATTTGAGATAGCCTAAGGGATTGTCGATTTTCAGTTGGTTTTTACCTCGGGTGGCAGACAGTCCTTCGGGCAGGTTTTTCTTTATGGTTTCAATAAGAGCCTTTAAAAGGGCCTTCCTTTGGAAATGAGGTCCATGAACCAGGCTCACTTCCCGGGTTGGGACCGGATCCGAGAAAGGTCGCAGTCGCTTTTTGTCCTGCACGTCGAGCGCAGCCAGATAAGGGAGCAGTGTAAAGCTTTCCCCCTGATCTACCAGTTTTTTCAAGGTCTCAAGACTGCCACTTTCAAAGGTGAAACTGCGATCCATCACCGCCGGACTTTTTTTGTTGCGGCAAAGGGAAAGGCTTTGCTCGCGGAAGCAGTGGCCTTCGTTCAGCAGCAGGACGTCTTCTGATGAAAGGTCTTTTTCATCCAGCGATTTCTGGCTTAGAAGGGGGTGCCCTTTGGACAGATAAACATTGAACGGCTCATAGAACAAAACGTGATTGGCGATATTCAGATCATCAATCGGCGTGACGATGATGCCCAGATCCAGGCTGTGATTGCGGATCTTTTCAATCATCACCTCGGTTTGCAGTTCTTCAAAAGTCAGATGTAAACTGCTGTGGGCGTCCTTGATTTTTTTCAGGAACAGCGGCAGCAGATACGGGGCCAGCGTGGGAATGATTCCGATGCGCAGTTCGCCGCGCAGAGATCCTTTGGCATCGTCGACGATTTCTTTCAGGTGCTGCGAACCTTTGACCACCAGGCGGGCCTGCTGCAGGACCTCTTCGCCGACCGAGGTGGGGCGGATGGGTTGTTTGGTGCGATCAAAAAGAATCACGCCCAGTTCTTCTTCCAGCTTTTGAATTTGCATGCTCAGCGTGGGTTGAGTGACATGGCATTGGCGGGCAGCGTGGCTGAAGCTGCCTGTGTCGGCGACGGCAAGAATGTATTCGAGTTGAGTCAGTGTCATGATACAAGCTTGCCGTTCGGGAAAAAACCTTGCAAGCTTAATCATGGGCTTGTCACTGGAACACTATCAACAAAGTGTCTTGAAGCGCGCATTGCCACTGTCTGAAAAAGTGGTGGAAGCTTTTTATAGTCAGCCCCGGCACATCTTCGTGCCGGAATACACGGTCGAAGAGGCCTACGAAGATCATCCTCTGGTGTTGTTCAACAGTCCTCCTTTTGTCTCTACTATTTCTCAACCCAGTTTTGTTCTGCGCATTCTGGATTTGCTCAAACTCGAGCCCGGACAAAAGGTTTTTGAGCTGGGCACGGGCAGTGGCTGGAACACCGCCATGATGGCTGATATTGTTGGTAAAAGCGGCAAGGTGGTCTCTGTGGAAGTGATCAGTGAGCTTGCCGCCAGAGCCCAGAAAATCCTGGCGGAGCGCCATCTTTCCCAGGTCATTGTCAAAGCCGGGGACGGTTTTGAAGGGGATGCGGCCAATGGACCCTATGACCGGGTGATATTCACGGCCGGCTCTTCCGAGTTTCCACAAAAGGTTTTTGCGCAGTTAAAGGAGTCCGGTTGGATGGTGTTTGTGCGAAAGGCGCATGGATCGCCGGATATGCTGGAGCTGATTCATAAAGTGAATTCTGAACCCCATGTGGTGACGTCAGTGCCTTGCTCTTTTGTTAGTGTGGTGCGGGAAAAAGCGGGGCCTGATTCGAAAGAAACAAATCCTTGAATCAAGCCTCCGGTGGGTGAGCAGGGTCTCATCCCAGGTAATCATCTTTTGGTTTTCGGTCACGATTCGCCGGAGCTTTGGGTTTCAGCTCCATCACACGTTCTTTCTTTTCCTCGTCAGCCTTGACCGGCTTTTCCTCGGGTTCATCATAAAGATGGTAGTGTGATGCTATCTCGGCGAACTTTTCACTGGCTTCGTCGATGGCCATTCCCACTTTGCGTTCCAGCAGATCGACGATGGACTGGGCATTGCCTTTGGTGCTTTCAAGGTCATTGTCCGAAAGCTCACGCCATTTCTGCATGAGCTCCCGTTTCAGTTCCTGCCAGCCTTGACCAGGAATTTGTGACATAGGCACCTCCTTACTCAGTTTCGATCACAAGATCAATACGACGATTTTGTGCTCGTCCTGCAGCCGTGTTGTTGTTACCAATTGGATTGTCATAACCCATTCCCACGGACTCGACTTTATCCGCTGGCAGAGTTCCCTGGGATACCAGGAAGTTCTGAACGGATTGAGCGCGTTTTTCTGACAACACGCGGTTGGCTTCTGCGCTTCCCACGTTGTCCGTGTGACCTTCGACGATCACTTTGGAAGGGGTGACTCCGGCCAATGCGCCTTCAACTTTTTTCAGCAAGGCCTGGTTTTTTGGTCCCAGATTGGACTGTGCAGTGGGGAATTGCAGACCTTTCAGGCGCACCATCAGCTTGCCATTTTCGGTGAAGACTTCCGCCTCGTTGGGCTTCAGTTGACTGCGCAGGGCTTGAGCGCGACTTAGCAAAGCCTGCTGCCGTTCCAGCTCCATGCGCTGACGTTCAGCTTCGCTTTGAACTGTTTGCAGTTCTTGTTCCGCACTGGAGTATTCATTACGCAAAGTGGAGATGGTGCGCTGCTGGCGTTCTGCCATCAACACCAGGTCTTCAGAATTGCCCGCATTGACTTTGCGGGTGACGTCCATCAAGTGCTGGGATTCACGGGTGGCGTCCTGGGAGGCGCGGGCGATGACGGCCGGATTGCGCGGATCAGCCTTGATCAGCTTCTCGGCATTTTCATATTTCATCGCTGCCATGCCAAAGGACTTGGGTGCATTTTTGTCAGCACCGGCTTTTTTTGCGGTGTCCAGATTGTCTTTGGCTGTTCCCAGATAGGCTTTGGTGACGGACATGATTTCAAGGTCCCGGTAACGGCTGATGATTTCATCGCCGCGTTTGTCCGCCGGACTCAAGTTCCCTTTTTCAATCGCCACGGTGATCTTTTCCAGATCCTTTCCAGCCTTGTCCCATTCTTTAGGGTAAAGTTTGGGGGCTCCGGCTTTCATTGCGCCTTCGCGTGCATCGGTGATTTGTCGCATCGACGTTCGTGCGATTTCTGCGCGGGTGTTGGCTTCATTCAACCACGCGCGGGAATAAGCAACCTGTTCCAGAATGTCAGCATTGGGTTTGTCTTTTTCTTTTTTCTGCTTGGCTTTTTCCAAAGCTTTGGTGGCGTCGGTGAAGTTCTCAGGTGAAAGAACGTCAATTTGTTTGGATCGCGCCTCGCTGATCATGGCTTCGGTTTTTTCAATCTCGGCCGTCGGATTGGCACTGGAAGAAATCGGCTGCACATTGGGTGGTTTGCTCGCGCAACCTGCGATAAATCCGGCAACAGCCACAGATGCTAGTATCTTATGAGTCCGGGAAACCATAGAACGCCTCCTTCGTAGACGTGAACGAACGTGTTAAACTCTTGATTTAACGCTAAGCCCGCGGAAGGAAGGCGCACAAGGAAAACAACCTTGGACGGTCGAATCGTTGCGATCTAACAACGGGGCTCGTCCAAAGAAAGGTCGGGTTTGTTGCGAAGCGGAAATAACTAAAAACTAATGCATCAGCATGAAGCTGCCCAAAGAATACAAACCGGCCACGATCAGCACGCCCCCGGCAATGCGTTGCTGGCGAAGGCCGGCTTGCTGCAGGCCCTGACGAATCATCATGGGAACGGCACTCAGTGCCGGCAAACCACCCAGCCAGAACAACGCCAAAGTCAGACCTCCGGCCCACGGGCTTTGCGTGGCAATCGCGGCAGTCACATAAGTGTAAAGCCAGCCGCAGGGAAGAAGGGCGGTTAAAAGGCCCACGACAAAACCTGATTTGCCCACATGAAACGCCTGCAGTCGTTTAATGACACCCAAGATGGAATGAGAAATCCTGTTTGCAGACAGACGCTGCTGCCAGGACACCGGCAGAATCAAACGAGCGCCCGAACCCACAAGCACCAGTGCCAAAAGAATGGCCGAAATCCAGCGCAGGGTCACAAACTGACTGTTCAGAAAGAACTGCCCCAAAGAACCGGCCAGCACACCCAAAAGGACATAGGCACACAAGCGGCCAAGGTGATAGGAGAGCAAGCTTTTACGTGCGCTCATCAGCGTCGCAACAGGTCCACACATTCCCGCACAATGCCAACTGCCGAAGAAGCTGGAGGAAAGTATTCCCAATGCCAGAAGGGCGGAGGACATCATTGTGACCTCGGTCCCACAAGAATCAGTTCGCGGTGGGTTTTAAAGCCTTGCGGCGCCAGTTCGTCCTGCACATTCACTTCTGTTTTTAACTGTCCGCTGGCCGGGATCACAGAAACCGGAATTCTGACAAAGAAATACCATTCACGTGATTCACCCGGAGCCAGATGAATCGGATTTTCCGCCACCTGAACCTGGATTCCCTGATCCAGAAGTTGTTGAGGCAAGGTCAGATTATAGCGGGCCCGCAAGGCGCCCTGATTTTGGATGTGCAGGCGGAACTGATTTAAAAGAACTTCCTGACCATCACTGTTTTTGACGTAAGAGTACGGCAGACCGGCTCCGCGAAGGACGGCGATATGCACAGGTTCGCGTGTGCTGACCGCGTAAGCCAATCCGCCAATCAAACCCACAATCGCCAGGATGTAAATGATGGAACGTGGTTTGGCCAAAGAGATCTTGCTGCCATCCAGAGTGTCATAGCGAATCAGCCCTTTGGGCTTTTTCACTTTCTCCATGATTTCATCGCAGGCATCGATACATGCGGTGCAGGCGATGCATTCCATCTGCAGGCCGTTGCGGATATCGATCCCTGTCGGACAGACTTGCACGCAGCGATTGCAAGACACGCAGTCACCGGCTTTTTCGTTGGGTTGTGTGGTGCCTTTGCGGGGTTCGCCCCGGTTCACGTCGTAAACCACCGCCAGGGATTTTTGATCCAGCAGCACGGACTGGATACGTCCATAAGGGCACATGATCACGCAGAACTGTTCACGGAACCAGCCGAAATCAAAAAGAATGATGGCGGTGAAGAACAGTACCAGAATGAAATATGTCATGTTCTGGGCCGGTGAGCCTTGGGTCATTGCCAGCAGCTCACTTGCACCAACGAAGTAAGCGATAAAGCTGTGGGCAATCACAGAAGACACGGCAAAAAACAAGAACCATTTCAGGGACACTTTGCGGATTTTAGTCAGATTCATCGGTCCGTCACGCAATTGACGGCGCTGGATGTAAGTGCCCTCCACCCATTTTTCAATGCGGCGATAGACGGCATCAATGAACACTGTTTGCGGGCAGGCCCAGCCACACCAGACGCGACCCCAGATCGAAGTCACAAAAGCCAGGCCCAGAGTCAAAGTTCCGACGATATAAAAAAGCATCGGCGCATCGTGGGCTTTGAATAAAACCCCAAATAGAGCGAACTCCCGTTTGGGGATATCCAGCAGAATGGTCTGATGACCATTGAAAGTCGTCCAGGGCAGGATCAGGAACACAATCAACAAAATGATCTGAGTCCAGTCGCGATGACGTCGGAAGCGCCCCCGCACTTCGGCAGGGATAATGTTCAACCGGTCACCATGCTCATCAACACTTGTTAGCTTGCCTGAATCCAACCCCGACATAACTTACTCCACAGCCTCGCCCTGAGGCTCTTTTGCGCCAGCCGGGTTGCTGCCTTTTTTGGACAGGATAAACGCCGACACCGCATAGATTTCATCTTTTTTCATGACGGGGCCCCATGGAGGCATGCCTTTTTCGGGAACACCGTCACGAACAACCTTCACCACATCCAAGCGAGTGGCTTTGCCATGCATCCAGAACTTATCAGTCAGATTCGGTCCGATCAAACCTTGCAGCTCCTGGCCATGGCAGGAAGCACACTTGGAGGCAAACTGGGCGGCTCCTAAAGCCAGCACACCGTCTTTTTCAAATGCGGCTTGCAGGGATTCTTCAGTTTCCATCGGTGACGCGGTTGCGGCCTTGGCTTGAACCTGTTCGATTTCAGTCATCGCCACTTTCAATTCATCCTGCAAAGTCGGGCCACCGCCCAACTCATAGTGGATGCAATAGATGAAGGCGAAAATGATGGTGAGGAAGAAGGTCCACAGCCACCAGGTTGGCAGGGGGTTATCGTGTTCGATAATCCCGTCGTATTCGTGGAATTTTTCCTTGTTATCTTCGCTCATTTTATTCTCCGTCTTTCAAAGGAATCTGTTCCATGTGGGCATAAATCTCGGTGCTGTTTTTGCGGTATACCCAGATCATCACTCCTACAAAGAAGAGGAAGAAGATCAAAAGGCCCATCGCAGTCAGGTGCGTGTCAGTGAAATATTTCAGTCCTTCCGATTTCATTGTACTTTTCCTTTCTGCCCCAGGGACTGCAGGTAAGCAATCAGGGCCACGATTTCCTTGTCTTCAAGACCTTTTGGAGCACCGTTGGATTCCAGATCCGCAGCAATCTCTTTGGCCTGTTTCTGAGCATAGATGTCGGCGTTGGCCACAACATCGTCAGCATAAGGAACATCCAGCTGCTTCATGACGGACAGTTTTTTACGCAGGACCAGGAAGTCGGTCTTTTTTTCTGCCAGCCAAGGATAGTTCGGCATGATACTTTTCGGAGTCACGGCACGCGGATCCAGCATATGGCTGTAATGCCACAGGTTCGGATACTTCTTGCCCAGACGGGAAAGATCCGGACCTGTGCGTTTTGAGCCCCATTGGAACGGACGATCGTACATGGATTCTTCCACCGTGGAAGCGGCTCCATAGCGCATCACTTCGGAAGCGATCGGACGAATCTGCTGGGAATGGCAGACGTAACAGCCTTCCTTGATATAGATATCACGACCTGCTAGCTCCAGTGGTGAATACGGATCCACGATGTTGTTCGGATTCACATAGCGGTGCAGGGAAAGTGTCGGATAAATCTCGATCACGGAACCCACGGCAATTGCCAGGAATGCCAGGACAGAGAACACCGCACCCATGCCTTCCAGTTTGCGGTGACCTTTAGTCAGCTCGTCATAACCGGAACGGGACACTTCGATGTAGGCATCATGTTGTTCTTTGGGAGCCAGCTTGATGGTTTTATAGATGTTGTAACACATCATCACGAAGCCCACGATGAACAGGAATCCACCCAGTGCGCGCACCCAGTAAAGTGGAACGATACGAACCACAGTTTCGATAAAGTCCGGATACACCAAAGTACCGTCTTCACCAACCGCCAGCCACATCAAACCTTGAGTGATACCGGCAACAACCATGGAAGTGTAGTACAGAAGCACACCTGTCAAACCGATCCAGAAATGATTTTCCAGAAGTTTTTTGGAGTACAGTTCAGTTCTCCACAAACGTGGCACCAGATAATAAACCATACCGAAAGTCAGGAATCCATTCCAGCCCAGAGCGCCAGAGTGAACGTGACCCACGATCCAGTCCGTGTAGTGACCGACCGCAGAGATGGACTTGATGGAAAGCAGAGGCCCTTCGAAAGTCGACATTCCATAGAAGGTCAATGCCGCAACGAAGAACTTGATCAGCGGTTCAGTTTTCAGCAGATGCCAGGAACCTTTCAAAGTCAAAAGACCGTTGATCATACCACCCCAGGACGGAGCCCACAGCATGATGGAGAAAATCATCCCCAAAGTCTGCGCCCATTCCGGCAGGGAAGTGTAAAGCAAGTGGTGAGGACCGGCCCAGATATAGATAAATACCAACGCCCAGAAGTGAATGATACTGAGGCGGTAAGAATACACCGGACGATTCGCGGCTTTCGGTACATAGTAGTACATCAAACCCAGGAACGGAGTGGTCAGGAAGAATGCCACGGCGTTATGTCCGTACCACCACTGAACCAGCGCATCCTGAATACCCGCATATACCGGATAGGACTGCAGGAATGTCACCGGGATCTCGATAGAGTTCACGATGTGCAAAACCGCCACTGTAATGATTGTTGCGATATAGAACCAGATCGCCACGTACATGTGTTTTTCACGGCGTTGGCGCAGGGTCATAAAGAAGTTGATCGCGAAGATCACCCACACAACCGTGATGGCGATATCAATCGGCCATTCCAGTTCTGCATATTCTTTGGACTGAGTGTAACCCAGCGGTAAAGTGATGGCGGCAGAAAGGATGATCAGCTGCCAGCCCCAGAAGTGCATTTTGGAAAGCACATCCGAAAACATTCTGGTTTTCAGCAGTCTTTGGCTGGAATGATAAATCCCGGCAAAGATCGCATTCCCGGCAAAAGCAAAGATCGCAGCATTGGTGTGCAGCGGTCTCAAACGCCCGAAGGTGATCCATTCCAGATTGGCATTCATGGGCCAATAAGCCAGTTGCAACGCGGCGATCAAGCCAAAAAGAAACGCAGCCCCGGCCCAGATCAAGGTCGCCAGGACGAACTTTTTGACAATATCGTCATCGTAGTAAATTTTTTCGATGAGATTTCCCGATGTGTTCACGATTTTTTCCTTTCGTTTTCGTCATCTAAAATACGGTGTGCTGGTGTCTCGAGGTCATCGAACTGACCTTTGTTGGTGGCCCAGAGAAAGGCAGAGACAAAGCCTATTCCCAGAATTAACGCCATGGGGATCATCAATAAGATAATGTTCATCGGAAACCCCACAATGAAGAAAGAATGATAACAATCGAACTGATCGGCATCAGAATCGCGGCCATCAGCGGATCAATGAATCCAGCCAAAGCCAGCAGTCCGCCGACAGTATTATAAACCAATGAAATGCCCAGATTGCGTTTCAGAACATTCTGAGTCTGCAAAGAGATCTGCATCAGATCAAAGAACGGGGAAAGGCCCCCGCGAGTGAAGTACACATCCGCGCTGTTCAGGCTTAAGTCCACGCTGCCTTTCACTGCGATACCAACATCCGCAGCCTGAAGGCTGAGGGAGTCGTTGGCGCCGTCGCCGATCATGCAGGTGTTTTTGTGGCGGATCAGAATCTCTTTTTTGTCTTCAGGGAACAGTTCGCCATGCGCGTTTTCTTTGGCGATACCACACTGGGCAGCGGCCTGATAGACACGGCTTTTTTTGTCACCGGAAAGCAGGAAGCAGTTCATGCCGCGTTTTTTCAGTTCTTGAACGGCCTGGGCTGAATCAGCACGCAGTTCATCCAGGAAGTAAAGACGGCACAGGCTTTGCCCTTCGCAGATCACTTCGATGGCTGTTTCATCCTCGTGAGTGCTTTCAGACAGGTGACGGATCTCATAAAGTTTTCCGTCGATCAGGCCTTTGACACCTTTTCCCAGAATTTCCTGGGCTTGCTCCACCACGGGAAGACTTTCCGGATGAGGCCACGCTTTACGAAGTGCAAAGGCCAGTGGATGGTAAGAGCGAGCTTCCAAAGCCAGAATGCAGGCTTGCAGGCGCGGAGAAATAATGGCCGGCTCAGAGTGGGATAGTGACAGATGCCCTTCAGTCAAAGTGCCGGTCTTATCAAAGAAGATGTTTTTAACTTCCAGCATGCGCTCAAGGCTGGTCGCATCTTTTAATAGAATTCCCAGCCGTTGGGATTTTTTCAGAGCCAGCCCGAAAGTCAGCGGCGAGCCAAAGGCCAAAGCACAAGGGCAGGCCAGCACAATCAAAGCCAGGGAACGATTGAAGGCTTCTGACATATCCACACTGGCGTAAGCCAGGAAGAACAAAACCGCGATAGAGAAAACAGTGATAATCAGATATTGAGCCAGGCGGTCAGTCAGGGCGATGAAGCGGCTTTTTTGCAAAGCCCCCTGATCCAGCTGCTGCAGAAGCTGACCCAGTTTGCTTTCAGCAAAATTCACATTCATGCGGATCAAAACACCGTCATCCAGAACCTTGGTGCCAGCAAACAGAGTCATTCCGGACGAAAAGACTTTAGGAAGGGATTCGCCGTTAAACAGCGACATGTCCAAAGTGGCATGGGATGACATCAAAGTCGCATCCGAAGGCAGGCTTTGCCCCTGTTTCAGCTTCAGCACATCACCAGATTTTACGGAAGACCACGGGATCACCGCGGCCTTGCCACCGTCAACACGCTCGTATTTTTCCATCTGGAAGAATGACTTCATACGCGACGGGGACAGATAGTTCTGCTGCACGCGTTTCAACAGATAGCGTGCGGATAGGATGAAGAACATGAAGCTGGCAGTGCTGTCGAAATAGATGTCACCGTTTCCGCGGATCAGGTTCGCAGTGGACAGCGCAAAACCGGAAAGCATGGCAATAGTGATCGGCAGGTCCACATTGATAACTTTGTATTTCAAAGAGTTCCAGGCGCCCTTGTAAAACGGCTGCGCTGAATACAATAGAATTGGCAGGAACAGCGCGAAGCTCAGCCAGTTAAATACGGTCGCCCAGCTGCCAGCAAGTCCGGCATACACCGGAATCACAAACAGCATGGTGTTCCCGGCACAGAAGCCAGCCACGGCGATTCTTTTCAGGAAGCTGCGGTTTTCAGACTGATATCGTTCAGCCAGATTATCCTGGGCTGCCAGCGGGGAGGGCTTGTAACCAAGCTCGGCGATCACGTGCGCCACTTGCGCCAAGGAGCCGCCTTCGGCCAGTTTGATAGTGACCGTGCTTTGGCCAAAATTCACACGTGCGGATTCGATGCGATCGTAAAATTCAGGAAGTTTTTCCAGCAGGTGAACGCAGGAAGAGCAGTGCAGCCCTTCCGCAAAGAACAGATAGTTAAAGCCCTGCTGCGGGTGGGAATAAAGCTTACGGAATTCAGGTTGATCCAGATAAGCGAAGGGATTTTGTTTTTCACCCAGAACCGGCATCTGGCGCACATGCAGGTCCAGCATTTCACACGCAGAACAGCAGTATACGGGTTCGGTTGTTCCCGCTCGGCAGTAGGCGCATTCGTGTAGGGTGGCTGTGCTCATAAACTCCTCGACCTGTCTCAAATATGCCTTTCTCCACCCCGCCCCGATATGATCGGCATCATGTTCCCCAAAATAGTCGCAAAATGTGAGGTGGGTTGGAGGCGCAGGTGCTGCAATTTGCTGCACTTTACGGGTTTTTTCTAAACTGGGGCGGTCTAGAAATAGTCCATGCTACGGCATGTGGGGGATCCCGTTCCATGATCCAGATCAAGTTTCAGTTGTTTGCCTTTAAAGTAAACATAATGATATATATAACAGCAAAAAAAAGAGCGCAACTTTTTTGGATGATTGATGGCCGTCATGTATTTTCCGTCAGTTGTTCACGACTATGAAGCTGCAGATGAATTCATCAAGGAGACAAAAGATGAAAGACTGGAATTATAAAAAGATACTCTTGGCAGGCTTGTTGATCGGCGCAGCTCCGGTCGGAGCGATGGCTGAAAAAATTAAAGGCGAGGAAGTGGCTGTCTTGACTGACGCCCCGGAAGTGCCACCACCGATCACTCGCAAACATGCAACTAAAGTGGTCGTGAATCTGGAAACTAAGGAAGTAAAACTGCGTCTGGCCGACGGGGTGGATTATACTTTCTGGACATTCGGGGGCAAGGTGCCGGGTAAATTCATCCGGATCCGTGAAGGGGATCAGGTGGAATTCCATCTGCACAACCATCCTTCCAGTAAATTGCCGCACAATATCGATTTGCATGCCGTGACTGGTCAGGGTGGTGGTGCCGAAGGTTCCTTCACTGCACCGGGACACAGTTCTACTTTCAGTTTCAAAGCGCTGAATCCGGGCTTGTATGTTTATCACTGCGCAACTGCGCCGGTGGGGATGCACATTGCCAACGGAATGTACGGTCTGATTTTGGTGGAACCTAAAGAAGGTCTGCCAAAAGTGGATCGTGAATTCTATGTTATGCAGAGTGAGTTCTACACTAAAGGCAAATACGGTGCTCCAGGCTTGCAGCCTTTCAGCATGACTAAGGCGGTCGAAGAAAAAGCTGACTACGTGGTCTTTAACGGCAGCGTGGGTGCTTTGGTGGGCGACAATGCCATGAAAGCCAAAACTGGCGAAAAAGTCCGTTTGTTTGTTGGTAATGGTGGACCGAACCTGGTGTCTTCCTTCCACGTCATTGGTGAGATCTTCGACAAGGTTTACGTCGAAGGCGGTAAACTGGTGAATGAAAACGTGCAGACTACTTTGGTTCCGGCCGGCGGGTCTGCGATTGTTGAATTCAAACTGGACACTACTGGCACTTTCATTCTGGTCGATCACTCGATCTTCCGCGCCTTTAATAAGGGTGCCATCGGGATGCTGAAAGTCGAAGGCAAAGAAGATCATGAGATTTATTCCGGTAAAACTAAAGACGGGATCTATCAGCCAGAGGGCGGTGTGATCCAGGAAATCGGTGCGGAAGCTCCGAAACAGATTCCAGCCAAAACATTGGAAGAGCGTCTGGCGGGCGGGAAGCGTATTTACGATTCATCCTGCTTTGCCTGCCACCAAAGCAATGGTCAGGGTTTGCCGGGTGCATTCCCTCCGCTGGCAAAATCGGATTTCCTGAACAACAGCAAAGAAAAGTCCATTTCAGCGGTGATCCACGGTCTGGAAGGTCCGGTGAAAGTGAACGGCAAAGAATTTAATTCTGTTATGCCGGCTCAGATTTTGTCTGATGAAGATGCCGCGAACGTGCTGACTTATGTTTACAGCATGTGGGGTAATTCGAAGAAAGTTGTGACTCCGGCGGATGTTAAAGCTGTCCGTGCAGCAGGGAAAAAGTAAGATTCAATGACTTGGCAAGGAGGTTTGAAAATGGACGGAATTAAACAGGGTCTTCTGATCGTGGCCGTCCTTTTCATCAGCCTCAGTGCCTTGGCGCTGAATCAAGTGGCGGTCCCTGGGGGAGAGTTCAAGATGCCGGCCCGGCTGAATCAGAAGAAACAGGCTGTGGCCGCATTCCAAATGGACCTGCATCCGGTGACCAACGCCGACTATCTGGAGTTTGTGAAAGCAAATCCCCAGTGGCGAAAGTCCCAGGTAAAAAAGATTTTCGCCGATGCCAGCTATCTGGACTATTGGAAGAACGATCTTCATTGGGAAGACAAAGTGTCCGGGCAGTCCCCGGTGGTGCGAGTCAGCTGGTTTGCGGCACGTGAGTACTGCGCGTGGAAAGGTCTGCGGCTGCCGTTGACCAACGAGTGGGAATACGTGGCGTTAAGTCCCTTTAAAAATGACGCCGACATCAAGGCTTTGATTCTGGAATGGTACGGGCGGGGGGCTGAGTGGCCCTTGCCGAAAGTTCAAAAAGGAAGTGCCAACCGTTTGGGTGTGTATGACATGCATGGGTTGATCTGGGAGTGGGTTGAAGATTTCAACACCGCTCTGGTCACCGGCGAGTCCCGCGCTGACGGGGGGCTGGATAAAAACCTGTTCTGTGGTGCCGGAGCTTCCGGTGCAGCAGACCCGGCAGATTACGCCGCTTTTATGAGATTTGCATTTCGCAGCAGTTTGCAAGCCCGATACACAGTTCAGAATCTGGGCTTTCGCTGCGCTAAATAACCAGGAGTGATTTATGAAACTGTCAAAAGTGCTGCCGCTAGGAATTGTTCTGCTGATGGTGGCAATGGCCCAGGCCAATGACCATCATCACCATCACGCCGCACCCGCTGCGGCGGAAAAGAGCCCGGCTTTAAGCGAAGATTCCATTTATAATTTGAATTCATCCTTGCTTGATACTGACGGGAAGAAAGTGAATCTGGAAAGTCTTCGTGGGAAGCCCGTGGTGATTTCCATGGCCTATACCAGCTGTGTGTACACTTGCCCCCTGATTGTGGCTCAAATGCAGCAGATTGAAAAAGCCCTGCAGGCCAAAGGCAAAAAAGACGTGCGCTTTGTTCTGGTCAGCTTTGATCCGGAAAAAGACAAGCCGGCGGTATTAAAGGCCTTTGGTAAAAAGAAAGACCTCAGTGGACAGTGGAGCCTGCTGACTTCCAAGTCTGACAAAGAACCACGCGAAATCGCCAGCGTGCTGGGAATCAAGTACAGCAAAGTGGAGGGTGGCGACTATGATCACTCTTTCATTATCACTGTGCTTGACGCCGACGGCGTTCCACGTGGCCGTCAGGTGGGTGCCGCAGGGGATCCAAAAGATCTGATAAAGTTCATCCCTTGATCCTGATCAAGGCGGGCGCTGAGTTTTCATCCTAAATTGGGGAAAACAAAGGAGTGATTCCATGAAAGAACTAGTCATTGAAGCTCAGAAAATTGAACCAGCGACCCGCCATTCTTTTATTTTCGAAAGTTTTGACAAGCTGGAAGGCGGCGACAGCCTGTTGATCGTGAATAACCATGATCCGCTTCCGCTGCTGCGCCAGTTCGGTGAAGCCCGTCCCAATCAGTTTGTTGATGAGTATCTTGAAAAAGGTCCGGCGGTTTGGAAGCTGCGTCTGACGAAAAAGAAAAAAGAAGGCTGCTGCGGTTTCTGCGAGTAGCCTGAAACAAGCCCCCTGTTGCGTCAGCGACAGCGCAACAGGGATCAGCTTAACATTTTTTCACACAAGACAAACAGACAGCCATCTTCTTTGGCAATATGTCGACGTAGCAGGCTTTCATAATCAGCCTTTAATACTTCAAAATATCCCGGATAGATTTTTTGCACGTCAGGATTGACCAGGATCTTCAAAGCTTCGGCAATTTCGTGTCCCAGTTCGTGTTCATCCATGGGAAGACTTAGAGGATTCTGCGGATTCAGCCAGTCAAAGCTCGCGTAAGCACTGGCTTTGGGGAAACCTTCTTTATAAAGCTTCTGCAGGTGCTGGCGGGGACCTTCCTGCGGATTTAAATCCAGTTCCATACCACGAAAGAAAGTGCACAGCGGACCCCCTTCACGCAGCAAGGGGTGAGTCGCCACGGCCGGGAACAGCTCTTGTTCCTCCAGAGGGTGATGCACTTTTTCGACGAAATGAATGATTTCCAGAATGGAAACCTGCTCATCAAACATTTTCAGGATGATCTGATGTTCCTGGCGCAGTTTTTCGAGAAGGGCGTTCACTTTCCACCTCCTTCAGGGCCTGGGGATCCAGAATTTCGATGTGATGGTCCACGGTGCGGATCCAGCCTAGTTTGGTCCATTGACTTAAAATGCGAATGACAGTTTCGCTTTGGGTGCCGGTGCGATCGGCAATATCCAATCGGGTCAGGGGAAGCTGAATATAGGTTTTGTTTGAATCCTGGCGATCCAGCAGGCGCAGTAAAAAGTCCGCGACACGATAAGGGGCCAGTTTCTGGGATTTGCAGATGTCATTCTGAAATTCCAAAAAACGTTCGGAAATCTGTCGGTTCACTTTGCGGCGAACCTCGGGGATCAGCATCAGGCAGTCAAAGAAAAAGCCAATGGGAATTTTCAGCAGGGTGCTGTCTTCATTGGCGACCGCGGAAGTGGGATAACGTGGCTGGGGCAGACCCGCCATGGCAACACCCAGGAACTCGCCCTGGCTTAGGAAATTAAAGATTTTCACCGCCCCCTTGTCGAGGGATTCCTGAATCTTGAACGAGCCGTACAGCACCAGATAAATGTGTTCAATGGGCTGACCTTTTTTAAAAAGAACCTCACGATGGGAGGTGTGAATCAGCTCAAAGTAAGGTGTCAGGGAACGAAGATCACGGTCGTTCAGTTGGCGCAGGAAATCTTGTTTTTTCAGGACGCTGATAATGTCTTTCATAGGACCCTCTTACACAGAATGCGGCGCTTTCCCGCGTAACAACATGATCCGGATCAACTTCGCCACTTTTTACCCAATATTGATCCCGATCATGTGATCAGCCGTGGAGTTGGAGTAGTTTGATTCTGAGACCCGCGAAGGGTGAAATGAGGCAGTTATGAGTACGACTTCAATGGATGCTTACCGGTATTTCTTTCCTGCGGGATGGGTGATGGCCATCTGGGGAGTTTTGTTGTGGATTCTGTTCCCGTGGAATTTGGTTTCTTATCCCGGGCTTCATCATCCGGAAATCATGTCCGGTGGATTCTTTCTTTGTTTCGTGGCGGGTTTTTTGATGACGGCCGCTCCGCGATTCACCAACACTTTTGGTCCGACTGCGGGTGAACAGAAAGTGTCGTTGTTGCTGATCGGTTTGTTGTTCGCTTCACTTCTGCCCGCAAGCAAGACCCTGTTTTATGCGAGCGTCACGGCGCTTTTCATATTTTTGATCTTTTATATGGCCCGCCGGTTTTTAAATCGTAAAAGCAATCCGCCGGATTCATTTCTTTTCGTCGGTGTTGGCTTAGGGGCGGGGTTGTTGGGCTGCGTGGCTTTACTGGCCGGTGAATTTATCAACATTCCAGGCCCGTTGTATTCTTTGGCGCGCACCTTCTTGTTGCAGGCGTATGTTCTGTGTCTGGTGATGGGGGTGGGCAGTCGTTTGATTCCCGCGCTTTTGGGCTGGGCCCCGCTGCCTACTGAAGCCGGGAAAACAGCACCGCGGATTAAACTGTTCTCGTCGCTGGCGGTTCTGTTTGTGGCAAGCTTTGTTTTGGAAGTTCTGATCAACGCGCAAGCCGGTCAGATTCTGCGCACAGCCGTCATGGCTTATATCGTGTTTTCTTTCTGGAAGCTGCATCGTCTTCCGCAGCGCCGGGCTTTCCAAAGCTGGTGGTTGTGGGGTTCAGCCTGGTTGATGTTTGTGGGGCAGGCTGCGACAGTATTTGTTCCATCCTTCCGGGTGCATTTGCTGCACGTGATTCTGGTTTCAGGATTGGGTCTGATGACTTTCATGATTGCGACACGTGTGACTTTGTCTCACGGTAAGCATGACATGATCATAGAGAAAAGCTCCAAGGGTTTGTTCCTTGGAGCTTTCTTGATGGCCTTAGCCGGGCTTACACGCCTGTCGGCGGGGTTTGCTCCGCATATCTATCAGTCCCATCTGGTGTATGCGGCATATACCTGGATTCTGGGGCTGCTGGTGTGGGGCTGGATTTTCCTGCCAAAGATGATACGCGTGAGGGAGTAGGGTGATAGAAACGTTTTGCCGCCTCGGTCTGGCGTGCCTTGCTGAAGGCGGAAACACGTTTCAAATAACCAATAACCCGGGTGGCGTGATCAACATCGTGGCTTCCACAGTCGCTGCATTTGTACAGCGTCCTTTTGTCGATATGTTCACAGACGTTGCAGATGGTGATTTTGATATTCACGCACCAATAGTTGCAGCCCGATAGTGCCGCCGCACGGATCAGTTTTAAGAATCCTTCGGCGGTCAGCCGTTCTTCCAAATTAAGATGTAATGCGGATCCACCATCAAGATATTGCATCATCTCTTTGCCGTGCAGATCCATCTTGTCCAGAGGATTCACGGAATCGTTTTCTACCACATAGAAATAGGAATTATAGCAGTCTCGCGGGACGTATAGTCCGTCCTTGCGGTCCCACTGGGCGTTTTTAACCCCCAGGTTTTCTGCGGGCACAAATTCGGTGTTGAACATATAGCCATAAGTTTGACGGGCTTTGCGGTTGGCTTCATAAATCACTTTCAGCTTTTCGCGCACAAAGTCTTTGTAAGGGCCGGAATTTTCAACGCCGAGCCCGCTGAATTCGGCGGCTTCCACCATGCCGTTAATTCCGATCGTCAAAAACTGCTTATTCAGGGAAATGAATCCCGCGGTGTAAGCCGTTAGTAATCCGGCTTCGAAATATTCCTGCATCAGTTCACGATAGGCGACCTGATACTTTTGCACCTTGTCCACCATCTCGGCGAGATCCAGGTTCTTTTGCACCAGGCGGTTCATGTTGATGGTGATAACATTAATCGACCCCGTGGCAACACCCCCTGCCCCAAGGGAATAACTGAAGGTGTTATCGGAAATTTCGTTGCGCAGTCGGCAGCAGCTGGCCAGACTGTCGGCGGAATCACTCATGTACATAAAGAAGCTGTTGCCGCGGCTGAGTTCTTGCGCGCACATTGTGGCAAAGGTCGTGTCCCGCGGGCCTTGTTCATCAATCAGCATGGCAGCAGTCACCACAGGGAAAGTCAAAATCGCTTTTTTGCGTTCCTCGTTGAACCAGGACATGAAGTGCGCCTGAAGTTTTTCAACTTTGTCCCAGCGGGGCAGATCTCCATCCGGGAATACAAAGTCACCGAACAGGGATTTGAAATAGTATTCATCATACGCCGAGATATTCCAGAAGACGGACTGGTATCCGCGGGCGGCTGCGGGTTGGTTTAAAGCATAAACCACGTGCTGCAGGTGATTGTTGATCAGACGCGGGTGGGTTTTCAGATAGTCATCACCATAGTCCTTGCGGGCAAAATGATCGAAATACATCAGCCATTCCACCGTCGCGACCGCCCCGGCAAACTGTGCTGACACGGCAAAAACCAGATTCACAAAGCAGCCACAGAAGCTTTCCAGATGCTGGGGGGCTTTGGATTCACCGCCAAGATCACGCAGACCTTGCAGCAGCAGGGGATACATGGAAATGGAAGCGCAGTAGGGTTTTAACGATGTTTCATCATGAACATAGATTTCATGACTTTCGATCTGGCGCACATATTCGGCGGAAAGCTCGGGCCCGAACAGTTCGGCGATTTTTCCGGCAACCAGGCTGCGGTTAATCTGGATATTGATGTCTTTGTTGATCTCTGCCTCCAGCGTCGCAATATTCTTTAAAGTGACGTTGGCATTGGCATCCAGTCTGGAACCTTCCGCGGCATTGGCGGCGGATTTGTACTGCTGGACGAAGGCGATCTTTTTCTGAATTTGTTCTTCAGTGAGTCTGATCATAGGGAGGGCTCCTTTGTGTTGTGTTGAAAAAGATGATTTAGAATTTTACCAGCGCGCAGATCCCGAAAGACCTGGTTTGTAGCGGGGGAATCCAGGCCCCCCAAAGCGCGAACCCAGGGGCCGGTCTTCAGGTAATCGAGATCTTCCAGCAAACGGGCTGAAACCTCGTTAAGGCCTGTATAAAGTGCGGTGCGAAGATGATTGTGATGACAGATCTTTAAAAAGCTGCAGAGCTCGGCTTCATGCCATTCTCCGCCCAGAAACAGCACGCAAGTGATCCGGCCACCGTAACGTGTGATCAGCTGCTGCAGCAGTTCCGTGGTTAAAGGCGTGCCGGTTTTTTCAGTCCATAGCTCGGGAGAATGACAGCCCGGGCATTTCAGCGGGCAGCCACAAACATAGAATGCCAGGGACACATGATCCGGCACTTCCTGGAAGACGATGTCGTACTTGTAGATGTTCACTGCAAGCCTCCCGATACAACAAGGATATCGGGCCGGACTTTCGTGGCACCCCTAAAACGGGGAAAGGATGATCGGCATCATCCCGAAGAATTATTTGGAGCTTTGCAGAATTTGAACCTGTTTGTGGTTCATCTTGATTTGGCCGTCGTTTTCCAGCTCGGCCAGGGCCCGTGAAAAGGTCTCGGGTCTTAGACCCAGCATCAAAGCCACTTCATGCTTTTTGCCGCTCAGCTGAACCACTTCTTTATTTTGCTCTGTTTGCAGGCGGCACAGATAAGTCCACACGCGTTCTTTTGCGGAAGGAGTGTTGATGTTTTCAATGACGTTATTCAGGTTTGCCATCCAGCGGACCAAAGAAGCCACCACGGATTGATACAGCAGGGGATTCTTGTCCAGAATGGCCTGCAGGTCTTTTTTCGGCAGATAAAGAACTTCGGTCGGTTCGGTGGTGGTGGCGGTGTCGGCTTGACGGTCCTGCCCCAGCAGGCTGCCTTCACCAAAAGTTTTACCGGCACTTAAAAGTCCCAGAACAATTTCTTTTCCAGCCGGGGAGATCTTGGAGATTTTCACCACACCTTTGGTGATTAAGAACAAACCTCTGGATTCTTCTTCCTGTTCAAAGACCAAAGCATTCTTGGCAAAGTTTTTTTTCTGAATCACAGAAAGGATTTGTTCAGTGACGTATTCTTCCTGAGAGGAGCAGATCGGGCAGTTGTCGATAAAGCGCTTTTCCATAACAACCTGCCGTTAGCGGACTTCCGCGCGATCGCGCAGTTTTTCTTTGGAAAGAATGCGGATGCTGCGACCATCAGTCTGGTCAATCAGGCCGTCTTTTTCAAATTGAGACAAAGTGCGAATGACGGTCTCTGGTGTCGTGCCGGCCCATTGGGCGATTTCACGACGGGTCCAATTCTGATGCGCGAAGTGGTCTTGCAGGAACAACAAGGCCTCGGCGATACGCTCGGAAGCTCCTTTGTCCATTTGATCCATCCATTTTTCCTCGGCCAGACGCAGGTCTTTGGAGATATGGGACAAAAGTTTCATCGCCAAGTCAGGATGGTTTTTGAAAATGTTCATGATCTCGGCTTTGGGAACAAAGCAGAGCTCACAGTCTTCCACCGCGACGGCCGAGGCGTGATAAGGCTCGTTGGCAAAAAGTGAGCGATAGCCCAGCGTGCCGCCAGGCCCCACCAAACGCAGCGTGTGCGCCGCGCCCGAGGCAGACGTCACTTCCAGTTTTACCAGGCCGGATTGAATGGTGAAAATTCCCAGCGGATCGTTGCCGGAATAGAAGATCATCTGACCAGCTTTAAAGCGGCAGGAAACACGAGCCTTTTCCACCATAAGCAAAACATCGGGATTGGAGCACAGGATGCTATCGAGGCGGTTGCCACATGTTTTGCAGTTTTCAGGGGTGGATTGGGGGCTACATTCTTTTTTGATCGACATAGGGGCAGTCTATCAGAAAAAAGCCTTTTTCGTCATGAAAGTTTATTGATAGTGCAGCAGGGCTGAGTGCAACAAAAGGCTGTCTTCGAGACCTTGGAACAGGGGCGTATTCAAGCGCTGGGCCGCACTGTGAGCATTTTCCGGCAATTCCCAGATTTTCAGGCTGGACTCGAATAATCGTTGGAATTCGGCCTCTGTGGTCTCAGATAAGGCCTCGGTCATGGCCAGACCTTCACGCCGTTTGAAGTAGCCCAAAAGGACGGCTTTGAAGGTTTTAAGCAAATGCAGCGGGAAAGAGTTCATATCTGACATCAGATATTCAAATTCCTTTTTAAAGGCCGCATCAGTCTGCAACATCACCTGAATGTCGTGGAAGCCAAACACCACCATCAAGCGGCGGCTGAATTCAATTTGTGCGCGGGCTTTGACCGGATCGGCAAAGAAATGGTCCGCGTGAATCAGGTCATGCACGATGAAACCCAGGACATCGCGGCCTTCTTCAACAAACTCCTGCATTTCTGTCAGGTCCTGTAGCATCGAAACACAGCGTTGACCTTCGCTCTGCATGCTTAAAACCTCTTTCGGTGTCGGCACATAAGACAGCAGACGCAGTGGATACAGGCCGTTTTCCCACGCCATCAGTGATTGCGCGACGGACAGGGGAATGGAGCGCCAGCTGTGCGCGCAAAAATAGCTTAAAAGATCGTCGGGGCGCTGAAAGCGGGCCAGGGACTTGGTCTGACGCAGGTCTTCAGGAAGCTCTTTTTGCAGCAGCTCGAAGAACGTCTGACAGCACATTCGTGAACTGACGGGAAGGGTTGCCAGCGGTTGGTTGTGCGGGCCTCCCAGGAAGTCTTTCGGGCGGCGCAAAAAGCTGAATATCAAAATGTAAATTGCCGCGATTTCCGCATCGGACAAGGATTTGCTCTGCCACAGGCGCATAAAAACCTGCAGGCACTTGTGGGCCAGTGGACTTGTGTGTTGAAGGAATTCGTCTTCCAGCAGACGATGGCGGAATCGGCCGACGCGTAACATAATTGGATTTGTAGCGGAGCCATTGACAGAAGTCTAACAAATAAACTCTTTGCCAAGGCCCCAATTCCCTTTTCTAATAAGGAAACAACGATGCTCTAAAAGGATTTGGAGACTTCATGAAGAAAACGTTTCTTGTGATGATGTTGGTGGCCACCTCGGGAACTTCAAATGCCCTGGCAGAAGAAAATCTCGCCAACCCCCGCTTCGATGACTATTACACAGTCAGGGAATCCATTTCTCCTAATTCTGAAAATTTCACGGCCCCCTGGGAAGCAGCCCTAGATCTGATTCACGAAAACGAAGAATTTTTCACAGAACTTCGCAGTCGTCTTTATTCGCTGGTGCGCTTTGATCATCACACCGACGGATACGGCAACGTCGGGGAGCGCTACGACCGCGCCAAACACTTTGGTGGCTGGTTGAATGATCATCGCGATGATAACTGCCATAACACCCGCGCCAAGGTTTTGATGCGGGATTCAGAAGTTCCAGTGGGCTTTGCCTCCAACGGCTGCACCGTTTCCACCGGTCAATGGCAGGATCCCTACGGGGATCGCCAGTATTCCCGCGCCAGTGATATTCAGATAGATCACTTTGTCCCGTTGAAAAATGCCTACATCAGCGGAGCCCATAAATGGAACCGTGTGAAGCGTTGCCTTTACTCCAACTATCTTGGGAATGAATTCCATCTGTTGTCCGTGTTTGGAAAAGAGAACGCCTCCAAGAGCGACAAAACTCCGGAAGGTTATATGCCACCGAACCCAGCCTACCGCTGCCAGTATCTGGTGCAGTGGCTGAAGGTGAAAATGATCTGGTCCCTGGGGTTGACGCCACCGGAAAAAGACACCGTTTTGCGACTGGCCAGCGAAAACCGCTGTGATTTGAATGAATTCGTTTATAGCGAGGGTGATCTGCAGAATCAGCGTCGTTTTATGAATGATAATATGGCTCTGTGCGAATAGGTTCGCTCTGAGATTATGGAAAGATTAAGAATCAAATAAGGAGCGGATTTCGTCCTGAAATCCCTCAAATCTCGGGTCGGGGTGCCGATAAGAACCCCATGAAAACAGTTCTTTTTTTATTCGGTGTCTTTGCGGCCTTCGGAGCAGGGGCGCAGGAAAGCTGCCCTCAGTCCAAAAGTGCGGTCAAGGATCTGCAAAGTCTTTGCGATGAGCTTAATAAATCCAACCAAAGTCACTGTAAAGTAAGTGCGCCCGCCAAAACCGAATCGGTGCCGGCTATCACCTATGGAATTTTAAGCGCCTCCGGAAAAATGAAGTCTCTGTTTGAGAAAATGGAAGGCATGCAAAAGGCCTTTCTGGCGGAGGCTGGGGGGTGTCCTGGGGGTTGTTCGCGCATCAATGCTCCGGTGGTTGAGATTTCCACACAACCCACGGCCGTGGTGAAGCACACTTCGTGTCCGGATCAGTATACGGCGTTGAAACTCAGTTCCTCGGAACAGCAGCGTTTCGCTATCGGGCAGAAGGGGGATTATTTCAAAAAATCTTTCCGCATGCGGGCGGACGCTAAAAAATGTCAGGAAGCGGCCACCACGTACGCGCAAGAAACCTTGATGGGTGAAAATGAACTGGGTTCTTTTCTTGAAGACTCCAAATGCAAGTCCCCTTGCTCGTATTCGTCGGTCATTCGTTTGAAAACTCAGAGCGCGGGTAAAGGTGAGTGTGCGGTGGACCTGGAACTGGTCGTGCAATGCGGTTCACCGAAAAAGGATCGCGAGTGGCAGACACAGGCCAAGCTGACGAAAACCTTCAGCTGTGAGGTGGCACAATGAGAACTCTTTTGATGGCAGTCTTGATGTCGTCGTCGGTGGCTTATGCCAAGGTCTGCAAGGACTCTGATCAGGGGTTGATCCCTGAAGCTGCAGGTAAAGTGATCTATTCCCTGGGGGAAGAAAACTGTCTTGGTGACAGTTGTTATGGTCAGGTGGTGAAGGAATTTGATCGTTGCCTGGATTCGCAAAAACTTTTGGAATTTGCCTGTCAGCAGGGGGAGATCATCGAAAAAGAAATCCTGTGCGCGCCCGATCAAGTCTGCCGCCAGGGCGCGTGTGTCAAGAAATAGCGGAATTGGACTCGGGGCAAAATCGCACCTGCTTTTTCCGGTTCTGTTTGGCAGAGGTTTTTGTCTCTGTGTAATATGTCGGAATGACATACACAACGATTGAACTTATCGGAACAATTCTATTTGGTTTGGCAGTCATTCACACCTTTATGGTGGGTCGTATTCTGGCCTGGTCGCATCACTTTCCCAAAGATTCCTTGTGGAGCAATTTCCTGCACCTGCTGGGTGAAATCGAGGCGGTTTTTGCCATCTGGGCCGCTGTGTTCATGGCGATATTCATCGGTCTGGAGGGATGGACAACCGCCCTGGAATATCAGAGCAAATTGAACTTTATTGAGCCGTTCTTTATTTTTGCCATCATGGTTGTGTGTTCGACACGTCCGGTTCTGGCGGCGGGGCGCAAGGGCATTTTATTCATTTCCTCTTTGATTCAAAAAGTCTTCCGCACACCAGCGGTTTTGACAGACATCTTTGTAGTGCTGATTTTGGGGCCGCTGAGCGGCAGTTTTATCACTGAGCCTGCGGCAATGACCGTGACGGCCTTTATGCTGAATTCGATGCTGCAAAAAGAAAGCAGCAAACTGATCTATGGACTTATCGCCGTGTTGTTCGTGAATATTTCCATTGGCGGGGCACTGACTCCGTTTGCGGCGCCACCGATTTTGATGGTGGCCGGTAAATGGAACTGGGACTTTGCTTTTATCATCTCTCATTTCGGATGGAAGAGTGCAATCGCAGTCGTAATCAACACGGTCCTTTTGATTGCTGTATTCCGCAAACAGCTGACCGAAGGCTGTATCACTTTGCGTGAAGTGGAAACTCGTCTGGCCGGTTCGCAGGCGGCAATTCCGGCACCAGTGACTCTGGTGCACCTGTTGTTCCTGACGGGAATTGTGGTGACAGCACATTATCAGAATGCCTTTATGGGAATCTTCCTTCTGTTCCTGGGGGTGGCTGCCGTGACTCAGCGTTATCAGGATTCATTGCGCTTGAAGGAAAGCCTGCTGGTGGCCATGTTCCTGGGTGGCATTATTCAGTTCGGTGCATTTCAGAAGTGGTGGCTGGCGCCTTTGCTGGGGAGCATGAGTGACCTTCTGTTGTTCAAAGGTGCCGTGGGTTTGACGGCAATTACGGACAATGCGGCACTGACCTATTTGGGGTCTCAGGTCGAGGGGCTGAGTGATTCCAGCAAATACGCTCTGGTTGCAGGGGCGATCGCCGGGGGTGGTCTGACAATTATTGCCAATGCGCCGAATGCAGCGGGATATTCGATTCTAAGTCACAAATTCCCAGGTGGCATCAAGCCGTTGAACCTGCTGATCGCAGCTCTTGTTCCGACGGCTGTGGCTATCATTTGTTTATGGATGTTGTAAGCACTGATATATTCAGAGGTCCTAACTTGAGAAGCCACCTTATTATGAGGTGGCTTTTTTGTTTTTTACCCTGTTAAGATTTCTCAATGGAATCCCGTTATGACGCTCTCTTTGAATTGTCCAATGACATGGTCGGTGTCTTTGGAAAGGATTGGCGTCCGACGAAACTGAATCATGTTTGGTCGGAAGTGTTGGGCTGGTCCAATGAAGAGCTGATGCAGATATCTTTCATCGACTTGATTCATCCCGACGATATCAAAAGCATTGTCAGTCGATATGAAAAGATCCAAAAGGGCGAAGTGATTCGCAATTTCCTGCTGCGCTATCGCTGCAAAGACGGTCATTACAAATTTCTTTCCTGGAATTATCAGTACGACCCGGTTTCCAACGATTCTCTTTGTGTGGCGAAGGACACGTCTCCACAGAAAATATTTACCGAGATTGCCGATCAGGCCAATGCCGAAGCGACGATTGGCACGTGGAGCATGGATCTTACCACTGGAAAGCATTTTTGGTCCCGTGCTCTTTACGATATTTTCGAGGTGGATCCGCAAACCTATGATCTGGAACGGTTACGCGGTTTTGAAATGATCGTTGAAAAAGACCGGGCCATGATGATGGAAACACATCAGCGCCTGATGGAGCACGGAACAGATTACGATGTGGAAGTCCTGGTTCGTTCGGGGAGAGGACGGGTTTTCCCGGCGAGGGTGATGGGCACAGCCTTGCGCCAGGAAGGGCGCATTATTCAGATTTATGGACTGATGTATGACGTCGCCCAGAAGCGCAGTTTTGAAAAGGAATTGCGGTACCAACAGTTCCTGCTGAAGATGTTTTTGCAGTCGTCGCCGGCCATTGTCTATGTCAAGGATCTGCAGGGACGCTATTTGCTTGTCAGTCCCACGTTCGAAAAGCTGGTTGGCAAGACCAGCGTGGATCTGGTTGGTAAAACGGACCAGGAAATTTTTGGTGTTGAGGATGCCCGAAGATTCTCTGAATCCGACAGCCAGTTGATTCTGGAGCAGCGTCCGCGCAGTTATGAAGAACGCCTGACTTTCGTGGATGGCTCGCAAAGATACTATCTGTCTGAAAAGTTTCCTATGCGGGATGAAGGCGGGCATCTGATTGCCATTGCGGGGGTGTCCACCGATATCACCGAACTGCACCGGTACCAGCAGGAGCTGGAAAGCGCCAAAGAGGCGGCCGAAGCCGGAACCCGTGCCAAGTCCGAGTTTTTGGCAAACATGAGTCATGAAATTCGCACCCCGATGAATTCGATCATGGGGATGTCCGAACTTTTGCTGGATACGGAGCTGAGCCCTGATCAGCGTCAGTTCGTGACGATTTTGACCCGGGCTTCCTCAAATCTGCTGAATTTGATCAATGATATTCTGGATATTTCCAAAATTGAGTCCGGTCAGATGGTGATTGAAAAAGTTCCGTTCAACGTCCGTGAGTCCGTGCGCCGGGCTTTTGAGATTCTGATGATCAAAGCCGTGGAAAAGAAGCTGGATCTGAAGTTGGAGATCGAACCTCAGGTGCCGGAGAAAATCAACGGCGATGCCACGCGCTTTCAGCAGGTGCTGGTCAATCTGATCGGCAACGGGCTGAAGTTCACCACCCATGGGGAGGTGAGAGTGCAATTGAAGGTGAGTGGTGATCAATTGTGGGTTGGAGTGAAAGACACAGGCATAGGAATGGCGCCAGATCAAATGCAGGGGCTCTTTACACGTTTTTCACAAGGGGATTCCTCCATCACGCGCCGCTTCGGTGGTACCGGCCTGGGTTTGAGCATCAGCAAGCAGCTGGTCGAGAAAATGGGCGGAACTATTGGAGTTACCAGTGAAATCGGCCAGGGGTCGGTCTTTTACTTTACGCTACCTCTGGGATCAAAATAAGATCCTTTGGTTTTTATTTTAGGAGGGGGCTAGACAAGCCCTTTTTCTTTGGTTAGGCTTTAAAACATCTCACACACGAGAGGAGGACCACATGATAATGATGAATATCAGCTCACTGATGGGTCTTCTTCTGTCACAGTTCTAAGGTCATTTGTTCATTTAAGAACTGATCTTATTCTTCTGCACAATTAAATATTTGACTGTTTTTACGCCCATTTAGGGCAGTTATGGATTCGTTATGAATTTTTTCAGACGTTTGTTGTTCACCGATGTCACGCCATTGGTGAAATTGGCAAAAACTAAAAATATCGAGGAAAGTGATCTGCTGGCTCTGCCGCAGGAACTGAATCCTCAGCATATCAAGGTTGATATGCAGGAAATCAGCTGGAAGTCCCCACGGGCGTTGCTGTTTTCGTTGATCCGCGCTTTGCGTGATTTCACCCGACCTGCTTATATCTGGTATCTGGCCAGCTCTGTTTTGGCGCTGCTTTCACCGGTGTTCGTGAATCGTTTTATCGGGACTATTTCCGCCGGTGTGACGGCAGAGACTTTGCCGTCGGCATTGATTTATGGTGTGGCGCTGGGTCTTTGCGGCTTTTTGTCGGGCCTGTGCATGCAGCACTATTTCTTCAACTCGTTGAAGGCCTATCAGGTTACGACCAATATTTTGAATGAGCGTCTGTTCAAGCACAGTTTGAAGCTCAGTCAAAAGTCGCGTCAGAAAAATCAGGTCGGTGATATCGTCAATCACATGAGTTCGGACAGTGACAATGTGTCTGATTTCCCGATGGTGTTTGGTGACTTGATTTCCGCAAGTTTCCTGATCATCGGGGTCGTGGCGATGCTGTTCTATTATATTGGCTGGTCCGCACTGGCGGCATTGGCTGTGCTGTTCATCCTGGCGCCATTAACCAATTACGTGGCGAAAAAATTCACGCATCTTGATGAAGAGATGATGGAACACCGGGACCGTCGTGTGACCCTGATGACTCAGGCGATGAATGCGATCCGCGTGGTAAAGTACTTTGCCTGGGAAAAAAGCGTTGCCAAGGAAGTCACTGAAGTTCGGGAAAAGGAACTGACCAGCCGTCGTCGTCTGGCAAAAGCTGAAGTGGTTTCAAGCCTGGGTTACCTGGCAGTGTCCACGCTGGTCTTGTTTGTGGCCTTGGCGGTGCATGCCTGGCGTGGGGAAAAGCTGGATGCGGCGGTGATCTTTACCTGTATTTCTTTGTTTGGTTTGCTGGAAGGTCCGTTTGGTGATTTGTCCCGACTGATTTCACGTGCGACCAATGCCAAAGTGGGTGCTCGTCGTATCCTTGAATATCTGAACGAGGACGAAGTTGAAATTTCCACTGAAGAGCGCACCGATGGCGCTGCCGTAGGCCTGCAGATGCAGCACCTGAGCCTTCGTCATGACGGGGCGGTTTCTGATGTGCTTCACGATGTGAACGTTCATGTGCCGGCGGGAAGTTCACTGGCCATTGTCGGACCTGTCGGGGCGGGAAAAAGTTCGCTTTTGATGTCCTTGCTGGGCGAGGTTGCTCCGCGTGAGGGGGCTTTGCAGTTTGTGCCTGAAATGCCGGGACGTCCGCGCATGGCCTATGTGCCGCAGGAAGCATACATCGTAAATACTTCACTGCTGGAAAACCTGCAGTTCGGTGAAGAGGTTTCCAAAGAAGAGCTGCGTCGGGCTTTGCATAATAGCTGCCTGAGCCGCGACCTGAAAGAATGGTCCGGGGGACTTCGCACCGAGATCGGTGAAAAAGGCGTGAATCTGTCCGGCGGGCAGAAACAGCGTGTGGCCCTGGCCCGGGCCTTCTTGCGCAAACCGCAGATCGTGCTTTTGGATGATCCGTTGTCTGCCGTGGATGCGGATACGGAAAACCTGCTTTGTGAGCGCCTGATTTTTGGCGCCTGGAAAGACGTGACCCGCATTGTGGTCACGCATCGACTGGAGCATTTGGCGCAGTTTGATCAGGTGATTTATATCCAGCACGGACGAGTGCAGGGGCAGGGCACTTTCAGTGAGCTGGTGAAGACATGTGCACCATTTGCAGAGTTTTATAAAGAACACGGCAAAACTCAAGGTGAAGGGCACGAAGCACGCCCGGCCGACACGGCTCAGGAAGCCGCGTCCATCAACACCGAGCTTGAAGCCAAAACGACCCGCGTGACCGAAGATGAGGATCGCGAAGTCGGGGCGGTAAAAGGGTCGGTGTATTGGGACTATATCAGTTCTTTGGGTGGCGACGGCAAGTTCACCAAGCCTTTGATTTTGGCGACGCTGCTGCTGGGGGCTACGGCTGCAACACTTCTGCCTTTGGCGCAAAAAGCGTGGCTGTCCTATTATTCCGGCCATCAGACCGAGTGGGTGGCGTTGACGGCCATCGGGATTTACGGACTGATTGGCGTGCTGGTGCTGGTAGGTTCATTGCTGAATCACCTGTTCTGGCTGGATCGTGGTATTCGCGCCGGTAAAAACATGCACGACAAAATGCTGAAAAGTGTTTTGAGTTCCCCGGTGCGCTTCTTTGATTCAACTCCGGTGGGGCGTATTATTCAGCGCTTCTCGCGTGATGTGGAGTCGGTGGACGTGTACCTGCAATGGAGCTTTGATTCGGCGGTTCACTGTGCGCTGCAGGTGATTGTGTCGATTGTCTTGATTCTGGGTTTGATGCCTTTGATGGTGTTCGTGATCGCTCCGGTGATGGCGCTTTACTATGTGCTGCAACGGGATTATCGCCGTCCGGCTCGCGAAGTGAAGCGCTTTGACAGCGTCGCCAGATCACCTCGGTATGCCCACTTCAAGGAAAGCTTGCAGGGGCTGGTGGTCATTCGCAGCTTTAACAAAGCGCCATGGTTCATGCAGAATTTCTATGCGAAACTTTCGCACAGCAACCGCATGTTCTATTCGCACGTTATGATCAATCGCTGGTTTTCGTCCCGTATTCCGCTGGTCGGGGGATTGATTTCCATGGCGACGGCCGTGGGGGTCAGCTTGTCGGCCTATTACGGCGTGATGGATGCCGGCACCGCGGGGCTTGTGACGCTGTACTCGCTGTCGTTCTGGGGATTCCTGAACTGGGGTGTTCGTATCTTTGCCGATATTGAATCACGCATGACTTCGATTGAACGCCTGAAGTTCTTCTCGAATCTGCCGGGGGAGGTGTCCGTGCTGAAACCTTTGCCTGAACCGCTGCGCCCGACGTGGCCGGAGTTTGGCGAGATTTCAGTGGAAGGTCTGAAGGTTCGCTATGCGAGCCATCTGCCGCAGGTTTTGAAAGGAATCACTTTCAAAGTCGAGGCGGGAAGCCGCGTGGGCATCATCGGTCGCACGGGTTCTGGAAAAAGCACGTTCTTCCAGTCCTTGTTCCGCTTTATTGAGGCGGAAGAAGGCAGCATCAGCATTGACGGAGTGAACACGGCCAGTGTGCCGCTGGAAAAACTGCGTCGCAGCCTTGCGATCATTCCACAGGACCCGACATTGTTTATGGGTACCATTCGCAATAATCTGGATCGTTATAACGAGTATTCAGATGACGAGGTGATGGGGGCTTTGAAACATGCTTCCATGTGGGATTATGTGCAAAGTTTGCCGGATGGAATGAACTCGGCGGTGTCTGAAGGTGGGTTGAACTTAAGTCAGGGACAGCGTCAGTTGCTGTGTCTGGCCAGAGCTTTGCTGACCAAGGCGCGGGTGATTGTGATGGATGAAGCCACCGCCAGCGTGGATGTGCAGACGGATGCGCTTTTGCAAAAAGTCATTCGCACATCCTTTGCGGGTGTGACGATGTTGATCATTGCCCACCGCTTGGGAACGATCGCGGACTGTGATCAGATTGTTGAGATTTCGGCAGGAGAAGTGAAATCCATCCGCCGTCCAACAGAGTTTTCACAGGAAGAGATCGAAGAAAGTCTGGTGTAATTTTCGACTTTTGCAGATAAACACAAGGCCCCCTGGTTTCTTGGCAAACCCGGGGGCCTTCTTGTTTTTGTGGCATTGAAAGCTTTATAGAATTCAGGGATGTGATCCTTGAAGGAGGTTTTCGGTGGCTGTAAAACAAAGCGAGAAGATTCGTTACGCAGTGGTGGGGTTGGGACATATTGCCCAGAATGCGGTATTGCCGGGATTTACTCAATCCACCGCCAATTCGGAGCTGGTCGCCCTGGTGTCTGGCGATGAAGTGAAGCTTCAAAAGCTTTCCAAAGAATACAACGTCGATTACACCTTCGACTATTCTGACTATCGCAAGATGCTTTATTCGGGATTGATCGATGCGGTTTATATTTCCCTTCCGAATGATATGCACGCCCGTTTTGCGGTCGAGGCCATGCAGGCCGGGGTTCACGTCCTGTGCGAAAAACCTTTGGCCATGTCGGTTGATGACGCCAAGATCATGGCTCAGGTCAGCGAAAAAACCGGCAGTCGGTTGATGACGGCCTACCGTCTGCATTTTCAGCGCGCCAATTTAAAAGCCATCGAAATTGCCAAGTCCGGTCAGATTGGCGAGGTCCGATTTTTTAATTCGGTGTTCAGTATGCGTGTGAAAGAGGGCAATGTGCGCACCAGTCGCACCAAAGGCGGTGGTCCGCTTTATGATATCGGTATCTATTGCATCAACGCCGTTCGGGGCTTCTTTGGTGAATTGCCAGAGGAGGTATTTGCCTTTGCCCATCAGGGATTCGATCAGCGTTCCACAGAAGTGGATGAAATGCTTTCGGTGGTGATGAAGTTTTCCGGGGGGCGTATGGCGACCTTTATTTGCAGTTTTAGCGGTCACCATCAGGCGGCTTTTGACGTTGTGGGCACGACCGGGTGCCTGCGTCTGGAAAATGCCTATGAATACTTTGACGATATGACATTGTATTTCAGCCGGGTGAGTGCCGCCACTCGGAAATACAGATTCAAGAAAAGCGATCAGTTCGGGCCTGAGATCGTTTATTTTTCAGACTGCCTGATCAATAAAAAGCATCCTGAACCCAATGCCACAGAAGGTGTGCTGGATTTGATGGTGATTGAAGCCATCATGAAGTCGGTGAAGCTGCGAAAGCCGGTCACCCTGACCGCGTTAAGCAAGACGTTGCATCCCACTTTGCGACAGGCACTTCGCCGTCCGGCGGTTGAAAAACCTCTCACGGTTCATGTCGAAGCCCCGTCGATGGACTAGGTGGATTCTCAATTTAAGTCGGGGTTTGTGTCTCACATTGAGATTAAACGCTGCTGAAATATGTAACAAAGGTTCGTAAATAGTGAGATCTTCCTAGGATTTTGTGAATGTAATTTAGAGTCAGATTATAAATGCCGATATGTTACGTATGAAATACTACGGAACGTTAACGGCACTTTTCTTTGTTAGCCTCTTAACAACGGTGGCTCATGCCAGCCCGGCAGCGCTGACTTACCAAGGACGCATCGTTAAAAGCAATGGAGCACCGCTGGAATACAACGCGGTCGCCTTCCAGTTTGAAATCCTGGCGCCGAATAAAGTCTGCGTTCTTTACCGCGAGCAACTTAATCATATCGACATGACAAATTCAGGCGGGGTCTTCGACGTGAAAATCGGGGCTTCGCACAGTTATCCGGGGGCTCCGACCTTCACGATCCTGGATGCTTTCAACAACGGCAATCCTTTCGTGTGTGATGGGGGCTCTCCTTACAATCCGGGCCTGACTGACGGGCGTTTCCTGCGTGTGAAATTCCACGATGGTTCCCAGTGGCAGACGATTTCTCCGGACAATGAAATCCGCACAGTTCCTTTTGCAGGTTTTGCTTCTTCCGCTGCGACTTTGGGTTCGCATGTGGCAACTGACTTTGTGATGAAAACGGAAGTCAACGCTGGTGCTGATTGCGGTGCCGGCAGCTTCCTGACTTGGAATGCGGCGACCAAAGAATTTGGTTGTGCGGGCGTGTCTGGTGCCAGCGGCGGAACGGTTCAATCCGTGGCAGCCTCGGCGGGCAGCAATCCTTATCTGACAGTTTCAGCTGATACGGTCACTCCGGTGATCACATTGAACGTGGGCACGGTGGCGGGCACGGTCGCCGCAGGTAATGATGCGCGTTTCACTGATTCCCGTGCACCCAATGGGGCTGCTGGTGGAGCTTTGACGGGCACGTATCCGAATCCGGGTCTTGCTGACAACGCAGTGACGACACCTAAAATCGCTGCGGGAGCGGTGACGACCGAGAAAATTTTTGCTAACCCTGGAATCAGCCGCCTGGTGATGACGGATTCATCCACAGGGGCAACGCTGGCTCCGCTTTCCTGCGGTGCCAATCAGTTGCTGACGTGGTCCGTGGCTTTGGGCTGGCAGTGTACGAATCAATCTTCATTGGCTGTGGGGTCTGCAACTCAAGCGACGAACTTCCTGGGAAGTCTTGTTGGTGATGTGACGGGCACTCAGGGCGCGACAGTTGTTGCTCAGATCAAAGGTTACCCACTGGATTTCACGGTGGCACCAACCAACAATCAGGTTCTGAAGTTCAACGGCACCAGCTGGTATGCGGCGGCGGACAGCAATGCCGGCGGTACGGTCACGAATGTGACAGGCACTGCGCCGATTTCTGTGGCAACGGGGACCTCCACTCCGGTGATCTCGATTTCTCAAGCGAACACGACAACAAACGGTTATCTGTCCTCTGCAGACTGGAACACCTTTAATGGAAAACAAAATGCGCTGGGCTTCACACCGCTGAATCCAGCAAATAATTTGAGCGAGCTGACGGCAACAGCTACGACAGCCCGTACAAATCTGGGCTTGGGAACTGCGGCCGTGAAAGATGCTCCGGCGGCCGGGGACGCGACAGCGGCTCAAGTGGTGCTGGGGAATGATTCACGCCTGACGAACTCTCGCGCGCCATCAGGCTCTGCGGGGGGTGACCTGACTGGCACTTATCCGAATCCAACATTGGCCAATGTGGTGACCGCCGGTACTGGAACAAAAATCACTTATGATGCCAAAGGGCGTGTGACTTCTTCTGCGGCGCTTGCTGCGGGTGATATTCCAAATCTGGATTGGGCTAAGATCACATCCGGCAAGCCGACAACATTGTCTGGTTATGGTATCACTGACGCTTTGGTTTCGAATGCCGGTGGTTCACCAAGCATTCAGTCCGGGACTGATGCTGCGAAACCAGGCAGTCCCGCGGCAGGGGCGATTTACTTCGCGTCTGATACAAAAGTTATTTATCAATACAACGCAGGTTCCTGGGTGGCGATTGCCTCTTCCGCAGGTGCTGGCGGTACGATTGCGGCTTTGACTGGTGACGTAACCGCCTCCGGGAACGGCACGGTCAGTGCGACAGTCAACTCTGTCGGGGGCTCGACGGCGGCGAACGTCAATACTGCGACCGTGGCTGCAAATGCGGCGACAAATCTGAATACGGCCAGCACGATCGTGAAACGCGATGCGACCGGTGACTTTGCCGCTGGTGATGTCAGCGTCGGCTCTGTGATCTTGCGTGATACTGGTTCCAAGTCTGTGACCTTGCAGGCGCCGACCACTGTGACCACTTCTTATGTGTTAAAATTCCCGGCTGCTGTCGGGACTGCCAATCAGGTACTGACAACAGATGCTTCAGGAAATCTTTCCTGGACGACACCGGCAGTGACGGCGGGTGTGGCAGTGACATCTCCAATTGTGAATTCGGGCACTGCAGCGGCTCCGAATATCGGTATTCAGCAGGCCAACGGTTCTCAAGCCGGTTATCTGTCGGCGGCGGACTGGACGGCGTTTAATTCAAAACAATCCACTTCTTTGGCTCCGGCGAATATCCTTGTGGGTAACGGTTCCAGTGTGGCGACGGCGGTGACGCCATCGGGTGATGTGAGCATGACGAACGCGGGTGCCTTTACCGTGACCAAGATTCAAAGCACTGCGGTAAGCAGCACGGCACCGACGGCGGCGGGTCAGGTTCTTCGTTATAACGGGACAACTCAATATGCACCGGCCTTCCTGCAACTGGGTGATTTGCGCTCGACGATCACTCCGTTTGGTGGGGTGTTTGCAAGCACGGCTTGTACGACTTCTCAGACTATGTATTACAATGCTGCGACTGATACATTCCTGTGTCAGACAATCTCGGTGGGGGCTGCCAATTTCCCAACAGCATTCGTGAATGGTGGTAATAGCTTTGCTGGCGCCGCCACAGTCGGAACCAACGACAACAACAGCTTGCAGCTTGAAACCAATAACGTCGTTCGCATGACCGTCGACACGACAGGAAATGTGGGCGTTGGTCAGGCTCCGGATGTTAACGCCAAAGTGGCGATTAAAACCACCAGTGCTACGCAGGCTCCCATGATTCTGGATACAGTGGCGTCGGGCATTCCTTCCATCGACATGCTTCGCAACGGAACCTGGAAGGGCACCATAGGTTATAGCAGCGGTGGTTCAGATGACCTGTTTATCAGTAATGGCGTGGCGGGGRATATCATTTTTGACACCAGCAATGCTGAAAAAGTGCGAATCAGTGCAGCCGGAAATTTGGGTGTGGGAACCACAGCTCCAATCACGCCTCTGCATGTGAATGGCTCAGCCATCATCGGGAGCGGGAATACGACCTTCACCAATGCTTCCAACTGGGTGATTGGCTCTTCGAACTCGATCACGAATTCGGGTGGTGGTAACGCCAGCGTCATGAATATCATTGGTTCCAGCAACGCGATTTCCACAACGCTAATGAACTTTTCCTACAGTCTGGATGTGTTTGGCCGATCTAATTCAGCGTCCAATGCCGGGAACTCGATGATTGTTGGCAGAAGTAACACTGTAACAGGTAACAATAGCATCACTATCGGTCAAAGTATCACCAACGGTCTGTCGGGCACCCTGCAGCTGGGGTTGAGTGACACCGCCAAGATGACGATCCTGTCCACGGGCCGCTTTGGTATCAACACCACGGCACCAAGTGAGGCATTGGAAGTTAACGGTAATGTGAAAGCCGCTTCTTATCTGTATACCTCCGATGCGCGTCTGAAGAAAGATGTTGTGACTTTGCCGATGGCTTTGGAAAATCTGCTGAAGCTTCGCGGGGTGAATTTCGTCTGGAAAAACAACGGCGAAAAAACCGTGGGTTTCATTGCCCAGGAAGTGGAAGCCGTTTATCCTGAATTGGTTCGCACCGACAAAGTTTCCGGTTTCAAGTCCGTTCAATACGGCAATATCGTGGCGATTCTGGTCGAAGCGCTGAAGCAAGAGCACGCCGAGCGCCTGCAGGACAAAGCCCTGTGTCAAGGGCAGATTGCCCAGGTGTCCCGTGGTCTGGCCAGTGTGAATGAATCTTCCGACAGCCGTTTGAAAAAACTGGAGCAGGAAAACCAGGAGCTGAAAGCACGTCTGGAACGTCTTGAAAAAGCTCTGCTGAACGGAAAATAAGACTGTGAAGATCATTGGAAAGATCGCCTTCATTCTAGCTGTGTCACCGCTGCTGGTGGCACTAAACACCCAGGACACAGGTCATCGGGTGAATCGTGGCACGACCAAGGCCATCAATGCCCATAACGTCTGCAAGAAAGTGGTGAATGCCACGGCAGACAAAGACTTCTTTGTTCCCACCAAAACCGCAGCCGAATGGACCGCCTTCCGGGCCGCGACTATCACGAATGTCTCTCTGACCAAATGTGGTTCCTGTTTGGATATTTTGAATAACAACGGCTCTGAAGGTGATGGCATCTATTATGTCGATCCTACGGGCAGTTCTCCTTATCCTGTTTATTGTGATATGACCACCGACGGTGGTGGATGGACCCGGGTTTTCAAACACAATATCGCAGGCGGGTATTTTACTGATGCGACAGACGCCAGCAGCAAAAACACGACAACACCGACCGCGGATCTGTATTCTATTCTGAACAAAATCGATCACTTTAAAACTGCGGGCAACAAGTATCAGTTCCGACTGACCTGGCCTGGGGAAAATCTGAAAAACATCTGGTTTCAGACGACGAATCCAACAGCGGATGTGGTGGTGGCCGGGTATAAAACAGTCTTTGTTCAAGGATATACGAACTATTGGGGTGGTCTTGAGCTGGGGAACGGTGCTCACGGACCGGCGCAGACATCGTCGTATCTTGATGGCTCAGTAAATCACGTGAACTGGTTCTATTCGGTTGGAGCTTATGTTTCCTGGGGAACAACTCCGGTGGGGATTCCCGCTTCGGATGTGCTGGGCTCCAGTCATGGGGTGTCGGAAGTGAACTTGTGGATGAAGGACGACGACACGCATACGGTTTATAATTCCTGTAAAGCCATTTTGGCCGCGGGCGCTTCCAAGGGCGATGGCATTTATACAATTGATATTGATGGAGCGGGGGCAACCGCGCCCTATGAAGTCTTTTGTGACATGACCACGTCAGGTGGGGGTTGGACATTGGTGGCCTATTCCAACGGAGCGGTGACGGGAACAACGCCGAATGATTTCATGGTGAATACATACAACCTGGCAGCTGCCGGCAAACACACAGTAGCAGCCCAGCAGGCGTCGGTAAACCCTGAAGCCTTTTCGATTGCGGTGAACACGACCGACGCCATGTTTATTTCGCCGTCTTATAATGGTGGGGCCGCGATCATTGATCTTGCGGGCGGTAACTGGAACTATAATAGTACAAAGTGTACAGGGAACCTGCAGCACACCAGTCGTACTAATGGGTGTGCCGGACAGAATGCCAATGACAACTTCAATGGTGCCGACGCTTTCAACATAGCATTCTTTACGGGGGCCGAGGGGATAGTGCCGGCATATAAAGCAACGGAAGTCTGCTATAGCGGCAAAGGCAACGCGTGTAACTTTAAGTTTTATCTTCGTTAATATGGGACGTGGACAATAATGAAGCTGCGAATTGCAATTATGATTATGATGGCGCCCTTTGTGCTGGGGATCAACACCCTGAGCGAAGGCTATCGTATTCCTGTCGGCGGTTCCACGCGCCTTTATCTTCCCTATGTGAGCTCGCAGGGATCCTGCTACATCGTGACCAACAATCACGCCAGCAGTGATTTATTTGTACCAACGAAAACTTCGACGGAGTGGACGACGTTTATCGGAGCTTCCAAGCCCGCATTTATTGTCGCGACCCAGTGTTATCCCAAATCCTGCAAAGAGATCAAAGACCTGATGGGAAGTCCTGCGGACGGGACATACACGATTGATTCGGATGGGACGGGCGCAAATGCCTCTTATTCGGCATACTGTGATATGACGACCGATGGTGGAGGCTGGACAAGGATCTTCCGGCACAATGTGGCGGGGGGGKATTTTGCCAGCACGGCCGATGCCCAGTCTAAGAACACCGGCGCTCCGACAGGAAATCTTTATTCACAACTGACCAAAATTCCGGACTTTGCCACCAATGGGAAATATCGCTTCCGCCAAACCTGGCCGGGCTATTCCAATAAAAATATCTGGCTGCAAAGCACGAATCCACTGAACGATGTGGTCGTTGCGGGATGGACACCCATCATGGCAACAGCGATTACTGATAAATGGGGTGGTCTGGAGCTGGGGAATGGAACTCATGGGGCCATCAACAACAATCAGGCATTGCTGGATGGTTCGGTTCAGATTTCTGACTGGTGGTATGCAATCGGATCGACGGTGGCCTATGGAACGCCTGCGGGCATTCCCGCAGCCAGTTCCATGATCGGGACCAATGCAGGTGTGGCGGAAGTCAATTTGTGGATCAAAGAAGATGACACGATCACCACTTATAATTCCTGCAAAGACATTTTGGATAGCGGGGCTTCCATCGGGACGGGACTTTACACAATCAATCCGGGCGGTGCCGGGGCGATTCCGGTTTACTGTGACATGACGACGGATGGTGGCGGATGGACCAGAATCCTGAACCACAACTATTCCGACGGTGTGTTCGCCAATATTGCGGAAACTCTAAGTTACAATTCGGCTGCGCCAATGGCCGCTCGATATTCGATCATGGGTCGCGTGGCCGGGTTCTATCGTTCCGGAAAGCTGGAGCTAAGAATCAACTGGCCGGGGTCCGGCAGCTCCATTCGCAACTGGTGGACTCAGACCAGCAACTTCACTTCGCAACCTGTGGCAGGGTACACGGCTGTGACCATCGAATCCACGTCGAATTACTGGGGTGGTCTGGAATACAATGGTGCCAGTAACACAGCTTTGGCGGATGGTTCAGCCAACCACTCAAACTGGTTTTACGCAGTGGGGATGATGGCGCCTGCGGGATATGGTACAACGACCGTTGGGATTCCGGCGTGTGACACTGTGACCGGGCCGGGGACTATTGGTGTTCCGCGCGTAGAGCTTTGGGTGAAATAATTCAACAACACATTCAGGAATAAAAAAAGGGAACCCGAAGGTTCCCTTTATCACTTCTTTGCTCTTTAGGAGCGAAAGATTAGTGACCAGCAGGAGCTGTAGTAGCAGGAGCAGCTGGAGCTGCAGCCGCTGCAGGAGCAGCTTCTTTAGTGTGTTTTTTCTTAGCAGCTTTTTTCTCAGCTTTAACTTCAGCAGCAGGAGCAGCTGGAGCAGCAGTTGTAGCAGCTGGAGCAGTTTCGTTAGCGTGAGCAACAACACCTGCGAAAGCGATAGTCATCAAGATAGAAGCGAATTTCATAGTAACCTCCTAATGGTTCTTTGTTAGCTTCAATTGCGAACTAGGAAAGGCTAACAAACGGGGTTAAATCTTTGATTAAAAGCAGATTAAATGTTTTTAATTTCGAATCCGAACTTCGCACCGGTCCCTGAATGATTCTGAGCACTTAGCTTGGCATTGTGAAGAATGGCGATTTTTTGCGCGATTGCTAAACCTAGACCAAAGCCTTTAACACGAGTCTCCATATTGGACCCGCGCGAGAAGCGCTCAAAGATGAACGGCAGCTGTTCTTCCGGGATGCCGGGGCCATTGTCTTCCACCAGCAGTTCTGTTGTTTCACGGCCGTGATTGACTGTTACAGAGACCACTTCCTGATTCGGAGAATACTTGATGGCATTTTCCACGATATTCACAATGAGATTCGTCAGCAAATCATTGTCGCCGCGGATGTGTTTGTGCTCTTCGCCGGTTTCGTTGTTAATCGTGACTTTCAGTTTGATATCTTTGGACTTGGCCAGTTTCTCACAACGAGCCAGGGCTTCGAACACCAGTTCATCAAAATCCAGATCTTCCAGATTCAAAGCACCAATCCCTGCATCCACGCGGGCCAACAGCAGCATCTCTTGCACGATGCTGGACAGGTTGTCCACTTCCTGCAAAGCACTTTTGATGAATTGATCCACATCGCGCTTTTCAGTTTTTTGCAGCAGTTCCATTTCACCGCGCATGATCGTCAGTGGTGTCAGCAGCTGGTGCGAGGCATCCGCGACGAAGCGTTCCTGCGACTGGAAGGCCTGCTGGATACGATCCAGCATTTCATTCAACGTCAGTGACAGCTGTTTGATTTCATCGTTGGCATTGGGGACAGGGACGCGCTTGGAAAGTTCAGTGACTTTGATTTCCTTGGCGATCTTGATGATGTTATTCACTGGGTTCAAAGCACGCGCTGACAGGAACATCCCACCCAGGGTTGCCACGAACAACACAAACGGAATACCCAGCTGCAACAGCGTCAGACGTTTTTGAATCTGGGTCTCCATCAATGTCATGGGCACCGCAATTTGCAGCATCAACTGGGGCTTGGCGGCGTTGTCCAGGGGGAAGGAAATCAGCCGGTAGGAATCGGCCTCGGCCGAAGGGATATTGCGGATGTGTTCGATGGTGCGGTAGGTGGCTTCTTCACCCTTCCAGATGCGTTCAAAGTCCTTTTTGTAAGGCGGATTGAATTCGCCGAAATTCCCCACGCGTGCCAGCACGGCGCCCGAACTGTGGCGCACCTGAATCAACGCGGTTCCCAGAGGGAAGGGCAGGATCTTACCGTGATCCAGTCTTAAAGGCGGGAAGCTGAGGTCGCCCTTGATGCCGATTTCAATCCCGTCAGAAACGTCGACACAGTAATTGAATAAAGCATCGTCGAAATCCTGTTGAAGGGTGTCGATCATCATTTGGAACAGGAACATGTTAAAAAAGACAGTCGTAGCGCCAAAGATCAGCACAAAGATCAGCGACAGGCGCAGACGGATGCTGAAGCTTTGAAAGAAATTATAGATTTTCTTTAAGAACATATCCTGTGCCCACCACCGTATGAATCAGACGTTTCGGGAACGGGACATCAATCTTTTTGCGCAACAGATTGATATAGACGTCAATCACGTTGCTTTCAGAATCAAAGTGAATGTCCCAGACATGTTCAGCGATCGAGACGCGACCCAAGGGGCGCTCCGGATTTCGCATAAAGTATTCAAGCAGGGCAAATTCTTTGGAGGTCAAAGAGATCTCCTGGGAATTTCTGCGGGCTTTGCGCTGGATCAGATCCAGTTCCAGATCCGCATATTTCAGAACATTCGTGGTGGTGCCGTTGATAGGGGCTTTACGGCGAAGCAGTGCGCGCACCCGGGCGTGCAGTTCATCAAAGGAATAGGGCTTGGTCAGATAATCGTCAGCACCGGCATCCAGTCCGTGAACCTTGTCCTTGGTGGTTGATAGCGCTGTCAGCATCAGGATGGGGCCTTCGTAGCCGTCACGACGGATGTGGCGGGCGGTATCGATGCCACTTTGATCAGGCAGCATCACATCCAGAATCACCAGATCATAGTCACCTTGGGCCATGTAAGATTCAGCGGCAGATCCGCTTTCGGCAAGGTCCACGGCATAGCCAACCTCATTCAGGCCTTTTTTCAAAAAGTTCGCCATTTTTATCTGATCTTCAACGACTAGAATCCGCATGATCCACGGGCCCTTTCTGATCTTGCTTTTCCTTCATGAAATAGTAATCCAGGACACTCATCAAGGATTTGTATTTCACGGCGAGTTGTTTTTTGTGATCGGTGTTTTCACCACGGACCAGGCGCTCATAGTGGCCTTCCCAGTCCAAAGAGATGTCATTTTCGGGTTTGCTGGTTGTCAAAACACCGCCCGTGCGATCAGCAATCAGGTTGAAAGCATTCACCGCAAAGTCGCCATTTTTATCAAACAGATCGCGGCCCAGGGCCGAGTAAGGAACTTCCGACAGCGCCAGGTTGTAAAGCGTCGGCGCAATATCCGCCTGCGAGCCAAAGGATTCAGGGTCCAGTTTCTTGCGGATGGGTTCAGGCAGGTACAGATAGAAAGGCACCGAGCCTTTTTGCATAAGCTCTTGCTCCGTGAAGTTCACAATCCAGAAGGTGTGATCCCCGGTGATGGCCACAATGACCTTGTCTTTCAAAGGCGAGTTCTTAAGTTTCGTCATGAACTTCGCCAGTTGGTCAGAAGAATAGCGATAGGTTTTAAAACGCTTTTCCGCCAAAGCCGCATCACCAATCAGACGGGATTTCAACTCGTCCGGAGTTTTCAGATCCGGCACCTGATAAGAGTTCGGAAGCTGATAGGGCGGATGATTCGTGGTGGTCATGGTCAGCAGGAACTGCGGCTGGGTGCTTTCGCTCAAAGTCTTATAGACATAGTCAAACAGCTCTTCGTCATAAACGCCCCAGTCGTGGCGCTCTTTCAAGCCTCCAAGGGCCTCGGCCATTTCGCTTTCACCTTCGACCGTGTCAAAGCCCTGCTTGATTGCGAACTTGTTCACTTCCCGCCAGCCGGGATTTCCGCCGTAAAGGAAGCGGGCTTTGTAACCGGCACTTTTGAAAACTCTGGCGGTGCTGGAGCGGAACGGCACCTGCAAGTAATCACTTTCCGTCAAAAACTCGCCAATAGGTCTTTGCGGTGAGCCAATCATAAGACAGCTCAAAGATCCAATCGTGGCGTTGGTGCTGGAAAGGAAATTCGTCAGATAAGTGTCTTCGTTCAGATGCTTTTTGAAGTCACCCAGCAGGTTGAATTCCGGGTTGTTGTAGTTAAACCAGTAGGCCCCCATGGATTCCATCACCAGCAACAGCACATGCGGGCGGTTTTTTTCAGCCCACGCGTTTTTTGGCGTCTGACGCTTCATCAGATCCAACGGGTCGGCCGGAACCTGGTCCACCGGGATCTGATAAAAATCGGCAAAGGCCTGACGGTAATTTCCGCCATAACCATAGTGGCGCAGATTGCTGTCCCACTGGGAAATCTGCTGGGCTTTCAGTTCGATGGCACGCCCGAAAGCGCGCACACCGTTAAAGCTGAGATGATTCACAAAGATGCTTTTGGAAATCCCGGTGTCCATTTCACTCAAAGGGAATAGCGCCAAAGAACCGCGGGCGCCGATGCCGTTTAAGACAAATAATACAAAGAAGAACAGCACAAATACCGGGTAAGAGATTTTTTGTGCGCGCCATGGAAGCCACTCGCGACCTTGAGTGAAGTTGATCTTAAGGCCCTTCCATAAAAGATAGGTGAAAAGCCCCAGCCCCATGAAGATCCACACAGCCGGATAGTTGCGCCAGATGGTTTTGGTGATGGCCACGGTGTCATCTTCAAAGTACCCGAAAATCAGGACGTTGATGCGGTCCTGATAGAAGCTGTAAAAACCAAAATCCACCGCAGTGACAAACATCACGATAAACAGCATCACGGTGTAGTAAGGAACCAGGAAAGCCGCGAAGCGGGAATAGATGCGATTCAAACCTGGCTCAAACCCCTTCCAGAAAGTGAAGAGGCTTAAGAACAGCAGAATCAGCAAAGGAATGGCGTTCACGTAAAAAAGGACGGTGCTGTCAAAGCGAAAGCCCAGCACAAAGGCTTTGAAAACGGCGGGCGCCAGTTGGGACAGTTCGCGGGAATCCCCGAAGGTGGCCATGAAAGCCCAGCGCCAAATGGAACCGATAATCAGGAAAGCGACATTCACGATCAGAATGCGCTTGAGGTATAGCCAGGATTGATTGAACCAAAGTGCCCGAGTGTTTTTCATTGAGGAAGTGAAAATCTCACTTCCCGGGCTTAGGATCAATCTGGAATTTTACCGAAGTCCCATTTCTTGTTAGGGTCGTCAGGCACGATCACCGTGGATTTCGGGGCGGCGGAGGCCTCGACGGATTTGATGCGTTTGTCGCCATCCGCAGTGATCTGTACTGGAGGGCCGCCGGGTTTGCGGGACTTCTCTAAAGTCTTTAGCAGCGCGCCGTATTGCGGCAGGGAGCGGGGCAGGGTGTAGGCCCCCTTGGCTTTCTCGCCTTCAAAGAAAACCTCGACCTCATCGGAAATCTCTCGAACAACGCGGACTTTGGCGGAAAAACTCTCTGATTTTTCCTCTTCCGCTTCCTGCTCATAGATGGAAGTGTTCATTTTCTTGGCTTTAGGTGGGTTCTGGGCCTGTGCATTACCAGCCAGGGCCAGCAGCATGATGAAACTCAGCATCGTATTTCCCCTTTCTCAATATAATGCACCTCCTTTTGTTGCCGCGCAATAGGCCTTATGCTAGGGTTTCGGTGTTCTAACGAGGAGACCTTATGAATTTGGGTTGGACAGAAATCCTGCTTATCGGTGGTATCGCTTTGCTTCTTTTTGGACCAAGCAAACTTCCCAATTTGGGACGTTCTTTGGGTGAATCCATCCGTGGCTTCAAGAAGGGTTTGAATGAAGATCCTGCGGCTGACGAAAAGGAAGCTAAACAGCAGATCACTCAGAATCCGCAAAGACCGGTGAATGAGCAGCAGCCACAAACTGAAGAGAAAAAAGAAACGCACAACTCATGACTTCCACAAAAATTTCCCTGACTCAGACGGTGCAAAAAGGGGGATGTGCTGCGAAAGTGGCTGCCTCTGAACTACGCGACATACTGAGGCAGGTGAAATTTCCGGCAGCTCATCCGGCCTTGATGGTGGATGGCGGCCTTTTTGACGATGCGGCGATTTACAAGGTCAACGACGAGATCGCCCTCGTGCAAACTCTTGATTTTTTTACTCCCATTGTCGACACACCCAAATTGTTTGGCGAAATCGCCGCAGCCAATGCGCTGAGCGATGTCTATGCCATGGGTGGCAAGCCAAAAACCGCCATGGGTATTTTGGCGTTTCCTTTGGCCACTTTGCCCAAGGAAGTGATCGTTGATGTTATGCAAGGGGCCAGCGACAAAATCGCCGAGGCCGACGCCAACTTCGTGGGCGGGCATTCGATTGATGATGACACCTTGAAGTTCGGTCTGTCAGTGACAGGTTTCGTAAACCCGCAACAGGTGTGGACCAATGCCGGAGCCAGAGTCGGGGATCATTTGATCCTGACAAAGCCTCTGGGGACGGGCACTTTGACGGCGGGACTGAAACGTCAGGAAGTTCAGGAAACAGATATCATGGAAGCTCTGCAAAGCATGGCTACCGTGAACAATGCTGTGGACTATATGACTCCGGTTTTAAAAGCCGAAGTTCATGCGGCCACGGATATCACGGGCTTTGGTTTGTCCGGTCATGGCATGCAACTGGCCAATGCCAGTCAGGTCAGTTTGCGCATTTCTTTTGGTAAAATCCCGCGCTTTGCCAAGGCCTTGTCCTTCCTGGAAAAAGGTTTTTTGACCAAGGCGCATCGTTCGAATGCCGAATACACGAAAGAAGCCATTTCTGTGGCGGGTCTTGAGACATTGCAGCAGCATTTGCTGCATGATCCGCAGACCAGCGGTGGACTTTTGTTGTCTGTTTCCCGCGAGGTCAGTGGCGACATGGTTCAAGCCTTGCGCGCAAAATTCAAATCTGCTGAAATCATTGGAGAGGTTTTGCCTCGCCAGGATAAAGCGGTGATCTTTGAGCCTTAAAAATATCAAGCCCGATGAATTAAAACGACTGTTCCAGAACAACATTCCTTTGATGGATGTGCGTGCTCCTGTGGAGTTTCACCAGGGTTCGATTCCCGGGGCGGTGAACCTGCCAATTATGAATGATGAAGAGCGGGCCCGGGTCGGGACAGTTTACAAAAGTCAGGGCAATGAAGCTGCGGTAAAGCTGGGGCATGAACTGGTTTCAGGTGTCGTGAAAGAGCAGCGTGTGAAGGCCTGGAGGGATTTTGTCGTCGCAAATCCCGACGCGGTTTTTTATTGTTTCAGGGGTGGGCAGCGTTCACGTATTTCTCAGTCCTGGCTGAAAGAGGCCGGCATTGAGCGTCCGCTTCTGGTCGGTGGATACAAGGCGGCCCGGACCTATCTGATCAAACAAATCGAAGAGTTTTCGGTGCGCCAGGAACTGATCTCCGTTTCGGGTCCCACAGGGAGCGGGAAGACTCATTTTCTGCGCAGTTTGAAGGATTACCCGGTGATTGATCTTGAAGCTCTGGCTCGTCACCGGGGTTCGGCCTTTGGCAATTGGGAGGTTCCGCAGCCCACTCAAGTGGACTATGAAAACGCTCTGGCCCGGGAGATCCTGCTTCTTGAGGACAAAATTAGTGGAAAAATCAAACCGCTGGTGGAGGATGAAAGTCGCCTGATCGGGCGAATTTCTCAGCCGGCTACGTTCTTTATTCGTTTGCGCTCTTCACCGGTGATCTGGATTGATGAACCTTTGACGGTGCGGGTTGATAACGTCTTTGAAGATTATATTTTGAACTCTTCAATTGGACAGAGTCTGGCGGCGGTGCCTCGCTGTGCCGAAGAAAACGACATCCTGCGCGGGCAGGCGTTGCAGCTCTTTGCCCGGTATCGCCAGTCTTTGCAGGCGATTCATCGTAAGCTGGGGGGGCTGAGAACTCAGGAAGTCATGGCTGATCTTGAAAAGGCCGAATTGGATTACCTGAGTCATGCTGAGCTTTCTGCCAATAAAGTGTGGATAGAAAAACTGCTGCAATATTACTACGACCCAATGTATCTGGGATCTTTGGATCGTCGCCATGTGACGGTTCTGTTCAAGGGAACCCGCATTGAGGCTGAAAAGTTCGTCCACAGCTTGCGCTGAACTTAGCCTCATTTCACTGCGCGTTATCTATTTGAAAATAATAGAAACGAGCGCAAGATAAAGCCTTTAGTATTTAAAACAAAACCCCTTAAGAGGAGACAGCATGAATAAATTGGTCCTTGGTGGTCTGGTTGTTGCGGCTATGGCCTTCACAACAGCTTGCCAAAAGAAAGTTAAGCTCGACACTGATATGAAAAAAGCGAGCTATGCTATCGGTCAACAAATCGGTGGTAACTTGAAACAACAAAACATCGACTTCGATGCAGATGCATTGGCGATGGCTTTGAAAGATGCAGCAGCAGGTAAAAACGAAATGTCTAAAGAAGACATGCAAGCTGCTATGATGAAACTTCAAGAAATGGCGATGAAAAAACAACAGGAACAAGCTGAAGGCAATGCTAAAGCTGGTAAAGACTTCCTGGATAAAAACAAATCTGCAGCGGGCGTGAAAACAACTGCTTCTGGTTTGCAGTACATCGTTGAAAAAGAAGGCACTGGCGCTTCTCCGAAAAAAGAAGACGTTGTTAAAGTTCACTACAAAGGTACTTTGACTAACGGTGAACAGTTCGACTCTTCCTACGATCGTGGTCAACCGGCTGAATTCCCAGTTGGTGGCGTGATCCCAGGTTGGACAGAAGCTCTTCAGTTGATGAAAGTTGGCGGCAAAGCCAAGCTTTTCATTCCACCTGAGCTGGCTTACGGTCCATCCGGTCGTCCTGGCATTCCGCCAAACTCTGTTCTTGTGTTCGACGTTGAGTTGATCGATATCGTTAAACAAGACACTAAAAAGAAAAAGTAATTAATGTTCGACATTAACAAAGACCCTTTTGAGCATTTTGACCGCCTGATGAATGAGGCGGTCACAAAGCAGATCCCGGAAGCCAACGCCATGTCGGTGGCGACCGTGGATGAAAAGGGTGTGCCCTCCGTGCGCATCGTCTATCTTAAAGAGGTGAGCCAGGGGGGCTTTGTTTTTTATGGGAACTACAACTCTCATAAAGGCAAAGACATCGAGACAAATCCCGTTGTCTGTCTGAATTTTCACTGGCCTGCGATCTGGCAACAAATCCGCATTACCGGCAAAGCTGAAAAAATCTCTGCAGCTGAAAGTGACGCGTACTTTGCGACACGCGCTCGCCTAAGCCAAATTGGCGCCTGGGCCAGTCACCAAAGTGAAGAAATCCCGGACATCGAGTGGTTGTCCCGTCGGGTGCAGGAATACGAAAAACAATTCGACGGCCAAGTTGTCCCGCGTCCCCCGCACTGGGGCGGGTGGAGAGTCATCCCCACCGAAATCGAATTCTGGTTCGGCCTGAACGGCCGTCTGCACGAACGATATGTTTATCAGCGCACCTCAGATGGCGGCTGGAAGACATTCTTACGAAGCCCTTAGCTCCTTCTTTTAAATAGAAAGCCCCTACCTGCCCCCTCGGCTGCGAACAGTCCTCGCGGACGCCATCCCGTTGGGATGAGCTGCTGCGGAACTTGCCGATGGGACAGGTAGGGGCTTTCTATATAAAAGAAGGGCGTCAGACCTTGTACTTTGTCGACGCCCCGAAAAGGTGTGTCTGCAGCGATCCTGTTATTTAACCGATCACGCGGCAAAGCTTTATCTTCTTTTTTATCGCAGGTTTACTGAATGTGGTGGGGGAGGTGGCTTGTGGCGCTTACTTGGATTGCGTTCTTGAGTTTGATTTTTTCGGTGTCGGCTTTTTCCAAAGAGCCTGCAGCGAAGTTCCCTGATGCTGTGGAAAGTGATCCGATCAAAATGAAGTGGATGGTGGGATCTCCGCCTCCCCCGGATCGCATCGTCAGGTTTGACGACGGTTCCTTTTTTAACTTTCCTCAGGTGCGTTGGAGTGTGTCCCACTTTCGCCAGTTAATGCCGACGATCGGTGTTTCTCGAGGGACGGGACCTGCGCTTGGTATGCCTGTGAGTCCTCGTCGTGACATAGATAGGCTGATTTTTAAGCCCGCTGGCCAGGCTGCGGAAATGTCCTGGGAACAAAGTCTGCTGGAAAACTACACCGATGGGATTTTGATTCTGCACAAAGGAAAGATTGTCTACGAAAAATATCTGGGCAGCCTCAATCGGGAAGGACAGCATGCGGCGATGTCGATGACGAAATCTTTTGTCGGTACGGTTGCAGAGATTCTGGTGGCTGAGGGGACGTTGGACAGTGAAAAGCCTGTGGTAGCCTACGTGCCAGAGCTTCAGCAATCCGGCTTTAAGGATGCCAAAGTCCGGGATCTGATGGATATGACGACGGCGATTCGCTTCAGTGAAGACTATGCTGATCCGAAGGCTGAAGTCTGGCAGCATGCCAAGGCGGGCAACCCCTTACCCAAGGCGCCGGATTACAAGGGGCCTCGAAGTTATTTTGAATTCCTGCAGACCATTCGTCCCGAAGGTGTCACGGGGACGGAATTTCACTACAAGACCGCCAATACGGATGCACTGGGTTGGGTGCTGGCCAGAGCCAGTGGGAAAAATGTGGCTGAACTGATTTCAGAAAAAATCTGGAGACCGCTTGGGGTCGAGCAGGATGCCTATATGACGGTGGACTCGATCGGAACTCCGTTTGCAGGCGGAGGTTTAAATCTGGCTTTGAGGGATCTGGCAAGATTTGGCGAGCTTATGCGAAATCGCGGGCGTGTGGGTGGCAGACAAGTGATCCCGGAAAAAGTCGTTGCAAGTGTGCAGGTGGGCGGCGATCCGGAAAAATTCAAAAAAGCCGGATATGATCATCTGCAAGGCTGGTCTTATCGAAGTATGTGGTGGGTGACACACAATTCACATGGGGCTTTTATGGCCAGGGGAGTCCACGGGCAGGCCTTGTATGTGGATCCCAAAGCTCAGATGGTGATTGCCCGGTTTGGTTCTCATCCGATAGCGGCGAATTCAGCCAACGATGCGGTGACGTTGCCTGCTTTTCAGGCCGTCGCCGCTTATTTGATGAAGGTGAAGTAGCTCGAGGACGTTGAGAGGACTGGGCTTGAGCTACTGATGTATGTTGTCCATGTCAGAGATGTCGAACACTTCATACCCGTTGTAAAGTTGGATGTAGAGTCGGTCTCCCTGAACACTTACGCCCTTGGCGTTCCATCCGCCGAATTCACTTTTGTTGATCGTGCGCTTCAGGGTCGGAGCCGCGGGGTTGGTGACATCAACGACTTCGACATGACCCGCATCGGAAACAAAGACATAGTTGCCTTTCTTTGCCACCATCTGGGCTGTGCCCGGCGTGTTGTAGTTGCCGACAGCGACTGGATTGTTGGGGTCGGCGATGCTGACGATCTGCAAGCCCGAGCCCGAGTCCGCCACATAGACCATGTTTCCGTCGACAACAGAATGAACTGCTGTGCCTGGAGAGTTATAGGTTCCAATCACCGTCGGGTTGGTTGGTGTACTGAGGCTGATCACGCGCAGTCCATCAGCCTGGCTGGCAGCCAGGAGCAGGTTTCCGGAGTGCGTGATGTGGCGAATATTGGCCACGGGGTGCGAGGTCAGAGCGGTTAAGCTGGCCGGATTTGTCGCATCATACAGGTTTAGGCTGCTGTTGGATTCACGGACATAGAGAATATTGCCAACTTTGACAATGTCGTTCAGATAGCCCGTGCCGATGCGGGCCGCCTGGGACAGAACCACAGGATTTTTCGGATCGGTCATATCAAAGGCTTTCACCAGAAACTGGTCCGAAACGTAGAGTGTGGTGCCGTCCTCAGCCGGTGGTGCCGAAATCGCATTCAATTCAATGCGCGTCAAATAGGTCGGCTGCTCCGGTGTGCTGTTGTCCAGGACAATAAGCCCCATAGAGCTGTCGGACAAATAGGTTCTGGTGGCAGAGGTTTCCAAAGCCGACAAACTCATGATGGTGTTGGGTTTGTTGATCTTCATGTAGGGCTTCGAAGCATCGTTAAGAATTTTTAGCCCCATGGTTTCGTCAGCAATCAGGATGTTGCCATCGCGGGCCTGAATTCCTAGGCAGCCCCCCAGATGATAGGCCTCTAGCAAGGTTGGAAGAGTGGGAGTGGTGATGTCGTAGACCTTTGCACCTAAGTTGTAATTACAGGTGTAAAGTTTGTTATTAAGAACCACCATGTTTTCCGGGACGTAAGAGCCGGAGTTTTTATAGGCCAGTGTCGGTGTCGCAGGATTTGAAACATCAATGACACCCATGTTTTCATTGCCTCCCACAAAAACATAGTTTCCGTTTTTAACTACGCTGTAAGTTGTGCGGGTGCCTGTGGGATAATTGTAAGTCCCTGTCAGGGCCGGGCTGGCGGGGTTTGATATGTTCACGATACGAAGAGTGTCGGGCCCAGCCAGATAGGCATAGTTGCCTTCAACAAAGACATCTTCGGCACTGTAGGCGTAACTGCCGGCCAAGGTGGGCGCCGTCGGCGTCGTGACGTTGTAGATATAAAGGAAGGAGCTGTAGACGACATAGACAAAGTTGCCGGACTTCATCAGCTTGCGTGCGTTGCTGCCGCTGTCGATCGTGGCAACGACAGCGGGGCTGGCTGGGTTGCTGACGCTGATGACCTTCATGCCGTTGTTGCCGACGGTGGCATAGACATAGTTGTTGTCATAGATGATTTCGCGGGTGCAGGCGGACACGCCTTGTGGGGTCTCGCCAAGGTAAAGTGGTTTGCTTGGGTCGCTGATATCCACAACCGTCAGACGGCCCCAGTTGTTTTCGCAGATAAAGGCGCGAGTGCCGCCGGCATCCACAGAGTTGGTCCATGATTCCAAAACTCGATAGGTATAGGGAATGTGCGGAGCCTCGGGACTTGAAATATCAATGGCCCCGAGTCCGTAAGTTTCAGAAGCCACAAAAAGGTGAGTGCTGTTGGAGATAAAGCCATAGGGAAGTCCCCACCAAAGTGTCGCGAACGTGCTGGCTCCACCCGTGACCACAGGGTTGATGGGATTGGAGATATCAAAAGAAATCAGACCATTGTAGTAATCCATGGCCATAAGAGTATCGCCGCGGATTTCAAGCTGCTGATAGCCGCTGTTGTAGTTGAAGTAGTCCATATAACTCAAGGACAGGGCAGGGGCGGCTTTGTTGGAGATATCGATGATGTCCAGGCTGTTCCACTGAACGGCGACGTAAGCATAGTTGCCTTTGACTTTGATATCCATGGCATCGCCGCCAGTGACATAGCTTCCCAGTAAAGTCGGGGCGGTCGGGCTCGCGAGATTGAAGATTTTAATCCCCTGTCCTTTGTCCGCCAGATACAAGAACCCGCCATCGATCTGTGCCGACACGGCGGTGCCGTTGGTGTCGACGGTGGTCACCAACTGCATATTGTCAGGATCAGAAAAGTCCACAACGCGAAGGCCGCTGGTGCCATCGGGAATATAAGCGATGGTGCCTTGAGTGGCTGCGCGATAAGGGTTGGTCAAAGTCAGAGAAGACTGCAGAGTCGGAGACGAAGCTGTGGTGATATCATAGAGCTCCAGAATACCGTTGTTGTAAGATACAAAAAGCTGGGTTCCGACCTGGCTGACTTTGTTGACCTTATAGCTTTTCAGCAGATTTACTTCCGCGGGGCTGTAAGGACTGGAGACATCATAGATACTGATTCCGCGCGACGTTCCCGCAAGAATGTGACTGCCGCTGATCGCAACATCGAAGATCGTCCCGCCATATCCCCAGGCGTCCTGTTTTAAGACAGCTGGTGGTGGCGGTGGTGGCAGGAGCGGGGCTGGAGGTTCTGAACTGCCCAGATCCAGAGTCTTTGGCAGGAACAGCTCGGCATTAACAAGCCCGCAAGAGGTTAACAGAGGGAAAGCAACTACAAGGATGGATTTTTTTAGAAACGTTCTCATATGTCTCTCTCTCGGAATCTCGAGGAAATCATATGAGGCAAATGCAACACTTCCTCTATTTTAGATCAGCAATGAAGGGCTGACATATCAAATTGAGATAAGTCCGTGTCGTTAGAGTTCTTCTTTGGTCAGGGCCCAGATTTCCATGTCCTGCCATTTTTTATGAACCAGCAGGCGGCGTTTGCTTAAGCCTTCTTTGCGCATCTTCAAAGCCTTTGCGACCTTGATGGATTTTTTGTTCGTCGGGGCGATACCGGCTTCCACGCGATGAAGTTTCAATTTTTTAAAAGCGATGTCGATGCAGCCACGGGTCGCTTCCTGAGCAAAACCGTAACCCCAGTAGTTGTTGAAGATACGATAGCCGACATAGGCGTTCTGAAAAACCGCGCGGGAAATATCCATCAGGCTGACCTGGCCGATTAGCAGGCCGTCGTCTTTCAGGAAGACGCCGAAAGAATAATAGTGATCCCGGTTGCGCTGATCTTTTTCAGACATCAGAAGTTCTTTGAATTTCTTGCGGGTCAGTTCACTTTCGTCCCAGTTCGTTTCATCCCATTCATTTTGCGGAGGACGCATACTGGAATAGGCCTGCACCCAGTTTTCATAGTCAGTGGCTTCCAGGGGGCGCAGAATCAGGCGGGCTGTTTTTTTAACGATGGGCAGATCTATAGACTTCATTGCTGACGAGTCTAAGCGGGATGCGCTCCAGGTTGCAATAGTAATAGGTCAGATTGTGCGAGCTTTTCACCACGGCTGTGTGAGGTTCATGGCCAATCATTTTCACGGTGATTTTCACCGGATGATCTTTTTTGATCGCGACCAGTTTGGGAGTGAAATAGTTGGTTCTTTGACCTTCAACCCAGATCTCAGCACCTTCTTGTTCAGAGACGACCATGCACAGGCACATATCGGGTTTTTCAAGGCCCAGAAGCTCTTTGAGATTTTTAAACCACGTCATTCATCGCCCCCCCGTGAATTGCCAGAGGGTTTAGCACGGGTTTCTTCGCAATTTCCAGCCAAAAACTGAAAACTGGACCATGTAATGTTCAAAAGCGAATTAGGAACAGCAGGGATTTAATGCAGTGCCAAAGGGGCAATCAGATAGAACTCGGGAACTTCCACAGAGAAGCTTTCGCCACTTTCTCCCACGAAGAAATAGCGTCCCACCATGCTGCCGGTGGAGGTTGTCAGTGGGCAGGCGCTGTCGTATTCAAAGGTCTGACCAGGTTGAATTTTAGGCTGTAATCCGACAACACCAGGGCCGCGGACTTCTTCTTTTTTACCCAACGCATCGGTGATGACCCAGTGACGGCTCATCAGTTGGGCAGGGGTTGATCCTGTGTTGGTGATGGCAATTTTATAGGCAAAGAAATGGTAGCCTTCATCAGGACGCGACTCAGACGGTACGTAGACGACTTTCGCGGTGATCTGGAAATCAGGGATTGAAGTTTTTTGCATTGCCATAGTGACATTCAGAATAAATTTGACCGTGAAAAACGTCAATATGTTGGCTTCTTATTTCAAAGGAAGCTTCTCAATTTCGAACACCAAAGGATAATGATCCGAAGGCAGGCTTAACTTGGCATCCATATTGCGGGGAATGTCGTGAGCCATGCCGAACTCATCTTTGTACCGATGCACATGGGCTGAAGCCGGCTTCAGATAGGGATGCAGCAGAGGTGGGATAAAGACAAAGTCAATTTGCCGTCCGTCGGCCCGCGAAGAATTGCGGACTTGATAAAAGGTCGCGCGTTCCTCGATTTCTAGCTGCGCCACTTCCAACACGTCGCGCAGAGAAGTCAGGTTGTAGATGTCTTTAAACTCTTCATCGGTTCCGGTGAGCCCCGCATTGCCATTAAAGTCGCCCGCCACCATGACCGGCACCTGCGGGTGGGTCTTTTCCAGTTCCTGGTAGATTTCAATCAAAGTGCGCAATTCTGCCTGGCGGCGTTCAAAACCGTTCGGATCGATGCGTTCCGGATCCAGCCGGGACTTTAAGTGCGTCAGCAGGATGATCATGAAGGGTTTGTCCCGGTCCGTTTTGAAAAGCTTTAACTCCACCACATCCCGGGAAAATTTATGGCTGGTGGTGATCTTGCCGCCCTTGACCGGATAACCGTGGGCCAGGCTGTCGCGCTCGTGCGGATACAGGTAATTGATCAGGCGGTGTTTGTTGGATTGAAGGTCAAAATAGAACGGCAGCCCTTTGCGGATCAAAAAGCCCACGTCGATATTGCGTTCTGAGTTTCCCTCAATCAGACAAGGGGAATAGGCCTCATCCATAAAGAGAAGGTTGAAGTTATTCAGTGACTCAAGCCCGCCCACTTCGCACAGCATGATGATGTCGGCGTTGATCTCTTTAAGGGCTTTGGCGATGTCTTGAGTCTTTTTCAGAGGCTTGTTTTCATAGACTGAGGTGGACAGGCGCTGCCAGTGAGCTTCTTTCAGGTTCAGAGCATCCTTGGACGGGATTCCATCAAACATCAAAAACAGGTTCTCTGCATTGAGTAAGCAAAATTTTAGGTTTGTGGTCTCTGTCCACGTCATATTATGATTCTACGGAATATCACCCTAATCACAAACTAAAAGTGAGGATTTAAAGTGGCTAAAAAAGCGACTCCAGCAGCAAAGGCGGCGGGGAAGCTTCAATTCCATTCCTGGATTGAAACTTTCGACTTCGGCAAAGAACTTAAAGTAAAAAATGAAATGACAGGCTTTGTCTATTTCCTGGGAGTGGATGACTCTGCAAAGTTTGCCTCTTTGATTGAAGAGCATGGCTTGGCTTGGCAGGCGAAGACTTTGAAGCAGAACGACCGTGAGGTTGTTTATTTCGCAGGAAGCAAGGGCCCGGTTTGGATTCTGCGCCCGCGTAAAAAAGCGAGTGTCGGCCATGACGGTTTGATCGATGAAGCGTCTTATTCCTGGGCCCGCGATCAGTTCGGAACTTTGGTAAGTCAGTTGAAGGCGCACCATCTGAAAGGTGTTCAAATGGAATTCCATGGCACTGAAGGGGCTCAGGATCTGGGCGCTTTGGTGGGTTTGGATGTGGCGGTTTACAACTTCCGTCAGTTTGTTGACGGCAAGCAGCTGACCGACCTGCCGAAAGTAGCTTTGAGAAAATCCCTGGGTTCCTGGGATAAAGCGGTTGTGAAAGATGCGATGTTGCGCGCTCGCGCGGTTAACGTGGCCCGTCACATGGTGAACTTGCCACCGAATGATCTGAATCCGAAATCTTTCGCGGAAATGGCAACCAAACGCCTGGGTTTCCCGAAAAACACCAAAGTCACTGTTTGGGACACCAAAAAACTGGTTTCCGAAAAAATGGGTCTGCATGTGGCCGTAGGGCAGGGAGCTGAAAACGGTCCTTGCATGGTTCATCTTAAATACCGTCCGGCGAAGAAGTCTTCTTTGAAGCCGGTGGCTATTGTCGGCAAAGGGATCACTTTTGACACCGGTGGCTTGGATATCAAACCAAGCTCAGCGATGCGTCTGATGAAAAAAGACATGGGTGGCGCGGCCAGTGTGATCGCCCTGGCTCAGTGGGCTGCGGAAAGCAACTATCCGGGGCCTTTGGATTTCTATCTGGCCTTGGCTGAAAATGCGGTGGATGGAAAATCCTTCCGTCCGGGTGATGTCATCACGGCCCGCAGTGGGATGAAAGTTGAAATCGACAACACCGATGCCGAAGGCCGTTTGGTTTTGGCGGATGTTTTGGATGTGGCCTGCACTCAAAAAGGCACAGAAGAAGCGGAACTGGTGATTGACGTTGCGACCCTGACGGGCGCTATCAAGGTGGGCCTGGGGGCTGAAATCGCGGGTCTGTTCTCGAACGATGATGAACTGGCAGCGGCTTTGACCAAAGCCGGTCAGCGTTCCGGTGATCTGAATTGGCGTATGCCTTTGTTTGAAAAGTACTGGGGTGACCTGTCTTCACCATTTGCGGACTGTAAAAACTCGGGCGGCGGTTTCGGTGGAGCTATCACGGCGGCATTGTTCCTGCAAAAGTTCGTGCGCGGAAAAAAATGGGCGCACTTGGATGTGTACGCTTGGACAGACAAGGCTCAAGGAGCTTTGCTTGCCAGCGGCGGCAGTGGGCAGCCGGTTCAGTGCTTGATCGAGTTCTTGAATTCCCGTTTGTCCCGTTAGTTTCTTTTTGGAGCGCACCTCTGGAAGTGGAGGTGTGCTCTGTTCTCGTTTTGAGAATTCGCCGTTTTTTCGGAACAGAAAAGCTCGCTTTTTCGTGAATGATCTTTAGGGAGGCTTAGGGCCATCCGTAAAGAGAATGATGATAAAAATTCGGCACGTCTACAGTCTATTGATGCGCTTGCGGTCCGCAGCCTTGTTTGCGGTTTTGGCGCTGTTGTTTTCGGGCTGTACCATTTCTGCCGAGCTTAAAAGCAAGCTGGCATCTCTGATTTCCCAGACACCTCCTCAAGTTGTTCTGACGTCCCAGGTACTGGGGCGATCCAACGTCTCTTCTTGGGAAATTTCAGCGCAATTGTCCGAAGAGCTTCTGGGGCTGGAACTTGCTGACTTTGATGTGACGAACGGAACTGTTTCAAGTTTGGTGCAGGTTGATGCGAAGACCTGGACTTTGGTTGTTGCGCCCACGGCTGATGGGGATGTGACGATTGTGTTGCCGAAAGGCCAAGCCGAGGGGCGTTTTTCCGAAGTCCTGAATGAGGCCTCAAACAGTCTGTCTTATTTCAGTGACAGAACCCGTCCACAGGTGACGCTGGGGTATTTGGGGGCGAATCCAACGAATGTATCACCGCTGTTGGTGGAGGTGGTCTTTGACGAAGACATGGCCGAAGCACCGTCCTTGAGTGATTTCCTGATAAGTAATGGAACCGTTTCAAATCTGACAGGCAGCGGCCGGGTTTATACGGTGGAGGTTGTTCCCGATTCCTCGAACACCACGGTGGGTTTGCTTTATCAAGCGGACCTGCGATCCGATCTGGCTGGGAATTTGAATTTAGCTTCCAACATAATTACAGTGGCCTTTAATAGCAACCGCCCTACGGTGGTCTTGAGCAGTTTGGCGGCCTCGGCGGTGAACCCGGGGGCTATCACTGTGACGGCGTCATTCAGTTCTTCCGTGAGTGGTTTTGATGCTTCGGATCTGAACCTGACCAACGCCACTGTATCGGGTTTTGCTGGCAGCGGAGACAGTTACAGTTTCACTTTGACGGCGATTGTGCCGGGAACATTTTCTGTTCAGGTGAATGACAGTGCCGCGGTGGATGGTTCGTCCAATCCTTCCCTGGCTTCAAACACTCTTTATCGGGTGTATGATGTGACGGGCCCGACGGTGACATTGGCAAAGACCGAAGTCAGTCCCACGACCCAAGCCAGTGTGGTTGTGACTTTGAGCTCCAGCGAAGTGATGACGGGGTTGTCACAAAGCTCGTTCATTGTGACGAACGGAACCATCAGCGCATTTGCTGGCAGTGGCACAAGTCGTACCTTCACAGTCACGGCGGCGGCTGAAGGTGAAGTCACAGTCCAGTTGCCAGCAGCAGCTGTGACTGACGTGGCTGGCAATCCGAATGCGGCTTCCAACACGCTGACTTGGTATTATGATTTGTTTGCTCCAACCATGACTATCACATCTCTTCAGGGGACGGCGACGGGAGTTTCTCCATTCGTCGTGCAATTCGCGGCAAGTGAAGCCGTAGCGGGATTCGCCGCGACAGACGTTGCTGTGAGCAACGGAACACTCAGTAACTTTAGCAGCGTGGATGGCACGCACTGGACTGCCGAAGTGACACCCACGGCCCAGGGAGTGGTGACCGTGTCTGTCGCCGCGGGAAGCTTTACTGATGGCGCAGGCAAAGACAACACGGCCTCATCACTTTCAGTTCAGTTCGACAACATTCGCCCCACGGTGGTGCTGGCCGGTGTCGGCAGTTACACCAAAATCAGCCCCGTCACAGTCTCGGCGACGTTCAGTGAAAATGTGACCGGCGTGGCTCTGGCGGATTTTGTTTTGGTCAATGCCACCGCGACACTGACGGGCAGTGGAAGCACTTACACACTGACGGTAACCCCTTCCGGCGAAGGGCCGTTCAGTGTTGCGCTTCCTGAAAATGCGGCCCTGGATGCTGCTGGAAATCTGTCGCAGGCTGCAAATACTCTGGCCAGTAACTATGACATCACACCTCCGACGGCGGTGATAGTGGCGGATGCGGGTTACTATAATTTTGATTCTCCAATACCTTTGACAGTGACATTCAGTGAGCCCGTGACCGGCGTCGCCATAGGCGACTTTACTGCCACGGGGGGATCTTTGTCGTCTTTGGCAGGAAGTGGTGCGATTTACACGATGAATTTCACTCCATCGGGGGCGCCTTCGACGGGCGTGAAAACCATATTCTTAAAAGCCTCGATGGTGCAGGATTTGGCGGGTAATGCCAATACGGCGGTGTCGCCGACGGCTGAATTCTATTATGACAATACGGCCGTGACGATTTCGTTAAGTCAGAAAGAGCAGGTCATTAGCGAGACAGATGCTTCGGCAAAAAGTATCACTTTCAACCTCAGTGTGACCAAGCCGTACGATATCGATGTGTTCTATCGTACTTTAGGAACGGCTGTGTCCGGAGTGGATCACGATATTCCTCTTTCGGGATCTGTGCGCATCCCTGCAGGTGCCACCAGCGTTGAGATGCCATTTCAGGTTCTTGCCAATAACTCATCCAGCCTGAACAAATACACACAGTTGAATTTGTACTATGCAAATACTCCGGCGGCCAGATTCTCGAATGTCTATCAAAGCCGTGTGTTGATCCAGGACGTGGATAACACCACCCGGGATACGGCGGTGAAGGTTGCAATCAGCAATGAAAACCGCTGCGTGGTGACCTCCTCTGGGAAACTGAAATGCTGGGGAGCAAACACCTATGGTCAGGTGGGAGACGGTACACTAGAAGACCGTGATTTTCCTGTCAGTGTTGATGCGGCAACGACGTATGTTGATGTCTCTGTCGGCAATCGACATGCTTGTGGTTTGACTTCGGCCGGCGAGGTCAAGTGCTGGGGATACAATACCTATTCCCAATTGGGGGATGGTCTTTGGGCCCATCGCTCGACTCCTTTTGTTGTTGGTAGTGGCTTTTCCTCTGTGTCAGCGGGCGATGACATGACCTGCGGAATCAAAAGTGGCGACGTCTACTGCTGGGGTAATAATAGTATCGGTCAGCAGGGAATTGGAACCACGGGGCCCCAGCGCACAGTTCCGGGATTGACCTTGGATCAGGCTTCTGACTTTACCGAAGTTTCAGCCGGAAGCAGTTATGCCTGTGCAATTAATGCCCTCAAAGAGTTGTACTGCTGGGGAATCAACGCTGCGGGCGAGTTGGGTGATGGCACGAAAACGAACCGGACACTGCCTGTCCTGATTGGGACGGGGTTTGTGAAGGTGCGAACCCAAGTCAAAACTTACGCGAATCGAAGCACCTGTGCGCTGAAAGATGACAAGTTAATCTATTGCTGGGGCTATAACAGCAATGGGCAATTGGGGGATGGAAGCACGACAGAAAGACTGGTGCCGACCGTGGTCGCTGGCGGGTATGAGTACGACGACCTCTCGATGGGAACTATGCACGCCTGTGGAAAAATGACGGGTGGTGGCCTGCGTTGCTGGGGGTATAACACTTATAACTGGAATACTCTGGGGGGGCTGGGGAATGGTGTCTACGTCACCAATAACTCCTCGAATGTTCCTGCACTGGTTGTGGGTGGAGACGTCTTCACCACCGTCAGCGCGGGATTCAATGCCACTTGCGGAGTGACCTCGGCTGGACGATTGAAATGCTGGGGGGACATAAATCGTGGTTTCATGGCGGACCCTGCCAATCACATTCGTCTGGTGCCGAACCTTTCTGACTTGGGTGAAAGCTATTCAAAAATGGCCACGGGACCTGCCGCGACCTGTGGGATCACTTCATTAGGACTGGTGAAGTGTTGGGGCGGTTGGGATGGATACAGTACGGCGTATTCAATCGGTGATGGCACCGAGATCCTGCGCACGTCCCCGGTGGTGATTGATCGCGGGCGGGTTTATACCGAGGTGTCTTCTTCGGGCCAGTATAGTTGTGGACTGCGCGATAATGGATTTATTTATTGCTGGGGCAGAGTCAACAGCAGCGGTGCCGGTTTCTTGCGACCGGTTAAGATCGACGGCACGGTCACATACAAAAGCATTGCTGTGGGCACGACTCATTCTTGTGGGATCACCACGGGCGATACTTTAAAGTGCTGGGGTTCAAATTCCAACGGTGCAATAGGTGTCGGAACGGCTGTGTCAGACTATTCGACTCCGGTGGAAGTGGATACCGGTGTATCATATAGTAAAGTGGCTTTGGCGGGCTGGAACACCTGTGGGATCACCACAACCGGTGTCTTGAAATGTTGGGGTTACAACTTCTATGGTGCTGTGGGAGTCGGGACGGGTACTTACAGCTACAATCTGCCACAAGTCGTTATGGGTGGAACAAAGTTTATTGATGTTTCACTGGGGGGCGGTGACTCTGTTTGCGCCATCAGCGAAGCCAAGGATCTTTACTGCTGGGGTAAAGGTGACTATTACAGATTGGGTCTTGGCAATACGACAAACTATACGGCGCCCCAGCTTGTGGCTTCCGGAACCAAGTTTGACTCTGTAAAGGCAGGCAGCAATGCCGGCTGTGCCATTCGGACCACTGATAGTCGTGTAATGTGTTGGGGCACCAACAGTCCGTACGGTGTGTTGACGGGCACGTTGGGTAACAACAATGTTTCTGCAACAACTCCTCAATTGATTTCAGATACAGAGCCTTATGTCTCTTTGGGGGCTCCAGGTGTAAGCATGTGTGGGGTAACTTCAAGCCAGGCCCTGAAGTGCTGGGGTAGCAATCGCTACGGGGGAACTGCCAACGACAGTGTCTTCCGCATGTGGGGATCTCCTGTCGATGTAACCACTTGGCTCTTCCCTTAGGGTCACTCTGACACCAAATTCTTTGGCCTTGATCTTGCTCTAGTTGTTTTCACCTTCTTCGATGGGGCGAAGAGGTAAAACACCTGGGGGTCTTTATGATGTCACTTATTAGAAATTCTTTGGTATTGGGTCTGTCAGCTGCCTGTTTTCTTTTTGCCAACAACGCGGGCGCACAAGAGCGAGGTCAGGAACGTTCTTTGGAACGCATCCGCATTCTTGAAACCCGTGTGAATCAGCTGGAAGGCATCATCAGTCAGATCAACCAGCGCGTTTCCAATCTGGAATACAATCAAAGACCGGAACCTTACCCGCCAGTCGCCGCGGAGGTGGCCTGTATGGTGACCGACACCGGATACAGCAAAGTCTTTTTGGGTAAAGGCCGCATAAAACTTGAGGCGGAAGCGGCGGCTCGCGAAGCCTGTGGTAAAGCGGTGCATTCCAGCTACTGCCAAGGGGCGGTGAAGTGCTCTGATCCACGTCAGGATCGTCCGATTGCAGGTGCTGTTTGTGTGTTGACCGATACTGGGTACAGCAAAACTTTCAAAGGGGAGGGGAAATCATTGATAGAGGCTGAATACAATACTCGTAAACAGTGTGGCGATCAGGTGCACCCATCCTACTGTGTGGGTTCCATCCGCTGCGAAACATTCTAAAAATAAAGAAAATAATTGATAAAATGGCAGGCATTGAAAGGATGTCTGCCATTTTTTTTAGGTTTCCTAGTCCACGTCCGCCAGATAAGCATCACTCAGAGTTTCAGGGACCGAAGATGCACTTGTCATTTCCCCGTTTTCATTAAATTCAAGTTTGTTCTTTCCTTTGAAAGAGCATTGGGTCTTGAGATATCCCGGGGTGTAGCTGTAGGGGACGTTTCCGTCTGTCGCCTGAAACACCATTTTTTTGATTTTTCCGGAAGGGTAAAACTCCACAAAGCTTGGAAACTTCTCGTTTATAAAACTTTCGTTGCAGACTCTGTGGAAGATGTCTTCGCCAATGCGAACGGTAAAGGAATCAGCCAGCGGAGCCACGCGGATATTATTGGAACCCGGGAAGTAAATGATCGGTGCCAGGCGAACACCAGTGAGGTTTCCCGAGGGTGTTCGCACAAAAAGTCTTAACGTCACACCATTATAGTCGCCGCGCGAAAAATGCAGCGAACGCAGCAGCTCCAGCAGATCCTGTTGGTTTAGGTCTTCCACTGAATGAAAAAGCCAGGCATTCAAGTATCTCGCGGCGACAGAATTGGTGTGGTTGTTTTCATCAAGCAGGGCTTCGCGGTAGATCAGCTCGTGCAGCAGCAGGTAAGCTCGGTCCAGGGTGGAGGCTTGTTCCCACAGGTTTTGATTGAACAGGAAACGCAGTTTGGGTTTCCCAGGTGTGGTGATGAAGATGGCTGCCTGCTCCTGTTTGCAGTACTCGGGAATCATCGTGGTGCTGCTGTCGGGCAGGGGAATGAAGGTAAAGTTCTTTACAAACTCCCGGGAACTCAAAAGTTCCTGAAGCCATTGCGTGTAAAGTTCCGCCCGGGTTGGATTTACGGTGTGCAGCTTGTTCAGGATATACCGAACCACTTCGACTTCATCCCGCAAAAGCTTCAGAGATTCGGCGGCAGGCAATGCATGCAGATAGGTGGCTTCGATATGATCCACCGAGAAAACGCCCGCTCCCAAAAAGCTCTGGTTTGAGCAGGTCATCAAAAATCCACCATTGCCTCTTTCATAGCCTTGTGGACGGGAATCGAGGGCCAGGGACTGGCTGGAAAAGGCCAATAAAATAAAAATCAGGCTTTTCATAGAGACTCCTTTGACGGTGTATCTGAGCTGACAATGGGAAAGAACTGGATGCTGATCTGATGAACGCTTTTTTTAGAACCCTTTTCCATGACGCGCACAAAGTTCCTGCGGAAATCACGGATCAGCTTTTTTGCTTTGTGAATATCTTTGGGATCCATGGTCAGTGTCATGGAACTGAAATCCCGTTCATGGACACTGATGTTCTTGATTTTTTCTTGAGCCAGATGCAAGTCGGCAATAAGGCCCTGCATTCGTGCGTGGCTGGGAATGTCGTAACCGGTCGTGGCCTCATTATGAGTCGGGCGCCAAGCGTTGTTATCCCACTCGATCAGTCCGGTCTGAGTCATGGCATCGAGCAACACGGTCAGTTCCTGTGTTGGTATGTTAAGGCGCTTTGATATCTCCTGAATTTGGGATTCGCGAGTGTGGTGTCGATGGCGAAGGGAAGCGTAAATCGTTGTTTGGAAGAAGCTTAGTAGGGCGTAGGGTTTCCAGTCAGCGAGCTTTTCAACAACGTGCTCTTCTAAAACCGGCCCAAAGGTTTGTTTGTCCTTCGGTGCCGCCAGGGATCTTTTCAGTGCACTGATATCTGAATCTGGAAGATTCAGTGCGGCACAAAACTTGTCGGCGTAATAGGCTGTGAGAGGGCGCTTCTCACTGAGAATCTCAGACAGCCGTCCGGAAGAGATCCCCATCCTTGCAGCGATTCGTCGCAGCGACACACGAGGATTGTGGGACTGTTTCTCTTTAATAATTCTTTTTAAAATCAAATGAGGCGACATTACATCTTTTATAGATAAGCCCTATGGCGATGTCATTATTTTGTTGGAATCGGCCTCTGATGCCGCTCCCAGCGGTGGGGAATTGGGAGCGCACGAGTTCTAAAGTGGCCTTCGCTCCCCCTAGACGCGCCATGGGAGCGCTTTTTGGCGCTGAGGCCTTAGCTGCCACTTATACCTTTCCGATACATTTATGTGAGGTGGCTTATGGACGTTTGCAGCAGGGCCGATTTCTTTAGACGTATTACCGCGATGGTCGCCGCAGCTTTTCTTGTCGGCTGCGGAATCGAGGCTTCGATCATCGACTTGAATAAAAACTCAGTTGTGGATGCTCAAAGAGTCGAGCCGGATTTTGTGGCTTCCGAAGTGGTGACGACCGCCAGTGGCGTCATTGTTCGCGGAGCCTTTGGCGAAATTTCCGAGCAAAAGGTACTGACAAATAATGTTGTCATTGAAGGGGCGTTCTATGAATAAATTCATTCATTGGTGTGCCATTGCAGTCTGTTTTGTCGGTCAATCCACACTGGCTGCGGGGGGAACCCACAAAGGCATCAGCTTCCAGGGGGTGATCAGACTTCCCAGCGGGGATTATCCTTCCGTTGCAGGTGTCAGCGTGCGTGGACTGGTCCTGTCTGCGAACAATTGTATTTTACGAGAAGAAGAATTCAGTTCCGTCAACATAGTCAATGGTTACATCAATCTGGTCATCGGTCAGGGAGTCAGGGATGGAGATGATCCTGGTTTCACGATGACCGAGGTTATGGATAATTCCAAGGTTCGAAGCGGATTAAAATGCATAGAGGCCGGGGGCGGGCGTGTCAGTGGAAGTTTCAATCCTGGCGCAAGCAGTGGAGTTCGAAAATTTCGAATTGATTTGGCTGTTAATGGCATCCCCGTGCTTGCTGACTTTAATATGCGTGCGATGGCTTATGCCGTGAATTCCGAAACTTTGAATGGTAAGGAGGAAAGTGATTTCCTGCAGGTGGACCCGGGGAAAGGGGTTACACAGATCAATCTTGAAAAGGTGCTGGCGCAAACGACGAAACTTGAAAATCTATTATCCAACGTAAATCCGGATGGAACAGTCACTGCCACCAGCGCTTTGACGGCGGTCGTGGCTCAGAGTTTGGACAGTGGTTACACGGTCCCCGTGTCCCAGGGGGGCACGGGAGCCACAACCTCAATGGCGGCCTTGCAGAATCTGCTTCCCATTCAAACCGGAAAGACCAACTATTATTTGCAAACGGATGGAACGAACGCCTCGTGGCAGCCCGTTGTTGCCGGTGGCGGAACTATCACCTCCGTCGTGGCGGGTGCCGGACTGGCCGGAGGTGCCACCGCAGGAGCAGCCACTCTGAATCTTGAAGAACTTAATACGCAAGGAACTTATGCCAAAGTTACGACTGACAAATATGGTCGTGTGACGACGGGGACGACCTTGGCTGACAGTGATATCCCGGCGCTACCTGCGAGTAAAATCACTTCAGGTACCCTGACTGTGGATGTGCAGAGCACGAATGTTTCGGCTACGAATCTTGCCGGGCAAAACCTAAAAATCTGGAATGGATCAAATTATTTAACCTTCACTTATCGCGCGGGCGGGGCTGGCTACAGTCTTGAATGGCCTGCGATGACAAATGCGGCGAACGCCAACATGGTTTTACAAACTGATGGTGCTGGTAAATTGCAATGGGTGGCCTTTCCGACGGGGGCTTTTCAGGAGTCTACCAGTTTGGGGCAGGATCTAAGCGGAACTTTGCCAAATCCGAAAGTTGTAAAAATCAACGAGATCCCTGTGGCGAAAGCTCTGGCGATCGATGATCAAAAATTCCTGAAGTATGTGAATGGAACGGGTTGGGTTCCCCACAATGTGAAGCTGTCAGAACTGAAAGACAGCTTGGGAACCGGCTCCGCGTTCAATGTTGCAAGTTGTACTGCCAGCCAAACAATGGGTTGGTCGTCGATCACAGACAAGTTTGAGTGTCAGGACATTCAACTCAGTCTTGCAGGCACGGGTGTCACGGGAACTCTGCCTGTGGCCAAAGGTGGTACAGGCTTGAGCGCGGCAGGTACGGCTAATCAATTGCTGGGAATGAATGCGGCGGGTAGCGCTCTGGAGTATAAAACCATCCCAACCTGCGGTGCAAATCAGTATGTCACGTTCAATGGAACAAGCTTTTCTTGCGTGAACGATGCTTCATCTGGATCTGCGGGGGGAGATTTGACCGGCACTTATCCGAATCCAACACTGAAGGCGACGGGTACAGCCGGGACTTATACGAAAGTCACAACGGATGCTCAAGGCCGCGTGACCAGTGGATCTGCTTTGGTCATTGGGGATGTTACTACGGCCTTGGGTTACACTCCGGTGAATAAGGCCGGTGACACGGTCACCGGAAATTTGACATTCGATAATACAAAAGGAACTTCTTACAAGGGGACCACTGCGAACACGGCCACTTTGACGGGGCCGAATACCGTGATCGGAACGAGTTATGTTCTGCGTCTGCCCGCAGCTCAAGGCGCAGCCAATCAGGTGATGTCCGTGGATGGTTCCGGCAATTTGGGGTGGATGACTTTGAGTTCTCTTGCAACTTCTGGAACGGTGAACAACAGCAATTGGTCGGGCACTGCCTTGTCTATTGCAAATGGCGGAACTGGTGCGACCACACAAGCGGGTGCTCAAACCGCTTTGGGAATCGGGACGGCGGGAACGAAAAACACCGGCACGGGTTCAGGTGCCGTTCCTTTAATTGGTGTCGCGGGTATCACAGCCAACAGCATGTGTACTTCTGATGGGACCAGCTCATTGGTTTGTAACTCGCCGATACCAGCAGGGTCTCAATGGACGACTTCGGGAAGTAATATCTACTACACCACGGGGAGCGTGGGGGTGGGATTAACAAGTCCACAAAGAAAACTTCACGTCAGTGGTGGAGGAGTTCAACTGACCAATGCCACTGTTGGCGACGGTGTGAACGACGGGTTTTTGCTGGATTATGTCTCAAATGATGTGGTCTTCAGTAATCGAGAGATCGGTGGAAGCTTACGGTTTGGGACTAATGGTTTTTCGAACCAATTTGCGATCAATTCTGCGGGCAATGTCGGCATTGGCACGACGACGCCTCAATCTAAGTTGGATGTGAACGGCATCATTCGCGCGACAGAGATTTGTGATGAGGCCGGGGCAAACTGTAAGGACATCTCCTCGGGTTGGGGTGCTACAGTTCCCAACTTGACTCTTGCTGCGGATAACACATCTGTGGGTTTGTATGCAGATGGCGCTACCAACGGGGTCGCTGTCGGTCATGCTTCTTATGCCCCGACGTCAGGGGTCGCCGTCGGGGATTCTGCGGACGGCAACTTCCAAGGGACCGCAGTGGGTTATTTTGCCAACGGAGCGGCGAGTGGTGTTTCCATCGGATGGAATTCTAACTCTACGTCAGAAGCTGTTGGGGTTGGTGCTCAAGCTCACGCGTCTCGCTATGGGGTGTCGCTGGGTTTCCAGGCCGGTTACAATGCAAATACGGGAGGTTTGACGGCGGGGAATGGGAATGTCTTCCTTGGCTACAAGGCCGGCGTTGATGGAGGCCAGAGATCGAATACGTTTATTATTGCCAATAATTCCATGACAGCCAAAACCCCTTTGATGTTCGGGAAATTTGACACTGGAAACGTTGGTATCGGGACAATCACCCCAAGTGCAAAGCTTGAAGTTGCAGGAGGTTTACGCGTGGCCGACGGAAGCCTGGCTGTTCCTTCAATCTCGTTTTCTGCCAACTCTGATACAGGATTGTATCACTATGGTGGTGAAGGAGTCGGGGTGATTACAGATGGCACTCTTGCTGTCGGCTTCACGCCGTGGAGTGCTTACTATTCTACTCCAATTACTCTACCCAATGGTACGGCTTTGGAGCATGCCATTGGATCAAGCTCTGCTGCGGGACTCTTTTTTCCAAATACAGCGACTCTTGGGGTCACTACGAATGGCGCAGAGCGCCTAAGGGTCGACTCGGTCGGAAATGTTGGTATTGGTGTTACAGGTCCAACTTCGAAGCTGCAAGTTGCTGGTAACATCACTCCAGATATAACGGCATCAAAGAACATCGGATCCAGCACGCTAAGATGGAACAATATCTATCTCTCAAATGCCCCTGATGTGAGTTCCGACGCTCGTTTGAAAAAGAATGTAAAAGACTCTGATCTTGGACTGGATTTTGTTAACTCTCTACGTCCTGTTTCATGGACCTGGATAGATGAAAAACAAGGAGCTACAGAGCATTACGGAGTCATTGCTCAGGAAGCAGAGCTGGCTATTGCCAAAGCTAAGGGTGAGTCCAGTGATGTGATTGTGACCCACAACGAAGACAGCGACAGTTACAGTGTCAGGTACACGGAGCTGATCGCTCCACTTATTAAAGCTGTTCAGGAACTTTATCGCGATCTTATAGACGTTAAGGCTGCCAATGAGATTCAAGCCCGTCAAATTGCCTCGAAAGCGGATATAGAAACGGTAGAGTTTTTGAAAGCTGAGAATGCCGCCAAAGACCTTAAGATCAGAAAGCTGGAACGCATGAACGAGGAAATGAACAAGCGTCTTGAAAAGATTGAAAAGACGATTGCGAAGTAGATCTCCTCATGGGGGATCTACTTCAACCCAAACAACTTTTTGGATTTGATCAAATCGCGAGCGCTTGGCGGGACCAGTTGCTCCCACTTGGAATCGCCCGATTCAATCATCTTCATCACATCTGCAGAGTGCAAATAGTCGCCAGTTTCATCGCAGCCGGAAATATCGACGATCTGCTGATTTTCGATGAAATAAGAATAGATGTGGCGCAAGTGCGGGGAGGGGAAGAAGCTCTTCGCCGTCAGGCACAGGTTCGGTGTTTTGTGGGGATAAATATACAGTTTGGTCTTCTGCTCCAGCAGTTTTCCAAGACCTTCCAGCAGGCCGCCATCCAGATCCTTGTAGTGCTCTTCGGTGAAAAGCTTGTTCAGGTGGCTGGCACCCACAACCAAAGCCATGAAGTGCGGATTATAGCGACGGATAAAGCGCTTGAGTCCATAGAACAGGAAGAAATTGGAAATCAGAACATGCAGACCCTGACTGGTTAAAGTTTCAACTCTGGCCAGGAAATCTTTTTCGTTCACGTGCCCATCGGCAGTCAGATTGTGCATGGTCAGTTCCATCAAAGGCAGAACTTCAAGGTCTTTACCTTCGGATTTTTGCACGTCGTCTTTGATTTGCTGCAGGCCTTTTTGCAGGACATCCAGATGTGTGACAGTCACAGGTCTGAAGGTTCCACGTTGAAGTAACAGAGATTTTCCGTAAATCGCATCAGAGATGTTCAGAATTTCATTTTGTGGAGAGAACAAGATGGCCTCTGCAAGGCCACGATGCACCAGCTCCAGATTCATCAGGCGATTGTCGAAGTGCTTCACATCAGGGCCGCTGAATTTGATCACATCAATCACGATCTGATCATCTTTCAGACCGTCCACCAGTTCGGTGATAAAGTCTTCGCTTTTTGCCAGGTGATAGAAAGCGCAGTTCAATAGGTTCACACCAAGGATGCCCAAGGCCTCCTGTTGCTGCAGGCGATGGCGGTCCAGCATGCGCACATGGAGGATAATATCATTCGAAGGGCCGCCGGGTTCGGATTGAAAACGGACACCCATCCAGCCGTGGGACTGCTTGTTGCTGTTCGAAGAGGCTGTGGCCACCGTGTTCGCAATGGCAAAGAAGCGTGAATGTGCGCCACGGGTCGGACTCAGACGGTCCACCAGCAGATCAAATTCATGCGTCAGCATCTTGTTCAGACGGGACTCGCACACATAGCGGCCGTTTTTTTCCCGGCCGTAAATGTCATCGCTGACAACCATGTCATAAGCGGAAATGGTTTTCGCAATAGTCTGGGACGCTTTACCGGCCTGGAAGAAGTGGCGGGCCACCTCCTGACCCGCGCCGATTTCCGCAAACACACCATAACGACTGGTGTCCTGATTGATACGACGGGCTTTGCTCAGGGTGTTTTCAGAAGAATCAGACATTACTTTTTCTCGCCTTCGTTTTTGTCGGCCTTCACCCAGCCGGTGATGGCAAGACTCATGGCTTTCTCAATCGGCATATCCAGCGGAGTGATGCGATTTCTTGGAATCATCAAAGTGAATCCACCCAAACCATAACTCATAGGAATATAAACAGCGACACGGTCCCCGGCATTTTGTTCAATGGCAGGAACGTCTTTGAAGCTTTCACGGGTCACAAGGCCCATGGCACGGATCGGATTTTCGCCCTCACCAATATCCACCAGAACAACTTTCTGCAGACCGCCCGGGCCGCCACCTTTGGAAAACAAATTCATCAGGTCACGCAGGGGGCTGTAAATGGCTTTGATAAAAGGAACTTTGGTCAGCTTTTGTTCCAGCTTCTGGAAGATACCGCCTGCCAGTAGGTTGTTCAGCATCAGCCCCAGCAGCAGGATCAGAACAATCGTGATCAGGAAGCCCAATCCCGGGATATAAATAGGCAGAATCTGGCGAAGAGCGTCCCCAAGGAAACTGTCTACAATCGCGACGCCGGCGTAAATGATATAGATTGTCAGTGCGATCGGCAAAAATGTAACGAGGCCCTGCAAGAAGATCTTCTGTAGTTGTTTCATAGCTAGATGTCCTGTTCTCTGATGACCTATCGGCATTAAATAGATATCAGCTAAGCCCGCTGTCTTCAAGTTCTGACGCTGTCTCACTGTGAGGCACAGAATAAAAATAATTTGTCTAAATCCTCCTCGACTTCCGGCCGAATAGTAACTGAGTGGAAAAGGAGAACCGGTGACGCCGATTCTAAGAGGTCTTTTTATTTCATTGATTCTGATTGGGTGGAATGCGGGGGCGCAGTCAGCTCCTGAAGTGGTTCCTGGCGAGTATCTGATCAAGTTCAAGGCCTCTTCCGGAGGACCTGGATTGGCGCAGAACAAGCTGCAGGGGAAAGCCAATTTTAAGGCTGCCTTCCCGGGCTTGGGTGTTTTCCAGGTTTCCATGAAGTCTGACATGGACGAAAAGGCCCTGTTTGAGGCTTTGAAAAACGATCCGGACGTTGAGTATATTGAGCCCAACTTTGTTTTGAAGAAGAACGAGATTGAACCCAACGGTCCTGTAGAGCGTCTGTCCTATGAAGACGTCGTGGCCTCAGGCTATGTTTCTTCCAATCCTTCGGTTTATTCCCAGTCCACAGCCGATACTCGGGTTGCTGATTCCTGGGCTTATCAGTCTCCTTTGGACTCCTCGCACGGCAAGGTGATCGTGGCGGTGGTGGATACGGGGCTGGACAAGGCCCATGACGTATTTAAGCCTTACAGCTCCGGCGGTACCGGAGCCCTGTGGATCAATCAGATTGAAGCCAACGGAACTCCGGGCGTGGATGATGACCAGAACGGTTATGTAGATGACATCAACGGCTGGAACTTTATTTCCAACACCGGAAATTTCTATGACGATGATGACCACGGAACCCACGTGGCGGGGATTGTCGTTGGAGCCGGGCAGAACATCTTTGCCCGTCCTCTGGCTGAATCCAAAATCCAGATCATGCCTTTGAAATTCCTGGGGGCAGGGGGCTCGGGCTCCACGGCCAATGCCATCAAAGCGATCTATTATGCAGTAAACAACGGCGCGCGCGTGATCAACAACTCCTGGGGTGGTTCAAGTTACAGTCGCTCTTTGCACGATGCGATCACTTATGCGTATGACCATCATGTGCTGGTGGTCTCTGCCGCCGGGAACTATGGCAGCAACAATGACTCAGCTCCGATGTATCCGGCCAACTACGATGTTCCAAGCAACATCGCGGTGGCTTCGACGTCCAAGTGGGATGACCGCTCGGGCTTCTCGAACTATGGCAGCTACACGGTTCATATTGGCAGTCCGGGTGAATACATTGAAAGTACCGTTCCAGGGAACGATACGATGAAAATGTCCGGAACCAGTATGGCTGCTCCGTTTGTGGCCGGCATGGCGGCTTTGGCTTTGCGTGAAGCTACAAGTCTTTCCGGTTATCAGATCAAACAACTGGTATTGCAGTCCGCAGATCAGGTGTATTCCCTGAACGGAGTTGTTTCTTCCAGTGCGCGTATTGATGCTTTAAGTCTGCTAAACGGGGCGCAAAGCATGGCATCGACAATGGCCTCCCAGCCTTCGTACAAACCGTCTTATCTGTCAGAACGAAGTGTCGCTTCTGATGGAGCTGCTGGCGGCGGCGGTTGTGGTCTGGTTCGCTCTGTGGTCAGCCAGGGCCCTGGCTCTGGTCAGGGCGGCGCCGGCGGCGGTGCTGCGGGTGTGGTGTTTGGATTGTTGATGGTGCCTTTGATCTTGTGGCAGGTTCTGCGTGCCCGTGATCCGAAAGCGCGCCGCAAACACGAGCGCTTCAAGATGAGTTCTGAAATCCGCGTTCAGGTCGGTGACCGTGAACTGGTGGGTTCTGTGAACACGATTTCCCAGGGTGGTCTGTCCTTCAATACGGATCAGGCTCTGGAAAAAGGCGGTATCGTCACTATGCGTATCCAAAGCCCGGATGGCCACGAAGTCATCGAGGTGCAGGGGCAAGTCGTGTGGTGCGAAGAAAACAAAGCCTACGGGGTGGCATTCGAAAATGCCCGAACCGGAACTCTGGCTATGATTCGAGATTGGACCAGCGGTTTAATCAAGACTTAGTGAGTGGTGAAAAATAAGAAATAAAAAGGGAGTCGAAAGACTCCCTTTTTTTTTGCTGCTATTTTTGCTGCGCTGTGGGCCTGAAAAAGAACCAGGAACCTTTTAGAGCAGGATGCCTGACAGGAAGAAGGAGGCGGCGGTGAAGTAAATCACCAAACCTGTGACGTCGACCAGCGTGGCAACGGCCGGGGCGGATGCGGAAGCGGGGTCAAAGCCGACTTTTTTCAGGATGAATGGAAGCATAGAGCCTGAAATAGTTCCCCACAATACGACGCCCACGACGCTGGCTGCAACCGTCAGACCCACTTGCATGTAGTGGGCGGTGTACAGGGTTTCACGATTCGGCCACAGCATGATTCGAATAAAACCAATTGCCCCCAGCACCAGACCCAGGCAGGCCCCGGTCATGATCTCCCGACCCAGAACACGCCACCAGTCACGCAAACGCACTTCGCGCAGGGCAATCGCACGAATAATCAAAGTGGAGGCCTGAGAACCCGAGTTACCACCCGAGCTGATAATCAAAGGAATAAACATGGAAAGCACCACAGCTTTGGACAGTTCGTCCTCGAAGAACGCCATGGCAGTCGCCGTGAACATTTCCCCCAGGAAGAGGATCATCAGCCAGCCACCGCGCTTTTTTAACATCTCCAGCATCGAGATCTTCAGGTACGGAGCATCCAGGGATTCAACACCCCCGATTTTATGGATATCTTCCGTCGCTTCTTCCTGAATGGCCGTGGCCACGTCATCGAACGTAACGATACCTTTCATGATACCGTTTTCATCGACAACCGGGACGGCCATCAGATCCTGTTGCGAGAAAATGCGACCGATTTGTTCCTGGTCCATTTCAACGGGAACTTTCAGAACATCCGTGTGCATGATCTCGGCAATTTTCTTTTCCGGAGAAGACTGGAACAACTCACGGAAAGAAACCACACCCAGAAGCTTCTGGTCCGAGTCCAAAACGTAAGCGTAATAAATCGTTTCAACGTGGGTTTTCGCCTGAATGCGGATGTAGCTGATGGCTTCATCCACGCTCATGTCAGGGCGCAGACGCACGAAACGGGAACTCATCAAGCCCCCGGCGGCGTCTTCTGCGTAAGCCAGCAGAGCCGTGACTTCGCGTTTGGTCTGAGGGTCCAGCAAAGACAGAATGTCCTCGCGGTGATCGCCACCCATTTCCTGGATCAAATCGGCCACGTCATCGGGGGCCAGCAGGCGGATCCAGGATCTTTTTTCAAGATGAGTCGCTTCTTCGATCAGTTCGGCCTGATCGTGGGTCTTAAGACTGAGGAAAAGCTCTTCGGCTTCGGTGCGGGGCAGGTCTTTGAATTTTTCACGGCGTTCAGCCGGACTAAGGGCAGACCAGCTCTCAGACAGACTGAGAACTGTGTCTTGATCCTGGACTTCGATGTTGTTCTGGTTGTTGTTGCTGTCCATGTCGCCCCACCAGTTTAAGAATTATGCTTTGCCCGATGAAATACCCCTTATCATCGGCAGGGGCAACCCTAATTGTTAGACCAGTTCTGTATTTTTAAAGCGAGGCAGCACTTCGGATGTCGGTCCCAAAGCTTTGATCTCGCCATTCTGTAACCATAAGATTCGATCACACTTTGCCAGTGTCGACAGACGGTGGGCAATGATGATCTGGGTGCGATCCGAGAAGAACTCTTCTGTCGCGCGGACCATGATTTCTTCAGACTGCGGATCCACCGAGCTGGTGGCCTCATCCATGATAACAATCGGGGCCTGTTGCAGCAGGCAGCGCGCCATGCACAGAAGCTGACGTTCCCCCAGTGACAGGTTCTTGCCTCGTTCTTCAATGCGCATGTCCAAGCCGCCGGGCTGAGCCAGCACCCAGTCACGCAAGCCCACCTGTGCCAAAACAGAAAGAAGTTTTTCTTCGGTCAGGGTGCCTTCGATGTCCAGGTTAAAGCGCAAAGTTCCCTGGAACAGAATGGGTTCCTGGGAAATAAAGGCCATGGATTTACGATACAGATTCAGGTCGACGCCGTTGGCAGCCGCAGTCAGTTTAGGCTGATGCGTGTTGATGGCGATCTGTCCTTTGTCGATCGGGTACAGATAGAACAGGGCTTGGATCAGACTGGATTTGCCGGACCCGGTGCGTCCCACGATGCCCAGGCGTTCGCCGGCTTTAACGTCAAAATTGACACCTTTCAGGACCCAGGGAAGGTCTTCGCGATAGCGGAACCACACATCCTGCACTTGCACTGAGGCATTGCGTTCTTCGGTCAGGCGGCGGGTGGAAAGATATTTTTCCACGCTCGGGGAATAAGTCGGATGGCCCGTCGCAAAAGTGGCACTGGAAGGCAGCAAGCTGCCTTGTTCGATGTTCATGCGCATGTACTGATCCAGACGCTCAACGCCGATCATGGCTTCTTCAAACTGGGTCAACCATTCAAAGAACATCTGCACGGTGTTTCCGGAAAGCGCGATAAAGGCAAAGGCCACACCCACGGAACCCACCGTCGCCCAGCCTTTTTCGATCATAAAGTAAGCCGACACACCCGTCACCAAAAGCAGCAGGGCGGTCAGGCTGTTCATCTGCAGGGAAAAGCTCAGCAGGCTTTTTGTGGTGTCCATTTTTTGCGTCAGGAAGTGGCTGTCCAGGCGTTCAAACCGTTCACTGAAGGACTGCTGACGGCGGAATGAGCGAATGGTGCTGGCCCCTTGAGTGGTTTCTGCAAAGTGCGCGATGCTGGGCGAGCGGCTGGCCGACAGTTCGCGACGGGCCGTGCGCAGTTTTTCCTGATTCAGTTTGTAAATCAGATAGTTCATCAAGGCGATAAAGACCACGAAGATCAGATACACCGGATTGGCCACGGTGATCAGAATGATCATCATGGTCAGATCAAAGATGATCGAAATAAATTCGGCCAAAGGTCCCCCGAACAGACGGAAGACGTTGCCATAGTCACTGGAAAAACGCGTGATGATTCGTCCGGCCGGAGTGTTGTCAAAAAAACTCATCGGCAGACGGGATGTGCGCAGAGTCACCTCATCATAGAATGAAGAAATCGCCTGGGCCGACAGGCGCGAGAAGCTCACCCGGAAGGTCATGGTCAGAACGAAGCCTGTCACCGCCATCACCGCCAGCAGGGTGATCAACTGGGCGGAGCTTAAGCCTGACAGAATGTTTTCTTTGCCGACAATGGTGTCAACCCAATAGCCGATCACGTTGGTGTTGGCCAAAAGCAAGCCGCGCCCGGTGATCCCCAGAATCAGACAAAGAATGATGCGGGTGAAGAACGGGCTGTAGGCAAACTTCAGGGTTTCGAAAATGGTCTTGTTATAGCCGCCGTCTTTTTTGGTGTCGCCATCGCTGAGGTATTTGGCTTTGATTGGAGCACTAGACATGAGACACCTCCGCCTTCTTTGCGGATTCTTTTTCAGTGGCTTCTTTGGCAACGCTGGTCGTGTATTCGCGGAATTTTTCGTTGCGCGACAGCAGTTCTTCATAAGTGCCCGAATCAATTATCTGACCGTCTTCCATGAACAAAATACGGTCCACTCGATGAAGCGCGCTGAGACGGTGAGTCACCAATAGACGGGTGCGGTCCGCCCAGGCACCCAGCAGAAGTTGTTCAAATAATTTATGTTCAGTGTCGACATCCACGGCACTGAGGCAGTCATCCAGCAGCATGATCGGTGCTTCGTGATAGTGCACACGCGCCAGTCCCACACGCTGTTTTTGGCCGCCGGAAAGATTCACGCCGCGCTCACCGATCTCGGTGTTAAGGCCTTTTTCCACACGCTCGGTGTCCAGATCAAACTGCGCCAGACGCAAGGATTCTTCCACCATCGGGTCCCGCTCCGCTTCAATGTCGTATAAGAAGGCCACGTTTTCGCGCAAGGTGGCGTTCATGATAAAGCCTTCCTGCGGGACATAGGCAAAGTGCGCACGAACTTCATCAACTGGAACATTCAGGGCGTTTTTGCCACCCAGGTGATAGAAGTCAAAGTGGGCTCCGGTTTCTTTCAGCAATGATAAAAGCAGCATGGATTTACCGGCGCCCACTTCGCCGACCACGGCGACAAATTCCCCGTGGGCAATATCCAGATCCACATTTCTAAGAATTTTTCTTTGTGCTACCGTTAGATTTAAGCCGCGCACCTGCAGGGCATATTTGTCAGCCAGTTCCGCTTGACGACGTTCCTGGGAGTTTTCCGCGGTTTCATTGTTTTGGGTCGAGAAGAATTCTTCCAGACGGCGCAGCGATGTCCAGGAATCAAAGGCAAAAGTAAAGAACCACGGCATCTGACGGAAGGGACGGGTCAGGAACACCGCCACAATCCAAAGCAACGCCAAAAGCTCACCGCTGGTCAGGGTGTGTTTGGAGTAAAACACCAAAGTTGCCAATGCCACCACATTCAGGAAGAACGTGATGGAAGTGGAAATCGAGTTCATCATCTGGCCATTGGTGACCATGGAAACACGGTTGCTGGTTTCGATCTCGCGTTTGGCGAAGATGTTGCTTTCAAAGTGATGGGTCCAGCTTAAAATGCGGATGGTGCGGATGTTCTGAATCCACTCATTCACCAGGCCAATACGTTCTGCCGCCAGTTGTTTGAAATTGAAAAAGAACTTCGACTGACGAAACGCCATGAAGGTGTTCAGGCAGGAAATCCCCAGCATCAGCAGCACCGTCGGCCACAGTGGAATATCAAACAGCAAGGAAATTGCAAACGGCGCCAGAATCAGCGGGAAGATCGTGGAAGCACCGGCGGGCAGGGTCTGATCCAAAAACACCGTGGCCCCTTGCACGTCGGTGGCGTACAGGGAAACGATTTCCCCCACCGGGCGGCCGCTCATGGTGTCGACACGCAGATGCAGGGTTTTATTGTAAAGGCGTTTGGCAAAGACCTTTTGCATGTGCAGGGCTTCGCGAACGCTCAGAAAGTTTGTCAGTTGCGAGAAAGCCTGGGCCAGCAAAACACAGAAGAAGGCACCGATGATGTAAGACAGGGTGTGATCAAACTGGATGAAGTGCAGCTTGCTTTCGACTCCGGTCAGCTGGTCGATGAATTCCTTCTGAAAGAAAGGCCCCATCAAGCCCAGTACCGCCGCAACCAAAGAACACAACAGAACGGTGAAGCGGGCATGAATACGAGTGAAAACAACTTCTGCAAACAGTGACTTCATGATGCATCGTTCCTAAACCAGCCAGTCAGACTGAGCCGGGGTGAATGACTCTTTTCCACCTGATGGGGAAAGAGATCGCTGCGGAAAAGGACAAAAGTTCCAAGGCGGGGCTGCACTTGTGCCAGCAGAAGGTTTTCATCTTCGGGGCTGTACAAACTCAGTTCTCCTCCGTCGCCTTTTTGCCAGTGAGCATTGAGGTAGAGGATGAAAGTGATCCGTCTTGCGCCGGAACCGCGGTGGTTGTCGATATGCTTATCATATCCTCCGCCGGGAGGATACAGGGCAAAGTGAGATTCAAATCTTTGGAGACCCAAATAAAAATTCTCATTCAGTTTTTGGCGTAAAACCTCCAGCTGGCCAAGGAACTGCTTTTGCAAATCAGAGCCCGTGTCCTGCTCCAGCCACAGAGTGAAATCGCCGCGAATCTCGGTGTTCACGGTCTTTGTGTTTGAATGTCCAATTGAGGCTTTGTTCAGGGCTCCGGCAGCGTGAAGATTTTGACACTCTTGGGCGAGCGCCAGACAGAAATCCTCTGAGAAAACCTCGGTTGCAACGGACCAGTGATGGTCCTCGAGGTCATCAAACATTCTATCGAGATTTGTGAGATTGATTTGATTCTGCTTCAAAGTGTTGCCATTCTATGCAGGTGAGGGATTGATGGCAAAAAGTTCTTTTACTCGTCGCGAGTTTTTAAAAATCTCGGCCTTGGGGTCTTCGGCTTTGGCATGGGGCGGCTGCGCCAGTGCTGAGCGATTCTTCATGGGGGATGCCCGCGATTTGCGCAGTGAAGTTGTCATCCTGGGGGCTGGCGCTGCCGGCCTTGCGGCGGCTTTTGAGCTGAAAAAGAAGAAAATCCCTTTCCGTATCTTTGAGGCATCCTCACGTGTGGGCGGCCGTGTGCAAAGTGTTCCCGTGTTCGGTGAATCAGGCCCCGTTGGCGAGCTGGGGGCCGAGTTTTTTGACAACTCCCATGTGCAGCTGCTGAGCCTGGCCAAAGAACTGAATCTGCCCGTGCGCGAGATCAAAACGCCAACGGATGTGGAAGCACACCTGTTTTCCTTTGATGGAAAGCAGTACCGCGTAAAGGACCTGCTGCCACGACTCAAAACCCTGCAGGCACCACTGCGCCGCGTGCGTCTGGATCTGTATCGCGATCAGGATGTGGTGCTCAGTTACAAAAACGCCTTCCAGTACGAGCGCGCCGCTTACTATGACACTTTGTCATTGAAAGATCTTTTGGAATCCTGGTCTTCGGAAGTGGACCCGGTGCTGCGTCAGTTGATCGAAACACAGGCCGTCAGCCGTTTTGGTGTGGATGCCGCCGATCAGTCTTCTTTGCATTTCCTGTCCACCGTGGACGCTGAAGGCAGCTCGCTGCTGGGCGCACGCACGACCTATCGCATGGAAGGCGGGCTGTCGAATCTGATGCAGACTCTGGCTTCGCGCGTGGCCGGAGTGATACCGGATTATTCGGTGAAAATGAACATGGCTCTGGTGGAAATGTCTTTTGAAAATGAAACCTTCGAGCTGACTTTCCAGGGGCCGCAAGGCAAGGAAACCTTCCGCACGCGCAGTGTGATTTGCACGATTCCGTTTTCAAAATTGCGTGAAGTGAAGGGCTTTATGGATCTGGAAATTTCCAATCTCAAAAAAGAGGCCGTGCGCACTCAGGAATACGCGACTCATTCCAAAGGATTGATTCCGTTTGCAAACCCTTTCTGGAAAAACCGCAGTGGCTCGACTCCGGCAAACCTGGGTAATTTCACGGGTGACTTCCTGACTGAAAAAATCTGGGATTCCGGGCGTTCTCAAACGGGAACGCAAGGACTCTTGACCTGGCAGCGCGGAGGCAGTGCTGGTTTGAAGGCCGGAGCCTCCGCCACAGAAGACACTTTGAAAGATCTGGGACTGTTCTATAGTGAAGTGCCGACGAAATTCAACGGCCGGGACCAGATGGTGAACTGGAAGCAGCGCAAGTGGTCCTTGGGATCCATGGCCGTGTTTAAACCAGGTCAGTATATGAAGTATCGTGGTGCTGCTGTTGAACCGGAGTTGAACGGCCAGTTGTTGTTTGCCGGCGAACACACCAGTCTGCGATTTGCCGGGACTCTGCAAGGGGCGATTGAAACCGGGCAGAAGGCTGCGGCCTCTGTGTCTTTGGGATAAAATAAAAAAGGCCCTGTTCGAGGGCCTTTTTCTTTTTCAGATTTTGCTTTCAGAACTATTTCACCAGATTGATTTGCAAGGTTCCGTTTTCACCCTGAGAGGTGATGAAGCCATCAACATCAGTCTTGTTGATCGCATTGATCAAAGAGCTCAGGCGGTTGCCGGTGGCGGTCATGCCCTGAGGCACAGAACCATCGGCGTTCACCCAGCTGTAATTAGCTTGCGGAGACACCACAAACACCACGATGTTGTATGAAGGGCGGAAGCCCTCTTTTTCAACCTGTACGGATGGCAGGCTCATGGCATCAGCAGAGATGTAAACTGTGCGCGCCTCTTTCACCTGAGAAATAGAGATCGAGGAATTGTCGGTCGAGATGAACGGGCGGGAACCGACCGCATAAAGAACCGTCAGATACTGACCGCGATAGTTGCCCAGTTTGTTGACCTGAAGAGACGGGATCGTTTCAAAGCGTGCGGCTTCCGCACTTCTTTGTGACACCGAACCACTCATAAGGCCCAGACCGATGATCAGAGTCAAAGCATTGATGATGATAAGTTTGAGGGATCTCATTAGTTTGCTCCTGTTTTCGCGTAGTCAAGATACATGATCAAGTGACCGTTTGGATCCATCATCACGCGATTGATATCCAGTTTAATTCCCAAAATTTGCGGTGGCAGTGGCAGCCCACCCGGAAGGGCTTCTTCCGTTTTGGCCCAGTTGGCACTGCGTTTTTTCAGCTCGTCCTTCACACCTTCACGGACCTTGCCTTTGAACAGCTTTCCTGCTGTCGAGATGTACTTGTCATCCAGGTACATGCTGTCAGTGTCGATGGAGTACATCAGCAGCTGCATGCCGGTCTTATCACTCAATTGGCGCAATTTTGCAATGATATCGAAGTCGACAACGATGGTGTTTTTCAAGAACATGCTTCCAGGCTTGATTTCGACGGAAACTCTCAATTTAACGAAGGTTTCCGTAGGTTTAACCGCCACACCTGCTGGAGTTTTTACATAGTCAATCAGTGGCGTCGCGACCAGTTTCAAAACGGAACCATCAGATTGTTTGATCTGTTCGAAGTTTCTGCGTTCGAAAGCCAACTGCAAAACGCGGTTGATAAGGGCGCGGTCCACACTCAGACCGATATCATAATTTTCCTGAGTTACTGCCGTGAAGGACGGAGCACCGCGGGAAGCGTGGGACTTCACCGGAGCGCTCTGCGCGTTGACTGGATCTTCCACATAAGTGGTCAGATCCACATTCAGGGATTTCTTAAGATTCAGGCTTTGCAGCTGCAAGCCCCACTTGAAGGCGGGACGGGTGTCAGTGGGTTCCTGACCCGGAGCTGCCATGTCCTGAACCTGTTCCAAAGATCCACCCAGGAATTCTTTGGCTTTTTGGTTCAGCATTGCCGGCAATTGAGTGCGGGCGAAATCGCCGATGCTGCCGCGAACTTTTTCAAGAATCATCGGAGCCTGGGACTGGAACAGTCTTTCCAGTTCCTCGTTGTTAACATAGAATTTCTTGCCATTCACTTCAACCGCAAACTGGGGAACGATCAGACGACCGTACTTCAAACCCAATGGAATGGAATCAAAGTTGTTGGAAATCTCCAAAGCTTCAAATTCAAGCCCGCCCAGGTTGTTCATGCGAAGATAGAATGGCAGACGGATTTTCAGAGGCATTTCCTCATCCGCGGCCTGCAAAGTCACGTCTTCAAAACCGGCTTTACCCAGGAATTCGTTTTGAGTGTCCCACGCCACCACGGATTTGGTGGAGATCGTCAGTTTTTTGACTTCAAGTTCGATCGCAAGGATAGCTCCATCACGTTTACCCAGAGCTTCCATAAGAATTTCATCGGTCACCAGGCCGAAACGCGAGAATTTGGCCACGTATCCGGATTCACCGATTTCAATAGTCGGTTGGTGATCATTCATAGAAAAGCCCACCAGCCAACGAGTCAAAAGACCACGCACCTGCTGGTACATTTTGACCATCTCAGGATTGGCATCCATGAATTCATCCATGTTGATTGGCTTTTCAGCGGTGTAGCTCATCGCCGGGAAGTACCCCTCATCCAGCTTCACACCCACATTCCCAAGGATGTCGCTCAGACGGTTGTCGAAGTATTTCATTCCGCGCTGGGTGATTTGCACACGCACGGCATTGGGCATCAGATGCTTGTTTGCAATCTGCGGATTTGCGTCCGTGACGGCATAGGCATTCAGACTCTGCAAAGTCAGCAGAAGTGGGATCAGCATCTTGGATGTATGAAACCGACGTACCATTTTTTAGTCCTCATGGTTAGGGGCCTTTCGGCCTCAGCCAATAGTTGCAAAGCAGATTCCAATTTGAGACGGCCTCAGAAGCAATCTATAGGGGACAGAAGCTTCTTCTGGTGTCCAAAATTGATACAGGCGCCTTTTAGCGGCGCCAGGAACTTATTTAAGTAGGCCTGCGCTTAGTGCCAAGGCCTTTTCCATTTTCTGGTCGGCTTCAGTGCGGATTCTTTCAGACAGACGCGCTTCCAGCAGGTCCGCGTTGCCATCAGCCCCGGCCAAAGTTTCCAAAGAGTTTTTCATCGTGTTGCCGGCGGCAAACTCAAAATGTTCTTCCAGAATGGACGTCGTTTCACCCGAAGCCATGAAAAGCGCCAGAGAAGGGTGGCGGTCCGCTTGGAAAGTGCTTTCTGCCTGAGTGTAAGAGGCTTCTTTCAAGGCCTTTCTGGCTTCGGCATCCCAAAGCTTCAATTCTTCCATGTCCGATTTTTTGCTGTCGACCAGGGCTTGCAGCATCGGCAGCGCCGCCAGGTCATTGGCTTTCGCGAAGCTCAAAGCGCGGGTGCGGGCCTCAGCGCAAGAACCGGAGGTCTTAAGGATCTCTTGCACGGCAGCGATGTGCTCTTTGTGGGAGGCTGTTGTCAGGATTAGATCACGAACAGAGCCTTCCACCTCCTGAAGCAGGTACTGGGCTTTCAGGGGATGCTGGGAACTGTAAAGGGACTGTTCCTGATGCAGGCAGTTTTGAAGTTGAGAGACATCAAGTCCCCTCGCCTGGGACAGGGAAGAGCCGAACATCAGACAAAACACTGCAATCTTAGTCATTTTCATTTTCTTATCCTTTGGAGAGTAAATCTTTGAACGGATTGAAATACTTCAAAGCGGGGACCATCGCGGTTGGCGAGCCATTGCGATCTGGGCTGTTGTGGGAGTGGCGGTGGGCCCAAAAWTGTCAAAAATCAGGACGGTAGGGTAAAAACATCTGGGAACACTTTTAATAGGAGGCACAGCGGGACTTTTTTTGATAGAAGGGGAGCGCTTTTAAAGGAGTGCTCAAATGCTCAAAAAGATTTCTTTGATGATGGTTTCTGCTGCGATGTTGGCTGCCTGTGCGGATCAAAATGCTGGTCAAATTCAGGCGCAAGGTCAGGATGTTATTGGTGGCGATAAGGTTTCTGCCAACGATATCATCGCTCGCTCTACAGTCGGTCTTTACGACGAAAAAGCCGGTGCTTTGTGCTCGGGGACTTTGATCGCTCCCCAATTGGTTCTGACGGCAGCTCACTGCGTGGATCCAAATTCTGACAAGCTGATTGTGTTCTTCGGTCAGGAAATGAAGGGTCTTGATCCGGCGAAGGTTCGTAAGACTGTTAAAGCTCTTCAGCACAAGGACTACAATCCTGAGCGTGTGGAAGACACCGCTGACGTGGCTTTGGTAAGATTTGAAGGCGCATTGCCTGCGGGTTATGCTCCAGCTCCCTTGTATACAGAATTCAACCAGTTGCAAAAAGGTTCCAACGTTGTGGTGGCGGGCTTTGGTTTGAACTGGGCTTGGGGTGTTAAAAAAGGTGCGGGTACTTTGCGCACAACTGAATTGAAAGTGAAGCGTTCCCTGTACGGCACGACTGAAATCATGCTGGATCAGTCTATTCGTAAAGGCATCTGCAGTGGCGATTCCGGTGGTCCTGCTTATGTTCAGAAAGACGGTCGACTGTATTTGATGGGTGTTGCCAGCCGTGGTGACTCTTTGCCGATTCCTTTGACTCCAGACTGCTTCATGATGTCCATCTTCACTCGCGTGGATGCTTACACTCCATGGATCGCAGAAACATCTGCATTGTTGATGTCTATTAAGTAACTCAGATTTGAATATTTAGAAAAAGAAAAAGCTCCCGAAGGGGAGCTTTTTTTTATTTGAAATCCTTGTCATTGACCAGGAACCAGTTTTTGCCCTGGTCCTCTGATTTCAACAACGCCGAGTTCAGCATCGGGGAGGTGTTGATGGCCTCACCACTGGGTGATTTAAAGTAATAAGGTGCATAGGGGCGCATCTGGCTGTATTCCAGATACAGGTTGCCTTTGCGGTCCATTGTCAGCACCTGATAGTAATGGGTGTATTCCTGAGCGTTTGGGTATACCAGAATTTTAGGCTCTGACCATTTCCAGTTTTTGCCGCTGTTGTCAGGCTCTGCAATCTGATAAGCCAAAGCTCCAAAGTATTCAAAATCAAAGACAGACTTGTCATGGGTCCATAGGCGGTACGCCAGATGCAGTCGGTTCTGCGGGTCAATCACCAAAGACGCATAAGTCTGACTGCCACCTTTGACACCCGGGATGTTGAAGTTGGCGGAATAACCGCTGTCCGTGGTGTTCACGTACTCGGCCGGACTCCAGCTGTCGATAGAGTCAGGCTTCAAGCTGCGGGTGTATGTGAAGTGGGCACCATGGGCGCCGCCAATCACATGCAAGGTCCCATCCTGACTGCGCACGATCGCAGGCTGATTGTGACTGTCGTTCAGTGGCCAGGTTTTCAGAATCTCGGTTTTTTTGAAGTTGCGGGTTTTCACGTCAACTTCCGCAATCCAGATGGCAGAATAGGGATTTCCAGCCTTGTCAGGCTTGGAATTGGTCACTCGGCCACGCTCGTTCTTTTCCATTTTATGATCCAGCGTCGCTTCCAGCCAAGTGATAAAGTACTTGTCCTTGGAACGCAGGATTTTAACGCCGCTGCCACTGCGATAGCCAATGGGCTGGGCATTTTCAGAAAGTACCACGGGCAGGTCTTTGACCAGCTCGTCTTTTTCAAAATGGGTCATCTGGAAAGTCAATTTACCGACGGTGCCTTGCCAGTATTCAAAGCCGCGTTCGTACCCCGGGGCCTTGCCCGTGGCTTGATAGTACAAGAAGGCCGGAGGACCGGACAGGGCTTCCACCGAAGTGGGTCTTTCCAGGTCATACCATTCAGGCAAAGCGGTTTCAGTCAGCAGATTCAAAGCCTTCCAGCTGCGACCATAATCTTTGGAATAGGCCACGACATAGCTTTTATCCAAGCCGTCTTTGATTCGCAGAGGCGTGTACATGATGTCGTCCCGGTCAAACACCGCCATTTTTGGATCCCACAACAGGTCCTGGCGATTGGCGCGGGTCAGTTCTTCAACATTGGATTTCGGAAAGAGATCTTTTAAAAAGTCAGAGCCCAAAGACAACTCGGTCCAGCCACCACCGTCATAGCGAACAAAACCGCTGGTGAGAGCGGTGGTTTGACTGCGCTCATGCTGGCGCAGGTAAGGGCGGTTCTGGCTGTCAAAAGTGGGAATATAAACGGGGAAGCCCGGGGTCCAGTGAAAGACGTTTCTTTCGTGCTGCGATTCCTGAAAGTTGTAAGCTTCTGCGGCGGTGTTGAAGTTGTTCAAACCGCTTTTAGGCAATGCCGGAAGTTTAATTGGAGTGAATGTGCGGCTGGTGGAAGCAAAGTCGGCCTGGCCTTCTTTGTCTTTGTCTTTGTAATAGGCCGACACCGCGATGAAGGCGATCAAAAGAAAGAAGACGACCTTCTTCATTAAAACTGCCAGCCCCATCCAGCCCGGATGATGATTTGATTTGCCGAAGACGTGTTGTTATCCGGGAACATGGCATAGTCCAATTGCACCGGGATGAAGCTCTTGCGGTCCAGATGATAATCCAGGCCCAAAGAACCCACGATCGTTTGGTTCGTGCTGATTTTACTGGTGTCCAGAACGTTACTGGATTTGCCAATAGCAAACAGGAATCCCAGACCGCCGCCCACCCAAGCATCAAACTTGGCACTGCGAAGATAAGAATAGCGAACCAGGGCTTCAACCCCCAGATAGCTGATATCCACAGTACAGTCTGAACCCGAACAGCTGACGGTGGAAGAGCTGCCTTTGGCACTCAGAGTTTCATAGCCACCCAGAATGCGCGCACTGATGTTTCCATCCAACGGCATCTGATAGAACGCGGAGGCATTGATGCTGCTGCCACTCAAAGCCACAGAAGAGCTGGAGCTTGGTTTTACAGTCATGTTGTTCATGGCGTAACCCGCAGTCACACCCCAGGATGATTTGCTTTTGCCGGCTTTTTCAGGAGCGGCCGCTTTGGCGGTAGGGGCCGCTTTAGTGCCGCCGATTTTTGCAACGGTCAGATCCGCCGTCATTTGTCCTTTGATGACCGCCGCAACGGCCTTGCCATTTTTGATTTGTTTTACTTCAAGCAGGGCGCGGGCCTTGCCTTCGGCGTTGCGAGCTCCGAGTTTGTCGCCAACCTGAAGGTCTTCACCTTCCATATCGATCAAAGCGCGATCGCCTTTAACGACCACGGCCTTAAGTGCCCAAGCTGGTGAAACCAAAGATGATATCAATAGTGTTGCAATCAAAAATCTCATAATGACTTTATCGACAAATTGAAACGGAACTAAAGGAAAAGATGTTCCCCAAGCCTTCCGGGACGGGCTGCTAAATGTTGAAAAAAGCTCTGAAAAATATGGGTCCACTGGATATGTGTATCGCATTGGTGCATTCGTGGAAGCAGGAATCAGATTTTTTGCCTTTGGGGAACATTTAGTTTTCGTCTTTCCGGAGCACAAAAGCGTTTCAATCGGGGATTGGATGCACCTGTCATCAGGTAGTTACGCGGTAAAACCCGGTAAAAGTGTTTCACTATGAAACATCGTCAATGTCTTCTACAGAGAAAATCAAGCAAGTTTTTCTGTCCGGAGCATCACAATTTTTCCCAAATTAGACGATAATGTAATCACTCAAGGGGGAATTGAGTATGAGGGGCTACAAATATCTTGTTGTCGTGGCGTCAGCGTTTTCTATTATAAACGCTCATGCTGCAGAGTCAGACATGCTTAAGGCCAAGAAACTCTACGAGAGAATGACGGGCGTTAAGGTGTCGTCTACCAAGCCCGAGCTCAAGCAAGTGGCGGAGCTGATAGCAAAAGGGGACACCCGTGGTGCTGCGAACTATATTACTGACACTTCTGACTTCCTGAATGTTCAGATCAAGAATCTTTCTTTGAAGCTTTCAAACAAAGATGAATCGGTGAAAGTGCCTTTCAATGACTTCTCGGCGTTGATCGTCGGGGTTGTTCGTGACGGCAAGGATTTCCGTGAAATTCTGACGGCAGACTATTTCTATGATGTGAAGAACGTTCCTAAGGTGACAGACCAAAGAACGCGTTATTTCACACAGGAAAACTTCACTCCGGTTGAAACTGCTTATATGGACCTGCAAACGTCCTTGCAGTTGCAGACCCGCCAGAAGATGGTCAAATCGGCATGGAGCACTCCATTTCAGCAGACTGACAAAAACTTTGATCTGGTGAACCTGGCCGACAATCCGGAACCAGCCGGTGTTTTCACGACCCGCACTTTTGCGGAAAGAAACCTGAGCGGTGGTACCAACCGTCGTGCCGTTGAGTTTTCTTTAAAACAGTTTCTGTGTGTGTCCATGGCGGAAGCGGCAGATTCGTCTGCTTCTGACCAATACGTGGGCCGTGACGTGGAACGTTTTCCGGCAGGGGACCACAATAAATACCTGACCAGCTGTAAGAGTTGTCACTCGGTGATGGATGGCATGCGTGGGGCCTTTGCAAAAATGGACTACACGAACTTCACGACCGGTGGTGCGACTGGAATTTATTCCCAGATGAACGGGGATTTCTTCAATAAGCATGGTATCCAGACTGAATATAACGATTACAGTGCGAGCTTTATCACACCCGTAACTAAAGACATTTTACCTGATCTGGAAATCAGACAGGCGAATTCCACCTGGTACACGACACGTTTGGCCTTTCAGATGAAACGTGGGGACACCGAAGCTGTGGCGCGTGGCAAGCTGGATCCAACATTGAGCACTATTCGCGATCCGGCGATTGCAAATGCAATGGCGGCTGACTTCAGTGCAAAAAAAACCGCCTTTCTGGATGACTTGAAGGCGAATCGTGCTGTCGATGCATATAAAACTCAATATGTTGCGGGCTGTCTGAATAATTTGGTAAAAGCAAACACGGATGTGGCCGAGCAGCGCCGTCTGTTCCTGATCTGCAATCTGGACAATAAAAAAGAGATGTCTTTGCTGTACGAGCACTATGATGCGTATTTGACCGCGGCAAAGACCGCTGATGCCGAAAAAACCCGTCTGTTGGGTAAGCTGATCAACAGAGGCAGACCGGCTCCGATCAATTTGGTGACACCTTACCTCGAAGCGCGTGAAGAATTGCGTTTGTTCCCGCGTAACGCTTTTGATTCCAGCACGGGTGTTGCGGCAAAAATGAACAAAGGCAGCTATCCTTATGGTTTTGTTGTCAGCAGCGATAACTTCGTGAACAACGCTGTTTTAGGCAGCAAATCCACATTCTTTGGCTGGAGAGGTGGCAACGCTGGTGGCGGTCAGGGTGTGAAGGACTTCGGCAAAATGCTTTCTCAAAGCCGTCGTTTCAGTCAGTGCATGGCCAAACGCGTTTATGAAAGCGTGTGCCTGAAAAAGCTTGAATCCACCCAGTACACGACACTGGTTCGTTTGGGGGATCGTTTTGAAGCGGTCAATTATGATCTGAAAAGTCTTTATACAGAAGTCGCCCTGGACCCGGTCTGTGGCGTGGTGAAAGAGGAGTAGGCCATGAATGCTAAGAAAAAAATTGGCGCAGTGATCGGTGTGAGCTTCTCTTTCCTGTTTGTGACAATGGGCTTTCAGAACTGCGCTCAGCAGACTGATTTTGCCAGCCTTGAGGAAGTCACCTTGAACGGTGGCAGCGTTGATGGCAGCAACAGCAGCGTGAACAGCAAGACCCAGTCGGATATCGACGGGGCTCCTGTGGATGCGAAGCAGACCCTGGAATCCATGATGTCGCTTTTGAATCTGAAAAGTGCTGACATCAACATGGGTACGGTGAACGCCGAGATCAACTATCGTCGCAACTTGCTGGTTCCGCAGAATGATCTGACTTTGGTGAACTCACCAAGCATCATCGCGACGACGTCCCTGGCGGGCGTGGTCTGTCAGCAAGCCGTGAATAAAGAGAAAAAAGGCACTCGTGACATCTTTAAGTACCTGGATTTTGCAAAAGGTCCTGGCACTTATGGAAAAATGGGCGCCATCAATACGTATATTCTGATGATCGACCGTTTCTGGATGCGCAAACCATCCAGTGAAGAGCTGTCCTTCATCACGCAAGCTGTGGACGAGTACTACAGCACTTTGGATTCTGCGGCTTTGGGGAAAGCGACAGAGTCTGACAAACTGGCGGTCTTTATCTGTTCAGGCATGTTGTCCGTGCCGGAATCTTACCTTCTGTAACGGACAATGGGGATTTGGGGGGAAAATGAAAAACGATAAACTGCAAAAAGTCCTGGATGAAAAAACCGACGTTTCCAGCCTGAAGCTTTCACGCCGTGAACTGCTTGAAACAGGTGTGATCTCCTTTGCGGCCCGTGTGGCAGTGCCAGGAGCGGTGACTTCTATTCTGACCATGGGAAGCAAGGCCGTAGCGGCTGAAGGCGGCCCGATGATTCCGTTTGTCACTTTAAGTCTGAGTGGTGGTGCAGCCCTGCACGGAAACTTTGTCGTGAAAGACAAAGGCAACAATCTGTTGGGTGCTTACACTAAACTGGGGCTGGGTAAAACCGGGTTTGCCACTGAAAAAGTGATGGGCGCAGACTTTGCCTCCAGCTCCCAATTGCATAAAGGTATCAAGTCTGTGGCAAGTGCTGCGACTTTGGGTAAAGCCCGTCTTGTGGCACTTTGCACGGATACGGCCAACGACACCAACGGTCAGGCAGCTCTTCGTCCGTTCTATGATCTTTCCGGTCCGCTGGAAAGAGCAGGGTTGATCGGCAAAGTTTTGCCGGGCGTGCATCAGGGGGCAGGTTCTGAAAATATCCGTCCGGTGTTTTCGGCTCCTAATTCTTCCTTGGAGCTGGCAAGTCTGGACAACATGTTCGGTGCTTTGAACTATTCCAGTACCCTGGCAGATAATGGTATTTTGAATGCCAAACAAAAAAGAACTCTGGCGTCTTTCGTTGCTAAAATGACCAAGTCCCAGGTTTCAAAACTGAATTCCAAAAATGACGGTTTGAAGCTGGCCTTGCAGGAAGCCGGTGTGAAGTCCGGTGATATTATCGCGGCCGGTGGTGCTTCCGGTGTGGATCCACGCAAAGACACCATCGTGCAGAATGTTTATAAAATCAATACGGCAACGGCAGCCAACAACGCGACAGCGGTGACGGCGGGTGTGGTTTACAATGCTTTGAATGGCAATATCGCTCACGGCCGTATCACCCTGGGTGGTTATGACTATCATTCTCCGGGTGTGCGTACTGCTGCCGATGCGAAAGACTTCGCTGCGGGCGTGCAGATCGGTAATATGCTGGAACTTGCCAGCCAGATGAAAAAGCCACTGTTCATTATGGTGACCACTGATGGAGCTTGTTCTTCGGAAGTGTCAGACACTTCTTCCAGCATCTGGTCCAGTGACTATTCATCGTCATTGCAGTTCATTATTGCCTTTGATCCAAATGGCAAAGTGACTTCCAGCGGTACCCAGATCGGTCATTATCTGTCGGATCAGAGTGTGGATACGTCCACGCTGGTTGGGTCCCGCCCGGACTATGTGGCGGCGGCGATTCTAGCGAACTATTTGAATTTGAATTACAAGATGGGGATGTTCAAACAACTGGCGCCGGCCACCTTGCAGGCGGACGACGTGGAAAAAGTTGTTAAACTTCACGTAGCTTAAGGGGAAGCGAATGAAGAAACTTCAATCTTTGAAGGTTCTGGGGGCTGTATCCGGGGGACTGATCCTGGTTGTGGCATTCCAAAACTGCGCTCAGAGTCTGGGCGAAGGTTTTCAGATCGATACGCAAACCGTGAAGCTGATCAATCAGGGCAGCTCGGATTTGTCGGGTGGATCCACGGAAGAAGAAGTGGATGAAGGTGAGCAGAGCACAGGCGACATCTGTGAAGATCAGCTTTATGCCAAGTTCGGCTCAGGTTATTATACATTCCTGAAAAACAACTGCGCGGGCTGCCACAATGGTGATCACGAAGCACCGGCCTTTGCCTCCAAGAACTCTTTGATGTCCTATCAGGTGTTCAAGGATAAGGGTTATGCGGCGATTTCAGATAATGCGATCAATCCGGCACATAATCCACCGTACACAGGTGCTCACCACAATGGGGCCGTTTCAAGTTTGAAAGCGGAGTGGGTTTCTGCTCAAGCATCTTATCTTGCGTGCAAGGGGGATGAGGGCGTGGACAAATCCGTTATCACTGCCAATAAAACCAATGCAGCTATCGTCAACAGTAAAGGCACACCTACCACCTGGACAAAGCTGGAGTGGAACTATAGTACAGCTGCGGATCTTCCGGCCAAAGCCACAACGTTCCCATTGAAAATGTCCGTCGAACTACAAGTGGCAAAAGTGAGTGGAGTCGAAGTTGGCTATGCAGCTCGCAATCCGACCATTTCGATTACAACCGGCACGGCGAAGTATCGCGTGAAGGGTTTGTTCTTCTATGTGAATGACAAGATGCTGGATTCGGCCACGGTCTATCGCAATATCAATGCGGTTGTTTGTCCGGGGACTCCGCTGGCCTTGGCTCCTGTGGGCAATGCACAGCTTTTGGTGCTGAACACGACTAAAACCACAGATAAGTTTGCTCTTCAGTTCACCTCTATTGAAAAAGCCGAATCCACGGCGACCTGTGGTACAGGTTCGAACGTGGTGGTTCCGGTCGATGAGACCCCAGCCAACGTGACTTATGCGATGCTGGTGGGAAGTGATCCCAAGGTGAATGTATTTAAAACCCAGTGTTTGAGCTGTCATTCCGGTGCAGGAGCTGATGGAGGCCTGGACCTTAGTAACTATGCTGCAGCGAAAGCCAAATCGGGTGTAATTATCAAGCGTATTGGCGATGCTGGTGCACCGATGCCACGCTCTGGATTGATGTCTTCGCAGATGAAAGCCATCGTGCAGAAATGGGTGGATCTGCAAATGCCACAATAGTCTCAGATTGAGACCGTGAACCAAACACGAAGGCCTTGGGTTCTTTGTGTTTGGTGCCGATAAGAGTTCTGTATGTTTTTGGGGGATTTCGAATGAAATTAGGGGTTTTAAAGACCGTTGCGGTCGGCAGTGCGGGGTTTGCAATGATTCTGGCGTTCCAGAATTGCAGCGACTTTGCTTTGCAGGATCAGGTTCTTTACGAACAGGGGATCTTTGATTCCCGCGAAGCCCTGGATCAAAAATCCCTGCCAAAACTTTTGTCCTCCACCGAACTTTCTTTCTGGTCCAAGCCTGGCAATCCTTCCTATGTGAACAAAGCCCTTTTCATGGCCAATCAGCTGTCCTTCGTGGTGGCTTTGGATACAAGCATGACCGGCAAAGTGTTCTCGGTTTCTTCCGGTGCCAATCAGGAGGACGCTTATATCAACATCGCTGCGGGCAAGATCCGCGTGGTGCGTGCGGCTCCGGATTCCAGTAACATCGCCTTCATGGAAGTGAACCTTCCAAGCAGTGGCAGCAAGATGGTACTGGCTGCAGGTTTTGGTGTGAAACCCACTGAAATGACCCTGCAGGTGAACGGTGTGGTTCAGACGGCAGAGATTCAAAAGACCGGAACTCCGGGAGAGTTTGCTTTCACCGTGAAAAGTGTGGCGACTGGCGGAACGAACGGTCAGATCTATGAGTACGTTGTCTATGGTGGTTCGGACACTGACGGTCTTGCGCTGAGCAAGGGTGAACTTAATGTGATGTCCCGCTATGTGGCGACCAACAATCTGATTGAAAATGTGATCTATGATCCGGCGTTGATCAATGACGGCAAAGAAGTCACAGTGGAAAATCCAAAATTCCTGGCGGCCAAAGCGGTCATCGATTCCAAGTGTTTGAGCTGTCATAACAGCTCATCTTACGGTGACTTCCGCAATCTGACAGAGACCAAAGCTCTTTCCCGCGGCCTGGCGAAAGCCAAGGATCTGGCGGGATCAAAACTTTACTATCGCCTGTCAGGGGCCACAGTGGGGCCGGGAACTCGAAATATGCCGACGTCGGGCTCTATGTCAGCGGCAGAGGTTCAAGCCGTGGCTGACTGGATCAACAGCATTGAATAAGTCATTTAATATGTTTCTAAAACAATCACCAAAAGTAAAAGGGGTAGGGCAAATGAAATTTGTTGCAGCATTGATTGTCACAATGGGTATTTCCACAGCAGCGATGGCGCAAAGTGTGGTTCTGGACGTGGTTTTGAATCCGATGGGGGATTTCAAGGGTAAAACGTCTGACGTTAAAGGTCAGGCCGTGGTGAACGGTGATGAAGTTTCCGCGGAAAACATTGTTGTGAATTTGAAGACTTTGAAAACCGGCGTAGAGCTGCGTGACAAGCACACGCAAAAGCATCTGGAGACTGAAAAGTTCCCAGAGGCCGTATTGCTTTCCGCAAAAGGTAAAGGCGGCAAGGGCACGGGCAAAATCAAAATTCGTGGCATTGAAAAAGACATTTCCGGAGTTTACAAGGTTGAAGGCAAGACATTGAAAGCGAAATTCAAGTTGAAGCTGAGCGATTTTGGTATCGAGGACATCAACTATATGGGTGTCGGTGTTGAAGACGAAGTGACTTTGGCAGTGACTGTTCCAGTAAAATAAATAAAAAAAAAGGCCCCTGAAAAGGGGCCTTTGTCTTTCTAGAATCGGTAGTTCACACCGATTTTCCAAAGCGTGGATCCTTCAGTCAAAGGACCAATCCCGGTATAGAAATCCCACTTTTGAAACAGGCGAATATTCAAGTCCGCGATGCCCGTGACATTCAGGCTGCGACCTGAATCAATGGTCTGTGTGGTGGATTCTTTCGGCCAGTCGATGTTTTTATAAAACAGCATTCCCGTCACACCGGCATTGATTCGACCGGACAGGCGGTAAAACACACGTGGGGAAATCCCGTAAGTGGTGAAGGCCACTTTGTCGCTCAAGTAAGGATCGGCATCGGAACCCCCGTTGGCGCGACCGGCACCGATAAAGGCCCCGGCACTCCAGCCCCAGCGATAGTAGGTGATTTCTTTCATGATGGTGACCGTGATGGCATTATAGTTGGCAGGCACCTTGGTGTTGGTGATGCCGTCTTGAACGCGCAGGGTTTCATCCCACTGCAAAGTGGAAAGACTTAGGCCCCAGTTTTCACGGGTGCGAACCGCCGGTTTTTTGGCGGTGGTTGTCGCTGGCGCGGTCTCCGCAGCCGGAGTTTCTTCAGTCTCGGTTTCTTCCTGCGCCAGAACGTTCTGGGGCAGAAGAGTTGCTATTAAAACGAACATCCATTTTTTCATATGCGTCCCTTAGTAGGAAATATGGATCTGCCCTTGCAGAGCCCAGGCATCATCCGCGCCACCGGTGTCAGAATAAGTTTTTCCGTTGGTGGCCATGGCCCGGAACTCGGTTCTAGGCAGCGGGAACATCATAGCTCCCAAGCTCCATTTCATCGCCTCGGCCGAAGATTTGTTGATATCACCTTTGGTGTGCTCAAGAATCGAAAGGAAGTTGTAGCCGCGGTTGATCTCTACCATCGTTTGCACGATGGCGTAGGTGCCAAGTTCGGCTTCAGAATCGGCAATTTTATCCTTTTTTTGGCGCAGACCGAATTCACCCATGATCGCAGAACCCTTTGATAGACCCATACGCGTGGTCAGGGCAGCCAGGTTCCACTGTTGCAAATCACTTTGTGATGTCAGCACAGAAGCGCCGACTTTGAACTTTTCATAGACCTGGTATTCGCCCGCCACAGAGAAGCCTTTTTGTTTCTGCGGATCTTCCTGAGCGGCATTTCCAAAGAAGGCATTCACGGCCACGTCCCAGTCCGGATAAGTGAAGTGACCGATCACGCCCTGAGACTGGTCAAACTGACCCAGCGTGATGGCCTTACGGCTGACGGCCGAGTGATCGACGTTGCGGATCCCGTAAGCTTTGTCCATCTGACCCACATACAGCCAGAAGTTGTTGCTTTGTTTCCAGCGCAGATAGTATTCGCGCATGAACCAGGTATTGGTTTTTCCGTAGTAGGGCTCAACACCGGTGTAGGAAACTGTCGTGATCAGAGCATAGTTCTGTTTCTTGTCGAAGAAGAAGTTCAGATTCACATCATTTTGCATGTTGATGTAGCGCTCGGTGGTGGCGGTGGAGCCTGGCTCCATTTTCAGCCACAGGCCGCGGTACTTCAGACCCGGACGAACCCACCAAGGCAGCTTCTTTTTACCCAGGAAGCCGGACATTTCCGCGATTTCTTCCTCTTCCATGTTCTTTGGGAAGACAGAGCGGGAGGTGATTTCGGTGGCAAACAGGGCGCGACCGTAATCATTCAGGGCTCCGCCGCCAAGACCGTTGTAATGGCAGGTGATGCAGGAGGAATAGCTGTACCCAATAAAATCAGGGTAGGCCTGTGCCTGACTGGTCAAAATAAGGGAAGCAAGGATGAAAATGACGTGCTGAAAATTTATGTGTCTCACAATGAGAAATTCTAAGGATTGAAGCGAGATAATCAATAAAAATCTATACCCTGACTCAGCTCTAGCCGATAAGTTTCCTATGGAAACAAAATCACCAGCTTTAGAGCGTCCTCGTGCAGTGGAAATGGCTGCTGCTGTGCTTATGTTCACGCCTGTGCTTGACCTCATCATGATGCAAAGAACCGGAGTTGCGGTGCTGAATTGGGTGGGTTGGGTGTCGGTCTTTGGCGCTGGATTGACGCTGATGATCCGTCACAAGCTGTCGTGGGTTATGGGTATGATCCTTTGCGGGATCTTTGTGATCAGCACGCTGGTCAGCCTGTTTAAGGGCTTTGGCGTGGTGGACCCGGCGATCAGCACAGCAAGGGTGCTGGATTGCCTGTTGGTGCTCTTTATCGTGGGCACGGTGTTTTCATTCTTCCGTTATCCTTACCTGGATCGTCGTCAGAACTGGTTTGCCCCGACGGGGGATCGTTTTGTCGTTGTGACCCCCGTTGTTTTGAATGGCAAAGTAAGTGGTGAAACCGTGGATCTGTCCTATACGGGAGCTCGCATTTCTGTGCCGGAAGGCGTGGAGTCTTTCAAAAAAGACCAAGTGCTGACGCTGGTTCTGTCAGAGATCAACGACGTCCAATGCAAAGCCAAGGTCATCGATGTGAAGGACAAAGTCCTCAGAATCCACTTTGACGGTCTGTCGTCGTCAGAGAAAGACCTGCTGCGCCAATGGCTGGGCAGCCAAAATCTACAAAAAACCTAATTTACGGGCTTTGAGCTTTGCGAACCTGCCGATTTTAGGGCATAAGTGGGCTTTTCGAGCAGGGAATTACGATGGCAAAAACAACAAAGAAGACCACCCAGAAAACCAGTAAAAACAGTGTAAAAGCTAAGCCAGAATCTCAAAGCTCTGACGTGTCAGCGTCTGTGAAGCAGATTCTGGACAACGTCCGCCCCACACCGATGATCCACAACGGTCTGACAAACGAAGAAAAGATCGAACGAATCACTGAAAAATTCACCGACATCATGAATACTCTGGGATTGGATCTGAATGATGATTCTTTGCGCGAAACACCAAAGCGCGTTGCCAAAATGTATGTGAACGAAGTTTTCGGAGGATTGGATCCCAAGAAGTTCCCGAAAATGACCGTGATCGAAAACAAAATGAACTACGATCAAATGATCGTGGTGCAAAATATCGGCTGCCTTTCTTTCTGCGAACACCACTTCCTGCCAATCGATGGCTTCGCCACAGTGGCCTACATCCCAAATAAGAAAGTAATCGGTCTTTCCAAGATCAACCGTATCGTGCAGTACTTCTCCCGCCGCCCACAGGTGCAGGAACGTCTGACAAAACAGATCGCCGACTGCCTTCAATACATCCTGGGCACCGAACACATCGCCGTCCACATCAACGCAAAACACTACTGCGTAATGATGAGAGGCATCGAAGACACCTCCAGCACAACCTCAACATCCGACCTGCGCGGCCACTTCAAATCCAGAATGGAAACACGCGAAGAGTTCCTAGAGCACTGCCGAACCAAATACTAGCGGCTAGTGAAAAAGGCCCATCTGACCAGCCTTGGTCTTGGGTGATGGGGATGGGGAAATAATAAATACGAAAAAGCAAAAAGGGAGTCTTAGGACTCCCTTTTTTTATGCATTCTTTTGAGTTGGGTTTGATCAAGTGTGGATTGAGGGACCGGGGGAGCCTCTGGGAGGCTGCCCGGAAGAGGGCCTTCGGTGGCGCAGGATGCGCGAACCGGGGCAACGCCCCGGCACCGACTGAGCACGGACGCGTGCCCTCTGTAGCGGCGGGCTCCCAGAGGTTCGCCCGGGCCCGTGCGTTTACCCTAGGTTAAAGCCGATTGCAAAAGTTCGCGAGAGTTCTTGGACAAAGACTCCACCGCAACCATGCGTTTGATTTGAGTCAGGGCCTTTTCCTTCATGGCTGGTTCCAGCTTGGAAACAAAGTTGAAGGCCGCGCACAAACGGGCCGCGACTTGCGGGTTCTTTGGATCGATCTCAAGGATCTTGTCAGCATAGAACTCGTAAGCGTTGGTGTTCGGGTCGTTGAAACGTACAAGGTTCGCACCGAAAGCACGAAGCAATGAATACACATTGTTCGGATTCGTGATGTTGAACGCAGGATGTTTCGTCAATGCTTTGACGTCTTCCAAAGTCTGCTGACGGTGAGTGGTCGCCTGAGCGGTGAACCACTTGTTGATCACCACGGAATCGTCTTTCCAGTCTTCATAGAAGTTCTGCAGGACTTTTTCACGGTGAACAGAATCAGAGTCCGCCAGCAACGACATTGCCGTCATACGATCGGTCATGTTCTGAGCTTCCCAGTATTGTTTGTTCACGATGTCCATGATTTCCGGATCGTGCAGTTCTGCCAAGTAAGCCAAAGCCTGGTTTTTCAAAGAGCGGTGACCAAAGACTTTGGGATCACGGCTTTTTGGTTCCATGCCATGGAATTTCTTGTAGATATTCAGCAACTGAGTGCGGTTCACGGTTGCGATCTCTTTACGCAAAGCTGTGCGGGCTTTGTAGAATGCTTCTGCATCCAGTACCGCTTCTTCCTGTGCCAGAACAGCATAGCTTGGCAATTGCAACATCTTCGCTTTGAACGCCGGGTCCATCGCCTGATCTTCCAAAATGGAAGTCATGGTGCTGATGAAACGAGGATCCAAAGTCATGGTTTCTTTGGCACGAGTCTGCTGGATCATCTTTTTGAACAGACGAAGCCCCAGTTTCTGAGCCATTTCACGACGGTTGAAGGAATCCGTGTCTTTTTCCATCAGGAAGTAAAGATCGTTTTCAGAAGCTTCCCAGCGCAAATTTACTGGCGCAGAGAATTCACGCAGGATGGAAAGCACCGGACGCTCTTTCAGGCCTTTGAACACGAAGGTCTCTTTTTGTTCTTTTAGTTCCATCAGGTTTTTGCCGTCAGTGTTCACGGTGATTTTATCGCAGTTCAATGGCAACTCTTTGCCGGATTTGTCCAAAAGCCCCATCATCAATGGGATGTGGAACGGCTCTTTCGTTGGTTGGCCCGGAGTCGGAGGGCAGCTTTGTTCCAGGGTCACATGGAACTCGCCTTTGTCTGCGTCGAACTTTTCCTGAACAGCAACCACCGGAGTGCCGGCCTGGTTGTACCAGCGACGGAACTGAGTGAAGTCCTTGTTGTTCGGAGTCGAGATTGCAGATGCAAAGTCTTCTGTCGTCACAGCCTGGCCATCGTGACGTTTGAAGTATTCATCCATGCCCTTGCGGAAGCCCTTGCGGCCCACAATGGTTTGCATCATGCGGATCACTTCAGATCCTTTTTCATAGATCGTCATGGTGAAGAAGTTATCAACCGCCATGCAGGATTCCGGACGAACCGGGTGCGCATTGGGGCCCGCATCCTCCGCAAACTGGCCGGCACGTAAAGCATCGACATCCTCGATACGTTGCACACCACGATCAGTCATGTCAGCAGAGAATTCCTGATCGCGGAATACTGTCAGACCTTCTTTCAGGGAAAGCTGGAACCAGTCACGCAAAGTCACGCGGTTGCCGGTATAGTTGTGGAAGTACTCGTGCGCCACTACAGACTCAATATTGTGGAAATCCACATCGGTTGCAGAGTTGGAATCAGCCAGCACCAGGCGGGAGTTGAAGATATTCAGACCCTTGTTTTCCATCGCGCCGGCATTGAAATCATCAATCGCCACGATCATGTAGTCGTTCAGGTCGTATTCAAGGCCAAAGACCTCTTCATCCCATTTCATGGATTTGTGCAGGGATTCCATGGCGTGGTGACAGCGATCCTGTTTGCCATGAGCCGCATAAACTTCAAGGTTCACTTTGCGACCATTCGCTGTGGTGAAGGTGTCACGAATCACACCCAGGTCACCCGCAACCAAAGCAAACAGGTAACAAGGTTTCTTGTGTGGATCCTGCCAGTAAGCTTTGTGGCGACCGTTACCAAGGTCTTCCACTTTGATGCGATCGCCGTTAGACAGCAGAACCGGGTATTTCTTTTTGTCAGCTTCAATAGTCACAGAATAAGAAGTCATCACATCCGGACGGTCAAAGAAGTAGGTGATCTTTCTGAATCCTTGAGCCTCGCACTGAGTGCAGAAGATGCCGTTGGATTTGTAAAGGCCTTCCAAGGATGTGTTGTTCTGAGGTTGCAGCTCAGTTTCGATTTCCAAAGTGAAGCTGTCGGGAACTGACGGAACGATCAGTTCTTCTTCCGTGATCTGGTATTGGTCGGCGTTCAGTTGTTGGCCGTTGATTTTGATCGAAACCAGTTTTAATTCCTCGCCATTCAGGCGCATCTCACCGGGGTGGGTGCGGCGAACCTGGGATTTTGCCACGACTCGACAAAAGTCTTCGTTCAGATTGAAGTCGAGGTTAATGGAATCTACCGCGAAGGCAGGGGATTTATAGTCTTTAAGATAAATTTTTTCTTGTTTCATACGGCCTCGGTTCAGATAATAGACGGATGAGTTTGCTATTCACTTCTATCACAATAAACACCACGCAGCTACAGGGCATGCTGGGTTTTTATCGAATTATCGGCTTTCAATTTACAGCGTCAAAAGTTGATAAAGGGAGTGAAGTTCACAGAGCCGTTCACAACGGCGTCGAATTTTCACTATACAACATCCAAAATCCGCAAAGATCTCAGATTCCAAGCCTGCAGCTGGGTTTCAAAATTACGGATTTGGAGAAAACAGTGCAGGAACTTGTCAAAGTTCCCGGTGCGATGTGCATTTTAGACCCTACGGACATGCCTGATGGCAAAAAGGCCATTGTGCTGGATCCTGACGGGCATTCCATAGAACTTTGCGAATTATAAAATAAATAAAAAGCCCCGGGAAACCGGGGCTTTTGCTTTCAGGTCTTCTTAAAGGAATTACTGAGGCGTGGTGATCATTTGTGCTGAAGAGGCTTTGACATGAGCCTCAATCGGCTCCAGGCGTCCTTTCAGGTATTTTTGCAGGAATTCCTCGGTGATGGCGTTAGCCCCCATGTTGTTGGCAGCCTTGGCAAAACCGTGTCCTTCATCAGGGAACAAAACGTATTCCACCGGGATCTTTTTAGCGACCATGGCGTTATAGATCTGATCCGCTTCCGCTTTTTTCACGCGCGGATCGTTGGCCCCTTGAAGGATCAAAAGCGGCTTTTTGATTTTATCCACATGAGTCAGCGGAGAACGCTCTTTCAAAAGCTTTTTGCCCGCTGCTGTCGTCGGATCACCCACACGCTTGTAAAGATTTGCGCGGAAGCTTTCCCAGTACGGCGGAACCGTGGCAAGCAAAGTTTCCAGATTGGAAGGGCCCACGATATCCACTGCGGCAGCAAAAGTGTCCGGAGTGAAGGTCACACCCGCCAATGCGGCATAACCACCATAGGATCCGCCCATGATGACGATCTGTTTTGGGTCGGCATAGTCGTTTTTAATCGCCCAGTTGACGGCGTCAATCAGGTCATCGTGCATTTTGCGGCCCCATTGTTTGTCGCCCGCGTTCAGGAACTTTTTCCCAAAACCCGTGGAGGCGCGGAAGTTCACGCTCAGGACATTGTAACCACGATCCGCCAACCACTGATGATACGGATTGTATCCATAGTCATCGCGGCCCCAAGGACCACCATGCACCAGCAAAACCATGGATTTGCCAGCCGGCTTGCGGGCCAACGTCAGATAAGAAACCAGTTGATAGCCATCGCGGGATGGTATTTCAACAGCTTCCATGGCACTCAGGCGGTTGCCGTAAGGAATCATGGATTTGGTGTGATACAAAGGCGGGCTCAAAGTTCCAGTTTTGACGTCATAGAAATAGAACGCCACCGGTTTTTCGGTGGAATCTGCAAACAGAACCCACTGATTTCCGTCAAGACTCATGGAAGTCACGTTAATTTCGGCGTTGAGCTTTTTCTCAATCCCTTCAAAGTGTTTCTGGAAATCCTTGTCGAAGAACTGGATGTCGCGTTTTAGATAGTAAGAGGACGCCCACAGAAGTTTCCCGGTCTGGGGGTGCATTTGCAAACCCTGAATGTCCGAGCGCTCGTCAGAGGCAACCACTTTGCTTTTGTCAGACTTGATATCCCATTCGATCAGCGCGGCTTTGTCACGTTTGCGGCTGTCCAGCAAATAGACTTTGCTGCCGTCGTGAGAAACGTCCACCGCGGAAGAAGTCATGCTGTCCTCGAAAGGTACGACGGTCTTTTTAACAAATTTTTTGCTGCCGGCATTCCACAGGAAGATGGTTGAAGAACCATCTTTGTTTGACTGGCTGGCGATGATCGGGTGGAAGTTCTTGTCGAACATGATCCCGGCATAGTTTTCAGTGTTGGTGAAAAGATCCGTGGTGGCTTTTGTTGTCAGGTTCAGGATCTTGTAATCAAAGTATTTGGGATCGCGTTCGTTGGTCATGATGACCACTTCCTGCGGACGAAGATGGCTGGTTTCGGCAATCTGGGAAGTGACTTTGCCCGGCTTGGTGATTTCAGTGATTTCGCCGGTGGAGACATTCAGGGTGTAAAGTCCGAAGTTTTCATCACCCGCAACGTCCTGAGCGAAGGTCAGAATTCCTGGAGTGTAAGTCCAATTATATCTGAAAATGCCGCGTTTGGTGTCGTGGGTGACCGGCTTTGCTGTTTCCGGCTTGCCGAATTCCTGAGCCCAGATGTTCAGAACACCTTTGTGGGCTGAAAGATAGGTGACGTATTTTCCGTCAGGGCTGATCTTGATTCCGGTGATGTCGGGATTTCCAAAAAGAACTTCGCGCGGAATGTATTCTGCGTTCACGGCTTCCTTCTTGTTCAGGGTTTGGCAGGCACTCATGGAAAAAACCAGAGCTGCTAATAGTGGCATCTTCAATGCTGTTTTCATTAAATGGACTCCTGTTTTGCAGACTTATCGTAGGTCAGGCCTGAAGGGAGTCAAGAGAGATGCTTTGCGCAGAAGTGGAAAATGGGCCCCAAGAGGGTGGGGCCCATGGATTAAGAATGGTACATACGGTCTTCAAAGGCGGCCAGGGCGGCTTTGGCGCCTTCACCCATGGCGATCACGATCTGCTTGTACGGCGTCGTGGTGACGTCGCCAGCTGCGTAGATGCCCTTGGCTGAAGTGCGACCTTTTTCATCGACGATGATTTCGCCGAACTTGGTCAGCTCCACCGTGTCTTTGAGGAACTGGCTGTTCGGCACAAGGCCGATCTGCACAAAGATGCCATCCAGGTCCATTTTTTCCTCTTTATTGAGGGAACGATCCAAATACTGGATCTGCTGAACCTTGTTGCCGTCACCGATGACTTTTTCAGTTTTGGCGCTGGTCACGATGGACACGTTGGGCAGGGATTTCAGTTTGTCGACCAGGATCTTGTCGGCTTTCAGCTGATCGTTGTATTCAAACACCACGACTTCGCGAACAATGCCGGCCAGATCGATTGCCGCTTCCACGCCCGAGTTTCCTCCGCCGATCACAGCGACCTTTTTGCCTTTATAGAATGGACCGTCACAGTGTGGGCAGTAAGCCACGCCACGGCCCAGATACTCTTTTTCACCTTCCACGCCCAATTCGCGCCATTTCGCCCCCGTAGTGACGATGATCGCGTCGGCGGTCAGGTGTTCGCCACTTTCCAGTTCGATGGCTTTGACTTTGCTTTCCGTGTGGATCTTTTTCACGCGACGGTTTTCCAGAACCTTCACCGGATAGCTGGCAATGTGCTGATTCAGCTGTGCTGCCAGTTGGGGGCCTTCGGTGTAAGTCACGCCAATCAGGTTTTCGATGCCTTTGGTTTCCTGGACCTGACCGCCGATTTTTTCAGTGATCATGGCTGTGGAAAGACCTTTACGAACTGTATAGATCGCAGCGGATGCCCCCGCAGGGCCGCCGCCGATAACAAGCACGTCAAAGTGACCCAGATTTTTGTTCACAGGTTCAGATGGTGCTGCATTCGCGTCGACACCAAATGTGGATTCCAGTTTGCTGACCAGATCCAAAAGCTGGATGCGGCCCGAGTGGAACATCTTAGCGTTCGCCACCAGACTGGGAACACCCTGGATTCCCAGGGACTTGATATCGTCCTGAACATAGCCGCCATCGATGATTTCATGGCGAAGGCTTCCGTGAATCAAAGCAATCTGATTCAGAGCCTGCACCACTTCAGGACAGTTTTCACAGGTCAAAGAGATGTAAGACTGAACAGTGATGTTTTTATTCAGACGGCGAACGCGGTCCGCAATCACGCTGTCCAAAAGCTTGCCTTTGCCATCGGTGTTCAGGATCGCCAGGATCAATGAAGTGAATTCGTGACCGCCGGGAATACCTTTGAACACGATGCCCGTGTGCTTGCCTTTATAGTCAATGCGGAACTGAGGCATCGGCGAAGAGCCAGAGGCATTTTGAGTCAGGGTGATTTTGTCCGAGGTGCTGGCAACGCTTTGAAGCATGTCCAAAAGATCTTTTTGATCTTCGTGAGAGCTGTTTTCATAGACAAGCTCAACCGTGTTTTCAAGAGCGCCAAAGACTGATCTTAGTTGTTCAAGAAGAGAAGAGTCTAACATTGTGACCTCCGTTCGGGGGGAAATTACCTGAAAATTGCAACTGCTGCGTTGGTCGGCGTCGCCGTACAGGAGTACGGCTTCCTTCTCCCGCCTTGCATTTACAACTTTCAGCTAATTTCTGTTCTGCGGTTGTTGGCTTGTCCCCGCCGGAGCGGGGACTCGCACATTCAGTAAAATCTAAATTAGATTTTACCAACCAGATCAAGACCTGGTTTCAGAGTGGATTTGCCTGGAGTCCATTTCGCAGGGCAAACTTCGCCTGGGTTTGCAGCGATGTATTGAGCTGCTTGAGTTTTACGGAACAATTCATCAGCATTACGGCCGATACCGTTGTCCTGAACTTCAGCCAAAACGATTTTACCTTCTGGGTTCACCAGGAAAGTACCACGGTAAGCCAAACCTTCTTCTTCAATGTGCACGCCGAATGCGCGAGTCAATTGGAAGGTAGGGTCTGCCAACATTGGGTATTTGATTTTTTTGATTGTCTCAGAAGCATCATGCCATGCTTTGTGAGTGAAGTGAGTGTCAGTGGAAACACCGTAAACTTCCACACCGATTTTTTGGAATTCAGCGTATTTGTCAGCCATGTCACCCAATTCAGTAGGGCATACGAATGTGAAATCCGCAGGGTAGAAGAAGAAGATGGACCATTTACCTTTAAGGTCGTTCTGAGTCACGGTTTTGAAATCACCGTGGTGGAAAGCTTGAACTTTGAAATCTGGCACTTTCGTGTTGATGATAGTTTGCATTTATTCTCCTTCGAATAAAGTGGTTAGGTTGTGGCCTTAGGGCCTAAATAAAAAATCAGGTCCACCAGCGTTGTTTGTTGTTAGTGGACATCTTTCGTCTTTGAGACTACGGGATCAACCCTTTTTAGTGAAATCGATTGTAAATATGCATTGATAGATTTTGTCTATTGCGGCATAATTGAGCCTAAGGAGCCCTTTTATGAGCCCAAAATTGAACTTTTCTTTGACGCAGCTGGAATACGTTATGGCTGTCCATAAGCACGGTCATTTTGCCAAGGCGGCCGAGGCCTGCCACGTGACTCAACCCACGCTCAGCATGCAAATACAGAAGCTGGAAGAGGATTTGGGGGTGGTGATCTTTGACCGATCTAAAAAGCCCATTTTACTGACACACATGGGTAAAAAGCTGATATCCCAAATTCAGACGGTCCTTTTTGAGTCCAGAAAAATTGAGAGCATTATTCAGCATGAGCAACAAGGCGCTAAACAAGGAACCTTGTCTATTGGTGTCATTCCTACCGTGGCTCCTTATCTCTTGCCCCGACTTTTGCCTGTGGTGGAGGAAATGTTTCCGGAAGTCGATCTGAACATCCGTGAGCTGCAGACGGATCAAATTCTTGAGGCTTTGAATGGGGATGAAATCGATGTCGGTGTCCTGGCGACTCCCACTCAGATGGCCAAGATGTTCGAATTCCCTTTGTATTATGAACCCTTCTATGTGTTGTGTGAAAAGAATCACGAATATGCGCATATGAAAAAGATCAAATACCAGAACCTGGGCATGGACGACATCTGGCTGCTGGAGGAAGGTCACTGCCTGCGCAATCAGGTGCTGGATATTTGCTCGGTAAGAAAAGGCAAAGGGCAGGGGCGTCGCTACAAATTTGAAAGCGGCAGTCTTGAAACTTTAAAAAACCTGGTGGATTTGTATGGTGGCTATACGTTGCTGCCGCATTTGGCGACCGAGCATCTGGGCGACCGCAGTCAGCTGGTGCCTTTCGAGCGTCCGATTCCAGCGCGGGAAATCGGTCTGGTGTATCGTCGTGAGCACTATAAGAACGAACTGATCGAAGCTCTGGGCGAAGCCATTCTGAAATCGATCCCGGAAGAACTGCGCAGGATTCGTCCCAAGGATCTGGATGTATTACCCATTGCATAGGGAGGATTTTATGACAACACCCGCATCAAGAAAACCCCTGGAAAGCCGCGAGGACATCAAAGTCCTGGTCGACGGCTTTTACGCAAAAGTTCGCGCGGATGGTTATATCGGCCCGATTTTTACGGATGTGGCGAAAGTGGATTGGGAAGAACATTTGCCCAAGCTTTACAATTTTTGGTCGGATTTACTGTTGGGTGAAGACTCTTATCGTGGACGGCCATTTCCTCCACATACCAAATTGAATTTGGAACGCGGGCACTTTGAACAGTGGCTGCGACTTTTTGTTGAAACCGTCGATGAACACTTCGTGGGTATTAAGGCGAATGAAGCCAAAGAACGCGCCTATCGTATTGCGCGCAATTTTATGATCAATCTGCAATTGCTCAGTTTGGAGTAAAGACCTCCGTCGGGGATGTCTGCTGTTTTGCGACATTTTAGTCTGAATACCTGTGTGCCTTCTGCAAGCTCGTTTTACTTTTAAAGACAGTGGGAGGTTCGCCATGAAACTCACTGTCGATTTCACGTCTCAAGGTCGCATGCTGGAGGGGACTCTTTTTTTACCCGAAGACTCTTCTGAAATATTTGCGGCCTGTCTTTTTGAAGGTTCGATGACGGGGGCCACGGCTCAGGTGACCGAAAGACTGGCCCGGGAGGTCAGTGCCGAGGGATTTATCACCCTGATCATGGATCACAGTTATTTTAGTGAAGACGAGCTGGCGCCACAGCCCTGGGAATCCCCCAGCAAGCGGCTGCAGGACATCCGCGCGGCTTTGAATTTCCTGGAAAATCACGCCAGTGTCGATAAAGATCGCATCATCGGTGTGGGCGTGAGTGTTGGCGCCGAATATCTGGCGCAGGTCTGTCAGGAAGGCTGCAATCTGAAAGGCCTGGTGATAGTGGAAAGTGCCATGGATGACAGCCGCAATCTGGCGGTGGATCATCTGGATATTCCGACTCAGGTCGTGGATGAAACCCATCTTGATTCGGCGGTGGATGAGATCGTCCTTTGGGCTCGCACCTTGTTTAACGGCGGCCCTTCGCGGGAATCCGCCATCAGACCTGACTGGAGTGTTTCGGACAAGTAGCTACTTCAGTTTGATTTCGACTGAGTTTACAACTTTATTATCCATGCTGCGAATCTGCATGGCGACGGCCTTTTTCTTCCAGTCAATTTCTGCCAGGCCGAAGTTTTCCTGATTGTAGGTGGTGCCCACATAGTGACTGTCGGCGTCCGGGTATTTATTCGGACGATTCAGAGAGCTGGCAGTGATATCGTATAGCGGGCCATAACCCTTCAGATCTGTTTTGGCGATGGAGGCGATATGACGGTCGCCGCTGATGACGATCACATTCTTGGCGCGGGTGGATTTTATCAGATCAAAGAATCTTTGACGTTCTTTCGGGAAGTTCCCCCATTTTTCAAATTGCGGGTCATCGGCAATCAGCTGAATGCTGCTGACGATAAAGCGTACATTCGCCGGGCGCTTCAACTGGGCTTCCAGCCATTCCCACTGATGCTCACCCAGAATGGTGCCTTCATCCTGGGGGATGTAATTCATTGCTTTGCCTTCAAAGCCCGGGCGTTCTTTTAAGGGGCTGCGGTAATAACGTGTATCGAGCATAATCACCTGAACCATTTGTTTTTTCGGTCCGATGATTTTGCTATGATAAACGCCCCCTTGCTCCAGCGGCATGCTGTTGCGGGTGTAGGTCCAATAGTTCATGAAATCACGACGGGCGGCATCTTTGCCCGTCCATTCCTGGCCGCCGTCACGCTGGCCAAAGTCATGATCATCCCAGGTGGCCATGAAAGGAACCTTTTCGCGAACGGCACGATATTCTGGAAGCAGATCCAGCTTGCGATATTGTTCGGCGAGGGGTTGCTGACCGGACCAGCTGCCATAGATATTGTCTCCGGTGAACAGGAACAGATCCGGGTGGGTGGCCGCGATGGTGTTCCAGATCGGCTGGGGTTCGTCCTGGTTTGCGCAGGAACCGAAGGCCACACGTTCAATTTTGGCAGAATAGTCGACACCGCGGGCAGGCAGGGTGGACACGTAGGTTGTCGCCAGATGCTGAACATGGGTGGCTTTGTCCGGGGTCTTGTGAGTGCAGGCAGAAAGAGCCAGCGCCAGCAGAATCATTCGCTTCATTCAGTCTCCTTGAAACAGTTCAGGGGTATTTCATAAAACCCCGGGGTTTTTGGCAACCATCTTTTGTCTCAAATTCAGACACGGCACGAGCCTTGTATTGATTCTTAGGCATGAGCAATAAAATGAAACTTTACAGCAGAACTCTGGCGATTTTCTTTGTGGGGCTGACCCTTCTGGCGGGTGAACTGTCATTAGCTTCACTTCAGCGCAAAAGTCTCACGGTGAGACAGCCGACAAAGGGCGCCGCTGTACATGGATTGGCATCCAAACAAAAGCTGCTGCTGGGTTTGAATAAAGCCAAAACTTCTGCAGAAGGCCTGGATCTGCAAATCGGCCGCTATCTGGAGATTTCCTCGATGGGCGCGTTTCAGCGCTGGCAGAAGAATATTGATTTCGATATGGTGAAGGACGAGTATTCGCAGCGCGTGCTGGGTCATTTGCAGGCCATGACCGAACTGATGAAGCTACGTCGCTCCAGTCACGGGCAGTTCAAAAAGCTGTATGAATTTGATTTCCAGAACTTGATCAGAAAAAGTGACTATGTGCTGTCAGTGAATACGACTCGGACAACGCTGGAGCATTCCAGTGAAGATCCGGCCTTTGCCGCGCAAGCCGAGCGAACGCTGGCGGACTATAATGAAGAAAGAATGCGCTACGACTCCAAAATGATCGCACTTAACTAAGGATGGTGAAAAAGACCCTTCTGACTGCGTTGTCGGGGGACCTCTTTCTCTCCGACGTGCTAGAAGCACGCCTCCGTTTCAGAGAACCCCCTCCGCCTTGCATAAGGACCTTTTTGACCATCCTTTTAAAAGGTACCTGCTTACTTTTGCATAAAAAAAGGGAGCCAGAAGGCTCCCTTTTTTCGTTTTAACTTTTGGTTAAAAACTATTTGCGCTCGCTGATTGGAGTCACTTTGCGCTGTTCAGCACCCACGTACTCGGAAAGAGGACGGATGATGCGGTTGTCAGCAGTTTGCTCCATGATGTGTGCAGACCAGCCCGTTGTACGAGCCATCACGAAGATCGGTGTGAAGAAGTCGATCTCGAAGCCCATCATGTAGTAAGCAGGACCCGCTGGGAAATCCAGGTTCGGGTAGATCTTTTTCTTGTCTACCATGACTTTTTCCAAAGCCGTGTACATCTGCATCCATTTTTGTTCGCCAGTCACGTCAGCCATAACTTGAGCGTACTTTTTCATGGTTGGAACGCGGGAATCGCCAGAGCGGTAAACGCGGTGACCGAAGCCCATGACTTTTTTCTTCTGCGCCAAAGCATCCAGCATCCACTGTTCTGCTTTCGCAGGATCAGCGATTTCTTTCATCATGTGCATAACCATTTCGTTCGCGCCACCGTGCAAAGGACCTTTCAGGGCACCGATACCTGCAACAGTTGCAGAGTAGATGTCAGACTGAGTGGAGGTCACAACACGTGCTGTGAACGTGGAAGCATTGAAGCTGTGTTCAGCGTAAAGGATCAAAGAAACGTCGAAAGCTTTAACAACTTCTTTTTGTGGAACTTTACCGAAGCACATGTGGAAGAAGTTTTCCGCGATGGACAAATCAGATTTAGGTGGAATGAAATCCAAACCTTTTTTGAAGCGGTAGTCCGCTGCAACCATTGTCGGGATTTTCGCAAGCAACATCATGGCTTTGTCCATGTTCGTTGCAGGGGAGGCATCCCAGATGCGTGCATCTTCAGCGCCCAGGAAGGAAACAGCCGTGCGGATGGAATCCATTGGGTGACATTTTTGTGGAAGTGCTTTGATCACGTTCAACAAAGTTGTGGAGATTTCACGGTAGCTGCGTTCTTTTTTGGAGAACTCTGCAAGTTGACCTGCATTTGGCAACTCGCCATTGTACATCAAGAAGGCTACTTCTTCGAAAGAGCAGTTTTCAGCCAGGTCTTGAACCGGGTAACCGCGATAGATCAAAGAATTGGTGTGAGGGTTTACTTTGGATACAGAAGACGTATCCATAACAACGCCATCAAGACCCTTTTTAACGTTCATTTTCTCTGGTTCTGGAACATAATCTGGATTGATATACTCAGCCATTTTTTCCTCCGGCGAAATCCGCGCAGGCGAGTTCCTAAGGCATTCAGGAATCGGTGCGTTATATTGCTAATGATTAACGACCAAAGCTAGCGCGGCCCCTGAAGCCGGTCAAGAGTTGGTGCGGGAACTCTGCTTTGCGCAGCGGCGGGATTGACGAACGGGGAAGGGCTCCGCACACTTAGCCTATGGAAATATCATTTGCTCTCGTTCCGGCACTTATTCATGTGTACATTTTCGCTCTGGAAAGCCTGCTTTGGGGGCGTAAAAGGACTAATAAGACTTTCGGCGTCACGGAAGCCGAGGCCGCGACCACCAAGTTGATGGCCTTTAATCAGGGTTTTTATAACTTGTTTTTGGCGGTGGCGATTTTGCTCGGTTTGCATTTGCGAACAGGCGAGGTCACTCGCGCTGCGGGCACCACCCTGGTGATCTATGGTTTGGTGTCCATCATCGCGGCGGGGCTGGTGCTGATCCTATCATCACGCCGGTTGTGGCGGGCAGCGCTGGTGCAAATCGTACCAGCTGCCATCGCCCTGGGACCGTTCCTTATCTAGAACTGCCCTTCACACACGCCCGGTGTTGTCGTCAGCACCGGATTCGGATTGTTTGAGAAGTAATCCTTGATGTCCAGATCCAGGAACAGGTGGCCGCTTTTACAGTTCTTGTAAAGAGCGCGGTACAAGCTGAGTAAATTGTTTTTAAAGATCTTGTATTCCGCCGCCGTGAACTGCAATGAGTTGCGGAAATAAGTTTCCATCGCCAACTGGGATTCGGGCGTTCCAAAGACCTGTCCATACAAGCGCATCACACCTTTATAAGTGTGAGGGCTGAAATGTTTCACCACCATGGTCGCATTCAGGAACAGATCGGCATTGTCCTTCCACGTGTCATAAGTGGCAGAGGTTTTTTTGACATCGGCAATCAGCGCGTATTTCTTTGCCGTGTTCATATCAAAGCCACCGTCGTTGTCTTTCAGAAGCATGACCTTCAAAGAAACGCCGGTCTGCTTGATGGCGCTAAGGACTTCCACTTCGGCCGGAGTCAGCATATTCGCGGGCTTCGCCAGAAGTTCTTTGTATTTTTTGTCCGAGATACTGTCCAAAGTGCCCTGCGCAGTTTTAAAGAACTGGCGGCGTTTGTAGTGGATGTTCCCGATACGGTCAGCCTGATCCAACAGGAAATCCATCACCAGCATGTCAGAGGAGTCCTGCATACCCAGCATTTTTTGACCGGCTTTGCTCAATTCGTTACTGCCCAGTACTTGTGCGATGGGGCGCGGGTCTTTCAGGAGCGGCCAGAAGACACTGCTATTGCGGAACTGATCAATGCGGGTCTTGTCTGATTTCAAACCGAAAGCTTCCGCGTACAGCTCTTCGTTACCCGGATTTTCTGCCAGCACGCCAAAGACCTGCCGTTTGTCTTCAGTCAGGATACGTGTTGTCCAATAGGCGGTGGCATTGGCTGACAGCCCTCGGCGTTTCCCATCTTTATAGAAAGATGATGGCACGATGCCCAACCCATAAGGAGGCTTGGTATAGACATCCGGCAGTTGCGCCACATTGCCGTGCTTGGCCCGAACCAGGTGGCCGATCTGATCGTACCAGTATTGATTCAAATAGGTGTTACCCATCTGCAAACCCAGATAGCGACCAGCCAGAGAATGATTTAACACCGTGTCCAGGTCCACCGTGCGCAGAACGCTGGCAGGAACATCCACGGATTTGAACAGTTGAGTCAGGCGGGAATAGCCCAGAATGCTGCCGACGGAAACTCCAGGAGCGGCAAATTTGAATTTCGCCTCTTTATCCGGATAACCTGATTTGTCTTTCATGGCTTTTTTGGCGGAACGGGTCAGCGGGCAGATTGTCTTTTGGAATTGCGCCTCGGTCATTCCTTTGGGGATGGTGTAGTATTCCACCGCCACCGAAGTGCTATTCACCTTCGGACAGGCATAGTACATCTGTGTCTTGGGATGATCGCCGCGGGTGGCATACAGATTCATCGCACAAAGGGCGTCTTCGTCTTTGTTGATTTTATTTTCCATCCCAGGGAATCTTTGCAGGATGTAGCACTTTTCCGGAATGGCTTTTCCCGAAACTTCGAGATTGTAGGTTTTTACAGCATGTTTATCAAATTGAGGATCCAGAAAGCTGTAAGCATTTGAACTGATCAGCGCGAAAGATAGAAATGCAGCAAGCATGGAAAGGTCTCCGTATTGTGAAACACGGAGACTAGGACCGGTGAAAATAAAAACCAAGTTACTTTATTGCAAGCCTGTTTAGCGGACGTACTTCACGCCGTTTTTAGAATCCAACGTGAGCGACGCCGGCAGGGAGCTGAGGCTTTGTTGTGTGCCAGATGAATTGTAATAGCGAATTGTCAGCTGATTCGTTTCAGAAAAGACAAGTTCAACATAACCCTGCGGAGTGCGGGTGCTGGTGCCCACCAAATATCTCGGCGAGCTGCCCGCACACGGCATGGAAACAACCTGTAATTTTTTACCATCCGGATAAGTGTAGTGGCCGGAATAGAATCCATGGGAATGCCCAAAGATGACCAAATCCACGTTGTGACTTAGTAAGATGGCCTCCAGGGTGTTGCTGCCAGCGGTGCGGCGTTCACCAGCCAGGACACCGTTTTCGTAAACTGTCGAGCTGTTGGCTTTGCTGCTGACGATGGAATAAAGCGGAATATGGCCATACACCACGCGGGCACGGGCCCCCTTGGCGCGGGCGGAAGACAGTTGTTCTTTCAGCCAAGCCAGTTGGGTCGTCCGGTTGGAAAGTTTTGAATAATTCGCATCGTCCAAAGAAACGAAGAAAACATCTTCCTTGATGAAAGAGTAATAGAACGGGAAGTTGTCATCATCGACGTATTCCACATTGGGTTTGTTGTTACCCCAGAAAGAGTCATACAGACGGCGTTCCTGCGCATAGTAGGCATCGTGATTACCCGGCGTCGGCAGGAATGGAATATTCGCATCACGCATGAACGACAGAACTTTTTTCGAGAACTGATTCCACATGTTCACATAGGTGCTGTCGGAAAGACTTTTCTTTTCGCCGTCGATGTAATCACCCACACCCAGAATCGCCGCTGGCTGGCGCGAGATCATGGATTTGACAATCGAGATCGTGGCGCTGGCATAGGTGCCACTGGTGTCGATGTTCATGTCGGCGAAGGCGTGAATCTTCAGCGACTTGGCGCTGTCTTTGATTTCATCTTCGGGTTCAGGAGTTGTCGGAGTTGACGGTTCATCCGTCCCCGGCACCGACTGGGAATTGTCTGCGTCCGTGCCCGGAAGGGCTGTGCTTAGGACGTCAGAGGTTGATGGGGCACACGCAGCGAGAGTTGAAACGAGCAAAAAGGCCGCAAGAATATTTTTGGAGGCGGTGACTTTTGTTTTCATACAGTATGTATCGTAACAAAGGTCCGATTTATTAAGCCAAATTAATGCTGAATGTGAGTATGTAAAATGGACTCAGGTCTAAGTTGAATTTCTTGATGGTGCTGTAGACAGTTTTTGTGAAATTGCAGAGTGAACTGGAGTGATTGTAATAAACGGGATGAATGGCGTGTTGCTTCGGCAGGAGTGCTGCCGAAGCTGAATATCTTCTGTTTGTTTAGATTTCGATATTTTTGCAGAGCCATTCTTCCACTTCGGAAAGGCCCAGATTCAATTCGCTGTGCTTGCCCCGAACACTCATCAGCGCTTCACGAACAGCGTCGCCACGATAGGCTTTGCCACGCAAACTGTCCGTCAGATCTTCGATGACGTGCGGATACAGGCAGTCGGTGTAGATTTTCAAATCCTTGATCTGTCCGTCCTCCACTTTGAAATGGAAATCAAAGAAGCCCAGGGACAGGTATTCATCCATCTTGTGGCTGAACTCCAGGGTGTTGCCATACAGCCACTCCCAGGAACTGAGCAGGTCGTACTGCTCTTTGAGTTCCGGAATCAGCTTCAAGCTTTCCATTGTCAGGGATTCAATTTCGGCTTTGCCCGCATAGAAGTTTTCAAAAGACTTCACCATCGTGGTGACGATCTGATCGTGATTGATCCCTGGGGACACTTCCGTCAGGTTGGCCACGCGGGCGCGAACGGATTCTTTGCCCTTGGCCTGAAGTTTTTTAGGATTTGGAGTCAGGTAATTTCCCAGGCGGGTCAGATCGGTATTCAACAACAAAGTGCCGTGATGGAAAGCGCGGTCTTTCTTTTCGCGGTAAGCACTACCGCTGAACTTGCGGGGACCATCGGGGAACGGGATCAGCAGATCATTGCGCCCGGAAGCTTCGCCCTGGATGCCAAACGTCTTCAAAGCATCAAAGATGATCTGAACGTTGTTTTCGCGCTTATAGGATTCTTTTGGCGACAGGAATGTGAAGTTGGTGTTTTGCAAATCATGGAAGACGGCGCCACCACCGGTCGTGCGGCGGGCCAGGTGAACCTTTTCTTCTTTCATTTTGGCGAGGTTGCACTCAGACCAGGGGTTTTGGTTTCGACCGATCACCACGGTTTCTTCATTGCGCCACAAGAACAACACCTGCTGTGATGGATCCAGATTGTGAAAGATCCATTCTTCCGTGGCCAGGTTAAGGTGAGGATTCAAACTGTCTGACAGAAACACTTTAAGTTTTTGCATAGGTCTGAACCTAGTCCGCCATTGAGGATGGGTCAAGAACGAGGCGGCGCAGGAAGGGGAGAGCAAGCCAGTTCTTTTGTAAATGAGTCTGAACTTTACTTTTTGCCTGTTTTAAGTTTTAATAGCCTTGTATTTCAGTTTCTGCGACTGATGTGCCCGGACGATGTGCGACGTACCCGGTCAGGACAAGACGACGCTTTTTTCTAACGAAAGGAGTGTTGGTATGTCTAACACAGTAGCATGGATCATTTTGGCAATCGCAGGTCTTCTTGAAGTCGGTTGGGCCATCGGCCTTAAATACACCGAAGGTTTTACAAAACTCGTTCCCAGTGTTCTGACGCTGATTGCATTGGCCGGCAGTATGTTTTTGCTGGCGCGGGCAGCGACAGTGCTGCCCATCGGCACCGCGTACGGCGTGTGGGTGGGGATCGGTGCCTTGGGGGCAGCGATTCTGGGGATCTTCCTGTTTAATGAAGCGGCGACTCCAGCTCGCCTGTTCTTCCTAGCGTTGTTGCTTGTTTCCATCATTGGCTTGAAAGCGACAGCGGGCGGTCACTAAAGTCCCTCATTCCAACGGGGGAGTATTCTGAAAAAACATCAAATTTGAGAGGGGATCTGGACCATGGTCCTCTCTCCATTGCCAGTTTTTCATCCGAATCTGTCAAGGTTCGGATAAAGCTGGAGTTGTCGTATGTTTGTTCGTGGATTCAGAAAACTATCATTCACTCAACAGTTAACTTTGCCTATCGCGCTTGTCGGCACTCTGGTGCTGGGGGGCATTGCCTTTCTGGCGGTGCAGGACTCATTTAAAGACGCCAAGAAATCAGCGCACACAATGTCAGAAGAGATGGGGCGCAAGTACGCCCAGCAGATAAAATCCTATCTGGATAAGTCATTTGCACAGGCTGAAGTGGTGGGGCGCTATCTGGCGATGGAGGCTGAAACTCATCAGCAGGATCGCAAGAAAAGTTATCAGTTGTTGCGTGAAGTTCTAAAAAGCGATTCCCAGTATCTGGCCACTTGGTCGGCTTGGGAGCCCAATGCCTATGACGGCAAAGACGCGCAGTTCGCCAATGCCGAATTTCATGAAAAGACCGGACGAGTCTATCCTTGGTGGGTTCGTCAGGGGGATCAGATTATCTTTAAAACTTTACTGAATGAAGAAACTCCGGATCTGGGGGATTGGTATTTCCAACCCATGCAAAGCAAACAAAGCATGCTGGTGGAACCCTACAAAGACACCGTTAACGGCAAAGAGCTGGTGATGACCTCGGCGGTTTATACCGTCGTGCAAAACGGGACTGCCAAGGGCTTGGTGGGCATTGATATCAGTCTTGATACAATCAAAGAGCTGGTGGCGGAAATTCGTCCCTTTGCAGATTCCCAGTCCTTCCTTGTTTCTGACAAGATGATGGTGGTCGCAGGACCAAACCAGGACGAAGTGATGCAGGAATTCAAAGCCGGTGCGGCCCTGCAGGCGTTGGTGCAAAAGCATGAAATCGGCGGTATCGATATTGATTCTGAGCGTGGTAAGGAGTTCTTCCTGGTTCTGCCAGTGTCAATTTATGATCTTTCCCAGAAGTGGACGCTGGTCATTCGCACGCCGGAAAAAACCATTCTGGCGGCAGCTTATGCTTCACTATGGCGACAACTGGGGTTTTCTTTGGTCGGTCTTATGCTGTTGATGTCGGTGGTCTATTTTGGTGCCAAACGCTCCGAGAAAAAGATATCCACTTTGTCCCAGGGTTTGAGTGAATCCTCGGCCGGGATCACCGAGGACATTCAGCATTTGAATTCCACCGGAGGGCAACTGGCGGAATCCTCCACTCGAGCCGCAGCCTCGATTGAAGAGACCGTGGCGTCCCTGGAGGAAATCACCTCGATGGTTCGTCTGAATACCGGCAATGCCCAGAACGCGGCAATGCTTTCCGGGGACTCTGCGCGCCTGGCAAAAGCCGGCGAAGAGAAGATTCTGGAGCTGGTGCAGACTATGACTCAGATCGAATCCTCAAGTCAGAAAATTGAAGAGATTATTTCCATCATCGATGATATTGCATTCCAGACGAATCTGCTGGCATTAAATGCCTCGGTGGAAGCGGCCCGGGCCGGCGAACATGGAAAGGGCTTTGCTGTCGTTGCTGAAGCCGTGCGTTATTTGGCGCAGCGATCGGCTGTTGCGGCCAAGGATATCACTCAGTTGATTTCAACCAGTGTCGTGCAGGTGAAGCAGGGGACAGTTTTGGTCCGCGCCAATGGCGATGTCCTGAAGCAGATGTCTTCCAGTATTGAAAAAGTGGCAACACTGAATTCAGAGATCGCCAACGCCAGTCAACAGCAGTCGGCGGGGATTGAGCAGATCAACGTGGCCATCAACCAGCTGGATCAGGTCATTCAAAGCAATGCCGCCGAAGCGGGCGAGATTGTGAACACGGCCGCTCATATCAGCGAAAAATCTGAAGTCATGAATTCCACTGTGAAAGTGCTGAGCGCCGCTTAAGTACGTTCAGCTCTAGCGCGTGCCTTCAGATCTTTTGGATTTTTGAGGGCTGTTTGGCGAAGACTTTTGGGTCAGCGCGCTGGTGTCCCTTTTGATGTCTTCAATCTTTGCCGCGCTTTCCTTGTCCAGCTGGGCAACCAGAGCAGGAAGACCGGCGATGTCTTGCATTCCTGATTCCAGTGATTGGGCGCATTCGATAACATCATTGGCAACAGAGCGTCCCGGAGCCGGTCGGGTCGACGGGCAGCCCAGAAGGGCATCTGTTTTTTTGTCAAAGCCTGCCGTCAGTTTTCTCATGCGGTACAATTCAACGTAAAGAATCTCTGCGGAGTTTGAAAACATGCGTTTGTCTTCCGCGGAAAAGGCTTTGCCTTCAGAAAGCTTATCAAGGAAGTGTTTGAACAGTTTGGTGTCGGGGCTTTTGTCGATATTCACAGCACATTGCTTGGTGAATTCCTGGGCCGCTTTGCAGGTTTCCAGATCCGATGTCGACGTCACCACTTGATGGGCATAGACCGACATAAGGTCATAAACAGTTTCTTCACCCGGTCGCCATTGAGCTTCCGCCGTGTTGATCCAGAATGAACGCATGGCCACTTTAGGTGTCAGGGCGTTGATGGCTTTGTGAAGGATTTCAAAGGATCGATGATCTGCGAGGTCGATAATCTTGTTGTTAATTTCAAATTGAGTGGGTGTCGCGGTTCTTTTCAGCTGCAATGTCCTGCGGCCGTCCGTCAGGATCAAAAGGCCTTCTTTCAGCGTCACCGTCGGTGCTTTTTGCTGGTTCAGGTTTTTATTTTTATTGAAAGCAGCACAAGCCTGCTGTGACTGGATGCAAAGGGGTGAATTGCACAGGGCTTGTTGGGGATTCTTGGCCTGAAGTTTAGTGACAACTTCTTTGGGCCACGTCAGGGACTCGGCTTTGCTTATGGCTGCCGAAGAAACGATACCGAATATCAAGCCCAGGAAAAGCTGATTCATGTAAATCCTCCAGACTTAATGTTACCTGTTGTTCAGAGGTCATACATGGGCAAAGTATAAACACACGCAAGTTGGTCATAAGTCCAGAGGTAAACGAGGATCGACGCCTAGCTGCCTTGAACCACCGTGTTCATTTCGTTAACCACATTTTTCATCACATGGGCCTGGTTCAGGATTTCCTGAACCGTGGCTGAAATTTCTTCGGCCGAGGCGGCATTGGTCTGAATTGCCTGGTCCAGGGAATTCATGGCTTTGCTTATTTGCTGGATTCCCGTGGATTGCTCAGTGCTGGCCGCTGAGATTTCGCCATTCAGATGGCTGACCTTGCGCACGGAATCCACTATTTCCTTCAAATTGGTATTAGAGCTTTCAGCTTTATGGCTGCCCCGCTGAACTTTTTCAATGGAGTCATTGATGAGGCTGTTAATGTCTTTGGCTGCGGTGGCGGATTTTTGTGCCAGAGTTCTGACGGCTTCGGCTACAACGGCAAAGCCTTTGCCGTGTTCTCCCGCACGAGCAGCTTCAACGGAGGCATTTAATGCCAGCAAGTTGGTCTGGAATGCCAGATCATCAATAACGCCGTTGATTTCTGCGATCTTTCGTGAGGAATCCGAGATTTCACCCATGGCTCCCACCAAGGCGCTCATTTCGGTGTTGCCTCGTTCTGCGCTTTGATTTGAGTCTGATGACAGGCGGGCAGCCTCTTTGGCATTGTCGGCATTCATTTTTACCATGGAAGTCATTTCTTCGAGGCTGGCGACAGTTTCTTCAATGGAGGCTGCGGACTCAGTCGCAGACTGGGCCAGATTCTGTCCGGCACGGCTCAACTGGTCGATGGCGGCAGTGACGACATTTTCTGCCTGATCCAGACGGGATGTGAGGGTCGTGAAGCGCTGGGCGATTCGGCGGGAAATTATAAACACCGCGACGCCCATGACCAGAAGGCAAATCACAAAGACTATAAGCTGACCCCATAACAGGGAATAAGCACTGGCCAAAACAGTTTTAACGGGTGTGGAGATCAGGACTCCCCAGAATGTGTTTGAGTAGGGAATGGAGACGGGAACCAGCAGATTAAGCACCTCTTCGCCGGTTTGACTGTCGTTGCCTGATTTTAAAAGCAGTCGGCCGTCACGCAAGGCTTGCTTGAATTCTTCATTTGCAAAAGCCAGGGTCACAGGCTTTCCCACCAGCTTCGGATCCGGGTTGGTGACATAGTTGAATTTGTCGGAAATAAGAAAGCCGACAGATGTTTCATACGGTTTCACTGCGGAAATCTGCTTATCCAGCTGGGAAAGCAGCAAGTCCACACCCACGACACCCATCAGCTTATTGCCCTCATAGACCGGTGCTGCAGCGGAGGACATCAAAAGATTCTGTCCGTTGACTTCATCATAGTAGGGTTCAGTCAAAATTCGATGGCCGGCATTTTTTGGAGCCAGATAAAATTCACCATTGTAGTTGATATCATTTTCCCAGGTCAGGGATCCGTTTTCACCGGAACGATTCCAGTAAGGTCCGAAGCCGCCTATTTTTTCATATCCTGTTTGCCCCAGATATTGCGCATCCTGTCCGTCAAAGGCATTGGGCTCGAAGGTGGCCCACAGGCCGAACACCGAAGGTGCCTGCTCCAGCATGGTTTTTAGAACAGCGTTGACCTCCGAGCGATGCTTGGTGGGTTGCTTGCGAATGGTGCCCAGATAGGCTTCCACCTGCTGAGCCACCATGAGGCTGCTGTCCAATTCTGCTTTGAAAGCATTGGCAAAGGCTTCGGCTGATTTTGTGACTTTGAATTCGGCATCTGATTGTGCAGTTTGAAAGCTTTGTGATGCCGAAAAATAGGTTAGGAGTGCCAAGGCGATGAAGGTGATTGTTAGAATGGGCAGGGCAATTTTCGTCTGTAAAGAGAACTCTTTCTTCATTGGACTATCTTAGAAGAGATTGTGAGTTCTGACCGCTTTGAAAAGACAATTCAGACTCTGGTCGAAGTTTGCGGCTTGGGTTTGTCGTTTGTGTTGTCCGCAAAACCTGCCCAACGACAAGTTTATTGCAGTTCGTGAGGACTATTAGAATTTTTAGAGGTGAGGGGACGAAAGAAAAAGGGAGGCTCGGAGCCTCCCTTTTTGTTACTTCAAAGTGAAGTTGAAAATGCTGGTGTCGAAAGAGTTGTACTCGTCATAACGAGAAAGCGCATACAAGTCTTTGCGAGTCTGCATTTTGTCCAAAAGACCCTCTTGCGTGCCTTTGGYTTTGATCTCATTCAAGCCCGCCACTGTCGCGCCCATCGCCAGACGGAATGTCGTCACCGGATAGATCACGATGTTGTAACCCAGATTGGAAAGCTCTTCGTAAGTGTACAGACGACCTTTACCGAATTCTGTCATGTTCGCCAAAAGCGGAACATTCACAGCCTTGCGGAAAGTTTCAAATTCTTTTTCGTTTTCCAAAGCCTCTGTGAAGATGCAATCCGCACCGGCATCAATGTAAGCTTTCGCACGGTCAATGGCTTTATCCAAACCCTCAACTGCACGCGCATCTGTACGAGCGATCAAAAGGAAGTTTTCATCCATCTTTTTGCCACGAGCTGCCGCCGCCACTTTGCGGGCTGCTTCATCACGAGTCACAAGACCCTTGCCATCCAGGTGACCACAACGCTTCGGATTGATCTGATCCTCAATGTGGCAACCCGCCAGACCCATCTCGATCATTTCCTGAACCGTGCGAGTCGCAGACATTGGTTCGCCAAAACCCGTGTCGATATCAATAATAGTCGGAAGTTTTGTCGTGCGGGCAATCTGACGACCACGCTGAGCGACCTCAGTCAAAGAAGTCAAACCGATGTCCGGGTAACCCAAATCATTGGAAAGCACAGACCCAGAAATATAAACCCCATCAAATCCCGCTTTTTCAATCGCCATAGAAACCAGCGGAGACCAAGACCCCGGCATCTGCAAAAGCTTGCCAGACTTCAAAGCATCTCTAAAGTTCTTACGTTTCTGCGCAGGAGTAATTTCAGGAAACAACATACAAGCCTCATCTTTCCTAGCGACCGCCTTGGGACAGGGGAAGGGCTCCTTGAACCTTTCGCCTTCAGACAGTCCTCGCGGACGCCATCCCTTCGGGATGAGCTGCTGCGGAACTCGGCGAACGGCTCAAGGAGCCCTTCCCCTGTCCCAAGGCAGCCCCTGGGTCGATTTCTTTATTTACGTTTTCTTCATTCAGCGCCAAGCACGACGTTTCATGCTTGTCTCTCAATGCCCGGCATCGCTTGTTAACGTTGGCAGTAACCGGTTCAGCAGTCATCTTATCACAGTCCATTTCAAGTAGTGCTCAAGTATAAGCGTCAACAAATTGAACTTACAGAGCGATGAGCTTGAAGGGAGTGGGAAGCTGTACTTGGAGGGACCTCTGGGGGCGCAGGAAGCGCGAACCGGGCGAACGCCCGGCCCCAGCGAGGCAGGAAGCCGTGTCCCGTAAAGGACAGCTTCCCACTCCCTTCAAGCGGACCTTCGTTCTAGAAGATCCCTTTGTTGTCGCGTTTGTTGTTCACAAGCTTTTCGATTGGGATCTGAACGTTCAACTGCTGAACTTGTTCTGCAGTCAGGTTTTCCAGATTTTCAACCAAGCCAATGAAACGATCGCGTTCTGCTTTGGTGATGATACCTTCAGTCAGAATGTCGAACTTGCGGATGTAGTCCGCACGTTTGAACGGACGGGCACCGGCAGGGTGAGCATCAGCTACGCCCAGCTCGTCCACGATTTTGGAGCCGTCTTTCATTGTGATTTCTACGCGGCCACCGAAGCGTTTTTTGTCTGGATCTGTCTCGTGGTACCAAGCAGTCCATTGTTTGTCTTCAACAGTGGAGATTTTGTGCCACAAAGCCACAGTGTCAGCACGTTTCGCACGCTCTGGAGCGTAGGAATTAACATGGTGCCAAGTGCCGTCCTGCAACGCCACGGCGAAGATGTACATGATGGAGTGATCAAGAGTCTCGCGGGATGCATTTGGATCCATTTTTTGTGGATCGTTTGCACCAGTACCAATCACGTAATGAGTGTGGTGGGACGTGTGGATCACGATGGACTGGATGTCGTCGAAGTTTTTGATCATTGGCTTCATTTTGCGAGCCAAATCGATCAAAGCCTGGGACTGATACTCTGCAGAGTGCTCTTTAGTGTAAGTCTCAAGGATCGCGCGTTTTTCTTCGCCCACTTCTGGAAGTGGAACTTCGTATTTACCGTCTTTGCCATCAAGCATGTAAGCGATAACAGAGTCTTCACCTTCGTAGATCGGAGATGGAGCACCTTCGCCACGCATAACACGGTCCACCGCTTCTACAGCCAGTTTACCAGCGTGTGCCGGAGCGTAGGCTTTCCAGGAAGAGATTTCACCTTTACGGGACTGACGAGTCGTGAAGGACACGTGAACCGCTTGTTGAACTGCTTGGAAAACTGTTTCCGTTGGCAAAGACAACAAAGTGCCGATACCCGCAGCCGTTGCCGGGCACAAGTGAGCGATATGATCTTTTTTGTGTTTGTGAAGGCAGATGGCTTTAACCAGGTCCACGTGAACTTCGTAACCAGTCACGATACCTTTTAGAAGCTCTTTACCGTTTTTACCCATCTGCTGAGCCACTGCCAGAATAGCAGGGATGTTGTCCGCCGGGTGAGAATAGTCCGCGGCAAGATAAGTGTCATGGTAGTCCAACTCACGAACAGCGGTGCCGTTCGCCCAAGTCGCCCATTCACAGTCAAATTTCTGGTCATTCGGCATGCCGAAGACAGTCGCACCACCATTGCGTGGGTGGGCAATCGCCATAGCACGCGCAGAAGCCACCGGACGACGGTTGGCAGCAGCAATCGCTACAGAGGCATTGTCGATGATACGGTTGATAACCATGTCAGTGACGTCAGCTTTGATAGGGGCATTGTCAGTTGCGATTTCTGCAATTTTCCAAGCCAGTTGGTCTTTGCGATCCAACTTTTCTTTAGATGGGTACACACGAACTGTATGTTTCTTCATGAATGGGTCCTTTCTGGATTAAGAAAATGAAACAGCCCAAGCTATCTTGGGCTCCAGAAAGGGTCAAGAATGACCACGGGGAACGGGCGGTTCGCTCAATGCGTCGAAAGAGCGGTCCAGCCGGCCTTGTTGTGGAAGTCGGCTTGGGGGCCCGGATGGAACAAAGACCAATAGCTCAAGGTGCCATCGACGAACTCAATCACCGCTGTCAGACCCAGGCAGGTGAAGTCCAAGGGCTTGCGGCTGTCGATTTCAATCTGAAAACGTGCCTCGGCTTCTTCGGAGTTTCGCGGCTGCAGGCGCACGCGGGTGTCAGTTGCCGGGGCCATGCCTTCACGGTATTTGCTAAAGGAATAAGCATTCCAGTGGCCATTCGGAGCGCAGTTGATCTCCAAATACGGTGACTCGGGTGCCGCACCATTTCCCAAAAACACTTCCAGGCAGGTGTGCTTCCAGAGTCCGTCTTCACGACGCTCGGTTGTCGAGGATTCGGGCCATTTGATGGCGTCAGTAGCACCGGTTATCTTAAACTCCACCAGCAGACGGCTGTCGGAAAGCGGTGTGACCCCGCCGTGAACCTGCAATGTGTTGGTCAGAGGTGTTTTGGTAAAAGGAATCAGAGGTTTCACTTGCGTTTCTCCCAGCCCAGAACGGCGGTGAAGAGGACTTTTTCATCACCCACGCGCAGTCCCTTGTAGGCGCTTGCTCCGTGGCTGGCCAGTTGCACATCGGGGCTTGAGCAGTTGCGGTGAACTTCGACTTCATCGCCCAGATGAGTTTCTGCCAGGAAGTTGACGGAATACGTGTTCAGCTTCAGGCTTTTGTGGAGATCATAGGGAATGGCATCCAGAATCCACTGGGCATATTTGGTATTGTTCACATGCTGGTTGATATCCAGATCTGAGTTGCGCACCCGGTACTTGGCGATCTTTTCATAGGTTCCGGTCACCGGGATTTTTTCGGGATTGATGCCTGTGGAGCGGGCATGGGCAATCTGATCCCAGGGGCGCAGGTTTTCCGCCGGCAGAATCTTTTTGCTCTGGCGATCCAGAGCCAGCCAACTTGTGGAACACAATCCAATTTCGTCCCCTGACTGGGTGAGAATTGCAAATTCACGAGCTACAAAAGCACCTTCCGGGGCGCGCAACCAAGTCTGAATCTGGATGTTTTCTCCGAAGCGGGGCCAGGTCTTCATTTGCAGGCTTTGTCGCGTCAGAACCCAGAACAGCCCCTGCTTTTCCATGTCCTGCATGCCAAAGCCCATTTTTTCGGCGTGAATCCAGGCGGTTTCCTGCAGCAGGTTCAGCAGTCCGTACAACCCCAAACGTCCTAAGGGATTAACTAATAGACTTGTAATGTGGAAGTTCTCAATCCAAGGGGTGTTGCTAATGTTTGTCATGCTCATATCCTTCAATCTTTTCTGCTGTAAAACAAGAAATGGCTCACATCTCAAACACGGAAAAGATTAGAAATTGCAAAAAAACAGGAAGTAATTTAGATCAAATAAGCTATAATGTATTTATCTGGCTGAGAATATTTTGAAAGCTTTTTGAATGCAAAGGGCTTGTCACACTCGTCATGATGTGTATAAATAAATTCATCATTAGGTGGAAATCACATGAGACAAAAAAATATGTTAGCTGATTTTTTGAAGCAAAAACGTGTATCGGCAGGTCTTTCCCAGAGAGATGTGGCAGATAAGTTGGGTTACTCCACTCCGCAGTTTATTTCTAACTGGGAGCGTGGTGTATCTCACCCTCCAATCAACGCACTAAAAAGATTGGGCGAGCTTTACAAAGTTTCTGCTGACGATCTTTTCGAAGTGACCTTGAATGCGACCATCCATGAGGTGACTCAGGATCTTCGCCGCAAGTTCGCTAGCAGCAAAGCACGCTAAGCTCCCAGTTTTTTCAGAAACTGACTATCGAAGAGCTCCTTTGGGGGCTCTTTTTGTTTGAGAAATATAAATACGATCTTGTTTCGAGAGCGGCGCAGCATGAGTATGGCAATCCAGGGGCATCTGCAAAAATTTAGACTTCTTTGTGAAGAGCTGTCCTCCATGCTTGAGCAGGAGGGGTGGTCCGTTCGTCCTTATTCCCAGGAAACGCTGCCTTATTTTCAACAACTGAATGAAGCCGAGCAGGCTCAGGCCACAGATTTGATGAATCAGTATCTGGAAGTCTGTCGGTCGGTTCATCGTCAAGGGCGTCGGATCAAAGACATGGCGTTCCTGGTGAAAACAGCTTTGGATTATTATGGTTATAAAATCAGTCCTGAAGGCCTTGATCAGTTGGTGAATGTTGACGGGCGCATTGTCGAGTTTTATTCCCACAAGCACACTCAGTTTTTCCGTTCATTCAACTTTTTTGAGTTTTGCAGTTACACCATCGAAGATATCTTCTGTCGCAGCTGGCCTCATCTGTATTCCCGCGCCGAAGAAGTGACCCTGCGTATCCTGGAACAAGCCAACTATGTTCTGTCCGGCCGATTGAATCAGCCGGTGATCATCACGGAAGTTCATAAGATACAGGAGCGTGTGTCTTTGGAGCGTCTGCAGATGTATATGACTCGCCTGTATCTGGAGCCGTTGATCAAAGATGGCAAGGTCGAAGGACTTATTGCCATCGAAGACTGTGTCTGGAATCCCGCTGATTTTACAATCTAGTACTGAATTTTAGAATGTCCCGATAGACAAGTGGAAGCGCCATGGTTCTTCACCAGGGCGTGCATCCAGTTTCCAGGCCCACTCAAGACTTAAAGGTCCCACAGGGGTGTTGTAGCGAATACCAAATCCGGTTGAATCACGATACGGATCTGAGAAATGCAGGTCATGGATTTTGACGGAACCACCATCATAGAACAAAGCGCCACCCAGACTTTCCCAAACCGGGAAGCGCAGCTCTGATTTAATCAGATACATGGTTGAATCGGTCGTCAGATAGTAAGTCGGATCGGTGTCGCTCAAGCCCAGATCCTGACGGTTCGGGAAAACCTCCTGTGTTCCGGCCTCGTACCCACGCACCGTGGACTGGCCACCCAGAGTAAATCCTTTTTTATCCCAAGGGACGCCGCCGTCCTTGCTGAGGTTCTTCAGATAACCACCACGCACCTGGTTGGCCCAGACAACCGGTTGCTTGGACAGTTGGCCCACAGTCCAATAGTGAGTGAAGCTTAAGGTCGAGCGCCAGTATTCAATCGTCGGGCTGCTGCCGATTTCAGGAGTGGAGTATTCAGCATTCCAGCGCGTGAACGTGCCGCGGGTCGGGTTGAATGGGTTGTCGCGGAAATCCAGATCCAGCTGCGGGCCGGTGGTGGCAATGTTTTGTTCCAGTGTATCGTATGGGTAAGAGTCATCCAAACCGAAGTCACGGATGGTCGCCAAAGACCAAAGATCCCAGATCCCCAGAATGCGCGAAGTGAAGTCTTTTTCCAGAGAATAAGTGGTCGAACGAACATCCGAAACCTGCTTGATATCGTAATCAGTCACGGTGCTTGAACGGGTGACGTTGATGCGGCCACGCACGCGCGAATCAAAGATGTAAGGTTCAAGGTATCCTAGGACCACGCGGCTTTCCAGATACTTGATGTCAGCAACGTTATAGTTTCCTTCCAGACGCAGGGAAATCCCGCGGCCGGTGCCCCACAGGTTGCGATAGGCAATCCCGGTGTAGCCGCGCAAGGTCAGGGTTCTTTCATTGGTGGCACCAGCCCCCAAAGTAAAGACGCCCGGATCACGTTCGGTCACTTTTACCAGCACCGTCCGATTGGCGACGTTGGTTTTTTCCTCCAGTGTGCGGATTTCCACGGAGCCGAAGAATCCGGTTCTTTGCAGGCGCGCGACGGATTCTTCCAGGTTTGATGGTGTCAGCAGGTCGCCCTTGGTGAACTCAAGTTCTTTGTTGATCACATAATCGGACGTGAAGGTGTTGCCTTCCAGAATGATCGAAGCCACGCGCACTTGCGGGCCTTCAAAGATTTTGAAATTCAAAGTCGCTTTGGTGTTGGTTTCATCATAGGTCACCAGATCCGCGCGTTCGTTCAGCAGCAGCATTTCGATATAGCCCTGCTCGCGGTAATGATTTTTCAAACGGGCCACAGCCTCTTCAATCTGGCCCAGCTTCAGCGGGCCGGGGCGCAGGCGGGTGACTTTCAAAAGCTCTTCCGGGGTGAAGGCCTGATTGCCGGTGAAGGTGACAGATTCCACCACGGTCAGCGGACCTTCATCCAGATTGATGTAAATCGTAACGGCGTCGCGTTCTTTGTTGTACTGCGTGCGTGTGGAAAGAATCTTGGCTTGCAGGTAACCGTTGTTCTGCAGTTCCAGAATCAGATTCTTCAGGCCCGCATCAATGTCGTCCTTGTTGTAGTAACCGCTGTCAACGACGGGTGAGCTGTGTTCCTCGATAAAGTTGATGTAGTAGCTGTCTTTTTTGCTGTAGCGGCCGGTCAGGTTGTATTTTTGCACCTTTACCTGCGGGCCTTCGTCAATGTGGAAGGTCACCTTGCGCTGGAAGTTGCGCAGCTCGGATTCATCCGCTTTCACTTCTGCGCGGGCGTAACCCTTGGACAGATAATAGCTGCGAATCTTGGCGGCCAGTTCGGCGCTGACCGACGGGCTGGCGGAATAATAGTTGTCCAGATCCAAAGCGCTTTCGATCCCACGGATCGCTAAGAAACGCACGCCTTGATAGTCAAAGTTGTACTTTTCTGTTTTTTCCAGTTTATAGGTCAAAGTCACCTGGGATTCGTCGGCGTTGAAATCCGCCGTCGGGCCCACCAGATCGGCACGGACATAGCGGTTCTTGGTCAAAAACTCGCGGGCGTCTTTTTGAATCTTGGACAGGGTCGCATCGGTGTACGGATCATTCAGTGCGCCGTCGACTTCTTTCATCAGGCGTTTGTTCAGGTCATCATTTGGGCTTTGCAGTACGATGTTGTGAACGCGGGTTCTTTTGTTTTCATTCACGCGCACCAGAATCGAAACGGACTCAGGGCTTTCCGGCGGCATTTCGATATCGATCACGGCGTTGTAAAAACCGATGTCGCGATAGGCCTGGCGCAGTTTCTCGCCGCCCTCGATCAGGGTCTGCTGGTCAAAGACGTCATCAGCCTTTACGCCAAACAGACTTTCCGCTTCGGACGAGGACATGGTTTTGTTGCCTTCAATCTGAACCTGGGAAATACGACGGGTCAGCTGGAAGTCCAAACGCCAAGGGCTGCCGTTACCATCATCAAGAACACGCAGGCGTTGCAACTGGGGTTTTTGCTGCATAAAGCGCAGGATTTCGTCGACCTGATCCTGGCTCAGGCGTTCCTTTCTGGCATCCGGGAATCTTTTTTCCAGATCCTGCTGCAGTTCCTGCGGCAGGGTGGAATAGTTCAGACTTTTCTTCGCCGCCCAAGCGGGAAGTCCCAGGGAAAGGGCCAAAATCAATGCGGGCTTCAAAAGGGGTGTGCAGATCATTTAAACTCCCTTTTGAATTCCAGATCCAGACCGAAGATGCTTTGGGATTCCTGCTGCGTGGATTGCACGTTGGTGCTTTCCTCGGAACCACGGGTTTCAAAAGAACCGATGGCCGTGATGTTGCTGTTCAGGAAATATTCAAGTTTGATGTCATAAGACTGAGTGTCGCCCACCGGACGGCTGCCAGACACTTTCATTTTTTCTGAAAGGCGGCGGCTCAGCGTGATTTTAGGAACCGAGATATTGCGGGTGGAATCGTACTGGGACGTCACGGCCAGATTCAGACCCAAAGTGCTTTCCAGCTGCTTGTTGATTGGTTTTGCCAGAACGGCGCCACCGATTTCCACGCCCAGCTGTTCGGCCTGCTGACGAGACTGCAGATTCTGGTCCATTGCTGAGGACGTAACCCCAAGGGCGATCAAAGAAATAATATCCTGCTCTGAAAGGGGTGGGACGCTGTTCAGGTGAATGGTCAGATTTTTGGATGGTCCTTGCGCCAGCAGGGTGATGTCGTATTCATTGATACGGGACGCGGCTGAAATGTACAGGTTCGGATTGATTTCATCCGGATCGTTGAAATCAATCATACCGCTCTGAACATCAAAGACTTTGTCTTTGAAGATGATCTTGGAGCGTCTTTCCATGTTGATTTTACCCAGCAGAACCGGATTGGTCGGAGGTCCCTTGACCTGCAGCTGACCGGTGACCGAACCATCAATCAAAGAGTTTTTGATAACTATATTGCGAGTGAGCAGAATCTGCAGATCCAGCAAAATGGCTTCAAACTGACCTTCACGCAGAAGTTTTGGCAGGTACAGGCTTTGACGAACTCCGGTAACACCACCGCCATCTTCGGTGAATTCTTTTTCAACCAGGGCGCTGGTCACATGATAAGTTCCGGAAAGAGTGAACGGGAACCAGCGGCCCGAGAACAACAGGTCGGCACTGCCACTGCTGCGAACCTTGTCAGGCACGTTGAAGGTGACACCTTCCAAGCGGGCACGAATGGTGGTCGGGATGTCTTTGATACCATTGATCTGAATGCCGCCGTCACCAGTCAAAGTTCCACCGGCAATCTGTCCGTTGATGGAATTAATCAGGATGCGGCTTTGCGAGAACACGACTTCCGCCGACACTTTTTCCAGTGGGTGCGGGAAGCCTTTGATTTTCACAAAAGTATCTTTGGCATTGGCGTTACCAAGAATCTCAGGCTTCATGACGGAGCCGGATACATTGGTGGAAACATGAATCGGTCCACCCATGTCTTCCAGGAACGGGGTGAAGATTTGTAGCAGGCGAAGGTCGGCATTGGCAGTCACGCCCACGTTCAGATTTTCCGCTGTGAAGTTGGTGCCGCGGATCTGGATCAGATTGTTCGGACCTTGCAGGATGAAGTTTCGGATGCTGGCCACACCGTGATCCATGGTGATGTCGATCGGACCGTTATTGGCAAAACTCAAAGGACCGCGTTTCAAGGTGAAAGCATCGATGTGCACTTTGCCCGTGGCCTTAAACAGCTCACCGCTGTCGGATCTTAGGTCGACAGTAGACGTCAATGTTGAGTCATATTCATTGGCCAGATTCGCGCCACCAATCAGGCCCAGCAGGGTGGAATAGTTCCAATTGTTGGTGTTGACCTTCATCACCAGTGGCGTGCGGCTGTTGGCGATAGGCACCTGGAAGTCCGCTTTGACTTTGTTTCCGAACAGGGTCATCTGGCCGCCAAAGCTCTGGCGGTTGATTTTCAGAATCAGGTTTGAATTTGGAATTTCCTGATCTTCAAACAGGGTGTCGGTGATTGCGCCCTTCAAAAGAATCTGCGGCTGAGTCACGGACTCTTTCAGTTCAGCGGCAAAGTTCAGGTTGCCGGTGATATTGGAATTGATCTTGCTGATAATGTCGGATTCCTCCAAACGCCAGTTCTTTCCATCCGCATACAGATTCATGATCTTGTCAGAGGAAATGCCCCCTTGCAGGGTCACGGTGGAATTGGCTCTTTGCAAAACAACTTTGTCAGCCTTGATATTTCCCTGGTTCGCAGAAGCATTGAACTGAAGCGAGTCAAAGTTTTCAAGACCAATGAAGACGTTCTTGAATGCCGATTCAAGTTTGTAATTCAGCTTCCAGAAGTTCAGCGGACCTTCAACATGGGCTTTGGCGGCACCCACACCTTGAACTTGAATAGGCAGCTTGTAGATCGGCTCAAACACCTGGGCCACATCGGCAATGTCGGCCGTCGGCACGCTGAAATCGCCGCTCAGGGTTTCGTTATTCAGGTTCACATTAAGATCGCCCAAGTACTGGGTTTTGTTGATGGCCCCGGCAATGTCTTCAAAAATCAGATGACCCTTGCGGTACTTCAGGTCAGAAATCAGATTTCCCAGCGCAAAGTCTTCGAAGACAAAGTTGCGCGCATTCAGCTTCATGTCGAAGATCGCGGCATCAGAATCCCCCGAAGTGGAACCCGAGATACTGGTGGATCCGATCATCTTCAAGTTTGCCAGATTGCGGATGTTTTTAAGATCCAGCTTGTCCGTCTTGAAATTGATTTTAAAGCCTTTGTCGAAATCAATCACCCCATCAGTGGTGCCCTGACTGCTGCCGACGTTCAGAATTGCAGCATAGGTCACGCTTTGGGTGGTGACCTGGAACTGGCCTTTGGCTTTCATGCTGTCGATATTCACCAAAGGTTTCGTTTTTGGCTTCAGATCGGTTTTCACCCACAGGTCTTTACCTGCGATGGCCGCGTTAGTGCAGGTCACTTGGAAGGTCGGGCGGATGCGGCCTTCACATGGCAGTTCTCCCTCAAGCCCGATGCCCACAGGGATATTTGCCAAATCCAGGCTTTGGAAAAGTTTGTACAGATCCAGGCTGTGGACAGTGATCAGGGATTTGAAACCGTAATTTCCGTCCAGCTCCAGTTGTGACTTGGTCAAAGTCGCTTCGCCGGCCGGGTGGTTCACCTGCATTTCAGAAAGACTGATAACGCCATTTTGGTATTCGCCCTGAATGCGGGCGTCGCCCAGTTCCAGTTTTCCCAATGTCACTGAACGGGTGTTGATGTCAGCCGAAGCTTTGACATCATCAAGACCGTTGAATTTGGCATCCATTTCGGTAACCAGCTCACCATTGATCACCGGCAGTTTGATGTCCGGGCGCAGGCGTTTCATTTCGTTGTAGATGTCAGTCAGATTGACCTTGGCGCTTAGATCCAGAACGCCGGAAGGTTTGATCGCGATTTTGGAAAAATGAGTCAGCTCTCCGCGGGTCAGAATTTCGGATTCCCCCAGGCGCACACCCAGCTGGATGATCTTCAGGGACTGGCGGGTCAGGTAAAGGTGCGTGTCCAAAGATCCCGCAAAATCACCGATGCCGCCAAGCTTGACCTGCAGGGACGGGATGTTGGCTTTGGCCGTCAGGTTTTTTCCCATATTGGTCAAAAGCAGATCGCCGCTTTCAACATCCACATTCAGTTTCAATTGTTTTGAAGAAACATTCAGCAGGATGTTTTGTAAAAACACCCGCTGCAGCGGCAGCTTTTCCAGGATGGCAAAGATCTCATCCATCGGAAGTTCTTTGGCCGGAGAGTCATCTTTCAGGAAAGGATCGATATTGATTTGCGCGCGCGGGGATTCCGCCACCACCGCAGACAGGGTCAGTCGGCCCCCCATAAGATGAAACACATCGACAAAGGCACGCACGCTGCCAATTTCAATCAGCGGCAGGGAATCAGCCAATTCGCCCTTGCCGCGGATTTCAATTCCTTCTATCGCTGCGGACGGGCGCAAGAATCGTAGCGACAACTTTTTGGCGCGAATGCTGACCGGAAGATTCTCATCGGAGTAACTTTGGATTTTGTTCAGCGCCCAGGTTTCCAGTTTTGGTGCGATATAGGTGGAACCTACAGCCCATAAAACCAGAAAACACGCCAGTGGCGTCAGTAAAATCCAAAAAGCCCTTCTCACTGGCCACCCCAGATGCTGAGCAGGGCACTGGCCGCACGGTAATGCGGGCGCGCTGCCAGCAATCCTTCCATCACTTCAACGGCGGTGTGTTTTTGCCCCAGACCCCACAGGGCCTGGGCGCGCAGATAAGCCGTGGCAAAGAAAGTTTCTGGTTCATGGGCAAAGACGACTTCCACTTTCGCCAGATCCGTCAGCAGTTCCACGAAGCGGCGGCACTTCAGCAGCACTTCAAGACGGAACCAGATCAAAGCTTCCGATTCATCGCTGAAAGACAGCAAAGACAGCGCGTCTTCATAACTTTCCAGCATATAAGCGGCAATGGCGAAATCAAAAGCCATGGACGGGTCAGCTTCCGCGTGCTCATGCATACTTTGCATCAGCACCTGCAGTGCCTGTTCTGTTTCCGGATCTTTCGGAGAGAAATCTTCGGTCTTCACACCGCGCGAGCGTGGTGTGCGACGGGAAAGAATTTCCAGCGCATAACGCTGCTTGTGTTCGTTCACTTCGCGGCGAATGTCACTGTCGCCCGGATAAAGCTTCTGCAGACGAGCCAGCAGGGATTTTTCCTGTTCATACAACTGCTGCGTTCGCAGTGTGATCAACTGATCCAGCAACAGACGTTTGTTGTTCAGATAGTCTTTGTGAATTTTGTATTTGCGGTTGCTGCGCCACTCGCCCAGAGTTTGAATCGTCTGGCGCAAAGCCAGGGAGCGGGATGCTTCCTCCTGAGCACCGTCTTCTTCGATACCGTCAATCAGCGCGCGCACGGATTTTTCATCCAGCTCTTCGCTGAAGGTGCTGAGTGCCTCCAGGAAATACGGCCAGGGAATCGGGAAGGATTCATTTTCAAGATGACGTAAAACGAATTCAACCAGCACCAGTTCGTTTCCGGATTGAATCAGAAAACGTGAAAGGGCGGTGATGTTATCAAGAGTAAAATGATCCGGGGAAGATTCGATGCTTGAGACAAGACGGGATGCCACTTCAGCCAGATCGACAGTTTGACCTGAGCCTTGATTGAGTAAATTCTGGATTTCTAGCTCAACATATGTGGACAAGAAAAAAGCCTCCGCAATTCATCTGAAACTTTATCTCATTATTTTGCGATAAAATTCAGTGGTTGCGGAGACTTAATACGAGGCGTTAGTTACTTTTGGCTGACGCGCTCTACGTATTCACCTGTGGAGGTGTCAATACGAAGAACATCGCCTTCATTGATGTGCAAAGGAACGCCTACAGTCAGGCCGGTTTCCATAGTAGCTGGCTTGGTCGCGCCAGTCACGCGGTCACCTTTGATGCCTGGGTCTGTTTGTGCAACAGTCAGGTTCACAGCTTTTGGCACGTCACAAGCAACGGCTTTTTCATTGTAGAACAAGATCACAACTTTCAGGTTTTCAGTCAGGTAGTATTTGGCTTCGCCCAGATCTTCTTCAGACATGGCGATTTGTTCGAAAGTTTCCTGAGACATGAAGTTGTAGCCAGTGTCATCTTTGTACAAGAAAGACATCTCTTTGTTCTCTACGTTTGGAACTTCAAATTTTTCACCGGATTTGAAAGTGGATTCAAGGTTCTGACCCGTCAGCATGTTTCTTAGCTTGGTGCGGGTGAACTGATTGCCTTTACCTGGTTTAACGTGTTGGAAATCCACGATCACGTAAGGCTTGCCCTCAAGCATGATTTTTAGACCTTTTCTAAAGTCCGACGTTTCGTACATTGTAAAATCCTTCCTAAATAAGATAAATCAAGGAAGGGCTATAATGTCCTAAACGGGCGTCAGAGGTCAACCTTGGGCGCGGTAGTCTTCTATTTTGCGAAGCATCATCTCGAGAACTTCCAGCTTCCGTTCGCGGATCAACTGTTCACGGGGTTGGATGGGTTTTAGGGGGATGGCCTCATCAGTGTCGTTATAGCGGACCTGAAGGGTTTTCATGCGTCTTTGGATCTCGGGATGGTCGCCGAATTCCAAGCGGGTGTCCTTCAATAAGGCATGGGCTTTTTCCAAATCGTTGCGCACAATGAAGGCATCAATCAGGGACAGCATGCGTTCCAGCGCCTTGTTGGTGGTGACCGGAGTGGGGCGGATGACCACTTCTTCAATGCCAAAATCGGGTTCGCGCCCCGTCGGGGTGGCCGAACCTTCCAGATTCACTTCCGGGAGTTTTGTCATGGCAAAGACGTCTTCGTCGTATTCGTCCGCCGTCAGGGATTCCAGTTTTTGCACCGCTTTTTGGGCGCTTTTGGAATTTGGATTCAGGAACAAAACCATTTTAAAGGACTTTAAAGCATCCTTCGGATTTTTTTGCGCCAGATGAACTTCGGCCATCAGTTGGTGCGCCAGAATATTTTCGGAAGACAAAGCGGTGGCTTTTTTCAGTGTCTCCAGAGCTTTGGAAAGCTCTCCCAAATCGCGCAAGACTTTGGCGTAAGTCACCAGTCCACCCACAAATTGCGGGTGGCGTTGAACGCCCGCAGTCACGGTTTTGCGGGCTTCTTGCAGCATTCCCATTTCACGATAAGCCTCGGCCAGCGGAGCAAAAACCTGAGAATTCGGATCTTTCTCGAGGAGGCTTTGGTACTTTTCGATGGTGCTTGCTTCAATTTTGGGCATGAACAGATACTAAAGCAGATTGATTGACTAAGCAATAGCTTCAGCTTCAAATAGGGGCGAGAGTTTAAAAACAGGGTGGTTGTCTTTGGTTATTCTTGGGGTCGATCCCGGTTCCCGCATTACAGGTTTCGGTGTTGTTCGCGTGGCGAACGGAAAGATTGAGCACATCAATCACGGCGTTATTGTAATGGACGGTGACGACGCTTTCCCGCGCCGGATGACCGAACTGGGCTCTGCGTTCCGAGAAGTCATGGAAAAGTACAAACCCGAACAGGTCGTCATCGAAAAAATCTTCCTGGGTAAAAATGCTGACAGCGCCTTCAAACTGGGGCACGCCCGCGGCGTGATCATGTACGAAGCCGGCCTGGGCGGCGCCGAAGTTAAGGAATACGCCACCCGGTCCGTTAAAAAAGGTGTCACCGGCAACGGTGGGGCCTCCAAAGAGGACGTGCAGGCCATTTTGAAAGTCATGCTGAGCTTAAAAACCATCAGCCGCATCGATGCCTCGGACGCCCTGGCCATGGCTTGTTACCATGCCTTTGAAATGAAAAAGAAAGCCCTAATGCAAAGAGCGGTGAGTTTATGATTGGATATCTGCGCGGTAAAATTATTGAAGTGATGAACGACTCCGCTTTGATCGACGTCAGTGGGGTGGGTTATGAAATCCACGCTTCCAGCAACACGCTGGGGGATCTGCAGGCGCTTTTGGGGAACGACATCATCGTCTGGATTCACACTCACGTGCGTGAAGATGCTTTGCAACTTTTCGGTTTCCACGACAAAGAGGAAAAAAACATGTTCCTTTCCTTGCTGAAAGTAAATGGCGTGGGTCCGAAGATGGCCTTGAGCATTCTTTCCGGCGGCCGTCCGGCGCAAATTCAGCAGATGATCGAAGCGGGCGATGCCAAGGCCTTGTCCGGTCTGCCTAAGGTCGGCAAAAAAACCGCTGAACAGATTATTCTGACCTTAAAAGGCAAGCTTGTGTCGATCGAAGACGGTGGCGTTATCGGCAAAGCCAAATCTGTGGCGCACACTCAAATCACTTCTGCACTTTTGAACTTGGGTTACAAGTCCCAGTTGGTGGATCAGTTTGTATCTTCGTTGCCAACGGACGTGTCCGTTGAGGACGGCATCCGTAAAGGATTCCAGACCCTTTCCGGAGGCTTGTCATGAGTCGTATTCTTGAAGGTGATCCGGTTGAAGGCGAAAAGAGCTGGGAAAACGAACTGCGTCCCCAGAAATTCGAAGACTTCCCCGGTCAGGATGATGTGAAAGAAAAATTAAAGGTCTTTGTGGCTGCTGCGAAATTCCGTGGCGAGTCCCTGGATCACGTGTTGTTGTGCGGGCCTCCGGGATTGGGTAAAACGACACTTTCCAAAATCATCGCCAACGACATGGGTGCAGAAATCAAAATGACTTCCGCACCGGCTATCGACAAAAAAGGCGATCTGGCAGCGATTCTGACGTCACTGAAACCGCATTCAGTTTTGTTCATTGATGAAATTCACCGTTTAAGCCGTCACGTGGAAGAGTATCTTTACACGGCGATGGAAGATTATTACATCGATATCGTGACTGGTGAGGGCCTTGGCGCACGATCCATGAAGTTCACTTTGGCACCGTTCACTTTGGTGGGGGCGACCACACGGGCGGGGCTTTTGAATCCGCCGTTCCGGGATCGTTTCGGTATTGTGGAGCGTTTGCAGTTCTATGATAAGGATGCTCTTCGCCAGATCCTGATGAGATCTGCGGAAATTCTGAAAGTTGAAATCGACGAAGAGGGCGCAGATGAAGTGGCCCGTCGTTCGCGCGGAACTCCGCGTGTGGCGAACAGACTGCTGAAGCGTGTGCGTGATTACGCTCAAGTCAAAGGCAACGGTGTGGTGACGAAAGACATCGCCGTGTATGCGTTGAATCAGTTGGGTGTGGATCAGTATGGTTTGGACCTGATGGATCGCCGAATTCTCAGTCTGATACAGGATAAGTACGCTGGTGGTCCGGTGGGGATCGATACGATCGCTGCGGCCTTGAGTGAAGAGCGTGACACCCTGGAAGAGGTCTATGAGCCATTCCTGATTCAGGAGGGGTTCATTCAAAAGACCCAGCGTGGGCGTGTTATCACCGAATTTGCGAAAAACTCAGTTCTTGCGGACAAATAGCGAGTTTTGGAAACTCGTGGAAATTAGCTAAATTCTCATATTGAAGCTTCAGAAGTTCGGAAACTGACCCGATAAAATCTCAGGAACACTTTGATTTTAAGGGGCGTTGATGAGCTATCAGAATGTCATCCGTATTTTCACGTCAGTTTTTCTGATGTGGGCGGTTGCCGGTTGCGGAAATCTGAGTGCTGAAATGTTCGGTAAGGTCGGATCGATTTTGAATCCGTCTTTGCCGGGGCCGGCTCCTTTGCAATATCCGAAAATTTTGAAAGTCGATGCCGACACCACCGGAGCTTCTTCGGTTTCTACGCTTGCCTTGCCTCGCTATACCACGGCGGGGATTGTTCCTATCCAGGTGCACTTCAGTGGTCCGGTCAATGTGACTGGCAATCCCACGATTGAACTTGAAACCGGAGCGACGAAGCGTCTGGCGACATATGCCTCCGGTTCCGGCACGAGTATGCTGGTATTTGAATACGCAGTGGTTGCCGGGGATTCGGCTCTGACGTTGGATTACACGGGCACGCAGGCAATCAACTTAAACGGCGGCTCTATTGAGCCCGCAGAGGATGTCACAGGCACCGCTGATGAAGTCGCCAATCTGCTGACACTGCCAGCTCCAGGGGCGGCAGAGTCTTTGTCGCAGAGTACGCCGGTATTGATCCGCACCATCCCTGAGGTGAAAAGACTGAGCACCCCGGACACTGACGTGTACCTGGATGGCACCAGTTTGGAAGTCATTGTAAAATACGATCAGCCAGTGACCGTGACTGGAAATCCGCGCATCACCATTCGCATTGGCAGTAATAATCGTATCGCCAACTATGTGACTAAGGTATCCCCTTCGGAATTGCTTTTCCGATATGAGGTTGTTGTCGGTGATGATGATACGGACGGTATTGAAATGCCTGCGGCTATTGAACTGAATGGCGCCACTGTCACCAATCCCGCCAATGAAGTGGCGGTGACAGATCTGCCAGTCAAAGACACGACGGGGATTCTGACTTACACGTCGGCTTTGACGGCATCCTTTGTATCCAGCAGTCAGATTGTGAATGAAGATGCGGGCACTTTGAACATTCCGGTGGTGCTGAGTGCTCCCGCTCCGATCGCCTTTAAAGTGACAATCGCGGTCATGGGTGACGCAGGTGCAGAGGACTTCACCCTGACATCCAAAGAAGTCAATTTTGCCGTTGGTGAAACGACTAAATATATTCCGCTGACCATTCTTGATGATGCTGTAGCAGAGCCTGAAAAGAGGATTCGTCTGATTCTGGCGAAAAACTCCCTCGGAAACGGGGGGATGCTCTCGGTGCATGAGGTGTTGATCCGGGATGATGATTCCGCTGTTGTGGCGCCGAAGGTTGTGTCGTTCAAGCAGGGCGTGGGTTTTGCCTGTGCACTGTATGACAACAACGACCTGAAATGTTTCGGTACCAACGACTATGGCCAGCTTGGCAATGGGACTGTGGTCAACACGAATGAACCATCCGCCACACCTGTTATGCAGAATGTGGCGCATTTTGAGGTGGGAGGCTACACCGTCTGCGCCGCGAACACTTCAGGCGAGATGTGGTGTTGGGGACGGGATAATGCCAGTGCCCTGCCGGGATCCGTCGGTGGCAAAGTGCTGCAGCCAACGAAATATGTGAATTCCGGAGTCACTCAGGTGGCGGTCAGCTCGAATGTGCTATGTTACCTGAAAACCAATAAAGACCTGATGTGTTGGGGCGATGACTATTCCGGTATTTTTGGTACTGGATCGACCAATGCTTCGCGCACTCTGGCCGCTCCACAGCTTGTCACAGGGCAGGTGGAGGAAATGCGTCTTATCGCGGCTGTTACCGGAAACACCTTGTGTGCGGTTAAGTTGGATTCCGTAACTCCGTCGCAAAGAAATCTTTTCTGCTGGGGTAACAGATCGACCTGGTACTCTTCAGGAAGCACGTCCACTGTGCCCGCGACGCCCTTGGCAACCAATATCGTTTCCTATGACCTTTTCAATGACAACATCTGTGTGCAAAAAGATGAAGGTGCGCCGACAGTGCGCAAAAACTATTGTTGGGGCAATGGCAGTAACGGTCAGTTGACCCCAGGAACCAGCGGGGCAGGTTCAACTGTTCCGGTGGAGATGAGTTCCGAATACAAAGATATGATGACATCGCAAGAGTCGATCATAGCTTTGAAAAATGACGGCAGTGTATGGACGTGGGGCTCTGGTGGCCGAATCCCAGGCGGCAATCCGATTGTGGCAGCGTCGGCACCAGTACAATTGATCAGTGGCGGAGTTAAAAACCTGCTGAGAATGTCGAATAGATATGGCCCAACGGATGGTCTGGATCCACGGTGTGTATTGATGCTGGATTCTTCGGTTCAATGTTGGATGGCCTCGCCGTTGCCAGTGAATAAAACACTGCCTGTGACGGTCATTCCAACGGGCGTTGAATCAGTTTCAGTCAGCAATGTGTTCCATGAAAACTACTATTCGGCCTGTTCTTTGATGTCTTCGGGCGAAGTTCTTTGCTGGGGGCAGAACTCGGTGGGGCAAGTGGGTGATCGAACGTTGTTGCCTCGCTTGGTTCCGACTCAAGCCTTGTCGCGCAATCAGCGACAGATCGCCACAGGGCGAGAGCGCAGTTGTTCAGTTTCAACCTATGGGGAGCTGAGATGCTGGGGATATAACTCCGCAAACTTGAGTTTGGGTGTCAGTCCTGCCTTCACAAGCTTTAAAACTCCAAAGATTGTGATTGGTAAAGATGTCAGCAAGGTGGCATTGAATGATGACGGCGGGTGTGCGCTGTTGACGACCGGCGGTCTGAATTGCTGGGGCGACAACAACAGCGGCCAGAGCAAGCCGGGCAGTGCCAGCATCAATACTCTTCCAAATCTGGTGTTGTCGTCCGGAGTTCGGGATGTTGAAACGTCTTACCAGGCAGCCTGTTATATCGCAACCAATGATGATTTGTTCTGTTGGGGGGATAACACCCAAAAGCAACTGGGATTGGGTGACACTATTGATAGAACAACGATACCAGCGACGCCGTTGTTGTCCGGGGTTGACTCCGTCTCTATGGGGGGACATGAAACCAGTCCGGGCTCTTGTGCCGTCATGAAAAACGGAGACTTGAAGTGCTGGGGGAGTGGCTTGGCTTGTATGGGGACGAACAGCGACACTCCCACAACATTGCTGACGGATGTTAAGAAAGTCTCTGTGGGGCGTTCCCATATGTGCGCGATCGTGGGTGACGAGCGCCGCTTGGTTTGCTGGGGGCAGAACCCGAAGGGACAACTTGGAATAGGGACGACGGTTGATAAATGTTATTCATCCGGCCCCGCAACCGTGGTTGCGGAAGGTGTTCGTGCTGTCTCTGCGGGCAGTGACAGCACCTGTTTCGTTCTGGAAACGGGTGAAATGAAGTGCATGGGTGACAATAACAAAGGTGTTGTTGGAACCGCAGATCGCTTCCCATTCCCGCGCACGGTCTGGGGACTGTAGAAATCAGAGTGCAGGGATATCCTTAAAACGTGATTACTATTCGAGGCCGGCATCACGCCGGCTTTGTTGTTTGTCGTATTTTGAGTCTGTTGCAGGTTTTTATGTTGGGGTCCCCAGCATCCTGATAGACTTATCAGCGGTTCGCCTGCGATGTTTGGGCGATATTTTTGCAGAATTCTCTGTCGGAATCGTGTTGTTTTGAGAATCCTGAGCTGCTTGTTTGGAGAAAAAGATATGGCATCAAAACAGCCTTTGATCATTGAGGTGTTGCGAGGTTCCGTGGTGGAAAGTCAGCATCAGGTGATGTCCGTTGTCGTGAACGAAGTTGGCAATCTTGTCCAGTACTGGGGTCACCCGCAGTATCTGACCATGCCTCGCAGTGCAATCAAGATGCTGCAGGCGTTGCCGCTGATAGAGTCCGGCGCTGCGGATAAATTCAATCTTGAAGCCAAACACATTGCATTGGCCTGTGCCTCTCATCGCGGTGAAAAAGATCACCTGGCGGCGCTTTCGCAGTGGATGGAAAAGGCAGCCTTGAAAGAAACCCAGTATGTCTGTGGTCCGCATCTGCCATACGACGAAGCCAGTGCTCACGAGATGATTCGTAAAAGTCAAAAGCCCACCGTGCTCTGTAACAACTGTGCGGGGAAGCACTCGGCAATTATTTCGACCTGTCTGCACCTGGGCGAGGACCCGACGGGCTATGAAAAGTACGAGCACAATGCGCAGAAAAGACTGCGCAAGGTTTTAAGCGAAACCATGCGCATTGATCACTCGAAGGTTCCCTATGGAGTGGATGGTTGTGGTATCCCGACTTACGGCGTTCCGCTGCAAAACATGGCTATCGGGATGTCGACTTTTATCAACCCCAAAGAGGCGCCAGCGCGCAAAGTCGCGGCAGAGCGTATTTTGCACGCGGTCCGGTCTCATCCGTTCTATATTTCCGGCAGTGACAATTTCGCCACAGCTGTGATCGAAAAGTCACAAGGTCGTGCCGTGATCAAGGGCGGGGCTGAAGGTGTTTTCTGTGGTGTGCTGCCGGAAAAGAAGGTGGCGTTCGCGGTGAAAGCCGCAGACGGGGCGGGGCGGGCGGCTCAGGCTGCCACGGCGATGCTTTTGCTGCAGTTGGGGGGTTTGAATGAAAGTGAATTCAAGGCGCTTTCCAAATTCACCATGTCTCCTGTCACAAACTGGCGTGGCGACGTGGTCGGGCAAATCCGCATTGCGAAGGGCTCTTAGTTAGGCTAAATTGAAAGCAAGATGTTCTTGCAAAAAACTATTCGTAAAAAGACTGTGGTTCAGGGGATCGGGATTCATTCCGGCGATCCTTGTACATTGACCTTCCGCCCGGCTCCGGCTGACACGGGGGTTTACTTCATTCGCACGGATCTGCCTGGCAGTCCTTCTTTGAAAGTCACAGCCCGCAACGTGCAGGCAACATCCCATCAGACCACCATTGGCGGCCCGGCGTTTTCTGTGGCGACGATCGAGCACTGTGTTTCAGCCTTGTCTGCCTTGCGCATCGACAATCTTTTCATCGAACTGGATGGTCCTGAGATTCCTATCGGTGACGGCAGTGCCCGTGTTTTCCTGGAGGCTTTGTTGGCCGTTGGAATCGTAGAGCAAGATCAGCCCCGCAAATATTGCTATATCACCGAGCCGATCTATTTCAGTGAAGGTGAAAAGCATGCTTACGTGGTTCCGTATCATGGACTGCGATTGACGGTGACTATTGATTTTCCAAATCCCACCATCGGAAAACAAACCATCGATCTGGATATCAACGAACAGTCCTTCGGGCGTGATGTGGCCAATGCCCGCACCTTTGGTTTCATGAAGGATGTGGAGGCATTGAAGTCCCGCGGTCTTGCCAAAGGTGGCAGTCTTGATAACTGCATCGTCCTTGATGGCGAAAACGTGGTGAACCCGGAAGGTTTGCGCTGGGCGGATGAATTCGTTCGTCACAAGCTGCTGGATGCGCTGGGGGATCTGGTCACGTTGGAAATGCCATTGATGGGCCATGTGGTTCTTTACAAGGCCGGCCATGATGTCATGAACAAGCTGGTGCGCAAGATCTGGGATTCTCCGACCAGCTATCGTCACGTTGAACTGGGTGCGGATATTTCCGACGAAGTTCGCCGTTATACCGGCTGGACTGTCCCAGTCTGAGGCGTTACTACTGTCTGTTTAAATCGAGCGAACACAATTAACACTCGCGTAGAAGGAATCCTCGCTGGATGGAGCTGGGGATTCCGCAAAAAGTGCCGATATATTTCAGCATGAAACTGAATGTTTTGGCACTTTTCATGAGCTCAATCCTGCTTTCCGCCTGCACAATGGACTTGGCTTTCCAGGACGGTCACGAAATAGGAAGTCTTGCACCAGAAACCGGTTCCGATCAGATTCTTTCCGTGGACTTCAGGGCTAAAGCGGACAATGCCGAGATTTCTGAGCTGTACGTCAGTTCCGACAAATCACAATTCAGTTTCGTTACCAGTATCGCTGGTTACACGGACACCTTTGCAGCTGATCCATATTTGGCAGGTGCTGGTTTTGTAGTGGTGGTGAAGAACTCGTCTTCGCCGTCATCGTGGGCCGCCAAGGCTTTATGGACGGTGTCCTCCACAGCAGAGAAGGTTCAGCATTTCGTGGATCTCCCGGTCGGATTGGAAAATTGCGATCTTTTTCCCCAAAAGTCCTCAATCAACCTGCACTGTGTAGACAGTGATTATAAAGTTGTTTCCTATCAGATATCGAGGTCAGACAAGGTAACGACACCTTTGCTGGCAAAACTTGGATATGTCGACGACGGAACCTATCGCCATGAAATACGCAGAGTAAGCTCTGTGGGCAGTGCTTTGGATTTTATTGAGGTTCGTAAGGTTGCCAAGGCCGATGACACGGACACCACACTTGTGGATCTGTATATCTATTTGGATGACGGTTACAAAAAGATCTCGATTTCTTCGTCGGATCTGGCGGCAATCGAGCGAGCTTCGGTCGGCGGCGCAAGCAAGAGACTTCCGTCAGTGTTGATGTTCACCTCATTCCAGTCGTCCAATCAGGAGCAAAATCTTTTGGCACTCGATCTTGCCAGTTCTGGGCTGTCGTTAACTCGCACTTTTGTGGGGACAAATTGGTTTAATATTCAAGGTGTGATGGGCGGAGCTCTCATTCTGGACGACAACGGAACTTTAAAAGCTTACCGCGCAGGTTCGGGCCTTTCAAACTTGAGCTTTTCCAGCGACAACTATCTGGGGATAGCCGGAGAAAGAATTTATTTTCACTCGCCATGGGTGTTCGGTCAGCCTCAAGAGTTTAAAGCCTGTGATGTTGATGGTTTGTGTCAGACAATTGTCAGTGATATCACCGGATACAGTATTTTAAGCAGTGTTAATGAGAATCAGAAGAAAATTTATTTTGTTAACAACAATGTTGCAGAGGCGAGTCGCGTGATTGAGTCCGTGGATGTTATCACTCAAGGCCTTGTTGTTGAGAACGATTTGGTTGCGTCTTTGGCAGCGCAGTCTATTCCTGTTTCTAAAGTTAACGGCGTCGAGCGAGAGGGGAAGTATCTGGTGGTCTATTTTGAAAATCCAGATACCGGGAAGAGTTCCTACGCCATCTTTGATGCTGATTCCGGGGCCTTCCTGGATTCATTCGTCAGATTCTGTTCAGGGTCGCCGGAAGAGCAGGCAGAGTACGTTCTCAAGAATCACAAGTACCTTGCTTCAATGGTTCCTGGTCTGAATTTACTGGAAAGAGCTTTCGGCTGCATGTAAGAAATGTCCCAGTCTGAGACGAATCAGACTGATTCCATTTTTTCTCAACATTTGCCGATCAGTATAATGGTAAAGTGGCAATACTGTGCTTCTGGTGGGGGAATGTATGCAGAATCAAAAGAAAATCTGGGGCAGTGCCTTTGTGTTTGCTGTCCTTGTCGTTTGTACCCTTAGTTTCCAAAACTGCGCGCCGAGCTCTTCTGGCTCTGCATCCAGTGACAATAACAATTCCAACAGTACCGACAGCTCCGGGATTTTGAGTTATCCAAACTCTGGAACGCCGGTTGTTCTGGTTCCAGGTCAGGCGATCACGCTGAAACTGCAAAAGCCTTCTTATATGGGAAGTGCTGCCGACTATATCTGGATGGTGCCAGGGGATGATTATGCGCTGGCTTCTTATTATGGTCTGTTCACAGAAATCGACGGCTATATCTATGTGTCGTTGACGGTGAAGGCATCTTATAATTCGGCCAAGAACATGCGTCTGTATATTTTGAAAATCTCTGATTACTCTTACGCCGATACGACGGGTCTGGGTATCAGAGTGGATTCTTCCGCGTATGGTTCGCACTATTCATCCGACATGGCGACCGAGATCTGCGACACTCGCGGAAGCTACGTGCCGACATTCATTTACGATCCAAGCAAGTCCGCAGCTGATGCCCTTATCGTCTTTGATAACGGTGCCGGTGTAGGTTCCCTGGAGTGCAGCTTCGGCGGCACTTCGGTGGATTGCCTGAACACGCCAGCATGGCCATCTGATTGGGCTTCGAAGTCGCTGACGATCAGCGGCTACAATCGCTGCGGAACTTCGACTAGTCGTACTTTCTAGTTAAATTAGTGAAAATGAATAGAAAAGGGTTGGCGTCGCCAGCCCTTTTTTATTTGAGGCCTTGGATCTTTTTGCCGGATTTGTCGAGCTTGATCGTGAAGGTTTCGCCGCTGGTCATTTTTTCTTGAATGAATTCACAGTAGGGATGGCTAGTGAAATCGTTGCCGGTCAGTTCAAAGTAAGCTAGTTTTGGTGCCGGATTTTCTGCGGTGACATAGATGACAGTCCCGTAGCTCAGCGATTGCTCGCCTGCTTGTTGAATGCCGCATTGAAGTTGAAGTGCTGTCACTAAAGCCAAAATCATGACGGTGTTTTACCGTTTTCGATGGCATTCGTAAATCCGCAGTTACATCTTTGAAATTATTTATTCTACAAAGTGATTCGCAATTCGCATCGGGTGAGTGGGGCTGCGGTGGGCGGCGGGACCAGCGCAGCCCCGCTCTCCCGCCCGGGAGTATACTTATCTCTGAGACTTCAAGTAACCAACGATATCTACATCCGGCGGATTCGCGATACCAACGCCTTGGATTGGGCCTGTCAGCTCATTCAAGCTGTAGTCCATGCGAGCGTCATAACGACGTTCCCACTGGTTACGCAACCATTGTTCACGCTCATACCAAGAACGTTTGTTCGCGTCATCCTGGCAGGATGCAAGTTCTGCCGGGATACGAGCGCCCCAACGAAGTTCGATACAGTGATACGGGTCAAAGCTCATGGCAAACAGTCTTTGTCTTGCGGCTTCCAGATTCATCATCACAGTTTTTCCACTGGTAGTGGTGTACGAGAACTGACAAGCCTGGGCTTTTTGCGCGTAGATATTAAACAGATCCTGAGCCAGGTTGCCGCCATTATAGCGGATGGATGGATCACGTTTTTTGTACTTTTCAATGTTCGCGCGGGTCGACGTCACCAGATCCATGTACGCCACTTTCAAACGGGCATCACGGGATGGGGTCGCATAGTTTTCCCACTCGCCTTCGGTACCGAAGATGTTCACCGGCAGACGTTCTGGGTGAGGTTTCGCCGCCACACCGGAAGTTCTTGCTGCATCAACTGCCGCAACACGGTCTTTCAGACTGACGCAAATATCATCGGTCAGTTGCGCCATGTCTTTCAATGGATCGATGTGTGCTTCACCTTCAGTCAGGCTTAGGCGGATATAATCGTAATAAGTGACTTGCTGACCGCGGAACAGGAACTTGCCTTTGCTCCAGCCGGCACTGTCCGGTTGAGTTCCATAGAACTGCTCCAGGCTGTAGTCACGCAGTTGGTAGTTATTTGCCGCCACGATTTTGCCGCCAGCATAAGCGCCAGAGGAATCCTGTTTTGCATCAACCAACGACAAAGGGCGGAATTTTTTAAAGCCCGCACCCTGATTTGGGTTTGATCGCACAAACTTCGGAGTGAACATACCCATCGTCAAAGAATTGTCCGGGTGAGCATCGATATAGAACACACGGCCGTCATCAGTGACTTTGTACACCACAGCCACGTGGCCGTTCGGATCATAGATCACGGTGCCCGGACGGATGCCCTGACGGTCGATCTTCACCGGATAGAAGTCAGTGTAAAGTTCCGCGTCTTCGCTGCCGGACATGCGCAAGGTGGCTGAATACGTCAGGCCAGGAACCACGTCATTCAGGATTTCCAAAGCATTTGGATAGGTGTTTTTGAAGATCCCGTTTTTAGTCAGGACATCATAACGTTTGGTGACCATGTTACCTTGGGAAGAATAACGAACGTCCTTCACCTTGTCGGTGTTCAGCGGACTTGGCTTAACCTCTGCTGTTACAGAGAACGGCAGACCGTTCTTCCAGGCGAAATAGCCACGCAGATAATAAGGAAGATCCGCGCAGTCAGAATAGTATTTCAAACCCGACGGGTCGGTTCCATAATACATATTGGCGGTGCTAAGCATACAAGTGTTGACCTTGCCGCACTGACGTTTTTCAACGGCGTCACCAAGACGGGCCACGAATTGACCGAATTGTTCTTCGTGATATTCAGTCCACGCAGGCTGACTAACGCGCCACTGGGTGGCGGCGTCCTTGCTTTGAGCCTGTGCGCTCAGGGACAACAGTAATATAGCGGAAACACGTACTGCTAATTTCATATTATTCTCCGAGCGGGGAGAATACTCGATGTCCGGGAAATCCGCCCCTGTCAGGATTCTGTACAGTAGAAACTTCCGGGTTGTCTAAAAGCTGCCACGAAAATCGGCGGATTTCGCGTGTTTTTTCGAAGTTTATATGGGAAGGAATAGGCCTCTCACCCTTAAGGAGTACCTCATGATTCGTGTCGCTGCCGCTCAGTACCTGTTGCAAAAACATTCCAGCTTTGAGGGCTGGCAGCATTCCGTGGAATCCTGGGTGCGCGAAGCGGTTGAAAACAAAGCGACCCTGCTGGTGTTCCCCGAATACGGCTCCATGGAATTGGTTTCTTTGATGAAGGAAGCCACTCAACAGGATGCCAAAGCCCAGGTTCGTGAGCTTGATAAAATGAAAGACAAATTCCTTGAGACCTATCAAGAGCTGGCCAGGAAATACCAGTGCGCGATTGTGGCTCCGTCCATCCCGGTCCAAAACGAGCACGGGGCTTTCGTCAATCGCAGTTTCTTTGTTGGTCCCAGCGGTGGGGTGGGAGTGCAGGATAAAAAGAACGTCACCAAACTTGAAGAAGAGTTGTGGGGGATCGTCAGCGGCGGGAACGCTTTCAATGTATTTGAAACCCGCCTTGGTGATATGGCTGTTTGCATGAGCACTGATGTTGAGTACCCGGGCCCGGCAGCATCAATGACTGCTGAGGGCGCCAAAATTCTTCTGGCCCCCAGCCGCAGCGAAAGCCAGATCGACTGCAACCGCGTGCACCTGGGCGCCAGAGCCCGCGCTATGGAAAACAACGTCTTTGTGATCGTCAGCCAGCTTTTGGGGAAAGCCCCATGGACCGCCACCGTCACCGAAAATACCGGATACGCCGCTATCTACAGCCCCTTGGAAGAAGGCCACCCCGAAGACGGCATCCAAGCCAAAGGCACCTTGAACGAACCCGGCTGGCTTTATAGCGAAATAAACCATTCCCCATCCTAATCCCGACCGAAAAGGTGCCTGGTGATTTTTTACATCTACACTGCGTCAATGACGCGTCGTAGGTGTAAAAAATCACCAGGCACCTTTCTTGGGGTCGCTTGCTTTTTATTACCGATCTGGCATAGTTGCGGAGTTTCAAAACCGGAATAACAGGAGTAAATCATGATTATCGGTGTTCCTAAGGAGATTAAGATTTCTGAGAACCGCGTTGGTTTGACCGAAGCGGGCGTGCGTCAGTATGTGAGCGAAGGCCACACTGTGATCGTTGAAAAAGATGCGGGCGTTGGCTCTGGTATCTCTAACGAACAGTACGAAAAAGCTGGTGCGAAAATCATCGACACCAAAAAAGAAGTGTACGCAAAAGCGGACATGATCCAAAAAGTTAAAGAACCTCTTCCAGACGAATACGAACTGATGAGAGAAAATCAGATCCTTTACACTTACCTTCACTTGGCTGCAGAAGCGAAGCTGACGAAAGTTCTTTGTGAACGCAAAGTGAAAGCGATCGCTTACGAAACGATCCAGTTGGACAACGGTTCCTTGCCATTGTTGACTCCAATGTCTGAAGTTGCCGGTCGTATGGCGACTCAGATCGGTGCTTTCTACCTGCAAAAAGACCACGGTGGAAAAGGCATCCTGATGGGTGGCGTAACGGGTGTAAAACCAGCTAAAGTCACTATCATCGGTGGTGGTGTGGTGGGTACCAACGCAGCGAAAATGGCTGTCGGTTTGGGCGCTTCCGTAACAATCCTTGATGTGAACACAGCACGTTTGGAATATCTTGATGATATCTTCCAGGGCCGTTGCATGACTTTGTTCTCTAACGCGAAAAACATCGAAGATTCCGTAAAAGAATCTGACCTGGTGGTTGGTGGCGTCCTGATCACTGGTCACAAAGCTCCGACTTTGGTTTCCAAAGAAATGATCTCCAGCATGGCTAAAGGCTCTGTTGTTGTGGACGTTGCGGTTGACCAGGGTGGTTGTATCGAGACTTGCCGTCCAACTTCCCACACCAACCCAACTTACGAAGTTGACGGTGTGATCCATTATTGCGTTCCAAACATGCCAGGCGTTGTTCCAAGAACATCCACTTACGCATTGACGAACGTGACTCTGCGCTACGGTTCCATGATCGCAGCGATGGGTGTGGAAGATGCAGTTGCTAAATCCCCTGCATTGTTGAAAGGTTTGAACGTATACGGTGGCCACGTTGTTTACGAGCCTGTAGCACGCGACCTTCACATGGAATACAAACCTTACAAAATCTAAGGTTTAAAATTTCTGAAATTTTAAAACCCGCATCTCGCAAGGATGCGGGTTTTTTTATTTCCCGGAAAGTGCGCGGAATCCGTGCATTGTGGCAGCCCGGGCATTTTCCCGTGGTGATTCCGGTAAAAGCATTTCTAAGATTCTTCATTGGGCACAAACCCCATGGAGGATGAACAATGATCAAATGGATTCTTTTATTTACAGTGGCAATCAGTCTGTCTGCCTTTGCAGAGGAGCAAACTGATGATCAGGCCATGCACGAGGTGCACCTGATTCAGGAACTTCAAGAGGACTTTGTGGTTGAACCTATTTCGGGCGGCAGTCGCATTTCATGCCCCCGCGGCACCCAGCCTATCAACAAGTACTGCTGGGATCGCGCGAAGAATGTCTTCAATAAATGTGGAGTCATCTGTAAAAAGATCGGCGACGAACACTCCGGTCATTAACAGACGGAATCATTTCGCCATACGTTGTTCCAACCAAAGATTCCCCCAGTCTTCAGTTTTGAGCAGGGGGATCTTTTTCTGATGCAATCTTGCCACCACCGTTGGGTGAGGATGGCGATAGCGGCGCCATCTTGCCGATGCAATGCTCAGCCGCAACCTTGGCAGCGTATTTAAAAGTTCCTGCGACGTGCTTGTCTTGCTGCCATGGTGACCCAATACCAACACTTGAGCAGAGTTGACCCACGCGCGTGTTTTCCATAGCAGCTCCTGCGACTTCGGGGAATCTCCGGGTAACAGCACCGGCCCGGAGCGCAGAATGTGGCTTTCGGCATTACTGTCTTTGTTAATCGCAGGAGTCCATACCGGCAGATCCGTTTGTAAACACAAGGGGAGGGTGCGTAGGAGTTGTTCCTTATAGCGCGATGATTTTCCCAGGGGTGGCAAAGCCAGACACAGGCCCCGCAGCTGTTTTAATTGAAAGGTCTTTGACAGTGCCCCGATATGATCCCAGTCCCAGTGGGACAAAAATACCTGGTTTTCTTTTTCGGCACAGGCAAAGTGAATGCGCTTCCACGGAAAGAATTCTCCACCCATGTCAAAGTGGCGACAGCGTAAGGCCGTAACCTCGCTGACCCATTGTCCCTGACCGACATTCCACACGACATAATAGTGTCCGTTCAAAGCATGCTTCACGGGTGATGCGCTGAAAAGAATCAACAGAAAGAAAAACAGACTCATCGTGAATCCCGGCCCTGCCATAAATGCAAACGCAAGAAATGCATGATCACCTGCCAAAACACGATCCACCACCATAGTGCGGCCACAGATGGGGGGCGGGTTTTGTGCATCACGATGGGCTCCGATAAAATCGCCAAGGTCTGGCGGAAAAATTCCATCACTGCGTCAAATACGAAAACGCCGGACGGTAAAAGAGTCACGAAGAACGCGAGCGGCAGCAGCGCATAGCTGACAACCGGGGCCAGCAGCAGATTGTAAATCAGACTCAAAGGATGCAGACTGCCCAGTCCCCATAAAGGTGCACTCATAAAGACAAAGATTCCGACTTGGGAAAGCAGCAGGCGAGCCAGCGGCGGCTTCACTCGCAGCAGGCTGCCCCAGCACAGGGCCAAGGCGGCGCACCAGCTCATCAGCAGAGACAGCGAGTCCCACCATGCAGGGAAAAGTGAAAGAGTGATCAGGCCTGCCGCCAGCACGCCCAGATCCGGCGGCAGATGCAGGCGAAAATGCCTTAGACCATGGCGTGTGATCAAAGCTAAAAGTGCCCGCACCGCTGGTGGTTGCCAGCCTACGATCAGCGAATAAAAGCCCAGAAAAAGGATTCTTACAAAGAGTGGAATTCTTAAGATGCTTAAGAGTTCATCAAGCAAAATAAGGTGAGATCCGGAAATAACAAAGATGTGAATCAGTGATGTGCGCTGCAGATTTTTCTGCAAATCAGTGTCTGTGATTTTTTCACCACAAAGGAGAGATGCTAAGGATTGCTGTTCTAGTGAATTCTTTGGCAGAAAATGAACACACTTTTTCTGAAAATTCTGTGACAGATGTGTTGTGTTTATCAGCAAAGTGTCTGGAACCGCGATGCTTAAGCAAAGGGCAAGGCTTAGAAGAATAATCATGGTTCTAATGACTTAGCAATTTTCATAACGCAGTGGATTTCTAAAATAGTCTGTTATTGGGTCCGTGCGTCTTCGAGGGGCGGATTTTAAGATCTGAAATTCAGGAGCATAATTACAGGGCATTAATGCGTTTAAATCGTGAAATATCATATAGTTATATGCTGCTTAAGATCCGTGCAAATCGCTGAAAGCCTTGAAAACAAATAGGTCTAAGGTCTAGTATTACAATAACTCAACATTTTATGTGGATAACTCCTGCTTGTTTGCACTTCTCAAGGCGTGTCATACTAGTAAAAGATCAAGAGGTGTCGATAGATGAAGCAACTTAGACTATTAGCAGCAACGGTCCTTTTAAGCCTGCCTTTGGCCTCGTTCGCCAAACCTGCAACCAGTGGAGCAAAGAGCTCTTCTCGTGACTTGAGCCAAGAAGCTCTGCTTGTAGAGCTGACCGGGAAAGACCTTTCGAAAGAAAGTGACATCGGCCTTTATGCTGAAATGGTAAGCGCCTATCAGAACAATGATGAAATCGCCTTTAAGAGCCGTTTGCAAAGCCTTCTGTCCCGCTATCCGCAAAGCTCTTACGCCGACAATGCCTTGTTCGTCGCGGGCCGCATGGCGGTGGATAACGGCAATTACGCTGAAGCGATCAAGTACTTTGCGCAAATCGAAAAGCAATACCCTCGCAGCAATAAAGTGGCTGCAGCCAAGTTTGCCAAAGCGATGACCTACAAAAAAATGAATCTGCCCGAGTTTTCACGCAAAGCCCTGCTGGAAGTCCGCTCCCGTTACCCGGGAAGCCCGGAATCGTTCCGTGCAGATGCTGAGTTGAAGATTCTGAAATAAAAAATCACGGCAAGGATGCAAAGAGTGATGAACAAGAAGTTCTCCGTAATGATGGCCCTGATCCTGACGGCAATGCTGGCGCAGGCGCAAGACAACCCACCGGATGCGACCTGGGAGTCGGATCCATTGGATGTGCTGGAAAGCCAGCAGCAGGAAGTGGTTGAACCAAGCGTGCCAGAGTTTAAAGACGTGGATGAGCCGGGCGCGGATGTACCGGCACCACCTGCTCCGGAAGTGGCAAGCCCTGAACCGACGATGGAAGACATCGCTCCTCCAGCTCCCACCCAGGAGACTCAGACAGTTGAAACTTTCAGTCCGGCGCCAGCCGCGGGTGCTGTGGGATCTGAACCGGATTATGCCCGTGAAGCCGAGTTCCATCGCATTTACAAAAACTATAACGAACAACCCACTTCTGTAGAGCTGTGGGAAAAAGCTGTTGGCAACCGCGAGGCGGAAATCTATCAGGTGCAGAAAGGGGACACGCTGTGGGGGATTTCCACAACGTTCTTCGGTGATCCGAACTTCTGGCCGAAAATTTGGTCTTTGAATAATGGCGCGGTTTTAAATCCGCACGAAATCGACCCGAAGATGAACATTCAGTTCTTCCCGGGCACCGCAGATGAGGCGCCTACGCTGGATCTGGCTGCGGCCGACACGACTGGGAAAGCGGACGGCACTGTGGTGACGGACGTGAAGCCTGAGGCTGGTGCGAAGACCGATACAGTGGCTTTGCCGCGTGGGAAAAAACGCGCACCGCTGTTGAAGAATCTTCCGAACAGTCTGCCATCTTACCGCATGGGTGCGATGAACGATCCTAAACTGGAACTGCAGATCGAATTGCCGAAGACCCAGTTCCCGACAGCGCCAGAGTTTTTGGAATACTATCTGGCAGATGCGCCGGTACAGGGTGTGGGTCGTGTGACCGCAACTGAAATGGACATGAAAACGGCCGGTGAGTTCCAGTACATTTACGTGCGTCTGGATGGCAATGGCGGCAAGGACTTCGTGGCGCAGAAGAATCTGACCATGGTGAAAGATCCTTTGGTCAAAGACCGTCAGGGACAGATGGTGGAACTGCAGGGTGAAATTGAAGTTCTGGAAAAAGTGAACGATCAGCAAAACATTTATCGCGCGATTGTGAAAAAAGCCATTCAGCCGGTCGATGTGGGTGCGATCCTGACTCCCGGAAAACTTCCGATGATTGATCCGTCTCCATCAGGCATGGTGTCAGGAGTGGGAGCAAAAATCATGGGCGGGCAGTTCGATAAAAAACGCAATATCTTTGGCAACAGCACTTTGGTGTTCCTGGATGGCGGTTCTGCTTCCGGATTGCAGGAAGGTCAGACCCTGGCGGTATTTGCGGACGAGCGCGTTCGTAATAAGAAAAATGAAGCCGTGATGAATGACCGCGTGGTGGGTTCAGTGAAGATTGTGCGTGTGTCGCCAAACTTTGCCACAGCCTATGTGATCAAGGCTTCGGACAATATCCTGGTGGGTGACTATGTCGGTAAGCCGGTGGTTCAGGCGATGCGTGAAGCTCCGGTGGTGGAAGCACCAGCCAAGGCGGACGAGGATTTCGAAAAGGAATTCGAAGACGCCCCTAGCACCCCGGCAGAGGCTCCGGCGCCGGATGGCGGACTGGATGATTCCGATCTTGATTTTTAAGACCCTTTTAAAAAGGCTCTGCAAATTGCAGGGCCTTTTTTCTTATGAACGATCTTTACTCGATTTCCCAAATAATAAAAAGTCACCCGCTTTACGCCGTTGAACGTGACGGTATTCATGCCCTTTATCGTGAGCTTTCCAATGCCGGAAGGCTTGCCGCCGATCAGGTGCTGGTCGAACTTCGCCCCCGGTGGCCGGATCTGGCCGAGGCCTTGTCGAAAAACCATGAACTGTTCAGAAAGCACTGCGAAGAAAGTCTGCAACTTAAAATGCAGGGGGTGAACTTTGTCGTCTATGGCGAGGCTCTGTATCCGGAACTTTGTTATCAGATGACGGATCCGCCGCTGACCCTGAGCTATCGCGGCTCTCCGGCGTGGTTGAATGCAAAGACGCTTGCGGTGGTGGGCAGTCGGGAGCCCGCTGCGGATTCATTGTTATGGATGGAAAAAGAACTGGGTCTTTTTTGTGAGCAGGAACGTCCATGTATTGTCAGTGGCGGAGCCCGTGGAGTGGATCAAAAGGCCCACAGTGTGGCATTGCGCAAGTTTTGTCCCACAGTGGTTGTTTTGCCCTCAGGGCTTGGTGAAGTTTATCCGGCGAACTTGAAAGAGTGGATGGGCCTTGTGATTGAACAGGGCGGATGTTTTTTGAGTGAATATGATCATTACCAAAAGATGCATAAACATCTGTTTCATCACCGCAACCGATTGATCGCCGCTTTGGGGCGCGCAAGTCTGTTGGTGGAGGCTCGTCGTCGCAGCGGAACGCTGATCACCGCACACCAAGCGGCGCAGATTGGAAGACCTGTGTGGGTGGTTCCGGGGCACCCGCTGGATCCGCATTTTCAAGGCGCATTGGATTTGTTAATGGACGGTGCGCAGGCGGTTCGCGATGCTCAAGACTTGCTCATGTTTTTTCAATCAGAAAATGCTGGTGAACAAACACCACCAGCAGGGGTAGGAGAGGCTTTCGAATCACAACACTACCTGTAGTGGGTATGCTAAGTGGCCAAAATGCTTGGGAAAAAAATGAAATGTTCTAAAAAAACCTTTTGCAAGCTCAAGGTATTGCCCCTACCATTTGAAGTAAGGGAGGGGCGATGTGGTCAGGGACGACCGTGGTAGTAAGGATGCTACTGCATCGCTCTATTTTTCAGGCCCGATCTTAGTTCCAGTTCCTTCTTAAAGTTTCCACACCCAAAGCAGCAAAAAGAACATTCGGTGTCCAGATCGCAAGTGCCGCTGGCAATGCGCCACTGCGGGCAGCGCCTTCTGCCGCCACGTACAAAATCCAATAGAAGATGATGATGCCGATACATAGAATCATGCCGCCGGCTTTGGCTGCACGACGGTTGGTGGTTGTTCCCAAGCCCACGCCGATCATCGCAAAGACGATACACAGAACCGAAATCGCCCAACGCTTGTGATATTCGCTCTGCAGAGTGCGACGGACTTCTTTGTCTTTGATGTCCTCTTTCAGGCGGTTGCGGACTTCTTCCAAAGTCAAAGACGGCGGCGACTTGGCTTTTTCCTCGATGTTCTGGGGTTCTGAGAAGCGTACATCGTAAGTGTCAAAGCTGATCTTGGTGTGGGTTTTGGCCTGACGATGAATTTCACCCTGATTCAGTTGTAGCAAGATCTCATGGCCCGGACGCGTGGGATCGGGAACGATTTCGCCAGCCTTGGCGATGATGGTCAAAGGCACGTCGCCGTTTTTCTCGTCATAGATAAAGACCTTTTTCAGCAGGCCCTTGTCGGTGTTGACCTCGTTGGCGTAAATGACCATGTCAAAGAAGCCTTCAGCAAAAGTGCCTTCCTTGATGATCGCGGCGGCTTTGGTGTTGGCCAGGCGGGAATAAAGCACCTCGAACTGGCGGTTCCCCCAAGGCGCGATGTTGAAGGACATCTGGGCTGAAATCACACCCACCAAAGTAGCCAAAACCAGGGCGGGCAGCAGCAGCGTGCCCATCGGCAGGCCGGAGGCTTTCATGGCGACGATCTCAGAATCCTGACTAAGCCGTCCATAGGTCAATAAAACTGAGAACAGCAAAGCCATGGGGAACAGAATCGGCAGCATGGAGATAATGACGTAACCGATGATTTCGGCGATGGTTTTCATGGCCACGCCATGCACCAGGGCGAATTCCGTCAAACGCAGTACCTGGAACATCAAAATAATGGAGACGAACACCAGCAATCCCAGAATAAAACTCGGGAGCATCTCAAAGAAAATGTACTGCGCGGCTTTTTTTCCGTTAAAAATACTCAAATCTGGTCTCCGTTTTGGTCGCCCGTGGGTCTCTGTGTGTTGAACCTATTCTAGAGCGCCTTGGGCCCAAGGTCATCGCGCCCATTGTCCAGAAGAAGCCTTATTGACCCATGACTCTGCTTATCTGACAATAGAACTATGAACAAGATTCTTTTGGTTTACGAGGATTATGCTGACTTGATGTCTGTCGAAGGCACTTTGAAAAAGGTGGGCTTTGATGTCATCGGTCTGTCCAGCGAATACGCTGTGGCCGAGCAGATGCTGGCATTCAATCCGGATCTTGTTGTGGGCGCCGGTAAGGGTGGTAAAGTCAGCTCGCTGGGGGTTGGAAAACGCCTGAAAGAGATGACCCGCTGGCAGGGGAAGTCGGTGCTTATTTTTCCGGCAAACTTCAAGCCCAACCCGCAGGATTTGATAAAGATCCGCGTCGACATGGTGTTGGAATCCCCGGTGCCTCCGGTTCGTTTGGTTCAGGTGATCGGTCGCATGCTGGGGCATGATGAGGCTGTTCTGCTGGAGCGTCTGAATAAGGCCATGCACGTGGAAAGCCCGCAGAAGTCATCCACAACTGTCGCCGGCGGTGGCAAGTTTTCTCCTGAAGAGGAAGCCATCTATATCAAGGGTTCAACCGAAGAGGTTGATGCCAACGGTGAGCAGTCTTTGCGTTCGGAAAGAATTGATGAAAACTCTGAAGGCCTGCTTGTAACTGATGAAGAGCAAAGGGAAAAGCCGTCCTTCCGTTTTGGTGATCGTATGGCAGCAGCGGATGCAGAGCGCGGCGCAGCAGCGGAAGAGGCGTCGGACTTTCCGGATGTGGATCTGAAGGCTTTTGAGCGAGAGCTTTTGGGTGGCGGGGCGCCAGAGGTCGAAAAAGTGGAAGTTCCACTGCCTGGGACGGGCTTGGGGAATGAAGAAGATGAGCAGGCACAGCTGGTTGCGCGTGCTCAGGAGAACTTGAAAAACGCTGATAAAGCACTTCAAGAAAAGATGGCTAAGTATGCGAAGCTTGTGGAGGATGTGAAGGTCTCTCCGAATAGCACCGTGACTCGGGTTGAGGCGCGTCGTCGACAAAAAGCCCTGGAAGCTGACTGGGATAGTCAAAACATCAACGAACTCGATAAGTTGCGCCAAGAGTTCACCAAAGCCCTCTTTAAAAAGTAATTGATCCTCACGGGGCTTGACGATAAGGTTTCCGTGATCACATTGAGTGTAGATATTACGGAGGCCATTCATGGGCACATTTACTAAAGCAGTTACAGACACGTCTTTCGATGCAGAAGTTCTAAACTCTTCGACTCCAGTACTGGTAGATTTCTGGGCCGAGTGGTGTGGACCTTGCCGTGCTTTGGCTCCTAAGCTTGAAGAAGTTGCACAGGAGTTGGGTGCGAAAGTAAAAATCGTAAAAGTGAACGTGGATGAGAATCCAAGCGTTCCTGGCAAATACGGCATCCGCGGTATTCCTGCGATGTTGTTGTTCAAAGGCGGGAGCGAAGTCGGCCAATTGGTTGGCAACCACCCGAAAGACGCTATTCTTGAATTCCTGAATAAGAACGTTTAATCGCGTCTCTGTTTAGAATTATTAGAAGTAGGTAAAGAAGGCTCCCAATGGGGGCCTTTTTTTGTTTGAATTGGACAAGAGTCCTGCGTTTCACTATGATACTGCACAGGATCCCAAACAATGTTTGTTGGGCCTGTTGAGGATGTCATGTACCCAGAGATTTACGTTAGAGACAACGAACACGAAGTTCTGAACGAAGAGTTCAAGACGATCACCATGGATATTTCCCTGATGCTGAAAGCAGAAGGTAAAACCGTGCGCCCATATGTTCCTGGTCTTCCGTATTTTTCCCGTTTACCACTGGACAAGAAAAGACACGCAGTTGAACAAGTGCGCTTCTATCAGGAGCTGTGTCATTCCCAGCTGGCAGAAGGCTACAAAATCAACGACAGTCTTTCTTTCACATGGAAGGCGTTCCGTCGTCTGGGGCTGGTGCCAAGTTCTGATTTGTTCAGTCATATCCAGAATGAAGATATCATCGAGATCTATTCCAAAGAACACGTTCAGCTGTTCCGCAATTTCAATTTCTTTGACTGCTGTTCTTATACTCTTGAAGAACTGAACACCTACGAGTGGTGGTCGTTGTTTGAAAGGGAAGAAGCCGTCACCCAGAAGATTATTGATGCCTGCAATCTGGTATTCAATGGTGAAGTGGATGGTACATTTGTGCCGGATGTTCCGGTTCATCAGCTGCGCGAGGCGCGGTCGGTGGACCGTCTGACCATGAACTGTGAAATCCGCAGAATGGCTCCAGTGTACCGAAACAAGCGCCCTGACGCTGTGATCGTTCTTGAAAAAGTTGAAATGATCCGCAACTGATTTTTTTTGAAACGTGATTTTTTGAGAAACACGAAACACAAGTCATAGGTTCTCAGAATCAAACGTCTTAAATTAGTAAACACTATCAAGTTCATACCTGGAACATCCGAAACACTCTGCCGGAAGGAGAGTGCATGGGTAAGTTTCAGTATCACCTTTTCAATCCACGTGATTTAAATCCCGAAACAGTAAAATTAAGCAACGACGTCTACGAAGTTTGGAGGCGGGTCTATTCAGAGGTGCTGGGCAAAGTCGGCGAACCTTTGAATCCGGATGATTTTCATCGCAACGACATTGTCGTCTGCCTGACCGACAACGGAAAAGTTTTCGGCTTCCATCTGTACAGCGCCTTTGATCTGCGCTCGGACGCCCTACGTGATCATCACTATATGAAAGCCTTTGATCAGGCGATCATCGACAAATTCAAAAGTCGCGGCATCAACACGCTGATGAGCATGGAATATCTCACGGTGATTCCCGAATACCGTTCGCGCAGTGCCGAGGTGAACTGGGCTGAGATCATCATCGCCCTGGGAAGCAAGGTGATGGAGGCTTCTCCATGGGACTGTTGGGTGGGCACGGCCCGCAAGGATCTGCATGTGCGGCGCAAGGCTGAAAAAAGCGGAACCGCTTATTTTGGCAGTGTTATGAAAATGAACTATGAGTGTGAAATTCTGATGACGGCGAAAGGGGAAGTTGTGCCTCTTCCGGATCCGAAGTCCAATGCGCTGGTGGAAAACCTGTGGGCTGAAAAAAGATCCCACGTTACCTGCTTGCGTGAAGTCCGTAAAAACAATCTTAAAATTGCAGCTTAATGGTTTTTTAAAACCTGAAAAGAGTAAAAAAATGCCTAATAAGAACGTTAGCGATGAACTGATGACCCTTTTGAATTCCTCCAAAAAGCAAATTGAAGCTTTTCCCTGGGAGGATAAAAACGCCTATTCCGCCTGGGTGTCACAGACTTTCTATTTCGCCCGCCACACCACGCGCCTGCTGGCCATGGCCGGAGCACGCACGCCGTTTGGTGCGCCCGAGTTTCACAACCGCTTCCTGGCTCACTGTGCGGAGGAAAAAGGGCACGACAAATTACTGGTGAATGACTTAAAAACCCTGGGCAGTAAAATGGAAGAGTGGCCGGAGATGCCCGGCACCTGCGCGCTTTATCAGACGCAGTACTATTACATTGAGCACCATTCGCCGATGGCCTTCTTTGGCTACATTCTGGGGCTGGAAGCTCTGGCTGCGCACTTTGGTGACTACATGAGCAAACGCATTGAAAAAGCCTGGGGCCCAAAGGCCGCTCATTTTATTCGGGTCCACGCTGAAGAGGATGTAGGGCATACAGAAGAGGCTTTAAACAAAATTGCCACACTGTCGCCGGATGATCAGGTGGTGGTGATGCAGAATCTGCGGCAGACTTTGAGTTATTACGAACAGATGCTTAATGAGTGCCGCGAAATATCCCGGGCCCGGGGGCGCAACGCCGCTTAAAGTGCGCAGAAATAAAAAAAAGCCGGAGGAATACTCCGGCTTTTTTATTTGAGAAGAGGCAGTCAGGGCTATTTAAAACGAGCAGCAACCACGTCGCAGATATTACCCTGCAGCAGGGAAGCGCCACGATAGATAGTTGCATCCAGAACTGTCGGATCTTTCAGGGTCTGCTGGCGAAGAGCTTCACAGTCTGATTCGTAGTTTTTGCAGATGCCACCGCTGTTTTCATTTTCACAAACCCAGAACAGGCTCTTGACCTTTTCTCCCACGATTTTCACGTCTGCGATTTCAGAGTGAAGCTCGATGGAGCATCTGATTTTTGCGTGGCCATTCTGATCCAGATCGCCCGCAACCCAGCTGAAGGTGAAGTTTTTGTATTTGAGATCAATGGCACGCTGGGAGCCAATCACACGCTGGCGTTGTTCCAGGTTGTCGAAGAATTTCTCACAACGGGAACCCATTTCATCCACAGTGCCTTTGCTGGACCACTGTAAAACGCGTTTGGAGGGCTTTCCAGCGATGCAGGACGTGCCTTCCTCGTTACAGCCGATGCCAGTGTAATAAGGGGCTGCTTGACCAATACTGCTTAATAGGAACAGGGCCACCAGGGCCGTCAGACTCTTTTTCATATGGTTTTCTCCTGATGGGAGGAAACCTTGCTATAAACGTTCCAATGCGAGAAACCGTTTAATTGAAGCTGAAGAAGCTGCACTGTCTGAAATGCCTATGAAGAGACAAACCGTGGCACTTTCAAGAGCCACGGCAGTCTTTGGTTGCGCAGGTGTTTCGCAGATTTTGGGAAATGATCAGCTTACAATGCCGCCACGGTGTGCGGGTTTTTGGAATTGATGTTGGAATAAAGAACGCTGTAGTTCTTCATTACACGAGAGTTGTACTCGGCAGGTTTTACGTTTTTAGCCAGCAGACGGCGTACATTCGTCGGACCCATGTTATAGGCACTGACATACTTCATGGCCTTCTTGTCGAACTTGGCACGCAGATAGTTCATGTAGGCCATGCCGATCTTTATGTTTGCAGACGGGCTTTGCAAAGTCTTTTTGCCGTTGAAGGGCAGATCAAACTTTTTTGCGATCCATTCAGCCGTGTCCGGTTTGATTTGCATCAGGCCGATTTCACCATGGCGACCCACAACCAACGGATTGAATTTGGATTCAGTTTTGATCACCGCCAGAACAAACACCGGATCCATACCGTATTTTGCACTTTCAGAAATCACTGTGCGGGCAATAGCTCGCGCCTGACCTTTGAATTTGGCTGGCAGGTGAGTTTGAACTTTGGCAAGGATGGCCTGATTCAAAGCTTTCTGACCTTCGATTTTTTGGGCGTCACTGCCTTTATAGCCGCCACCCAAAAGCTCTTTTGCGTGAGAAACACGTGAAGCCTCGTTCACGCTTTCAATCGCTGGCACCTCAGGGCGCTGCCACTGGGTGAAAGAGAAGTTGTTAAAAAGAACCGACGTGAGCGAAGCGGTGACAAAGGCGATTCCGATTTTGAGATGTTTCGTTTTCATATCCGCGTCCTCCTGTTACAGAGGTATAGTTCAAGGGCCGTGCCGAAGGGCCAGGTGTGCGGAATGTTTCAGGTCTTGGTTTGAAGCACCCTTCAAAGGCCATTGATTGAAGCTGGCCCCGGGGGGTGTCAATCAAAGTATGAACACTGTCTGATTAGTGGTTAGTCGGAATGGGATAGTTTCTGGGAATGAGACAACGAAATTGAGACGGGCTGGAAGTGCGGAAATTGTGAGGGAAAATGTGCTTGATTCAGGTGATCTTACCGAGAGTAAGTGGACCTGAATTGGGTTTGGCTGACTTAGGCTTGCAGTGAAGTGACCTCCGTGGGCGCCACGATGGCGCGAACCCGCGCGAAGCGCGGGCCACGGCAGAGCCCGGATGGCGTGTCACGTAATCGCGGGCCTAAGGCTGACAAGCCCAAGGCAGGTCCGCGTGCTAGAACAGATATCTGCGGTAAGCGACACTCGATACCAGGCCTAATCCGGCCATAGTGGTCAGCATGCTGGATCCACCGTAAGACAGCAGCGGCAAAGGAACCCCCACGATAGGCAGAAGTCCGATAACCATTCCGATGTTCACGAACATATGCCAGAAGATGTAACAGAGGACTCCGACTGTTAGCAAAGCCCCGAACTTATCGCGGGCGTTCGAAGCGATACGGATTCCGGTGATGAACAGGAAGCAGAACAAACCCACCACGGCGATTGAGCCGACGAAGCCATGCTCTTCACTCAGAACTGAGTAAATAAAGTCCGTGTGACGTTCTGGCAGGAACTCCAGTTGGGACTGGGTGCCCTTCATAAAGCCTTTTCCGAAGAAGCGGCCGGATCCCACGGCGATTTTTGACTGGATGCTGTTGTAACCGGTACCACGCGGGTCACTGGTCGGGGAAAGGAACGTCAAAACGCGGTTTTTCTGATAATCATGCAAAACGAATTTCCAGGCGATCGGAATCGCGATGATTCCCAGGGCGATGATCGTTGCCAGAATGGTTTTGCGGATTTTTGCAAAGATCAGCATGGAGCCGCCGATCGCTGCCAGCATCATCGCCGTTCCCAAGTCCGGTTGTTCAACAACCAGACCGAAAGGAATCAGCAGGGCTGTCAAAGGCAGAGCCAGTTCTTTCAAACCCATGCCGGAACCGTGTGTGCTGCGTGTGGCAAGGATCTTCGCCATCAGCATGATCAGCGCCAGTTTCATGGTTTCAGAAGGCTGGTAACGGAAGAAGCCCAGATCAATCCAGCGTTGCGCCCCCAGGGCGACCTTACCGAAGAAGGTCACATACAAAATCGCGCCCAGATTCAGGACATAGGCAATCAGGGCAATGCGTGTGACGATGGAGTAATCAACAATGGTCACTACCAAGAATACGGTCCAGCCCACGATCAACCACATGATCTGGGAAATAAACAGGGACGCCACGTCCTGGGTGGTTGGTCCGTGGGTGGCACTCCAAAGATTGATCAGACCGATCACATTCAAGGCCAGGATCACGATGATCAGATTGATGTCTAATTTCTTGAAGAGGGTTCTTTCTTCAACATGCAAAGAGGTAAACACTCTTATTCTCCTTCAATTTCCGGTGCGGCTGCCGGAGCTTGCGCGCGTTTGCCACCAGTGGCTTTCAACGCCGCTTCGATCACTTCAGGGTGATATTTCATGAAATAAGCTTCAACAATGTCGCGAACAATCGGTGCGGCCCCGGAGCTTCCGTGGCAGGAGTGTTCAGCCAATGCAGCGATGGTGATTTCAGGATTGTCTGCCGGAGCAAACGCAATGAACCAACCATGGTGACGCATGTGAATCGGGCGGCTTTCGCACTTCGCATAGATCTGATCCGCAGAGAAGCCCATGACCTGTGCGGTGCCGGTTTTGCCGGCCATTTGCACGCCTGGAACTTTGTAGCGTTTTGCAGTCCCGCGCTCGCCATTGGCCACGCGTCGCATGCCTTCTTTGACTGTTTTGAACGTTTCTGCAGAAATGTGCACGCCGTTCGGCTGCGTCTGTTGCAGATCACGAACCACTTGCGGGAAGTTTTCGCGCAGGACTTTTCCGTCCTGATCGATGATCTTTCTAAGCAGGAATGGTTTTACGACTTTCCCTTCGGTGCCGATGGCATTGTAAGCAATCGCCATGGAAAGCGGAGTCACGTTCACGAAGCCCTGACCAATCGCCGTGGAAAGGTTTTCCCCCGGCTGCCATTCTTCACCGACAGTGGACTTCTTCCACGCCGAGTTGGGCATGGTTCCGGAAACTTCACGCGCCAGTTCGATACCGGTTTTCTGACCGATGCCCAGCAGACTGATATAGTCGAACATCTTATCAACACCCAACGCGATACCCATCTTATAGAAGAACACGTTGGAAGATCTTTCCAAAGCCTCAAACACCGTGATGTTACCGTGACCGCCTTTTAAGTGGTCATGATAAGGACGACGGCCGAAATAGAACACACCCGGAGCTGACACAATCGTTGTCGGGGTGATCACTTTTTCCTGCAAAGCCGGAACTGCCACCAAAGGTTTGAAAGTCGAACCCGGGGCGTTGTGATCCTGGATGACTTTGTTGCGCAGAGGTTTGAACGGATCGTTGATCAGTTTTGACCAGGTTTGCGCAGAAATACCGGTAGAAAACTCATTCGGATCAAAAGACGGGGTGCTGACCCATGCCAGAATTTCACCGTTGGTTCGCATCGCCACAACTGCACCGATACGATTCAAGCTCATGAAGGACTTAAAGGCCGCTTCCTGGATATCACGGTCAATCGTCAAAATGGCGTTGTTACCGTGAACAGGTGTCATGTCCTTGATCTGCTCACCGTAAATGTTTGGTGTCTGGGTCACAGTTTCGCGCCCGTGCGCATCGACCTGGATGAAGCTGACGCCGTCGGAACCACGGATGTCTCTTTCCAGAGTTTCTTCCAGACCAGATTTACCGATGATGTCTCCCTGATCAAATTTCAATGCACCTTTGTACAGGTCATTCAGAACCGGCAGCTGACGTTTTGAAATCTCACCCACGTAACCAAACAGCTGGGCGCCGTTTTCACGAAGCGGGTAGAAGCGCACGATGGATTCACGGATCTCAAGCCCCGGAGTATCCAGACGCATGCGTTTCAGGCGGAAGACTTCTTCGCGGCTCAGGTTTTCTTTCAGGCGGATCTGTGCAAACGGACCGTTCTGACGGCGGCTTTTCTGAACTTTCAGAACAACCTTGTCCGGTTCCATGCCCAGGACCGGGCCGACGGTTTTCGCCAGCTCATCAAGGCTTTCGATGTACTGCGGGGACAGGATGGCTTCAAAGCCCGGCAGATTTTCCACCAGCACTTTGCCATCACGATCCAGCATCAGTCCGCGCGGAGCGGTGATTTTGTTTTGCTTGATACGGTTTTTTTCCGAGAACTCGCGCAGCTCATTTCCAGAAATGATCTGCAGATACCACAAACGCATCGTGAAGATGGTCAGGGCAAAGCCGATGGCGATATAAAAGATCTTGTACCGGCCCAGGTACTCTTTTGCCTCATCCGGATTACTGACGTATGTACTCATAGCTCCAATCCTCCGGGCTCATGAACCAGCTCGTCCTGAGTGACTTTGTCGATCTTGGCCAACAGCCAGTACATCGGGAATGCAAAGGAGGGAGTCAGGATGATTTGTACAAGGCGATCGACAATCTCAAAGCTCGCAGGGTTTTTCTCCAGCACCATAGATCCAAAGAAATAGATCAGGTGATAGGCCACGGCAGAGAATGCACACATAATCGTATAATATCCTGAGCCGGACCAGAAGACGCGACTCTTGATAGTATAGACCAAGGTAAAGAGAATAATGAGGCTGATCCACATCATCTTCAGTGGCATCGCCGTGAATGTGAGCAAAATGAAGCCCATGGCGTAAATCGTGAAGATCGCCGGGAACGGTTTACGATAAAGGATCATATATACAACCAGATTCAGCCACAGCAGCGGGGATGGAACATTCCCGAAAAGCTGGAACCAGAAGGTTGTCTGGAATCCCGCCAGCAGCATCAGCACCGCCAGGAAAACCAGAAAATTCAAAAGGGCATTCCAGCGGATTTTCACTGTCTGTTCTCCTGAGGTTTAGGAGTCGCCACTGGTTTTGCCGCCGGAGTCGCGACCGGTTTCACAGCTGCCGGAGTTGCGGCCGGCGTAGCAGCCGGAGTGGCTGCCGGTGTTGCACCAGGAGTCGCCGCTGCAGCCGGAGCAGAACCGTCGGCTGGAGCTTCAGCTTTTGCGGAAGCTGGCGCGAACTTGTCGCCGAAGTCTTCGTTATTACCCTGAAGCACGATGAAGACCTCTTCCACTTTGTAAGGGTCCACCACCGGGCGCAGGTCAACTTTCAAGGACACGCTGAAGGTTTTCTTTTCAACGGAATCAACCACGGCCACCGGGAAGCCTTTCGGGAAGATGTTGTCCAGGCCGCCGGTCACAACCAGGTCGCCTTCCTGAACGTCTTCGGTTCTTTCCACGTATTTCAGCTGCAGGCTGCTGCTGTACTGGGATTTACCCTCGACAATCCCGTGAGCACGGGTTCTTTGCACGATACCATCCACCACCGCATAGCGGTCGGTGATCAGCATGACGTGGGAGGTGAAAGTGTCCGGTTTGAAGATGTAACCCAGAACCCCGCCAGTGGTGATCACGGCTTGGCCGGCTTTCAGACCGTCCTGGGTGCCTTTGTTGATGGTGATGGTGTTGTGATCAATCACAAGGTCACGGCCAATGACTTGAGCTGCCATCAGGGACATTTTGGTCTGCTCTTTGAAGGTCAAAAGACCACGCAAACGGTCGTTTTCGATCAGCAGCTCGTTCATTTTTTCAAGACGTGCCTGAAGTTCATTGTTGGTGCTGGTCAGCTGTTCGCTGTGCTTCTTGATATTAATCAGATCAAGATACATGGCAGTGGTGCCTTTAACGCCAGAGCTGAATCCATAGAAGGATTCAGAAACCGCGCTTCCCAGCAGGCTGAATGGTTTTGCCAGCCAGTTGGATTCCTGCGGACGCTGCTGCATGTTGATTGAAATCAGCGGCAGTGCCAGGACAATCCCTATCATCACAAGTTTCTTGAGATCAAAGTTGAAGAAATTCAAAGGTCGTTCCTCTTTTTAAAAACCATCTTTAAAACCAGCAAAGAGCATCGCGTCGTTTCTGCGGACTTTGGCTTTGCTGTATTAATATTTCTCAACGCTAGTAAAAACCGCTAAGGAATACAACAATTTCCCCTTGAATATTTATAAAATTCGTAAGGTAATGAAGCGGTTTGTTTGCAAGCTTGTTTAAGGAAGGAAAAGTTATGAGCGAAAATATGGCAGATAAGATGAAGCGCGGAATCAACGCGAAGAGCGTGACAGCGATGGTGATTTTCGGTGCTATCATTATGGTTTTCGTCTTCTTCGGTATGCCCGAAAGAATGGGCGCGGGTGTTGGTTCTGTGGCTCGCGTGAACAACACTTTGATCTCTCTGGCGGACTTCCAGCAGGAAGAAAACCGCATCCAGCAGTACTACCAAAACCTGTTCGGCAATCAGATGGACTTTGGCTCTCAGCGTCAGTTGCTGCGCCAGCAAGCACTTGAGAATCTGGTGCGCATGGAGCTTGTCTCCCAGGCTGCTCAAAAGAACGGCATTTTGGCGACCGACGCGGAAGTTCGCGACTTTATCGTGAAAGACATTCCGTTCTTCCAGCAAAACGGCATGTTCCAAAAAGAATTCTACATGCGTTATATCGAACAAACTCGCACCACTCCGGCTAACTTTGAAGATAAAGTCCGTAAAGACATCTCCAATGTTCGCACGCGTGCATTGTTCGAACTGGCAACTCAGCCAACAGCGGTGGAGCTGAAAAAGATCCAGGATCTGCGCGCGGCGAAGATCAATGTTCTTTTCGTAAAAATCGACTCTGAAGCGGCAACCAAGGCTTTGACCAAAGAAAAAGCCGATGCAGCGATCAAGGCTTTGGATGAAGCTTTGGTGAAAGGCGATGAAGCCGCAGTTAACGCACAACTGAAAGAGCTGAAGGCGACTTGGGAAGAGACTGGTTTGGTTGAACTGGGTTCTGAGACTTTCCCGAAAATCACCAGCTCGGTGGCAACAGAAGCCGTATTTGAGCTGAGCAAAACCGAGCCGCTTTTGAAGCGTCTGGTTCGTGACGGTAACAGCAAATACGTTCTGAAACTTAAAGAAAGCAAAGTTGAAGAAGTAAAAACAGCTCTGGAGCCAATGTCTGCAGAGATGATGCAAAAACGCCGTGGCGACGGTATGTTCGAAGCCTGGATCAACATGTTCCGTTCCAAGTCCCACGTGACTATGAACACTCAAGTTCTGCAGTTGAACTAATGCTTCAATTCGTCAGAGAGATTCCCATTCGAATCACTTTAAAAGGAGCCCTGTCATCACGACGGGGTTTTCTTTTTTATCTGGCCGCCGGGTTTTCCCCTAAAAACGGTCGCATTGACCCGTTATCCGGAATGAGCGTGAATCTGATGGATGTGGACCAGTGGCTGGGGGCCTTGAAGGCCGAGTTGGAGCGGGATCTGTTCGTTTCCAAAAGCGCCAGCTTGAATCACGCTTTGGCTGAAGTGATGGCGGTGGCCCGCCTGAAGCTTGCCGAAAACGTCGAAGGGGCCGGGGCAGTGCTGCACAGTCTGACCTTCCGTGAAGAGCGCGGGTGGAGTTTTGGATGGAACGCACAGCAATCCCCGGAAGAGCAGCGCTTTGTCTATTCCCATTTCCTGGAACTGGTGCCTCAGGATCAATCCAGCCAACTGTTGCGTCTGGATTTTGTCTGGTGCCGGGTTTTTGACTGCGAAGCGGATTATCAGCATGAAGGTTTCCGTCTGCTGAAAGGACTCAAGTTGTCCGGACTTGAAGATGTGCTGTCGCAGGCGGCCGCCCTGAAGGGACGAAAGCTTGCTTCCGGCAGCAGTCTTGAGTTTATCCGTGTCCATGTTCTGGCAGACGGCCTTTGCCTGACTGTTTAATCTGAAAAACTATTCAGACAAGTGAGTGGAAAAATCCTCACCTCCAAGCTTCTCTCAATTTGGGGGCGCTTCATTTTGGTCTGCCCGGCATCATTGCCGTGCCTTATTTGATGGCCCCTGCAGCTTGGGCAAAGACCCTGGCATCTTCGCAGCGAAACACCTGCTCAGTATCAGTGTGTAATCTCTCAAAAATAGGTCTTTCCCAGAGCCGCGCTCGGGTGCAGTGTCGAATTCTTTGACAGCCTGGGCGGTGCGGCCTTCAATATAAAGCTTCCTCGGCTTTGCACGACTCTTGAAACATCAGCTCCTGAATGCCCTAAAATTTAAGGCGGCGAGGATTTCCTTATGAAACTAAAAGCATGGCTATTGGGTGGTGCTCTTCTGATGTCGGCTCAGGCGTTTGCCGAGCAGTATTGGGTTCCCGACAACCGTCCGCCAAGATTCTGCCTGCAGAACTTCAATGCTTATGGTCCCGTGTATGCCAAGGGAATCGAAGAACGCACCGGTCGCATGACCGCGCTTTTACAAGGCATCCCCAAGTGTGACGTTGTTCACCTTCAGGAAGTCTGGAATGATTCGCAAATCAATCAAATCGAAAATGACCTGAAAAGACAGTACAGCATCAGCGCACCCAACAAAACCGAACGTATCGGTGTGATGTCCCTGTTCATGGGTGATGTCAAAGGCACTGAAACCCACGCCTTTGCCGTTAATAATGAAGGCGGCGTGCTGGACACAGTTCGTGAAGCCCTCAACGTGCGTAAAGCCTTCCACGTCGTGAAATCCGGATTCTTTGGCATCGACGAGGATTTCTATTTTATTAATACTCATTTGCACCCGACGTCCGAAGCCGTGCGTCTGACTCAAGTGATGGATCTGCTGCGCTGGCGCATGGATCATCAGGATCTGAAGATGCTTTTGTCCGGTGACTTTAATGCCAATGTTGACAGTGTCGAGCGCGGTTTTGTGATGGCGACCCTGGCAACCCGTGACGCCATGGAAGATGCCATGGGCGGATATCCTAAAAAGGGTTATTGCACTTACTGCGCAAGAAACCCACTGGGCTGGTTGTTCAGCGATCAGGTTTTTGATTACATCTTCTATTCAAACGTGGGTCAGTCCGGTACGACACTTCAGGTGGTGGACGGGCAGGTGAATATGCAGGGGACTCCACGCCGTCCGTTGTCTGATCACTATGGTGTGCGTGTGCAGTTCTCCGTGGAGCCGAAAACTTCCGAAACCAATGCGTTGGGTATTGAGCTTCGCCGTTCTTATGCCCTGGATAACTTTGCCAAAGCAGAAAAGATTCTGGCTGCTGCCAAAGAACCCGAGTTCAAACCTTACCTTGAGGCTTTGCGCAAAATGACAGAACAGCTCCAGACCAAGTCCGGCGCGTTCTGGAATTACTTCTCAAGCTTCCGTTAATTCAATCCGGACTTTGTCGGTGGCAGTTTCGTGATGCGCGCGTTGATCTTATCCAGATCGCGCGCCAGTTTGGATTTGTGAGAAATCCCAAAGACCCCAAATTCTTCAATAATCGGCGGGCCAATGCGCTTGAAGGTCTTCAGCGGAATGCCTTCGCTTTTGGCGTAAAATTCCAATACCTGGGTGTTACAGATAAACAGGCTGATATCGCCGGATAAAAGTTTGCGCATTCCCTGAATCACATCCTGCACTTCAACTTTTTTGGCCAGCGGGGATTTCAGGTAACTTCCGAAGGGCTCGGCATACTCATAGCCCAGCACAAATCCCAAATTGTGATTGCGCAGTTCTTCGGTGGTTTTCCAGTTCAATTGGCTAAGATACTGGCTGGAGGCCAGGGTCCACACAGCCTCTTCGGACGGGAAGACTTTTTTTGTGAACAGCAGATAGTCTTTCTTGGGATCAATCTGCATCGGGCCGATAATATCGACATTGCCTTGTTCGGCGGCTTTTAAAGCGCGCTTCCAGGGGATGATGCGGACTTCGATGTCTTTGCGGGGGATTTCCAGAGCCTTTTCCAGTGCCTCAATCGCCAGGCCTTTGGCTTCGCCGTTTTCTTCATAAATGAATGGCGGATAGGGATCTGAGGCAAAGATGATTTTCTTAGCCTCAGCCCAGGGGGAAAAAAGAAATAAAACCAGCATCAGCAATGGCATTGCATTTCCCTTTTCCCTGATTGTCTAATCCAAATGCTTTGGAGTAAAGGCTTCGGGGAAGATTTCCGGGAACTGGAAGGTCTTGATTTTGCCTTGCAGGTTCGCGGTGTGAATCATGGTATGTTCATTGGCAAATTCTGCGATCACCTGACGGCAGAATCCGCACGGTGGCCATGGTTTTTCAGCATCGCTGACAACCAGCACTTCCTTGATCAGTTTTTGTGCGCCTTCGCTGACGGCTTTAAAGATTGCCACGCGTTCAGCACACACGGTGCCGCCGTAAGAGGCGTTTTCAACATTACAGCCATTGAAAATCTGTCCATCGCTCATAAGGACCGCCGCACCAATCAGGGCATCGGAATAGGGAGCGTGGGCTTTTTTCTGTGCCTTGCAAGCGGCTTCAAATAGTTTTTTCTGTGTATCGTTCATAGGTTTGCATTCTCTAATATTTTGCCAAGTTCGATCAAGGGCAATCCTTGAATCGCCGTGAAATCCTGACTTTCAATTTTATCAAACAGCATGATGCCGTGTTTTTCAATTTTATAGCTGCCGGCACAATCAATCGGGTTGTCCAGCTGCACATAGCGTTCGATCTGGGCGCGGGTCATTTTCTTCATGTGCATGCGGGTGATATCGGTATAGGCAATTTTTTTGTCGCCGTCATACACGCAGATCGCCGTGATCAGGTCATGGACTTTCCCCTGCATGGACATCAGTTGTTCAATCGCGCGCTCGGGGGTGTGGGCTTTGCCGATGATACGGCCCTCAAAAGACACCAGCTGGTCTCCGCCAATGACCACTTTGCCGGTGCCTTTAAGACTTGCGGCTTTCAGATCCGCCAGTTTTTCTGCCAGGGCCTGCGGGGCCAGGGACGGGTCTTTCTCTTTTTCTTCGTCAATCAAAGGCGCTTGGGCCGAATAGCTGTAAGCCAATCGAGAAAGAAGCTCTTGGCGGTATTTGGACGTGCTTGCGAGGATCAGTTGCTTTTGTGACATAGGGGCTCAATATATCGCTTCTTATCGAGGGCGCCACCCATATTAAAGCTCTGTCTTGCGGTGCTTCAAAGGCACCGGGGCAGTACCTGTCTGAAAAAGCTTCGCTGGGTGGTAAAAGTGAGAGCCATTTACAGGAAATTGCGATAAGACCAGCAGTGAATTGGATATAAATTTATGACGAAACAATCTCTTCCTGACGTAGCCAAAGAAACCCACTCTGAACGCTTTGCCCCGATCGACTGGGTCGGTATGGGCGCTATCGAACTGCCGGTGATGCTGAAGCAGACCGATGGGGTTTACCGCATTCCCGCGCGCGTGGATGCGAAAGTCAGCCTTGATAAAAAACCTTCCCGTGGCATTCACATGTCACGCCTGTATCTTTTGTCCCAGGAGCTTCTGACCAAGTCTGAACTTTCTCTGGGGCTTCTGGGCACTGTGACGACCGAATTCCTGCGCACTCACGAGGACCTTTCCACCAAAGCTTTGGTGCAGGTTCAGTTTGAAGCGCCTCTGATTCGCAAAGCTTTGAAGAGTGCGAACCAGGCATGGCGCTCTTATCCGGTGATCACTTCGGCATTCAATGAAGAAGGGCAGATCAGCTACTTCGTTGAGGTGGTGGTGACTTATTCCAGCACCTGCCCAGCATCGGCGGCCCTGTCCCGTCAGCTGATTCAGGATGGCTTCAAGCAGAATTTCTCGACTGACAAACCGTTGGATTTCGATGTGGTTCATTCCTGGTTGGGAACCCCGCAAGGGATCGTTGCGACTCCGCACGCACAACGCAGTTTTGCCCGTGTGAAAGCGGAAGTTGGGGCGAACTACAACTATGGCGATCTGATCGACATCGTTGAAGAGGCTTTGCAGACCGCAGTTCAAGGCGCTGTAAAACGCGAGGACGAGCAGGAGTTCGCACTTCGTAACGGCCAGAACCTGATGTTCTGTGAAGATGCCGCTCGCCGTGTGAAGGAAGCTTTGGACGCGAAAGCAGATGTTTTGGATTATGTGGCTGAATTCAGCCATGTTGAGAGTCTGCACCCACACAATGCCGTTTCTCATATCTCTAAGGGTTTGAAACTACGTAGTTTTTAGTCCTCCAGTGTCAACTTACTGGAAACCAATTGAAAATGATTCTTAATAAATTGGACATCTTCAGGGCCTTCACCTATAACCAAGCCCTGAGGTGACTAATGGGTAAAGACGCAGTTCCATTTCTTCCAAGACAGCACGACGACGATATTGTCGTTCACGCCGATCAGTTCGACGAGGCTGAGCTTAAGCGTATCATCCGTGCCTTGAATCTGAAGGTCACCAGTCAGCGTATGGCGATCCTGAAAGCCCTGCATGAAGGCCGTCGTCACGTCACAGCTCAAGAGCTTTACGAAAAACTGAATAAAGAACATCCGGACATTGGTTTCGCCACTGTCTATCGCTTCCTGAGAACCCTGACTGAAGGCACATTTGTGACGGAAGTCCGCATGGGTGGTTTGCCAGCTCGTTACGAACTGACACCCAAAGGTCACCACGATCACTTGACGTGTGTGAAGTGCGGTAAAATCTGTGAGTTCGAGAATAAAGCGATCGAAGGACTGCAAGAGAAGGTGGCGAATCAGTTTGGATTTAAGCTGACCCATCATATCCTGGAGTTGTACGGCGTTTGCCCATCCTGCCAAGCTAAGAATCTTTAAGAAACGGCCGTTGAAAAAGGCCCATCTTCTTCGTTGGAGTTCGGCCTTCTCGCTCCGACGTGCTTGGAGCACGCCTGCGCTGCGAGGGCCGACCTCCGCCTCGAATCTGGACCTTTTTGAACGACCTCTGTAATGGGGACTGCCTGGCTGCGCTTCGCGGTCCGCCCGGATGGGGCTCGGCTTCGCCATCGCGTTCAGAAGGTGCCTGGTGACTTTTTACACCTACACTGCGTTATTGGGTGGGGGCTGGCTCAGCTTTGCTGTCGTTGTGGGATTTTGGTCGGGGTTGTTTTTGTTTTGTAAATCTTTGGGAATTTATTAAGTCTTGTTTTGAAACGGCCGATAACTTCTTTATGAAGTTGGCTATAAAGCGGTGGGGAGTTTTCCTGCTGATTCCTCTTATTTTGGGTGTGAGCAGTGGCGGGGTTGTAGAGCTTGAGGGCTACTTTAATGCCCGTTACTCGGCCAACTTTTTGAAATCCACTCGTAACGTCAAGTTTGTCATGCCTCCGGGGACTCGGGGGAAAATTGAAGAAACAAAACAGTTTGGTTCGGGCAATTACGGTCTGAAGGTGGAAGTGCTTTCCGGGAAGCACAAGGGCGAGAAGGTTTGGGTTTATTATAAGCCTTCGGATCCGGGGATGAAGCTTTTTGAAAATGCTGAGGCGGCCGGTGAGGCGTTGGTTTCTGCGGATGTTGAAAAGGCCAAGTCTGCTGAGACCACTCGCAAGATAGAGGCTTTGCGCGTTCCTGCGGCGGCTGAAAAGGCGGAAGAAAAGCAGGTTGTTCAAGAGCTGAATCAGCAGATTCGTGATGCCAATAAAAAAGTTCAAGAGACCAAACCTTGTGATGGTTGTGAAGTGGCCAAAGTGCAAGCTCGCGATGCGATCGCCAATGATGCAGCGAAAGTGGTCAGCCAGTTCACGGCGCGGGCTTCGTCGGATGCGCCAGTGCTGCGTCCTCCGACTCGGACGGTGAATCCTTATGGTATTCGTCCGACACGTTGTCGAACTGTTGGGACTTATGACAGCTGTGTCTTTGAAGGGGATACCGCCGAGGGGAAGTTCAAACTTCGAAACATGGGGCCGAATAAAGTTGTTTCCAAGGGTGACTACCGCATTCGTGAATGGTCTTTCGAATACGAAGCGGGGGCCCGTCAGGATATTGGTATCAGCATCAGTGATTCTCCAAATTCGACGGTCAGTCACACACAGGAAAGTTACATCATGCTGTTTCCGCGTAAAACCCTGCCGCACATCCGTGTGGAAGGGAACCGTCAGATCGTGACCCTGCCAACCGGGGAAACTGTGACCTACAATGCCCAAACCCGTGAAGTCATCGGTGGCGCCTTTTCAGAAGACGGTCCCATGACTGGCGGAGGCAAAATTTTGGCGCCTGCCAAGGTTTCTTACCGCGGTAACGGCGTCATGGTCCGGGTCGATCGTCGGGGCGAAGAGCCGCGTCTGCTGGCAAACGGCACGGCGACGGTGACCAAACAAGGCAAATCCTGCAAAGTCCCTGTGCGCGATCTGTGGCCGAATCAGGCTCAGAATTCTCCGGTGCACTTCAAATATTTCTCGGACTCCGACTTTGACTCTTATTTAAAACGAAAATGCGGCTTCGGCCTTTAATCGGCTGCTGAAAAGGGCCCATCTGACTGCGTTGTCAGGCCTTTCGCTTCACTGCGACGTGCTCCGCCTTGGCTTGTTCTTTTTCGGCTTTCCTTCTGCGAGGCTCGGGCTTAGACTTTGGAGTTATGTCGCATGCTGAAGATGGAATCGTAGTTAAGGGTGCAAAAGAGCATAATCTGAAGAATGTCAGTGTGACTATTCCGCGCAATAAGATCACCGTGTTTACGGGGTTGAGTGGCAGCGGGAAGTCGTCGTTGGCGTTTGATACGGTCTATGCTGAGGGGCAGCGTCGTTATGTGGAAAGTCTTTCTGCTTACGCGCGCAACTTCCTTGAACAGCTTAAAAAGCCGGAAGTTGATTCCATCACCGGGCTTTCTCCGGCTATTGCGATTGACCAAAAATCTGTCAGCACCAATCCACGCTCGACCGTGGGCACAGTGACAGAGATCTATGATTATCTTCGCCTGCTTTTTGCGAAGCTGGGGATTCCCGAGTGTCCGACTCACCATATTCCGGTCAGCAGCCAGACCCCGCAGCAGATCATTGAAGAGGTCTTTAAAAAAGGTGTCGGCACCAAGTTCTTTGTACTGGCGCCAATGGCGTCCGGTAAAAAAGGTGAGTTCCTGGCGGAATTCCAACGCTGGGCTAAAAAAGGATTCGTGAAAGCCAAAGTCGACGGCAAGATGATTGAACTCGACAAGGCCACAAAGCTTGCCAAAACCAAAACGCATGACATTGATCTTGTGGTGGATCAGCTGATTCTGAAGGACTCGCTGAAACTGCGCCTTTCTGAAAGCATCAACACCGCTCTAAGCATGGCCAATGGCCGCGTGATCATTGAAACTTTGGACGGGGAGCGCACCAGTTATTCTTTGCATTCGGCGTGTCCTGAGTGTGGTTACAGCTTCCCTGAGATTGAACCTCGTTTGTTCAGTTTCAACAACCCGCGCGGGGCTTGCCCGACGTGCCATGGGTTGGGAACTATCGACCTTGAAGAAGAAGAGCAGTTCTCTGACGGCGAAGTCGGCGGCAAGAAACTGGACAAAGTCGTTTATAAATACAAAGGCAAAAAAACGTCGGACGATGACGACGAAGAAAGCGAAGAAATGGTTCTGAACGACTGCCCGGATTGCCACGGCGCTCGTTTGAAAAATGAAGCTCTGAACATCCGCCTGGGTGGCAAAACCATCGCAGAGCTTTCGGATCTTGGTGCGATTGAACTGCGTGAATGGATTGCCAAACTTCAGTGGAAATCCAAAGATCAGCTGATCGCTGAAAAAATTGTGAAACAAATTCTGGCGCGTCTGGATTATCTGATCCGCGTGGGCACGGGATATCTTTCCCTCAGCCGTCCTTCACGCACGCTGTCCGGTGGGGAAGCCCAGCGTATTCGTCTGGCGACTCAAGTGGGATCATCCTTGATTGGTTGTCTGTATGTCATGGATGAGCCGAGCATCGGTTTGCATCCGCGTGATCACCACAGGCTGCTGGATATTATCGGCGAACTGAAAGAGCGTGGGAATACCATCTTGTTGGTGGAGCACGACGAAGACACCATCCGCTATGCTGACTTTGTGGTCGATCTGGGGCCTCGTGCCGGGGTTCTGGGGGGCGAGATGATGGCACAAGGGACTCCGGATGAGCTGGCCGCCAATCCGAATTCTTTGACCGGAAAATATCTGAATGGTGAGATGCGCATTCCGATCCCGAAAGAACGCCGCAAAGGCAACGGGCAGGTTGTGCGCTTGACCGGAGCCACCGGGAACAATCTGCAGAACGTGGATCTGGAAATACCGCTGGGGACCTTCACCACCGTGACCGGGGTTTCGGGTTCTGGAAAAAGTACGCTTATCATCGACACGCTTTACAAAATTCTGGCGCAGCACTTCTATAAGGCTTTGGCGCAACCTTCGCCTTACAAAAAAATCGAAGGCCTGGACAAAATCGACAAGGTCATTGATATCAATCAAAGACCGATCGGGCGCACGCCGCGTTCGACACCGGCAACCTATGTCGGATTGTTCCCGATGATTCGTGATTTGTTCGCGAATCTGCCGGATTCCAAACTGCGCGGTTACGAGCCGGGGCGATTCAGTTTCAACGTCAAAGGCGGACGCTGTGAAACCTGCATGGGCCACGGACAGATCCGCATGGAGATGCACTTCCTCAGTGACGTCTTCGTGACCTGCGACACCTGTCAGGGGCGCCGTTACAACCGCGAGACTTTGAATATCAAGTACAAATCCAAATCCATCGCGGACGTTCTGGAAATGAGCGTGGGCGAGGCTTTGGAATTCTTCCGCAACCACACTCAGATCTATCGCAAGCTTGAAACCCTGCACAGGGTGGGGCTTGATTACATGACCCTGGGGCAAAGCTCGACAACCCTGTCGGGTGGTGAAGCCCAGCGCGTGAAGCTTTCTAAAGAGCTTTCTCGCCGTGGCACCGGCAAGACGCTGTACATTTTGGATGAGCCGACCACAGGATTGCATTTTGATGACGTCCGCAAGTTGGTCGAACTGATTCAGGAACTGGCGGATCAAGGGAACACCGTACTGGTCATTGAGCACAACATGGAAGTCGTTAAATCCTCGGATCATGTGATTGATCTGGGGCCGGATGGCGGCAAGGGCGGAGGCCAGATCGTGGCCGCCGGTACACCTGAAAAAGTGGCCAAGGTCACTGCCAGTGAAACGGGCAAATTCCTTAAGCCCTTACTAAAATAAAGCCTTAAAAAGACCCGGCCAAAACCGGGTCTTTTGACATCCCGTGTCCCCCGAAGCGGTTCTTGATTCTTTGGGCTGAATCGGTGAAATCTGTGGGGATGAAATACTTTACAGGTTCATTTGTCTTTACCTTCTTTGGTTTGGTTGCCTCGTACTTTGTGGGTCATTTTTATGGCGGCACAGTGGCGGCGGGTTTTCAGGCTTTGTTCATCGCCACGATCCTGGCGATTCTTGAAATCTCATTGTCTTTTGATAATGCCATCGTGAATGCCGTGGTTTTGAAAGAGATGACTCCAGTTTGGCGTCATCGCTTCCTGACCTGGGGGATGCTGATCGCGGTCTTCGGGATGCGTTTGGTGTTCCCGTTGTTGATCGTGACCTTCATGGCCGACGTCAACCCTTGGGAAGCCCTGGTGATTGCGGCGACCAAGCCGGATGATTACGCCAAGATGATGCTGGATGCTCACTTGCAGGTGGCAGCCTTCGGCGGAAGCTTCCTGTTGATGGTGGCGTTGAAGTACTTCTATGACGGCAGCAAAGATCTGCACTGGATCCCGTTCATCGAAAAGCCAACTCGTTACATCGGCAGCAAAGTTGAAGCGATCGAAGTGTGCTTGACCTTGATTATTTTGATCCTGATCACCCACTTCATGAAGAGCCAAGAACAACTGCCGTTCCTGATGGCGGGTATGGCCGGCTTGATCACCTATGTGATCGTGGATGGTATCGGTTCCTGGCTGGAAGCGTCTGATGATCAAATCAAAGATGTGCACAAAGCCAGCGCCGGAATGTTCCTTTATCTGGAAGTTCTGGATGCGTCCTTCAGCTTTGACGGTGTGGTCGGTGCGTTTGCCATCACTCACAACTTGTTCATCATCATGATCGGTCTGAGTATCGGTGCGTTCTTTGTGCGTAGTTTGACGATCATGTTCGTGGAGAAAGAAGCGCTAACCAAGTTCGCATTCCTGGAACACGGGGCGTTTTATGCGATCGGTTTGCTGGCGATGATCATGCTGGCGGATCCGTTCCTGCACATCCCAGAGTGGTTCACCGGCTTGAGCGGAGGGGTGATCATCCTGACATCCTTCATCTGGTCCCTGAAAAAGGGTGATATCCAAGCTTCCCACTAAAACAAAAAAGCCTGCTCTTTAAAGCAGGCTTTTTTTATGTCTTGGCGCTTTCGGTTTTGCTTGCTGTGTCGGTCAGAATCTGCAGAACCGAGGCAATCATAATTATCACTGCCCCGGAAATCTGGAACACGCTGAGGCGTTCACTTAAAATCAAGAACCCGAAAAGCGCGGCAAACGGGGATTCCAGCAAGAACAGCATGCTGGCGGTGGAGTCTGAAAGCACCTTCTGTGTGCGGATCTGCAGGTAAAATGCGATGATGCTGGAACCCAGCCCCAGACATAGAATCCCCAGAATCGGTTTGTATTCGGTGATATTCCAAACGGTACGTTCCTGAGTCAGCAACAGAGGCGTCAGCGCCAGCAGGCACCAGGCGGATTGGAAATTGTTAAAACGAAACGCATTGCCGACTTTGTTTGAAATCTTTCCGATATAAATAATATGAAAAGCCGCAAACACCGAACAGCCCAGCGTCCATAGATCGCCCGAGTTGATTCCAGAAAGATTGGCATCAACCAGAATGAAAGTTCCCAACAAAGCCATGGCGGTCAGAGCATAGTTTTTCCAATTGCCGGCAGATTTAAAGAACCACGCATTGAACAGCGGCACTAAAATCACATAAAGACTGGTCAGAAATCCGCTCTTGGTGGCGGTGGTGTATTTTAGGCCGATGGTCTGCAGTAAAAGCATGCCGCCCAGAAGAAGCCCGGCGGGCAGGGCGCGGAAAATTTCTTCGCGCAGACTGGTGAAATTGGGTCCTTTGATGATCAGGTACAAAATCTCGCCCATGACAGAGGCGATGACAAAGCGGAAAAACAGGGTCTCTACCGGAGTGAAGGCCTCCAGAGCCCAGACAGTGGCGACAAAGCCGAAGCCCCAAAGGACTCCGGCGAAGATCAGCTCCAGGGCTGCGCGATTCTTAGTCAAACGCCTCGGCCCAGATTTTTGTTTTATCAAAGCCATCGACTTCCAGAAGCTGGTGTTTTACGTCTTTGATCATGCCGCCGTTACCGCAAAGGTAGAACGTCGTCGGTATGTTTTTGTAATCAAATTCAGAGATGAAGTTCTGAACGTAGCCTTTTTTGCCTTTCCAGTCGTCTTGAGGACGGCTCAGGACAAATTCAAACTTGAAGTCAGGCAAAGCATTTTGCAGCTCTTCGATTTCTTTTTGATAGTACATGTCCTTTTCGGTGCGCACGCCGAACAGCATGCGATAACGAAGATTTGGATACTGCTCTTTTTTGGAAAGCAGATAGCACAAGTGTTGGGACAGGCCTGTTCCTGTGTTCAGGAAGACGATTTGCTCCGTTGGAGGCTCTTGGAAGAAGACTTTTCCGAACGGGCCGGTGAAGTTCAGAAGTTCGCCGCCTTTAAGTTGCCACACGAAAGTCGAGGCTAAGCCATTTTCCACGAACTTGAAAAGCAGTCGGAATCCATTTTTGGTGCGGTCATCTGAGGCGATCGAGTAAGCACGCAATGCGGGTTTTGCCTCGCCCTGAGGCACGTGAAGCATGACGAATTGGCCTGCTTTGAAGCTGAATTCATTCGGAGTTTCAGTCTTCAGGACCAATTCACGCACCGTTGGGGTGTGGTCGATGATTTCTTCAACTCTCATGTGATAGATAGTACGAGCGGCAGACATAAGGCTCCTTCATAATCGGTCCCGTCTTCATAAACCGAAAAACCCAGACAGTCCAATATTTTAGCTTGTTACAAAACCTCGCATTCAATAAAATTGAAGCACAGCAGTGAGGTATATATCGTGAATAGTGCGCAGCATCTTGTATTGTCCGTATTATTGTCTTTTGCGTCCTTTGCACACGCTCAAACACCAGAGGGAACACCCGCAGCGGCGCCAACTTCGGCTCCAGCGGAAGCCGCTGAGTCTACGGAAGAGATTCCGGCGCCTCAACGCTCCTTGCTAAAAACCGCAGCGACTCGTGATTTCAATAAGCCCCTTTATTTCGATCAGCTGGATAATGGCGTGATCCTTCCTCCGCTGGAGATGGAATACGACCTGAGCGCGGCTGGCGGGAAAAATCTGAAAATCGGGAACGTGCAGCTGAACGAGAAGAACTTCTTCTTCGCTCTTTTGCCACTGGGTAAAACTCACTCGCAGATCAATCAGATTCTGGGCAGCGGTGAAGCTGGTAAAGTGGCATTGGTGATGGCATGGCCTGAAAAACTGATGAGCCATGGGACAATCGAGATGATCTCTCGCACTGGAACAGTGCTTTGGAGTTACTCCTTCACGGAAGCCGATCGCACCAAATGGCAAAAACAATTGGATGCGTGGAGAAAAGAGCTGGTAGCAAAAGGTGTTCCGTCAAAAGACGTGGTTCGTGCCGGTATCTTTGGTTCCCAGTTTGCGATTCAGGATGTTGAATCCGCGAAAGCTCCATTCTGGGGGCAGAAAGAATCCTTCCGTTTCTGTTTGACTCAGACTGATGGTCGCAACTCCACGAAAATGTGTTCTCAGCGTTACGGTTCCAAATCCAGTGGTAAAACTGTTGTGATGGGGAAAGTGCGCGCAGATGCAGTGACACCGCGAGTGCTGGTGAATAATGAAGAGGCGGCATTGAAAAATTCCGTTCCCGTGGCGGCGGACATGCCAAGCTCCTTCTTTGCAGAATTGGGAACTGGCGAGTCCTATGAATTTGTGACCTTACCCAACAAGCTGGAGCTGATGGATATCGCTGACACCAAAAAACCAGGTGTTTTGAGAATTGTCGGCTATGACACACGCCCGGTGGGACGTTCAGTAATTTTGAATCCGGATCAGTACAGTTCCTTCACCAAGATGCTGGGCTTTGAATCCACCATCGGTGATCCACGCAAGTTCTGGGCAGCGGCGATCAAGAAAGATGATCCAAAAATTTATCTGCCAGGTCAGGGCGGCGGTATCTTCAAACAGAAATTTGAACTGTCTGAGATTCCGCGCACGCAGTCGCGCGTTTACCTGAGCAAAAGAACCCCGACGGGCACATACATTGACGGTATCAAACTAGAGGGCCGCAAACAGCCGGTGGCTCAAGTGTCTTCCGAGCAGAATTCCGTAAAGGAAAATCCTCAGGATCCGGCTTCTTTCGTGTGGGAGTTCAAAGCCACCGAACGTGGTCAGATCAATCGCTCGTACTTGAATGTCGACATCGACGGTAAGACCTACAAGTCTTACTATGAAATCTATAAAGGTTATCCGCGCGAGCTTTCGGGTCGTTTCACGGCGGTGCAGGCTTCCGGCGAATTCATTTTCATGGGCGAAGTGGCCTATAATCAGTGGTTCGAGGATCTGTTCGGTTGGACCAACTATTGGTTGTCCCGTCAGCGCTGGGGCTTCAGTGCGAAGTACTTCCAGTCCTTTAATCAGTTGAAAGTCGATGCTGCGGGCAACACCGCTCCGCTGAGTGTAATGACGGTTGATTTGAAATACCGTGTAACACCGGGTCTGTGGGGTCGCGATGAATCCGTCGGTGCGATGGTGTCTTATCAGAATGTGACCTTCGATCAATTGAAGGCGCCGATGCTGGGGGTAGGGGCCTTCTGGGCGCGCTCCATGCCGAAGGTGTTTGATGACTTCTTCAACCTTCTTCCGTTCATGCGTTATCCAAAATGGGTGGACATGGAATTTATCTACTACGCAAGCTCCATGGACTCGAATGTGAAACTGAATGCGCCGATGTCTCTGAACTTCCACGGTAAAGTGTTGTGGTCCGAGAGATACTTCGGGGAGGCAGGTTTCGGTATGAAACGATATGGATTCACTGATGAGTCTGTAAATCAGAAAGCCGAGCTGAACACGTTCTACGGAACCGTAGGTCTCGGAATCAACTTCTAAGCTGTTGAATTGTAAAATCAAAACAAAAAAGGAAGGCCCCCAAAGCCTTCCTTTTTTTATTCTGCCCAGGCGAAGCTTCGTCCCCCAATACTCATTTTTTAAGTAATTGCTTGATTACTTACGCGCAATCCGTTAATTTTGTTTTCATATAAGTAAGTAATCGCGTACATACATAAGTGAGCTTTTGTTGATATTTAATCAACAATTACAGATAGATACTTCGGAGTCCGAACTCACAGGGTGTTTCGCGATATGCGGAGTTTCCCATGAAAGCCCTCGTTGCCGTCCTTTTAACCCTTTTCTTTGCCGCTCAAGGATTTGCGGCAGAAACAACATCAACACCTCCACGCTCGGCAGGTGAGTACGCTCTGAATTTTGGTGCCGTCTATGTGGCGCAATGGAGCGTGTATTTGATCACCCAGGAAAAAACCATCGCCGATCATGGTTCCTGGGACAACTTCGCCAATTATCCACGCCATCCTGAATTCGACAAAGACAGCTTTGACTACAACATCTTCAAACACGCTCTGGCCGGGCAGTACTACTATCTTTTCTATCGCTATCGCGGCTACACCGAAACAGAAGCCTTCGCCTGGACATTCCTTTCTTCGCTGGCTTTCGAGTTTGCGGTGGAAACCTACACTGAGCCTCCGAGCATCCAGGATATTTATCAGACACCGGTCTTTGGAACTCTTGTGGGGATGGGCTTTGAACGCTTAAGTCATCATCTGCGCGGGCAGGATGTCGCGTGGATGCGCGCTTTGGGTTATGCTCTGAATCCTTTCACCTTGTTGTCGAACTATCCGCAGGAACTTGCGGCAATACCAAATGTGGGAACGGACTCCCTGGGACTGAATCTGTCCTGGAGGTACTGATATGAAAAAATCCGTATCCGCATATCTGCTCACGATGCTGCTTTCTGTTTCGGCTTTGGCAACTGATTTTGAAACGGACCGCTGGAGCAAAGGCCTTCATCTGCTGGCCGGCGGCGGTTTTAATTCATCTTTGTACACCTCTGATGACGACCATTCCGATGGTGGTGTTGGAGTGAATCTGAAGACTGACCTGCTTTATGTATTTCATCCGGAATGGGCCGTGGAATGGAGTGCCAGTGTGAAGTTCAATCGTATGGAGGACAGCTTCCTTTTATGGGACACGCTGCTGACCATGGGGATTCGCACGCAGTTGCCAAAACTTTATCCCGAGATGGAAGGGACGCCTTATGCAAGGTTCTTTGTGGGCCGGGCTCCGACAGTTTTATTTCTGAACGGTGAAACTCCAAAAGGCGTTTCTGATCCCAGTACCAGTCGCATTCATTTCGATGGCCCGGTAGTGGGTTTGGGCTGGGGCGTTCTGAAAAAGAATTCCAAGGGACAGGTGTGGTTCACCGAAATCGCTGCCACCGCCCAGACACTGGAAAGTGAAGAGGACGTGATGATGGATGGGGAGGTGCCCTTGGTGCTTTCCCGCAACCAGGTCACGAACAACGCGCGCATTTACAGTATCGCCGTCACCTTTGGCATCCTGGCCTTTTAAGGAGTTCTGCCATGTGGGAACAACTTGACCAGCAGATTTTCTTATTCATCAACCGCACCACGGCCAATCCGATGTTTGATGTCTTTTTTCCGTGGTGGACAGATTTTCAGAAATCCCCGTGGTTTTTGTTCATGGTGCTGCCGACGATTTTGCTGTGGTTGTTTACGAAGACCCGACTGAAAGGTGTGCTGGTGCTTGTGTCTGCCGTGGTGGTCGCAAGCTTTGCTGACTTCTTGTCGGGTGATTTGATCAAGCCGCTGTTCGAGCGGGCCCGGCCGTTTCGCTCTGACATTGCCGATCTGGTGATTCTGCGCGGAACAGAGCAGGGAGGATTTTCTTTCCCCTCCAGTCACGCCGTGGATGCCTTTGCGTTGGTCGTGTTCATTGGTGTGTTTTATCCCAAAGCGCGAGTTCCATTGTTGGCACTGGCGTCTTTAACTGCTTATTCCCGCGTGTATTGCGGAGTGCACTTCCCAGGGGACGTCGCGGCTGGTGCGCTTCTTGGCGGCCTTCTGGGGGCCGCACTGGGGCTCATGGCAAAACAGATCCCGATGAAATGGCAAAGGGGTCCATCATGAAAAACCTTATTGTCGCTTTCATGTTGTTTTTTTATTCAGCCGCACAAGCGGAAGAAAAAACTTTATCCTGGTTGTGGCATCAGGAATTAAAACCCACCATCACTAATTCCTTCGACAGTGGGGGGCAGTTGATTTTGCTGATCGGGGCCGGCGCTACTGTGACGGCAAGGCAATATGATCAGACTGTTTATAAAAACAATCTCAATCCCGACAAGCTGATCATGGATAAAGACACCGCGGATATAGGTGCCTATCTGGGCAGCGGCGGGCCGGGTATTGCCATTGCTTTGGCGCAGCTGTGGCTGGATCCACAAAACGGTCTGGCTCACGGCAAGGCCCTGGCTCTCACCGCTGCCAGCCATATCACCATGGCCTCGCTGATAGGCCGTGAACGTCCCAGCGGGCGAGATTATCTGTCTTTCCCATCAGGCCACGCATCCTCGTCCTATGCCACGGCGACATCACTGGCGTACGCTTACGGCTACAAGGTCGGTATTCCGGCCTTTGCCTTGGCAACTTTCGTGGCGACCTCCAGAGTCAGTGAAAACATCCATTGGACAAGTGATGTGGTGGCCGGCGCCGCCCTGGGCATTTACTGGGGCCGCGCCAGCGCGCTGAACACCGGAAAAAGCGACTATAATATAGTCCCGATTGTCGGGGCTGGGTTTACGGGCCTCAACATCAGCCGCGACTTCTAATCCCCCTCCAATGTCCAACTTTCCAATTTCTTACTGCCAATTTGGTCACCTGTTCAGGTCTTTGACAGCTGAACAGGGTTTAAACATGGAACCACTATGGATTGTGAATTGCTTTAGCATCCGACGTTGAAAATGAAAGGACGTTGTATGTTGAAGCTAGTAAAGACCGCTGTGCTCTTTTTATGTGCCTTTGCCACGGCCATGGCCGCGACGGCAGACCGCGCATATGCCTGGGGCAAAAAACGAAGTACTTCCGCCTCTGAGTTCATCTCCAACAAAAGAGTCACGGATTCTTTGGTGCAGGATCTGACCTGCAACAAGCTCAGTATTGAGGGAATTTACTATCGTATTAAAGCCGATGCCTTTCATGAATCCCGCAATATGCCGATCACGAACTGGCCTTTCAGAAGTGGGGTGGCGACGATTGCAGGCTGCTGGGCTCTTAGCAGCACTCAGCGCATGATCTCTTATATGGCCCGTTATAATGAACCCACCAGCTTGCGAATGGATCAAATTTCCCCGGGGCTGTTGAATCAGATCCGCGGTGGAACTCTAGAGCTGGTTAACGACAATCATAACAATGATAACTACGCACTCAGATCCAGTTCAGAACGCATCATCACGCGTTCTTTGAAAGCCAACAGCGTTTTCCCGGTTCCTACCAATTCTCTGGCTGAAGACAAGTGGCACACCAACAGTCTGTGGATGCGCTTGCTTGAAGGTTACGTAGAAAACGTGGACGGCAAAAACGTTCACCGACATTTCCGTGCCGAGATTGAAGAAAATCAGGCTCGTCACTTCTTCCGTGCAGCTAATATCGGCATGGGTGCTGGTTCTGGCGATCGCAGCGCCAGCAAAAATCAGGAAACCGTGGCGACCATGCGCCGTAATGCTGACACCAAGCGCCTGACTCTGGTGAATCTGCGCGCGGGCAGGACAGCTCAGCACATCGTGATGGTGAAGTCCTACAAGGCCACCAATGACATGATTACTTTCACTGTTTACGACTCTAATCAGCCTTCGAAGGATCAGTTGCTTTATTATTCTGTGAAAAACAGCGCTTTCTATGCACCAGATATCGTAAGTCGCTTCGTGCTTGAAAACACCAGCCGCTCGTTGGGCGTGTATGTTGTGGACGAAGACGAGCGGGAAATGCTTGAAGACGCAATGATGGCGCACTATCGCATCAAGTGCCGATAACTTGAGCAGAGCTTGTAAAAGCTACAGATGACCGCCGTGTAAGGCGGTCATTTCGTTTCTGAAGCAGTTAAACGGGAACTTATTTCTAAATGACTGACAATTTGTGGCCCGTTCCTTGCTGTTCCGGGAACCGGGTCTGTGTAAGGCCCTTTTGACACCACTTTGACACCTTTTTGATAAGGATAAGCTATGTCTCTCAGAATAGTTATAGTCTGCGCCCTGTGTTTGATGGCGCTCTCCATCGCAAGTGCCGAGAGTGTTTCATTGCCATTGAACTCTGTAAAAAAGCCGGCGATGGATCTGGTTAACAGCTCCGGAACAGCTTTGGATGTCGGTCAGGCCGCAGCCCTTGCCAATCAGGGGACTGATCTCAGTCTGCTAAATCCTCTTGAAAACAAGATGTGGCAAAACCGCGTTTATCCGGGTGTGGAAGACATTCCAGGCAGTTATCCGGTCGCTCAGCGCGGGGTGCAGTTCCTTTCTGAAGAAGCCGCCTTGCCGTTCACTTACATGTCCCGCGTTCAGTCGCTGGAAAATCCGAATCTGTTCTATCGTTTAAGCCTGTCCCGTTTGACTCATACAACTTTGATGCGTGCGGCTTTGCTAAGAAAGCTGGGATACTATGTTCCGTCTCCAAAGTATTACCGCAACCTGCGTGTATTCTTCAAAACCGAAGCTGAAAAAGAATCCTTCCTGAAGAACGCCCAGGAATCCATGATTTCAGACTTTGAAAGCCGTGGCTGGGTGACGGAAGACAACAAACAAAATCACTCGGTCGTGTTCTCAGACGCGGTTCTTGAGCCGGCTGTGGCTGAATACTTCGACATCCAGTGGGGTTATGCTCCAGATCCAAACAATCCTAATCAGCTGCCTGCTGTACAACGCTATTCCCGTTACAGAGCTTACCGCGCTTTGATCCTGCCATTTGCCTTGGTTGATTTGCCCGAGTCCGTGAACAGATTCAGCGCCAAGTTCGGTGCAGTACTTTCCGGTCACGTGGTGATCAATCACCCATCAGCAGAATCATTCTCGGCAGCAAGTTATGAGGACGTGCGCTGGTTGGTTCGCCGCATGGCAGATCTTCGTTACAGTGACTTCGTGGAAATCGTGCGTGCTGGTGCTTACCCGCAAGAGCTTGAAGACCTGATCCTGGCTAAACTTCTGCACCGTGCTCATAATGCACTGGAGCTTTTCAACATTAAGAATACTTCCGCGTTGCCATTGCCGGACCTGAACATCACGTCACGCTCTGGCCTGGTGAAAGACGGTAAAGTCACTCAGGAATTCGTTCCGGGCTATCCTCAGCGTTTTGCGCACGGGGACCGTCAGTCTCCGTTTCAGGACGGGGATCTTGAGCGTTACATGGGTATCCGTGCTAAATCCGCGGTGATTGGCACTGTGATGAACCACATCAACGAAAAATTGGATTTGCTTTCCACTTCGGATCTTTTCCAAAATCGCCGTGATGAGATCACTCAGCGGGTTCTTGAGCATATCCGTGAGCGTCCGTATGAACCACTTTACCAAAAAGTGGAAGCGTGGGGCGGTCCCGTAGGTGGTTTCAATCTGGGGGCGACTCGCCACGTGACAACGGGGACTTACTTCGGCAGTTCGGCGCCAATTCAGCTGGTGGATAACGTATCTGTGGCCGCTCGTCTGGGTTACTTCATGACTCTGGACGGGGTGCCTAAGGTTACGCCAATGGCAGGTGCCAACATCATGGTGATGCGTGATTACACTCACGTACGCCCTTTGAACTCCATCCAGGAAGGCACGAAAGTGTCCTGGAAGGATTTGTTGATTCCTCGCTTCATGAGCAAGCTTTCTGCGGTGCTGGATGAAAAGGACCCTATCAAGTCCCAGGAAGAAGGCAAGCCAGCCCGTCAACCATTGGATGCTTTCTTAAGTGAACTGCGTGAAGGTGAAGTGTTCACAGTGACAGATTCCATCGCATTGTCGGCTTACGCTCAAGCGTCGTCGTCTTTGGATGTTCTGATGGGTATTTCTCCATTGAACTTCCTGAACACGGTGGCTGTGGGGGTGGATGGCAATCGTGCGATCCTAAGACAAACCAGCTTCATGCGCACCAAAGAAGGTGTCCAGGTTTACGTTCGTTCCCAGAACAGCAAAGCCATGGGTATGACCCTGGATATCAACTATTTCATCAACGTGATGCGTGTTCGCGCCAACACGACCTGGGCGGAACTGAGCACGGATGCCTTCGTGATTGACTACAATCCTGAGTACGCGGAATACATTGATTCTGAAAACCAGGAAGCGAAGTTCGTAAAAGACTTCATCAAAACCCGTAATGACCTGAAACCGGCCTTGCGTGCGTTGTTTAAGAGCAACGACCCGGAGTTGTTGTACGCAAACTTCAATCACCGCAAGTTTGAGATCGACCACAATCTGAAAACCCGCGAGATCCGTAACAAGTTCTTCGCGATGCGTGTGAATTCCTTTAACGAAGATCACACTCTGAAAATCCGTTACCCACGCAGTGCAGAGGCTCCGGATCTGGATCCTAAAGACGAAGAAGTGACGCTGTTCTCTAATAAGCGCGGCGAACTGATCGGTCGCGATCTGCTGGGCTTTGCCTTTGACTGGGTTGAAGGCTTGATGAACAAGTGGTGGCCTAAAGGCCGTGTGGATCTGGCTCGTTCCGACGATCCAAATCCGGCCAACACTCCGTACGGTAAAGCGTACTGGAGAACCGTGACCACGGAAGCTGACCTGACCACCAACGCGAAACAGTATCCATCCGTGGGTGTTGTTCAGCGCGTGTGGGGTGGCTGGCACTTGAACCGCAAAAAATTCCTGAAACTGATCGACGAGGTTCAAGGCGAACTGAAAAGTTCTCCGGTCGGCTCTTATCGTCTGATTGAAAAGGAAGCTTTCGCGAATGTGACGGCGGTGGACTTCTATCGTATCACGGCGAATCTTTCCATCCTGCCGGGTGGTTTGGACAAGGTCAAAGACCTGATCCTTCAACCAGATCAGGACGGGAAGTCTGTTCCTAAAGCCAAGTTCATCGGACGTCTGTTCCAGAAACTGAGCGAAAAAATGGGCCGAAAAGCCCGTCCTCACGATCAGGAAATGTTCAATGATATGGTGACCGTACTGGGCAACGGCGACTTCAAACGCGGTAAATCCGAGTTCATCACGGCTTGTCAGGAAGAGCAGGATGCACATAAAAAAGAAAAAACGATGAACTATCAGGGTTCTTGGGTCAACGGAACTTACTTTGATTGTATGTTGCCGTGGATGGAAAGACTGCTGAAGCTTTCTGCCAGCTACCCGAAGGACAAAAAATCCCAGACACAGTGGATGACAAATGTCCTTTACACGCTGGAAGAGGCGATCCCGTTGCCTCAGCTGCTGAAATTCCTGGGTAAGGACAACTACATTTACTTCGTGCGCATCAACGGCTTCCGTGCCGGTGATGAGGACGGGGATATTGAGTACTTCTCCAACACATTGGGTGATCCGAAGCAGAACATCGAATATGCCAACGGTCTGATTCAGATGTTCGCGACGAAAACCCGCATTTCTCCAATCGAACTGGATAAATCCCTGGGGAGCTTCCGATGAGATCCTTGATCCTTTCCGTTATCTCGATGAGCTTCCTGGCGGGCCAAGTGCAGGCCGCCGATCCTTTTGCTGACAAGCAATGGGGTTTGAACAACCAGGGTGTGCCGCAAATGATCGACTTGGATCCGTTGCACACCTATAAAATTCCTGCGCGTGCGCAGGAAGACGTGCGTTTGCCTTCCCCGGTAAAAGCCAAAAACAAAGTCATTGTGGCAGTCCTCGATACTGGTATCGCCAAAAATCACCCGGATCTGAAGGGTGTGATCCGTCGCAATGAATCTGAGTGCCGGGCTTTGGCGAAATTTGAAGCCTGCGTGGCTGACAGTGACCGCAAGACCTGTGAAAAGAAATGGATGGATTTGAGCAATCCGGAAGTGGATCAGGATAAAAACGGATACCCACTGGATTGTCAGGGCTGGAGCTTGCTGGGTGGCGTGAATGCCGCCGGCATCATGGGCCGTCCGGACTTTGGAGATGACCAGGGTCACGGGACTCACGTCGCAGGTATTATCGCGGCTGAAGTCGACAACAATATCGGTGTGCGTGGTTTGAGTGAAAACGTCGAGATCCTGCCGGTGCAGGTGATCGGTGTTCAACCTTCTGAGCCGATGAAGCCTTTGTCTATTTATGATTCCCCACAAGAGACCGGCCGTGAAAGTGTCACCCGCAGTCTGGGGGATATGGTGGGTCGTGGCGTGATCTATGCGATGCGCTCTGGCGCCAAGGTGATCAACTTCTCTATGGGTTGGCCTCAGGCGAAAGATTCTGATTTCATGCGCAAAGTGATTGCGGAAGCTCAAGCCCGCGGTGTGATCATCGTGGCTGCTGCCGGCAATGACTCGACCCGTGCGCTTCTTCGTCCGTGCGCTTATCCAAATGTGATTTGCGTGGGAGCGGCCGGTCCTGATGGCGCGTTCTCGCATTTCTCCAACTTTGGCAGCGGTGTGGATATCGTGGCTCCGGGTGTGAACATCCTAAGCACTTATCCTGAAAGCAAACGTCCGGTGCGTTTCCGTTCAACTTTGGGTTACGAATACCTTTCTGGAACGTCCCAAGCGTCGCCTTATGTCGCGGCAGCTGTGGCCGAGCTGATGGCTCGTGGAGTTCCGGCTGATGAGATTTACGCAAGACTTGTACTGGGTGCCCGCCCTTTGAAATCAAATCTGTCTTTGGTTTCTGGCGGCTCTCATGAACAAGGACAAGCGCTGAGCCCGGAAAGGGAAATTTACAAAAAATATTCTGTGGCCGGTAACATGGACGTTGAACAGTCCCTGAAAGCTTCCGTGCAGCCGTTGATCGTTCCTGCGGATAAAGAAAAAGTCGAAATCAACTGGGACCGTAAAAGCAAGGACCTGAGCTTCGAGATTTCCTTTGTGAACAAATGGCAGGCCGTTGATATCGGCAAAGTGAAAATGAACGCTCAGTTCATCAAGCCTCATGTGGATGCGGTTCGTCCTTGGATCACGGCGATCAAAGAAGCCGCTCCGTACCCAGGTGTGTGGAAGCAGAATGAAGTGCGCAAATACGTGGTGATGATGAGTCTGGTGGATTCTCAGGATCCTTCCCAGTCCCGCATCCCAAGTGAACTGGATTTGACTGTGGATGTGCGTGTTGGTGATGCCGAAGCCCGCCGTTATGTCTTTGAAAGTGAAGTCGTGGTCAGCGTGACGCCGGAAATGGCTTCCGCCGATGTGAAGACATTTAACATCACTGGCATGCCAAGAACCCGCGTGTCCTTCCTGCCTTTGGATGAAAATCTGGACAACCACCCTGAACAGCGTGATTACCTGGCTTTGGGTCAGCAGAACAACACCTGGCAGTTGTGGCTGGTTGCTGATAACGGCAACGGCGCTTATACCGCTGTGGGTGGCACTAAAATCCGCCCTGAAGGTGAAGCCGACAATCTGCGTGAACAGGTTCTGACCCGTTTGGATCTGAACGGTGACGGTCAAAGCGAATACGTGATGGGCATCCTGGAAGACAAATCCGAATTGGATGAACCGGAAGCATCACCAATGACGTTCTATATCTTTGATAAAGCCATGAAGCTGCTAGAGACCTTCAAGTACTCTGCGGAGCTGGCTCCGGCGCCTTATCAGATGTACTGGCAGAAAATCGGTGGCACCAAACGCCCGGCATGGGTGGGTGGTGGTAAAGATCCATCCAAAAAACGTGGTTTGAAAGAGCGCTGGGAAAATCCGGACAACTATGAAAAGCCGCAGACTCGTTTCTATTTCCTGAACGAAAAGAATGAACTCAAAGCCCTGGAAGAACATCAGGGTTACAAGATCATCGACGTGATCGAACCGCGCCGTGAACAGATGGTGGCGGGACGTGTGCCGGTTTTGCTGGCAAAAAACCAGGGAACCGAAGCCAAGCCAAGTTATCTATATAATTTCGCCATCGCCGAGGTGGTGGAAGGTCGAATCGAAAACTTCATGGAGCTGGATCTGTTTGCCCATCAGACCACTTACCGCAACATCCTCGACACCCGTGTCGACAAGGTTCATGCCCTGGATTACGGCAAGGACGAGTTCGCGGGCAGCTTCTGGTTCGGTGAAGGTTTGAACCGTCAGCAGCGTTTGTCGGTCTTTGATAACAAGAACTGGGAGCTGTTAGACCAGCAGCTGGGGGCTGAGCGGTCCCAATTTGACTCCGCTTTGTGGGTGCGCGCCGTGTTTGCGGGGCTGCAGCGTAAAGGAGCCTTTGTTCTAACGAACTCGGAAATCCAGTATCACGACCTTGTGACGACCCGTGTAGTAAGCAAAAGTTTCGAGCGTTACACTTTCTTCCCGGACATGTTGATGACGAATTTGTACTTCCCACTGACTTTAAAGGATGCGCGCGACGCATCAACGAAGATTCCAGCGCTATTTACCACGGAAAGTTCGGAACTCAGCCGTGGTGTCAAAATGTTGGTACCGGTTTTTGCAAGGGATGGATCTGCGATCGAACTGGTGTCACCAGCGCGCTTGAGATTCAAGTCTTCGACAGGGTGTCGTCCGATGGATACACCAGTCTTTGACGGGGTCAAGGGAGCCCACTCGTTCGATTACTACTGCGGCGATAAATTGCTGAGAGTTAATTTAACTTACTAAACAAAAACGAATATAAGAGTTCGATTTTTAACAAAACCTATAAGGGGGAACCATCATGAAAAATGTTATGCGCGTAGTTCTTGCGTCTGTAGTTGCGACGAGCTTTGCTGCCTGCGGCGGCGGAGGCGGTGGTGGCGGCGGCGGCTCTGCACCAGTTATCTACTACCCATATGAAACAGTATACGGTGACGTGTGCCAAACTCAGGAAGCTTCTCCAGGCTGTACTTTCCTGAAATCCACTGGCGCTCGTATCAAAGTAACCGACGATCCTGATTACAACAGAGGCGGCTACGGTTCTGACGATCTTTGGTATGTTAAATTTGATTCCAACGGTAAAGCTGCGGTTTACAACGACCTTGGCGTGTTCCAGTACTATGCTAACGTAAGCGAATTCGCTGGTTATGTTGGTGGCACTACTATCGGTGTGGGCACAACTGGTTTCTATTGGGAAGATATCTCCAGTGGTACTTACTGGTTGGGTAAAAACGGCGTTCTTTACAATGCGAACTCCGGTGAATCCAACTACGGTCAAGCTATCAATGACAAAACTTCTTCTTCTGCTTCAGACACAAACTTTGCTGCTTTGAACTCTGATGCAAATAAAGAGCTTGTTAAAATGGCTTCTGATCGTCTGATGAAAGAATACGGCTTCAAACAAGACAAAGCGGTTGCGGTTGCTTCTGCATTGAACTCTTGGGCAGTTGCTGCTGCTGAACGCGGTACTACTTCTGAAAAAGACATGGACAAGACTTTCAAAGCTGTCTTCGGTGTTCAGTTCTCTGACGCTTTGGCTGCTGCTAAAGATCTTTCCTTCGGTGACAACTCTGGCATGCAAGACCTGACAAACAGATCTGCTGCCGCGTTGGGTTTGAAACCTCACCAGGCTCAGAAGTTCATGAAGGGCATGTACAAAAAAGCTCTTGCTAACTGGGGTTACGACGAATCCAGCTTCAACTGGTAATTGTCTTCTTAACTTAAATGTTGTTGTAAAAGAAGAGGCTCCCAAAAGGAGCCTCTTTCTTTTTTTGTGAACTAAAGAATCTCGGGGGGGACATTCCTTGGTTCTTGCAAGCCGTCTTCAGAGGGGGAGTCCTCAACAACCTGCTCAATAATAAGAGCTTTCAGGAAAGTCTTCCGGTTAACGAAATAATAAACAGCTCCGCTGGCAAGTCCCAGCAGGAATCCATACCAGTGCGCCAGATAACTGACTGAAGGGTCAAAGGCGGAAGCGGGGAAGAACACCCCCAGGGCCACACCGCACGCACGCAGCATTCGCTGAGTCTTGGTTCGCTGCTGATCCAGTAACAGATATAAAATCAACCATGCGGCCCCCATCCAGTAAACCACACCGCTGATACCGACCAGCTTTACCGCCGGGTCATAACTTAATAGAGTTAAGTAATTGGTGAAGCCCCCGATAAATAAAGCCGCCACGGGGAAGAACCACAGACTGAAGTAACCGCTCAGGAAGTACCCCAGAACAAAGATACCCAAAGAATTCGAAGCCAGATGCCCCAGATCCGCATGGGCAAACAGGGCCGTCCACAGACGCCAGTATTCGTGGTTCTTAAAGACCGCGTCGCCCGAGGCTGGTAAAAGGGCCCCAATGCCGCCCCAGTTGCGCCAATAGACGACGGACATGGCAATCAGGGTAAACACGCTCCAGGCCGCTATAAGGCTTGCACGGAAGTGAGGACGGCGGCTGAGCCACGTACGGCGAACGACCAGAAAGCTATTGGGGGACGTGGACTGCATCGAAACCTCCGAAGCTCAAAGGTGGGTCGGGAACCGGAGATGTCAAGATGCTAATTAGTGACCGCGGGAAACGCGAACCTTGTTGATAAGCATTTTATCAGGAGCGCCGTCTTTGTCCGCGAATGTTTCGTATGAAATCACGGTCTCGCCATAGTTAACACCATCGATCAGATGCTGGATGTCCAAGTGGCATTCAAAGATCCCGTCATAGCTGATAAAGATGCAGTTATTCTTGATAGTCGCAGAACCCTGGCCTGCAGAAATCATCGCGCGGGACAAGATTGCAGACAGTTTTTCATCAGTGCGAACGTCACCTTCCAGAGTGATGGCACCGGCGCTGTCGATCAGAACTTCCAGGGCTTTTGCATTCGTTTCAGAGGAAGAAAGGCCTTTGGCGAACACGGGCAGAGTGATCAGCATGGACAAAGACAGAATCATCAGTTTTTTCATTTACGAACTCCTGTTTTATTCCGCTTCGTTGAACCGCGGATCAGTTTCGATATCCAGTTAAAAATTGGCAAAGGTTCGACACCTCTATCCAGCAAAGCGGGTGCCTGCCTTAATTGAATCCTGATGGATTTGAAGCCCAATAGAGTGTCTATTCAGACATTTTTTGTCAGCGATAACCCGTTCGGGTGAACCCTCTGCGAACACTCGGCTGTATTCTGAAGAAGAGAGTTTTTGGTCATGACAGAGTCTGGAAACTCTGCTGAAACAACCAGTATCCTGTTTTACGTTGCATAGAGGATTTATGGGCTTCGCGGATTTTAAAGTGCTGTGTGAGAAGTTAAGTCAACTGCTGCGCAAGGAAGGCGTCAGCATCCACCCTTACAAAGACAGCTCTTTGCAGTTCTTCAACTCGCTGACACCCAGTCAGCAAGAGCGGGCTTTCAAGACCCTGCGCGATTACGTTGATATCTGCGAAAGTGCGCAGGCCGAGCAGTCCTCTTTAAGGGACTCTGAACGGTTTTGCCGCCGGGCCCTTGAGCGCTGGGGCCTTTCGATTGCCTCGGACTTTTTTCTGACCGTGAAACCTGAAGATTGTGTCGAGATTTACACTGACGAAGGTTTTCAAATTTTCCGTAATCTTCGTTTTTTTGAAATGAGCAGCTATTCCGTGGAAGAGCTCTATTCTGTCGAGTGGTGGAAGCTCTTTGGCCGCGATCCTCAGGTGACGGAAAAGCTTTTTTCCATGTGTCTGCAGACTCTGCAGGGTCGCATTCCCGGCACCTTGATTTTTGATATTGGCGAGCACGAAGTATGGGAAAGTAATTCTGAGGAAAAACGCCGCTTTTTGATTCACCCGAAAGTGGGTTCGGCGTTGCACCGCGAAGGCAAGATCCTGGGCTTTTTAGTCGCCCAGGGTGTGCGCAAAGTTTGATTATGATTAGAAGTAACCCATAAGGCCGGCTTGCATTGCAAGTCCAGATACCACGTTGTCAGAAGCAACCCCGCCGGATTGTTTTTGATAAACGTATCCGCCATCAAGACGGAAACCGACATTGCTGCCCGTCGGGAACCACTTCACAAACGGACCTGCGAAGAATTCCATGATGTCGCGTTTTGATCCGGCACCGTTATCCAACTGACCGATATCAAACAAGCCGCCCAATCCATAGATGAAGATTTCACCCGGAGTGTTGGCGATCATGTTGTAATCCGCCCAGCCGCCGAACTTGAAAAGGGTGCTGGTCAGGCTGCCAGTGGCATCTGCGGCATAGGAAGCCAAAGGACCGAACTCATAGGTCGCATAGTTCCAGCCAAAACGGCCCGAAATCGCAATATCTGTTTCGTTAGATGCGCCTGCGGCATCAGACTTTGTGTTAGTCAGGTCAAAGGAAACGGCGATCAAGTATCTGCGCATGGACTGGCTCATGGTGGTGTCGCCAAATTCATCCGGGGCCAGCTCATAGACCTGTCCAGGGGCCAGGCTGCCGCCAGAGAAGTCAATAATGGCCTGGCTGCCTTTCACTTTGCGAACTTTGATTTTTTGCGCAAAGGCGGAGCTGGAGAAAGCCAGCAACAGGATCAAAAGAAAGCACTTTTTCATAAAACCTCTTCAAGTCATACAAGATGGATATCAAGACCAAAGTCTTCCAACCACGGGCAAAGCTGTCAACGAGAAGTTGTCTCGGAATGAGACGTAAAACTTTCTCGAGTTTAAGTAAATGGCGCGTTTAGCCGAACAAAAGATGGTAAACAGGGGAACAAAGGGAGTGCCATGTCTTCTTCCTGGGGAAACATTCCAACTTGGGCTTACGATGCCGCCCAGGCGCTGATGCAGTCATTGAAGGTCGTGGACCCTTTGACGTATGCCCATTGCTGCCGTGTCGGGGAAATGTCCCGCAAGCTGGCGCGCGATGCAGGCTTGAATGAGTATCAGCAGAAGCTGGCTGAATTTGCCGGCCTTTTCCATGATATTGGCAAAATTGGTGTGCCTCAAGAGATCATCGCCAAGCCGGGCAAGCTGACAGATCAGGAATATGAGCTGATGAAGTGTCATCCGGTGCTGAGTGAAGAGATCATCAAGCCATTGGCAACCCATGATTTCTTTGCTGAGATTCTGCCGGGCATTCGCGGACATCACGAACGTGTCGATGGCCGTGGTTATCCGGACAAAAAGAACGGCGACGAGATTCCCTTGATCGCGCGTATTATCCTGGTGGTTGACACCTGTGATGCCATGTCCGAAACCCGCGCTTATCGCAAGGGCCTGCCGATGGAAGTGGTGTACGAAGAACTGAAGCGGTGTTCGGGCACGCAGTTCGATCCGCAATTGGTGCAGATCTTCCTGAAGGCGCACGAGCACTGGAAGGACCAGAAGCAGGATCAGGACACTCTGAATTACCTGATCAAAAAAATCGCATAAAAAAAAGGCCGGTTTCCCGGCCTTTTTCATTTGCACTATTTCTGTTTATTCGTGCTCTCAAAGATCTTGTCAGCAGATTTTGCGACAAAGCCCTGATACAGCTGGCCGTTATCCAGTGCATAGCGTTTTGCGAACTCATAGTAGCAGCCCGGAATATTGTGGGTGCTGCCGTCGTCGAAGTTCACCGGAATTTCAGAAGCCATGGTGGAGCTTTGCTCCAGATAGTCCGCTTTGGTCCCTTTGATTTCGCCGCCGGATTTGTTCAGCGTATAGCCTTTGTCCTGGACGAATTTGTTCAAAGTCGGCAGATCGTTGAACTTGTTCAGTTTGTTCACGTTGACCGTGAAGTGGTTTGGACGGAAACCGTAAGCCGCCACCCAGGAAGCGTATTCGGATTCTTCCGCCAATTTTGCGTAAGTTTCCCAGTTCACTTTCCAAGGGCGTCCCGCCATGGCGAAAGTTTCGCTTTCAATCACAGAATCCGGAACCTGTGCCACCAGTTGGTTCACGGTTTCACGGATGAAAGGGGAAACCTTTTCAAGCTCCAGCTCACTGATGAAGATTTTTGGATTGTCCATGTTCGGGTGTTCGTAGTGTTTGGCGTAAAGCTTTTTTTCCACGAACGTGTATTCACCTTTTTCAACGTAACCCAGTTTTTTGAAGTGTTTTGCCAGGGATTCGATACCCAGGCGCGGGTGGTTGAAGGTGCGAAGAGCGATGTGGTCATTCAGCACCGTTTCACCTTCAGCGGTGAAAATGTCATAAATGCGTTTAGCTGCAGGGTTCAGTTGGCAGTAATCCACCCACATCTTTTGCAACAGAGTGTCCAGATTCATCATGGCGATCTCCTAAGTATTGATTCGGCACTGACGAGACTACCCCTCTTGTCAGAGTGGTGCAATCCTTTAATGGCCGCGAGCGTTAAGCGTTGGACACGGTGGAATTATCGCGAACAATAGGGGGCTCTGGGGAAAAGAATGACAACATTGCCTGAGATCCAGCAAATCGAGAAAAAGATCGCGCAACTGGGCTCCACCGCCCGGGCGGAGATTTTGACTCATAGTCAGTTCGAAGATCTGCGTTTTCCAATCTACAAAGTCTCTTTTGGCAGTCAGGACCCTCAGGCACCGGTGCTGGGTTTTGTCGGTGGCGTGCACGGACTTGAGCGCATCGGCGCCCAGGTCTGTGTGGCCCTGATGAGCTCGTTGGCCGAGCTGTCCCAGTGGGACGAAAGCATTCAGCAGACACTTGAAAAAGTCCGCATCTTTTTTATTCCGACAGTGAATCCGGTGGGCATTTATCGCAAAACCCGATGCAATCCTCAAGGTGTCGATTTGATGCGCAATGCGCCCATCGACGCTGACAATCCACAGTTTTTGCTGGGCGGTCATCGCTATAGCAAAAAACTGCCTTGGTATCGCGGGGAAGAGGGCGCGCCGATGCAACTGGAAGCGCAAACCCTGGTAGACTGTGTTCAGAAGGAAATTTCGCAAAGCAAATTAGCCATGACTTTGGATCTGCATTCAGGTTTTGGTCTGCAGGATCGTCTGTGGTTCCCGTATGCCAAAACCGTGAAGCCGTATCCGGAACTGCATCTGTGTTACGCGCTGAAAGACCTTCTGGATCGCACGTATCCGCATCACTTTTATCGCTTTGAGCCGCAGGCTCAGAACTACACCACGCACGGGGATCTGTGGGATTATCTGTACGACAATCATCGCGCTAATCCCGGCAACGGCATCTATGTGCCGCTGTGTCTGGAGATGGGGTCGTGGTTGTGGGTGAAGAAAAATCCGTGGCAGATTTTCAGTGCGGAAGGCCCGTTCAATCCGCTCAAAGGTCATCGTCACAAACGCACACTGCGCCGTCATAACACGCTGATGGAGTTTTTAATCCGCGCGGTGAATTCACCGCAGGCATGGGCAACGCAGAATCAGGAACAGGTCCGGCAGCTTGACACCCGGGCCAGGGAGCTTTGGTATGGCAACATCTAGAAACTGGCTATTACTGCGTGGACTGGCGCGCGGAGTGGGACACTGGGGATCTTTCGCTGAAAAAATTCAGCAGCATTTTCCCAATGATAAATTCGAGTTTTTGGATCTGCCGGGGAATGGAAGCCGCCACGAAGAAACCAGTCCGATCAAGATTTCAGAATACGTCAAAGACCTGCGTGCGCGTTGTTCTTATGTGCAAAAAGGCGAACCGTTTCAGGTGCTGTCGGTCTCTTTGGGCGCGATGATCACCGTGGAATGGATGAAGGAATACCCTCATGAAATTCGCAAAGCCACTTTGGTGTGCACAAGCTCTGGCGGTTTTTCTCCGTTTTATCGTCGCTTTATTGCCGGCAACATTCCCAAGGGTCTGAAGCTGATCGGTCGCGAAAAAGATGAAACCTTCTGGGAAAAAACGATTCTTGGAATGATCACCAACAGCCACGAACGTCGCGAAGAGGAAATCGGCGCGATGATGGAATATACGAAACAGCACCCGATGAACCCTCAGAACGTGATTCGTCAGATGCTGGCGGCGTCTCGTTATCGTTTTCCGGATTCGGCTCCTGGTGACATTCGCCTGCTGGGCAGTCACGGGGATCGCCTGGTTTCACCAACCTGCACTTTGAAGATCGCGGAAAAGTGGGGAGTGCGCGCGGAAATGCACCCATGGGCTGGGCATGATGTGCCCATTGACGACCCGCAATGGCTGCTGGAGCACTTGCTCTAAAACACCTGTTTTTACACAGGATTTCAAAGGAAGTTTTTTCAAACAGAGCGAGGTTTTTTTACCATCAGCTCGCATATAATCGTTCTAGAGCCCATCAACGCGTGGCTCCGTTGACTCCGACAGCCTTTTCTTATTTTCTATCCCCTAGACTTTTATCCAGAGGCGGATGTGAGTAGTAGGACCTATTTGGCCGCGATGCTTTTGAGCGTTGTGGTGGTTTCAAAGTCCAAGGCACAATCGACGAGCTTGAAAATTCCTCAAGCCGAAGGGGTGAGCTCTATCCAACAGCCGCAAGTCTCGTCAAAACCGGCAACGGTGTATGGCCAGATCAGGATGGAGGGGATGCAGTATCTGACCCCGATTCCTGAATCTCCGAATTTGACGTACAGCCAGCTTCTTTCCGCTCGCCTTTCCGGTCTTAAAGAAACTTCCTGGATCGACTTTGCCGCCGACATCTCTGGCGGGACCTTCTTCACCCGTGGACAATCTCACTTCGTTGTTTCTGAGGCCTATGTGGCTTCCAAGAAAGCGCCTTTCCGTGCGTTTGCCGGTCGTAAGAAGCATGACTGGAGCGAGATGGACCGCCGCTGGCAGTTGGGTCTGTGGCAGCCGAAGTTCGCTATTGACACCCTTCGTCCCGAAGAACAGGGGCTGACGGGGTTGTTTCTGGATTACAACACCAACGGTTGGCAGATCGTGGGGTTTGCCTCTCCTCTGTTCATTCCAAGCATGGGCCCGGACATTCGTGAAGAGGGTGGCGGACTGGTTTCTGACAGCCGCTGGTATCGTGCTCCATCGCGCGACTATGACTTCAACAACAACATCAACACCATCCAGTATCAGCTCGACATCCCGGATGCTGCCAAGCTGACGGCCAATGGTGGTGCTGCGATGATGGGCCGTCTGGGCAGTAAAGAGCGTGGTCCTTGGGTTGTTGTCAGCGGTGGTTATCTGCCGGTGAACGAACTGATTCTGAAGCGCAAAAACTTCAAAGACGTTTCTGAAGAAAAAGTAGATGTGACGGTGTCTCCGGATGTCACTCATCACATCATCAAATCCATCGACGTGGGTTACACCCATGGCCGTATGAAGGCTTCTGTTTCGTATCTTGAGGACGATCCCATTGAAAAACGCCCGGATGATCCAGAATGGTCCATCCAGAAGCTGGAACCAATTCGTGCGTATTCCGCGGCGTTTGATTTCTCTTTGGCGGATTTCCTGGCAAAAACCTTGGCCTTCCAGGTCGAGTACCTGAAAATTGAAGGCGGTGGCATCACGGACATTCAGTCCAACGGTCAGCCGGATGACTTTACGATGTTTGATGATCGTTTGAAATTCACGAACGCCCTTTCCTTCCGTGTTGAAGGGCAGCTGGCAAGCTTTTTCAATCGTCCGTTCGTGACCCGATTCAAGTACTTGTATGATTATGATCAAAGAGGCTCGTTGTTGAACACCGAGTTCCTCTATTACCCAAGCCAAAAGTGGGCCGTGGTCGTCGGAGGAGACGTTTTGGGCGTGCAGGATGAAAAGCACGATCCATCCGGATTCCTCAACCAATATCGCGCGAACGACCGTTTCTACGGGGGCATGACTTATGTTTTCTAAATGTTTGAAGGCCGTTCTGGCATTGTGTCTTGTCGCGGGACTTGCATCCTGTGATTCCAAAGTCGGTGAAGAGCCGCCTCCTCCTGAATCTCAGGAATTCGGCGGCACCCAGTGTCTGACAGACGCGAAACCTGTTGCCAAAGCCTTCGTTGTCGGTGACGCCAAGAAGGAAGAATTGGAATCGGCCTGGGATTGTATTGGCAGTGCTGTTGAAAAATTCAAACGTTACGTGCGTGGAAACACCGCTGATCGTTACACGGCTCAGGAGCTGGCAACCTTCCTTGAAAAGAACTTCCTGGATCCAAAAGACAACGTCGTTATTTCCCAGCAGCTGCAGACCGAGTTCATGAAGCTGAAGCAGGTCTTCGTCGGTGGCAGTCGCGAGTACCTGACCCGCAGCGAACTGGATAAGACCATCGCTTTGGTTAAAAGTCTTCGCACAATCACGGTGAATCTGAATCCGTACATGAAAGTGATCTCTCTGAACTGGGAGGTTTCTGAAACTCCGAATATGCAAAGTGATGTTCGTCACTTTGAAGAAGCCAATAAAGAACTGCAAAATGCCGCCCGTATGCTGGCGTCTTTGATTGAACAAAATGCGCAAGGCTACAACCTGTCAGACTTTGTTGTTCTGATGCGAGAAATGGGGCAGTTCTTCGGCGAAAAATGGGAATTCCCGTCTGTTATTCAGACGTACATGCCGGTCATCAAAAAAGTGAAAAAGGCCCTGGCGGGTGGGGATGAAAACTCCATCACTCCGAATGAATGGCGCCGTTTCACTTTGTTGGGTGCCCGTGGTTATGTGCAGTTCCTGCGCTATCACTACTTCATCAAGTCTGTTCCTGAAACGGGCACCGGATACCGTCTGGGTTATCTGGCACGCACGGTGGAGGACGTTTTGTCTGTGTTCCAGGATCTGGTGGCGGAAAAGCCTGAGGGCGTTGTTTCCCGCGACGAGGTCTTTGACCTGTTAAAAACGCTGGAAATCGTCTGGCCGGAATTTAAAGTGTCCTCGGGATTGGTGTTTGAAGGCATGAAGGTCAAACAACTGTTCTTTGGCGGCAGTGTTGATTCCCTGACAACCACAGACTTTGAAACGGCACGATTGAAAGTCAGCCGCATTAAAACGCTGATTGAGCGTTTCATGCCTTTCTATTCCATTTACGGTCGTGAATGGGATCCAGACATGTATGATGCCGATGAAGCGCAGAAGCTCTTCATGGAGTCCCAGTTCGTACTGGAAGCCACAGTGCGCGAAGCGGGTGTTCTGTTTGAAGGGTCTTATGACCTGAATGACCTGAATAATATCGTGCGGGAAATCGAGATCCTGTATCCTCCGAAAGAGGGTCGTGGTCTGGCAGAGCAGGTGAAAAGCTATCTGCCGCTGGTGATCGATGCCAAGAACATGGTTCTGGGCGGCAATGATTCATCTTTGCGCAAATCCAACTGGAGTGTGTTGCTGGGCTTTGCTGCGCGCGCGTATTCAGACTTCCTCTACTATCAGTACTTCCTGATGGGCGAATCTCTGCAGCAGCCGGTGAATTTAAGCTACTTCTCTGTTTTCGGTAATCAGACGCTGAACATCCTGCGTGATCTGTTGCTGGTGAAAAAAGAAAACCAGTTCACCCGTGTTGAACTGAACAAAATTATGAAGCACCTGATTCGCTTGGAGCTGGTGCCGGGTGCGATCAATGAGCAGTCTGCTGACAAGCTGCTTAGCGTGGTTCTGAATAATATGCTGGTGGCACCGGAAGCCCGTTTGTCCGGTCATAAGCCTGATGCCTTGACTTTGACTTCTGTTGAAGTGGGTCGTAAGGAAATGCAAATCTGGATCGACACCGAGCTGATGTTTGCCCAGATGGCCGAAGGCTGGAAACCGGAAGAGGGTTTGACAGCCAAGGACCTGCTGGCGGTGTTGAAGAAAACCGAAAAGAACCTGGATGCCCACGCCCTGCCATTGCAGGCAGCGCTGACAGAACTGATCTTGTCAGTGGAAAGCCCGGTTCCAATGACCACGGACTATCGTGGTTTTGTGATTATCTCGAACAAGTTTGAACAGCTTTACACATTTAAGAGTTTGCGCGACCTGAACCGCAACCGTGCGGTGGCGCGTTTGCTGATTCGTTCCTTTGCCAATGATCTGAATCGTATCAATACGTTCCAGGGCGCGACCTTGCCGGAAGTGGAAGGGGCGTTCAACGAACTTAAATCCATCTTTGTGGAAATGGGTTTGTTGGATCCGAAGAACACATCCTTTGCGTCGTCGCGTTTCCGTGAAGCCAATATCTTTGTTCCGCACTCCGACGGGAATGCCTTGGCTTCCCAAGCCGAAATCACCGATCTTATCGGTATGATCTGGTCGGGTGTGGGTATTAACTCGCGTCTGCGCACCGAGCTTGTAAAGAAGTGCTTTGGTCGTGATGAGGAAGTGACTGACAACAGTCTGGTGACTTTAAGCTGTGCTCGCGCGGCTTATAAAGACGCTATGCCGGTGATCATGTCGGCGACGCCGGAATACATCAAGTTCATGAAGAAGGCCTCGGCCGATGAGTGGGCTTATTATATGAACAATGTCTTTATGGCGGCAGGTTACATTCCGAATGACAAGAATCTGGCGAAGATGGGGGACATTGCCCTGACTCCGCACGTGATTCAGTACGTGGAAATGGTCTTTGCCCGCTTTGATAAAAACAAAGACGGTTTCATTTCCACCAGTGAAGCGATCAAAGCTTATCCGGCATTTAAAGGTCTGCTGAAAGAGCTTGCCGCCGATCAGCTGAAAAGCGGCGTGCTGAAAGAAAAAGACCTGCTGGATGTTTTCACGTTCATTCTTCGTTATGGCAAACCGCCAACGACGCTGATGGAGCAGGCAAGATTCCTGTTCAAGTGGAAGGGCAAGCAGGACAAGTGGGACGTGTGGGCGGACCGCGTGCAGCTGGCTCAGATCCTGGGTTATATCGCCGAACAGGTCAGCAAAAGCCCAAGTGCCAAGTTGGTACAGGAGCCAGCCTCTCAGGATGCTCTTGAAAAAGCCGCAAGCCAGCTTTAGTTCAGAACCAAAATCAGAAAAAACAAAAGCCCCTGAAAAGGGGCTTTTTTATTGCTTAAACAATTCGTGAAACTTTTTAATCGAGCACTTTCGGAGTCGACACTTGCGCCGCTGTGACTGTCGCATAGTTCAGAATCAAACCGGCAAAAGTCCCGGGGCCCACCGCCGTGGGAAGAGCTGAAGAAACATCCGAATTTGAATCCACATCAGCGCTGGTCGGTGCATAGACCAGGTTGTCACGTCTCCAGATATAGACGCGGGACTTGGTGCCGACGTTGTGAACGTCAATCACCACATCAATATTGTTCGGGATGTAAAAGCCCATGTCGGAGCTTGTGACTGTGCGGGTTTGACCATTAAAGGTGATCGAGGCGTTCACGCTGGCGCCGGTGCGGCTGAAGGTCACCACAATCCCTGTGGAGCCCGAGACGCTGGAATCGCTCGCATAGAAAACGGCGCTCACATCACTCAAAGTGACGTTGTTTAAGGAAGCTTTCAGGGAAATAGAGCGGGAAGAGCTGACGCCTGGCAACGTAGAGGTGAAGCGGACAACACCTGTGGTGCCTGCAATGTGCAGCGCGGTTGAGTCAGCCTGGCTGAATGAGCCGGAAACGACAGAATAGCTGTCTAAACCGGAAATATCCTCGACCTCGCCCCCTGAAGAACAGGCGGCGGTAGCCAGGAAACCAAGTATGAGCAGGGATTTTAGAATGAATTTTTCCACATCATGGACTCTACCGGGATTGGTTGTTTGTCGTTATATTTTGCGGAAGGTTTGACATTATAAGGAGTTAAAATGTCGCCTTTCACTTCAAAGTATATCAACTGACCAACCGGCATTCCAGTGTAAACACGCACAGGCTGTTTCACGGAAATTTCCAGAGTCCAATAGTTGCAGAAACCGACGTCTCCTTTGCCAGCAGTGGCATGGATGTCGATTCCGAGACGGCCTACGCTCGATTTGCCTTCCAAAAATGGGACATGCTTCAGAGTCTCAGTGTACTCCAAAGTAACGCCCAAATAGAGAGTGTCCGGCATCAGCACGAAACCCTCTTCTGGAATTTCAAAGGTACGAATTTTGTTATGCTTCTTGGCGTCCAGCACTTCGTCTTCATAGACGGCTAGAGTCTTACCCAGGTGAACGTCATAAGAGTTCGTACCCAGGCATTCTCTGCGGAAAGGTTCCACTTTAATGGCGCCTTCCTTCATGAAATCCAGAATTTGCTGATCCGTCAGAATCATTACGAATTACTTCGTTTCTCTGTGGACAGTGTGGCGCTTAAGATTCGGATTGTATTTCTTCTTCTCAAGACGGCTTGGAGTCTTAGTTTTGTTTTTAGTCGTAGTGTAACGAGAAACAGGTTTGCCTTCAGCACGAGCTTCAGTGCACTCAAGAGTTACGATGATTCTTCCTGTCTTTTTAGCCATTGCGATACCCCTTAAATTGAACCATTTGTACTGCCACGCGTTGTATAGAAAAAATGACAATACCTTTTCAAAGGGGCTCAAGGTATCAAAGGAAAAAGGAAACTTCAACAGACAAATTCGCGTCTAGAGGAGGAATCGTGAAGACTTTCGGCCTTTTTTTAAGTTCCCTGCTCATGTTGGCCTGTGCACATGCTCAAACTAGTGGCATTTTGCGTGGAAACGACCTCCAACCGGTCAATTTGGCCGAAGCCGTCCGCCCGGTCACTCCGGGGTCTATCGTAGTTATCGGCGAAAATCACGGCTTCAAAGAACACCAAAACCAGCAAGTCTCTATTATGCAGGCGCTTCGGGCTCAGGGCCTGAAGGTCTCTGTCGGGATGGAATTTTTTACATATACTGACCAGCCGGCCGTGGACTCTTATCGTCAGGGGCTTTTAAGCGAAGCTGACTTCCTCTCTCAAATTAAATGGGGCAATCCCTCTTATGATTATTATCGCGAACAAAGTGTGTTCCCTAACCTTTCTGAGGGGTCCAAGACGATTGCTTTGAATGCTCCGCGCTCTTTGACGGGCAAGGTGTCTAAAGGTGGCTTGGCGGCGCTGACTCCGGAGGATCTGAAATTGATGCCGCCGCAGTTCTCTTTGGGGAATGACGGCTACAAACGCCGTTTCCTTTCCATGATGCCGCACCTGCCGAATCCGGAAGCGGGCGAGCGCTATTTTACGTCTCAGTCCATCTGGGATGACACGATGGCGTGGCAGGCAGTGGAGTTCATGCGTTCTCATCCCGACCAGGTACTGGTGATTGTGGTCGGGGATTTCCATGTGCAGTATGGGGGCGGTCTGCCGGATCGTCTGCGTGTGCGCGGGGCCGAGTTCCCGGTGCTGACCTTCTCGCAAGTGAATACGTCAGGTCTGACTGAGGACGAAATTGCGACTGAAATCAACCCGGGCACTCAGGACGGTCCCCGTGCTGATTATCTGTGGCTGGCACCAGTTCAAAGTCCAGCATTGTAAAGAATCTTTGAGATTCACCACAGGTTTTCTAGAATAGGGGGATAGAGGAGACCTCGTCTATGTTCCCCCCTGAGACCCGCATCCTAGTTATTGATGATATGCCCTCCATTCGTGATCTGGTGAAGAACACGCTTAAAGCCATGGGCTATAAAAACCTGCAGGAAGCTGAAGACGGGGAAGCCGGTCTTAAAATCCTTATTCAAAACAACACTCCCGGCACGCAAATCCAACTGGTGATTTCTGACTGGAACATGCCGAAAATGAAGGGCCTTGAACTGCTAAAGCAAGTTCGCGCCACGGCGGAATTTGCCAATTTGCCATTTGTGCTTTTGACGTCAGAGTCCGAGCGTGATCAGGTCACCGAAGCGGTTCTTGCGGGTGTGTCCCAGTATATCGTGAAACCATTCTCGGCAAAAATCTTTGAAGACAAATTGAAAGCTGCTTACAGCAAACACAATAAATAGATTCCTTAAAGAGTGCTGCGCGCGTGCGTTGCACTCTTGGATCCAAACATCTACCATAGGGCATGACTTCGTTTGATGTGTTAGCCCAGAACCTTGCCGCTCAAATCACTGAACTTCGTAAAAAACGTCAACTGACTCAAGCTGCCTTGGCGAAACTCGCCGGGGTGCCGCGATCGACGTTGACCAATATGGAAAGCGGGATGGGAAATCCTTCGCTGGTGAACCTGGCCAAGGTCTGCGCGGCCTTGCAGGTTTCATTCGAAGAACTGCTGACGACGCCCAGATCCCAGACAAAATTGATTCGCAAGGATRAAATTCCCGCCAATAAAAAAGCCAAGGGCAACGTCACTGTTTACAAACTTTTACCGGACCCGATTCCGGGGATGGCCATTGATCGCATGGAGCTGGAAGTGGGGGCTCGCATGGGCGGCATTCCGCACTCCAGCGGCACCAAAGAGTATTTGCACTGTGTGCAGGGGCAGATGACCGTGGTGGTCAGTGGGGAAAGTTTTGAGCTGAAGCCCGGAGATGTTTTGGCATTCCCGGGGGATTCAGCCCATAACTATGTCAACACGGGCGCTACAAAAGCCATCGGCCTGAGCGTCGTGACGATGACACCAAGATATTAGCCTTTAAAGTTTTTTGCAGCAAATTCCCAGTTCACCAGCTTCCAGAAGGCTGCCAGGAAGTTCGGGCGGCTGTTGCGATAGTCGATGTAATAAGCATGTTCCCACACATCACAAGTCAGAATCGCCGTGTGACCTTTGGTCATCGGGGTTTCGGCATTGCTGGTGCTAAGGATTTCCAATTTGCCTTCTTTGTTTTTCACAAGCCAGCCCCAGCCCGAGCCGAATTGTTTGATGCTGGCATCCGCGAACAGCTCTTTGAATTTTTCGATGGAACCGAAATCGCGAACGATGGCTTGCGCCAGTTCACCGGTAGGCTCGCCGCCGCCCTTTGGGGACAGGCAGTTCCAGAAGAACGTGTGATTCCAGATCTGAGCTGCGTTGTTAAACACGCCGCCAGAGCTGCTCATGATGATTTGCTCTAAAGTTTTGCCTTCGTGTTCTGTGCCGGGAACAAGTTTGTTCAGGTTATCAACGTAGGTTTTGTGGTGTTTACCGTGGTGGTATTCCAATGTCTCAGCGGACATGTGCGGAGCCAAAGCGTCTTTAGCGTAGGGAAGTGCTGGAAGTTCGTAAGTCATGGGAGTCTCCTTGTCGTTCAGGTTGAAATTCCATGATCAGAATAGATGGTGGGCGGGGATGAGGGAACCCGTTGGTCTTTATATTGGCAAAGGGACGATATATTGGCAGAAATGACGCTATAATGCCTGAAGTTCAGGCGCCTTTTTAGGCGGCGGTTGGGAGCTTTTTGTCTTTTTGGAATTCGGTGATGTAAGGGACTTCCACAAACAGGGTGGAGCCCTGGCCTACGGTGGACTCGACCCATACGCGGCCGTCCAGCTCTTCAGCTGCGACTTTGATGGCGTCCATACCCACGCCACGGCCGGAGATGTCCGTGACTTGTTCGCGGGTCGAGAACTGACTGTCGAAGATATGCTGAATGATCTGCTGATCTGTTTCGGCCGACACATCCAGGCCCTTGCCGGTAAGCTTTTCGCGAATGCGGGCAGGGTCAACACCACCGCCGTCATCTTTGATTTGCACCAGCAACCAGGAACCCTGGGAATTGTGATTCAGACTGAATGTAACATCCACTTGGCCTTCGGCAGGTTTGCCGATGTCCACGCGGTGATCCGGCATTTCGATACCGTGATCGACAGCATTTCGGAATGCATGCACGAAGGTTGAGAACAAACCACTGTAGATTTCCGGAATGACCATCAGGTTTCCGTTATGAATCTTCAGCGGGGAGACCATTTTGTCGACTTGAGCTGCCACTCGCAGCATCACGTCGTTGTATGGCTCGACAAAGCCAGCGACCGGCTCCATCGCAAGTTCCAGCAACAGTTCCTGCGCCACGGCACCGCCACCTGGCAGTGAGCCCACTTTGCGGGCAATATGGTTCAGTTTACTGATGGCGACTTCAATCTGACGCTCTTCCGGCATGTTCGAGCTTCCCAGGATCTCTTTGGTCTGATCCAGGAACTTGTGGAAGAACTCTTCGACCTCAAAACATTTACCACGAAGAGCGATAAAGCCTGGATGAGTCCAGGACTCTTTCAATTCGGCAAGCAGTCCCTCGGCCTGATGGCAGGCTTCGGCAACATCTTTGATCGAAAACAGCGCTGCGCCACCTTTCAAGGTGTGCAGACTGCGGAAGAGCTCTTCTGTGTCGTAAGGGCCGTTGTCCTTGCTGACTTCATCACGAACTTGACCCAGCAAGCCCTGAGCTTCCTGAATGAAGCGGTGAATTTCACGTTTGGATTTGATCATGTGGATGATCAATTTTGCGTGTTCTTTTTCGCGCTCGGCTTGTTTTTGGGCTTCGACCAGCGAAGTGATATCAGACGCCACGACAACCACGCCTTCCATCACGCCTTCGTTGCTGCGAAGCGGGTGGTATTCAAGGGCGATGTTACGCTCTTTGGTGTGCGGGTAGGTTTCAGGTCCAAGACAGGACAGGTCTTCAAACGGCAGCATCTCCATGAACAGGGTTTGCATCCACTTTTTGAAGCCTTCCACTTTGTTTTCAGGAAGTTTTAAGACATCCCAGATCAGCTGACCGTCAGGTTTGCACTCCACCGTGGCTTCACAAGCCTTCGAGGATACATCCAGGATTTTTCCTTCAGCATTAAAGATAAAGAAGCCCTGACCCAGACTGTCCAGCAAGGCGGACATGGTTGTGTTGAGGCGGGACAACTCGCGCGTGCGGTCGGCCACCATCTGTTCCAGGTTTTTACTGTAGTTTTCAAGCTGAACTTTGGCTTCTTCCAGCGCCGTGATGACGCCTTCTTTTTGCTCAAGTTCAGCGCGGTATTTTTTCTGCAGACGTTCTTCCAAAGTCACGTCACGCACAAAGACAATCCAGTTCTTGTCACCCATGGAATCAAAGATCGGCTGCAGAGTGATCTGCACCTTGCCTTCTTCCGCGTGGAGGGCTTTGAAATTGACCTCTTTATACGGGGTCGCATCCGATACACCGATCAGATTGTCCAGGGCTTCAATGGGCTCGCTGAATTGGAACAATTCATTGAACTTCATGCCTCTTGTGATCTTGCGAATGGAAAGGCCAGCCACGATGGCGGCGGTTTCATTGCAATAGACAACCTTTTGATCTGCTGTCAGAACAAAAACAGGCTCTAAAAGGGTGTCGAAGAGGGAGTACTGGATTCTCATTTTACGAAGGTCTCATTCTTCTGATGGTAAAGGGTGAATTCACGTTTTTCCGCCCACTCGGACATTTCGGCGTCACCTTTGGCTTCGGCGCGAACTCTCCAGTAGATTTTCCCCAGTGGAACCTTTTCCTTGATCAGGAAGCGGTTGCCAGCCAAAGATTTTGCAATCAATGTGCGGGAGAAGTCCGGTTTGTCGGAAATCTCGATGCGGTAGGAAGTCGCACCTTCCACCTTTTTCCATTCCAGCCAGATGAACGGTTCCATCTCGGTCTGCAGGAAGATAGAGGCATTGTTGAACGGCTCCATCAGAGGTGGTGCCACCAGTGGGGTGCGGAAGGTGTACATGACTTCCTGAATATTCGAGAAATCAGTCAGGGGCTTGTTGGCTTCATCCAAAGCCTGCACACGCACTACATAGGTGCCCGGATCCTGCAGCGTCAGGTTTCCGCCTGTGGCAGAGTATTCCAGTTGCTGAGGGGCCGTGAACTCTTTTGATTTATCCACTTGCACCAGATAGGACTTGGCGAACGGCACTTCGCTCCAGCTGATCGGGGTTTCTTTAGGTCCCGCAGCCTGGCCGATGGCATTGATAGTTTTCAAAGGATTTAAAGTCAGGCCGCCGACGCTGACGTCGATGGTTCCCACTTCACTGAATTCACTGTTAAGCCCATTGATGCCTTTGGCTTGAACACGATAGTAGTGCTTGCCCGGACGGAACTGTGACCACGCCACTTGATTTTGACTGATGTCGTATTTTTCCACTTCGGCAAAACTCATGTCCTTGGAGATTTGCAGCTGATAGCCTTTGCTTCTAAGAACCGGTTTCCACGCCAGTTTCGGAGCTTCCGGGGAAGCTGGGTTTCTTTCACCTGTTGGAGCTTTGAAATCCACTTGTTTGGTGATCAGTACCGGTTTGTTTGGACGCTCTTCTTTGTGCGCCGCCAGATTCAACGTGAACGAAACAGGTTCAGACCATGGAGACACATTGTTGCTGGCTGTTTGCCCCTGCACGCGCACCCAGTAAGTCCCGCTTGGAAGACGAGGAGTCACCGCCGCCAATGAATCCGTCTGACCATCTTTGATGATCTGCTGGAATTCCGGATCTGTTGCTACCTGCCAGGTGAAGTTTTTCAGCTGGGCCATGGCCTTCCACTGCACTTCGGTGGTGGTGGCCAGTTCTTCCTGAGTTTTTACTTTCAGTTCCAGATTGATTTGCGCGGCTTGAACTGGCGTCACGATCTGCGGGCCGGCCAGGTGAGTGATGCTCATGCGCTGGGCCGGTGACACAACGCCGACTTCGCCATTGCGGTCGTAGGTTTTCAAACGCCAGAAATAAGGGCCCGGCTGCAGAGGTTCTGTCACCGCGACTCTTTGTTCGTTGGTTGTTTTTGAAAGGGCCACAGAGCTGAAGTCTTCGTTTGGAGATACTTCCAGCTCATAGCGGGCAATGTCGCCTTTACCTTGCCATTCAAATGGCAGTGGATCATCCGGGTTCACACGAAGCCAGTTCATGTTGTCCGGAGTTTTCACAAGCAAGGTTGGTTTTTCAACCGGCTTGATTTCGCCATCTTTTTTAACGGCGACGACAGCGTTCTTAGGCAGTTCTTTGACGGCCTGCTTTTTCTTGTCGATATATTTCACGTCTCCGGAAAGCAGTTTCAAATCAACTGTGCCGCTGTGGGCTTTGTTGAACTTGATTTTTGGCTTTTCCTGCGTGTTTGTAGAGGATCCTTCCAGTTTGAACTCTTCGGTGCCGGATTTGATTGTCAGGGAGGAACCTTGTGCCAGTTCCCCGACCAGATTTCCGTAACGCAGATCCAGGTTCATCTGACCGTTTTTAAGATTCAGGGTGATCAAAGAATTCGGTTCGATACGAATCTGGGTTCCATCCTGAAGTTGGATCGTGGCTTCAGACCGGTCGCCGGTGAAGATAGAATCATTCTGGAAGACATTGTCTTTGCGCGAAGCGGGAAGCCAGCTGAATGTATCCAGATTTTTGCGGCGCACATCGTTTTGGGAAATAGCCACAGAGCCAATCAGTTCCAGTTCGCCGGTATTTGATTTTGGGAATAGCAAAGAGTCGTCGTACAGGAAGTACGAGAAGACCATGAGCACAAGCAGGGCTCCGGTAAAGATCATTTTTTCTGTTCGTCCAAAGCGCGACATAAGACTCCTGCTCAAACCTTATCGGTTGGAAATGACAAGAGATTTACGGACCTTAGGCTAAGTTATGTGAGAATTTGTTTTCGGCCAGTGCTTGAACGGGCATACTGGAGTCGTGAAAAAACGTGGATTATCAATTAGATACAAGATTCTTTTGCTACTCACTTCGTTGCCACTTATTACACTTACGGTGTATTTGGTTTTGGCGCTGAAAATTTTTGAGGACGACAAGATCGCTTACGTCTTTGATTCTTCCAGCAGCATGTCCGGAACCATGGCGGCTCAAATTAAGACACAGCTCAACGCCGTGCTTGGAACGACCAAGCCGATCTTCCAGGATTACCTGAGCCAGCAGAAATTTTCTTCTGTTGGGGAGTCCATCTTCCAGAATGAATTCAATCTGGAGTCCATCGTGGTCTTTAAACCTTCAGCGACCGGTGCCTATGAAAAGGCCGCGGTGCTTGAGAAAGTTCCGAATCAAACAGACGGGGTGTTGAACAGTCTGCAATCTCAGATGTCAGGTTACTTTGCGGAAGTGGAAGCCACCCGCCGTGTGGTGAAAGTGCCTTTCAGTGATGACCGTGTTTTCATCATGGAAAAAGTCAGTGACGAAACCAACACCCGCAACACGGTGTTTTTGGTGATCGTAAAAATGAGTGAAGCCTCCGAGATGTTCCGTGCGGCGATGTCGCAAAAAATGTATCTGATTTCTTCTGACGGGACAGTGTTGTTTGGTCCGGATGGAATGCCGGGGCAAAAGCTGCAATCCACGGTCAGCCCTCAGTTCCTGGAAGGCACCAATAAGCAAATCGCTCAAGGGGCTGAGACCGATCGTTCGGTGGATGGTAAGGAACTGCTGGTTTCCTTCTCGCGTGCGGGTTTTGGTGATCTGATTGTTGTGACCACGGTGGAAAAAGAAAAAGCCCTGGGTGCGGTTCAGATCCTGATTCGAAAATCTTTGATCTTCTTCGGTATTTTGATTTCCGTGACGGTGATTTTGAGTCTGTTTGCCTCCAGCGGTTTGACTCAAGCTTTGACACAATTGTTCGATGCCACCAAAAAGGTGGCGGAAGGGGACTTCAACATCCGCGTTGATGTAAAGTCCAATGATGAAGTTGGAAGCCTTGCGGATAATTTCAATATCATGGCGGCGGAAGTTTCCCGTCTGTTGGATCAGACGGCAGAAAAAGCGCGCATGGAATCCGAGCTGCAAACCGCGAAAACCGTGCAAGAAACCCTGTTCCCGGAAACGCAGGCCAAGATCGGTCCGTTGTCGATTGCAGGTTACTATGAGCCGGCCAGCGAGTGCGGTGGCGACTGGTGGCATTACTGTCAGATTGGCAACAAGATCTTCCTGTGGATCGGGGATGCGACGGGGCACGGGGCTCCGGCAGCTTTGATCACCAGTGCGGCGAAGTCAGCATCCACAATTATCGAGCGTCTGAATATCACTCCGTCCAAAGCGTTGGAGCTGTTGAATCGTTCCATCTATGATGTGTCCAAAGGCCGTATCATGATGACGTTCTTCCTGGCGTCGTTCGACTTGGAAACAGGGGAGCTTGCTTACTGCAATGCTTCGCACGAGGCGCCGTTCCTGATGAAGAAAAATGAGGGCGGCACACTTAAAAAGAAAGACCTTGTTCCATTAAATGAAGTGAACAATCCCAGACTGGGACAGGCCCGAGATTCGGTTTACGAACAAACAACAATTCAGGTTGAGCCGGGAGATCTGGTATTCTTCTATACAGACGGTATTCCTGATATCCAGAACCCGGGTAAAGAGGCATGGGGCGAGCGAGAGTTTATCAAAGCTCTGATCGCGGCCAACAAGGATTTCCCGGGCGTAAATGATTCGGTGGAGCGTTTTGCAACGAGCTTCCAAGCCCATCGTCAAGGCGCGCCCTTAATCGATGACGTCACGTTTTTTGTAGTGAAAAATGAAGGTCTTAGTTAAAGTTATTTTGTGAACGAGGAGATTGGAACTATGGGTAAACTCGATGTGAAAATGAACAAAGCCGCAGATAAGCTGACTGTCCAAATGGCAGGCACTATTGATGAGGACGTTGATTTTTCTCAGTTCAGCCTTGGCGGCAATCCACAGATTGAAGTGGAGCTGAGCGGACTGAAGAGCATCAACTCCTGCGGTATCCGTGAATGGATCAAATGGATGGGCACAGCGGGCCCGGCGCAGATCAGCTTCAGCAACTGCCCGAAGGTGATCGTGGATCAGATCAACATGGTTGATGGCTTCCTGCCGGCTTCCGGCAAAGTGAATTCATTCTTTGTCCCTTACTACAATGATGACTCCGGCTCTGAAAAGAACGTCTTGTTCCGTTATGGGACAGAGTTCAGTGAGGGCAGCGTGAATCCTCCGGCATCAGTGAAAGATGAAGAGGGGAACGAAATGGAAATGGACGTCATTGAATCGAAGTATTTCAAATTTATTAAGAAGTAATCCTCCGACAAAAGTCCAGTTCTTAAGGCGGGTGCTGTATTACAGCCCCGCTTTTTGCTTTTATCCTAAATGGAAGGGCCTTTAGAGCCGACAAGGAAGCGTGGAATCAGGCAAATCTAAGATCTTGATATTGGAAGACGACGAGTCAGTCAGATCGGCCTTAAAAGAAATTTTAAGCCGCGCTGGTCATTCCGTCTTTGTCGCGTCCCGCCCGGACGAGGCCAATAGCATTCTTGCCAGCAATTCCAACATCGAATTCCTGTTCTGTGACTGCTTGCTGCCACAGATGACGGGCCTTGATTTCATCAAACAAGCCCGCGCCAATTATCCATCTGCCAAATTCAAAGTCGTTCTGATGAGCGGTATTTATACCGACAAGTCCTTCATTCAGGAAGCGACTCAAAGCACCCAAGCCGTGGCTTTCATGAAAAAGCCCTTCGATATGGAGCAGGTGCTGAAGATCGTTAAAAAAGAAGAAGCTCCGCGCCGAGAAGAATCCAGCGCGCGCAAGCTGCTTTATCAGATGTTCGCCAACCCCACAGTGACCAACCGCCAGAAAAGAAAGGTGATTGAGTCTATTGAGGAGGTCAGCGGCTTTGACTTGCCATTCCTGTATTCACTGCTGGTTGAAACCAAGAGCGGTGGTTATTTGAATATCTATAATGCCGACGGTTCCGTGTCCGGTATCTCGTTCTGTAACGGGAATATCGTGGGCGTGGATGTGGATGATAAAACCACCTTCCTGGGCGAGATGCTGATCCAGAGTGGTTATGCGACTCCGCAAGACGTGCAGGAAGCTCTGCGTGTCAAAAACAACCGCCGCATTGGTGACTATCTGATTCAGAACAATCAGCTAAGCCCCCATGCCTTTGATCTGATCCTGATGGAGCAAATGAACATCCGTCTGGTGCGCACGATTGTTGATCAGAAGATCCGCGTGAACTTTGCATCTGCGGAAGTTGAGATGAGCAATCCAAGTATCGATGCCGACAGTCTGTCTTATTATCTGCATGACTGGATTGCCTCTAAAATCTCTGTTAACTGGCTGAAGTCCTTGTATGTGATGTGGTCCGGTAACATCATCGTGAAAAGTCCGACTTTCCGCGATGACCATCCAGCCCTGAGCATGTCCCTGGTCAAATCCCTGGAAGGCCTGACGGTGAAGCTGAACAACCAGATCACACTGACGCAGCTTCTGGACATCAAAGGCTACAGCGAAGTGGCGGTCTATAAGGCCATTCACTTCCTTTTGACCAAAGGTCTGATTGTCTTTGCCCAGCGTGCAGCTTTTGCAAATCCGGCAGAACAATTGAAAGTCATCAAGAAGATTGCGGCTGAACTGGAAAACAAGAATTCTTATGAAATTGTGGCTTACATGGAAACGGGGACCGGCGGTGGTTCTGCGGAATCCATGTTGTCAGACTTTATGACGTTGCTGGGGGATGAGCCGACCGACACCGCTTCGGAAGTGTACACCCAGTGGCACAAGGTGCAGAAGCTGGCTGAAGAGGCCATGAATGCTTCCAAAGACACCAATAAAATTGACCAGATCCGCCAGGCAACCCAAAGAAATGAAGCCGAAGCCAAGCTTCGCGCCAATTCCCTGATGGAAGAAGTCAAAAAAGCCCTGCAGTACACCCAGTTTGCGAAAGCACTGGAGCTGCTGGCCGAGGTTGCTAAGCTGAATCCGCAAACCCAGCAGCTGCACTTGTACAGCTCTTGGGCGAAACTCGGTTCTGTGGAAGTGGCCAAAAAGAACTTTGTCCTGAAAGAAGTGGAACTGGAGCTGATGCAGGTTCCGCCGGATGAGCGCTATGACACGCTTTTCCCGTTTGTGATTGGTCTGTTCAATAAAACCAAAGGCGATATGGTGGCCGCACGCAAATCCTTCGAGAAGAGCGTGGCGCTGGATCCTTCCTTCATTCCTGCACGTCGGGAAATCTCTGTCTTGGCGGCTGCCAATAAGAAACAAGACGTGTTCAACGTCGACCTGAAACAGGTTGTTTCGGGCTTCTTTAAAAAGAAATAAATCTTTGTAAACGGGGATTGCCGGACTGAGGGCTTTGGGACYCTGCCGCTGCGGTGGGCACGCGTCCGTGCTCAATCGGCGCCGGGGCTTTGCCCCGGTTCGCGCATCCTGCGCCGCCGAAGGCCCACCTTCGGGCAGAGTCCCAAAGCCCTCAGCCCGGCAATTGTTTTCATCTGCTATTTCTTTTTAAAGAAGCCCGAAACAACTGAGGTCTCTGTCCGCGGGTTTCGTGGTGGAAAGATGTATTGGGATTAAAGATTTTCTCTGAGGGGAATGATCAAAGATTTTACAGAAAAAGGAACATTCAAAAAATGTTCTTTAAAGTGTCTAAAGCGTTGATAAGACGCTAAATCAATATGACTCGAATGTTGTAAAAGTATGGAGATTTTAGTTGCGGCTTGTAAACATGAACATAAGCAAGGAGTCGCACGATGAACTACGGAAGAGTCTTACTGCCCCTGAGTTTAATCGTTCTAGCAGGATGTCAGAAAAGCGCTTTGAGTGAAGGTTCAGCAGATACTATGGAGGCGGCAAGTTACTGTGCCGGTCAGCTTTCCAAAGCTTCCTCTGAAGAAGTTCGCATCGTGGGTAAATCAGCTACAGAAGCAGGAAGCACTGTCAGCTACTCCTTGGATCAGGCCGGGAACTGTGTGAGCAGTTCTGATGTCACATGGAAGGTGGCAGGGGCCAGTCGCACTAAAACGTCAGCGTCCGGGATGACGTCGACATTTAAGGTGGCTGGTACCTATGTGGTGACTGCGCAGGAAAAAACTGCGGGTTCTGAAGACATCTCTTTGTCCTTGGTGACGACGGTTGTGAAGGAAGATCTTAAGATCTCTGGTCCACAAGCCGGTTTTGTCTTTAATCCTATGAGTTTTGAGGTTGTGATTCCTTCCGGTTTGGATGCTCAGTCCATCGTTTGGAACTTTAATGACGGTACAGCTGCTGTCAGCAACGCCAGAACTGTGGAACACTCCTTCTTTAATGTGGGTACATACCAGGTTCAGGCCACTGTGACTGATGCCGATGGCAAGGTTACTGTTGCCACGCACCGTGTGACTGTGATGACGGTGATTGATGACATGGCTTGTATCGAAGATCTGCGTATTTCCGGGGCTAATGAGGCAAAAGTAAAAATCGCTACGATGATGCACGTTTACTTGCCTCCTTGTCTGGTTAACAAAGTCGGTGCTGTTCGCTGGAACTTCGGTGACGGTGGTACGGCGGCTAATCAGTCTGTGACTCATGCTTATCAGGCGGTGGGCACTTATCCTGTAACTGCGACCCTTTATTTGGGTGACAATCAGGAACCCTGGGTGACTCTGGATCATTCCATCCGTGTGATCGAAGATCTTGATGTTGATCCGGAACCAGAAGTTCCAGTGGATCCAAATGCTTGTACTGTTGCTGGTGCAACCCGTGAATCTCAGGGTGAACTGGTTTCAGAAGAAGTGGCCTGCGGTGTGAATGGTAAAAAGACTGTTTCATACCGTGACCGTGTGGTTGAAGAATGTAAACTTGTCGTTGAAAAACTGAACTGGGTGGAAGTGTCTCGCACGAAAGAAGTCACTAACGAAGGTTCTTGTGAAGGTCAGTCTTGTAAATTGCCTGATGGCAGTCTGCTGGCGCACGGGGCTTCCCAGGTTCTTTATTCCAATTCGACTCCAGTGGGTTCTTGCTCCAGCGTGAGTGAATCCCGCACTTGTAATAACGGTGTATTGTCCGGTTCCAGCACTCACAATCAGGTGACTTGTCACGAGGGTTGCGGCAGCTTCGGTTCCCACGGCACTGTAAAAACGGGTGTGATCACGGGTGAAACGAAAGTTCCATTGAAATGTTCTTTCAATGAAGAGGGCTTCTTTGATCTTTATAACGAAATCTCTGACCAGACTTGTACTGACGGTCAGATCATCAGCTCGAACACTCGTCAGGGCACGATGAAAGAAGCAGGGAAATGCCCGGTTTACAAATACGCTCCTACCGACAACTTCACGGCTTGTACCGCAGATTGCGGCGGTAAACAAAACCGTATCTTTGTCTGTGTTGACGATAAAGGTGTGACTGTCGATGATAGCCGTTGTGCGGACCAAGTGAAACCTGTGGAAGAGCGTCTGTGTGACGCCAACCCTGAAGCGGTTCGCAGTCAGTCCTCTGTAACGACTATCGAAGAGGCCAACAGCTCTTCTAAATGTCCAGCCAACCAGATTGGTGTGATCGTGAAAACCCGTGAGGTTGTCACGACCAAGACCATGGCTTGTATCGATCACTCTGTGCAATTGGAAAGCGAAGTCGCGGTTCCAGGTGCTTGGGTTGAGGAAAAATACTGCCGTGACTACGTAGCGCGCCGTTGTTCTCACGACAGTTTGAGCAACACCGAAGCTAAAGGCCGTTACGACTGGATGGTGAAATGTCAGGACGAGCTGCCAGTAATTAAGGAATTCCTGACCAGCTTTGCTGATGTGACAGTGACTGTCGGCGGTAAAAAAGTGGGCCTGGGTTCTGCCGGTCAGGAAATCTATGCGACCTTTATGGATCGTGCATACAATCCTGAAAAAGCATGGATCGCTCCGAAGAAAGCCAATGCTCCATGTACAATGCCTGCGACGGCTTACGTGGCAACAGTGTGCGTGTCTTCATGTGCGACTCCAGAGCAGCAGATTCTGGCTGAAGAGGTTGTAAGCAAGAAACTGAAATACATGTCCTTCTTTGATGCTCTGACTTCTCAGTCCGCTTATGTGGGCACAATGCAGTCCGCGGATTCTTTGAACAAGAATGCGGTTGTGAAATCCAAAGTGGATCAGTGGGTGACAGAATTGGTGGATTCTAACCACGAAATCCTGGTGTTCAAAATGAAGTCCGGCCGTGAACTGCGTGTGACCAAAAATCACCCGGTCCTGAGTCAGGATGGATCCATGAAAGTGGCTGAAGAATTCAAAGTCGGAGAGTCCCTTGTCCAAAGTGGTGGAACGCTGGATGCCATCGTGTCCATCAACGAGATCAAGTACTTCGGTAAGGTGTACAACGTGTTTGTTCAGTCCAATGCGCCTCACAAAAACGTGGTGCTGATCAATGGATACCTGAACGGATCCGCATTCTTCCAGAATGCCGGTGCGAAGGAAATGAACAGAACGATCTTCCGTAACAACATGACCCGTGGAGTGTTTGGCAAATGAGAATCAGAACACTAGTGATGCTATCCGGTGCAATAACAGTCCTGGGTGTGGGTTTGACCGTGATGAGTGAAAAGAGCAAGCCGGAGACGGAGTCCCAAGCGGCTCCGACTCAGGAAGCTCCGGCGGCAAACCCCGTTGAAACAGAAAAAGAGACCGCCATCGCAGCAGGGACGAAACCTGCTGCGATGGACGTGATTAAATCTTCGCAGCCAATGCCGGTGGTGTTTAAGGAATTCAAGCAGGCCCGTGACCTTAAAAAGTACGCGGACCTGAGCCGTAAGGCCTTGTTGTTGGAGCCTGACAAAATCGTCAAACGGCGTTTGTTGAAAGATGAAGACTTCCTGAAAAGTCTGGAAGCTTTGTTGAAGGCCGCTCCCAACGACGAAGAGTCCCAGCAAATGCAAAATTCGGCTTTGGATTTTGTATTTGAAGCGTTGAACACCGATATGAAATCTGCGGCGATTGAAGTTTTAAAAGGTGTGGTCGCGGATTCTACGGTGGAAAATACTTCTGTGAATGAAATGGATCGCAAGGTGCTTGCAGGGGTGAAGGCGGAAGCCCTTCATAACTGGGCGGCGGCGGATCCAACGGCAGAATCCAGTATCAACAGTCTTCTTCCAGGCCCGGTCAGCCAGAAGATTTGGGCGAACGTGAAACATCAGCAGGAAAGCAATCTGGGTGAGTCCGCGATGCTGCAAGCTGGGCAGTAGGACTGTAAATAGGCGGAAAATAAATACGCCATACACTTCGAAGAGAGTTTAAGTGTCTAACTTTTTCTGGTGCATTTGAAAGCTCTAAAAATTCGAGGAGCTTCCAGTGCCAGAAATTAAACCTCTCAGCTTTGTGTTCTCAACATTGAATTAATGCTTTATAGTTATTTTTGTTTCGTAAATCAGAACGTGTTGTTTGTGCTTTTTCGAACGGCTAAATCTACGATTAATGTCGTAGAACATCTGTGTGGATGTTTGCGGACATCTTTAATATTCCAGCAATTATCCAGCCCTTCTCGAGTTCTTTTCATATTTATCTTGCCTGCTTTTTAACAACTTCCTACGATAAATCCAGTCTCACATTATCTTTCAAGGAGGAAAGAATGAAAGTGAACGCTCTAGTAGCTGGTTCGTTGGTAGTGTTGTCTTTGGTTTCTGTTAACGCAAATGCAGAGACTGGTACTGCAGAAGCTTTGATGAAAGTTGTTAAGGGTCTTTCTGTGGCCACTAACTCTAATTTGATTTTTGATGAAGCTATTTCTGGTGCTGCGGCTGAAACAGTTCCACATGGCAGCTCTGAAGACGATAAAAATGCGAGCTTTATGATCACTGGTGAAGCAAACCGCAATATCACAGTAAACCTGCCAGGTAACGGCTTGGTTGTGATGACTAACGGTGGTGCTACTGCTGACGATCAAATCCCGGTGAACTCTTTCACTAGCAACAACCCAACTGCATTGGATGGCAACGGTAACGCAGAGTTGTTCGTGGGTGCGACTCGTGATGCGTTGACTCCGACACAAAACGGTGGCGACTACGCTACTACGTTTGACGTTGAAGTTATTTACTAAATAAAGGTGTCCGCCGCATTAAAGCGGCGGACTTTTAGATTATGAAATTCTGGTTCGTTCTTACTTCTTTTGTTTTGTTCTGTGCGGGCGCATTCGCCCAGGTGCAAGTGTTCCCAACCTATCTTGCGCTGTCTGAAGAAAAAATCTCTGGCCATTTGAATCTGCGCAATACTTCCAACGAATCCCAGACCTTCAAGGTCGAATACGTCTTTTATAAAATGAATAAAGACGGCACCTTTGTTCGTGAAGCCACTCCGACGGATGGTTTGATTGATATTCTTAAATTCTCTCCGAAAAAAGTAACCCTGGCTCCTGGTGGCAAGCAGGTCGTCCGGGTGATGCTGACGGATCTGGAATCTTTGCCAGTGGGGGATAAGTACATTCACCTGCGCTTTGTGCCGGACACGCCAGAAGAAGCTTCCTCCGACTCGAAATCGAAAAAGAAATCCTCTTTCAGTTTGCAGGCTAAAATCTCGGTGGCGGTTCCCGTGGTGGTTCGCAAGGGCAAGGGGCCTTTCGCGGGCACCATGACGGCTGATAAAGCCACTCGCAATAAAAACGGCGACGTGGATCTTTCATTGTCTTTTAAAAATGCCAATCAGTTCTATTTGCACGGGGATCTTGAGATCTTTGCCGTGAACGGGGATAAAGAAATCTCTTTGGATAAAATTGTCGGCGTGTCTTCGTACATTCCAGAGCGCATGTTTAATAAGACCTACAAAGTCGCAGATATGCAGCAGGCTTTGTCCGGCGAGGCTTTAACCAAGCTCAAAGTCGTCTTTAAATCCAACCCAGACAGCGGAGCTGAATTCAATCAGGTCAGTGTTGTGGAAGTGAGCGAAGCTAAAAAGGCCGTTAGTAAACGACGGTAATCTGAAATTGCCCGCTGTATTCGCCCGGAGACTGGTTCGGCGAGATCCCTTCGCGGTGGGCACCCACAAACACCATGCTTTTACCACTTTGATTCAAATATCCCAGCTTGTGCGGGAATGAATGGAAGCTGACGATGCGGATCTCTTTATTGGGACCGCCGCCGGCCGTATCCATTTTCACGGTGTTGTTGTCAGGCAGGATTATTTGGAAGAAACGGAACTGTTCACCGCTGACTTCGAAGCTGGCATTTTCGTCGGTTTCCATGAAGCCGGCACGCACGGTTTTTGGCCCCTCACCCGGGGAAGCCTCTCCGAAATTCAGGTCCGAAATCTTTTCTATCTGCAGACGATTTACAATTGTTTGGCGGGCTGTCCCAACGGTTGAATCACCGATGCTCGCGTATGATGTTTGTAGAAATGCAAATGTTGCGAAGAAAAGTAATCTCATATGTTTCGAAATAGTAATAAAGCCCTTTGTGGGATTGCAATACTATTCGTACAACTGATTTTTGGAAGCGTTGCATTTGCCGAAGAGACCGACGAGTTGATTTTGGAAGTCGTCGCTCAAGGGGGCGCGCGCCTCGGAGAACCGCTGGTGGCCTTGCAGACAAGCAGTCAGGTTCTACTCCCTTTGGAGGATGCGGCCAAAGTTCTTGGTGTTCGTGTCGAACATCCCGAAGCCAAAAACTATCGTGTTTACACCAGCATCGATGCCTATGAAGAGATCAACCTCAACAAGTGCAGTGACTCGGCGGCTCCCGTATTTTGCGGGGGGCACACGCAAGTTCGTGGAGTTTTGTATTTGCCCGCGGCGTACCTTACAGATGTTCTGAAGTGGCCGCTGAGTGTGGATGAAGCCAACATGCGGTTGGTGGTTTCACGTGCGAGCAACGAGTTGGGAAAAGAAAGCTTCCGTCACCAATCAGCACTTAGACCCATGGTGATTCAGCGTGATCTTTTGGGATACCCAACCTTCCGGGTAGAGGCTGAATACGTCGGCCCTCAGGATGTTTTCGGCGGCTCGCTTTACAGCATGCAATCGCTTTTGGGTCATGATTCTGAAATGCAGTATTCGCGCTTTGACCAGAGCGAGGTTTTTCACTGGTCACTGTCCAAAGAACTATTCCCCGAGGATGAGAAAAGTCTTGCGCCGAAAAATTACAGCATGGGTTCGGTGCAAACTTACGATCTGAAATACATTGCGACCCCGGTCAATGTTACGGGAGCGCGCATTTCCAACCGTCGTATCGACAGCAATCTTTTTGATACACAAAACGTTTTTGAAAAAGGGCCGCCACGCTGGAAGGTGGAGCTTTTCATCAACGGCACTTACTTTGGAGAAACCATTGTCGCGGCCGACGGGATCTTCAGCTTTGAAGGGGTGCCGATATTTTACGGCAACAACACGCTGATTTATCGTTTCACCAGTCCCATCGGTCAGACCTACGAGTTCTCGAAGGACTATAACGTTTTGAATGAATTTGAGGGCCGCGGTCGCTGGGCGTACCAGTTGTCTTATGGACAGGTTGAAAACAGCGCGCTTTACATGGGAAGTGCCCAGGTCGGCTATGGCCTGTCGTCCAATTTGAACCTGAGTGCCGGCTTTGCCGAAGCTCCTCTGGAAAAAGAACGTCGTCATTACAGCCAGTATGGTCTGACCTGGATGCAGGAGTTTTACTCTCTCGGAGTGCAATCCATGGAAGATATGTCTACGCACGGAACGGCACTGGCGTTCACACCCAAGGTCAACTGGAAGGGCTTTTTGCTGACCAGTGAATATGCAAGTTTCAAAGACTTCCGCAGTCAGCAGGTGAATAAGATCACCGGCAGTTCACAGACTTCGTCGTGGGAAACTTCGATGATGAAGCGTCTGGATCTGGGGATTCCGGTCGTGACCCAGGTTGCGGTGGACAAAGATGAGTTCGAAACCACTGGAACGTCGACCGATCTAAAACTTCGCACCTATTCGATGCTGGGAACAAAGTCACTGTTGATGGAGGCTGAAAAGCGCTGGCATTCTGTGGATAGTTCAGAGCTGTATCTGGAATATGGCGACTACAACCGTGCACTGCGCGGCAAGTACGGCGTTTTCTTTTTTGATGGCGGCGGGATGAAGGGGCGTGTGTCTTTGGAAAAGAATTGGACACCGGTTTTCTACACCACGGCGGGCGCAGACTTTATCGATCGGTGGAATCGGAACTCTTACAACTTCGGCGCCAGCCATTTGTTTTCACAAGTCTTGCTTGAAGCCCGGGTTTCAACGTTCGCCTCGGAAACTGTCTACAGCCTTTCGGTATCGACGAATTTCCGGGCGACGCCGGCGGGGCTTGAGCTGAACTCCCTTGAAAGCTTCCAAATGGGGCGCATCCGCGTGGTGGCCTTTATTGATGAAAATGGGGATGGTAAGAAAGATTCCAATGAAACCACACTGCGGGGTTTAAGAATTCTGCACGCCCAACGCCAGAAGGAATATGAAACCAACGACGCCGGTGAAGTGATCATTAAATCCGTGGCGCCTTATCAGCGCATGACCCTGGAAGTGGTGCGGGAATCCGTGACTAATATCTATCTGACTCCGTCTGATTTGGGGCATGATGTGGCGGTGACACCGGGGCAGGAACTGGTGCTTTACATTCCGGTGGGGCCGTCCTTTGATGTGCGTGGCAGTGTTGAAAATCCGCACTTTAAAAAACTTGTTCCCATGGAGCTTTGCAGTCCCGAGGGCACCGTGGTCGCCACCACCTTGACGTCAGCCGCAGGGAAGTACCGATTTGATGACGTCAAAGCGGGGCAGTATCTTGTGCGAATCAATGATCAGTTCCTGAAAGAAAACAAACTAAGTCTTCAGGCGCAAGGGACCGCCAAAGTCGCCGGAAAACCCGGTGTGATCTTGGTCGATCCAGTCGTTGTCACGGTTCTTGATAAGAACTAAAAAATCAGGCTAAGTAATATCAAAGTTTTACGGAGTAAATGCTGGCTTTGGAATACACTTTCAGATGTCCAGAATCGCCGACAACCCCGGCATCCAGAATTAATGTCGGCGGCATTTCGCGTCCCCCAGGAACAGCGGCCCCCTGAAGGGTAATGTGGTTTTCTCCGTGAATAAAGAAATACTCTGTAGCGATCTCGATGCTGTCATCAATTCTCAAAGGTCGACGGGGAATGAATTCAAGGTTCGCGTTATCCAGAACGATCTTTTTGGCTTTAATATTTACAGCAGTATGTTCAATTGTATGTTTGCCACAGATTATTAGTGTATCCACGTCGAGAGTGGCTGGCATTTTTGCAACGTCCGTGACTTCGTCACAGCCAATAGAGACGACTTTTTCATCAGTGCGGTCAGGTTGGATGTGTCTAAGGGATCTGGCAAGAATGAGATGATTTTCAGAGCTCGATTGGCGTTCAAACTCCACTGAGATTTGCGGCGTCAGCTGGGGCTCGTCTGGATCGAGGTCAGCATGCTGAATGACCACCAATCCGGAAATTCCCTGACGAGTGCCTGAGTATTTTTTCTTAATATCTGCAAGCTCGTCAGCGGTGGGGGCACAGGCCGCCATTGAAAGACCGATTAATGTAAATGCGTAAAGAATGATTTTGGATTTCACCTTTCCTCCTTAGGAAAGTATTTAAATCTGCGGGAACAGTGGTTTGGTATAAGTTTTAAAGTGTTCAGTTTGCGAATCTGAAGTCATGCCAAGCTTTTGCGCCACCCTTTGTGATCGAATGTTTTGTAGAGGGGTTCTGATCTTGGCCTGTATCCAGCCTCTTTCTGCCATGGCGGTCATCAGAAGTTGCAGGCTTTTAGTCATCAATCCATTTCCTTCAGACTCTGAATCTAACCAATATCCAAATTCAAAACTGCGGGCCTGATAGTTCAAGGAGTGGATGGAGATGGCCCCTGCGAATATTTCATCTTTGAATATCTGAAAGTGATAAGCCTGGCCCGCCGCCCATTGCATATCTGCTTTTCGCGAAAAGCTCAGCTGGTCTTCCAAAGTGTTGATGTGTACCGGCCAGCTTAGAAATTCCTGCAGTCTTTCTTTTTGTGCCTGTACTTTTTCAAATACAGATTCAGCATGCCGTGCATCTTGCTTCCGAACAGAAACTCCAGAATTTCCGAAGTATATGTCCGATGGCGCTAAAGGGGTGAACTCCTGTGATTCCATTAGTACCAAGCATGTTCACGCGGGGAATAGAAGTGTTTGCGGGATTCTGGAACTTTATCGGACTTTTTTTCTTCGATACGTTTGTCGTCGTGTGCGTCAGCTTGGCTCCAAGAGTTGGCGGCAAGTTTCTGGCTTTGTTCAAGTTTGCTACTAAGCTCCAAGTCAGAAGCTTGGGCTTTGGATGCCAACAAAAGACCGATAAATGCGTAAAGGATTGCTTTGGATTTCATGTTTCCTCCTCAGGAAAGTATTTGTTGTGAGGAGGGTATTGCGCGGTCCGTGCCGCCGGATTTTAGGGCTATAAACCGCTTATATTCGATTTGGCGTCCGGATTGTCCGGTTGTGGATTCTAAATTCTTAGATTATAGAAGCTCCTTCTGGTTTTATGAAGTTGTAAGTTCTGCCAGAAGTTGATTCCCATGTTCAGGAAAATTACCGTGCTATTTGAGAAATATATCGGTTGTTGACGTTATGTAAAATGTCCGGGACCACGACGATTGTTTCCCGGATCTTTTGAAAGGCAATATTTTTACAATTGTTATCTGCAATCAATATTGATTTCTATTGAACCATTGGCTCCGACACCGATCCCAAATACTTTGCCTTCGCTATCAACTCCAAGTCCGATTTTAATTGAGCCGGGCCTGATCGAGTTGCATACACTTTCGCGTATAGTAGTAATGAAGTTTTTTATTTCTAGAGCTGAGACTAAAGTGTAATTGGCGGCTAGTCCGGATGTTTTCTCACATGAATTTGATTCCATAATGGCATTTATGCTTTCTCGATCTGAACCCAAAGTTGGTGGGATAGTTAAGGAAGCTCTGTCTTCGGCTCTTCCAATTTCTTTAATACATGTGTATTTCAATCCAGTGTAAAAGCGAATGTCTTTTGATTCTGCCTTTGCATTTGCGAAGTTAGAAAGCGTTAGTGCGAAAAGAATAAGTATGGTTTTCATTTTTTCTCCTTTCATTAGTTTAGGTATGATAGATATATAAACACAATGCTGGTTATTATGGTGGCAATAATATGGACTAAATGTCAGGGAGTCGTGAGTCTTTTGATGCAAGTGTAGTGAATAAAAATGATGGATTGATGGTGGAACGTTCAGTTTAAGTAGGGCTATCTGTTTCCGGTCTTTTTCTGAGCTTCCGCAGCCTTTGGAGCTGGGGCTTTGGCTGGTGGATTGATCTTCAATTTGCTGATTTCTTTCACCACAGCTTCACCCCAGGCGGCCGAGTCTTTCGGGCCATAGTGAATGCCATCGGTTTTGCCGCCGGGATATTTAGTCAGCTTGGTGGAATCAATGAACTGACAGTTGTTGGCGTCAGCCCAGGACTTTAATTCCTTCACACCCAGTTCCAGATTTTTTTTGAACGGATCTTTTTTCAGATCCGGTGGTCCCACCCAGATGCACGCGGAACCTGCGGCATTGATCTGCTTCATCATCTTTTCCACGTGGGCTTTTTCACTTTTGATATTGGCAGGGCTTGCCAGGAAGTTTGTTCCCAGGGTGATCACGGTCAGATCAGGCTTCGTGGCAGCAAGTTCCTCACCGAACGAAGGCAGGCGGTGACTGGTCACGCGGGTTTCTTGACCCTTGGAATTCTTTTTCCAAAAACCACAATTGGTGCTTTTGAAATTCTCAGAACTGGTAGTCCACGTCGACGGGGACGAGCCACAGCTGGATAAAGATGTGACCTGGGTGTCGCCCTTTCTGAAGTGCGCATCAAGCACCGTGCCGTAGCGGCCGTAAGCGTGGGAATCCCCCAAGAGCAAAACACGGGAAGGACCTTCAGCCCAAGCGGCTGACACTGAAAGCAGAACAGAGAAAATCACCAGTGTGCTTTTCATAAGGTCCCTCGTCAGAAATTAAAACTTCCAGTAAAGGCTGGTGGACAGGCCGATTTGTATGTCTTCCTTGCCAGCCGATGGGTCGAACTTATAATCCGACAGGTCCACGCCATAGCGCCAGAACCACTGATTCGCAAACTGCAAATAAGCTTGCGCCTTCAGGTTGTAAGCGGACTTCACTTTGAAGTCGCTTCCCGAAGAACCTGCATAGTACTGCAGCTTGTATTCGGACCAGTCCATGAAGGAACGCATCCAACGGCCTGGCTTTTTAATGATATAAGCCCCCAGCCCGTAAGCCGTGGCACTGGAGCTTTCGCCGGCCACCATTTGCAGTGGTACTGTAAGACCCCAAGTGGCATCGACCAGGTTAAAGCCTTCTTGAGCACGCCACATCAGCTCCACTGTCGTCAGATCGACCTTGGCAGTGTCATCGTTTTCAGTCAGATGCTGCTGGCGTTCAATCGACAATCCCCAGTGGAATCTTGTCCAGTCAGAACTCATCCACAGGAAGTTTTCAATCCACCATTGGAACTCAATAGTGCCAAATGCAATGCCTGACGGAGTCTGATAGCGCGCCCCCAGCCCCAAGCCGAAGGGTTGACCGCGGAAGACGTCATTGCCAGCAACAAAGGTGTGGCTGTCGGCCGTGACTGCCAGATAGCGGCGGTTTTCAACTCCGGCCGGGATGTCATCAATGGTCCAAGCAAATTGATTCTTCTTGGTGCCTTCCAATTTTGCGGCTTTGTCGGAATCAATTACTTTTACCGTCACACCTTCTGGTGCCACACCCGCAAAGCTTAAAGATGAAGAATACGTGCGCACGGCCGAACGATTGGAAAGATAAGGACGGTTCTTTTCGCGTGGCAGTTGGCCACGGATATAGAACTCCTGGCGCATCGGGATGTCGCCATCACCTTTCAAGTACAAAACCGGGCGGGACTTCGGCAAAGAGATTTGCCACTCTGTGGCCGAAAGCTTCTTCACTTTCTTTGCATCCACAGGCTCAGCGCCCGAAGCTGTCAGGATTAGATTTTCACCATCGTCTGAAACCACGACATCTTTAAAATCGACATCTTTTTTACGGGTTTCAATTTCCAGGAAGGCGCCAGAGCGGGTCGCGGCTTTAAATGCCACGTTTTCACTGCGGTCGTTCAGATAGATAATACCCTGATTGCCCACGACCTTGCCGTTGATTTCAATCTGTGAAGCTTTCTTGGTGCTGGTGCGGGCTTTCACCGTCATCTGACCTTGTTGGGAACTGAGGTAAAGTTCGTTCGAGCAAAGATACAAACGAGTCTCTTCACTTTCGCGGTAAATACAGAACGTCATGAATGGCAGATACTTCATGTCGTCGACAAGATTGTTTTCGATTTCTTCCACCACGAATTCCGCTTTTTCTGAACGCAGGTCACCCTCTTCGGCAGGAAGGGTGTCGGTGGTGACTTTGATGTTGTTCTTGTCCAGAACGGCGTTGAAAATGGCTTTGCCGGAATTGTTTTTCACTGCCAGTTCGCCATCCTTGATCAGGCCTGCCGGCCAAGAGAAACGAATGCGGTAAGAACCTTTTTTAGACGGAGATGGTTCGACTTGGAAGGTGACTTCCGTGGTATCAATCAGGATGTCGCCGACTTTCAGACGGTTTTCATCCATCAGGGTGTATTCAAAACGCTGAGGCAGAACCTGCAGATTGTTTTTGTCAGCCTGAAAGTACATGGGCTTCAGGCGGCTTGTGCGGGTTTGTGCCGCCACAGGCAGGGCGATCGAAAGACTTAACAATGCAAGCAGGGCGGATTTCATTACAGTAGCTCCTTCTTGATTTCTTCAGCGCTTTTGTGGGCCATGATCGCTTTGATCACTGCCAGGGATGTAGTCATTTTGGAAAGGAAGTCGGCGTTGTGAGTGATCACCACACGACGGGGATGGCCGTCCCAGGCGTTTTTAATACGGTCATTCAGGTCCCAGGCCTCCTGATAGGTTTCAGTGCGGATGGGATTTGAGCTGTCATAGTCATCGGCAGCCGCTGTGTCCAGGTGAATGACCCAGTCATAACGGGCCAGTTCTTTTTCCTTGGTGGTGTTCATGCTGGTGAAAAAATCACTGCCCAAAGATGTCGGCCAGTAAGCAGCACTGTCCAAAGAACCTCGGTCACAAACGATCAGACTTTTTTGGCTGACGTAAGAAATCATCGCTTCCAGTTCAAACTGAGTCGCATAGATCGCTTTTTGCGCATGCACCACGGTCTGCGGATCTTTGTAGCGAGGGAAACCTCCGCGATACAGAATACTGGCCGCTTCCGGCACGATGGCACAGCGCTGGCCCAGCTCTTTTTTCAGAGCTTCGATAAGTGTGGTTTTTCCCCCTGAAGGGCCTCCGGTGATCGCGACTTTGACGTATGAATTCATACCTCTATGGTCCCTAATAAACGGTCCTTAGGTCAAAACAAAAAACTAGAGCATATAACGCAATCGGAAGGCGATTTTGTACAAGATGTGGGTCAGCCAGGATGGGGTGGCAAAATCCTTTTCTGAGGCAGGTTTGGAGTTTGCGATGTCCGTGTGCCATTGCTCCAGCATGTTTTGCACAAGCGCGGGGTCTTTCAGAATCACTTCGACCTCCAGATCATGCAGGATGCTGCGATGATTCAGATTGAAAGAGCCCACGAATCCCTCGTTGTCGATGATCATCGTTTTGGCGTGCAGAATGGATTTCTGATACTCAAAAATTGGAATCTGGCGCTGGATCAGCAGGCGGACGATATAGAATGCCGCCCATTTTACCATTGGTACATCAGACTTTCCGGGAATCAGCAACTGCACGTCGACACCGCGCTGGGCGGCCTTAAGTAAAGCGCGCAGCAGGGATCTTCGCGGCAGGAAATATGCTGTGGTCAGGTAAATACGATTTTCGGCGTGACTGATCCGGCGAAGCAGATCGCGATAAAGTTTTTTACGTATGCGCTGGGTGGTGTTCAGGCGCAGCACACTGTGGGCGACATCTTCATTCATGCGCCAGCGACCGACCCACGTCAAAAGGCCCTTCATAAAGGTGCGCAAATACGAAATCTGAAAAGCCAATACCAGGCGCTTGACGGGTTCTCCTTCGACCCACACGCCGGTGTCCCGCCAGGCTTTGTTGCCGACGAAGCTGGCACAATGTTCCTGGGTGAAGTTCATGCTGCCCAGATAGGCGCGCGTCTCATCGATGATGGCAATCTTGCGATGGGTGCGGCGATTCATGCGTTTGAAAAACAAAGACCCGCGCCAGGAATACTTCTGTACAAATTGGTGAGCCCAAATCAGTGGATATGGCAGCGGGTGAAAAACCCGAAGTTCCAGGCCGTTGTCCGTGCAAAAACGGTCCAGATAAGGGATTGAGGTGTAGGAGCCAAAACCATCAACAACGATTTTAACGGTGCAGCCGCGCTCGCGCGCGTTTGTCAATTCATGCAAAATCGTCTTGGTAAGCTTATCTTCAGCAAAGATGTACGATTCAATAGTGACGCTGCGACGAGCCTGTCTTATATCTTGGGAGAGACTTAAAAAAAAGTCGTCACCTGAGTGAAAAATTTGAACTTGGCTCCATGACTCCATATGTCGCAATTGTTCATTAAATTATTAAAAAAGTCGACAGCAAAGCAAGGGGGAGGGCACACTCACTTTATGGCATTAAGCAACATATCTCTGGACATCAAAAGTCTTAAAAAGTTCCTGACGGGAAGTCTTCTGGTCTTAGCCTCCTGCGGGGCAACATGGGCTGAGGCCGCTTTGCCGTCCTCTAAAACGACGGTGATCTATTTCGGACAGAATAAAGCTGAAGACTTCGAATTGAAGGTAAAGCCTGTCTTTGCAGACTTCGTAAAATCCTGCAAATCCTGCGAGATCCTGAACTACACACCTTATACTAAAGAAGGTGAAGTCGACATGGCATCCCTGCAGGAGCGTGTGGAGTCCCTGCCGGACAACGCGGCCTTTGTTTTCTTCGATTTCAATATGAGAGCCAACGAGGCCAATAAAGAGCTGGTGGAGATTCTGAATAAGAAGGTCGACTCGGGCCTTGTAGTGGTGGGTGCCGCCGGGGGGCCTGGGCCAGCGGAGGTTTCAAGTCCGTTGAGCCGTACAGTTTTGGGGCAAGTACATGGCGCTCTGATCATTGGTGAGCTGGGTGAAAGAGATCGCTTGTTCCCAGTAATCGGGTTTTATGGCCCGGAAATGCTGACGGCTTTGCGTGCACCACGCGATATCGTTGGTCAGGGGTACAGCCCGCTGATTTTCTCTGCAAACTTAGCCAGCAACTGGCAAAAACGCACGTCTTCTGAGTGGGTCGAGCACTTCCGCACGAAAAAGCTGAAAACCCGCAAATTGTGGCTGGATCTGGGCGATCTGTTCTAATTAGCGACCTGGAAACAGTTCGACACGATCCCGGTATTCTGCCGGGATTTTTTCTTGAAGCAGGCGTAAAGCCTCTTTGTCTGAATATCTGCTGGATGCATGAATGATAACGATCTTCTCGCTCTCAATGTCCTTGAGGCGCGGGATGATTTCGTCAATATGGGTGTGACCCCAGGTTCTGGCGTGTTCGACGGATTTCTTGTCGTCCAGATAGGTGGATTCCATGATCAGGATCTTGCTTTGGCGAACCCAGGGGCGGGAATCCAAAAACTCGATCTGGGTGTCGCCGGTAAAACTGACCACCGGAATGTTGGTGGTTTCGTTGACCTCAAGTCCTTGACGGCGCAGATCCACGATCTCGTCCTGTTTCAACCCCAGGTACTCTTTTTTCAGTTTTTTGTGAACTTCAAACAGGGTGTAACCGTAGGACTCGATTCGGTGAGTGGTCGGGAAGACCTTGATAAAGGCCTGGGGGTTCAGCGGGATTTCGTCATCGGCTTTAACGGGAATGAACTCGTACTTGTACTGGTGGTTTTCAATCTGCTCCCAAAGCTTCATGATCTTATCCAAAGGCTCCACCAGCGTGCCCGGCATATAGAACTTTCCGGGCGGCATTGAGTTCATCGCTTTCTGCGAGATGATGTAAGGAATCCCAGCTGCGTGATCAAGATGGCCGTGACTAATAAAGAATTGCTTTAAGTTTATCAAAAACGGATAGCCTTGTGCGACATCAAAGCTCAAAGAGAGTTCGGGCATGGAAATCGCCGTGCGGATTCCCGACAGCGACATTCCATGAAACTTGTATTTGTTGTAACTCCAACTCTCTCCGGCTTGAACTGACATATGATTACATGCAGCGGGCAACGAGGTCGTGACCAATCCACGCCACCGGAGCTTTTGGCTGCCAGGAGTCGTGAAGCATCACATAACCACAGGATTTAAACACCACTTCAGACAAAACTGCCGTCAGCAGGTTCTTAGGGTCTTTGTGCATATCAAACAGGGCATCTGAGTTTTTCAGCATATACTCCATTTGATCCTGACGGGAGTGTTGAGGCCATTTTTCGAATTTGGTAAATTCCAAAGTCAGATCGTTGGTCAAGTAGTCGTCAGTGGTTTTGATGATTTGTTCAAGTGTTACGTCATCTTTTAGAAGCGCCTTGCAGTCGTTCAGAACCTGTTCGGCGTGCTTCTTGTCGCCCGCGTCTTTATGGATAGCTGCGATCAAAGGGTAAAGTGATACTTCAACACCTTGGAAGATGGAGCTTGAGTTCGTCAGGATCTCTGGGCAGTTGTAAACGCAGCAGTGAACGCCTTGTTTTGCAAAGTCTTCGGCGTGTTTTTCCAATGCCATTTTTGCCCAGCCCTGGAAGTAGCACGTGTAAGTCTGCCATTTGTACTGGCCACGGATCAGCACTTCGGTGCCGTGGTATCCGTAAGCCGTGTAAGAAACGTGGCTGCCGGAAGCTTCCAGTTTTTTGCGCAGTGGGGTGGAAAGATCAACCAGATGCTTGAAAGTATCCGCGGTGACGTCCTGGAAGTTTTTCAGGCAAAGCTTGCCGATTTCAGAGTCCATCAAAGCCTGGGAGGAAATGTGGCGGTCCCCGGTGCCTTTGGCAACGCGGTTTAAAACCGGCATGATCACTTTTGTGCGCGGAACGCCGCCGGCCATCAAGTGCGCAAACAACACATTGGCACCTGCCGGGATGTACTGTTCCAGTTCTTTAAGGAAAAGTTCGGTGTTCTTTTTAAAACGAGCGGTGCCGTTTTTCTGGGATTCTTCGATGGAAGCCCAGTCCAAGTGGACCTTGTCCCATTCGCTCATTTTGACGCCTTCCAACTGCTGGCAAGGAGTCACGCCTTTGGAGTCTGGTTCCATGTCAAAACCGGCTTCCATTGGCACATTGATGAACGGAGCAGGGATGTTGGCAGTTTCTTCTGCATTCAAAGCGCGCAAGGAACCGTCTTTTTCACGGCGGCCGACAGTGGCGCGGACAATCGTCATTCCACGACGTTCAGCCTCTTCAACCAAACCGTTGGCATATCCACGAGTGAAAAGCTCGCCGAACAAGACCAGGACATCGCCTTTTTTGTACGGGCTCAAAGATGGCTTCTCGGTCAGAGGGAAAAGTTGCGTCATAAATACCTCACTCAAAATTGAAAAAAACATACTTGTCCTCTCTGGCAGCGGGGTCAAGTTTTGACTAGAGGCAGTTCAAAATACACCGCAGGGTGCTTATGTTGTGGGCCGTTTTTATTGCTTTGGGCGCTGGGGGGCGTTTAGAATGGCGTTTTCGGAGGAATATTGTGCGAGTTGTTAGTATGGTTCCGTCATGGACCGAGACACTTTTAAAAGCCGGCGTTCAGGTAGTTGGACGCACGCGTTTTTGCATTCATCCTCCGAAGCAGATCACTAATATTCCGATCGTCGGGGGCACCAAGGATGTGTCCTGGGATCTGGTGGCGGATCTGAAGCCTGACCTGGTGCTGCTGGATCAGGAAGAAAACCCCCTGGAAATGGCCGAAGAATGCCCTGTGCCTTATCTGGCGACCCATGTGCATTCGCTGGAATCCCTGCAAAAAGAACTGGCCCGCTTGGGGGAGCACTTTGAAAATCCGCAGTTGATGGAAATGTCCGTTGAAGCTTTGGATCTGATCGAGGCGCCGCCATTGAAGTGGGACATGCAAAAGATCCCGGGCTTTTTGGAGTGGGTGCGCCCGCCGGGAAAAAACTATGACGAAGTCCTTTATCTGATCTGGAAGAAACCCTGGATGAGTGTCAGCCGAGAGACTTATATCGGCTCGGTGCTGGAAAAACTGGGAGCCAAAGTGGCGGCATTCCCCGAGGGCGAAAAGTATCCGGTGGTTGAGCTGGAAGACTTCGGCAATGCCTTCTATTTGTTTTCGTCTGAACCGTTCCCGTTCCAAAAAAAGATCGCGGATCTGAAAGCGCTGGATATTGATGGCGCGATCGTCAACGGGGAGTCTTATTCCTGGTTTGGTGTCCGCAGTCTTGAGTTTTTAAAAGAAGCCTATCTCCAGAAGTAGGTCTGGTGTTTTCGAGTTCTCAGTGACAGATCCCCATGGTGATATAGAATAAAATCTCATGATTTTGTTGTGTGAACATCAGGAAGGATCTGCATCATGACTCTGACTTCATTTTCTGCCCGTGTGTCCTTGTTGGCTTTGGCCACTCTTCTTGCAACGTCTTGTGCTGAAAAAAGCCAGGCGCCGGAGTCTTTGACTTTAAAAATGATGCGCATGCAGGCGGAAAACAACTATCAGTCGGAGATCCCGCAAAAAGATCTGAAATCAGTCAAAAAGATTCAGCGCGTGGCCTTTGTCTGTTGCGCCCATCAGGATCAGGAGCAAAATCTGTGGCAGCAGGTTTCTGCCAAAAATCCGGATGTTGTGGTCTTTACCGGCAACAGCGTCAGTGCGGTTCGCTATGACGAAAAACCACTGGGTGCTCAGTACAAAAAGCTGGATCAAATCGAAGGTTATCGTCAACTGCGTGGCAAAGCTCCCTTCATGGCGGTGTGGGACGGACTGGATTTCGGTCTTCGTCACGGGGACTCGGGCTTTGAAGGCAAATACGAAAGCCGCGAAGCTTTCCTGAACTATTGGAGCTATATCCCGAAACTTCAGCCTAAATCCGCCAAGGGTGTTGAGCACTCGGTGATTCTGGGCACCCCAGGTCAGCGCGTGCAGATCATCATGCTGGACACGCGTTTCTATGCGACTCCATGGCTGGACACCGGCGTGGATGGTGTGTTTAAGAAAAACTGGAACCGTTCAGATTCTTTGTTGGGAACCGGGCAGTGGAGCTGGCTTGAAAGCGAGCTTCGCAAAGAAGCTGAATACCGCGTGATCGTGTCACCACTTCAGATGGCAGCCAACACCGGCGGCCAGGAACGCTGGGGCTTGTTCCCATTGGATCGTCAGAAGTTCTTTGATACCTTGCGCGCCACCAACGCCAAAAAAGTGGTGATCGTCAGCGGCAATCGTGGCTTTGGCTCTGTCGGTAAAGTGGATCTGCTGGAAGGTTATGGCCCGCTGTATGACCTGACCGTGGGCCCAATGAACGGTGAAACCAGCCCGCGTGAAAAAGACTTCCACTATGTGGGTGGTGCCCTGGAAGCCTTTAACTTCGGTTTGCTGGAATGGGACTGGAAAGCCAAAACAGTTCACCTGAAACTGGTGGATGAAGCTGGCAAGACCGCGCAGGAAATGAAATTGAGTCTGTAATTTGAAAAGTCCGAAAATAAAAAAACCCGCGAACTTCGCGGGTTTTTTTATTTGTGGCCGGCTTTGGCTTTTTGGTATTTGTACGAAGCCTTTCGATGCAGCAGCTTTTCATAAAAGGCACTCTGTTTGTCGATGCTGGCTGCCAGCTCTTTGGATTCCACCTGACGGCAGATGTTCAGAGCGTGCAGGGTGTCTTCCGGATCGTATTTGTTTTGGTATTCGCCAGTGACGCTGTTCATCTGACGTAAAAGCTCTTTTTTGATCAATGCAATGGAATCGGGATCCAGCTGGGCTCTTGGGGTAACTGCCTGGGCCTTGGCTTCGCGGGGAGCATCTTCGAAAGAAACGTTGCCCACAGTGCCGTCTTTTTGGAAGTTGATCGTGCGATAGAACGGCTGGCCTTTTTCTTCCAATTTTACGGTCAGGCTTTGGTTGGCGTATTTATGATCCAGAACACTGACAGAATCGCTGGTGATGAAATAGATCTTCTTTCCGGAAACAAGCGTAAAAGGGGTGCTTGAGGTGACTTCGAGCTTAAAGGTGCGGGCTTCGGATTTTCCATCCAAAGCCTCGTGGCAGGCAATCAGCTGCGACAGTTCCTGAGAAGCTATCGCGGGCACTGCCGACAAAAACATACCAGCGAACAAAAGTATTTTCATGATTTCAGGATAAAAGGAATTCCCTAAGACGGCAAAGCAGTCGTGGGGGAATTCCCGATTTGAGACTATTTCACCAGGTACATGCCCGGATAGCTTGGAGCAGGCATCTGGAACAGCTGCTCCATCATCTTGGTGGCCTGAACCTGAGGATCTTCGTCTTTTTCCGCCCCCTGTGGCATACCAGCGTTCCCGCGCATGGCGATCACGAAGCGGTTGAAGTCTTGCGTCGATCTAAGCGCGATAAAGAAGTTGCGGTTGCGGGAATCCCCACTGTCCTGCATCTGAGAGCTGCTGGTTTCCTGAGCGATCAGGTAATAGTTCTCGGTGATGTCCATTGGCTCAGTGTGAGTCACACCGTCACACACCATGATACCACGAGTGACTGCCGCCGCTTTTTCAGCCTCAGTCAGTTGTGAGTTCAGAACCATCAGATAGTCCTTGCGGCCGAACCAGGATTTGGTGTCCTTGATGAACAAAGTCGGGTTCAGACGCACGATTGCACACTGTTCGTATTTGTTCACGCGAATCTTCATCTGGCTTTGTTGAACCGTCATGGAAGTGGAACCATTCACAGAAATCGAGTTGCTGGAAGCTTTCGCGTCTGTAGTGGCCCAGGACATGGTGTATCCCAGGTCCGCGCTGACAGACAAAAGATCCATGAACTTCTTGGACAAACCAATCTTTGCAGACACACTTGTGGAAGTCGTCACGGATTTAGAGTGGGAAGCGCTCAAAGAGAAACTTGTGCCCACAGTCAGCCCCTGATTCAGACCCTTCAGGTATTGAGTGTTGCCGACTTCTTTGATCAGCATCTGTTTTTCAACCATGAAGAACTTGGAAGCGTCTTTTTTAACTGCGTGGAAGCAATCCATACCAAATGCCGGAGCGATATTAGGCATGATCGCACCACCTTTGGCAGCGTACATTTTTCTCATGTAATCGCTGGCCCAGAAAGCACACATTCTTTGTGCTGCTTCGTTGGACAACTTGCCAGTGGAAACCAGGGAATACAAATCAGACTTCGTCACAATCAGGCGGTCCGCCAGATTGGTGGAGCCCACCAGCGCTTTCACCAGCGGCTGTTCTTTTTCAAGGCTTGGCAAAGCCAGCAGATCCAGGTTGTTTTCTTTGGCAAAGTGAGCCGCCTGAGAACGGTTTTTAATGTTGCTGGTGATTTCTGCTTTTACTTTCAAACCTTCCGCCACGATGCGAGCCACCACATTCTTTTCAGACGTGTTGTTTTCGCCTTTACCCTTCAACAGGTAAGTGCTGATCGCTGCCGGGTCCATGATACGAAGCGGACGGGTGGTTTCATCAATGTTCAAAGTGATCGGACCAATGAAGGTTGGATTTTCCAACACAGAACCCGCATCAATCGCAGTGTCCACGTGCTGGGAAGCGTCTTTCAGGCGTACTTCGCCTTTTTCAACCACAACCTTGGATTCATCCACCGGGTGCAGTTCCACCAGGATGTTGTTGCGGTTACCCAGGGCTTTAAGATCCTGAGTTTGGAAAGTCACGTCGGTGTTGATCAGGCCGTTCATCACGTTTACGAAACGGTCTGCGGATGTAACATAAGTGTTCTTCTGGTCATAGTCGCGGTTTTGCACGATCGCCAGTTTCATCAGGTAAACACCGTCACGCAGTTTCTGAGCTTCCGCGCGGCCGTTGGCCAAGCTTGAATAGATCAAAAGGCGAGGGTCCATCTTGAACTGGATTTTCTTGGTCACAGTCAGGTTCAGTTGTGCATCCACGTTATAGTTGTAAGACAAAGTGTTGTAGCTGAAGCTGTCCAGCAGGATTTGCGTGCGTGGGCGGCTTTCTTTTTCGCAGCTCAAGATCAGCTTTTCAGTTGGATCCACATAGCGCATGTCACGAGCCACCTGACCCCAGGATTCCCATGGGTTCACGATGATTTCCAGTTTTTCCTTCATGCCCAGGTCTTCGTTTTCGATCTGAACATAACCCTTCAAATAGCGCTGGCAATCGAAGTACTTGAAGGAAATGCTCTCATCCCAGCTTAGGCATGAGTTGTTGTCAGTCTTCAAGGACACAGAAGAAGAAGTCTCTGCCTCGTTTTGACGGAACTTAGTGACTTTGAATGTGTGAGCGCGCGTGTTCTTCTGATCCAGACCGTTTCTTACGCAGGCCTTGATATTATAGAACACTTCACGAGTGGACGTCGTTTCAGAACCCACGCGGATAAAACGGAATTCCAATTGGGACACTTCAATTTTTGGTTTCTGGTAAGTGTCTTCGTTCATTTTGCCAGCCGGTGTGACCTGCGCCACTTCCTGCATCTGTGCATTTACATAGTTGCTGATCTTGAAGCCCTTGGTTTGAGCCACAATCGTGTTCAGTTTCAGGAAAGAAGACCCTTTGATCTGATCGTATTCACCCAGGAAGTAAACGCCATCAAATGCCGTCAGGCCCTGGGGACCGTTCACCGGAGAAAGCTCCAGACCCAGCATGATTTGACCGCGAGTAGGCAAGGCTGGAAGATGCATCGGGGATTTGATCGCCAAAGAACCGTTTTCCATTTTGACGTCCATCATCGGAGTCTCAGACATCTGGCGGCGGATTTCCTGGTTGTCGTGCTGATAGATATGGATCAGCTTCATGCGCGCTTTGAAAGATCCCGCCGTCAGGGCGCGCAGGAACATTTCGTCGTTCATTTTGGTCAGTTGAATGGATGGATTCGGGCGCATTTCCACCAGCAGGGTCACGCCATCGGTAGTCATTTTCTGTTCTGTTACGAACAGACGACCATCTTCCACCCACAAAGGGCGAGTGGCTTGAGCGTTGTCAGCAGAAAGGCCTTTCAAAGCCAGTTTGCCTTGTTCCTGGTTGTCCACCAGCCGAGGGATGTTGTTGCCATCATCCGGATTCAAAACCGGAGTTAAAGTTTCGCCATGGGACCAAGGGTTGATCGCATAAGCCACTTTTTGAGAACCGCGGTGAACGCCCGTGCCTTTGATGGTTCTTTCGATGCGGATGTACTGGGATTCTGCCAGGAAGTTAAAGCTCACGCGCTCAGCCCAAGTCAGGCAGCCGGCTTTGTCAGTTGTAACTTTCTGCTGTGTTTCTTCCACCATRAAATCATGACCCGCCACGACCTTGTCGTATGCAACGTCTTTGATACATGCCTGAAGATTGAAAACTTTAGAGGACGGCAGGGCAAAGTCACCCTGAACACTGACTTCCAAAGCTTTGGATTTGTCAGCCATTGGTTGCGCGGTGAAAGTCGCAGCCCCTGTGCCCGTGCTTTCTTTGTCCTGCGGAGAAGGAAGATTACATCCTGCCAGTGACAAAGCGTAAAGACTTAAGATGGCTTTAAGGATTGTCAGTTTAGATGTTTGCATAGAAAGTCTCCAGCTTGATCATCAAAGTCTTCTCGCGGGATTGGGGGTCGCGATTAAACATCACTTCAGAATCCGTGTATTTCACGCCGATATTGAAACCTTCCTTTTTAAAGGACAGGTAGCTTTCGGCGGAATAGCCCACGCGGTTGGTTTCAAAACCACCAGCGTTAAAGTAAGCCACCGCTGCTTCCGGAGCGATGGAGAAATAGCTGCCTTCAATGACCAGGTCCGTGTTTTTGCCAAAGTGGAACTCACCCGCGGCAAAGTAACGGGTTGCTGTGTTCTGGTCGGATGGAGCTTTGGTGTTTTGCAAGTACTCGCCACCAGCTCTGAAATCAAACAGTGAAAACACCGGGAATTCAAATTCAGCCGCGGCCTCAATGCCTTCGTATTTATACATGAATGCGTACTGGGCTTCAGAAAGCTTTTCAACTTCGTTCCCCAACAGATTGGACTGCTGTGCCACCGCAGACGGCAGGTTGTTATACATGAAATAACCAACAGAGGACTTCCAGAAAAGGTTCTGGGCGGCCTGCATCTGGAATTTTAGGGCTGCTGTGTTCAAGGACGGAGTCTTTTCAAGTTCTTTGGTGTTCGTGCTCAAAGAAGTTGAAGTCGGGATTGCGGATTCCACAGAAAGGCTTGTTTTAGTCAGGCCCGCTTTCATCAGGGCTTCCAGGCGAGCTGCGGGGAAGGCAATGCCATCCACCAATAGATTTGTATGCATGTGGCGCTGATTCAAGGCACCCGCTGACAGGCGCAACGCCGAGAATGGCAGATAATGAGCTGCCGCCTGGTTCAGGATGATCTTGTTTTCAGCTCTGTCGGCACCATCCACGCTCTGGGTTTGGCCTGATTGCAGGCGCAAAGAAGGCTGGATGTCCAACTGCAAGGAACGGCTTAGAAGGTATTTGGCTTTGATATCTGTACGGATATCAACGACTTTGGATTGGCTGCGCTCATCGTGCACGTCAGAGCCTGCAAGGCGCAGTCTCCACTCGGCATCGAAGCGGCTGCTTTCTTTGGTCTCAGGCATAGCTGCGCTGATCTGACTTTGCGCATAGCTTTGCGCCGTCAGTATCAGAATGAGACAAAGTGTTGATAATGCAGTTCTTTTCATGCCAACCCCATATTCCTACCCACATCATTTCAAGTTCCGTGCGCGGGTTTGGCGTTACCATTTCAAAGATATAAGACTTAATAGAAAGGCCTTGGACAGTGTGCCCTCAATTGTCACAGCCAGGTAAAAAAGCCAACAAGGGCTCACAATCCCCAATGGGGGCAGTAAGAGGTCGATTTAGAAGGAAGTTCTTAATTTCAGAATTGAGACAGTTTATTTATAGACCTGTTTGCAAGAGCTTTCGCAGGCGGCAGCGTCTCGGGCAGATTCGCCAAACTGGGCACCACGAGCAGTGGCCTTATAGTCGTCTTCATCAAAGCGGGTGTTGTAGTTACAGTCGGTGATGTCGCGATCTTCTTTCAACCAGCCCACATAGTCAGCCGTGTGATAGTTGGTTTCCTGAGAAATGCGACAACCAATGTAACAATGAGCCAGTTTGTCTGTGCCCATCTTTTCGGCCTTGGTTTTTTCACTCTTGTAAACGTTGTAAGCCTTGATCAAAGAAAATGGATTTCCAGTGCCAGGATTCTGGTCAGCCCAGTCACCACGGAAGGCATCGTATTCATCAGCGCTGGCAAAGGCCTGACGGGTGTTCGGGTTGCGCTCTTTTTGATAGCAGAGTGGGTCTGCGGCTTGCGCAACTGAAGAAAGGCTGATGATAAGGGCGATCAGGATTTTTGCCATAAGGGCAAAATCTATCAAAGTCGCCCTCATGGTGCCCGTGAAAATTCAGCAAGGTGAATTTTTATAATGCCAGTGACGATTTATGGCCAGCTAGGCTTCAGGTATTGAAATACGGACAACCGATGCGCAGTTCTGGCAGATTTCCGTGTGTTCCTCAAAAAAAGCGGCTTTGCCAATTGTCACTGGCGTCTTGCAGTGCGGGCAGTGGATCGAGCCCGACAAGATCTCGTGACGGAATTTACGCGCGCGCACGGACAGATAGATTCCCAGAATAAAAAATAACGGCGTCAGAACAAAGTGCACCACTGGAAGCAGAATACTGAAAATCGCCAGGCCCCAGAACATTCCCAGCTTTTGCAATGACTTGATCAGAACCTCACGCGGGGAATACGAGCGGATGTCGGCGGTGCCGTACTCGACATGATCGCTGCCGGCAGTGGCTTGAATGCGTTGCTGACTCATGAGTGGGATCCTCCGTAGTATTCATGGGGAACCTTCAGGCCCCGGCGTGCGATTTTTTCAGTCATGATAGAGTTTTTCATAATCACGGTTGAAATCAAATAAGCAATACAACAGCACCCCAACAAAGGAACCAGGCCCACGGGTTGTTTGGTCCCTTCCAGAGCAAACAGTACGGATGCCAAGAGTGCTCGTGAAGATCCCGCAAACAGGGCGGCCATTCCGATCAGGGCCATGGTGTTTACATCAGTGTGCAGTTCCGGGGCAAATCGTGCCAGCAGCGTTCCAATGATAAATCCGAAAGCGGCGCCCAATGTCAGTAGTGGCGCCAGGGTCCCGCCGGACGTTCCGCTTCCCAGCGCAATGGCCCAGGCCAGGAACTTCCATACGAAGATGCTTACTGCGGCGCCGACGGTAAGACTGCCAGCAAGACTCAGTGATATATTGCCATAGCCCACACCCAAGGAGCGTGGCTCAATCAGGCCGATAATGCCCACAGCAAGGCCACCCAGTGCGGGCCACCACATCCAGTGAAGGGGGATTTTTTCAAAGTGGTCTTCCACCCAGTAAATGGATTTCGTGACAACGACCGCCAGTAATCCCATGACAGCGCCAAACACCAGATACGTCAGCAGCCCGGTCATGTCAGGAGCCTGAATAGGCGGCATGGTGAAGAAAGCTTCCGTGTGCATAAAGGCCGAACGCAATGTCGCCGCCACGGCTGTTGCCAGCGCCACGGGAACAAAAGATTTGGGACGGTATTCAAAAAGGAGCAGCTCGATGGCCAGCAAGACCGCCGACAATGGTGTGCCAAAGATCGCAGTCATGCCTGCTGCCGCGCCGGAAGCCAGAATGATTTTTCTTTCATAGGCACTGACGGGCACAATCTGTCCCAGCCAGGACCCCAAGGCGCCGCCAGTGGCGATGATCGGGCCTTCGGCGCCGAAGGGGCCGCCCGAACCAATGGCGATGGCTGATGACAGGGGCTTTAGGAATGTGATGCGACGGGGGATGCGACTTTCTTTTTGCAGGATATTTTCCATCGCTTCAGGGATTCCGTGACCACGAATGCTGGCAGATCCAAATCTTGCCATGGCTCCAACAATCAAACCACCGATGACCGGCACCACGACAGCCCAGGCTCCCAGGGTGTTGTCTGCGGGATTGCTTTCTGCCACAGAGAATGTTTGGAAATAAAAAAGATTGGTGAACAGGGCAATTCCCAAAAGCAGCAGCTTTGCCACCAGAACACTGGCGATAGCCACTAGACAGCTCAAAACACAGATCAGCAGAATGCGACGACGTTGCTTCAATTCATTTGAATACACTAAAAAACTCCCGGACAGTTCAGACGGTGCGACAGAACTTCTGCCTGTGTGCTTGAGGGGTCAATGCATGAGGCTTTGCATCGAAACGGTGTGTCATGGATTTATATCTATAATATGCACCAACATAAAAATAATTTTGTTCCGCCATGTGTGGCGAGGGCAGTGGGGGTGGAGAAGCGTGAAATCGGAAACTGCATAAAAGCAATTTTTCATTCGAGAAACTTGTTTGTACAGTAAGAGGAATTACGATTTGCTTGGAGGAGTAATTCGTTCGTTTCGCCAACTATTCCCTGACCTAAAAATAATATTGTGTTGTGTCATCTTGCATTTGTCTCTTTACGATTTGCTGGACCATGGTCTGTAATTGAAATGTTACATTAATGAGGGGGTAACAATGGAGTTTCTGACAAAAATGGCTGTAGCATTCGAACACGGTGGTTTCTGGATGTGGCCAATCTTGCTTATTCAAGTCGCATCTATCGCAATCATGATCGAAAGAGCTTACGCTTTGTTCGTTCGTCGTAAAATCACTCAATTTGACTTTGCAATGGGCTTTGAAGAGTCCATCCGTCGCGGTGAAATGGATGCCGTGATTTCCAAGTCCCAAGCGGCTATGGCGACAAATCCAGTGGCTCGCGCAATTGCAGCGGGKGCAACTGCGGCTCGCAACCTGGGTGGTAAAGAGGAAATCCAAGGTAAAATGGATGAAGTTCTAATTCAGGAAAACGCAGCTTTGGATCACCGCACAGGCTTCCTGACTATGTTCGGTAACGTGGCGACCTTGACGGGTTTGTTGGGTACGATCTCTGGTATGATCGCATCTTTCGCGGCCGTGGCGTTTGCAAATCCTGCTGAAAAAGCATCTTTGCTTTCTGCGGGTATCTCTGAGGCGATGAATGCGACAGCTTACGGTCTGATCACCGCGATCCCGGCTCTGGTTGCTTACGCAATCCTTCAGAACCGTGCGAATCGTCTGGCAGAAGACCTGAATCAAGCTGGTTTGAAAGTTTATAACTGGTTGAGCTACTCTTACGAGCCAATGACTTCCTACAACATCAAAACTTCCAAATCCGAGCGCGCTGCTGAGCTGGATGCTTAATTTTTAAGGGGGTTCTATGAAACACTCCAAAAAGCATCTGGATTTTGAGGTCAACCTTATTCCGTTCATCGACTTGCTGTCGGTATCGATCTGTTTCCTTTTGATCACCGCTGTGTGGTTGAATGTCGGATCGATGAACGTGAAACAGGCGGTTGGCGGGCAGGCTCAGGAGGACACGAAAAAAAGTCCCCTGGTCTGGATTCGCATGACCGCTACCGGAGATCTGGATCTGGAGGTGCAGCAAAGCTCTCTGGTGCCGGCGTCTTTGCGCAAGTTTCGCGTTGCTCACGAGGGCAAACAAGTGAACTGGGCAGGGTTGGAAAAGGCTTTGACCAACTTAAAACAGGTCGAGCCATCTTTGAACACAGGACTGATTCAGCCGACAGCATCCACCGCGTATGAGGAAATCATCGACGTGATGGACAAGCTTAAGAAAACCGGCATGACAGATCTTGGCGTTTCTCCATTATAGTGGGGGTTTTGTGGTTACTGATGGAATTTTAAAACATTCAGTGCTGACCGGGATGATCGAGGGGCAATCCACGATCAGTCCGCGCGGCGCCAAAATGAAAAGGCAGATCGCTGCGGATCTATTGTTGACCGCACTGATTGATGCTTTCTCTATTCTTGTGATCTTCCTTTTGATGAATTTCTCCAGCACAGGCGACATTCTGATGATTGGCAAGGGGCAGGAACTTCCCAAAGCACACATGGCAGACGTACTGGAAAGAAATCCGGTTATCAAAGTCGAAGACGGCAAAATCTTCGTCGAAGATAAACTGGTGAATGCCAACACGATCACCGCCGAGCTGCTTGAAATCCGCAAAAAGTACCAGGAGCTGCATCCGAATACGGAGTTCCCGGGAACCGCGACCATCCAGGCGGATCGTCGTGTGAAGTACGACTTCCTGAACCAGATTATTCTGGGGATGAATCAGGCGGGCTACAGCGATATCAAGTTTGCCGTCGTAATGAAGTAAAATCTGCCAAAGTAGTTTAGAGACAGAGGGGGTCTCGACAATGAAAAAAGGACTTTTAATTTTCTCCATGACAATGGGAGTGGCTGCGGCCCCTCACGCCATGGCCTCAGGGTCGACTCAAGACCTTCTGATCCAAAAACTGACTCAGGTGCAACTGGGCTTGGCGCCGGCAGATCCGGCCCGAGCCGCTGTGCTTTTGCGACTGGCGGATCTTCACGCTGAACGCAGTCGCCAGCTTTCCATGAAAGAACTGGCCGACGGCTGCACGGTTTGCACTGCGGGTGCAAAAGATCGTGATAAAGCACTGACTTATTATACTGAAGCTCTCAGCAAAGTTCCTCCCACGTCTGTGGCGAAGGTTCACTTGCAGATGGGCCATCTTTACGAGCTTCAAGGCCGTAATGACCTTGCGGAAAAAAGCTATCAGGCCATGCTTGCCAATGGTGGCATGACCACGCCCATCGAGATGGCTGAAGCCAATCTGTCTTTGGCGGAAATGGCTTTCCGTCAGTCTGACTTTGCGAAAGCCGCAGGTCTGTACGACAAGGTTCTGGCAACGGAAGGGGCGAGCTCTCAGGGGTTGGCGGCTTACCGTCGCGCTTGGTGCTCTTTCCGTCAGGGGAATATGGATGCCTCTATCGCCCAGCTTCAGGTTATTCTGAAGAATCCGAAATTGCAGTCCCGCATGGCGGCGTCCCGTGGTGTGGCGGATGTGCAGTTCCTGGAAGAAGTTTCCCGCGATATGGCGACCTTCATGGCCGCGCGCGGAATCAAGGATGGCGATGCAGAAACTCTGTACAGCCTTTCTCCGGAACAGTTCAAACTGCAACAGGTGACGATGCTGGCCCGCGAAGGCTTGCGTCTGGGACAAAAAGATCAGGCTTTGAAAACCTGGGACTATGTCTATCAAAAACAAAGCGATCCAAAAATGCGTCTGGAAGCCCAGGTGCGTATGGCGCAGTTGAACTTTGATCTTAAAAACACTCAAGCTGCGGCAAAATCCTATCAGACTGCTTTGGGTCTTTGGGGTGCCACGGATTGTACGACTGCGACCTGCGAAGAATCTGCAAAAGGCCTTCGTCAGTTCATCGTGGGCTGGAACCGTCTGGAAAACAGCAAACCAAGTGCAGAGCTTCTGACAGCGTACCAGGAATATTTCCAGGTGTTTGCTGAAGATGAAGACATGTATGTGTGGGGCGCTCAGGCGGCTGCAACGGCGGGTAATTATGCTTTAGCCTCCCAGTGGACGGCTTTGGCGAATAAAGTGATCCTGGCTAAATACAATGTTGAAAAAGATGCGGCGGCAAAAAAATCCCAAGCTGAAAAACTTGAGAAGAACCTGCTTTTGGGCATCGAAAATGCTGAAAAATCCAAAGATGCAAGTCTGTTAGTTGCGGCTCAGGATGACTATCTTCAGAGCTCGGTTCTGAAACAGAAGTCCTTCGATGTTCAATATCAGAAGACCTATGCAATCTATCAAAAAGGCGACTATGCCGTTGCGGCGGACCAGTTGAAACAACTGGCTTTGAACCCGCAGGGCAGTGCTGCGATTCGCACGCAAGCCGCGGAACTTTCACTGGATGCTTTGGCATTGCTGAAAGACGACGCACGTATCATGGCGTGGTCCGCAGAATACGCGGGCAAGTTTGCTGACAAGAAAGCCGACTTCCAGCAGATCCAGCAAAAGTCCATCCTGACTCAGTCGGCGAAACTGGCGGAAAGCCAGCCTGAACAAGCCTTGGCTGCATTGGGTTCTTTCCATGCGGCTTCGGCAAGAGCTGAAGACCGCAAGGTTTACCTGAAGAATAAAATTCTTTTGAGCGAAAAACTGAACAAGATCACCGAAGCCCGCGTGGCCATCGAGGATCTGTTGCGTGAAAAGACTTTGACGTCGGAAGAGCGTGAGTTTGCGCTGGGTCGCAAAGTCTGGTTCGCAGAACTGGAACTGGATTTTGCGACTGCTTTGAAAACAGCAGAGCAAATGAATTTTGCCGGTTTGTCTGCGGATGACAAGGTCCTGAAGCTTGCGATGTATTCTGAGCTGGCGGAAAAAGATCCTCAGCAGTACTACGCTCAGTATCTGAAGCAATCCAAAGACGACAGTAAAAAGCCTTTGATCGCGTCCCAGTTGATTCGTTTGTCGAAAAATCCGGTAAAGGATCTTGAGACTTACAAAATGTACTTTAAAAGCAACAACGGTCTTTATGCCCGTGCCGCTTTGGAAGTTTACGGTCGCACCAAAGATCGCAAAGCTCTGGATCTGGCGTTGAAGGAAAAAGGCACTTCCAAACAGGATGCGTTTGTGATGATCGAAAAGATCGTCTTCCTGGCGGATTTGAAAGCATTGAGTGCTCCGTTGGCTGCGCACACGATCGACACCAAAAACCAGAACACGATCGCACAAGGATTAAAAGCCCGTGTGAAGCTGCTTGAAAAAGCGGAAGCTCTGGCAAACCGCGCGATCAACACCGGGGACTGGTCTTCCCAGTTGCTGGCTCTGGATCTGGTGGCCAGGGAAAACACGCGCTTCTATAATGAAGCTCTGTCTTTGCCAATGCCTTCCGGTCTGACGCCGGAACAGGAAAACGAATATCTGACGATCCTGTCTCAGCAAGTGGCTCCGAATCAGAACACGGCGATGATGGCTGAAACCAAAGTCAAAGAATTCTGGGCACAAACCGGCGCTTTGGAATCTTACAAAGCCTTTGCCACTCAGAACACCGAGTGGGCTCAGTACACTTCCCAGGAAGTGGAGGCGGTGGCCGCGATTGCGCCAGAGGCTCAAAAAGCCACTTGGACTGCGGCGGTAGCGCAAATCAAGGCGGAAGAGTCCGCACAAACAAAACCAACTCTGGTCGAGCTTGAAAAAGCCCGCACTCATTTGAAGCAGAATCCATTCATGGCCAGCGCCATCGAAGAGGCTCTGGTTCTTGAGAAGAAAGCCCAGCGCAAATCCATGGTGGAATACCTGGAAGGTCGTCTGGCAACACTGGCTAAGAAAGACACCGAATTGAAGGAGAAGCAGCAATGATGAAATACGTATTGATGATGCTTGTGATGGCAGGCTCCGTCCAGGCGGCTCCTGAAAAAACAGCTCCGGCAAAAAAGAATCAGGACGTGAACTTCGAAGACCTTCTGGTCAGCGGTCAGTATCACTTTTCTGATGAAGCCGTTACCACGGTGGAAGAAGACAAAGTTCTGAACAGCCTTATCGGTGTCAGAGCAGACTTCAAGGATCGCATGAAACAATCTGCGACCCTTGGCGAGGTGAAAAATCCATGAGTTTAAGACTGGTTATTGAAGACAATTTGGGCAATGTGACCCGCCAGATTCCGGTGACGGAGAAAAAGGCGCAGGTGATCCAGCGCTTTGACACCAAACGACTGGAAGTTGTGACGAACACAGCAGCTTTGGACAAAAACAAAATCAAATTCTCTGTTATTGCGGATCTTGATTTTGACGAAATGAAAGACCAGAAAGTCCAGCTGGGTAAATTCGGCTCGATGCGACTGGTGAAGGAAGTCAAAGCAGTTCCTGCTGATTTGCTGGTTCGTACTGATGATAAAAAAGATCTTAAAGCTTCCGTGATGATGGCTATTGCCATCTTGTTGTTGCTTCTTTCCATCTTCAAGCTGGCTCCAAAAGAGAACGCGAAGGTGACTGAGCAACTAAAACAGGAAGTCGTGAAGATCGTTCAGGCCAAAGAACAGCACAAGCGCACGGTGGCTCCGACCACGAATATGATGGCGGACCCAACGGCAACTAAAATGCCGGTGAAACGTGCGGAACTGGTGAAACGTTCCGGTGCTTTGTCTGCCCTGGGCAGCCTGCGTTCCGGCAAACAGCGTGGTGGTTTGAATCTGGGTGCAGTGAACACCACAGCCGGTGTCGGCTTGGGTGGCACGGGCGGCAGCGGTGGTGTACAGACGTCTTTGTACGGTAAAGGCATCACATCTGCTCCATTGGGACCTGGAGCTAACATTGCCGGTGGTGGCGGTTACGGCACCAAAGGTAAAGGCGGCGGTCAGGCGGGTTACGGCAGCTTGTCCCTGGTGGGTTCTGCGGGCGGTGCTCCGGTTCCATTGGGTGCAGAAGCTGAAGTGGCTCAAGGTCTGGATCGTTCTGCGATTGATGAAGTCATTCGTCGCAACCTGGGTCAGGTTCGTTTTTGTTACGAGCAGGCCCTGCAGGGGACTCCAAGCTTGAGTGGTCGTGTGGCGATGGGCTTTACCATCGGCGGCAACGGTTTGGTCAAGTCCGCGTCCGTGGAAAGCTCTTCCATGGCGAACAAGGGTGTTGAAGATTGTATTACCATGCGTTTGAAAACCTGGAAGTTCCCACTGCCTCAAGGGGGCGTGGATGTAAAAGTAACTTATCCATTCGTTTTGCGCAGACAAGGTCAGGGGTAAAAAATGAAAGTATTGTTGGCACTATTGACCAGCGTTTTGTTCCTTACTGCTTGCGAAATGCAGCAGGATCCATTGGCAAATGCTTCCGATCAGGTTCGTAACGGACACCTGCCGGATACAAATAAACCAGTACCGGAAAAGCCAATCCCGCAGGATGGTCTTTTGGTGGATGCTCCAGAGCGTGTGAACGCTCGTGTGGGCTCTGAAGTTCAGTTCAAAGTCGGCGGCCGCGTGATGATTCCGGGCGTGACCTTTAAAATGATCGTGCTGAATCTGGCGGACTTCCCGGGGGCGAAGTTTGATGAAGCTACAGGGGAGTTCATCTGGACTCCGTCAAAAGCTTTGCTGGGCAGCCTGCCAAACCTGGCGATGAGCCTTAAAGTGGTTCTGGCGACAGAGTCCACTCCGGCTCATCCGACCGTTTCAGTTAGAAATCATGAAGTTCGTTTCTTCATTGAAAACACTTACACCAAACCGATCGTAAACACGATTGAAGGCAGCTCCGGTGTTTTGATCACAGGAAAATCCTACGAGATGACTGTGACTTTGGAAGATATCGATGCTTATGCCAAAGAAAACGTGTCTGTTCAGGTGCGTGACTGTGTAGCCAGCTATTCCTCTGATTCCATTTCTCACTTTGTTGAAGTGAAAAATATCAAGGATGTGGCCGGCTCCACGGGCAAATACACCGGCACAGTGGTTGTGAATCTGAACAACGCTGACACCCTGGCTTATGGCACTTACTGCTTCGCTCTGGCTGCGGTTTCAAAACACGGTGTGGTTTCAGACTTCTACAAGCGCGAAGTGACTGTTGAACCGCGTTTGCGTCCAACAAAAATGACGATGGAAAACGTCCCGAATATCACGGCGGGTGAATCCGTTCAGGTGGCGTTCTCGATCTATGATCCGTCTAACTTTGCCAACATCCGCTTGGTTTCCATGGATGATGTGGCAGCAGCATTGCCCGGCAGCTCTTTGGTCTGTAAAAAGGCCTATGGTACCAGCTCTCAGTTGGATTGCGCTGGTCTGATTAAAACAGATGCGACCACTGCGGCAAAAACTTTGACTGTGAATATCAAGGTGGAAAGTGTTTCTCCACGCTCCATCCAAACCGCAACCAACACTCACACTCTTCGTATCAATGTAAAGGCGGCTAATCCATGAAATCAGTAAGCATTATCTTTGCTCTTCTTTTGTCTTCCGTTTCTTATGCTCAGGTCGAGCAGGAAGTGGATTCTTTTGGTGGCAATGAGGCTTTGTACATGAAAGCCAAAGCTCTGAATCCGGAAGTTGAAAATGAAGTGGTGCAAAACCGCTTCATCAACCGCACCAAGCGTGTGGAGCTGGCGCCAGAATTTTCCGGCGTTTTCGGCGGGGATTCCTACAATAAAACCAACAACGTGGGTCTGAATGCTCATTACCACATCAATCCAAGCTGGAGTGTGGGTGTGAAGTACAACTATTCCTTCAACACCCTGACTCCGGAAGGCAAGGCGATGGTTGATAAAGCTGATCAGGCAGCAGCAGCCAACCCGAAAGATCCACAATACCTGTTCCCCCAGGTTGTGTACCCAAAATCAGAAACTTTGGGCATGGTAAACTGGTATCCGGTTGTAGGGAAGCTCAGCTTCGGTAAACTGGGTGTGGCTCACTTCGACACCTACCTGACTGCGGGTTACGGCCAGATGGAGCTTTCCACAGGGACTTCTCCAGCGGCGACTTTGGGTGTGGGTTTTGGCTTCTGGCTAAGCAACAACCTGACAACTCGTATTGAGTACCGCGCTCAGCAGTACAAAGCGGAATACTACGACAAAACAGAAAACATGATGACAAACGTTGCCTCTGTGCAAATGGGTTGGATGCTATGATGTTGATCAAATCCCTGACAGTGGCTTCTTTGCTGGTGGGTGTGAACAGCGTCGCTCTTGCAGAAGACGACCTGATGAGCATTCTTGAAGGCAAAACAAGCACTGCCCAAGCTCAATTCGTGGAAAGCGAAGAAGTGGCCAAGCTGAAAAAAGCGGTGAACCCGTCTTCAGCCGAGCAAAACATCTTCTTCCAGTTCCTGGTGGAAAAAAACTATGAAAAAGCCCTGTTCCAGTGGAGCCAGGCTTTCAATCAGTCCGCTTTCCAGATGACTGAAACCGGGAAAGCTCTGGAAGCTTTCCTGAATTATAAAAACGGTCTGAAGCTGACAGGTGTTGAAAACCTGCTGGCGATTTCCAATCCTGAAAAGATTGACGCCACTGTGATCAGTCTGTGGAAGGAAAACCTGAACGACAAGGATCCGGTCTGGGGCATGGCTCAGGTGACTTGGAATCCTTATTGGACTCAAGTTTTCGGTCAGGCGGCTGAAATGGCCGTGGTTCTGCAAAAAAGCTATGTCACTGAAGACATCGCGGCTTTGACTGAGCTGATCAAGAAGACTCCGGTTGATTCCAAAGAAAGAAACATTCTGCAATGGCAGCTGGTTCTGAATCTGGGCATCAAAGGGGATGCTTCCAAGGCCGCCCAGGTTTTGGCGCACTTGATGAAAGCCAAAAACAACCCGATCGACAAGGATCTGATGACCCTGACGGCGGGACGGTTGCTTTACCAAAACGGATTCCTGGATGCCTCTTTGAAGTACTACGAAAAGATCACCAAGAAATCTGATTACTGGTTCCAGGCGCAGGAAGAAATGGCCTGGGCTTACATGAGAAAAGGCGAGCCGCAAAACGCGATGGCTTTGACGAAGACTTTGACTTACCCGCACTTCAAAGGCTGGGTGGGTATTGAGTCTTACCTGTTGAGCTCTTTCACCAGTTTGAAAGTGTGTGATTATACCGGCGTTCTGGCGACGATGAAATCCATCAAAGGTCAGTTCGGCGAACATCTGGTCGCACTTGAAAAACTCAGCGCAGATCCCCATCAACCGGCTGTGGCAAACCTGATGAAGGCATTGGCGCAAGGTCCGGTGGGCACTGCGAAACTGGGTAAAGATGCTCATCTTTTGCCGTCAGTGGCGTCTCGTGATGAGGTCTTGAACCTTCTGGTGAAAAGACATCAGTACATGAATCAGGAAGCGGATCTGGCGGAAAAACTGTATGCGCGTTCCTTGACCTTCGGAAATCTGCAAGGACAGTTTGAAACCCTGAAAAATCAGGTGAAAACCCGTGCAGACATGACTCAAGGTGCTGGTTACCAGCGTGTGCAGGAACTGGCAAAAGCGGAGCTTGAAGACTCCAAACAAGTGATGCAGCGTCTGCGCATCGTGGAAGTTGAGATGATCCAGCAGGTGGATTCTGCCAGCAAGTTCATCAAACACGCCGGAGCGGTTGAAACCAAAAAAGGTTCCACGGGCGCTTCTGGCAAATACGCGATGAGCTTTGCTAACGACAAAGAAATCTGGTTCGACGAATTGTCCAACTTCAAAGTCGATGTGAAAAAAGGCTGTGCTAAAGACAGCGTGAAGGAGTAAGGATGAAGTCTTCGATCAAGGCTTTGAGCCTGCTGTTAGCCTTCGCAATGGTGACTGCTTGTGGAAACGAATCCACAAAGCTGGTGCCAAAGGCTAAAATCAACAAAGAAGAAGTCTCTGAAAAACCGGCGGACTTCGCCATCTTCAATCCGAAGGTGGATATTCTGTTCGTTATTGATAACTCAGCCAGTATGGACAACGCTCAGAGCAATCTGAGCCGTAATGCGGCGGCTTTTGCCGACGGTATTTCCAAGGTCTCCATTTTGGATTACCACATCGGTGTTCTGACGACAGACATGTCCTGCAGCTATTCTAACAAGCCGGACGCCTGCGGCAAATTGGTGGGGATTCCTTCCTTTGTGCAAAACACGACGCCGGACCTGGTGAGCACGCTGGCGCGCAAAATCATGGTGGGTACAGACGGGGATTATAACGAGATGATGTTCTCGCCTGTGATCTCGGCCTTGAGTCCTCCGCTGGAAACCGGCATCAACGCTGGTTTCTATCGTCAGGATGCTTTCCTGGCGGTGATTTTCATCACCGACGCGAAAGAGCAGTCGACGTTTTCGCCAAAGGATTTCCAGCAGTTCCTGAATACCAAAAAGGGTGATCCGAACAAGGTTCTTGCTTACGGGGTTATCAACAAGCTGGCTGAACAGCAGACCTGTCGTTCCAGCGAGGATCTTGATGGGAAGCTTGAAGAGTTCCTGGGATCTGTTGTGAATGGCGATAAGGCGCAGACCAATGTTTTAAGCCTTTGTGCTACGGACTATGGTGTGAAACTGGCTGAATTTGCCCGTGATATCGTTCGTCGTACGGCGGGAACTGTGAAGCTAAGCCGCACGCCGAATGAAAAAACCATCGTGGTAAAGTACGGAACGCAAGTGATTCCAAACAGCGTGACAGACGGGTGGGTTTACGAACCGGCGACTCGCTCCATTCTGCTGGCTGAAGGTATCAAATGGGACTATCAGGGCCCTGGTGTTGGTCTGACGATCGACTTCGAAGCCATCGATATCGAACAGCCCTGATCCAAAGGACGTTCAAAAACAAAAAAAAGACCGGCAGCAATGGCCGGTCTTTTTTTTGCCTTAATCGCGAGGATTTTTAAGAGATAACCTTTTCGATGGCGGTCAGAACTCGTTGGGTCGAGTTTCGGTTTTTGCCGATCTCGGATCTGATTTCTTCTTTGATATGTGGAATCTGTTCTTGCTGCTTTTTCATTCGTTGCAGCAGCACGGCAACGTCAGCAGAGGAATGAACCACCTGCACGATCATGCCGGATGAATAGTTCTTTTTCTGATAGAACAAAGCCTCACGATTGTTGCGGTGATGAGGTCCCACCATTACTGGCAAACCTGCCGCCAGAGCCTCCATCACACTGTGTACCTGTTTTTTGAAGGACCCGCCGATAAAGGCGATATCCGCCCAGGTGTAAAGCTCTGCCAGGATGCCGACTTGATCCACCAGCAGAATACTGCCTGCCGGCCATTCTTCAGCCTGGGAATAACGAACATAGGAAAGTCCCAAAGCCTTCATCTGATTTTCCAGATGTTCCATGTGGGCCGGGGTGGTTTCATGCGGCGCTAAGATCACACGCATGTAAATGCCCTTCATCTTTTCCAGGGCTGGCAATAGAACCAGTTCGTCCTCGGCCCAGGTGGAACCGGCGATAAAGACGAAATCTTCAGGGCTTGGGATCAGCTGGTTTTTCAGCGCCTTTGGATTTTCCAGACGGTGAAAGACCTGATCAAAGCGGGTGTCACCGCTGACCAGCATCGGGACTTTCAGGCCCAGCGTATCCAGGTTCTGAATGTCTTCAGCCGACACACAGTGAATCTCTGAAAGATGATTCAAAGAATAACGGGTCAGATAGCGGGTGATCCCTTTAAGGCGGGAAGAATTATCGGCAAAGGTCGCCGAAAACAGCGCCGACGGAATGCCCATTTTGTGAGTCACAGAAACCAGCACGGGCCACACATCGGTACGCGAGAAAAGCAAAACACGCGGATTCCAGCGCTTGATAAAGTCCTGCATCTGGAAATCCAGATCCCAGGGAAGGGCGCACCACACATCCACATCATGCAGGCTTTCCAGAATCTTTTTGGCTGATGGGGAAGAATACGTTACCAGCACCGGAATGTTCGGATGCTGTTTTTTAAGTTCCCGAATTACCGGGCGGGCGTATTCGATTTCACCACTGGCTGCATGAATCCAGAAAGGGCGGTGTTTCGCAATTTCAGCTTCATTACCGGCGATCTTGATTTTGTAAAAGCCTTTGTTCTTGTCCTCGATCATCTCGCGCAGCTTGCCTTGCAGAAACGGGCGCAAAAGCTGCAGAAGTAAATAAGCCAGAGGGACGATGGCGAACTTATAGAAATAGAAAATCAAAGCGCTCATGGCTGGTTCCGTTGCAGCAGCTGTTTTAGTTCCATCGCCACTTGTTGTGGTGTGATGTCGACCAGACACTGGTGATATTTGAATTTGTTCACGCAAGGGCCCTGACCGTGCTTGCTGCATGGACGGCACTTCAGTTCAATTTCAAGAATCTTCGTGGACGGGCGGGACGGGAAGCCAAACGGAGCCGGGCCCATCAGGGCGATGGTCTTTTGTCCCAGTTGTTCGGCGACGTGCAAAAGGCCGGTGTCGTTGCTGATCAGTGCCGCCGACAATCCCACAACGCTGGAGCTGACCTGCAAAGAGCATTTGCCCGCCAGATTTAAAACTCGCTCAGGGGCTGCGGCTTTGATGTCCTCGATAAAGGAATCTTCCGGTCCACCCAACAGAACAAAGCGCTGATCCGGGCACAGCAGAATCAGTTCCTGCCAGTATTCTTTCGGCCAGCGTTTTAAAAAGAACGCCGCTGACGGAGCCAATGCCACGGAGCCGGCATAGTGGCCCAGAACTTCGCGGGCTTTCTGGAAACTTTCTTCGCTGGGGAAAATTTGCGGTGCCGCCGGGGCTTTGCGAGAAATGCCCCAAGGCTGAAGTGGTTCCAGTAAATCGCGCTGGCCATTGAAGGGCATTTCAAAAGTGTTGATGCGGAACTTAAACAGCAGCAGACGCTTCCAACGGCGGATCGAACGGCGGATGAACTTCGGACCCACGCCCAGAATTCCCAGCGGACGCAAAATCCACGAAATCACGCGCGAGCGCATGTTGTTGTGGGCGTCGTAAATGTGCGTAAAGCCTTCCTTGCGCATTTGCAGGCACAGCTTGATCAGGCCTGATAAGCCCGCCTTACGATCAAACTCCCAAATGCGTTGGATGTTGGGATGGTTTTTAAGCAAAGGGGCCATGTCCTTGCGGGTGACCCAGTGGATCTCTGCATTCGGATAGGTTTCTTTGATAGCCGAAGGAACGCTCAAAGTCTGAACGACATCTCCAAAGCTGGAAAAGCGAATGATTAAAAATTTAGCACTATTAGGGTCCCGTACCAACATGGGACTAATCTATCAAAGGCGCCGAAAAAGGTCACTTGTTTAAAAGGTGGAAAGGGTATTCGCCTATAGGCGTTTTGGCCGGGCATGGGCATTGAAGTAAAGCTCATTGATGGGAGGCCCATGGCTTTCAAACAAGTCCCCGTTTTGGGGGCCCTAAACACATCTTTGATCGGGTTCATGCTGTTGGTTTTGACCCCGATTTTTGCGTCTGCGCAGGTGCAGACGGAGATGCGTTTATTCTCGGATTCTTTCATCAGCCCGACCTTTGAGGCCGCAGAAAAGACCAATTATCAGTTTGTTGGAGCCCAGTTAAAAAGCGACACCTTCAGCGAGGCGCCATTTAAGATGGATGTTTCCGGTGGGGTGGCGATCGGGGCCCCGTTGCTAAATTACCTCAATATTTCCGAGTTCTATCTGGAAACACGCCTCAGTGAGACTGAGAATTTCTATATGGGACGCAAGAAAATGCTGTGGAATGAACTGGATGCCCGCTGGGATCTGGGTGTGTGGGAGCCATTGTTCAAATGGAATCCACTGAATGCCGAAAGCCAGGGTTTGACCGGGATTTTCTGGCAGGTCGATAAACCGTATTATACGTTATTGTTGTTTGCTTCACCGATCTATATTCCGGATCAGGGGCCGAGCTTTGATATTGAAAATGGCAGCTTCGTGAAGGGGAACCCTTGGTTCCGCCGTCCGCCAGAGAGCATCCGTATCTGGGAAGAGGCCACAGCCATCGATTATACTTTCGAAAAGCCTTCCGAGACTGAAGTTGTCTTGCAAAACTCTTTTGGTATGAAGCTGGCCTTTGGCGATCCGCAAGGGTTGCGCGGGCAGCTGGCTTACACCTATAAACCATCCAATCAATTGGCTATCGGTTACGAGGGAAATCTGAATGTCGCGGAGCTTAAAGGTGCGGTGAACTTGCAGCCTCAGGTCTTCTATCACTCGCTGGTAGGTGGTGATATCAGCTACAAATCCGACCGCCTGCGCCTGGGCATTAGCGGCCTGTATGACAAACCAAGTAAAGATGAGATCTTTGAAGATAAGTGGACTCATCCGACATTTGAAGACGCCGTTTTGGTCAGCCCGTTTGTTGAATGGACTAATTCTTATTTCGGCGTGGCTTTGCAGCACCTGGAAATCTATGGAGGAAAAGTCACTGAAGAGGGTGAGCTGGCCAATGAAAACCGCGCCCCTTTGATGACCCGGTACCCGTATCAGCAGGCAACCCAGTTGTCTTTGATGGGGAACTTCAGCTTCAAACGCACGAAGAAGCTGATCACCAAGGTCAGCTACACTCATTCCGAGAAAAACAAGTTTGACCTGATTCGTGTCAGCGCCAGATTCCGCCTGTCGGGCCTGTGGTCCTTCATCGGCGAAATGCAGATGGTGAAAGCCGAGCCGGCAAGCCAGGAAAATCAAAACGATATCGCCCAGTTTGAGAATAATGACCGCTTGATGTTAGGAGCCGCTTATGTGTTTTAACGCTCGTAACAAGGCTTTTATGGCCATTTCTTGGCGTGTGGTTGGTTTTGTTTTGGTTGCTTCTTTTGGTCTGTCTTCTGTGGGTTGTAGTGACTTCTTGAACGGGAAGAAGGCTGAACCGGAAGTGATTGAGTTCTCGGATACTCGTTTTGCTTGTCTTCAGGTGATTCCGCAGCATTTGGAAAAGTTCTCGGTCGGCGAGGCCAAGGAATCAGAAATTCGTCAGGGCTTTGATTGCATGACGGATGCTTTGAATTACTTTAATAAAAAAACTTTCGGTTCTTTGGAAAATGCTTATACCGTCGAAGAAATGCGCCGGTTCTTTGGCAAGTACTTCCTGAAAAAGAACAACGTGACCCCGGAATTTGCTGCCGAGCTGATGAAAATCAAACGTGCTCTTTTGGGTGGATCCACCAGTCATATCACCAAAGACGAGATCGTGCGTCTGGTGGAAATCCTGGGACTTTTGCGTGATGAATCCATCGAGCTTTCTCCGCACGTAAAATTGCTATTGAATCAAAATCAGTCTGACAAGACCGAGTGGGAACAGATTTCCGCGGCTGTGGATCAGTTGCGCCGTTCATTGCAGCGGTTGCTTGAAAAAACCCAGATTGCCAAGTCTGATTACAGTTTCGAAGACGCCAAAAAAGCCTTGTCTGGCTTTGCTGAATTCATTCGCGGTGAAGAACCATTTGCACCTTACCAGAAATACAGTCAGTGGGTTCCGATGGTGGAATCCGTTAAAGTCGTATTGATGGGCCGTCGCGCGCACTTCGCAGGGCTGTATCAGTGGAGTGAAAGCCTTGATACTTTGTTGGACCTGTACGAACTGGCTTTGAAATATCATTATGTCATTGGTGACTTTGAATTCACGAATGCCGCCAAAGTCCGTCAGACCAGTCAGTTCCTGACGCAAGGGCTGGGACTGTTGTTGAATTCTCACCAGATGAAGACCTCGGGCCGCATTCCGGTGGAAGACATCGACAATCTGATCAACCAGATTCTGCCTTCCGCGACGGACATGATTCAGCCGAAGTCTTTGATCAAGACTTACAAAGCCGTGCTGATGAAGATTCTGGATCCGGCGCGCGTGGCGGATTCCCGCAGTTTGCTGGGGCTAGAGAAAAAGCACATCATGAGCATCCAGCGCGAGCTGAATATCTTCCGCCTGCATCAGAGCTTTATCGACAACATCCCGATGGATGAACTGGGTGGCGGGGTCACGCAAAAGCAACTGGTTGAATACTACAACAAGTTCAATAAAACCTATGTGATTGAAAAAGGCCTGACCGAAGACGCCTTTGAGCAAAAAGCCCTGGAAAACGCGTGGGCTGATATCGGGGAGCTGATCAAGAACCCGACAATGGTGAACTTCAATGGCGATGGACGTCTGATTATTTCTGCTACCGGCAACCAGACAAAACAAAGCTGGGCGGCTTTGACCAAGTTCAACTTGATGCGTGTTCTGTCGCGCATGCTGATGCTGGGTTATGCTGACAATGTCGGCGGCCGCCTCAGTCAATCCCAGATGAGCGAAAAGGGCCTGGTGTCGTGGTATGAGGACTTCCAGGAATTGGGTCTGGATCTGAAAGCCTTTGATCCGCGTTCGGCGAATTCCGGTTCTCGCAGTTTCCTGGAGGCGAACTTCTTTACCTTCAGCGGTAACGGCAACGACAGCATGGACCAGAAAGAGACCTTTGAATTTGTGACGACGCTGTTCTCGGCCGGTCTCGGGACCTCCAATGCCGTGTCTGATCATATGAAGCTGGCTCAGTGTGCGATTGAAGAAAAGGACGTCTTTGGCTTTAACTACTACAAAGAAGACTGCTTCCGCGAACAACTGCGCAAGCACATCGGTGTGTATTTCGCAAACATGCCGGGCATGGTGAACTATGTGCGCGGCTTGAATGCGGCTCAGTGGAAGCAGTTCTTTGATTATGTGCTGGCAGCGTCGGTAACGCCAACTCAGCGTGCCGGCCTGATTGAAACCGCGAACGTGCGCACGATGGTCACGATTTTACACTACATTGAAACCATCATGGTGATTTACGATACGGACCATAACCAAGGCCTGTCCGTGGACGAAGTTTATGCCTCGGCGCCAAGATTCATGTCCTTCTTTAAAAAGGTGAATCCGGGCACATATGAGTTCCTTATCAAGGAAGGCTTTGCGCATTTGGTGTTCTATGGCGAAATTCCGGGGGCGGGCGGCATTGCTGGCTTCCAGTTTAAAAAGATGTGGGGCATTGACGATGCTCAGCGCATGGAAATCGCCCGTCTTTTCGGCACCCTCAAGGACCAATTGAACAAGGTCGAAAACTAGGTTAGGCTCCGGGACATGCTGCGGCTTGTTCTGGTGCTTACAATCTGTTTTGTGTCCTTTATGGCACAGGCTTCATCCTCGATGGATGAAGAGGTTCCTATTATTCTGCGCGAACCTGCGATGGAAATGCCCAAACCCCTGCCTGATGCCCGCGGGCGCATTGACTCCTTTATCGATAATAAGACCCTGCGTGTGATCACAACGGCCAGTGACTGGTACATCGGCGAAATGGTCGCCATCGAGTCCCAGACACCTTCTGTGGGCATCGTGGGCTTTGTCGAGATTACCGGCATAGAGAATAAGCAAGACGGCACCTATGAGCTGATTTGCGAACTTCAGCGCCAGTCCCGCATGAACTTTATCCAGATCGGCGATCAGGTCATGCATCTGGATTTGAGCTCTGAAAACAATCGTTATAAGGGCACCACCGATCTGATCATCAAAAAAGGCACCAAAGAAACCTCGTCCAAGTACAAGCCTTTGTTCACGCAAGGTATCGCAGTCGGTGAGACCGCAGAAACCCTGTGGGAGAATGAATTCCTGATCACCTGGTACGGTCAGGTGAACTATGGCTGGAAAGAGTGGCTGACGGTGTCTTCGATCATCCCGGCGGACATTCTGGGGGCTTACAATGCGACGATCAAGTCACGCCTTTACCAGTCCGCTTCCAATAACTTTGCCGGCGGTCTGAACTTTGCGCGCATTCCGAATGAAAATCGTTCCACGCTGAATTTAAATATCTACTGGGATTCAATTTCTTCTGAAAGTGTGATCTCGCACACGCTTTTGTCCGTGGCGCTGTTCAGTTTTGAAGATGCCGCCAACACCACTGCGATCAAGTCCCTGGGAACAAGCTCCTTCCAGACGGGTTATGAGTTCATCCTCGACAACTGGGACCGTGTTTTGTTGGGTCCGTCGTACAACTTCGAATCCAAAGCGGTGGGGGGCTATCTCAGCTATGTTAAAATCTGGGATCAGTTCCATCTGAGCTTCTCGCTCAACTCAACCGACATCACCTCCCTAAAATACGCCCCCGAAGACGGCTACTATCTGCTGTTCGACGCGTATTGGAGATTCTAAAATGAATCGTTTTTTTGTTGCGACACCGCTGGATTTTGAAAAGTTGGCTTTGGCTGAAATGAAAGAAGTTTGGCCGTTCCTGTTGGGGAAGGATGCCAAACCTCATTCTTTGCCGTTTCCGGAAGTCACGGTGCTTGAGGGCGGTTTTGAATTCGAGACAGAATTGTTCATTGGTCTGCAGCTGAATTTCTTCCTGAAGACGGCCAATCGCGTGTTGCTGCGAATGACTTCATTCAAAGCGAAAGATCTTCCCAAGTTCTATCAAAAATTCAAAGCCCTGCCGTGGATCGATTTTCTGCCTCACGCCCATGTCGAGTGGGAAGTGGCGGCGCAAAAAAGCCGTCTGAACAACGAAAAGCGCCTGCAGGAAAGCGCCGAAGCCGCCCTGACTGAAATTTTTAAAGGTGTTAAAGGCAAAGAAGTCTGCGCCAGCATCTATATCCGCATGGATGATGACACCTGCACGATCAGTCTTGATTCCACGGGTGAACATCTGCACAAACGCGGCTGGGCCACACTAAAAGGTGAAGCCCCTTTGCGTGAGACTTTGGCGGCGATCCTGTTAAAGGAAATCATCGGCAACAGCAACCCGGCAGAGACGGCGCAAATCACTCTATTGGATCCAATGATGGGTTCAGGCACCTTCCTGTGCGAGGCGCGCGCCCTGTGGGCCGGGCAGTTTGTTCGGGACTTTGCCTTCAAAAAATGGAAGCGCGCCCCGAAGCTTTTCCAGTCTTCCAGTTTTGCTTTGAACTATAAGCTGCCTGCGACTCATCCGTTTAAGGCCTATGTCGGCTTTGATATTGATGCCGATATGATCCCGGCTGCAGAAGGAAACTTCAGCGAAGTTGAACGTCAGCTTCAGGCCGTGCAAAAAGCGGCATTTGTGAAAGCACCTCACAAGTTTATCCATGGCGATTCCCTGGAGATCAGTGAAGATGTGGGGCCTTCGTGGTTGGTGGTGAATCCGCCTTACGGAGAGCGTCTTCCGGTGGCCGGAAGTGGGGGGCTGAAGGCCCTGGCCAAGCTTCTCTGTGAGCGTCATAAGCCCTTGAAACTGGGTATTCTTTACCCTGAAAAAGAGCGTCTTGGGACGGTGCCCGCCGGCTATAAACTGCTTAAAGAGGTTAAAATCAACAATGGCGGCTTGCGCTGCCTGTTCACAGTTTTGACACGTCTGTAAATTTTCAGGAATTGGTTAGAATTATTGAAGGAATCGACGGACCCACTGGCGGAAAACGTCCTTTCCGGCTACATTCCTTTTCCATGAAAACAGCCAAACTACTTTCAGTCCTATTTATTTCATCTGCACTTTTGACGACAGCATGTACGCCGAAAGACGAAGCGGTTACTTCCGATGCCGTTCGTAAAAAAATCATCGCGCAGAATGAGCGCAAGAACAATAAGAACAAAAAAGCCGGTCAACAGGGTTTCAAGTTCCAGTTCGGTTCTTTCTCCAGCACCACACTTATCGTGGGTAAGCAGCTGGAAGGTTTGGAAGTACTTCGTTACGCTCTGGATTCCCAGGACGTTAACAAGTCTGTTTATAAAGCGGAAGTGACCAAACGTGATGACGGCGGCGACACAGTGAAACTGGTGGCTGATAAAGTTGTTACTGCCTACACAACATCCAAAGGTGAATTCGCGAACACTTTGACTAAAACCTGGGACATCGATGTGACTTACGTTGATGGTCAAGTGGCGACGGTGAAGGCTGTTTCTAAAAAATCCCGCAACTCTTTGGATCAGAAGAATCTGGAAAAAACCTTCGTGAACATGAACGAAGACGAAGCGGTTGTTGAAGCACTGAACGAAAACGGCGTTTTGAAAGTCAGCATCACGGCTAAAGGTGTTATCAATGGCCGTCTGAAAAATGCAGCGACTCGTGAACAGTACGAGTTCTCTGAAAAACTGGAAGTTTCTTTGGAAGAGCTTCTGGCAGGTAAAGCAGCAGTGAAAAATGCTGATGCGAAACTTGATTATATCAAAGAAGGCGGCAAACCTTGGACGTCATCCATGAAAGCTGCCAAAATGTCTGTTGAGCTTCAGGGTCTTTGCAACGTGGCGATCTTTGATACGGTGATGAAGGGTAAAACCCCTAAGAACATGATCTCCACCGCTGAAGGAATTGAAGTGACTCAGTCCAGCTTCAAGTCCACTTACGGTGCGTGCGGATCCCGCCCAACCATCGATCTTTCTTTGATGCTGATCTACTAATCAGTTCTCAAATTCAGAGCATAAAAAAAGCCGCGATCTCTCGCGGCTTTTTTATTTTGAGCTTCTGAAGACTACTTCTTTTTCGTCTTTTTAGCGTCTTTAGCGGGCTTTGCTTCTTTGGCAGGAGCTTCATCCTTCACCGGGGTTTTCGCCGGGCCACGCTGCTTCAGACGAACATACAGCGGGAAGTGATCCGCCACGCCGATTTGACGGTCATAGTCCCAGCGCAGTGGGTACTTGCCCTTTTTCAGGTGAACTTCATCGTAGCGGATCACGTCGATTGTACCTGGCTCCATTTTATAGCTGCCGGAGCCTTTTTCCAGAAGCGCTTTGGAATAGATGTGTGCATCCAGGAAAGACCAGCTCTTACGATAGTTGTGAGTGCCTGGGCATTCTTTGCAGCCTACGAAGTGGGAAACGTCACCCACCGGGCTGAAGGTGTCACGGAAGATGTGTTCTTTGCTTTCTTCTTCGTGGGTGATGTTCAAGTCACCGCCGGCAATAACCATGGTGTCCGGTCCCTTGTCTTTGATCAATTTAGCCACGAACTCCGCAGCCTGTTGACGCCAATAGGTCGGATTGGCCTGGGACGGGAAGTGGGCCGTCAGGAAGGTGATAGGATCGCCATTAGGCGCCTTCAGGGTCACTTCCAGGACACCACGGGATGCTTCCATCCATTTTTTGTCTTCGTCGTTTTTAGGCTTCCAAGGGATTGGGTGCAGAACCGGTTTGCCAACAACTGGCAGACGGGACATCAAGCCCACGTCGATACCGCGCTTGTCCGGGCCCTCGATAAGGATCACGGTGCTGTAGCCGGCTTTTTGAAGGTATTTTTTGTTCCAGATGTTCAGAACGTTTTCGTTCTCTACTTCGATCAGCATCAGAACGTCCGGACCATTACCGTCAACGCCCAGAACCACCTTCGTCAGGTTGATCAGCTTCTTATCCAGCTGTTCCTCGCTCCAGTCCGTGGAAAGGCATTCGCCCACGCGGTAAGCACTGTCGTTGGTGTCTTTGCAGGCTTGAACGATTTTTGGGTCCTTCTGCTTCACTGCCAAGGGCATATAAGTGTAGTCATTGCGGTTTTCATCGTGGGTCGTGTCGAACAGATTTTCGACGTTGAACGACATCACGGAAACCTCGTCAGCGGCCTTCGGTGGAAGGCTAAACTCGGCCTTTTTGAAGGTGACGGCACAGCCCACAAGAAGGGACAGAAGAAGAGCAAGGGTCAGGTTCTTAAGTTGCAGTAAATTTTTCATGTCCTCAGTTGTAAGGGATGGGGGCAGGGGACTCAAGTTGAAAGAGTTTTAGGAATTTATTGAGACTCATACTGTCTAAATATTCGCTATTGTGTAACGTGGCGCACTATGGCATATTTCCAGCGAATTTGATCCCTTAAGGAGCTTCCATGTTTAAAAAGGCCCTGGCACTTTCCCTTGTTTTCTCCTGTCTTGCCCCTTTCGCTCAAGCTCAAGAGCGTGAAGAAAGCATGGTGATGTCCGTAGGTGATTCCCTGCGCAGAAACTGGAACTTCACTTTGTTTAACGTGGTTTCTCAATCCAACATGAAGCCGGGCAAGAAACAGACTGACGGTCGCTCTCAGGACTCTTACACGTACATCAGCATGAACTACAAAGTGAATGCAGATGAAAAGTTCTCTTTGCGTGTTCCATTCATCTTCAATACCGCAGGTCAGAACGAATACGGCGATCAGGTGAAATCTGAAACGATGCTGTCTGACGTGCACGCGGTTTATTCCATGTACGACCTGGGTTACATCGGTGATGTGGATCTTTCCGGTAATGCGAAAGTTTATCTTCCAACCAGCAAGTTCTCTCAAGACTCCGGTCTGATCGCTAAATTCCGCGCAGAACTTTATCTGGAATATTCCATCGGCCGATTCTCTTCCATCTCTTATGGTATCAAACCTGATTACTACTGGCAGAGCCGCACTGCGAGTTTCAACTATGACATGCCTCAGTTTGATGACGGGAACTATGTTTCTGACCCTCGTCAGGCGAACAAACAGGCTTCCCTGGAGCACTTCCTTGAGGTGGTTGCTGATATCAACAAGTACTTCTCTTTCAAACCACGTATCGGTATTGAAGAAGACTGGTACCATTCTTCCACGATCGAGGGCATCGAGCCACGTCACGTGACCAAAGCGTTCTATCAAATCAGCCTTGGTATTCGTCCGGTTCGTGGTGTGAACTTCCTGGTGGGCGCGACGAATACAACTGTTCTGAATTCTTACCGCGGTAAAGACATCGCTTTCGGTCAGCCAGAGAACACTCAGTACTTCGTAATGACGAATGCGTTCTTGTTCTAGATTCTAAATTCGTGATATTCCCCTGTGAGCGGGTTGGTAAACGCCAGCTCACAGGCTTCAAGTTCGATTCTTTCTTCTTCCCAGACTTTCAAAGCTCCATACGCCACATCACCCACAATCGGATGACCTTCTGCTGATAGCTGCGCGCGAATCTGATGCGTGCGCCCGGTGTGAAGTTTGATGCGTGCTTCGCCCAATCCATCTTCCAACTTTGAAAATTCAAGAATCTCAAGAAGGCATTCCTGCCACTTGGGTTGCATTTCTTTGCTGACCACTTTTGGAGCACGTGGGGACGGCTCCATATAATGCTGCAACAATCCGGTGGAAAGAGCCTGTCCTTGCACGCGCGCACGATAGATCTTGTTCATCCCGCGCGCGATCAACAGTTTGTTGAATTCGCTTTGGAATTCGGGCGTCTTGGCATAGACGATCAATCCGCGCGTGGGAACATCCAGACGGTGAGTCACGTACACGGTTTGATTGAGAGTCTGCTGCAAATATGACTGCAGATTCTCATGCAGATTATCAACGCTGGCATGAACGGGCAGGCCCGAGATTTTGTTGGCGACGACAAAGTGTTCGTTCTCAAAGACGATACGGGATCTCCATTGACCGTCGTTGGCGGTGAATCGGCGTGGTTTAGTATGGACCCTGATATAGTCGCCAACAGAAACCGAGGAATCTTCTGTCGTGCGCTGATGATTGTGGTAAATGGCACCCAGATGCAGAAGAAACTCAATTTGTTCACGATCAAGTTCCAGATTGCCTAATAATACATCACAAAGCCCACCAGCTTGGGGGCTTAATATATGTCTAACTCCGTATTCAAATCCTCTGGCACTCTGCATATTTCAATCTTCTGTTAGAAACACTCATAGCACGGTGTAGCAAGGGTGTTCAAGTGAGACAGTTTCATCCATAGTAAGGTCCTCAAGGAGAGATGCAGCTTGGAGTTTGCTAACGAGCCAATATTTCAATGGATGTCTCAGTTTGCGTATCAGCCGGGGATGGTTTACGCCGGTTTGATCGCGATGATGGCATTATCTGCCGTTGGTTTCCCGCTGCCGGAAGAAGTCACCCTGATTAGCGTGGGTATTTTGGCCTTTATGGGTGCCCACCCTGCGCATTTCCCGCCCCCTTATGAGGGCGCCCCTGTCGTCAATGTTCATACCGCCGCCATCATAGCCTTTACGGCCGTCGTGGCCAGTGACACCCTGATCTATGTGATAGGAAGGGTGTTTGGACGAAAGCTTCTGTATCACCCCAGAGTTCACAAGTTCTTCCCTGAGCACATGATGAAACGTGTGGAAGAGTGGACTCACAAATACGGCGCCTATGCTTGTGGTATCTTCCGTTTCACTCCGGGTTTGCGTTTCCCAGGTCACTTGGCCTGCGGGATGTTGAGATACCCAGTGTGGAAGTTCCTGGTTATCGACGGTATCGCGGCCTTGATCAGCGTGCCGACTCAGATTTACCTGCTGGCGCATTACGGAGAGCCGATCCTGAAGTACCTGCGTCAGTTCAAGCTGGTTCTTTTCGGAATCATCGGTCTTTTGGTTATTTACTTTGTCGCCAAGAAAATCCATCAGCGCTGGGCGGCCCGCGCTGCCAGTCGCTAAAAAGAAAAGCCCAGCTCGAAGCTGGGCTTTTTAGTTTTTAATGCAAGCAAACATCTTATGCAGCGTTGCTGCCGAAGACCGCTTCCGGAGTCACCTCGCAGCACAGGTGCAGGCTGACGGGTTTTGAGTGGAACTTAGGCTCCACGTCCTTCCAGAAGATTTTCTCATAGCCACTTTGCAGGGCAAAGATCTCTTCGCGGATTTTGAACAGCAAACCAGCAGGGGAACCCAGCAACCAGTCCATCTGAACGAGATAGAAGGCTTCTTCCAGCTCCATCGGGCTCAAAGATTCGATGAAGTTTTTCGGCAAATTGTCCACCAGGTGACAGGCATTGTGGGAATACTTATGGAAGGCTTTTTCCATCGGGTTCACCAGCAGTTTTTCCACACGGCTGTCCGGAGTTTTAGGGCCCGCAAATGGCTGAGAGAACTTTTTGAAGTTCCAGTACAACAAGGCATCATTCACCACATATTCCGCGCGCGGCAGATAGTCGGTGATAGCGTCCACTTTAACACCTTCATGGGACGGGTCTTCAACGTGAGCGTTATGATCCACAGCCACCAGGCTTCTGAGGTTGTACAGGAAAGAGTAAAGATACTGAAGCTTGTCGACGAACGGTTTGGAGAAGTTCAAACCGAAGTTGTACATCAATGGCTGACCCATTTTGTTTTCAAACCAGCTGAAGCTGTCCAGAAGCGGCCACAAAGCCGTCAGGTCGACACCCCAGGGTTTCAAGGCCGTTTCAAAGTGTTCGTTGAAGTTAGCTTCAAACTCGGCACACAGTTCCGGATTCACAACCGCGATGTGAGACTGCAATGCACGCACGCGTGGCAAAGAGCGTTCGTAAAGCTCGGTGTGTGGATCCAATGCCTTCCAGGCTTCGCTCGCAAAGTTATAATCCAGGTGGGGAGTTGCCACCGGGCTTTTGATGTAGTGATTCAATTTGACCAGAGACAATCCTACCAAGGCGTCAGACATGTACTTGAACGGCTCAGAGGCTTTGAATTTATCGTAAGCAGATGGTTGATTCCAGAATTGAACCTTCACGGGTTTCCAGGTGGAACCCTTTTCCATGGTGACATCAAAACCCAAACGCAAGCTTTTATGCTTCATACATACTCCTACATGTCTGTTGTTATCGGTTGAACTGCGGCCTTGTTCGAGTCCGGGTTTTCAGGATATAACCTAGACCTATGGTTGGATTTGGCTATTGGATCGATGCTCACGGACACCTTGCGGACCTGCGATGGCAGGGACAGGTGGATACTATTATCGACGAGGCCCGCACCAAGGGCATCGCCTTCTTTATGCAAGGCGGGGTTGATCCCGAGGACTGGCAACGCCAGCGTGAAATCAAAGCTCGTTATCCCAGCCACATCGGCCTTTGTTTTGGACTGCACCCGTACTGGGTTGCGGCCCACGATGAGGATGAATGTGAGCAGGCTCTGGATCTGCTGGCGCAGGCACTGCCCGAAGCCGACGGTTTGGGGGAGCTGGGCTTGGATTTCCGCCCCCATATCATGAAAGACTCCATGGAGCGCCAGATCACCGTATTTGAGCAACAGTTGGAACTGGGACATATCACGGGGAAGCCCTTGGTTTTGCATCTGGTGCAGGCCCACGAGGAAAGTCTTAAGATCATGGACGTGTGGGGGCTGCCAAAGCAAAAAGGCATGGTACACTCGTTCAATGGCAGTGCTTATAAGGCGCAGGAGTTCCTGCAAAGGGGCCTTATGCTGTCCATTGGAGGCCCGGTGTGTCGCCCGGACAATCAGAAGCTGCATCAGGCGGTGCGTGAAATCCCCCTGGAACAGCTTTTAATTGAAAGTGACAGCCCGGATCAGGGGCCTCCTGCCTATAAAGGCCGCTTAAATCCCCCAGAAAGCATCTGGGAGGTGGCAAGAACTATAGGGGAGTTAAAATCACTTGATCCTCTGGAAATATTAGATATCACTACTGCAAACTTTCGGAGACTTTTTCATGGAAACCACACAATCACCTAATTTGCCTCAACCTCAGGAAACTGAGTACGTTTTGCACCGCCGTTTCGATCGTATGGGGCGCCTGGTTGGAGACGAGGTGATGAAACGCCTTTTCAACACTCACGTGATGGTGATTGGTTTGGGCGGCGTGGGCTCTTGGGCGGCGGAATCCCTGGCTCGTTCCGGTGTCGGCAAACTGACGATCATCGATTTCGATGAAATCTGCATCACCAACGCCAACCGCCAGTTGCATGCTTTGCAGGGCCTGGTGGGTAAAAAGAAGGCCGAAGTGATGGGCGAGCGTCTGCGCAAAATCAACCCGCAGAACACCGTCACTGTGATTCCGGAATTCTACAACGCTGAAAACTCGGAAATGATGTTGTCCCATAAGCCGGACTATATTGTGGATGCCATCGACAACCTGACGGCAAAAACCCACTTGCTGGCGACCTGCCGCGAGCGTGGTATCAAAGTCATCACTTCCGGTGGTTCTGCGGCGAAGATGGATCCACTTCGCATCAAGAAGGCGGACTTGGCTGATACGTATGTTGATCCCATGGCCGCTCAAGTACGAAAAATGCTGCGCCAAAAATATGATTTCCCGGAAAAGAATTTCGGCATTCCTTGCATCTTCTCGGATGAAACTCCGATTCAGCCGGTGGAGCTGAAATACGACCACGGTCAGGGTTTCAAATGCGTGTGCCCTAAAGGTCAAAACGATCTGCACAACTGTGACAGCCGTAATGTGATCTGGGGGACTGCAAGCTATGTCACGGGGGCTTTTGGTTTGGCCATGGCTTCCCACATCGTGAATGAAATCCATGCTCAAGTTCAGAACGAGGCAAAAGCATGATCGTTCTAGCCTGGTTCATCCTGATAACTTTGATTATTTTGTTCAGCTTCGGCTTTTTGGGTGTCACCTTCTGGCACTGGTACAAAGAGGGCAAAGCCAAAAGAAAAGCGGCCGCTACTGCAGCCGCTTCTGCTCAAAACTAAATTCCAAATTAAATACCGACACCGGCCGGATTTGGTATCGCGATGTTGATACTGGCTTTGTCTCCGGAAGAATCAAATGGCGTCACCTTCACGGTGTCGCCATTTTGCCAAGTGTACGACCCGGGAACTTCAATGGCATCTTTCATGCTGTCTTTGGTCCCAAGACTCAAAAGAGCCGATCCGGATCGATAAATTTCCATGCGGTACTGATACTGTGCTTTCTGCGTCAGCCCGATGTGCGAGATGGCCTGGGAAAATCCTCCGGTGCTGGTTGTGCCGCCAACAAACAGAAATAGAAAATTCTTTCCATTTTGATTGCTGATACTGGAGTCCGCGCCTGCGGCCGGAATCGTTGTCGGCGAATATGTGAAGCGAATGTCGACGGAAACATTTGAGGTTCCTCGGGTGCCCGCGGTGATCGGTTGCATCGAGTCGCTGGAGCTGTAACCCGCAAGGTTGCTCATATCGAAGTCGACGGACCAGATACCATTCTCAGGACAGAAGATAGAACTTTTTTGCGTGACTCCGTAAGCTCCCAGAATGACGACAAGATTGCCGGGCTTGCAAATGCCGGTAAGCACAGCGGCGGTCGTGTTTTCATCATAAATTCCAAACAGGGGTGTGTTGTTGGCTTTGAATACGGCCGTGAATCCGCTTTGCGACGAGCCCAGATTGACTTCACTTTCCACGTTGGCAACGGCTGGTATCAGGTGTGCTTGAAGCACGCAACCGGTGGAAAAAAAGACAGATGAAAGACAGAGCAGAACGTACCGAAAGTTCATAAGGCCTCCGGTATAACTTATCGGAGCAAACGCGAGGCTTTAATAGGATAACCCGTATGAACCCGCGCATTTCGTTCCCGGTCGTGATGGGAACGACCCAGCTTGAGACATCATAGATCGCCACAAGCTGGGGGTGGGCCTTCGAGCGATGCTGTTTACGGTCTGTATCGTTCGCAGGCTGATACGATATCCAGGTCACTGATGTTTTCACAGCGGCCATTGATTTCAATTCCCCACGCAGCCGGCAGGCCTCTGAGGTTCTCGCAACGAGTGTTGTAGTCCACCGCCGCTACCATGTTTCCAGAGCAGGAATCAGAGTTAAAGATTTTCACAGCGCCCGGTGTACTGGCCCCTTTAAAGGCTTCGCACGCCTTGGCGGGTGCGGTGTCGCTGATGTTCTGACACTTGCCATCGATTTTCACGGCCCAGGCGCTGGAACCAGTACTTTCGAAGTTTTCGCATCGAGAAGCTGCGCTGACAGCGGCGATCGCATTGCCCGAGCAGGAGTCAGAAGTGAAGATTGTGATGGCGCGAGGATCTGCTCCGCCTTTGAATGATTCGCAGGCTTTCACGGATGAGGTGTCAGAGATATTTAAACACTGTCCATTGATGCGAACAGCCCAGGTGTCGCCAGCAGAAGAAAATCTTTCACAGCTGGAACCCGCACTGACAGTGCCAATCAGACTGCCAGAGCAGGAGTCGGAGCGGAACAGCTCCACTGATCCGTAAGACGGCGGAGGAGGATAAGATCCGCCACCACCCAGGGCCTGGCGCAGAAGTTCTTCAGCGGAAGTTAAGCGGTCGCTCACATAGCGCAGGCGTTCTTTTTGGTCTGGACTGGAGACTTGGCCCATGACCAAGCGGGTTTGCTCTTTGGCAACGGTGATCTCCTCAAGACTGCGGCTGACTTTGGCGTCGTCAGCGGCCATAGAGATGGAACAACACAGTGACATCAACAAACTGACAGTGGCGGTTTTGAAAAGCACAAACATCTCCTTTATGGTGACAGCATTTACAGGCAAGAAAGACCTTACAACCTTTGTGCCAAACCAAAGTGACACCGGGAATCACAAGGAGGGCTTCTTGTTTTTTTCCACACTCCAGCGGTAAAATAATTCGTGGAGGCCTTGTCTATGAAGATCAAGATTCCTTATCAGGACAAAATCACTCTGGGGTATTCACTGGCGCGTTCAGCGGGCTTCGCCGCCCAGCAGTGGACCCTGCCATTGTTTGAATTTATCACCACGGGTGGCAAGAAACCTCACAAAAACATCGATCCGCACAAGCTGCGCCTGGCGTACCGCGAGCTTTTCCGGCTGCTAAAAAAAGACAGCGAAAACATCGCCCAGGGAATTTATCCGGTAGAGGTTTTGAAGCCTGAAACCGTCACCCGCCATTTCATGCGCTATCCGCGGATCATTTATGATGGCTATTCCATCGCCAAACGCCGCAAGGACAAGTCGGCCCATGATTTTGATGGCGAAGCTGAAAACTTCATGAAAGACCTTCCTGAGTATTATCAACGAAACTTCCACTTTCAGACCGGGGGCTATCTGACCCGGGAATCGGCAGAGCTTTACGAGCATCAGGTCGAGATTCTTTTCTCAGGCTCGGCGGATGCCATGAGACGCCTGATCATTCCGCTGGCAAAGCAGGCTCATCCCGGAGATGGTGCAGGTTTGCATTTCCTGGAGGTGGGTGCTGGCACCGGGCGCCTGACGCGTTTTATGAAGCTTGCTTATCCCAAGGCCAAGATCACTGTGCTGGATCTAAGTTATCCTTATTTAAAAAAGGCTCAAGACAACTTGCACGAATTTGACCGCCTGGATTTTGTGCAGGGGGCGGCGGAAGACCTGCCGTTTCAGGATGCCAAGTTTGATTTTGTTTACTCCTGCTTCCTGTTTCATGAACTGCCTCACGAAATCCGCCGTCAGGTGATCCGCGAGGGCTTCCGGGTGCTGAAGGCAGGGGGCTGTTACGGCCTTGTGGACTCTTTGCAGGCCGAAGACACCCATGACTTTGAATGGGCGTTAGAGCAGTTTCCCGTGGATTTCCATGAGCCGTTCTACAAAAACTACACCCAGAATCCGATGGAAGGGCTGCTTACAGCGGCCGGTTTTGAGGGGCTGCATAAGGATCAGGGATTTTTTGCCAAAGCCCTTTTGGCGCGTAAACCCTCAGAGTAGTGTCGTTTTTTTCAATTGGCATTTTCGAATCACTGGGGTGAGTTAACACTCCAGAAGGACTGACTTTTTTAGACTTGTGTTTTCTTTTGTTTCTGGTAGTTTCCATGCCACTTGATAAAAGCTAGAAACTTTCAGGAGAAATCATGGGTCCTATTACTCAGTTTATCGATCATCACTACCGTCACTTCAACGCTGCTGCATTGAAAGATGCTGCTAAAGGCTACAAACTTCACATGGACAACGGTGGCCAGATGCTAGTGACTTTGGCAGGTGCCATGTCCACAGCAGAACTGGGTCTTTCTTTGGCTGAAATGATCCGCCAGGGTAAAGTTCACGCGATTTCCTGCACAGGTGCGAACCTTGAAGAAGACGTGTTCAACCTGGTAGCTCACGATCACTACGTGCGCATCCCGAACTACCGTGATTTGACTCCGGCAGATGAACAAAAACTTTTGGAAAAACATTTGAACCGCGTGACTGACACTTGCATCCCTGAAGAGGAAGCTATCCGTCGTATCGAAAACGTGGTTTTGGAATACTGGCAAGACGCTGATAAAAAAGGCGAGTCTTACTTCCCGCATGAATTCATGTACAAAATCCTTCTTTCCGGCAAATTGAACCAGTACTACCAGATCGATCCAAAAAATTCCTGGTTGTTGGCTGCGGCTGAAAAGAACCTACCAATGGTTGTTCCGGGTTGGGAAGACTCCACTTTGGGTAACATCTTCACTGGTCACATCATCAAAGGTGACATCAAAAAATCCACCACTGTTAAAGGTGGTATCGAGTACATGAAAACCTGGGCAGAGTGGTACATGGCGGCTTCCAAAAGAGCTCCTGTGGGCTTCTTCCAAATCGGCGGTGGTATCGCTGGTGACTTCCCAATTTGCGTTGTTCCAATGCTTGAACAAGACTTGGGTCACGAAGACATTCCTTTGTGGAGTTACTTCGCTCAGATCTCTGATTCCACAACTTCTTACGGTTCGTACTCTGGTGCGATCCCGAACGAAAAAATCACCTGGGGTAAACTGGCTCCAACAACTCCTAGCTACATCGTTGAATCCGATGCAACTATCGTTGCACCTCTGATCTTCGCTTACGTACTAGGCCAGTAGTTGCTAGAGTTCGAAATTAGAGATTGGAAAAAGGGCGCCGGAAACGGGGCCCTTTTTCTTTTTAGCGAACGAATTCTATTTCAAGGCGGCCGCGGCTGCCGATGATATTAGGACTGGAAATATCCAGAATTAAACTGCGCACATCCAATGTCTCAGAGTATCTTTGGCCGAAGTGACGGTCGAAGGTGTAATGACCCAGGTCAAATTCCACGGTTTCACCGGCTCTCATTTTATAGATATAGTTCATGGTCACGCGCTCTTCGCTTTGGGCGATGACTCGCGGAGTGTTTTCAAAGACCACTTGCCCCTCAACACAGCGGATGATGATTTTGCGGAAAGAACCCCAGACATCAAGATTGTGGCGGCTGGCGCCGAATTTATCGGCTTTTACCGTGCGAACTTCGTTTGGAATAATGGGCGCTGGTTTGACCGGGTGTTGCGCCAGGTATCCATCCGTCAAAGCGATCAGTTCGTCGCTGATTTGCAAAATCTCTTCCGTGCTTTGAGCCTGTTCCATACGGGCTCTGAGTTCGGCGATACGTTGTTCAAGGTTGTCCTGGCTTTGTGCAAAAGCTGTGGATTGAAGAAACAGTCCGATGATAAGTGCGAAAATGGTGGTTTTCATGGTTTGGCCCCTCCCGAGTGGCGAAGAGGACGTATTGCAATGCCAGGGCCAAGGTTTCAGGTGACAGAATGGCTCCAGTAGTCATGGCTTGCCATAAAGGCTGCGACGGGAAAGCATATTGCCTATGAAGATTGAACAGCTTTGCATTTATCCCCTGAAGTCCGCGCGTGCGCAAAAGATCAACCAGATGACCATGACCCATGAGGGGCCGGCGGGGGATCGTCAGTGGATGCTGGTGGATGAAAATGGAAAATTCATTTCTCAGCGAACTTTGCCGAAGCTTGCCACGGTCGAAGTGTTTTATGAAGACACCGCCCTGACTGTCGGATTTCAAAAGATGTTCTTTAAGATCTCCACCAATAATTCTTTCAAGCGCCAGGTGAAGGTTCAGGTTTGGAATGACACCTTTGAGGCGGCTTTGGAGCCGGACTTGTATTCCCAGGCGCTATCCCAGTATCTGGGCGTGAACTGCCGTTTGGTGCGCTATGCCCCGTATTCCCAGCGCCGCGTTCTTTCCACCGACAAAACGTGGAAGCCGGAAGTGCGTTTTGCTGACGGTCGTCCCGTGCAATTGATCAACACAAAAAGTCTGGAAGAATTGAATTCCCGCTTGAGTGAGCCTGTAGGTGTGGATCGCTTCCGCGGTAACATCATCTATTCCGGCAATGTTCCGTTCGAAGAAGACAAATGGAAAAAGATCCGCGTGGGCGAGGTGGTGTTCTCGCAACCGAAGCGCTGTTCACGTTGCACGATTACCACAATTGACCAATCCACGGGTGTGGCTACGGGACCAGACCCACTGAAGACGTTGGCGGGCTATCGTCGAGAGGGATCCTCGGTCTTTTTCGGCACCTTGTGGATCCCGGAAAACACCGGCGTTATCAAGCTGGGCGATACTTTGGAAGTGCTTGAATAGCTGACTTTGCCTCGTTACTGTCGCGCCTGAACTGACACTTTCGGCGCGCTGACAATTTCTTAACCATTTCAGATCCCATAAAACACAAATCCCGCCGGGTCCAAACTGTGCAGCTAGATCCCTGAATTATCTAATTTAAGGGTGTATCATGTTGAGACAGTTGCGTTTCTTAATGCTATTCATACTGATCCTCGGTCGTTTTGCCTGGGCGGTGACGCCAGAGAAAGTCGGCCTGCATCTGTCTTTTGAAGAAAGACTGGCGCTGACCTACGCCCTGATGGCCCAAGGGGAAACTGCGGAAAATAAAGAGCAGATTCTGGCAAGAGCCAAAAACTATTTTTCCTCTGTTTATCAGACGGAAGTGGAAACAGTCAAAGTTCGCAATTTTGATGAATTCCTGAAACTTCATAAAGGTGAATGGCCCAACACTCACAGCGTGGCTATGGATCTGGAAATGATTGAAGCCCGTGGTGCGAAAGCCATGCGCACGTACACTTCTGACAGTGCGCGGGTGCAAAAGCAGATTGAAACCTATCTTGAATGGCAGCAGCAAAAGCTAAAAGACATGGTTCCTCAGGATCAGCTGGAGCAAAAGTTGCCGATGGAAGCCTTGGCAGCCCAGGTGATGGCATTGGCGCAAAACCCGGAAGGCCAGAAGCTGGCTGAAGGCTGGGTCTTGGCTGAAAGTGATGCGCTGTTAACTGAAAAGATGAAAGAACTGGATCGCGTGGGTGAAAAAATCGCGGAATCCAAGCTGGGTCAGCAGCAGGATGCGACGATGAAGATATTCCTGCAGACGATGTTCAGCGAATATTTCAGACGTTTAAGCCCGGCTTCGAAAAAACTGATCGTGTCTTCTTATTTGGGCAGTGATCTGAATATGCCGGAAATGAAAAAGTTTGAACTGATGGTTCAAAACAGTGGTCCGCAATTGCAAAAGCTGCTTCAGGTTGTGGCTCGTCAGGCGGATCTGGGACCAGATATGGTTGAAGTCTTCCGAGGCCTTGAAAACTCGGTGCGCCCGGTGCCGTGGTCGCAAGTGGAAAAGCTTTTGAATTCTGAGAACGGCAACTACAAGTTCACCTACTTTGAAAGAAAAGCCCTGGGTGTGGGTACGATGGCTCAGGTTCACCGTGCGAAAGTCGTTATCGATGGCCAGCGCCGTGACGTGGTTGTGCGTTTCATCAAGCCAGGCATTGCCGATCGCGTGGAGGAAGACAAACGCATTCTGATGGATGTGGCTGAAATTCTGGATTCAAACCCTGAATTCCGTAAAACGGGTGCTCCGAAACTGACCCCGGTGGTGCAGGATATCACCGACACAGTTTTGGCTGAGCTAAGCCAGGAGGATACGGTAGCCCGCCAGAAGCTTGCGGCGACTCGATATGAAAAAATGGCGTTCATGAACACGCCAGACTATAAAAACGAAATCCAGTTCCATGTGCCGAAAATTTATGACGGTAAAAAGGGTTCCAAGTTCATGGTGCAGGAACTGGTCATCGGTAAAAAACTGGATAAAGAAGTGGCCATGTACAAGGAAATTGCTCCAGACATGAAACGAGTGATCATCGAACAAATGGCCCGTGTCTGGGCACAGGAAGTGATGTTTGGTGGAGGATTCTATCATTCTGATCTGCACCAGGGGAACTTCATGATCCAGGTCACTGAGCCTAAAATTATTGTTAATATTCTGGATTACGGAATGGGTGGGGTGATCTCTCGCGATATGCAAACGCAGGTGATGCTGCTGGGTGCAGGAACCGAGTTGTTAAATTCTGAAACCATGGCGCGTGCTTTCTGGAATATCGCTGACAGGCAAAAAAGCACAATCACGCACAGCCGTTTGCAATTTATGATTGAGGCGAAGATGCACAATATCCGCCACGGTTATGAGCAGCCGTTGACGATGGAAATGTGGACTGCCTGGGTGATGGATCTGGGACTGCGTCTGCCTTATGAGTTCGTCAGTTTGAACCGTGGTATCGTAATTGTGAATAAACTGCTGGCGGATGCGGGCAGCACGATGTCCATCAGCTCTTTGATGAAAAGTATGGCCGTTAAAAACCCGGCCCGCGTTTACAAGGCTTTGGCGATTGAGGGTAAGATCTCTCACAAAGAGCTTGTGAAGCTTGGATGGATTGAAATGAAAGACATGCTGGGCTTGTCACCAAAGGTGATCCCGGTAAAAGCCGCCACACCTGCAGCGGTCATTCGTTGTGAAATGGTGTTCAACTAGGGACTGCGCTTCGACAGTCCCTTAATTAATAATTTGAAATCGTTATTGAATTTGTTTGTTGTTGTTCTGCGCTCCTGATCAAAATGAGGAAAAATCAGGAGGGGAACGTTCATGGCTACAGCTATTGTCAAAGATGCGGGCAAAGCCGTCTTGGATAAAAGTAAAATTTGGAAAGTCATCGGGGCCTCCAGTGCCGGAACTCTTATTGAGTGGTATGACTTTTACATTTTCGGCAGTCTTGCCACCATTATCTCGGCACAGTTTTTCCCTAAAGGTCATGAAACAGTGGCGTTGCTGAGCACTCTGGCAACGTTCGCCACGGGCTTTATCGTTCGTCCTTTTGGTGCGTTGGTGTTTGGCCGGGTGGGCGATGTGGTGGGGCGAAAGTACGCTTTCATGGTCACGTTGCTGATCATGGGTCTTGCGACCACGGCGATTGGTCTTTTGCCGGGCTATGAAACGATTGGGATTCTGGCGCCGATTCTGCTGTTGGTTCTGCGATTGTTGCAAGGGCTGGCCCTGGGGGGCGAGTACGGCGGAGCTGCCACCTACGTTGCAGAACATAGTCCTGATGGCAAGCGTGGGTTCTATACGTCCTTTATTCAAACCACAGCGACCCTGGGGTTGTTCGTATCCCTCGGGGTGATTCTGCTGACCCGTCTGACGATGGGTGAGGACGCCTTTAAGGATTGGGGCTGGCGGATTCCATTCCTGCTTTCGGTGGTTCTGGTTTTGGTTTCTTATTTGATTCGCAGAAAGATGCAGGAATCCCCGGTCTTTATTCAAATGAAGGCCGAAGGGAAGTCCTCGAAAAGTCCGTTGCGTGACAGCTTCATGCATCCGGAAAACCGCCGTTTGGTGATTTTGGCATTATTGGGGGCCACGGCCGGGCAGGGGGTTGTTTGGTACACCGGACAGTTCTATGCACTTTACTATTTGCAGACGGTTTTAAAGGTCGATTTCGTGACAGCCAATCAGATTATCGCGGTGGCGTTATTGTTTGCGACACCTTTCTTTGTGGTGTTCGGTGGTCTGTCTGACAAGATCGGGCGCAAGAACATCATGATGGCGGGGTGTTTGATCGCAGCACTGACTTATTACCCGATCTATCAGGCAATGGAGTTTTATTCCGGCTGGAATCCTGCGGATCCGATGGCCACGGCTGTGAATCCCAACGTCGTGATGCTGACTTTGTTGGTATTTATCCAGGTGCTTTATGTGACTATGGTCTACGGCCCCATTGCGGCATTCCTGGTCGAGCTTTTCCCGACACAAATTCGCTATACTTCGATGTCTCTTCCATATCATATCGGAAATGGGGTTTTCGGAGGACTGGTGCCATTCATTGGGACGGCAATTGTGGCGGCCACAGGGAACCACTTTGCCGGCTTGATTTATCCGATCGGAATTGCATTAATGACGTTTGTGATTGGAATGATCTTTATCAAAGAAGACCGAAATGTCCGCTGGCATTAACTGGACTTAAAGTCTCAATTTGATACTCAGGTCGCTTTCCAATATTACCGATATGTGATGTATGCACACGTTGGTAGGGTGGGAAGTGACCAAAAATTTTAAGCAGATCAAAGCAGCAGCAGGCCTGTTGCTTTTTTCTATTTTGGTCTCTGCCTGTTCCGAGCGCACGCTGGAGATGGGGTTTTTAGACAAAACCATCAACGGCAAGGGTGAATTCACCATCGACAACCTGAGTGGCGCGGGCACATTTGAATTGGCTTCCACCGATGATTCCGTCGCCTTGAGTATTTCCTGTGATCGCGCTATCGAAAAGATTGAAGCTGAAAACCCGCAGACAAAAATATGGCGTGACGTCACAGCCCTGGCAAGTGACGCGCAGGTGAAATGTGCCACCGAAGGCAAAGCTTCGTTCAAGTTGCCTTTGGAGCATATCTTCCCATATTCAGCTCCGGCGGCCGCGGGGGATGTTGTTCACGACTTTCAAATCCGCTGGTATGTGAAAAATCTTGAAGGTGAAACTTTTGTATTCAGCAAAACCCTTTCATTGGTGATTTTTGCTCCCGATGTCAGTTTGACGGCGGAAAATATTAACATCACGAAACAAGGCGAACATGCTTACGAAATCAGCGGCACCTGCCAAATCGACGGCGGAGTGGTGAGTCTGACAGGTCCCTTTGACGGAGGATCGCAAAGTGCCAATTGTTCGGGTGGTGTCTTTGCCGTGGTCGTGACCTTGAAAAACAATTTAGCCGATGGTGTGACCAGTATTTCAGTCAACCATATGGCGACAGGGGCTTACCGGGTTTTTGGTTTTGAGCAGAAAGATGTTCTTGTCGATGTGACAGTTCCCGAGGTTGTGATCACATCGCCGACAGCCAATACCAAGTTCACCCAGTCTGCGGTCAACGCTGATGGAACGATCACTGTGCGCGGCACATGTTCTGAAGATTTATTGCCTGTAAAAGTTAATATTGATGCCGTTGTTCGCGATGTGACCTGTTCGTCCGTTCGCACTTTTGTTGCCGACGTGGCCGTCAGTAATGGCATACCAGCAGTCCAGGCTATGCAGACGGATGCCGCGGGTAATCCCGGGTATGCTGCGGGGGTAAATATCATTGTGGATCTTGTGGGGCCTGGGGCCTTTACGATCACAGGGGTTCGCACGATGGCCGGAGCAGACGTGACGGCAGATGGATTCCTTCGCGACAAAGGCCCGGTGATTGATTTCACGATGCCGTCGGATTTTGATCATATCGAAGCATTTATAAAAGACAGTACTGGCACCACAACGATTTGTGAGCGCAGTATTGCAGCCTCGGCGGTGGACCTTTCGTCGTGTGTTTTGGCTCAAAGCACGACCTATACTATTTATGCTATGGCCGTCGATGTGAACGGCAATAAAACAGCTGCTTCGAATAATGGATTTATATTTACGACCCAGTTCCCGGTTCCGCAAATCACCCGGGTTTATGCTGCTGTTCCGGGGGCTCACTTTGGCAGTGGCACAACAGTCCTTGTTCGCGTCGAGTATGACCGTGAACTGAAGGTCGTTGGCGGAGTCATGCCGGGCATGGTCCTGAATACGGGAGTTTTGGTGACGGCGGTGTCGCTGCAAGCGGATCTTCGGACACTGCAATTCAGCTATGTGGTGTTACCAGGTAACTATGCTTTCCCTCTGGGAGTTAGTTCCACGACCTTCAGTGGTTGCACCGGTTGTCTGGTGGACAGGGCCAATGATGTTGTGCAGGCTTCAATGACTTTGCCGGCGGATGCTGGTGCCAAGGGGCTTAAAGCATCCAACGTCAAAGTGGATGCTCTGGGGCCAAGTAATCCGCCATCGTTCACTCTGGGTGCGGTCGCTCCATTGTACACAGAAGCACCCCTTGTGAATTTCACCTTCCCTTCAGATCCTGATGTGTTGACGGCGGAACTTCGCCTGCAGCAGCTGTCCAACGGCGCTATCTTACGTGATTGGACCGAGGTTGCAAGTCCGGTGAAATTCTCCTCTTTATCCACGCCTCTGCAGCCGGGTTTGACTTATTCGCTGAGCCTGCGCCTGAAAGACCCGATGGGGAACTATAGCAGCACATTGACAAATAATTTTGTGGCGTTCTCGTGCCCGCCGGATTTTGTCTATGTTCATAATGCCGGCATCGTCGCAAGTCCGTTCTGTATAGGTCAATATGAAGCCAAGAACGATGGCTCCGCTCGCCCGCGCTTTATTGCGGATCATGTTCCTGAAAGTTTAAGTAATATGGGGGCGGTGTCGCGATGCAGTTCATTGGGTGCAGGTTATGACCTGGTCACCAATAGTGAATGGCGGGCTGTGGCGGACCTGATTGCGAAACAGGCAGGAAACTGGGCCAGCGGCACTTATGGATCGGGGCTTTTGCATCGTGGGAACAATCAATCCGGCTCTCCAGTGTCAGCCACGGGCGGGGATGTCTGCGCGCCGAATACGGCTCTTTGTGCCAGCAATGCGTTAAGAAGAACACATTCGCTGCCTTATGGTCAGACCATCTGGGACTTTGCTGGTAATGCGATGGAAGCGATCAAAGACACCAATGGCATTAACTACAATCCGGCCTATGTGTACCCGGCGCAGAACACTGGTGATGCTCTGAATCTGGCATTTGGTACAACGGCCGTGACCTGCAGTGGTGTGGGCGGACCTGAGTATTGTGGTTTTGGTAAAATCGACTTCAGCAATTCAGCGGTGACGGGCGTTTGGCGCGGGGGCGGAACTGGAGATGGCAATTCTGCCGGGGTCTTTAGTGCCAAACGTGCTGCTGATGTTACATCGGTCCTGACCAACGGCGGATATCGCTGCGTTTATCATCCGTAATTGAGCTCTAATTCTTCAGAAAGCGCTTGCTCAGGATGTGGAATCTCCACGTCAAAAGAATTGAAGCAAAGATCAATCCCAGCAGCAGGCCAATCCAGATTCCCACCGGGCCCACTCCCAAATGGAATGCCAGCAGATATCCGCCCGGAAGACCCATCACCCAGTACGCAAAGAAAGCGATGATGCTGGGCCATTGGGTGTCGCTCATGCCGCGCAAAGCGCCGATCGCCACGGCTTGAATGCCGTCAAAGATCTCAAAGATCGCAACCACGATAAAGAATTTCGCTGCCCACGCAATCACGTCCTGATCGGTCACGTAGAAGGTCGGGAACCATTCGCGCAGAAAGAAGAAGCCCAGCGCACACAAGCTCATGTAAGCCGCACCCAGCTTGATTGCCGTAAAGCCTGCAAATCGGGCCAGGGAATAGTCGCCACGGCCCAGTTCATAGCCCACGCGGATGCTGGCGGCGATGCCAATACCCAGAGTGATCAGGAAGCTTGTACTGGCAAGACTGATGGTGATTTGGTGCGCAGCCAAAGGTGTCGCGCCAAACCATCCCATCATCACGGCCGCCGCAGAAAAGGCACCCACTTCAAACAGATAGGTGAAGCCGTTGGGAAGCCCCAGGCGGATGATATTTTTAAGCAGATGATGGTCAAAGCGATGCACCCAGCGCTCGACCAGATATTTTTTAAAGTGCGGGTGAATGTGCACATAAGTAACCATGATCAAGGCCATCAGGCAGCGGGCGATCAGGGTGGCCCAGGCAGCCCCATTCAAACCCAGTTTTGGGAAACCATAAAGACCGTGAATCAAAACCCAGTTTCCGGTGATATTTAGGACCACACCAAAGATCATCACATACATGGCGACTTTGGTTTTTCCGATGCCATCGGTGAACTGTTTATAAGACTGGTAAAGCAGGCTTGGCAGTACAGACCAGATGGTGATCTCAAAAAAGGCTGCACCCATCTCCAGAACTTCATTGGTTTGCCCAAAGACCTTCAGGTTCGGCAGCAGGGCGTATAAAAGTCCGATGATGAAAGCGCTGATGGCCAGGGCAACAGCGATACTATGGCGAAGCAGGACTCCGCCGTAGGGATAGTTTTCCTGCCCCTGCATGCGCGCAAAAAGTGCTGTCACCGGCGCCAGCATTCCCAGGCCGAAAATTAAGAACACAATAAAGACACTTCCGGCAAATGCCGAAGCCCCCAGGGCCACCGAGCCCAGAGCTCCCACCATGATGGTGTCCGCCAGAGTGATCAGGTTTTGTCCAACCTGACCAATGACGATAGGCCCGGACAAACGGGCCAGCATTTTACTTTCGTGGATGAATTTAGACTGAGACAACTTCAACGATCTCCGGGAACAGTTCCTTCATGCGAACCTCGATACCCTCTTTCAGGGTGACCGTGGAGCTTGGGCAACCGGAGCACGCGCCTTTCATGTGAATGTAAAGCACGTTATTTTCGTATTTATGGAAGACAATGTCGCCGCCATCCAGAGCCACCACCGGACGGATTTCGCGGTTCAGAACCGACTTGATGTTGCGAACCATCGGGCTGTCGTTTTCGTTGTCCTCTTCGGCTTCAACGAAAGTCACAACCACGGGCTCATCACGATCCAGGTGTTCCTGAATCAGGCCGCTCAGCGGGTGCGCCAACAGCTCCCAGTCCACCCAGTCCTGCTTGGTTACAGTGATGAAGTCCGGGCCCACGTAAACGGAGCTGGTCCATGGGAAGCCGAAGATTTTGGCAGCCAATGGCGAACGTTCCGCCTCCTGAACGGTCGGGCAGTCAAAGCCCTGATCCGTGACCTTTTTGTGAAGCAAAAACTTCATCGTGGCAGGATTAGGGGTTGGTTCGAAGCTGACAGGCGTTTTTTCACTCGTATTCATACAGACCTCACAGGGACAACGAACATTATACCACAGCATGTTTTCTGCCAAGCGTGTTAATCGCAGAGACGCGCTTGATTAAACTTGAAAAACTTCATAAATTTACCCCGGCCTAGGGTGTGCCTGAAAGCCTCCTCGCGCCTTGCACTGGAGGCTTTCAGACACGCCTTAATAATATGAATGTAAGTTTTCTTTAGGTTATAGGAGATCTAGATGACGCCAAGAGTTAGAGAGATTTTGAGCTGGTACGGAGCTGATAATCCAGGGGTATTGACGAACCTGGCTCGCATGTTGAACCACGGTAAGTTGGCAGGCACCGGTAAGCTGGTGATTTTGCCAGTGGATCAGGGCTTCGAACATGGACCTGCTCGCTCTTTTGCGAAAAATCCAGATGGCTATGACCCGGCTTACCACGTAGAGCTGGCTATCGAATCCGGTTGCAGCGCTTACGCGGCTCCACTGGGCGCGATCGAAGCTATCGCCCGTGACTATGCTGGTGAAATCCCGTTGATCCTGAAAATCAACAACTCGGATTCTCTTTATGCCAACAAGGCTCCGATCTCTGCGATGACGTCTTACATCGACGACGCTTTGAGACTGGGTTGCGTGGGTATCGGTTTCACGATCTATCCGGGGTCTGCAGAACGCAAAAACCAATACGAAGAAATCGCTCAGGCGGCACGCGCGGCTAAAGAAGCCGGTCTTGCGGTGATCATCTGGTCTTACCCTCGTGGTGAGCAGCTTTCCAAAGAAGGCGAAACTGGCATCGACGTGATCGCGTATGCGGCTCACATCGCGGCTCAGTTGGGCGCTCACATCATCAAAGTGAAACCTTCCTCTGCGCACCTTGAACAGGCCGCAGCGAAAAAAGTTTACGAAGAACAGGGCATCAAAGTGTCCTCTCAAGTGGACCGCACTCGTCACATCGTTCAGTCCTGCTTCAACGGCAAACGCATCGTGATCTTCTCTGGCGGCGAAGCCAAGAGCACTGATGATTTGTTGAAAGAAGTGGGCGAACTGGCACAAGGTGGCGCCTTCGGTTCCATCATGGGCCGCAATGCCTTCCAACGTCCGAAAAAAGAAGCTCTGGAGCTTTTGCATAAAGTAATGGAAGCCTTCGCAGGTAAAAAACTATAAGCGCTGGGCGCACAGAGTGGAGGGGCCCGCGGGCCCCGTAACTGGAGTAATTATGAGCATCAATGAAAATCCGCTAAGAGCCGAGAAGCGCAAAAAACTTCATGCGCTTCGTGAAAAAGGCATCAACCCGTATCCATACGTCTTTGAAAACAAGGCGAAGATCTCTGAAGTGACTGCGGAACACGCAGCCACTTTGCAGGCGGGAGAAAAGAAGCCTGAATTCTCTTATCGTATTGCTGGCCGTCTGATGACCCTGCGTATGATGGGGAAAGCGTCTTTCTTCAATCTTCAGGATCAGACGGGTTCCGTTCAGGTCTATGTAAAAACTGAGGAGCTGTCTGAACAGGACCGCGCGGCATTCGAGCTGGTGGATCTGGGTGACATCGTCGGTATTGAGGGGTTTGTTTTCAAATCCCAAAAAGGCGAGTTTTCAATTTACGCAAAGTCCTTCCAGATTCTGACGAAAACCATCGAGCCTTTGCCAGAGAAATTCCACGGCGTTCAGGACATCGAAATCAAGTATCGTCACAGACACCTGGATTTGATGACCGATGCGGATTCCCGCAAAGTGTTTGAAACACGCTCCAAAATCATCAAGGAAGTTCGTCGTTTCCTTGATGACCGTGGTTTTATGGAAGTGGAAACCCCGACCTTGCAGCCGGTTTACGGCGGTGCTGCGGCGACTCCGTTCACCACACACCACAAAGCTTTGGACATGAAGCTTTACATGCGTATTTCGCCTGAGCTTTACCTGAAACGCCTGATCGTGGGTGGTTTCGAGAAAGTTTACGAAATCAGCAAAAACTTCCGTAACGAAGGTATCGACCGCACTCACAACCCGGAATTTGCGTTGCTTGAGTTCTACGAGGCTTACACGGACTACAACTATCAGATGAAACAGTTCGAAGAACTGATCTCTTCTTTGGCCTTGAAAATCACCGGCAGCATGAAGGTGACTTATCAGGGTAAAGAGATCGACTTCACACCTCCTTGGAGACGTCTGACGGTTCATGACGGGGTTAAAGAATACGCTGGCATTGATCCGGACAAGGCAACTGATCAGGAAATCTTCCAGGCCATCCGTAAAAACGGTGGCGATATCGATGAGCCGGGTAAACGCGGCGAAATGATCATGGAACTGTTTGAACTGACAGCAGAGCAGCACCTGGTGCAGCCGACATTCGTGATGGATCACCCGGTGGAGATTTCTCCGCTGACGAAGATTCACCGTCGCGACAGCAGACTGGTTGAGCGTTTCGAACCGTTCGCAGCCTGCATGGAAATCGGCAATGCTTACTCTGAGCTGAACGATCCGGAAGATCAGTTGGCCCGTTTGAAAGAACAGGAAGCCAACCGTGCGAAGGACGAAGAAGCTCACCCGATGGATGAAGACTTCCTGCTGGCGATCGACGCTGGTATGCCTCCAACAGGGGGCGTGGGAATCGGTATCGAGCGTATCGTGATGCTTCTGACAGATCGTCCGAGTATTCGCGATATCATCTTCTTCCCGACAATGAGAATCACAAAATAGTATCTAAAAGGGGAGCGAAAGCTCCCTTTTGTTTTTTCAGGGGTATGTTATGAAGTTTGTTTTGATTGCAGCATTTGTGGTGCTTTCTGCGTGTCAGATGAAGCCGACGAAGGTGACTGTGCAAGAGCCGGTGATGGGTGAAAATGTCACGGCTGAACAATTGATTAAAGGCAAGACGGTGATCCTGGATGCTCGTCCGGCGTTTGAGTTTAATCTGGCGCATGTGCCGGGTTCTATCAATGTTCGTTGGGAGGACTTTTCTCAACAAAATCCCAAGTCCCGTGGTTTGTTGCAAAACGATCTGTTTGCGATTGCGCGCAGGCTGGCCCTGGTGGGCGTAGATCCGTCGACTCCTGTAGTGGTGTTGGGTAAAGGTGCGCAAGGAGCCGGGGAAGAAGGCCGTGTGGCCTGGACGCTGAAAGTCCTGGGTGTGAAAAACGTCTATACTCTGGTTCACACTTCTTATCGAGAAATGAACACCAATCCCAACCGTGAAGCACCTCAGGTTCAGAACAAACCTTACTGGAAGCCGGAAGTGGCGGAAAACCTGGATACACCTTTGAAAGTGTTCAAGGCAGACGTCACGCAAAATGAAAAGCCTGTGATCGTGCTGGATGTGCGTTCCGGTCAGGAGTTCGCATTGCGCAATCTTTCCACGGAAAAGTCCGTGAAAGCGCCGGTGGTGAATATTGAATGGCGTGAATTCTTTGATGACAAGGGACTTCCGTCTAAAAAGATTGAACGCGTCCTTTATGAAAAGAACATTTCTAAAGAGAGTCGTATTCTGGTTGTCAGCAATCACGGTGTGCGCTCGGGGGCGGCAGTGTATGCTTTGAATTTCCTGGGCTATAAAAAGGCCACAAACTTTGCCGGGGGCTATGAACAATGGAAGTAAACCCGCAGGAGCTGATTCAGATTCTGAAGGACAAGATCACTCTGTATGAGCATCTTGGCATTGAAGTGAAAGAAATCAGTTCCGCGCGCGTACACTTTCGTGTGTCCCTGGATAAGAGCAAAAACCACAAGGGCACAGCCTTTGGTGGCAGTTTGTATGCGTCGGCTGTTCTGGCTGCCTATGCATTGGCATTGGCAGGGTTAAAGCAGCGGGGCCTGGACACCGAAAATATTGTTATTGCCAAGGGCGAGATCCAGTATTTGCGCCCGGTGGAAACTGATTTTGATATCGTCAGCGAGTTTCCCTCTGAGGATGATGAAGAGGCGTTCTATCAGGAACTGCTTTCCAAGAAACGCGTTCGCGGAAAAATCCGTTCTCAAATACTCGGTGATGGCGGTTCTTTGAAGGCTTCCTTGGTCGGCGATTTTGTCGTTAAGTTGTGAGCCAGAATCTCTAGAATCTCTGCCTTCTTCACCGGTTTTACAGCGTAAGAATCACAGCCGCTGTTGATGGCCCGTTGCAAGTCTTCCACTACCGCCGTGGCCGTCAGGGCAATGATCGGTGTATGTGGAAGTTTATTCATCTTCTCGTAGTATCTGATCAGTTCGGTGGACTTATACCCGGTCATAATGGGCATTTGCATATCCATAAAGACCAGGTCGTATTTGCTCTCTTTGAACTTTTCAAAGGCTTCCTGGCCATTAACGGCTTCGTCGCAGTCAAAGGGCAGGCTTTTTAGATAGTGAATCATCAATACGCGGTTGTCTTCAGAATCATCGACTAATAACAGGCGGAAGCGTTTGTCTGCGGGAAGCTGGCTCCAGACCATGGCGGGTTTGGCTTTTTTCTCGATGTTGCTGCTAAAGTCCGGGCGGTGTGGAAGCAAGATCCTGAAGGTGGTTCCGCGACCAGCAAGACTTTTCATTTCCATGGTGCCACCCATGATTTCAACCAGATTCTTGGAAATCACCAATCCCAGCCCCGTGCCCCCGTATTTGCGGGTGATCGTGGGATCTCCCTGAAAGAACGGCGAAAACAGTTTGGATTGTTTGTCGCGGGGGATGCCTATGCCGGTGTCCTGCACTTCGATCAGCAGCTGTTCGGGGGATTCTTTGGTCAGATCGACCTTTACTTTGACGTGGCCTTCGGTGGTGAATTTCAGGGCGTTGCCAATCAGGTTGAATAAAACCTGACGAAGGCGGGTGGGGTCACCCCATTGCAAGGCCGGCACATCCTTGGACACTTGCAGCTCAAAGTGCAGGCCTTGTTCTTCTGCTTTGATTTGCAGGATTTCAAAGACACTGCGAATGGTGCTGTGAATATTATAGCTGACGTTTTCCACCGTCAGGGCTTTGGCTTCAATCTTTGAGAAATCCAAAAGGTCATTGATGAGGGCCTTGAGGTTTTCCCCGGCGTGGCTGAATAAAGTTAAGTATCTTTCCTGATCTTTTGAAAGTTGGGTTTCGCGCAGAAGTTCCAACATTCCTAAGACGGAATTCAGCGGCGTTCTGATCTCATGGCTCATGCGGGCCAGGAATTCTGATTTTGCGCGGGAAGCTTCTTCGGCCTGCTCTTTCGCGGCTTTCAACTGCCCTTCGGTTTCGCTCAGTTCGCGGATCTTTCCAGTGAGTGATGTCACCGCGGAGCCCGTGATGAGCGAGCAGAAGCACAAGGTCAGCAGCGTTGCCGGAGTTTGCACCTCGATGAAGCTGTTGGACCAAGGAAGATTTGTCACTTTTGGCAGAATGATCGTCAGGAACACGACCCAAGTATTCACTGCCAAGGCGGCATACATTCCGTACCAGGCTGCCGACAGAAGCATTAGGATGCCATAGACATACCACGTCTGCGGTAAATGCACGGAAACGGCCAAAGCCAGCATTCCAGTCAACACGACTGCAAACAAGACCTTTTCTTTGCGAGTCAGGGTTTCCCAGTGCATTGGGGGAAGAGGCTGGACGGCAAACAATGAAAGACCGCGTTTGCGCAGCCAAGGCGAAATCAGAATCAATGCCGGTATGCTCATAAAGATCGCGCCCGTCAGGTCGCCGACCGTTGTGATCAGCGTGCTCCAGCCGAACAGAGCTTTGTCCTGAATGCCGGTTAAAACAAACAGCGCCTGAATCGCGATGGAGCAAATCACCGACGGAATCAGCAGGCCATACACAAAATAAAGACTGATGTTTTTCGGGCTGGGTTTCCAGGCATGCAGGTCTTTGAAGCGTTCGCGCACCAGGAACCACGAGAAGATCACTTCCAGGGTTTCAGGCAGAGCAAACAGGGGATAAAGGGCCGGGCGAGGCAAACCAAAAAGCGAAATAGCAACCAGAGCATTCAGGAAAACGGCCGCAAAAACCCGCGGTCCCCACCACAGGGCCATGATCACGCCGAAGTTGATCGGGAAGTAGATCCAATAGATCCCCTGGGATACCTTGAAGGCGAGGCTTAGAAGTGTGCCTCCAAGTAAAATGAAAAAAGGAAGGACCCAGGTCCACCAGGGCAGTTGCTTTTGGTTCATGCCTCTAGTTTAGAGTGAAAGAACCTTGGTCCCTAAACGAGAAGCTATGAATATGCTAAAGGTCAATGCGGGGCGCTTTGTAATAAGTCTGACCAAAGCAAAGTCCGACGGCGCACGTGTTAAAGTTGATGCAGCCGCCTTCTTTTTGCACACGATAAATGTCATCTTCCAGAATGTCATCCATACCGCGAGATAGAATTCCGACAATTTCACCTTGAGCATTGTACAGCGGAGATCCTGAACTGCCAGAGAACGTGTCCACTTGGACTTTAAAAGTGTGCATCTCTGGAGTGTCAGAAAGCACGCGTGCGTAGTCTTTTTTTACTGGCAGACCCAGTGGGTGTGACAAACTTAGCAGAGTCTGATCGGGTTTCAGCAGAACTTCTTTGGCAATCTTTGCCGGGCGAACTCCTGGAACGGGGCGATCCAGTTCCAGAATTGCATAGTCGATATTTTTTCTGATGTTTAGTTCAAACTTCACAATGCTTTTGCAACTGTAGATTTCAGAGGAAGGCAGCACCGCTTGGCGGGATTTTTCTTCAGTCCATCCGAAAATGAACTGACTGTCGTCGCATTCTTTCTGATTTTCCACACAGTGGCCCGCTGTCAGTACAAGATTGGGGGCGATCAAAGTCCCAGAACAAAAACCCAAAGTCGGCTGCGGCAGGAATTTTTCATCCGGGCACAGGGGATATAGCTGTTCCAGTGGTGTTGAATTCAGCTTGATCACAGAATTTTGTATCTGCGCCAATCGGTAAGAATGAACCAAGACGGCTGTGGCCTTGACCAATTCTTTTTCCGGAGACGACGAGGAGCTGACATCTTCACGGGTGTCGCCGTTATAGATCGCCCCCGGAGCCTCGATCTTGGATAAAGACTCAGGAGTCGAGCCAGTACAGGCGGCCAAGGTCAGAGGCAGAAGGGCGCAGAGAAGGGATCTCATTTTTTAGATCCCTTGGTGTCAGTCAGTCCGGCCACTTGTCCGTTGATGGCGATAAAGCCGTCCTCGTGAGGACCGCCTTTTTTCGGATTGATATGCAGCCAGTGGATCACGGCTTTGTGTGGAGAATACTTGTCGACCACAAAGTCACCGCAGGCGATGATGCGATCGCCGGGTTGGTATTCAGGAAGTTTGCCGTATTTCACGTTATAAATCACCTCAACGCGGTCATCGTCGGTGTTCAGGTTTTCATCCAGGTCCACTTCAAAGTGCACATGGCCCTGACGGTCTTCCATCAGGCGCACCAGGGTGCCATCCACAAAGGCGCGGGCGGTGAACTTGTTGTCCATGAACTCGCGCCAGGTCAGGACCTGACTTTCGTTAAATTCCATACGGTCTTTGCGATCGAAACATTGAGGAATGCGATCGCCGGCAAATGCCGAACACGAGATCATAACAAGAAAGAAAATAAGCGATTTCATAGGTGCTGAATATAGCAGGATTTTGGTGGGGTTCTGATGACCATTTCCCCTCTGGAAAAGCTTTCAGGCGGTGTCTAAAGTTTGGCCGTTTTTGCTGGTGAACTTTTGGGCGAAAAACAATAAACGTCACTCTGTGGATTTCCGCACTTTTTCCTCTGAAAATCTGGTAAAACAGGATTGCAAAACCGTGAGGTGTGTGATGCTTAAGAAACTTTCTTTGAGTTTGTTGTCGGTGGCGATGCTTGCGGCCTGCGGGCAGCAGAACACGGCGGAAGTGCTGGCTGATGACTCATTCAGTGTCGTGGGCGGGGAAAAAGTGGGGCCAGGCAGCCGGATCATGCGCTCCACGGTGGGGCTTTATAATGAAGGCACTGGTGTGCTGTGTACCGGAACTTTGATCACGAAAGATCTGATTTTGACGGCAGCTCATTGTGTAATTCCAGGGTCCATGCATCAGCTGGTTTTCTTTACAGATGACATCAAGAAAATGAATGCGCACAATTCGCGCTACGCCATTAAGTCCCTCCGTCATGAAGACTACGAACGAAATCGCGGCCGCAAGCATGACACGGCGGACATCGCACTGGTCCGTATCAGAGGTGAATATCTTCCGGTCGGCTATGCTCCGGCACCGTTGTTTGCCGACTTCAAAGACCTGAAGGCGGGGGCCGAAGTTGTGGTAGCCGGTTATGGACTGAGTTGGACTCTGGGGGTAAAAAAAGGATCAGGAATTCTTCGCACCACAAAATTGAAAGTCGGTGAGGCCCAGTATGGACAAAATGAGATTCTGATCGATCAGTCCGCGAAAAAAGGTGTGTGCAGTGGGGACTCGGGTGGTCCGGCTTACATCGAAAAAAATGGCGAACTTCAATTGATGGGGGTCACCAGCCGGGGTGACACAGCGGCAACGCCACTTTCGCCAAAGTGCTATGACTATTCCGTTTATTCGCGTGTGGATGCTTACCTTCCTTGGATCAAAAAGACCTCCGAGTTGTTGTTGAAGGATCGTTAAGCAGCCGCGTCGTGAAATCGAAATCGCGCTTCACATTGCCCAAATAAAACAGCTAGACTTAGGTGTTGAATTTTATCTACCACGAAGGGAATCGTGTATGGGCAGCATCGTATCATTCATCAATCAAAAAGGTGGCGTGGCAAAAACCACCACCGCAATCAACGTGGCATCTCAGTGGGCGAAAGAAGGCAAAAAAGTTCTTCTGGTCGACCTGGACCCTCAATCTTCCGCCACTCGCGCGATCTTTGGCGATGAAGACTTCGAAGACACAATCTATGACGTTATCACCGGTGAAGTGCAGGCGCAGGACGCGGTGGTATTCTCTGAATCCTTCGGCATTGATGTGATTCCGTCTGAAATCATGCTGAGCGGTATTGAAATCTCCATGTCCACGAAGTTTGGCCGTGAAAGCATCCTGAAAAGAGCCTTGGCAGAAATCAAAGAAGAATACGACATCGTTGTGATCGACTGTTCTCCGTCTTTGGGTCTTTTGACCGTGAATGCGTTGATTGCCTCCAAGGACATCGTGATTCCGATCTGTCCAGAGTACTTCTCGTTGATGGGCATTGATCTGATCCTTGAGACTTTGAAAAGCATCAAGAACGGTCTTGGTCACACCATTAACGTGCGTGGGATCATCATTTCCAAGTACCGCAACCGCCGTATTGTGGAAAAGGTCATCCAGGATCTTCGCACGAACTATTCCATCCCGGTGTTTAATAACTTTATCCCTGAATCCATCGCGGTCGAGGAAGCTCACCACAAGCATTTGCCAGTGAATGACTTCTCTCCGAAAAACCCGGCGGGACTTGCTTTGGCAAGTCTTGCGCAGGAAATGTGGAATTGAAAAAGCACAACCCCTTGTTTCTAGATTCAACCCGGCCCGTTGGTGATAAACTGATCACCAACGTGGAGCTATTGGATGCGAGTCTGGCGCCAGGGGAATCGCTGTATCTAGAAGTGACCGACAGCTTCGGGGTGCAGCAAAAGTTTGCTCTTAAGACTGTGGCGACGAAAAAGTCCGTTCGCCACAGTGCCGAGCTTTGGTTGAATCAAAACGAGCAGATCAAGTACAGATTCATTTTGATCTCGGCCGGAGCCGAGTTGCTGTCGACAGCAGAAAAGACGGCGCTAGCTGGCGGCGCCATCTCTGAAAAATGGGACCCTGCCACGACTGTAAAGGCCTCTGCCGCGCCCAAGGCGAAGAAGGCAGCACCCAAGGCGCCCAAGTCCTCTGAAATCAAGAAAACCGCTTCTATCAAGTCCCAAGGCCTTCTGGGCACCGCTCAAGACTATCAGCAGATGAAGTTCCTGCTGGGTGAGTTGGAGTAGGGTGATTCAGAAATCTATTACCTAGCGCCTGCTTCAATCCAGCGTTTCATGTAACTCAACTCTGCTTCCGTCAGCGGAGCCAGAATCGTCTTGCCTCTTTGTGGAGGCATAAAGCGTTTATTCATCCCAGGAACCGTCACCTGATACAGCACGCTTTCTTCGGCGGTGGCTGCCAGCAGGTTGTGGTTATGAAGATCCGCCACTGTTTCCAGGATCGTGCGTTTCGCCGTTTCCGTGCTATGGCAGACCATGCACTTCGGCGCCAGGATTTCTTTTTTCAGATTCTCAAAGCTCAGTTCCAAAGTCGCAAGGTCCGTTTTTGGTTTTTGAACCGGGGCTTCGGCTTCGCCACAGTTGGAAAGCTCGCCGACCTTCTGAACGTCAGAACGGCTGCGCATTTGATCATCAATCCATGTTTCAAGGATCTGTTTTTCACACGCACTTAGCGCTTGATAACCGGAAGAGCGCGGGGGCATGGTTCCTTTGTTGATCACAGACAAAATAGAATCTTTTTGCGCCAGAACTTCTTCTGCGGTGTCCATGCTGCGAGAACCCGAGGTGTGACACTCCAGACACGTGCTCATTGCTGTGGCTTTCACCACGTCGAAGCTGACTTTTTCGTTTTGGAATTTACTGAAACCTTTGATTTCAAGACCGCCGGTTTTAAACAGACCCAATTCTTCCATTGGGTAGCTGCAGCCCACCAAAGAAAGTCCCAAAATTGCCAAGAAAACGAAGTGCTTTTTCATAGTGGCAAAGGTTCTATCAAATTTTGGTGAAGTCGGGGGATTTGATTCAGTGCCGAAGAATAAAATACAAGGGACTGTCAGCTTTTTCGACAGCCCCAGAATGTGGGGGCCTATTTTTTAAGTTTTAAAGGCTGAAACGGAGCCACGGACGCAGGCTTACGACCCCCACGGGCGGCATCAATACAGCTTTGGCGCTGGGTATCGCTGGCTTCGGTGTTCTCTCCACATTTGGAAAGCTCGGCCGGGTTGTAGCTTTGGCCCTGGATGCTGTCCCAGCATGCCCAGAAGGCTTTGTCGTCTTGTTGCAGGTGGCAAACCGTAGCGGCATACCAGTCGACGTTTTCGGTTTTAGTGCGCTCTTGGCATTCGCTGATTTCTTTTTCGCCGATGAAGCGTTCGCAAAAACCAGCAGGGTTGGTGGGTTCAAGAGCAATGGCAATCAGCGGAACGCAGGCAATAAGAACCAAAGAATGCAAAACGAGCTTCATCTAAGCGACCTTTATTTTGAAAAGTACTGAATACATGGCTTTCAACATGTCGGGATCATAACGACCGGCCAGTTTTTCCTTCATCATGGCGACGGCATCCATCGGTGTCATCGGCACGTTGTAGGATCTTTGCGTGGTCATGGCGTCATAGGTGTCGGTGATGGCGACGATCCTTGCAAACGGGTGGATTTCTTCCGCCACCAGCTGCTGAGGGTAACCGTTGCCGGCCCAGGACTCATGGTGCTCAAAGCAGGCGGCTTTGATGGCATCACTGATATTCGGGTGGTTGTTCATGATAACCAAACCATACTGCGGGTGCATTTTCATCTGCTCCCACTCGGCATCCGTCAGGCCACCTTTTTTGCAAAGGATGTCCAGACTGACATTGCGTTTGCCGATATCGTGGAAAAGGGCGCCCACGCCCAGCTCTTCCAGGGTTTTTGCATCATAACCAAGGGCTTTTCCCAAACCCAAAGAATAAATGCTGACGTCCAAAGAATGATTGTAAGTATAGAAGTCATGCCCGGACAAAGAGATCATAAAGCCCATGGCCTCCGGTGCGTTTTCCATCAGGTCAATGAAATCGGTGATAATCGGGCGGGACTCATCCAGGGCCTTGTTCACATCCGGATTTTCAAAGAGATCTTCCATCAAAGCGACCGAGGATTCACGCAGGATCTTGGCTTTATCAAACGGGTTCAGAAGGTCTGAGTTCATCTCTTCCTTCACCCAGTCGCGATAAGTCTGTTTGTCTTCCATGCGCACGAAGAAAGAATCGCCCGTGTCACGTCCGTGCAAAGTTTTGATTTTGCCGGAGGCAAGTTTGTCGCCCGCGCGCAGGTAAAGAATATGTTTACCATCCACAAGGATGTAAATGTCAAAACTGGTGACTTTGTCAGGGCGAATCGTGCTTAGACGGATGCGGAAGTAAGTCGTGGAATCCATAGGAAAATTCTGCCACGGAAAGGGGGCTTGAAGGAACTAAATCCGCAATAAACAAACAGCTCAGTCCTTGGTCTAGAAGCAGAGGGGCGAGTACCCCTCACAACGTTTCAATGCGGGACGGGATTAGCGTTTCAGCAGCACCATTACTGTGCGCTAGTGACGACAAGTCGAAGTGTGGATGGGTTGTTGCCTGGAACCAGCTCGATTTCTTCGTCCAGAATCATGAAGCCAGCACGGCACAGTTCCTGACGAATCACCTCTGCCGGAGGCAGTCTTTTTTGAGCCGTCCAGTGACGGCCGTTCATGGTCACCACACCCGGAGCATCTGATTCTGGAGTTTGTCTCCACAAAACATAGTCGGCATCCAAACAAATGGATTCGAAGCTGTCATCCGGATCGAACTGCGGGCTGAGGATGGAAGTGCGGATCACAAGCTTGCCGTCTTCAGTCAGTATATTTTTTAGACTTTTCAGAAAACGAGCCCGGTCCAGTGGCAGTGGAATGTGAGTCAGACAATCACGGTCATGGATCAAATCGAATTTTTCCTGCAGCTGCTCGATTTGCAGGCTGCCGCCCACGCGGAAGGAAATATTCAAGTGCTGCTCTATCGCCATTTTGTGAACAATCGCCACAGAAGAACGGTACATGTCGTAAGCCGCCACTTGCATGCCCAGTTCAGCCAAAGCCATAGCGCAAACCCCGTGGGCGGCTCCCATGTCCAGGGCTTTCAGGCCCTGTGGATTTGGGAAGAGATCGGCGCAGACATCTTGTAGGTACTCGACATGATTGCGTTCAGTCAGGCCATTTAAAGCCACCAGGGTCTCACCGTTGATGGCAGTTTTGTGATTGTGAGTGCGGATGAATTGTTGGTATTGAGCTTTCATAAGATCTCCTTTATGCCAACCTATAAAGCACAGGCGGTGCCAGCGGATTTCGCTCTGATAACGGCTTAATTTTGATCTGATTGGCCCCCCGCCGAGTTCCCGGCAGGCTGCGTTGCCGGGGGTTCGGCAGTTGCCGAAATCCCGGTGAATGGGTCATAATCCCTGCATGCCTCTTCGTCTGGATACGCAAATACAATTTCTAAAAGGTGTAGGTCCCAAGTTAGGGGATCTGTTTTCCCGTAAGGGTCTAAAAACCTTGGGGGATCTTTTTGAGTTCTATCCCCGTGCCTATGAAGACCAGCGCGCGGCCAGAAACATTTCAAGCCTGCGCCCGGATGATATTGTCAGCATCAAGGCTACGGTTGTTGCTGTTCACAGCGTGAACATGGGTCGATCGGCACGCAAGATGTATGACGTTCTGGTCAGGGACGCCTCCGGCCAGATTCACTGCAAATATTTCCGTGTGCCTTACAAAGGCTATTTTGAGCGCTTTAAGCCCTTCACCGAAGTTCGTGTGGTAGGGAAGGTCACCGAGTACCGCGGCCGCTTGGAATTCCATCATCCTGACATCAAAGACGTGGAGCCGGACGAAGAAACCCAGGATGCACTGATTCCGCTGTACACGGAAATTGAAGGTCTTGCCACAGCCAAGATCATGAAGCTTGTGCGTTCGGCCTTTGCGCAAATCGAAGAATGGCCGGAAGAAGCGTTCCCCAAATGGATGCGCGAAAAGTACAATCTGATTCCGCGCAAAGACGCCTTGAAGGACATTCATTTTCCGGATCCAAACAAGGCCAAGGAGTATTCCGAATTTAAAACCGCGGCCCAAAAACGCATCATCTTTGATGAGTTCTTCTGGTTGGAACTTTATCTGGCTTCCAAAAAAGCGGGCTTCCAGAAAGAGGGCGCTCCGCAAATCAGAAACTCGGGCGAAAAGATGCGGGCGTTGCTTCAGTCTTTGCCATTTGAAATGACGGGCGCACAAAAGCGCGTCTTCACTGAAATCAAAGCCGATTTGGAAAAAGGTCACCCTATGCACCGGATGGTGCAAGGGGATGTGGGAAGCGGAAAGACGCTTGTGAGCTTTATGGCTGCCATCTATGCCGCAGAAAGCGGCTACCAATCCTGTTTGATGGCGCCGACCGAAATTCTGGCTGAACAGCACTTTAAAAATGCGCGCAAGGTGCTTGAGCCCTTGGGTATCCGACTGGGATTGCTGGTGGGCAAATCCAAAGCCTCAGAGCGAAAAACCTTGCTGGCGGCATTGGCATCCGGCGAGATTGATCTGATTATTGGCACCCATGCCCTGATCGAAGATGAAGTGCAGTTCTCAAATCTGGGACTTGTGATCATCGATGAACAACACAGGTTCGGGGTTGAGCAGCGCGGGGTTTTGAAAAACAAAGGCAATTCGCCACACTTCCTGGTGATGACCGCGACACCCATTCCAAGAACGCTGGCCATGACCGTGTACGGGGACCTGGATGTTTCCATCATCGATGAAATGCCGGCAGGTCGAAGCCCGATCCAAACGCGTGCGACGTTTGAAAGCAAGCGCCCTCAAGCCCTGCAATTCATGCTGGAGCAAATCCAAAAAGGCCGCCAGGCCTATATCGTTTATCCTCTGGTGGAGGAAAGCGAAAAGATTGATCTGAAAGATGCGGTGTCGGAATACGAAAAGCTGAAGCAGCTTTATCCGCAGCTGAAGATCGGTCTTTTGCACGGGAAGATGAAACCTGACGAAAAAGACCAGGTCATGGATCAGTTCCGCAAAAATGAAATTCAAGTGCTGGTCTCAACCACCGTCATTGAAGTCGGCGTCGACGTGCCCAATGCCAACATCATGATCATCGAACACGCTGAACGCTTCGGTCTGTCGCAGTTGCACCAGTTGCGCGGCCGCGTGGGGCGGGGAGAATACAAAAGCTTCTGTATTCTGATCATGGGTTATGCGGTCTCGGAAGAAGGCAAAGCCCGCACCGAGATGATGGAAAAAACGTCCGATGGATTTAAGATCGCCGAATTCGATCTTGAAATGCGTGGGCCTGGTGAGTTTATGGGGACCAAGCAGTCGGGTCTTTCCGGGTTTAAGCTTGCGAACCTGGTGCGTGACATGGCTATCTTGCAAGAGGCGCGTGAAGCCGCCTTTGAAGTTCTGCGCAAAGATCCAAAACTCTCATATTTGGAGAATCAAGGTTTGAAAGCTGAGTTGTTGCGTGAGCACGGCCCCGCCGCCCTTGCTGGTATCGCCTAATATGAGTTGTGAACGCAGGAAACCGACAGTTTCGACATTGATCACTGGTTTCTAAGAAAAAATAGCGGAACATTTTGCTGTTGCATCCGTGAATTTTGTTTGTCATCCTTTTCCTAGATCACAAGGATGTGCTCTTATGAAATTGTTCTTCAGCGTAGTTACGGCAACAGTTCTGCTTTCTCTTCAGTCATTGGCGGCGGCACCCTCTTACAAGGTGAATATGCGTGTCGGTTTGAAGGGGGCTTCTCCTATTTCTATCAATACGGTTGCAAAATCCGGCAAGAAAAGCTTCGTTAGTGAAATCTCTGACGATGGACAAAGCGAAACGCTGGTGGAAGTGTTTGCGCGCAAATCCCAGGTGAATAAAAAAGACGGTCTTTATATGGATGTGACCGTGACAAAACGTGTGCGTGGGCAAAAGAAACTCGCGGAACGCGCTCAGATATTCGCTCCTGATAATCAAGAGATGGAATTTGGCATGAATTCCAAAGGTCGCACGGCAGGGAATCTTTCTCTGGCAGTGATGGCTCATCAGCTTTAAAAAATCACTCAGCGCATCAATATACTAAGTACCCCTTGCGACTGGACTTCGGTCGTGATCTGATTTTGTACTCAGAGGGGGTATTATGAATCATCTTGTGAAGGGCATCACGGTCTCTACGGTCGCGGCAGTTCTTTCTGTCAGCGCAGCACAAGCAGGCACGGTATTGAAATTCAATGCTGGAGCTATCGACACCAACAAACTTACCAGCAATTACGCTGCTTCCTGGATGATGGAAGCCAAAGCCACTGAATACATCGTTCAGTTCAAAAAAGCGGTTACTGAAAAAGACAAAGCAGCTTTGAAAGCTCAGTTTGAAGTGTTCGGCTATCTTCCTGATGATGCTTTGGTTGTTCGCGGGATCTACTCTGATCTTGTGACTTTCAAAACCAACCACCCTGGTGTTCAGGCTGTGGTGAAATATTCCGCTCAATATAAAGTGAGCACTTCTTTTGCTCCAGCCAGCGTCTTTACTAAAGACAACATGGTTGCAGTCCTTGTGAACACTTTCAAATCCCACGAAGTGGAAGTGATCGCCTCTAAAATTGAAAAAATGGATGTTAAAGTAGCGGTTCAAGTTGTTGATGGAAAGCACATCACTGCTTTGATTCCTCGCGGACTTGTTCCGGCGGTGGCTGCTTTGACAGGTGTTGAGCACGTTCAACCGGCTCCAGTGATTGAATCTCTGCACTTTGCGATGGATGAAGACCTGGCAGATCAGGTTTCTGCAACTGCAGCGGGTGATTATTCAGACCTGACGGGCGATGAGTCCGGCACTCGTTTGATGAACTTCGATGCAGCTTGGGCCATGGGTTACGCAGGTAAAGGTCAGACTGTTTCCATGGCGGATACGGGTCTTGATTCCGGTAACACCGGCGCGATCCATCAGGATTTCGCAGGCGGCGTGATCTCGGGTTATCCTTTTGGTTTGTGGTCTAAATCATGGTCTGATCCAATGGGTCACGGAACTCACGTTGCCGGATCTGTGATGGGTCGTGGGACGGCTTCCAAAGGCTTGCTGAAAGGCGGCGCTTACGAGGCTAACATGGTTGCGGAAGGCATGTGGTCCCCAATGATGAAGAACTTGAGTGTTCCATCCAAACTAGGGGATTTGTTTGAAAAAGCCTTCGCCGATGGCGCTCGTATCCACACCAATTCCTGGGGTGGTGCTCGTACCTTCGGTGCTTATGATAGCTTCGCAGTTCAAGTGGATGAATGGTCATACGCGAACCCGGATATGTTGATTCTGTTTGCGGCTGGTAACAGCGGTGCGGATAAAAACAAAGACGGCCGTATTGATTCCAACTCCATGGCTTCTCCAGGCACGGCAAAGAACGTTTTGACTGTGGGCGCTTCTGAGAACGTGACGAAGTCCGGTGGTATTCAGGTTCCAATCAACAAGCTTCGTGCGGCAAAAGATGAATGGCCGGCAGAACCAATCTACAGCTCTTACATCTCTGATAACGGCAACGGTATCGCGATGTTTTCTTCCCGTGGTCCGACGACAGATGGCCGTACCAAGCCTGATATCGTGGCTCCGGGCACGAACATCCTGAGTGTGTTCTCTCAGGAAAAAGACGCTTCTCCACTTTGGGGCGCTTACAACAAAGACTATGTATGGTCTGGTGGTACGTCCATGGCGACTCCGCTGACTGCGGGGGCGGCGGCGATTGCTCGTCAGGTGCTTGTTGAAAAATTGGGCATCAAAAACCCATCTGCGGCTTTGATGAAAGCAACCATGCTTCACACGGCAGTTGATATGTACCCAGGTCAGTTCGGTGAAATCGGCGCAGCTCGTGGTCAAGAGATCCTGACTCGTCGTCCGAACTCTGATGAAGGTTACGGTCGCGTGGACGTGGCTAACATCGCCAACTTGGGTGGTGCTACTCAGTTCGTCGACAACCGTCAGGGTGTAGCTCAAGGAGCTGAGGTTTCCTACGAATTCACTTTGAATGCGCCAGGCAGTCTGTATGCGAACCTTGTTTGGACGGATGCTCCGGGTTCTGCGAATGCGGCCCAAGCTCTGGTGAACGACTTGGATTTGGTTCTGACTTTGCCAAATGGTCAGACTTTGAGCATGAACGATCACATCAACAATCTTGAGATGATCGAAAAGTCCGGCCTGCCGGCGGGTACTTACAAGTTGACTGTAAAAGGCTTTAAAGTTCCGCAAGGGAAGAACGGGGCTCAAGCTTACGCTCTAGTTTATACGGCTAAATAGGTCGAAATAGACAATCTAAGTATCTGTAAATACTAGCAAAAGGCTCGGGTGATTCCGGGCCTTTTTTGTTTTGAAAAGGGCTCTGAAATTATTTCCAATGCGCTGCTCCCGTTTGATAACTCGTGTCAAATTTGATAGAACAGTCGAGGTTGCAAGTCTGTCCAAAGGTCTAGGCCCTAGGACGTGTCCCTTTTCCCTTGGGGAGGTTCGTGAATGCAGACGTTTGATGTCGGTGATAATGCAGTTTATCCTGGATACGGCGTTGTTAAAGTGGTTTCTATTGAAACCAAAGAGATGCTTGGTACTAAGACTACGTTCTACAACATGCAGTTGGTGGACACCGGTCTGAAGATCATGATCCCTACCACGAACGTAAAGTCCGCGGGTTTGCGTCCTATCATCTCCAAATCCGAAGCATCCCGAGTTGTTGGAATCCTTAAAGAAAAAGACATCAAGATCGACAATCAGACATGGAATCGCCGTTATCGCGAGTACATGGAGAAGATCAAAACGGGTTCCGTATTCGAGATTGCTGAAGTTTTACGCGATTTGTTCCTTTTGAAAGCGGACAAAGAGCTTTCCTTCGGTGAGCGCAAGATGCTTGATTCTGCGCGCAGTCTGCTTCTGAAAGAGCTGACTTTGGCGACAAGCCAGGAAGAGCTGTTCAAAGAAGAAGAAGTAAAAGCGATCTTCGGCATCACGGGTTAACAGTCGCCTTGCGGCTGAACCTTTTTGACCAGCCTAGTAAATGTTAAGTGGGCTGGACGATTTCAGAAAAACATAATAAATTCGAGGCTTGGTTCTTAGACCAGGCCTTTTTTATTTGGGGCCTTTCCCAGCTTTGGAGTTCCGTATGTCCTCGAAAATCTCTCCGCATGTTCGTGTTCGTTTTGCCCCATCCCCAACAGGTTATTTGCACGTGGGTGGCGCAAGAACCGCGCTTTATAACTATCTATTTGCCAAGAAAAACGGCGGCGAGTTCATCCTGCGCATCGAAGACACGGACGAAGCCCGTTCCACTCAAGAATCCCTGCGTGGGGTGGTGGATGACCTGGTTTGGCTGGGTTTGAAATGGGACGAAGGCGTGGATCCGGTGACGTTGAAAGACGTGGGCCCGAATGGTCCTTACCGTCAAAGTGAGCGTCTGCACATCTACAAAGAAATTGCTGATCAGCTTTTGAAAGAAGGCAAAGCGTACTATTGCTTCATGACCGAAGAGGAAATTGAGAAGCAAAAGGCCGCAGCCGGAAGCTTCGCGCACTTGGTGTCGCCTTACCAGGATTGGACTTTGGATCAAGCTTTGGAGCGTCTGAAAACCGGCGACAAAGCCGTGGTTCGTTTTAAAACCAAAAACCTGGTGAAAGATTATATCTTCACCGATCTTGTGCGCGGTGAAGTCAAATTCCCATCTGACATGGTGGGGGACTTTGTCCTGCTTCGTTCTGACGGCATGCCGGTTTACAACTTCTGCTGCGTGGTCGATGACCACCTGATGAAGATGACTCATGTCTTCCGCGCGGAAGAACATCTGCCAAACACCCTCAGACAGTTGATGATCTATGAGGCAATGAACTGGCCAACACCAGAGTTCGGTCACATGGCTTTGATTCTGGATGAAGACCGCCAAAAACTTTCCAAGCGCAAAGGCGCGGTGGCTTGCGGTCAGTTGAAAGACGAAGGTTATCTGGCCAGTGCCGTATTGAACTTTATCGCGTTGCTGGGTTGGTCTGATCCTCAGGGTCGCGAGATTCTGTCGGTGAAAGACATGATGGAAGTGTTTGATATTTCCCGTTTGAATCCATCGGGCGCGATCTTTGACCGTGTGAAGTTCAAATGGATGAATGCGCAGCACTTGCGTGCTTTGCCAAACGCAGAGTTGTGGCAAGCGGTGGCTCCGTTCCTGGCTCGTGAAAACATGGATCTGCCAACGGACCCGGCATGGCAAAGCAAGTCTTTGGATTTGTTCAAGCCCTACATGGAAATCCTGGCTGATGCGATCGAGCTTTATCGTCCATTGAATGACAAATCCTATGTGATCTTGCCGGAAGCCGATGAAACCCTGAAGTGGGAATCCACGAAAGCGGTTCTGACTTCCTGGAAAAATCTGCTGCAGGCGCATCCTTCTGACTATATGACAGAGGAAGAATTCCTGAAGATGCAGGACGAAGTGAAAAACCAGACCGGTTCCAAAGGCAAACACCTGTTCATGCCAATTCGTGTGGCGGTGATCGGGAAGCCTCACGGAGCTGAATTGAAGACTCTGGTTCCTTTGATGAAAAAATCCTCGCTGGTGGCTCGTGCGGAGCAGGCCCTGGCAAAAGTGTAGGTATAAAAACTATGTTGAAGATTCACAATTCCCAAAGCAAGCAGCTTGAAGATTTCACACCACTGACGCCGGGACAGGTGAAAATGTATGTGTGTGGTCCGACGGTTTATAACTTCCTGCACGTGGGGAACTTCCGCGGGCCGGTGGTCTTTAACATGGTTCGCAACTGGCTGGAACATCTGGGTTACAAAGTGACCTACGCCCTGAACTTCACGGACGTGGATGACAAGATCATCAACCGTGCGAACGAGCTGGGTATGACCCCGACGGAATTGTCTGAAAAATACATCGCAGAATACAAAAAAGATTTTGCGATGCTGGGGCTACGCCCGCACGATATGAATCCGAAAGTGACTGAGCACATGGACGACATCCGTTCCATGGTGGAAAGTCTGGTCAGTCAGAAAAAAGCCTACGAAGCACAAGGCGATGTTCTTTACTCCATCGAATCCTTCAAGGACTACGGCAAGCTGAGTGGTCGTAACACCGACGACTTGCTGGCGGGGGCGCGAGTGGAAGTCGACGAAAAAAAGCGCAACCCAATGGATTTTGCCCTGTGGAAAGCGGCAAAACCGGGTGAAGTGTCCTGGCCATCTCCTTGGGGCCCAGGTCGTCCGGGCTGGCACATTGAGTGCTCGGCGATGATCAAAAATCTTTTCGGCGATCAAATCGATATTCACGGGGGCGGTATGGACTTGATCTTCCCGCACCACGAAAATGAAATCGCGCAAAGTGAAGGCTGCACCGGCAAAGCCTTCGTAAAATACTGGATGCACAATAACATGCTGAACTTCGGCGGACAGAAAATGTCCAAGTCCTTGGGGAACATCGTGACCATGCGAGAGTTCCTGGAGATGTATAACGCCGAGATCTACAAGTGGATGATCCTGTCTGCGCACTATCGCACGTTGAGTGACTTTGGTGATGAAGCCGTCGAGCGCGCCGTCGGCGGGTTGTCCCGTGTGTACTCTGCGCTTTCCATGGCTGAAAGCTATCTGACTCCGGAAGTGACTCAGGAAGATGCGGCTTTTGCAAAAATCACGCAGGACGCCTGGAAAAAAGTGGAAGAAGCCATGAATCATGACTTCGGAACACCGGATGCATTTGCGGCGATGTTTGAAGTGGTTCGTCAGTTCAATGCCCAGGTTCGCCGTGGCATGAAAGTGAACCCGGCGATTCAAGGCAAAGCTTTGGCCTTCCATAACTTCGTTCGTAAAATGGGCTCGATGATGAGCTTGTTCCAGGAGCCGGCTCACGCGTTCTTGATCAAGCTTGATGATATGTTGCTGAAGAAAATGAACCTGGAAAGATCTGCAGTGGATGCTTTGGTTGCAGAACGTGGCGAGGCTCGCGCGGCGAAGGACTTTGCGAAGTCTGATGAATTGCGCGCGAAAATCACCGCATTGGGTATTTCTGTCAGCGACACACCGGAAGGCAGCTTCTGGGAAGTGACGAAGTAAATGTTAAAAGCCCTCGTGACGAGGGCTTTTTTTATAGTCCCGCAATAATCGAATTCAGATCTGGTTTTGAGATCGGCATTTTGCCGCTGTCGCGCGTGCTTTTGCTGACGACTCCGAATGGAATATCACCCCACCAACGTTCGACCATGGTTCCGTCGGCCATGGTCATGCTCATTTTGCAGGTGTCATAGGTTCCCGCTGGCGCGCTGAGTTTTTCCAGGGTCCCGCCGTTTTTTTCGCAATCTGCGATCAGGGCTTTGTATTTTGCTGGGGAGTAGAGGTCTGAGATCTCCATCGTTTCACTGGTTTTGTCAGTGCCGACGACGGCTTCGATTTTGATTTTCCATATGTTCTTTTTTTCGTCGTGGCTGATGACTTCTTTGGTGATTTTCACGGCGTTGGTTTCGCCGCTGACAGTGCTCATCGTGCCTGTCCAGGATACTTTGTCGCCGACATTGGGATAGGCCAGAGCGGCTGTGGCAAACAGGGTGGTGAAAGCAGTCAGTAGAGATCTGGTAAACATAAAGCCTCCCTCCATGGAATGCCACTAATATGGCATCCAAAGAAGAAGGCTGAAAGTCCAAGACCGGATCGGGTGCTAAAGTACAGGCTTCACTTTACCGCAATCAGCAGAAATAAATTTTCCCTGATAACGAATTTGTGTGTTGTTGCCTTTGCCGGTTTTGCCGTTCATCAGGCCTTCGTATTCGTTGCTGGATTTAGCGTTCCATTCAAAGCTGCCTTTGGCATCGTCCTTAGGGCAGTCGAAAGTGCCTGCGATCTTTTTTGCAGTCTGAGTTGTGATCTTGGTGGTGCAGGCTTTGGTGCCTTCCATTACTTTGTCTGGATTTTTCAGCATGTCTGCTGTGTAGCAGATGCGATAACCGTTTTTTGTGACGGGGATTTTGTCAGATCCTGCCAGCATGGCTTCCATCTTCTTTCTTTGCTCAGGTGGCAGTTGTTCCAGGGCTTTGTTCATTTCAGCCATGGGATCAAAGGCTTTTCCATCCAGGGTCATTTGCATTTTTACTTCCCAAAGCCCTGGCTTGATATCAAAGGCTGCAAATGATGTGGAAGCTGTGCAAAGAGCGGTGAGCAAAATCAAAAACTTCATGGATCCTCCGGTTATTGGGGTGTCAGTTTCAGTTCGTATTTTTTGTTCTTTTCGATGTCTTCGGCTGCCATATATTGCGGGCGGTATTTTCCATCCAGGAACAACTGCACCTGATCTTTGTAGAATGGTGACAGGATATGTCCGGAAATACCAATAGGATTGATACCCCAGCTGGTTTGTGGGCGGGCAAAGTCAATCACACGGCGAGTGGATGGCCCGGCCACCACTTGGAAGTCGCCACCAAGTCCGCGCATCTTGTTGTTGTTGATCTCATTGTAAGCACCCGGCATTGGATAGGGCCCCAGATTGAAGATCTTATCCATGGGGAAGCTGCGACCCAGTGGGTGTTTGTATTCCACCGTGTGCAAGTCGCCCCAAGGGATGTCCTGCACTTTTTCAATCGCGGTTAAGAAAGCTTGCGTGATAAGTTGATCCTGACTGCGGTCTTTCCACCAAGGCGAATTATCATCCAAAACGGCGCGCTCATAAAAGGCCCAGGCATAGGGGGTGGTCAGGTAGGTGGCTTTCATTTCTTGAGGCACATCTTTGAGCAGCAGCAATACCAGTTCGTTGTTCCACTGGTGGTAAAGGCTGGCTTCAAGGGATTGAATGTCTGAACGCAAGTTCCAGTTTTTCAGGGCGTTCAATTCTGTTTCGTATTTAAGATTCTGCGCTTCATCCAGTTGCAGATGGTCGTTCAGTTTGTCCAAAATCTCGCGGGTTTTGTAGTTGAAGTTGTCTGTTTGCAGGGCGCGCACGTCATCGGCGCTCCACAGGTCTTTTTCACCCAAAGCGCGCACTAAAGTTTGGTAGCGGTCATCGGACTGCCAGTCGCCGCGGATGTTTTCGGCGATGCCATCGGGACGGGAATTGGCCGTCACGATAATACCGTTTTCAGGGTTCACTTTGTGGGGTTTTTCCTTCCACGCCAGAACTCTTTCGTATTCATCAAGTCCGGACGCTCCGTCCAGAATCATGTCCGAGTTGGGGTTTTTCTTAATGGCAATATCACCAAAGATCCACCACGCGATATTTTCAGCATCCGCATACATGACATTCAGACCCGGTGCCGTTCCATATTGCAGAGCCTTTTCAAAATCCGCCATGTTCGGCGCTTTGCCCATTTCAAAAAGGGCTTTCATGGGATTGTTTTCCGGGCGATGGTAGGCCCATTTCAAGGCCAGATTTTTGCGTTCCAGAGTTTCATCCATGATCGGGCCGTGATTGGTTTCGATCATATTCAGTACCAGATCATCCGCATCTTTGATTTTGATGGTTTCCGTCCATTCCTGATAGGGAACTTCCTTACCCAAATACACGGCGGTCTTTTTGTCTTTGTTCAGAGTTTCGGCAAACAGATCCATATCGTCAGAAAGCGACATGGTAAAGCCCCAAGCGTGCTGGCGGCTGTGACCTAGGATTGCAAATGGCACCAGGGGCAGATAGTGGCCGTAAAGTTCAAACTCGGGTGTTTGAATATGCGCTTCCACCCAGGTTGCCGGGTGTGAAAAGCCGATGTGAGGATCGTTGGCGAAAATACTTTTACCGGACTGGGAGCGGTCCGGGCCGATCAGCCATGCGTTGCTGCCTTCGAAGGAAGCGGCGAAAAGATTTTCGGTCAGCAGTTCGAACGGTGTGAAGCCGCCCTGAAGGGATGTGATTTTTAGAGGGGCTTTTAGTGGCACATTGCGAAGACCCTGGAAGGATTCCGGGGAAAGCTTGCCAGCAAGTTCGGTCATTAAGGGATCAGCTTTCAATGCGATCCCAAAGCTGTAAGCCATGTGGCCGGTCATGATATAAGCATCCAAGGGCGAGAACGGACGGGGTTTTAGCCCCACCAAGGTCATTTCATACGGAGCTTTTTGAGTAGCGATGTATTGATTCACGCCCTCAAAGTAGGCCTCCATCTCGTCCCACATGTTCTGATCAAAGCGTCCCTCGGCTTTTTCTTTTGCAAGCATGCGCTCAACCGATCGGCGAAGCATCAGACTGCGATACAGTTTGTCGCTGGGAAGGGCCAGTTCGCCAAAGACCTCAGAAAGTTCCCCTTGGGTCATGCGACGGGACAGCTCCATTTGAAAAAGTCTTTCGCTGGCCATGACAAAGCCCAGTGCTTTCAGGGCGTCTTTTTTGTTGGCGGCTTTGATGTGAGGAATGCCGTATTGATCGCGAACTACGGTCACGGGCTCTGACAGACCTTTGAGCGGCAGTGAACCTTCCATAGGTGGCAGGGACTGACGCAGGAAGAAGTAACCCCCCAAGCAGAAGACGGTAACCAGGATGAAGAATACGAGAAGGCTTCGTTTGAGTGTTTTCATCCCTCAACTGTCGGCGGGGTCTGGTGGGGAGGCAAGAAAACCTTTAATTGCCACCTCGCATATAACGCAGAGTAGGGCCAAAAAAGGGCGGGTACTTTTTTATGATCGTGCTATTCTTGGAGGGATGGCCTCTGCATATAAAAAGAACTTTCAATTGGTGTCCGAGTTTAAACCTTCCGGTGATCAGCCGAAAGCAATTGAGCAGATTGCTGAAAACTTCAACGCAGGCTTGAAGCATCAAACACTGCTGGGTGTGACCGGGTCGGGTAAAACCTTCACGATGGCTCACACCATTGCAAACCTGAATCAGCCCGCACTGGTGCTGGCTCCGAATAAAACTCTGGCTGCTCAACTTTATGCTGAATTCAAAGAATTGTTCCCGCACAATGCCGTGGAATATTTTGTCAGCTATTACGATTACTATCAGCCGGAAGCTTATATTCCCTCAACCGACACCTATATCGAAAAAGATTCAGCCATCAATGAGCAAATCGATCGCATGCGCCACTCGGCGACGCGTTCGTTGTTTGACCGTCGTGATGTGATCATCGTTAGTTCTGTGTCGTGCATTTATGGTTTGGGTTCGCCTGAGGCCTATGAAGGCATGATGATCCAAATTGTGTCCAACACCTCGATGAAGCGCGATCATTTGCTGCGTGAATTGATCCGTATTCAGTATCAGCGTAACAACGTGGATTTCTCGCGCGGAACTGTGCGTGTGCGCGGGGACAACGTCGAAATCTTCCCTCCGTATGAAGAAGAGCGCGCCGTGCGTGTTGAATTCTTTGGCGATTATATCGAACGCCTTTCCTGGATTGATCCTTTGACCGGACAGATCCTGGAGGAAATTGACCAGATTGGCATTTATCCGGGAAGTCACCACGTTACCAGCGACGACAGCTTAAAGCGCGCGATCAAGACTATTCAGGATGAATTGCGTGATCGCCTGGTTCAGTTGAATCAGGAAATGAAGCTGCTCGAAGCCCAGCGCTTGGAACAAAGAACTTATTATGACATCGAGATGATGGAGCAAATGGGTTTCTGTCAGGGGATCGAAAACTATTCCCGCCACATGACCGGCCGCGGACCGGGGGAGCCACCCCCGACGCTGCTTGAGTACTTCCCGAAAGACTTTGTCACCTTTATCGACGAGTCCCACGTCACTGTGCCACAAATCGGGGGGATGTATCGAGGGGACCGTGCACGCAAAATGAATCTGGTTGAACACGGCTTCCGTCTGCCGTCGGCATTGGACAACCGCCCTTTGAACTTCCAGGAATTTGAAACCATGATGGACAAGGTTGTCTATGTGTCGGCGACACCGGGCACCTATGAGCTGCAAAAATCCGAAGGGGTTATTGTCGAGCAGATCATTCGACCGACGGGTCTGATTGATCCGGTCGTTGAAGTTCGTCCGGTTAAACATCAGGTCGATGACCTGCTAAAAGAAATCCGCATCCGCGTAGCCAAGCAGGAGCGTGTTTTGATCACAACCCTGACCAAGCGTTCGGCCGAGGACTTAACCGAGTACTATGAAAACCTGGGTATCAAGGTAAAATACCTGCACAGCGAGATCGACACCATGGAGCGGATGGAAATTCTGCGTGATTTGCGCTTGGGTGTTTTCGACGTTCTGGTGGGGATCAACTTGTTGCGAGAAGGCTTGGATATCCCGGAAGTCAGTCTTGTCGGCATCACCGATGCTGATAAAGAGGGCTTCCTGCGTTCAGAAAGATCGCTTGTTCAAACAATCGGTCGTGCCGCTCGTAACTTGAATGGCCGCGTGATTCTGTATGGTGACACCATCACCGAAAGTATGGAAAAAGCCATCAATGAAACCGATCGTCGTCGCCGTATTCAAAGTGAATACAACGAAGCGAATGGTATTACGCCGCAGTCGGTGAAAAAACGCATCCGTGATGGTTTGGGTGAAATGTTTGATGGAACTGTTTCCACACCATTGGGTGGTGAAAACAAGTCCGCGGCCATTATGAACAAATTTGCCCAGCAGCCTGAAAAGATCCAACAAGAGATCACCAAACTTCGTGCCCGCATGAAAGAGCTTTCCGCGAACCTCGAGTTTGAGGAGGCAGCCAAGATCCGCGACGAAATCAAACGTCTGCAGATTGTGGAATTAAACGTGCGCAGCGGAGAGATCGAGCAGGAAAGTGCGGAGGTCGTCAAGAATGGCCTCAAGTAAGTTCGAGGAAGTTCGCGACAAGGTGAAAGAGTTTCCGACGCAAAGTGGTGTTTATCTGATGAAAAACACCGCCGATAAGATTATTTATATCGGTAAAGCGAAGAATCTTAGAAGCCGCGTGCGCAGCTACTTTAACGACAGCAAGGATCACAGTCCCAAGACGCGTTTGCTGGTTTCGAACATTTGTGAAGTTGAGTACATTCTGACCAAAACCGAGGTTGAAGCATTTTTGCTGGAAGCCTCACTGATTAAAAAACACCGCCCCAAATACAATATTCGTCTGCGCGATGATAAGGCTTATCCTTACATCCGCTTTAGCTGGGGTGATCAGGCGCCAAGATTGTATCTGGCGCGCAAGGTGAAAAAGGACGGGTCCCTTTATTTCGGCCCCTACACTTCGGGGCTGGCCGTACATGGCACGATCAAGTTTCTAAATAGAACCTTCAAAATCCGCGATTGCACCGATGCGGTCTTTAAATCCCGCACGCGACCTTGCATGACTTATCAGATCGGGCGTTGTACCGCACCTTGTGTGAAGTACATCACGATGGAAGATTATCGCAACGAGGTCGAAGGGGCGAAGCTGTTCCTAAAAGGTCAGAACAAGAAGGTCATAAAAACCATGACCGAAAAAATGCGAGGCGCCGCTGACGAGGAGCGATTCGAAGTCGCTGCGCGCTTGCGGGATTCCATTGAATCCATTAAAGCCATCTTGCAAAAACAGGCCGTCATCAACGACACCTCGGAAAAAGACCAGGATGCTCTGGGATACTATGGCGATGAGCGGGGCTGTCTGATTGAAACCGTTCACATCCGTGCCGGACGTGTTATCGGTACAAGGCCGCATTACCTGCCGCATTTTGACCCGAACGATGCGGTTGAAGATCCACGCGAATGGCTGGTGGATTTCCTGAATCAGTACTATGAAGACAACTTCATTCCGGACGAGGTTTTGCTGCCATTGGATATTGGCAACGACCTGACCAAGTTGATGGAAGAAGTTCTGAAAGAACGCTCTGGCAGCAAGGCCACCGTGCGCTTTGCAACTGATGAACGCGGCCGCAATCTGGTTGAGATGGCCCATGAAAACGCCAAGTCGCACTTCCTGAAGTATGTTTCCAAGTCCGAAGAAAAACTGCGTGGTTTGGAAGAGATCAAAGAGCGCTTCAATCTGCCGGAGCGTCCGCGCCGCATTGAGTGTTACGATATTTCAACCTTCCAGGGGGCTGAAACCGTGGCGTCGCAGGTGGTGTTTGAGGACGGGGTTCCGGCCAAAGAACACTATCGTCGTTATAAAATCAAAACAGTTCAGGGTATCAATGACTTTGCCTCGATGTACGAGGTTTTAAGCCGTCGTTTTAAGCACACCGAGTATGATGATCCACATTTAATCGTGATCGACGGTGGTAAGGGGCAGCTGTCCCAAGCCATGAAGATTCTGGAAGAGATCGGCCGCAAGGACATCCCGGTGGTGGGTTTGGCCAAGGCGCGCACTGAAAGTGACTTCCAGAAACAGGAAGTGGAATCCACGGAAGAGCGTTTCTTCCTGCCGGGTCGTTCCAATCCGGTGATTTTCAAACATAACGCCGAAGCGTTGTACATCCTGTCGGGCATCCGCGATGAGGCCCATCGTTTTGCCATCACTTACCACCGCAAGTTGCGTGAAGGCACGTCGCTTGAAAGTGAATTGGATTACGTCGTGGGGTTGGGGGAAAAAAGAAAGAAAGTTCTTTTGACTCAGTTCAACTCTGTTGATGAAATCAAAATGGCTGATGCCGAGGAAATCGCAAAACTGAAGGGCTTTAACCGGGTCCTGGCCGAGCGTATTTTGCTTCAGCTTAACGAAAGTGAAGAAGAAGAAACTGAGGTTGAAGAGTGAAGAGTCATGCGCTCTTAGTGGGACTGGGGATTTTTTTAAGCCGTATCGCGGGTCTTGTCCGTGAAAGGGTCTTTGCCCACTACTTCGGAAACTCTGATGCCGGGGACGCATTTAAGGCCGCTTTGAAAATCCCCAACTTTCTGCAAAATCTTTTCGGTGAAGGTGTGCTGTCGGCAAGCTTCATCCCGGTCTATGCCCAGTTGCTGGCAAAAAAACACGATGAAGACGCTGCCAAGGTAGCCTCGGTCATCGGCAGTTTGCTGTTCCTGATGACGTCAGGTCTGGTCCTATTGGGTGTTCTGGCGACACCGTTTTTGATTGATGTGATTGCGCCGGGGTTCACCGGTGAAAAGCGGGACCTGACTATTCAAATCGTCCAGATCCTGTTCCCGGGCACGGGCTTCCTGGTGATGTCGGCGTGGTGTCTGGGGATTTTAAATTCGCATCGCAAGTTCTTCCTTTCGTATGTGGCACCGGTGATCTGGAACCTGGCGATCATCGCTGCGCTTGTGATGTGGGGTGGGAAGCAAGGTCAGTTTGATCTGGCCGTCACTGTGGCTTGGGGTCTGGTGGCCGGAAGCTTCCTGCAGTTTGCGGTGCAGTTGCCTTCGGCTTTGCGCTTGGGGAAAAAGATTTCTCCGTCTTTGGATTTGAAACTTACTTCTGTTCGCACGGTGGTGAAGAATTTTGTGCCCGTGGTGTTTTCCCGCGGTGTGGTTCAGGTCAGTGCTTATATCGACAACGTGCTGGCCAGTTTGCTTCCGACCGGAGCCGTATCCGCGTTGGCTTATGCGCAGACTTTGTATCTGTTGCCAGTAAGTCTTTTTGGAATGAGTGTCTCGGCCGCCGAGCTGCCGGCGATGTCCCAGGCCACAGGTTCTGACGAAGAAATCCGTCATTATCTGCAAGGTCGTCTGAACAAGGGGCTTGAGCAGATCGCGTTCTTTATTATTCCGTCGGTGGCGGGATTCCTGATTTTGGGTGATCTGATTGTCGGTGCGGTTTTCCAGACTGGTGAATTCACGGCGCAAAACACCCACTATGTGTGGATGGTGCTGGTGGGTTACACCTTGGGTCTATTGGCCTCCACTCTGGGGCGTTTGTATTCCTCGACATTCTTTTCTTTGAAAGACACCAAGACGCCTCTGCAATTTGCGATTGTGCGTGTGATCTTTGCGACCTTGCTGGGTGCGATGCTGGGGTTCTATGTGCCCCAGACGTTGGGTCTTGATTCTCAGTGGGGCACGGCAGGTCTGACCGCGGCGGCGGGAATGGCTGGTTGGATTGAGTTCTATCTTTTGCGCAAGGCCTTGAATAAACGCATCGGGCGCACCGGATTGTCTTTGAGATTCCAAGGTAAAGTGTGGCTGATGGCTTTGATCGGGGCGGGTGCCGGGGCCTTGGTGGCCAAAGGCTTGCTCGATGCCTCAATGCACGTCATTGCACGTGCGGCAGTGGCACTGGCGGTCTATGGCCTGCTCTACTTCACGCTGGGTTATATTCTGAAAGTAGAGCAAGCTCACAGTTTGATGCAGAAAGTTCTGCGCCGTATTCGTTAATCACCAGCGTACACCCCAGCCGTAAAGCTCGACGACAATACTGCCGTTCGGGAATGCGAATCTGAGTGCGCCGCTGAAATAGCCTTCATACCAAGGGCGGAACTCGACACGGGTCAAACAGCTTTGGCCCGGATACAGATAGTTCGGACATTGGCTCCAGGCCCAGAACGCGGCACCACTGATGTAAACTCCACGAACATACAAAGGCTCATGTCCGGTGTTGCGCAAATAGATATCAGCGTATTGACTCCAGTTCACGCGCACGCTGCCAAAGTTGTAGTAATAGTATTGATGCGACTGCGTCTCTATCGTGGATGGAGTGACGGTGACTTCCAGTGGGGCTGCCTGGGTCGTTAAGGGCAGGTAAAGACTTGCGGCAAGGAAAATACTTAGTAGAAGCTTCATAAGCACCTCCTGACACCTCTATTTTTTCCCAAGAAGAGATTGGTCGCAAAGTATTTCAGGAGTATGCTGTTCTTGTCATGAACGAATCAGTCTGGTCTCCGATGAAAATTTCAATCTATCGATCCTTCTGGATCTGTGCCTTTTTGTCGAATCTGGGAACCTGGATTCAGGATGTGGCGGCCAGCTGGGTGATGACACATTTATCGACGTCACCGCTGATTATTTCTTTGCTGTCGTTCACGGGCAGTTTGCCTGTGTTGTTCTTCAGTATCCCTTCCGGCTATTTGTCGGATCTGGGGCATCGTCGAAAATTGCTTTTATTTGCGCAAGGTCTGATGTGTTTTGCCGCGGGTCTTTTGGCGTATCTGGTTTGGACAGAACAAGTCACCGAAGTCAGTTTGCTGGGGTTGTCGCTGATCATGGGTGTGGGATTCGCACTTTCCAATCCCGCGTTTCAGTCCGTGCTGACTGATCTTGTTCCCAATGCCATGCAGGCGCAGGCAGTACTCGTGTATTACATGGGGATCAACATCACGCGAGTACTGGGGCCCACACTGGGTGGTGGTATCTTAAGTGGTTTTGGGCCCAGCAGTGCCTTTGTGGTGAACAGTGTTTCTTACCTGGGATTGATTCTGTTTTTCTGGAAGTGGCCAGTGCCGCAAACCGTGGAAACCCAAAAGCAAAAAATCCGCATTCAGGAAAGTGACTGGAAGCCGTTGTTGTCATTGCATAACATGAAACTGTGGGTGGAAATTTTCCTGGTCACTTTCTTTGCGTCTTCGTTGTGGGCGCTTTATCCGACACGCGGGCGTATTGAGCTGCAACTAAGCTCGCTGCAATACGGATCACTTCTGGGATTCCTTGGGCTTGGTGCCTGCGTCAGTGCTTTCTTGTCAGGAAAGATCATGCATCCGGATCGCACTCAAAAATCCTTGGCGGGATCGTATATTATTTATGCCGTGGGGATTTTGTTGTTGGGTCTTGCACCCGGTTACATGCTGATGTGTGCAGCGATGTTCTGTGGCGGGGKGGGGTGGCTGGTGCTTTCCACTTTGATGAACATGAGTTCTCGGCAAATCACCGGAGCTTCGCAATTGAAGGCGACAATGCTGGGGGTGTTCTTGGCGGTGTTCTATGCCGGCATGGCGTTGGGGGCGATTTCCTGGGGAGCCGTGGCGCGTGTGGGTTCCACAAGTGTGGCCCTTGTCATGGCTTCCGTGGGTTTGGGTCTGATTGGATTTTACAAAGGGCTTAAAGATTTCACTCGCGCTTAGTGCACTCGGTGATTTTCTTCTTTGATCAAAGCACAGCATGGGCAGGATGCTTCTTCTGAAAGCACTGCAAATTCATTCAATTGTTTGTAACTGAATTCCAGGGCCGTGCCGCAGGCTTCACAGTTGTTGATGGCTTTGCGGAAGGCTTCGCGTTTCATGAATTCTTCAGTCGGGATGATATTGAATTTGAATACTTCCATGTGATGCCTCCTGTTTGTGCGTGATATCTTTCTTATCGGTAAAGTTTGTCCCAACTTGAGACAAAAAAGCGGGTTTTGGCCCCCTTTGAACAGTGCATTAACCCCGGTTTTTGGTGTCTCCAAACCAAGGTCCAGATACAATCGGCGCCATGAAAGACTACATCCAGTATCTTCAAGACGTTCTTGGTCTGCAAAATGTCATGCTCGCTCCGGAACAAGCCGGGGTTGAAGCTGCCAAGACGCAGTTTTTCACTGCAAAAGGGCCGTTCACGGTCTCTGAACTTCGCCATTATGAATTGGTGTTTCTAAATATCCTGACTCAAAGCAAAGAAAGTCTGTTCCTGCCGGAAGTGAACGATCTTTATTCCAAGATGAAGGCAGCGATGAAGCTGCGTAATCTGCAGGTGCTTGAGTTGGATTGCACGGTGGAAGACCGGTCACAGCTTCCGTCGGAACTGGCGAAGATCTGTGAAAGCAAAGTTGTGGTTGTCTATAGCTCGTTCCCGAAAGACATCGGCGAGTTGATTTTCAAAGGTCCGGGCAAGTGGCTTGAAACCTACAGCCCGGCTTATCTGCTGGAAGACCCGGCCGCTAAAAAAGTCGTGTGGAATGACCTGCAAAAAGTAATGAAGGAGCTCGGAGTATGAAGTCTTTGATGCTGATCCTGTTTGTGTCTTTGCTGTCGGTGGTTGCCAAAGCGGACTGTACGACGGCGATCACTATCAACGAGGCCATCTCGGCCAGCACTTCTGATTATCTGGAACGCGCTGAAAAACGCGCCGTCGAAGATAAGTGCAGTTCATTGTATCTGCGTATCAACACACCGGGTGGCAGCCTGCAAAGCACGCGTCTGATTGTTGAACGCATTCTGGCGTCACCGGTTCCTTACCTGTGTCTGATTGCTCCTCGCGGGGGGCATGCGGGCAGTGCTGGGGCTATTATTCTGCAAGCTTGCCACGTGAACGGCGGATTGACTGCCACCAATATCGGCGCGGCGACGCCGATTCTGGGCACGGGTGAAAAGACGCCGGAAGATCTGCGCAAAAAACTTATCAACGACACCGTCAGCTGGATGGAAGGCGTGACCAAACTTCGTGGTCGCAGTCTGAAGTTCTCAAAAGAAATCATCACGGAAGCCAAATCGCTTTCCAGTGAAGTGGCCCATGCTGAAGGCGCGTTGGATATTCTGGCAGCTACAGAGCTGGAGTTCCTGCAACAATCTCAAGGCCGCAAAGTTCTTGTCGGTGAAAAGAAAGAGCCTTCCGTTGTGGCGGTTCATGACTTACGCGAATTTGTGCCGGATCTTCGCTATAAGGTTTTAAGTTTTGTGGCAGATCCTGAATTTGCCTATTTGCTATTTATGGGCAGTTTGGCTTTGTTGTATGTCGAAGTGACTCATCCGGGATTGATTGCGCCAGGCGTGATCGGTGGGATTGGTCTGGTGCTTTCGATGGTGGCCTTCCACAAGCTGGATGTCACTTGGGGTGGCCTGGCGTTGATTTTGTTGGGCGTGGCTTTCTTAATCGCTGAAATGTTCATTCCAAGTTTCGGGGCGCTGGGCATTGGTGGATTGATTGCCGTGTTTGTGGGAAGTGTGTTTTTGTTTGATGCGCAGACAACGGGGTATTCATTGCCAATGTCTTTGATTGTTTCTGTGGTGGGTGTTTTGGGGGTTTTCTTCCTGGGCTTGGGATATCTGGCGGTAAAAACCATCCGCCTGCGCACCCAGGATGCGGATGCACAGATGCAAAGCCGCGACGGCGTGGTGATGACTGTGGAAGGCAACGGACACAGTGGGCAAGTTGAAATTATCGGCGAAATCTGGAAATTCGTTTCTGAAGATCCACTGGTTCCCGGCGATCGTGTGCATATCACGGGCCGCCAGGGTCTGACTTTGAATGTGAAAAAGAACAAATAAGGAGATAGCAGCATGGAATTTATAATTGGTATTATCGTCATCGGCGGTATCATCGGCAGCTCGATGATCAAGATTCTGAACGACTGGGAACGCGGTGTGGTTTTGCGTCTGGGTAAAGCTGTGGGCGTGCGTGGTCCGGGCTTGATTCTGTTGATTCCGTTCGTAGAGCGCATGATCAAGATCGACACTCGTACCATCACAATGGATGTTCAGCCTCAGGACGTTATCACGAAAGACAACGTATCCATGCAGGTGAATGCGGTTGTTTACTTCAAGGTGATTTCTCCGATGGAAGCGATCACAAAAATCGAAGACTATTACTTTGCAACCAGTCAGCTGGCGCAGACCACTTTGCGTTCTGTGATGGGTCAGTACCATCTTGATGACGTGCTAGAGCATCGTGACAAGATCAATGCCGCTTTGCAGGTGATCCTGGATAAGGCGACTGAATCCTGGGGAATCAAAGTGACGATGGTTGAAGTGAAACAAATCGACCTTCCAAAAGAAATGCAAAGAGCCATGGCCCGTGAAGCGGAAGCTGAGCGTGAGCGTCGTGCAAAAGTCATCAGCGCGGAAGGGGAAGTGCAGCGTGCGCAGAAGCTTCAGGAAGCTTCCAACACTCTGGCGGGATCTCCATCAGCCCTGCAATTGGCTTATTTGCAGACTTTGACGGAAATTGCTGGTGATAAATCCAACACGATCCTGTTCCCGTTGCCTCTAGACATGATTAAACCGTTCATGGAGATGACGAAAAAGGAAAACTAGACTTTCATCGCTGGACCACTGTTGGTTTAATAGAGGGGATAAAGCAAGACGCTTTATCCCTATTTTTTTGCTCTACGGATGGAGTAACAACAGTGAAGCTCGTTTTTGCAGCGTTGATCTTCAGCATTGGTTTGGTCAGTTTCACCTCAGAGGCCCGCGCGGAAGACAAAGAGATCGTGCGTGTGCGCTTAAGCTCGTTGGCTGGTAAAATTGCCTTTAGCGGGACGGGTTTGCAGTTTCAGAACCTGACCCAGAATTTCCGTCCGGTGGCGATTCCCAATTCCTCTTCTGCGGAAGTTCGAGTTCTTTCCAAAGGCTCCAAAAAAATCTGGGCCCTTCGTATCAACAACAAAGACCCTGAACACCTTTTCACCGACAAGTACCTGATGATCCAGGGGCACAATCTGCGAGTCGGATCGCAGGCTCTGCCGGGCCGGGTTTTGCTGAATTTGAACTCTGAAAGACAGATTGATGTCATCGGCGTGATGCCGCTGGATGAATATATCACGGGTGTCCTTGCCAGCGAAATGCCCTTGTCCTGGCCACTGGAAACCTTGAAGGCACAGGCAGTGGCGGCAAGATCCTATGCCCTGGCGGTGATCAATGAACGCAAAGACAAAGCTTATCATCTGGAAAGCAGTGTGCTGGATCAGGTGTTTCGTCATGTGGTGGCGGAAGACCGTCAAAGCCCGTTGATTCAAAAAGCTTTGCAGGCCGTGGAGTCGACCAAAGGAATCAAACTTTTGGGAAATAAGGACCGCGTGCTGAAGGCCTTCTATCATTCCGACTGCGGTGGCAAAACCACGACGTCCAAGAATGTCTGGAACTATGGTGTGAACACAGGTGTGGTGGTGGACAGCTCTTGTCCCACGAACCCGCGGGGGCACTGGAAGTTGGCACTGACGAAAATGGATTTGCAAAAGCGTTTGAAGGTTGAGGACTTCAGTGAACTGAAGCTTGAAAGAAACCCGGCGGATCAAAGGATCAAGTCTGTGCGTGTGGCCTTCAATGGCCTGCCGGACAAGGTGATTTCAGCCAATGACTTCCGTCAGGCGCTGGGTTTTCAGGATCTGCGCAGTGCTTTGTTCGATATGAAGAAAACCGGGGATCGGTTCCTGTTCGAGGGCCGGGGGTTTGGTCATGGCGTGGGACTTTGTCAGTGGGGCAGCCGCGCTCTGGGGCAGAAGGGCTATTCCTTCCGTCAGATTTTAAAACACTATTATCCATTGGCGGGTTTGAGTGATGCGACGCTGGTCGCGCAAGAGACTGTTCAGAAATAAAAAAAGGGCCTGTAAGCCCATTTCAAGAGTTCGCGGATAAAGTTTTTTTGGAAGTTCTATTCTTAGAATGCCAAGAAAACGCGGGCTGCAAACATGAATACTGCGCCCAGGATCAATGCGTTTGTTGCTGTAACAGTCATCTATAATTCCTTGTTTAAATTGATACATCCCATTTCGGTAAGATGAGGGAAAATCTTAAATATTTCTTTTTTCGTCGAAGTTTTAGGCGGCTCAGGATGTGACAGTGGTGCCCCTTTTGCGCACCTTCCTCAAGGATTAGACGATTACTGGTGTTTGTACCACCCTGAGATTAGCTGTAAAATCCCAGTTAGATCATAGAGTTAGACCCTTTTGGCAGGGTTGGCACAAGCATCGCAATAGAGTCTTGGTGAGAGGTCCATCAATCAACCGGACCTTTTAAGTGAGGCTGATATGAAAACATTCAACTCTAAACTGATCTTCCTGCTGGCAGCGTTCTCTTTGATGGGCGTTGGTTGCGGTAAGAGCAATCAGTTCCAGACTGGATCCAACACCAACAACCCTCCAGTTGTTGATGGCGGAGTTGATGGCAGCGTACCAACTTCCCCAGATGGTTCTGGTTCATCTTCTTCTGGATCCACTTCTGGCAGCAACACGGTTGATTTCGTACCGACATCATTTACTGAGTTCAGTAACTATGTGGCATCTCACCCGCTGAACAATCCATCCAACTATAAGTTGACTGTGGATTTGCAAAAGCTTGAGAGCGGCCGTTATGCCGGTTCTGTGAAGATCTCTTATGTGGATACCGGTTACCAGTATCAAGGTGTTTTTGAGTCCGGTTCTGGTACCAATCAGAAACTGAGCGGTCTGCAGGACAACAACATGCTGGAGTACAACTATAACTACTGGTTCAAATACGGCAGCAAGACGGTCTTCAGCGCTTACTTCCAGGATGCTCAGGGTGCCATTGTCCTGATCGTGGATAACGTAGTGAACCAAGGTGACGGTCAAGGCGGCGGATATGTAACAGGTTCTGTATACTACAAGAACTTCGCGCAGTCCTACGTACAACAGTCTCCATACAGAAAATGCTGGTACATCCGCTCTGGTCCATACAACTGCCGCGCTTCTGCAGTGATTGACAAGACCAGCCTTTACCCGGCAGACGGCTTCAAAAAGCTTGGAACATTCTCCGGCTTGGCGAAATCTGCAGCGTTTAAGTAATCGGGCCTGCGCCCGGCAGAGCCGAAGCGCCCTCGGGCGCGCAGGCTGAAGCAGTTTAGAATTTTAAATATAATTATTATTAATAAGGTAATTAACCAGGAGAGAAAAAATGGAAGGACTTAACAACAAAACTTTAAGTTTTCCAGCAAAGATGTTCACACGAGCTTTCGCAGCGCTGGGTATGGTTCTGGCTTTAGCAGCCTGCGGTAAAGGCGGTGGCGGCGGTACGAACACCAATGTGGGTTTGAACTGTCTGTCGCAAGCGTGTGGAAATATCACAGCACCGGTTGTGCTGACGACTTTCCAATCGCAGTCTTCGACAAGCAATCCAGAGATCATTTTGCAGAACATGCAGATCATCGTGTCTGCGAACCTGATTCAGCAAAATGCCTCCGGCAACAACTACAACAACTACCAGGGGCCTATCGCGATCCAGGGTCAGATGGTTGTGACCAAGCAGATGGTGGATGTGGATACAATCACGGGGGCTCAGTTGACTCCTTGTGTTTTGCCAGCAGGGACTTACAATTTGCAGACTTTGACGACTGGAACTATGGGCTTGGCTGGCGGCGATGTGAATGTGCCGGCAATGCTGAGCAACGTGGGTAACATCGAAGTGAAGATCGAAAACGGTCAGTTGTTCACTTCCGGAACCCGTCTGTTCGCAAAAGTTTCTGTGACCAGAGTCAATGGCTACGCTTGCTCTGGCAGATTCTTCGGTTCCTTCTACTGATCCTCACCAAATCCAAACAAACGAATCACCAAGCCCCGGGGAAACCTGGGGTTTTTTCTTGCGTATGGATGAAAGTCTGGGTCTAATAAGGGTATGGAACTACCTCTTTGGATCGACTTCTTTGATGAACTGCAAAATGTACGAGGACGCTCCCAGAATACGGTGATGGCATATCGCCGCGATTTGGAACTCTATCTTGAGTACCGTAAAACCGGTAAAACGGTGCCGGGCTTTTATGAGTTTATGAAGAAAAATAAGCTCTCCACACGCTCTCAGGCCCGTGTGATCTCTTCTTTGCGCACTTACTTCAAATTCTGTGAAACCCGCGGGATGAAATGCCCGGAGCTGCGTGAGCTTCGTCCACCCAAAGTGAAAGTGGGCCTGCCAAAGGTTCTGACTCCGCAAGAGTTTCAGCAACTTTTTGATGCGGCAGAAGTGCCGGATGCTGTGAAAACCGCGCGCAACCAGCTGACGCTGTTGTTCCTGTACGGTTTGGGCTGCCGTGTGTCTGAACTGATCGGTCTGAATGTGGTTGATTTCAATCAGACGGACCGTTGGATCAAGGTTTTGGGTAAGGGCAATAAAGAACGCCTGGTGCCTTTGACTGAAAAGCTGGCGGAAAATCTGACAGTTTATTTGAAAGAACACCGAATGGCTCTGGTGAAAGAAAATAGCCCGTCTATTTTGATCAACGACCGTGGTCATCGTCCGTCCCGCGTGGATGTGTGGAGATGGCTGGCGGCGTGGTCGGCGCGTGCAGGCTTTGCTGAGCCGGTGAATCCGCACCGATTCCGTCATGGTTGTGCAACGGCTTTGCTGGAAAGCGGAGCGGATCTGCGATCCATTCAGATGCTGCTGGGACATGCTAGCATCCAGACCACGCAGATTTACACCAACGTCACCACCAACACGATGACCAAAACCATCGAAGAACACCATCCGCTTTCGCAGATGGTGGATGCGGATAAATAGTCCGGCTTTCGAAAAGGCTCCTCACTGAGGGGCCTTTTTTATTTGTTCTATAGCGGGCCTGAACTTGCTTTTGGGCCCTGTCATGAAAATCCAATCACTTATTCGAAACAACGACCGTCTGGTGCCTGTGGAAGTGGAGCTGAGCTTCGTTCCGGGGTTGCCGCAAATTCAATTCTTAGGCTTGCCGGATCAGGCGATCAAAGAAAGCATTCATCGAATCAAAAGCGCCATTCGCAATCAGGGTTATGAATTCCCGAAAGCACAGCAGATTTTGGTGAACCTGCGACCTTCGCATTTAAAGAAAACTTCGCGGGGGCTGGAGCTGGCGGTGGCCTTGGGCATCTTGTGGGAAACAGAACAAGTTCCAAAGCCCTTGGATGGGGAAGCATTGGTATATGGAGAACTTTCCCTTGGAGGGGAGGTGTTTGAACCGGGGGATCTGCATGAAGACTTTGATCCTGAAGTTCCATTGACCGTGTGGACCGGGGACAGTGATGGGCGTTCTTCGCCTTTTGCGCGTTCCTGTTTGCGGGAATTAAAATCCGTGACGGCGCCAGAGATCGTGGCTCATGCTCCGCGCGAATATCCGATTGAACGTCCGTCGTTTGGCCTTGATTTGGAGTTTCCTGACCGTCAGGCAAAGCTTTTAAAACTTGCCGCCATTGGTGAGCACTCCGTGCTGCTGGCTGGCCCTGCGGGTTCTGGTAAAAGCACGATCGCCAAAGCGCTGCACGCCTTGCTGGCTGCTCCCACGCAAAAAGAGATGCATGAAATCCGCCAAAACAACAAGGGCGGGGCCGAGGCGCCTTTGTCGTGGCGTCCACTGGTGCATCCTCATCATTCGACTTCGCCTTTGGGATTGATCGGCGGGGGAGTGCCTCCGTTTAAAGGCGACATCACCCGGGCTCATAAGGGGATGATGGTTTTAGATGAATTGTTGGAGTTCAACCCGCGCGCGCAAGAGGCGTTGCGAGAACCCATGGAAGACTTCCGCATCCGCATTCGTCGCGGAAGGTACGTGGAAGAACATCCGGCCGACACTCTGGTGGTCGCGACCACGAACCTGTGTCCCTGCGGGGATTGGGTGCCGCAGGCCAAGGTCATCTGCGGGCGTTCGATTAAGAAATGCCATTCTTATATGGAGCGCCTGTCGGGGCCTTTGGTGGATCGCTTTCAGATCACCTTTTTCACCCGCAAGCGGGAAGAGGGCGGGACGGTTGCCGGGATCAGTCTTTTAAAAGAGCTGGAAGAGGTTCGGGCATTTCGGGCCGCCATGGCCGGAAAAGATCCTCGGTTTTTGAGGGTGGCCGCCCGCTGGGGTTGGGAAGATCTGACCCAGGATCTGCCAGGGTTTTATATGCGCGAGCTGTTCCCAAAAGAGCTGTCTTCTCGGCGCCGGGAGCTTGCGACGCTCCGGGTCGCGAGGAGTTTGGCCGACCTGATGAAGGCTGAAAAGCTTCATCCGCTTCATGTTGAGGAAGCCTTAAAGATCACCCACCTTCCGTTTGAAGCTTTAAAACGACTTGGGGGATAAATATTGACTTAAACGGGGGGAAGGATTAATTTGGTCCTTCCTTCGCATAAGAAAATGCACATGGTGATGTGGCCGAGGGGTTAGGCTCAGCTCTGCAAAAGCTGCTACAGCGGTTCAAATCCGCTCGTCACCTCCAACTTTAAACCCGCTTAACAGCGGGTTTTTGCGTTTTAAGCCCCTTTCCGATCTCAGAATGGTCCATTGACTGAAACTTGGTTGGGAATGTTCTAAACAGGTCGATATCCTCAATCATATGACGATGGTTCCCAAGTACTTATTGGATATGCCCGCGGCGGGAATTGCCGGAGTAAAATTTCGAAATGATTTTGTAAAGTGGGACGATATTCGGTCTGTCGCTATAAAAGGCGATCGTCTGGTGCTACGTCGAAAAGGGATTGTTGTATCAATGTGGGTGCCGTTGATGCCATCCCAATATCAAAGATTCCGGAACCAAGTATTGGAATTTGCTCCATTAGAAAGTGAAGTCCGAACTTTGCTAAAAGATCGCATGGATTGTCCGGTACAACCTCAAATTGTTAAGGTCATCTTTGCTCTGATTCTGTTGATTGCCGCAGGAGTATTCATTGTTGCCTGGGCCTATAAGGACAAGTTGAAAGAGCATTTGGAGGAGCAAGTTAGCCCCCTATACGCACATAAAGTCGATAACCCGCGTAGGGGAGCTGCACAATATGGTCAACTTTGAAAAAGAAGCTAAAGTTCAAGCTTGGTTTTTGGGTATGCCAGTTATTTTTGGCATACCGGCATTATTCATTCCGTATTTTGGGTTAGAAGGATTCGTTCCGGCTCTACTGCTCTTTCTCGGCGGCTGGTTTGTGATCTCCGCAAAAGTAAATTCAAAGCTTAGAAGTCGACTTCTGATTGAATGGGGACCTCAGAGAATGCTTCCTCGGGAAAAGCACAGATATTTCGTCGGTTATCTTCTGATTATTCTCAGTGTTTTATTAATTCCAACGTTAAAATACGTTCTTTAAGAGTGGATCTCGCTTCCGTTGCTGTTCGGCAATTTTCCTTTCGTTTTTACTATAAATAGAATTGTATTTGTGGCGAGATGTAAAAGCAGTTACAGGATGGCCTACATTTTTAAAAAAAAGGATTATTATGAAAACAGTGATCGTTGTTTCTGCCATTCTTTTCGCACAAATCTCCTCTGCTGCAAATCTGACAAAGGCTGATTGTGAATTGATACTGAGTATTCCCGAGGTAACTGAAGAATATCGCCAGGCTGAATATAACAAATGTCTTGCTGAGATTTCTTATTCAATCGACGAACAAATGACCTGTGCAAATCACTGTGATTTGTTGGTTCAGTATGGTGCTGCAGATGAGCAGTTTGGACAGTGTGTGAGTGATTGTCTTGATATGAACAGATCCTGCCAATAGATTTCTTGTAGACGGAGACTTAAAAGCTGAACCTGCTTGCTATCACGTGCTTTTTTGAAGTATGGTCCGTGCAATTTACAGCAAAGAGGTGTTTATGGCCAAGACAACTGAAGGAATGGATCATAGCTCAGGAAAGCGACGTCTGACAAAGGTTAGAGGTCAAATCGACGGTATCATCAAAATGATAGATGAACGACGTTATTGTCCTGATATATTGATACAACTCAGAGCTGCATCAAAGGCATTGCAAGCTGTAGAGGCCGAGATCATGCAAACACACATTCATGGTTGTGTGCAAACCGCAATTAAATCTCGAAATGAAAAAGATGTGACGACCAAAATCAATGAAATCATGCTTTTAATTAAACGATAGGTTGATGATCAGGGTGTTGAATCTAAATGATAAGACCTGCAATAAAATAAAAAAGGGGCGCCAACAGGCGCCCTTTTTATTGCTATTTAATGACAGTGACGGACAGCGGGATTGTTTTAAGTGTCCCTCTGTCTATAAGCTGAATCCAGATTCTATAGTCACCATGGGTTGGGAATGTGGCGTGAAGCATGCCTGAGTTTGGACGGGATCCTTCCATTGGATGAACGTGAATTAGTTCATCACCGTCTGGTGATACGGCAATGACATGGGCGAATGCGCCAAGGTAAGGCGAGATTTCAGGAGTCAAACCATCCTGTCTTGAAACGACAAAATTCAGCATTGTCATTTTGCCCGCTTTGACCTGATTTTTTGCAAGCTCTACGACTGTACCGTCATGGGCAGACTTTCTGACGTCGCCCAGGGGTTTTGTCGGATTTTCCGGTGTGCCACCTTGAGTTTGTGCTTTTGTGAAAGTTGAAAATTCGGTGCCATCATTCAGTTGCCCTTGGGCCCAGATGAAGTAGGTGCCATTTTTAGGCAGTTCCAGTGTGGAGTTCCACGTTGTTCCGTCAAATGTGGGATGAGTGTGGTTGAACTCCTGCAAAGCCTGGTCATATACGATCATATGAAGTTTTTTTGTGTGAGTTTCATCCAGATCAGTGTCGCCCACAGTTCTGGCTGCCTTGGCATCAAATATTTTAAATGGAAATGAAATCTTCCCTGCAGTCAGAGGTCCCTGAATTTCGGGTTCGATTGAGAATCTCTCTTCGGATTGTCCGTGGGCCATGGCCTGACTTGTGCTGAACAGAATCGCCAAAGAAAAAATTAACTTTGTCATACGCATCTCCATAGGTTTCTTGGTTGTTCAAATCTAGATACCCCAGGCGGGTATAGAAAATCGAGAGAAATAGCAATGCGTCATTGTTGGTGAAAGCTTAAGGGAGATTGTTTTTTGTAACAAATCGGACTGTTGACTTGATACCCCCTACGGGTATAGCACCATGGCCTTGTTACAAAAGGGGGAAGCTTGAAGAAGATTTATGCGATATTTCTGTTGATCAGTTCATTTGTGCTGGCGTCTCTGGCCGCACATGGGAGTCATAAGGCGGGCAGCAGTGTCAGGGTTCCAGAATCCACAGACTACCGGGCCATGACTTTGCGGATCAGATCTGTCGGAGAGTTTTCCATTCCTTTCCCGGGGGTTCAGAGCTCTATTAAATATCATTTTGACTTTGATAAACCGGTCTATGATCTGCCAATGGTCTCGGATCATCATGTCGGTCTGAATGAACGGTTTTTCTATAGAATGTTCTGGGATCGTGTTTTGTTTAAAGATGGTTCCTTCCTAGAAATCAACGGTGAAAAGTTGCCACTGACCTGTGTATTCATAGACGGGCAGGACAATCGATTCAGCAATCAAAACCCTTCCCCGTTGTTCCCCGAGTTCGTGGTCAGGGTTTATCTGGTCGCCAATGACTATGCCTGCCAAGGTCCAAAAAGAGCTGGCTGGCCACAGATTGGTGGGAAAGAGGAAAGTTGGGACACGTATTTGTACTTTGAAATCAGGGACCCCACCATCATGCTGCCGACAGAGGCAAAAATTCGTTATCGTTGGAATGAATACCACCTGGTCTTGGTGGACAGAGGTGAAAAATGAAACATGTATGTTTCCTTGCGCTAGTTTTTGTTTTTGGTTCATCTTCTCTGGCGGCCCCGTCTTGGTTCCCTCTGCCAAAAGAGGCCTACAAGTTCGGACAGCTGTATCCTGAAGCACAACAACTTCTTTATGCTTTTGATTATGGTCATGCTCTTGTTTACGAAAGACTTTTGCATAACAAAGGACAGATTAAAAATCCCAAAGAATTTGAGCGGCAGATCCTGCGTGATATTACCGAGATTCTTAAAAATCCCCCGAAAGTGAAGGTTGATGAAGACGATATTGCGCCAGAATATGTCTTTACCTTTCCTCTGATGGTGAATGCCTTTGACTGGTCTCACATGCTTCACCAGTTCGTTCTGGACGTCCTGGCAACCTCTGAGGATCGCGGGCCGGCAATGAATAAACGGGTTCACGAGATCTTCAGTCAATACAAAGCGAATCAGTACTTGGCTATCACAGACGTGTGCAAAACAATGCTCTTTATGGACGGGCACTACTTTTCAAAAGACTTCAGAAGGACTTATCCAAGTTTCAACTTGCTGATCTGGTCTTATCACTGGTTCCAGATCCGACTGTATGAGGCCTTGATGAAGCCGACAAAGCAACAGAGAGATCTGGCGGTCGGTCAGACGGTTGATGAGTTCTGGAATCTCATCAGCGACCTGCCGGATTCTGCTGAGTTTGACATGATGCCAGAGACACGCAAAGAGGCCCCGACATTCTTTGCTCAGTTCCCGCTGATTTCTGCCTCATTTGATAACAACCATATGTTGCATGATATTGTTTCAGATATTTTGTCTTCCGCGAAAGTGCCCAAGGAAAAAATGAGAAGTCTGGGCGTGGAGTACGGAAGGATGGCCCTGGATCCACTTTCTTTCAGATCGAATCAGTGCAGTGCTTATCCATAGTTTTTATTCAATTGTTAAAGGAGTTTATATGAAGAAGATTTTTTTTGTTTGTTTGATGTCCTTCCTGTCACTTGATGTAGTTGCTCATGAGAATGGGCCAGGGGTCAGTAATGCGAAAGTGGCGGAGTTGGCCGCGCATCGAATTGATCGCCTTGTGACACTGGGGAAGATTGATGCCTCGTTTATGGGCCGCCTTGATAAAATGGAGGTTGTGGTCGTGAATAGTGCGCCCGTTTACTACATGGTTGTTGTAAGTCAGACACCACCGACGCAGGGAGCTCCATTGCAGCTTGAAATTTCTTTCGATGATGATGGCAAACCGTTGTCTTACAAAGCAATTCCTGGTGGCGTGGCTGGGCCTGACTACGGCTGGTCTGTCAAAGATGCGGTTTCATTGAGTGAGAATGCGCTTCACTATGTGCTTGAGAACACCAACGATGCCCGGGTCGCTCTTTTTGACAAAGGCCTTAAGTCCTTTGAGATCAAAAAAGGAACCTGGAATGGACAGGAGGTCGTTGTGGGGAAAATGACATCAGATCTGTCAGCGGAAAATTTGCTGGTATATCTGACTCTTGATGGGTCTTTTGTCGCAGCTGAATTTGTTAACTAAAGGTGTTGAGGGCTATGATTGGCTTTTTCTGTGCTTTGCTGGTGAGTGCTGTGCTGTTAGGCTGCAACCGTCCTGCTGAAAGTGATCGTGGGGGCGAGAATTCAAAGTCTGAGGTGGACTACTCAGTTCCACGGCCAGAACCATTGCCAATCGAGCCGACCTTTGAGTCAATTGACCGCTATGTCTTTCAACGGTCCTGCGTTGATTGTCATAATCCTTCCGGGTCCGGCAAGCGCGTTCCTTTGGATAAAGAATCTCTGTTGGATTCTCCGTTGGAGCTGGTCATTCCTTTCAACTCAGAGGAGTCGGGTTTGATTATCTCTCTAATCAGAGAAGACTCCAAAGGGATGCCGCCGTTGAGTGACGGGTATGCTCCTTTGACCGCTGAACAAATCAATGTCATCCGCTGGTGGATTGATCGAGGGGCGAAAGATTAAAGTCTTTCGCTGACCTGCTAACTAACAGATTGCGCTGTGGCGGCCTGTGAGGAACTATTTCTTAGGGGCATTTCTATGATGGAGCATCATCACGACCACCATTCTGTCATGCGCGAGCAGACTAATTCCGGGGAAAAGATGAGTTCTTCCCGGAGGTCTTCTGTACCAGCTCACAGTCATGATTCCCATTCGGAAATGGTTGATGATTTTCGTATCAGATTCTGGATTTGTCTTTTTTTAACTCTCCCAATTCTAGTTCTTTCTCCAATGATACAACATTTCGCGGGGCTTGGTGGTGCGCTTCGGTTTCGTGGGGATTTGTACGTCAGCTGGGCTCTTTCGTCTGTTGTCTTTTTCTATGGTGGGTATCCGTTTTTAAAAGGATTTATCAGTGAACTAAAGGCAAGAGCTGCGGGGATGATGACCCTGATTGCTATTGCTATTAGTACGGCCTATGTGTACTCGACCGCAGTCGTTCTGGGACTGGCGGGAATGGAGTTCTTTTGGGAATTGGCGACTCTGATTGATATCATGCTGCTCGGGCATTGGATTGAGATGAAATCCATCTTGGGTGCCTCCAGATCTTTGGAAGAATTGGCAAAGTTGATGCCTTCAAGTGCTCATAAGGTCGTGAAAGATGGATCGACTCTGGAGGTGCCGATAGAGGAGTTGGTTCCGGGCGATCTCATTTTGGTGAAGCCCGGTGAAAAAATACCCTCCGACGGCATTGTGGTGGACGGAATATCATCGGTGGATGAATCCGCTCTGACAGGCGAATCCAAGCCGGTTCCCAAAGAGGAAGGTGATGAGGTTATTGGTGGGGCCATCAATGGGGAAGGCTCGCTGACGCTTCGGATCCATAAGGCCGGGGCCGATTCATACCTTAATCAGGTCATTGAACTTGTTCGGCAAGCCCAGGAAAGCAAGTCAAAGACGCAGGATCTGGCCAACAGGGCGGCGTCTGTTTTGACTTTTGTCGCGTTGGTGGGTGGGGTGCTGACATTGGTGGCTTGGTTGGCTTTATCAGATCAAAGCTTGGCATTCGCAATCGAACGGGCGGTCACCGTGATGGTGATTGCATGCCCTCATGCTTTGGGTTTGGCGGTCCCTTTAGTCGTGGCAGCGTCGACATCCATTGCTGCGACAAGCGGTTTGCTGATCAGGGATCGGGCGGCATTTGAACGGTCGCGCAATGTGAACGCCATAGTCTTTGATAAAACGGGAACACTCACCGAAGGGCGATTTGGAGTTACAGATATAATTTCATTTGGAGAGAAGTTTTCAAAAGGCGAGGTGCTTTCTTTTGCGGCGGCGATTGAGGCCCATTCTGAACACCCCATCGCCAAAGGGATTGTTGCTGCGGTGGACGGCACCCGGCCAGTGTCTTCCTTCAGGGCGGTTCCGGGCAAGGGGGCCATGGGAGATGTTGACGGGAAAAATATTCTTGTGGTGAGTCCTGGGTATCTTCGCGAAAATCAGATGCAGATTCCAAAGTCAGCTCAAAAGGATCTAGACCAACTTTCTGTGCAGGGAAAGACTGTCATCTTTGTTATATGCAATAAAGAGCTGATCGGAGCGATCGCATTGGCTGACATAATCAGATCTGAGTCGAAGGAGGCGATTGGTATTCTTCGGAATCAGGGCATAAAGTGTATGATGCTGACTGGTGACAGCCGACTGGTTGCCAAGTGGGTCGCCGACGAGATTGGTCTTGACGAATACTTTGCGGAGGTTTTGCCTCATCAGAAGTCTGAAAAGATTTCCGAGGTTCAGAAGCGGGGGCTGATTGTGGCAATGACCGGAGATGGCGTCAACGATGCTCCGGCGTTGGCACAAGCGGATATTGGAATTGCGGTGGGTGCTGGAACTGACGTTGCTATAGAGACGGCGGACATCATTCTGGTTAAAAGCAATCCAAAGGATATCGTCGCGATTATCACTTTGGCCAAGGCAACCTACAGGAAGATGATTCAGAACCTGTGGTGGGCCACGGGATACAATATTATCGCGATTCCTTTGGCAGCAGGTGCTCTTTATAAAATGGGAGTCGTTCTGAATCCGGCGGTGGGGGCAGTGCTTATGTCGGTGAGTACTGTTATTGTTGCCGTTAATGCCAGATCATTAGGAATTTCATCTGAAAACAAAAGTTCATAACCTAATTTGAAAGGATCATCATATGAAAGCGTTTATAGGAAGCTTTATTGTTGTTTTGGCCTGCCTGAGTTTTGAAACCTCTATTGCGGCTGATCAGCAGCATAAGGAGCATCATCCTGAAGAAAAGGGGATGCCTATGAAGGCAAAAGGTTCCGGGATGATGGATATGCATGAGATGATGAGTCAGTGTATGAAAATGCATAATGATGAAAAGATGTGCGGCCACCAAACAATGGAAGAGTGCAAAGCCAAGATGGCACATGGGGAGTGTGAAAAGATGATGAAAGCAGGACCTGCTCCCAAAAAACAAAAGAAGTAAGGCACCTTGTTATAGTAGTTGGTTGCAGTGAGAGACTTCCCTTGTCTATTCTGTTTTTCGGGAAGACTCTACTGCCACCAAATGAAAGTCCGACCAGCGCACTTTCATCAGCCATTGGATGGAAATGGCATGGGCAAGGATCCCACCAAACATCATCAGGAACCACATGATAAAGAACGGACCCAAGGGCATGTTCTTTTGAATTTCTTCCGGCGTGGCGCCGGGTTCTGGGGTGGGCATAATGAAGAACATCAGAACACCGGTGATGATCATCACCGGCAGCATCAGAACCATCATTCTCCACGACCAACTGACAAGAATTTTAACGGCTCTTTCAAGGGTGACTTCGGTGGTTTGCATGGATGTCCTTTAGCTCGCTTTCGGGATGTTTTCTTGTTCGGGTTTGTCCGTCGGATTCTTCTTAAGATAATCCAGCGCGCGGATGCAGGCAATGAAGCTGCAGGTGAAGATGACGGCGATCGCCAGGCCGCCGACACCCGTGTACTTGATGGTGTATACACGATCGCCCAGATAAACAATCAGGGCCATCCAGCCGGCCGCTTTGGAGTGCTCCGAGATAAAGTAAGCCAAGACTCCGTAAATCAAGGCACTGCCCCAGGCGTCTTTGGCCATAGGTATATCAATGACTTGGTACTTGTATAAAAGGCTTAGGGTGATACCCATAGCAGCGATAAAGATGCAGATGCCGACGGCACGGCGGACCAGGGCTTCGGCGTCAATGCGATCGTTGATTTCTGGCCAGAACAATGTGGGGGGCTTGCGCTTCTGCTCCATAAAGTCCTCCGACTGTTCTTATCGGAAATAAACTAAATTAATTTATGTTTTAGAGTGAACTTATTAAATTGAGACACGAGTATTACAGAGGTGTCGGGAAAAGAGCGGTTTTAAGAATTCGCTTTTTAGTGGTATCCAGCAGCAGCAACCCCAGTGGAGTCACTTGCAGAGTGATAGGGCGGAATGTGGTTAGACGAGATGGCAAAACCCAGCCCGCGGTCGGAATCTGCACAAAGCCTTCATCCGGATGTGCGGCCCACACTTGGCCTTGAGTGGTGCCTTCGGTTTGAGTGACGAAATAGCTCCAGCCCGTGGCATTGTCGTGAACGGCGTGGGTCCAAGAGGCGATGGTGGGCATGTTCGGCAAAGCCGCGAAGTTGGTGACATCGTAAATTTTAGGGCTGCCGGATTCGGTGGCAATGGTGACTTTACGCAATCTCCAGCCGTCAAAGATCAAAAGATCACCGTCGGCATTGGCTTGCAGGCCAGAGATATCGCTTAAGTATGCCCCCCAGGCATTCTGGCCATGATCAGTTCCCACATAGTTTGCCGCCCCCGCGCCACCAACCACAGGCGTGATTTTCCCGGTGTCTTTGTCGGATTCAAAGATCCAAAGATTGGCTTCGTCGAGCAGGCCTGAGGAGCCATAGAAATACAGTTTGTTGTTGGGAAGGAACGTTGCGATCTTGCGGTATGAATGCAGGTTATAGCCGGTGTTCATGGTGTTGAATTGCCCGACGTCCACCGCGGGGTAGGCACTGGCCGCAGAGGTGGCCTGATAATAATAAGGCCCGACAGTCAGGCTGTATTCCAAAGTGCTCGCATCCCAGGTGCTCATGCCATAAGAACTCCACAGATTGGCCGGAGTGCCTGCGATTTGCGAGAAAGCGGCAATGCCCGTACCTGAAATAGTCAGCGAAGCATAGGCAGAACTGTTGCCTGCAGAGGCATGGTAGCCCGTGGCGATGTGATCGATGGTCTCAGAGCCGGGCACAGTCGTGTTGACGTGCAGACGTCTTAGATGGCGCGGACCGCGCACATACAGATATTGCGAAGCCGGCTCATAGGCGATGCTGGAAATTTGTGTGAACGCCGTTTTGGAAGGATCTGTGCCGTTGCCAAAGGTGAAGAACGGGACTCCGGCCACCATCGTGCTGGTGAACGAGCCACTGTCATCCACGACTTTGAATAGCTCGTTGGTGGTGGTGGAAAAAGCATAGATAAAGTCTTTGGCGGCGCCCATGTAAAAGATGGTCGACATGTTTTTATAGTGCTTGTCCAGATTGAAGCTTGCGGACCAGGTTTCTGTCGCCAGGTCGAAGTAAGCGATCTTGTTGCCCTCATACTGAGCGCGCAGGCAATAAAGCTTCCCTGGCAATCCTGAAACTTGAGTGCAGCGATTGAAGAAGGTGTTCCAGGTGCCGGTGGTCATCCCCACCTGGGCGATCTTGTACTTTCCGTAGGTGCCTTGTTGTTGCAGTTCAAAAGTTGAACCGTTGATTTGAATCCAGATTTTGTTCAGGTCCGGTCTGACAAGTGTCAGGTACAAGTCTGAGGTTGGGCAGGGGATCGGAGAAACATCCGCCATGGTATCAACAGCCCCCATGGTTCCGCAGGTGCCCGGAGTGCCCATGACCAGTACTGGATTTTTCGCGGTTGAGTTTACGTCCACCATCCAGAACGCTTCATTTGAGAAATAGAACAGATGCCCTGTTTTTACGTATCGGATGCTGGAAGCCTGTTCTTTGTTCAGGACATTGCTGTTGATGGTGATTGTGGGAAGGGTTTTGCTCCACAGAACTGTTTTGTCGGAAATACGAATGCGTGCCAACTGGGAACACGGCAGGCTTAGAACCAGCATTTCATCGGATTCGTTGATATCCAGAATCATGGGGCTTGTGAATTTTCCACTTCCAATATCGCAAAGCGGGTTGAAGGGTTCCCCCAGCCAAGTTGAAACCAAACCGGTTTCCGAATTCACTGTCGAAATACTGTTGAACTTGGTGTAATAAATTCGATTTAAGGAATCCGCAAAAAAACCGTACATTCCCGTTGTGGCATTGGCCGTCAGGTCTGCGGCGTTCATATGCACGCCGTTGCTTAGGTTTCCGGGTTCACCTATTAGAACGGTCCACTGCGAATTCACTGCATTTGAAATAGCACTGGTGACGACTCCGGCATCCGATACGCAGGAAATCAGAAACTTTAACGGGGTCGTGGCGCTGATGGTCTGGCCCGCCGGGGTCAGCGATGGCACCACCCAAGAATGATTTCCGGTGGTGGCGCTGAGGTTGTTCGGGCGATTTGTTGCAATGGTGTGATAGCTGATGCCGTCATCCACGGTGTATTCGATCAAGCTGATCGGGTTTGCCGCCAGAGGAATCGGCCCGGCCCCCGGACTGCAGGACCACTCGATGTTGATGGTGGCACCAGGTGCATAAGTTTGACCGCCGACAGGGGACGTGAGGTAAACCAACGGAGGGTTCCCCAAATCCAATGTCACCGAGTCACTTAGTGTGTTGCTGACTGTTCCCGCAGCATTTCTGACCTGGGCATGGATTGTTTTGAAGCCGCCGGGATTTTTCAAAGTGGTTGTCCCCGCGGCTGAATACGGAACCCACGCGGCGTCAGAGAAATCCGCCAGCTCTGAAAACCTCATGCTGGTGATGGCAGCAAAGGCCGAAGAAGCGGTCAGTTGCGTTGTTGTGTAAGCAAGTCCAATGGTTGGAGCATTGTTGGCAATGGTGAAGGCCGACAGGGTCACCGCTCCTGAATCCACGATCCAGTTGTAGGTCAGGGGCACGCTGGTGTTTCCGGCTGTGTCTTTGGCGCGGATTGAAAAACTATGCGCCCCTTGCGAAAGGGATGGATAGGATTGTCCCGTCACGCAATCGACGTAGTCTTCAGTGTCTATCTTGCACTGATAACCATCAAAAACAGCGCCGCCGATTTCGGTGTTGGTAAAGTTGAAAGTGGCCGAGTCGCTGGTTGTCGCTGTCGCGGGCTTGGCCGTGATTTGCACTGCCGGTGCCGTCAAATCCACTGTCCAGCTGTAGGTGTATTCAGCCGAAAGGTTGCCGGCCTCATCCACCGCCTTGATTGAATAGGTGTGCACGTCTTCAATCAGGCCCACCAACGGCACCAGAGGACTGCAGGTTTCAAAGTTTCCTGTGGGCTGGCTGCCACTGGTGTGTTTGCACTGATAACCCGCAATCGGTGAAGTCGCATCGCCGGCTGCGAAGTTAAAGACGGCGGTGCTTGAATTATTCAGGGCCGTCGGTGTTTGTGTGACATTCAAAGTCGGCTGATCCGTGTCGACGGTCCATTGGAAGGACGATTCCCCGGCAAGGGTGCCTTCTGCCTCCAACGACTGCACCTTGAATTCATGTGTACCATGTGCCAAACCGCTCAAGGTGTGGGGACTGGTGCAATCATACCAATCACTTTGATCCAAAGAACATTTGTAGGACTTGATCACACTGTTGGCAGCTTTGAAATGAAAGGTTGCTGAAGTGGAGGAAGAAAACGCCGTGGGTTTTTGCGTGAAGAGCGGCATTGAAGATTGGATGTCAGAAATCTCGAGTTCCGCCGTGCACGCTGAAAGAAACATAACAAAAAATAAAAATCCGGCCTGCAATGAGGCGGATCTTAAATATGATAATTTCTTTAGGAAATACGTGCCTTTAAACATCTTAGTTCTTATCGGTGCCCGGCTTTGAATTTTAAGAACAATCCTTAGGCACGCTGAACATTAGTGTTCCGCAGGGGGGAATTCTGTCTCAAGGTGATACTCCCACATTTGGGTCAGCGCTCTGAGATCCGAGGAACCATAGAAAATTTCTGTGCGCTCCAGATCAAGTCCTGTTTGTTGGGCGGTGAGGTTGACGGTTTCTTCATGGTGAATGTGATTGGCGGGAGGAGCTGATTCTGGATGAATTTCTGAGATATAGAAGGTGCCATGCAAGCTCAGCAGGCTCGTCACCTGTTTGAAAAAACGGGCAAGGTCCCGCACCGGTTCTGCCACAAGACTTGTGATCACCACCGGAAATTTTGCATGTCCGGATTCCTCTGCGGCATTTGCAAGGTCCGCATGAATCATGTGAATGGGGTGAGTGTCTGTAAACTCCCTCGCCTTTGAAATCAGATCCGCTGAGGCTTCAATGCACGTGACGGTGTTGCCTTTGTCCAGCAGGCTTTCTGCCAGTTTGCCGGTGCCCCAGCCCACCAGAAGAACATTCTGATTTTGCAGATTCTGCCAGAAAGCCGGGAAAGCGGTGGCATCAGCCTGCAGCAGTGCTTGCTGGGGGCTTTGAGGGGCTTCAGGTTGAAGGGTTTCCGCAGTTGGTTCCACAGCTTAGAGTCTGGGATCGTCCTGGATTCGCTGTCAAAACCTTCTAATGCAACCTGTGAACAGTAGTATTTTTTCGGCCAATGATGGTACTGTCAGTGTATGCTGGCAAAAGCGATTTTTTTGGATATTGGCGGTATTGTTTTGGAAATCAACTGGCGAAAGACAGTTGAAGCTTTGGGGGTTTTCGATAGATCCCAACAGGACCAGATATGGTCCGTGCTGGGAAGTGCCAAGATTCATCTGGAGCTGGAGCGGGGAAATGCAACTCCGCAAGAGTTCTTTGCCTTCGTCAGAAGTGAATTAAAGCTTTCGCCCGAGGCTCCTCTGGAAGAAGCCTGGAATCAGTTGATCTTGGGGCCGCTTCCGCAAGTGGATCAGATTTTTGATCGATACGCCGGGAGAGTTCCGCTGTATGCACTTTCAAACACCAATCGTCCTCACTATGATTATTTTATGAAACAGTTCCCTGTCATGAAACGATTCGACCGGATCCTGACCAGCTTTGAACTGGGGCACAGAAAACCTGATTCTGAAATCTATATGGCCGCCGCCACTGAAGTGGGATTGTCGCCGTCAGAAATTGTATTTATCGATGACAGCCCAGCCAATGTGGATGCGGCCGGGCATTTGGGGTTTAGATCGTTTCATTCGGTCAATTCAGTTCCGGCCACCTTGGAAATCCTTCAGCGGCAATTTTCAATTTAGAACTTAAACTGCAGTTCAAAGCCCCAAATGGGGGCGCGTTCGACGGAAGGATGACCGCCAGAATTGGTGTGGCGTCGCACGACCCAGCGGGCGCTGGCGCTTTTGATGACCTTGCTGCCAAAGAGTTTGTTCATCTGGTCGCTGAAGGCCCCCATGGGGTTCATCAGAACAATCAGCACCGAGCCGAGTTTTTTAGAGCCCCAGACTTTACCGCCATTTTTCTGAATTTTCATTTCTGCACGATAGAACAATTCACCCATGATGGATCCAATAATCGGTGTGATGAACAGATCCTGAATGGAGGGCTTTTCCGCAAAGGCTTCAACACCATATTCCCAGAAGAACGTCGACATCAGAACTGAGTAACCGAAAGATCCCATGGGGCCCACACCGGCATGACGGGCCACCTGATAGTAAATTGCGCCGGAATAGGGGTGGCCGATATAGTTGATGGCCCAGTCATCTTTGTCCATCACCGGACCTTCCTTGACGTTTTCCTGCCAGTTCTTGCCCAGATCTTTCATTTTCTCTTTGTCCCACTTGGTCACACTCTCGGGCATCATGTACAGCAAACCTGCCACGCCCACGGCCCCCAAGGCCACGTTGCGGGTGCTGGTGTAAAGATTGGATTGATCCGAGGTCAGACCGCTGATGTCCACTTCGCGTTGCCACTCAATTTCGTTGGATTCACGTAGCACCATCACGCTGGCAATAGGTTTAGTGTTGTCCTGCACACAAAGGCCTCTGATGTCGTTGACAGCCTTCATGTTCCTGTTGCTGGAGAGTTGATCCTGAATTTTAAGGCAGGCCTCCTGATCACGGGTGTCGACCATGATCAGTTGCCCTTTGATCAGACGCTGCTTGTGGCGCTCTTCTTCGCGCATCTGTTGACTGATGCGTTCAATGTCTGCACTGGTAAAATACTTGTGATAAGGATTTTCAATGAGTTCTGCCACAGGATCTTTTGCCTGGGGGATGGACTGATAAAAGGGCTCTGGTGTTAAGCCGCTGGCAGAGTTACGAAAATTGCTGGCGCTGGCGCCTTGCAACTGCAAAAGGACCAGCCCAAATGCCATATATCGCATTAGAGGGTGCATGGGACCTCACTTCCAGAGACCGAAAAGTTCAAAGTTTTCATAGAGCAAAAGGGGGGCCAGAGGAACAGTTTCGGGTCCCTAAAAATGCCTTTGATTTTATCCCGGAATTTCCATTCAAAGTTGTTCAAAACCCGCATCTTAGGAACACTTTAGACAGTAAACATAAGAGGTGCGGATGCTGATGTACTGGGTGATTTTTTTCTTTCTTTTGGCACTCACGGCTTCTTTGTGCTTGCGTCTGCCGGCTGTGATCTGGCGAGTGATTTTTTTGCTGCCGTATCTGGGGGCCTTTGGGGAAAGTTTAAAACCCTTCATCGAACAATCCTGGCCTTTTCCCCGTGATGGTTTGACAGACTTTTTTGCCTGTATCGTCAGTGGGATCGGGGCCTGTGTTTGTGTGTATGCCGGAACTTACTTTAAAACTGTGGAAAGGCGCCGGTTTTTTCCGCTCTTTTTTGCTTTCACCGGGTGCATGCTCGGGGTCCTCTGGGCTGACAATATTTTCGTGTTTTACGGTTTTTGGGAAGCCACAGGTCTGTGTTCTTTTCTTTTGATTGGATTCAAATTCGCGGATCCAGACGTGCGCAAAGGTGCCAAGCAGGCGCTGGTCCTGAATATAGCCGGGGGGCTCTGTCTGCTTTTGGCCTTGCTGATGCTGTCCCAGGCCTCGGGCAGCAACTCGTTGCTGGATATTCTTTATGGTCGCACTGAATACCAACACAGTCAGTTGACGATGCTGATGATCATGATTGCCGCCATGATCAAGTCAGCCCAGTTTCCCTTTCATTTCTGGTTGCCTGGGGCCATGGTGGCTCCCACTCCAGCCAGTTGTTATTTGCACTCCGCCACGATGGTGAAGCTGGGGGTGTTTTTACTGGCAAGGTTCAGTCCTTTGTTTGATCAGAATCTGGATTGGCTTATGACGTTGGGTCTTGTCGGGGCGGCGACACTGATTTGGGGTATGATTGTGTCGTTGACCAAGACCGACCTGAAACAGCTTTTTGCATGGACCACGGTCAGTTCCTTGGGTGGGATGTGCATGCTGGTGGGATTGCATGAAGCCTATTCCTGGAAGGCCTTTTTTTCCTACATTCTGGCGCACTCTCTTTACAAGGCCAGTCTGTTTATGTGTGTTGGTAACATCGACAAACAAATGGGCGGGCGCAGTCTGGACCATGTTTCGGGTCTTTATCGTCGCATGCCCCTGACTTCGCTGGCACTGTTGATGGCGTTGGGTTCTATGATGGGTCTTCCATTCAGCATGGGTTTTTTAAGCAAAGAGTATCTGTTTAAATCCGCTCTGGCGTTAAAGTTCCCGGGCTCGTTTCTGGTGCTGGCACTGTTGGGGGCCAGTATCATGTCGATCGTCGTGGGTTATCGGCTTATTGTCGTGATTTTTGCGCGCCAGGAAGACCGGCAGGTCCTGCGTGAGGTGCCCACAACCATGTGGGGGCCACCTCTGCTGCTGGCTTCTTGTGGCTGGATGGCCGGTTTTTTTCTGGCGGATATCAACAAATATTTTCTGAACCCGGTGGTGTCTTCCATCGTACTGAGAAACGTGGAGTTGAATCTTGAAATGTGGACGGGGGTGAATCTGGCTTTGATTCTCAGTCTGATTTCCCTGGGGCTGGGAACTTTTCTGGCCGCCCGGTATGCCGGGGTGGTCACGAAAGCGGCTGTATGGTTGAAGGGATTGTACAAGCCGTCTCCACGAGTCGGCTATATGGGAACACTGGCAAAAAAGATCATGGACCGGCTGCAAAGCGGGCGATTGAGTTTTTATATTCTGTGGATGCTGATGGTGCCTTGTCTGATCCTGCCGTGGGTTCTGCCTTTGCAGGAATATGTGCCATCTCTAAAAACAGATGAACTGATTCTTTTTCAGATGATTCCGTTTGTGCTGGTGGTGCTGGGCCTGCTCCCGATGTTGTTAAGTGTGAAACCGCTACTAAAAGTGGTGGGCTTGGGCGTCGTCGGGATCGGCATCAGTCTGTTTTACCTGAGTGTGGGCGCCGCGGATCTGGCCATGACTCAGATGGCGGTCGAAACGCTTTCTGTTGTTGTGTTGACTCTGTCTCTGGTTTTTCTCAGGCCGAATCCGTCTGGATTCAGTGTGGTGTACCGAAGTGTACGTGGGATTGTGACGGCGGGGGCCTTTGTCGGCGCATTGCTTTTGTGCGGAGTTATGGCCGACGGAAAACTTTCTTCCCGAGTGGCTGATTATTATCGGGAGAACGCCCATCCTCTGGGAAAAGGTCTGAATGTCGTGAATGTGATTTTGGTCGACTTCCGCGCGATGGACACCTTTGGTGAAATCACGGTTCTGGGAATTGTTGCCATGGGTGTTCAATTCATGTTGTTAAGAAGGCGACGTCTGAACCTGACTTTGCGGCCGTCCACTATTTTGCACACTTCGGTTCGGGTGATGGCGCCTTTGTTCACATTAATTTCTCTGATCCTTCTTTTGCGCGGGCACAATGCGCCGGGTGGTGGCTTTATCGCAGGTTTGGTGCTGGCAATTTCATTTACATTTTACGGTCTGGTTTTTGGGGAACAGTGGGCGCGCAGGGTGCTGGTCCTGAAACCCTTAAGCTGGGTGTGCACCGGACTGGTTGTGGCTTTTGTCGCCGGATGGGTGCCCGTGCTGCTGGGAAAACCCTTTTTGACGGCGGTGTGGTTGCCAGGCTCGTTGGCGTTTCTAGGGACGCCCTTGTTGTTTGATGTGGGTGTTTATCTGCTGGTGTTGGGAATGGGCACAAGCTTGTTCTTTGCTTTCTTGAGGAGGGATGTATGATTGATTTTCTTTCTCTGAGCATTGCCCTGCTTTTTGCTGCCGGGGTCTGGTTGCTCTTGTCCCGGGATTGGCTGACTCTGATTTTAGGACTGAGTGTTCTGGGGCACGCGGTGAATTTGCTGATTCTGAAAAGTGGAGGCCTGCAAGGGGATGATCATTTAATTCAGGCCCTGATTCTGACGGCGATTGTGATCGGCCTGGGGATGATGGCGGTGCTGTTGGTGCTGGCCAGTCAGGGGCTTAAGTATTCCAAGTCCCGGGATGCGGACTTCTTGCCGGAGGACTCGGAATGATTGTGGCTCCGGTGCTTATCAGCTTTATTACGGCTTTGCTGACTTATTTGTGCAGAAAAAATTCCCTTTTGTTGCGAGGTGTGTCTTTGGCGGGCTCAGTGGCGGCCCTGGCAGTGGCTGTGCATTTATTTTTGCTGGTGGATGAGGGCGGTGGGCAAACTGTGCAGATCGGGAACTGGCAGTCACCCTTTGGTATTTCATTTGCCGTGGGTTTGTTTTCGTCGCTGATGCTGGTGGGAAGTTCGCTGGTGGCCTTGGTGGGGAATCTGTGCATGCAGGCGCTGCTAAATCGTCAGTGGGAACTGCGTGGATACTATACTTTGTTTCACTTTATGATGATGGGTGTGTTTGGCGCCTTTTCCACCGGAGATCTTTTTAATTTGTATGTGTGGTACGAAGTGATGCTGGCGGCCTCGTTTTTTCTGGTGGCGATGAGTCGTTATCGCACTTCCGTCACCGGAGCTTACAAGTACGCGGTTTTAAGCATTCTTTCCTCTGTGGCTTTTTTGATCGGCATTGCCTTTATTTACAACACCGCGGGCAGCCTCGATATCGGGGATCTGATTCAGTACCAGCGCACCTATGGCCAGAATCTGGGCGTGGTCGTCGGGCTGTGTTGTCTGGTGATGGCGTTTTCAGTGAAGTCGGCGCTGTTTCCGTTCTTTTTCTGGATGCCGGCGGCATATCCGGTGACGTTGACCGCCGTGGCCGGAGTTTTCGCAGGCTTTCTGACCAAGGTGGGAGTTTATTCCCTGATGCGCATCCTGGTCCCCGTGTCGACCCTGCCCGGAAGTGAAAGACTGCTGCCGCTTTTATATGTCCTGGCGTTGATTTCGATGATCCTGGGGGTGTTGGGGGCACTTTCTCGTGACAACATGAAAGGCATATTGGCTTTTCATAGCACTTCACAAATCGGTTACATGGTCCTGGGTCTTTCGATGGGAACATCGGCAGGGATCGCGGCCTGTGTGTTTTATATGATTCATCACATGCTGGTGAAAACGAATTTATTCTTCACCGTGGCCGTAATGGAAAAAGTCACCGGCACAAGTTTTGTTTCAGAGTCCGGCGGGTTATGGAAGGCTCGTCCGCTGTTGGGGTTGGTTTTTGCTTTTTCGGCGTTGTCGCTGGTCGGTGTTCCGCCGTTGTCAGGTTTTTGGGCGAAGGTTCTGACTTTGGAGGCCGCCTTGATTGAAGAGCGGTGGCTTGCGGTGGCCATGGCGTTGGTGGTCAGTCTTCTGACCCTGATGTCGATGCTTAAGATCTGGAATGGTGTGTTCTGGAAGCCCGCGGTGTCGTCACTGCCAGAGAACGACCGGCAGGGCCGCGTGCGCTGGCTGGGGGTGCCGCTGTTGACGATGACCCTGCTGATTTTAGGTGTGGGGTTGGGCTTTCAACCCTTGGTGAACCTGACTGAAAGAATAGCCCAGGAACTTTTGGACGGAGGCCGTGGATGATGCGTGTTGTGTGGACCTTGGAAGTGCTGTTGAAGTTTGTGTGGGACTTCTGTGTGGCTGTGCTGCAGGTGGTGTCCTGGGTGTTTCGTCCCAATCGTTATATGAAGCCTGCGATCGTGCGTCTGCCGTTGGATATCAAAAGTGAATGGGGCATCTGGTGGCTTTCGCTGATTATATTTCTGATTCCCGGTTCCATGGTGGTTCGAGTGAGGCAGGATCTGGGGTTGTTGTATGTGCACCTGCTGCACACCCATGACGCCGACAAGGATATACAAACTTTAAAATCCCGCTTTGAACACAAGCTGCGTTTGATTCTGGGGGAGGTGAAGTCATGATTTATATAATGATCTCGGCTTTGATTATGTCGGCCGGGCTGGCCATGTACCGCTGTATCAAGGGGCCGGACTGGATGGACCGGGTGATGATTTTTGATCTTTTGAACAACATTGCTATTGCTTCGGCGGTGTTGTTTGCGGTTTTCAGCAATAGCGAGGACGCGGTTTCCCTGATTTTGGTGCTGGCTCCGCTGTCTTTTCTTTCAAATACGTTCTTTGTGTTTTTACTGGAACGGAAAAAGGATCTGTTATGAGCGTCATTGTGCAGGTGCTGTTATTGTTGGGATGCCTTTTGATTTTGTTGGCCTCTGTCGGAGCAGTGAAGTTCCCTGACACGCTGACGCGGATGGCGGCCGTTTCCAAATCTTCGACATTGGGTGTGGTTCTGCTATGTGCGGGCGCCGCCGTGCATTTTGGTGATGTCTTGATGGGGGGCTTGCTGGTGCTGGCGGCCTTGGTGCTGTTCCTGGGCATTCCGGTATCTTCGTACCTGATGGCGCGAGTGCGGGTGCGCAACTCCCGGATTATCCCGCTTCAGCTGAAGAGAAATGATTTGCAGTCCGATGAGCCGTCAGTTTAAATTCGAGGCTCACAAGGGGTCTTAGCCGTGTCCGAATTTCAGAAGAATTGGTGGAAAGAAGCAGTTGTATATCAGGTTTATCCTCGCAGCTTTAAGGACTCCAACGGAGACGGCATGGGGGACCTGCAAGGTCTGATCTCCAAGCTGGATTACCTGAAAGATCTGGGCATCAATGTTATCTGGATCTGTCCTATGTACAAATCCCCGCAGGACGACAACGGATACGACATCAGCGATTACCAGGATATTCACCACGAGTTTGGCACGATGAAGGACTTTGACCAGCTTTTGCAGCAGGTTCATGCTCGCGGAATGAAGCTGATCATCGATCTGGTTGTGAATCACACCAGCGACGAACATCCTTGGTTTATCGAGTCCCGCAGCTCCAGAAACAATCCCAAGCGCGACTGGTACATCTGGCGTGATGGTAAGAACGGCAAAGAACCCAATAACTGGGAAAGTATCTTCAGCGGTTCGGCGTGGAAGTTTGACGAACTGACCCAGCAGTACTTCATGCATATTTTTTCCAGCAAACAGCCCGACTTGAACTGGGAAAATCTGGATATGCGCAAGGCCGTCTATGACATGATCAACTGGTGGCTGGACAAGGGCATTGATGGGTTCCGTGTGGATGCCATCAGCCATGCCCGCAAAGAGCCGGGCCTTGCTGACATGCCCAATCCGAACAATCTTGAGTATGTCCCGTCCTATGACAAACACATGAACGTGAATGGCATTCAGGAATATCTGAAAGACCTTTGCACCAACACCTTCAACAAGTACGACATCATGACCGTGGCGGAAGCCAACGGTGTGTCGGCGGAAAATGCGGAAGAGTGGGTGGGCACTGCACAGAAGAAATTCAATATGATCATACAGTTTGAGCACGTGGGCCTGTGGGACGCAAATCCCGAGCGCCGGGTGGATCTGGCCAAGCTCAAATCCGTTCTGGGCCGCTGGCAAAAAGGCCTTGAAGGCCGTGGCTGGAATGCGCTGTTCGTGGAAAATCATGATGTGCCTCGTATCACTTCCAAATGGGGTGATATTCAGAATTACTGGCGTGAAAGCACGACCTCGATTGCGACCATGTATTTCATGATGCAGGGAACCCCTTTCATTTATCAGGGGCAGGAAATCGGCATGACCAATACGGTCTTTACCGGGCCTGAGGACTTTAACGATGTTTCTGCAAAAAATATTTTCACAATTCGCCGCAGGCAAGGGGCGACAGATGCCGAGATCACGGCAGACCTTGCCAGTGCCTCTCGAGACAATGCCAGAACTCCCATGCAATGGGATGCTTCTGAGCAGGGTGGTTTCACCACAGGTCGTCCTTGGTTGAAGGTGAATCCGAATTATAAGACCATCAACGTCGCAGCTCAGGAGCAGGATCCAAATTCAGTTCTGAATTTTTATCGCAATCTGATTCGTCTCCGCAAAAATCATCCGGTATTCATCTATGGTGTCTATGACGAGGTTCTTGGCAAGCATGATCAGATCTTTGCTTACACCCGCACTGACGAGAATGAAAAAATGCTCGTGATGGCCAACATGACGGGCAAGCCTGCGAAATTTGATCTGCCGGGAATCAGTCTGTCTTCGGCGAATCTTTTGATGGCGAATCAAACCGTGGCTGATCACAGTCAGATCACCGGTGGAGAGCTTCGCCCGTTTGAAAGTCGCATCTATAAAATAAACTAAATGGGGGAAAGCGAGATCTGATAGTATCCCAGGGTCTCGCTGGCCGTGTTTTGGATTTTGATCTGGGTTTCCCGGGTGAGCTTAAAACAGTCTTGCACTTCCGCTGTTTGGCCGTCCAGGCGCATCTTGCCTTGGACCACGAAGAAAAAGTGAATCTCTTCTTTCAGGGACATCACGGATTCGCTGACGGCGGGCAGGGTGTGAAACTGCATGCGTGCGCGGTGGGTTTTGGGATTGAAGATAAGTCCCAGGTCCCGTACGGGGGAGCCGATCAGCTGACAATCGGTGTGATCGTCCCCAGAAAACTCGCATACCTGCAGCGGCAGAAGCGGATTTTGATTCAACATCAGGCCATCGCCTTCGATCACACTAAGTAAACGATCATAACCTTCAAAGATTGAAAATGGATTCGACGCCGTCACTAAAGCAGAACTCAGGCGCCACGCATAGGGCTGACTGCTTTTGATTTCTGCCGGAGCCAGGTCAATTTGATCTGTGACACCAAGGCCGTTCTTCCAGGGCATGCGTTGATAAGTGGAGCTTTTCAGAAGTTGAATCATCACACTATTAGAGGAAACTTCCGACAGGATGTCCAAGAAATCTCGCAATTGAAATTACACTGAATACCTGGCTCGGACAGTGCGAAATAAACTCGAGAATAATTTCTTGATCCATTCTATTTGACACTAAGTAACCCCGGAATTTTCGGTAAGTGCGAGTCTCTTTGAGAAATCTAAAAAAAGTGCCTAACTCTTGGTGGGGTTCTTACAGATTTTGAATTACATTTGCCAAATCCCCCTTTAGTTTGATTATTACAAAACCGAAATGTTTCTTGTTGATATAATTGGAGTGAAACAAATGTCTGGCCTAAAAGAGATCAAAGTCATTCGTAAAAGACCTGAGATCAGTCCCAACCAAGACCAAGATCGAGAGAGTGGTCGCAGCCTGCTTGAGACTTTGATCCGAGGATTGGTCGATTATCCTGATACGGTTTCTGTAACTTATATGGTGGGCGATAAGACGACTGTCTATAAGGTGGAGTGCGATCAGAAGTGCCTGGGACAGGTGATCGGCTGCAAAGGCAAGAACATCAGCGGCATTCGTGCGGTTCTTTCGGCAACATTGGCCCGAAAAGGCATCCGGGCCATCGTGGAAATTCCATACTTTGTGGTTGAAGCCTAAGGCTTCACCACCACAGTCATTTCGCTCTTCTCATTATTGATCCAAACGCGGATCAGCCATTTACCCGGCATCACAAAGTAAGCTTCAGAAATCAGGAAAGTTCCCACTTCCTGTTTTTCGATTTTTACCGGTGATGTTCCATGGCCGTGGTGGCCCATGTTCATCCACAAATCCACTTTCAATTGAGCCGGATCCACCAGGACGGGTACAGAAGCCGTGCTGGTCTGATCATATACTTTCAGGATAAACGGCGAATCTGTGTTTTGATTTGGCGCCTGTGCAAACTCAATAGTTGCACATAATTCGCTGCCAGGGAAAGAAAGCGGGCAATCTGCGGATTGTTGAGCTGAAGCTGTTACAGATGCCAGCATCAGACCTGCAGCAAGCATGAAGTTCTTAAACATAAAATCTCCTAACGGGGCCACCGCTGTTGGTAGCTCAGATTAATGGTATTAGATAAACTTGAATTAACGGGATTGCCGATCAGACTTTGATCGGCGTAGCTGACGGTTACAGCCGATTCCAGATTGATCATGTAACTTCCGGCAACACTTAGCGTGAAGTTCTTTTGTGCGTGCCCCTCTGAAGTCGTTGAGCCGCTGATGGCAATAGCTTCTTCATACAGAAACGCCAAAGTGCTTCCCAATCGGAAGTCCCCGCGGTTCCAGCCAACGCCCAGGCTTTGCGTTGTGCCCCAGCCCGGACGGATGGTGGCTTCGCCGTTATAGGCTTCTCCTGAAGCGGTCCTTTCAAAAGACCTGTGAAGCTCGGAACTGAAATTAAAGTCCCACACCTTCCAGGCCTTGATCAGAGCCAGTCCTGCCCCCAAAGAGTAAAAGCCGCGGCCCCGAATGTCCGATGCATTCAAAGCACTGTCATAAATGGACGGGCTTGTGGGCAGGGTCAATTGCAGGAATGTGATCCCGCGGGGTTTCCAGGCAGAATATGTCAGTTCAGGGAAGGTCTCATGCCCCAGATACAGCGACACATCCCCAAGGCCTGAACTGGGGTCAGAGGTGCGGCTGTTTTTGGAATGCACAGGCAGGGAAAATCCACCCTGAAGGCTGTCGCTTAAAAGAGCGGCCCCTTCAAGCTTTAGCATCTGCGCGCGGTTGTCGTCTTTGCGGCGGATCCACTTGCCGCTGGATAAGACATCATCGGTGATTTCAGACTGGCTGATTGTGCCGGTGATCTGAGCCTTGTCATCCCCCAGAATCAAAGCGGGAAATGAAAAGCTGCCGCCACAGCAGCTTGCTGCCAAAGCCGGAGATCCTGAAAGAAATAAAAGCGCAGCCAGCAGTTTCATCTAAGGCACCACCAGTGGTACAAAGACCTGATCCCGGGTTGTCTGGGTGTCTTTCAGAACGATGCGAATTTCCCAGTCGCCGGGCATGATGAAAAAGACCTTAAAGACACGGAACTTGCCATCACCCAGAGATTCAATTTTCACTGGAGATGAACCATGTCCCATGGAAGGCATCCATAAAATCACCGAAAGATTTTCAGCAGCCACCGCAGAGTTGAAACGAAGTTCAAATTCAGAAAAGTCCGTGCTGGTGGGGTTTTGTTTCCAGATCAGCTCAGCGCAAATATTTTCTTTGCTGAAATAAAGCGGGCACGTCGACTGCGGGTCGTTCTGCTCATTGTTCACCGCCGGTGTCTCCGGCAGATAGTCGGGACGGGCGCAGGCACAAAGGGTCATTGCGAAAAGCACAAGCAGATGTTTCATGCTTCATCCGCTCTTTGGATGTAACAGCCCAGAGCGCGACCTTCTTTGTGGCGGGAGGGTTTGCCCGCTTGCAGATCTTCAAGGACTTCTTTTAAGAAGTGCTTTTTCGCAGTAGGGCCGACGTGACTGTCCGTGACTCCACCGTGATAAAGCACTTCTCCAGTGGGGCTAAGAACAAAGGCGTGAGGGGTCTTCAAAGCGCCCAGTTTGTTCGCCCAGTGGCTGCGAGAATCCTGAATCACCGGGAATAATAGTCTGGCTTCGCGGAAGTGATTTTGTGTTTCTTCAAGGTTTTCATCCGAGTTGGAATGAATTCCCACGAACTGGAAGTCCTTGTATTGTTGAGCCATGTCTTTCAATAAAGATTCATGGCTGGCTGAACACGGACACTTGGCGGAAAGAAACACGATGATTGTGGCCTTTTGGTTGGCGGTGGCAAAAGTCTTCGTCTCGCTGCTAATCACATCCAGCCCTGACAGGCTGGTGATTTTATCAGCTCCCATAGAGATTTGAGAGAACATCAAAAAAAGGATGAAAAGCACACCGTTTCGCATTGCGAACTTCTAGCACGATGAGGGATGGGGAGAAATGCCACAAATGGTTGCGTTGTGCGTTGCGGCTTTGGGCAGAATCCCGCGTGCCTTTGAATTGGGATTCTGTAAACTTTCTATATGTTTACAAAGATCAAAGCCTTCCGAAATCGGTTTATTCAGTACAAAAGAAGCAGCAAGGTTCACAGTGACCTGGATGTGCTTTTAGGTTCGGCCTCAGAGCAAAAACAACTGGAAGATCAGCTCCAGTGGCTGGTTCGGCTGCTGCAATGGGTTCGCTATGAGGGCGCCGTGGATGCGCATATTGAAAAAGAAACGGGCCGTTTGCCAGTGGCGCGGTTGCGCTATCTGCTGATGGTTCTGGAGCGCAATCCGCAATGGAAAAAATCCGTGGCGGTGATTCTTCGAACTGTTGTTCACGAAGTCAGCGGCCTTGAGCTTTACACCGAAACGGGTCTTCCGCGCGAACTGGGATTATGGAGTGAACTTTCTGATCGTCTGATGATGAAGATGCTGCCGACACCACCGCTGGATCATGAGCTGGGGTATTTGTTCTGGGCTCTGTTCCCGGAAAAAGAAGACCCGTTGTGGGTGGCCTCTATTGATCCAGGAACCTTTGAACGTCTGGTGGAGCTGTTCAATTACGAAGTCGGTTCAGACGAGAAAGACTGGAACCGCTTCGGCATGGATCTGGAGGATGCGCTGGTGTACCTGGTTATTCAGGTGCGCGCGATCGGACTTTCTCCGGCGATCCGTTATCGCCTGGACAAACCCAACTTCCGCGATTCTGCTTTTTTTGCGCTGGTCCGCGGCCTTGAAGAGTTTATGAATGCCTATCATGCCGGGGATCGCAACCTGGCATTGGAAAAGGCATCGCGCTTTCGCATGATTATCTGGGAGTGCCGTCGCGAAATGGCCCAGGTTCACAAGCATCTGGATGAATATGGCGTCAGTGTCAATCTGGTGTTCCAGATGGCCCGCCTTCGCACTTATCTGCAGCGGGTGGACAGTCTGCTTGAGATTTTGCTCAATGAGCGTGTGGATTCGAAAAAAGTCACCAGCTTCCTTTCGAAACTGATTGAGGAAAATCAGGACCTGCGAAGCATTTCATCGCTGTTTTCCCAGAACGTGTCTTTGCTGGCGCGTAAAGTGGTTGAACGAGCCGCAGAAACCGGTGAGCACTATATCACCCGCACCAAGGACGAATACCGCCGCATGCTTCAGGCTGCGGGGGGTGGCGGAGCTCTGACTGCAATCACGGTGTATGTAAAAACCGGGATTCTGGCTCTGGGGCTTTCCAGTTTCATGGAAGGGGTTTTTGCCTCTATGAACTATGCCTTGAGTTTCGTGGCCATCCATCTGGCCGGATTCACTCTGGGAACGAAGCAGCCGGCAATGACGGCACCCGCACTGGCGGCAAAAATGCAGGACGTCGACAGCGAAAAGGGGATGAATGATCTGGTGACAGACATCACGCATTTGATTCGTTCGCAGGTGGCGGCAATCGCCGGGAACGTGATGTTTGTGGTGCCATGTGTGATTTTGATTGATGCTTTGTTCTTTATGCTGTTTGGCGGGCATCTGATGTCCCATGAAAAAGCGGTGTATGCCTTTAAGTCCGTCGACATCTTTGGGCCGGCATTGTTGTTTGCTGCGTTCACCGGTGTGCTTTTGTGGTTCTCAAGTTTGTTTGCCGGATGGGCTGACAATTGGTTTGCGCTGAATTCTTTGCGCAAGACCCTGGCTCGCAGCCCGACGTTGAAAGCTGTTTTTGGCAAGCGCGGGGCCCGCAGCATTGCCGTGTTCTTTGAAAATAACATCTCGGGCCTTGTCGGGAATATCTCCTTGGGTATTTTGCTGGGGATGACTCCAGAGATCATGAAATTCATCGGCCTGCACCTGGATGTGCGCCATGTGACGTTGTCGTCCGGAACCCTGGGCGGTGCCTTGCCGGTCCTGGGTGTGGACTTTATGAAGTCCTGGGAGTTCTGGCGTGCGGTGATTGGGATCTTCTTTATCGGTGCGCTGAATGTATTGGTCAGCTTTGGCATGGCCCTGTGGGTGGCAATCAAAGCCCGTGGCATTAAGCCGCCTCAGCGTAAAGCCATTCGCAAGGCGGTGATGAAAAGATTCTTCTCCAGCCCTTTGAGTTTCTTCCTGCCGGTGGGTTCCACCGTGCCGAAATCCTCCACTGGAAACCATGGTCACTGATGCGGAAAGTTTCGGTGGTCATTCCGGCGTACAATGAAGAAGAGCGTCTGCCGGGCACCTTGCAGCGGCTGCGCGAGCTGTCTTCTTCGGGTGCGTTTGAAGCCGAAGTCTGTGAAGTGCTGGTGATTGATGACGGCTCCCGCGATCACACACGTGAAGTTGTGGAAAAACTTCGCGAGCTGTGGCCTGTGCTTCGGCTTTACAGTCTTCAGGAAAATCGCGGCAAAGGGGCGGCTGTTAAAAAAGGTCTGATTGAATCCCGCGCTGACTGGATTCTGGTGGCGGACGCGGATATGGCGACCCCGTGGGAAGAGCTGAATAAGCTTCTGTCCTATTCAGATAGTGCTGACTTGATCATGGGATCGCGCGCGCTGCCGGACAGTCAGATTGAAGTTCGTCAGCATTGGATTCGCCAGACGATGGGAAAGATCTTTAATCGCATCATGCGCTTTTTCATCGGCCTTCCATATAAGGACACTCAGTGCGGTTTCAAACTTGTGCGCAATGAAGAGGTGTTTCGCAGCAAAGTGCTGCCGCTTCTTTCAGTGGAGCGTTTCGCCTGGGATGTGGAGTTGATTTTATTCATGGAAAAATTCCGTCTGCGCGTGCGCGAAGTGCCGATTCGCTGGCAACACAAAGAATCTTCTCGTGTGCGCATTATACATGACAGTGTTGAGATGCTTTTTGCTATTCGCCAGATGCGCCGTCGCCTTAAAAAGGCCTGATGCCGGGGTTCTCCGGCTGCACAAGAACTGCTCATGAACAAAAAAGTGACGACGCAAAATGTCATTTACTTTGATTTAATATTGTGCAGCTAATTCCAAATAAATGATGGTATCTATAAGAGAATCTAATACTAAAGGCCGCTCTGGTCCTAAAATCGAACTGGGGTGCCACTTTGGAACCCCCACCCTCATGACAGATTTTTTCACTTTTCTGGTGCCAAAAAAATATTTAGGTGGTTCCAAAAGAGTACTTGATAAATCTTTCAAGCTGAAATGAAGTGCCTCTCCATGAGGACTTCAATTGTTGGAGTCCATGGATATGGGGGGAATTTTAATGAAATTCAACGTGTTTGCACTCATCGTATCAGTGCTTTTCGCGACATCAGCTCAAGCAGAGCGCGTTCTAGTGATCATGAAAGACCAACAGTCTTTCAATAAAGCTCACATGGCTTATAAGATGAAGGGGTCTTATGCGTCTAAGGGCTTGGACTTGGGAGTTCAATCTCAAGCCGTAGGTCAACTTGAGGACAGTCTTGCGAATTTGAACTCACTAGTTGTTAATACTGACAACGACGCTCAAATTGAAAAATTGAAAGCGAATCCGGCAGTGGCTTACGTTGAGAAGGAAATCTTCCACGACGCTCCAGCTCCAGTAAAAGGTTTCTTGGGTCAGGCCCGTCAATCTTCTCAGGCTAAATTGGGTCAAAAAACTCCATGGGGTATCCATGCAGTAAAAGCGACTCAGGCTTGGAATAAATCCGGCCGCGGTGCTGGCGCTCGCGTACTTGTGTTGGACACTGGTATCGACGAAGCTCACCCTTCTTTGGCTGCTAACTTCGAAAAAGGTAAAGACTTCACTGGCGACAGCAACGGTTCTGACTTCACTGATAAAGTAGGTCACGGAACTCACGTAGCTGGTACAATCGCAGGTGTTCTGGACAACACAGGTTTCACTGGTGTTGCTCCTAAAGCAAAAGTTCTTGCGGGCCGCGTGTGCTCTGAGCAAGGTTGCTCTAACGTAGCAATCGCTCAAGGTATCAACTGGGGTATCCAGGAAAAAGTAGACGTGATCTCCATGTCTTTGGGTGGCGCTTGGTCCACTCCTGCTGAAAGAACTGCAGTAGCTGCCGCTGATAAAGCTGGTATCACTGTTGTAGCGGCTTCCGGTAACAACGGTTCCAACCGCGTTTCTTACCCAGCTGCTTTGTCCACTGTTATTGCAGTAGGCGCAGTTGACGTAAACTTGCAAAAAGCAGATTTCTCTCAATACGGTCCAGAATTGGCTGTAGTGGCTCCGGGTGTTGCGGTTGTTTCTTCCGTACCACAAGGCACTGGTCGTGAATCTGCAGTATCCGTTTCCAACGGTCAGAAAACTGTAAAAGTTGCTTCTTCCACTTTCCAAGGTGCAAGAGAAATCCTGACTCCAGAAACGAACGTACTTGTTCACGCTAACTTGGGTAAACCAGAAGACTTCGCTAAAGTAGACGTTAAAGGCAAATATGCTTTGATCTCTCGCGGTGAAATCACTTTCGGTGACAAAGTTAAGAACGCGATCAAAGCTGGTGCAGCTGGTGTGGTTGTTTACAACAATGCTCCGGGCCTGATCCAAGGTGCTTTGACTGATGACGGTTCTGTTCTTCCAGTAGGCGTGTTCATGATCGAACAAGCTGTTGGTCAAGAGCTGGTTCGTGTAATCAACTCCGGTAAAGTAGCAACTGCAACTTTGCACACTATGGCAACTGACTACGCTCCATTCGACGGTACTTCCATGGCGACTCCTCACGTATCTGGTGTTGTTGCTTTGATGAAAGCTGCGAACAAAGCTTTGACTGGTGCTCAAGTAAAAGAAATCTTGAAGCGCACTGCGACTCCACTGACTCCAAACTCTGCTAACGAGTTGGGCGCTGGTATCGTGAATGCGGAAGCGGCTGTTCAAGCTGCGATCGACGCGAAGTAATTTTCGCTTCAAATTCAGATCTTTTAAAGACGGCTTTCCTTCGGGAAGGCCGTTTTGCTTTTCTGGCGCACTGCTTCGGAAAAAGGTACCTGGTACCTTTTAGTAAAAACGCAGCTGGTGCCTTCGGTGGAAATGTGGGCATAATTTATCTATGCAGCATTTACCGGCGATGATTCACGACCTGGCCCTGATTCTTGGTACTGCGGGGCTTGTTACACTTCTATTTAAAAAACTCAATCAACCCATAGTTCTTGGATATTTGGTCGCAGGATTCCTGGTGGGACCGAAAACTTCGATTTTCCCGACGGTGATCGGGGTGGCCAGCATCAACCTGTGGGCCGAGATCGGGGTTATCTTCCTTTTGTTCGCCCTGGGGTTGGAGTTCAGCTTTAAAAAACTTTTGCGTGTCGGCGGATCCGCCAGTTTTACCGCACTGTTTGAAGTCTCTTTGATGATCCTGTTTGGTTTCACCACCGGACGACTGCTGGGGTGGAGCACCATGGACAGTTTGTTCCTGGGTGGGATTCTGTCCATTTCATCCACTTCCATCATCATCCGCACGGTGGAAGAGCTGGGCATGAAGAACATGAAGTTCGTGGGAATGGTCTTTGGGGTTCTGGTTATTGAGGACCTTGTGGCCGTTCTTTTGATGGTCTTGCTGACCACCGTGGCTTTGACCCGGGACTTTTCCGGAACCGAAATGCTGGGGGCGGTGCTGAAGCTGTCCTTCTTCCTGTCGATCTGGTTTGTGGCGGGGATCTTCCTTTTGCCAAGTTTCTTGAAACGTGCGCAAAAGCTTTTGTCCGAAGAAACGGTCCTGGTGGTGGCCGTGGGGCTTTGCCTGATGATGGTGGTCTTTGCCAGTAACGTCGGGTTTTCTTCCGCTTTGGGGGCGTTCATCACGGGCTCCATTTTGGCTGAAACCATTGAAGGGGAGCGAATTCACCATTTGATTGCTCCGATCAAGAATCTGTTTTCGGCCGTATTCTTTATCTCGGTCGGGATGCTGATTGATCCGCATGTGATCTCTATTTATTGGAAAGAAGTTCTGCTGCTTTCTGCTGTTGTTATCGTGGGAAAAACTTTAAGTGTGACTTTAGGTTCGGTGCTCTCGGGGCAGACCTTCAAGTCCTCCTTGCAGTCTGGGATGAGTCTGGCGCAGATCGGGGAGTTTTCCTTTATTATCGCGACCTTGGGTCTGAGTCTTAAGGTTATCAGTGAAAAGATTTATCCGATTGCGGTGGCAGTATCAGTCCTAACGGCATTCACAACCCCGTACATGGCCCGCTCCGCAGAGAAGACCTATAACTGGCTTGAGAAGTTCCTGCCAGCCCGCTTTATTCAAGCCATCGACAGTTACAGCGTAATCTCGTTTTCAATGTCCGGGAACCGCGAATGGCGTGAACAGGTTCGCGCCTATATCTTAAAGGTTCTCTTGAATGCCGTTGTTGTCGTGGCGGTGTTTTTGACCATGGCCCGTGTATTCTTGCCGTTCCTTTTGGAGCGCCAGATGGAGGAAGGCCCGGCCAAGTTCTTAACTTTAAGTGCCACCCTGGTGATGAGTGCTCCTTTCTTGTGGGCCTTGGCTTTTGGGCGGACCAAACAATTCGAAGCTCTTTTGGTCGAGCAGGGTAAGGGCAGTCATAACTATGTCTTCCTGGTTTCACGGATCATGCTGGCGGTCGGATTGTTGGGCGCGATGGTGGGCCAGTTTGTGCCGCTGTTGTGGGCCGTGGCGATCACCCTTTGGATGGTTGTGGTGGTTGGGTATGTGCTTTCTCAAAAATTGCAGGATATTTACGGCTGGTTTGAAAAGAGGTTCCTGACAAACCTGCATGACGATGTTCAAAAAGTCCATGCCCGAAAGAACAGTCGCTCTTTGGCCCCTTGGGACGCACACATCACCGAGTTTATGATTCCGCCGGAGGCTCCGTACGTTGGTGTGCCTTTGCATCAGCTTTCGATTCGTGAAAGATACGGTGTGACGATTGCCCTGATTGAACGCGGACGCCGTCGTATTACGGCGCCGGGCCGGGTGGAATGCCTGATGCCTCACGATCATGTCTTTGTGATCGGCACGGATGAGCAGTTGATTCTGTTTAAGGAATTTATCCAATCTGAGGTTCCTGAAGTTGCTTCGACTGAAGCCGAGGCCGAGTACAGCCTTGAGCAGTATCTGCTGACGGAAGGTTCGCCATTCCTGAACAAAAGCATCCGTGACTGCGGTCTGCGTGAGATCACTCACGGACTGGTGGTGGGTATTGAGCGTGAAGGCGGGCGTATTTTAAACCCGGACTCCAGCGAAACGCTGAAGCGCGGGGATTTACTTTGGATTGTGGGAGATCGCGAAAAGATCCTGCAACTGACTTAAAGGCGGAAGCGGATCAGATTCTTCAGTGCCGTCATCTTAATCGGCGTATACGGGGGATACATGATTCGCAAAAGCTTGCCGAAGAAGGACTGCTTTAAGACCGCTTTTTCATGTGAAAATGCGCGGAAGCCATGTTCCCCATGATAACTGCCCAGTCCGCTGTGGTTCACGCCACCAAAAGGCAGATACGGATTTACAAAGTGAATCACTGAATCGTTAAAGACCAGCCCACCAGAGCTGGTTTCGTATTGAATTCGTTCCATGTTCATTTGGCTGTTGGTGTAGCAGTACAAGGCCAGGGGCTTTTCCCGTTCGTTGATAAAGTGAATCACCTCTGAAATTTCTTTGAAAGTCATAACTGGCAGTATGGGGCCAAAGATTTCTTCCTGCATGATCAGGGAATGAGGATCCACATTTTCCAGCAAGGTCGGTTCGCAGAAGTGCTCATCCGGTGTGGACAAGCCACCGAAGACGATCTTGGCATTTTTGCTGACGGCATCGTCTATCAGGTCCTTCAGGCGGCGAGCATGGTTGAAAGTAACCATGCGTGCAAAGTCCGGCGAATTTTTGCGTAGCTCAGGGGATTTGCCATAGAAGTCTTCAATGGCCGCAATCAGACGTTTTTTAAATGCATGATGAATGCTTTCGTGCACGAACAGATAATCCGGAGCCACGCAAGTCTGACCGGCATTGATGAATTTGGCCCAGGCGATTTTTTGCGCGGCCTCATTAATATTGGCCGTCGCATCCACGATGGTCGGTGACTTTCCACCCAGCTCCAGCGTCACGCTGGTAAGATTCTTGGCGGCAGCTTCCATAACAATCTTTCCCACGCGGGTGCTGCCAGTGAAGAAGATATGATCAAAAGGGAGCTTCAGTAGTTCCTGCGTAGTCTCAACTCCACCTTCAGCTACAAAAACGTGGTCTGAAACAAACGTTCCTGTCAGAATTTTTTTGATCACGCTGCTGGTGTGTCGGGTCAGTTCCGAAGGTTTCACGATTGCGCAATTACCAGCCGCAATCGCAGACACAAGAGGAAGCATGCACAGTTGGAATGGATAGTTCCAGGGGCCGATCAGCAGACACACGCCACGAGCCACGGGTTGGATATAGCTTTTGCTTCCAAACAAAGTCAGTGGGGTGTGAACCTTTTTGGCTTTGCTCCATTGAGAAAGATGCTTCTTTGTGAATTTGATTTCTTTCAGGACTGGATAGATCTCTGAAAGCAGAGTTTCGGCTTCAGGCTTCTGGAAGTCTTTTTTCAGGGCCTCAATGATTTCAGTGCGATGGGCCTCGATCGCTTTTTCAAGCTCGTTCAAGGCATCGATACGGAAATCCAGGCCTTCGGCGCGGATTTTTTGACTGTACTGCTTTTGATGAAGAAAAAACTTTTCCAGCATGCCCTTATGTTAGAACACTGTCTTCAAAGGGCAATCGTTTAGTGAGTCAGTCTGTGTTACAGGGCAAAGATTTTGGAGCAGCGGGACGGCATGACCACGTTTTTCTGCTGAACGATACGCCATAGGATTTTGGATCCCAATTCGTTGCCCATCAGTTCGGGATGGAACTGCAGCAGCAAGCCACGGCCATTTTTAAACTCGGTGGCTTCGGTAACGCCATCGTGTCCTTGCGCTGCCAGTTGCAGTGGTCCATTTTCTTTATAGATCACGGCCTGGTGGTGCAGTGAGTTCACCATCAGCTTGCCTTCGCCATTGGCGAGGAAAGATCCCAGCAGGTTGTGTTTGGTTTTATGAACTTGGATTTCGTGCCAGTCGTTTCCATGGCTGACTTTGTCGCCAACATGGAATGGCACATCCTGCATCAGCTGATAACCCAAAGCCACCGCAGAAATCTGCGAACCCCGGCAGACCCCCAGCAGGAAACCTTTTTCCTGTGCAACATAAGACTTGATCAGTTGAATCTCGAACTGATCACGCGTCGGGATGGTGTTGCGGGAATGGGTGTTTTGTTTCTTGTAAAGATTTGGCTCGACGTCGTCACCACCCATGGCCACCATGAATGGGAACTTTTCAGAGATTTGCTTGAACAGGTCACGGGTTTCTTCAAGGCTCAGTCCCAGGTTGGCGTTCATGGGAAGGATGAACGAGCTTTGGCGGCTTTGCGAAAAGATTTTTTTGAAGTTGATCACGCGCTGGGAATTCATGCCGTAATCCTTGGGAAGATTGGCAATTAAGAGTGCACGCGATTCGCGGGAATTTTCATTCAATGGTTTAAAGCCTGACAAAGCCAAGTCCGGAGTTCTGCCTTCGAAAAGCTCCATCAGTTCAGGTTGTCTTTGCAGTTCGCGCATATAGCGGGTGGCGGCCTGTTGTGGTGTTTCGCCCGACTTCACCGGAAGGATGATGGGCGCCAGGGTGTTTCCCGGACTCCACTCATAAAGACGAACCAGATCACCCGTAGCCCAGGCGAATCTGGCAAAACTTAGAACCAATAATAGAATCCACATGCTGTATCCCATAGCTGAGTTCTATTCAAAAGCGATGCCTGCTTTGTGGGGCTGAGCTTTGTTATGGTTGATTCTGTGTTGGACCGAGCGTTTCAGAGTGAGACAGCGCCCAATTTCGTTATTCAATCACGCGATAGTTGTCGGGATTTGAGCATGTGCGACCAAAGCGCTTTTCAAGGTGCACTGCCGTTTGGGCAAGACTTGAAACATATCCGGGCCCGCCGTGACTTTGCCACACTTGCAGCCATTCGGGGAAACTGTACATTGACGCCGACACGTTTCTTAAGACGCGGGAAACTGCCACATCGACTTGTTCATCGCTCAGCTGGCGGTTTTGTTCACGCAGTTGTTGTTTCAGACTGTTTTTGTGTTTTTGGAATTCTCCCAGGCCTTTTTTGAAGTCAAAGTCTTTGGCCTGCACGTAAGACAGCGCCTGGGCGCGGTCTTCTGTCGTCAGGCTTCCCAGCAGCTGAATGTTGAATTCCTGGCTTTTACGACGAATGAAATCAATACGGCTGAACAGATAGTCCTGCAGATTCTTTACCGCCACGGCGCCTCCGGTGTTATATCCCAGAGTGATCAGAATGCGTTTGAGCTGGACATAGTCCTGGCGAGGATAGCCCGCTTCACGCAGCAAAGCGGGGATGTTGCGTTTGGCGAATTCGTTGTCGACGTATCTTTCGTTCATTTTGTGGAAGATCCCCGCATAAAGCAGGTTCTTCACCGGATTTGAATTCTTCGACATCAAAGAGCATTTGCTTTCTTTCAGCAGCGGACGCCAGAAGCTGGCGCCACGGTACTGGGTGCGGGATTTGATCCACTGGCAGGATTTTTTGCTGCTTTTAAAGATCTGTTCTTTATACGCGGGCAACACCTGATCCACATCGGCGATGGCTTTTCCGGTCAGTTGACCGATGCCGGCATCCCCATTGGGATTCTGAATTTGCACGTGAAAACCGCTTTCCATCATCAGCTTCGGGAACAGCCACTGTGGATCAATCTCCAGACAGTCCGTGATGTTTTCAAAGGCCTGGCTGAGGGCTTTGATTTCGGAAGTGGTATAGCGAGGGCGTGGCTGGCCAGCCTCGGGCTGGCTTTTTTCAGTGGAGCATCTCACAAAGAGACGCGACTTTTCCCCCACGGCAATACGCGGGAACGAGGTTGTCAGGGCGTGGGTCATGCAGGTGTCGAAGTTCTCTGCAGCAGCGAAGAACGGCAACAGGCTGACCACGGATGTGACAACCACGGCTTTAAGCAGCTTTATAGAGGTTTTGGAAAAGCACCCTTGCATGCTGTCTTAACAAAGCAAGGGGCCTGCCATCAGACGACTTCGAGATCCTTTTCAAAGACGTCGCAAAGTGAGTCGACAACGTCCTCGAGTGCTCCGGTTTTTTCAAACAAGGCGCGCTGGATTTCATAGGAAGGATGGGCCAGATCCTCTTCCACCAGTTGTTTTAGATATTCTGTGTAGCCCAATTCGGCGGCATCCTCTTTCATCGCGGACAGCAGATCATTGATGTCTTCGCGAAGATTTTTCGTCATGCCGTCGTTATCAATCAGCACTTCGCAGTCCAGGCCATGGCGGGAAGCGCGCCATTTGTTTTCGCGCACCATCCAGTCATCCGGCGTCTGGCGGCGAATGCCCTGATCCAGGCGTTTTTGCAGATGTTTCGCCAGCAGATGAATGAAAGCCACCAGGCGCGTGGTTTTGCGAATGCCCGGAACGCCGTCACAGATGCGGATTTCCAGCGTTCCATAGTTCGGGCTTGGACGGATGTCCCACCAGATATCTTTGAAACTTCCGATGGATTTACTGCGAGTCAGTTTTTGTACGATGTCTTCAAATTGCGCCCAGTTTTCCACGCGGCACGGGGTGCCTCCGGCGGGATGGGCTTCAAACACGGTGATACGCGAAGAGGCCAGGCCGGTGTCATGCCCGGTCCAGAACGGGGAGCTTGCCGACATTGCCAGCATGTGCGGCAGATAGTACAGGAATTCATTCATCATGGCGATGCAGTGATCACCATCTTTCATTCCCAGATGCACATGCAGACCGTAAATCATCAGGCGGCGCGCGATGTGTTGGTTGCGCTCCAGCAGATACTCATAGCGATCCGATGGATAAAATATACGATGATGCCATTGAGCGAACGGATGGGTTCCGTTGGTCGCAAGTCTTGCACCGTGCTTTTTACAGATACGCGAAAGCTCGCGGCCAGTTAGCAGCAGTTCATATTCCACTTCCTGCACGTTTTTGCAGATCGGGGTGTCGATTTCCAGCATGCTCTGAAAAATTTCAGGTTTCAGATGCGGGCTTTGCAGGGACCATTCTTCCAGGATGTCCGGAGAGATGGGAAAAAGGTTTCTGGTTAGCGGGTGAATGATTTGAAGCTCAACTTCTACACCCAGCGAGAATAAGTCCGATTTTCCAAAAGGAATGGGTTGAGGCTTAGTCATAAAATCACCATAGGGAGTTATGACCATTGGGGCAAATTTTAATGAAGAAAATGTAGGAATAATATGACTTGGTGCGCTCAAGCAGGCCTGAAAATAAAATGGGGGGCCTCATCGGCCCCCCGGACTCGTGTGAAGGGAACCACCAAACCTTCACTGAGTCGCCCAAAATAAATTTTTAGTTTCAGTATCGTCTTTTCCTTGCTTCAACCCGGGCGGGGCTTCGTGCCACCGTTATCCAGAGAGCGTACATCACGACTCCCGAGTAGAAGAGGCAGAACATCGCTACATCTTGTAAGTCTGTCATGTACTCTCCTTCCTTTACTTTTTGCGGCCTTCCTTGGCCTCGGATTCCTGAGGTGCCATCCTAGCGTCCCCTTGTTTCCGTTTGTAAGAGCGTCCGTGCTCTTATTGATATGACAGGGAGGGGTGGGGTTGGGGTTAATCTTTTTTGCTAAATTTGTGGGCAAAAAAAGGTCTAGTTACTGGCCGGGGCTCAAAGGGCATCCTATTGACTCTGAGGGGTCAAAATGGTTAATTAGTTGTTCCCTCTATCAGAATTTCTTATAGGTGCGCGCGGATGGTGGAATTGGTAGACACGTACGTTTGAGGGGCGTATGCGCAAGCGTGAGGGTTCAAGTCCCTCTCCGCGCACCACTCTTTGGGGCTCTTGCCCTCCTTGGCTTCGGACAGTCCTCGCTCTTTTCTTTATTTTACTAGTTTAGGTCGCTTTTGGGTTCGTCGGCGTCTTTGGGTGCTTCAGTTTACTGCAAAGGCCTGCGGAACTTGCCAATGAGGGCAAGAGCCCCAAAGAGCGCTGCGCGCAGAGGGCCGTTCACTGCGTGGGTGATATTTTTTAGTCTCGGCGCATGAACATGAATTTGTCGGTGGTGTTTTTGCGATAGGTTTGGATGCGTTCTTGTAAGAACGCAGGGGCGTCCTCTTCTTTGATTATCTTGAAGCCGATGAGACCGTAGAATTTTTCCAGATGATCGTAGGGGATGCAATAAGTCGGACTGTGATTGTTTTCGTCGAGGTACGTGGCGAAGCTTTCCAGAATTTTTGCACCGATTTTATGCGATCGCAGAGGTGCGTGCACGATCATGCTGCGTAATAGTGGGGTGTTTTCTTCGATGCAAAAACGACAGACGCCTACGATGGTGTTTTCCATGAAGGCGGTAAAGAATAAGTCAGTATCGCGTGCGCGGTGGCTTTTACCTTCTTGTTCATAGAAGGCATCAACGATCGGGCCGGCTTCAGAGCCGGGTATGAGTTTGACGCGAATATTAGACATATGTGCGCATTTTCAACGGAAGGTGTCCCGTATCCGAAAAACCTAAAAGGATCATATTTCCGCTTTTTGAAATACGAATCGTTGTCAGAGATGTGTGGCTGACATCCATCATAAGCCATTTCTCTTCCGAGATATCGAGTGCTTTGCAGACCCAGTAACGTATAACGTTTCCGTGAGCCACGACGACTTCGACACTTTGGCCTTTTTGTGGAGTTTTAAATAGTTCACTGAAGGCAGAGTCTGCTTGTTTTCTTGCAAGCTTGGTTTTTGCAAAGTGTTCTTTTACCTGCTCTGGTGTTTTGCCTTTTGTGACGAAATTGTTAAAGCCGATTGTCCCTGGCAGCAGTCCTTCTCGAAAAACATCACTTGATCTTGCTTTAAGGCCAATTTCCTGACCAATGATCGCGGCGGTTTCGATCGCTCGTGGCATTGTGCTGCAATGAAGTTTAGAGGGCATCAGTTCGCGAAGGGCTTTTGCTGTCTTTTTGGCTTGTTTGCGGCCAAGGGCAGTCAGAACCTCGGGATCAGAAGAGTACTGCCCGTGACGAACAAATATGATGGTGCGAAATATCTTTGGTTCAAACTCCATTTGAAGATTAGAAGGCGAAAACAATCCATGATCAAGGGCGCGGCGCGTCTGGGGTGTGGCTGGCTGCTTCTTTTTCACTTTACTCTGCCCCAGGGGCGGACTTGAGCCTTAGTATCAGAGGTTCATGATGAAGAACTGGCTTACTATCAGTGAATTTGGCGAACGTACGGGGCTTTCGATCAAGGCCTTGCGTATCTATGAGGAGCGCGGGATTTTGAATCCGCACACTCGCAGTGAAAGCCGTTACCGCGTTTATACTGCCGAGCAGGTCTTGGTGGCAGAGCGCGTTGTGCACTATAAACATCTTGGTTTCTCGCTGGAGCAGATCAAGGCGTTATTGCGCGAAACAAACGGGCAATCTTTGCAGGAACTCTTAGAAGCGCGCCTTTGTGAAAGTCGCAAGAGTGTTTCGCTGATGCAGCAGCAGATAAAAAGCCTGGAATCCATTTTGACCTCTTTAAAACAAGACAAGGAATTGTCAGAAACCGAGAGGAGTCAGGTTATGGAAAACATCATTGAAATCAGCGAAAACAATCTTAAGCGCAAAGGCATCATGGATGAGCGTGCGTTTTTGCAGGTGCGGGAAGAAATCGCACTTTATTCCAGTGAGAAGAAACAGGTCATTGCGGGCATTCGCGAGATCATCGACTACGCAAAAAAAGAAAATATTCTTTTAGGGCCGGGGCGGGGGAACTCTGCGGGCAGCCTGGTTTTGTTTGGTGAGGGGTATTCCAAGCGCAATCCGATGGATTACGGCTTGCTGCCGGAACTTTTCAGTGCCTCCAAGTTTATCTGGCTGGATGTTGAGTACTCCCGTCACCAGGAAATCGGCCGGATGTGTGATGAACTTTCACAGAAAACCGGTGTTGAGGTCATTGCCTTCCGCAGTCCTCTTCTGGATATTTTCAAATCTTTGGAGCAAAAAATCGGAAAAGTGGAGTTTAATTCCTTTTCTGACTTTGATCCGATGATTTTGCATGCACCTCAAAACGGCACACGAGGTCTGTTCTGGCTTGATTGGAGTCCTGATTTTCATGCCCACCAAAATGCCACTCAGGAATGGAAAGAAAAATCGCGGTGGAAAAATGACGAGCTAGAGGCCTTCTTTAAGGCAAATGTTTTTAATGGTCCGATGGATTACATGGTGCAGGACTGTTTGATGTCGCTGGGAATGCGCGAAGAGTTTTTTGCGTATCCGCGACGAACCATTTCTGACTGTCCTGAATCACTGCCTGAACTTAAAGACACCAAGGGGTTGTTGATCTTCCGGGAAGACTGGTTGAAAATTCTTGCGCGAACCACGGGGATTTCCATTCTTGAGGCGAACAAGATTCAAAGAGCCGTCGCTCAGGATGCCAATGCGGCCGAGGTGTCTGTTCTTGAGAAGGTGACGGATACTGATATTCGCGAACGCTTGCGTTCAAGCTGCAGGTCTGTGTATTCCAAAGCTCACTCTGTGAACGGGTGGCTGCAGTACAAGCAGACGGCGATCCTGAAAGGTCTGTGGCCGAAAGAATATCTTGCCGCGATAGATGAATGGGAACAGAAGCACGGTCTTGTCTGGTTTGAGTTTGGTTATAAGCCCGGCCCGAACGAATTTTATTTAAAAGCCAATTCGTAGAGGTGTTTGAAAAGTGAAGATTTACCTGAAAATCATGGCCGCCTGCTATTTCATTGGCGGCCTTTTACATGTGCTGGACGTGTTTGATCTTCGCTTGAAGTTTAGCGAGATGTCATTCGTCTGGAAGACCTGGATTTTGTATCTTTTGGTGCTGGATCTGGTCGCGGCAGTGGGGCTATGGCAAAGAAAGAGCTGGGGGACGGCTCTTTTTCTGGTTGTGGCTATGTCACAACTGACAGCCTACTTGGGTTTCAAAAACATCTTCGGACGTCAGGATCCTCTGATTGTGTTTCACGTGATCACTCTGGTCGTCTTTGTTGTCCTTCGGGCAATGCAATACCGATCCACCCGACGCCCTGACGGCACCTAGAAGGTGACGTCAGGGTGTGGACATTTTTTCGGGGCTGTGATATTGTCAGCCTATGTTTGTAATTAGTTTTTCTGTCTCAGAGTAGTTTTGCGAAGAAAGGCTTGAGCTGGGCTCGCCTTTCTTCCGCTTCTTGTTCAAATCGGAAAAAATTATGGATGGAGTTCTGCTTCTTTAATTTGAAGCAGGGCGGTTGCTTTTGTTTTATGGGAATCGGATGAATATGAAAAAAGAAGAAGTGCTGACAACAGAATCCAGCAAGGTCGAAAACTGGGAGCGCTGGTGGCATGCATTGTCCATTTCTGACACCCTTTTATCCCGGGCGGAAGAGGACCCTTCAATGAAGGAAATCTGCAACTATCTGGAGAGCATCGAAGTCGTGTTCGAAGACGCCTGCGATCCGGCCGATGACTTTAAGGCTTATGCCATCCGGTCGCTCTGTCAGGCGGTGCGACGGACCCTAAAAAATAAGCAGGAGTCGACGTGATTTCGAGTACTTGGACGCATGCGACGCAACTGGTTAGGTGGGCCGGTTTTTCTTTGATGTAGAATGTATAAAATTCTTTTCGCCTGTCCAATCCGGTGGTACAGAAATCCCATGGCTTTACAGGAACGCACTCTTAAAAAAGAAATTCTGAAGATGGTTGTTGGTTTTCATCGCTTTCAGCAGCGATTCTTTAACAATCAGGATTCTCACCTGTACGAACACCTTTCCAGCATCGGTCAAAGTCCCAAGACATTGATGATTGCCTGCAGCGATTCCCGTGTTGATCCGGCTATTTTGTTCTCTTCTTCCCCGGGTGAAATGTTTGTGGTTCGCAACGTCGCCAATCTGGTGCCACCGTATGAATCCAATATGGGTTTCCACGGGGTCAGTGCCGCAATCGAATTTGCCGTGGCCAATTTGAAAGTCGAAAACATCGTGGTTCTGGGGCACCGTCAGTGCGGTGGTATCCGCTCTCTGTTCCAGCCTGAAAACGTCCTTAAGGGCGGCTTTGTGGCGCAGTGGATGACCATCGCGGAAACAGCGAAGCTGAAGGTTCTTGAGAAAGATCCACATGGGGATCTGGACACGCATTGCCGCGATTGTGAAAAAGAATCCATCGTGACTTCTTTGCAGAATCTACGTTCGTTCCCGTTCATTCAGGATGCGATCAAAAACCGCGGACTAGAGCTTTTCGGGGTTTACTTCGACCTGGAAAACGGTCACCTGTGGAACTACAACGACGCCACTCACGTGTTTGATGAAGTCACCCTGAACGGTCTTCGCGCCACGAATTTGCCTTAAAATTTCAAAAGAAAATCAGAAGGCTTCACGCTAGTAGTGAAGCTCGCCACCTGGGAACTTAATCACGCGCTCGTTCCCTGGGGCCACTAGGTGTGCCCACAGTGGAAGCTTTTGGCGCTCTGGCGCCGCCAGCGTGTAAATGTTCTTGGTTCTGACTTCACGCAGTTTCAGCGTGTATTTGAAGGCCAGAGTGAAGGGGATGTACTCTTTGCTGATGGCGATGACTTCAAACTTGTTGTAGGCCGCAATGGTTCTGCCATTGAGGATCACCGATGCTGAATTCACCACGTGATCTCGCACGGCTGCGCGCCCGGTTTGCAGGGTCGGGCTTCTGTAAAGCTGGTCGGGGATCTTATTGAAATTACCAATCACAGATTCAGGGTCCGCCTTGGCTCCCACAAAATAAGTGACTCCGGTGGGTTGCAGGTTTTTACCCAGCTCCACCAAAGACAGCGTGTAAACGGTGTCGACTTTCTTGTGGTCTTTCAGGCCATAGGAATCAAAAGAGTGAACGTAACTGACGCGATACAAGCGGCCTTTGCGGATGGGAGACTGGTCGTATTCAGTCAGGGCCATATCGACAGTTTTTTCCGGGGGTTGCAGAAGTTCAGGCTGGGTGACCACCTGGGACAGGTCGGCGGTGGCCTGTAAAAGCAGGCGGGGGCGCAAATCGCTATAGGTGGCCTGCTCGGATTTACCGAAAGCCACTGTGGAAATCAGAATAAGAGTCAGGAAAACCAGCTTAGTCATCGGGCTTTAACTAGCAGAATCCGTTCCATGGCCAGATTCAAATAATGCAGTCCCAGGGAAGAGGGCCCTGTTCACTCTCTAAACAAGCTCCGGGAAGTGTCATTTTCTGACGCATTGCCAAAACAACAATCTGGTCCCGGAAAGCGGGCTTCTAGGCGTGCAAGTTCCTTGAAAACCTGATAGTTATTAAGGACCTATGACAAATGCAAACACACGTTCGACACCGTATTCAGCCGTAAAACCAGATGTGAATCTTGCCAAGCAGGAAGAGACCATTTTGGACTTCTGGGATCAGGAGAAAATTTTTGCGCAATCATTGAATCCTGAAGGCAAAAAAACTTACAGCTTCTATGACGGTCCTCCGTTTGCAACCGGTCTTCCGCACTATGGTCACTTGCTGGCGGGTGTGTTGAAGGACGTTGTTCCTCGTTACTGGACGATGAAGGGCTACACTGTGCCTCGTCGTTTTGGCTGGGATTGTCACGGTCTTCCGGTCGAGTATGAAATCAACAAGACTCATAAAATTGAAAGCCGCAAAGACGTTTTCAAAATGGGTGTCGCCAATTACAACGAGGCCTGTCGTTCGATTGTAAAACGTTATTCCACTGAATGGAAAACCACGGTTCGCCGTGTGGGTCGCTGGGTGGATATGGAAAATCCTTACTTCACCATGGACGTGTCTTTCATGCAGTCCGTGTGGTGGGTGTTCCAGCAGTTGTTTGAAAAAGGTTTGATCTATGAGGGCTATAAAGTCGTTCCTTACTCTGTAGGGATCTCGACTTCGCTTTCAAACTTTGAAGCCAATCAGAACTACAAAATGGTTCAGGATCCGGCGATCACGGTGATGTTCAAGTTGGTGAATCAGCCCGACACGGCGATCATGGCGTGGACGACGACTCCTTGGACATTGCCTTCCAACCTGGCGTTGGCGGTTGGCAATGACATCGAATACGTCAAGGTTCAGGAAAAAGCCACGGGCCGCAAGCTGATCATGGCGCAGGCTTTGCTTTCTTCAGTCTTCAAAAAAGCGGATGAGGAAGTGGAAGTTCTTCAGATGATGAAGGGCACAGAGCTGGTGGGTCTGACTTACGAACCTTTGTTCCCTTACTTTGGTGACCGCGCTGACAAAGGGGCCTTCCGCATTATCTCTTCTGATCACGTGACCACTGAAAGTGGTACGGGTGTGGTGCACATGGCGCCTGCGTTCGGTGAAGAGGATTACTATGCGTGTGCGAAAGCCGGCATCCCGATGGTCAATCCGGTGGATGACGACGGTATGTTCACAATGGAAGTGCCTGACTACGCTGGAAAACGCGTGAAGGAAGCTGACAAGGATATCATCGCGGATCTTAAAAAACGCGGGAACCTGTTTAAGCAAGACACTATTCAGCATAGTTACCCGTTCTGTTATCGTTCCGACACGCCACTGATTTATCGTGCGGTGTCTTCATGGTTTGTGGCCGTTGAAAAAATCAAAGAAGAGCTGATTGCCAATAATAAACAAACTTCCTGGGTTCCGGATCATCTGCGTGATGGCCGCTTCGGCAACTGGCTGGAGGGAGCTCGTGACTGGGCGATTTCGCGCAACCGTTTCTGGGGGACACCACTGCCAATCTGGCGAAATGCTGAAGGCGAAGTGATGTGTATCGGTTCCCGCGCCGAATTAGAGAAACTATCCGGCCAGAAGGTCGACGATTTGCACATCGAATTCGTGGATAAAATCACTATCCCGTCTCCAACGGGCAAGTCGCCGTTGAAGCGTGTGGACGGCGTATTGGATTGCTGGTTTGAATCCGGCTCCATGCCTTATGCGCAGTGGGGTTATCCTGAAACGTCTGTGGAAGACTTCAAGAAAGCCTTCCCGGCAGACTTCATCGCGGAAGGTCTGGATCAGACGCGCGGTTGGTTCTACACGCTTTCCATCATCGGAACGGCGTTGTTCAATCAGGCTCCGTTTAAAAACGTGGTGGTGAACGGTTTGGTTCTGGCTGAAGACGGTCGCAAGATGTCCAAGTCCTTGAAAAACTATCCGGACCCAATGGAAGTGTTGAATCAGCACGGTGCGGATGCTTTGCGTTTGTACCTGATTGATTCTCCGGTGGTGAAAGCTCAGGAACTGAAGTTCTCTGAAAAAGGCGTTTACGATATCGTTCGTAAGATTTTGCTAAGATGGTGGAACTCTTATTCCTTCTTTGCGAACTATGCCAATATTGATGGCTTTGTTCCAAAGGGCGATGCGAAGAAATCGCCTAACATTCTGGACCAGTGGGTTTTGTCCCGTCTGAACGGTCTGATTGCAAACACGCACAAGGAAATGGACGCTTATCGTCTGTACAACGTTGTGCCTCACTTGCTTCAGTTCATTGAGGACCTGACCAACACGTACATCCGCTTCAACCGCAGCTTGTTCTGGCAAGACGGCATGCCGGAAACCAAACGCTATGCTTACGAGACTTTGCACGAGGTTCTGGTGACCTTGTCACGTTTGATGGCTCCGTTTGCTCCGTTCATGTCAGAGGTGACTTACAAGAATCTGGCGCAGGTTCTGAAAGACAAGAAAGATTCTGTTCATTTGGAATCCTTCCCGACGGCAGATCTTTCCATGCTTCGTCCTGAACTGGAAGAGGCCGTAAAAGCCATGGACACATTGGTGACCCTGGGTCGTAATCACCGTGAAAAAATCGGCGTGAAAGCAAAAATCCCGCTGAATGAAATCAAGATCATCCACAGAAGTGCAGGACTTCTGGAAACGTTGAAAAAGTTCGAACCGTTCTTCGTGGACGAACTGAACTTCCGCAAAGTTGTCTACAACCCGAATGAAGATCAATTCGTTCAGGTGACGGCCAAGGCGAACTTCCCGGTGTTGGGTAAACGTCTGGGGCCTAAGATGAAAGCTGTGGGCGCGGGCATCATGTCCATGTCCCTGGAAAACATCCTGAAGCTTGAAGGCGGCGGTGTTGTTGTCATCGAAGGTGAAGAGATCAGTCTGTCTGATGTGGAAATCCGTCGTGCACCTAAAGGTGACAACGCGAATTTGTCCGTGCATCAGATCGTATCCATCGAGGTGGATCCGACCGTGACTCCAGAGCAGGAACGTGAAGGTCTTGCTCGAGAGATCATGCGTAAGATCCAGGTCGCCCGTAAAACGGCGGACTTCCAGATGGATGACAAGATCACTTTGGAAATCGCGTGTGACGGTGCTTTGCTGGATGCATTGAATGCCCACAAGGACATGATTACGGGCGAGACGCTGACGAAAAACCTGAACATCCTGGCGTTGACGGCAGAGCCTAACGGCAAACACACCGAAACATCAGACATTGACGGTCAGGTGATCAAAATCGGCGTGACCAACCTGCCAAGATAATGAAACAGCTGGGAGAGGCTTTTGAATTTTCGGCAATAGGTGTGGTGCGAACTCCGTTCAAAGACAGATTCGGAGTTCCGCGCCAGCCCGGGCTTGCGGCGCAGGCCAAAGGGGTGATTAAAATCAACCCCGATCCGGATTTGAAAACCGCTCTGCGTTCGCTGGAAGAATTCACTCATATCTGGATTGTCTTTGTCTTTCACGATCATGGTGGCAAGGGCTGGAAGCCCAGCATTCGTCCGCCGCGATTGGGGGGTAACCGCAAAGTCGGTGTTCTGGCTTCGCGTTCTCCGCACCGCCCGAATCCGATCGGGCTTTCGGCGGTTCTGGTTGAAAAAATTGATTTTGATGCCGAAGATGGCCCCGAGATTCATGTCGGTGGTGTGGATCTTGTGGATGGCACTCCTGTACTGGATATCAAACCCTACATCGCTTATGCAGATTCAATTCCTCATGCCAGCGCGGGGTGGGCGTCTGCACCTATTCCTCGTTATCCGGTTATTTTTTCGGATGAAGCTGAAAATGAAATTCTAAAACGTGATCCTCAAGGGGCGCAGAATTTGCGTGCTTTGATTGTGGATGTGATGGAGCTTGATCCTCGTCCCGCGTTCCAAAAACGTCAAAACCCGGTGACCGACTCGGCATCGTGGGGACAGCGGTATGGCATTGATGTTCTGGGAAATGATGTGAAGTATGAACTTCGCGAGTCGGGGCTTTATGTCTATGACATTCAGGATCTGAAAAAGTAAAAGCCCCAGTGATGGGGCTTTTTTTTAGTTTTCGGTGTTCAGTTCTGGGAAGGATTTTACCAGATCGTCCAGAGCTTTCATTTGTTGCAGGAACGGCTCCACTTTGGAAAGTGGCAATGCTGATGGTCCGTCGCAGAGGGCTTTGTCTGGATTTGGATGGCTTTCGATGAACAGACCCGCCAAGCCCACGGCAAGACCGGCACGGGACAGCTCTGCCACCTGGCCACGACGGCCGCCAGAAGCGGCTCCGAATGGATCGCGGCACTGCAGGGCGTGAGTCGCATCCAAAATCACCGGACTGCCTTTGGAAACTTTCTTCATGATGTTAAAGCCCAATGTGTCTACAACCAGATTGTCATAACCGAAGTTGGTACCACGATCACACAGAATGATCTTGTCGTTACCGCACTCTGCAAATTTATCAACGATGTTACCCATCTGACCCGGGCTCAGGAACTGGGGCTTTTTCACGTTGATCACCGCACCGGTACGGGCCATGGCTTCAACCAGGTCTGTCTGGCGGGCCAGGAAGGCGGGAAGCTGGATCACGTCCACAACTTCAGCCACAGGTTTTGCCTGATGGATTTCGTGAACGTCGGTGATGACTTTCACACCGAAAGTTTTTTTAAGCTCTGCAAATATCTTCAAGCCCTCTTCCATGCCCGGCCCACGGTAAGAGTGGATGGAGGAACGGTTGGCTTTGTCGAAAGATGATTTAAATACATACGGAATTTTAAGTTTGTCAGTCACTTTAACAAAGTGCTCACACACCTGCATCGCCAGATCACGGGATTCCAGGACATTCAGGCCCGCAAACAAAACAAAGGGTTTGTCGTTGGCAACTTCGATATTTCCGATTTTCACGATTTTATTTTGCATGGGTAATACCATAGCACCCTTTATTGGCTTTTGACATCCAATATTCTTAGCTTGAAAGGGAGTGCAGAAAGACACGAAGCCCGACCTTGTTAGGGTATGAAGTGGCACAGACAATGCCTTATGGAAACCGTTCAAATTGAAGCCGACCTTAAGTCCCTGATAAATCAGCGTCATTATCCGTGTGTGGCCGCGATTCAAGCCCTGCATCACCAAGACTACAGTTTTGATGTGTATGAAGACTTCGGCACCGGGGAGTCCCGGCACCGTCTGGCGGTGAATCTGATTCGTTTTAAACACGAACAACGACGCAGCCAGGTGCCTTACTTAAGCTACTTTGCCATTTACCCCCAGGACCGGGCCAATACCGAGGAAGAGTTTGAACGGAAGATGTGGCGCGAGCTGTCTGCTCTTTGGGAGGATGAAAAAATCGCAGGCAGCTGGGATCCGCAGTTCAGCGACGATCCGGAAGATCAAAATTTTTGTTTCAGTCTGGATGGGAGCGCTTACTTCGTCGTGGGCCTGCATCCGGCAGCCAGTCGCACCTCGCGAAGGCTTCCGTATAATGCTCTGGTGTTTAATCTGTACAGCCAATTCACCGAGCTGATGAAAAAGGGCACTTATGATTCCATGGTGAAGGTCAACCGGGACCGGGATCTGCGCTTTCAGGGCTCGGTGAATCCGATGGCCGAAACTTATAATGAATCCTGGGAAAGCATCCAGTTTTCGGGACGAAACAATCCGCCGGAATGGAAGTGTCCGTTCACGAAGGGCTTGGGAATTTTACGGAGCAAGTTATGGAGGTGAGCACGCTTTCTCCGTTTTGCTGCATTCCTGCCCAGAGGGGAGCGGGGTTTAAATTGCGTCGCGGGCAGAAGCTTCGGGTGGTCAGTCCGGAAGATATGCAGGTTGCGGATCTGTTTTGCTATTCGGTTTCTGATGTAACGGAAACTTTGTCCAGCGGCCGGTCGATTGACTACAACGACACGATCTATTTAACTCAAGGGCATGATCTTTATTCCAATCGCAGCAATGTGATGCTTTCGGTTTTGGAGGACAGTTGTGGGCGGCATGATTTTTTGATGACCCCATGCAGTTTGCGAATGTTTCAGATTGGCGCGGGAAATGCTGACCATCATCCCAGCTGTCATGAAAATCTGGTGCAGGCATTTCAGGACCTGGGCATTGCTGAAGACACTGTGGGCACCACGTTCAATCTTTTTATGAATGTCGAAGTGAATTCCCAGGGCCTGATTTCCATTCAACCGCCCAAGGTGCGGGCCGGGGATTATATTTTATTGCAGGCACAAATGGACCTGCATGTGGGACTGACTGCGTGTTCTCACCCGGAAACAAATCACTTTCATTGCAAGCCCATTCACTATCGGATCGAGTGATTGTCTTTTCCCACTGGACTGGACGGGGAATCGGGGCTTATTGGCAAAACAAGCCCTTATGACTTTTCAAACTCCTTATGATGGTTTGTCCTTTTTAAAAGGAGAACTTTATGGCGGGAAGTATTTGGAAAGGCTCTATTAGTTTTGGACTTTTGAATATTCCAGTGAGTCTGCAAAGTGCTCAAAGCGAAAAAGAGGTTCATTTTTCCATGCTGGACAAAAAGGACCTGGCGCGCATTCGTTATCTGAAGGTCAATGCAAAAACCGGCAAAGAAGTTCCAAGTGATCGCATCGTTAAAGGCTACGAGTACCAGTCCGGTCGCTACGTTATTATGACCGAAGGTGAGCTGAAGAAGGCCAACGTCAAAGCCACTCAAACCATCGATATCGAGGACTTTGTCCTGCTGGATGAGGTGGATCCGATGTTCTTTGACCGGCCCTATTATCTGGTGCCGCAAAAGGGGGCTGAGAAAGGCTACTACCTGCTGCGTGATGCGTTGGAAGGGACTCGTAAAGTGGCGATAGGCAAACTTGTAATCAGGATCAAGCAGCACCTTGCGCTGATTATGCCGCGAGGGCCCTATTTGGTTCTTGAAATTTTGCGTTTTTCCCATGAAGTCAAAAGTGAAAAGCAGGTTCACTTTCTGGCAGCGTCAGCCAAAAAGCCTTCATACAGCCCCAAAGAACTGAAGATGGCAGAAGAACTGGTTGAAGGCATGACCAGCGAGTGGAGGCCTGAGCAATACAAAGACACCTATTATCAGGATGTGATGAAAACCATCCAGCGCAAAGTCAAAGGCGGTCAGGGGCATCGGGTCAGCGAAGCCAAAGAGGAAAAAATCGCCACCACCGACAATGTCATTGATTTGATGCCGCTGTTGCAAAAGTCACTGCTGGCGAAGCGGAAAGCCACCAAGCGCAGCAAGGTGCGGGCAAGGGCGTAACTCATGCCGTTGAAAGAGTATCACCAAAAGCGGGACTTCAAAAAAACGCGCGAACCGCGTGGCAAGCCCCGCAAAAAGAAATCCACGCAGTCCACCAAGGATCAATTGATGTTCGTGGTGCAAGAGCACCATGCCTCGCATTTGCACTATGATTTTCGCCTGGAGTGGCAGGGTGTTTTAAAAAGCTGGGCAGTCCCCAAGGGGCCCAGTCTTGATCCGCATTTAAAGCGTCTGGCAGTTGAAGTGGAGGATCATCCATTGGACTACGGAAGTTTTGAGGGGGTGATTCCTGAGGATCAATACGGGGCCGGTGAGGTGTACATCTGGGATACGGGAATATGGGTTCCTAAAATTCCTCCGGCGGCAGGATTTAAGAAAGGTCATCTGGAATTTGAACTGAAAGGTCACCGGCTGAAAGGCACCTGGGATCTGATTCGCACACGGATGCAGGGCCGCCAAACCCAGTGGCTTTTGGTGAAGCGCGAGGATCGCTACGCCAAAGCCGGTAATGAAGCCGCGGTTATTGGTGCAGCTGAAAAAACAACCCGACATCACAAATGGCACGGTCACCGTGCAGAATTTGAATTTGTGCCACCAATGCTGGCGTTGTCCACTAAAGAGCCCCCCAAGGGCAAAGAGTGGATGCATGAAGTGAAGTTTGACGGCTATCGAATTCAGGCGCATGTGCGCAGCGGTCAGGTTCAGCTTTTCACAAGGGCGGGGCATGACTGGTCGGGAAAAATGCCGTCTCTGGCGCCCTCGTTGCGGCGACTGAGCGTGCAGTCAGCTGTGCTGGATGGTGAAGTGGTGGTGCTTGATAAAAATGGCGTCAGTCACTTTCAGAAGCTGCAAAACTATTTTCGCGAATCCGAAGATCATAAACTGGTGTATCAGGTTTTTGATCTGTTGATGTTAAATGGGCAGGATTTGCGGGGATTGCCTTTACGACAACGCCGAAGAAAACTTGCCGAAATTCTAAAAGGTCATCGCAGTGCGGATTTAAAACTCAGCGGTGAAGTGAAGTCTCTGGCTGGCACCAGCTTGCGAAAGTTTGAAGAACAAGGTTTGGAAGGAGTGATTTCGAAACGGTGGGACAGTCCTTACGTTTCAGGAAGAAAAGGCCAGTGGGTGAAAAGCAAGTTTCAGATCCGCCAGGAATTTGTGATTGGCGGGTACACAACAGGTCGGGGCGGGCGCGAACATTTCGGTGCGCTGATGCTGGGAGTTCATGAAAAAGCCGGTCTTCGTTATGTGGGGAAAGTCGGAACCGGATTTGATTCAAGTCTTATCACCACGATTTTAAAAAAATTAAAAGCCCGGGAAAGAAAATCGAATCCCTTCGCCAAAGGGGATCCACCGAAGCGAGGAGCTGTCTGGGTAAAGCCGGAATTGGTTGCGGAGGTGCGTTTTGCCAATTGGACCCAAGATCAGCATTTGCGTGCACCGGTCTTTATCGAATTGCGGGAAGATAAACCGGCACCCGAGGTCACTTCGGAATCATTATTGCTGACAAATCCCGATAAGGTTCTTTTTTCCGGTGATGGAATCACGAAGCTTCAGGTGGCGCAGTACTACATCACGATCGCCGAACGGATGTGGCCGTATCTTGAAAACCGCCTTCTGGCCCTGTTGCGATGCCCGGAGGGATCTGCCGGGAAATGCTTTTTTCAGAAACACCTGAATATCAAAGGCGACACCGTGGCCATCTTTGAAAAGGATGATGCTTTGTTTGTGCAAGAGCCTCGCGGCTTGTTGGAGCTGGTGCAGATGGGGGCCTATGAAATTCATGGCCGAAACAGCAGATCAGAAACTCCGGGACGGCCTGATCAGTTTGTCCTGGATCTGGATCCCGGCCCGGGAGTCAGCTGGGATGAAGTTGTTGAATCGGCCCTGATGTTTAAGAAGGATCTGGAAAGTCTGGGGCTGCCAAGCTTTGTGAAATTAAGCGGAGGCAAAGGCCTGCACATTCATGTGCCGTTTAAACCGGGGCCCTCTTGGGATGAGGTCAAGCGATTCACACAAGCACTGGCACAACATTGGGAGGACCGCCATCCTGAAAGGTTCGTCAGCAAGATGACCAAGAAGATCCGCTCGGGAAGAATCTTTATTGATTATTTCCGAAACTCGAAAGGGTCGACCAGTGTGCTGCCGTACTCGCTGCGCGCGCGCGAGTACAGTTCGGTGGCGATGCCGATAGCCTGGAATCAGTTGAAGAAATATAAAAGCGGGGATGCCGTGGATATAAAAAAAGCCCTGCAGATACTGAGGGCTGGGAAGGACCCTTGGGCGAATTATTTCGCCCGGGCCCCGGTCTTGCCAATTAAGAAAACTAGAAGTGCTTCTTAACTGTGTCGCAAACGTACTGAAGTTCTTCCTGAGTGATGTAAGCATAACAAGGAAGATTCAATACCGCTTGAGAGATATGGTGAGCATTGCCGTTGTCGATTTTGCCAGCCAAGTGACCTGCAGAACCGGATTGAAGGCTCATCGCGCCTGGATAGATTGTACCGTAACCCACGTTGGCTTTTTTCAATGAATCAATCAAAGAAGCACGCAAAGAAGGCTCGATCATCGCAACCGCGCAGTAGCCGTTTTCTTTTACTTTTGAAGTCGCACGCACTGGTTTCAGTGGAAGGCCTTTCAAAGACTCTTCATAGAATTTCACTGCGTTCATGCGGCTTTGAATGCGCGCATCGATGTGTTTCAAGGACATATTCAGGAACAAAGACTCGTAAGCCCCGATACGGGAGTTCCAGCCGATCATGCCGTGAGAATAGTGATCAGTTCTGCCGTGGTTGATCAAAGTGCGGCAGTTCTTTGCATATTCGTCACTTGTAGTGAAGATTGCGCCCGCATCACCGGAAGCACCCAGAACTTTTGCCGGGTAGAAGCTTGTGGTGGAAATCAAAGCCGTGCCCAGGATGGATTGACCGTCGATTTCAGTGCCGAAGCACTGTGCCCCGTCTTCGATCAGAAGAACGCCTGCTTCTTTGGCGAATTTGCGGATTTCCAAAGTGTCAGCAGAAGCCCAACCGTAAAGGTGAACCATCACGGCTGCTTTTGGTTTGAATTGTTCTACAGCTTGTTTGAAAGTCGCCAGATCCCAGTGGCAGGTCTCGCGGTTGACGTCCACAGTCACAGGGTTTGCACCCACGTTAACTACGGCTTCAAAAGTCGCCCAGAAAGTCATGTCAGGAACAAGGACCTTGTCGTTCTTGTTAACACCGACAGCGCGCAATGCGATCTGGATCGCGTCTGTTCCGTTCGCGCAACCGATGGCGTGTTTGGATTTGGTGTAAGCAGCAAGGTTGGCTTCCATTACGCCAACGATCGGGCCGCCAACGAATTGTGTTTTATCAAATAGATTTGCAACGCCGTTCAGGAATTCATCGCGGAAACCAGGTTCGAAACGATTCAGGGTGATAAATGGAACTTGTTGAATGCTCATAATATTTCTCTCGAGGATAGTGTTTAATCGATGAGAAAATTATCCAATAGGTCCTGGCAAGTTGCAACACCCGGAAAGTTTATTGGCCGTGCATCTAAAAACTGTATCTTTTTTTACGGGCGCGGTGGTGCTTTCTCGCAACACAAAACAGCCCATAAAGGCTTAAAATGCAGCATATTCGCAAGGGGGGCTCATAAAGGGGGCGAAGTGTCCCTCAATTGCTGATCACCTTGAGAAAAGACCTCAATCATCTTTTCGCTGAAGGCTGAGATGTCTTCAGGCTTACGGCTGGTCACCAGGCCCTGATCCACCATGACTTGGGTGTCAAACCAGTCGCCGCCAGCATTGATAAGGTCGGTGCGCAGACTGGGCCAAGAGGTGATTTTACGGCCGGAAATAATTCCGGTTTCGATCAGCAGATTGTCGGGATTGATAACCCCGCCCGGAATCATGCCGTCTATTTGAAAAAATAAAAGGGAGGCCGTCATGGCCTCCCTTTGCGTCTTAATGATTAGGGGCGTTTGTGGATGTGCTGGAAGAAGAGGACTTCTTCGTGCCAGTTGATCCGGATGTTCCCATGCTGGGAGAGCGTTCGCTGCCCAATGAAGAGGAGCTGTCTCTTTCAGTGGATGAAGACTCGCGGCTGACGCGGATGTTATTGGTGACATCTTTCACTCCATAGCAGCCTTCAGCGCAGTCTTCCGCCAGATGTTTCATGCGACGTTCCGGCACAGTTCCTGTCAGAGTGACTTCGCCTTCTTTCACCTCGACTTCAATGCCTTCGGCATCAATGTTGTTATCACGAGTCAGCATTTCACACACATCTTCCTTGATGCGTTCGTCAGAGCGTTTGTAGGATTTCGGTCCGCGACCGAAGAACTGGGAACGTCCTTCAGAGCGTTCAGACCCGCGCTCTGAACCACGTTCAGAAGAACGCTCACGATCAGTATCGAAAGAGGAGCTGGAGCGGTATTGGTCAGAACCCTGACGTGTCAGATCGCTGGTACCGTAAAGCCCGCGGCGGGAACTGCGGTCATCGGAACGGTCATAAGACTGTTCGATGGAAGAACCATAGCGATCCTGGCGGCCACTGGCATGGGGTTCATAAGAAGAGCCAGAGCGATTGCCGTCGATGGAACGACTGCCACGGGACGACTCGCGGGACCCTTGAGTGCGGCCATAGTCCTGATTCGAGTAATTAAAATCGCGACGATAATCAGAGGCATCACGATATTCTGAAGATGGACGGTATTCTTCATCACGATAGCCTGAGCGTTCGTCCATTTCATCGCGCTCATACCAGTCTCTGCGCTCAGAGGCTTCGCGGCGTGAAGGACGCTGCTCATCCCGGCGGAAGTTGCTTTCAGAAGATGAGTATCTGTCGCCGCGCATGCTGCGTGGATCACGTTGGTCATGTCTCATAATTGACTCCTTTTGTTGTTGGAGCGTTGATGTTGAGACGATACCTCGGGGATGACCACCTTCCTTTATGTAATGTTTTATAAAACAAATTTGTCACGAAACTACAAAGGCCTTCGTTATGAAGGCCTTTGTTTTATGATGTTGTTAATAGTGAAATCAGTCCCAGCTTCTTCCATCGGGCATCAGGTTCTGTGAATCGATATCACGGAGCTGACGGCTACGCATGTTGCGGTCCAGCTGCTCTTGACGACGGATTATCTCATCCTGACGTCGGTCCCAGTCCTGATCCAGTGTGTTCTGGGAAGTGCGGGGATTGGGCTGCGGACGTCTTTCCTGAGGCCCGGTAGGTATGGGGCGTGACTGATACTGAGTTTCGGAAGATCTGTACTGTGCCTGGGCGTAAAGCGATGGCAGCAGCAGGGATATGACGACGAGTGCTGTGAGTTTCATAGAAAGCCTCCTGATGATGAGTTAATGATTAGTGTCTTCTTTTTAAAAGGTACGCAGCCAAAGCCCCCACGCCCGCCACACTCACCGCACCCAGAATAATCTGGTAAGGGTGTTTCACTGCGTATTTGCGACCGCTTTCCAGAAGTTCGCCGGCTTGCTGATAGATACTATTGAAGTTCAGCGGTGAAGATCCGGTTATGGTGGGTTTGTGTGTCGGCGATGTTGGTTTTCTTTGTTTGGGACTGCCATAATGCGTGGAAGGGTTTCCTGCATGCTGAGCTGCCATAAAAGCCTCCTTGCTTGGTTTTTCTTTATTGTCGCGCGGGCCGGGCGGGCAGAGTATATAACATCGCACTTTCTGTCAGAGACCATGCAGGACCAGGGACCTTGGTGGGTCCCCGGATACCTACTTTCGTTTGAAATGCAGATCGTTGTGGATGTCTTTCACTCCTGAGCAGCGGGAGACATACTCTTCAACGAATCTTTTCATCTTGCGGTCGGCAACCACGCCACGCAAGGTGACTTCCCCTTGTGTGACGATCACTTCCACGTCCGCCACATCAATGTCTCCTTCCAACGCCAGGGCGTGCTCGACTTCGTCACTGATATTTCGGTCACTGAGCTCCATGTCCTTGCTGGAGGTCGAGCCGAATCGGGCGTCATCAAAAGCGGGTCGGAAGCTTTGAGTGCATCCCGTGGTGCCACGGCGCTGGCGATTGATGTCAGGCCTGCTGGATTGCAGCTCTTTTTGCGAATCCAGATCATGATAGCAGTGAACGCTGGCATCGTGGGCGGGACGCTTATCTTTCCGCTGAGGTGTCACGCGGTTTTGCTTTTTCATACTCAGTCCTTTCATCAGGCATGGAAATGGCTTCTGCCTTTTCCTGTGGTTTTTTCATAACGGCTTGTTTCAGTCCTGAAATGGCGGGTCCATTGATCACTTCACCGGTACAGGCAAAGCGCGATCCATGGCACGGACAGTCCCAGGTTTTTTCAGCGGCATTCCAGTGCACGATTCCGCCCAGATGCGGGCATACGGCATTGAGAGTGACGGTTTCGTTTTGTTCATTTGTATAGACGGCAAATGTTTTTGCCCCCTGATGCATCAGTTGTCCTTCGCCCGGATGTGCAGAGACATTTTTCAGCTCATCCCGTAACATAATGCGATCTCTATACTGGGTGAGTGCGTTCATGTTGGCCGAGATGACCTTGCCCAGATTTTTAACTTTAAAGCGCGATGGTGAATAGATATGAGTCCATTCGTTGGGATGCTGCTGAATCAGATCACGAATGACCATGGCGCTGACCGCGGCATGAGTCAGGCCATGGCCTGAGTCTCCGCTGACGATGTAGGTATTGCGATTGCCCGGATTTTTTCCGATATGGGCCAGGCCGTCGACGGGTTCAATGATTTGTCCGGACCACTGATAGGTAATCGGTCCGGAGATTCCCAGATTGAACAGAGCCCAGTCGTGCAGGGTTTCAAACTTGGCTTCAGGGTGATCTTCCTGTCCCACCCGGTGATCCTCGCCACCAATCAGCATAAGGTCTTTTCCTTCGGCGTGGTTTTCAACTTTTCGTACATAGTGATAAGGATGGGATGTGTCCCACATTAAAATGTCAGGGAAGGCGTCATGAGGCACTTCAATGCCGATGATATAGCTGCGATGGGCTGATTCCATTGTGTGAATCATCACCCGGTCATTGACCGGAACGTTGGTGCACACCACGACATGTTTGGCATAGACATAGTGACCGTTGTCAGTTTTCACCGAAGGCAGGGCACCGTCTTTGAATTCCATAGCGGGCGACTTGCTGTGAATCTTTCCGCCCATTTCCACGATGGCTTTAAGCAGGCCGTTGATGAATTTCTGACTGTGGATGCGCGCTTGTCGCGGAAAGCGCAATGCCGGTCCGAACTCGGCAAAGTGCGGGGGTGAGGAAAGCAGTTCCACATCCTTGAAGCCCAGTCTGGCGGCGGCCTTGGCTTCCTCCTTTAGAAAGTCCTTGTTGGTTTCGGGGCTCAGGTAAAGATACCCGTCGATGCGCCGGAAGTCGCATTCGATGTTTTCTTCGATGGTGATTTTTTCGATAAGATCAATGGCGTCACTGTGGCTGGCAATGGCTTTTTTTGCGCTGTCTTCACCCAGATTGTCCAGCAGTTTGGCAAGGCCTTCATCGAGAACATTGGAAAGATGCGCGCTGGTTCTGCTGGTTTCATTGTGTCCCAGCGTGTCCCGTTCAAGCAGCGTCACTTGAAAACCGTTTTTCAGCAGGACATAACTGTTTAAAAGCCCGGCGATGCCGGCGCCGACGACACAGACATCAGTGGAGGCGTCTTCGCGAAGTGGCGGAAACTCGGGAACCTGAGTGTCCTGCCAAATAGAGGTGTTATTCTGTTGATGTGGCTGCATGGGAAAACTCCTTTCTCCAGGCATAAATCGAATGGGCACCTAAAAATACAATCAAGGTCGAATAATAAACCCAGGCCAGTAAAACAACGATGGATCCGGCTGCCCCATAGGAAGAGGTGATGGGGCTTCCGCCCAAATAAAGGCCTACCAGTTCCTTCCCGATCACGAATAGCAATGCCGTGATAATTCCGGCATGGAAGGCATCCCGCAGAGCCAGGCGGGGAACTGGCAGAAAGTGGAAGATGCCAGTGAAAAGCAGGATGTAAAGAAGTATGGAGAAAATGATATTGATCAGGAATGCACCTTCTCCGTTGGCCAGAATGCCCATGCGGATGATGGTGTTCAGTAAAGTGGAGGCTATTAATGACACCATCATGGCAAAAATGAATCCGAAGGCCAGACCGATTTGCAGCAATCTGCTTTTGACGTAGGCGATGGTGGCGTGAAGCAAACTTAGATTCTCTTCCTCAACTTTGTGTCCGAGAATTTCTGTAAGGGCCGCGCGCATTTCGCCAAAAATCAAACCAGCGGAAAGAATCAGGGTCAGTGACCCCACGATTCCCGCCAAAGACATCAGGTCCACACGATCATTGGCGTTTTTAACCACTGCCTGTACTGCTTCGCCGGCCGTGGGTCCCACCAGGGAAAAAACCTCCTGCATAAAACTTTGTTGCAGTTCCAGTCCCAGATTGGCGACCACTGCCAGCGAGATCATCACCAAAGGTGCCAGAGAAAAGCAGGTGTAAAAAGCCACCGAGGCTGCCCAGGTCATGGTGTGGCAGTCACTGAATCTTTCTGCGAATGTGAATACGAAATTCTTCACTTTCGTCATGCAACCTCACCCCTCGATTATCGGACCCTTGAGGGGTGGGAGGAAGGTAAAAGTCTTTGCAAATATACACACAAATTCATCCTTCAGAAGGAGGAGGCGTGCCGGGATCTTTGGAGGGGTTTTCCCGCGGCATTCCTGGATCAATTTCCGGCACGACTTTGGGGCGAGGTGGCTCCTTCACCGGTGATGGACGGGGCTGTGTTGATGGTGGTGGATCTTGGGGAATGGGAATTTCATTGGGTCTGGGAGGTGTCATGTAAAACTCCTTTTTTTTATTAAGCGGACTTTCAAAAACGCACGCAAAGAAATTTTTATTACATGCGGGAAGGCCTGTTCACAAACATGACCGAAGATGTAGGCCGTGTGAAAAAAAGATCTTAGTCTTTCAGGTGATCAACAACCTTAACAAAGGATCAACTATGAAAACATATCTTGTTATTGCATTGTTTGCTGCCGCGACGGTTTCTTGTTCACATAAAGAAAAGACGGTCGACACTATGCCAAGTAGTGAGGCAAAAACTGTGGCGGTGCAGGAAGAAGCGACTCACGTGACAGAGTTCGGATTTAAGAAAGGATCCAGCGCGCTGACCAACGATGCCAAAGGGGATTTGCAGCGATTGATTGATGAAGCTAAAAAGACCGGCACCATCAAAGAGATCAAAGTAATCACCTGGGGCGACAAAGACTATCCATCTACAGAAACCAAAAAACTGTCTTCGGCCGAAGTAAAGCTTGTTAAAGAACGTAACAAGGCCATTGAAAACTATATTAAGTCCTATGACAGATCACCGGACGTGGATTTGTACAGCATGGCCGAAAGGCCAAATCTGTTGCAGGACATGCTGAACACCTCCGATTCTCGTATCAAAAAGAACTTGGAAACTGCGGGAATTCCAACCACTGATTCAACTGCAAAAGCTCCATCTAAAGCCTCCAAGTCGATCGTCATGGTGATTATGGAATAAATCCCCGCGGGGCAAAACTCCGCAATCCGGGCGGGCATTTCGGGACCGTGGACTTGTGAGCTGCAATTGAATGTGTTTTCAAGTCCGGTCCGGTTGATGCACCACCTGGAAATACTGATATTCGCAGAATTTATACAACAACAAAGGAGAATGAAATGAACATTCAATCTGTGATCGGCACTTTGATTTTTACAGTGGCTTTGTCTGCAAGCACATCTTTTGCGGTGGATAACGCCACGGAATCCGCAGGGAAAACCCTGGGCGCAAAAATGGTTTCAGAAATTTCCTTCGACGAGGGGAAATCCTCTTTGACGGATTCAGCCAAAGACGACATCCGCAAAATGGTGAATGAAGCCAAGCAAAAAGGCAAAATTGACGAGCTGAAGGTCGCGGTATGGGCAGACCGTGAATATCCGACGGAAGGTGCAAAAGCCTCCAAGCAGGATGTGAATCTGGCCAATGACCGCGCTCGTGTGGTGAAGAACTTCATCAAGGATGAACTGAAAGTGGGTTCGGTGAACACTTACAACATGACCGAGCGTCCGAATGCTCTGCAGAAGTTCATGCACACAGATACTGCAAAAACCAAAACGGCCATGGAAGACAGTGGTGCTGCTCCACGCACGCAGGATGAAACCGGCTTTTTCAATCAAAAAGCCAAATCGTCCAAAGCTGTCATTATGGTTTACATGAAGTAGTCATTCTTGATTTCACAACGGAGGCTTTATGAAAACAATCAGCGCGATATTTCTGGGGTGGGCCGTGATGGCAGCAATGCCGGCCTATGCAGGATTTTATATTGAGCCCGGAATCACCTATGAAAAAGGTGATAACGAGCTGGAGTGGCCTGCGCCCTTGAGCAATTCCACCGGAACGGGGCAGGGCCTGGGTTTTAATCTGAAGCTGGGTTACCACGCCAATGACATCTTTTTTGTCGGTTTGGATGGATCTTACTCCAAACCGAAGTTTGAAAGCTCTGCTTCCACCGACTATTCTGCCGAGGCGACATCGACACTTTACGGTGCGGTGATCGGCGCGCAAATGCCGGTGGCGGGGCTTCGCATCTGGGGCGGATACATCTTTGGAGGTGATCTGGATCCGGAAGAAGACGGTGGCGTGGATGTGAAGTTTGAAGGTGCCAAGGGGCCCAAAGTGGGGGTTGGTATCAAAATCCTGATCGTCAGCGTGAATCTTGAGTATATGGACCTGGAATACGGCACTTCCAAGCTGGAAGAGGCCGGTCCGGTGACCGGGGAGCTTGGCAAGTTCAAGAACAAGGTCGGCTTGCTGAGTGTGAGCTTTCCTCTGACATTTTAAGTTTTAAGACGAAAGAAAGGCCCGGTTTTGACCGGGTCTTTCCCTTTTGCCTTTTCAGTCCAGTTGGACTAGATTGGCTGTGCTTTGTGTCCGATACTTTGTCGGAAAGCGCAGTTTATTTTAAGGCGAGAGGGTCTTGAGGCTGAAATGAGAAGAGAGTTTTATATCGCATTTGCGGTGGCATTGGGTCTGAATGTGTTGTTCTATCTTTACTGGACACCAGGACTTTATTCCCTGTTTTTGTTTGTGCCTTTCTTCCTGCTGGGGTTCCGCGACATTCATCAGAATCGCCATGCGATCAAAGCCAATTTCCCGGTATTCGGTCACTTCCGCTATATTCTTGAATCCATCCGACCTGAAATAAATCAATACTTTATCGAATCCAACACCGATGGAAAGCCGTTCAACCGTGAACAGCGTTCCGTGGTTTATCAGCGTGCGAAAAAAGTACTGGATACTGTTCCATTTGGAACCCAGCACAACGTGTATGCGCAAGGCTATGAGTTCGTGACTCATTCCATGTATCCAAAGCATGTCGATCGCAAAGATCTGCGTGTTACGATCGGGACGGATCTGTGCAAGCAGCCTTATTCCATGTCTCTTTTGAATATTTCTGCGATGAGCTTTGGTTCTCTTTCCACGGCCAGCATTCTGGCTTTGAACGGTGGCGCCAAAGACGGCGGTTTTGCGCACAACACCGGTGAGGGTGGTATTTCCCCTTACCATTTGGAGCCGGGCGGCGATCTGATCTGGCAAATCGGAACGGGTTATTTCGGTTGCCGCACTCATGACGGTGATTTTGATCCGGAATTGTTCAAGAAAAACGCGGCTCACCCACAAGTGAAGATGATTGAGATTAAACTTTCTCAAGGCGCAAAGCCCGGTCATGGCGGTATGCTGTCCGGGAAAAAGGTGACCCAGGAAATCGCCAACATCCGCAACGTTCCAATGGGTAAGGATGTGATTTCGCCTCCGGGTCACAAAGCGTTCAGCGACAGTCGCGGCATGCTGGCCTTTATCACGAAACTGCGTGAACTTTCCGGTGGAAAACCCATCGGCATTAAATTGTGCCTTGGTCATCGCAATGAATTTGAAGAGCTGGTCAGCCTGATGACCGTTGAAAAAGTGTATCCTGACTTTATCGTCGTGGATGGTGCCGAAGGCGGTACTGGTGCCGCTCCGCTGGAATTTACCAACTACATCGGTATGCCAGGAATGGATGCTTTGGTGATTGTTGTCGACACGCTGAAAAAAGCCGGCTTGAAAGACAAAATCAAAGTCATCGCCACCGGCAAGATCACCACAGCTTTTGATATCATCAAGTTGTTGTGCCTGGGCGCAGATGCGACATACGCGGCAAGATCCATGCTGCTGGCATTGGGTTGTATCCAGGCCCTTCGTTGCAATAACAACAAATGCCCGACAGGTGTTGCAACTCAGGATCCAAACTTGGTTCGTGGCCTGCACATTCCGACAAAACGCGTGCGCGTAAAGAACTTCCACCAGGAAACACTTGAATCCGTTGCACACGTGATTGGCGCGATGGGTGTCGCTCGTCACCAAGATTTGAACCGAAGCCACCTGTACAAGCGTGTCGAAGACGATACGATCAAAACCTACGCCCAAATCCATCCAGGCGTTTAAAACAAATCGACAGCCAAAATCTTCGAGCGGGGGCGGGCCTTGGGTGGGACTCTTAGGTCCCGCCAGTCCAGTGGGCACGCATCCATGCTCAATCGGTGCCGGGACTGCGTCCCGGTCCGAGGTCGGCACCCTCCACAGGAGGGCCCACCTCCCCCATGCGCCACCGAAGGCCCACTTCCGGGCGGGTCCTAAGAGTCCCACCCAATTCCCTCGGTGCTGGATACATTTTTTCTTTCGTTTTTTTAAACGTGCCCGCGCGCGCGACTCTCGGTTTTTTTGCTTTTATTTTTTTTGCACTGAGCTTTGTGGGTTGGCGCTGAAAATCAGGGTCGTTGATCATTCATAAATAGCAAAATTTGGGGAGCGAGGAAGGACCCTGGCGGCCAGAGAGAGGCCTTCGCGGGGCCTGGATGGCCCTCCGCCGCAGGCGGAAGCGACGAGGCAGGATGCCGTGCCGAACGGCGCGCCGACAGGGGCCTTGCTCGGGCCCCAAATCGTCGTGTTAAAGGCAGATCAACGACCCGCCCATTTTCTTACATGCATTTGAATTTCATTTCGACGTTGTAGCCGTTTCCTAGAACTCCGTCGGCGACGGCTCCGCCCAGGCCTACGATGCCGCCGGCGGTGGATTCAGTTTGGCCACCCAAAACATAGGTCGCGCTGCCCAGGACTTGAGCTGCCTTGCTGGCTTTTTTTGCGGTTTTATAAGTCTTTTCATCATAGTCGCCCTTGTATTTGGAGTTTTCGTTGATGAAAGCGGCTGTTTGGTTGCGCTCTTTGCAGAAGCTGTTTGCCTGACGGATGGCTTCGCGGGAGCCTTGGTCGGTGTCTTCGCTGGCGATGACGACGCGGTGGATGCCGTCAGCTCCGGCGCGAACATCCGGGTGGTGGGCGCAAGCTGCGGTGAAAAGAGTGGCTGCTGTGATCAAACCTAAGCGAAGAGAAACCTTGTTCATGTTAAGCATTCCTTTTGTTGTGAAATAACAATGATAGGAGACGCTGAACTATGCAAACAGTCCAGATTTTTTTAAAGGCTTAGCAGCAAAGCGCCAAGTCCGATAGTGGCCGCACTCAGAATTTGTGTCCGGGTCAGGGACTCTTTGAGGAACACCGAGAAAATAACCGCGAAAAAGATGGAGGAGTTTCTGAGCGAAATCGCAAAGCCGGGGGCTGAAACCTTTAAGCCATACAAAAAGATCAGGAACGAAGCTGTGGCGAAGCTTCCGCACAGCAGAACCCGCACGGGGTGCGAGGTCATCGTGGCTTTCAGGCGCTGCCAAGGGGCACTGCGGATGCCGTAAAGTAAAAACGGCAAAGATACGATCATCGCCACCATGAAGAGCGGCTTGGGATCGGTGTTTTCGGTCAGGGCTTCGTGATAGGCCAGATGATATCCGGCGATAAAGACGGCGCTGATATAGGCCCAGATATCGTTTTTCAGATTCTGCCGTTTTCCTTTCAGCAGATCCTGGAAGTTCATCGCCAGAATTCCCAAAAGCACAAAAACAGCTCCCAGGAATTGCAGACCGTGGGCCCGCTCGTCCAGAAGCAGGGTGGAATACATCCACACCAAGACCATGGCGCCTCCGCGCATGATGGCGTAGGATTTCCCAAGGCTTGAGGTCCGCAAGGCTTTGGACAACGTCAGGAAATAGAACCCCTCAAAAACGCCGGAAAGAATGGCAATCGCAAAGGCGCGGTTGTCTGGAAAAATAAACCCTGTCCCGCTGATCGGCAGGCTTGTGGCTGTAATCAGACCACTTAGTAAAATGGTCAGAAAAAGGAAGCTTTCCTTGTCTTTAGAGGCCTTGGCCAGGGCATTCCAGGCAGCATGAAGCAGGGCAGAGAGTAAAAGTAACAGGGGTCCTAAAGTCATGGCTGTTGTTTTAAACCCTTTCCGTGGGCCGAAGCCACAAAAAACTGCCTCGTATGGGGGTTTTATGGTATCAGAACCCACCTATGAAACTGACCGATTTGGACTTTTCCTACCCTGAAGAGCTTATTGCCACGTCCCCTGTGCGGCCGTCCCGCGTGATGTGGGTGGAAGGTGAATTGGAGCCCCAGGAAATCAGTCTGCAGGATCTGTTATCGCGAATTCCGGCAGGCGATGTGCTGGTCGTGAATAACACCCGTGTTCTGAAACGCCGGGTATTTTCGGGCGACGTTGAAATCCTTTTCCTGAAGCAGATCAATACCACGGACTGGGAGGTTTTGTTCCCGTCCAAGAAATTCAAAATAGGCTCTGTGCTGGAGCTTCCTTTGGGTGTGCAGATGACTTTACAGCAAAAAGGCCGCCCGCAAACAGTTTCTCTCAGCCAGCAAATCAGCGAAGACTACTTCCAAAAAGTGGCTGAACTGCCACTGCCTCCCTACATTCAAAAAGCCCGCGAACAGCGCCACACGGTGGAAGCTGATGAATCCTGGTATCAAACGGCGTGGAATAAAAATCCGGGCAGTTTTGCGGCTCCGACGGCGAGTCTGCATTTTTCTGCAGAGGATATCGAAGGTCTGAAATCCCGCGGAGTGAAAGTTCTGGAAGTCACTTTGCACGTGGGGCTGGGAACTTTCCTGCCGGTGACGGCGGAAGATTTGAATGATCACGATATGCACGAAGAGTATGTCGAAATCTCTGCGGCGACCTGGTTGGCAGTGCAAAAAGCCAAGGCGGAAGGTCGTAAGATCTGGTCGCTGGGCACCACCACCAGTCGTTCGCTGGAAAGTGCGGCGCAAGGTCTGTTGGGAGCGATGTCCGAAACTGGTTTCAGTGGTTTTACCAAACTGCTGATTCAGCCGGGATATCAGTACAAAGTGGTCGATTGTCTGATGACGAATTTCCATCAGCCGCAGTCGACTCTGGTGGCTTTGGTCGCCGGATTTTCTTCCTTGAATCGAGTAAAAGCTTGCTATCAATGGGCCATTGAGCGAAAGTTCCGGCTCTTTTCTTATGGCGATCTGACAGTTTGGGTCGCGGCCGCAAAGTCGGCAGTTCACGAAGGGTGAGGTTATGTTGGACGGTCACAATTCCACAGCCGTGGGTCCTAATTCCACAGCAACAGATGCAACTATGAAACTGGGTGAATTCAAAGTTCACGCGACTGACGGCAATGCCCGTCGTGCCACCCTGATGACGGCGCACGGTCCGGTGCAGACGCCTGTATTTATGGCCGTGGGGACCAAAGCCACAGTGAAAGCCATGACGCCGGAAGAACTGAAAGACTGCGGCACTCAGGTTGTTTTGGGTAACACGTACCACTTGCATTTGCGCCCTGGCGAAAAAACCATCGCGCGCATGGGTGGCCTGCACAAGTTCATGAACTGGCACGGTCCGATTTTGACGGACTCTGGCGGTTTCCAGGTGTTCTCTTTGTCCCAGCTTCGCAACATGACTGAAGAGGGTGTGGAGTTCCGTTCCCACCTTGATGGCGCGAAGCACTTTATCTCTCCTGAAAAATCCATGGAAATCCAAATGGACCTGGGTTCAGACATCATCATGGCCTTTGACGAGTGCTTGAAGTATCCGGCCACCGATGAAGAGATCGAAAAATCCATGGCGTTGACGTATCGCTGGTTGCTGCGTTCTCAGGCGGCGATGACCCGCAAAGAAAGTCTGCTGTTCGGTATCGTACAGGGCGGTTTGAGCCTGAAGCACCGTTTGAAATCCATGGAGCAGATCTGTTCCGTGGATCTTCCGGGTTATGCTTTGGGTGGCTTCAGTGTCGGGGAGCCGATGCATTTGATGCATGCGTTGCTGCCGGATGTGGCGCCAAGAATGCCAGCCAATAAACCGCGTTATCTGATGGGCGTGGGAACGCCGACAGATTTGATTATCGCAATTGATTCCGGCGTGGATATGTTTGACTGCGTCATGCCTACAAGAGTGGCACGCAACGGGACAATTTACACCTGGAACGGCAAGGTCAGCATCAAACGTTCTGAGTACAAGGAAGATCCTTCAGCCTTGGATCCGGAATGTGATTGCTATACTTGTAAGAACTATTCCAAGTCTTACCTGCGTCACATGTTCATGAGCGGGGAAATCCTGGGATCCCGTCTGAACACCATCCACAACATTCATTTCTATATGAAAGTGATGGAAAAAGCGCGTGAGGCCATCGCCCAGGGCCGTTGGGCAGAGTATCGTGATTTCTGCTTAACACGCTTCGCCAAGAAAGATTCTTAAAGCCGATGAAAAAGGCCCGCCTGCTGCGTTGTCGGGCCTTGTCCTCACTCCGGCGTGCATAGAGCACGCCTGCGCTGCGGGAAGGCCCTCCGCCTTGCATCCGAACCTTTTTGATCGACTTTCTACTAAAGTATTGATTCTTCCCAAGAATAATGCTGAATTTTAACGTCAGTTAGAATTGTAAGTTTATGGAGGAATCAATGTTATACGGACTTCTTGTATCCACAGCTCATGCACAATCAGCAGCTCCTGGCGGCCAGCCATCAGCTTTCGAAATGTTTGTGCCGTTCATCTTTATCTTCGTCATCTTCTATTTCCTTATTATTCGCCCTCAGTCCAAGCGTCAGAAAGAACACCAGAAGTTCCTGACCGAAATCAAAAGAGGTGACGAAGTTGTCACTTCCTCCGGTATCCTGGGTCGTGTAGAAGGCATCACTGAGCAATTTGTGACTTTGGAGATCGCCGACGGCGTTAAGGTGAAAATGCTTCGCAGTCAGATCGCAACATCTCAGAAAGCAGCAACTCAAGAGGAAAAGAAATAATGGAAGGTCTTCGCTGGAGAACGTTTGTAGCAGTATTGGGCGTAGCCGCATCTTTGGTGTGGGTATTGCCTAACTTGGTTAACTTGTCGGATGTGTCCTGGTGGCCTTCCAAACAAAAACTGAATTACGGTCTGGACATCCAGGGTGGTTTGCACTTGGTGATGGGCGTGGATGTTGATGGTGTGGTTAAAGAATCCACCACTCGTCTGATCATGACCATGAAGTCTGAAATGACCAAGGAAAACGTGGCTTATGCTGACGTTAAATCCGAAAAACCTGAATCCGGAGAGGTTCAGGTTTTGGTTGCTGATGCCGCTGGTAAAGCAGCTGTTGAGAAATTCATTGCCGACAAATATTCAACTGTTTTGCAGGTTGTGAGCTCTACAGACACATCTGTAACGGCTCGTTACTTCGATGCTTACCTGAATGACTACAAAAATCGCGTTATTCAGCAGTCCATCGAAACCATCCGTAACCGTATCGATGAATTCGGTGTGGCAGAGCCTTCGATTTCCCAGCAGGGTGCCAACCGCATCCTGATCCAGTTGCCGGGTATGGCTGACGCTGAAAAAGCGAAACAGCTTATCAACACAACTGCGAAGCTTGATTTCATGATCGTGTCCCATGAGAAGACACCTCAGGAACTTCAGGTGATGATTGCTGAAGCTGAAAAAGCGGGCAACTTCAACATGGAAAACACCAAGTACTCTGACTACGTGACTCGCGTGAATGAGGCTTTGAAAGGCAAACTTCCGGAGAAAACGGCTGTTTACTTCGAAAAAGCTCCCAATGCAGCGACTATCGATGCAGGTGCTATCCCTTACTTGCTAAGAACTGACACAGATCTTGGTGGTGGGGCTTTGGATGACGCGTTTGTTGGTTACGACCAGTACGGTTCTCCTCAGGTGTCTTTGCAGTTCAACTCTGCGGGTGCTCAGAAATTCGCAGACCTGACTGGCAATAACGTTGGCAAGCAAATGGCCATCGTTCTTGATAAAGTTGTAAAATCTGCTCCAAGCATCCGCGATCGTATTGCGGGTGGATCTGCTGTCATCACACTGGGTGGCGGTCGTGACCGTAACGGTATGATGGATGAAGCGAAAATGATCTCCACGTCTCTGCGTGCCGGTGCTTTGCCTGCCTCTTTGGAGCAATTGGAAGAGCGTCGTGTAGGTCCAACTTTGGGTGCTGATGCGATCGGCAAAGCCAAGTTGGGTTCATACGTGGGTGCCGCGATCATCGTGATCTTCATGTTGGTTTACTACAAATCCATGGGTGCGGTTGCTTCCTTTGCTTTGGGGTTGAACATCCTGGGCATCTTTGCTTTGTTGACAACTTTCGGTGCAACTCTGACTTTGCCGGGTATTGCGGGTATCGCATTGACTGTGGGCTTTGCGGTTGATGCCAACGTTCTGATCAATGAACGGATTCGGGAGGAACTGCGCATGGGCCACGGAATCAAGGTGGCTGTTGCTGAAGGTTACAACCGTGCGATGTCTGCGATCATCGATGCCAACGTGACGACGGCAGCGACTGCTGTGGTTCTGTTGTACTTCGGTACGGGTCCGGTGCGTGGTTTCGCGGTGACCTTGTTGATCGGTATCGTGACTTCCATGTTCGCAAACGTGTTCGTTTCCAAAGTTATCGTTGATACTTTGGTGAATAAATTCAACTTCAAGAAGTTGTCGGTTTAGTAGGTATATATGGCTAATAAAAATACAGAATCATTTGGACGTTTTGACTTCGTCGGTAAAGCCTGGTTTTTCGGGGGCGTGTCCCTGGTCCTGGTTGTTGCTTCTTTGATTTATCTTGCGGTTCACGGCATCAGCTACGGTATCGACTTTAAAGGTGGTACCGAGATCCAGGTGAAATTTGACCAAGGTGTTACCATTGATCAGGTTCGTGACTCCGTGGCGGGTCTGGACTTGGGTGAAGTGGGTGTTCAGTCCTTCGGTGAAGGCAACGAATTCATCATTCGTTTCCAGGGCCGTGAAGGTAAAACGGACAAAGAGACGAATGAGATTTTGAATGCGGACCTGACCAAGGTTCGTGGCATCATCACTGAGAAATTCCAGGCTTCCAATCCGGACATCCGCCGTATTGATACCGTGGGTCCTCAGGTGGGTGCGGAGTTGAAGCGTAACGGTTTGCTGGCAGTATTCTATTGCTTGCTGGTGATCCTGATCTACGTGGCACTTCGTTTTGATTACAAGTTTGCTCCGGGCGCAGTACTTTGCTTGTTCCACGATGCGGTGATCACTTTGGCGGTCTTCGTTCTTGTGGGTAAAGAAGTGAATGTGTCTATTTTGGCTGCGATCATGACGCTGATTGGTTTCTCTCTGAATGATACCATCGTCGTATTTGACCGTATCCGTGAGATCGACACTGGAAACCACGATAAGGGCTTCAAGTTCGTTATCAACAAGTCCATCAACGAAATGTTGGTGCGTACTTTGATTACGTCCGGTACCACTTTCGTTTCCGCGCTTTGCCTGTACATCTTTGCTGATGGTACAGTTGAGGACATCGCGTTCTCTATCTGCGTGGGTATCTTCTTCGGTACTTACTCTTCTATCTACGTAGCGGCTCCTTTCGTTCTTTTGATGGACAAGCTCCAGTTCAAAAAAGCTAAAGCGGCGTAAGGATTTTCATGAATCCTTTGTGGACGCTGCGGGAATCTGAGAATGAGCCAGTCATCCCCTCGAATGTCGAGGGGCAATGGCCGAAGCTCATCACAAAGGTTCTTGCAGCTCGCGGTTTTGCTGAAGCTTCCCATGTTGAGAAGCTTCTCTTCCCGAAGCTCGCTGATTTGAAAGATCCTCTTGTGCTTAAGGGGATGTCTCAAGCTCTTGAGCGCCTGGGTCAGGCGTACCTGAATAAAGAAAAAATCTGCATCTATGCTGACTTCGATCTGGATGGAACTTCCGGTCTTGCGTTGCTGAAAACCGGCATGCTGGCTTTGGGGTTTCCGGATGTTTTGCACTATCAGCCAAAACGGCTGGCGGAAGGTTACGGCTTCCACGCCCATGCGGTCGAGGAGTTGAAAAAGCAAGGTGTCAGCCTGATCATCACCGTCGACGTGGGTATCACCGCGCACGCGGCGATTGATAAAGCCAATGAACTGGGTGTGGATGTAATTCTGACGGATCACCATTTGCCAGCAGAAACAATTCCTGCGGCATTTGTGGTGGTGAACCCCAATCAGGGGGATTGTCCGTCGGGATTGGGTTATCTTTGTGGGGCGGGTGTTGCCTTCTATCTTTTGCGTGGATTGAAACGTCACTTCCACGATCATCCGCAACTGCCTAAAAGTAATTGGGATTTAAAAGAAGTGTTGGATTACTTTACCATCGGTACGCTGACGGACATGGTGCCGCTGGTGGACGACAACCGCGTGCTGGTAAAGCATGGTCTGGTGAAGCTTGCTGAAACCAAACGTGCAGGACTTCGAGCGTTGCTTGAAGAATTAGACCTGACCGGAAGACCGCTGACAAGTCAGGATGTGGCGATTCGTTTTGCGCCAAAGCTGAATGCGCTTTCTCGTATGGAATCCGGCATTCTTCCGATTGATATATTCTTGTTGGATGATCCCAGCCAAGCCCGCGATATGGTTCGACAAGTGATGAAGAATAATTCCACCCGCGTGCAATTGCAGGGGGATGCGGAAGCAGAAGCTCAACAATTACTTCAAGGCTGGCCTCATCAGGATTTCGTGTTTGTCGCTTCCAAAAACTTCCACCGCGGAGTTCTTGGGTTGATCGCGACGAAGCTGACTCAAGTCTATAACAAACCAGCCTTTGTGGGGGCGGTGGGTGATGACGGCATGATCGTGGGCAGTGCCCGTTTGCCACAAGGTCAGGAAGCCTGTCTGGTGGAGGCGATGTCTTCGGCGCAGGAGTTGCTCAGTCGTTTCGGTGGTCACTCGGCTGCAGCGGGTTTTGAAATTGCTGAAACCAAGGTTTCCACTTTCGTCGGTAAACTTGCGGATCATTTCTCGGATTTGCGCGAAAAGCCCAAACCGCTAGAAATCTTCTACGATGTTGAAGCCGGGCTTTCCGAAGTCAGCGAAGCTCTGATGAAATGGTATGACTTCGTCGGTCCGTTCGGGGCGGGGTTCTCGATTCCTTTGATTCATTTCACGAATGTGCAGGTTTTATCCAAGCGCGAACTGAAGGGCGGTCATCTTCGTTTGAAGATTGCCGATGCTGATGGCGGAGCTTCTGCGGAAGCATTGTTGTTCACGCCGACACCACGCCAGCTGGATACCTTGACGAATGTGCCAGGGTTCTACCATGTTCTGGGTGAACTGCAGTGGAACTATTTTGCCGGGCAAAAGACAGTTCAGATTCTTATTCGGGATTTAAAGGCAGCCACATGAAAAAAAACAAAAAGGTCGTAGTGCTTTTATCGGCGGGTTTGGACTCGACGGTGAATGCTTACGAGGCTATCAAACATCATCATGAAATTGTTCTGGCTTTGACTTTCAATTATGGTCAGCGCGCCGCCAAGAAAGAACTGGAAGCTTCGGCGAACATCGCCAAGCATCTGGGGATTCCACATAAAGTTGTCGAGCTTCCGTGGTTCAAGGATTTTAACAAGTCTTCTTTGCTGGTCGAGGATCAGGCCGTTCCCACGGGATCTGCCGTTGAAATCGACAATCAGCAAAAATCCGAAGAGACGGCCAAGTCGGTCTGGGTTCCCAATCGCAACGGGATTTTTTTGAATATCGCAGCGGCATACGCCGAGGCATTGGGTGCCGATGCCGTGATACCGGGGTTTAATGCCGAAGAGGCTGCCACTTTCCCGGACAATTCCCGTGAATTTTTGGAACAAGCGACTAAGTCCCTGTGGTATTCCACATCCAATCACGTGACGGTGGGCTGTTATACGGCTCACTTGAAAAAGCCGGATATCGTTCGCCTGGGACAGGGCTTGAAAGTTCCCTGGGAGCTGATCTGGCCTTGTTACTTCTCGGGTGACAAGTGGTGCGGGCAGTGTGAATCCTGTCTTCGTTCCAAACGGGCTTTTGCTTCAGCCAGTATTGATGTGAAACATCTTTTTAAGGAGTAGTGCGGATGGAAACTTCATTTATTGAAAAGAAATTTGCCTATGACGGTTCCCAGCTACGTTCTTTGTTTGCGTATCTGGATCATGGAATTCTGGGGCCCTCCATTGTTTCCTGGGTAGGGGCTTGCTCCATTCCCTTTGACCACATGGTCGACGGAGAAGATCTGCTTGAAAAGGCGGTGATCCAGTCCGATGAAATGCTTCATTTTATCATCGAAGTGTTTGATCGTGATTTGTTCTCGGGCGTGGCTTTGCAGCGTCTGTTTGCTTCGATTGCGAAAGACTATGTTCAGTCTCACGGGAAGGGTCTTCTGAACGGAAAGTCTGTTCGTCGTGACGGAGATGATATTTACCTGGATACCAAAAAGTTAAGCATTAGCATTGCGACTCGCTCACCAGTGTCTGTGATGGTTCATTTCGCCATGAACGTCACCAACAAGGGCACTCCGGTTGAAACCCTGTCTTTGCAGGATCTGGAGCTGGATCCAGTGCGCGTGGCCGAAGACCTGATGTCCCTGTTCCGTCGCGAATTCGAATCCATTACCATAGCCACCCAAAAAGTCCGCCCCGTCCCTTAGGCGGCTGAAAAAGGCCCATCTGACTTCTCCTCCGCCTTGCATCTGGGTCTTTTTGAGCGGCCTAAGTCCCAGCACGTTTTTCGCTTAGTGGTGGTGGGAGTGGTCTTCTTTTTTGGATTCCTTTTTTGATTCTTTGAAGGCTGGTAGCGGCAGTTTGTAAACGGCTTCGTTGCCCACGGCTTTTTCTCTGGTTGCTTGAATAATCAATTTTGTTTTTGCAGGGACTTTTCCATTCGGGATGCAGTGATAATGATCAGAGCCCATCACGGAGCAGGTGTATTTCACCTCTGATTTTTTATTTTTTGCTGTCACCGCTACGGATGAATCTTTGATGGTTGGATTTTCAAAGTTCATATCCAGCAGGTAAACATGAACGCTCTGGTCTTTGTCCACGGTGATTTCTGTGTGAAAGGCGCCGGGCATCTGGATGTGACCGCCGTGAGGGCCCGGTTTGTCTTCGCCGTGGGCCCAGGATAATGCCGGAAGAAGGATGAGGGTTGCTAGTAGTTTCATGTGAGTCTCCTTAGATAGTCAGTTCGTCGAATTTCAGTTTTAGCACGGCAAGTTCTTTTTGCACTTCCAGCAGTCTGGTGCGGTTATCAAAAAGACTGTTCGTGGCGCTGGCCAGATCCGAAGAGTTTTTGACTCCACGGCGATATTCAGACAGCGTCAGGTCGTAATACTTCTGAGTCAGCGTCTGGCGTTTTTCCAGCAGTGTGCGCAGCTGCAATAGTTCCCGGGCTTTGTTGCGCAGGCTGGATACCTGAGTGTCCAGTTGCAGGCGGGTGCCATTTTTTTCAAATCCTTGAGCTTTTTCCATGTCCCTGGCGGCAGCGCTTTTGAAGCGAGTTTCAAGGCCCGAGAAGAATGTCCAGGTCATCAGTACGGACACGCGGGATTCGGTAGCCTCCAATGGATCATCGTACTTCGGAACCAGACGGCCATACTGCGCATTCACATCAATACTTGGAAGGTATGCGCCTTGGGTTTGCTGGCGACGAAGCTGTGTGCTTTCCTCCAGGGCTTGTTGCTTCAGAAGGGTGGGATTGCGCGCAAGATCGGAACTTGTAAAGTCAGACTCGCTCACGCGCGGGAAGGTTTCTTTTGTCGTCAGTTGAACTGCGTCCGTGCTGTTGATCAAAGTCTTGATAGCATCCTTTGAAATCTGCAAATCGGTTTTGTGAGCTTCAATTTCTGCCGACAGCGTGCTTTCTTCAAGATCCAGTTCAATGGCGTCGACATCGGAAGTCAGGCCGGCGTTGATTTTCTTTCGAGCCATAGCGCGCTGATTTTGCAGGAACTGCAGTTTTTCAGAGTCGACGGAAATGAAGTGTGTGTTCAGTAAGGCCTCGTAATAGGCTTCGCCCAGTTCGCGGTGCAGACGGCGGGAGGTGATTTCCAAATCGAAGTCGGCAATGCGGGATTCCTGAGTGGCAAGGCCTTTGTTTTTCCAGTCCTGGCCACCACGATACAGATTCCAGCGTCCGCTTAAATAGCCGACATAGCCATCGTCTTTGTCATGCAAAGTGTTTTCCTTGCCATATCCGGCAGAGGCTGACAGCTCCGGCAGGAAAGGGCTCCATTGGCTCTTGGCCTGATTTTGGCTGGCCTGCTGGCGCGAGATGCTTGCGCGCAACTCGGGATTGTTGCTGACAAGCTGCTGTTGCAGGCTTGTCAGGTTTTGCGCGGTCGCTGAGAGACTGAAGAACAGGGTGGTCAAACCCCATTGCCACTTCATAGGAACTCCTTTTACTTTTCTACCAGGAACTTGAAGGTGTCGGATTTGCCTTCATAGTCGACTTTGATCTCAAGATTCACGCGGTGTGATCCTTGGAAGTCTACAGTCGTATCGAAGGAATTTGCCGTGGGCGCGAATTGCAGAGCCACGGGCTTTCCTTTTGGTGATTTGGCGGTGCCGGTGATTTTGATCTTTTTGTTGTCAACGCTTTCGCCTTCGTGAGCGCGCGGGAAGAACTGAACTTTGTTTTCAATCGCCAGCATTTCCATGTTGAACAATTTTCCTGATTTTGGAATGCCGCCGTGCTGGGCTTTCAGAGTGCCGGGCACATCATGGCCTTCGTGGGCCAGCGCCAACGGTGATAGTGACAGAGATGCCAGAAGGATCAGGCTTTTCAGGGTGCGTTTCATGAAAGGACTCCTTGTTTTTCAGTTTCTTCAATGTGTTTTAATGCGGACTTTTTGCCAAACTTCCAGAAAACCGCCGGAGTCAGGTACATATCCAGCAGTGTACTGCTTAATAGGCCGCCGACAATAACAATGGCGACTGGATGAAGGATCTCGCGGCCCGGTGCTCCTGGAGACAGTGCCAAGGGTAAGAGGCCCAGGATCGCAGTCAGTGCTGTCATCAGAACTGGAACCAGACGCTCCAGTGACCCGCGCACAACCATGTGTTTAGAGAAGTCTTCACCCTCGTGTTTCATAAGATGCAGATAGTGCGAGATCATCATGATGCCGTTACGGGAGGCAATCCCGCATAAAGTGACGAAGGCCACAAGGCTGGCGATACTCAGTGTGCCACCCGTAAGGTAAATCGCGATGATACCGCCGATGAAGGCCATCGGGATATTCAGCATGATCTGAATAGAGATAAAGGTGGACTTAAAGTTGGCATACAGGATCAGGAAGATCGTCAGAATTGAAATTACTCCCAGAACTGACATCATATTGGAGGCCTGCTGCTGACTTTCGAATTGCCCGCCATAGACGACATAGTAGCCCGCTGGCATTTCAACCTTCGCTTCGATGTTTTTTCTGATGTCAGCGACGATGGCATCCAGGCTGCGGTCTGTTGAGTTCGCCTGAACGACAATGCGTCTTTGGGCGTTTTCGCGCTGAATGATGTTGGGACCTGTGGACTCGTACACGTCAGCGACTTTTTCAACGGTGATGCGGCTTCCGTCCGGCATGATTTTTACCGGTGTGCGTTTGATCAGCTCAAGGTCCGTTCGGGACTTGTCATCAAAGCGCATGAATACATCAACAGTTTTGTGTCCTTCCAGAATCTGACCCACCACTTCGCCCTGCAGAGCTTTTTCCAGCAGTTGTGCCAGGTCACCGACGGTGATTCCATAGCGGGCGGCTTCTTCTCGAAGAAGATGGATTTTAACCTGTGGAATCAGAACCTGTTGTTCCACCTGAAGGTCGACCAGTCCGGGTACATCTTTGATGGCCTGATATACTTCGGCGCCTTTGGCGCGCAACGTGGAAAGCTCAGGTCCGAAGACCTTGATGGCGATCTGGGCACGCACGCCTGAAAGCAGGTGATCCAGACGGTGGGAAATTGGTTGTCCCACATTCACACCCACGTTCGGGATTGCTTCCAGATTTTTGCGCAGTTCTTCCAAAACCACCTCGCGAGGGCGGCCTTCTTCTTTGAAATCAACTTCAACTTCGGAGGTGTTCACGCCTTCAGCGTGCTCATCCAGTTCCGCACGTCCTGTGCGACGGGATACTGTGACGACTTCCGGGGTTTTCAGGATGATCAACTCTGCTTGTGCTCCGATTTTGTTGGACTCTTCCAGTGAAATGCCCGGAGGTGCCACCACGCTGATCATCGCGGAGCCTTCATTAAAGTGCGGCAGGAAGTCGCGACCCACAACAAAAGACAAGGCGATGGATCCGGCAAACAAAAGGCCAGAGAACCACAGAACAGGCTTCGGGTTGTCCAGGGTTTTATTCAGCAGTCTTTCCTGATGTTTCTTCATCCAGCGCACCAGAGCGCTGTCTTTGTGTTCAAGCAGCTCGCCCTTGGACAGGAAGTAAGAGCACAGGGCCGGGGTTACGGTCAAAGAAACCACCATCGACGCCAGTAAAGAAACGATGTAAGAGATACCCAGTGGAACGAACAGACGTCCTTCGATGCCACCCATACTGAATAGTGGCACAAACACCAGAACCACAATCAAAGTCGCAATCACGATAGAGTTACGAACCTCGGAAGAGGCTTCATAAATCACAACCAGTGAATTGCGCGGATTTGCCAAAAGTTTGTTTTCGCGCAGGCGGCGATAGACGTTTTCGACATCCACGATGGCATCATCCACCAGTTCCCCGATGGCAATCGCCAAGCCTCCAAGGGTCATGGTGTTGACTGAAAGTCCAAAAAATTTAAACACAATCGCCGTCAATACAAAGGACAGTGGGATTGCGGTCATGGTGATCGCAGTGGTGCGGAAATTCATGAGGAACAGGAACAGAACGATAAAGACCAGGAAGACCCCGTCGCGCAGGGCCATCTTTACGTTATCAATGGCTGTTTCAATGAACAGGGACTGTTTGAACAGGTTGGGTTGAAGCTCAACGCCGGCCGGGAGGGTGGTGGCGAACTGTTTCAAAGCCTCATCGATCTTTTCTGTCAGCTCCAGAGTGTTGGCTCCGGGTTGCTTTTGAATGGACAGAATCACGCCGGGTTTGCCGTTGATGCTGCCGTCACCACGCTTGGTCTGTGGACCCTCAACAACATCAGCGATTTCTTTGACCAGAACCGGGCGCCCCAGGTGCATGCCCACGACGGAGTTCATGATCTCTTCTTTTTCCTTAACAGCGCCGATGTTGCGGATCAGGAACTCCTGTCCGTTCAGGTCAATGAAACCTCCGGTTGAATTCTGGGACACATCCGACAGGTTGTGTTCAACCTCGTCCATCGTCAGTTGCAGCTTTTGCAGCTTTTCTGCCGAAATCAGAATCTGATACTGGCGAACGCCTCCACCAATGGAGATGACCTGAGACACACCCGGGATGCTCATCAGACGGGGGCGCAGAGTCCAGTCTGCCAGTGTGCGCAGATCCATTCCTGAGACTTTATTGTCCGGAGAGCTTAAGCCGACAAACTGGATTTCTCCCATGATGGAGGAAATTGGTCCCAGAGTCGGGGAGATGTTTTTGGGAAGCTTCTCTTTGGCCAGGGCGATTTTTTCCTGCACCATCTGGCGGTTTCTATAGATATCCGTGTCCCAGCCGAATTCGACGTAGATCACACTTAAACCCACGCCCGAAGACGACCGAACCCGCTCTACGCCCGGCAGGCCATTCAGGGCTGTTTCCAGCGGGAAGGTCACCAGGGTTTCGACCTCTTCCGGGGCCAGACCATGGGCTTCGGTCATAATGTTAACTGTTGGGCGATTCAGATCTGGAAAAACATCCACAGGCAGGTGCACCAGGGCCCAGCCTCCATAGGCCACCATTAAAGCAGCGACTGCAATCACAATGAGACGATGAGTCAGTGAGTATTTAATAATTCTATCAAGCATAGGTCTACTTTAATGCCTCCGCACACCCTACTAGGAGGGGGTATCCAGCCTTGTGACAATCCGAGGAAAAATATTTTTCTTCAAGGCCTCTTGAAATACATACCCCAGGGGGGTATATACTGGAACTGAAATCGAGGTGTGTCATGAAAAAAGAATCCGGTCAGCATCCCGACCACAGTGGTCATTTAAAGCGTCTCAACCGTGTCCGCGGTCAGTTGGATGGCATTCAGAACATGATCGAAGAACGTCGCTATTGTCCTGATATTGTGTTTCAGATCCGTGCGGCCGCAAAAGCGCTGCAGGCGATGGAAAATGAGATTATGAGGACCCATGTCCACGGTTGCGTGAAGACCGCGATCAAATCCAAGGACGAAAAAGAAATCTCCAAAAAAATCGACGAGATCATGAATCTCGTCAGTAAGTAGGTCGTTATGGAAACACAAAACAACAGTGCCGAGTTGCAACTCATTGGCATGTCCTGTGTGAATTGTGCAGGCAAGATTGAAAAGACATTAAATGGTTTGCCAGGTGTGACGGCAACGGTGAACTTTGCCACAGAAAAAGCCCAGGTGAATCTGGGGGACAGTCCCCTGACAGTTGAAAACCTGATTAAAACCATCCAGGAGCTGGGGTATCAGGCTTTTGAAGTGAATTCCGAAGTCGATGCCCAAAAGCTGAAAGAGGAAGCTGCGGCTGAATACCGCAAAGAGCTGCGTCTTTTTATTATCTCAGCAATTCTGACGGCGCCATTTCTGGTTGAGATGGCCGTGATGCTGAGCGGGGTGGGGCATGAGATGATTCCGCGCTGGGTGCAGTGGATTCTGGCGACGCCGGTTCAGTTCTGGGTCGGTTGGAGATTCTATCGTGGATCTTACTACGCCTTGAAATCGGGCAGTGCCAATATGGATGTACTGGTGGCCTTGGGGACAACGATGGCTTATGGCTTGAGTGCGGTGATGACGGCCATGAGCTGGCATCATCATCACGTTTATTTCGAGGCCAGCACTGCGGTCATTACCCTTATTCTGCTGGGTAAGTTGATGGAAAGCCGCGCGAAGGGAAAAACCTCGGAAGCGGTGGAAGGCCTGCTGCGCCTGCAGCCGAAAAAGGCCATGGTGGAAAGAAACGGCGAAGTTGTTTCTTTGGACGTCAGCGAACTGGTGGCTGGTGACATCGTGGTGGTGAAAAACGGCGAATCCATTCCTGTGGATGGTTTGGTTGTGCAGGGACTTTCGACTGTGGATGAGTCGATGCTGACCGGCGAAAGTATGCCGGTGCAAAAGGCTGTCGATGATCACGTTTATGCAGCGACCCTGAATCAGGATGGCAGTCTGCGCATTAAAGCCACGGGTGTGGGCAGTAAGACTCAGTTGGCGCAAATCATTAAAATAGTGACGACCGCTCAAGGCTCGAAGGCTCCTATTCAGCGTCTTGCTGATAAGATTTCAGCGGTCTTTGTTCCAGTGGTCGTTGTTATCAGCGTGCTGACATTCTTTGGGACCTGGCTGTGGACCGGGGATTTGACGATGGCGTTTATTTCATCCGTTTCGGTCCTGGTTATTGCCTGTCCGTGTGCTTTGGGTTTGGCCACACCGACCGCCGTGGTTGTGGGCATCGGCAAAGGCGCTCAGGCTGGGGTTTTATTCCGCGATGCCAAAGCCTTGGAGCTGGCCGAAAAAATTGATGTTCTGGTCTTGGACAAAACCGGCACCATTACAGAAGGAAAGCCCGTAGTAACGGAAATTCATGTGACTTCCGGTCAGGACAAAAAAGAAGTTCTGACCTTTGCGGCAAGCCTTGAGGCGGGATCGTCGCATCCTTTGGCTTACGCTATTTTGGAAGAGGCAAAAAAAGAGGGATTGCCCCTGGTTCATGTTGAAAATTTTCAAAGCGTGATGGGGCAGGGTGTGGAAGGCCGTATTCAGGGCCGTTCACTGAAGCTGGGTAAGAGTGCCTGGGTGGCTCCGGAGTTTTCCTTGAATCAGGAGCTTTTAAAGAATCTTGAATCCAAAGGTCAGACTTTGATGGTGCTCGCGGATGACGCTCGTGTCCTGGGTTATATCGCCGTTGCAGACCGTATCCGTGAAAGCTCGAAAGAGGCTATCGCCGAAATTCAAAAGCGCGGTGTGAAAGTCATGATGCTTACCGGGGATAACGAAGGCACTGCCAAAGAAATCTCCCGTCAGGCTGGAATCACTGAATACAAACACAGTGTGAAGCCCGCCGACAAAGCCAATGTCATCGTGACGCTGAAGCGTAAAAAACTGCGTGTGGCGATGGTGGGCGACGGTATCAATGATGCTCCTGCATTGGCGATGGCTGATGTGAGTTTTTCAATGTCTTCTGGAACCGATATTGCGATTGAAACGGCGGACGTGACTTTGATGAAAAACGATCTGAAGTCCGTGGCTCAGGCCATTGAGCTGTCACATCTGACATTAAAGAAAATCCGTCAGAATTTATTCTTCGCCTTTATCTATAACGTCCTGGGGATCCCTCTGGCAGCCTTGGGAATGTTAAACCCCGTCATCGCAGGTGCCGCCATGGCGATGAGCTCAGTTTCAGTAGTAAGTAATTCGCTGCTGCTGAAAAGAAAGAAGATTTAAAAGAACCAGGCACTTATTTTTCTTTGGTTTTGATGTAGGCTTCGCGCAGCCAGAGGCGGATGTGTTTTAGGTAGTAGTCTTTCATGCCGAAGAAGACGAAGTGGTTCAGGAAGTAGTTTCCGCCGCCTTTGTCTTTTTCGGTGTAGTTGACAGTTCCGATGATTTCCGGAGTCTCCAGTTCTTCCGGACGCCATAAAACGAATTCCCGGAAGGCGCCGATGCTGATCTCGCGATAGTACTTCATGATCAGACCTGCTTCGGAAATCTGGGTGATTTCCACGGGGTTTGCGACTTTCAGGGCACTGTTGTCCTTGTGGCTGGCAATGGTGGTTTCAGTTTTATTCACAAGTGAAGTGCGGGTCTTTAATAGCTTTTTAAAGATATAGGTCTTATCCAGCGGCGTGAAGTAGATGTCCTTCACCCAAGAGGACATGGTTTTAACCTCTTCCACAGTCATGCGCTTGCGCGAGATCATGTAAAGATCCGGCGCTTCATTGAACTCCAGATTATAGATCTTGCTGCGGTCTTTCAGATACTGCTGGAGCTGTTCCCATTTTTTCTGTTTCTCGATTTCAAAATCCGCGTAGTTCACAAAGATCATGTCAAACTGCGCCGGAATTTCCTGGCGATTCGGAGTTTCTTTGTTTGCCAGGTCTGAAAGCAGTTGTCCGTAGTTGGAATAGGTGAAGACTTCGGTGTTTTCGAAGCGTTCCGACAGGAACGTTTTCATTTCGATGGCCAGCGGCACATCCTCGTCCAGCAGCAGGATTCGGGTGTGATTTCCCAGTTTGTTTTTTACATTTTCCAGGAGGTGGGTTTTGTCAGTCAGGATATTTTTACGAATCTGGCTTAGTTGCTGGTTGTCGGCACCCAGGAACAGGAATTCGCACAGAAACTCTTTAGGAGAGAGCTCTTTGCATGAGTGGCAGTAGGCCAGCAGTGATCGCTTGTTGTCTGTGGTAAAGGATTCGCTATAGTACTTGGTCAGCGCTCCGATGCGGATTTCATGGTTGTTCACAGTTGCAAAGCCGATTTCATTAATACTGTGCAGTTCAACTTCTTTCAGCATCTCAATTGTTGAGCTGATCTGCATTGACGCCACGGCGGTTGAGCTGACCGGGTGATGGCCGGACAGGGCGAACTCCAGATGCTGGCGCAGAATAAGTTTGTCGAAGGGTTTGAAGATCACATTGTTGATGATGCGCTCTTCGGCCAGCGAAATATCAAAATCCGGGCTGTCAAAGGCGGTGATGATCAATGCCGTCGGTTCCTGGGTTGAACACATTTTCTTGCGCAGGAAGAAGTCGCGGGCCCGTTTGATCAGACCCATGTTTTGCACGCCCAGGAATTCGTTTTTGGCGATCACCAGCCGCAGTTCGTGGGTGCTTGCCGGTGTCACATCCGGAGACGTGTCGTCAGCATGGCGGCGACCACCGATGGCCAGTGCTTTTGGTCCCTCAGTAACGGAAATTTTCAGCCATTCGTGGAATTCTGCCAGGTTCAGGAAAAAGCGAATAGAAAGCCCGGAATCTATATTTTTTAAGGTCTCAAATAGATCCTTCTGAATGCGTTCATCATCTTCCAGGACATAAATGAACTTCATACTTTAATCGTATCCTAAAATGAGGCAAATGCGTGATTTATTTCTAAGGGGTGCGGAAAATGAAATAAACCGCCCCCACAAGGCATAAACCCGCCCAGAGGAAGTCCAGTTTCAGGGACTGTTTCATATAGAGAACCGAAAACCCCGCAAAGACCACCATCGTGATGACTTCCTGGATGATCTTAAGCTGCGGCAAGGAATAGTGGTCTGATCCAAGGCGGTTGGCCGGAACCTGAAACACGTACTCGAAAAAGGCCACGCCCCAGCTGATCAGAATCACCAGCCACAAAGCTGAAGATTTCAACGACTTCAAATGCCCGTACCAGGCAAATGTCATAAAGATATTGGAAATGATCAGCAGGCCGATCGGGGCAAGGGCATTATTCATCATGACTGGGACCTTTGATTGTAAGCATGGTTGCACAGAAGACTTGCGATACGACGGTATTCACTTAGCAGATCCAAGTGGATCGAACTGGTGTTGATTGAAGTGTTTAGACCTCTGTTCAAACGGCTGATGTGGTTTTCACGCAAAGAGATCTCGGTTTTGGCCAGATCACGTTTCAGCTGGATAGCGGCTTCGGCCAGTTCCTTGTTCTGATAGGCATTGATGGCCATGGACGCCACTTTCACCACTTGTTCGTGCATCTGGCGAATTTCGGCCCAGCCCTCGTCAGAGAACTCAAGTTTCAGTGCGTTCTTTTTGATCGCCAATGCCAGGATGTTGATGTCGATGGCGTCAGCGGCGCGCTCGACGTCACTGAGGAACATGATCATGTTCATGACGTTTTGGTGCACCACTGTGGTGGATTTATTCGCGTGATCCAGAAGGAACATCTTGGTTTCGCGGTACAGGAAGTCGACTTTATTATCGCGGTCTTTGATGGAATCAAAGTCCTTCGGGTCATTCGTTTCAAACAGACGAATGGAGTCCTTGATCATGCCCAGAACGATGTCCGCCGTGCGCATGATTTCGCGGTTGGCATAAGATATCGCCAAAGCGGAGCTCTGGTAGTTGTTCATGTTCACGAACTCAGTGCCAAATTCTTCAGACGCCGCTTTCGGGAACATTTTTTCAATCAGCTCGGCACCCTTGTTGATGAATGGGAAGAAGATGATTGAAGACAATACGTTGAAGATCAAGTGCGCATTGGCGATGGAGCGGGTCTGAGTGGTGTCGAACGTCATCAGGAAGTCGATAAAGATCTGCGTGAACGGGTAGAAGATCACCACGCTTAAAGTTTTATAGAAGAAGTGCGCCCAGGCCACTTGACGGCCGATATAGTTGCCGCCAGCTGCTGCAATCAGAGCCACGGAAGTGGTTCCGATGTTGGCACCATACACCCACAACATCGCATCGTAGAAGGTGATCGCTTTGACGGTTGCCAAACTCATCGCCAGACCAATCGTCACAGCCGAGCTTTGTACGAAGGCGCAGAACACGACTGAGATCAGCAGTGAATAACCCGGATTGTCACGCAGACTTTGGAAGACCTCCGTCAACATTGGATTTTCAGCAAAGTGGTGGGAGGAAATCGAGATCAGCTTCATCCCGAAGAACAGCAGGCCGAAGCCCATGAAGACCAGGGAAAGGTTCTTGAAGACTGTTTTCTTGGCTTTGAAATAGAAAGCAAAGGCAATCGTGAACACCGGCAGTGCATACTGGGTCAGATCCAAAGAGATCAGCTGAACCGTCAGCGTGGTGCCGATGGCGGTGCCGATGATCACACCCATCACCTGGCGCAGGTTGACCACGCGGGCCGATCCCAATCCCACCAGCATGGAGGTTACCGCCCCCGAGCTTTGCATCAGGGTCGTTAGAACCACCCCGGTCAGGATGGCCAGAAATTTACTTTGCGAAAGATGATTTAAAAGGCCGGTGATTTTTCCGGCCATCAGTTTCTCCAAAGAGCTGGAGGCCATGCTCATCCCGTAAAGGAAGAGTGCCACCCCGCTGACGAGGAGAATGAAGTACGAGTTGCCCGAGTCGATCATGATGCGTGTTCCCTCAAAACCTTGATGTTATCAAGGGGCTTCATATTTAGGAAGCACCAATACTGTGCGTGAATCTTTCTTAGAGTAAAACAAATCCTTATAAAACTCAAAAACCGCTTATATACTTTAGTCTTACAGAAGGAAATCTCATGACCAAGCTGCCGGTATTAGTCGTCGCCGCCGTGATTCAAAGACAAGAAGACCCCGAGGGGCGCATTCTTGTGGTTCGCCGTGGTCCCGAACAGTCCGGGGCGGGTTTTTGGGAGTTCCCGGGTGGCAAGGTGGAGGCCGGAGAGGCCCCCGAGCAGGCTTTGGTCCGCGAGATAACGGAGGAGCTGGCTTTGGATATCCGGGTGCATGAGCTGATTGGTGAGGAGGATTTTTCTTATCCGTCCAAGACCATCCGTCTAAGAGTGTACTGGGCATCAGTGAGAGGTGGAGAGGATTTGGTATTGACCGAACATGATGCCTTCAAGTGGCAGCGGCCTGAGGAAATTGATGTGATGTCCCTGTCGGCGGCGGATCGCCCGTTTGTTGAGAAAATTCTGAACGCTTACGGCAAGAGGTAAGCGCGTTCAGCCGGGGTGGGAAGGCGACAAAACTCGCGTTCGCCAAACCACGAGTAACGGTTTTTTGCGATGAGTTTGTAAAGTGCATCACGCAAAGGTCCGGGGATGATCCAGGCCAGGCCAAACAGTTTGTAGGCTCCACCCAGGCCAGTGAGGATCTTCAGAATGGCAGCGGAGCGGTAATAAAGTTTACCTGACTCAAAGTAAATCACTGTATCAAGATTGGTCCGGTCCTGAGCACTCAGAACCTCTTCCGCGGTCGTTCCTTGCAAAGGTGCAAAGAGGTAAGTGTGGTTTTTGTCCTTGCTGATCACAGCATCGACAAAACCATTGCAAAGGTGGCAGACGCCATCAAAAAAGACCACATTTCGCATTGATATATCCACCTTTTCCATAGCAATTACAGGCTACAGTCCTTATAATCAAAGTTCAAGCAAGAGGAGTCGTGTTCGCATGGAAGTCTTTCTTTTTCCTCTAGTCAATGTGACCTTGTTCCCAAGGACAACCAAGCCTCTGAATATTTTTGAGCCCCGCTATCTTTCCATGATCAAGGAAGCTGTGGAAACCCAGACCCCGATTGCCGTGGGATTCATCGAGGATCCTGCGAAGGTCACTCCCGTGCGTCCAGGGGAGGTTGTTCCCTTTGTGCGTGAGGTGGCCGGATACGGATATGCTCAGATTATTGAAGAGCGCCTGAACGGGACCCTTTTGGTCTTTATTCAGGGGCAGGGCAAGTTACGTCTGGGCAAGGTCCTGGATCGTGGAACTCCGTATATGGTTTGTGAGGGGCAGATCATCCCCGAGAAAACCGTGCTTGAGCCCGGCCTAAGGTTGGAGCTGAATTCCCTGCATAAGATTCTGACCCGTTGGATCCAGACGCACATTCCGGATCCGGCTCAGAGGGATATTTTCATGAGAAATCTCACCCACCCGGAAGAGATCGTGGGGAGTTTTGCATCCTATCTGGTGCGCGATTACGATTTGCAGCAGATGGTTTTGGAATACGATGACATCAACGAGAAGGTGCATTTCCTGCACCGTCTGATGGAGTCGAACGAGCTGACTACGTAAGCTTGTTGCTGCGGATGAAGAACACCCATTGCAGCAACACCACCCAGATCGTGTGAGCCAGTGCCAGGTGCACGATTTTCATCCATACCGGCGCATGCAAAAGCAGCGTCGCGATTCCGAATAAAATACCCGCAATCAAAAGCACACTCATTTGCACGGAGCGTTTTTGCACCAGCAGGGATTCCGTTGTCTGAGCCTTCAGCCAGAAGAACAGCGCAAGACTGCCGCCGCCCAGCAGAGCCAGTACGGGGTGGAAGCCGCGAAGTCGAACCAGGAAGTGGGACTCACTGGAAAAATCATCCAACAATCCCTGCAGCAAATTGTCAGTCGGAAACAGGGAATTGGAAAGTGAAGCCCAGGCTCCGGTGATACCGATGATCACGATCACCCAGGGCATCAGCCGATAACGACGGTCTTGAGTTGTTGGAACTCGCAGGTCTTCAGTTAGCAGGGCTGCTGCATAGGTCAGTGCCACAGATCCGGTCAGCAGGAAGGAATTGATCTGGTGCAAAGCCATGATGAAAGCGCGATAAGGTGTGTCGTTCGTGGTTACCAGTCCGAACAGAACCAGCTTTGCTCCCAGCAGCGCTTCAGAGATGGTGAAGATCAAAGTCGCCAGAGCCGCTTTGCGGGCATAGTGACCTTTAGGGTAAAGCCTGCGCGATACCCACCAGAAATAAATCACCACAAGGCCATAGATGCCAGACATCAGGCGGTGGCCGTATTCAACCCACGTTTTACCGCGTTCGGCTTCAGGGATCAATTGCCCGTGGCAAAGAGGCCAGGTGTCGCCGCAGCCATCGCCAGAATGAGAAATCCTTACCCATGCCCCCCAAAGGATGACAAGAAGGGTGTAAACGAGCAGGCCAAATGCAAATTGCTTGTATTGAGAGCGTTTCATAGTGACTTTTCAACTATCACGACCGTTTCGGGGGGTCAATTCAAGGCTGTTCGATTGACTTCCAATCCCAGAAAAGCGTTAAATGAGCTATGTCTGAATCCAAGCATGCTCATCATCACCATTCTCATTCTCACGGACACCATCATCATCATTCCCACGGCGCGGTTGTCGGGCGTATGACCTTTGCGCTGGTGCTGAATCTGACCTTTGCGGTGATTGAGCTTATCGGGGGGCTTTGGACGAACTCTGTGGCGATCTTGTCGGATGCGCTTCATGATTTCGGCGATGCCATCGCGATGCTTTTGGCGATCATTCTGGAAAAAGTGTCGCACAAACAAAGTGATGGCAGGTTTTCCTATGGCTATCGACGTTTCTCCACCCTTGGGGCGGTGATCACCGGTTTGATTTTGGTATTGGGTTCGATCTTTATTTTGGTAGAGGCCGTGCCGCGGTTGTTTGCTCCGCAGCAGCCGCATGCAGATGGTATGATCCTGTTGGCGTTTCTGGGTGTGGCGGTGAATGGTTTTGCTGCTTACCGTGTGTCCAAGGGTGAATCTCTGAATGAAAAAATGCTGATGTGGCACATGATCGAAGATGTGCTGGGTTGGGTGATGGTTCTGGTCGGCGCTTTGGTTATGAAATTTTTTGATGTGCCGCAATTGGATGCGGGCATGGCGATCGCGCTGGCTTTGTGGATTCTTTACAACGTGGTTCGCAATCTGCGCGAGGCATTGAAGGTGTTTTTGATGGCATCACCAAGTCATATTCAGGTGCTGGATGTTGAAAAAGCCATTTTGGAAGTGGATCAGGTGGTGGGTGTGCACCATGCGCACCTGTGGTCCCTGGATGGCGAAAATCACATCTTCACCGGGCATATTGTCGTGGCCAGCGGAGCCAGCGCTGCAGATATTGAAAAGATCAAAAATCAGGTCAAAAAACGAGTGCGTGATTTTGGCATTGTCGAAGCCACCATCGAAACGGAAACTGACGGCACTCACTGCGCGGATCCGGAACACCATTAAGACTGTTTACAAATGATACGTTATTCCAGCCCGGCATTGCCGGGCTTTTTCTTTTGCACAATCTCTGTCTGAGTCAGCTTCACTCCTCAGTCCGCGCACTTTGCATCAGCGTGAGACGGAACTTCATTTCAATTACTTAAACATTAGCGATTTCCATCAGTTTTTTCACATAATTACCGATAAAGGTACGGGCCTAGAAAATAAGGAACCATTTATATGCTGAATTCGGTACGTAACACCAAAGGTAATATCTTGCTGCAAATCCTCGCGGCCACCGCGGTGATGAGCACGTCGTTTTACTTTCTAACGAATTACGTGATCGGGCAAAGGCAGCAGGTCAGTAAGACCTCCAACGTCGTAAACCTGCGATTTGCTTTGAACAGTGCTATGGACTATGTGATCTTCGGGGTCCGTCAGAAGTACTGTTTTTCCAATGACAACTTGTTGATGAATGACCTGGGGGCTGAGTGTAATCTGGCGCACACCGGTAGCGTGGAGCGCTTGATCATGTCTACTGAGCAGGAAAACTTTATTCGTCAGTTGGTGGGTGACGGCAAAAACGTCGGTCCGCTTGAATCCAATGCGCTAACACAGAATAAAATTCGTTTGAAGACTATTGTGCGTTTGCTGGAGGTTGGCAAGGCGACAACAACACATCCATTGTTCCCGGTTCTGGAGAGCTTGAAAACAGTTCGCAATGAAAACGGTGATGTTGTTAAAGTTGCCGCTATTCGTGTGACCTTGACTCGCAATGAAAGTATCAACCTGCCTAAAGCGGGTCGAGAAGTTTATGTCGATTCCCGTGTGGATCTGGTGGATTCATTGGGCAATATAAATCCCATCAAAGTGGGCAACAAAGAGCTGAGCCTGAAATCCCAGATCGTTATTTACCCGCGTGAGGTGGGCTCATTTGCCTTGTTAGTGCCGCAGGATCTGTACATGGATCGCTCCTGGGATTCGCCAATGAATGCCGGTGACGTGGCTTTACACAAGTTTACGAGCCGTAAAGAAATGGCAGGAAGCTCCGGTCTAGTTTTCCAAAGCCCCGTGTTTGTAAATCGCAATATTTATCTGCCGACGGATGAAGCGGGAGATGATGCTTCCCCGGACTCAATCAATTATGCGGGTGTGACGTTTGCAGACCGCGTGTACATGGGTAACGGTGATATTATGACTTCCAAAGGGAAGTTTTCGCCAAGAAGCTCCGGCCAGATGGGCGACCGGTTCTGGGCTGACGTACGCACTTTTGGTGGCTTCCTTAAAGGGGTTGAAAATGACGGGGGTCTAGATGCAGGCCTCGTCTATCTTGCTGATAAAACCAAAAGCATTAACGTGGATAAAACCCTGATGGCGAAGTGTCAGGACATGAGTACCAAACAGGCCGATAAAACCAGCGTTTATAAGTCTGAGCTGGGTGCTCGTATGATTGATGAACGCTATAACGAAGCTGATTATCGTCTGTATCTTTCCAATTGGAACTATTTCAGCCGTCAAAGTAACGCACTGACCATTGATAAATCCAATTGGGGCAATGGTAAGGTGGTTGTTGATTCCAACGACTATAATGATGCTGTCGTGAAGATTCTTCTGGCCGTCGGTGATCGTACAGTGGAGGCTCAGTTGCCGCGCTCGGGAACGGTGACGTTCACTCCGGAAGTGGGATCTGCCGCTCTTGAAGCGACATTGAGAAGCAAAGTTAAATCCTCACAGGCTACCTATGATGCAGCGGTCAAGTCCGAAGCTGATTTGACCAAGTCGCTTTCAGCGTATCGTTCAGATCTGAAGGACAAAGAAGCTGACTTGGCTGCAGAAATGGAAAAGCCAGTTAAAGGCAGTCTTGCTGGTGGCAGCACTGGCTCTGGTACAGGCACAGGAACTGGCACTGGTACTGGTACTGGTAGTGGATCTGGGACCAAAACAATCGAAAAAACTTTGGAAACTGAAGAAAAAGTCGAAGATTCTGGAGTTGCGGATACAGGCACGGGCTCCGGCTCAGGGTCTTCCACTGGCGGCGGAACCAAAATCGACTATCGCGATGAAAAGCTTGTTGCCGAACTTGAAAGAGCTATCAGTGATTTGAAAAAGCTGATCAGTGATTTGAACAATAATAAAATTCCGGCGCAGTCTTCTGTGGTCAATCTGGCTTCCAAACAACTGGATACCGACAAAACCGCATTGAATACTTATGAGCTGCAAAAGGCCAATCCGCCAAAAATTACGGTGCAGGTTTCCAAGGCTTCCAACGCTTACTACTTTGACAAATTGAATCTGGAAGTGACTGCGAAAAATGTGCAGAACATGATCGACAAGAACGGAAACTATTCTGAGCCATTTATCGGGGTTCAGGCTTATGACAGTACTTATTATAAGAGTAATCCGATTGACCCTAAGAATGAGAATGGCAAGTTGATGGGCTACATCAACATGACCTTTAACGGCAGTAAGACTGAATTGAACTTCCCGTCCAGCATTTCTCGTGTGCCTAAAGGTGGTTCTGCAGTTCAACTGGCAGAAGATAACGACCTTGAGACAATGATGACCGAATGTGCTAAAGCTTACGGAACAATGACGTCGGCTTCCTTCGGTGGTGCTGGTTGGGACGTGAGTTTTGCTCCGACGGCCCGTACATCCTGGAACTTTGCGGGTGCCGACAGCAGCAAAGATATGAAGGCGGACCCGGCATTGGCGACGTTTGAGTTCGACAATATGACTCAGGCCAATGCAACCTTCCAGGTTCGTTCCATCGTCGGTAAGTGTGTGATCAAGGCAAGCTCCACGTTTGTGACGGGTTTTATGACTTGTGATGAACTTCACATTGAAGCCAGAAGCACGCCTTTGAGAATCATAGGTACCTTTATTGTGGGGCGAATGAAAATTGATCCGACGGCGATTAAAGCCGGTATCAATTGGAGCAGTGTGTACCATCCTCAAGCCACACGTGAATTGCGTGCGGCGGGAAATCCACGAATACTGCACTCGTTCAGCGGTGCCGATTGTAACTCAACCAGCAACGAACCGATCTGGCATCCGATTCCATCAATTAAGGCCGTTGCTGACCGCATGAGTTGTAATACGATCAGTCTTCGGGCCAAAGCAGATCCATTCCAGTGGACAGCGGTGGATCCGGACTGTGGTATCGCGGCAGGAACCATGGCGTCGAACACCACATGTAAGCGTCGACTGGTTCGCTTCTTCGTTGTGGAACAATCCCGTGAGGGAGGTATCTAATGAAAATGCAGAACGTAATTCGAAACAATAAAGGTCAGACCATTGTTGAAGCCATTGTGGGCTTTGGTTTGATCACGATGGTGGGATTGACCTTTGTGGGGGGAATGGTTTCTTTGCGAAACACCACCAAAAGCACGATCCTGCTTTCTTCGACTGACAAGCAGGTTACGGATATTGCGGAGAATATCAAATCTGGTGTTGAAAATTACCAGATCACCTATGATTCCAATCGAAGTGTGTCTGAATTGTTGAATCCGGATACGCTGCCAATGGCATGGGATAACGGTAAAGTGGCTTTGCGCAAGGAGTGTGATACCTGCCAGGGCACCTATGGCTATGTGATTCAGCCTTATCCGGAATTCCGCGGACTTTATAAAGTGACGTTGCGAGTGACCCACAAGTCGTGGATAGAAAAGGGTGAGGCCTTTAAAGACTATCATTTCGTGGTGAGTGCAAAATGAAGAATTTAAATAATCACGGTTTAACAGCAGTTGAGTTGGTCATTGGGGTCGGTTTGGTCGCCATCCTGACAAGTGTCGTGGTAACGACGCAGCTGACTGTCAGCAAAGATCAGATGAAGCTGACCAAAGAGCTGGAAGACTCCATTGATACCAAGCTGGCAGAGCGCATTCTGTTCAGTGACTTCAATAACGTGGATCCTTCCTATAATAATCTGACCGTAAAGGATGACGCCGGGAAAATGTTCTTTGACTATTATCCCGATGTGCCGGCTAACGCGATTAAAAATGGTCTGGAGCGGGAGGCTACGCTGTCTCTGACCGGCCGGAAGGACTTTGTGATCATGACACAGGATGCGGCGGCAGGTGGTGTCCTGGTTTACGATCCTGTTTTTGCATATGAGGTCGGTCCTGCGCCGGATGACTTTAACGTGGCTGCAAGTCTAACTTTCAAAGGTTTGAACTATAACGATAAGGTGGCGTCGCAAAGACCTGCTCTATGGAACAGTGGTCGCACGGTCATGCTGGATACACCAGCCAGACTGCGTCCGCTTGTTAATGGAGTGCCGAATATGCAGGTGGCACCGCGAAGTCCGGTCTATGTTGGAACAGTTCATGGAATCAGCACGGTTTCAGACTCCAACATCAGTCAGTATGTGAATATGGACCATCCGGAAACCGGTGAGACTCTTGCTTCCGCAGACTTGTTCCTGCGTCGTGCGCCTTCCATTGGCGGTGGTCAAAGTTTGATCCGTCTTCGGGCTGTCCATTTGATTAAATACTATTTGGAAGAAATGAAAGAAACCGGCAGCACACAGCGCATGGCGAGACTGTACAAGGTGAATTATTCAGAAGGGCGTTGGGGAACGCCGGTTTTGCTTGCCGATCGTGTCGAGCAGTTAAGCCTTCGTCGCGATTCGATTCTGAAACGAATGATTTATTTTAAAGTAAAGAAAGTTAAGACAACGCAGACGGCAGGTCTGTAGTCCGTTTTTGGGGGAAATTATGGGGAACAATAAATTCAAAATGATCGTAGTCGCGGGGATGTTGGTCTCTGGCGCGGCTCAGGCTGAAGACAAAGACTTCCCGATGTCTGTGAACAGTGCCAGCTCCGGAGAGACCGTAACGGCAGCTCCAGCATCCGGCATGGTCAGTCGAGCGGCCAAAGATGTGGTCACAGTTAGGCTGAATAACTCGTGCTTCCCAACGAACCTTCGTGGGGTGACGAATCCTTTGGCTGCTTCAGCGATTGTGACAGCGAACTTCACTCTGGTGCTTGGTGGTAAAGACTATACCTTCTCGGTGAAGTATCCTAGTGATCTGGTGCTGAAGTCCGGAATGACAACGGCAAATCCAGCTCCGATGGCGCAGGATAAATTTGTCGTGACAGGGGCTTCAGGCACGGCCGCGTTATTCGGAAATGCCGTGGTGATGAAAACCAAAATTCCAACATCAGTCAGTGTGGATTCTTCAGGTCAGGTCCTGATCCCGGAAAAAGGGGACGTGTCCCTGAAATCCTCCAGTTTCAACCAGGAAGTGGACTGCTCTGGGAACCAGGCTATTTACGGACAATACGGCTATTCGTCTTACACTCCGACACGCAAGTGTGGTGACTTCATGGGGAAATCCGGAGCCATCACAGCCTCCTTCGGCGGTATCTCCGTATCTGCCGACAAATCCGTGGTGGACATCAACGTGTCCTTCCCGGGTGAAACGGGCTTCTGCGGTGGTTACTGGTCACCTTTGATGGTCTTCTTTGATGATCAAAGACCAAACTTCAACAACATGAGTGACTTCCCGCTGAATCCGGTCGGCAAGACTCACTGGCCGGAAGCAAATGCTCCAGGCTGGTTCGTGGCTTTGGATCGCGACAAGTCCGGCAAGATCGACCAGAAGGATGAGTTGTTCGGTGATAACGCTTCTGAAGTGAATGGATTTGAGGTCCTAAGAGCCTTTGATTCCAACAAGGATGGCGTGATTGATCACCGTGACAAGGATTTCAAAAAACTGGTGATGTGGCAGGATAAAAATGGTGATGGCATTTCCCAGAAAGAGGAGATGATCGCGCTGCACACGAAAGTGACCAAGATCTCGCTGAACTATGAAAAAGGAGTGGTGAGTCCGATTGGTGCTTATGCAGAGGCCCGCGAGCGCGCCGACTTCTGGTATAAAGACGGCAAAAAGATCAAAAAAGGCAAAATCGTGGATATCTGGCTGGCACCGGCAGAGACCAAGCTTAGCCAGAGATAATTTACTGCTTTAAAAGTTCCTGAATTTTCTTTTCCAAAGCCTGTGAGTTTTTTTCGTCGTAACCACGATAAAAAACCACAGGCTTTAACTTTTTATCAAAGACATAAAGCGTTGGCAGAGCGAGAACTTTAAAGTCCTCCAGTACCAGACGTCCTTGATCATGAAACAGCGGGAAATCAAGCTTTACGGTCTTTAAAAAGGCATCACGCTCCGCAGCCTCTTCATCCTCGTTCACCCCAAGCACCACCAGCCCCTGATTGCGGTACTTTTTGTAAAGGCTGTTATAGTGAGGAAGGGCGGCTTTACAGGGCTCACACCACGAAGCCCAGAAGTCCACCAACACAACTTTGCCTTGAAGATCCTCCAGATTTTTGATGTCGCTTTTGTTTAAACTCACGGTCGGCAGACGTTTGAATTCAGCAGTGGAGGGCATTTCTTTGGCAAAAGCAGAGGCTGCCAAAAACAGAATCAGAACAGTCAGAAATCTCATTTAAGAGATCCTTTCAATGTATTTCAGTAACAAATCCCGTCCGCGCACTTTGGCGCGCAGGACTGCCAGGAAGATAAAGACCCCACCGGTCTTGCGATCCAGGAAGATGATCTCGCGCGGTGGTGTGCGGAAGTGGAAGCCTCGGATAATCTGAAACACCTTCTTGGAAAGACGCTGGGGCAGTGTGGTGTTTTTCCAGTCGTAAGTGCCATCGGCAGCAATCTGCCCCTGGTTGTTGCGGGGATCGTTGTATTCAATGAAGGGTTCGACCGTTTCAAAGCAGAACTCTTCAAAGACCTGCTTAAGGACCGGATTGTCATTGTCGTGGACGAACCTTAAGTCCATGGCGGCCTTTAAGAAAAGATCCCGGTCATTGAACAGCGAACCCTTGACCATGCGGCGATACGGCGTCAGGAAGTCCAGATCGTAAGAACGGGTGGCTCCGAAATCAAACAGAACCAGCTGGTCACGCCCCTGTGGATCGATACGAATGCGGTAATTGCCGGCATGGGGGTCGGTCTGAACGACGCCCCATTCGAAAATCTCTTTGAAGTAAAGATCCAGGAAATTCAGCGCCAGACGATTGCGTCTTTCCTGCGGCAGGCTTTGAATCAGGGAATCATCAGCGCGCAAGCCTCTTTCAAATGTGGTGGCCAGAATACGGGGGCCTGAAAACTCTCGAAGGACTTTCGGAACCACAAAGCGGCTGTCACCAGCTAGGCGGTTGTGGAAGTCTTCGGTGAGGCTTGCTTCCAGCTCATAGTCAGTTTCCTGCACCAGCATTTCACGGACCTCGGCAAATATCGGATCCATGTTGAAATCTTTAGGCAGAAGCTTCAGGGTCCCCAGAAGCGTCTTGATCGCGCGAAGATCGCTGTCGATGGCGCGATCCACATTCGGGTACTGAATCTTGAGCACAATGCTTTCGCCGGTGGCTTTGATGCGCGCACGGTGAACCTGCCCCATCGAAGCCGATGCCAGGGCCTCTTTTTCAATTTCCAAAAGCTCCAGCTTTTCCGGTGGCAGTTGCTTTTTCAAAGTCGGCTCGATCGCCTCCCAGGAAAGAGGTGGGGAGTCGTGCTGCAGGGATTTCAGCAGATCATTGGCCTCTGGCGGCAAAAAATGTTCGCCATACATGGATAGCATTTGGCCGGCCTTCATCAGGCTGCCTTTCAGCTCCCCCAGTTCGGCACTGATGTTTTGGGCCTGGTTTTGCAAAAGCTGCTTCCAGGTTTCCTCTTTGGATTCTTTGGATTTTAAGGCGGTGGTGACCCCGTGCTGGGCGATGGAAGCACCTGCTTGGATGGTCAATTTGGCTAGTGAAAGACTGCGCGAAAAGACCGAGGATTTGATCTTCTCGATCTTTTTTGTATGTTTTTTGGCAGACTTTTTTTCGTCCATAGAATCCCAATTTACCTTAAGTAGTCGAAATGTTAAACTTTTATTCCTATGTCAAAAGTCACAGTTTTTTGGTTCCGCCGCGATCTCCGTCTAGATGATAATGCGGGGCTGTATCACGCCCTTAAAGAACGCTCTGCGGTGTTGCCGCTGTTTATCTTTGATTCTGAAATCCTGGAAAAGCTCGACGACCCGGCGGATGCGCGGGTGACGTTCATTTATGACCAGATTCAGGATCTTAAACAGCAGTTGAAAACCAAAAAATCCGATCTGTTGGTTCGTCATGGCAAGCCATTGGAGATTCTTAAGGATCTGTCAGCGGAGATGGAAATTGAAGCCATTTACACCAATCATGACTATGAGCCGGCGGCCCGCAAACGGGATGAAAAGGTGGCGGCCTGGGCGGCGCAAGAGGGCGTTGAGTTTCTGACTTTCAAGGACCAGTGCCTGTTTGAAAAAGATGAGATCCTGACCGATGCGCGAAAACCCTACACGGTGTATACGCCTTACAAAAACAAGGTATTGGCAAACCTGACTCCGTTTTATCTGAAGTCGTATCCCAATGATCTGTATGAAAGCAGTTATGCCAAAGTCAAAAAAACAGAGGCGATGCCGACATTGAAAAGTCTGGGCTTTGAGCGCAGTCAGATCGAGTTCCCACCCATGGATCTGTCCACTAAAATGCTGAAGACCTATCAGGCGACGCGGGACTTTCCGGCCAACGAAAAGGGCACATCCCATCTGGGGCTGCATTTGCGCTTTGGGACTTTGAGCGTGCGGGAACTGGCGCGCGAAGCTAAAAAGTATTCACCCGTTTGGTTGAGTGAGCTTATCTGGCGTGATTTCTTTATGCAGATCTTGTGGCATTTTCCCCAGGTGGAAAAGCAAAGTTTCCGTCCCGAATACGATAAAATCGCCTGGCGTACATCCAAGGCGGATTTTCAGAAGTGGTGCGAAGGACGAACCGGGTACCCCCTGGTGGATGCAGGCATGCGTGAACTGAATGCCACTGGATATATGCACAACCGCGTGCGCATGGTGGTGGCGAGTTTCCTGTGCAAGCACCTTTTGATTCATTGGTATGAGGGCGAGCGTTACTTTGCCAAAAAACTTTTGGATTATGATTTATCAGCCAACAATGGCAACTGGCAGTGGGCGGCGGGATCGGGCTGTGATGCGGCTCCGTATTTTAGAATCTTCAACCCGCAAACTCAGTTTGAGAAGTTTGATCCGGATGGCAAATATGTGCAAAAATGGGTTCCAGAGTATGGAACGGATGAATATCCAGAGCCTATGGTGGATCACAACGAAGCCCGCGGTCGCTGTTTACAGGCATTCACCAAGGTTCTAAAAAAGTAGGAGGCAGTCATGCGAATTCTGATGACCGGAGCGACCGGATTGATCGGACGGGAGTTGGGAAAGGTTCTGGCGGAAAAAGGCCATGACCTTTATGTCGTCAGTCGTGATCAGGCCAAGGCCCGCGAACAGCTGCCTTTTCCCTGTGAAATCATCGAAGGGGACTTGAACACAAACCCCCTGCATGATTCACGTCTGGCCGGTGTTGAGGTCGTTTTCAATCTGATGGGTGAATCCATTGCAGGCGAACGCTGGAGCGAGGAAAAGAAAAAGCGCATTTATCAGTCCCGGGTCATTGGCACGCGCCATTTGGTACAAAGTCTGCCCGAAGGCTTGAAATGTTTCATCTCCTCTTCTGCGATGGGAATTTATGGGGATCAAAGCGACACACCACTGACTGAAGAGTCTGCGCATGGGGATGATTTCCTGGCCAACGTTTGCAAAGAATGGGAGGCTGAGGCAGCCAAGGCGCCGGGTCGGTCGGTCTTTGTTCGTACCGGGATTGTGCTGGCAAGGCAGGGCGGGGCATTGGATCAGATGCTTTTCCCGTTCCGCAGCGGTGTCGGCGGGGTTCTTGGCGACGGCAAGCAGTGGATGAGCTGGATTCATTTGCAGGATATTGTCGGTCTGTATCTGTTTGCTCTCGAGCATCACGATGTGGAAGGCGCGCTGAATGCGGGGGCTCCGCATCCAGTCACCAATCGGGAGTTCTCTGAAACGCTGGTGCAGGCTTTGGGGACTCGTCTGGGGCCGGCTGTACCTCTTTTTGCTTTGAATGTTTTATTTGGTGAGCTGGCGAAGTCCTTGGTGGCCTCGGCTCGCATGGTCCCGGACAAGGCGCAGCGCTTGGGATACAAGTTTCATTATGAAAACCTGCTGGAGGCGCTGAACGAAATCTGTCTGCCATTTAAGATGGGGGAAGAGATTTTCGTGGCTGAGCAGTTTGTCCCGGCACCTCCGGAAAAGCTGTTTCCGTTTTTCAAGGATGCCCACAATCTGGAGCGCATCACGCCGCCCACGCTGAATTTTTTGATCGAGAAAATGTCGACGCCGGAAATCGGTCAGGGGACCTTGATCGATTATCGTCTGAAAATTCACGGCGTTCCGGCCAAATGGAAAACCGAAATCGATGAATGGCAGCCGCCTTTTAAGTTCGTCGACAATCAGTTGAAAGGTCCGTACCGGCTGTGGCATCACACGCATGAATTCCGTCCGTTCTGTGGCGGGACTTTGTTGGTGGACCGGGTTCGCTACCGTATGCCGATGGGCTTTTTGGGATGGCTGGTGGCAAATCGTTTCGTCAGGAAAGATGTGGAAAACATCTTTGCCTTTCGTCGCAAATACATCGCCAATATGGGAACGCTGCCAACCAAGACGGATTGATCACTGACGGTTGCGCAGCTCGCGCAGGTATCTGAACTGTTCAACGTCTTTGGCCAGCAAGAAGGGGTTTGTGCTTTCTTCAATGGAAAGCTTCAGGGGAACGCTGGGGCGCCCCAGTTCCCGGCGATTGGAAAGTTCGTTGGCGTAAAGTTCCAGCGCCTCGGAATCGCCGGTGATCGGGGTGTTGTCCTGAATTGTCAGAATCCGGCAGAAATCCAGATTGCGTTCGGTGTATTCATGCGTGCAGTAAATCAGCGTTTGCGGCGGAAGCTTTTTGATCCGCTGAAGACTTGTATAGGCCTGTTCGTGACTGCCTTCAAACAATCGTCCGCAACCCAGTCCAAAAATTACGTCACCGGAAAAAAGCCATTTGTGCTGAGTATCCCAGTAAGCGATATGCCCCAGAGTGTGACCGGGAAGCTCCAGAATGGTGAATTCCCAAGGGGACAGTTTCAGCAGGTCGCCCTCTTTCAGCCAGTGATCTGCCTGGGGGATCTGCTTCTGGTTTTTTTCAGGGGCGTACGCCGGACAGCCGAAGGTGCTCTTAAGTGCAGTGACTCCGCCAATGTGATCCGAGTGATGATGAGTCAGTAAAATGGCTGTTAGGTCGAGCTTTCTTTCGCGCAGGAACTCGGTGACCGGGCCCGCATCGCCCGGATCCACAACAACGGCCTTTTTTGTGGCTTCGTCGATCAATACGAAGACATAGTTGTCGTCAAAGATGGGGATCAGCTCGACATGTTCGTTTTTCACCATGTCTTATTCTTGCAGTTGGGACTGCTTTCGACAAGACCAAGGTGGGTTTGATTAACAGCACAACTGGTCTTGGGCAAACTGGGATTTTACACTAAAATGAGAACTTATTATGAAGATCAAAGTAGAGCTTGAAGGCCGTGATTTTATTGAAGTGCAATGCCAGGGTGACAACACCCAGGCTCCCGGCGCGGTGGAAAAGGTTTCGATCATGGGGTGTTCCCAGTTTATGGATATGATGCAGACCATGCGCAAAAACTTTGGTGCGGACCTTAAGAAGTGGCCTGTACCAGAGGCTCAGGATCACTCAAGCCTGCTGTTGCGTGAAATGATTCTGCGTTTGCGTGGGGAATGGGCTTTCCCATATTGCGAAGAAGAGCTTTGCCATTGCCGCTCCGTTTCGGCGCACACTGTGGATCAGGCGATTATTGCGGGAGCTCATTCCACAGAGGTAGTCAGTCGTCAGACCAATGCCAGTACCAATTGCGGGACCTGTCGTCCTGAAGTTCAAAAAATCATCGATTTCAGATTGGGTAAAAAGTCGGCCTAATCCTTTTTCGGGGGCACCGGGGCTTTTCCGGTAAGGTCTTCGGTGATCTTATCGGGGAATGTCCCGTTTTTTAGATAATAATCCAAAAGAGGGCCCAGTTTACGGCGGCAAGAGCCCCCGCAAGGTCCAACCCCGGCCGACGTTGTATCGAAGATGTCATTCAGGGTGGTGGCGCCGTTTTTAATGGCCTGCTCAATGGTCTCTCGACTCACGTTATTGCAACGGCAGATGATTTCGGTCTTTTTCTTGGCGCCCATGGATCAATTGTAATGCCCCGCATCTGAAAAGGATACTTCTGAACCCTTAGTACTGCTAAGCGTCATAAGTGCATTGAAAAGCCCGCCGGAATCCTGTAAAACAAATGTCCTTCTAACACTGGAGCTGAAATGGCTATTGCTACACCTGATAAACTTCCTATGACCATCCGCGGAAAAGCGCTGCTGGATGCAGAGTTGAAAAAGCTTCTGTTGGAAGAAAGACCGTCCGTAATTTTGGCGATCGAGGAAGCTCGTGCTCAGGGCGATATTTCTGAGAACGCTGAATATGAAGCTGCTAAAGAGCGCCAGGCTATGATTGAAGGTCGTATTGCTGAAATTCAAGGCAAACTGGCTGGTGCGGATGTTATTGATACTTCTCAAATCAAAGCAGACCGTATCGTTTTCGGTGCGTTTGTGAAGATCGTAGACACTGAGTCCGAAGAATCCTTCCAGTACCAGATCGTTGGTGTGGATGAAGCAGACGTGAAAAAGGGCATGATTTCCATCCTGTCTCCTTTGGCGCGTGCGCTGATCGGTAAAAAAGACTCTGACACCGTGACAGTACAAAGCCCTAAAGGCGACAAAGAGTTCGAAATCATCTCTTTCGAGTATAAGTAATTTTCTTGTCGGTCCATGACCTTCTCTGTGAGAATAGGTCATGGACTCGCGCAGACGCCTCTCAGACCGACATCTCATAGCTGAACAACCTGGAATGACCATTCTTCTGACCGGTCTGATTCTGGCGTTTCTTCTTGGTTACACCACGAAATCCCTGCTGTCGCCGTCACGGCTGGCAGCGCGAATTGAAAAAGCCGCAAGTCACATTCATAAAGACGTCAAAGTCAGCTTTGGTTCCGCCTATGTCAGTCTGAGCAACGGCATTCTGCCACGCTTTGCCGTGATCATCACCAATGTGCGCATGGAGTCTGCGCAGACCTGCTGGGCTGCGCCCGTGATGGAGATTGATGAGCTTCGCCTGCCGTTGTCTTTCCTGAATTTGATTCAGGGCAAAGCCCCGGTGCGCGTGGTGGAAGCCAACAGTGTGAATCTGACCCTGCGAGACGACTTCAAAGACTGTGACCCGACGGATCCGGAACAGATCCCGGCCAGCCAGCCACGACCGGCTGTGATGCTTTCGCCTTCCGAACAAAGTCAGAAATACCGCAACGATGTGCGTGGTGTTTCGGTTCGCACTTTGAAAATTACTTCTGCCAAGCATCCGCAGTACTCCACCGAGCTGATGAACTTTGCCGTAAAGGTAAAATCCTTTGAACCAAAAATTATTGAAGTCACCGCAAAAACCCATCTGATGAAAGACAGTCAGGTCGGGGATTATCTGTCTCACGCGAATCTGTATTTGCAGTACAAAGAATCCCCCGAGGCCGCCGTGCAGGCGCATTTCTTCGGGAACTGGCGTGAAGGGCACTATAGTGTGATTGCCAATTACACTCTGGGTGATCAGTTGCTGGCGGTGGAAACCGACCTGAAGCACATTCCACTTAGTCAGATTCTGGCGATCCTGCAGAAATATCAACTGGCGTCGCGGGACCTGAACGGTCGTCAGGTGTGGATGTCTTCCAAGGCGCGTATGGAGGGCCCGGTGGATGAAATTCGCTCTTTGCCGCTGGAGATTCGTGATCTGCGCATGGAAGGTGATCTGGGTGAAATGCATGTTGATAAAATCAATATCGCTTCCATTGAGCCTTTGAAATACGAGCCGATCCACGTCGATGTGAAAAAGCTGGATATCGAAAAACTGCTGGTGCTTTTAAATCGCACCAAACAAACCAGTATTCTGGGGCATCTGGGCAGTTTCACGGGACGCGCAGAAATCGTGTCAGATCAGAAGATGCGCATGAGCGGCGAACATGCCGGTCTTGAATTTGTCTTTTCCAATAAAGGCCAGCGTGAGCTTCAGGTGATTGAAAGCATGGTCGGTGATATCGCCTTGGATCAGGACCAGTGGAGTTTCCAGATCAAACGAGTGGAGCCCCGTGGGGGTGTCTTTGTCGGTGATCTGAGCTTGCGCGCGGACCGTGATTTTAAAGCCGTGGCGGTGAAAACTCATATCGATGAATTGCAGCTGGCGCTGCCAGTGCAAAAGCTGATGACCAACGGTGGTGAAATCGGCCTGATGAGTCTGGACGGGGATCTGCGTTTTGCCGAAGGCAAAGTGCAGTCTTTAAAAGGGCTTTTGCGACTGAATTCCATGGACGTCGAAGGTGTGGCCTTGGGGAAAACCCGTGCTTCCTTTGACTGGAGCAAAGGGGAGGTTCTGCTGAACGCCCAGGTGCAGTCGATGAAAGTGTCGCCAAATTCTCCAACGGCTGAAGTACTGCGTCCGGTGACTTTGAACTCGTGGTGGCGTGAGGGCGTTTTAAATCTGACAGGTTTAACTGGCCAGTTGGGTGCAAAGAGTTCCAAAGAGTTTTCCTGGAAGGGGTTCCAGGCTCAGGCCTCGCGCACCGGGAAGCTGAGCACAGAGGGGTCCTGGAATGAGGATGCCCGCTTAAAAGGCCACGTGCAGGTGAAGGACGGCAAGATCCAGCGTCGCTGGCAGATTCAAGGCACGCGTGAGCTTCCGCAGTTTGTTGAAGATAAGGCGCGGCGCTAATGATTTTTCTGGTGGTGGTGCTGGCAGTTTCGGGGCTCTTGTTTTATCGCCATAAAACCTGGAAGGCGCAAAGCTGGCCTGTCGAAGGTGTGAAGCCCGCATCATGGCAGGCACACCGTGGTTTCTGGAAGGCGGGCGCTCAGGAAAATTCTTATTCGTCGTTTGTGAAAGCCCGAGAGATGGGGTTTCAGATGTTCGAGCTGGATGTGCGTCTGTCCCAGGATGAAGTTCCGGTGGTGTTTCATGACGGGGACTTGAAGCGTATCGCACAAAAAGATCTGCGCGTGACTGAGGTGGCTGCGGCAGATCTGAAATCATGGGCCGGCGCCTGCACCCTGGAAGAAGTGCTGGCATCCAAAGACATTCCTGCCTCAATAAATATTGAAATCAAGAGCAACTCAGTTTTTGATTCTCGACTTGAAAAACGTGTGGCTGAACTGGTGAAAAAGTATCATCGCGAAAAAGACGTGATGTTTTCAAGTTTTAATCCCATTTCCATCTGGCGCTTAAGCCGACTTTTGCCGCAAGTGCCGCGGGCTTTGCTTGCGACCGGTGAAAACGATCCTGAAAATAAAGTTTATCTTAAAAAACTTTGGCTGGCCCCTTATGTGGGGGTGAACGCATTGAATCTGGATTATCGCTTTGTGACGCCGAACGAGGTGCGCGCTTATAAAGAGCGTGGCATTCCGGTGGCGCTCTGGACGGTGAATGATCTGGATCGTGCCAAAGCTTATCTTCAAGCCGGGGCGATCAGCATTATTTCTGATGTTGAGAAATCAGTGGATTCATTTTCTTAAAATACAAAGGCGGCGCAAAAGCCAGCAGTGCCATGGCTGAATAACCATGGGGAAGTTTCAGTGCTCCCGGTTGCTCTTGCAGTTCGGTGAACGGCAGGGTTGCTTTCAGATGATGATGCGAATGGTACCCCAGATTGATCAGAGTGTAGTTTGTGACGGCCTGATAGCTGTCCCACGAATGCGGGGCTTTGGTGCCTTCATAAAAGCCGTCTTCTTTTTTGGTGCGCACCAAACCATAGTGCTCGATATAGTCCGCAGTCTGAAGCAGAAGCACTCCCACAACCCCCTGTCCCAGCCAGAAGACAAGGGCCGCGTTTCCGTAAAGGCCAAATACTGCAAGACACATCAATGCCTGTAAAAGCAGATACCACACAATGCGGTGGCGAACCCGGTGCCACAGGGGCTTGTTGTTCAGACGTTTGTTTTCAAGCTTGAAGGCGTCCCAAAGACCCCCAAAGAAAGAGCGGAAGTGATAGGTGTAAATCCATTCATTTTTGCGGGCGGTGGCGGGATCTTCAGGAGTTGCGACATTCTTGTGATGGCCATACACATGCTCGATGGCGTAGTGAGCGAAATTCGCCAGCAGCAACAGTCCCACACCAAGACCGCGCATGGATTTTTCGCGACGGTGGGCAAGTTCGTGGGCGGTGTTGATGGCAAGAACTCCGGTGAAGGCGCCGAAAGAAAGAATCAGTCCTGTTAGTTCCAAGGCAGTGGCATCCAGAGAATGAATCACTCCAGTAAACAGAAACACAGACATGAAGGGAAGTGCAAAAATCAGCAGGGCCTCAGGCAGGCGGCTTTTGGGGCGAACTTCAGGGATGTGCTTTGTGCGTAAAATATGATCCCAGATGGGGTGGATCACAAAAAGACCGATGACTCCCAGGAAAGTCCACGCGCCACCCAAGGCAGCCCCAAGCAAAGCCAGCAGGGCAAAGAGATAAGCAAGACTGTAGCGGGAATAAAATAAAAAAGCCTTCATGGTTCTAAGTAAAGCTTAGCTCCAGGAAGGCTTTTAAGAGAAACAAAAAAACTAAAACTTAGGAGTTTTGGTTTTCGCCTTGTTTCTGAGTTTGACCCATAGATTGTTTGTTCTGATGGGAAACCTGTTGGTTGTCGTGAATGTCTTTGGCATCAACGTCGATTTCATTCAGGCCTTGTTTGAAACCACGGATGGCTTTACCCATGGACTGACCCAATTGTGGCAGACGGCTTGGACCGAAGAAGATCAAAAAGATAACTGCAAGAAGCAGAATGTGCGTAAGGCTAAACTCACCCATGGGGTTCCTCCCAAATTTCTTAAAGTGTACACTTTTTAGACCTGTCTGGGAGGAAAATCAATGCTTGTCTGGCGTTATTCCACTGGCATATCGATAATTTCGACCTGATCAGCGTCTGCAGCTTCTTTCTCAAGACCGTCGGTTTCTTCTGAACCAACGGCAACGACTTTTGTCCCTTCAGTCACGGTTTGTACCGGGATGGCTTCAGAGCTCTGAGCTTTGCCTGGGAGCTGCTTTGCGATGCCCTTGGTTGGTACAGGAGCCTGGACTTCACGAGCCACCGGAGCGGCTTTGGCGGCCTTTTTAGCGTTGCCATTACCCATCTTCTTAAGCTCTTTGTCGTACTTGGACTTCAGATCAGACAGTTCTTTTTGATAATTTTTTCGGATTTCCTCAACCTGCGTGTTGCGCGCTTCAGTAATGCAGGAAGAGTAGGTCTGGAGAGCCATCTCTTTGGCCTGGGCGCGGCAAGTCAGCTCTGCAGCAGTTTGTGGCATGGCTGAAAGCGAGAACATAATAGTGGCAAAGAAAGAGAATACGGTTTTCATATCAACCCCATTTATCTATAGGCCCCTATAACAAGATCCATGCCGGGCTTGCTCCAATCCAAGGGGGCTTTGAGGGCGGTGAATCTTACCTTTTTACATCCTTGATCAGTCTTTTGTCGGCACCTGCTGAACACGAAGAAGGGTCAAATTACATATGGTACCGTCAGCTCAGGGGAGTAAATTAAAACCAGAGGAGGGCGCCGTGATACCTCTGGCCTCCATTATCCTTTCATTTGTACTGACACAGGGCTGGGCTCAAGGCACCCCGGTCGTTGCTGAGAAAACCACCGTTCCCTGGGCGGTCACTGATTGGGAGCCCTACTACATACGTGAAGGTGCGAATGCCAACATGGGACGGGTGGATCGTTTGCGCCGGGTCTTGGAAGACAACTTGAAAGACTATCAGTTCACCGACATGTATGCGGATATGCCCAAGACCATAGATTTGTGGAAGCTCGGCAGAAACATCTGCTCAGGCTCTGCACTCATAACTCCTGAAAGGGAAAAGTTGGCTTACTTTTCAGCTCTGTCGTTTCAAGTGCCCCATGAATATGTGCTGGTGACAGCGAATGCAAAAATGCTTGAAGAGCTGCCTGCAGAAGTTTCTTTGAAGGACGTCATGAAAAAGAAAAAATGGACCGGCCTTTTTGTGAAGGACCGATCATACGGTTCCGAGATTGATGGCTTGGTGAAAGGCGTATCCCCAAGGGATAAACATCTGATGCTTAAGAAAAACGTGACCGAAGGTTACACTTCGCTGCTGAAGATGCTGGAAAAAAAGCGCTTTGATTACATGATCGAATACGAAGCGGTGGTGCGGGCCTATAATGAAAAAATATTTCCGGCAAAACCCCTGATAACCCGTATTGTGAAAGAATCCCACCCTTCGGCGGTGTTTTATCTGGCTTGCACAAAAAATCCCTGGGGCCGCGATGTTGTTCGCAAAGCAGATCAAGTCTTACAAAAACTGGCATTGACCAGTGAATACCAGCGCGCCGTGGAATCATGGCTGGCGCCGGACTTGCAAAAGAAAAGTCGAAAGATTCTGGATGAATTTTATCAGAAAAGAGCGCAGGGACCGTGGATGACGGTCCCTCAGTAAGAACTAGCGGCGGATCGCTTTGGGATCGATGGCGTCCTGAAGGCCGTCACCCAGATAGTTGAAGCTGACTGTCGTCAGGAAAATCAACAGACCCGGAAGAACCGCCAGGAACGGAGCCTGATAAATCAGCTCTTGAGCATTGTTCAGCATGTTACCCCAGCTTGGTGTCGGAGGCATGATCCCCAGACCCAGGAAGCTTAGTGCCGCTTCAAACAAGATGGATTCACCCACGCCCAGAGTGATCGCTACCAGCATCGGGGCAATCACGTTCGGGAACATGTGGCGGATGATGATTGTGCTGTCTTTCGCGCCCAGGGTTTTTGCCGCCAGTACGAATTCGCGTTCACGAATGGACAGAATACTTCCGCGCACCAGACGAGCCACCGACATCCACGAAAACAGGCACAGGATGATGATCATCTTGAAGATGCTTTCGTTGGACGTGCTGATGATAGCTTTCAGCCAAGGGATCTTGGAAAGATCAATTGCGGCGATAACAATCAGAACCGGGATGTGCGGCAGGGACAGCAAAGCATCTGTCACGCGCATCAGGAAGGTGTCAATCATGCCACCATAGAAACCCGCGACACTGCCGATCAAAAGACCAATCAGTGCAGAAGCAAGAGCCACCAGAACACCCACGCCCATGGAAACACGGGTGCCGTAAACCAGACGGATAAAGACATCACGGCCCAGTTCGTCGGTGCCGAACAGGTGGAAGGTTTCAAAGTTGTTGAACATGGAAACCAGACCCGCTGTTTCCGCGATGTTCAAGCTTTTCAGATCAGACAGGGCTTTGGAGATTTCCTGAGCACCCAGTTCATAGATCGCGTCGGCTTCCGCCACTGCCACAATGCCTTTTTCAACCAGGGCTTTTTGTACAACATCGGCCGCTTCAGGATTGTCGGTGATGAAGCGCTCAATTTCAGTTTCGCGCACGTCCAGGCCGACAGAGGCCTTTGTCATTGGCGCAAGATAGCGGTTTCCGACATTTTGGGCATCCGGATCCAGTCCTGTCACAGATTGGATAGTGCCGGCAAAGATGGCCACCAGCAGGAAGATGCTGATGATCACAGCGCCAGCCACAGCCAGTTTGTGATCCACAAACTGTGTCAGGATCATCTTCCACATCGGCTGGGCTTTTTCAAGCTCGGCACGGTCCTTGGCAGACAGTTGGTTGTTATCGATTTCAATTTCGTTCATGGTCATTTCGCTCATACTTTATGATCCTATTGGTAAGAGATGCGAGGATCCGCAAAGCCGTACATGATGTCCGCTACCAGATTCATCAGCAAAACCATGCTGACGGAAATCACGAAAGAGATCATGGCCACGTTGTAGTCATTACCGATGATGGAGTCGTAAACAAGTTTGCCCACGCCCTGATAAGCAAAAACAGTCTCAGTCAGGATGGCGCCGGAGAACAATCCCGAGAAGCTCAAAGCCAGGATCGTGATCAGCGGGATCAGGGCATTACGGAAGCCGTGCTGCCAGATCACTGTTTTGCGGGAAAGGCCTTTGGCTCTTGCCGTGCGGATGAAATCATTGCGCATGGCTTCGAGCATGGTGGAACGGGTGAATCTAGAGAAACGTCCGATCTGTTGAATGGACAGACTCAAGACGGGAAGAATCAGATAAATGGAACGGTCTTTGATATCAGCCCAAAGTCCCAAATCGGAAGCTCCGATGGTTTGTGTGCCCCCGGCCGGTAAGATGGGGAATTTCACGGCAAAGAGAATGATCAAAACGATCGCCAGCCAGAAAGAGGGGATGGAAATGCCCCCGAACGAGAACAGATTCACTATATAGTCTGTTCGACTTCCCGGCTTCAGCGCCGAGATCACGCCCAGAGGAATGGCAATGGCAATGGAAAGGGTCAAAGAAATTGCAGAAAGCAGGAAGGTGTTCCACAGACGAGGACCCATCAGTTCCTGAACCGGAACACGATAGGTGCGGCTGTAACCAAGATCACCCTGAAGGATGGAGCCCATCCAGCTGGCGTAACGTTTATAGACCGGCTGGTCCAAACCGTACAACGACTTCAGACGGGCCACGTCTTCAGCGGTGATTTTGGGATTGGAGGCCACCATCATGTCCACCGGGTCACCGGGCATTAAGCTCATCAGATAAAAACACACGTAGGACAGGATCACTATCACTGCGAGTGTCTGCAAAATGCGGCGGGTGATGAATGTAGTCATAACAGGGGTCCTCCAAAATCAGGGATCTAGTTCAGGTTCCAGTCTTCGATGTTGTTTGTCTCGTAGAACTGGTGACCAGCCATTTTGTAACCCTTCAGATTTTTCGGAGTTACAGAAATGTCAGAGCGGTAGTAAAGCGGCAAAACCGGAACTTCCGCAGTGTAAAGCTTCAGGATTTCATGAACCAGGTCCGCGCGTTTCTTTGCGTTGAATTCCAGATCCAGAGCTTCCAGGTTTTTATCAACAGTCGCATTTGTCCAACCGTGATAGTTCTGACCGGACCAGCCGTTGCTGTTGTTAGGAATAGCTTTGGAATAGACCGTGGAGCGCGGGCTGTTTTCCGGAGAAGAAACCCAGGCAAACAGAGCCATGCCTTCGAACTTGCGCTTGGACATTGTTTCGCCGAAGAACACACGTGCCGGTTCATTCTTGATCAGAACTTCGATGCCAGCCTGTTTCCATTGGTTTTGCAGGTAAACCTGAACCAGCTCACGGGTTTTATTGCCCGCAGTTGTCTGGAAGACGATGGAAAGTTTTTTGCCGTCTTTATAACGGTAGCCGTCTTTGCCCATTGTCCAGCCAGCAGCATCCAGAAGTTTTCCAGCTTCACGCTTGGAGTAACGGTACACCGTGATCTCTTTTGGATCCGCAGTGAACCAAGGATCTTTCGGGGATACGTTGTGTAAAGCCACTTGTTGTTTGTTCTCGAACAATGCTTTCACCAGATCGTCACGGTTGATGGAATACAACAACGCTTTACGAACATTCACATCTTTCAGGATTGGATTGTCCAAACGAAGATCAATGTGCTCGTAAGTCACTGACGGAACGAAGTGAACCACGTAAGGCAGGTTCTCAGACTTGTTTTTCTTTTCGAAAGCCAGCGCCTGATCCAGGTCCAGACCCAAAGTGGAAATCATGTCGATTGTGCCGGAACGAAGATTGGCTTCCATAGTCCCGGTGTTCGGGATCAGCTTCACGATCACTTTTTTGATGTTCGGCTGTTTGCCATAGAAGTTCGGGTTGGCTGCGAAAGCAACGTGAGAACCCAATTTCACTTCGCTGATCACATAAGGACCGTTGTAAAGGCCCGGATTGGTCGGGTTGCGAACATAGTTGGAGTTCTTCTCGTAGCCTTCTTTTTGCTTGGAGTATTTGTCAAACACAGGTTTTTCCAGGTGAGTTGGCACCGGGAAGAACTGAGCCAGAGTGAAGAAGTCCCATTTGGCTTTTTCGTATTTGAATGTGCACTTCTTTGGGTTTTTAGGATCGATGTCGATCTTTTCCACCTGAGTCCACTGTTCTTTTTCACCCACGCTCACAGTCGGGCTGGTCGCGATGGTGTGGGAAGTGATGAAGTCCTGGCAGATAACCGGTTTGCCGTCGCCCCATTTTGCGCTTTCGATGATTTCCCAGTTGGCTACAATCTTCTTTTTGCCGCCTTCTTCGATAATCTTCGCGGTGCCTTTGTCCAAAGATGGGATTTCTTTGGCAAGCTGAGTGACCCATTTGCCTTCAGGAGTCAGAACCACCAAAGAACGGCCCACCATGCGGTACATGTAAGCAGAAGCAGACATGGACATGATCAGCGGATTCATGGTTTCGAATTCCTGAGAGATACCGATTTTAAGTTCGGTGTTGGACGGAGCTGCCACAGCCTGGACAGTCATGCCCAAACCTGCAACCACGCAGAGACCTTTCGCAAACTTTTTCAACATCACTTTCTCCTTGTTGATTAACTTTGTTTTAAAACTAAACCGGCATCTTCGGCGCGGCTTCAAGCCAGCACGCTTTCTGATGGTTGCCCTGGCCTTCCAGAACCGGAGTCTTTTGTGTACAGATGTCCATTTTGTACGGACATCTTGTATGGAAAGAACAGCCGGAAGGCGGGTTGATCGGGCTTGGCACTTCGCCACCCAGGGACTTTTTCATTTTCTTTTTGCCATGACCCACGCGCGGGATCGCGCCGATCAGAGCCTGCGTGTACGGGTGCTGAGGATTTTTGAAAAGTTCATCCCGCGGGGCGATTTCGACAATCTTACCCAGGTACATCACGGCGATACGGTCACAAGTGTGCTCGATCACGGAAAGATCGTGGGAGATAAACACATAAGTCAGTTTCAGCTTTTCCTGCAGGTCTTTCAGTAGATTCAGAATCTGCGCCTGAATGGAAACGTCCAAAGCACTGACCGGTTCATCACAGATGATCAGTTCGGGATTTAAAGCAATGGCACGAGCAATGGAAATACGCTGGCGCTGGCCGCCGGAAAATTCGTGTGGATAGCGATTCACGTGACCTTTGCGCAGACCCACCACTTCAATCAGTTCCAGAACGCGCTGAGTGCGCTCTTCAGCAGTGCCGACATTATGGATGTCCATAGGCTGGCGGATGATCTGACCCACGGTCATGCGTGGATCCAAAGACGCATATGGATCCTGGAAGATCATCTGCATGTTTTTGCGTTTTTTGCGCAAAGCTTCGCCTTTAAGTTTCAGAAAGTCCTGGCCATCAAAGTTGATGTCACCGGCGGTGGGTTCGTAAAGACGGATCAGAGTACGGCCTAAAGTGGATTTTCCGCATCCGGATTCGCCCACCAGACCCAGGGTTTCACCTTTGCGTACAAACAGGGAAACGTCGTCCACGGCCTTAACGCTGGCAACTTCACGCAACAACAGACCCTTTTTGATAGGGAAGTGCTTTTTGATATTTTTGGCTTCAAGAATGATTTCGTTCATCTTTATTATTCCCGAACCTTAAAGAGGGTTGAAGCAGGCCACTTTATGACCCGGTCTGATTTCTACCAAAGGCGGCTTGGTGCCGGCGCATTCGCTTTTCACACGAGAACAGCGGTTTACAAACGGACAGCCCTTCGGCAATTCGTATGGAGCCGGAACGGAGCCTTCAATCGTCGCCAAGCGACTGACGCGTTCACCAAATTTCGGGCGTGAAGAGATCAGGGCTGCTGTATAAGGATGGCTTGGATTCAGGAACAGCTCGGAAGTATCGGCTTGTTCGCAAGTCTGGCCACCGTACATCACCATCACGCGGTCCGAAATTTCAGAAATAACACCCAGGTCGTGGGTGATGAACTGAACCGTCATGTTCAGTTTTTCCTGCAGACCTTGTATCAATTCCAGGATCTGGGCTTGAATCGTCACGTCCAGCGCCGTGGTGGGTTCGTCGGCAATCAGGAATGTTGGGTCGCAGGAAAGAGCCATGGCGATCATGGCTCTTTGTCTCATACCGCCGGACAACTGGTGAGGGTAAGCCTCGTAGCGTTCTTCCGGGGAAGGGATGCCCACCAGGCGAAGCATTTCAATGGCACGTTCGCGGGACTCTTTCGGTCCGCACTTTTTGTGCTTCATGATTTGTTCATCCATTTGGAAGCCAATGGTCAAAACGGGGTTCAGGGCCGTCATGGGCTCCTGAAAGATCATTGCCATTTCGCCACCGCGAACTTCGGCCATGTCGGGTTCAGAAAGTTTCAAAATATCACGGCCGTTTAGCAGGACCTGCCCGCCGGTGACCTTGCCGGGGCTTTCAATCAGACGCATCAAGGAGTAAGAGGTGACAGACTTGCCGCAACCGGATTCGCCCACGATCCCCAGGGTTTGACCTTTATAGATGTCATAGCTGACATTGTTAACGGCACGGACCGGACCCATCTTTGTGTGAAAGGTGGTTTCCAGATTCTTAACTTCAAGTATTGGTTGAATAGCCACTATTTAAGTCCTCTTAAAGAAAGCGTCTTGTTTCAAGTTCTTCCACAGCAGAAAGGGCGCCTTTTTTCAAGGCTTTGCCCAGAACGCCGGTCAGCTTGTCGCTGAAGCTTTCGTGGTGTTCAAATTTTACTTTAACTACCTGATGCTTTTCAGAAAGGGTCAGAAGGTAGTCATCGCTGGTGCAGATTTCATCAACCAGCAGTTTTGTCAGGGCCTGTTCGCCGTACCAGTATTCGCCGGTGGCTACTTCAGCCAGATTCATCTGCGGGCGGAAGCGGCTGACAAAGCTCTTGAACAATACATGCGTGTCTTCTAGCTGTTGTTTGAACTTTTCTTCGCCCTTGTCAGTGATTTCACCCAAAAGGCTCACAGTTCGCTTGAACTCTCCAGCGGTGTATTCTTTGTAGTCCACATCGTGCTTTTTTAAAAGACGGTGCAGGTTTGGAAGTTGGGCTACAACGCCGATAGAGCCAACAATGGCAAACGGGGCGCACAGGATTTTGTTCGCAGTCACAGACATCAGATAACCACCGCTGGCAGCCACTTTATCCACACAGACAGTCAGTGGAATGCCTTTTTCGCGGATGCGCAAAAGCTGGCTTGCCGCCAGGCCGTAACCATGAACCACACCGCCGGGGCTTTCCACGCGTACGACAACTTCGTCAGACGGGGTGGCCAGGGTCAAAACCGCAGTGACTTCTTCGCGCAGGTTTTCAACGGCAGAGGCTTTCACATCGCCTTCAAAGTCGATAACGAAAATCTTTTTGTCGCCGTCGCTGGATTTGGATTCAAGGGCTTTGCGTTCTTCCTTCAACTTTTTCTTGAGCTCTTTGCGTTCGGACTTGGTGACCGTGTGAGCTGTCAGAAGATGGCGGAAGTTCTTGTAGCGCTTGTGCAGAAGTTCGATTTGGATTTCGGATTTATGACTTGCCTTGGCAGCCAGCAGGGCGATGACCAAAATCACCGCAATAACGGCAAAAAGGATCAAGAAGGTCTGTGCTGCGAAAACTCCGATGCTCTGCAATGCGTCCATAGTACTCCTTAGGGGCAAGTTGGTACGTTATTGAGAAAACAGACAAAGGTCGAGCATCTTTTTTGTTTGCTCAAAAAAAAGCGGGAGCCCTGATAGACTCGGAAGTACGAATGAAACCTTCAGGGCGTCTGACCTCACTTCTTCTGCTTAGTTTTGTTGCTTCCTCCGCTTGGGGGGATGGCCCGGAAGAGGCTCGTCTAAAGGGTTTTGCTCAGCATCATAAAGCGCAGGATCGCTTTGAACAGGCTCGTCAGCAGGGTGAGCGTGCCTACCTCGAAGAAGAAGAGCAGTGGGAACGTCAGAAAGACCGCCAGCTTGAAGAGTACAAGAAAAACAAAAAATCGATTGTTATGACTGAAGACGGCCCTGAAGCTCAGGCTGATGCGGCTGCTAAGAAACGCTGGGACGAATCCTATGAAAAGGAGCGTCGAGTGTATGCGGCCGAAAGTGCGCGCCGCGAATCCTTGGATCGTGGGGCAAAGAATCTGCCGTCCGAATCTCAGGAGTTGGGTTTGCTTGAAGATCGTCCACGCTACGACTATCGCAAGCGCGCCATGTTTGGTGCTAAACCTAAATTTGGAACCAGTGCCAGCAGTTCGGGTTCATCCGGTGGTTCCAGTTTCGGTGGGGGCTCCAGCAGTCCCTCGTTCCCACCACCTCCAACATTTGATGATTTTGGCGGCGACGGCGGCTATGTGCCAGCGCCAAATATGCCAGAAGATTACGGTGATATTCCACCACCACCGC